>NZ_CP040336.1:490000-4387500 GCF_009739945.1 Bacillus luti | reverse complement strand
ATGGTATCAGTGGTAGGGGAGCGTTCTAAGGACAGTGAAGTCAGACCGTAAGGACTGGTGGAGTGCTTAGAAGTGAGAATGCCGGTATGAGTAGCGAAAGACGGGTGAGAATCCCGTCCACCGAATGCCTAAGGTTTCCTGAGGAAGGCTCGTCCGCTCAGGGTTAGTCAGGACCTAAGCCGAGGCCGACAGGCGTAGGCGATGGACAACAGGTTGATATTCCTGTACCACCTCTTTATCGTTTGAGCGATGGAGGGACGCAGAAGGATAGAAGAAGCGTGCGATTGGTTGTGCACGTCCAAGCAATTAGGCTGATAAGTAGGCAAATCCGCTTATCGTGAAGGCTGAGTTGTGATGGGGAAGCTCCTTATGGAGCGAAGTCTTTGATTCCCCGCTGCCAAGAAAAGCTTCTAGCGAGATAAAAGGTGCCTGTACCGCAAACCGACACAGGTAGGCGAGGAGAGAATCCTAAGGTGTGCGAGAGAACTCTGGTTAAGGAACTCGGCAAAATGACCCCGTAACTTCGGGAGAAGGGGTGCTTTCTTAACGGAAAGCCGCAGTGAATAGGCCCAAGCGACTGTTTAGCAAAAACACAGCTCTCTGCGAAGCCGTAAGGCGAAGTATAGGGGGTGACACCTGCCCGGTGCTGGAAGGTTAAGGAGAGGGGTTAGCGTAAGCGAAGCTCTGAACTGAAGCCCCAGTAAACGGCGGCCGTAACTATAACGGTCCTAAGGTAGCGAAATTCCTTGTCGGGTAAGTTCCGACCCGCACGAAAGGTGTAACGATTTGGGCACTGTCTCAACCAGAGACTCGGTGAAATTATAGTACCTGTGAAGATGCAGGTTACCCGCGACAGGACGGAAAGACCCCGTGGAGCTTTACTGTAGCCTGATATTGAATTTTGGTACAGTTTGTACAGGATAGGCGGGAGCCATTGAAACCGGAGCGCTAGCTTCGGTGGAGGCGCTGGTGGGATACCGCCCTGACTGTATTGAAATTCTAACCTACGGGTCTTATCGACCCGGGAGACAGTGTCAGGTGGGCAGTTTGACTGGGGCGGTCGCCTCCTAAAGTGTAACGGAGGCGCCCAAAGGTTCCCTCAGAATGGTTGGAAATCATTCGTAGAGTGCAAAGGCATAAGGGAGCTTGACTGCGAGACCTACAAGTCGAGCAGGGACGAAAGTCGGGCTTAGTGATCCGGTGGTTCCGCATGGAAGGGCCATCGCTCAACGGATAAAAGCTACCCCGGGGATAACAGGCTTATCTCCCCCAAGAGTCCACATCGACGGGGAGGTTTGGCACCTCGATGTCGGCTCATCGCATCCTGGGGCTGTAGTCGGTCCCAAGGGTTGGGCTGTTCGCCCATTAAAGCGGTACGCGAGCTGGGTTCAGAACGTCGTGAGACAGTTCGGTCCCTATCCGTCGTGGGCGTAGGAAATTTGAGAGGAGCTGTCCTTAGTACGAGAGGACCGGGATGGACGCACCGCTGGTGTACCAGTTGTTCTGCCAAGGGCATAGCTGGGTAGCTATGTGCGGAAGGGATAAGTGCTGAAAGCATCTAAGCATGAAGCCCCCCTCAAGATGAGATTTCCCATAGCGTAAGCTAGTAAGATCCCTGAAAGATGATCAGGTTGATAGGTTCGAGGTGGAAGCATGGTGACATGTGGAGCTGACGAATACTAATAGATCGAGGACTTAACCATATAATATGAAGCAATGTTATCTAGTTTTGAAAGAATATAAAAAACTTGTTGACTTTAAAGGTTAAATAAGTTATAATGATTCTTGTCTTAAATGAATATAGTCTGGTAATGATGGCAGAGAGGTCACACCCGTTCCCATACCGAACACGGAAGTTAAGCTCTCTAGCGCCGATGGTAGTTGGGACCTTGTCCCTGTGAGAGTAGGACGTTGCCAGGCAAATGGAGGATTAGCTCAGCTGGGAGAGCACCTGCCTTACAAGCAGGGGGTCGGCGGTTCGATCCCGTCATCCTCCACCATATATGTCGGAGGGGTAGCGAAGTGGCTAAACGCGGCGGACTGTAAATCCGCTCCTTCGGGTTCGGCAGTTCGAATCTGCCCCCCTCCACCATTCTTAATTAATGGGCTATAGCCAAGCGGTAAGGCAACGGACTTTGACTCCGTCATGCGCTGGTTCGAATCCAGCTAGCCCAGCCATTAAGAGCCATTAGCTCAGTTGGTAGAGCATCTGACTTTTAATCAGAGGGTCGAAGGTTCGAGTCCTTCATGGCTCACCATTTTAATAAAATATGCGGGTGTGGCGGAATTGGCAGACGCACTAGACTTAGGATCTAGCGCCTTTGGCGTGGGGGTTCGACTCCCTTCACCCGCACTTTTAATAAAATAACTCAAACATGTCTTGCGGAAGTAGTTCAGTGGTAGAATACAACCTTGCCAAGGTTGGGGTCGCGGGTTCGAATCCCGTCTTCCGCTCCAATTTTCAATATGACATGCCGGGGTGGCGGAACAGGCAGACGCACAGGACTTAAAATCCTGCGGTGGGTGACCACCGTGCGGGTTCGACCCCCGCCCTCGGCACCATATGCGCCCGTAGCTCAATTGGATAGAGCGTTTGACTACGGATCAAGAGGTTAGGGGTTCGACTCCTCTCGGGCGCGCTTTTATTAACGGGAAGTGGCTCAGCTTGGTAGAGCACCTGGTTTGGGACCAGGGGGTCGCAGGTTCAAATCCTGTCTTCCCGATATTCCCAAAAACATGGGGCCTTAGCTCAGCTGGGAGAGCGCCTGCCTTGCACGCAGGAGGTCAGCGGTTCGATCCCGCTAGGCTCCACTTTATTTATTATATGTCTCGGAGGTATACCCAAGTTCGGCTGAAGGGATCGGTCTTGAAAACCGACAGGCGGTGAGAATCGCGCGGGGGTTCGAATCCCTCTACCTCCTCCATTTTCTTTTTAAATGGATTAGATACATGTAATAATAAAATATTTCTTTTTCCTTCATGGAGGTATACCCAAGTTCGGCTGAAGGGATCGGTCTTGAAAACCGACAGGCGGCGAGAGTCGCGCGGGGGTTCGAATCCCTCTACCTCCTCCATTTTTTTAAAATTTTATATTGTCGCGGGGTGGAGCAGCACGGTAGCTCGTCGGGCTCATAACCCGAAGGTCGCAGGTTCAAATCCTGTCCCCGCAACCAAATGGTCCCGTGGTGTAGTGGTTAACATGCCTGCCTGTCACGCAGGAGATCGCCGGTTCGACCCCGGTCGGGACCGCCATTTATGTTGGCTCGGTAGCTCAGTCGGTAGAGCAGAGGACTGAAAATCCTCGTGTCGGCGGTTCGATTCCGTCCCGAGCCACCATTTTTTTTTGCCGACTTAGCTCAATTGGTAGAGCAACTGACTTGTAATCAGTAGGTTGGGGGTTCAAGTCCTCTAGTCGGCATCATTTAGGGGCATAGTTTAAAGGTAGAACTGAGGTCTCCAAAACCTCCAGTGTGGGTTCGATTCCTACTGCCCCTGTAAAGTATATGGGCCTATAGCTCAGCTGGTTAGAGCGCACGCCTGATAAGCGTGAGGTCGATGGTTCGAGTCCATTTAGGCCCACCATATATATTCCGCAGTAGCTCAGTGGTAGAGCTATCGGCTGTTAACCGATCGGTCGTAGGTTCGAGTCCTACCTGCGGAGCCATGGCCCGTTGGTCAAGTGGTTAAGACACCGCCCTTTCACGGCGGTAACACGGGTTCGAATCCCGTACGGGTCATACAAAAAAGAGTCAGCAATATGCTGACTCTTTTTTATTATGTGCAATCCTCTTTTATCATCTTATTTTCCTGAAATAAATAAAGGGATTTAGGAAAAACTATGGTATGTATTAAAAGGAGGAGATAAAAATGACACGAGTTCGAGAATTTATGAGTACTCATATAGTACATTGTACACCGTTAGACAATGTATATGAGGCTGCTGTAAAGATGAAAGAAGAATCGGTTGGATTGATTCCTGTTGTTGAAAATGAACAAGTTGTTGGGCTTGTTACTGATCGAGATTTGGTTGTTCGAGGGATTGCAGAGAAGCATCCTGGGTCTAATAAAATTACAAATGTAATGACAACAAATATTGTTTCAGTTTCTCCAGATGATGCTATTGAAAAAGCTACAGAATTAATGGCACAATATCAAATTAGACGATTACCAGTAGTTGAGAATGGTCAATTAGTTGGGATGTTAGCACTAGGTGACTTAGCTATAAGAGAATCGACAGATGATCAAGCTGGATTTGCTTTAGGTGAAATCTCGGAGCATACAGAATAAAGTGAATCCTTAATGAATGGGGCCTTAATGCCCACAAATAGCAAGATAAATTATGTATGAAGAGCGGATACATCATTCTAGTATATATAGATTAAACTAATATGCTAGAGTGACGTATCTAGGGCATTATATAATAGGTATACAGTTAATATTTTCGACAGTTTTTTAAAATTTTTCATTCCTAATTTTTAATAAGAGAAAAAATGATATACTGATAGGTATAAGGGTTATGATAGATTTTGAATATAACAATATTAATTGGTAATGATGTAATAATGAATTAATATTTCCTATGTAGATAAAGTGAAACTTTAATCATTGTGGGGGCTATTCCAAAATGATTATGAGTTGAACCAATCGGGCTTTTACGGGCATTTATCTCCCAACTAAATTCATAGCATTCGCTGAATTTTGAGGTGGGAGTCTTACTTGGTCGCAAATAGCGGGATAAAAAGGGAAGGGGAATTATATGAAGGCTGTACAAGGCGATCCAAATTGGAATTTGGTTACAGATACATATATAGAACCAAATAATTTCGCTGAATTATTTTCTTTGCTTGTACCTTGTCACCCAAAAGGTGAAGGGAACGAGCGGACTATATTAGCGTGGAAAGAAAAAGAATTTTATAAAGAAGAAAATTTAGCGGCATTTATCGTATATGGAATAAATAAAGTGAAAAATTTACCGCAGTTTCATAAAGATGAAATTCCAACTTTAGTACGTATTCTTCGTTTATGCCAAGAGATTGGTTGGTATGAAGAGGCAAATACTTTTATGATAACTCAAGGGCTAGATGAATTTGTCCAAACTTCATTGGAATATGAAACATGGGATCTTTTGACGCAAGCGGTTGCTTTAAACTATTTAATTATTAAATACCGTATTGGTGAATTAACAGATAGGGATGTAGAAATTTGGGATAGAGTTAAATTTAATGAGGAATGTATAAAAGATTGTAAGCATTTATTATCTCATAAAGAAGTATTGGAATTTACATTCTTTTATATGTGTAAAAGAGCGAAGTTACTGTCAAAAGAGCAATTAAATAGTGATATGATGAGTCTAGCGATGTATTGTAATACTTTTGTTTATGATTTATATACACATGACTTATTACGAAAATATCGTAAGTGTACAGACTTCTTATCATATTATGGACCGAGTCAAGCGGTGTTAGCCTGTCAACGAGCTGTACTTGCTCAAATTTCCGATCGATTAGACCCATTAAAGACAACGCATGTAGATGATTATTTATATGTGATGAAAGAAATGATGGAGCATATGACGATAGGGGTAATGGACCGATATGGTCATTTTATCGGAAAGCTACTATCATATGTACCATTTTTTGAAATGATTCAAGTTCCGCAGCATGCATATTACTGTGAAGAATTACTGTATATTTGTAAGGGCATTGAATATAAGGAAGAGATATTACGCAATTATATATTTATACAATTACATGATTGTTTACCATCATTCTTTAAACTATTTCTTAAAAATAAGCGTTATGCAACTATTCATGATATTTTATTCTATTGGTGCGACGATGAACAAAGAATGAGCTTAGAGAAAAAATATAATCTGAGTTTTATTTATGAAAAATATGCTTGTGGATAAACAGTACTGTTTATATGAAAAATTAATATAAATTAAAAAGGATCTCAAGTTTATGTGAGATCCTTTTTTTGTTAGTAAAACAAGGAGAAAGTAATTAAGATGAGAAATAACATTCCATAAAGGAGAAGTTGTGCAGTATAACTTCCTTGTATACCGAAAAAAGTATTCATTTTTTCATATAAATTCAATATATATTTCATTGGAGTATCTTTGAAAGATTGGTACACAGTGTCTCCTCTTTCTAAGCTTCTTGTTCATGTTTTTTATTATTAGGGACATTCACGTATCTAGCTATGAATAATAAAATAGCCATAAAAAATACAGGAAATACGGTAGATAAATACAAACCGTTACTAATTACATTTGTTATAAGGGCACTTAATAGAAAAAGAGCGTTATAAATGTGTGCAATTTTTTGTTTTAGTTGCACTTGGAATGATTCCATCATAATTTCTAAAGTAACAAAAGCAATGATAATAGATAAAAATACAGTGTTTGTATTATAAATGATTAAACAACAGATTAAGCCTAAAAAGGCCAAGTATTCAATTAAGAGAGGTATATTGCGTGGCATACAATTTACCTAACTAAATATGGCAGTGGATTGACTGCATTTGTTTTTTCAAAATTCCATTCTCCATTGTGTAACTCAAAGTGGAGATGTTGTCCGTATGAATGCCCTGTATTTCCCATATGACCTAATAGTTGTCCAGTTTGTACTTGATCACCGGCTTGTACAGTGCGATCTTTCATATGAGCATAAACTGTTGTATATAATTTCCCATTAATTTGATGGGCGATGAACACGACATTACCATAACTAGCCGAATAATAAGACTTCACAACTTTACCTGCAGCGGCAGCTTGAATGGATACGTTCCCTTGAGCTGCAATATCTATACCATAATGCATTTGTTCCCAGCGCATATCAAAGGTTGAGCTAACTCTTCCTTGAGCAGGGAATTTGAAAGCTGCTGGAATGGATGAAGGTTGAGCGGTTTTAGCTTGTGATTGCGGTTGGTTTTGTACTACATAGTGTTTTGCCACATATCCGTACCCTGTACCAAAACGAATTTTATACCAAGTTCCTACAGTTTCTACTACTTGCACTTGTGTACCATTTTGTAATGAACCAAGTAGAGAACTACTTGTACTAGCATTACTACGTACATTGAGTTTTGGTGTTGCAACTGTGTACTTCGTATTATTTTGAACTGTAATTCCTTTTACTAAAGGTTGTGAGCCATTAGATATGAATGCTTTTTGTACATAACCTGTTTGACCATTATGTAAAATCTTATACCATTCACCTTGTTCTTCTTGAATGGTAACGAACTTTCCATTCGGTAATACATCTAAAATTGAAGATTCTAGATTAGGTTCAGAGCGAACGTTTAATGCATTAGCATTGACGATGTATTGATTATTAGATTGAAGTTTGTTTTTTAGTAGAATAGTATCTTTTTGCACGTAACCTACTTTATTATTAACAGATACTTTATACCAATCATTCGTTTTTTCAAGTATGTTCACTTTCGTATTAAAGCGGATTTTATCAATAGATACGCTATTTATATTGTCTTCTTTATGTAAAGTTGCTTGATCCACTTTGACATATCCAGTTTTAACATTAGATAATTGTTCAGCATTTGCTTTTTGTACATTTGTTTCTCCCATAGAAGGTAGTAAAGAAGCAATTGCGACAGTAGTTGCTGTTAGAGCAGTAGCTTTCATATTCATATAATAGAGACCTCCTCTAGTTGTATAGTTGTAATTTTATTATAGTATAAAGATATAATATAGTGGGTTTATTCACATAAATGTAATATGAAATCAATATAAAAATAAATTTTTTGAGAATAATTATTTCTTTTTATCCAATTAATTAGGATATTGATTTTGAAAATAAAATATAAGTGTTGTATAGCTTTGTTATTTTGTTGACAATTAAGAAAATTAAAACAGTTGATGATGTCTTATGACGATGTTATACTGACAGTGATAATTTTATAGTTTGCTAGGAGAGCTGGTGTTGCCAGCTGAGAGTGGGCCGTAAGCCTTTGATCCTTTTCATTACCTGATCTAGATTATGCTAGCGTAGGGAAGCAATTCGGACAATAACTATGAGTCCCCGTTTCTTTGCGTATAGAAACGGGGCTTTTTGATTTAAAAATTTCATATTGAACCACTAGGGGTGCTTGATGTGCTGAGAGAGGAATAATCCTTAACCCTTACAGACCTGATCTAGGTAATACTAGCGAAGGGAAGTGGAACATCGAATAAATGTATAATTTTATTTGCTGTAACCACTTCTTATATAGAGAAGTGGTTTTTTATTTAAATACACATATTGAAAGGGGAAATAGTAATGAAATTTTGCGATAGATTATTAGAAACTGTGCAACCTGTTTGGGAGAAAAGTCATAATCATCCGTTTGTAGTAGGTATGGGGAATGGTACGTTAGAAAAAGATAAATTCCAATATTATATTATACAAGATTATTTGTATCTGCTAGATTATGCAAAGCTATATGCGATTGGTGTTGTAAAAGCAACGAATCCACAAATAATGGGAAAGTTTGCTGAACAAATTGATGGAATATTAAATGGAGAAATGACGATTCATAAACAATATGCAAAAAGACTGGGTATTTCTGTAGAAGAAATGGAATCTGCAAAACCATCAGCTAAAAATTTAGCTTATACAAACTATATGATGTCAGTATCTCAAAATGGAACACTGGCAGAATTAATAGCAGCACTTCTTCCGTGTATGTGGAGTTACTGGGAGATTGGAAAGCGTTTAAATGATATTCCTGGAGCGAGAGATCATGAGTTCTTTGGTGAGTGGATTCAAGGATATAGTTCTGAAGAATACGGTAATCTTTGTATTTGGTTAATAGATTTATTAAATGAAATGGCAGCTGGGAAGTCAGAGAAAGAACTAGACCGATTAGAGGAGATTTTCTTATATTCCAGTCGATTTGAATATTTATTCTGGGATATGTCCTATCGTAAGGAGATGTGGGGATTTGAGGAGCAAGAACATACTACAGTTTCATAATGTTTCTTTTCATTATGATGAGAAACCGATCATCAATGAATTAAATGCTTCTATACAAGAGAAAGAATTTGTAAGTATTATCGGACCAAGTGGTTGCGGGAAAAGCACTTTATTTCGCCTTATTACAGGCTTAGAAGAAGCAAGTGCTGGACAAATAGAGCTGACAGAAACAAAGAGTCACCCTGTAGGATATATGCCTCAAAAAGATATGCTTTTGCCGTGGAGAACAATTATTGAAAATGCTGCCCTGCCACTAGAGTGCCAAGGTGTACCAAAGAAAGAAGCGCAAGTGAAGGCAAAGGAACTGTTACATAAATTCGGTTTACAAGGATATGAGGAAAAATACCCGAAAGATTTATCTGGCGGTATGAGGCAGCGCGTATCTTTTATCCGAACTTTATTAACAGGCGGGGAAATATTATTACTAGATGAACCGTTTAGTGCATTAGATGCCTTAACGAAGGCATCATTGCAAGAATGGTTGTTTGAACAATGGAAAGAGTGGGAAAAAACAATTTTATTCATCACTCATGATGTTGAAGAAGCGCTATTCCTTTCGAATCGAATTTTAGTAGTGGAGGAGCAGCCGATAATGACATTGACTGAGCGGATTGTGCCACTTGATCATAATCGAACACGAAAGGATTTATATAAACCGGACGTGTTAGCGCTGAAAGAGGAGCTTCTTAGTATGTTACAAAGGCAGGTACTTGTATGATAAGCCGATTGAAAGAATTAGTTCCTGCCATTACTCTTTCAAGTATTTTACTCGTTATGTGGGAAATAGGAGCAAGAATTGTAGATGAGATGTACATTTTACCGTCACCGTCTGCAATTGTAATAAAGATATGGAAACTAAAAGACATATTATTTACGGTTCATTTACCGGCAACGTTATACGTCGTTTTAATAGGTGTTGTTATTTCTATCGTACTAGGTGTGGGACTCGCAATGTTAATGAATGCGAGTACATGGATGGAAAGAGCATTTTATCCATTATTAGTTGCCTCACAAACGATTCCGATTACTGCGCTTGCTCCGCTCTTCGTTTTATGGTTTGGATACACAATCTGGAGTAAAGTCGTTGTTACAGTTTTAATTACGTTTTTCCCGATTGCGGTCAATACGTACGATGGACTGCGTAGTACGAAAAAAGAATGGGAGGAGCTCTTAGTTACATATGGAGCAACGAAAAAAGATGTTTTTCTTAAGTTAAAGTTGCCGTCTGCTCTTCCTTATTTTTTCTCAGCTTTAAAAATTGCAGTTCCGCTTAGTGTCATTGGGGCAGCAATTGGAGAGTGGCTTGGTGCACAAGCTGGGCTTGGATATTTCAGTAAGAGAATGATGACGCAGTTAGACGGGGCTGGTGTATTCGCACCCATTGTATTGTTATCATTATTAGCTATTTTCTTCGTCATACTTATTTCCATATTAGAAAAGAAATTCATTAGTTGGAGGAAGCATTCATGAAATTATTAAAACGCATCTTTGTGTTCACATTATTAGTTGCAATGATTGCAGGATGTTCGAGTAATTCAGCATCCGATAAAAGTAAAAAAGAAAAAGAAATAACGGTCATGCTTGATTGGTATCCAAATGCGGTGCATAGCTTTATTTATGCAGCAATTGAAAAAGGATACTTTAAAGAAGAAGGAGTAAAGGTAAATATTAAATTCCCTTCTAATCCGACTGATCCATTAACGTTAGCGGCAGCAGGGAAAGTGACAGTTGGCCTGTATTATCAGCCAGATGTTGTTATGGCAAGAGCAAATGAACAAATTCCAGTGAAGTCAATTGGGGCTGTCGTACGTTCCCCATTAAATCATGTCGTATCGCTGAAATCAGCAGGTATTCAATCACCGAAAGATTTAGAAGGTAAAACAGTAGGTTACTCTGGAACGCCTTTAAGTGAAGCGTATTTAAAAACGATGATAAAAGAAGATGGTGGTAATCCAGATACAGTGAAAGTAGTTGATGTTGGATTTGATTTAGTGCCAGCGTTAATTACGAAAAAAGTAGATGCTGTAACAGGAGCATACATTAACCATGAAGTACCTGTTATGCGTCATGAAGGTCATGAACCAGCGTACTTTAATCCAGCTGATTACGGCGTACCGAATTATCATGAGCTTGTGTTTGTAACAGGTGATAAAACGTTGAAAAAAGATAAAGAAGCGCTGCAAGCCTTTTTACGTGGGGCGAAAAAAGGGTATGACTTTATGAAGAAAAACCCTGATGAAGCATTAAATATTTTATTAGATCATCAAGAAAAAGAAAACTTCCCGCTTGTGCCAGAAGTTGAAAAAGAAAGTATGAAAATTTTATTAGAGAAGATGGAAACGAAAGATGAGCCATTCTTATCAGATTCAAAAGAGTCTTGGGAGAAACAAAATAAATGGCTGAAAGACAAAGGAATGACGAAGGAAATTGTTCCAGCCGATGAGCTATTCGAAAATATTTTAAAGTAGGCGAATGAATATGAAAAATGAGCTCCACGTAATCTCAAATGGCCATATGCCATTCGAAGAGTTAGTGAATGTAGCGATGCAAATTGAGAGTGAGATTGATTATTTGCATATTCGTGAGCGTGAGAAAAGTACGAAGGAATTATATGAAGGGGTGGAAAGCCTTTTAAAAAAAGGCTTTCCGGCATCTAAACTTGTTATAAATGACCGAATTGATATTGCTATTTTATTAAATATACCGCGTGTGCAGCTAGGATATCGAAGCACGGATGTAAGGTCAGTGAAAGAAAAGTTTTCGTATTTGCATGTTGGTTATTCCGTACATTCTTTAGAAGAAGCGATAGAGGCTTTTAAGAATGGTGCTGATTCGCTCGTTTATGGTCATGTATTCCCAACAGAGTGTAAAAAAGGTGTGCCAGCGAGAGGGCTAGAGGAAATTTCCGGCATTGCAAAGAGCTTATCGATCCCGATTATAGCTATTGGAGGAATTACTCCTGAAAATACAAGGGATGTTCTTGCAAGTGAAATAAGTGGAATTGCTGTTATGTCTGGAATTGTAAGTGATAGTAACCCGTATAGCAGAGCGAAATCTTATAAGGAATCAATAAGAAAGTGGGCGGGGAAACATGTGTGAGAAGTATGATGTAGCAATTATTGGCGGTGGTGTAATTGGCAGTTCAGTTGCACATTTTCTAGCAGAAAGAGGACATAAAGTAGCAATTATAGAGAAGCAGAGGATTGCATCGGAAGCTTCGAAAGCTGCTGCTGGCTTGCTCGGTGTTCAGGCAGAATGGGATGCGTATGATCCGCTATTTGAACTTGCTAGAGAAAGCCGTGCTATATTCCCACAACTTGCAACAGCTTTACGTGAAAAGACGGGTATTGATATTGGATATGAGGAAAAAGGAATATATCGCATTGCCCAAAATGAAGGTGAGAAGGAAAGAATTCTTCACATTATGGATTGGCAGCAGAAAACAGGTGAGGATTCCTATTTTCTAACAGGAGACCATTTACGAGAAAAAGAGCCATTTCTATCCGAATCAATTATCGGAGCGGTATATTATCCGAAAGATGGTCACGTTATTGCACCAGAGCTTACGAAAGCATTTGCACAGTCTGCAGCCATTTCCGGTGCTGATATATATGAACAGACAGAGGTACTTGATATTCGTATTGAAAATAATAAAGTGACTGGAATTGTTACGAGCGAAGGTATTATCACGTGCGAGAAAGTCGTTATTGCAGGAGGTTCATGGAGCACGAAGCTACTAGGACATTTTCATCACGATTGGGGTACATATCCAGTTAAAGGAGAAGTCGTTGCAGTAAGAAGCAGGAAGCCACTATTGAAAGCTCCTATTTTCCAAGAAAGATTTTATATCGCACCGAAACGTGGTGGTCGTTATGTAATAGGGGCAACGATGCATCCTCATACGTTCAATAAAACTGTGCAGCCAGAAAGTATTACTTCTATATTAGAGCGTGCTTATACAATATTGCCGGCTTTAAAAGAGGCAGAGTGGGAAAGTACATGGGCTGGATTAAGGCCACAATCGAATCATGAAGCTCCTTATATGGGAGAGCATGAAGAAATAAAAGGTTTATATGCTTGTACTGGGCATTATCGAAACGGTATTTTATTAAGCCCTGTTTCTGGTCAGTATATGGCTGATTTAATAGAAGGAAAGCAGGAGAATCACTTGCTAGATTCATTGCTTTCTAAAACGGTTTAGAAGGGGGATGGAAGTTTGAATTTAAAAATTAATGGTAACCAAATGGAAGTGCCAGCGAGTGTGAAAACAGTAGCTGAGCTACTTATACATTTAGAGTTAGATAACAGAATTGTTGTAGTAGAGCGTAATAAAGATATTTTACAAAAAGATGATCATACAGATACATCTGTTTTTGATGGAGACCAAATTGAGATTGTAACTTTCGTAGGAGGCGGTTGATTATGTTAAACATTGGACCATTTTCATTTCAGTCTAGACTTTTATTAGGAACAGGTAAATTCCCTAATTTTGATGTACAGCAAAAGGCAATTGATGTATCTGAGGCTGAGGTTTTAACGTTCGCAGTACGTCGTATGGATATTTTTGACGCGAAGCAACCAAATTTATTAGAGAAACTTGATATAAAAAAATATACGTTACTACCGAATACAGCAGGGGCAAAAAATGCTGAAGAAGCTGTTCGAATTGCAAAATTAGCAAAAGCTTCAGGACTTTGTGACATGATAAAAGTAGAAGTTATTGGTGATGATAGAACGTTACTACCTGATCCGGTAGAAACATTGAGAGCATCTGAAATGTTACTAGAAGAAGGGTTTATCGTACTTCCGTACACATCTGATGACGTTGTACTAGCACGTAAATTACAAGAATTAGGTGTGCATGCAATTATGCCAGGAGCATCACCAATTGGCTCAGGTCTTGGTATTGTAAATCCGTTAAATTTAAGTTTCATTATTGAACAAGCGACGGTACCAGTTATCGTTGATGCTGGTATCGGTAGCCCAGCTGATGCGGCATTTGCGATGGAATTAGGAGCAGATGGTGTGTTATTAAATACAGCGGTGTCTGGTGCGAAAGACCCTATTAAAATGGCACAGGCAATGAAATTAAGTATTGAAGCAGGACGTTTAGGATTTGAAGCAGGTCGTATTGCTCGCAAACGTTGTGCAACTGCAAGTAGTCCTTTAGAAGGAATGAGCGTAGTTGAATAATCGATATTCTCGCCAAGAACTATTTTCTCCAATTGGAGAAGAAGGACAACAAAAAATAAGAGAAAAGCATGTACTCATTATTGGTGCGGGTGCACTAGGTAGTGCAAATGCAGAAATGTTTGTAAGAGCAGGCGTTGGCACAGTAACGATTGTTGACCGGGATTATGTCGATTGGAGTAATTTACAAAGGCAGCAATTGTATGCAGAGAGTGATGTAGAAAATAACCTTCCAAAGGCTGTAGCGGCAAAGAAACGTCTAGAAGAGATTAATAGTGAAGTAAGAGTAGAAGCTCTCGTTCAAGATGTAACAGCTGAAGAGCTAGAAGAACTCGTTATAAACGTTGATGTAATAATTGATGCGACTGATAATTTTGAAACACGTTTTATTGTGAATGATATAGCGCAAAAATATTCTATTCCATGGATTTACGGGGCATGTGTAGGGAGTTACGGCCTTTCTTACACCATTCTTCCTAGTAAAACGCCATGTTTATCTTGTTTATTACAATCGATTCCGCTTGGCGGAGCGACATGTGATACAGCGGGCATTATATCGCCTGCTGTATCTCTTGTCGTTTCTCATCAAGTAACGGAAGCTCTGAAACTGTTAGTAGAAGACTATGAATCGCTTCGAGATGGACTTGTGTCGTTTGATGTATGGAAAAATGAATATTCATGTATGAATGTGCAAAAGCTCCGTAAGCATAATTGTCCTTCGTGCGGAGAAAATGCATTATATCCTTATTTAAATAAAGAAAACACATCGAAAACAGCAGTTTTATGCGGGAGAAATACAGTTCAAATTAGACCACCTTATAAAGAGGATATGGATTTTGAACGATACAAAGAGTTGCTGAATGATCGTGTGAAGGATTTAAATGTAAATCCATATTTATTATCATTTTCTGTGGAAGACAAGAGATTAGTTGCTTTTAAAGATGGTCGTGTACTTGTACATGGAACGAAAGATATAAGTGAAGCAAAAACAATTTATCATCGCTATTTTGGATAGAAAAGGATGAGTGGGATGAAAGTAAATAAAGCTTTAACAATTGCAGGATCTGATAGTGGCGGCGGTGCCGGCATTCAAGCAGATTTAAAAACATTCCAAGAGCTTGGTGTGTACGGGATGACGGCTATTACGGCAATTACTGCTCAAAATACGCTTGGCGTGCAAGGGGTATATCCTGTTCCGTTAGAAGGTATTACGGAACAGCTGAATTCAATTGGTACGGATTTAACACCAGATGCTGTGAAACTAGGAATGTTATTTAGCAGTGAAATTATTCAAATTGTGGCAGAACAGATTAAGAAATTTGGCTGGAATAATATTGTACTAGACCCAGTTATGATTGCTAAGGGCGGTGCGTCATTATTACAGCAAGAAGCAGTACAAGCATTAAAAGAATATTTATTACCAGTAGCAACTGTTATAACGCCGAATGTTCCTGAAGCAGAAGTGTTAACTGGGATGGAGATTCATAATATTGAAGATAGTAAGGAAGCTGCGAAGGTATTGCACGAATTAGGTGCTAAATACGTGCTTATGAAGGGCGGACACGCAGAGTATCAAGGGAATGAAGTAATTGATTTACTCTTTGATGGAGAAGAGTTTATTGAATTTAGAAGTGAACGAATTCCTTCGAAACAAACGCACGGAAGTGGCTGTACATTCGCGTCTGCAGTTACAGCTGGACTTGCGAAAGGATACTCGATGGAAGAGGCAGTTCAAGAAGCGAAACGATTTATTAGTATAGCAATTGAAAATCCGTTGAATATCGGTAGTGGTCATGGACCGACGAATCATTTTGCGTATAAAGTGAAACTATAATCAGTGTGGGGGGTTCATCCCCTACTGATGATTAGTTGAACCAATCGGGCGTTTACGGGCAGTTGATCTGCCACCTAACTTCTTTGCTCCAGCCGAATTTTGAGGTGGAAGTTTTACTGCCCGTTAATGCGGGATAAAGTGAATAAAACGAGTGTGTAGGTAAGTAAAAAGTCAGTTTTATAACTGGCTTTTTTTCTGTTTACTTTTTCCAAATATAGGAGTAATATATCAGCCAGAATATATTTTTTGTAATACGCTGAGTCCAATTATATGGAGCGGAGGAACCAATTTGTGCAGTGTCACTTGGGGTGAATCTTTCAATTTTGAAAGTAGGGCTACTCTCAAAGTCCGAATCCGACAGCTAACTTCGTAAGCGTCTTGAGAGAGGACGGTGCCATGATGGATACATCACTTCATCGATCTGATTAGTATAGGGGAATATCAATCTATGCTTGGGTTCTTTTATGCTAAGGAGGATGAGGTACATGGAACTAACACTTATTTGTGTTGGAGAAGAAAGCAAGGTAAATAGTTTAATAGATTTAGTAGCCTTTCAACATGAGTTAATTATTTTTACAGCAAATGAAGAGATAGCGGCTGAAGTGAGGAATTGTGGGTTTGACTGGACGTATAGTTGTAGTAAAGAGCAGGATTTTACTAGTATTTGTGAGTGTATTAAGAAGGTGATTTTACTAGGGGATGAGCTTCCAATCATTAGTTTCTTTACAGAACACATTCGCTTTTCTTTTCAAGCACCTATTACTGTTGTTACAAGGAATAAACGATATCCAGCGAGGCTCTATGAAGCAATTGGAGCTACATTTGTCGTGTTTACGAATTGTGATAATATTGCTTTTTTATTTTTTGAATAGGGTGGGGGAAAAGAAGATGAAGGTGTTGTTACTAGGAGATATAGCGAATCGTTGGGCAGTATCGGTAGATCGAGTTCAAGAATTGGTGGTGCTCGATCCTATTTTTCCAAGGCCATATATCATATTGCCATCGAAAGATGCTTTATATTTAAAAACAGATGTTATCGAATATGAGCAGCTCCATTCAGAATTGTCACAAGTTTATATTCGCGGGAGAAATTTGCGTACATTTTTACGAGGAGACTAAAAGTTGAATGAAAAAAGAGCGAATGCGAAGTGCAACAAGCTATGCACTTCATGTCATTCGCTCTTTTTATTTCGTATTTAAAAGATCATTTCTGTGAAAAATAAAGAAAAGGCGAGAAAATAGATGAAATAATATTAATAATACTCAATGTAAGCGTTTAAATAGATGGATATTTTCTTATTTTCAGTAATTTAGCTCTTTACAAGTAAAAAATAGAGGAGTATATTTACTCTCATAAATCATTCATAAAATTTCCAAAAAAACCTAAAATCGCTGAGTTCCAGAAATGGAGCGGGGGAACCAATTTTGTGCATCGTCACTTGGGGTGAATCTTTCAGTTTTGAAAGTAGGGCTACTCTTTAGGCCCGAATCCGACAGCTAACCTCGTAAGCGTTTAGAGAGGAGGTTTACTTTGTGTTGTTCATTTCGAACACTAAGTAGAGCTTAGTGTTCTTTTTTAATATTTTAATGGAAAATTTTAACAAAAAGAAGTGAGGGATAGTTATGTTAGATGTTGTAATGATCGGGATTTTTGTTGTGTTAGTCGCATCGATGGCAAGTCTTGCGAGTTGGTCAGATAAAGTTGTGAAAGAAGGTAAGCAATCATGATGATTGCCTTATCGGTTATTGTTGCAGCAATTACGGTGTACTTAGTGTATGCATTATTAAATCCGGAAAAGTTTTAATTAGGGGGAGTCATTCATTATGATCTGGGTTGCAGTCGTTATTACAATGCTATTGTTTATTCTTGTGGCAAAGCCAACGGGAATTTATTTAGAGAAAGCCTTTCAAGGTAGTAAAAAGCTAGATAAAGTATTCGGGCCTTTTGAAAAACTTATTTTTAAAATTACGGGTGTAAAAGAATACAATCAAACGTGGAAACAGTACGCACTATCATTAGTTTTATTAAATGGATTTATGATTGTTGTCGTGTATTTCATTTTCAGACTACAAGGAGTATTGCCATTAAATCCAGCACACATTGAAGGAATGGAGCCTACGCTTGCTTTTAATACAGCAATTAGTTTTATGGCTGATACAAACTTACAGCATTATAGCGGTGAAAATGGTTTATCTTATTTATCACAATTAATTGGAATTACATTTTTAATGTTTGCAGCACCAGCAACGACGTTAGCACTCGTTATGGCATTTATAAGAGGACTTGCTGGAAAAGAACTCGGTAACTTTTTCGTTGATTTTACGAGAGCACTAACGAGAGTATTTCTTCCTATCGCATTTATTGCGGCACTATTCTTTGTCGCACTTGGTGTACCACAAACGTTAGACGGGGCAGTTACAGCACAAACAATTGATGGGGCAAAGCAAAGTATATTACGCGGACCTGTTGCATCATTTGTTTCAATTAAGGAACTTGGGAATAACGGTGGTGGATTTTTCGGAGCAAACTCTACACATCCTTTTGAAAACCCAGGACAAATGAGTAATATTTTGCAAATGATGCTTATGATGTTATTGCCAACAGCACTTCCATTTACGTACGGACGAATGGTAGGGAATAAAAAGCAAGGGCGCATCCTTTTTGTTTCACTATTCATGGTGTTTCTACTAGGATTTATAACGATTACGACATCTGAACTAAACGGGAATCCGGCATTAAATGGAATGGGTATTGAACATGTACAAGGAAGTACAGAAGGAAAAGAAGTAAGGTTCGGAACTGTATTCTCTTCTCTTTATGCGACTGTAACGACAGCTGCTGAAACAGGGGCTGTTAATACGATGCACGATACGTTAACACCAATTGGCGGGTTAGTTCCACTTGTAAATATGATGTTAAATACAGTGTATGGCGGCGTTGGAGCAGGTTTTGTGAACATTATTATGTATGCGATTATCGCAGTGTTTATATCTGGGTTAATGGTTGGACGGACACCAGAGTTTTTAGGTAAGAAAATTGAGGGTAAGGAAATGAAATTAATTGCGGTAACAATTTTATTTCATCCATTGCTCATTTTAGGATTTTCAGCATTAGCTCTTTCAACAAGTTTAGGGACGGATGCTATTTCTCATTCCGGTTTCCACGGTTTGACGCAAGTGGTATATGAATATACATCGTCAGCTGCGAATAACGGATCTGGATTTGAAGGATTAGCGGATAATACACCGTTTTGGAATATTACAACTGGTTTAGTTATGTTTTTAGGCCGCTATTTCAGTTTAATTACGATGCTAGCTGTTGCAGCTTCATTGAAAGAAAAGACGGTTGTACCAGAAACAGTCGGAACGTTCCGTACGGATAATAGTTTATTTGGCGGCATTTTCATCGGAACAATTGTAATTGTCGGTGCATTAACATTTTTCCCGATGTTAGTACTCGGTCCAATTGCAGAATTTCTTACATTGAAGTAATGGAGGGTAAATGATGAGACCGGTAGTAGTAAAAGAAAAAAGAGTAAATGAGTCACAAATACATGCTGTAGAAGATGAAGTTAGACAAGCGAAAACGATGGATCGTGATATCGTGATACATGCGATGAAACAATCCTTTGCGAAATTGAGTCCGAAAGTCATGATCAAGAATCCGATTATGTTCGTTGTGGAGATTGGATTTATCATTACGTTCATTTTATCGTTTCTTCCAAGTCGTTCTAGTAGTGTACCAGGATGGTTTAATATAACTGTTTCTCTTATTCTATTATTTACAGTTTTATTTGCTAACTTTGCAGAAGCATTAGCGGAAGGACGGGGGAAAGCACAAGCCGATTCTTTAAAACAGTCGAAGAAAGATGTTTTTGCAAATGTTGTAAAAGAAAATGGAGACATTGTTCAAGTTTCAGCAACGGATCTGAGAAAAGGTGATGTTGTTATTGTAAAACAAGGAGAAATGATTCCAAGTGATGGGG
Source organism: Bacillus luti (assembly GCF_009739945.1). Lineage (NCBI taxonomy): Bacteria > Bacillati > Bacillota > Bacilli > Caryophanales > Bacillaceae > Bacillus > Bacillus luti. The sequence continues at coordinate 4,367,518 of NZ_CP040336.1, read as the reverse complement.
AAGTAATAAAAGGATTAGCGTCTGTCGATGAATCTGCGATTACAGGGGAATCAGCTCCTGTAATAAAAGAAGCGGGTGGTGATTTTTGTTCCGTAACAGGCGGTACGATGGTCGTAAGTGATGAAATTACGATTGTCATTACGAGTAATCCTGGTGAATCATTTATTGATAAAATGATTTCGTTAGTTGAAGGAGCTGCTCGTCAAAAAACGCCGAATGAAATTGCTTTAAATACAGTATTAACGAGTTTAACGCTTATTTTCTTAATCGTTGTTGTGACATTACCGATTTTTACGAACTATTTAGGGTTTCAAATTGATACAGCTGTACTTGTCGCATTGTTAGTTTGTTTAATTCCAACGACAATTGGTGGGTTATTATCAGCAATTGGTATTGCTGGAATGGACCGCGTGACAAAGTTTAACGTGTTAGCAATGTCAGGGAAAGCAGTAGAAGCTGCGGGCGATATTAATACAATTATTTTAGATAAAACGGGTACGATTACTTTCGGGAACCGAATGGCTCATACATTATTACCTGTAGGAAATGAAACGATTGAGCAAGTAGGGAAATGGGCTGCGATTAGTTCAGTTTTAGATGAAACACCAGAAGGTCGATCTGTTATTGAATATGTAAAAACGAAATCTCTATCATATGATAGGGCACTTGCAGAACAAGGTGAATTTGTTCCATTTAAAGCAGAAACGAGAATGAGTGGTGTTGATTTACAGGACGGAACGAAAGTGAGAAAAGGTGCTGTAGGTAGCGTGATTGAATGGGTTAGATCACAAGGTGGAACAATTCCGAAAGATGTAAATCAAAAAGCAGATTTCATTTCAAAAGAGGGCGGAACACCACTTGTCGTTGCAGTGGATAATCGTATTTACGGTTTAATCTATTTAAAAGATACTGTAAAACCTGGTATGCGTGAACGTTTTGAACAGTTGCGCCAAATGGGGATTAAAACGGTTATGTGTACAGGGGATAACCCATTAACAGCGGCAACGATCGCAAAAGAAGCTGGAGTAGATGAGTTTGTTGCTGAGTGTAAACCAGAAGATAAAATTGCTGTTATTAAAGCAGAGCAAGAGAAAGGGAAACTTGTAGCGATGACAGGTGATGGTACAAATGATGCTCCAGCATTAGCGCAGGCGGACGTTGGATTAGCGATGAATAGTGGTACGACAGCTGCGAAAGAAGCAGCGAATATGATTGATTTAGATTCGAACCCAACAAAAATTATTGAGGTTGTAGGAATCGGTAAGCAATTATTAATGACACGTGGTGCGTTAACGACGTTTAGTATTGCGAATGATATCGCAAAATATTTTGCAATCATTCCAGCAATGTTTACACTTGCAATTCCGCAAATGGAAGCATTAAACATTATGAAACTAACATCACCACTGTCAGCGATTTTATCAGCATTAATATTTAATGCAGTTATTATTCCATTACTCATTCCATTGGCGATGAAAGGTATCGCATATAAACCGATGAGTTCGAATGCATTACTTGGCCGAAACCTACTTATTTATGGGCTGGGCGGAGTGATTGTACCGTTCATTGGAATTAAAGTAATTGATATAATTGTCGGCTTGTTCATATAAGGAAGAGGGGAAAAAGATGGCGAAGAAACAAAGTATACTATCACCAATCATCCGTATTACTTTTACATTTTTAGTGTTGTGCGGACTTGTATATCCGCTGATTGTTACTGGTATTGCACAAGCAGTAATGAAGGATAATGCGGATGGAAGTCTAATATATAATGATAAAAATGAAGTGATTGGCTCTAAATTAATCGGTCAAAATTTCACAGATCCACGTTATTTTCATGGGCGTGTCTCTAGTATTGAATATAAAGCAGAAGCGTCTGGTTCAAATAACTATGCACCGTCTAATCCAGATTTAGAGAAACGAGTAGAGAAAAGTATTGAAGAGTGGAAGAAACAAAATCCGAGCGTTCCAGTTACAGAAGTACCGATTGATTTAGTGACAAATTCAGGTTCAGGGCTTGATCCTGACATTAGTCCGAAGGCAGCTTCTGTGCAGGTAGATCGCATCTCGAAAATAACGAATATTCCGAAAGAAACGCTAGATCAATTGATTAAAGATCAAGCGGAAGGTGCGGCACTTGGCTTATTTGGAGAAAACCGCGTGAACGTTTTAAAGCTAAATTTAGAATTACAGAAACTAATGAAATAGTAACAGTGCTACCTCAATCTAACGGATTGAGGTAGCGTTGTTTCGAAAGAAAGGTTGTGATTGTTTTGTATGCGGATGACTATAAACCAACTTTTCAGAGGCGAACACCAGAAGAGTATTTAGAATATATTCGTCAGCAAAATCGCGGGAAGTTAAAGCTATATGTAGGAGCAGCTCCAGGAGTAGGGAAAAGTTATAAAATGCTTTTTGATGCTAGGGAAATGCAAAAAGATGGAACTGATATTGTAATTGGTTTAATTGAAACACATGGCAGAAAAGAGACAGAAGAAGCAATTGCTGATTTAGAAAAAGTACCTTTAAAAGAAATAGAGTATAAAGGGAAAGTGTTTTATGAACTTGATGTGGAAGGAATTATAAAGCGTGCGCCGCAAGTAGTTGTAGTGGATGAACTTGCACATAGTAATATTCCCAGCTCTAAAAATAAGAAGCGTTATATGGATGTACAAGAATTGTTAGAGGCTGGTATATCCGTATTGTCAGCGTTTAATATTCAACATTTAGAAAGTGTTCATGACATTGTAGCTCAAATTACAAATGTAAAAGTAAGAGAACGAATTCCAGACTTTATTTTACAAAAAGCAAATGAAATTCAGCTAGTTGATGCAACGCCGGAAGTACTTCGGAAGAGGTTAATAGACGGAAAGATATATAAAGAAGAAAAAATTCAGCAAAGCTTACAAAATTTCTTTACGCTTAACAATTTAGGAGCACTCAGGGAATTATCGCTTCGTGAAGTCGCTGACGATATGGACGAAAAGATTAGTCAAACAGTGATAGAACCAATCGGAGTGAAAGAAAAAATTCTCGTTTGTGTACAGTACAGTTCAACAGCAGAGAAATTAATAAGACGGGGATGGCGCATGGCTAATCGGTTAAACGCTGAATTGTATGTATTAAATGTTGAAAGAGAAAAGATAGATTCTCTTTCAGCTGGTAAAAAACAAACAATTGAAGAGTGGAAGACGCTCACGAATCAATTTGATGCAAGTTTTGTATTAGAAGAAGCAAAAGGGAGAAAGCCAGCGGATGTTATTATTGAAGTTGCGAAAAGATTACAAGTAACGCAAATTTTACTTGGGCAATCGGCAAGAACTCGTTGGGAAGAAATACGAAAAGGCTCGATTGTAAATGAGATTATGAGGCAAACGAGGTATATTGATATTCATATCGTTGCGGATCAAAGAGCTTAAAATAGAGCCGACCTTTTTGGGGGCTCTATTTTACTTTTTGTACAGCATGAAAGCGTAGCATTTTCATTGCATATAAAATTACAAGTAAAAACATAATTGCGCCTAGGAAGAAAATCCAAAAGTAATTTTGGTTAAATAAAAGAAATCCACCTACAAGTGGCCCTGTGCCCATACCGAGATAGCGAATAAAGTTGTACATACCGATAGCAGTTGCGCGTTCTTGTACGAATTCTTCTGTTAATAAGGTAGTGTGAGTTGGCATAGAAAGGCCCATACTAAAACCGTACAAAAATGTAACGATAATGATGAATGGGATATTGATGTTATATGTGAAAGAGAATAAAGTGACACATATAATATTGAAGAAACTAGTAATGAATAAAGCTTGCTTTGTTGTGAGACGCTTTTGCAAAAGCTTGAAGCAATAACTTCCTAACATAATAGAAAGGGACATCGGTACAAACATAAGACCAATTTCACTTGTAGTTAAGTGAAATAAATTTGTGAAAATGTTCGGTAAAAAAACGAGGAAACAAAAGTAAATACAAAATTGAATAAAGCCAATAAGAGTAATAGAAAATCCAGTTTTGTTTTTTAAGATAAACCAGTAATTTTTTTTTGAGTGCGGTTGCTTAATTACAGTTGGTTTTGTTTCTGGAAGTAGTGAAATGTTTATAATTAATAAAAGAATGGCAAGTATAGATAAAAAGAGAAATACGGATACGTGGCCATTTATACTGCCGAGATAACCACCAATGAGAGGGCCAACCGCAGGTGCGAGAGCAAGTAACATTTGATAAAGGCTCATTGCTTCACCTCGTTCTTTTCCCTCAAATAAATCACCAATAATTGTTGCGGCAACTATAGGTATAGCGGCAATTCCTACAGCTTGAATGGCTCTAAAGAATAGAAATAAATAAATGTTTGATGAAAAAGCACATCCGATTGAACCAATCGTACTAATAATTAAACTAGGAATAAGGACAGATTTTCTCCCTTTTGTATCAATTAAAGGTCCATATATGAGCTGCATAATCGCAAGAACGAATGTGAAAAGTGAAACTGTTACATTTACAAGATAAAGAGAAGTATGAAAAGAATTTTGAATCATCGGTAAGATAGGTGTGTAAATATTTTGAGCGAAGGAGCCGAGTAAGGCACTAATACAGATAACATATAAAATGAAATTTAATTTAGATTTTTTCATAATGTTAACCTCCTTGTGATTTGGTTTCCTTGGAAACTAAATTTATTTTAACACGTTTTTCTCACTTGTAAATATGAAAAAATGATTTTAAAATGGTATATAGTTAAATTGTTTCTTTGGAAACTTAGGGGGCGAACGGATTGGAACGTACAATGAAACAAATGGAAATACTTTCGGACATTCGTACACTTTTGCATAAAAAAGAAGAACATTTAAAACGACAAAACGAGAAGTTTCTTCGTGAGACAGGTGTAAGTAGTATGTCATTATCTGAGTTACATGTAATCGAATGTATCGGAAAAAATGGTTTGATGAATGTAATGGCAATTACGACAGAAATGGGCATGACGAAGGGAGCAATCTCTAAAATTTGTACAAAGTTGTTTCAAAAGCAATTCGTTGAGAAGATGCAAATGTTAGATAATCAAAAAGAAATCTTCTTCCGCTTAACGGAAAGTGGAAATGAAATATATAAAGCTCATGAAAAATTGCATAAGCAAGCTGAAGAAAAGTGGCTGTTACTTTTAGATGGATATACGAAAGAAGAGCAAGACTTTATTCAAAGGTTTATAAAGGATGTCTCAGATCATTTGGAAATATAATTGGAAGAAAAAACTCCTTTTTCTCAAGTCTTTTGAATATAATTTCTGAAAGAACTCATATATAATAGAAAAAGATACTTAACATGGTGAATAATTAAAGAGTCAATATATATAGAGGAGAGAGTAATATGCTTGAAAATACGGGGTTAGTATTAGAAGGCGGCGGTATGCGTGGTGTATATACGGGTGGGATATTAGAATACTTTATGGAACAAGATTTATATTTTCCATATGTAATCGGTGTATCAGCGGGTGCTTGTCATGCAGCGTCGTATCTTTCCAGACAAAGAAATAGAAATAAAACGGTCAATATTGATTATGCATCACATCCGAAATATTTATCGTATAAAAACTTATGGAGAAAACGTCAGCTATTTGATATGGATTTCATTTTTCATGAAATTCCAGAAAAGCATGTGCCGTTTGATTTTGAAACATACTTTAATAGCCCAGAACGTTTCCTTGTAGGAACGACGGATTGTGAAACAGGACAATCTGTTTATTTTGAGAAAGAAGGAACGAATGATGATGCACTAAATTTATTACAAGCGTCTAGTTCATTGCCTTTCATTGCGCCAGTAGTAAATTATCGTGGTAAGCAGTTATTAGATGGCGGGATTTCTGATCCAATTCCAGTTCGTAAAGCACAAGAAGATGGATTTAAAAAATCAGTCGTTATTTTAACGAGAAATCATGGTTACGCGAAGAAAAAATCAAAATTCGGATGGATTGCAGCGAAAGCTTATAAAAAATATCCGAATCTTGTTAACACTATGTTGAATCGTTATGAAGTGTATAATGAAACACTTCACTATATTGAAAAAGAAGAGCAAGCTGGTAATTTATTTGTCATCAGACCAGAGTTGCCGCTTCAAGTAGATCGTATGGAAAAAGATAAGACAAAATTACAAGGTTTATATGAACAAGGCTATGAAGATGCAAAGAAACAATTTGCAGATTTACAGTCGTTTTTGCAAAAATAATCATTAGGCTGTGGAGAAGGTGTTCTCTGCAGTCTTTTTTGTATGACTTTCTTATAACGTTACTTTTTAAAAATGTATAAATGTTTAAGTTTTTAAAGAGTTTGTAAAACATATGGAACACTTATTGAGGAGAATTTACTTGAGAAGTATTATTACGATGTAGCGCTACAAAACTATTTAATTCACGAGGTGATTGTTAATGAAGGGAAAGGTTTTTTCAATTACGACTTTAGTATTATTAGCAACATCAATCTCAACAAGTGCATTCTATTCAACTTTAAGCGGTCATAAAAGTGGTAATCTGCTATCTTACAGAGCTCAGACGACTACGAATCAAAATGCATCCCGCTGTTCAGTAGCAATTTCTTTTATTAATTCAAATGGAAGCAATTCATACATTGCAAGTGCTTCGGATAAATTAGGATCCCATGAATCTGGAAGAGCATTAAATGCTACTGTGAGTAATGGTGCATATAACGCTTTTGGTGCAAAAGGATTATACTCTGAGCATTATGCGAATGAGGATAATGACTATCAAGAAGAGATACGAAAAGGTAATTTTGATAGTAATGGAAACTTACGATTGCAAAGGAACCTTTGATAGTAATAGGAACTTACGATTATAGTGATAACAAATAAAATAGTTGTCTTTATAAATATTTGGATAAGGAGAAGGGGATGTTCATCATCTCCTTCTTATCTAAAAGGAGCCGGTTCATGTATTTAGCTTTTAAAAATATAAAAAGAAACAAACTATTTTCCGTAATTCTTCTTATATCATTTTTTATTTCTTTTCTTTCTATATCAGTAGCCGTGCTTTTAACAGAGTCTAAACGAAACTTTATAGCTGCCTTTCAAATTGGTTTTCCAGAAAAGAATCAAACGTTAACTGTTCCGATAGCGAATGAAACCGAATTGGAAGCGATAATTCCTCTCATACAAGATACTTTTGTGAAAAGTGATATTTACGTAGAAAATTTAAAAGCATTGAATAGTTCAGGTGCAATAAAAATGATAGCTGTGAACTTAAAAGATGATTATTATTGGACGCCATATATTTCTGAAGGGCAATATTTTCATCATGGGAGTTTAAATGATATGGTTGTTGGTGATCAAACCAATGTAAAAGAATTATATGAATTTGATGATACATATAAAAAAATAGGAACTATATCCAGAATAGACAGTGATGTCGGTGTAGCGGGCATATACATTCCGCTTCAAAACTTACCTACTATATCTAAACAAGGTATTATCGCTAGTAAACAATTACAGTTAACAGTTGTTAATCCTACATCAACCATCTATAACGAAATAAAGACATTTATGAATAGGAGCAAAGAAGTACTTTCGGGAGAGGTTCAAATACTGAATGAACGAGACCTTCAGGAACTAAATGTAACACATATAGATCCAGCAAATAAGTATTATTATAAATTCATTCTTGTTGCAATCGTTTCGGGCATTTCCGCAGTATTATTTTGGATTTACAAAAAAGAGAGAGAGATTTCATTAAAGAAAGCATTAGGTGCTTCTAATAGATCGATTTACTACGAACTATATATTCAAATTTTGTTTATTGCTCTAGTAGCGATGTTATTGGTTTTTCTTACGTTAGAAATATTTTCTGGAACCATTCATACGTATTTTCAAACATACTTACTAAAACCGTTAACACCGTATGTATTCATATATAATGTTGTTTTTATGATTTTTCTTACAATGTTTGTTACTGTAATTTCAATTAAGCACATTATAAATATATATCCTGGAAAATATTTAAGAACGTAGGAGGTCGTCATGTTTTTTATATTTGATTCTATACGGTCTGTGAAAAAACGGTTGTTATCAAGTTTGATGATAGTAATTTCTTTAGTGATTGCATTTTCTTCAGCTATAGAATTTATTAGTAATCTTTCGGGATATCGAAAAATGATGACAGTGGCGAATAATTTATCGACTAATAAAAATTTCTATGAACTTTATGCGACGCAAGATATAACGTTATTTAGCGAAGAAAAAGCGAAAAATGATTATCAACATTTCATTCAAGGGTTATCTAATACAATACCAATAACAAATAAAACAAATTATTTGTTCCGTAACTATTCATTTAATTTAAAAAAAGAAAATGGAACGATAAAGACTCTTATTGTTGATAAAGATATTAATAAATACTTTCATGTACGAATTTCACAAGGAAGATATTTTGAGGAGTCGGAATTTCATAAATCAGTATTTGATATTAGACCTGTTATATTAGGGGCTCATTATAAAGAAAAGGTGTTTATTGGGGATATCATACCATCTGGAAAAATGAAGCTAAAAGTAATTGGCTTTTTAGAGAGAAATTCACCATTTACATATCCTCGGAGCGGTGAAATATCGGATAATCGTATTACATTATTAGATGACATGGCTATTTTACCAATTGGAACAGAAGAAATAGAGTTCTATAGTGTAGAACTTTTATACAATGGGTTAATTATAGAAACAAATGAGAAGATAAATATAAATGAATTTCAAAAGAATGTATTAAAGGTAACAGAAGGTAAGGGGTATTCGTATTATGTTACAAATCCGAATAAATTGTTAGAAAACGAAAAGCAAGGTATTGATAATATGTCATACCCCTTATTATTAAGCGGCACAGTTTTATTTTTTTCATTTCTATCTATTGTATTAACATCAATAGCAGCACTTTATATGGAGCGTAAAAATATTTCTATTAAATCAGCATTAGGTGCAAGTACTTTTCAAATATGTCTTCCATTTATTATTGAGTATATGTTGTTATTCATTTTATCGATATGTATAGGAACTACGTATTTTCAATGGGAGAATAGTGGAGCGATTGAAATTCAAAAAGGGTTAGAAAATAGCACCGTATCTTTTTTTGGAACGTTACAAGTATCTAAAGAATCATTGATTGTTATAAGTACGATAGCAATTGTAATGATCTTCATTATATATACAATTATTTATTTCAATGTATTAAAAATAAAAAATACATGTATGAAAGAGGTGTTATAGATGATCCAGCTCGCAAATGTGGCTAAGGGCTTTGGAAAGAATGATTTTAGTGCTTTAAAGGATATTAATCTTACAATAGAAAAAGGCGAAATGATAGCTATTATGGGGCCCTCTGGTTCTGGGAAATCTACTCTCCTTAACATTATTGGCTTAATCGATAGCCCCTCTGCTGGAAAGTATTTTTTAGATGGAATGGATACGAGTACATTAAAAGCAAATTATCATAAGTATAGAAATACGGAAGTTGGATTTGTGTTTCAGAACTTTTCGCTACTCGATGATTATACAGTTGTTGAAAATGTAATGCTTCCGCTTGTATATAGAAGAATTTCTCATAAGAAACGTATGCAAATATCAAAAGAAATGCTGAAAATGGTAGGGCTTGAGGGGCATATTAACAAATATCCTTACGAGTTATCAGGAGGAGAACAGCAAAGAACAGCGATAGCAAGGGCTTTAGCACAAGATACAAAAATTATACTTGCTGATGAACCGACTGGTGCTCTTGATCAAGAAAACGGGAAGAAAATTATGAGTATTTTACAAGAGATTAATAAAGAAGGAAAAACAGTATTAGTCGTTACACATGACCCGAAGGTAGCTACATATTGTCAGAGGACGATACGTTTGCTTGATGGGTATATGGTATAATATGGATAAAATGTATAGAGAGGTGATACATATGAAAAATGTATATAAAGGACTTAGGCATACCGGATTTACTGCAATGCTTATTTTTGGAGGGGTATTTCTACTTCGCTGGCTCATACATGATGAGATGCTACTGGATCAGCTTATTGGATTTAGTGTAGGAATGGTAATGGTTGTTTCATCGATTTTTATTCAAAAGTATAGTAAAGAATTACATGTAAATGAGAAATATTAAAGGATTCTAATCTCTTTTGAGTAGTTTGATTGTAGAGGAGGCTTTCGTATGATTTTCTTATTTGCTATATATTTTGTTTTTATTATGACATTAGTAATTACGTTTTTTCTGTTTAAAAAATCATATAAAAAGCCCTTCATTAAATATATACCGACGTTCATATTGTTTATTTTGGCTTTCATTTCTTCTATTATATTTGTGTTTCATAACGGAATGGGAGAGCTTATGATAGCAGTCTTCTTAGGAAGTGCGGCAGTAGCGAACTTTTTCTTACTTCTTGCATTGAAAGTAGTTCGTTTGGTTGTTGCAAAGGGAAAATAGAGCATCGAATTCGATGCTCTACTTTTTTATTTACGCTTCTTTTTAATAAATGAAAAGGCTAAAGCTGTAATTAAAATACTGCCTTTAATGATATCTTGTGCATAATAAGGAACGTTCATCATTGTAAGTCCATTTAATATGATTCCAATTAATATAGAACCGAGGAATGTTCCGATGACATTTGGTTTCTTGGCACCGAACATTGCATAACCGATATAGGCAGCTGCAACTGCATCCATTAACAATGGGGCACCAGCCGAAACTTGCCCTGTTCCAACGCGGCTGCATAGAATAATGCCGCCAATGGAGGCAAGGAAACCGCTAATCATATAAGCATATACACGATAACGATCGGTAGGGATACCGGCTAATCTAGCAGCTTCTCGATTTCCACCTGTCATATAAAAGAAACGACCGTACGTTGTTTTTTCTAAAAATAGATGTGCAATTAAAACGACGATAAGCATGATAATGACAGGGACTGGAATTCCTAAAATAGAACCCTGACCGATAAATAAAAAGGATGGAATAAAATGTCCTTTGGCACCAGACATTCCTTCATAAATTGAAGATCCTTTTGAAAATGTTAAGTGTAGTCCATTAACGATATACATGATACTTAACGTAGCTAGTAAGTCTGGTAGTTTAATTCGGATAACGAGTAGTGCATTTAATAATCCAACTAATAGCCCGCAAAGAATAGGAACAAGGAGTGTAACTAATAGTTCTTGTCGATATAAAACGAGACAGGAAGCAGCGGCAATTGTTGCTAAACTAGCGGTGGAGCCGACTGATAAATCAAATCCATCTACAATTAATGTAAAGGTAACACCGATTGCAAGTAACGTTACGATAGAAATAGAACGTAAAATATCACTAATATTGTTGTAGGTTAAAAAAGAATCATTGACGATAGAGAAAAAAATTGTAACACCTATAATGATAGCAATTGTACTAAATTGATAAAAAAGATGAGTAGGTAAATATAGTTTCTTAGTTTTATGAACGAGATTCAATGGAATAGCTCCCTTCAGATAAATGTAAAAGCTGTTCAGGAGACAGATCGTTTGGCAAGTATTCACCTACAAACTCTCCGTTTGCCAGTATAAGAATACGATCGGCGATATGCAGTGCTTCATCTTGTTCTCCTGTAAAATAAATGACGGAACTGCCGTCTTCTGTAATGTTGCGAATGAATTGGAAAATGTCTTGTTTTGCAGCGATGTCTACCCCTTTAGTTGGCTCGTCCAAAAGAAATAGATTAGGTTTGAATCCATCCCACTTTGCAATTGAGACTTTTTGTTGGTTTCCACCACTAAGTGAATGAATAAAGACTTTTGGGTCATTTGGCGAAATGCTGAAAGAAGAAATTGCCGTGATGGCATTATTTAATTCGGTTTGTTTTCTTCGCCAACCTGATTGGTGTAAATTTGTGTGACTTATAATATTTTCTGAAAGGAATATACCTTGTTTTCTTCTTTCTTCTGGTACAAGTGCAATTTTCGCTTTAATCGCATCTCGTGGTGTTTTAATTGTGATGTTGTGACCATCTATTTCTGCGTGATAAGTATGACGAGCACCAAATAAGGTCTCAGCAAGTGTTGTTTTGCCGCTTCCAATTAATCCGTATATCACAACAGTTTCTCCTTTTCGTATTGTAAGAGAAAGGGGAGAATGATCTTCGCGTAATTGAAGCTCTTGTACTTTAAATAATTCTTCGCTCCCGCGTTTTGGTGCTGTATTAATAGGCAGTGTAAGTTGTTTGCCAGTCATTGCTTCCACAATTTGTTGATCTGTAATCTTTGTAATAGCTTCAGAAAGGGAAACCTTCCCATTATGTAATACAGTTACATCATCTGCGAAATTTCGAATCTCGGATAAACGATGAGAAATTAAGATAATGCCAATACCTTTTGCTGTTAAATCTTTTAATAGTTTCCCAAAGGTTTCAACCTCTTTTGGTCCAAGAGAAGAAGTAGGTTCATCTAATAAAAGATAATTTGTATTGTTAGATAAAGCTCTTGCGATAAGAAGTAATTGCTTTTCATATAATGAGCAGTTTGAAACATCTTCCGAAACATTTAAATTTACCTGTACGGTTTGTAAATGTTGTTTAGCAAGTGCGACTAATTTGGACTTTGAAAATAGTACTTTGTTTTGCATTGCTAAATGATCGATTAGTACATTTTCTAATACGGACAATCCGGGAATAAGTCCGTGATCTACTTCTTGTGTTACAAAAGAAATACCGTGCTTTTTTGCATAGCGTGGTGAAGTAAAGGAAACAGGCTGATTATCAATTTTTAAATCGCCAGCAACCGGTTGAATTTCACCAGTCGCTATTTTTAGTAAAGTACTTTTTCCTGCACCGTTCATTCCTAGTAAAGCATGCACTTTTCCTTTTTTGATATGAATCGAAACATCTTCTAGAACTGGTGTAGTGACATGATAAGAATGTGTAATGTTTTGAAGAGAGAATGTCATCATTTTTTCTCCTTCTCTAATTTTTTCATCCAAGGAGAATATGCATCTTTTGAGTCTCCCCAACCGTTTATATATTTTGATAACTGATCCATCGTGATATTTTCTTTTGGTAAACTATTTTTCTTTACTAAATAAGGTTCTAGTGAATAAATATCTGGCGTTTGTTCACCAGCAATTTTTTTGTATAAAAATCGTACTTGAACTTTACCTACTTCAGCTGGATCAGTTGCAGCAGTAGCTGTCCAAGGAGAGTTTTCTTTTTGCATAAGTTGTAAATCTTCATTACTTAAGTCAATGCTGTATACTTTTATATCTGTACGATTCGCTTGTTCGAGTGCTTTGACAGCCCCTTTAGCAAACTCATCCCACGAAGCAAAAATAGCTTGTAAATCTCCTTTTTTCGGATATTTTTTTAGTAAAGCTTCTACTTGTGTTTGTGTATCAAGTGGTGTGTTATTACTAGCGGTACCAAAGCGTGCCACTTCTTTTATATTTGGATAACGTTTATAAAAAGCATCAATGATAACATTGCGACGTTCCATTGGGGCAAATCCGCCAACCCATACGACTGCGATATTTCCTTGTCCATTCAAATCTTCCGCTAACGTTTTTAAAGATTTCCACGCAAGACTATAGTCATCTTGATCAATAATCGTTACACCCGGTAAGCGTAGATCGTTATCAAACGCTACTACGGGAATATTAGCTTGTAATGCTTTTTCTACTCCAGGTTTTAGCGCTTCAGATCGGCCATGATCAATTAAAATGCCATCCACTTTTGAATTGATAGCAGTATCTAAATTTGCAGCCATTTTTGCTAAATCGTTATCAGAATTGTAGACTTGCACGCTGCCGCCAAATAGCTCTACTTGTTTTTTGACGCCCTCAATATATTGAGAGGAAAAAGTTCCGATGGACATTTGCATAATTAATGCGATTTTTAATGGCTTCTTCACTTGGCTTGGAACTTCTGTTAGTAAGTTGTTTTCTACTGTTGTAGTCGTTTTTTTCACAGTTTGTTGCTTTTGTGAGGAGATAGCATCTTGTTCATTTGTACAAGCTGTCAATGTAAATAAGAGAAAAATAAGTACGATGGAACATAATTTTTTCATGAAAAAATCCCTCCTAAACTAAGAAGAGAGGGGAGGGAGTGAAAATAAAAAACGCCTTTTCATATAGAAAAGACGTCTTATCATATTACTCTTATCTTTCAACACGACGTGTTGTAAGAATTAGCACCGTGCCCATAAATGGGTCGGTTGCCGGGCTTCGTAGGGCTCATCCCTCCACCTGCTCTTGATAAGACATCGAATATTTAACTATTTCGAATTATTCCATAAGTTTATGGCGTTGTCAAATAATTTTTTGTAAAAAAAAATCCCTCGCAAAGAGGGATTTTAATGTGGTAAGAAAATCAATTGATAAGCGAACAAGATTCCGAATAAATACACAAGTGGGTGAACGGCACGGAATTGTCCTTTTGCCACTTTCATAAGTGGGTATGAAATAAATCCAAGTGCGATACCTGTTGCGATACTTGATGTAAGTGGCATGCTTAAAATGACTAAGAATGCTGGGAATGCTTCATCAAATGCGTCCCAATCAATGTGACGAACTGAACCCATCATAAGACTACCAACGATAATTAGAGATGGGGCAGTAATAGCTGATACACCAGAAACGGCACTTACTAATGGTCCGAAGAACGCTGCTAGTGCGAATAGAACAGCTACTGTAACAGTTGTTAAACCAGTACGACCACCAGCTGCAACACCAGCAGATGATTCAATGTAAGCTGTTGATGGTGTTGTTCCGAACATAGAACCGATTGTTGCTGAGAATGAGTCAGATAGAAGAGCTCGTCCTGCTTTTGGAAGCTTTCCGTCTTTCATAAAGCCACCTTGTTGCGCTACCCCAAGTAATGTACCTGTTGTATCGAATAATGTAACAAGGAAGAATGAGAATACAACGCCGTATAATCCGTAGTTAATTACGTCAGATACAGCAGTAATTGGATTTGAAACGATAATTCCTTCTGGTAATCCAGGCATTGATGTAACACCGTTTGAGAATGTTAATTGTCCCGTGAAGTAAGCGATAATACCAGTTAATAGCATTCCGATAAATAGTGCGCCATTTACATTTAAAGACATAAGGACAATTGTAATCCCAAGACCAGCTAATGCTAGTAGTACTGGAGCAGAATGCAAATCACCAAGACCAACTAAGTTTGCATCATTTTTTGTAACGATCCCTGTTAAACGTAAACCGATAAAGGCGATGAAAAGACCGATACCAGCAGTAATTGCATGTTTTAAGTTTTCAGGAATTGCTTCCATTAATTTTGTACGGAATGATGTAAATGATAACAAAATTAAAATCATACCTGCTACGAATACAGCAGAGAATGCAATCGCGAAAGTCATGCCTTCATGAGCTTTTACAACAGAGTAAGAGAAGTAAGCATTTAATCCCATCCCTGGTGCAATTGCGATTGGTAAGTTTGTAAAGATCGCCATAAATAATGTTCCGACAACAGCAGCGATAATTGTTGCTGTAAATGCTTGTTCGAATGGAACACCTGCATCACCAAGGATGACAGGGTTTACGACAATAATATATGCCATTGTTAAGAAGGTAATAGTACCCGCCATAATTTCAGTTTTAATAGAAGTTTTATGTTTTGAAAGGTTAAACATATAAACATCCTTTCTGTTTACGAATAATTTTCACAACAGTTATATATAATATTCGTTTTTTGTGCATTTTGCAATAGTTTTGCATAAAAAGTTTACAATAATTCATATTTTGTGTCTTAAATTCGAATATTAACCGTAGAACTACGTGTAAAATACGCTTTTTATGTATAAGTAGTTTTTATTATTGTGCACATGATAAGGAAAAGGAGCTGATTGAAGTATGCCTCAGCAAAAAAACTTTTTAACAATGCCTGCGCAACATCAGGATAAACAGCCTGGTATTGAATCATTAATGAATCCACTTCCGCAGTTTGAAGATCCAAATTATAAAGGTAGCGAAAAGTTAAAAGGAAAGAATGTATTAATTACAGGGGGAGATAGTGGGATTGGAAGAGCTGTGTCTATCGCTTTTGCAAAAGAGGGAGCGAACATTGCGATTGCTTATTTAGATGAGGAAGAAGACGCAAACGAGACGAAACAGCGTGTGGAAAAAGAAGGCGTGAAGTGTGTATTGTTGCCGGGTGATTTAAGTAATGAACAACAGTGTAAAAATGTTGTGGAAGAGACCGCTCGGCAGTTAGGCGGTTTAAATATTGTTGTGAATAACGTTGCACAGCAATATCCCCAGCAAGGATTAGAGTATATTACAGCGGAACAGCTAGAGAAAACGTTTCGGATTAATATTTTTTCTTATTTTCATGTTACGAAAGCAGCACTTGCTCACTTGAAACAAGGGGATGTCATTATAAATACGGCATCTATCGTTGCGTACGAAGGAAATGAAACGTTAATTGATTATTCCGCAACGAAAGGGGCTATTGTAGCTTTTACAAGATCGCTTTCTCAGTCGTTAGTACAAAAAGGAATTCGTGTAAATGGTGTCGCACCAGGACCAATTTGGACACCGCTTATCCCATCAAGCTTTGATGAAAAGAAAGTATCACAGTTTGGAAGCAATGTTCCGATGCAAAGACCTGGTCAACCATATGAATTAGCGCCTGCATATGTATATTTAGCTTCTGGAGATTCTTCCTATGTTACAGGACAAATGATACATGTAAACGGGGGGGTTATTGTAAATGGATAGTTTTCATTTATAAGAGCAAAGTAAAGCTAATTACATTTATTATGATATTAGTGCTAGGGAGGATTTAGATGAAAAAAATATGGTGTATCGTAATCCTATTTTTCTGCCTACCAGCTAGCGCTTTTGCTAATACAGATCATTTAATACTAGTGAATCTTACGACAAATCAGCTATCTTTTTTTGAAGATGGAAACTATACGAGGACGTTTCCAATAACGACTGGAAGGGATCGCACCCCAACACCAGAAGGGAATTTTTGTATTATAACTAAATATAAAAATAAAGAATACCATCGTAAAAAGATACCTGGTGGTGCACCGAATAATCCTCTTGGTACAAGGTGGCTCGGACTAGATAAAAAGGAGTATGCAATTCACGGGACGAATAGAGAATGGACGATTGGAAGTAGGGAATCGAATGGTTGTATTCGCATGCATGACAGAGATATACAATGGCTATATGACCGAGTACAATTGCAGACAAAAGTAATCATTTCTCGTTTTCATACGAGTCCCGAATTTGAAGCGAATAAGCTGGGGTATCGCGTTGTGAGCTGGAATGGTCGTAAAGTGGAAGAAGAACAAATTGGAATACTTACGTTAGTAGACCGTGTCAATATATATTGGCAAGAGCCAAATGGGCAATTAACAAAAGTGAAAACAGTATTACCAAACGAAAGGTATGCAGTGTATGCCAAAAGGAAAGATGGAACCTATTATATAGGAAACAATTTGTATATTATGGATGAAACGGGAGAAAAAGTTCGTTATGAGCAAATTCCTGCTCCGATTTTAAGTAATATATATAAACGGAAATATAATGTACTGTAAGAGCTACCGTGTATAGACGGTAGCTTATTTGTAATTTAGGGAAGCAAATTTTGCATAAATTATTAAATTAGACGAATCGCGATGCACGTAAATAGAAGGATAAAAAAAGAAACAGCAACTATTGTATTTTGCTGAATATAATACAGTACAGATTGGGGGCGGTTATATTATGAAAAGTGAATTTGCGTTCAAAGTTTTCTTAGTAACGACCTGTTTATTTATCGTGTATTTGTATGCATTTCTCGTCTTTTCTTTTTATGTTCCATATGTTGATTTAATATTGTTCTTCGGATTTATTTGGGCGTTTGTGAAAGCAAGAGAAGGGGAGAAGAGTATATACCGGCGCATTACCCTATGCGGGACAGTCGTTCTCGTTATTTTGTACTTTTTTATGATGCATGATTTTTGGAGAGGAATGTAAAAAAGCATACGATTAATCGTATGCTTTTATGTTTAATATTTTGGCTTAAATGTATGACAACAAGTCTCTACACTCGTTGTTACAGAACTTTCTAGCGTCTCGTTTGTTAAAACCGCGCCTGTATATAAATCATTTGTATTCGAACCCGCTTCTTCTGCATCTGGTTGAACAACGATTGCACTTGCTTGACAAAAGTTACCTTGTCCCCAAAATGAGCAATTGGAAACAGAGCATTTCACTTCTGGCATAAAACCCCCTCCTTATACATTAGTGTGGGATTTTACGCCCATTTCATGTGTAGAAGGAGTTTCCTTTTCTCGTTATTTCTTTGTTTGTTCAAACCACTCTTTGAATTTTTCTTTTGATTGTTCTCCGCCAATACGGCTTACTTCTTTACCATCTTTAAAATGAATAATTGTCGGTGTTCCTTTAATGTCGTACTTATCCCAAGGCTCGTTTAAATTTTCAATATCAATTACTTTCATATCAACATTTAAATCTTTCGCTAAAGGTACAACAGTAGGAGAGACCTTTTGACAATGAACGCAAGAGGTTTGATAAAAGTAAATCGTTTGTTCTTTTTTATCTTCTATATTTTTATTGAGATCTTCAAGAGAAATTTTATTTGAATAGTAATCTTTTTCACCTGTCGATGCGTTTTTCTTTTCCATTTGTGTTACAGCAAAGATTGCGGCAAACAGGACGATAATAATACCGCCAAATATAAGCATTTTTTTCATTTTTTCATCTCCTTATTTGTTTTTAATTACAATAAAGCTACAAACAGCGATTGTGATAAAGCCGATAAGTGCTAAAAACGGGATTGTCACAAAGCCGAACCAGTTTATGTATTCTCCCGTACATGGTACACGACCGCAAGCTGCCCCAGCAGCTGAAAATGCTGCGATTTTTTGAATTGCATAGTGATATAAAGAAATACAAGCACCAATACTTGCGATTGGTAAAGAATAACTTGCGATGCGGTAATCTTTTTTTACTACAGCGATACCGAGCCATAAAACGAATGGATACATAAAAATACGTTGATACCAACAAAGGACACAAGGCTCAAATTTCATGATTTCGGAAAAGTATAGACTTCCTAGTGTAGCGATAAAAGAAGCTCCCCACGCGGTAAATAAAGCATATTCTTGCTTTTTTTCTCGTCCCATATTTTATACCTCTCTTATAATAGTTACATACTAAATTATAGTATGAAGTAGTACAGAAAAGAAAGAAAAAATATGTTTATCAATAAAAGTTTTATAAGGAAAAACTTTTATTGATATAAACATTTTAAAAAAGCGCTATTCTCCAGAAGAGAATAGCGCTATATTTACATTTGAATTTGCTCTACTTCTTCTACATGTGACTTTTGGGATGCGTGGTCAATATATTGAAATAGGAGCTGCAATTGTTTATCAACTTCTGGTAGTTCTTTACTGTATTGATAAGCGTGTAAAAAATGCTCAATACGTTTAGAAAATAATTGATCGTTCGTTTGAACCATGAGAACGAGTAATTTATCCCAATTACAGCAATACGTGTAATAGAGAGCTTTATCATAGTCGTTATATGTTTGCACTGTGTACCCTCCTTACTTGAGGAGTTATATATAGTGTGTGACAAGTAAGGAGAAATACACTTGAAAGAATTTGTTAAGAAAAAATGTGAATGAAAAGAAAAAACGAGGCATGTCCTCGTTTTTATTAAGCTTTTGGCATTGGTGTAGGCGTCGGTTTGCCGTACCCCTCTTTATATTTATTATCGATATAGTTACGAATTTCTAGCGTTGATTTTCCTTTTTGTTTCATCGAAGCAGATTCAACTGCGATTTCTAAGCAATTGACACAAGTCGTTGCATGGGAATCCCAAACAACTTCACCATTCTTTTTAATTTCACGAATAAAGCAGTTTTTATTATTTTTATGTCCTACACTTTCACCGCAACCGCAGTAACATGGAATCCAATCCAATAGTTCTGCATTTTGTCCAGCGACCGTGTAGATTTCTTTCATTTGTGGATCAAGTTTGTCTAGGAAGGCTGGAAGTGTGTCGATTCCTTTTGTTTTTTCTTGAATGTCAGCTTGCTGAGTGTGCGTGGCATGATCATGCTCTTCTTTTGATTCAGAAGATTTTTTGTCATTTGTACTAGTACTTCCGCAGCCAGCAAGAATTAGGCTCAGTACCGCAAGTAAAGAAAATACATACTTTTTCATTCGCTTGTCCCCTTTACAAATGTATTAATCAAATTGTATCAGAGATTACGGTGTATCGGTTGAAGATTTTTTCGACTGATTTTTGAAGCGCCATCGTAGCGAATGAAATAGAAATAAAATAGGGATATAAGCGTATACAATATATAAACCAGCCTGAGATAGTACCGTATTTAATGTATTGATACTTTCACGATTTGTGAAAAATAAAGATGAAATAAATATAGCTGCGATAAAGAGTGGCAGTGTAATTTTAAAAGGTATGTGAAAAGATCTTTTACTAATGCAACAAGAAGACCAAATTGTTAAACAAAGATTAGGTAAAATAATAAGATACCATATGAAAATAATGATGTACTCAAACCTTTGGATGAAAGGAACCTTGATGATTTTTAGCATCGTTAATGTTGGCCAAATTGTATGATGTAGTTGTCCTTGGCTGTAGTACATAAGGGAAACGACGGCCAGTATTACGTATAGAATTGTTGTAAAAGCAATACCACCATGTGCCCATTTATTTAAAGATTTTCCTTTTTTAATAAATGGATAAAAAACAAGGATTGCTTCAAATCCAAGAAATTCTAATGCAGATGCTTTCGCCGCAGTTAGAATATCTAAAGGTGAATGAGTGAGAATTGGGAAAATGTTACGAACATGTGCATATTTCATTGGGAAAACTAAGAAAAATAGGACGAAAATCGGTATGATAACGCCCCAAAAACATATGCCTGTTACAGAACGGAAGCCACCTCTAATTATGTAATAAGCTACAAGTAAAAATAGTAAAGTTAATTTCCATGGTTTAATTGTAGGAAAGACCCAAACTTGAATAACTTCAATATATGTACGAAGAACAGTAAGGCAAAATAATAGAAGATATGCGGCAAAGCATACGGAAAAAAATGTCCCAATCCACTTTCCGAAACATGTCGTATGGATATTCATTAAATCATTATCTTTTTCTAACATTTTCAGCATACAAAATAATACGATATGAGTTGCAATACCAGCGATAATAAGAGAAATCCAAGAATCATAACCGGCAAATTGTGCAATAATCCTTTGGTATCCTAACACCCCTACTCCAATTTGAAGGGAGTGTAATAGAAGGAATGTGAAATACGGGGAAACTGTATGTGTTTTATCTTGTCCAGTCATGATAGCACCTCACTATTCTCCGATACCAGATTGTACGACATTAATTTTTACATTAACAGCAACATTAACGCTAGGATACATATCTTGAATTTGTTTCATACTCCATTTTCTTGAATGACTACGAATTTCTTCACGTATACCGATTGGATCGATTTTTTTTTCTTGGAATGTTTGTATTAATTCGTTTAAATCCTTTTCAAGCGTTTTTTCTACATGTCTTTTTACGTAAGTTACATTTTCACTTTTTGATAAATCCAGCCAGCTAGGAGCATTTTTTATAAGTCCATTTAATTCCAGTCGAATGTGAACTTTTGGAATGTCACCAGTGTCGGAAAGGGAACAAACACTATTTCCAGATAAGTTTTGGGTTGCAATTAAGCCTTTATGTTTACCTTGACGTATTGGGACTTCATAACGTCCGTTTTTAGTTGGATTAATGAGTAATTTAAATAAAAAAGACCTTTTCTTATCTGTATACATAACAACTTTATCTCTTTTTAAAAATGCGAGTCCTTTAATGGAAGCAGATTTGTCTTCTGATTCTTGAATGTAAGGAAGAAATGGATCGTATCCGGATGAATAGAAGTTATATAAAAAAATATTTAAAGCTGTCCGAGGGATTGTCTCGTTTTTTATGTTTTGTTCCAGTAATTCAGATAGATATAGTGATCCATTTGTTTTGACATGTTTAAGTAATTTTTCTGCTGAACTATCTACAAGCGCGAGTTGCACATCTCGGCCAATGTTAGGATCACGTTGTAAGTTGTTAATAACATCTCCAATTCCACGTTCACCAAATGCCTTCCCAAATAGGACCACACGCATTTGACCTACAGCGATCGTATGTGGCGATTTGGCGTTTAGAAGGGAAGAGATTGTTTCAATTGTACCTGCATGAGTGGATTGAGTTTCAGGTTGAGATTGTACTCCTTTTGTGTAATCGGGATATAAAATTGTCCCGCGAAAATTTTTATCTTTCCTTATATCGAATCCACCTACGTGGATCATTCGCTGTGTATCGACTATATTTGCTTCTGTACAACCAGATTGAAAAATTAAAATGATAATGAAAAAGCATAATAAAATATTTTTCATTTTTCCTCACCGTCGCGTTTTTCTTTCGCTTTGTTTGGATCATAGCGCCATTTCTTTTTAGGTCTTAGAAAAGAAGCTCGTCCTGCAGTTTGACTAAACGGCAAGCGAAAGAGACCTTCGGCAGTTCCTAAACCTCGAAATGGGTATAAAGGTAATAAATAAGGTGATCCAAGTGATTTTAAGCGAATTAAATGAGCCAATATGAATACAAATCCGACGATAAGCCCTACACCTCCAAATGCTCCAGCTAAAATGATAAGAGGGAAGCGTAATATCCGGATAGTAGAAGACATTTTTACTGTTGGTGTTGTAAAAGAAGCTAGTGCAGACAGCGCAACAGCAATTAGTAAGATGGTGCTCGTTAAAGCAGCCTCGACAGATGCTTGTCCAATTACAATTCCGCCAACAATACCAATCGTTTGGCCGACTTTAGTCGGTAAACGCGCCCCAGCTTCGCGCAGTAATTCGATTGTAATTTCTAAAAAAAGTGCCTCCAAAACAGGTGGAAATGGTACGTTGGCTCTAGAATAAATAATAGGGCCGAGTAAATCAGCCGGAATCATTTGATAGTGATACGTTAATACTGCTGTATAAATAGCTGATGAAAACAGAGAGAATGCTGCTCCAAAAAAGCGAACTAATCTAAGAAATGATCCTGCCATCCATGGTAAATAATAGTCTTCTGGAGAGACGAAAAAATCGAGTAATGTTGCTGGTCCGGCTAATGCATATGGTGAACCGTCTGTTAAAATGACGACTCCTCCATTCAATAATGCATAAACGGAGCGATCTAAACGCTCTGTAGGTAGTAAAACAGGGAAGGGGGAGTTGCTATTATCGCTAATAAACTGTTCAATCATAGTTGCATCAAAAGGAAAATCAAAGTCAATATCTCGTAGGCGTTGCATCGCAGTATTCACATGCTGTTCATTTGTAATATCCGCCATATAAGCGACTATGATTTTTGTTTTCGATATAGAACCAACGGAAAGCTCCTTGAAAATTAATTGCTCTGTTACGATATTTCGCCGAAGTAAATGCATATTTGTATCGATATTCTCAACGAATCCGATTTTGGGACCGATGACACTATATTCATTTTCTGTATCGTTATATAATCGTGTACCTAAAGCTAAACTTTCAGCGCGGAGGAGTGCATACGTTTCTTGCTCTGAACCTTTTTTTAGCTGTACTAGTACGTAGCCGCCTAATAACTTTTCGCGAATATCATTAACGGAAGGAGAGATGATAATATCTTCAATTGCTACGATATTTGCGATATCCTCAATACTTTGAATTTCTTCTAATTTAATTTTTATAGGAGCTAGAATGAATCGTTTAATAATGAGTGATTCTACTGTAGATTGATAATAAAACAAACATAACGTCCCATCTTCTATAATGTTATAAGAAGAAAAGTCACTTGATTCTTTCATAGTGTGGATAAATTCTGGAATAGAACAAACAGTTTGTTTCTTCTTTTTAGATGATAAACGAAACATTTTCTCACCCCTGACATACATCATTTACTTGTGTTAGTTTTTGGGAAAGACGGGAATTTATACTTCAAAGTTGAAAGTTCATAAAGAAAAGGAAGAGTAGTGAATATCTCTTCCTTTTTGCATGTTAATTTGTTTTCTTTTCTTTAATAGACTGCACTAATTTCATCATTTCTGCTCGTATATCTTCTTTTTTTACATTTAATTTTTCTGCAATTTGTTTAATATCCATTCCGTCTTTTTTCATTTTTAGCACATCATCAAGAGGGGTATTACTTTTTTGAGAAATGATTGTTAATACCGTGAGCTGACGCAAGCCGATATTATATTCCTTCATTTTTTGCTTTAGCTGATCCGGTGTGGATTTTTGCATAGTTGCTAACTGTTGTAGCAGTGCTTGCTTTGTTTCTTTATTCATATGATGCTTTTTCAGCTTACTTGGATCTACACCGAAATGTTCTGCTGTTTTCTCCCAAGATTTATTTTGCTTGTAGTAAGCTAAAACATCTTTTATTTCTTTTTTACTGATTCTTGCAATATGAGCAGCTTTCCAAATTTCATGTTTGTTATAGCCTAGTTTTTCGAGCGACTGCATTTCACCTTCTGAAATAGGCTTATGATGGTGCATTGTTACTTCTTTTGGCGTAGCAGCGGAAGCAGGGAAAACAGTTGCTCCGCATAATAATGTTGCCATGGTCATACTTACTGCGATTTTTTTGTACATATAAACTCCTCCTAGATGGGTAATGTGGAAAACTGTACACATATCATTTCCATAAAATGTGAAATACTTGTGAACAAGTTAAGTTTTTTTATTCACAGCATGAAATGATTTTTTTTGGAAGTTTTCCAACATAAAACATTGATTAATAGTAAAAAACTAGGTTATAATCGAAATTGAAAATCAATATCAATAACAAGTGTTATACATATAGATAAAAATAAGGGAGAGAAAAATATGACTACATATACTTCCATCGCAAATGTGATTAAAGAAAGACGTTCTGTTCGTACATTCACAGATAAAGCAGTAGACAAAGAGTTATTAATTGAATTATTAAATGACGCAACGTGGGCACCAAATCATAAGCACCGTGAACCATGGAATTGTAAACTATACATTGGAGAAGGCCGCAAGCAATTAGTAGATGCAGTATTAAACTCTTTCACAGAAGAAGAGAGAGCCAAACGTGGTAAAATTTTATCTGATCGTTTCTTAAGCACGCCTGCACAAATCGTTGTTTACATTAATGAAGATCCACGTCAAATTCAACGTGACGAAGATTACGCTGCAACATGTGCATTTATGCAAAACTTTCAATTACTTGCTTGGGAACGCGGCTTAGGCTGTGTTTGGAAATCAGGCGGATTAAACTACAATCCATTATTTATAGAAGGAATTGGTTTAACAAGAGGCCAACGTATCGTTGGAATTCTTCACCTAGGCTATTTCGGTAAAGCGCCAGAAGGAAAAGCTCGTACACCGATTACGGAAAAGATGGAGATTATTGAAGGGTAATAGATGAGACATTCTCGTTTTTATGAGGATGTCTTTTTATTATGCAAATCAATCCTCATGAAAGCTTGTTTCCCATCATACACTTTCTTAAGGGAAAGTGTAAGGAGGGAAAATAATGAGAGCAAGTGACGATAAAGCACTGCAATATGCGATTGCAGAAATTACGGAAATTGCGACTGGATTTGGGCTTGATTTTTATCCGATGCGTTACGAAATATGTCCAGCGGAAATCATTTATACATTTGGTGCATATGGGATGCCGACGAGGTTTTCACATTGGAGTTTTGGAAAGCAATTTTTCAGAATGAAATTACAATACGATTTAGGACTTAGTAAAATATACGAACTCGTTATTAACTCTGATCCATGTTATGCCTTTTTATTAGATACGAACTCTTTAATTCAAAACAAATTAATTGTAGCGCACGTTTTAGCACACTGTGACTTCTTTAAAAATAATATTCGTTTTTCAAATACGAAGCGAGACATGGTAGAGAGTATGGCGGCAACAGCGGACCGTGTGAAAGCATATGAGCATAAGTACGGAAAGGCAGAAGTAGAAACATTTTTAGATGCCGTACTTGCTATTCAAGAGCATATTGATCCATCACTTATGCGCCCGAAACTTGCGTGGAGTATTGATGATTTAGAAGAGGAAGAAGTAGAAAAGAAAAAGGCGTCGCAATACGATGATTTATGGAATTTAGATGATCGAAATAAAAAAAGGGAACGATCCAATATACGAAAAAAGAAGAAGATTCCACCACAGCCAGAGAAAGATTTACTACTATTCATTGAAGAATATAGCCGTGAGCTTGAAGATTGGCAGCGCGACATATTAACGATGATGCGTGAGGAAATGTTATATTTCTGGCCACAGCTTGAAACGAAAATTATGAACGAAGGCTGGGCTTCCTACTGGCATCAGCGCATACTTCGTGAAATGGACTTAACATCTTCTGAAGCGATCGAATTTGCAAAGCTTAATGCGGGTGTCGTTCAGCCATCAAAAACAAGCATTAACCCATACTACCTCGGTATTAAAATGTTTGAAGATATTGAAGAACGCTACAATAACCCGACAGAAGAAATGAAACGACGTGGTGTAAAACCAGGGTCTGGTCGTGACAAAATCTTTGAAGTACGCGAAATTGAATGGGATGTATCGTTCTTAAGAAACTACTTAAATAAAGACCTCGTTATGCGAGAAGATATGTACTTATTCCAGCGCCAAGGAAAAGAGTATAAAGTAATAGATAAAGAGTGGGAACATGTGCGTGATCAACTCGTAAATATGCGGACAAATGGTGGATTCCCGTACTTAGTAGTAGAAGATGGAGACTACTTAAAGAACGGAGAATTGTACATTAAACATAGTTACGAAGGAATTGAGCTAGATTTAAAATACTTAGAAAAAGTATTGCCGTACCTTCATCAGTTATGGGGAAGAACAGTGCATATGGAGTCGATCGTGGAGGGTAAGGGCGTTGTATTTTCGTATGATGGGAAGATGGTGCATCGGAAGTATGTGTGAAGGAAGAACGGACATAGAATGCTATGTCCGTTCTTTTTATTAAATATGCTATTCTTGAAGAAAGGGAGTTATATATAGAAATGGAGCGATTCAAATGAGTAAAGTAGGGGTATGCAAGGTGGATATTACGCCGCCTGTAGGTATTGATTTTGTCGGATATCATAGAGAGACTGGAATTAATAATATTGAAGAGCATATTTACGGAACAATCTTTGTATTTGAAAAAGATGAAATGAAGACTGTGTTTATAAGCATTGATAATATCGGGATGTTAGTAGAAGATACGACGATGATTCGTGAGCGGATAGCGAGTAGACTTCAGGTGCCATTTGAGCGGATAACGGTTGTGTATACACATACGCATTCCGGCCCAGAAACGGTCGGTGATGATCCGCTAGTACGGTCGTATAAAACGCTTTTAGTAAATAATGTAGTGCAGGGTGCTATTACTGCCAATAATAACTTAAGATCATGTGAAGTTGGATGGGGTGTTACAACAGGCGAAATTGGAGTAAACCGAAGAGAGAGAACATCTGATGGAAAAGTGAAGATGGGAACGAATGTAGAGGGTGTTGTAGATAAACGAATTGGTGTTTTAGCCATTAGAGATGCTGAAACGAAGGAGCTATGTGGGATTATAGTATTTTGCACTGCTCATCCGAATGTTTTAAAAGGTGATAGTGATGTATTATCAGCGGACTATCCTGGGATGACGAGAGAGATTCTTGAGAAGATAATAAACTGCCCAGTTATTATCGTGCAGGGTGCTGCTGGAAATGTGAATGCGAAGTATCGGGGTTCTAGGGAAGCATTAACACAAATGGCTTACACGCTTAGTGGACATGTATTAACGATGTTACCGACAGTTACATATAGCCCAATTGTAAATGTAAGAACGATTTCGAGTATGGTGCAAATGAAATTGAAGGATATCCCTGAAATTGATGAGATACGAAGCATGGCTCAATTAGCTGGGAAGCAGTGGGGCGTGAATACGGATGAATGGCTTACTATCGTTTTAGAGAAATATAAGCAAGGTATTCGGCAGTTACGTATCGATTTAGAAGTGCAACTGTTTCAAGTTAATGATGGTACGTTCTCAGGTATACCAATGGAACCTTTTTCAGAAACTGCGTTAGAAATGAAAGAGCGTCTTCAAAATGATCTAGTTTTCTTTGGTGGCTATACGAATGGATATATCGGTTACTTACCGACAAAGGAAGAATTTGCATATGGTGGATATGAAGTAGAGTTGAATCCTATTGTGTATGGAACGGTTACGAATTTATTGATGCCACCGGAGGAAAATACAGCAGATGTAATCGTACAGAAAGTTATAGAATTATACACAAAAGAACTTGGAGATGCCTAAGTTCTTTTTTATTTGTTTCAAATTTGTGAAAGAAAGACATATATATTGAAAATGCTTTTTGTATATTTTATTATATACCCATACGGGTATGAGTTTTCGTTTTTGATACATTGAGAAAATAAATAACACGGAGGTTTGAAATATGTCTAGAAAAATAGTTGTAGTAGGCGGAGTTGCCGGCGGCGCATCAGTAGCTGCAAGGCTTCGTCGTTTAAGTGAAGAAGATGAAATTATTATGGTTGAGCGCGGTGAATATATTTCATTTGCAAATTGTGGATTACCATACTATATTGGCGGTGTCATTACAGAAAGACAAAAATTATTAGTACAAACTGTTGAAAGAATGTCGAAGCGTTTTAATTTAGATATACGTGTATTGAGTGAGGTAGTAAAGATTAATAAAGAAGAGAAAATAATTACTATAAAGAATGTAACGACAAATGAAACATATAACGAGGAATATGATATTTTAATTCTTTCACCAGGGGCGAAACCAATTGTTCCACCTATTCCAGGTATTGAAGAAGCAAAGGTGTTGTTTACGTTACGGAATGTACCTGATACAGATCGTATTAAAGCGTATATTGATGAGAAGAAACCACGTCATGCGACGGTTATTGGTGGCGGATTTATTGGAGTGGAAATGGTTGAAAATTTAAGAGAACGTGGAATTGATGTTACTCTCGTAGAGATGGCAAATCAAGTGATGCCACCAATCGATTATGAAATGGCAGCATATGTGCATGAGCATATGAAAAATCACAATGTTGAGCTTGTTTTTGAAGATGGTGTAGATGCATTAGAAGAGAGCGGGACTGTTGTACGTTTAAAAAGTGGTTCAATTATAGAGACAGATATGATTATTTTAGCAATTGGTGTACAACCAGAGAGTAGTTTAGCGAAAGATGCAGGGTTAGCTTTAGGAGTTAGAGGAACGATAAAAGTAAATGAAAAATTTCAAACATCGGATCCACATATATATGCAATTGGTGATGCGATTGAAGTGAAAGATTTTGTTACAGAAACAGAAACGATGATTCCTTTAGCGTGGCCAGCTAATCGTCAAGGTCGTATGTTAGCAGATATTATTCATGGTCATACTGATTCTTTATATAAAGGTACGATGGGAACTTCTGTAGCTAAAGTTTTTGATTTAACAGTTGCTTCGACGGGAGTAAATGAGAAAATATTAAAACGATTAAATATACCCTATGAGGTAGTACATGTACAGGCAAATTCGCATGCGGGATACTATCCGAATGCTACGCCAGTGCTAATAAAATTAATTTTTAATAAAGAAAGCGGAAAAATTTACGGGGCACAGGCGTTAGGACGTGACGGTGTTGATAAGCGTATCGATGTTATTGCAACGGCAATAAAAGCAAATTTAACTGTAATTGATTTGCCAGATTTAGAATTATCATACGCACCGCCATATTCTTCTGCGAAAGATCCAGTAAACATGGTGGGGTATGCCGCAAGTAATATAGTAGATGGTTTTGTGGAAACGGTACAATGGCATGAAATAGATCATATTGTTGCAAATGGTGGATATCTTATTGATGTTCGAGAGCCTAATGAACTAAAACAGGGAATGATTAAAGGTTCTATTAATATTCCGTTAGATGAATTACGTAATCGTTTGGATGAAGTGCCAGTGGGTAAAGAAATATATATTACTTGTCAACTCGGCATGAGAGGATACGTTGCAGCACGCATGTTAATGGAAAAAGGATATAAGGTAAAGAATGTAGATGGTGGTTTTAAATTGTACGGTACAGTATTACCAGACCGTATTGTATATTGATATTTTTTCATCTTCCACTTCAAAATTTGGTGGAAGATGAAAGCCTATAGATTAAGGTTTCACTTTATGTTTTGCGAATATATAAGGTGAAAATTAAAAATAGGGGTTTACAAAATACCCTATAGGGTATAATATATTGTCATAAGTTATAAATGGTGACATAATGGTAATGAGGTGATTATACAATGGAATATAATCAAGACATGAAAAATAGATTAAAACGTATTGAAGGGCAAGTTCGTGGTGTGCTTCGTATGATGGAAGAAGGAAAAGATTGCCGAGAGGTTATTACACAGTTAACGGCATCTCGTTCTGCACTTGATCGTACAATTGGACTTGTTGTTGGAACGAATTTAGAGCAATGTTTGCGTGAACAGTTTGAAAGTGGTAATGGTTCAAATGAAGAGTTAATTAAAGAAGCTGTTCAACTACTTGTCAAAAGCCGATAATCTGTCAAACATAAGTGTTGACAGATTTTCAAAAACATTTTAATATACCCCTACAGGTATATGTATATGAATTATGGAGGAATCGACTATGAGTATAAAAGTGGATATGAGTTTAGATTGTAAAGGGTTGGCTTGTCCGATGCCGATTGTGAAAACGAAGAAGGCGATAGAAGGATTGTCGTCAGGACAAGTGATTGAAATTGAGGCAACAGATAAAGGGTCTACAGTAGATATACAAAGCTGGGCAAATAAAGTAGGGCATCAATATATCGGGACGAAACAAGAGGGCGATATTTTGATGCATTACGTTAGGAAAGCACATGAGCATGAAGTGAATGAAGTAGCAAAGTATCCTCATACAATTACGAATACGGAGTTGGAAGAGATATTATTAAGTGATGAAGAGTGTATTGTATTAGATGTTCGAGAAGCAGCGGAATTCGCTTTTGGTCATATTCCATCGGCCATTTCGGTGCCGTTAGGAGAGTTAGACAGTGCAGCTTTAGATCAGACGAAGCAAATTTATGTTGTTTGCCGAACTGGTAACCGCAGTGATGTAGCTTGCCACATGTTGAAAGAGAAAGGTTATGCAAATGTGAAAAATGTCATTCCAGGTATGTTAGAGTGGCAAGGGAATGTGAAAAAATAAAATTTTTTAAATTAAAATATACCTATGGGGGTAATGGAATGAGTGTTAAACCGTTACAAGCGAAAGAAGTTGCAGAGAAAGTTTTATTCGGAGAGTTGTTTATTTTAGATGTTCGTAATGAGACGGATTATGAAAATTGGAAAATTGAAGGGAAAGAAATTGCTTCAATGAATGTGCCGTACTTTGATTTATTAGAGGGTGTAGATCATATTGTAAGTGAATTACCTAAAGATAAAGATGTTTTAGTAGTATGTGCAAAAGAAGGGTCTTCTATATTTGTAGCAGAGGAGTTAACAGAAGCTGGATTAGAAAATATTTATTATTTAGCTGGTGGTATGAGGGCTTGGAGTGAATATGTAAAGCCTATAAAAGTTGGAGATTTAAAAAATGGCGGAAGTATGTATCAGTTTAACCGCCTTGGAAAAGGTTGTTTATCTTATATGGTCGTTTCAAACGGTGAAGCTGCAGTTATTGATGCGGTAAGAACGATTGAAGCATATGAGGAGTTTGCGAAAGAGCATGGCGTTACCATTACGAATGTAATGGATACACATTTACATGCAGACCATATTTCTGGAGGACGTAAGTTAGCGGAAAAAGTAGGTGGTACGTATTGGCTACCGCCAAAAGATGCGGAGGAAGTTGTTTTCTCATACGAACCGCTTGTTGAAGGATCTGTTATTACGGTGGGGGGTACTAAAATTGAGATTGACGCATTATACTCACCGGGGCATACGATTGGAAGTACATCATTTATTGTAGATGATTCCTATTTATTATCAGGCGATATTTTATTTGTAGATTCAATCGGGCGTCCGGACCTTGCTGGGAAAGCTGAAGATTGGGTAAGTGATTTACGTAATACTTTGTATAGCCGATATAAAGAACTATCTCAAAGTTTAATTGTATTACCGGCTCATTATTCAAAAATAAGTGAAATGGACGAAAGTGGTATTGTTAGTGCAAAATTAAAAGATTTATTTGAGCATAATGCAGGATTAAATATTGAGGATGAGGTAGAGTTCCGTAAAGTTGTAACAGAGAATTTACCACCTCAACCGAATGCATATCAAGAAATTCGTCAAACAAATATGGGGCAATTAAACCCAAATCAAGACGAAGAGCGTGAAATGGAGATTGGTCCAAACCGTTGTGCTGTTCATAATTAATTCGGTTTCAAATGAAATAAAAACAGGAGGTATATGAAATGAATACCAAGCAAGTATTAGATGTAAAAGGATTAGCGTGTCCAATGCCAATTGTAAAAACAAAGAAGGCGATGGAAGCATTACAATCAGGAGAAGTGTTAGAAGTACACGCAACAGATAAAGGTGCGATTAAAGATATTCCCGCATGGTCACAAACAGGTGGTCATGAAGTGTTAAAGCATACAGAAGTAAAAGGCGAATTAAAGTTCTGGATTAAGAAGGCTTAATTATAAAAACAGGAGGTATATGAGATGAATGTAAAGCAAGTATTAGATGTAAAAGGATTAGCGTGTCCAATGCCAATTGTAAAAACAAAGAAGGCAATGGAAGTATTACAATCAGGAGAAGTGTTAGAAGTACACATAACAGATAAAGGTGCGGTTAAAGATATTCCAGCATGGTCACAAACAGGCGGTCATGAAGTGTTAAAACACACGGAAGAAGATGGTGAATTAAAGTTCTGGATCAAGAAAGCATAGCATTTCAATAATAAGCGGAGGATTACATCATCTGCTTATTATTGAAAGTAAAGAGGATAATCATATATGTTTTATATAATTATACCCCTAATAGTATTGGTACTGGGAAGTTTAGTAAAACGTTACATTCCAGTTTTAAATGTTGCATATATTTCGTTAGAACAAGTAAGGAAAATTGAAAGTGTTATTGTAGATGTACGAAATTATACAGAGAGTCACAGTGATAACACTTCTAGAATTATGTGTATACCATATGCGTATTTAAAACGGTATTATCATGAAATCCCAAATAAGCCTTTGCATCTTATTGTTCATAATAAAGTGGATCGGAATTTAAGTATCCGCTTTTTAAGAAAGAAAGGGTTCCATATTCAAAGTTATAGTATATATTTGGATAGGAAAAAAGTATAGAAGGAGTTTGAATAGCCTTATGGATGTGAAGACAATATTGAATGTAATCTTAATTGTACTTGTATCGTGGTTTATTATTTCTCGATTC
This sequence comes from Bacillus luti, assembly GCF_009739945.1. Taxonomy (NCBI): domain Bacteria; kingdom Bacillati; phylum Bacillota; class Bacilli; order Caryophanales; family Bacillaceae; genus Bacillus; species Bacillus luti. The sequence goes on along the minus strand of NZ_CP040336.1, from coordinate 4,334,062 downwards.
TTACCAGCTAGAGGAGTAAAAAATATTTCAGGAAAAGAATTAAAACGTATGATGGGACAAAATAATAAACAATTTATTGATGTGCGGACAGCTGGTGAATATAGAGGGAACAATATTAAAGGATTTCGGAATATCCCATTAAATGAACTAGCTAATAAGGCGCAACAATTAGATAAACATAAAGAAGTTATTGTTCTTTGTCAAAGTGGAATGAGAAGTAAACAGGCAGCGAAAATGCTAAAAAAATTAGGATTCCAACATATTACAAATGTGTCGGGCGGGATGAATGGTTTGTGAGGAGGAAATGTAAAATGAAAGAAATGACAGCAAAAGAATTAGAAGGAAAATTGTTACGTAAAGAAGCAGTAAATATCGTAGACGTACGTGAAGTAGAAGAAGTAGCTGAAGGGAAAATTCCAGAAGCGTGTAACATTCCACTAGGACTGTTAGAATTTCGTATGCATGAGTTGGATAAAAAGAAAGAATATATTATCGTTTGTCGCTCTGGCGGAAGAAGTGCAAGAGCCGTTCAGTTTTTAGAAAGTTACGGTTTTCAAGTGATCAATATGGTAGGTGGTATGTTAGCTTGGGAAGGGAAAGTAAAATAGGACGAAACGATTTTTTGTAAATTTTCAAATACCCCTATAGGTAATTCGGAGGAGAAAAAACATGGAACAGAAGAAAACAACAATCGTTTTATTTAGCGGAGATTATGATAAAGCGATGGCTGCTTATATTATTGCAAATGGTGCAGCTGCGTATGATCAAGAGGTGACTATTTTTCATACTTTTTGGGGATTAAATGCTTTAAGGAAAGATGAACATGTGAAGGTAAAGAAAACTTTCATCGAAAAAGTATTTGGAAAAATGATGCCACGCGGTGCTGATAAGATGGGATTATCGAAAATGAATTTTGCAGGTATGGGACCAAAGATGATTAAAGGTATTATGAAAAAACATAATGCGATGCCTTTACCAGATTTAATAGATTTGGCGAAAGAACAGGGGATTAAACTTGTAGCTTGTCAAATGACAGTAGATTTATTAGGGTTAAAAGAGGAAGAGATTATGGAAGGGGTAGAGTTTGCAGGAGTAGGGGCTTATTTAGCAGATGCTTCGGATGGGAATGTGAACTTATTCATTTAAATCACCTTCTTTTAAGAAGGCGGGGGATATAAGGTGAGTTTAGTCGTATTACTTTTTATAATTGGGTTTATAGGATCGTTTATATCAGGAATGGTTGGAATTGGCGGTGCGATTATTAATTATCCGATGATCTTATACATTCCGGTACTGCTAGGATTTACTGGATATACGTCACATGAAGTGAGCGGTATTACAGCAGTACAAGTATTCTTTGCAACTTTTGCAGGCGCATGGGCATATCGAAAGAATAAAGATATGGATAAAACGTTAGTTGTGTACATGGGGGCTAGCATACTAATAGGAAGTTTCATAGGGAGTTTCGGTGCTAATGTATTAGAGGAACATACAGTCAATGTTGTGTATACACTGTTAGCTACGATTGCAGCTGTTATGATGTTTATACCGAAAAAAAATAACAGCGGAGTAGTGAAATATAATAAATGGTTAGCAAGCTTGTTAGCGTTTATTGTAGGCGGAGCATCAGGCATTATAGGAGCTGGAGGTTCGTTCTTATTAGTTCCAATTATGCTAGTCATTTTAAAGTTACCGATACGGATGACGATTGCAACATCAATTGCGGTCACATTTATTTCTTCAATAGGAATTACGACAGGGAAAGTAGTGACGGGACAAGTAGTGGTGATTCCAGCTCTTATTATTGCGATTGCTAGCATCTTTGCTGCGCCGCTTGGGGCAAGAGTCGGGAAGAGGATGAATCAAAAAGTACTGCAATATATGTTATCGATATTAATTGTAGGAACTGCTGTTAAGATGTGGATGGATATGATATCGAAATAAAAGGATGGTGCTGCTTGCAGACCATCCTTTTGTTTATTTCACTATTTACGAGCAGTAAAACTCTCACTGATTAAAGTTTCACTTTATGCCCAAATAACTTTCATTAGTTTTTTATATTCGTCGTTTGCTAACTTATATAGCATTCTCGTGTGTTCAAAGACAAGTGCCGGATTAAAGTTTGGTTCTGAGAATGCAAGAGATGTTGAAATATCAATTGCATTTTGCTTATTTAGTGTGAATTTTGCGAATCGATAAGATGTGTTTAATTCATTGATGACATGTAAAATGTCATTTGTTGATGTTGCATCAGGTACTTGAGCGACATTAAAGCAGTATATGTCCACAGTAGGGTTTTCGCTGTCAAAAGCAGCGATAAGTTGAATTTTTGCGCCAGCTTCTGTTTCTAATCCTACTGCAAAATGTACAGAACCATCATTTTCATCTATATTTTCTTCCATGAATATATCATTTGATTTTAAGTAGTCTTTAAAATCTGAAATGTTATGTTTTACTGCAGCTTTCATATGTATGTGCCCCCTGGTAATTGGAATAGATTGCTATTATTTATTATAATTTAAAAATATTAAAAAAGATAGTTAGAAAGTTCTGATTTTTAATTTTGGATGAATAAAAAAGCAAGGCTCTACCTCCATAGAGCCTTGCTTCTTTTTATTCATTATCATTAGACGATGTTTCTGTATCTTCACTATTACTACTATTATTATTTTCTACTTCATTGCTACTTGATTTGCGTTCACTCGAATTTTCGGACTTAGATTCTTTTGTTTTCTCTGAGCTTGTTTTTTTCGAATCAGAGTCAGTTTTTGTATAGGCAGGTAGTCCAAGGTGAGTACGAAGTTCGTTTGTCACATTTGCTAATTCTTTTTTATCTGGACTGTAGTAATATGTTCGGCCACCACCGGCAGATTGGCTACATGTATCATCACCTTTTGCCATGTAACAGTCTTCACCTTGAATTTGTAATTTCTCAATTTCTGAATCCGATCCGTACTTATAGAATGAAAGCATATCATCGAATGTTAAGTTCGTAACGAATTGTCCGTCAATATCATCAATGATGTTACCAACTTTTGTGACAGATCCAACACTTGTTAGTTTCTTTAAAATTGCTTCAATAACGAGTTGTTGACGTTGTCCACGCATTGCATCACTATCGATATGTCTTGTCCTAGCCAGAGCTAGAGCCTCTTCACTATTTAATTTTTGAACACCTTTTTTCAGGTGAATTGCATCAGCATTATCATTACTATCTTGTTCAGTAAATTCAACTGGCACATCTACTTCAATGCCGCCTAAATCATCGACAATTTTCATAAATGATTTGAAGTTAAACTTTACAAAATAATCAACAGGAACATTTAGTAACTTTTCAACTGCATCAATACTTGCTTGTGGTCCACCATCTTTTCCGTTTTTAGTAGAACCGTATGCATGAGCGTGTGTTATTTTATCTTTCTTCTTTTCAACTGGAATATAAGTATATGTGTCTCGTGGAATACTTAATAACTTTACAGTTTTGCTATCTTTATTAAACGTTGCAAGTAATAACGCATCTGTTCTTATAGCCTCACCATATTCTTTTCCTCGGACATCGCTTTCATCAACACCCATTATTAAGACAGAGACATTGTTCGTAATAGGTTTTACAGCTTTGTCACGTAAATTAGATTTATCACCGCGCGCTAAATCGTGTGCGGCATTTCGAACAGCAGAGGATGCTTTATTTACTAAAAACCAAGTATAACCGCCACCTACTATTAAAAAGAATAGAATAACGCTTATAATAATTTTTGTTTTTTTCTTACTTTTTTTCGGTTTACTGCGTGTATTTTCTTGCAAAGATGGGTTTTGCTCCATTTCCTGTACTCCTTCATTTGGATTGAAATACGACACTCATATCCACTTATTATAATGAAATTTGACGAAAAAAAACATTACAAATCATTTACATTTCGTAAAAATTCAATATATTTATAAAAAGTCAGATTTTTTATATTTTCTTTTCGAGATGTAGGATAAGTATAAGTTGTTTTAGTGGAAATGAAAATATGTAATATGAGAAAGTGATAGAGAAGTAAGATTTGTTGAAATATATCCAAGAAGAAGTGAGTAGCCGTACGTATATTTTCTATATAATAAAGAAGAATTTTACGGATAAAGGAGAAAGAGCATAATGAATCATACATCATTTCGGGCAATCGTTGTGAACGAAACGGAAAATCATCAGTTTGAAAGAAAAGTTGTTGAGAGAGAAGTAAGTAGTTTACCAGAAGGAGATGTGCTAATACGGGTTCATTATTCTTCCTTAAATTATAAAGATGCCCTTTCAGCTACTGGAAATAAAGGTGTTACGAGAACATATCCTCATACGCCAGGAATCGATGCCGCAGGAGAAGTTGTGAGTAGTGAAGATGGCTCCTTTAAGGTAGGAGATCAAGTTATTGTAACGGGGTTTGATTTAGGTATGAATACTTCTGGTGGTTTTGGTGAATATATTCGCGTACCGTCATCTTGGATTATACCTTTACGAGAAGGAATGTCGTTAAAGGAAAGTATGATGTATGGGACCGCAGGCTTTACAGCTGCTTTATCGGTATATAAGCTTATTGGAGCAGGAATAAAGCCTAGTACGGGAGATGTTTTAGTAACGGGTGCTACAGGCGGCGTAGGTAGCGTAGCTGTTAGTATTTTGAGTAAGTTAGGGTTTAACGTAGTAGGAGCAACAGGGAAAATGGAAGAAGAAGAGATGCTACTGCGTCTAGGAGCGAAAAAGGTGATTCATCGTGCGGAATTGAATGATGAATCAGGAAGACCGATGCTTAAAGGGATATACGCTGGAGTTATTGATACTGTAGGCGGAAAGATGCTTGAAACAGCGTTGAAACTGGTGCGATATGACGGTTGTGTAACGACATGTGGAAATGTGGCAGGGCAGGAGTTACATACAACGGTATATCCATTCATATTACGAGGAGTTAGCCTTTTAGGAATAGATTCTGTTCAATGTCCAGTGGATGTGAGAAGAGAAGTATGGGCGCTATTAGCGACGGAGTGGAAAAATTTAAAGTTAGCGTCTTATACAAAAGAATGTACATTAGAAGAGTTGGATGGGAAATTTGCACTTATATTGCAAGGGAAGTTAAAAGGAAGAACAGTTGTAAAAATGAAATAAAAAAAGAGACGCGTAATGTAGCGTCTCTTTTCTTCATTATTATAATGATTGTTTTAAATTGATTTTTCCTTGTTCGCCTAAAACACCGTCAGCGATATTTACAGCGTGATCACCGATACGCTCTAAATTACTTACCATATCAACGAAGATGATACTTGCATCACCTGAACAACTACGTTCGTTCAGACGTAACACGTGACGTTTACGAAGAACACGTTCCATTTGGTCGATTTTACGTTCTTTTGCAATAACAGTTTGAGCTAGTTCAGTATCGAAGTTTGTTAAAGCATCAACTGCGTCTTGTAATGTTGAAATCGTTAATTCAAGCATTTCATTTAGTTCAGCTAGTGCTTCATCTGATAGTGAAACGCGGTTTGAAATTTGGAAATCTACAAGTTCTACTAGGTTTTCTACATGATCACCGACACGCTCAATATCTCCAACAACACCAGCTAAAACGGAATGTTTTTCAGAATCTGAAGGTGAAAGCGGCTTTTCTGATAGTAAAACTAAATACTCGGTAATCTTTTTATCTAAATTGTTAATAGCTCCTTCTAATTGAGTAGCCATGTTTTCATGCTTTTTATCTTGTGTATTTAAATATTGATTCGCTTCTTTTAAGCCGTGTAATGAAAATTCAGCCATACGCACAACTTCTTTTTGAGCTTCAGTTAAAGCAATAGCTGGAGATTGCTCAATAAAGATTGGATTTAAATGTTGCGGTTTGAAGTTAATAGATGAATCTTCACCACGAATGATTTTTGTTACGATCCATGCTAATACTGCAATAAATGGGAACTGAATAATTGTATTTGTTACGTTAAATGTTCCATGTGCAAATGCAATTGTCATTTCTGGATTTAAGTTTAATGACGTTTGGAAATATTGGATTAAACTTGTAAATGGTACTAATAAAATTGTAAAGATAATGGTACCGATAATATTAAAGATAACGTGAACTAATGCTGCACGTCTTGCGGCGATAGAAGTACCGATTGCTGCTAATACTGCTGTAATTGTTGTACCGATATTATCACCGAACAATACAGGAAGAGAAGCTTGTAAATCAATAGCACCTTGACCGAATAGTTCTTGTAAAATACCGATTGTTGCGCTTGAGCTTTGTACAATTAAAGTGAACACTGTACCAACAATAATTCCTAAAATTGGATTGTCACTCATGCTAACCATTAACTCTTGGAATGACTCTAAAGAACGAAGAGGTTTCATACCTGCGCTCATTAATTCTAAACCGAAGAATAACATACCAAAACCGAATACAACTTGACCTACAGAATGTACTTTTTTATTTTTAAAGAAGAATAGTAAAATCGCTCCAACTGCCATAACTGGGAGAGCGTATTCTCCGATTTTAATTCCGATAATAAAGGCAGTAACTGTCGTTCCGATGTTCGCACCCATAATAACACCGATTGCTTGTCTTAATGTCATAAATCCGGCACTTACAAGTCCGACTGTTAAAGCGGTTGTTCCTGAACTTGATTGGATTAATACTGTAACTAACATACCTGCTAGTACACCCATCAGTGGGTTTGTTGTAAAGCGATCTAAAATATCGCGAAGACGATCTCCAGCTGCTTGTTGCAGTCCATCGCCCATGTATTTAATCCCGAATAAGAAAATACCTAATCCACCAATGAACTGGAAGATCATATCTTGAACATTGTATTCCACGCATTCCACTCCTTAAATTTCATGTACGATGTAATTATTAACTGAACCTTGAGTCACTGTAAACGGTTTGTTAGTAAAATTTACACTAAATTTACAAAGAGATGAAAAGTTTACAATTCTTTAAAGAAACAGCTGTATTTTATTGGTTTTTGTCTTTAGGAAATCGTATTTTTGTAAAGAAATCACACTATTTAGAATAGTGTTTTTCATTTGGGTATCAAGGAAAGCGTCTGCGAGTTCATCGTATATTTTTTGATGAAAGTTAAAAAAATATGTAGGAAAATGAATGTAGTTTTATACCATCGGAAAATGGTTAATTTTTAACGTGTATTGATTCGTATTAGGTTATTGTGGAATGAAAAAAGCCACTGAATTATCCAGCAGCTTTTTCTGTGTTTTTATCTCCGTGCCTTTGTTTTCTTACACTTGTAATGTAAATAAACAGGAAAGCAATAAGTAACAGAGAGGAGTAACGATATACAGTTGCATAGTTTGTAAAATGTGCAATGAATCCAAAAATAATTGCTCCAGCGCCAATTCCAAGGTCAAATGCTGAGAAGAATGTAGCGGTTGCGACTCCTCGTCGGTGTGGTGCTACGCGGTCAATCATCCATGCTTGTAGCGCTGGTTGAATCGCCCCAAAGCCACTTCCATAACATGCCGCTGCTATAATTAAACTCGGAATTGTAGTTGTATACGACAATAGAATAATACCTGTAAACGTAATAATAACTCCTGGAATAATAACGAATGCATGACCTTTCGCATCATATAATTTTCCAGAAAACGGACGAGTGACAGCGATTGCCAGTGCATTAAATAAGAAGAAGAGGCTTATATCAGCAATGCCGACTTCCGTAGCAAATAATGTAATAAAGCTCCCGATACCTCCGTACATTAATGTAATACATAATATTAATAATGAAGGAAGTAAAGCTTTGCGCTCAATAAATCCATCGAGAAAAGTACCAGATGATTGCTGTGGTGGTTGTTTCGTTTTTTTTATTTGAAGTAGTTTCGTTAATATTAATGAAGCTATTGTGCATAAAAGTGCACATAAAAAAAGAACGGTAAAGTTATATGTTTGCATAAGCCATAGTCCGATTAATGGACCGAGTGCCATTGCAATTGTTCCAGAAAGACCGAAATATCCCATGCCTTCTCCTCGGCGAGCTGCTGGAATTAAATCAGAAACGACAGTTCCATATGTAGTCGTTGTAATACCAAATCCAGCGCCGTGTAAAATACGAACGGCTAATAAGAGAAAAACGGTTGAGGCGAAAAGGTAACTGCCCATAGCAAGTAAACAAATAGCAGTACCAATCATTAAAATGATTTTTTTATTGAATTTCTGCAAGGCGTTTCCAGTTAACGGTCTAACAAAAAGTGCTGCCACGGTAAACATACCGACAACAAATCCGATATTGGAACTTGTGCCACCAATTTCTTTCACATAAACAGGTAAAGTCGGAATTAACATTTGAAATCCTAAAAACATACATAAGTTTGCAAAAATTAAAGCAACAAACTCTTTTGTCCATAACGGTTCTCGTTTTACGAGTATTGCTTCTCCCATATATTCATCCCCTATATAACAATTTTCCCGCTATTCGCGGGCAGTAAAACCCACACTGATTAAAGTTTCACTTTATCTCTTTTCTTTCGAGTATATGTATTGGTCAACGTAACAGTCAAGGAAGGTGTCTTGAAAACGGATAACAATTTTTAAAACGAAAAAACTGACAAATTTGTGTAAAAGCTACACAACTATGAAAAAAAGATGTAAAGTATAGATGTATAGACTAGTAGTTGTTATGAATGATAGAAATTATTTTTTTCTTTAAAGAAAGCGGATTCAAAAAAAGTAGTGAATGAGAAGGGGATGTATACTTTTTCACTACATATATTTGAAAAGGTTTACAAAACGATGAAGAAAGAGGCGTGTACATATGAGACGATTAGGTATTTCTATTTATCCAGAACATTCAACAGTGGGGAAAGATAAGGAGTATTTAACATTAGCAAGTAAATATGGATTTACTCGTGTATTCACATGTTTATTATCTGTAGATGGTGAAAAAGAGAAAATTATAGAAGAGTTTAAAGAAACGATTTCTCATGCGAATGCATTAGGGTTCCAAGTGTTAGTTGATATTAGTCCATCTGTTTTTGAACAACTTGGTATTTCATATAACGATTTATCGTTCTTCCATGAACTAGGTGCGTACGGTATTCGTTTAGATGTTGGTTTCTCAGGATTAGAAGAATCAATTATGACGTACAACCCGTATGGATTAAAAATCGAAATTAATATGAGCAACGGTACGAAATATGTAGATAATATTATGAGCCATAGACCAAATCGTGAAAATTTAATTGGTTGTCATAACTTTTATCCGCATCGTTATTCAGGATTATCATACGATCATTTCATTAAATGCTCGAAACAATTTAAAGATTACGGCATGAGAACAGCTGCATTTATTTCATCATTTGATGCAACATATGGACCTTGGCCAGTAACAGAAGGATTATGTACGTTAGAGCAGCATCGTGAATTACCGATGACAACACAGGTGAAGCATCTATTTGCTACAGAATTAATTGATGATGTTATTATTGCGAATGCATATGCTTCAGAAGAAGAGCTACAAGTGCTAGGCGCATTAAATAAAGAAAAACAAACATTTGATATAGGATTATATGATACAACAACAGAATTAGAAAGAATCATTGTGTTAGACGAACCACATTTTTATCGTGGGGATGTATCTGAATATATGATTCGTTCTACACAAAGCCGTGTGAAATATAAAAAGGAAGAGTTTAAACCTCATAATACGCGTGAAATTAAACGCGGTGATCTTTTAATTGATAATGAACAGTATGGTCAATATAAAGGTGAGTTGCAAATTGCTTTAAAAGATATGGTGAATACAGGAAAAACAAATGTAGTTGGTCGAATTGTGGAAGAAGAAATTTTCTTATTAGATTATTTACATGCATGGGATAAATTCGGATTTACATTAAAGAAATAGATAAAATATAAAGGGAAAAAACTACTGACTTCAGCAGCTTTTTCCTTTTTATATATAAAGAGTGAGAGGAAGAGCTATGACAAAGGTGCATCAGCGATTAATTTCTATTTTAGAGGAGTTTTTAGAAGAGAAATCGATGTTAAATCGAGCTTTTTTAGCGAGCCGTTTACACGTATCAACGAAGACGATTCAAAAGGATATAAAATTATTAAATGATATATTGAGAGAACACGGAGCGGAAATTGAATCACAAAGAGGAACTGGATACGAACTAGAAATTATACAAGCGAAGAAATTTGAAGAGTTTTGCAGGATTGTATTTCAAAAACAAACGGAACAAATACCAACGTCTTATGAAGAGAGAGTAACTTATATTTTGCAGCGTGTGTTAACGACAGGTGGGTATGTGAAGCTTTCACAGCTAGCGGAAGAAATTTATGTGAGTAAATCAACTGTAAACTTAATTATGAAAGATGTTACCGATATTTGTAGTCGCTATCAATTACAAATTGAAAAGAGACCGTATTATGGTATACGTATTGTTGGCGAAGAGTTTAATATTCGTTCTTGTTTATCACAATATGGTTTGCTGCGCTATGAGCATACTCCGTTTCATGAGCAATTTGAGGAGGAGGAAACATATTTATCGTTACCTCACAGATCACTCATCCGTTCAGTTATATTAAAGTATATTGAGGGAGGAACGATATATTTATCAGATATAGAAATTGATAATTTAGTCGTTCACATTGCAATTGTATTAAAGCGCTGTGAGGATCAGCATTATATGAATGCACTAAATGCGGAACAATCGGAGCTTATCATAAAGAAAGAATATACAATTGCGAAACAAATTTTAGGTGATTTAGAGCAAGAGTTGAAACTTTCCTTTCCAGAAGAAGAAGCTTTATATGTGACGATGCATTTATTAAGTACGGCTGTTGCAACGAGAGATCACTATGAAACTGTAGAAGAACTAGTAGGGAAAGATATATATGCGCTTATGCAGCATATTCTTTTTAAAGTAGCGGAAGAACGGAATCTTATTTTTTATTACGATGAAGAGTTATTATTTGGATTTGGTGTTCATTTAAAAACGTTATTAAACCGTTTGAAATATAAATTAAATACGAGAAACCCACTTTTAGAAGAAGTGAAAAAAAATTATCCGTACGCTTTTGAGATTGCGGTTCTCGTTGGAGATATAATTAGCGAATATACGGGTGAGTCGATCCAGGAAAGTGAAATTGGTTATATTGCCATTCATTTTGGGGGAGCGATGAGCCGTTTGCAGGAAAAGAATAAAAAGAAAAGATGTTTATTAGTTTGTGCGACCGGTCAAGGTAGTGCGCAGCTATTGAAATATAAAGTTTTATCACAATTTCGCGATAAACTGGAGATTGTAGGGATTACAGGGTATTATCAATTGAAAGTAGAAGACCTGTATAGAGATAAAATTGATTGTATTATTAGTACGATTCATATTCCAAGTGGCTTGCCTGTTCCAGTTATTAAGGTAAACTCAATATTTGATGAAAAAGAGATAAAATCGATTGGTAAGTATTTATTTACACATGTGAATGACAGTGTGCAACAATATATTAAGGAAGATTTGCTATTTTTGAATCATAGTGCTTCTACGAAAGAAGAAGTTATCCAGTTTTTATGTGAGAAAGCTACTGAGAAAAACTATGTGCCAGCAAACTTTTATGATTCTGTTATGGAGAGAGAACATACATCTCCGACAGCAGTTGGGAATTTAGTTGCGATTCCTCATCCGATGCAGTTATTAAGTGAGGAAACATTTTTGATGTTTTGTACACTTGATAAGGCCGTTGATTGGGGAGATAAAAAAGTACAAGTGATTATTTTATTTAGTGTGAAACGCAATAATAATGAAGATTTACAACGACTTTATGATTTTTTATATGATATTATGTCTAGTCAGAGTACGATAGAGAAATTAACTCAGGCTGACGGAATTGAAGAGTTTCAAGAAATATTATTATCTATATAAGAAAAGTATATAAAAACTTCCGTTACATAACGGAAGTTTTTTATGTTTAAATGAATGCGTTTTCATAATAAGATAAAAATATAGAAAAAACATAGCTTGGGGGAATTTAAAATGACTGATATGCAAACTCCATTTGCGTTAATTTTACATGGTGGCAACGCGAGAAGCGCAGCACTTGAGGCAATTGCTTTTGCAAGACAAGGAGATTTTGGGAATGCAAGTGAAAAGATGGAACTTGCTAGTGAAGAAATTTCGGCAGCTCATCGTATTCAAACGGATTTAATACAAGAAGAGGCAAGAGGAAATCATGCAGAAATCAGTTTACTGTTAGTGCATGCACAAGATCATTTAATGAATGCAATTACAGTGAAAGAACTTGCTGAAGAATTTATTACTCTTCATAAACGAGTAGAAGAGAAAGTGACAGTATAAGATGTACATTCTATTATGTTGTGCAGCAGGCATGTCAACGAGTATGGTTGTAAGAAAAATGCAAGAAGAGGCAAAGAAACAAGGGAAGGATTATAAAATTAAAGCAGTTGATTCAGAACTTGTGAAACTGGAAATAAAAAATGCTGATGTTGTTTTAATCGGTCCACAGGTGAAGTATTTGTTTCCAGCGGTACAGTTTCTTGCGAAGTCATACGATATACCGGTTGCAATTATAGAGCAACGAGATTATGGCATGTGTGACGGTTTGAAAGTACTGAAACAAGCAGAACAATTAGTTTTAGCATAATTATATTTTTTTAAATATAAACATTATAATGTTATAACTTTATTTCATTCCTTCATTAAAAAAAGAAAGAGGAGGGGTATTGATGAATGGTTTTATGAGCTTTATGGAACAAAAGATTATGCCAACAACACAAAAGATTGCAGGACAACGACATTTATTAGCAATTCGAAACGGGGTTATTTCTACATTGCCGTTAACGATTGTCGGATCATTTTTCGTTATCTTTTTAAACTTACCAATTGATGCATATATGGAGTGGATTGCACCATTTCGCCATATTTTAGATATTCCATTCCGATTTACAGTAGGGCTAATGGCGTTATACGCAGCATTTGGAGTGGGAGCTTCACTCGCGAACTTTTATCAGCTCAATCAATTAAGTGCAGGATTATTATCTGTACTCGCCTTTTTACTAGCATCAGTTGAACCAATTCAAATTACGAAAGCTGTACCAGGTGTTATTGATGCAGGTAGATATATTTCAGTAGGAACATTAAGTGCAACATCTCTATTCGGCGCAATTGTTACAGCATTAATTGCAGTAGAAATTTATCATTTTATGATTAAGCATAATATTTCAATTAAATTACCAGATAGTGTACCACCAGCAGTTTCAAATTCGTTTGCAGCACTAATTCCAACGTTAGTAGTTATTCTTTTATTCTGGGGTATTCGTTACGGTTTAAAATTTGATGTAAATACAACAATCACATATTTAATCGCACCACTAAAATCAGTATTAGTAGGAAATAATTTATTCGGCGGTTTATTAACAGTATTCTTAATCGTGTTCTTCTGGTCATTCGGTATACATGGTCCTGCGATTTTAGGACCAATCATTCGTCCGATGTGGGATTCAGCAATTCTTGAAAATATGGAAGTATTCACAGCTACAGGAAATGCACATCAATTACCAAACTTATTTACAGAGCAATTTATTCAATGGTTCGTATGGATCGGTGGATCAGGCTCAACGTTAGCTTTAGTAATTATGTTTATGTTCTCTAAATCTAAGTTCCTAAAAGAATTGGGTAGATTATCATTCGTACCAGGTTTATTCAATATTAACGAACCGATTATTTTCGGGGCACCGATTGTAATGAACCCAATCTTAATTATTCCATTCGTTATAACACCGTTAGTTACAACGACAGTATCATATTTCGCAGTTGTGTCAGGCATGATTCCGCTGATGATGGCGAAATTGCCATTTACGATGTTAGCACCGATTGCAGCGATTATTAGTACAGACTGGACAATTATGGCTGGTGTACTTGTATTGATTAACTTTGTAATTTCATTCGTTATTTACTATCCATTCTTCAAAATGTATGAGAAACAACAAATAGCAGGAGAGGAGAAAACAGAATGCTCGGAGCAATTATCATCTTAATTACATTTGTAGCGGGACAGTGTATTGCACATTATTCAAAATGGGTACAAAGTAAATCTTTATTAGTTTTACTACTCGTATCAATTGTATTTATCGGTAGTTCAATGGGTGCATATGTAATGCTAAGCTTACAATCACCGTACGTTATCATTGTACCAACGATTTTATGTGCAACATGTTTATCTGCAAAATATAGATTTACGAGCATGGCATTAATACAACGTGTGAAGGAGATGCAAAAGCATGGAGCGTAAATTAGGAATTTCACTTTATCCAGAGCATTCAACGAAAGAAAAAGACATGGAATACATTTCGGCAGCGGCACGCCACGGTTTTTCAAGAATATTCACTTGTCTATTATCCGTGAATCGTCCGAAAGAAGAGATTGTAGCTGAATTTAAAGAAATTATTAATCATGCAAAAGATAACAATATGGAAGTTATTTTAGATGTAGCTCCGGCAGTATTCGATCAACTTGGTATTAGCTATAGCGATCTATCATTCTTCGCAGAGTTAGGTGCAGACGGTATTCGTTTAGATTTAGGTTTTGACGGATTAACAGAAGCGAAAATGACGAATAATCCGTACGGCTTAAAAATTGAGTTAAACGTAAGTAACGATATTGCGTACTTAGAAAATATTCTTTCGCATCAAGCGAATAAACCAGCTTTAATTGGGTGTCATAACTTTTATCCACAAAAATTCACTGGTCTTCCGTACGACTATTTCATTCGCTGTAGTGAACGCTTTAAAAAACACGGTATTCGCACGGCAGCCTTTATTACGTCACATACAGCTAACATCGGTCCATGGGATATTAATGACGGATTATGTACGCTAGAACAACATCGTAACCTACCGATAGAAGTACAAGCGAAACATTTATGGGCAACAGGGCTTATTGATGATGTGATTATCGGAAATGCTTATGCGAGTGAAGAAGAGTTAGAGAAACTAGGAAACTTAAATCGTTACATGTTACAGCTGAAAGTACATTTTGTAGACGAAGCGACTGAAGTAGAGAAGAGAGCCTCGCTGCAAGAATTACACGTAAGACGCGGTGATATAACAGAATATATGGTACGTTCTACAGAAGTACGTAAAAAGTACAAAGACTATGACTTCCCAGCGCGCGAAAGTGTATTACAGGAAAGAGGGCAAGTTGTAATTGGTAACAACTCATTTGGCAAGTATAAAGGCGAACTACAAATCATTCTAAAAGAAATGCCGGTAGATGAACGGAAAAATATTGTCGGTACAATTGCAGAAGAGGAGTTATTCTTACTAGATTATGTAGGAGCTTGGACACAGTTTACTTGTGTGGAATAGGGAAGGAGAGGATGCTATGGCATCCTCTTTTTTCTGTTGAAATGGTAGTCTATCGTATATAGAATTAGACGGGAGTGAAGGAGAAAGAATGTAAGAATCAAAAAAAGAGTCAGCCTCAACAATGAGACTGACTCTTTTTTATACGAATTAGTTTAATATTTTAACTGTAACTGTTTTACGTCCCCAGTTACTTGATGTACCTTTGTCTGGCATTAAAACGTCGATTTTATTTCCTTTAATAGCTCCACCAGTATCACCAGCGATTGCTACTCCGTAACCTTCAACCCATACCTTTGAACCTAATGGAATTACACTTGGATCAACTGCAATAAGTTTCATGTTTGGATTAGCTGTTAAGTTGTGACCTAAAGCTGATTTTACTTGGTCGCCTGCTTTATAACCATTTTCAAGTGGATCTGCTGTATAAGCTGTTGCTACAACACGTAACTCACGAGAAGATGATGGTGCACTTGTTTCAGTTTCTTTTGCAACAGGTTGTTGTGTAGCTGGTTTTTGAGCTTTAGCCGCTTCACGAGCTTTAGCTACCTCCTCAGCTTTAGCCGCTGCTTGAGCTTCAGCTTCTGCCTGAGCTTTAGCTGCTTCACGAGCTTTAGCCGCTTCCTGAGCTTTAACTGCTGCTTGAGCTTCAGCTTCTGCCTGAGCTTTAGCTGCTTCACGAGCTTTAGCTGCTTCCTGAGCTTTAACTGCCGCTTGAGCTTCAGCTGCTGCTTGAGCTTTAGCTTCTGCCTGAGCTTTAGCTGCCTCTTGAGCCTTAGCTGCTTCTTGAGCTTTAGCCGCTGCTTGAGCTTCAGCCGCTTCACGAGCTTTAGTTGCTTCCTGAGCCTTAGCTTTTGCTTGAGTTTCAGCTACTTCGCCTGCTTTAACTGCTTCACGAACTTTAGCTGTATCTTGAACTGTAGTTGTTTTTTCAGCTTTAACTACTGGTTGAACTTTAACTGGAGCTTTACCTGTTAAGTAAGGAACATGAACATAAGCCGTTTTTCCGTTATATTCAAATTGGATCCAACCATTTTCAACTTGGTGTGTTGTTTCAATTACGTCATCTTGTTTCAATTTACCAAGAATCTCTGAGTCTGTGTTTGCACCAGCACGTACGTTTAATACGTTAGCTGTTACGTAGTAAGTGTCTTTTGTGTAGTCAGCGCTAATGAAAGCCTCTTTACCACTATTTAATTTCACTTTTGACCATCCGTTTTCTGTATGTAAAACGTTAACTTTATATCCATCTAATAATTTTCCTACAACTTTTGATTCAGTAGTTGGGTTTTCTCGTACATTTAGTACATCAGTCGTTACGATTGTTTCTGCTTTAGCAGATGTTGTGAAAATCCCAAGACCAAAAACCGCTGCTGTTGCTATACCCATAAATTTTTTCATAATAGCCTCCATTGCATTTGTTTTCGTTGACCTCATTATAGCAACCATTATTTTCTTATTTGCGAAAAACATAGAATTACAAAGCTTTCGTAATGGGGCATTAATATTCTGTAATAATTCCAGTAATATCCTAAAAGCGCTTTCTTATAGTTTTTTTGGGGGCTAAGAGCATGTGATGCATAAAATAGAGAGTATTTCAATTTCTAATAGGTTAATAATGTTTCTGTAATGTTACGTAATTGTTTCTTAGGTGTTACAAAAATGGCGTATTTTGCTGTTGAAACAGGTGATTAGTTATGTAAAAATAACTATTATGGCTGTGGAGGAATATAAATGAGGTGAAATTTAATAAAAAATCGCCATAATTGTTACAAAATAAGTCGAGGTATGGAAAAAATTACGCCTTGATTTCAGGCTTCCACATATTATTTTTGCAATAATAGGATTCTATAATAGCTTTAGTAGATTAAAATAATTAAAAGTGTTCATAACGTGAAACATATATAATAGAAGAAACACGATTTAATAGATAAAGTGAAACTTTAATCAGTGGGGGGTTCTTCATCCCCCACTGATTATTAGTTGAACCAATCGGACTTTAATGGGCAGCCCGACCCCCACCTAACTTCTTTGCTTTCACTGAATTTTGAGGTGGGGGTCTTACTGCCCATTAAAGCGGGATAAATAAAAAACGTAGGAGTGTAAATCCCTACGTTTTTGTTTATTCATATCGTAAACATTCAATTGGATCCAGTTTTGCAGCTTTGTTAGCTGGCAGTAAACCGAATATAATACCGATTAGCATTGAAATACCTACTGCAAGAAGTCCAAGTTCTTTTGAGACAACAAGTGGCCATCCGGCAAAGATTGAGACGATCCAAGCGAAGAAAATACCGAGCATGAATCCAATGAAACCACCGAGTCCTGTTAAAATACAAGATTCAATTAAGAATTGTGTTAATACTTTACCGCGCGTTGCACCAAGCGCTTT
The DNA here is from genome assembly GCF_009739945.1 of Bacillus luti. Classification (NCBI taxonomy): domain Bacteria; kingdom Bacillati; phylum Bacillota; class Bacilli; order Caryophanales; family Bacillaceae; genus Bacillus; species Bacillus luti. The sequence continues at coordinate 4,316,325 of NZ_CP040336.1, read as the reverse complement.
ACGAATACCAATCTCACGTGTACGTTCTGTTACAGATACAAGCATGATGTTCATTACACCGATACCACCAACAAGTAAGGAGATAGCGGCAATACCACCGAATACCATTTTCATCATACCGATTGATTCGTCTAATTGCTTCGTAAATTCACCCATGTCTTGCGCTTCAAATTTATGCTCAAATTTAGGAGCCTTCATTTCGTTTAAAACAGAAACGGCTTGTTTTTCTACACTTTTACGTTCTGCTGGAGAAACGAGCGTTAATTTTACAGTGTCATACTCAGTTACTCCAGAAATGACCGGGGCATTTTCAAGTGATGTATAACCTTCTGACATAGCCATTCCAAACTCATTTTTTGTTTCGTACACACCGACTACTTTATATGGTTTTCCTTTTATATCTGTGTATAAATTTGATTCCCAACCATTAAATAATTTATTGAAAGCTTCTTCATTTAATATAACAGCAGGAATTGCTTGGTTTAATTCGCTGTCGTTTAATTCACGACCGTGAACTAATTTTATTTTCGAATCTGTCATGAAGTCGCCTGTTCCACCTTTTAAATCAAGAGAAACATCTTTTGAACCAGCAGATGCTTTCACTTTCATACTTACATCTGGATACACATCTTTAACGCCTGGTACAGTTTGAAGACGGTTTAGCATATCGGCTGTAATTTTGGCGTTGTCTGGTCCATAATCAGGGTTTTTGTAGTAAATCGTTACTTCATTATCTTTTCCTTGGCCTAACTCTTTTTTAAACTTTGCATTTGTACCATCACCCATTGAAATGATAGTAATAATAGCGCTAATACCGATAATAATACCTAACATCGTTAAGATAGAACGCATTTTATGAGCAAAGATAGAGGAAAGGGCCATGCGTATATTTTCACTCGTGTTCAAAATTAACCTCTCCAATCTTGGACGATATTTCCGTCACGAATTACAATTTGACGTGCGGCAGCTTCCCCGATTTCACGATCGTGGGTAATCATAATGATTGTTGAGCCTTGTTTGTTTAACTCGTAAAAGAGGTCCATAATTTGTGTACTTGTTTTCGTATCAAGTGCTCCTGTTGGTTCATCAGCTAAGATGAATTTTGGATTATTTACGATTGCACGTGCGACTGCGACACGTTGTTTTTGTCCACCTGATAATTCGTTCGGTAAGTGAGTAGCACGATCAGCTAAGCCGACTTTCGTTAAAGCGGCTAATGAACGCTCACGTCTTTCTTTTTTATCGACTCCAGCGTAGATAAGAGGTAGCTCTACATTTTGAAGTGCTGTAAGTCTCGGTAATAACATGAAGTTTTGGAATACGAACCCGATCTCTTTATTACGAACGCGTGCAAGTTCTGTCTCAGACATATTTGAAATGTTTTGACCAGCTAGTTCGTATGCACCTGTCGTTGGTTTATCTAAGCAACCGATAATGTTCATTAGAGTTGATTTACCAGAACCAGATGGTCCCATAATAGAAGTAAATTCTCCTTGGTTAAGTGTTACGTCGATTCCGTGTAATATTTGAACGGATTCTGCACCATTTTGGAAGGATTTCGTGATGCCTTTTAAGTTAATCATTCAACGACAACCTCCATACCATCTTTTAAGTCTTTTTCAGGTTTAGAGATAATTTGCTCTCCTTTTTTCACTCCAGAAACTTTTGCTTCGCTATCTGTTTCGAATTCAACAGTAACCGCTTGTTCTTTCGCTTTACCGTCTTTTACAATGAAGACAACATTTTTGTCACCTTTTTTCACGATGCTGCTTTTCGGAACAATCGTACCAGTTGCTTCGCCTGATTTACTTGTTACGTAAACGTGGAAGCCGTTTTGTAACTCTTCACTATTATCTAATGTGACAGTGAATTGATAGTTAGAAACTGTTTTGTTTTCGTCCATACTTTTTAATGGAGTAGAGCCGATTTCTGTTACTTTTCCTGTCCAAGTCTTACCAGCGACCGTTTTTGATGAAACAGTTACTTCTTGCCCAACTTTCATACTAGCAAGCTCATATTCAGAAAGTTGACCTTTTACTTTAAATGGACCAGCGTGACGAAGTGTAATGCCACTCATACCTGTTTTTTCATCAGCAATTTTTACGATATCATCAATTACGCCATCAGCAGGACTTGTTACAGAAAGTGTGTTTACTTTCTCTTTTGCTGCTTTAATCATTTCATCAGATTTTTCAACTTCAAACTTTTTCATTTCAAGTTGTGATTCTAATTGTTGCACTTCGATTTCTGATGCTTTTAATGCTTCCTGAGGAAGGCCTGCATTTTTATCTTTTTGTAATTTTTGTTTCGCTGCATCGATTTGTTTTTGGAACAATGTTACTTCTTTTTGTGCGATTTTCTTTTGCATTTCTGCTTCCGTTACACCTTGCTTAGCAGTAGGGTCATTGTATTTAAACAGAAGCTGCCCTTTTTTCACTTCATCACCCTTTTTTACAGCTAATTCATACGTACCTTTTGTTGGATCAAATGAAATTGTTTCGATGCCGTTTGGAATGACTTCACCGCCAAATTTTTGCGCGTTTTCAATCTGTTTTTCTGTTACTTTATATCCGCTATATGCCATTGCTACTTCTGAACCGCCGCCAGCAAATGCAAAGTATGATCCAGCTGCAATTCCAATTGCTACTACACTAGTAATTAACACTTTATTTTTCTTCTTCATCTATTTATCACCTTTTCGTTCGTTTTAGTATCTACATTAAGTATAGAAGAGGTGAAGAATCTGACAAATCGTTTTAGCTTACAATAACCTTACAGTTTTGTAAGGTATAAATATGTAGATGTAAGGTAAAGGTTGTCCCAGCTTAAGCAGATGAATTGACTCGTTGTTTTTTCTTACAATAATATTGTATGAAGGAAAGGGGGAAGGAAGATGGAAGCTTATTTTAGTGCGCATCCATTAAAACCATTTATTCCATATTCAAGGCAACACGCCATTATATTATTTATTATGTTGGTAGGGATCATTTTTCTGTATCAATACCAAGATGTACTGCGTCAAAGTGAGTGGAATATAACGGTTCGATATGCGATTGCATTTCTATTTATCGGAAGTGAAATTGGACTTCATATGTGGGAATGGAAAGCTGGTATTTTTGAACTAGCCACTTCATTACCATTTGAGTTGTGCACGATTAGTTTATTATTAGCGTCGATTATGATTGTAACGAAAAGTTATCGAATATATGAGATTGTCTTTTTTACAGGAATTATCGGTGCATCACAAGCTATTTTAACGCCAAACTTGCAATACGCTTTTCCGCATTTTCGCTTTATAGAATTTTTCCTTGCACATGTATTACTCATTTGGGCACCGCTCTTTATGACATGGGTAGAAGGGTATAGACCGACTTTACAATCTATTAAGCGTACGATGATATTTTTAAATATTGTAATTCCAGTCGTTTCATTTGTGAATTACAAAACAGGTGGTAATTATATGTTTTTAGCTCATAAGCCAGAAACGGCTTCATTACTTGATATGTTAGGACCATATCCTTACTATATTATTTCATTAGAAATTGCAGCGCTTATTGGATGTTTCATTTTGTATATGCCGTTTTCAAAAAGTGAAAAACATGTGCATAAAGAATCACTAGGATCATAACCTAGTGATTTTTTTATTGTAAATATTTACAATTCAGAAAATTGGGAATAAAATTAAAGAGTAAATTATATAGAGAGAAGGGAGAAAATGGTAAAGAAAGTTTTTTTGAATGGGATGGAAATGACAATTCAATTTATCATTTCAATTTTGGGTATTATTTTTTTAGGGGCACTGCCGAAATTATTTTATGGATTTGAGCTGAATGTATCAGCGTACATAAAGAGTCTAAAAGAAGTATTTGCGAAATTAATGGATATTTCCAATATGCAATATGCAAGTGATAAATTTTTATTTCCACAGTTGTTTGTTCATTATAAAGAAACAATGGTTATTTTCTTGTCTGCATTTTGCATTTCATTATTGGTAGCATTTTGTATCGTTTATATGATTATGAGTAGTTCACCGCGTATACAACATCGAATTAAATCGTTTCTCATCTTTCTAGAATCCATTCCAGACATTCTTCTTATTTTAGGATCACAAATTTTAGTTATATGGTTTTTTAAACAAACAGGTTTTTTACCTTTTAAAATTGCGGCAATTGGAGGCGAATCCATTAGAGGATTACCGATATTTTGTTTGAGTATCCCGACTACGATTATGTTTGTAAAACTGTTAGTGCTTCGTTTTGAAAATGAGTTAGAAAAAGATTATGTATTATTTGCTAAGGCGAAGGGCTTAGGTCGCTTTCATATTTTAAATCGTCATATTTTGCGAAATGTGTTGCTTAGTACACTCTTTTTTGCAAAAACGAATATTTGGTTTATGTTATCAAATTTATATATTATAGAATGGATTTTTAATACGAGAGGTATTTTTATGTTTGTGAAATCATATCCGGATATGAAGGTTGAGTTGTTCATTGTTAGTGTGCTACTTATCTACATTCCAATTTTTATTTTATTTAAATCGTTTCATTATCTCGTTCCGGCTGCGATGAAGGAGAGATTATAATATGTGGACGTATATAAAACGTGATAAAAGGTTTTGGATAAGCGTTGGATTTTTTCTCATATTAGTTCTTTTGAGTATTGGAAATACGATATGGAATGATGGACAGATTAGAAAAGTTACACTGCAATATGATGCGGCAGGAAACCCAGAAGTGCCACCGTTTTCACCTTCATTCCAATTTTTACTTGGGACAGACCGGAATGGATATGACCTTTTACATTTAGTAATTGAGGGAGCAAAGTGGACGATTGGAATATCGTTTTTAATCGCATTACTTAGAATGGTAATGGGGGTGTTTTTCGGTGTTTTGCTCGGAACATATATAAAAAGAGGCTTTTCAAAGATTGAGGCTTTTTTTGACAGTTTTACAGTTATTCCGACAGTTATGATTGCGTATTTCTTTCTTCAATCTGTGAATAGTTTTGGAAGCGGAGAGGAGACATCAACTTTTTTTGAGCGAGCTTCGTTTCAAGTTGTATTACTTGTAACGCTTGCTTTGCCAGTTCTTGCACTGTATGTCGCGAAGGAAGTTCGTAAATTACAAACAGAAGAATTTATTGATGCAGCGCGCATATTAGGTGGATCGAGAAGGCACATTGTTATAAGGCATCTTTTTCCGCATCTCTATATGACGTTTATACTTGTATTTCTTCAACAGTTTACTCAAACCTTAACCATTTTACTTCATTTAGGGTTACTTGAGGTGTTTTTTGGAGGGACAGTCCAGTTTGGTGGACCGATAGGGATAAAAGAAATAGAATCGTACACACATGAATGGTCAGGGTTAATTGGGGTATACTTTAGATCTTTAACAGTGCATCCATGGATTCCTCTCGTCCCAATTACATTTTTCGGGCTTACCATTTTTTCAGGAAATATGATTGTAAAAAGTATAGAAGAGGCGATGATGAAAGTTCGATTAGGGGGAGAGAGAAAGAAGACGGATGTAGAAGAGGAACAGTCTGCTGTGCAGTCAAAGGAAGAGTTGTTTACGTTTAAACATACGATGTGAAGAGAAAAAGAAGCAAGCATGGATTTCATGCTTGCTTCTTTTTACTTTGCAGAAACTTCACCTTCAGCTTCTGTTTGCGGAATACAGTATCCGATTAGACCACCGATTATTGCTGGGACGATCCAGCCAATTCCTAAGTTATAAAAAGGAATGGTGTGTACGATGTTAGCGATAAAACTTGGTATCATTTCCACATTATCAAGTGCGTGAATACAGCTAATAATGAATGCCGCGATCATTGCTCCGATGTAGACAGAAGGTTTACGTTTCGTATATTTATCAATAAATGATACGAAAATTAAAATAATCGTAATTGGATACAAAATGATTAATACAGGTAATGTAATTTTAATTAATAAACTTAAACCTAAGTTTGAAATCACGAAGCTAAAAATACAAACGTATAGTACGAGCTTTTTATATGAAACGTTTGTTAATACTGTTGCGAAATAGTTGGCGAATGCACTTACAACGCCGATTGCTGTCGTTAAACAAGCGAAGATAATGGCGATACTTAATAAAACATTACCGCTCGTCCCAAAGAATTGGTACATGACAGTAGCTAATAGTTGACCACCGTTTTCGAATTGTCCTAAGTTGCCGTTTGAAGCGCCGATATAACCGAGTAGGAAATAAACAATTGTTAAGAATAGGGCTGCAATGCTTCCGCAAATAATTGTATATTTCGCAATCGATTTCTTCTCTTGTATACCGTTTTGGCGAATTGCATTTACAACAATTGTTGATAATACGAGAGCACCAATTGCATCTAACGTTAAAAATCCTTCAAGAAAACCTTTGAAAAATGGGATTTCTTTATAATCACCAACAGGTTCTGCAAACGTTCCTGGTGAAAGAATCGCTTTTGTTGCCATAATTGCAATAATCCCAAGCAAAATTGGCGTTAATATTTTACCGATATGATCTACTAATTTTGATGGATTTAATGATAAGAAGTAGACGACTGTAAAGAAAATCGCACTAAAGATTAACATAGAGTACCATTGGTCAGGGAAAAGTGGTGCAATCCCAATTTCGTAAGATACAGATCCAGTTCGTGGAATAACAAATAGTGGGCCGATTGAAAGATAAATAATGATAGCGAATATTGCTGCGAATTTTGGATGAACACGGCTTGCTAAAGTGTTAAAGCTACCACCGGCAAGGGCAACAGCGACGATAGCAAGTAAAGATAAACCGACGTCTGTAATAATGAAACCTGTAATGGAAATCCACATATTTTCTCCGGAAGAAAGACCGAGAAGGGGCGGGAAAATCATATTACCAGCACCGAAGAAAACTGCGAATAGTAATAAACTAATCGAAAGTATTTGCGCTGGTTTTAAAGTTGTACGCATATAAAGAAAAGCCTCCTAATGAGTGTTTTTGTCGAAAATTCAAATAATTTGTCGAGTAACTGTTACTATTTTAAAGGTCTGATGACTAGAAAGCAATAGGGAATTTTGAAAATATTAAAAAATAATGCATTAAATCGAATAAATATACTATTTATATGTTTAATAGGAAGGATTTAACTTTAAACGTAAAAAAACACATATCGCTAGGATACGTGTGTTAAAAATAAATTTTTCGATCGCGTTCTTCTTTTAAAATTTCAACTGCTTCTCGGAAACGTTGTGAATGGACAATTTCTCGTTCACGTAAGAATCGTAAGCTATCATTTATGTCGGGATCGTCAGATAAATCAATTAGCCATTGATAAGTTGCTCTTGCTTTCTCTTCAGCAGCAATATCTTCATATAAATCTGCGATAGGATCTCCTTTTGCTTGAATATAAGTAGCAGTAAAAGGAACGCCACCTGCATTATGATAAAATAAAGCACTATCGTGATTAGCGTACTGCGCGTCTAATCCAGCAGCTTTCATTTGCTCTGGCGTCGCATCTTTTGTTAACTTATAAATCATTGTCGCAATCATTTCTAAATGTGCGAATTCTTCTGTACCAATGTCGGTTAGTAAGCCGACAACTTTGTCAGGAATTGTATAACGCTGATTTAAGTAGCGAAGCGCAGCAGCTAGTTCGCCGTCCGCACCGCCATATTGTTCAACTAATAATTTGGCGAGTGCTGGATTACAAGTACTCACTTTAACTGGATATTGTAATTTCTTTTCATAAATCCACATAGTTTCTCTCCTTTATATTTGCCATGGCCACGGTCCTTTGCTCCATTCCCATGGGGCGTTAGAATAACTATTTCCAAACTGCTGAAGTGGCCCGTATTTTTCTTCAATTTTTTGTTGTAATACTCTTCGTTTATAGGAGAAATCGTTGAATTGATTTATAGCTGCAGTATCGTTGGGGTGCGTATCTAAATAGAGGGTAAGTTCAACTAATACAAAGTCTAGTTCTTGTAGTTCTTCAATCCATCTGTAATATTCATCTGGCAATGTCTGTGTCACGTTTTTATTCACCGTCCTTTTTTGTAAGGATTTTCATAAAAATCATAAAAAGCAGGCCATAAAGTCCCTTTTCTTAAAGCTTCTTTTGGTGGGAATTGGGGTAAGTTAGGTGGTTGAAATCCCATAAATAGGTGTGGGGGAGTTGAGTAATATTTCTTTCCGATTGGAGGGCAAGGATCATTTGGACCGTGATAAGGTATGTAAGATTTCATAAATTTATCCATGTTACATGCCTCCTTTATAAATTAAATATTCATCACTACGTATTGTATTCGTACATAATTGTAAATTATGACTCATATAAAAAACTAAAAGGGGCAGGGGGAGTACGGATGGGAAGTGTTACAACATGTATTGTATTAGAATCTAAAAACTTAAAGGAAACATTATATTTTTATGAAGGAATTCTAGGTTTTAAACCGAGTAAGGAGAGGCCACAAATACGTGTAACGGGTGTTTGGTATGATATTTGTTCAACGAGAATTTGTTTTGTTGTAAACAGGGGATTGGGAGAGTATCGAGAAACTGTTACATCATCAGTGAAGGAACTATTGTTAAAAACTACAAATATCGAGAGGTTAAAGAAAAAGTTAGCGTTTTATCAAATATCATTTGTAGAAGAACGCCGTGGTGAAGAAGTTAGAATAATATTTCTTGATCCAGATGGTTACACACTCCAAGTTACTTCAATAGAGAACACGGAAGAAGGCCTTTTACAGTGTAATAATCTGAATGACAAATGAAAAAAATATTGACAAGCCTAAGCAAATATTTTAATGTGATTGTATAAAATTGTGTATATAAAGGGGAGTAACTTATTACAGTAAAGTCGTCATTACAGGGAGAAACCCTCGGCTTTATTGGCAACGTTTCGTTGTTAGTGAGACCTTTACCAGCAATGGTAAAGGCCCCTTATTGTCTTTTTTAGGACCCTTACCATATTTGGTAGGGTCCTTTTTGTATACCAAGAGAGGAGAAATAAAAATGAAAAAACTTATTAGTAGATTAAGAGTTGTATTTCATGTCCGTCGTTTCGTTCCATTCCTATTTGACTTTTTTACTTCAAAAGAGGTTTCAATAAAGAAGAAAATTTTATCTATTGCTTTTTTAGTTGGTTATGTAGCGATGCCGCTCGATTTAATTCCAGACTTCTTACCGTTCATCGGTATTTTAGATGATATTGGAATTGTGTTATTTATTTTAAATCGAATTGTAAAAATGGCACCAGTTCAATTACAAGAAAAACATAACGTAAACGTAGGATAGGAGTTAAAAATATGGAGCAAATTATTTTAGATATAATCGAGTTTTTAAAGCAGTTTTCTTATTTTGGAGTTGTATTAGCATTAACGTTTGAATTTATTCCAGCAGAAGTCGTTTTGCCCATGGTTGGGTATTGGGTATACGAGGGTGATATGAACTTTTGGCTAGCTGTATTAGCTGGAACACTTGGCGGAACGACAGGGCCGCTAACGTTATACGCACTCGGTTATTACGGTGGTCGTCCTCTATTAATAAAATACGGGAAATACTTCTTTATTAAAGAAGAACAAATTCAAAAAGCAGATGATTTCTTTGAGAAATATGGACCAGTTGTAGCATTTGTTGGACGCTTTGTACCGGGAGTTCGAACGCTTATTTCTGTTCCATGTGGTATGGCGAAAATGAACATATGGAAATTTAGCATATATACATTTGTAGCAATGTTCCCGTTAACGACTTTATATGTCTATTTTGGAATGAAATTAGGTCCGCATTGGGCAAAAGCAGCGGATGTTGTTGGACAATATATGCTACCAATATTAGTGGGCGTTCTATTTATTGTGGCTAGTATCTTTATCTACAAATTTATGAAAAAACGAAACAAAACGGAATCTATCTAGTTGGCAGTAATGAGGTTTGCTTATTTTTTGAAAATGGATGAATAGTACAGGCAAAAGACTCTGAAGGACATACACATATAAGGAATAAAAAAGAAAGAAGGGAAAGACTATGTCTTGTGAGTGCTCAGGAACAGTTTTAACATGTTGCTCGGATAATAGTAGTAACTTCGTCCAAGATAAAGTATGTAATTCATGGTCTAGTGCCGCCGCTAGTACATTTACTGTCTATGCGAATAACGTGAATCAAAATATCGTTGGAACAGGTTATTTAACCTACGATGTTGGGCCAGGTGTGAGTCCTGCAAACCAAATTACAGTGGCAGTGCTCGATTCAGGTGGAGGAACAATTCAAACGTTTACCGTTTCTGAAGGAACAAGCATTGCGTTTACGTTCCGTCGTTTTAACATTATTCAAATTACGACACCGGCGACGCCGTTAGGAACCTACCAAGGAGAGTTTTGTATTACGACACGTTATTTAATTTCATAGAGAGGGGAAAAATAAGATGGGGAATTGTAGTACTAATCTTTCATGCTGTGCGAATTCGCAAAAAACGATTGTTCAAGATAAAGTTTGTATTGACTGGACTGCATCAGCAGCTGCAGAAGTAATTTATGCAGATAATATCTCTCAAGATATTTATGCATCTGGGTATTTGAAAGTTGATACTGGTACAGGACCTGTTACGCTTGTGTTTTATAGTGGTGGTATAGCAGGGACTGCATTGGAAACGCTTGTTGTTGCAACGGGAAGCAGTGCATCCTTTACAGTTCGTCGTTTTGATACGGTTACAATTCTTGGAACGGCAGCTGCAGAAACAGGAGAATTTTGTATGACGATTCGTTATACTTTATCATAGAATATTGCAATATTTCGATAAAAACCGTGCAAACTATGTATTAGTTTGCACGGTTTTTTTGTGGAATTTTGCAAAGGTAATAGTTGTTTGTTAATCGAATATACTTATAGGCAGTCACGCTTTGATTTACAATAAGTGAGTTGGAAACAGTAGCGACCCTCGATATAAGTAGAAGGATCTGTTGGAATATCTATTATAGAAACAGATTGTAAGTTTGATCCTGTGTATGAAATGGTATTACCGGGTAGAACAGTGAAAGTATTAGTATTATTACTTACTATTTGTACAGTTAAAGCATCTGTACTGTTTTTACTGTTGTATACAGAGATAGTTCCAGATAATGAAATACTCCCATCATCTTTCCAAATAGTTAATGTTGGATAGATTTGTTTTGATTGTCTTTGAGCAACAGAAATAAAATCATTTGAAATGAAAATATTACCTGCAAACTCATTTGTGATGAGTTCAGCATCGCATTGTTCAGGCGGGGGAATAGGAGGAGGACAGGGACAAATAGGTTGACAAATGATAGATAAAGGAGCAAAACATCCGATATTTTTATGGGGTTTCAATGGAATCCCTCCTTTTCATGAGATTGTTTACTATTATTAAATGTAACAACATGAAGGAAGTTGTTAATAAATGGACAAAAAAATGGAAAATATAAATAGTTTACTAGGCATAGAAAACTATAGGACTTGTGGATATTGAGAAGTAATAGGTGTCTATGAGACAAAATGGGTTTGTTTCATAGAAATGTGGGATTTCACATTAAAATAACTGTATATTTACAAAAGTGAAACAATTTTTATTTTCACTTTAAACGAAGTTAATATGTGTTCGATACAATAAGCATTGTAATTAATTCATTATATGAGGAGGATTTACGTGGAAAGAACTGCTTTAAGAAAAGTAAAAGGCTTTATTGGAGTATTAATGATCTTTGCATTAGCGTTTGTATCATTTCCGTGGAGTACATCAGTCAAAGCAGAAGAGAAAAAGCAAGAAAAGGCAGCGAGTGAGAAGAAGTTAGTTTTTCCAGTGGTAAGTGATGTACATATTAAAAACAGTGGAACAGATGATACGTTCCGCTGGAAAAGAGCGATTGAACAGTTCAATACGCTAGCACCAAAGCAAGATGCATTTGTTATTGTAGGTGATTTCACGGATACAGGATCGGTGCAGCAATATGATCGTTTCATGCAAGTGTACAATGAAAATGCAAATAAAGATGCTGTGCGAATGAATTCTCTTGGTAACCATGATTATTGGAACGGTTTATCTGTAGAAGGTGCGCAGAAGCGTTTCTTAGAAAAAACAGGAATGGAATCGATTTACTATCATAAAGTCGTAAAAGGGTATCATTTCCTTGTTATGTCGCCAGAGGATGGGACAACTCATGGATATTATTCAGACAAGCAAATTAATTGGTTAAAAGAAGAAATGGCGAAAGCACAAAAGGATGATCCAGCAAAACCAATTTTCGTATTTTTACATCAACATATCAAAGATACAGTATACGGTAGCAAAGAATGGGGAACGCAAGACAGTGCGAAAATTAATGAGGTATTAAAACAATATCCGCAAGTTATTACGTTTTCAGGTCACTCACATTATCCATTAGATGATCCGAGATCGATTCATCAAAAAGACTTTACATCAGTTGGTACATCTTCTGTAAGCTATATGGAAGTTGAAGGTGGTAAAGTACAAGGGACTATCCCGCCAGGAGCTAGTACATTAAGCCAAGGCTTATTAGTAGAAGTAGATGAAGAAGAAGTAACGATTAATCGCCGTGATTTCCATACAAATTCTTGGACAGGCGAGCCTTGGAAAATTAAATTACCAGCAAAGAAAGAGACATTTACACATGTAGAAGATAGAGATAAAGAAAAGCCATACTTTGCTAAGGATGCAAAGCTTGCTGTATCAAATGTAACTGAAAATGCAGCAACAGTAACATTCCCACAAGCGTTGGACAACCTTCTTGTTCATTCTTATCGCGTACAAGCGAAGGATAAACAAACAGGCGAGATTAAAAACAAATTATTAGCATTCTCGGAGTTTTACCGTGATCCAGTGCCAAAAGATCTTACGTTTACACTTGCAGGGTTAGATGGTGGGAAAACATATCTACTTGAAGTTGTTGCAATTGATTCATTTGGCAATGAAAGTACGCAGCCATTAACGGCAGAAATTACTACGAAAAAAGATAATATTGACCCGAATGTAAAAGTACCAAAGGCTGATGTTTTCGATGTGAACTTTGCAGATGGTACATTTAAAGACAATTCACCATTTGGTACAAAAGGTGATGTGAAGGGTAATGTGACTATTGAGTATGATAAAGCATTGAAAAAGAATGTGATGAAGTTAAACGGAAAAGCAAATACATTTGGATACCTTCCGTTTTCAGCAGCACAAAAAGAAAAAGTAGCAAATACATTTACGTTAGAAACTGTATTTTCAATGAATGAAATTCGTGGCCAAGGTATTTTGCAAAATACAGAGGGTGGCGGAATTGGTTTTGAATCTACAGGTGATGGAACTGTAGAACTGTGGGCTCATATTGGTGGTAGCTATAAGCGTGTTGGAACGAAATTAGAAGCTAATAAAACGTATCATTTAACAGGGACGTATAACGGAAGTGAAGTAGCAATTTACGTGGATGGTAAAAAAGTAAATAGCCAGCCAGCTACAGGGAAAGTGTATCATCCAAACGTACCATTTGCACTTGGAGCTGATCCTGATAGTAATGGAAATGGTGGTATTCCGTTAAATGGACAAATCGCGCTTGCAAAATTATATAGTAAAGCGTTAAGTTCTTCAGAAGTATTAGCAGCGTACAATGAGTTTTCTACTCGTACGAAGTTAGAGCAAGTAAATGCTTTATTTGAAGAAATCGGAAAAGTAAAAGAAGTGTTAGCTGGTGTGTATGAATTTGGTGATAAGCCAGGTCAATATTCAAAAGAAGCGTTTCAAGAATTAGAGAAAAGCTATAATAATGCGAAGCAAGTGTTTGAAAATATAGGAAGTACTGGGGAACAAATTATTCAAGCGTATAATGAATTAAAAACTGCAAATCAAACATTTGTACAATCTAAAGTAGTAGAACAACCGAAAACACTGAAAGAAAAATTACAAATCAATATTGAATCTGCAAAAGCAGTAGTGAAAAAAGCACAAGCTGCGAATGTAACGGACGGTTCAGTGAAATCATTACATCAAAAAATTACAGTTGCAGAGGCTGTATTAAAAGATGTGAAAGTAAAAGATGCACAGGTAGAAACGATGAATCGTACATTAGAGTATGCGATTTCACTTGTTGAAAAAAGTATGAACAAATAAGAGTGAAGAAAAAGAAGCTTATCATGATAGGCTTCTTTTTTGTTATACTAAAAATAGCATAGAAAAAGGGAGCGAATAAGTTGGAACAGAAAAAGCTAAAAAGAATTCTTGAATATGTATGGATCGCGGTTGTGCTCCTTGTAGGATATTATCTATTAAAAGATAAAAGTATTTGGGTTCTATTTTTAATGACTTTCTTATTAGCGGGTTTAGGCACGTTATTTATTAACTTTTTCTTTGATAGTGTGAATGCATGGAAGAAAAAGAAGGGAACGAAGTAAAGGAGATCTGTATGCAAATGTGGAGCTCGTGTACGATCGGAATAGGCATTCTGAAAAGTTCCATACTAATAGGAAATTGGGCAGATTTTTCATTTTGCAATCGTTAACAAAACGCATAAAAATAGCTCGCCAGTTTATAGGCGAGCTATTTTGTTATGCTTTTTTCTTTTCATCATTTGTTTTTTCAGTAGCTAAATGACTATGTTTTCTAGAGTAGAAGAAATAGAAGCATAAGCCGACTATAAGCCAAGCTATAAAGCTAATCCATGTTGTTTTAGACAAATTAATCATTAAATATAAACAGCAAAGAATCGCAACAACTGGTAATACAGGTACGAAAGGTGTACGGAATCCCCGTTTTAAGTCAGGATGTGTTTTTCGCAAAATAAGGACAGCGCAGCAAACGAATGTGAATGCTGTTAACGTACCGATATTTACTAAATTAGCTAGTAAGTGTAAGTCTAAAAGTCCGGCTAATAAAGCGGCAACAACGCCAGTGATCCACGTATTTAATAAAGGAATTTTCACTTTTTTATTCACACGCGCTAAAGCTTTTGGAAGTAAACCGTCGCGGCTCATCGCATAAGAAACGCGAACTTGTCCATACATAACGACTAAAAGAACGGTTGTCATTCCCGTCATCGCCCCAACAGCGAGTAGTCCTGCAATTGTATCCTCACCAACAAAATGCAGTGCAAATGCAACTGGATCAGACACATCTAATTGTGTATAAGGAACCATACCTGTTAAAACGAAAGATACAATCATGTATAAAACAGTACAAATAAGAAGGGAACCGATAATGCCAATTGGTAAATCACGTTGTGGTTTTTTCGTTTCTTCCGCAGCGGTTGCAATTGCATCAAAACCTAAAAATGCAAAGAATACAGTAGCAGCTCCAGTAATAATACCGTCGTATCCGAATGGAATGAAAGGTGTCCAGTTTTCAGGTTTTACATATTTTGCGCCTGCTACAATAAAGGCGATAATAACTGCTAGCTTGATAAGAACCATAATATTATTAATGCGTGCGCTTTCACGTATACCGAAACTTAATAAACCAGTAATGAGTAGTAAAATACAAACAGCTGGTAAATCAATCAGACCACCTTTTCCGACGCCAGGGGCCGAAGCGATAATGGCGGGAAGGTGTACGTTAAAGCCTTGTAGTAAAGATTGTAAGTAACCAGACCAACCGACAGCTACGGCTGCGACTGCCAGTAAATATTCGAGCATTAAACACCAACCAACGATGAAGGCAACGACTTCTCCGACTGTCATGTATGCGTAAGTATACACACTTCCTGAGACAGGTATAGAAGAAGCAAATTCAGCATAACAAAAGGCTACGCAAGCACAAGTAAATGCAGCAATGAGGAATGAAAGCATAATACCAGGACCAGAATGTTTTGCTGCGACAATACCTGTTAATACAAAAATTCCTGTTCCAATTACGGCGCCAATTCCTAAAAAGGTTAAATCTAGTGCTGTTAATGTCCGATCTAGTTGCCGTGGTGATTCAGTACTAAGCGCTTTTTTTCGTAATAATGACTTCACTTTGGACTCTCCCCCCGTTTTTTCATTTCCATAACCGCGAATATGGTATGAGCCCACTAAAAAAGAGTATGTAAGGAAATGGAGGTACAGTTATGGTATGTAGTTTTTGAAATTGCTGGATTAATCTTATTATAATTCAGAATATTTTGTCAAATAAAAATATGACAAATAAAAAGCGGATGAATAGGGGAAACTACTTGCAGGAATAAGACGGGGGTTACCAATCTACTTCGGATGGAGAAAACCCACTGATTAAAGTTAAAGTAGGAGCAGATGCTATGTTATTTTATTTTGAACTTGTCGTCATTTTACTTTGTACGAAATTGGCTGGTGACATTAGCGTAAGACTCGGTCAGCCTTCTGTACTTGGTAAGTTAATTGTCGGTATTATTATTGGACCAGCTGTACTCGGTATTATAAATAGTTCTGAACTGATTGATGAACTGAGTGAGATTGGTGTTTTACTCCTTATGTTTATGGCTGGACTTGAAACAGATTTAGAAGAGTTAAATCGGAATTTGAAATCATCATTTGCAGTAGCGGCTGGTGGAATTATTTTTCCTTTCATCGGTGGATATGTAACGGGGTTGCTATTTGGATTAATACAATCTCATGCAATTTTTTTAGGGCTATTACTTTGCGCAACATCGGTTAGTATTACAGTGCAAACGTTACGTGATTTAGGAAAAATGAATACGAGAGAAAGTACAACGATTTTAGGTGCTGCCGTATTTGATGATGTCATTGTCGTTATTTTATTAGCGTTTGTTATGAGTTTTCTAGGCACGCAAGATGTGAATATAACACTTGTTATCGCAAAGAAACTTATTTTCTTTGTAAGTATTGTTTTTATCGCATGGAAAGTTGTTCCGTGGATTATGAAAATGCTTGTCCCACTTCGTGTATCAGAAGCATTAATTAGTGCGGCGCTTATTATTTGTTTCTCTTTTTCGTATTACAGTGAAATGATGGGGATTGCAGGTATTATTGGAGCATTTGCAGCAGGGATTGCGATTTCTCAAACGGAGTATAAGCATGAAGTAGAACATAAGATTGAACCGATTGCTTATGCGATATTTGTGCCGGTGTTCTTCGTAAGTATCGGAATGGAAATTACATTTCAAGGCATTGGAAGTCAACTTTGGTTCATTATTATTATGACGCTTATTGCGATTTTCACAAAGTTAATCGGATCAGGTTTAGGCGCAAGATTAACAGGGTTCAATCTTCAATCTTCTATTAGTATTGGTGCGGGAATGGTATCACGCGGTGAAGTAGCGCTTATCATCGCAGCAAATGGACTTACGGCGAATTTATTAGCGAAAGAAAATTTCACAGCGATTGTCATTGTTGTTATATTAACGACGATTATTACGCCGCCACTTTTGAAGAAATATTTTGTATAGAGAAGAAGGGCTTATCTGAAGTAGGTAAGCTCTTTTTTTATTGTAAAAAGCAATGGTCATATGGCATGAAAGGTTTGTAAATATGATAAAATCTATGTATGTGATGACAAGGAGAAGAAAGTGTGAAGATTACGAAGTGGAGGTTAAATAGTGAAAGCTTCAACATTACTATTTAAAATTGAAAGTAATATGGATCAATTTTCACCAGCTGAAAAGAAGGTTGCCATGTACATAATGGAGAATGCAGAGATTGTTCCGAACTTAACGACGAAAGAAGTGTCGACGAATGCAGGCGCAAGTGAGGCGAGTGTTGTTCGCTTTTGTAAGTCGATTGGAATAGGAAGCTTTAAGGCATTTAAAATCGCGCTCGTTCGTGAATTAACGATTGCTGATTATAATATTAACGATTTTTCAGTGATGAATACGGAAGATGGACCGTACGACTTGTTTAATAAGGTTACATATGTGAATAAAGCGGCAATTGAGGCGAGCGTTACTGCTATCGATAAGAAGGAACTGGAGAAAGCAGCGGACCTTATTGTAAATGCGGATAAAATTATATTTTACGGAGTAGGCGGATCAGCTACTCCGGCGATGGACGGGGCTTATAAATTTACAAGGCTCGGATTTACAGCGATGATGCTATCTGATTTTCACATGATGTTGCCACTTGTGACGAATTTAAAAGAAGGCGATATATTTGTGGCGATTTCAACATCGGGTCGTACGAAAGATGTACTTGAGATGGCGCAATATGCGAAGAGACAAGGTGCAACAGTTATTGCAATTACAAAGCTCGATCAATCATCACCGTTATATAAAGAGGCAGACATTCGTCTTTGTATGCCAGATGTAGAGCAAGATCACCGTATTGCGAGTATTGCTTCAAGAATGACACAACTGAATATGATTGATGCTTTATATGTAATTACTTTCAACCGAATTGGTAATAATGTATTGGATCAATTTATGGAGACAAGAGAAGAAGCAGTGCGGTTACGGAAGTTAAAATGAAAAGATGGGGAAACCCATCTTTTTTTGCATACTGACATAAAGTGAAACTTTAATAAGTGGGGGGTTTGTTCATCCCCCACTTATTATTAGTTGAACCAATCGGACTTTTACAGGCAGTTGATCCCCCACCGATCTTCTTTGCTTTTGCTGAATTTGAGGTGGGGGTCTTACTGCCAGTTAAAGTGGAATAAATTCGTCATGAAAAGAAATTAAATTTCATAAAATAATAAAGTAATATTGATTTTAAATTTCTTGAAGTTATAATGAAAGTATGAAATTAAATTTCAAAGTAGGTGGTAATATGTTAGAAAATTTATCGACAGAACACCGTAATGAAAAGACGATGAATTTAGATGAGATGAGTATAAAAGAAGTTCTGCAAAGTATGAATGAAGAAGATCGAACTGTTTCGTTAGCAGTTGAAAAAGAGATAGAACAGATTGAAAAAGTTGTGCAGACTGTTATTAAATCTTTTGAACAAGAGGGCCGATTAATTTACATTGGGGCTGGTACAAGTGGCCGTTTAGGTATTTTAGATGCAGTGGAATGCCCACCGACATTTGGCACAGATGATAAAATGGTGCAAGGATTTATAGCTGGTGGATTGAAAGCGTTTACTAAAGCGGTGGAAGGTGCCGAGGACCGCGAAGAGTTAGCAGAAGAAGATTTAAAAAGTATTGGATTAAACGAGAAAGATACTGTGATTGGAATTGCAGCAAGTGGCCGAACTCCTTATGTAATTGGCGGATTGAAATACGCGCATAGCGTGGGAGCGAGCACGGCGAGTATTTCTTGTAATAAAAATGCTGAAATAAGTAAATATGCAAAACTAAATGTGGAAGTAGAAACAGGCGCAGAAATTTTAACAGGCTCAACGCGTTTGAAGGCTGGTACAGCGCAAAAATTAGTACTCAATATGATTTCAACAGCATCTATGATTGGTGTGGGGAAAGTATATAAAAACTTAATGGTAGATGTTCAATCTACAAATGAAAAATTAGTAGAACGATCAAAACGAATTATTGTAGAAGCAACAGGTGCTAGTTATGAAGTAGCGGCAGGTTACTATGAAAAAGCAGAACGTAACGTGAAAGCTGCGATTGTTATGGTGCTACTGCAGTGTGAGTATGGGGAAGCACTGGAGAAACTAAAAGAAGCGAAAGGGTTTGTGAAGAAGGCATTATAAAATAATAGGGAGGGGGATTCTATTATGAAGAAAGAAGAGAGAATGGCCAGAGAAATTTCAGAGCAACTTGGGGGAGTAAAGAATGTTCGTGGCATTGCTCATTGTATGACGAGACTGCGATTAACGCTTCATGATGAAAGTAAAGTGAATATGGACCTTTTGAAAAAGGTTGAAGGGGTTATGGGTGTCATTGAAGATGAGACGCTTCAAGTTGTCGTTGGTCCAGGGACAGTAAATAAAGTAGCAGCTGAGATGGAAGGTTTAACGGGACTGCGAATTGGTGAGGTGGCAGATCATCACCTTGAAGACCTTGGGCAAGAGATGAAGTCAGAGATTAAAAAGAAAAATAATACACCAGTGAAAAACTTTTTACGAAAAATAGGAAGCATTTTCATTCCGTTAATTCCGGGTCTTGTTGCGTCAGGTATTATAAACGGGGTTGCTAACTTTGCGAAAAACGCAGGTGCTGATCCGAATGCAACGTGGCTACAAATGTTACTACTTATTGGTGGCGGTATCTTCACATTCTTAGGCATTTTAGTCGGTTGGAATACAGCGAAAGAGTTTGGCGGGACTCCAGTTCTTGGGGCAATTGCTGGTATTTTAATTTTTAACCCGGCGATGGCGAACGTAAAGTTATTTGGTGAAGCGCTCGTACCCGGACGGGGCGGATTGTTTGCAGTTATTTTTGCAGCGTGGCTTATGGTTGTCGTGGAAAGACAAGTTCGAAAAGCTGTACCAAATGCAGTTGATATTATTGTGACACCACTCATTACTGTATTAGTAGTAAGTATCGTAACGATGTTAGCAATTCAGCCAGTTGCAGGTTTCTTATCGGAAGGAATTACGAGCGGAATTAATGGTATTTTAAATATTGGAGGAGCGTTTGCTGGAGCAGTGCTTGCCGGAACCTTTTTACCTCTCGTTATGGTCGGACTACATCACGGTTTAACACCAATTCATATGGAATTTATTAATCAAACGCATGTGACACCTTTATTACCAGTACTTGCAATGGCTGGTGCTGGGCAAGTAGGCGCAGCCATTGCGATTTTTGTAAAAACAAAAAACAAACGACTGCGTAACGTAATTAAAGGTGCATTACCAGTTGGATTTTTAGGAATTGGCGAACCGTTATTATACGGGGTTACATTACCACTTGGGAAACCGTTTCTTACAGCTTGTTTAGGTGCAGCTGTCGGTGGTGCATTCCAAGCAGTTATGCAAACAGCCGCGCTCGGAATTGGCGTATCAGGATTATCATTAATTCCGTTAATTGCTGATAATAAATATTTATTATATTTCCTTGGATTAGTCGTTGCATATACTTTCGGATTCATCTTTACGTACTTCTTCGGATTTAAAGAAGAAATGGCAGAAAACATATAGAGAAAGGGATTCCTTTCTCTTTTTCTATAGAAAGGGAGATTCATATGCTAGGAGTATCAATTTATCTTTCAAAAGAGCGAGTAAAGAAACAAGAAGAATGGCTAAAAGTAGCGAAGGAAAACGGGTTTTTATCTATTTTTACATCACTTCATATACCAGAAGATGATCCAAATACGTATAAAGAGTTAATTCAAATACTTGGGAAGCAGGCTCTTGAAAATGAAATGGAATTAATGGTCGATGTTTCTCCAAAATCGTTACACCATTTAGGAATGACGTATGAAAATGTGGAAGAGTTAGTAGAGTGGGGCATTACTGGCTTACGAATGGACTATGGCATCACGCCGAAAGAAATCGCACGCGTATCCCATACAATGAAAGTAGCCTTAAATGCGAGTACGATTACAGATTCATTTTGGAAAGAGTTACTTGCGGAAAATATACGAGTAGAGAATGTAGAAGCGTGGCATAATTTTTACCCGCGCCCAGAGACAGGACTAGCAAAGTCCTTTTTGCAAAAGCAAAATCAATATTTACATGAGTGCGGAATAAAAACGATGGCATTTGTTCCAGGGGATGGGGAGAAACGGGGCCCGTTATATGAAGGCTTACCAACGTTAGAAAAGCACCGCAATATGCGCCCGCTTGAAGCGTATTTAGAACTTGTACAGGATTGTGGTGTCGATAAGGTGTTAATCGGGGATATAAGCGGAAGTCTAGAAAGTGTACAAGAGATAGCGAGTGTGAGTAGAGGGGTTATTCCGCTACGCTACAAATCACTTATAACTGATAAAGAAGTATTAAAACTGGTAGAGCAAGTGTATACGAATCGATTAGATCCAGCGCGTGATGTCATTCGCTCTGTAGAATCAAGAGAAGGAAATAAAGTTGTGCTACAGCCGATGCATACAATTGCAAGAAAGAAAGGCAGCATTACAATTGATAATGAATTGTACGGTAGATACGCCGGGGAGATGCAAATTGTTGTACATGATTTAGCTGTAGATGAGAAGGTGAATGTTGTTGGAATGGTTATAGAAGAAGATGTGTCTTTATTGCCGTATGTTAGTGCTGGAAAAATGTTTCAACTTTTTCTGTGCGATAGAGTAAAAGCTTGAATTAGCGCTATTTTGTAAGAAAACATTATTCGTAAAACGGATAATGTTTTTTGTTTTCTTTAAAAAGTATTTGACGAATGAAATGAAATACCGTATTGTTTTGACTTGTAAATAAAAGTTTTCCATAACAAAACAAAAAGGAGAGTTCAAAATGAACCAATACATTGGTAATCTAATTATTCGTTTCGTGTTAGGAGTGACGTTCTTTGCACATGGTTTAGCCAAATTTCAATCAGGTATCGATAACGTAGCAGGATGGTTCACAAGCATCGGTTTACCAGGTGGTCTCGCATACGGCGTGGCAACTGTAGAATTAGTTGGTGGTATATTATTAATTATCGGTTTAGGTGTACGATATGTAGGATTATTATTTGCACTTATTTTAGCTGGAGCTATCGTAAAGGTAAATGGAGCAGCAGGTTTATTAGGAGATGGAAAGAATCCAGGATATGAATTAGATCTTGCATTACTAGCAATGGGGGCGTATTTATTCGTTGTAAAAGCAGAAGGATATGTAGATCGTTTCTTAAAAGAGAAAGTAATGAAAACGAAGTAAACTTATTTATAAATTATTGACTTGAATCATTATCGTAACTATAATGATTACAACTTGTAGATTAAGGATAAAACAATTTAAATATTTTTTTACACATGATGTAACAGTTTTAGTTACATCATGTGTAAAAAATAAATAAAATGGGAGGAAGTAACATGCCTAAATCAAATTTAGAAATTATTCGAAGTACATATGAAGGATCAGCTTCTTCGAATGCAAAACATTTAGCAGAAGCCCTCTCTGAAAAAGTAGAATGGACAGAGGCAGAAGGATTCCCATACGGTGGAACTTATATAGGTATAGAAGCAATAATGAAAAATGTATTTAGCCGATTAGGATCAGAATGGGATGATTATAAAGCGAGAGTAAATATGTACCATGAAGTAAACGGAAAAGATGTAATTATTGCTGAAGGTGTTTATTCAGGAATTTATAAAGAAACGGGAAAATCATTTGAAGCAGATTTCGTTCACGTATGGAATCTTGAAAATAGAAAAATAGTAAAATTTAAACAATATGTGGATAGTTATATTGTACGAGAAGCAATGAAGGTTTAAAATGAAATAAGGAAACAAATGGAATCGGCTGTGCGCAGGCGATTCCATTTGTTTATGTGATTATTAGGGGAATGGGGAGTACATAATATGAAAAAATGGATAATAGGGGCAATTACAATGATTGTAATTGCGATAGGAGCTATATTCGGTGTTACTAAAGCTATTAATTATATAGAAGAAGAGGAGAAGAGTCTTAAAACACAAAAAGTAATGGGGCAACAGGAGAAGAAAGGTGAGGAAGAGAAGCCACAAGTTAGTGAAGATGAAATTATTTCTACCATGCATAGGATGGTACATCAAAAAGTGAAATCCTCTGAAAAATGGGGGTTTATTGAAATGACAAATAAGGAAATTCTTAGTGCGAAGGCCGCGGTAGAAAGCAGTACAAATTTTAAACATAAGTCGAAGTTACTTGCCACTTTAGAGCGCTGGGAGGCAGGGGATTTTTCACAAACGGTTGAGGAGCATAACTTTTTGTGGGAAATTCAAGGTGGTGATACTGGAAAGGCAACAGAACGTTTATCGCCAGAAGAAGAAAAGCAGTATGTGAAAGAAATGAAACGTAAATAAAAACATCGCCACTAGGGTGGCGATGTTTTTTGATTAAGAATGTTTTCGCAGTAAAGCTCTAGTCGGCTGAACAGCAACAGTTTTGAAATGAGAAAATAAATAACATCCTGTCACGACGATCATTGTCCCTAAAATTTGTATCCATGTTAGTTCTTCACCTATGAAAAAGAATGCTAAGATTGCTGTGAAAATCGGATTGAAGTTTAGAAAAATCCCTGACGTTGTCGCTCCTAATTTTTGTACGCCAATATTCCAAAACACCATACAAAGAACTGTGGAAATGAGTCCTGTATATAAAAGTGATGTTATGAAAGAAGTATTTATATTTGTAACAGTGAAGCTCCCTATGTTAAATGGCAGTAATAAAATAACGCCGAAAATACCAGAATATAATGTCGCCATAAGTGGCGTCGTTGTTTTTGTTGCCCATTTACTGCAAACAGAATAGATTCCCCAAATACAAACTGCCGCAATCATCCATAAATCTCCGCTATTAAAATGTAGTGAAAATAAAAGTGAGAAATCACCTTTTAGAAGTACGAGAATAACGCCAAAGAATGAAAGAATCATAGATAAATTTTGAAGTGTATTTACTTTTTCTTTTAAAAATAATACTGAAAATAGTGCAATTGAAATTGCGTTCAATGTAGAAATAAGCCCTACATTCGTTGCGGATGTTTTTTCTAAAGCTAAAAATTGAAAGATGTTAAAAAGAGCAACCCCTGAAATTCCCATCAATATTAGCGGAAGTATGGCAGCACGAGGCGGAATGATTTTCTTTTCTTTAAACCAAACCATTGGTAATAAACAAACGATTGCAATTATCCATCTTAAACTTGTAAGTGTCATCGGAGACGCATGATCAACGAGTGATTTCCCAACGACAAAATTTCCTCCCCATAATAAGCTCGTTAGTAATAGTAAAAAGACATAAAAATAAGGCATGTTAAAATCCCCTTTGTTGTAATCAATATGAATTGTAAATAATTTTAGCATTTTTCTTTATTGTGTAATATATTCTTTTGTATAATGATAAAAACTCGATAAAATGTTTAGTTGAAAATGATTTTAATGAAAAAATGTTCAGTTTCATAGAGAGTGTAAGGTGTTTTTCCGAATAATCATCGGTAAGGAAAAAGGGGGAATTGTAATGGAGTCGTCTGTTATTAAAGTGCTAGACGATTTAGATGTACAGATTTTAGATATATTGCAGAAGGAGTCACAAGTAAGTAATGCCGAGCTAGCACGCCGCGTTAATTTATCACCGGCTGCGATGCATGCAAGGATAAAAAGGTTAGATGGAGAAGGTTTTATTGATAAGCAAGTAGCCATCTTAAATCAAGAAAAGCTTGGTTTTGATTTGTTATGCTTCATTTTTATGAGTACGAATATTCATCAATCGGATAAACTGGAAGTGCTGGAGAAAGAATTAGAATCGATGCCGGAAGTGTTAGAATGTCACTGTTTAACAGGAGAGTACGATTATTTATTAAAGGTTGCAAATCGTGATCGTAAAGAGCTGGAGCAGTTTATTAGAAAGCTGAATAAGCTTGGTATTACACGTATACAGACGAGTTTAGCACTGCGTGAAATTAAATATTCAACGGTATTACCGATACGAAGTGAGGAACCAAGCAGTGATTAGACTGCTTGGTTTTTTGTTTGTATAAAGTGATTGACGAGGAGAAAAGAGAGATGTATTATTATATAAAATTATGAATTAAAATTCATTTGAAGTTATAAATATTAATATTGGGGGCAAGGGGATAGAATATGAAAATCTTTAATGCGGTTACGAGTGATGTGAAAGAAATTTATAATCTCATTGAAACTTACGCAAAAGAGGGAGTTGTTTTACCGCGTTCTCTGTTGTCTCTCTATCAATATTTGCAATGTTTATATGTTATGAAAGAAGACGGAGAAATTGTTGGAGTTGCTGGATTGCATGTATTAGGGGAAGATCTTGCAGAAGTACGATCTTTAGTCGTTTCGCATACATATGCAGGAAAAGGAATCGGGCGTATGTTAGTGAACCATGTAATAAATGAGGCAGCGAAAATAAAAGTGAGTAGAGTCATTTCTTTAACGTATGAAACGGAATTTTTTCAAAAATGCGGGTTTGATTTTGTGAATAGAGATGCATTGCCAGAGAAAGTATGGATTGATTGCAGACATTGTCCAAAGGTTGATTATTGTGATGAAGTGGCGATGGTTCGGTATGTTGGATGAAAAATTTATATAGATGCCCACTATTATTTACATAATAGTGGGCATCTATATTTCAATAAGAAATGAGATGGTATTAAGAATTTGAATTCGTTTGTCTCACGGCAAAATTATAAAGTGGATCTTTAAGTTCAAAGTTATACGTAAAACCGTCGACAATTCCTACAACTTTATCGTTATCATAAAGGTCGAGCATAAATTGTGCCATTTGTTTTGCAGTGTGGAATTTCGGTACAACATTATCGTATTGGAACTCATCAATATCAAATGAGCGTTTCGCAAATTCTGTTTCAGTTGCGGCAGGAGCTAAAACTTTTGCTTGCAGTTTCGCGCCTTGTTGTTTCAGTTCGTGGGACAGTCCTTCTGTAAATGCACTTACATAAAATTTCGTAGCACAGTACGTAACAGCATCAGCAACAATTGTGTAGCCACCGCCCGATGAAACGTTGATAAGCTGGGTTCCATCAACCATTGAATAATCTCGAACGAAAAGAGAAGAGAGTATAGTTAGTGCTTCTATATTTACATGTAACATCGTCTCTATTTTATTTAAATTTTGTTCAGCAATTGAGGCGAAATTACCAAAGCCTGCGTTGTTAATCCACGTTTCAATTTGAAAACTTTTGAGACTTTCATACAGCTTATAAACTTCTTCAGTGACGGATAAATCAGTTCTTCGAATGACAACATCCAACTCTGGATGCATTTCGTTAATTTTCAATTTTAATTCTTCTAATTCTTCTTGTCTTCGAGCTACAAGTATTAAGTTTTTTCCGCGAGATGCAAAGGCTAAAGCTGATTCATAGCCGATTCCTGAACTAGCACCAGTAATCACAGTATATTTCATATAAAATCCCCCTAAATTCAAATTAATTATTATGGTTAGATTTTATTTGTTAGAGTATACTCTA
Organism: Bacillus luti; assembly: GCF_009739945.1. NCBI lineage: Bacteria > Bacillati > Bacillota > Bacilli > Caryophanales > Bacillaceae > Bacillus > Bacillus luti. Next base: position 4,289,448 of record NZ_CP040336.1, on the reverse strand, counting down.
AGTCAAATGTTTTTTATAAATTTGATAAGGCCGTAAAATATATGAGGGTAAGCATATGGAGGGAGTTAGAGTATGTACACAATTAGTGAGGTAGCTAAATTATTAGGAGTGAGCACGCATACACTACGTTATTATGAAAAGGAAAATATATTAATTACAAATCGCGATACAAATGGGAATCGAATTTATGAAGAATCACATATAAAGTGGTTGCAGTTTGTAATGAAATTAAAACAAACACAAATGCCGATAGCGAAAATAAGAGAATACGCTAGATTATATACAGAAGGGGAGCATACAGCCGAAGCGCGTTTACAGCTCCTAGAGGATCATAGGAAATCTATTCAGATTCAAAGAGAAACCTTAGAAGTTACAGAGAAGATGCTCGAGCATAAAATTAGCGCATATAAAGGATTATTGGAAAATAAATAGATTAAAAAATCCTTCGTTCCTTGTTATGTGATGAAAAAAGAATTTCATCATAGTGTGTGGAGAAATTAAAAAGAGCAGCTAGCAAAAGCTAACTGCTCGATAAATTGGATTTGAAAATTTAGTATGTATATTTTTATAGTTGAATAAGTGATTGTTATTTTTATTAAACTGGGTTCAAAAGGAAGAGTATAGTAGATAAACCGCGATTTCCGGCATATAAGTTTATAAACAAAGAAGAGCCTGATATGGCTCTCAGGCTCTTCCCTCAATAGCAAAGAGTAAGTCTTTTAATTACTCTTCTCCTACATAATACACAAGATGTATTTGGATGTGTAGAACAGGAAATTCCAATATAATTATCCGAATATAGTGTTTAAAATGAATTCTAGATATTTTAAATAAGGAATTAAATTACAAATGTTGATTTACCGCATGATAGACACTCGTTTATATAAAGAGATGATAAATAAAGTGATATTGCAATAATAAAATATGCAATATTGCATATTGAATTATAAAACAAATAAGTGAAGGTGGTAATTGAATATAAGTGCTATTTTGGATCAAGTGAATATGCGATTGAATGGGATTATGAAAGATGAAAATTAAAAAGAGCAGCTAGCAAAAGCTAACTGCTCTATTCAAGGGATCTCTCCAAGGGGGAATGGAGAAAATAATCTGTTACTCTTATTATTAACAGATTATTGAGAAATATACAGGCGGAAATGAAATTTTTTCCTAAACATATTTCGTAGTATGTATTTGTCCATATTCATTATGAAAATCTACTGTTGACACGTTGTGAAGTATTCATATACAATACCTATGAATGACATTCAGTCATTTTCGGAAGACTGCTGATAAGATATTTTTGGATGCATGCAAGAAGATGAGAATTCATTGATCGAGGATGTTAAAAGTAAATCAAATAATTTTTGAATGTAGTCAGCGTTGGAAGAGAATAAATATAACGATAAAAGAGGTTGATAGCTGTTTTTATATAGTAGTGATGAAAGAGTATATTTTTTAAAACAAAAATGACTGATAGTCAGTCATAAGAGGTGAGAGGTATGAAAAATAAAGCTTGGTTATATGTCATATTAACATGTATCTTTGAAATTTTTTGGGTGTTTGGCTTTAATACGGCCGATACTTGGTGGCATTGGGTTATTATTTTAGGAGTTATCGCTGTTGATTTTCACTTCCTTTCTAAAGCGTGTGAACATCTTGCGACAGGGACTGTATATGCTGTGTTCGCCGGAGCTGGTACGGTAGGTACTTTCTTAATGGATGTATTCCTTTTCGGCGGAAGTTTTAGTGTAGGAAAGTTATTCTTTATCGTGATGGTTGTAGCCGGCGTTATCGGTTTAAAGCTAGCTGATAATAAAGAAGAAGCGATGGAAGGAGCTGCTTAAAGATGGGTTGGTTTTTCGTATTTTGTGCTGCAATTAGTGAAATAGTCGGTGTGATCGGTCTTAAAATGTATAGTAAAGACAAGACGTTAGCAAATGGAGCGATTTATATAGGTGGTTTTGCAACTTCCTTCGCATTCTTATACACATCTTTCTTATTTTTACAAGTAAGTGTCGCGTATGCGGTTTGGATTGGTATTGGAACAGCCGGTGCCGTTTTGTTAAATATGTTCTTGTTTGGTGAATCGAAAAGTAAGGCACGTATTATTAGTGTGGCTCTTATTGTATGTGGTGTGACAGGATTAAAGGCTCTGTCGTAAAGATATACTGTATCTCCTAACAATTCGTTAGGAGATTTTTGTTATAAAAAGTGCACCATAATTGACAGTACAGCTAGTTATTTTATAAAATGAGTGACAGTCATTCAATATGTGTGTGAAAGGGTTTAGATGATGAATAAAAAAGAAAAAATTGTCTATGCAGCTATTGAAGTGTTTCAGGAAAAGGGCGTTGAAAAAACGAAGATTTCTGATATCGTGAAATTGGCTGGCATTGCACAAGGAACTTTCTATTTATATTTTCCTTCTAAGTTATCTGTTATGCCTGCAATAGCAGAAGTGATGGTTGAAAAGATGATACTTGCAGTAAAGGAAAAAGTGCAGAACGATGCACCTTTTTCAAGTAAAGTGACGCAAGTAATAGATGCGGTATTTAACTTCATAGCTGAATATCGTGAAATACAAGCCTTAATGTATGCGGGTCTTGCATCTACTGAACATATAAAAGAATGGGAAGCTGTGTATGAGCCTCTTTATATGTGGTTAAGTGAATTTTTAAGTGAGGCGAAAGAAGCTGGTGAAATTCGTGATTCGGTTCATGCAGAGCGAACAGCGAAGTTATTTATCGCTCTTGTTGAATCAGCAGCGGAACAAGTTTATTTATATGATCATAAAGATGATGAGCAAGTCGAGCTACAAAAGGCAGAAGTACTAGATTTTTTAACACATGCACTACATATAAAGAAATAGTAAGATGAACCTGTCTGAAAAGGTAGGTTCATTTTTGAGGAAAACTGAATGATAGTCATTCACCTAATGCTTATGTATGTGTGGAAGGATAGAGTGAAATTCTAATGAGTGGGGCATCTTCATTCATTATTAGCCCACAAATAGCAGGATAAAGAAAAAGCTTGTTGGGCATTATTTTGAGAGGAACTTACGGGAAGAGGTGTTAAAACATGAAGAAACCGATAAAAGAACAAAAGATGGTATTGGTCATTCTTTTGAGTAATATATTTATCGCTTTTTTAGGGATTGGATTAATCATTCCGGTTATGCCGTCCTTTATGAATGATATGAATTTAACAGGGAAGACGATGGGATATCTCGTTGCAGTGTTTGCAATGGCTCAGCTCATTACGTCACCTATTACAGGCCGATGGGTCGATCTTTATGGTAGGAAGAAAATGATCATCATTGGATTATTTATTTTTGGTGTTTCAGAACTTCTTTTTGGATTAGGAAAAGATGTGTGGATGCTTTATGTAGCACGGGTGTTAGGCGGAATTAGTGCTGCGTTTATTATGCCTGGTGTTACGGCATATGTTGCTGATATTACATCTATTAAAGAACGTCCAAAGGCGATGGGATATTTATCTGCGGCTATTAGTACTGGATTTATTATAGGACCTGGAATCGGTGGGTTTATTGCAGAATACGGTATACGTGTGCCGTTCTTCGTAGCAGCAGCAATTGCTTTTATAGCATGTGTAATTTCTATCTTTATTTTAAAAGAACCGTTAACAAAAGAAGAGCTTGCAGAGATTTCTGCTAATACGAAAGAATCAAGTTTTATTGGTGACTTAAAGAAATCATTACATCCAATGTATGCAATTGCATTTATTATCGTATTTGTACTCGCATTTGGATTATCAGCGTATGAAACTGTGTTTAGCCTGTTTTCTGATCATAAGTTTGGTTTTACACCGAAAGATATTGCGGCAATTATTACAATTAGTTCAATCTTTGGGGTAGTTGTGCAAGTATTTATGTTTGGAAAATTAGTAGACATGTTTGGCGAAAAAGTATTAATTCAAATATGTTTAATTGTAGGAGCAGTATTAGCGTTCGTATCAACTGTAGTCTTTAATTATTGGATTGTACTTCTCGTTACTTGCTTCATTTTCCTAGCATTTGATTTACTTCGTCCCGCTTTAACGACGTTTTTATCAAAAGCAGCTGGAAAAGAGCAAGGATTCGTTGCTGGTATGAACTCGACGTATACGAGTTTAGGAAATATCGCAGGACCAGCGATGGGTGGAATATTATTTGATATGAATATTCATTATCCATATGCATTTTCAGGAGTTGTTTTAATAGTTGGTCTCGGCATTACATTTATGTGGAGAGAGAAGCAGCTAGCTGAAAGTTTTGCGAAGTAATAAAACCCCTTACGACGGTAAGGGGTTTTTGTTTTATAAACTTAATCCAAACCGTTTTAATTCAATAAAAATCCCCTCTAATTGTTTTCCTTTATCCGTTAATGTGTACTCTACACGAGGCGGAACTTCTGGATATACTTTTCTCGTTATAATGCCTTGAGATTCTAATTCTTTTAGTCGAAGCGATAATGTTTTCGGACTAATCCCGTCCATTGATTTCTGCAAATCATTAAAGCGTAATGTTCCTTCGATAAGAAGATCACGAATAATTAAAAACGTCCATTTTGTACGAATTACATCAAGCGTTTTAGCGATAGGACAAGGTATGCCAGGTAAACCTTTCGTTAATTCAACTGGATCTATATTGTTCATGGAACTAGCCTCCATAAAATTTTTTTGAATGAATTTGCTTTATAGTATCACAAAACTATACTTTTAGTAACTATATGAAAAAAATATCACTACTTCCATAAAGGAAGTTAGTGCATATACAATAGCAATACGAAATATAAAGGGTTTGTATGAGGGGGAGGTGATTTTCATGGGGATAAAAAAGTTGTTTGGGTTCCTTAGTTTGTTTGTTATTTGTATCGTACTTGTAGCGTGCGGCGGGGAGCAAAAAACTGAAGTCCAGCTATTAAAAGAAATGCCACAGCCAAAAGCAATGACAGTTGATCCTTCAATCAGTAAAAAGGAAGCGACCGAAATGGTTCATGCCGCGCAGCGTTTTTATACATTTTGGGATACAGGTAAAGAGGAGCTTATTCCGCAGACTGTTGCTGAAAATTTTTTCGATAATACATTGCCGAAAGGGCGACCACAAGGCACGGAAGGGTTAAAGTTTGCGGTACAAAATTTTCGTAAGGTTGTGCCTGATATACATTGCGAGATTGAAGATTTATTAGTCGTTGGAGATAAAGTAACAGCTCGTCTTTCTTTTACAGGAACGCATAATGATACGGAAATCAATTTTTTTGCAATTGATATTTTACATGTGAAAGATGGAAAGATCATGGAAGACTGGCATTTGGAAGATAATCTTACGCTGAAACAGCAACTTGGGTTAATAGCCGAGGAATAAAATAAGGGAGAGAAAAGCGATGGGAAATATATTTATTATAAATGGACATGAAAAATACGGTACGAAAGAAGGGCGATTAAATAGAACGTTAGTGGATCATATGGTAACGGTATTAAGCGAGAATCATCATGTGAAAACAACAACGATTCAAGATGGCTACAATATGAAAGAAGAACAAGAGAAGTTTTTATGGGCGGATGTTGTAATTTATCAAACACCGATTTACTGGTTTAGTGTACCGGGCTTATTTAAAACGTATATGGATGAAGTATATGAATACGGTTTGTTCTTTAAAGGTGCTGATGAATATGGAACAGGTGGTTTATTAAAAGAGAAGAAATATATGTTTTCTACAACTTGGAATGCACCTGAGAAAGCATTTGGAGATAAGACGAAGTTCTTTGAAGGGGAAAGTTTAGAATCAGTGCTTAGTCATTTACATCGCGTGCAAAAGTTTCTCGGTATGAGTCCGTTAAAGAGTTTTGCTTGTTATGATGTGGTGAAGAATCCAAATATTGAGCAATATTTATTGAACTTGAAAGATCACTTAGATGGAGTAATTAAATAATAGTTTGGATCTGTATGTGAAGAAGGTACTACTAAGGATGTAGTACCTTCTCTTTCATGAAATACGTTGAAAATCTTTACTTATACAGGACTGTTTTAGTTTTTTTGATTTGATTAAATGTTTCATATCAGAGATGTTATCGTATGAAAGCTGAGTATGATAATAGTTAATGTACTCAAGTAATGCAAAAATATAAATAAATAGAGTGAATGATAGCCCGCCTAAAGGTAAGTGGGGATACCAAATTACAAAATCAATAGTAAACGTAATAAATCCCGTGATAATTAATGCTATATTTATCTTTTTAAGTACTTTTAAATATTGAATCATCCTAATAGGCGTAACAGATGTTTTCTCTTTTTTTAGTCGTTTCCACTTTACGTACCAGTAAATTGTTCCTTGTAATAAGATAAACTCTAAAAGAAGAAATGAGACCCAAAAAGAATGTAGGGAATATAAATGTAACGTAGGATAAGCATAATTAAGTAAGTAACTTGTGAAAATAAAAGTAATGACTGAAAATAATTCACCTGTGTATAGATAGGAAAGTCTTTTTTCTAGGTTGTGTTTCATGGTTTCTCTCCTTTTATAATGACTCACATTTTAAGACCTGGATGGCTGTATCCATAACTTCGCAAAATTCGCCCAACCGAATGAATCAATTGTTACGTTTTTCAAAGAAGAGGGATATGTTTTTCTTTTTAAAACGTGATAGTTAAATAAAATGATGTGTTCTTCTTGTAAAAACTCTTCAATCTCATCCATGAGTTCATAACGCTTTTCTTTATTTTCTTCTAGTAAAAATGTATCTAGCAAACAGTTAATTTGTTTTTCATAGTGTGGGTCCATGAACCGTCTTACGAAGCAACTTTTATTTTTAAATACATTTAAGAATGCAATCTCATGATCGATAGCAAACACTTCTCCCATTAAAATAATATCGGCATGTTGATCGATAGTACGATTCATATAATCGGAAACGAGAAATGGGTGGAGTTCTACTTGTATACCTAAACTTTCACAACGTTCTTTTAGGAAATCTGCATCATTTGCACTATCTTTAAATGCGAAGAAATAAATATGTATCGTCTCTCCATTATAGGTGCTCTTTTTCAAATATTCTTTCGCCTTTTTTAAAGAGGAAGATCTCTTCTTGGCTTGGCGACTTTTTTCAGGAAAAAAGCTCGAAGCAGCAATTGTTCGTCTGCCTTCTATGTTACTAAGTATCGTTTCAACATCATATATTTCTCTCCAAGCTTTACGAAAATAAATGTCGTGATGCGGACCAGATTTTGTAAAGTTGAACCCAGCATAAACGCAGCCTATTTCTTCTATTTGTATGTCGTGTCTGTCATCTTCCTCTTCATTTGGCAGCTCATAGTCAGAATCTACTTGCACATGATCAGGAATACCCCAAAATTCAATACGGTCTAATAATGCACGCTCTTTAAAATAATGGGTGAATGCTTCGAGTACGATATTATCTTCAGAGTAATGAGCAAGTTTGAAAGGTCCCGTTCCGATGTAATGATGATTTTGAATACTCGCATCATGCGGCAAAATTGCGAGCTGCATGGAACTTACATAGTGTAAGAAAAATAAATTGGGCTTTGCTAAATGGAATCGAATTTGAAGTGGTGATGGTGTTTCAATTTGAACAATCTCTTCTGTTAACCATTCGAAAGGAGAGTGAACTTGCTTTAATCTTTCAAATGAAAATTGAACATCTTTAGAAGTTAAAACTGTTTCGTTATGAAAATGTATATCTTTTCGTAAATAGAACGTCCATGTAAGCCCGTCTTCACTTAATTCCCACGTATGTGCAATGTGCGGTTCCATTTTTTCGGTAATATCGTTATAAACGACTAATGTATCAAAAATTTGACTCGTAAGATGGCTCTCTGTTGTGACAGCCGCAAAAGCGGGATCCAGCGGCATTACTTTTCTTGATATTGGAATTTTTAAAATGTCGTACATATCATTTGAAGGTTCATAGCCAAAATGATGATGGAGTTTACCTTCAATGTTCTTATGAAGTGTAGGAGGCAAGGGCTCCTTTAAAAGAAGAAAGACATCCTTTAATTTTTCTTGTGCTAATAGTTCATCTGTATGGGATTCAACGGCTTCTATGAAACTATGTACAAATATAATTTCTGTTTTATTCCCACGACCTCGCCCTGGAGTCCAGTGAATTAATTGTTCTTCACTCATTTTCTTTAATAAAATTTTTACGTTTTTCGTACTGCAATATAAAATATCCGCTAATTCTTGTAAGCTATTTCGTATATGTTGTTGATCTTGTGCATGTAATCTTAAACGAATGTAGTAGTCCATAATCTTCATGCGTATACACTTCCTTCTGTCATAAAAGGGGAAACTCTTTAGAATATTCTAACCTTTTTCTTCCTCTTTTTCAAAGTAAAATAAGTAAGCATAAGGAGGGGGAAACAATGGGATTTTGGAGTATGCATCGAAATATAAAAATTAGAATTATAACTTCGTTTTTAACACGTACTGTGTCCACAATGATTTTTCCATTTATGGCGATTTATTTTTCAATCAAGTTAGGTAGTGCGCTTGCGGGTGCTTTATTGCTAATCAATGTGTTAGCTTCATTAATTATTGGTTTATATGGTGGGTATGTTGGGGATCGGCTCGGTCGTAAAAAGGTGATGATTATTGGACAAAGTATACAAGTCGTTTCCATTGCTTGTATGGGGATTGCAAACTCAGATTATGTAGATTCTCCGTGGTTAACATTTGTGTTTATGTTAGTGAATAGTTTAGGATCTGGACTTATGAACCCAGCGACAGAGGCAATGTTAATTGATGTGAGTACACCTGAAAATCGAAAAGTGATGTACAGCATTAATTACTGGGCTATTAATTTATCGATTGCGATTGGAGCGATATTTGGAGGATTACTATTTGAGAACTATAGATTACAACTGTTTATCGTGTTAACGCTTGTTGCCGTTATTACTTTATATGTGATGGCTGTATATATGGAAGAAGTGTATGTAGCGCGCAAAACAGTAGAAAAGAAAAATGTGTTAAAAGATATGGCAGATAGTTATAAAGTTGTGATGAAAGATAGGGCGTTTTTAATTTTTTGTTTGGCAAGTATATGTACATTATCGTTAGAGTTTCAAATTAATAATTATTTAGGCGTTCGCTTGCAGAAGGAATTTGAAACGGTTCACTTTTTCTTCGGTAATGGTTTCACGTTTGATTTAACAGGTATTCGCATGCTGAGCTGGATTTCTGCAGAGAATACAATTTTAGTTGTGTTATGTTCAGCGCTTCTTATTAAAATGCTGAAAAGCTTCAACGATTTGAAAATATTATATGTAGGCTTATTCATTTATACAATTGGATTTACAATACTCGGAACGAGCAATAGTTTATGGATTTTATTAATGGCAGGGATTTTCCAAACGGTAGGCGAGATGATGTATGTGCCAGTGCGTCAATCTATTATGGCAGATATGGTGCCAAACGAGGCGAGAGGTTCTTATATGGCGATTAATGGGATGGTCTTTCAATTTGCAAAAATGAATGGAGCATTAGGTGTTATGCTAGGTTCATTTCTTGCATCTTGGGGCATGAGTGCTCTGTACTTTATCGTTGGTATGAGCAGTATTTTATTATTTATGAAGGCGATAGGGAAAGAGAAGTATCAGGATGAACGGAATGTTTCTCAGATTGGATAAATTATATAAAAAGCGAACGAACTAGGATCGCTTTTTATATAATTATTAAAACGGATCAACGTCAGCTAAATTTGGGGTGGTGCTCGGTTGTAGTAAAAGGGTTTTTAACGTTCCTACTTCAGAAAGCGCGACCAATATGTAGCCGCTAATAAGTACAATAAGTCCGACGACGCGTAATGTTTGTAAGGTCACTTCACGCTTATTCGTTGCTGCTGAACTTTGGGGCGTTGAAGGTGGAGTGTTGTTCATAGTAGGGCTCCCATCTTTTTTTATTTGTATGTGTGAAATCATTGTTTAACGTATGGAGTGGAATTGTATAGTCATTTTCACTATATGAGAAGTGCCTATGAATAGTGATAAGAAATTTTAGGACGAGAAAAGAGGCTGTTGTATACAGCCTCTTTTACGTTAAAATGAGGAAATCCGTTTTTTTGTTTTTGGTACAATAATAAATTTGATCCATAGTAACCCGGCAATCATAATGATAAGACTATGTAGAATTTGTCCTGTAGAAACAAGTATAACAACTGAAAATACAGCTAATTGAATGACTAGCAATATGAAAATTAAGTGAAGAAATTGCTTCATTCGTTTCTCAGTACCAATCGGATATAATGCTACAATAATATTTCCCGAAAAATATTTCCACAGAGAGCGAAGCTGCATAGAAATCATATATAGGACGATATAAGCGATAGCACCTTTTACATATATATTCGGAACAAAATATAAGGCGAAAGCACCGATTAACCCTAAGCGAGTATATATACCGAAATAATCATTTCCGCGTAAAAATGCTAGTGTATGTAAATAGAAGAAAGTTGCTCGTTTTTTATGTAATAAAGGTTCAATCCAATTCGTAAGCCATTTTCTGCTATTTACTTGTTTTTTTAGTTGCGGTACATCGGTGAAGATGCTCGCAAATTGATAAAAGCGTATGTCCATTTTTTCTTCTTGCTCGATTATGTAGTCCCACGGTATTCGTTTTGTAGGTTGTTTTTTCGTATATAGAAATAGGAAAGCGAGAAGTAAAAGTAATCCGCCTAACACGATTACATTTGCTGTATAAAACAGCATGTAAATAATGAGTGCGTTACAAATAAGACGAGTGATAAGCCATATGCTTTTTTCGTGACTATCACGCCACATCCAATGTATGTACATATTCCAAGCTTTCGTAATCATTAAAACGATAAAGATTGTACATAAGAAAGGTACCGTTACTTGTAATGATTGCAGGGCAAGTGGAACGAGAATAAGGAACGTAAATAATAATGGGAAAAGCTGAATGATGTAATTATATAGAAGAGACTTTTTAAAATAAGATGTTAGTTTCTCTTCTAATGCAAGCAAATAGACAGCATCAGGTTTTTGAATAAATGTACGGATCGAGCATCTCGTTATAATGAATGTAAGTACAATCGTGATGAGTAGTAAAGATATTCCTTTAGAAGGAGATGCTTTTAGAAACTGAGCATAGTAGTATGCGCCAACGCATGAAATAAAGATAAAGCTATATAGTAAACCGTTAATCATACGTGCAAAGTATGTAATGATATTTTGAATATGTTGTTGGAAGCGACTGCTCCATAGTGATTCGATTGACATGTTTTTCACCTCTTTGTTCTATTATATATGTTTTACAAAAGAAAAAACGAGCAAATTGCGTTATGCAACTTGCTCGTTTTTCTTTTCGTTATTTTTTTTCTGATCACGATTCATTAATGGATAGAAGGCAAAACCGATTACGAATAAACCAATTCCGAGAAGGAACGTTTTAATATCGGATGCACCCGTTTTAATAACCCATAGTGCGTAACAAAGTGCGATAACTGCGACTATACCATCTGTAATTCTTGCCCGCATTTCATTTTTATACGTTTCACCAGTTGCAACTAGTTTTAACTGGAAGATTGGCGAAACGAGATATGGAATGAGATAAGCTAAAGTCGAGACGGTAATAACGAATGTATAAGCTTCCGCAATGGTTCCTGATAATGTTGAGAATAAGAACACTTGCGACATAATGTTTGTTAGTCGTAATGAGTAAATTGGACTTCCTTTTTTATTTGTTTTTGCAAAGAAGGAAGGGAAGAAACCTTCTTTTGCTGCTTGATAAGGCACTTCTGAGCTTAATAAAATCCAGCCTAAGATAGAACCGAATAGGGAAGTAAGAGCAAGTAATGCCATCAATTTCCCGCCGCCATGACCCATTGCAGCATTTAATGCATCCGCTAATGGACGTTCAGAAGCTTGTAATTTATCAACGTGAAGCACACCCATTGTTAAAATCGTAATTCCTAAGTAAATGGCAACTGTAATTAGTAATCCTGCAACTGTTGCACGTTTTACTGTTTTTGGAGAAGTAGCACGATTTGATAAAAGAACGGCTGATTCAATGCCGATAAATGCCCAAAGTGTTGTAAGAGCGGCTAAGTTTACTTGTGAAAGAAGGCCGTGTGATACACCTGATTTATCGACCATCGGTGTGTACCATTGTCCAAACTTAGAAGCTTCAAATGCGAATAAAGTAACGACGATGAATAAAAGGAATCCAGTTACTTTCGTTGTTGTTGCTAAGAAGTTTAGTTTTCCAGCTCCGCTTACACCGTTTGTTAATATAATATGAGTTCCCCATAGTAAGATGGAACAAATAGTAAATGTAATTAGTTTTCCGACTTCTATGTTGAAAGAACCGATTGAAAATAGTAGTCGTGTATCTTTCATGATCGGGAAGAAGAGTGATAAATATCCCGCAAAAGATGTAATAATGGCAACGTTACTTGCCCAGTTTGCAACCCAATATCCCCATACCATACTGAAACCAGCCATTTTTTTCTTTTTTGGTGATGAGAATAAAGCATATGCATGACTTTGTGGTCCTGTCGTTAAGTCAGGACGACGAATTGCTAAATTACCGAAAACAAGAGCTAGCATTAAAACACCAAACCCTGTTGTTAACCAAGCTAAAGTGACACCGAGAGGGCTTGCTGTTTGTGCTAACGTACTTGGCACCATGAAAATCCCAGCGCCAACCATGTTACCGACAACGAAAGCTGTTAGTACCCAAAAGCCCCATTTTTTTTGTTGCATAGAAAATACCTCCAAAGTTAGTATAACCAAGTCAAGCGAGGAGATATGTATGTCTTCTTAGTAGAGAAGAGAAGTCCCAAACAAAACAAAAAAAGCACGTAATTTGCCGCTACATGCTTTCTATCTTATAAGAAACCCACGACATACCTCTCGATAGCTCTCCACAAACGAAACGTTTGTGACAGTTCTGCACTTATTAAATGCAGACCCAGCAAGCGTGCATGGTGGACACGACTTACTTCGGCAACCATTCCTTTCTCATTTCTTCATCAATGCCACTACATCTCCTGAAATGATACTCTTAATGATTGCAACCTCTACCTCACCGAGATACGAATGAGGATTTAAATATTAAATTAACGTATTTAAGAGTAACAAATGAATTTTTATACGTCAATGGATATAGTAATAATCAGATTATAGAGAAGAGTTTGTGATTAAAAGAGAGAGGGATTATTATGTAATATCGAATTTTCATAATATAATAAATATTATGAGGGCTAGAAGATTGAGAAGGGGATGAAGTATATGTCTACAGGTCATAAAAGTTCCGTAATAGGTGTGCTAGATTCGGGAGTTGGGGGATTAACAGTTGCGAGTGAAATTATAAGACAATTGCCGAAAGAGAGCATTTATTATATTGGTGATAATAAGCGTTGTCCGTATGGACCAAGAAGTGTAGAGGAGGTACAATCTTTCATATTTGAAATGGTTGAATTCCTCAAACAGTTTCCGTTAAAAGCTCTAGTTGTAGCATGTAATACTGGTGCAGCAGCTGCATTGACTGCGCTGCAAGAAGCACTGTCCATTCCGGTTATTGGCGTTATACATCCAGGAGCAAGAGCGGCAATTAAAGTGACAAAGAAAGGGAAAATCGGAGTAATTGGAACTGTAGGTACGATCCAGTCTAATATGTATGAAAAAGCATTACACGAGCTTGATACATATTTGGAAGTGCATAGTCACGCGTGTCCGACTTTAGCTACAGTTGTAGAAAATCAATTAGAAGATATAGCATATGTAACGCAGCAAGTGAAACAAGCTTTACTGCCATTAACGAAAGAAGATATAGATACGTTAATTCTCGGATGTACGCATTATCCACTTTTAGAGTCTTATATTAAAGAGGAACTAGGAGAGGGTGTAACGATTATTAGTTCTGCAGAAGAAACAGCGATAGAGTTAAGCACAATTTTACAGCACAAAGGAATCCTGTCTGACAATTTGAATCCGAAGCATCGTTTTTTTACAACAGGCTCTGTTTCTTCATTTGAACATATTGCTGAGAGATGGCTAGGGTATCAAATTTCTGTAGAATATGTGAATTTACCTATGGAGAAACAACTCGTGAACTAAATTGTATAAAAAGAAGCTGATCTAAAACTAGATCAGCTTCTACATATAAGATTAAACTAAGTTTAATACAGTTACTTTTTCACGTGTCATAGACTCAAGGCTCTTACGAATACCTTGTGCGCCCATACCTGAACCTTTTACACCGATGAATGGGAAGTGGTCAGGGCCGCGCTCTGTGCGTCCGTTAATTTGAACAGAACCAGTTTCGATTTTGTTAGCAATTGCAAATGCTTTGTTAATGTCTTTTGTGAAGACACTTGCTTGTAAGCCGAACTCTGATTTGTTAGCAATTTCAATTGCTTGCTCATCTGAAGAAACACGGATGATTGGAAGGATTGGGCCGAATGGCTCTTCCCAAGCAACTTTCATTTCTTCTGTTACGTAGTCGATTAATGTTGGGTAAATTAAGTTACGCTCACGTTTGTTACCGATAACGATTGTAGCACCTTTTTCTACAGCATCGTCAACTAAACCTTGAACGAAGTCAGCAGATTTGTCGTCGATTAATGGAACGATTGTGCTGTCTTGTTCTGGAGATCCAACTGATAGCTCAGCTACTTGCGCTTTTAATAAGCTAACAAGCTCGTCCGCTACGTTTTCGTGTACAAGTACACGTTTAATAGCTGTACAACGTTGACCAGAGTAAGAGAATGCACCGCTTACGATATGGTTTGCAGCATCTTGTAAGTCAGCATCTTCACGAACGATACCAGGGTCTTTACCACCAAGTTCTAATACAAGTGGAATCATTGCAGCTTTTTTCGCTAAATGTTTACCTGTGTTTGTACCACCTGTGAACGATACCATATTGATGCCAGCATGCTCTACTAAGTAGTCACCAATTACAGAACCGCGTCCTGTAGCTACGTTTACAAGACCTTTTGGAAGGCCAGCTTTATGAAGTGCTTCAACCATTTTAATACCGCTAATTGCACCTTGAGTTGCAGGTTTGAAAATAACAGCGTTACCCATAATTAATGCTGGTGCAAGTTTTGCAGCAGATAAGTTTACTGGGTAGTTAAATGGTGCGATTGCTAATACAACACCGAGTGGTGCACGTTGGATAATCGCAAGTTTAGATTTTGTACCGCCCGGGAAGCTATCGCCCATCATGCTTTCTCCGTGCATATGTAAAGCTTCTTCGATAGTATAACGAATGAAGTCAGCTGTACGAACAACTTCTTTCTTCGCATCTTTATATCCTTTACCGACTTCTTTCATAATGATATCGGCAATTTCATCTTGCATATTTACGAGCTCATCAGCCCATTTATATAAATATTTTGCGCGATCTTGTAGAGAAGCTTCTGCCCATGATTTTTGAGCTTCTTTTGCAGATGCAATTGCTTCATCTACTTCTCCGCGAGTAATTGCTTGTACTTGTCCAATTACTTCGTGTAAGTATGGAGATGGGATTTCGATTGTTTCTCCTGAAGAGCTTTCTCTCCATTCTCCGTTTAAATAAAATTTGTACGTATTGCTAGTTGTCATGATTAGTCCTCCTAAAATAGCAACTTGTAAGAGTGAGTATAAGGTGATTGTAGGGGGTTTGAGAATATTTTTCAAATGAAATGTTTGTGAAAACGATTTCTTATTCTTTTTTTATTTTGTATGCCCTTTCTTACAGAACATTCTCTTATTTCAAACTGATTTATTATGTCATGTACCATCTTCATTTTTTGTGATTTTCGTGTATTTTATTTTATGTGTAAAAAAATAATTGACAGAATACTCAATAAAGTTGTAAGATTATAAATGGAAAATAAATGAAAGGGGTGTGCGTAATGATTGTAATCGTAAATGTAGTGAGTTTAGCTCTGTTAAATGGCAGAAAACATTCATATCATTACGCAACCCGTACGGATATATAAGGCATCTTTGTCTTATAAAAAGCGTACGTTGCGTATATCGTAACGTACGCTTTTATGCATTTTTGTGCATATCGTCAAGCGACGGTATGCTTTTTTTTGTTTATTTTCCACGCGTTACTAAATAAAATTTGGGAAGGTGGAAAAATGTGATGAGACTGTATGGCTTACGAAATGTAAATGTGATGGGTTTAGATAGTGGATAACGCAATGAGAGGCAAACGAGAACGAGAAGGGAGAGGTTACATTGTTGTCAGTATTACTAAAGTTAAAATGGTTTTTTAGGGAGCATTGGAAGAGATATAGTATCGCCATTGGGGCTCTTTTAATTGTGAATATAGTTGAAGTCATCCCCCCGAAAGTGTTAGGGGTTACGATAGATAATATAAAAACAGGAACGTTATCGAACGAAGCAATTATACAGTCTATTCTTATTTTAATAGGGGTTACGATAGTTGGATATGGCCTCACTTTCGTTTGGCAACATCAATTGTTTGGTGGTGCATTCGTACTTGAAAAAACGATGCGTTCTAAATTTATGGGGCATTTACTTAAGATGTCACCGACGTTTTATCAAAAAAATCGTACTGGCGATTTAATGGCGAGAGCGACAAATGATTTGAAAGCAATCGCTATGACAGCTGGTTTTGGTATATTAACGCTCGTAGATTCTAGTTTATATATGCTTACGATTGTCTTTATGATGGGGTTTACAATCAGTTGGGAGCTTACATTTGCGGCACTTATACCGCTTCCGATTATGGCATATGCAATGAATATATATGGGAAGAAATTGCACGAAAGATTTACAGTTGCGCAAGATGCGTTCGGTGATATGAACGATAAAGTACTGGAATCGATTGCCGGCGTGCGCGTTATTCGTGCGTATGTGCAAGAGAACGCAGATCAGGAAAGGTTTCATCATTTAGGAGATGATGTCTACGAAAAAAATATGAAGGTAGCAAGAATCGATGCATTATTCCAACCAACTGTGAAAATGCTTGTCGGGCTTAGTTATTTAATCGGTTTAGTGTATGGTGCGTATCTTGTATTTCAATCAAAGGTAACACTTGGTGAACTTGTTTCGTTTAACGTGTATTTAGGGATGATGATTTGGCCGATGTTTGCAATTGGTGAATTAATCAATGTTATGCAAAGAGGAAATGCGTCGCTCGACCGTGTGAATGAAACATTAGCGTATGAACCGGATGTTAAGGATCCGAAAAATCCAAAGCTTGTACAAGAGCCGGATTATATTCAGTTTGATGACGTTACCTTTTCATATCCTTCATCAACTGAAACAAATTTAAAGAAGGTTTCGTTTACATTAAAACAAGGAGAAACGCTTGGAGTGGTTGGGAAAACAGGAAGCGGAAAAACGACGCTCGTACGTCAGCTTCTTCGTCAATATCCACTTGGAGATGGGGATATTGCAGTCTCTGATGTGACATTAGATAAAATGACGAATGAAAATGTACTCGGGTGGATTGGATATGTACCGCAGGAACATATTTTATTCTCAAAAACAGCGAGAGAAAATATTTTATTCGGGAATAGGGAAGCGACGGAACAAGAACTACAGAAGGCGATTGAAATTGCAGCGTTTAAAAAGGATTTAGAGTTTTTACCAGAAGGATTAGAAACGCTCGTTGGAGAGAAAGGTGTTTCTTTATCAGGAGGGCAAAAACAAAGGATTTCGATTGCGCGAGCTGTAATTCAAAATCCAGAAATTTTAATTTTAGATGATTCTTTATCAGCTGTTGATGCTCGTACGGAAGCAGCCATTATTGAAAATATAAGAACGGAAAGAAGCGGAAAGACGACGATTATTACGACGCACCGTTTATCTGCAGTGCAGCATGCGGATTGGATTCTCGTTATGGATGAAGGTGGAGTAATGGAAGAGGGTACGCATGATCAGCTTCTTCGAAATAATGGCTGGTATGCTGAGCAATTTGAAAGACAACAAGGGGAAAGTGAAAGTGCGGATAGTGGGGTGAAAATATGAGCGTTTCAAAACGATTGTTTCAATATGCGATGAAAGTGAAAGGGACGATTTTTGCAGCGATGCTAATGTTATTTATTTTCGTCATCGCAGAGCTTGCCGGTCCTTTCGTCGCTAAAACGATGATTGACGATCATATCGTTGGGATAGAGAAACCTTGGTATGAAACAGAAAAGAGTGAAGAGGCTGTTTCGTATAATGGTGCTTTTTATAAGCGAAGTGATCGTTTTGAAAAAGGTGAGACAAAAGGAAAAGAAGTGCGCGTGATGCAAGTCGGTTTTCAATATTACTTTGTACCAAATAAAGTGAATATTGAAGGAGCACGTACTGTAAAAGGTGATATGATTACCGTTAAAAACGATAAGGCAGTGCAGGTGTATAAAGCGAAAGCATTAACGAAGGAAGAAGTGTTTGCGTTTTATAAGCCAGAAATAAACCGTCTATTATTACTTGGTAGTGGCTATTTTGCTTTACTAGTAGTTGTATCATTGTTTGCATATGGAAAACAGTTCTTCTTGCAGAAAGCAGCGAATAAAATTATTCAAATTATGAGGGAAGACGTCTTCTCTCATATTCAAACGTTGCCGATTCGGTACTTTGATCATTTACCGGCGGGGAAAATTGTTTCGCGCGTAACGAATGATACAGAGGCCATTCGTGATTTGTATGTAACGGTGTTGGCCACATTCGTTTCGAGTATTATTTACATTATCGGGATTTTTGCAGCGCTATTTTTACTCGATGTGAAGCTTGCGTCGTTATGTTTATTAATTATCCCGATTTTAATTGTTTGGGCGATTCTTTATAGAAAGTATGCGTCCGTCTATAATCATAAAATGCGTTCCCGTCTATCTGATATTAACGGAACAGTAAATGAATCGATTCAAGGTATGCCAATTATTCAAGCGTTCCGTCAAGAGCATGAAACGAAAAAAGAGTTTGAAGAATTAAATGGCGATTACTTTAAATATCAAAATAAAATTTTAAATTTAAATGCAGCGACTTCGCATAATTTGGTGTCTGTATTAAGAAATATTGCATTCACAGGTGTGATTTGGTATTTCGGCGGTGCGTCATTGAGTGCTACAGGTATTATTTCACTTGGGGTACTGTATGCGTTCGTCGATTATTTAACAAGATTGTTTTCGCCAATTACGAATATGGTGAATCAGCTTGCGAACTTGGAACAAGCGCGCGTTGCATCCGAGCGTGTTTTTGAATTGTTAGAGGAAAAGGGAGAGGCAGTAGAAGAAGAACGTATGTCTCGTTTACAAGGAAATGTGAAGTTTGATAATGTGTCGTTTTCTTATAATGGAAAAGATGAAGTGTTAAAAAACATTTCATTTGAAGCGAAACAAGGGGAGACGGTTGCACTTGTCGGTCATACAGGATCGGGGAAAAGTTCAATTATGAATGTACTCTTTCAGTTTTATGAATTTGAAAAAGGGAAGCTTACGATTGATGGACACGATATAAAAGAGATGCCAAAACAAGCTATTCGTGAGCATATGGGGATTGTATTACAAGATCCATTTTTATTTAGCGGAACCGTTGCATCTAATGTAAGTTTAGAGAACGAAAAAATTTCAAACGAGCGTATCGTAAAAGCATTGCGTGATGTTGGTGCTGAGAAATTTGCAAACAATATAAATGAAGAAATTACAGAAAAGGGTAGTACGCTTTCCACTGGAGAGCGTCAGCTTATATCGTTTGCTAGGGCTCTCGCTTTTGACCCAGCCATTTTAATTTTAGATGAAGCAACGTCTAGTATTGATACAGAAACAGAGGCGATGATTCAACAAGCGCTGGAAGTTGTGAAAAAAGGAAGAACGACATTTATTATCGCGCACCGTCTTTCAACAATTAAAAGCGCAGATCAAATTATTGTACTCGATAGAGGAACAATATTGGAAAAAGGTTCTCATGATGAACTAATGAAAAAGCGCGGGCGTTATTATGATATGTATAAAACGCAAATGGAAGGCAATCAAAGTGCTTAATAGAGAAGAACTTGCGATTTTCGCAAGTTCTTTTTGTATTGATGAACATATCGGTTCTTCTATAAATTACAATCGGTTAAATAAGAAGTATTATTTTACCTTTCCTACAATAAATGCTATATTAAAAAATGTTACTTATTTTTTGTATGTAGCGTTATTTTTCCATTTTGTTTGATTATGAAGAAAAAGGATAAACTAAATAAGAACATTTTCATTGAAAAATTGTTCAAGATTGCATACAATCAATATAGTTTTTAAATTCCTATCAGAATACTTGGAGGATTACTATCATGAAAAAATTATTTTCAGTGCTTGCAGTAACTACATTAGCGATCGGGATTGTAGCTGGCTGCGGTAAAGAAGAGAAAAAAGATACAGCTAGTCAAGACGCATTACAAAAGATTAAACAAAGTGGAGAACTTGTAATTGGAACAGAAGGTACATACCCACCGTTCACATTCCATGATTCAAGCAATAAATTAACTGGATTTGATGTTGAATTAGCAGAAGAAGTTGCAAAACGTTTAGGTGTAAAACCTGTATTTAAAGAAACGCAATGGGATAGCTTACTTGCAGGATTAGATGCGAAACGTTTCGATATGGTTGCAAACGAAGTTGGTATTCGTGAAGACCGTCAAAAGAAATATGATTTCTCTAAACCATACGTTTCATCTTCAGCGGTATTAGTTATTGCAAAAGATAAAGATAAACCTGCTACATTTGCTGATGTGAAAGGTTTAAAAGGAGCGCAATCTTTAACAAGTAACTATGCGGATATCGCGAAGAAAAACGGTGCGAATATTGAGAATGTAGAAGGCTTTAGCCAAGCGGCAGAATTATTGAATACGGGTCGCGTTGATTTCACAATCAATGACAAATTATCAGTATTAAACTATTTAGAAACGAAAAAAGATGCAAAAATTAAAATTGTAGATACAGAAAAAGAAGCTTCACAAAGTGGATTCTTATTCCGTAAAGGTAGCGATAAGCTTGTACAAGAAGTAGATAAAGCGTTAGAAGATATGAAAAAAGATGGTACGTACGACAAAATAGCGAAAAAATGGTTCGGTGAAAATGTATCTAAGTAGTGCGTTGGTTTCAGATCGACTGTCTACTTGGATAGATATTATGCAGTCTTCCTTCATGCCTATGCTGAAGGAAGCTGTTTTTACAACAATTCCATTAACGCTTATTACGTTTATTATCGGGATTATACTTGCGACGTTAACAGCACTTGCACGTATTTCAGGTAGTCGTATTTTACAATGGATTGCTCGTATCTATGTATCTATCATTCGCGGAACACCACTTCTTGTACAATTATTTATTATTTTCTATGGTCTTCCAACTCTTAATATTGAGGTTGAGCCGTATACAGCAGCAGTTATTGGATTTTCATTAAACGTTGGTGCATATGCATCAGAAATTATTCGTGCTTCGATCCTTTCTATTCCGAAAGGACAGTGGGAAGCAGCTTACACAATTGGGATGACATACCCGCAAGCATTAAAACGCGTTATTTTACCACAAGCAACGCGCGTATCTATTCCGCCGCTTTCGAATACATTTATTAGCTTAGTGAAAGATACTTCATTAGCATCATTAATTTTAGTAACAGAAATGTTCCGAAAAGCACAGGAAATTGCGGCAATGAATTATGAATTTTTAATTGTTTATTTTGAAGCAGGTCTTATTTATTGGGTTATTTGTTTCTTATTATCAATCGTACAACAGATGTTAGAAAAACGTTCAGAACGCTACACGTTAAAATAATCCTTTCACAAAAGGAGTTTTTGTTTTTATGATTTCAATTCAGCACTTACAAAAAAGTTTTGGAGATAATACCGTACTAAAACATATAGATTTAACAGTTGAGAAGGGCGAAGTTGTCGTTATTATTGGGCCGTCTGGATCTGGTAAAACGACGTTCTTACGTTGTTTAAACGTACTAGAAACACCGAATGCGGGCACGATTCGTATTGGCGGGGAATCACTAGACTTCTCGAAAAAAGTAACGAAAAAAGATATTGTAAATCTTCGTACGCAAACAGGAATGGTGTTCCAACATCATAACTTATTCCCGCATTTAACAGCACTTCAAAATGTAATGGAAGGGCTCGTTACAGTGAAAAAGATGGGGAAAGAAGAAGCGAAGAAAAAAGCAAACTATTTCCTTGAAAAAGTTGGTCTTGCGGATAAAGTAGACTTATATCCATTCCAATTATCAGGTGGACAACAACAGCGCGTAGGAATTGCTCGCGCGCTTGCGATGGAGCCGGAAGTGTTACTATTTGATGAGCCAACATCAGCGCTTGATCCTGAGCTAGTTCAAGAAGTTTTAAAGGTTATGAAAGAGCTTGCTAAAGAGGGTATGACGATGGTCATTGTAACGCACGAAATGCGTTTTGCTCATCAAATTGCGAACCGTGTTATTTTCATGGATGGCGGTGTCGTTGTCGAACAAGGGACACCAGAAGATGTATTTACAAATCCGAAAGAAGAACGCACGAAAAGGTTCTTACAAATGTTGCAGTAAATAAGGAAGGTCTCAAGGCATATGCCTTGAGACCTTTTTGCCATATATATTTATTTTTGGAATCCGCCAAGGCTTTGTTCAGCCATTGCAACTAGACGTTTTGTAATTTCTCCACCAACAGAACCGTTAGCGCGAGCCGTAGAATCTGCTCCTAATTGTACACCAAATTCTTGAGCGATTTCGTACTTCATTTGATCGATTGCAGCTGTTGCTCCTGGTACTACTAATTGATTGTAAGAACTTTGGTTTGCCATAGGAATATATCCTCCTTAGAGTATAAAAGTTTTTTTGGTTGGACTAGCTGGAGTTGAACCAGATTATCGCCCCGGTTGGCGCTAATCCATCGGTAATTAAGTTTGTACTCATAGTATGGATGTTACCTAGAAAGATATACGAAATAATAATTTGTAAATTTTGTAAAAAAATATTAGCGATTTCGTAAATTATGAAATAAGAGTAATCGTTGTATTTTTAAGAAAGAAGGCTAAACTAAGAGCGATATGAGATAGGTTGTTCTCGTTGTAACCCGCTATTTTTTAGCTAATTATTAGCTTCTTATTTATGATGTATGAAAGTGAGATAAATTGCAGCTTCGTAAAATGAAAAATAAATCGGCAACAACTTCATAGTCCTGTTTTAACTAGTGGTGCATGGTTAGATGGTCTCTTCTAATTTAAAGAGAAAAGGTTGTACAAGTTTTTAAACGATAACGTATGGAGGAATCATGATGGGAATTTGCCCGCTTTGCAATGCATTAGAATTACAAACATATTCTTGTCAAAATTGCCAAGGTATACTCCAAGATTATGGGAAGGCTGTAGATTACATAGACGATTATAGCGCGTATATGGATCAAGAATTATTAAGTGCAGTGGATGGTTTAACACATAATCATTCACAAGAATATTGCAATCATATTTTTTATTGCGGTGTGTGTCATGTGGAAACAGACGTTGCAGTAAAACTCGTGTAAACAAAAACTTCCACCTTATCATTTAGGTGGAAGTTTTTGTTTTTGTATTTGTGAGTGAATCATAGGAGAAGGAATATTTCCAGTGTTAGGAGCAGACTTGGATTGTATGTGAGATGTTTTTTCTTTCGAATCACGCAAAGAATGTTCAGTTAAGTAGATGGCATATTCGTAAAATAATTGGCGCGTCAATTCACTCTGCTCTTTTAACTTTTTATCTTGGAATACAGTTCGCCCTGGTTTAGAATTTGCTTCAAATAGCCACGGATTTTCCTGTGTGTCTAAACCGATATCAAAACCGATTTCGCCAATGTTTCCGGTTACTTGCTCATCCAGTGCATAACTGATTTGCAAGGCTGTTTGTTTTAATTTGTTTTCAATTTGAACTTGTTTCGTTGAATCCGGAAAAAGCTCTTGCAGTAATTTTGTGTCACCGCCGCTATTTACATGAGTCGTTAAGCTACCTTTCCCAGCGATTTTGGCGACGATGGCACTGACGACCCAATTACCGAAATGATTTTTATTTGTATGAATACGGAAATCAACAGGTTGCCCGTCAAAGCGGAGTAACGAAATACCTTGCTGTACGATAAATTTTTTTAAATCATGTCCTTTTAATACATGGTTCAGAAGTGTTTCCAATGATTGATACTTTCTTAGTTTATTTTCTTCATTCTCGCGATAACGACAGTAGTAGCAATTTTCTGTTTGAGAGTAAAATAGCTGATGAATATTTCTTCCGAAGCTACCATGTATCGGTTTCATGTAAATGGATTTATACGTACCGAGAAATCGTTCTACTTGTTCGAAGTGTTGAAATGCTTCTGTGTTTGGTAATAAAGGCATGATTGACTCGTCTTTCATGAGAAGTTGATGAACTTCCCATTTGTTGAAAAACCCTGGATTAAACCACGGAATAGCGTAGTCATGTTCTAATTTTCTTTTTGCTCTGACGATTGGTTTATAATTTTCTGCTTGGCGGTTTGGTAATCGATCATAAATGACATTTGGTAAAGGGACTTTGTTCTTTTGCCATGTTCCTTCTTGAAAGAAAAACCCTTCAATTGTTTCTTCTTCCCAGTGTATATGTTGAACGCCAAAGACGAATACGAATGGTCGTAACGTGAAGGGTGGTGTTAGTAACTCACTGAGAGACGTTGACCGGTTTCCTAAAGGAGTAGGTGAGTCATCGTTGAAGCCCGTTGTGAAAATGCCGATTAATGGTCCGAAAATAATGGTTTGATTTTGTGTAAAGGCATGAATGGTAGTGGACTCAGGGAGTAAAAGTTTTTCGGCAATATGTTTTCCAATCATAATTTCGCGAGTAAAAGAATAATGAATTTTTACATCTTCACTTGCAACATGACGTATGCCGAAGGATAGGGATGTAATAGGTGGTGTAATAGAAAAAACGTAAGGTAAAGTAATACTATTTGGATGTTCATCTGAAATATTTAATGTATATGTGCTCTTTCAAAATAAGGTTTCCTCCTTTCGTTATGGTGTAAAACGGCTAAACTTTAGTGGTCCGTGAAAGATTTTTTCAGCTAATGCATCACTATGACGAATGTAGCGTTCATAAGGGGGAATTGTGTTTACATACATAAGCCAAATAGCTCCTTTTTGATCCATAATAGTGGAAAGTTCTAGTTCGAATAAGGAAGTATAAGAGTGGTCCAATGTTTGAAACACTTCATTGATAATGTCATGTAAAGCGTCTTGTAATAGTTGAACGCCAGTACTAGATAGTACATATTTAATTTTTGAAAATGAATGCAGTGAGGAATCATCTGTTGCTGAAAGTAAAAATTGATTCGGAAATGAGCTCGTTTGTATAAATTGACCGATAACGTTCCAAGTATGTTCTTTACTTTTTTGCAAAATAGTTCGAATGTGGAGTGGGTATGTTAATTGATTTGGTGGTTGGAGCATCGTATGTGTGATGTAACGTGCTGAATGTACGTTAGATTTGTACCAACATATAAATTCATCTGTCCGCTTGAATTGAGTAGAGGTATGGTATGTTTCATGTATTGTATCGATATAAAATGTTTTATTTTTATAAGCGACCCGGTACAAACTTTCATTGGAATGTGCATTAGTAGGGCGTATAATAATATCCTTTGTTTTTAATAATAGTTTGAAAATGTTTTGTATCGTTGCTATTTCGAATTTTGGTATATAAGGAGATAACTTTTTATTAGTGAGAAACAAATCATGTAGTTCGCTTAAGTCAATGAGTGTGTTATTTAAAAAGGTAGTGGTAGGGCGGTTGTGTAACGATTGGATAATTGGTTTTGCTTTTTCAAAGTCTGTTTCCTCATGAAAAGAATAACGATCATATATATAAGAAGGAATCGGGAATGTTTGCTCTTTCCATTTTCCTGTATCTGTATCATAAATAAGACCAGAAACAAGGTCTGTTTTAGGATCAATACTAAATGGCGTAAACTGGGCAACGACATTATGATAAAGCCGAGCGCGTTTCGCGATTTCGGTGTAATACGTTTGCTCATAATGAATTGGAGAAGTTAAAAGACCAAGAACCAACGAAATCACTCCTTTACAAACATTTGCATAATAGGCGAAGCTATATATTGCAAATACGTTTTTATACCATTATACTTTTGTCCGTATGATGATATGCTATAGTTTTGGAGAAGCGAAAGGTTGATTATAATGAATACATGGTTAAGTATGTTAACGACGACAGGGCTCGGAGCAATTATTGGAGGATTCACAAATCATTTAGCGATAAAAATGTTATTTCGTCCTCATCGTCCTATTTATATCGGGAAGTTTCAAGTCCCATTTACGCCAGGATTAATTCCGAAACGCCGAGATGAGCTTGCTGTTCAATTAGGAAAAATGGTTGTCGAGCATTTGTTAACGCCTGAAGGAATCGGAAAAAAGCTAACAAATGAAGAATTTCAAAAAAGTTTAATTCAATGGACACAAGTAGAAGTGGATAAAGTAATGACGAATGAACAGTCACTGCGACATATGTTAGAAAAATGGAATGTATCGCATGTAGAAGAAGAGGCAACAGAAAAAATCGAACGTGTGATTACAGAAAAAGTAGAGGCATTTTTAGCAGAGTATTATACATATACATGGGAACAAGCTTTACCTCATTCTGTCCATGAAAAAGTAGAGCGTGTGATTCCGAATATTTCGGCGTTTATTTTAAAGCGAGGAATTGAGTTTTTTGAAAGTGAAGAAGGGAAAGCACGTCTTTCAAAAATGATTGATGATTTCTTCGCTTCTCGCGGAACGCTACTTAACTTAGTCGGGATGTTTTTAGGAAATGTAAGTGTAGTAGATCGTGTGCAGCCAGAAGTCATTAAGTTTTTAGGACAAGATGGCACGAAGCAAATTTTAATTGACGTACTGCAAAAAGAGTGGGAAAAGTTAAAAGGAAGAGATGTTAAAGAAGTAGAAGTATTTGTAGAGAAAGAAATGATTGTAAGCTCCGTGCTGTCAGCTGTTAAAGTAGAAGAAACAGTAAGTAAATTTTTAAGTCAGTCTGTTCAGCAAGTATGTGAGCCGGTTCGAGAAATAATACTTGAAAAAGTGGTTCCAAGCATAGTAACGAAAGGCTTGAAGTGGGGAACAGAAAATGTAGAGAGCATACTAAACAATCTACATCTTGCGGAAATTGTTCAGCAAGAAGTATCTACATTTTCAACAGAGAGACTAGAAGATCTAGTTCTGTCCATTACAAAAAATGAACTGAAAATGATTACGTATTTAGGAGCATTATTAGGTGGAATGATCGGACTTGTGCAAGGATTGTTACTGTTGTTTCTTAAGTAATAAAGATGAGTACATAGAAATAAAAGTGAAATTTCTTCACATCTCTTGCATAGTTTGATATGGTAAGAAGAGGTGCGTATGAAAACGTACTTAAAAGGCAGTGCGCATGACAAGTGCTAGCCTTCTAAAGGAGGAAAAATAAAATGACAAAAAACATTCATGATGTTGCATATGAATTACAAAAAGCAATCGCTGAAAACGAAGACTTCAAAACGTTAAAAGAAAGCTACGCAGCAGTTCAAGCTGATGCAGCTTCAAAGAACTTATTCGATGAGTTCCGTACAATGCAACTTAGCCTACAACAAAAAATGATGCAAGGTCAAGAAATCACTGAAGAAGATAACCAACAAGCACAAGAAGTTGTAGTTCGCATTCAACAAGATGCTAAAATCACAAAATTAATGGAAACTGAGCAACGTCTAAACGTTGTAGTTGGTGACATTAATAAAATTATCATGAAGCCACTTGAAGAATTATATAACGCGCAACAACAAGCGTAATAGTGGAAGACGCCCCTTGGATGGGGCGTCTTTTTTATTTAGGGCATTTGATATTTGTATAGAACGTTATTTTTTGAAATACTCAGTCTCAATGTTCTTTTCCTTCAAAAACTTTTCAATTTCTTCTTGCTTCCTACCATTAACTTTCTCAAAGTGTTTTGTAAAAGAAAAATCAGTCTTGAATAAGTTACCATCTTCAGCGAGTTTGTCTAGTTCTTGCTCTAGTTCTACTGAAAGTGCCGTAGATGATGAAATATATTCATGAATTTCCTTCGAAGGCTGTTTGTAATCATTAGGGATCGTATTGTTACTAATAAAATTATGGAAGTTCGCATCGTTTTGTTGCGCTAAATCTACTAGTTGTTTTAATTTCTCCCGATCAGATTCCGTAGCATTCTCGTCAGACATAGCTGACGAAAGTGGAACTATGTTTTCGTATAGCTCTCCGCTATAATCTAAATACGTTTTTATATTTTGTTTCATTTCGTCTTCGTTAATAGTTTCATTCTTTTTTGAGGAAGTGAATATAGTTTCCGGAATTTTAATCGAAACATCTTTAATAGATTGTACATCGTTTTCTTCCTTAGGTTGTGAACTGTTTGAGCAAGCTGATAGAAATACAATAGTGAGTAACATAATTGGGTATAAAATATACTTTTTCATATTAATCTCCTTATTATCTTTGTAAAATAGCAATATTCCATTTCAAATACTTTACTAAAAGTGCATATAGATGTTTTACCATTTGATAACATATGACGGATATCAGTAAACCGACGCAAAAAGCGATGAACACATTATAAACATCGGAATAACTAATTTGATGAAACCCTTTAAAGAATCCTAATCCTATTAATAAAATAGGTGAAATAATTAATATTGGAGTAGCGATGATCAGTGCTAGTAGAATCGGTAATAAAAAGAGTAGTACGAAAAAGGCGATAATGATAAAGGCAAAGTTTAAAACACTTAAGCTCATAACAGAAAAAAGTGCGGTTATCATATTTTTAAAGCTTCGTTTATTGTCAGCATTGCTTATTGCATATGAAACATTAAGTTCTTTAGCGATCGTTTTAGGGTTTCCTAGTTTTTTAGAAATTTCCTCTTCAGATATTCCATCTTGTTTACCACTAATAAAATGAGTTTCGTACTCTGAGATAATATCCTCCTTTTCTAAATTAGGCATATTCCGTAGGGAGGAACTAAGTTGGCTTAAAAATTCACTTTTGTTCATTACAATCACTGTCCTTTATAAAATGATGAATTAAAGCTGAGAATCCTCTCTTTTTTGAAAGGGCGATATACTAATCATGAACTTTATTCCAATTAATGGGTGTTCCAATATTTACAAATATATCATTTGCTAGTATTCTTTGCAAGGTACTGTGATTTTTTTTATACTGTGATGAAATGGAAGTTTTTTGTGTATTTTTAGAGGAGATATAAAAATATTATTCTAGGATAAATAAAGGGTTGTAAGCGTATTCTTTGATGCTTGTCAAAAAACTGTCAAATTCATATCATTGGAAAAATAATGCATTTGTAATATAATGATAAACAATACTTCACTACGTTAATTAACTAGGTGAAGTTAAAAATCTTTATTACACACATTATGAAATAAAGGGTGATTAGTTTGAGTACAGGTGTAAAAGCAAACGACGTGAAGACAAAAACAAAAGGAGCAGATCTTGTTGTTGATTGTTTAATTAAACAAGGTGTTACACATGTTTTCGGTATTCCAGGAGCGAAGATTGACTCTGTATTTGATGTACTGCAAGAAAGAGGACCAGAGTTAATTGTTTGTCGTCATGAACAAAACGCAGCATTTATGGCAGCTGCGATTGGTAGATTAACAGGGAAACCGGGCGTATGTCTTGTAACTTCAGGACCAGGGACATCAAATTTAGCGACAGGTCTTGTTACTGCGAATGCGGAGAGTGATCCCGTTGTTGCTTTAGCTGGTGCAGTTCCACGTACAGATCGATTAAAACGTACGCACCAATCTATGGATAATGCTGCACTATTCGAACCAATCACAAAATATAGCGTAGAAGTAGAGCATCCTGATAATGTGCCAGAAGCATTATCAAATGCATTCCGAAGTGCGACTTCTACAAATCCAGGCGCTACTTTAGTAAGTCTTCCGCAAGATGTTATGACTGCGGAAACGACTGTAGGGTCTATCGGTGCGCTTTCTAAGCCACAGCTTGGAATCGCTCCCACACATGATATTACATATGTAGTAGAAAAAATAAAATCAGCGAAATTACCAGTTATTTTACTTGGTATGAGAGCAAGTACAAATGAAGTGACGAAAGCTGTTCGTGAATTAATTGCGGATACAGAACTTCCTGTCGTTGAAACATATCAAGCAGCTGGTGCCATTTCACGTGAGTTAGAAGATCATTTCTTTGGCCGCGTTGGATTATTCCGTAACCAACCAGGTGATATTTTACTAGAAGAAGCGGACCTTGTTATTTCTATCGGTTATGACCCAATTGAGTATGATCCGAAATTCTGGAATAAACTTGGAGACAGAACGATTATTCATCTTGATGACCATCAAGCAGATATCGACCATGATTACCAACCAGAACGTGAATTAATTGGTGATATCGCTTTAACTGTAAATAGTATTGCGGAGAAATTACCGAGACTTGTATTAAGTTCGAAATCAGAAGCAGTATTAGAAAGATTACGTGCGAAATTATCAGAACAAGCAGAAGTTCCAAATCGTGCATCAGAAGGTGTTACGCATCCACTTCAAGTTATTCGTACACTGCGTTCTTTAATTGATGATGATACAACTGTTACGTGTGACATCGGTTCCCATTACATTTGGATGGCAAGATGTTTCCGTTCTTATGAACCACGTAGGTTATTATTTAGTAACGGTATGCAAACGTTAGGTGTTGCACTTCCTTGGGCAATTGCTGCTACTTTAGTAGAACCAGGTAAAAAAGTAGTTTCCGTATCAGGTGACGGTGGTTTCTTATTCTCAGCGATGGAATTAGAAACAGCGGTACGTTTAAATTCTCCGATCGTACATCTTGTATGGAGAGACGGTACGTATGATATGGTTGCGTTCCAACAAATGATGAAATACGGTAGAACATCGGCTACAGAGTTCGGTGATGTTGATATTGTGAAATATGCAGAAAGTTTTGGTGCGACAGGTCTTCGTGTTAACGCGCCTGATGAATTAGAAGGTGTATTAAAAGAAGCACTAGCAGCAGACGGCCCTGTCATTATTGATATTCCAATCGATTACCGTGACAACATTAAATTAAGTGAAAAATTATTACCAAACCAATTAAACTAATGGAGGCATGGTTGAGATGACTGTTGCGCAATTAATTGATATTGATGCAAAAAGAACGAAAATGAGTAACGAAGTATATCAAACATCTACAATGCTTGCGCTATTAGATGGTATATATGATGGTGTGATTAGCTTTGAGGAACTAAAGGAACGTGGTGATTTCGGTATCGGCACTTTTGATCAATTAGATGGTGAAATGATTGCGTTTGATAACGAATTTTATCATTTACGTTCAGACGGTTCGGCAGAAAAAGTGGAGCCAGAAGAAACAACACCGTTTGCGACGGTAACGTTTTTTGAAAAAGAAATGAGTTATACAGTAGAGCGTCCGATGAAACGTGAAGAAGTGGAAGCTTTATTACATGAATTAATGCCTAGTAAAAACCTATTTTACGGTATTCGAATGGACGGTACGTTCCGTGAAGTAAGGACGAGAACTGTTCCAAGACAAGAAAAACCGTATACACCACTTGTTGAAGTGACGAAATCACAGCCAATCTTTTCATTTAAAAATACAGAAGGTACGCTCGCTGGATTTTGGACGCCAGATTATGCGCAAGGTATTGGTGTAGCCGGATTCCACTTACATTACATTGATGATGAAAGAAGTGGGGGCGGACATGTTTTCGACTATGTTGTTGAAAACTGTACGATCCAAATTTGTCAAAAAGCTCATATGCATTTAGCACTTCCAGAAACAGCTGATTTTATGGCAGCTGAATTATCAAGAGAAAATTTAGAGGATAATATTGCGACTGCGGAAGGTGCAGATTGACACTTTCGCCCATAAAGAAATAAGTGACTAACGTCAGTAGGAAAAAAAACGAAGCTTTATTCAAGCTTCGTTTTTTTTATTGCCGCGTAATCTCCTTATAAAATGCCTCTATCCAAACGCAACTGTGAAGCAAAGGAAATATAATTTTCCCTCTAAACATATATATCAAAAGGATAGGGGGGATATGATGGGAAACTCAATTGCTATTAGTTTATGTATGATTGTAAAAGATGAGGAACAAACGATATCAAAATGCTTAGAATCGGTCAAAGGTATTGTGGATGAAATTATTATTGTAGATACAGGTTCCACAGATGCTACAAAAGAAATTGTGCAGAAGTATGATGCAAAAATATATGATTTTGAATGGATTGAAGATTTTTCAGCGGCACGAAATTTTGCGTTTTCTAAAGCTACAAAGGAATATATTCTTTGGCTAGACGCAGATGACATAATAGCTACGGAGGATAGAAAGAAATTTCTGCAGTTAAAAGATACGTTACATCGTAGTACGGATGCAGTATCGATGCATTATTACTTAACTTTTGATGCAGAAGGAAAACCAACGCATTCTTTAAGGAGATATCGATTAGTTAAAAGAAGTAGAAATTTTCAATGGCATGGATTTATTCACGAATATTTAGAGGTGTATGGAAACCTTATAAATAGTGATGTTGGGGTAAGTCATAAAAAAGTAAAAGTATATACGAATCGTAATTTGAAAATATACGAAAAACATCTTGAAAGTGGAAAAGAATTTAGCCCTCGTGATGTGTACTATTATGCAAATGAATGTAAGGATCACGGGTTATATGAAAAAGCTATTCAGGGGTATACCAAGTTTTTAGATGAAGGAAAGGGTTGGGTTGAAGATAATATTCAAGCTTGTTTAAAAAGAGCCGAATGTTATTTGGCATTGGAGAATCTTAAACAATCGATCGATTCTTGTTTAGAATCATTTATGTATGACATACCGAGAGGAGAACTTTGTTGTCATTTAGGACGTGTGTTTTTGCAACAAGGTGAATACTCTAAAGCAATATATTGGTACCATGCAGCAATTGACGGACCAAGACCGAAAGATTCTCCATTTGTCCGGGAAGAGTGTCATACGTGGTTGCCACATATTCAATTATGTATTTGCTATGATCGAATAAAAGAATATGAAAAGGCAATTTATCATAATGAAGAAGCTGCAAAGTTCATACCTAATAATCCAAGTATTGAATATAATAGAAAATATTTTGATAGTGTATTCAAAAAATAGTATTTGATAATCATTTTGGCTGCAGAGAGGAGTTTGTTTCATGCTCACAAGTATAATTATATTGACGCATAATCAATTACAATATACAAAAGAATGCATCCAAAGTATTAGAACTTATACAGAGGAAAAAGAATATGAATTAATAGTTGTCGATAATGCGTCAACAGATGGTACTGTAGAATGGTTACAAAAACAATCGGATATTTTGCTAGTGGAAAATGCGGAAAATATGGGTTTTCCAAAAGGCTGCAATCAGGGAATTAAAGAAGCAAAAGGCGATAACATTTTATTATTAAATAATGATGTGGTCGTAACTGAAAATTGGTTAAGTAACTTAATTCGGTGTCTGTATGAAAGTGAGGATACTGGAGCGGTAGGGCCCGTAACTAATAATGCTGCTTACTATACTGCTATACCGACCTTTTATAAAGATATGAAAGAGATGCAGACTTTTGCAACTTTATATAATCAAAGTGATAAAAATAAATGGGAAGAACGTATGAAATTAATCGGATTTTGTATGCTTATAAAAAAATCAGTGTTAGATGAAGTTGGATTACTAGATGAACGATTTACACCAGGGAATTATGAAGATGATGATTTGTCATTAAGAATTTTTGAAAAAGGATATAAATTGTATTTATGTAGAGATACATTTATTCATCACTATGGAAGCGTCTCGTGGAAGGAAGATAGTTTGAAGTTTTCCGTAATTTTACATGCGAATAATATAAAATTGCATGAAAAATGGGGATTTTATGGTGAAGGTTTATACATTCATTATGATTTACTAACAATTTTAGAGCGATTTGCGCCTGATAAAGTAAATGTTCTTCATCTAGGAGCTGGATGCGGTGCAACTTTGTTAGAAATGAAAAGGTGTTATCCAGAGGCTTCCTTATTCGGGGCAGAAGTGAATGAAAAAGCGGCAGCTCTTGCAAATCGGACAGCTCCTACAACTTCTGTTGCGTATGACAAGTTACATGAGGTATTTACTGATCAAAAGTTCCAGTACATTCTAATATCGCATCCTATTGAATTAGCGCAATTCCCTCAGGTCCTACAATCTATTTCGCAACTTTTAACACCAACAGGAACTTTCATTCTGTCGAGATTTAATTTGGAAAATTATAATGCACTAAAAAAATAATGCTTTCAAAATTTTTTCTTTGGCAATAAAACAAAACCGAAATCCAATCTTGGGTCTCGGTTTTTTGACGTGTGATGAAGTATGAAATGGTTCCTTTATTTTGAAACAAAAGGATGCCCCTCGTAATAAAATCGCCACGGATAATGAACAGCTTCTTCTGCATAGTCGATGTTAATACGAGGTCCTGCCGTTATTTTATATTGTGATGACATGTGTTCTTCTTCTGGCATTAATTCAATATGTAACGTGTCACTTTGTAATGATACACCGCGTTCTTCTAAAGTGATGCTAAGTGCACGGCATAGTTTGCCGGGGCCGTTTGTTAAGTTTTTGTACTGCGCTTTTGTGAGATCGGTTTTGTTGTAGCGCGCTCGTTTCATTTCTTCGATTCCATCTACAGGTTCAAGAGCACGAATGAGAATTCCTTGCGGGATGCCAATAGGTGCTGTAATGACGTTAAAACAATGGTACATGCCATAAATTAAATATACGTAAGCATGCCCTGGTGCACCAAACATGACTTCTGTACGATCTGTTCGTCTGCCTCCGTAACTATGTGCAGCCTTATCATCTGGACCTTTGTATGCTTCCACTTCTACAATGATGCCGCTTCGTTTTATGCCGTCTACAATATGTACAAGTTTTTGTCCGAGTAACTTTTTTGCGATTTCTAACGTATCGCCTTCGTAAAAAGAAGGTGGTGCTTGCATTGTACTATCTCCTTTACCGGTTGTATATGTATATAGTAAACCAAATTTTCAGTAGTAATTCTAACTCGTTCTATTTGCTACATTTATTTCATAAATTATGGATAGAGTACAACAGCGAAGAGGGGGAGTGCGACATGATTTATCGCTTACTAGCTCTTAATATAGATGGGACACTACTATACAACAATGGAAAAATTGCAAAAGGATTACGAGAAACAATTGAATTTGTGAAAAGAAAAGATGTATACGTTACATTATTTACGAGCCGTAATTTTCAGTCCGCTCATAAAGTAGCAAAAGCGTTAAAATTAGATTCTATATTAGTGACACACGGTGGTGCTTTCGTTTCAGCAACGTTAGATAAGCCGTATGTTCAAAGGAGATTATCTGAAGAGAAGACTTTTAACATTGTGCAAGTATTGGAGCACTTTGATTGTAACGTACGTATTGCCCATGAACGGTTTTCGATAGGGAATCGCGAGAGAAATACACCAAACATAATTGCGCGTACTGTATTATCAAGCGCAGATCCGCTATTTTATCCGGTTCAATTTGTAGATTCGTTAGGGGATGCGCTTCGTGATCATCCAGTAGCCGCGCCAAAAATTGATGTGATTTTCCATAGTAAAGGTGAAAAAGAAAGAGGGCTAAATACATTAAGAAAAGCGTTCCAAGATATAGAGTATGTGGAGTGTGATTCGAAACGAATAGAAATTTTGCCGCAAAATGTATCAAAATTACGTGGATTACAATTGCTTGGAGAGCATTTAAATATTTCGCTAAATGAAATGGTTGCGATTGGGGATAGTATGGAGGATTTAGAAGTAATTGAAAATGTAGGGCTTGGGGTAGCGATGGGGAATGCACCTGTAGAGTTAAAGCAAGCAGCAGACTGGATTACACGTTCAAATAGTGAAAATGGTGTGGAGTACATGATTAAAGAACATTTCCGTAAGCAATTCCCGCTTCCATTTTTGAAAAATCATAAAAACACATCGAGACGATAAAAGGAAAACGTAGCTTTTTGGCTACGTTTTTTTTGTGCGTTTAAGATTCAATTTCAATCGTTAGCATCTTTGTTCGTATTAGTGTAGTTTCGTGAAGAAGCAATATTTATTCAGTTGTAAATAGAATATAAAAATAAGGTAAAAGCTTCTGTATTGACCTGCAAACGCCCTTCAAGTAAACTAAAGAGAGTTTGCAAATGAAAAGGTGATAATGTTGTTAATTTCAATTAAAACGTTACAAGATGATCGTTTTTTACGTCCGCTACAAAATATTGGCGGCTTATTTTTTGAAGATAGTACGATTGGATTTGAACAAGAGGAAGCAAATCTTATCGTTGATATTCACATTGAGGATAATGTGAAAGCATCAGCTCGTTTAACGGATGTTAGCACAGGAAATGTGTATGAAGAAACATTCGCGAAAGATTTATCTGCTTTTACAG
Organism: Bacillus luti; assembly: GCF_009739945.1. Taxonomy (NCBI): domain Bacteria; kingdom Bacillati; phylum Bacillota; class Bacilli; order Caryophanales; family Bacillaceae; genus Bacillus; species Bacillus luti. The sequence continues at coordinate 4,252,981 of NZ_CP040336.1, read as the reverse complement.
ATGAAAAAGAGCGTATGAAGCAAGTGAAACACGTTGTTTCTTATGTATATCTTTCTGTCCTTCAGCAGTTAACTGGACTTGAACAAAGCTGGGGTATTTTAACAGGAGTACGTCCAACGAAACTTCTTCACAAAATGCTTCAAAATGGTATGTCAAAAGAAGAAGCACACAAAGAACTTCGTGAAAGCTATTTAATTCATGAAGAGAAAATTGAACTTCTTCAGCGTATTGTTGATTGCCAATTAGCGGTTGTTCCAGATTTATACCGCTTGAAAGAGGAAGTAAGTATTTATATCGGTATTCCGTTTTGTCCGACGAAATGTGCATACTGTACATTCCCAGCTTATGCAATTAACGGACGCCAAGGATCAGTTGATTCATTCTTAGGTGGTTTACATTATGAAGTTCGTGAAATTGGTAAGTTTTTAAAAGAAAAAGGTGTGAAAGTTACGACGATTTATTACGGCGGCGGTACACCGACAAGTATTACAGCAGAAGAGATGGATATGCTGTATGAAGAAATGTATGAAGCGTTCCCAGATGTGAAAAATGTGCGTGAAGTGACAGTTGAGGCAGGTCGCCCAGATACGATTACGCCAGCGAAGCTAGAAGTGTTAAATAAATGGAATATTGACCGTATTAGTATTAATCCGCAGTCATACCATCAAGAAACACTAAAAGCAATTGGACGTCATCATACTGTAGAAGAAACAATTGAGAAGTATCATTTAGCTCGTGAAATGGGAATGAACAATATTAATATGGATTTAATTATTGGTCTTCCTGGTGAAGGGTTAGAAATCTTCAAGCATACGTTAGATGAAACAGAAAAGTTAATGCCAGAATCATTAACAGTTCATACGTTATCATTTAAACGTGCTTCTGAAATGACGCAAAACAAACGTAAATATAAAGTGGCAGGTCGTGAAGAAATTACAGCGATGATGCACGAAGCAGAAGAATGGACACAAAAGCATAATTACGTACCATATTACCTATATCGTCAAAAGAATATTTTAGGTAACTTAGAAAACGTTGGTTATGCAATTCCGACGCAAGAAAGTATTTACAACATTGTTATTATGGAAGAAGTACAATCGATTATCGGACTTGGATGTGGTGCTTCAAGTAAGTTCGTTCATCCGAAGACAGGTGCAATTACGCACTTTGCGAATCCGAAAGATCCAAAATCATATAACGATGGCTTTGTGAAATATACAGAAGATAAACTGAAAATTTTAGAAGAGCTATTTGTGTAAGAGTGAAGAGGTTGTTCCAATTAGGAACAATCTCTTTTTTATCCCGCTTTAATGGGCAGTAAGACCCCCACCTCAAAATTCAGCGAAAGCAAAGAAGTTAGGTGGGGGTCGGGCTGCCCATAAAAGTCCGATTGGTGAAGGCTAATAATCAGTGGGGGATGAAGAAAACCCCCACTGATTAAAGTTTCACTTTATATTGTTAGTTTTTGTTGGTAAGTTGATATATTCGAAAAAACGCTAATATAATTTCACTTACCAAGATGCAGCATCGTTTGTAAAACTATGTCGATAATAATCAGAAAAATTAGTCAAATTATTAGAGGACAATGTCTACTTATAGACGAAATGATAGATTTATGAAAGAGAAAAGGGGGAAAATGTTGGCATGTACATGACGATAGGGAGAATATTTGATTTATCTGTTGGTAAGTATCCAAATAAAGAGGCGTTAGTGGAACCGGAAAAAAATATTCGCTGGACATATAAACAGTGGGATGAACAAATAAATAAAACGGCGCACGCTCTATTAGAAGAAGGGGTAAGAAAGGGAGATTGTGTATCTGTTTACTTATATAATTGCCGTGAATTTGTAAACGTTTACTTAGCTTGTGCGAAAATTGGTGCGATCTTTAACCCGATTAATTTTCGCTTAAAGGCAAAAGAAGTATCTTATATCCTTCAGGATGCATCCTCAAAAGTAGTTGTCTTTGAAAAAGCAGTGGAGTCAACTGTTGCTATGATTGAACGAGATTTTCCTAATTCGTTTTTTTGGTATGTAGAAGACGATACACCTTCCTATGCAAGCTCTTACCATGAAAAAGTAAATGCAGCATCTTCTGAAAAAGTAGATATTGCAATTGATGAAATGGATTATTGTTCTATGCTTTATACGAGTGGTACGACGGGTCATCCGAAAGGTGTGCTGCATCGCCATCGCGATATGGCGGAGCATAGTATGATTTGTACGTATTTCCTAAAATATCATAGAGATAGTGTCGGGCTTGTAGTCGCACCTTTATATCATTGCGGTGAGTTAAACGCTGGAATCATCCCGCGTATTCAAGTTGGCGGGAAGAATGTTATTTTACATCATTTTGATACAGAAACAGTATTACATACGATTCAAGAAGAGAAGATTACAACGTTCTTTGCAGCGCCAACGATGTGGAATATGTTACTGCAAAAAGATTTAGCAGAGTATGATTTAACGTCGATGAAGATCGGTGTTTATGGCGGGGCTGCGATGGCACCAGCGCTAGTGAAGGAATGTAAAGAACGTCTTTATATTGATCTTGTTCAAATATATGGAATGACAGAGATGGGGCCAGTTGTTGCATTTCTAGTAGAAGAGGATCAAATTACGAAAGCCGGTTCAGCAGGAACGCCATGTTTTAGTCATGAAATTCGTATTGTAAAACCGAATGAAGATGCACCGGCAGAACCAGATGATGTATTGCCACCTTATGAAGTAGGAGAAATTATTTTACGCGGCCCAACTATGATGGCTGGCTATCATAACCGTGAAGAAGCAAATGCAAAATCAATGTATAAAGGATGGTATCATTCTGGTGATTTAGGCTACTTCGATAAAGACGGCTATTTATTCGTTGCAGATCGCGTTGATGATATGGTGATTAGCGGTGGAGTTAATATTTATCCTCGTGAAATTGAAGATTTCCTTCATAGTCATCCTGGTGTATTAGATGTTGCAGTACTTGGTGAGCCAGATGAATTATGGGGAGAGCGTGTTGTGGCAGTTGTTGTGAAGAAAGATGAAACAATAACAGAAGCTGATTTAGAAACATATTGTAAAGAAAGTGATGAATTAGCAGATTATAAACGTCCGCGTCATTATTTATTTGTGGATGAACTTCCTCGTAATGCGAGTGGGAAATTACAAAAATTTGTACTGAGAGAGTCGTTGAAAGGCGCGAAAAAGTAAGTGATTGTCTATATAAACAAGGCTATCTTTCTTATTAAGGAAAGATAGCCTTGTTTTTTTAGAATGATCAAGTGAGGTAGTTTGATTAAAAAATAATATGTACATCCTATTTTAGTGTTGAGGCATTGAAATCATATTTTATGTCTTAAATAGAAGTCTTTTTGTAATTACGAAATATATTCATAGTTTAGTATGAGTGGAATAAATAAATTTGAGGGAGAGTGTTGTGGGGCATATTGGAAAAGAAAGATAGTTAGTCATCAGATGACCTTATGAGCGGAATGGTCACTTGGTTTGAAAAGGTTACTACTAAAATAGTAACAAAAATAAGTTTAAATAGCTAGTCTTGTAATATATTTTTATAAGTATTAATATTTATTGTTGGCTGCCCAAAAAGAAGTACAGTGGAACGACATGATTTAGTAAGTGAATGATTAATGAATTGTGTTGTTTATCGCTTTACGTTGCGTGACTAATGGTCATTTGATGCTGCAAATAATCTAGTCGTAACTTTTTTTAAGGTGGTTAAAGAGAGAGAAGATGTAACAACAGAACAAAGTGATAATTAAAATTGGAGGCGTTATGAGTACATATTTAAAAAGAATATCTGTAATTTGTTTTATTTTTACTGTTATCATTGGGCAGGTTTTTCTGCCTATCATAGGGCATGCTCAAGAGTTAAACACGGCAGGGTTTGTTGATAGTTTTGCATTTGAAAAAACAAAATTAAATTATGGGGAAAAGACTAGTATACATGTAAACTTTAGTGAAAAACCTGGAAAGAAAATGAAGTCAGGGGACACATTAACGCTATCGCTTCCTCCAGAATTAATGGGCTATAGTGGCACGATTGCATTGAAGGATGAATCAGGGCGTGTTTTCGGTACGTGTCAGATCAATACAAATAATGTAGTTTGTACATTTAACGATACAGTAGAGAAGCTTGAAAATATTCGAGGGAACTTTAATTTCACTGTTCAAGGTACGAATGTAGAATCAGGAAAAACGAAAGATGTACAAACGAATTTAGGAACAAATTTAGAAAAACAAACGGTAAGTGTTACACACCCGAAAGGGGAAGGTACAGAACCGGGAATCTTTTTCTATAAAGCTGGTGATATTCAGCCAAACAAAAGTGATGAAGTACGTTGGTTTTTAAATTTCAATTTAAAGAAACAATATTTACATGACAATATTGTTTTGAAAGATACTTTACAAGAAGGACAAATGCTTAATAAAGATAGTTTTAATATAACTATTAATAGTAGAGAATATTTGTCTCTTGAGCAATTTCAACAGCGAGGATATGGAACTATAAAGTTTACGGGTGATAACTCATTTGAAGTTGTAATTTATAGACATATGGCGAACGCTACTTCATTTACCGTTTCCTATAAATCAACTATAACTGAGAGTGGAAAAAAGTTAAAATATTTACAGAATGACTATAAACTTGATTATCAAATTTTATATGAGAAACCTATTACTGAAACTAATAGTGCACAGGTTGAAAATATATCATTTGGCGGCGGAGCTGAAGGAGATTTACCTGCAAAAGGAACGCTGCAAATTGTTAAGCATATTGAAGGAAACGAAGGGAAAGTTATCCCAGGTGTTTCTTTTGAATTGTATACAGAGTCAGGACAGAAAATTGGTGATTCTTATACAACAAATGAAGAAGGAATAGTTGAAGCTCCGAATCTTACTCCAGGCAATTACTATGTGCAAGAAATTTCTGCCCCGAACTACGTAGAGTTTGATCCGAAAGCAAAAATTCCTTTCACAATTAAGAAGGATGATATAAACGGAATAAAACTTATGATCCCAAATAAGTTAAAAACTACATCTGTTGTAGGAACGAAAACGTGGAAAGACGACAAAATAAACGATCGCCCAGAAAACATTAAAGTAGATTTACTGCAAAATGGTAAAGTCATTGCAACGAAAGAAGTTACTGCGGCAAATGGTTGGAAATATGAGTTTGAAAATTTAGCAGCAGTTGATAATGAAGGAAAAGCTTATAAGTATGAAGTGAAAGAACAACCTGTATCGGGATATCAGTCGAAAGTTAATGGATATGATATTACAAATATAAAGATCCATGAAGCAACAGAGGTAGAAGAGCAAGGTAAAGAAGAAACAATAGAAGAACTGGAAGAGTCAGTAAAACCGGAAAAACCAAAGGTGACAGAAGAGCCGAATAAGCCAGAAAAACCAGAGGTAACAGACAGACCGGAAATCTGGGTAAAACCAGAAGAAGAAAAGATTGAAGAAGAAACAACAGAAGAACTGGAAGAGTCAGTAAAACCGGAAGCACCAAAGGTGACAGAAGAACCGAATGTGTTAGAGAAACCAGAGGTAACAGACAAACCGGAAATCTGGGTAAAACCAGAGGAAGAAGAAATTGAAGAAGAAACAACAGAAGACTTGAAAGAGTTAGAAAAACCGGAAGCACCAAAGGTAACGGAAGAGCCGAATGAGCTTGAAAAACCAGAGGTGACAGATAAACCGGAAATTTGGGTAGCACCAAAAGAAGAAGTAGTAGAAGAAGAAACAACAGAGGACTTGAAAGAGTTAGAAAAACCGGAAGCACCAAAGGTGACAGAAGAGCCGAATGAGCTTGAAAAACCAGAGGTAACAGATAAACCGGAAATTTGGGTAGCACCAAAAGAAGAAGTAGTAGAAGAAGAAACAACAGAGGACTTGAAAGAGTTAGAAAAACCGGAAGCACCAAAGGTGACAGAAGAGCCGAATGAGCTTGAAAAACCAGAGGTAACAGATAAACCGGAAATTTGGGTAGCACCAAAAGAAGAAGTAGTAGAAGAAGAAACAACAGAGGACTTGAAAGAGTTAGAAAAACCGGAAGCACCAAAGGTGACAGAAGAGCCGAATGAGCTTGAAAAACCAGAGGTAACAGATAAACCGGAAATTTGGGTAGCACCAAAAGAAGAAGTAGTAGAAGAAGAAACAACAGAAGACTTGAAAGAGTTAGAAAAACCGGAAGCACCAAAGGTAACTGAAGAGCCGAATGAGCTTGAAAAACCAGAGGTGACAGACAAACCGGAAATTTGGGTAACACCAAAAGAAGAAGTAGTAGAAGAAGAAACAACAGAAGAGTTGAAAGAGCTAGAGAAGCCGGAAGCACCAAAGGTGACAGAAGAGCCGAATGAGCTTGAAAAACCAGAGGTAACAGAAAAGCCGGAAATTCATGTAGATCTAGAGGAAGAACAGATAGAAGAAGAAACAACAGAAGAACTGGAAGAGTCATTAAAACCGGAAGAACCAAAGGTGACAGAAGAGCCGAATGAGCTTGAAAAACCAGAGGTAACAGAAAAGCCGGAAATTCATGTAGATCTAGAGGAAGAACAGATAGAAGAAGAAACAACAGAAGAACTGGAAGAGTCATTAAAACCGGAAGAACCAAAGGTGACAGAAGAGCCGAATGAGCTTGAAAAACCAGAGGTAACAGAAAAGCCGGAAATTCATGTAGATCTAGAGGAAGAACAGATAGAAGAAGAAACAACAGAAGAACTGGAAGAGTCATTAAAACCGGAAGAACCAAAGGTGACAGAAGAGCCGAATGAGCTTGAAAAACCAGAGGTAACAGACAAACCGGAAATTTGGGTAACACCAAAAGAAGAACAAGTAGAAGTTGAAGCAACAGAAGAGTTACAAGAAGAACAATTGGAAGCACCAAAGGTAACAGAAGAGCCGAATGTGCTAGAAAAACCAGAAGTAAAAGAGCAACCGGAAGTTTCAAACAAACCAGAGGCTCAAGATAAAGTAGAAGCACAAAATAAATCTGAAGTACCATCTAGTAAAGAGAATAATAAGCAATCAAAATCACTTCCTCAAACAGGAGGAGCATCAACTGAAGCTACTTCTACTATTGCAGGTATGTTCGCATTAATTATGGGTGCGTTGTTATTTAGACGCCCGAAAAAATAATGAATTTGAGAGTGTTAAGCTCTTGTATTTTTAGAATAAGATGTAAAAAAAGCGGAGACGATAGGTCTCCGCTTTTTTCTTTGTGCATGCAGCTGAACGTATTATTTACGTGAAAATCCTTCTTCATCAAGGTATTCTGCAGCTTCTGGATAAGAGTTGAATGTACCGTCTAAGTTTACACCAGCGTACACGTTCCACATGTCATCTTCTGATATAAGAGTCAGGATATGACCATCTTCGTTATGCCATTCTTCTTCTTTCGCAGGTTCTGCAGGTACTACTACTTCTTCTTGTGAAAGTAATTCAATTGATTGCTCGATTACTGAGCGTAATTCTTCTGCTGAGAACTCGCGGATGTTAATCATGCCTTTATCGTCCGTTTTGTAACCTTTAATGCCGCTTGCATATACAAATCCGTTTCCATTTGGGTGTAAGTGATATACAACGTTCTTTTTATCTAAACGACTTTCTTCAAAGTGAAAGTTTACACGTTTTAATGATACGTTCTTTCTTTCTAGTTCTGGGAAAGATTCAATAATTGATAATTTTTCTTCAAAAGTTAGCATAGTGCCTCCAAGTATATAGTAAAAGATTTAATTCGTTCATTATAGCATAGTTGCAATTGTTTCCAAAGATAACGGGAAAACTTTTCATTGAATACGTTTACGTCACGATACTGTAAAAAGTGGACTAACGAATATATCTTTTTAGGTGTACAATGGGAAATGGACTTTATATGAAGGTGGTTATTTATATGTTTCAAAAAATAGCAAAGGAATGTTTAGCAGGATTTACTGTTGCGATCGTTGCGTTGCCACTTGCTATTGCATTTGGTATTGCCGCGACAGGAACATCTGAAGGAGCGCTTGTCGGATTATACGGTGCGATTTTTGCTGGTTTATTCGCAGCGTTATTTGGCGGGACACCTGGACAAGTAACGGGGCCAACTGGACCGATTACGGTTATTGCGACAGGAGTTATTGCGACGCATGGGTTAGAGGCGAGTTTTATTGCCTTTATGATGGCAGGACTATTTCAAATTTTATTTGGTGTATGTAAGCTCGGTTCTTACGTTCGATATATTCCGTATCCTGTCGTTTCAGGATTTATGAACGGTATAGCATTGATCATTATTTTAGGTGAAATGAAACATGTGCAAAATAGTTTTTTACTCGTAGTATTAACGATTATTGTAATGATTGTTTCTGGAAAGTGGATTAAAGCAATTCCATCTAGTTTAGTTGCATTAGTCGGTGTGACTGCTTTGCTTCCTTTATTTTCTTCGTTACTTGAAGGGCTTACAGTGAAGGTACCGTTTATCGGAAATCTTTCACTAAATAAAGTAATTGAAAAGATTGGAACGATTCCAGAAGCGATGCCTACGCTTCATATTCCCTCTTTAAGTGGAGCAGGGATAGCGGAACTTATTTTACCAGCGCTTAGTATTGCTTTGTTAGGATCGATTGACTCGTTGTTAACATCGGTCGTAATGGATAATGTGACAGGTACACGTCATAAAAGTAATAAAGAGCTCGTTGGACAAGGTATCGGTAATATGATGAGCGGATTGTTTGGCGGATTAGCGGGTGCAGGTGCGACGGTTCGGTCTATCGTTAATATAAGAAGTGGCGGTAAAACGGCGCTTTCAGCATGTATGCATAGTGTTATATTATTTATTTTCATTATGGGACTTGGTTCGGTCGTACAATACATCCCGCTTGCTGTATTATCAGGTATTTTAATTTTAACTGGTATTGGAATGTTCGACTGGGAAAGTATGAAGAAAATGCATGTAGCGCCAAAAGGTGATGTTATTGTTATGCTCGTAACGATGATCGTTACAGTGAAGTTTGATTTAATGATTGCTGTTGCATTTGGTATTATTCTTTCTTTCATTATATATATGGTGAAATGTAAAGAACGTAAAACTTCTATTGTAAATGAAGGGGACGTGACGTATAAAATTAAAGGACCGCTTTCTTTCTTATCGGTGGATCGTGTTTTTTATACTTTACAAGATGTGAAATCTCCAGTTATTTTACGTATGAAAGATGTACGTTATATAGATGTATCAGGAGCTATGGCATTATTAACTTTCATTGAGCAGTCTCGTAAAGCGGGGATGAGTGTGACGCTTGAACAGGTGCATCCGCATGTTGAAAAAACAATCGTGACGATGGCGAATGATGAGCAGAAGGAACAATTGCAATTTTTGAAAGCTGAAACAATATAGAGAAGGACCCTCACATGATAGAGTGTGAGGGTTTCTTATTATTCGCATATGTATGTATTGAATTCGAATATCTAGATGTTATACGTCTGTTGACAATTACTAAACTTAGCAGTATAGTAACATCTTAGATTGGCAGTATAATATCATAAAAAGTGTAAGAATTTTAAGATTTCTTTGCACTGAAAAGAAATCGTTTTAAGCTGGAGGGAATATTTGATGTACAAACAGTTACCACACGGAGTAAAAGTCGGCATTACACGTTCAATTGTTGCTTCTTTTGAGCAGTATATGAAGGAAATTGAATGGAACGAAGAAAAGTTTGATATGCAACAATTTGTTGAACAGTGGAAACAGTATTTATACACAAAATCAACTTGGATTAATAAAGTAGATGATGAGTTGAAAGGACATCCAGATTTCCATCAAGCGTTAGCAGTGAAAGTGAATGAAAAAATTAACGAGCTTATTAACGAAGAGCCGACTGAAGAGCAATTAAAAATATTAAAAGATAACAAAATAAACAATATAGATGATTTTTGTAAGTTAGAAGCAGCGTATCATATTGAGTGCTTGTAGTTGAATTACATGACATTTTACATAAAAAAACAAGTCGTATAGGAAAGAAAATACGACTTGTTTTTATTTTGTTTTATTTTGGAACAAATGCAGTCCATGTTGATAAATCAATATCTTGTTGAGCTACTACAGTTGTAGGGAAAGTAAATGTCCACGGTTTTGTTGAATTTGCTTTTATTTCAAAGTTTTTCAGGTTGAAACTACCTTTTGCAATGACATTTCCAGTTGCGTCTGAGATGTGAAGCGGCAACTGTTCGATTGTAACATTTCGATTGTGACCATTACGTAGTAAGATCGTTGTGTGTAAACCATCATTTTCTGCTAGACGAGCTTGTAATCCTAAGAAATTCAGTTCGTTTACTTTAGGTGGCGTTAGGCCTGCAACGAGTTCTTTTAATTTCTCTTTTGCAGAATCTGCTAGTTGTGCTGCCCAAGCAGGGTCTAAATCTAAAGTATGTTCTTTATCAAATTCAAAGGCTAATTGCCAATCTTCAGCAGACAATTTAGCATCTGTCATTGTAGATTCTTCAAATGTAAACGTCCAAGGCATATTCACATTTGAAGGGATATTTTCTAAGTTTGATAGATCAAATGTTTTACGTGCGCAAATCTCATCATCTTTGTTTATTAGTAATAAAGTAATTGTTTCGAACGAAATAGGTTGTGCGACACTATTTCGAATGAATGTTGTAATGTAATACGTGTGATCACGTCGTTCAGCTTCGATACCAGCCAATGAAACTTGACTTTCTTGTAAGCTAGGTAATGATTTATGTAAAAATTGATATATGTATTTTTGTTCTTGCGCAACCTCGCCCCATGAAGGATGGAAGTAAAGCGTAGGTTTTACGTTTTTACTTTTTAGTTGGGTTTCTTCTCCGCCTAATAATTGAGAACTAGAAACGACAGTATCTTTACCTTTTTTCTTTGCTTTTTTTAAAAATGATAACATTGTAATTCACCTCATTATGCATTTTGTGGAACTTCTAAATATCGTGCAAGATATAAAATCATTTCTCTCTCGAAATGACTATACGTTTGTAAGAAAATTTCAAGACCCTCTTTTTGATAAAGGCGTATTGGGTCTTCTTGTTGATATTGTCTTAGGCCAATACCTTCTTTTAAATGTTGCATTGCACTTAAGTGATTTGTCCAATTTGAATCAAGGAAGTGTAGCCCTAATTGACGTAATGCGTGTTGTGCATTTGTATTGTTTTCTAAAGTTTTAATACGCTCTACATGATTTGAAATATTATCCTTTAATGCAATATGTAAATCTTCGATAGAATGGATATTATTTGCTGTTAATGATGGGATTTCCTCGTCTGCTAATAAGGCTTTTAGCTCTTCTGTTAAACTCTTATAATCCCATTCTTCTGGAAGCATACCTTCTATTAAATATCTTTGTGCTACAGCACTTATTGTATGTTCAATCATTGGGATAACAATCTCTATCATATTTGTTTCTGCGTCTAAAAGGTTATTACGAAGTTTATAGATGACATTTCGTTGATCGTTAGTCACGTCATCTAATTTTAAGTTGAATTCTCGTATTCCATAATGACCGCCTTCACAAATTAATTGTGTACGGTTTACGAAATCGTGAATTTTTTGCGTTAGGATTAGCCCATCTGTATCAACTTTAAGTGATTTTTTTAATTTATCTACCTTTTCACCTGCGAAACGTTGAATCATCTCATCCTCTAGTGAAAGGAAGAATTTAGAACTTCCAGGATCACCTTGTCGACCGGCTCTACCTTTTAATTGATTATCAACGCGGCGAGATTCATGTCTTTCTGTTCCGATTACATGTAAACCACCAAGTTCATGAACACCTTTTTCTAATAAAATATCCGTTCCGCGTCCTGCCATATTTGTAGCGATTGTAATTTGCCCTTTTTTCCCGGCTAAAGCAATTAAATCAGCTTCTTGCTCGGCACTTTTTGCATTTAATAGTTGATAAGATAGTTTTGCTTCATCTAAATAACGTGCAACTGTTTCAGATTGAAGGATGGACATCGTACCAATTAAAATAGGGCGTTGTTTTTGATGTATATGTAGTACTTCTTCACGGACCGCTTTATATTTTTCATCAGCAGTAACGTATACAACGTCTTGTTTATCTTCACGGATGATAGGGCGATTTGTTGGAATTGAAATAACTTCCATATTATATACACGGTTAAATTCTTTCTCTTCTGTTTTTGCTGTACCAGTCATACCAGATAATGACGGATACATGCGGAAGAAGTTTTGAATTGTAATAGATGCTTGTGTTTGATTCTCATCTGTAACCGGTAAGCCTTCTTTCGCTTCAAGCGCCTGATGTAATCCATCGCTTAACGAGCGGCCATCCATAATACGTCCTGTGAAAATATCAACGAGCATGATTTTTTCATCCTCGACAATATAGTCTACATCAAGTTGGAAAGCGACATTTGCACGTAATGCTTGAATCATATAATGATATAAAGTTTGATGTTCTAAATCATACAAGTTATCAATATCAAATAAGTCTTCAATCTTCGTAATGCCATCCTCTGTGAAACTACACGTTCGCGTTTCTGCATCAAAAATATAGTGCTCTGTATCTTGGAAGGTTTTCATTACCTTTGCACATAAATGGTGGAAATCAGAACTACTTGATTTCTTTCCAGCAATGATAAGAGGTGTTTTCGCTTCATCGATTAAAACGCTGTCAATCTCATCGATAATTGCAAAGTGATATGGGCGCTGCACTTGGTGATCTTGAGACGCTGCCATATTATCGCGAAGATAGTCGAAACCAAACTCAGTACCAATTCCATATGTAATGTCAGCTTCATAAGCGAGCTTTTTATCAGTAGATTCCATTTGTCCCGTATTTAATCCAACTGTTAAGCCGAGAAACTCATGAACTTGTCCAATTAATTCTTTATCACGCTTCGCTAAATAATCATTTACTGTAATAACGTGAACACCTTTTTTCTCAAGAGCACGTACGTACGTAGGTAAAGAAGAAACAAGCGTTTTTCCTTCTCCTGTAGGCATTTCAGCGATGTTTCCTTCTAGTAATACAAGGCCACCGATTAACTGTACATCGTAGTGACGAAGACCAAGCACTCGTTTTGCAGCCTCTCGAACGACAGCAAATGCTTCTACTTTTATATCATCAACTGTTTTTCCGTTTTGTAACATGTTTTGAAAAACAATAGTTTTTTGGCGTAATTCATCATCTGATAATGTTTCCATTACAGATTCTAATTGATTAATATCATTCACAATTTGTTCATAATTTTTAATCTTTCTTTTTTGTGAATCTCCCAATAACTTCTTGACCGAATCCAGCATTCTTGTAACACTCCTCTGACTGACAATAGATACATTATAGCATAGTTATACTAGAAAAAAGTAGAAATGGAAAGTGGTAGGCGATGTGTGTAAAAGGGTTATTTGAGTAAGTATTCTTTCGTTTTGTTGTAAAAAAGGAAGTATTCAATATATAAGAAATTTGGTATGATAATTTAATGAGATAAAATACGGTCTCTATAATTTGTAATAATATGTTTGAGAATATATGTAAAAAAGAAAAGAGAAGGAACATGAATAAGAAATTTGTAAAAGGTGCGGCAATTTTAACAATTACAACTTTTCTGTCGAAATTGCTTGGTAGTTTTTTTCAAATTCCGTTACAAAATATTGCAGGAGATGAAGTACTTGGTATATTTCGCCTTGTTTTCCCTGTATATATGATTGCTCTTACATTGTCAGTAGCGGGTGTTCCGCTAGCAATTTCAAAATTGATTGCAGAGTTAAACGGAAAGAATAAGAAAAAAGACATTGCGAAATTATTTAAATCGGCATCGATTATAGGAATGGCTTTCGGTGCATTTGGATGTTTAGTGATTGTATTATTCTCTACTGAAATTGCAAGCATGCTTGGTGGACAAGAAACGAGGATTCCATTACTCGTTACGTCATCGGCGTTACTCGTTGCACCATATATGGCAGTTTATCGTGGTTATTTCCAAGGGTTTGGTGATATGAAACCGACGGGGATATCACAAGTCATTGAGCAATTTGTACGAGTATTCTTTATGTTAATCATCGCTTATATATTAGTATATTGGAATGAAAGTAGTGCAGTCATTACTAGTGGGGCAATGGTTGGATCTTTTCTCGGGGTAATAAGTTCCCTTATATATTTACGTATGACGTACAACAAAAGTTCATACCGATATAAGGAAAGCTCGTATTCACTGCGAGATTTGAGAGAAGACGGAAAGAAAATATTGCAAGTATCTATTCCAATTGCTATTGGAGCTTTATCCATGCCGCTTTTAAATTTAGTAGATTCGCTTACAGTGCCACATGTACTGCAAGGGTCATCTGCAGAAATTCAAGCGCAATTTGGTATATATAGCCGAGGTTCTGCATTTACACAATTAATCGTTGTTTTCGCAAGTGCAATTGTATTTCCGTTAATACCATTATTAACATCTGCGCTAACGAAAAGAGATATGAATTTAGCTAAAACGACAGTTCAAAATACGAACTCACTTATGCATGTGCTAACAGCCCCGTTAACGATATGGCTAATGGCATTAACAGTTCCATTAAATGTGGGATTGTTTACAGATGCGAAGGGAAGTAGTATGTTAGCTATTATGATTGGTAGTTCGTATTTCACATCAGTTATGGTATTATCAATAGGAGTTTTGCAAGGGATTAACCGTTCTGCACAAGCTGCGTGGATTGTTATCGGCGCAAGCTTTGTGAAAGGTTTATTAAACATAGTATTAACGAGAAAGTTCGGTATAGATGGAGCGGCGTATAGTACATTGATTATATATGTGTTAATCTGTATCGTAAATCATCTATACATTCGAAAATATCTCTCCTATTCCATTCGCATAGGAAGATTTTTTACTGTAATAGGAGTATCTTGTATTTTAGGATTAGGGCTCTATGAATTAACTACGGTGATAGACGTTACATCTTCAAGAATGATTGCGCTAGTATATAGTGGTGTAGCATTTGTTATTGCAACAATTTTGTACGGGGTATGTGCTTTGAAGTTAAACTGGATATCAACAAGACAAATACCATTTTTGAAAAAATAGATAAAGAAAATTACGGAATTTGAGAATTGGAATTCGGACGGGCTTATTGTGATGATACTTTTTAACGTATCGTGTTTTTTAGGTAAGGAGTTGGTACCAGTTATGATAGATGAAACAATTGGTTACCAAATGTTGGAGGAGATTAAGAGTGCGGTTAGTTTTATCAGGATATTATGGTTTTTATAACGTTGGAGACGAAGCTATTCTACAATCGATTATTGAATCGTTACATAAAGAGAATCCGAATATTGAACTCGTTGTGCTGTCAAATGACCCTGACTATACAAGGAAAATGTACGGAGTAGAAGCGGTAAATCGTTGGAGTATAAAATCGGTTTATAAAGCAATAAAAAATAGTGACGGGCTTATTAGTGGTGGAGGGAGTCTCCTCCAAGATAAAACAAGTGTGAAAAGCATTTTATACTATACGGGTATAATGGGGTTTGCCCGTATGCTAAAAAAACCGTATTACATTTATTCGCAAGGAATAGGACCGATTACAAAAAGACATAATCGACTATTAGTGAAATGGCATTTGTCAAAAGCTGCATATATATCAGTTCGAGATGAGGATTCATTTTTATATTTAAAAGAACTTGGATTGAAAAGTGATATTGAGCTTGTTCCAGATCCGGTTTTAACATGGAAACGAAAAAAACAATCGGATTGGCTACAAAAACATGATTTGCACGGGAAAATTATTGCAGTTAGTGTGCGTCACTGGAATGCAAAAGAAGATTACATAAAAAAGTTAGCGATCGCTTTAAAAAAATTGAAGCAAGAAGGATACCAAATTTTATTCGTCCCGATGCATGGGCCATTTGATCAAAATGCTTCGCGTGATGTAGTGGACTTAATGGGAGAAGAAACGTATATGCTTCCATATAAAATGGATATTGATGAGAAAATATCTATTTTGTCAGAGTGCTCACTTTTAATTGGTATGCGTCTACATGCTCTCATTTTTTCGGCTGTCGCCAAAACACCGATGGTCGGAATCTCATACGATCCAAAAATTGATTCGTTTTTAAGACAAGTGAATCAACCTGTTATAGGAAGTGTGGATGGAGACTGGAGTGCCGACGATTTATATAAAATTGCGAAAAAGCAAGTGATGCAGCATGAAGATATACAGCAATCCCTGCAAAGAAGAGTAGATGAGCTTCAACTGCAAGGTGAACAAGCAGCCAAGAAAATTATTTATCATATAGAAAAAAACACTCTACAGAAAAAGTAGAGTGTTTTTTTGTTAATGTATTTCTTTACGCTCTGAATCTTTTTTTCATATATTGCGTAATGAGATAGACGCCGTAACCTTGCATAATCATAAACGTCGGTATTATAAAGTAGCGATAACGCGATTGTACCTCAATAAATATATGGACTCCTGCGTAACCTAAAATTAATAGAGAGAAGAATAGTAACGTTTTATTTTTTTGTTCTCTTATCGTTTTGATGGAAGCGATAAGAGCGAATAGGCAGATGCTTACGTAACATAATTTTTCTAACGTCCATAGTAATCGTGATAATTCAGGTTTTATATACCCTTCTAGCCCCCAATAAATGGATGCGTCATAATCTCCCCACATAACTTTAAATTTATTTTTGAATAACAATAATAGCTGTCCTTTATCCGCAATTCTTTCTGTAATGAGTTGTTTTTCAATTTCAAAACGTTCCTCGCCAATCGGATATTGAAAAACAAGTTTATGGTCAGGGAAAGAAAATCCACCTGTTGTCTCAGGGTTTAATCCGACTACAAATTTCCAATAAGGGTCTCGACTAGATAATGGATATTGTGTAACCCCTGTAGCGATTAATGTATAACTAAAGATAAAGTGCACGATATAATAAACGCCAAGCATACCAATTAACTTTGAAACGACCATTTTTTTATTAATTTTTTGATCACCTATTACGTGAGTGATCAGTAGGAAAAGAATGAGCGCTAGTAAAATAACAATACCAATCGGTCTCATAATATCGCCAAATGCAATAAGAATACTGACAAATATCCATGCATACGAATGCGAGATTCCTTTTTTTACGAGAAGATAAAAACCAGCGTAGAATAAAAATGTTGCGAGGTGCTGATTTGTTAAAACAGAAGTCATCATAATGTTAGGAATGTATGTTGCGAAAATGAGTGCTGCAACTCTGCCGCTAAATTCGTTAAATAAATGCGAAGCTATGCGATATATAAAGTACGTAATACCAGTGCAGTATAGTACGTTTAGTAATTTAATCGCCAATACACTTTCTCCAAACAATTTCAAAACACCAGCTTGATACATCGTAAAGCCTAGCTGATATACCCAAGTAGTAAAGTATGTTTCGTTTGCGAATGAGAAATTGTTATTTGCCGCATCAACTGCTCCGTTATACATTTGTGCGAAATCTTGTACGATATTTGTATGGACTGTTAACACCCATGTAAGGCGCAGTATGAATGCTAGTAAACAAAGAAATATGATAAATTGTGTTTGAGTAAAGAATCGGTTCATGATGATAGAAATGAATACGATACCGATTAGAACAATCATGAGTGCAACTATAAGTAAAAAGGTGTTGTACTTCGGTTCGGTTATTAAATATTGCAATGAGAAAATAAGCGTCATTGCAAAAAATAAAGCCGTTAATATTTGCAATGATTTAAATGCAAATGTATATAGTCTAGGCATAGTTATCCTCCGTAGTATGTAATATCTTTGCAGTTATTTCTATATAAACAGAAATAACTACGCCATTATATCATAAAGGATTTCACGGTTGGAAAAGAATGAGGTAGGAAAGAACAATAGTAGAATTATATATTATTCTTATATAATAAAATATGTATTTTTAAAAGGCTTTATGTTAATTTTTATTTATCAT
Source organism: Bacillus luti (assembly GCF_009739945.1). Lineage (NCBI taxonomy): Bacteria > Bacillati > Bacillota > Bacilli > Caryophanales > Bacillaceae > Bacillus > Bacillus luti. Next base: position 4,235,047 of record NZ_CP040336.1, on the reverse strand, counting down.
GTTTATATAATTAGTATATAATCGGTGTTGGAATGATAAATTAGTAGATTACGAGGAGGATAACCGTGAAGAAATTTTCAAAGGGTATTACGGCAGTTGCATTAACGGGATCATTGCTTTTAACGCCTATTTCAAGTTATGCGGCGAGCGATGATATTACAGGGCACTTATTTGAACAGCATATGCGCACTCTTATTAATAAAGGGATTATGTCTGGATATGGAGATAATGTATATTTACCGGATAAAGCGATAACGAGAGCGGAGTTTGCTACATTAATAGCGAAAGCGCTGCAACTTCCACAAGCAGATTCGAATTTTAGTGATGTGCCAAAATCTTACGGCTTATATGACGGTGTAAGTAGAGCATTCGGAGCGGGAATTATTAAGGGGCGTAGTCCGGAGACTTTTTCACCTGGTGATGTGATTACACGTGAAGAAATGGCCGTAATGGTAAAACAGGCGCTAGATTATAAGAATGTTAAAGTAACTGTAAGTCCGCTTACATTTGCTGATACGAATCGTATTAACTATAAAGAACATGTACAAGTTATGGTAGCTACCGGGATTATTAAAGGTTATCCAGAAGATAATACGTTTAGACCGCATTTATCAGCAACAAGAGGTATGGCTTCGGCGATGCTAAACTTAATGCTTGATAAAATTGGTGGTGGAGAAACGCCTGTAGAAACAAAGAATTATGTGTTGTTAAATGATGCAGGGAAAGTAGTAGAGCGTTACACTACATATAAAGAAGCTGTTACAGCTGCACAAAATAAAGGCATCAATGCAGTGAAATATGAAAATGAGTATGTCTGGGTTAAAGATGGCTTTGCAACTGCGAAGAGAGTTAATGGAAATACAATTAATATTTACGGTGAAAATTTAAAAACAGTATATACATACCTTGAGTATGGAACAGAATTTAAAGTGTTAGAAGTTGGAGAAGATCGTGTGAAAATACAACTCTCTGATTTAACAGGTTATGTGAAGAAAAATGAAGTCACGTTAGTTCCTGAAAAAGAAATGCAAAAATCATATTATTATGTTGCCAATGATGGATACTTATATCATAGATATTATGAGTTTGAAAAGAAGCCGAGCTATACAGGATATAGATACGGCGCGGCACCTGCTTTTATGAAGCCGGGGCAACAAATGGAGAGTATAGATGGAAAGACATTTGGAAATGAAACGTTCTATCAATATTTTAATTACTTATCATTACGCTCTAAAACAGAGTACACAGCAGAACAATTAGATAGTTATGTAAAATCAGTTAGAGCAGATTCTCCATTAATCGGTTTAGGAAAGAAGTTTAAAGAAGTAGAAAGCAAGTATAATGTAAATGCATTATTCCTATATTCATTAGCAGTTCATGAGAGTTTATATGGAACAAGCGATCTTGCACGAGATAAAAATAACTTATTTGGTTTAAATGCAACGGATAATAATCCATTTGGTAACGGTAAAACATTCAATTCCAAAGAGGATTGTATTGAAGATGCTGCAAAAGTATATATGAATGAATGGTATTTAAATCCAGGACATTGGCGTTATACAGCAGCGTATACAGGTGATAAATCTGGTGGTATAAATATGAACTATGCATCTGATGCAAACTGGGGTAAAAAAGTAGCAGGGCATATGTTCCGTTTTGATTCGTACTTAGGTAAGAAAGAGTACAACAAATATAAACTTGCACGTGTAACAAACAAGGTAGAAGTGAAAAAAGATCCTCGTACGTCAGGCGCAAAACTGTATAGCTTATCGCCAAATAAAGTTGTTACGATTACAGGCGAAGAAACGATAAATGGACAAGCATGGGTTAAAATCATTTCTGATGATCCTGCTGTAAATGAAGCATATGTTGCAAAAGAAAATGTAGAGTACGTAAAACACTAATAAAGTAAACAAAGACTGATCACCTAGATGCATTTTGTGAAAAATGAAAAAGGGGATCAGTTTTTTGTTTGTTGAATATAACAAATGATGGCATCAAGTGGTATTTAGTGACATTAAAATGAAAACAATTCCATTTTGTTCAAAAAAATAACAAATAATTCGACAAAATAAGGTAAATAAAACGTATACATGTCGAAGAGTGTCGATAATTTTAAAGAATATAAATTGTCAATCCATTCAGTATGTATGCTATAATACTATCTGTATATTAAATACAAACGATGTATATACGTTTACATATTAGAAAATTTGATAAAGATATAATTCGACAAATGTTAAGAAATTGTCGAATTATGCGATAATAAACCCTTTAAAAAAAAAGAATTATGACGTATTATATACATGGTTTAACTTTTTGGTAAAAGATAGAATTTATTATGGCTGATAAATTACTATTCTTCAAAAAGTGTTTGTAGATTAATATATGAATTTAGTAAATCACTAGTTTTTCAAATACATATTTCTAAAGCTAGTATTATATTTCTCAAGGAGGAAATAGATCAATGGCAAAAAATAAGTCTTTTAACAAATTAATGGCTGGTACAATGACAGCTGCAATGGTAGCAGGAGTAGTAGCACCAGTTGCTGCATCTGCATCTGAAAATGCATTCCCGGATGTTCCAAGTGGTCAATGGTATACAAAAGCAATCAACGAAATGGCAGCAAAAGGAATCATCTCAGGTCTGACTGACGGTACATTCGGTTTAGGTAAAGATGTAACTCGTGCTGAAGTAGCTACTTTCATCGTAAAAGCGAAAGACATTAAACCTAATTCAAAAAGCACTTCATTTACAGATGTAGATGCAAATGAATGGTATGCTCAATGGGTTTCAGCTGCTGAATCTAACAAATTAATGGCTGGTATTGGCGACAATAAATTCGGACCAAAAGATCAGTTAACTCGTGCACAAATGGCACAAATTCTTGTTAACGCATACGGCTTCAAAGCTGATGAAAACAATAAGCAAACTTTCAGTGACCTTGAAAATTTAGGTTGGGCAACTGCAAAACCTTCAATTGAAACTCTTGCAAGCCTAGGCCTTATCTCAGGTTACGGTGATGGCACATTCAAACCAAACAAAGTTGTATCTCGTGAAGAAGCAGCTCAGTTCATTTACAATGCAATGAACTACAAGAAAACAGAAGCAAAAGTTGTTTCTGCAACTCCAATCAATGCTAAACAAGTAGAAGTTAAATTCGGTACTGAAGTTAGCATCGATACAAAAGACGCAGCTAAAAAAGCTGAAGCTTTAAAATTATTCACTTTAGAAGGTAAAGATGCTACAGACATCACTGTTTCTAGTGATAACCAAACTGCTGTAGTAACTTTCGAAAACTTAAACGACGTTAAAGACGTTGTATTAGTTGTAAACCCAGTTGCAACAAAAGCTGATGCTAAAGTAAAAACTGGCAAATTTACACAAGTAATCACTTACAAAGATACAGCTCGCCCAGAAGTTAAAGGTGTAGAATATGTAGATGTAAACACTGCTAAAGTTTTATTCTCTGAGCCAGTTAAAGACATCGGTAAAGTAACTGGAACACAAGGTGCAACTTTAAAATCATTTAACTCAGGCGACAACTTCGCAACTATCGATTTATCTGCAGTTAAAGAAAACACTGAAGCTGTAGTAACAATCGTTGGTGCTACTGACTTTGCTGGTAACTTAATTTCTCCAAACCCAGCAAAAGTAAAAGTTAAAAAACAAGCGATCGATAAAACTGCACCACAAGTAACAGGTGTAGAAGCTATTTCTAACAACCAATTAAAAGTAACATTCTCTAAAGAATTTACAGCAACAGCATTAGAAGCTGGTGTTACTGTAAATGGCGCTCCAGCAACAAAAGTTGAACTAGACAAAGACAACAGCAAAGTTGCTTACGTAACAGCTAACTTAGTAGATGGAATTAATAATTTCGCAGTTAAAGCTGGTACAGCTGATAGCGTTGGTGCTAAATTAGAGAAAGAGTACAAAAAACAAGTAGTTGTTACTCTTAAAGAAGATAAAGTAGCTCCAGAACTAGTTAAGCATGAAGTTGTAACTGAAGATAACAAACAAGTTCTTGTATTAACTTACAATGAAGATGTAGAAACATTAGATGCTAAACAACTTCCAGTAGCAGGTACTTTAGTTAAGGATTATGTAACTACAACACCTGACATTGATGTTACAGCTGCAGTAGACAGCAAAAACAAAAAAGTTGTTAAAGTTGATTTATCAAAATTAGCAACTGGAAAATGGACAGTTGATTTAGGTGCAGGACTTACTAAAGATGCTGCTGGTAATGCAACAAAAGCAAAATCACTTACTTTTGATGTAGGTACAGTTAAAAATGAAGTTAAAGAACTTACTTACAGCGTAGCTCCTACAACTACAAACAATGAAGTAATCATTACATTTGCTGGTCAAGTTGACGGTGCTTCAGCTACAAATGCAGCAAACTATGCAATCGAAGGTGCAAAAGTAGAAAAAGCTGTATTAACTGCTAATACTAGCGAAGGTGCTACAGTAAAACTTACATTAAAAGCTAATTCAGTAGAAGCTACTGGTAAATATGCTGTTGCTGTAAACGGTGTTAAAGATAGCACGAAAGCTGTAGAAGCAAAAGCTGGCGAAAAAGCTAATCTATATGTTGAAATTACTGAAAACGTAGCTCCAACAGTAGAAAAAGCTGAGCTTGTAGATGGCCAAAAATTAGAATTAACTTTCAGCGAAGCTGTTAAAGATGAAACTGTTAATGCAGCTGACTTCATCGTTCTTCTTGACGGTAAAGATGTTACTAAAGAATTAGGAACAGACAAAAACATTACTGTGACAAAAGCAGGTGTTGATGGTTCTAAAGCTGTATTCACGTTCAGCCGTCCATTAGACAGCAAAGAACTTGCTAAAACACTTACAGTAAAACCTGGTAAAGACGGCGTTAAAGTTACTGACAGTAACGATAACAAATTAGCTGCTTTCGAAAGCATTACTGTTAAAAACATCATTAAGTAATATATAATGATAAAAAAAGCGTTTCAAAGGTAGCTGAATAGCTACTTTTGAACGCTTTTTATTTTTTCATTTATAGGAAAAGAAAAAGTGCTCCAAAAGCCAGTGTAACTGGCTCTTTGGAGCACTTTCTTTTTGTTATTCAATTTCTAAATCAACGATCATATAAGCAAGTATAACAGCAAAGAAAATACTAACGGCTGGTGCTGTTAATACGTGTCCGGACATAAAGGCGATGCCGAGTGATAGGACGAGTGTGCTAGCTAGTAGCATGTGTTTTGTGCTAAATAGTTTCTTGAAGTTTGTGATTATACGAATGAATATCTTTATACCGAAATAAAGAATCGGTAGTAAGTACATAAGGAACCCGACAATTCCGAATGCGAAGAATAGGTCGTAGAAATCCATTTCGATTAACTTTATTTTCGTTGTATAGTTACCAGCGTATCCCATTCCAAATAGTTTTTGAGATAGTGGTGCGTCTTTATAATATTGTTTGTATACTTTTAAATACTTGTCACGATCACTGTAAATTAAACTTTTTACTTCAGAATCTGTTAGTTCACCCTGCTTATGTTCTTCTTCTTTAATTACTTTTCCTTCTTTTCGTTCTTTTTCTTCTTGTACTGATTTTTTATATTCATACATTTGTAAATGAATGCTCATATTTTTGGCGATAGGAGTTTGTGGTGTAAGTGCAAGTAACCCTCCTAATACGACAGCAGCAATAACTGTGTTTACAAGATGTGTGAATCCTTTTCCTTCTTGTTTGCGATGGATCATGTATTGAATGAATGAGAATAACAGTGCCACACCAAGCGTAACAAGAATTGCACCGTATCCTACTTTCGTTCCGACCATAATGCTTGCATACATCGCGAGTACAGTTGGAATCCAGTAATAGAATTTCGAGAAAGATGTTGTTTTATGAACTGAGTATAAGACAACGATTGGGAACATAATTGCAAAAATAGAACTTAAATCATTCCCAGCAAAGAACCAACCTCTTGAACCGATCTTTGAATGAGGATAGCTTTGGAAATCTGTACCCGTTACCATCGCCGCAATGAGTGAAATACTCAAAATTAATGTTGCATATAAGAAATAGGTAATGATTTTATGAAACGCATAGTCGTTATTTTTTAGTTCTTTCAGTGCGATAATATATCCAAACAGTAGTACAATTGGATATATACTCTTTAAAATAAATTTCACTTCTTCTCCGAATGAAATAGGAGATTTGACCATTAAATTATTTACAAGACCGATTGCGAGTACAATGCCAAATAGACATAAGTAAATAATATACTTTTTCGCACCTGGTTGTTTATGATGAAGAAGTAGATAACCTAATGCAAGAAGCATAAAGGCGAAACGGACTACGATTCCGACTGTTGCACTCATGTGTAATACATAGATTGAGAAAGATGTTAGTAAATCTAAAATTGGTTGAAACACAATGAATAGCAGTAGGAAATGCGGGAAGTAGTTATCCATCTGTTTTAACTTAGTAACCATATGTGCCTCCATTTCTTCATTCCTTTATTTCAGCACTTCTATATATAATAGGAAGGAAAATGAATTTCTATATTTGATTTTTTTATATCAAACTTAAGAATACACCATTTCATTGTAATGGTAAATAGATGAAATAGATGGGTAAACCGACTTTAATTGCTATATTTTTCAACGGAATTGTATGTTTTATACGAGCGTATATACAAATTACGAGATTATTAGACAGAAAATTAAGAAAAAAAGAAGGGTTTTTCACCTGCTTTCTATAATTATATAAGTATAATCTTTATGTAGAAAAGAGGGGTATATATAATGGAAGTAACAAGTAAAACAGAATCTGTTGTTGTGAAGTATGAAGGGCGCGTTGCAACGGTTATGGTCAATCGCCCAGAGGTGTTAAATGCATTAGATGAGCCAACATTAAAAGAGCTATTACAAAAGTTGAGAGAAGTAGCGGAGAGTTCTGCACATATTGTTGTGCTATGCGGGAATGGCCGTGGTTTTTCTGCGGGGGGGGATATTAAATCGATGCTTTCGAGTAATGATGAAAGCAAGTTTGATGGTATTATGAATACCATTTCTGAAGTCGTTGTCACTTTATATACGATGCCGAAGCTTGTTATTAGTGCCATTCATGGACCAACTGCAGGTCTTGGATTAAGTATTGCGTTAACAGCTGATTATGTGATGGCAGATATATCATCTATTATTGCGATGAACTTTATTGGAATCGCTTTAATTCCAGATGGTGGCGGTCATTTCTTCCTTCAAAAGCGCGTCGGTGAAAATGTGACGAAGCAAATTATTTGGGAAGGAAAGAAATTATCGGCGAGCGAAGCGCTTGATATCGGCTTAATTGATGAAGTAATCGGCGAGGATTTCCAAACGGCTGTGAAGCAAAAAATTAGTGAATGGTCACAAAAACCGATTAAAGCGATGATTCAAACGAAGCAAATTTTATGTGAAGTAAATCGCTCTAATTTAGAACAAACATTGCAGCTTGAAAAACGTGGCCAATATGCGATGAGACAAACAGCGGATCATAAAGAAGGCATTGCTGCATTTTTAGAAAAGCGTTTACCTACATTTAAAGGTGAATAAAGTGGAGAAAGTGCTAACACATTTTAGTATAATTGTGTTAGCACTTTTTTTTTAAGGAGTAATATATGAAGAAAATTATCGGTGTGATCGGCATGATTGTAATAGCATATTATGCTCTGCATAGTACACCATCTATGGCAGTGCGAACTGCGTTATTTTTTGAAGGACATCCAAGTGTTGCTTTCTCAGGTGAGGTGACGAAAGAACGGGATGTGAAAAAAGAGGCGATTCCTGATGCGTACCAGACTTTATACGGCGATAAGAAAGAAGAATCAGAGCATTATTTCTTTCCAGCAGTAAGGGCGCATGGATCAGGAATTGATATGTTAAGTGCTTGCGTCAAAAAAGAGTGGTTATTTTATAAAGCAGAGCTTGGGTGTTTCTAAGTATAGGAGGTTGAATGATGTCAGCGTATAACAAGTTAGTAAGAGATCGTGTTCCAGAGAAGATTTTAATGTCTGGAAAAACGTATACAGCACAAAAGTTAACAGGGCAAGCATACATACAAGCGTTAGCGAAAATTGGGACGGAAGAAATTCGTGAATTTGCTTCTATGAAAGAGCGTGAACATGCGCTAGATTCTCTTGCAGATGCACTGGAAGTTATTATTTCATTAGCGCGTGCAGAAGGTGCATCGATTGAAGATGTAGAACGTCTTCGTAAGCAAAAGGAAATAGAGCGCGGTGGATTTGAAAGAGGGATTTATTTATTAGATGTTTCAGAAGAATAGTTTTATAGGAAAAGCATAGCGTTAGTGAGTAATGCTATGCTTTTTTGTTGCGATTAAACTAATGATAAAGAAGATAGCTGTTACTATCCAGCCGATTGTAATAGAAGTAGTAGTATGAACTGCGTAAGAAACTTGTAAGCAAAATAATGATGCTAAAAACCAAATGAGTGCAATGTGTACATGTTTTTTTGATATATTCATATGTCATAACTCCTTTTGTATACTAAAGTGAATTTTACTATAATTTAGAAAATTAAGCTATATGAGTAGAGGTTTTCTAGCAAATTTTGTATACTGAATAGTAGAGAAAATGAGGAGGAAACGACGATGGCACATCATACGAAAGAAACGATGGAACTTATTAAGGAGCTTGTCTCTATTCCGAGTCCATCTGGAAATACAGAGAAAATCATTCGTTTTATTGAAAACTATGTAAGTGAGTGGAACGTAGAAACGAAGCGTAACAATAAAGGCGCTCTTATTATTACGGTAAAAGGAAAAAATGATGCACAGCACCGTTTATTAACAGCGCACGTTGATACGTTAGGTGCGATGGTGAAAGAAATTAAGCCTGACGGTCGTCTTCGCCTTTCTATGATTGGTGGATTTCGCTGGAACTCTGTAGAAGGGGAATATTGCGAAATTGAAACATCAAGTGGTAAGACGTATACAGGAACGATTTTAATGCATCAAACATCTGTACACGTATATAAAGATGCAGGTGAAGCGAAACGTGATGAGCAAAATATTGAAGTTCGTATTGATGAGCGTGTTTCTTCGGTAAATGAAGTACGTGAATTAGGAATTGAAGTAGGCGACTTCGTTTCATTTGATCCGCGAGTTCAAATTACGGAGAGTGGATACATAAAATCACGTCATTTAGATGATAAAGTAAGTGTTGCGATTCTATTAAAATTAATTAAGAGATTACAAGATGAAAACGTAACATTACCATATACAACTCATTTCTTAATTTCTAATAATGAAGAAATCGGATACGGTGGTAATTCTAACATTCCAGAAGAAACGGTTGAATATTTAGCTGTTGATATGGGAGCGTTAGGTGATGGACAAACATCTGACGAATATACAGTATCGATTTGTGCGAAAGACTCTAGTGGTCCTTATCATTATGCACTGCGTAAACATTTAGTACAGCTTGCGAAAACGAACAATATTGAATATAAAGTAGATATTTATCCATTCTACGGCTCTGATGCATCAGCTGCGATTCGTGCTGGATTTGATGTGAAACATGCATTAATTGGAGCGGGTATTGATTCTTCTCATGCATTTGAGCGTACGCATGAAAGCTCGATTGCGCATACAGAAGCACTTATATATGCGTATGTAATGTCTAATTTAATTGAAGGCTAATTTCATAGAGAATAAAGAAAGCTGATTGAAAATAGTATTTTTGATCAGCTTTTTTGAATTTTATTTATATTTATTATTCCTTATATATCCACATTTAATAATAAGGGTGGGAAACGTATTTACTACAGTGATAGAATGTTATAAACTATTATAGGAGTTATTTACCAGTTAATATTTTTAATATTAGTTTGATTAAGAGAATTGTATAATGTGAGATTTCGAGAGGGGATTTATTTTTTATGAAGTACAAAGCAATAGCTGCTGGTATGTTAGCGGCAAGTTTACTAGCTTATCCAGTTAGTAGTTTAGCAGAAACGAAGAAGTTTACAGATGTTCCGGACAATGCATGGTCAAAAGATGCAATTTACTATTTAGTAGAGAGAAATGTAATTAGCGGTATGACGGACAGTACGTTTGTACCACAAGGTCTTTTAACACGTGCTGAAGCAGCGACAATTGTGGCGAAAGCAATTGGCTTAAAAGTTAATCCAGCGGCGAAGCCATCTTTTAATGATTCAAAAAATCATTGGGCAGCTCCATTTATTGCGGCAATTGAAAAAGAAAGTATTATTGCAGGACGAGGAGCAGGTGTATTCGATCCTGAAGGGAAAGTAACGCGTGCTGAGATGGCATCTATGCTTGTGAAATCTTATAAATTAAAAGATTTAGTAAAAGCCCCAATAACGAATAAATTTACTGATTTAGAAAATCACTTCGGTAAAGAAGCGGCAAATATTTTAGTAGCGTTAGAGATTTCCGCTGGTACAGGAGCGAAAACTTGGAGTCCGGATCTTTCTATACCACGTGAACAAGCAGCACAAATGACGTATAAAGCGGACAAGCTAAAGAAAAATGGTAATGATATTAGTAAACCAGAAGATACAAAGAAAGAAATGTATATTGATCGTAAGTTCATTACATATCACCAACCATCTTTATCATCAGGAATTACTGACGTGCAACATGAACCACAAAAAGTGGTAGTAAAAGAAGAGCGAGATGGATGGATTAAAATTGTAACGAGTAAAGGCGATAAATGGACACCTTTAAAAGAGAAAACAGAAGTGATTAAAGAAGAATTTACAACATATGCAGAAGCATCACATTCTTCTAAAGTGTTAGCGAAACGTGCGGCACAAACAGTAACAGTTATTGAAGAGAAAGATAGCTGGATTCGTATCCGTACAAATAGTGGATTCCAATGGCTTGATAAAAACCAACTAAACCCAGTGAAACAAGGTAATTTCTTAGAAGGTAAAGCGATTATTATTGATCCAGGTCACGGTGGAGAAGATCCAGGACATCTTGGTGTAAATATGGATGAAAGTGCTATTGTATTAGATACATCATTACGAGTACAAAAATTATTTGAAAAGAAAACACCATTTACTGTGTTATTAACACGTACAGATGATACACGCCCGGGAGTTGATTCTGGCGATTCTTTAAGAAAACGTGTAGAATTTGCTAATAAAAATAATGGTGACATTTTCGTAAGTATTCATGCTAATGGATATAACAACTCAGTAGAAGGTACCGAAACATATTATTATAGATCAGCAACACCAACACCAAATCCAAACAAAGAAGAAAGCCGTATACTGGCAGAAAAAGTACAAAAACGTTTAGTTAATGCCCTTGAGACGAACAATAGAGGGGTAAAAACAGATAACTTCTATGTAATTAAATATAATACAATGCCAGCTATTCTAACTGAACTAGGATTTATTGATGCAAAAAGTGAAGGTGAAAAGCTATCTTCAGAACAATGGAGACAACGTGCAGCGGAAGCGATTTATCAAGGTATTTTAGATTACTACGAAGCAATGGGTAATAACGTATCTTCTTTCCGTTAATATTTAAAAAGAGATTGCCAATAGGCAGTCTCTTTTATTTATGAAACAGATTATAAAGGTTTCTCTTTATTTCGGGCATGTGATATCATTTAATTTTATATGAAAAAACGTTCGAGTAGTTGTGATAATAATTTAAACTGATAAAGGATGATCATAGATTGAATAATCATAGTAAAACACCTGCATGTATATATACGTATGCATTTCGCGAGGAGGAGCGTGCTTTATGTTATTTGGAAATGCGCTCGTTCTTTGGAATGGAGTCCCACGTTAATATTTTGAAAAGTGACGTTAAGATTGATCCGAGTAGAAGTGCGTTTATTAAAGAACGCGTTGAAGTTATGTATGAAGGAGATGACTTAGAAAGCATCCTAAAACAAGTGGAACAAATTGACTTGGCGGGAGCGACGTTCAAAGTTATCTTCGTTAAAATAAATGACCTTGGGAAAGAAAATAAGATTGAATATGGAGAGCGTCGTCTTATTGAACGAGACCTTGGTATGCATATTGAAGGAGAAGCGGACGTTCGTAATCCAGAGCGCGTATTCGGGATTGTTCCTCTTGGAGGACGTTGGTATTTCGGACATTATGTAGAAAGTGAACCAGTTTGGTATCATCACATCAAAAAACCGCATAGCTATTCGACTTCTCTTAGCACACGTGTCGCGAGATCGGTTGCAAATATTGCTGTGCCAAATCCAGAGGGAGTACGAGCGATTGACCCGTGCTGCGGTATTGGAACGGTAGTAGTAGAAGCTCTTTCTATGGGAATTAACATTGTTGGTAGAGATATTAATCCACTTGTAGTTCTTGGAACGCGAAAAAACATCGCACATTTCGGCTTTGAAGGAACGGTAACAAAAGGTCCAATCGAGGAGATTACTGAAAACTATGATGTTGCCATTATCGATATGCCGTACGACTTATTTACGCACGCAACACCAGAAGATCAGCTTTCTATTCTTTCAAGCGCGCGCCGCATCGCTAAAAAAGTAGTCGTTGTTACGATGGAAACAATGGACGATATGATTCATGAAGCAGGATTTGAAATTACAGATCGTTGTATTACAAGAAAAGGATCATTTACTAGACAAATTCTTGTTTGTGAATAAGAAAGGAAGGTCACCCGTTTGGGTGACCTTTTTTGTTTGTATTGATGTGGGATTGGTTGGGAGGTTAGATGGATGATTTGAAAGTTCTAGCCGGATAGCCGATATATTCCAAGAGTTGTTTTGTTAGTAAATTACTGTTCTTTTAATTTTTCCTGTTGTGCGATTAATAAATTGCGTAAAACGTGCCCGCGGTAGCTTTCTAGCTTTCGTCCTTCATAGTAACGAACGCCTAATTTTTTCAGTTCGGCTACGTACCAGCCTTTTGTTCCGTAGTACATGAGATCACTTCCTTTTGCTTTTGAACAGTATATGTTGGGGTGATTTGGAAATTTCACCTCAAATTAATATTGAATATTCAGTTTATTTATATTATGATTAACTTATTATCGGATGACAGTGATTAGCCTCCCTGTAAGCCCGGATGTATGTTTGAAATGAATAGAGGAACTTCTTTCCCACTCGAGCTTCCTTAGCAGGAGGACGAGCCATAAGGATAGAGGCAGTAAAATTCAATGCAGCTGTATGCGTTGTTTTTCTGGCTCTTTTTATTTTTTCTTAAAACGTAGGAGGGGATTTTGAGAAAGCGTTATCAATGGATTGTGGCGCACGTTCATGCTAATGGAGGGGTTGGTGAACTGTTTGGCTAAAGAGAAAAAGGAGTTACAAAAGGATTTAAAAACGCGGCATATAACAATGATTTCGATTGGCGGGGTTATCGGGGGCGGTTTGTTTGTAGGGAGCGGGACGATTATTCAGTCATCAGGACCTGCGGCGATTTTTTCCTATATTATCGGTGCTTTAATGGTTGTGCTCGTGATGAGGATGCTAGGAGAGATGGCGGCGGAAAATCCTGATAGCGGTTCTTTCGCAACGTATGCGAATAAGGCAATTGGGCCGTGGGCAGGGTATACGATCGGATGGTTGTATTGGTTTAACTGGGTCATTATTATCGCAATCGAAGTGGTGCTTTTAGGCGTCATGATTAACAATTGGTTTCCTTCCATTCCAGCTTGGATTGCGAGTTTATGTATGGTCCTTTTAATGACGATGACGAATGTATATTCAGTAAAATTGTACGGTGAGTTTGAATATTGGTTAGCGTTTATTAAAGTTGTGGCGATTGTTGCGTTTTTAATTTTAGGAGTTTCGATGTTCTTTGGTCTCGTTCCAGGGGTGGATAGACCGAGTCTTTCTATTATTACAGAACACGGTGGTTTCTTCCCGAAAGGTATTGTCCCTGTCTTACTGAGCGTTGTGTTTATTTCGTTCTCGTTATCAGGAAGTGAAGTCGCAGCGATTGCGGCCGGGGAATCGGAAAATCCAGAGAAGAATGTTATACGAGCGATTAATAGTGTAGTATGGCGCCTTATGCTTTTCTTCGTCGGATCGGTAACAATTTTAGTTATGTTTATTCCGTGGACGGATAAGGAGTTATTAAAGCTTCCATATGCAAGTTTATTTAATATGGCAGGAGTACCGGCAGCCGCAGAAATTATGAATGGTGTTGTATTTTTATCGTTACTTTCCGTTATGAACTCGGGTATATATACGAGTTCGCGTATGTTATTTTCACTTGCGAAAAAAGGTGACGCTCCATCCGCCTTTTCAAAGTTAAATAGTAGAGGAACGCCGGTTATCGCAATCTATGCGAGTATCGTATTTGCATTTATTTGTGCGATGTTGAAATTTATATCTCCTGACAAACTGTTTGCGTTTTTAGCGAATAGTTCAGGTGGAGTAACGATGCTTATGTATATGTTCGTTGCCGTTTCGCATGTGAAGTTAAGACGAGAAAGGGAACTAGAAGGGGCTGGAAAGCTAAAAGTGAAAATGTGGTTATTCCCTTATCTCACATATGCAACGCTTTTAATGATTGTTACGATCTTTGTTTCGCAGGCGTTTATCGCAGATATGCGCATGCAGTTTTACATGACATTACTAGCTACTACCCTAGTAATCATAAGTTATTTCCTAAGAGTTAGAAAGTTAGATAAGCAAAAGTTGAATGATTTTACGATTATAAAAGATTCGGAAATTAGCATAGAAAAAGAATAAGAAAAGGGGTATGTTCCATGTTGAAAGATATTGTTACTACAAAATCTAGCATATTACATGAAAGAAGAAAAAATGCGGTGCCAGAAGGGCCATACAATATTACGGAGCTGTATGTGCAATCGGCAAAGGGAGCGATTATTACAGATATAGATGGGAATGAACTGATCGACTTTGCGGGCGGAATTGGTATGCAAAACGTTGGGCATTGTCATCCGAAAGTAGTGAAGGCGATTCAAGAACAAGTGGAATCTTCTATTCATAGTTGTTTCCACGTAGCGCCATATGAAAGTTATATTGCGTTAGCTGAAAGACTGAATGAATTAACGCCAGGTGATTTTAAGAAAAAAACGATGTTTGCTAATAGCGGAGCTGAAGCAGTAGAAAATGCAGTGAAGATAGCTAGAAAGGCAACGGGAAGAAGCGCAATCGTATCGTTCGAACGAGCTTATCACGGACGTACACTTATGACGATGTCACTTACAAGTAAGGTGAAACCGTACAAGCATGGATTTGGGCCGTTCGCATCCGAAGTGTATAAATTACCATATCCGTATTATTACCGTGCTGACGAAAGATTGACGCAAGAAGAAGTAGACGAACAAATTTTATCGTATTTCGAACGTTTTATGTTAGAAGAAGTCGCAAGTGATAATATAGCAGCGATTATTTTGGAACCCCTTCAAGGAGAAGGTGGATTTATCGTTCCGACGACTACATTTATGCGAGGTGTCCGAACTATTTGTGATAAGTACGGAATTGTAATGATTGCGGATGAAATTCAAACTGGTTTTGCTCGTACAGGAAGCTTATTTGCAATGGATCATTTCGGCGTAGCTCCTGATTTAATGACATTTTCAAAATCAATTGCTGCTGGCATGCCGCTTAGCGCAGTAACAGGAAGAGCGGAACTAATGGATGCACCTGGTCCTGGTCAACTTGGAGGTACATTCTCTGGAAGTCCAGTTGCTTGCGCAGCTGCGTTAGCTGTTTTAGATGTAATAGAAGAAGAGAATTTAGTAAATCGCGCTGCTGAAATTGGCGCACGTATGATGACAGTATTTAATAGTTGGAAAGAGAAATACGAACTAGTTGGTGATGTGAGAGGTATCGGCGCAATGACTGCAATCGAGCTTGTAAAAGACAGAGAAACGAAAGAGCCAGCGACGGAAGAAGTGAAAGCGATTATGAAGGAAACGCATAGTAAAGGGGTTATTACGATAAGTGCAGGTATTTATAGTAACGTACTTCGTTTCTTACCACCTCTCGTTATAACAGATGAACAGTTGGAAGAAGGGCTTACTATTTTAGAAGCGGCAATTGCAAAACTATCAAAATAAAAATGGTGGGGGCAGGGGAATGAAGTTTTTCAATTATATAAACGGTGAGTGGAGAGAGCCTTCCACAAATGCATACGTGAAAAATTATAATCCGCATAACGGGGAAGTGCTAGGCGAATTCCCGTTTAGTTCAGTAGAAGATACACGAGTGGCAATTGCATCAGCGAAAGAAGCTTTTTATAAATGGCAAAAGTTATCGTTTCAAGAAAGAGCAAGCTATTTATGGAAAGCGGCAGCTATTTTAAAAGAGAAGGTAAAGGAAATTGGCCGAGATGTAACGAATGAAGAAGGAAAGACGATTGCAGAAGGGATAGGCGAGACGAAGCGGGCAATTAGCATTCTTGAATATTATGCGGGGGAAGCGAATCAGCCGATTGGAGAGATCATTCCGTCTGCGAATGAAAGTACGATGCTTTACAGTAAACGTGTAGCAGTAGGCCCGGTCGGATTAATTACGCCGTGGAATTTTCCCATTGCGATTCCAGCGTGGAAAATGGCGCCGGCACTTATATACGGAAATACAATTGTCATTAAGCCGGCTGAAGTGACGCCAAAATCGGTGTACCATCTTGTAAGTGCGTTTCATGAGGCTGGTATTCCGGCAGGTGTTATAAACTGTGTGTTCGGCAAAGGATCTGAAGTGGGAGCAGAGTTAACGGGTAATCCGGATATAAAAGCAGTATCCTTTACTGGCTCTAATCACGTTGGAAATATCATTCAGAAAGCAGCCGTTGAAACGAGGAAAAAAGTGCAATTAGAAATGGGCGGGAAAAATCCGTTAGTGGTATTAAAAGATGCCGATATTGAAAAGGCGGTAACGATTACGATAAAAGGTGCGTTTATGTCCACGGGGCAAAAATGTACCGCAACAAGTAGAGTCATTGTAGAAGAGGGTATTTATGAAGCGTTTCGCGATCGACTATTGCAGCGCACGGAAGCTCTTACAGTTGGGGACCCGCTAGATAGTAATACATTTATGGGCCCATGTGTTTCCAAGGGGCAGCAGCAATCTGTTTTATCGATGATTGAAGTAGGAAAAGGAGAGGCTTCTTTACTGTATGGAGGCAGCGTGCCGGACGAAGCAGAATTGCAGGACGGTTGTTACGTGTTACCGACTATTTTTGAAAATGTAGATGTAGATGCACGCATTGCAAAAGAAGAAATTTTCGGCCCAGTTATATGTTTATTTAAAGTGAATAGTTATGAAGAAGCAGTTTCTGTAGCGAACGATACAGAATACGGACTAAGTGCATCGATTTGTACGAACAATTTAAGTTTGTCGCAAAGGTTTATTGATGATATGGAAGTTGGCATGGTTCATGTGAATTCAGAAACTGCAGGAGCAGAACCACAAGTTCCATTTGGCGGAATGAAAAACTCTAGTGCTGGCCCGCGTGAACAAGGAAAAGCGGCGAAAGAATTTTACACGAGAATAAAGACAGTATACGTAGATCAAGTATAAGTGCTAAAAAACATAGTAACGGAGGATGAAATATGCGTAAAGGGACATTTTTTATGGCAGGACACTCGAGACTTCCGAAAGGGATGGCTGTTCGCAGTATGTATGAAACATTAACAATTACAATTGAGGCAGATCATAAATATCATGTCATTATTGAAGCGTCATGTACGCTTGCGACAGAGCACGGTAGAGACTTCGTCGCTCAAATGTTGAGAGGACATAGTTTGCAAGATGGTATTGAAGAAATTGTGCAAGATATTACGGACCATTATCAAGGAAAAGCGCAAAATGCTATCGTCAGTGCGGTAAAAGATTTACATCGCCAATATGTAAGTTATTTAAATGATGAACAGCTCGAGGGAGAGTACGAGGAAACAACACCATAAAAACTGTCTAGTTTGTATAGCTATAAACGAGAGCCAGTTGTATTTCCGTTAACGGGATACGACTGGCTTATTTTTATTGAGGAGGCAAGGAATATGAAAAAGGTAAACGAAGTGCAAGTTGTAAAACAAGAGATGAAAAAAAGAGGCTGTGCGGAAAGTAAGGGGATTTGTAAAATGTGTAAAGTTTGTAGAGAAAATAAGAAAAAACGAATTGACAGTTAGAATATTTTGAATTATTATTTAATTAATCAATAAGATCCATTCGAGAAATTAGCCTTCTCTAAATTCGATCTTGTTTTCCTGCTTTACACATATTTTCATATGAACTGTCTATTATTATTGTACTTTAAGAGATTAAAGAACACTCGTAATTATGAGCCAGTTGTATGTATCTGCGATTGCTTTGTCGCGGATATATATGACTGGCTTTTTCGTTGTTAGGGCAGTAAGACCGAATCTCAGCATAAGAAGATAAGGATAACTGTCTGTAAAAAGCGTCAATACGTTCTTCATATTTCATTTAGGGAGGAATTGAAATGTCGATTATTACAGAACAAAGTGCGAAGAGGAAGTTTGCAAAGAAATATGAGGGATATGAAATTGTTCCTCATCCGGAGCATAAACGTTTATATCATATCGTATTAAATCAGCAGTTGCTTAAGCAGTTTTTTGAAGAGGTAAAAGAGCATTCAGAGCAGTCACTCCAATACATTCCGTATTCTCGGTTTAATCTTGCAGATAGTATGAGAAAGATTTTTGGGCAATCGTTTATGGATAACATTCGCGGCATTATTCATGACCGTGAAACGGGCGGATTTACAATTGGCGTACAAGGTGAAACGATAGATCCAGCAGATTACGTGAAATTTGCGACAGCGTTAACACATTTAATCGGATCGCCGAACTTTGATGCGATGACAGGAACGTATTATGCTAGATTTAATGTGAAAGATACGGATAGTAGTGATTCGTATCTCCGTCAAGCGTATCGATTATTTACACTTCATACAGATGGAACATTCGTTGATGAGCCAACTGACTGGCTTCTTATGATGAAAATTGAAGAGCAAAATGCAGTAGGAGGAGAATCTCGTTTACTACATTTAGACGATTGGGAAGATCTTCAAAAATTTAGAGATCATTCGCTTGCATCTGTTAAAATTACGTATAAAGCACCACCAAGTAAAAACTCGCAAGAAATCGTCTATCGTGAAACGTTTTTTGATGTAAATAACGCACCATGTATTTGCTTTATTGATCAGTTTGCGTATCCAGATAATATTGAACAAGCAAACTATCTGAAAGATTTATCGTATTCAGTTGAAAACTCACCGGCAACACATGCATTAAAACTACCAGTTGGTGATTTAGTTCTTTTAAACAATTTATTTTGGATGCACGGCAGAGCGGCATTCGAAAAGAATAAAGATTTATATAGAGAACTCATGCGTCAACGCGGTTGTTTTTCTAAATAATATGTACGGCGGGTCTTTCAAAGAGACCTGCCTTTTATACTATTAAGGGGGAAGTAGGATGTATGACTTTATAATTATTGGCGGAGGAATCGTTGGTCTTTCAACGGGAATGGCTTTAACGAAAAAGTTCCCTCATGCAAAAATCGCAATCATTGAAAAAGAAAAGGAACTAGCACATCATCAAACAGGACATAATAGCGGTGTCATTCACTCGGGTATTTACTATAAACCAGGGAGTTATAAAGCAAAATTCGCCAAAGAAGGAAACGCAGCGATGGTCCAATTTTGTGAAGAAAATGACATCGCTTATGACATGTGCGGCAAAGTCATTGTCGCGACAGAAAAAGAAGAACTTCCTCTTTTACATAATTTATACGAAAGAGGCTTACAAAACGGTTTACATATTTCTAAAATAGATAAAGAACAATTAGCAGAAGTCGAACCGCATGTAAAAGGACTAGGCGCAATCCGTGTTCCTTCGTGCGGGATCGCTGATTATAAAGGAGTCAGTTATGCATTTGCTCGTTTGATTCAAGAATGCGGCGGTGAGGTACACTTAGGAACAGCCGCAGAGCGTATTACAGAAAAGAAAGATGTCGTAACAATTGAGACGAACAAAGGCACATTTAAAGCGAAATTTCTCATTAACTGCGCCGGCTTACATAGCGATCGCATTGCGAAAAAGACAGGTATATTAACGGATATGAAAATCGTTCCGTTCCGCGGTGAATACTATGAACTCGTCCCAGAAAAACGCCATCTCGTAAAACATTTAATTTACCCAGTTCCAAACCCAGAATTCCCGTTTCTAGGTGTTCATTTCACAAGAATGATAAACGGAGACGTACATGCGGGACCGAACGCAGTATTAAGCTTCAAGCGCGAAGGCTACACGAAAAAAGACTTCGACATAAAAGACTTCATGGAAACAATGACATACACAGGATTCTGGAAAATGGCAATGCCAAACATGAAAGAAGGCATAAAAGAAATGGTGCGCTCATTCAGTAAACAATCATTCCTAAAAAGCTTACAGCGCCTCATACCAGAACTAACAGAAAAAGATATCGTCCCAACGCATGCAGGTGTAAGGGCACAAGCCATCTTATCGAACGGCAATATGGTTGATGACTTCTGCATTATTCCTGGCATCAATTCGCTGCATATTTGTAATGCACCATCCCCGGCGGCAACGGCAAGTATAAAGATTGGGGAGGAGATTGTAAGGCAAGTGCCGGATGTAGTGGCGGTTAGAGTTTGATTAGATTTTTATGAAAAATTTAATCTGTTAGATAAGAAGCTATTTTGATAACCTTTTGTCAAAATAGCTTCCCTCTTTATTTCGTAACATATGAGTTTGTTGAATGCTTTAATGAAAATTCATTTCGAAAATCAATAGTTTTTTAGTTGTTTCTTTAAAATTATTTCTGAAAATTCTAACTAAAATATCGATAAGTGGCTTTTATATGTTAAAATAAGGAATAAAATGAAATGTTAGGAGGTGCTATTTCCGAAATGATACAATTCATCAGAAAAATGTTTTATGGGGTGGATACTCAGTATTTGGTAAAATCATATATTATTTCAATGGCTGTATCCGGATTTTTACTATATGTAAATGAGGTTTCATTTTCGCTGACAATATATATTGTATTGGCTGGACTTTTATTTCCTTTTGCAACAATTGTTTGGGATGACTTGATAAATACACTTATGGGTGGTCATTTTATTATTTTACCATTGCTATTTATGTTGATGTGGAAGGCATTTAAGATTTTAATGCTTTATATGCTTAGCCCGCTTATTGCCCCTTTCGGAATGTTATATGTATATATTGCAAATGGGTACTATCGTAAAGGGGAATAGTTAAATAGTAGAAAGTAATCAAACTTTTTATCCCGCTTTAATGGGCAGTAAGACCCCCACCTCAAAATTTAGCGAAAGCAAAGAAGTTAGGTGGGGGATCAACTGTCCATAAAAGTCCGATTGGTGAAGGCTAATAATCAGTGGGGGATGAAGAAAACCCCCACTGATTAAAGTTTCACTTTATGGAAATTGTATAATATTTCATAAATTGAGAGTTCGTTTTAATTAGCCTGTTTACTTAAAATATATACCTCCGATGTTTCGGAGGCTTTTTTATTTTGAATGTTGGTGGTTATTAGGAGTGAAAACGAGAAATTTTTGTTAAGCATTAGGGCTACAAAGTTGAAAAAATACGATAGCACTTCTATTTTTAGCTTCTTAAAATAGGATTTATAGTAAGAATTTTTTTAATATAAAGGAGGGATATGCTTTGTTTCCAGGTACTTTATATGAAACACATGTTAAAACAAAAAATTTAGAAGTAGCAAAAGAGTTTTATACTAAACTTGGATTATTTCATGCTCGCACTATTGAAGAACGCCGTGTAGCATTCTTTTGGTTTGATAAAGAAAATAAGAAGGAACAGATGCTAGGCGTTTGGGAGGTATCGGAAGAAGCATTCCATACAAGTCATTTTGCATTCAAGGTTAACTATGAAGAAATCATTCATGCAAGAGAATGGCTTCTGAATAAAGGAATAAACCCAAGGGCCGCTTTTGGTCTTGAACCTTCCGAGCCTATGGTTCAAACTTGGACACCTACCGCAAATCTTTATTTTTATGATCCGGATGGCAATTCTTTAGAATTTCTATGTTTACTTCCTGAAAAGAAAAACGTAAAACAAGATGTCATGTATTTAAGTGAGTGGGAAAGCTTGGAGGATGAAGAATAAATTTGGCTTTTAATTTAAATTCCGTCAAATTATTTTAAAAGGAACTATAACCTTATCAAAGTGGAAAAGCTATAGTTTGAATTATCCTCTGAGTTTTCGGAGGATTTTTTGTTTTGAGGTTTAGTGAGGATGGGACTAATTGGAGATTAATAATCACCGACTATCTACTGTATAAAAAAATAGACAGTAGTGTATGTTTTTTTGAAAAAAGTATACAAATCTCGCCCTTATACGCTGGCATGATACTTGCAATAAAAATAGTATCAACATATAGGGGAGAGATAGAAATGAAGGTTAGTAAAATATACACGACAATTGATGCGCACGTAGCTGGGGAACCGCTTCGAATTATTACGGGCGGCGTGCCAGAAATTAAGGGAGAAACGCAGTTAGAAAGGCGTGCATACTGTATGGAACATTTGGATCACCTTCGTGAGATTCTTATGTATGAACCGAGAGGTCATCACGGCATGTACGGTTGTATCATTACTCCGCCCGCAAGTGCGCACGCTGATTTTGGCGTATTATTTATGCACAATGAAGGCTGGAGTACGATGTGTGGTCACGGCATTATCGCTGTCGTTACAGTAGGAATTGAAACAGGCATGTTTAAAGTGACAGGTGAAAAACAAAAGTTCATTATTGATAGCCCGGCCGGGGAAGTCATTGCGTATGCGAAATTTAACGGGAGCGAAGTAGAGTCCGTATCATTCGAAAACGTTCCTTCGTTCGTATATAAAAAAGACCTTCCTATTAAAATAGATGACTACGAATTTCAAGTAGATATCGCATTTGGCGGAGCGTTTTATGCGGTAGTGGATAGTAAAGAATTTGGTTTGAAGGTTGATTTCAAAGATTTATCTGCTATTCAAGCGTGGGGCGGTAAAATTAAGCACTATATTGAAAGCCAAATGGAAGTAAAACATCCACTTGAAGAAGATTTAAAAGGAATATACGGCGTCATTTTTTCAGATGAACCGAAAGAAAAAGACGCTACTTTACGAAACGTAACGATTTTCGCTGACGGGCAAGTAGACCGCTCTCCTTGTGGCACAGGAACTTCCGCAAGAATCGCAACCCTTTTTGAAAAAGACGCTCTGCAAAAAGGAGAAATCTTTATCCATGAATGCATTACTGACGGGAAATTTGAGGGAGAAGTATTGTCGGTAACAGCGGTAGATACATATGAAGCTGTCGTTCCGAAAGTAACTGGGAATGCATTTATTACAGGATTTCATCAATTTGTCGTAGATCCGAGAGATGTTTTGAATCGGGGATTTTTGTTAGGGTAAAGTGAAACTTTAATCAGTGGAGGGGTTTCCCACTGATTATTAGTTGAACCAATCGGGTTTTTACGGGCAGTTGATCTCCCATATAACTTCTTTGTCCAACTGAATTTTTAGATGGGAGTCTTACTGCCCGTTAATACGGGGTAGAAGGAGGGGATGGAAAGATATGTTAGTCATAAGCGCGAACGAACAACGAAACTTAGTAAATATGAATGAAGTTATTGAATACGCGGCGCTTGCTTTACAAGAATTTTCCGCAGAAAGAACAATCACACCAATTCGCGGCTCACTACCATTTGCAAGCGAACAAAATACGGCATTAATTATGCCTTCAGTAGCGGAAGGGCTTGAAGCACTCGGTTTAAAAGTAGTAACAGTAGTCCCGCAGAACAAACAGATAGGAAAGAAAACGATAAACGGGGTTGTAATGCTATCAGACTTTCAAACGGGAGAACCACTCGCACTTTTAGAAGGTTCGTATTTAACGATGATCCGAACAGGCGCCTTATCAGGAGTAGCGACGAAACATTTAGCTCGTCATGATGCAAAAACTTTATGCATTATTGGGACAGGGGAACAGGCGAAAGGAATTGCGGAAGCTGTATTTACGGTTAGAGATATTGAAAAAGTCATTTTATACAATCGAACAGAAGAAAAAGCGTATGCATTTGCGCAACATATACAAGAGAAATTTGGTAAACCAGCATACGTTTACAGAGATCCAAATGAAGCAATAAGCGAAGCAGACATCATCGTCACAACTACGAACGCATCCACACCAGTCTTCTCAGAAAAACTACAAAAAGGTGTCCACATAAACGCCGTCGGTTCATTCAGGCCAAGCATGCAAGAACTACCATCTCACGCCATCACAAGCGCAAACAAAGTAGTAGTCGAATCAAAAGAAGCAGCACTAGAAGAAACAGGAGACCTTCAAGTTCCGATAAAAGAGGGTGTATTTAAAGCGAGCAATCTCCACGCCGAACTCGGTCAAATTATAAGCGGAGAAAAAGCCGGCCGCGAAAACGATGAAGAGATTACTATTTTCAAATCAGTTGGTTTGGCAGTAGTAGATATTATCGTTGCGAAGTATTTGTATGAGAAAGCGGTGGAGCGTGGGGTTGGGAGTAGGATTGAGTTTTGAGGGAGATGAGTGTGCTAGAATTTATAATTAGATCCTCTTGATAAAAATCAAATTGATATTATGTTGGAATATGTGAATTCTATGCAGATATCAAATTATTAATTCAATTGGCGTATGAAACAAGCTGTACCTCTAATAATTAGAGGTACAGCTTGTTTACCATTCTCGCCATTCTTCAGTTATATCTTCTTCGGATTCTAAGCCAGCTATTTGTGCTGCTGTATCGATAAATTCATAGAGATCTTCTCTTTCCATAGTTTCGATAAATTGGTCATGTTCGATATTTAATTCATTTATTTTAATAACTACTTCTTCAACGATTTGCATGATTGCGGCTTCGGTTGGATTCTCTCCCAATTGCTCTAAATTGTTAATGTAAGAGTCGAGAACTTTATTTGTTGCACTTATCTTTTCTTCAGTGAAAAACTCCCCATCTTCATCACTCTCGATCCATAGGGTTGTTGGTTTGTTTTTTTTCAATTCATCAAATGTCATGGTAACCTCCTAAATATTTCTTGTATTTAATCCCATTCTAGAGAAATTTTCTGTAGACTGCTAGTTTTTCAACTCATTTTGCGAGGCCATTTTTTCGTGGTCTTTTTATTTTACGCCCCGCATAAATATAGTTTATCGCAAGGATTCAATTGGTAGATTTCAAACTTTCTACCTTGGCGAAAAAGTTTGACAATACATACAGGTAGTGGTATTTTAAAACCTATAAGAAAACTCGGTATTAATTCCGAGTTTTCTTATAGGTGTAAATAGTCGAGAGGGGTCGAATTATGAAAAAGAAGTTGTTTGCATTACCATTTGTCCTAATATTACTTATTGCATTAGCGGCTTGTTCTGGGGAGAAAGATTCTTCAAAGCAAGCGGGAACTAGTACGTCAGGGACTCCGAAAGATGGAGGGACGTTAACAATTGGCGTTAGTGACAATCCAGATACGATGAATCCGCTTTATGCGAATGATCGTGTGTCATTAACTGTGCAGCAAGCGTTATATGCACCGCTGTACCATATGGAAGACGGTAAGAAAAAGTTTGTTCTTGCTGAGAGCTTTACGCCTTCAGAGGATCAATTAACATGGACTTTAAAATTAAAGGATAATTTGAAATGGCATGATGGTAAGAAAATTACATCAGATGATATTGCATTTACATTCCAATCAATTTTAGATGAGAAGCAAAATAGTTCAAGCCGTGAAAACTTTATCTTTAAAGGAAAGCCGCTTGAGGTGAAAAAAGTGGATGAGCTAACGACTCAATTCGTATTACCACAAGTAAGTGCATCTTTCGAAGGGGTTATGAATGATTTCTTCCCAATTCCGAAACATGTATTTGAAGGTGAAGGAGATTTAGTGAAGAGTAAGAAAAACCTACAGCCTGTAGGATCAGGTCCATTTAAATTCAAAGAGTTTAAATCGGATGAATATGTTGCGTTAGAGCGATTCGATGATTATTTTGCTGGTAAAGCGAAATTAGATTCTATCGTGTACCGCGTTGTAAAAGACCGTAATACGGCAAATGTTTCACTTCAAAATGGTCAAATCAATATGAAGATGATTGAGCCACAAGACTTTAAGAAATTAGATAGCACAGGGAACTTCTCAATGGTGACATTCCCAGAAGGTAGATTATTCTACTTATCTTATAACAATAATACAGATCTTATGAAGAAGAAAGAAGTGCGCCAAGCAATTGCACATGCTTTAGATAAGAAAGAAATGATTAACTCAGCATTCGTTTCTAGTCAATTTGCAGAACCGGCAAATTCAATCTTAACGCCAGACGCTATGTATTATGCGAAAGATATTAAAGAGTATAAGTATGATCAAAAAGCGGCGAAAGATTTATTAGCAAAAGCTGGTGTGAAAGATAAAGAAAAAGTACGCGTTATGTATGTAACGAATAATAAAATTATGGAAAGCTTAGCACTTTATACACAGCAAAAATTACAAGAAATTGGCTTACAAGTTGAACTGAATGCATTAGATGCTAGTGCAGCAAGTGAAAAAGGCTTAGATAAAGAAAATAAAGAATATGACATTACATTCGGTGGTTACATAATGGGACCAGAGCCAGATTCATATAAGAGCTTATTCTTAAGTAATGCCGAGTACAATTATGCACGTTATAAAAATGCTGACTTCGATAAATTATGGGAAGAAGCTGCAGTTGAAACAGATAAAACGAAACGCGCAGAGCTTTACCATAAAATCCAAGATACAGCGAGAGAAGATCTACCTTATCTTCCAATCGCATATCCGAAAGCAGTGATTGCAGTAGATAAAAAGTTTGATGGATTAAAAGAAGCAAAAGCAATTCCAGTTACAATGTTTGAAGATCTATCGAAGATTTATGAAGTGAAATAAGAAACGATAAAGAAGCTGGTGAAAATCAGCTTCTTTATCCCGCTTTAATGGGCAGTAAGACTTCCACCTCAAAATTCGGCGAATGCGAGGAAGTTAGGTGAAAGCGCTGCTGATTAAAGTTTCACTTTATCCTGAGGGGGGAAGTTTGTGTATAAAGTAATTGCAAAGAGGCTTTTAAATGCAATTCCGCTTTTATTTGTTATTTCTATTATTTCTTTTCTATTAATAAAACTAGCGCCGGGCGATCCGGTTCGAAACTTTGTAACGCCGAATATGAGCCCAATTGATGTTGAGCGTATTCGCAAAAGTTTAGGACTAGATCAACCGATTTACGTGCAATATATTTTATGGTTAAAAAATATTTTAACAGGGAATTTTGGATATTCACTTCAAAATCATCGTCCTGTTTTAGAACTTATTACAGAAAGATTACCCGCAACAATTGGATTAATGGGGTCATCTTTAGTCGTCTCCTTTGTAATCGCAATCCCGCTTGGACTACTTACAGGGGTGAAAAAGAATTCGTTCTTTGATCGCATTGTGAATTTTATCTCTTATGTAGGAATCTCAATGCCAGTCTTTTGGTTCGCTTTACTATTAATCTACTTATTCTCGTTAAAGTTGAATCTTCTTCCGAGTATGGGTATGCGCACAGTCGGTCAAGATTCTGTTTGGGATATTGTCCAGCACGGTATTTTACCTTGCATGGTGCTTGCGTTCCAAAACGTCTCTGTTTATATGAGATATATTCGTTCAAGCACAATTCAGCAATTAGAAGAAGATTACGTACAAATTCAATATGCGTACGGCGCTTCGAAGAAATCAGTTTTATTTAATCACGTACTTCGAAATGTATTAATCCCGATCATTACAATTTTCGGATTATCCATTCCAAGTTTAGTAGGCGGAGCATTTATTACGGAAACAGTATTTTCATGGCCGGGACTAGGTTCGCTCGGGGTGAATGCTATTTTTAGATTTGATTATCCAATTATTATGGCAATCACATTATTATCATCATTCATGTTAATTCTCGGTAATTTAATTGCTGATATTTTATATGGCGTAGTAGATCCGCGCATTCGAATGAGGGGGTGATTTGGAATGAATAATAGGAGATTTCAAACGATAAAAAGTAGTTTTACAAAAAATAAGTTTGTAGTAATGGGAGTTATTATACTTTCGGTTTTAACGATCGCATCAATTTTTGCATTCGTATCACCATACGATCCTAGCAAAATGTCGATTCCAGATCGTTTACAAGAACCGGGTATGAGTCATCCTTTCGGCACGGATGATTACGGAAGGGATTACTTAACGAGAGCATTATATGGAGGAAGAGTGTCGCTTGCGGTTGGTTTTCTAGCGATGGTTGTTTCTATTACAATCGGGACCGCAGTCGGAACAATTAGTGGATATTTTGGCGGAAAGTTAGACAACTTCTTAATGCGAATTGTTGAAGTGTTAATGTCGATTCCATCATTCTTTTTAATGCTGTTATTAAATGCGTATTTAAAACCAGGAATTACAACGCTTGTTCTTATTATTGGATTACTGACATGGATGGACACCGCGCGTATCGTAAGGGCAGAAACGTTATCGGTAAAAGAGCGTGAATACGTGTTATATGCAAAAGTGTCAGGGCAAAAGTCATTTATGATTATTGTAAGACATATCATTCCAAACATTTTATCGACCATTATAATTGCCGCGACATTAACAATTGCGACATCTATTTTAATGGAATCATCACTTAGCTTCTTAGGATTAGGTATTAGAGAACCAGATTCTTCTTGGGGTAGCATGCTAAATAATGCGCAAGGATATATCGGTGAAGCTTGGTATTTAACACTCTTCCCAGGGTTCCTTATTCTATTAACAGTACTAAGTTTTAACGTGATCGGTGAAGCGTTGAAAAAAGCTTTCGCACCAAAAGGGGCTCATCATGAGAACTAATGCTTTAAGTGAGGGGGAGTGAAAAGCGTGTCTGAAAAACTATTAGAAGTAAAAAACTTAAAGACTTCTTTTTTCATAGAGGGCGGCGAAGTAGAAGCTGTTCGCGGCGTTTCATTTAGTTTGAAAAAAGGAGAAGTCGTTGGGATTGTTGGCGAATCTGGAAGTGGAAAGAGCGTTATGGCAAAATCCGTTATGGCTCTCGTTACGTCTCCGGGGAAAGTGAAAGAAGGAGAGATTCTTTTTCAAAATGAAAACGTACTTTCTAAATCAGAAAAAGAATTACGCTCTATTAGAGGAAATCAAATTTCACTTATCTCCCAAGATCCGATGTCGGCATTAAACCCAGTTGTGAAAATTGGAAAACAAATGACAGAAGTCATTATAAGGCATCAAAAAGTGAAAAAGAAAGAAGCAGAGCGCATCGCGGTTAACTTGTTAAAACAAGTCGGTCTTTCTTCACCGGAAGAAAGGGTAAAACAATATCCGCATGAGCTAAGCGGCGGAATGAAACAGCGGGTGATGATCGCAATGGCGATGTCTTGTAATCCAGACCTTCTCATTGCGGACGAACCGACGACAGCACTTGATGTAACGATACAAGCGCAAATACTAGACTTAATGAAAAACTTAAAAAACGAAACGAATATGTCGTTATTGCTCATCACGCATGACCTTGGAATCGTCGCGCAAAACTGTACGCGAGTGATTGTAATGTACGGCGGGCTTATTATGGAAGAAGGACCTGTACTGAATATTTTCCAATCGCCGAACCATCCATATACGAAAGGGTTATTAAACTCCTTGCCGAAAATATCGAACGGCGTGAAAGAAAGACTCGCGCCAATTCAAGGTGTAACGCCAAACTTACTACATCCGCCGAAAGGTTGCCCATTCGCAGAGCGTTGTCCGCATAAGATGGACATTTGTGAAACAGAACGTCCGCCATATTTTGAAATCGGGAACGAAAGACGCTCTATGTGCTGGTTAAACGATGAAAAAGTAGGTGTTTCCCATGCGTGAAGAAAACTTAATTGAAGTACGGAGCTTAAAAAAGTATTTTCCTATTAAAAAAGGACTATTCGGCAGAAAAACAGAGCAATTAAAAGCAGTAGACGACTTAAGCTTCACAATAAAAAAGGGTGAAACATTCGGGCTAGTAGGGGAATCTGGCTGCGGAAAATCAACGACAGGAAGAAGCATCATTCGCTTACACGACGTTACTTCAGGGAACATTTTATTCGACGGACAAGATATTGCGAATTTAAAAGAAAGTGAACTAAAAGAATATCGAAAACGAATGCAAATCATTTTCCAAGATCCATACGCATCATTAAACCCGGCAATGAACGTATTCCAAATTATTAGCGAACCGATGAACATTCATGGCTCTTACACAGCCGAAGAAAGAAAAGAAATCATTCTAGACCTACTCAAAAAAGTTGGACTAAAAGAAGAACACCTATATCGCTACCCGCACGAATTTAGCGGAGGCCAAAGACAGCGCATCAGCATCGCGCGCGCACTATCTGTAAAACCTGACTTCATCCTATGTGACGAACCAATCTCAGCACTCGATGTCTCAGTCCAAGCACAAGTCGTAAACATGCTGCAAGACATCCAAGAAGAAACAGGCGTCACATACTTATTCATCGCACATGACCTATCTATGGTGCGACACATATCAGACCGAATCGGAGTCATGTATCTAGGAAACATAGTAGAAATTGCCGACAGCGAAGACCTATACACAAAACCGGCACATCCATACACACAAGCACTACTCTCATCCATGCCAGAACCAGATCCAACAAACGCAGGCAAAGAACGAATCATCCTAGAGGGCGAAGTTCCAAGCCCGCTCAACTCACCATCCGGCTGCAAATTCAGAACGCGCTGCAAATTCGCCACTGAAAAATGCGCGCAGGAAGTACCGAAAATGGTGGAGATTGCAAAAGGGCATCAAGTGGCTTGTCATTTGTTTTAGAGGAGAAAGCATCGGGGGGACCTGGTGCTTTTTTTTTTCTATTGGGGTGTGGGATTGGTTGTAGATTAATGGTCAGTGATTGTTTATATTTGCATCTCTTGTCATATAATTTTCCTTATTTTTCAACTATAATTGTAATGATATGTTAGATTGTATATTTTATCCTTAATATATTTAAAGGAAGGGGACTCTCTATGAAATTACTTCGCTCATTTCTCATTTTCACTCTTGTTGTATTGTTAAGCGCATGTAACACAGCAACAAAAGTCACAAAGGTTCAAAAAAATGGCGAAACGACTTTAACAATTGGTTCTTTGCAGGGGTATTACGATGTACAAACGCTTAAAGCTGAAAAAGGAAATGTGGAAATTCCTTATGAGGCAGCAGTTGAAGAAGGTACGATTTTATTGCAAGTCACAAAAGATGATAAGGTCATTTATGAAGAAGAAGTTACTTCTCAAAAAGAAGGTTTGCTTTCTTTTGAAGCGCCAAAACCCGGATCATATGATTTAATTGTACGCGTGAAGGGTGAAGAAGAGAAAGCGAAAGGCATTCAAATACATACGAAGCTATGAAAAAACGGCAAGCGAAGTATACTCGCTTGCCGTTTCCGTTTCCAGTTGGTTCTCGCATAACAAATGCTCATCAATTTCAAGAAGTAAACGTAAAATAATTCTAAAATATACAACATTGTACTTTCGGCGATGTAATCCCTAATAAAAGATTCAATAAATTTTGTAATATAAATATTTAATTCTAATCATTAAAAATCCTACTTTTTCTTACTTTAATTGTTTCTAAAATATAAAGAAGAATACCTAAACCAAATATTTTTTCAGCATTAGAAATATTATTACCTAATTTAATAATCGGTACATTTAAGCTAAATCTTTCATTCCATTCTAAAGGCATATATCCCCTCTTGCAGTTTATTAATATACGATCATCCATTGTATGAAAAGACGTTTCGAAAAAATCAAATTCCACTTCTATCTCAGAAATTTTTATCTCTTTTTCATTCATCAAAGAACCACGTACCATTCCAAATCCTTGTATCATATTTTCTTTAAACATACCTACACAATTATAATTTGAATCATAAATAGCCCAATCATAATTTTCAACTTCACTTTGAAAATATGCAAGAATTTCTCCATCACTTGCTTCCAATCCAAAAACTTCTTTATTTTTTAAAATAGGTAATGTTGAAGAAATCATCTTTGTTCCTGCTACATATCTTCCATCAGGAGTATATAAACCTAAATGTTTATTATTGCCGGGTAATTCTAACAAAACATAAGTATCAATATCCCAAAATGTTAAATCATTTTTAACTATATTTTTTTCTAGTAAATTTCCTTTTCTTAATTGCCAAAATCCAATACTAAAAAATACAAGAGAAGCTATAATAATTAAGATTACTGGTCCCCAATTAATATTACCCCAAGTATTATACATACCAATTAATCCATAAAGAAAAAGCCCAGTTCCAATTAAACACTTAAACTTCCCTCTTTTTTTATAATACTCAAATAATTCCACGCAAACACCTCTATTAGTTGTTCTTAATATTTCAATTATCCTTCAAATGGTCACATTACCGAAAGTCAAAAATTGTACGCTAATGGTGTAAAAACCTATTATAGCAGGTTTTATAGAGCATATAAGTCTATGTTGATGCTACCCCAATATAGACTTATATTTAACTTTATAATAAAAGAGGACGTGGAGTAACTGGATTATTCTTAATCATTCGACAAGATGCAACAATTTAAGATGGTATTTTTTGCTATGATAAGTAAGGAATTTACATATCGTGTTATTGGGGGATAAAAAGAGATGTTGAAAAAATTTACTACATGTATTTTAGGTGGCGCTTTAGTATTCAATTTATCTGGTTGCGGCAATACATCCGACAAAACTTCTTCAGAATCTAAAGAAACCAATTCTAAACAAGAAGAAAAGAAAGTGCAAACAACTGATGAGGCGAAAACGAAAGAGAATACAAAGCAGAAAAATACAGAACAAACAAAAGAGAAATCAAAAATAAAAGAAAAAGAGTATGCTGTAAACAAGGATTTTCATACACCTAAATTTGATGTAACTGTAAAAAGAGTTGTAGAAAGAGATAAGGTTGGTAAAGAAAGTATAGGATTCCAAAAACCTGAAGATGGGCATGTCTTTATTGTTGTAGAAGCAGAAGGGAAAAACATCACAAACGAACCGATGAAATTAGCCGTTTTACCATCAGTGGATTTAGTGGATGAAAATGATAATGCTTACCAAAGTGATGTGTTGGCAGCTAGTACTTATGCGGTTGAAAAAGGCGAGACCTCTACTCTTACTAAGGGATTAAAACCAGGGGAGGTAATGAGAGAAAGTAAAGTTTACGTGATTAATAAAGAAAAATTTGATACAGGAAAATGGTATGTAGTTGTTAACCATGAGTATAAGGAACAAATTAAATAGTGTTTATTTATGAAGAGGAGATGGCTCCTCTTTTTTTGTTATAAGTTAACACAGAATTTTGTTATGAGGACACTATTAAATTTTTAAGTTGATGGAGATAGGATTGAGTTTTGAGGGACTGCCTTTTGGTGGCCTTTTCTGCATAAAATCTTGTAAAGCAAGAAAAAGTATAATGTTTAATGATTAGAATTGAATATTAATATTCTAATATTCAACAGAAAGATAAAACGTTTAAAAGTTCAAAATAATACTTTATAATATATTTAGTAAAATTAACCAATTTATATTTTGCTCATTATGTATTAAAGGGGAAATGAAAATGGCTGGACAAATTCGTATGTCACCAGAGGAGCTTAAATCGAAAGCGGCTCGATATGGACAAGGTGCAAATCAAATTGAGGATATTTTAAGTCAATTACAAAACTTACAAAATGAATTAAGAGGAGAATGGGAAGGTCGTGCTTTCGAAGGTTTTGATCAACAGTTCAATGAATTAAAGCCAAAAGTACAAAACTTCGCACAGCTATTACAAGAAATTAATATGCAGCTTAATAAAACTGCAGAAGCTGTTGCTTCTCATGATGAAGAATTATCACGTAATTTCGGTTTGAAATAAAAATTGTCATACTCTATATAACAAGCATTTCAAATGAGCCATACAGCTTATAGTGTATGGCTCATTTGATTGCGTGCCTAGAGCGAGTGATATTGATAGGGATATATATTTAATGAGATTTCTTTGATGCATTTGGAAAACTTATAGAAAGGGTTTGAAAGAATGGGACTATTTCAAAGTAATTTACAAACAGCAACGCAAATTGCTACGAAAATGGGATCAGCCTCTGATAGGATTCAAAGTGCAACAAGTCGTTCCATAACAAAGGCGACGCGTACAACATTATCTGTTAACTTCAAAGCACAAGAAGCGAATCAGCAAGTTTTAGACTTGACGAAACAATTTTCCGCTGCCTTTCAACAAGCGGTTGATAATATTCATTCAGTATCTAATGAATTTGAGAGAATGGATAACGAACTTCACAACACTTTTCGCTAATGTGACAACCTACGTAAAGTAAAATAGTAGGAGGAAAAAGATGGATCGGGATATTGAAAATCAAATTAAAGAGTTAAATCTAAAGTTACGAAGTGTATTTGAAGAACAGGACCGAAATCAATCTGCGATTCAAAAACAGGAAAAAGTAGAAGAAGATTTTCATGTATGGAAGAATCAAAACCATCGTTTGTGTGATCGTATTTTAGGAACTTGGCATGGTGATAGAGAAATGTCTCAGTTTTTTATGAATACATATCAAGAGGCACAACATATTGAAAGAAAAGTCACATTTGAATTGGAAAACAAAAAAGAAACGTTGCTTAAAGAAAGACGAAACCTTAGTGATTTAGAAAACGACCTTTCCTATCAACAACAACAATTAGCAAGGGAGGTCAATGCATGAGTTTAAATATGTATTTAGGAGAAGTACAAAGCCAAACTCAAAGCATGAATGCTGTATGTACTGCTACCATTCAAGGTATGGAACAAGCGATTCAGTCGATTGACGCTTTTGCAATTGATACTGTTCTACAAGGGCAAACATATAGTAGTGCAAAAGCATTTTTTGTACAAACCTTTCGTCCTTTAGCGCAAGGAATTATTTACTTATGTGAAGAACTAATCCGTCAGAACGATGCTTTTCCAAGTCAATTTCAATCACAGGTAGCTCAGGCTGATGTTATTGAACAAGAAGTGTTAGAACAA
Organism: Bacillus luti; assembly: GCF_009739945.1. Classification (NCBI taxonomy): domain Bacteria; kingdom Bacillati; phylum Bacillota; class Bacilli; order Caryophanales; family Bacillaceae; genus Bacillus; species Bacillus luti. Next base: position 4,199,950 of record NZ_CP040336.1, on the reverse strand, counting down.
ATTCGAGAAATTGACCGAATGATAGCAAGTACAGAAGCACTCAATCAAACTATGCCAATCCCAGGTATGGACGCTATGGTAAATCTTTTTACTGTCATGAGGCAAAAACTGCAAGAAAAATTAGAACATCTATATGAATTTAATTATACTTCTAGTAGTAATTATGATACGGCACTCCAACTAGCCGCTAGTATTGCGACGGGTTTGGCGGAGGTTCAAAGTGGAAAAGGCTTTAGTCCTGCAAGTGGTACATTTAGTACACAAGGGTTGAATATGGAGTGGACGACTTCAATTCAAAAAATGACAGAAGCTAAGGCACGCGAAGCGAACAATTTTGTAAATAATAATTTATCAGATGATAATATCGAAGAAGGTACAATGTATGATACCCCCACTGAAAAATCTATGCTCAGAAAAATTTGGGATGGTATATACGTTGGTTCTGGGCAAGTTATCGGAGGGATTGTAGAAGGATTCAATTCACTAGACGATACAGTAACAAAAGAAAATATTAAGTATGCTATAGGTCATCCCTTAGAGACGGCATATACTATGTGTAATACTTTTTCGGATTCATTTATGAATGATGTTTGGCATGGTGATGCGGAAAGTCGTACAAAATGGGGAACAAGTATTTTTATGGAATTTGGGTTAGGATGGATTGGGGATAAAGGGATAAGCAATGTAGGAAAAGTAACTACACTCGGTGAAGGTGTAAATCTAGCAAAGTTTTCTACAGGAATCTCTTCTGTTGCGAATAAATTACCGTTGACAGAACGCTTTGCATTCGCAGGTGCTAGTGGCTTTGGAAGTGCAAAGAGAAAAGCTTCTGAAATGTTACAAGAAGCCCGTGATACATTTATGTTTTCCAAAACTGGTGGAAGAAGTAGGGTCAAAGATGTTCAAGAAGTAATAAAGGATTATGCAGATAAAGTTCTTGATAGAGTAGATGTAAAAAATGATTATCCCGATTCGTATACAGCATCTCAAAAGTTACGTGCAGAACTTAAAGAAGCAGGAATTGAACCACCGCCATATCCTAATGCGGCACATCACATAGGACCTTGGAATGATAAAAGGGCGGCACAGGTACAAGAACTATTAGAAGAGTTTGGAATACATCATGATTCTGCTGCTAATGGGGTATTTTTACCATATAAAGTGAACGATTATGTAACTACTGAAGCATTACATATAGGTAATCATAGTCCAGAGTATATAAGAGAAGTATACAGAGTATTAAGCGAAGTTAAACGCTTTGGGGGTAATCAAGCAGATGCAGTTGCAGCTTTGCAGAATATAAGAGAAAGGTTATTGGACGGTAGTTTAAAACTAAATCAACCTAAATAATCTTAATTATTTTACTAATTGAATTATAAAGGAGTAAAAGGTATGAAAATTTGGCAATTAAAAAGTTTATTTGATAACTATAAATCTTTTCAACTATTAAATTTGAAAGAAGACCGTAAAAAATATTTCGATGAAAAAATTGATTTGGCAATAAAGCTATCTGATTCATGGGGAGAAATTCTTGTTGAATGTGTAGAAGGAGATAACCATAGTGATTGTCCTATGTTCTGGGGGGAACTTGGCACGCCAATGGTTAGTAGAAAAGCAAAAGAGGTATTAGAACCTCTAATTTGTAATAACGTTGAGTTCCTTCCGCTAATCCATGATGTTACAGGTGAAGTTTATTACCTAATAAACGTTTTAAATACAATTGATGCAATTGACTACAATAAAGCAGTTTTTGAAAAACTAAGTACAGGATTAATAATAGGTTTCGAAAAATACGCATTTTTGCCTAATATAGTTGAAGGGCAGATAATATTTAAAACCTATTTAAATCAAAGATTACACTCCTCTACTGTTTTAGTGTCTGACGAATTTAGAAATGTAGTTTTAGAGAGTGATTTAAAAGGCTTTGAATTTGTAGAGGTATGGGATTCAAAAGCGGACATGTAAAAGAAAGTCCTTAAAATAACTGATAGGAGTTAACAGCATGGACACAAAAGTTTCAGAAATCCTAAGAATGTTAGACAATTATGAGGGAAATGAGAAAGAAATTTTTGAACAGATTCAAGCTGAAGCAATGGTGAAATATATATGTGGAAAAATCTGATTTTAGAAATTGAAAAAATAGGGAAAAGTTTTAATGATAAACTGAGTACACCAGCAACAGATAGCGAAGTTCAGAAATTAAGAGAACATGTAAAAGAGAAATTTAATGTTGATTTACCGAGGGAATACGAAGAGTTTCTTAAAACTGTAAATGGTTTAGACTTTGATGGACTGGTACTTTACGGAGTTGATTCTTCTTTACTAGAAGCAAAAAAAGATGAACATATTTGCGGCTTTATAGACACCAATGAGATTTGGTATGAAAATGAATTTCAAAAAGAGTATCTTTTCTTTGGCGATTCAAATATTGCGTGGTTTTGTAAAAGCTTATCAGACAGTACTTATCTAGAACTCGATAAACCATCTGGCACAGTGATGAACACATATAATGATTTCAATACAATGCTTGAGGAAGCATTGAAGACAGCCCTTCTGTAATAAGGAGGTAATTAAAACATGTTTAATTTTTTGAAGAAACACATTGTAGCAGACGAGAGTATTAAATCTAATCAAACACCTATTTTTTATCCTTTACCAAAAGAAGAGATAGCAGAAGCAGAAGATTTGTTGAAAATGCAATTTCCAAAAGAATTAAAACGTTTCTATGAGGAAATTGGCTATGGATTTTTAAAGACTAATAAGACTCTTATTAACAGATTCATGGACCCATTTTCTGTTGCAGATTTTCGTTTAAGACAAGATATTTATGAATATAATCCTAATTTCGACGATGTCGATGATGAAGAATCACTAGTATTTTTTGAAGTATCAGAGATTAGCTTTTTAACAATTAAATTTAAGCAGGAAAATGAATTAGGTCAATGTCCTATATATTATGGTTCAACGAAAATAGAGGATTCTTTAGAAGGATTTTTAATAAAAATGGAAGAAAATCCCGATTATTATATTTAATAGATATCAATTCTATTTTTTTAGAGTAGTGCATTATTGGTTCATCATTTTAAGAATTGTTTTCTAGCTTATGTGATTGCGAAGACAAATAATAATTAATTATGAGTAAGAAAAGTAAGACTTATGTGAATTACGCATAAGTCTTTTTAATATGTATCCCACAGTTAAGAGGAAGTTTTTATTGGTTTGTAAATCAAACTAATGAGAGGCGGTGTTTTTTGTTTTGACTGAATTTGAATTATAGCTAGGTAATTTTATGCTGTACTGTTCAAGTAAAAACTTATCGACTAAAACGCTGAAAAGCTATGATCAGACTCTAAATGGTGGAGAATGGGCCTCGTTATCACGTATTTTCGGTCATTCTAGTGTAGAGGTAACTCAAAAAGGTTATTTAGATTTTACAGATTCAGAAATAGGTAAAAAGTATCAAAAACATTCATCATTAAATCACTTGAAAGTTTAAAGCGAAGAAAAAAGAAGTCGATAATACCTTTAAAACGACTCCTAAATTAGAAAATCATATTAAAAACATAGACCCCTCTGTTCCAAGAAGGAGAGGTATTGGTGGAGCACACAACAGTGAAGAGTTCTTTAAAAACGATATAAAAATAGTCAGTGAATCACCTTCAAAAATTCCAGGTGTAAAAACAGTAGAATACAATATGCCTAAGTTAAATATGGTACAGGAGAGTATGGAAATAAAGTATTCACAAAAAACATTTATGATCCTAAAATTATAAGTGATAAGGAATTTATTAACCGTGGAATTGAAGCAGCTAATGATGCTAAATTAAAAACTAGTGATGGGGTTCTTTCAAGAGAATGGACAGGTGTTGACAGTAAAGAGATAACTTGGAGAAGATACCATAAAGATGGAGAAATCTCTCTTTTTTTCCAGAATAAATTAAAGATATACGAGGAGAGATATGTATGCAAAGAGAATTTAGATTAAAAGATGAGGATTTACTAGATTTAACTCATTTTCCTATACAAGCAGTGTTTAATATGGTAGATGATGAAAGATTTTTAAAGGTAATCAATTCAGTCTGTGAAGGAGTAGGATTTGGAGAGGAATATGGCGCATGTACTTTTCCAGGAGATTTGGATGAGTATGATATTGCCAATGGAGATTCATTTGAAGGTGTAGAATTTGCATTATATAGTGGTGATGAGGTAATAATTGATTATCAAACACTTTATCATTATTTAAAAAAAATGTGTGAGGGTTATTCAAAAAAGTATCCAAACACAATTAAGAGATTAGAAGACAGTCTTAATAAATTTATTGAATTATACAATATTAATAGGTAGAGACTATTTATAACTTACCCAAAATCATTATAAAAGGTAGAATGTTTCATGATTAGAATTGATTATATGCTAACATTCAATAGAAAGATTAAATGTTTGAAAATTCATAATAAAATCTTATAATATGTTTAGTGAAATTAACCAATGCATACTTTACTCATTATGTATTGAAGGGGAAAGGAAAAAAACTTGGTCAACAGTAGCAGGGTGGTTTAATTAACATGAAAAAAAATACAGATTTTAATAAAAAAGCTTTTGAATATTATATGGCTCTTTACGCTGTAAATGATATAAGATCGACTATAATTACTCTTGTTATTGGGATAGCAGATATATTTGTGCTTTTGCCTGCTTTTGCGAATCCTGTTCAACCGATATATATGTACATAATAGTTCCACCAGTTGCTTTTTTAAATGTATGGGCAATATGGATTGTTATAAATCCTAGGAAGCGGCAATTACAATATACTTTATTTCGTGGGGTATTTGGCATCGTATGTTCAGTAGGATTATTAGTTATAACCCAAAAGTTTGCATATGGAATGTTAGGATTACAAACTCCAATCTATTTTGTTTTTTCAGTGGGTTTGTATATTTTTGCTTTGAATTATTATTATAAAAATCATATAAAAAAACTTCAGGAACCAATCCAAAAATCAAAGTCATCGAAAAAAAACGCTGGTTTTGGAGTAGTTGCTTTTATAGGGTTGGGTCAACTCGTTGCTAATATCAGTCTTGGTTTTGCAACACAAAAGATGGTAGCAATTGTATTAATGTGTGTATACTCCATGCTTTCGTTTATGTTGTTTCATTTCATTATGGAACTCCATAGGTATTATTATTTAAGGAAGCATATAGAAGATGGGGGTAGAACACATGAAACCTTTTAAAGAGGTTTATTGAATGTTAAGTATTGTGATTTATGGAAGGAAACAAAAACTTATGGTTAAAGAACCTGTGATGTATGACTATATTGGCTGTTTTTATCCAGAAGGAGGAAAGCTGATATGCAAGCATTTAAAGTTGGAAAATTAGTTGCATTCGTTGCAATTATAATACTTCTTGTAGTTGCTATTTTATCTCCTTACAACTTATTTAAAAAGATTTATTTTATTATTGGTGTTCTTATTATTGGCGCAGTTTCACTTGGTGCAAATAAATTCTTTGAACTGATACACAGTAAATTTAATAAGAAATGATATTACTTATGTGATAGGGGAATTCAAAATATGAATAAATCATTAAGGATTTAGAGGGGAATTTCCACAATATGATTTTACCGGATTACGTGGAACTAAATTAGTTCATCACCATATTGGTGGTGATCAAGCTGTTGGTGTTTCGCTGCGACTACATCCTGGTTTTGAAGGGATTCATAACGCAGAAAAAGCGATTGGAGCATGGGGAAAAAGATGCAGAATATGTAGAAATGCTTCAGAAATTTATTGAACATCATACATTAGGTGGTAAATAAAAAATGAAAAATGAAATGAAAAATTGTTTTGATAAAATAATTAGAGAGTGGCAAGATTGTAATAATTCATTGCCAAAATCTTTATGGATAGAAGAAGCAGAGGCTTTTATCTATGAAGGAGAACCAGATACAGAGGGGTACGTATTCTGGAAACCTTTAGAGAAAAATATAATTCATGATTTTTCTAATATAGAAAAAGATTTGGGGATACAATTACATAATTCAATTAAAGAATATTATAACTCTTATTGGTTTTTAGACTTAGGAGGCAATTATTTAGGTTATGATTTTGAATTAAATCCTGTTATACCAGGAATTGAACTGCATGATTTTTATGTATCTTTACAAGGATACCAAGGCGCACATAATAATCAACTGAATAATATTCCTATTGGTATGGAATTTAATGGTCTCTTGGTAGTTGTAGATAATGAAAATGGACAAGTGAAATTAGAAGATTATGAAAGCAAAAGCTTCGAAGTTATTTTTGATAGTTTAGCAGAATTAATTTTAAATCTTTCATAAGATATATTAAAAAATAAAAAGTAAAAGTTGACTCTTATGAGTCCGCTTTTACTTTTTTAAATACATAGTTTGGATTTATTGTTAAAAATTAGATAAGGAATCTATAAAGGACATTTGAAATGTTGATAGTATTGCAAACATATGAAGCGGAACTTACTAAAATTAAGAGACCTGATTATATAGCTGTATTAGGTGATTATGATACAAGTGTCAAAGGTGAGATTATAATAGGTAGGTATGGTTATAGATTCCGCGCAGGTGAAGAATCAGGGTTTTCCACAACCGCACCTAACGGTTATGGCGGGGTGGGGGGCATTTTAGTTTGAGAAGGAAGCGAGGTAATAGAATGCAAAAATTTTCAAAAATAGTTATATGTGTTGGTGCGTTAATAATGATTATATTGGGCGTGATTGTACATGATACATGGAAGGATAGGATTTATTTTTCTTTAGCTGTACTTTTTGTTACCGTACTTTCTTTACTATGGAATATAGTTGCTCATAATATTATGGATAAATTTAAGAAAAAATAGAATAAATAGCTATGAAACTTTTACCGATTGGAACAGTAGCGGGGTGGTTTAATTAACATGAAAAAAAGTCTAGATTTTAATAAGAAAGCTTTTGCACATTATATGGCTCTTTATGCTGTAAATGATATAAGATCAACTATAATTACTCTTGTTATTGGAATAGCAGATATATTTGTGCTTTTGCCTGCTTTCGCGAATCCTGTTCAACCGATATATATGTACATAATAGTTCCACCAGTTGCTTTTTTAAATGTATGGGCAATATGGATTGTTATAAATCCTCGGGAACGGCAATTACAATACACTCTATTTCGCGGGGTATTTGGCATCGTATGTTCAGTAGGATTATTAGTTATAACCCAAAAGTTTGCATATGGAATGTTAGGATTACAAACTCCAATCTATTTTATTTTTTCGGTTGGTTTGTATATTTTTGCTTTGAATTATTATTATAAAAATCATATAAAAAAACTTCAGGGACCAATCAAAAAATCAAAGTCATCGAAAAAAAATTCTGGTTTCGGAGTATTGGCTTTTGTAGGATTGGGTCAACTCATTGCTAATATCAGTCTTGGTTTTGCAACACAAAAGATGGTAGCGATTGTATTAATGTGTGTATACTCCATGCTTTCGTTTATGTTGTTTCATTTCATTATGGAATTCCATAGGTATTATTATTTAAGGAAGCATATAGAAGATGGAGGGAGAACACATGAAACCTTTTAAAGATTATGTATTGAATATTCAGTATATAATCACGGTTCTCCTATAGTCAGTAAAGACTACGGAAAAGAAAAGGGAGAAGCAACATCATGAATATAGAATTACATTTAGATAAAGGAAGGATAGAAAAATAACAAAGGAGAGTAAAAATGAAAATTTGGCAATTAAAAAGTTTATTTGATAACTATAAATCTTTTCAACTATTAAATTTGAAAGAAGACCGTAAAAAATATTTCGATGAAAAAATTGATTTGGCAATAAAGCTATCTGATTCATGGGGAGAAATTCTTGTTGAATGTGTAGAAGGAGATAACCATAGTGATTGTCCTATGTTCTGGGGGGAACTTGGCACGCCAATGGTTAGTAGAAAAGCAAAGGAGGTATTAGAACCTCTAATTTGTAATAATGTTGAGTTCCTTCCGCTAACCCATGATGTTACAGGTGAAGTTTATTACCTAATAAACGTTTTAAATACAATTGATGCAATTGACTACAATAAAGCAGTTTTTGAAAAACTAAGTACAGGATTAATAATAGGTTTCGAAAAATACGCATTTTTGCCTAATATAGTTGAAGGGCAGATAATATTTAAAACCTATTTAAATCAAAGATTACACTCCTCTACTGTTTTAGTGTCTGACGAATTTAGAAATGTAGTTTTAGAGAGTGATTTAAAAGGCTTTGAATTTGTAGAGGTATGGGATTCAAAAGCGGACATGTAAAAGAAAGTCCTTAAAATAACTGATAGAAGTTGAAGCAATGGTTTACATTAACTAGATACTTACAAGATGGAGATAGTGCAGATATAACTTGGTCTATACCCAAATATAATACCTATCCTAGAGGAGAATAAATACTCTTAGAAAGAAGTTTTTTTATATGTGGAAAAATCTAATTTTAGAAATTGAAAAAATAGAGAAAAGTTTTAATGATAAACTGAATACACCCGCAACGGATAGTGAAGTTCAGAAATTAAGAGAACGCATGAAAGAGAGTTTTAATGTTGGCCTACCGAGTGAATATGAGGAGTTTCTTAAAACTGTAAATGGATTAGATTTTAACGGGCTAGTACTTTATGGAGTTGACTCTTATTTGTTAGATACAGAAAGGGACGAATCAATTTGCGGCTTTATAGAAACCAATGAGATTTGGTATGAAAATGAATTTCAAAAAGAGTATCTTTTCTTTGGCGATTCAAATATTGCGTGGTTTTGTAAAAGCTTATCAGACGGTACTTATTTAGAACTTGATAAACCATCAGGTACGGTAATGAACACATATAATGATTTTAATACAATGCTGGAGGAAGCGTTAAAAATAACCCTTCTTTAATAGGATGATAAAATTATAACTGTTTATCCAATGTATTAAAGAATGTGAGGTACTCAAAAATGAAAGTAACTACTCAGCCCATAGTTAAAAATGCAAGACAATATAGAGGTAATTGCTAAGAAGCACTCCCCCTAAGTTTCAGATGAAATTAAATGATTGAATATTTATATTTAAATAATCGACTATTTATGCTTTAATATTTCTATGTACATAACTGGGATAATTAGGAATTTGTATTTGATATGTTTTAAGAAAGGGGAATGTTTTTTTATGGAAACTCCAGAAAATCAATTTAAACGTGCACTTAATCCTTGGTTCTCCATTTGGACAAAACCACGTGATACAATGAAAGAAATTTTTATATCCAAACCTAAGAATGTGTTTTTGCTCATTTTATTAGGCTCCTTCGTACAGACTTTAGATCGAGCATCTTCTAAAAATGTGGCGGATTCAATAAGTAGTCCATTTTCAATAATCTCAATAGTTATATTCGGTACTTTCGTTGTTTTCTTAACTTATTATTTTTTGCTACCAGCGTTATTTAATTGGGTGGCAAAAAAACTTGGTGGACAAGGTACCTTTGAAAAAACACGTTACTCGGTTGCCTATTCTTATATCCCTTACGTTTATTCTCTTATATTAGTTTGGTTGCCTTCATTTTTCTTGTTTGGGATAGAAAACTTTACGAGTGAGACACCGAAAATGGATAGTAGCATAACTTTAACGATTTTGTTTATTATTTTTGCCATAATTGATGTAGTTATTGGAATTTGGACAATCATTATTTCCTTAAAATGTTTAGGAGAAGCACACCAATTTTCAGCATGGAAAGCATTATTAACAATAATAGTGTCCTTTATGATTATCATTCTTCCTTTGGTAATAATAGTATTTCTTATAGTAGGGGTTACAATCCTTTAATAATTTATTTGCTTCTTATGAACTTAGAAATTTAATTGAGGTTTGGAGACAAGCACAAAATAAGAGGAAAGAAATATATGCTATTAAAAAAAATCCAGAAGATCCGGTTTATCAGTTCTTAGCAGCAACATTTCATCAAGATACATTTTACGAAGAAGCACTCCAAGAGTTACTTGAAGAAGAAAGTACGGAATATTTACAAGACGCTATTATTTTTCTAACTGAATTTATTCAAAGTGATTATAGTGATAAAGAAAAAAATGAGTACATACAGTTTTCTACAGATGGGATATATTTTGAAGGATTAGAAATAACACCATTAGAATGGCTTGAACAAACAGTTAGAACGCTAAAACAAGCATTAAAAAACACTTAATAAAAAAATCGACCGCCCGTAATAGGCGGTCTTTATGTTGGTTCTGGGCAAGTTATCGGAGGGATTGTAGAAGGATTCAATTCACTAGATGATACAGTAACAAAAGAAAATATTAAGTATGCTATAGGTCATCCTAGATTTGTTCTTATTAATGATAAAATTATAACTGTTTATCCAAAGTACTAAAGATGGTGAGGTGCCAAAAATGAAATATGATTATAAAATAACAAAATATGAAGATGAAGATTCTTTAAAAATAGAATTACCTAAAGAAATAGAAATTGTAGCCACATTTTTAGAAGATGATATCCAAGGGATTCCCATTAAATGGTGGTTACAACAAATCGATGAAGTATTAAACAATATAAAAGAATATAATGAATTTCAAGGTAATCTATGTGCAGTTCAAGTGAAAAAAGAAGAAACTCTACTAGTCGATTTATATTCTAATCATGATCCTAATATATGTAAAATAGAAACAACTGAACTTAGAGATTTAATTGAGATATGGGGACAAGCGCAAAAAAAATGTATAAAAATAACAATTAAAAAATTAATTTTTATAAAAACATTTAAATTAAGACTCTTCTTAAGTGCGGGCTAGATAGCTCATGCTTTTTATTTTGGGTGACTATAACATTTATTTTTAAAATTTATAATCATACTATTTGTTGCGAACAAACTTTCAAAGAATCTATTGGTGCTACAGCTAATTGAAGGCGTATTAACAATTTGAGAGTAGTTATTGATAAGAATGGAAATGTAATAGCTGTGTTCCTAAAGAATAAGAAAAGTTTAACATGAGTTTATGTTTTTTTATTCGGGGAATATGGGCGTAATTGGTTATCGAGAAAAAATTCAGGAGAATAAAATTATGAAAAAAATAAACCATGAATTATTTGGTGAAATTGTTCACGATTTATATTGGAGCGGACAACAAAAGATAACTATTTTTGGGCAGGAAAAAATAGTTTCTTTAACTATTGATGGAGAAGAAGATGATTTAATTCCTAAAGTTCAAGAAGAAGCATATAGGAAGTTCATTACTGATATAAACAAACTTACAAAAGAAGCTGAACAAGCAATATTCGAGTATTATGAAGAAGAATATATGGAATATAGAGATATGGTAGGTGATGAATCTGCTGATAAAATAGCGCCGATTATAACAACCATTCAAGAACTAGGGAAATTGGTGGAACCTGTTGGATTAATTATATTACCAGATTTTGAAGATGGAATTAGAAGAGTGGGATTAATATTCAATTGTACCTGGGAAGAGGACGGTGTCGGGGTAAAATTTGAAAATGAGCAAGTTGTAGAAGTTGGTTATCAAGACATCGTTATTTAAACTTCAAATTATGTGCTGTCACTATATCGAACAGAAGCTGGGTTTGTAAAATAACAATGGAACTACGTGTTTTTTCGTCATACAAAAACCTCTACATATAAGTAGAGGTTTTTAAATTGCATATTAGTGAATTATGCTTTTTCAAATAAACGAAGATACTAGAATACATAATTTTAACTAGACTTATTATTAGCTAGTGTATCCCCACCACCAAGCTCCGCCTCAATCTGCGAAGTCTTCGATGACTCATCCATACGCCAATACGTAATAAAGCTGATCGCGATACATCCAGCTACGTAGAAGTAGAATAGTGATTCCATTCCGATACTCTTTAGCCATAATGCGATGAACTCAGCTGTTCCGCCGAATATCGCAACTGTTAGTGCATATGGTAAACCTACGCCAAGTGCGCGAATTTCAGTTGGGAAGAGTTCTGCTTTTACAATTGCGTTAATGGAAGTGTAGCCAGTAACGATAATGAGACCGACCATCATGAGTAAAAATGCTACGATTGGTTCTGTCGTTTTTTCCATGAAGAAGAAGATCGGTGCTGTTAGTAACGTTCCGAGAATACCGAAAGCCATTAATAGTGGGCGGCGTCCAATTTTATCAGATAGTAGCCCCGCAATCGGTTGAAGTACGACGAAAATAAGTAGTGCAACAAAGTTAATCCAGCTTACAACTTCTTTCGGAAGACCGACTGTGTTTACCATGAATTTTTGTAAATATGTTGTGTACGTATAGAAAGCGACAGTGCCTCCTAAAGTTAGGCCGACTACTGTTAATACTGCTTTCGGATGTTTCATAAGAGCGCTAATGGTTCCTGCGCTTTCGCGTTTTTGTGATTTTATGTTTGAGAATTGCTCCGACTCATCCATCGTGCGGCGAAGCCATAATACAGCTACTGCACCCATCGCTCCAATAATGAACGGAATGCGCCATCCCCAAGCTTTCATATCTGGTTCGCTTAGTAATTGTTGAAGAACAATTTGAACGCCTAACGCAACCATTTGTCCAGCAACGAGCGTTACATATTGGAAACTTGAATAAAAACCGCGGCGTCCACTACTAGCCATTTCAGATAAATATGTTGCGGAAGTTCCATACTCTCCGCCAAGTGATAATCCTTGTAGTAAACGGGCAAGAACTAAAATAATTGGTGCCATAATCCCAATGCTTTCGTAACTAGGTGTACAGGCGATAATTAAAGAACCACCCGCCATAACCGTAATCGAAAGTGTTAATGCTGCCCGGCGTCCGTGCCGATCCGCATAACGCCCCATTAATAAACTGCCGATAGGGCGCATTAAAAATCCAACTGCGAAAATAGCTGCTGTGTTCAGTAACTGACTCGTTGGATCTCCTTTAGGAAAGAACTCTGCTGAAAAATAAACAGCGAAAGCAGAGTAAACGTACCAGTCGTACCATTCAATTAAATTACCGACAGAACCTTTGAAAATATTGCCGGCAACTCGATTAGATTTTGCTTGAGCCATAATCATTCCTCCTCTTGCTTATAAATAAAAAATAATATGAAAGCGTGTTCATTGTAGTTGAATTGTACTGTCCTTTGTCTGAAATCTCAATATTATGACAATTTTATTCTTTTTGTACTTTATGTACATGGATATTTTTAATAGTTGCTTCATTTTCAGTTTTGTCATAATAATAGAAAAAGGAGATTGATAGTTTTGAATATTTTATCAAAGGATATGGAATATGAAGAAATCACGCAAAGTGTCATTGCAAACGAAAATAGTAAGCTTAATTATTACGTTAATTTTATTTGTCGTTCTCCTATTAGCAGGAATATTTGTTTACATTCAGTCCGTTGATACGAAGCGCCAAGTGGAGCAGCTAGCACTGCAAACAGCTAAATCTCTTTCTTTTATGCCAGCTATAAAAGATGCTTTTCAATATAACGAGCACAAAAGTACCATTCAATCCATTGCAGAACAAGTTCGTGAGCAAGCTGGTGCGGATTATGTAATTGTGGAAGATCGTTACGGGATTATGTATTCGCATTCTAATTCGGAGTTAATTGGTACAAAGAGTAACAATCCATATAACTATGAAGCACTCACTTTTGGTGGTTATTATACGCTCGAAGGAAATGGTGCAAGTGGTCCAGCTTTAATGGCGAAAGCACCGATTATTGTTCAGAACGGAGACTACGATCAAGTTGTAGGCGTTGTGACGGTAGAGTTTTTAATAAAAGGTATTGAATCTAACATACTGAGCAGAACGAAAGAAATTATCCTCTTTTCCGTAGCGGTCTTATTAGCCGGAATTGTTGGCGGCATTCTTTTAGCACGTAGCATTCGTAAAGATACACTCGGTTTAGAGCCGAATGAAATCGCAGCGTTATACAGGGAACGAAGTGCAATACTACTATCTATAAAAGAAGGGATTATCGCCATTGATCAAAACGGTTTTATTACGATGATGAACACATCAGCAGAAGAAATGCTTCATGTAAATGGCGATTATATGCAGCAGCACATTTCCAAAGTTTTACCGGAATTTCATATGGAGAGAGTACTAGAAAATGATCAAGAAATTGCATTTCAAGATAAAGTGTTTATTTTAAACATGACACCGATACTTGAAAACAACAGTACGGTAGGAGTTGTATGTAGTTTTAGAGATAAAACAGAACTGCAAAACCTTGTGAACACAATATCTGAGGTAAGAAAGTATTCAGAGGACTTGCGTGCTCAAACGCATGAATTTACAAATAAGCTTTTCGTCTTATCTGGCTTATTGCAGTTAGGGCATTACAAAGAAGCAATTGAATTTATCCAGCAAGAATCTAATATTCATCAAAGCCAAAATCATATTTTATTCCATCAAATTCACGATGCGAAAGTACAAGCTATTTTATTAGGAAAACTCGCAACAGCGTCTGAAAAGAAAATTGATTTTCATATTGAAGGAGATAGTGCGCTTCATCCGTTACCAGATCATATAAAAGTTTCACACCTTATTACGATACTTGGAAACATAATCGATAATGCGTTTGATGCGGTGAGTGGGCAAGAGGAGAAGAATGTTTCCTTCTTTGTTACGGATATTGGGCACGATATTGTGTTTGAAGTGATAGATAGTGGAGCAGGGATACCAGCAGAAAAAATCGCGACCATTTTTCAAAAAGGATTTTCAACGAAAGGAAATGATCGTGGTTACGGACTAGCAAACGTGAAAGAAATGGTAGATGTACTAGAAGGGACAATTGAAATTCAAAACGAGAAAAATGGGGGAGCTATTTTTACAATTTACCTTCCGAAAACATTGAGAGAAAGTACATAACAAACAGGGGGATGGGCATATGTTGAAGGTCGCAATTGCAGAAGATGATTTCCGCGTCGCGCAAATTCAGGAAGAGTTTTTATCAAAAATAAAGGATGTAAAAGTGATTGGAAAAGCATTGAACGCGAAAGAAACGATGGAACTACTACAAAAGGAAGAAATCGACTTACTTCTATTAGATAATTACTTACCAGATGGAATTGGTACAGACTTATTGCCGAAAATCCATGCTGACTTTCCAAACGTTGACGTCATTATGGTTACTGCGGCGAATGAAAATCATATGTTAGAAAAAGCAATTCGAAACGGCGTAAGCAACTATCTTATAAAACCGGTCACATTAGAAAAATTCGTCCGCACAATTGAAGACTATAAAAGAAAGAAGCAACTATTACATAGTAACAATGAAGTGAATCAAACACTCATCGATAACTTCTTCGGTACTTCGCAAATACAAGATATGAAAAACTTACCGACAGGTGTGGATCCATTAACACTACAAAAAGTGAAAGGAATTATAAAAGGATTCGAAGAGGGTATTACAATAGAAGAAATGGGAGAACAAATGGGGGCCTCCAGAACAACCGCAAGAAGATATTTAGAATACTTAGTAGCGACAAACGAATGCACAGTAGAGTACACATACGGCATTATCGGACGACCAGAACGAAAATATCGAATAGGACGAGGACTATGAAAAAACGATTATTACTATGTATATGGATCATGACAGGAGTAATAGCTGGTTGTTCCTCGGAAAAAACTCAAACGAATACATTAAACATAGAAGAAGTAGAAATCGTTGCGCCGAACGTTCCAGGAGCAGGATGGGACTTAACAGCGCGGGCAATGCAAAAAACACTAACAGAAGAAAAAATCTTCACAAAACCAATCAAAGTCACAAACAAAGTAGGTGGCAGCGGTGACGTCGGATGGAAATATATGAAACAAAAAGGCGGTCACGTACTGGCGATTAACTCAAGCTTACTCATAACGAACAACCTACTAGGCCACAGTAAATTAAAATATAAAGACTTCACACCACTCGCAACACTCGCATCGGACTGGGAAGTCGTTGTCGTAGCAAAAGACAGCACCATAGAAAACGTAAACGAACTAATGGAACAACTAAAACAAGACAAGAAAAACTTCAAAATCGGCGTTGCCCCCGGCTTAGGAAACGACGATCACCTATCATTCATACAAGTAAGCAAAGCATTCGGCATAAACCCTGCCGAACTACAATTCTTCGTCTACGAAAACAAAGAAAAAATCATAAACGCCCTAACGAACAAACAAATAGAAGCCGCAACCATGACCCTATCCGAAGCCGAAAAGCAATACAAAGCCGGCAAAATAAAAATACTAGCCGTATCCGCACCAAAACGACTAGACCGACTACCAGAAATCCCAACATGGAAAGAACAAGGAATAGATGTTGTATTCCAGCACTGGAAAGGTATTATGGGACCGAAAGATATGACAGAGGAAGAGGTTGTTTATTGGGATCGTGTTATTAAAAAGATGGTTGAGAGTGATAGTTGGAAGGGGATTTTGAGGGAGCGGGGTTGGAATTCTTATTATAAGGATAGTAGAGAGACGAAGGTGTTTTTGGAGGAGAGTAGTGGGTGGTATGGGGGGATGGTGAAATTTAGTGATTAATTAAAAGAAGATGGAGTACTAGGTGACAAGAATGAGTTATTTAGTGATGAAGAGCATCAAAATATTAATGGATATTGCTGAAAAGGGTTTATATTTTAAATAGATTGCCAGGTATGAAAGATGGTACTTGGCAATCTATTTATGGCAAAATGTTATAAATAAGATATGGAAGAAATCTTGCAATAATCCAAGCTCTATCAATCTATAATATTTTAAAGCTTTTTATGCAAATTCCTTAGATAACATTATGTAAAAAGGATGGTGAAATTAAAATCTTTATTAAATGATTTATAGCCGTTCAAATAAATACTAAATTTAAAAATCACTTAAATAAAATCGATATTTTTAAGCATAGAAACAATAACATCTCCACGAAGCCATAGTTGTTGTTGATACATGCTGATACCGTTAATGACAAGTGGTTTCTTTGATGCGTCACTGCCTGTTCCACGAATGAAAAATGAATTCTCTGTTGATTTAGGAAAATTAATCAATGTTTTTACAGTATTGGAACGTTTGTTGATAATAGGTTCATTGTTTTTATCTAAATCAATTATTTCTTCTAGTTTGTCATTATTAATTAAATAACGAACTTGTTCCCAGACAGGTTTGAGAGCATTTTCAATAATTGTATCATCTATAGAAAGTCGCTTAAATCCAAGGAACTTATTATCTAGTAATGGAGATTTTGCAGAAGGTTCCTCGAAAATAATAAATAAAAATTGTGTTTCATGAAAGTAGTTATAGACAAAGGATTCATCAAATTGTATTTTTTGATCAGTCCATTCTTCGAAATTTATTTTACAAAATTTAACATCCTCTGTATGGCAACCTTTAGTAGTTTGTACGATGGATTTTGGAACAATTCCAATCTTATTAAATAACTCAATTTTACTTAGTTTTTTCGCTGTACCACCGAACATTTTTACAATGATTTGTTCAGAGATAGAGTTTGGTGCGGAGCCTTTTTTAGTTGGTAGAATGTTGAATTGTTTCATGAGTTCTCTAACCGTTTTATTTTTATATTTTTGGGTAAGATTATGTAATTTATTATCAAGTTCTTTAAAGTTTAAATATGTATCATCCAGCTTTTCAAATTTATCTCCAAAATGTTTTTGTACTAGAGTTGATACGGTAGTCCGTTTTAGACGGAAACGAGGAGGATTAGGCCACTTAGGTGCTGTATCTATCAGCATTAAACTTTTTCGTAATTCAGAAGAAATTCGAGGATATTCAGCTTTTGGGTCCTCGTATGTATCTTTTAAATGCTGAATAAAATCACGCACAATGAGCCAATCGTTTTTTAGAATTTCTTTATCTTCATCTGAAAATGTGTGGAAATGGTAACCTTCAATGAAAAATTTAGCATATTCAGCAGCTGTTACAGTTTCTGGAGAGTCGTAGTGATAATATACTAATAATAGATGCTCTAATTTATGCCAGAAGCTAGAGGTTTCAAATTCTTCATCAGTGATTGATTCAGGTGAAACAGCTGTAATTGACATAGGCTCCTTTGCCTCATAAATAGTGTTAGACATTTTTTTGGTTCTACTATTCTTCTTAGGTCTACGAATACCAGTTGTTTTTAATTCTGTTTCAATGCCGTCCACAATTAAATCAGGTTTTTTATCTGTATCAGGTGGGTAGCCTAAAATAGATTGTTCTACAACGTCTCCAGCAATGCCGGTAATTTTAGGTGATTTAATAGTCTTTGCAAACACATTGTTAACATCACAGTCTCCAAGTGTATTACCTACAGCGTTTTGAAAAATTTTATCTAATTCTTTTCGTGTGAATTTATGTAAGGCCATGAGAGAATACTCCTTTTTATGTTCTATGTATATATAATACAGTATTTCATCTTATTGGTAATTAAATGTTATGAAGAACTTTAAATTTATTCCTTCTAAAGGAATAGGAGAGTTTATTTACTATTCTTTATAAAAGGGATATTATGTATTTAGATAAAGAAGAGGAAATAATATACAGAACAATGGTTGTGAAAAAGCCAATATAAAAAATTAGATACTAAATTGGTGTTCAATATTATTTGATGGAAATTCATCTAATCATTTTAATATAATTTTATTTCGATATAAAGTTTTGAGTGGGCTATAAAATATGAAAAAATTTTATACGTCTAAAAATAGGAGGAATAAGGTGTACCCTAGGCAAGAGGTACATAGGGGAATTATTAATTTAATAGTTTTATAGTGAGTTAGCTCTATATTGTAAAGACTAGTTTATTATAGGAAAAGGAGATGGAAGGTTGAAAAAATTAGAGTTACTTAATCAGTATACCCGTGAAGATATATATAATGTTTTTGATGGTGTTACACCATTTACAGCTGGTGCTGGTACATGGGGGATTCATGGTATTGTGAAAATTCCAGATCGTCCACGTGAATATGTTTTCTTTGTAACTTTTGGCCAAGATAAATTAGGTCAAGAATTCAAAGAAAGTATTACAGAAAAGGGAGTTCTTACATGGCAATCGCAAAAGAAACAAGGGTTAAAACATCCCCAAATCTTAGATTTTATTAGCCATGATCATCAAAAACATAATATATACTTATTTTTACGAACTCGAAAAATCAATCCAAAAACAAATAAAACAGAACCATTTACTTATATGGGGAGACTTGCTTATCTAGCTCATGATTTAGAAAAAGAACATCCAGTTTTATTTAAGTGGCAGCTTTTAGACTTTGAATTTGCTACTAATGAAGATTGCACTGCATTAGATTTAACTTTAGTAAAAGAATTATCTATGTCTTATGATGTAAAAGAAAATAGTTTACTTGAAACAAGTGAACCGGAAAAAAGGGGGCGCCAAGAACGGGAAAATAATTTTAGCGCCAAAAAGAATGATTTTGAAGTTAGTAATAAAAAAAATAAAAAAATTGGTTTGCTAGGAGAATTACTTGTTTTCGATTACATACATACACAATTTATCAATGCTGGACGTCATGATTTAGCAGAAAAGATTATACATACATCAGTTGTAGAAGGGGATGGTGCAGGATATGATATCCGATCCTTTAAAGAAGATGGCTCACCGCTTTATCTTGAAGTTAAAACTACAAAGGGTGGTATCAATTCGGATTTCTTCATTTCTCCCAATGAACTTGCTTTTTCGGAAGAACATTCTAATTCTTATCAATTAATTAGAGTATACGAATACAATAGTGCAACTAACAGCGGTAAATTTTATAAAATAGAGGGTAATTTAAATAAGAAGCTTAATTTGAGATCAGTACAGTATTCAGCGAGGTTTTGAAAGGTTTCATATCTTGAGTTTTATATTGTTTGGTGTGATATATGTAAATAGTGAATTTGGACTTATTACAATTTATCATTTAATGTTTCGATAAAATAATGTTGCAAGAACATCAATAAGATATAACTCTGAACAGTGATTTTGTGGAATAAAATATATATTTGGATATAGTATTATTTTTAACAATTACGAACTGGCTTGGCAAAATGATTAATAAGATGATTTATCCCCTGTTTTTAAGTATCTATTTTTCTTTAGACGTACTATTTGTGAAGTAGTAACAAATGAATAAAAGGCAGATATTTTTAGGGGAAAGTGATATCTGCCTTTTTAATATGAATGATGAATCCTCCAACAATAAAATTGACGTCGTATTACTTCTTATCAGCAATAATATCAGCTATGTACGAATTATTTAACCAATAACACTGCTTTGTAATGTGCTGACCATCAGGTAAAGTTACTTTATCTGCACCGTTGCGAGCTTTTGGTCTAATATGTGTAACACCGTTGAAAGTCATTTTGGGTAAGTTGTTTACTTCAACTTCTTTATCACCACGTTTTTTATATTCAATTTGAATACCTTCATTTATAACTTCATTAACTTCTTCCCATAGTTCACGTATTTCTTTTTCTATTGTAGGGACAGGCATGTTCCAAAGCTTAATGCCTTTAAAGTAGAGTTTACGGTTTGGGTTTTCTTTTTTTGTTTGGTTAAATTCAAAAATTACGAATAAAAATTTGGTTTGATAGAAGCGTTCTCGAATTTCGCTTTCTTCCCATGATTCATTTGTCCATTGATGAAAATCAATTGTTTCAAATGACATGCTTTGTTCTGGCTTTCCGTTTGGTTCTAAACGAATTGTTTTGAACTCTATATTGGCTTTTGCAAATTCTTCAATTTTATCGAGTCGAGTTCCTTTAATACCAAGTAAAGAGCTTACTAGTAACGGAACAAAGTTCTTGGTTGTAGGTTTGAACTCGATAGATAATTCTTGAGCGATTTCTTGATCAGTTAAGCCTATGTAATTTTCAAATTTTGAATAAAGGATTTCTTCTAAAGATTTTTCTTTTAGTTCATGTTTTGTTGTAAAACTTACTAGTTCTTCGTTTAGGTGATATCTGCGAACTAGTGCTGTCATGTAAGAAGGTTTTAATGAAAAAGCTCTTTGCATTGCTGGAATTTCAGAATGCGGTTGTGAGCGAAGTGAATTTTTATTGGAACCTTTTGTACAAGCTCCTAAATAGTTTGTATCACCTTCGGATAATTCATGTGCTTTGCCAGCACGAATTTTATTTACGATGGTTTCCCAGTCTTGTTTAATTATTTCTAAATCAGCTTCAGGATAGGTGAACAGAAGACTTTTTGTAATATGAAAATCTTTACGGTCTACGCCAGGTACCCATTCATAGAACATTAGTAGTAGCTTTTCGTTTTTTTTCCAAAAGCTTGATGTCTCAAAGTGTGTATGAACTTCTTCCATATAGTTGATAATATTTAAGACTAGCCGTTCTTTGGCTGATAATGAACCGTTTTTATTTTGTTTAAATGCAGTTACTTTGAGTTCAATACCAAGGTGTTTAAAGTCAGCTTCTGCGTTTGAATTTACTTCATATCCAAAGAAGCTTTCCTCAATTACTTGCCCTAGCCCACCTTTTGATTTTGCATTTGCGAGTCGGTCAGTTGTATCGATTTCACCAAATGTTTTTCCTTCAGCTTCACTTGCTTTTTTCATTAGTTCTTCTATTGTAGTGTAGTCCATAATAATCTCCTTTCTGTATCCAGTGCTGCGGTGTATGATTTTAAACAATACATATTAAAGTTATGCTATAATAAAAAGCTGTTTCAAATTTATATAAGTAAAATTTATAAGAGGGAAAAGACAGTTTATGTTATTAGATAACAGTCATATTGAATTTATTCAATATGAGTTATGTCCTTTATAATATTGATAAAGTGCGAATAGTTTTCTTAATTGGTACAGGCCAAACAAGGAAATACAAAAAAGTACGGTTCTTGAAATGTTATAGTTGATCTTTTCCTCACTTTTTATTATAATGAAGCATAGATAAATAAAATACCGAAAGGATGTTCGTGTATTTATGGTGAAAGTAGTAGAACTTTTCGCGGGAGTAGGAGGTTTTAGATTAGGACTAGAAGCAAACGAAAACTTTGAAGTTCTTTGGGGAAACCAGTGGGAACCCTCAACTAAAGCACAACATGCATTTAATTGTTATGCAACTCGCTTTGAAAATAAAGGAATACATGTAAATAGAGATATAGCTGAAGCTTGGCCGGAAATACCTGAGCATGATTTATTAGTAGGAGGCTTCCCTTGCCAAGACTATTCTGTAGCACGTACTTTATCAAATGAAAAAGGAATACAAGGGAAAAAAGGTGTTCTTTTTTGGGAGATAATGAACATAGTTAATTCTCGCAAGCCAAGATTTGTTTTGTTAGAGAATGTAGATAGATTATTGAAGTCACCAGCAAAACAAAGAGGTCGTGATTTTTCTATTATGCTGGCTAGCTTTAGAGATGCAGGTTATGTAGTGGAATGGAGAGTCATTAACGCTGCGGATTATGGGAATTCACAAAGAAGACGAAGAGTATTTATTTTTGCGTACTTAAAAGAATCTCATTTCACATCTGTTCAAAGTAAAATGAAGCCGTTAGAGATATTGTGTGAAAATGGATTTTTCGCTCCGATTTTTAAAGTGCATGAAGCGCCTGAGGAAAACAAAAAAAGAGGACAATTTGAGTTGCCGGTCGATATTATTGAGGTTTCTGATACATTTAAAGCTGAATACTATAATTCCGGCGTAATGATGGATGGACAAGTATATACGGAAGAAGTAGTTCCGGTAATTGAAAATCCAGAGACTTTAGGTGAAGTTGTTCAAAAAGTATATGATAAATTTGGTCCTGCAGATGAATCATATTATTTGAAAATGGATAAGGTTAACAAAAAGGGAAGAACGGAATTTGAGGAACTGAAGTATCTTAAAGGTCCTAAAAAAGAAGAAAGAGTATCAAAGGCGACAGGTCATAAATATTTCTATTCTGAGGGAGGAATGGCTTTCCCTGATGATTTAGATAAGCCTGGACGTACAATGTTAACAAGTGAAGGAACATGTAATAGAAGTTCCCATGTAATTGAAGATCCTTATACAAAAAGACTAAGATATTTAACGCCAGTTGAATGTGAGTTGTTAAATGGCTTCCCAATGGACTGGACGAATACAGGAATGCCACAAAGAAACAGATACTTTTGTATGGGAAATGCCTTAGTGGTTGATTTGGTGAAGCAAATGGGGCAAAGGATTTTAGAGATTAATCAGGAAGAGGAGAAGATGAAGGATTTTGTGCAGTTGAGTTGGTTTTAGTAATAAAAAAGAAGTAGATTAAATATTTAATCTACTTCTTTTTTATTTATACTAGTCATATGGAGATTCAGAATTCGATATTATCACTAATATTTTAATAATGGCTTATAAATCAATAATATATACTCTATATTTTAAAAATATAGAGTATATATTATTGATTTAATTTTGAAAACGTTATATTGTATATTTAACAGATAAATATATGAGGAGGTTGTTAAATATGGCTGAGATTTCGGAAACTAAGCATGAGCGTTTTAAAAGAATTGCTGAGGCAAGGACAAATAAAATATTGAATATGATAGAGTTGCTGGGCAATTGTGCTAATACGCACAACTATGAATATACAGCAGAAGATGTTAGGAAAATCACGAAAGCAATTGAGCAAGAGGTGCAACTTATGAAAAATAAATTTGCTCAAAATCTTCAAAAAAATAAAGGATTTAAGCTGTAGATAAGTTTGTAAAATATGAGGTTGTAGAGAGATTAGTAATTATGGGGGTTGTTGTATGTCTTATTGGCATTTTCCGTCTGTTTCTGGTGGGAATATAAATTCTATAAATGATGCTGGATTAGAAATTTTTCGTGGTAATGCTATAAACGCGTTGGCTAGAGAGGTAATTCAAAATGTTTTAGATGCTATAAAAGATAAAAGTGAGCCAGTGACTGTGGATTTTTCTTATTTTATGTTGGAAGATTTTCCTGAAGAAGAAGAGATATATGCAGTGTTTAATAAATGTAGGGAGACATGGGAAGGGAAAAATAAAAAAAGTGAGGATTTTAGTAATCAAGCTTTAAGTATTATTAAACAGAAACAAATCCCTTTTCTTAGAATTAGCGATTTTAATACAAAAGGGTTAGAGGGTGCGAAAACGGCGGAAATTGGCTCTCCATGGAGTTCTTTAATTAAAGAATCGGGTTCATCAAATAAAGGAGATAGTTCTGGCGGTAGTTTTGGAATTGGAAAGGCGGCACCTTTTCTAGTATCAGATATTCGTACACTTTTTTATTCGAGTTATGCTATAGATGGCTATAAGTCTCATATTGGTGTTTCTAATATTATGTCGTTCCAAAAAGAAAATGATGAGATAACTTTAGGGAAAGGATATTATACGAATGATAATTGTTCTAATGCAATAGAAGGTCTATTAAATCTAGATCCGTCTTTCCAAAGGGAAGAAATAGGAACTGATATTTATGTTGCATCTTTTAATCCTAAGGGTGATTGGAAAGAGGATATAAAGTACTCAGTAGTAAATAACTTTTTTATTACTATCTATGAGAAGAAATTAATTGTTACAATAGATGGTTTTACAATTGATGATAAAAACATTGGTGAGCTTATTTCTAAATTGGATGATACAGAAGAAAATAGGGTGTTAAAGAATTACTATAAATTATTGGAATCGGATAAAGTAAGGAGCTTTTTATATCCAGCTAAGAAATATAAAGATGGCAGTGTTTTTGCGAATGGCGAAGCGGAATTATACTTAGTAGATGGCGAAGGGTTGAATCGACGGGTATTAATGACGAGGGAAACAGGTATGCATATTTATGAGCAAAAAAATGTAAGTGGTAGTATTTCGTTTACTGGATTATTAAGAATAACAGGGGAAAATATGAACAAGGTTTTTAAAGAGATGGAAAATCCAGCTCATAATGAATGGGAACCGAAAAGGTGTAAGGATCCAAAGCTTGCAGAGAAAATTTTGAAAGATTTACGAAAATTTATTAGAAGTACTGTAAGAGATACATATATAAAGGCAAACACAGATGTAATGGATGCTGTAGGGCTAAGTGATTTTTTACCAAATAAGAGTCTATTGTTAGATTCAGGGGTAGAGGAAAGAGAATCTATTTCTTCAAGAGTAAAGTCAATAAAATTCTCTAAAAAAATAGAAGGGCCATCTAAAAAGAAACCAGAATCTAAGAAGAAGAGTGATATTGAACAATTGATTCAGTTAGTAGGTGCTGGGGAGGAGGACCTTGTTGAACAAGGCAATGAAATTACAGATAAAAAGGGTCACTTTCATAGAAAGAAAGAAGAAAGAGAAGTGAAAACAAAAAAAACTGTAAAAAGTGTTCAGGTATCTTCTCAGCATAAATATTTATGTACTGATAAATTGTTAGGTAAATATAGATTTCAAATTATACCTAATCAAGGCATTCGGAGTGGGAAATTGGAGTTTACTGTGATTGGTGAACAAAGTGAACTGAATTTACCTATTAAAAATGCATTCTTTACAAATGAATCTGTAATTGTTGAGAGTATATCTACGAATACAGTGATTTTTAAATCTAAAAATAAAAACAAGGTGTTAGAATTAGAAGTTGAAATTGATTATTCGGAATATTGCGCAATGGGGGTAGCTGTTTATGAAAATAAGTAATTCCTATCCGTATCCTGTATTATATAAAGAAAATGATGATTACTATCATTCTGATTTTGAAGTGGAATTTAAAGTAGATGATTCTTTTGGAGAATTAAAGATAAAAGGGCAATTTATTTTGCAAAATGAGGGTATACAAAATCTAATTGAAAATGAAATGGCTACTTTTATGGTGCATATGGAGTGTCCACAGACAAGTTTTCGAAAGACTTATTTATCCAAAGGAGAAACTATTCTAATTTCTGTAAAAAACCATTATTTAAGAGGGAAAGTCTTTGTGCATTCCTTTGTCATTGCGCAAAAAAAGATTTCAAATTATACGAATCAATTATTGAATGAGTGGTACAAAGATACTTCCATTAATTTTGAAAAAGGAAACTTTTTGGCGATTGGTAATGCGATTGAAGTAATGTTGTTAGAAGAGAATATAGAGCATATGAACTTGCCATCCATTGTTTCAATTTATAAATCTAAAGAGAAAGAAATTATGGAAATAGAGTTACATGCTCATAATATAGGGATTATGTTGCCTGAATTTGAATATGAACAGTATGAACAATCGGCAAATTCAATGTTAAAAAATACTATTCTTTCTCTTATAATTATGCCCTGCCTTTTAGAGGTGTTTTCTCGAGTTGCTGAAAATAAAGAAGAATATGAAGAATACACATGGTATCAAGTGATAGAGAGGTTATTTAGAGAAAATGGACATAGCATAAGTGATGTAGGTAGTGATAGCCTTTCAGCTTTAGCCGCAGCACAGTTAGTTTTGCAAAAGCCACTGAAAACTAGTTTTGAAGAAATAGAGAAATTTCATAGGCTGGGGGATTGAGGATGAAGTTACAATTTATTTCAGAGGATACGCTTCAAGATTTACGAATGAACTTTAATGATTATAAAGGGGTTTATTACCAAAAAGATGATACGTGGTTTCGAGAGTATTTTTCGCATGAAGGCAGAGTAATTGAGTCAAATATAGAGTTTGAAATGCCGGAGTTGAGCTTTAATGAAGATTATGTCATAAGTGATCGTGAAAATGTAAAGCTAGTGTATTCTGCTCTAAAACATTTAACTTATTCACAAGCCACACAAGAAAGACTATGGGCGGGGCTTATTCATCTTCCATTTCGTGAATTTGCTTATTATCGCCTGCAGAATGAATTGCAAGAAGAGAATGATAATAGAATTAGTACAGCTATGTTTTTTAAACATGGAGTAAAACGTTCTCTTTTTGTTCATATATTAGCAAGACTTTGGTGGGTTGGATATATGACTTATGATGAAGAGAATCAGGAAAATCCGTTTTGGTTGACAGATTTCTTTTGTGAAAAAGACTTTTCTGCAAGAGCGATAGTGTTTTTTTCTAGTAATTTTACCTCTAATCGTAATATTACTATTGGAATATTGCGAGCTATTAAATATCTTGAACAAGAAGGATGTAAAGTGAAGAGAGAGTTTTTTGTTCAAGCGAATAGATATTTAAATATCTTAGGTGGTGCAATGATTTTAGATATGCTAAGTGCAGAAGAAGTAGAAGAGATGGTAATCAAACATTTAGTGGAGCATTTAGGGTTGGAGCATATTAAACTTATTTCTGTTTAGGTATAGTTATTGAGTAGGTGAATTTAATTTTTATTCTTTATGAATAAGGAAGAATGATATACAAAAGAAAAAAATAATCTGAAAAGGTTGGTTGAATCGAAGGGATTAAACCAACCTTTTCATTTGAAAGTGAAAAAATGTAAAATAGCTATATTGAAGTTTAAAAATTCTGATTAATTAGATAAAAATATCTTTAAAAGTGTTATAATGACTATAAGAGAAACCACAGACGTGAAAATAACTAAAAATAAGTAAGGGGGAATTTCAAATGGGGATAGATTTTACAACACTTTCGGCTAAGCCTCACTATATATCTTTAAATGGGATTAAAGGTAATCAATTTGGACATAATGTTATATCCTTACAATGTACAGTGGATAATGTACTGAAATTTTTAGAAATTGATAAAAGTGTTCAGAGGGAGAGGAATGAAATACATGTGGCTGAAATATCTAAATATATTCAATATGGTCTGGATGGTAACGATATTTACTTTCCGCCTTTAATTTTTTCAGCCAGAGGTGTGGGAGAGTTTACGGAAAATAAATTCAATTTAGGAATGGATGATAAGTTAGTGATACTAGACGGACAGCATCGTATTAAAGCTTTCGAGTCTATTCAAAGTAGATTGTCCAGTAGGGAAGATGTATTTAGTAGGGAAAAGCTAAAAAAACTAAATAGTTTTCCTTTAACTTTACAGATATTTACGGACTTAACTGTTGAGCAGGAACGGCAATTATTCACAGATGTAAATACAAAAGCATCTAAAGTAAGTAATACATTATTAGTTATGTATAAGGAAGGGGATCTAGTAGGTCAGTTGGCGAAGGAAATTATCTTTAGTCACCCTTCAATAGCAACTGAAAGATTTGAAATTCGATCTAGAGGCACTCGGAAAAAGTTAATGACCGCATCTACATTATATAGTGTAATTATTACGCTAAATGATGGATTATTTTATTCAAATGGCGTAAAGGGGTACATTAATAACGAAAATTATCGCTTTTATAAAAAGAATACAGAAGAATTTTTGAATCAATTGGTAAAATATGCACCTGAATTTGCTGTAGATCGAAATAAATATGTGATTTTTATTCCTCAAGTCATTATTGGTTTAGCAAAGTTTATTTATAACATAATATCTAATACACCAGGAATCTCAATGGAGTATTTGTTTGAAAAGGTAATTAAAGGATTTGACTGGTCGCAGAAAAACAAAATCTTTAAGCAACTAGGGATCTCTTTCAATCCCTCTACAAAAAAGTATAACTTTTCAAGTGGCTCTAGAGCGAGTAGGAATATTGCTAATCACTTAGAGGAATTGTTTAGAAAGGTGGAGGCAAATGTTTAATGTGAAACTAAGAGGAAATATAGGTGTGACTAACTCAAATAAAGATAAGGCTATGATGACAACTCAAATCAAAGTGAAGGATATTTTAAATATTCATCGGATAGATTCAACAGTTAACAGAGATCTGAATTATAGTAGGTTACCTAATTTAACTAAATATATAGATGGTATAGATTCTGAAATTGGAATATATTTACCTGCCATTGTGTGTTCTTTTAATGAAGATCCTACTCCGTATTATAATAAACAAACAATGGAATTAGAGTTACCGCTAGATTCAAGATTGGTCATAATAGATGGGCAACATCGTATAAAAAGCTTAGAAAGGTTTATTGCTAATAAGGGGGTTAGTGTGGATAGGAGGGAAGAAGTTTTAGAGAGTTATATGACTTTACAACTATATTTCGGCTTGTCTAAGGAAGATGAAAGAAGATTATTTGCAGATATAAATTCTAATTCAAAGAGAATATCAATGTCATTGGTTACTAATTTTGATACAAGAGATATTCTCAATATATTAACTAAAGAATTATATAGTCTTTGTCGACCACTAAGGGGTGCAGAAGTAGAGTTTGTTAAAAGTAAAATTGTAAGACCACAAAACAATCAATTTTGTACAAGTGTTAGGCTGAAAAAGATTATTAGTTTTTTGTTTTTTGGTAAAAAAACGGCAAGTAAAAGGGAAGAGGAGCTGATAAAGCAGCAATATGATGAAATAATCGTTTTCTTAGATAAGTTTTTTACGAATTTATTTGACGTTTTTCCACAGGTACCAGGAGACGTTATACAGTATGTGTTAGGTCATGAATCAATACAATATGCGATAGCTTTATACTTGCATAGCAAAATAATGGTGAATAATGATGAGGGAGTAGAGTGGGCTGATTTATGGGAGGAAGAAGTAGATAAGTTAAATAATATAGATTGGTCAGTAAGAAATTCTATTTGGCAACCGTATATGTTAGTTGCTAGGGCGGGAACACGTCATGAATTTAAAGCTTTTGTAGATGGTAATTACAGAGATTTATTAGAGGTCTTAGAGCAACAAACATCTTCTTAAAACTGTACATTAAATAGAATGATAAATTCTAATGGTACAAAATAATTTAACGCGGAACTGTCACGAATAAATAAAGAAAATGCAGGTTATATAATTTGTAGGGGAAAGTGTAATCAGAGTTAAATTCTTGTAATAAGAGGTGGAATTAAGTGATTTTAATTAATAAAGAAATTAAGATTAAAGATATACTGCTAGACCCGTTTAATCCTAGATTTGGTGAAGATTCATCCTATGACACACAAGAGCGAATAAAAAACAAAATTTTTAAAACAAGGGCTGCAAAGGAACTTTTAACAAGTATGCAGCAGAATATTAAATGGGTAAGTCGTATTGTGGTAAGAGAGATTGATACATTATCAGGGGAAAAGAGGTCACACTTTGATAGTGAAGATGCTAAATATATAGTTGTGGAAGGGAACAATAGATTAGCCTGTTTAAAGAGTGGTAAGATAGATAGTTATAATGAAGACAGTGAAATTCCTGTTTTACTAGCGGTAAAAGAAGAGCAAGAGGATAGTGATAACTTTGAAATGGATTTAAAAGTTACACAGGGTATTGCAAATGTTATGGTTGTAAAACAGTGGAGTGACATATCTAAAGCAAAGCATTTATATGAATTGTGTACAAGCAAACTTAGAAATGGGAATAAATCTTTTGCCGCAATTATAAGGGAAACATCTTTAGAGTTAGGCATGTCTAGTAATGATGTAAGAAAATCAATATTAAGATATACTTTTTTTCAAGAAATAAATAATATTAGTGACACACTCTTAGATAGATATTGGGGATATCTTGAAGGATTAGACAAAAATAAGGAATTGCGAGCCTTTTTTGGCTTGGTGGAAGAGAAATTAGAGTTTGAGTGGACGTTTGATGAAGAGACGTTGTTAGATTTGTATCCCGATTCAGATTTAAAAAGGGAATTATTAATTGATATGCCTTCAATTATTGAAAGCGCTGACAAGGATGGGCTTAATACTAAGCAATTCAGAGATGCTTTGGTTCATATTGTGAATAAAAATAGTAACAATCTAGAAGATGTAAAAGTGGAATTATTTAGTCTAACACAAAATGATAGAACAATTAAATGGACTACAATATATGAGAGTATGAAAGAGGACTCGGGTATATCTCAAGAAGAACAATGGAAAGCTAAATTAAAGGCGATACAAAAAGAATTGACTGTAACACCATTAACAGCTGATTGGATAATTAATATAGAGGAAGAGCTCATAAGAATAAATAAAATAGTAACAGAGAGCATCGAAATGCTTAAGGTAAAGAAAAAATTAATTAAATGAGTTGATAGATTGCTATGGAAAGATTGATACTTCCAATTAAAAAGAAGATAAGTAAATATATAATGGAGAATTTCAATGATGGAAAAATAGAGCTCTCGGATTATCTGGTTGAAAAAAGGCAGGAAATAGTTAAAGAACTAAAATTAAATATAGAACCAGATGAAATAATATTTACAATTGCAGATACTAATAGTTTGGAGTTTCTCGAATTTGTTAAAGTTCTTAAAGGTGAGATTAGAAAAGCAAGTGGTAGAAGCAAGGTGAATTTAATATCTGATCATCTTACTTACTATATTGAAAATTCTATTCTTGGTAGCAGTGTTAATGGTAGATTAAAACGAGTGTTAGAAGACAAATTAGGCGAAGTTAGTAAATGGAAAAATGGACATACTATATATGAGAAATTCTGTGCATTATTTTTACAGGATTTTAAGTATAGTAACATTAATGTTACTGCTAGTTCAAATGATTTAGGAGTTGATATTATCGGGGAATATATTTTTAGAGAGGAGACTAATAATCTTTTGTTAGAGTTCCTATTACCTCGAAAAATCTCTCTTTTATCACAAGTGAAATTTTATAACACTTTAGTAGATACAAGTTATATTAGAAAATTAATAGGTGATTCTCTTTTTATAAGGTTTGATAGAGAAATTTATCCTAATACTAGACATAATCCCGTGTGCTTAATTTTTTTTAGCTATGTAGGTTTTACTGAAGAAGCAAAGAAATTTGCTCAGGATAATAAAGTTTGCCTTATAGAATCTAATTTTATGCTTGATTTAATTTGTAGTGAGGAAAACTGTGTAGGGCTGAAGTCTGTAGAGTTTCTGTTGAATGTGACCTTATAATAAATGTAAAAAGTATTCATATAAAGTATATTTTTATAAACCACAATGGATTGTACATGAGGATTTTTCGAGGGATTATTTACCAAAAATAGAGAATGGGTGTATGTAATGTTTAGGTAAGATGTATAAATGTTAAATACTAGTGACTGTTCAAATAGTATATAGAATGGACGTTTCCTTGTTCCTTTGGTACAAAAAGATATTGTATTTCTTATAATAAGTATCAAAAAAGCAAAAATACTTAGTTAAGCTAAGGCAGTACTAAGACAAAAAATTGGAATTAATCTTGGTAAAAAAATTTTGTTCATACGCTCTGTAAAATGTAAGAGTGCATACATGAAACCTTATTAAATGCCAATTTGATAAGGTTTCTATAACTATGTTATTACCGAACTCGAACTAGCGCTCTTAACCTTAGAGGTGAAATTTGTATTTCTTTTACTTTATTTGTCTTCTAAGTCTCTCAAAACGTTGCCTACAAATCAAAAAAGATAAAATCCGCTATGAAAGACTATCAGCATGCTATTACTTTTCTGAAGTAACCGATAACTAACCCCTCCGAAGCCCCTTACAAGCCCCTACCAAGTAATAAATCACTAAGAAAAAACATAACAAAAACAAAAACAACTACAAACACCGTAGTAGTAGTCAAAAAAATTTTGAAATAACACGCCCAAAACCCGAACCTCCCGCCTATATATATTACAAAGGGGCTTTTACATTTTGAATGGGGACGGGAGGAATTTGGATGGCGGTGTATCGTAATGTGCAGGTGAATTTTTGGCAGGATGATTTTGTTTTGGATTTGACGCCGGAGGAGCGGTATTTTTATGTGTATTTGTTGACTTGTTCGAAGACGACGCAGTGTGGGATTTTTCCTTTTCCGAAGCGGTTAGCTGAGATGGAGACGGGTTATAACAGGGAGACTGTTGATAAGCTTGTGCAGCGGTTTGTTGATTATGGGAAGGTTCTTTATGATGCGGATACTCGGGAGTTATTCGTTTTGAATTGGCTTCGTTATAATCCGGTGACGAATACGAATGTGGAGAAGTGTGTGCTTCGTGAGCTTAAGGGTGTGAAGAATAAGGAGTTTGTACATATGTTTCTTCAGAAGTGTGCGGAGGAGGAGATGAATGTTCCGATGTTGTTAGCGCATTTCGGTATGCCTGGTGATTTGGCTATGGATGATGTAGAGCCGGATTGTGAGGAGGCAGAGGAAGAAGAGGTTATAGAGGAAGAAACGGGAGGTCGCGTGTTTTCTTTTTTTGAGCAACATTTCGGTAGTTTGTCTCCTCATACGGTAGAGGAATTGAGTGCGTGGATGGATGATTTGTCAGAGGATCTTGTGCTGAAGGCTCTTCAAATTGCGTTTGAGAATAATAAGCGGACGGTTGCTTATGTGAAGGGAATTTTGAAGGGGTGGCACGGGAAAGGGTTTACGAAAGTATCTGAGGTTGATGCGGATATGGCGAGCTTCCGGAAGAAGGGGTCGTCTGTTAGTACGGGGGAGACGGAGCATTTTTTGGCGAAGTGTGAGGAGTGGGAGAAGAGTGTGCCGTCAGAGGAAGAGTTGCAGCGCTTTTTAGCGGAGCGTGGGTGGCGGCCATGAGTATTCAAAATGTGGAGGCGGAGAAGACGGTGTTAGGTTCTCTATTAATTGATGGAGAGCTTATTAAGGAGTGCCGTTTGACGGAGCAGTATTTTTCTATGCCGGTGCATAAGTCTATATTTCAGTTAATGCGAAAGATGGAAGATGAGGGGCAACCGATTGATCTTGTGACGTTCACTTCTAGAGTGGACCCGAAGTTTTTGAAGGGGATCGGGGGACTGGCGTATTTTATAGGGTTAATGGATGGTGTGCCTACTACTGCCAACTTCTCGTATTATGAGGGGCTTGTTCGAGGTGCCTGGAAAATGTATCAGGCTGGTGTTCTCGGGCACAAGATGGGAGAGCGTCTTATTGCGGAGAAGAGTGAGAAAATTATTGGTGAGACGATTACGGCACTTTGCGAGTTAGAGGAGAAGGACTGTGTATGTGAGTTTGATTTGAAGGATGCGTTAGTTGGTTTGTATGAGGAGCTGCATCAAGATGCAAAAGAGATTACGGGGATTGAGACTGGTTATACATCGCTAAATAAAATGACGTGCGGATTGCAGGAAGGTGATTTTGTCGTTCTTGGTGCGCGTCCTTCTATGGGGAAGACTGCGTTTGCGCTAAATGTTGGCATGTATGCGGCGAAGTCTGGAGCGGCGGTTGGATTGTTTTCGTTAGAGATGAGTAGTAAGCAATTGTTAAAGCGGATGGCGTCTTGTGTAGGGGAAGTGTCAGGAGGTAGGTTGAAAAATCCGAAGCACCGTTTTGCGCTGGAAGATTGGGAAAAGGTGAGTCAGGCGTTTGCGGAGATTGGTGAATTATCACTTGAAATTTACGACAATGCAGGGGTTACGGTGCAAGATATTTGGATGCAAACGCGTAAGTTAAAGAGGAAGCACGGTGATAAGAAGCTTTTAGTTATAGTAGATTATTTGCAGCTTATTACAGGTGATCAAAAGCATAAGGGCAATCGATTTCAAGAGATTAGTGAGATTTCTCGTAAGCTTAAGTTATTAGCACGTGATTTGAATGTTTGTGTAGTGGCGTTGTCGCAATTGTCTCGTTCTGTAGAGTCGCGTCAAGATAAGCGCCCTCTTTTATCTGATTTAAGAGAGACAGGACAAATTGAGCAAGATGCGGATGTCATTATGCTTATGTATCGAGAGGATTATTATGATAAGGAAACGATGCAGAAAGAGATGACGGAGATTCATGTGGCAAAGCATCGAAATGGACCTGTGGGCAGTTTTAAACTAAGATTTTTGAAGGAGTATGGGCAGTTTGTGGAGAATGGAAAGTAGCGCATATTCGTTTGGATGATGCGGATGTGGAATAGCATATGTAAAAGTTGTAATTACAATAAAGAAGGGTAGTTGTGTAAGGTGCTTACATAACTACCCTTCTTTTGTGTATGTTTAAAAACAATATTTGTTATTTATTGTAATTTATCCCGCTTTAATGGGCAGTAAGACCCCCACCTCAAAATTCAGCGAAAGCAAAGAAGTTAGGTGGGGGATCAACTGCCCATAAAAGTCCGATTGGTTCAACTAATAATCAGTGGGGGATGAAGAAAACCCCCACTGATTAAAGTTTCACTTTATTGGTATGATATTAATATATCAAAAAATGGAAGAAGGAGAATAGGGATGCTTAGTCATGTGAAACTCAAATTGGTTGCTGTAGTCTTTTTTTTCTTTGCACTAGTATTTTTACTTGATGGTTACATAGCAATTGCTTTTTTGTTAGTTCTAGTTGGTATCGGAATGTGGGCTTGGGGAAATGTTAGACTTAAAGCAGCTAGAGAAGAAGGCGAGATTAAAAAAGATGCTAGAAGACGAGCAAAATACGATAAAGTCTATGATAAAGAGTATTACAAAGAAAGACGTAAATAATAGCGAAAATTAAAAAGACTAGTTTCCTAGTCTTTTTGATTTAAAAGGTCTCTAATATATATGTTTGTTAAAGGAGTATCTTTCGCCTTTTGTTCAAGGAAATCATATTCATAGACATAACCATTTTTATCTAGTACATAACGGTTCATTACGACTACAGCTCCAGCGTGATTATCTTGTCTTAACGCAAGTAGTGTATTACCATCATCAGTTGTATCTTCTACATCTACTTGATAGTCCCCAGGGTTGCTTTTATTAGAAATCAAATAATCTTCCACTGCAGCCATAACTTCCTTCACTTTGTATCCGGATTCTTCTGGTGAAGGAGCAACAAATGTCTTATCCGTCAACTGCTTCTTCAATTTTTCCTTATCAACCTTTGAAGATGACTTTTTAGCTTCTTCTTTCTTATTTTCTTTACTATCATTAGCGTTCTGATCTGGATATTCATTCATTACTTTTTCAGTATTCAAATCAATGACTTTAAGGTTACTGATAGTTGGTGCATCTAAACCGCCAACTTCGAACATAATCGCGTAATTTGAAAGGATTTGTATGACTTGTCCGCCGCCGCGATTTGTGCTAATTGTACCTTTTGTATTGGAGTTTTTCTTAAATTCCCAACCAGCATCCTCAAGGCTATTATCCCAAGGAGAGCCTGTGTAAATACTATAGATTTTTTGTGCTAATTTTTTATCTAATTCATATGTTTTTTGTTCTTTACCTGTTTTCGTTTCTAAATCGGCAATCTTTTTTGTTAGTTCTTTATTTGTTTTTTCTAGGGATTCATTTTCTTTTTTCATAGTTTGCATTTCAGTGTTAGAATTCGTAGTTTCATTCGCTTTACTCGTAGTGTTATTGCAGCCTTGCAAAAGTAGTAGTGATGTGGCGAGTGTGAAGATGACTTTCATTTTTTTCATAAATACCCCTCTTTTTCTCTTTTATTTCCTTTTCTACCATATAACGTATATTTATATTCGTCAAATTACCTTATATAAATTATAAAAATAAAAGGGTGTATTGATTTTTAAACAATTTTAATATAAAAATATTAAGATGGTTAGTATATTGGAAGAAAATGAGGTTCATGTTTATGAAAGACAATATTGTATTTTTACATGGGATAACAGGGGATAGAAATGCATTCAAAACAGAGTATGAATACTTGAAGTCTTCATATGATTGTTGGTGGTATGATTTCCCCGGGTACGGTTTGGATACTTTAGGGAAGGATGTGCCTTTTTCCTTAGAGGTTTTAGTTGAGCAATTAAATAGTGAATACGAGCGGGCAGGTATTGAAGTAGCGCATTTATGTGCCCTTAGTTTTGGATGTTTGCCAGCTTTAGCATTTGCGAATAAGTATCCTGAAAAAGTAGCTAGTTTAACTTTTTCGGGTGGATATTGTAATGTTCCGTCAGAATTTCAAGCGAATCTATCGCAACTTTTAACGCGGAAGAGTGAATATACAAATCAAAGTTGGTTAAAGCAATATGCAATGCTTCAAAATCCAAATAGAAAAGAAATACCTGAAGACTCGCAATCTATTTTCTATAAGTATGGACAATTATTACATCCGAATGTATTTGAAAAAGCAGTACGAATCCAAATGGAATTTGATTCGGAAGAAATGTTGATGTCGATTAAGCAACCCGTTTTATGGGTGATGGGTGAGCATGATCATTTATATAAAGAAACGCTATACAATATAAACTATTGGATTCCTCATGTGACATATATAGAATTAAAAAATGCCGGGCACGTTGCTCACATACATGAGCCTAAACAATTTATGGATGTATTCGAGAGTTTTCTCAAGGAAATTGAATGTCGTTCTCTAAAGGTTGTGGAGGAATTAGTAATATAACGATTATAGTGAGAATTAACTCATTTCAGCGACAGGAAATAAAGTTCCTGTCGCTGAATAAAAGGTATAGTACGATATGTTGCAGTTAGAATTTGGATTATGCCAATGAATTACTCCACATTCCTCTTAAAACCAATCCTCAATACCCCCTTAAAATCTACCTCAGCAATTAACACACTTACTAATATAAGAGTCGCGCCTAAGTATCCTTTTCCTGTAAGTGTTTCACCTGTGAAAACGAAAGCGAATCCTGCGGAAAAGACAGGTTCTAATGAGAAGATAAGTCCTGTATGTGTAGGCGTCGTGTATTGCTGGGCGATCACTTGCACGATGAATGCGACTGCGGTGCAGAATATGCTTAAGATTAATATGATGAGCCATGAGTCGATTGTGCTAGGAAGTTTTGGTGTTTCTATTATGAATGAAAAAATAAGACTAAATAGGCCGACAAAACCGAGCTGCACTACCCCTAGTGCAATGGAGTTCACATGTTTCGTTACGCTTCCGGTAATGATGACGTGAATCGCATAAAATAGGGCGGACAGTATGCAAAATATATCGCCGTTACCGATCTTGAATTCACTCGTTAATGTTAATAAGCCGATTCCGACTATCGTTAAAACAATTCCTATTATCACTTTCTTTTCCGGAATGTGTTTTAAAAAGATAGCTGATAGTATCGGAATGAAAATAACTGTGAGACATAGTAAAAACCCTGCATTAGATACGCTCGTATACTTTGTACCAAACGTCGCAAAAATGTACACGATAAATAAGACAGAAGCGAGTATGAATGCATATTTTACAGTTTTAAAATCGATCTTGAATAAATGTTTGTAAAATATTAAACCTGATAAAAGAAAAGCGATAATAAATCGTAATGCGATTAAATTATATTCTTCTATATCATCAAGTCCAAGCTTTGTAAGTAGGATGGATGCACCCCAAAAAAATGTAACTAGTAGTAGCCCTAAATCCGCTTTTAATTGAGTTCTCATTTCTATTCCCTCGTTATGTATAAAATTTAAAATCCCATACCCCTATACCCATTACTTATTTTAATATTAATTCTGAATATTTGTAACTTAAATTTATCGACGTTTTATTCCATAAGAAAGAGGCTGTTTTATAATCCGGTTCAATCGGTTTATAAAACAGCCTCTTTTCATTTAAAAGTTCCGATCTAACAACAAGCCAAGCTGTTCCGCGACAACTTCCGGCGGATCAGGAAGTCCCTTCATAAAGTATGTCTCCACGACGCCTACGATAGCGTAGCCGAAGAATGTGATGATCATGTCTTCACTAAATCCTTTGTTTATGCCTTCTTTAATATCTATATCGTCTTTTATTTGTTCGATGATGTAATCGAAGAAATGTTTGCGGAAAGCGGAAGCTCCTTTTCCGGCTAACATCGTTGAAAAGAAGAAGTAGTGCTGTTCCATGTTTTCGAACCAAGCGATGCATGCTTCTCTAAAGCTTAAATCATGGAGGGGAGCGCACAGTGTTTTTAGTGCTTCGATACGTTCTACAACGAGTTTGTCGAGTAAATCAAATTTATCGAGGTAATGTAGATAGAACGTTCTGTTTCCGATGTTCGCCTCGGCGCAAATATCCTTTACTGTAATTTTATCAAATCCTTTTTCGGCCATTAGTTCAACGAAAGCGTTTTTTATTGCTTCTTTTGATTTAATGATCCTTCTATCGACCTTTTCCATTGTCTTCACCAAACTTTCTTGAGAATTAATACACGATTTTGATGGAAGTGTGCATTAATGCGTGAATTCACTAAAATTGACGTTTGAAAGCATCTCTTTTTCATTTTATATTATACACAAGGGAGAGATAATACATCAATGTGCATTAATTCTTTCGAGTGTCATTTCTTAATGAAAGAGGGGGATAGCAGTTAAATTTTGTGCTCTAAGCAACTTTCTTCAAAAGAAAAAATAACAAAATAATGAAAATTTTATATATGAAAAACAAAGAGAAAGAGGTCAATTATGAATCCGAAATATAACAACTTATTTGAAGCATTTACATTTAAATCTGGCGTTACCCTGAAAAATAAAGTCGTGATGGCACCGATGACAACTTGGGCTGGCAATGATGATTATACGATTTCAGATGAAGAAGTAAGTTACTACAAGAAAAGAGTGAACGGAGTAGGGCTTGTTATTACGGGATGTACGCATGTGCAGGCGAATGGTATCGGTTTTACAAATGAATTCGCAGCCTATGATGATACGTTCACTCCAAGTTTACGCAAATTGGCGGATGCGGCTAAGAGCGGCGGGGCTCCTGCTATCCTTCAAATTTTCCATGCAGGAAATAAAGCATTACCTGATTTCACGCCAGGCGGGGATGTAGTAAGTGCAAGTGCTTTAGAAACAGAAGCATCTCCGTTTGCGCCTTCTGTATTACCAAGGGAACTTTCGCATAATGAAATTTTAGAAGTAATTCGCGACTTTGGAGAAACGACGCGAAGAGCAATTGAAGCTGGATTTGATGGCGTTGAAATTCACGGCGCACACGGATTTTTACTACAAAACTTCGTCTCACCTTTCTTTAATAGACGTGAAGATGAGTGGGGCGGTTCTTTAGAAAATCGATTACGTTTCCCGTTAGCGGTCGTTCGTGAAATTCAGTCAGTTATTAAAAAGTATGCAACTAAGCCGTTCGCACTTGGTTACAGATTCTCACCTGATGAACCACAAGAAGGTGCTTTAAGAATGAAAGATACGTACGAATTAATGAATCGTCTTATTGAATTAGATGTTGATTATGTTCACGCTTCGTTAGCGAGTGCGCTTACTTCTAAACCAGTTGATAGCGAGGGCGAGAAAACATACATGGAGTTAATCGTTGAACATGTAAACGGAAGAGTTTCTGTAATGGTAGCTGGTTCTATCGTAACGCCAGCTGATGCAGCGTTAGCTTTAGAAGAAGGAGTATCACTTGCGGCAATTGGTCATGCGTTAATTATGAATCCAGACTGGATCGAAAAAGTTAAGAACGGAAAAGAAGAGGAACTGAAAACAGCGATTCAGAAATCAACAGTAAGTGAGCTAGAGCTTCCAGAAAAACTGTGGCATGTAATTGAAGCTTCAGGTCCATGGTTTACTATCGAAGATTAATATAAAAAATATTGGAGGGTTTTATTATGAGACAAAATGTTACATTCAAAAATAACGAGTTATTATTAGCAGGTCATTTATATGTTTCAGTGGAGTTTGATGAAACGAAAAAGTATCCAGCAATCATTGTTTCTCATCCAGGTGGAGGCGTGAAAGAACAAGCAGCCGGTCTTTATGCGAATAAGCTTTCTGAATTAGGTTTTATTACTTTAGCGTTCGATGCATCAAACCAAGGGGAGAGCGAAGGAACACCTCGCTATTTTGAAGATCCATATGCTCGTACAGAAGATATGCGTGCAGCGGTAGATTATGTAACGACATTATCATATGTAGACAATGATAAAATCGGTGCGCTAGGTATTTGCGCTGGCGGAGGTTATACAGTAGCAGCTGCGCAAACGGATCGTCGTATGAAAGCAGTCGCAACAGTAAGTATGGTTGATATTGGCTCACTATTTACAGAAGGGCTTGGCCGCGTTATCCCAGCAGAAGATCAAATTAAGCTATTAGAACAAGTATCAGGTCAACGCACGAACGAAGCGAATGGTGCGGATACGTATTATATTTCGTATGTACCAGAAGAGTTAGATGAAAGCATGACTGGGACGATGGCGGAAGGGCATGAGTACTATGTACAAGAACGTGGCCGTCATGAAAATGCACCGAACCGTCTAGTATTCACAAGTTTTGCTAAAATTGCAACATACTCACCTTTTAGCCATATTAATAAGTTTTTAACACAACCGCTTTTAACAATTGCAGGTAGTGATGCGGATACGCGCTATTTCAGTGAGGAAGTAGTGGAAGAAGCTGCGAGTAAAAATAAAGAATTATTCATCGTGGATGGTGCGACACACGTTGCATTATACGATGTGCCGGAATACGTGAATCCAGCGATTGAAAAATTAGATACATTCTTTAAAGAAAATCTTAAATAAAAAATGATGTGAGGCAGTAGAAATACCTCCTACTGCCTTATACAAAATAAGAAAGGGAGTTTTTGAAGATGACGAACGTATTAATTCTTGGAGCGAACGGACAAATTGCGCGTAATGCGATTGAGTTATTTTTAAATGAAACGGATGCAAGGTTAACGTTATATTTACGAAATGCAGATCGAGTACAGCAATATGCTTCTGATCGCGTACGCATTATGGAAGGCGATGTTCTAAATCGTGAAACGTTAAACGAAGCGATGGTAAATCAAGATGTTGTGTATGCAAATTTAGCTGGTGACGATTTAGAAGAGCAGGCGAAAACGGTTGTGAGTGCGATGGAAGGGACGGAAGTGAAACGTCTTATTTTCATTAGCTCACTCGGCATTTATGATGAAGTACCAGGAGAATTCGGGAAATGGAATAACCGTACGATTGGTCAATATTTAGGGCCGTACCGAAAATCTGCTGATGTAATTGAAGCTTCCAACCTTCATTACACCGTGTTGCGACCAGCGTGGTTAACGGATTATGATGAAGTTGAATATGAAATTACGGAAAAAGGTGAGCCGTATAAAGGAACGGAAGTATCACGTAAAAGTGTCGCAGCGTTCGTTGTTAAATTGGCACAATCATCTGATTTACATGTTGGCGGAAACTTAGGTGTAAACAAACCGAATACAGACGGTGATAAACCAGCTTTTCTTTAACATATAAAGGAGGATGCAAATGAAAGTTATAATCTTTGGAGCGACAGGTATGGTCGGTCAGAGTGCACTAAGAGAAAGTTTATTAAATGATGAAGTGAAAGAAGTAGTAACGATCGGTAGAAAACGTACGAATGCGATGCATGAAAAACTAAACGAAATTGAGCTTGCAAATGTGGCTGACCTATCGCCTGTTGAAGAGAAAATAACCGGATTTGATGCATGCTTCTTTTGTTTAGGTGTTTCTTCTCAAGGGATGAAGGAAGAGGCGTATACAAAAGTTACGTATGATTTAACGTTATCCGCCGCACACACATTAGCGGAGTTAAATCCAAACATGACGTTCATTTACGTATCTGGTAGCGGCACAGATAGTACAGAATCAGGACGTACGATGTGGGCGAGAGTGAAGGGAAGAACGGAAAATGAGCTATTACGTTTACCTTTCAAAGCTGCGTATATGTTTAGACCAGGATTCATTATCCCGGCAAATGGTGTGAAATCAAAAACGAAATTATATCAATTGATGTACGATGTGATGAAGCCTTTTAATCCACTATTGAAGAAATTCGGCAGTGTGATAACTTCAGAACAATTAGGAAGAGCGATGGTACGAGTTGGGAAAGAGGGATACTCGCATTCGGTTATTGAAGGTGCGGATTTGAAGAGGATTGGTATATAGTATGTACAAAAAAACGCCTATTTCATATAGGCGTTTTTTGATGGGGAAATTATTCCTTCTCAAACTGAAAAATATCCCGATTAATAAGTTGATGGAGATACCTATCCATTTCAGCAGCAGAAACTTTTCTTTCATTTTTAAACCACCATGCGCTTAATGAGGTGATTGCCCCTGAATAAAATTCAATGATTAAATCATTTGGCATCGTATGATTTTTGCGCAGTTGATGTAACGCTTCTATTTCTTGTTTTCTCGTTTCGTGACTTAAATACTGAGTCCGGTTAATAAATTGTTCATCAGACATTTGCGTTTCTAATATTTTACCGAGTTCTTCATGGTGTAGAAATTGTTCCATTACTTGAAATGGTTTACTTAATCGATCTGAAACGGGTATTTCAGCAATCATCTTGCTGTATCGTTTAAATCCAAAGGCTAATAAAGCATCTTTATCTTCAAAGT
This sequence comes from Bacillus luti, assembly GCF_009739945.1. NCBI lineage: Bacteria > Bacillati > Bacillota > Bacilli > Caryophanales > Bacillaceae > Bacillus > Bacillus luti. The sequence goes on along the minus strand of NZ_CP040336.1, from coordinate 4,156,912 downwards.
GTTTATAAAAGGTTGTTCGGTGTACCATTGCGCGATCACAAATTTGGTTAATCGTGATGGTACTATATTTCTGTTTTGATTGCGTCATTAATTCAAATAAGGAATTCCATAGTAATTTGTGTGTACGTCTAATACGTAAATCAAGTTGTTTTTCATTATCATTCATCTACAATTCTCCTTTTTTGTAGATTAAATATACAATGGCTGAAAATTGATTCTCCCTTTTTAATCTACATATGTATATTATATTACATGTGTTCCGGTTTAAATAAAGCTTTTGGAGTAAAAAAACAGGAGGAGAATCAATATATGAATATAACAACTAAGAGCCCTGCAAATGGCAAAGTTGATACTTCTAATATGAAGCATACCCCCATTTTAATTGCGTTACTTTTAGGGACAATGGTTGCATTATTAAACGAAACGTTACTTGGTAATGCGTTAACTGTATTAATGAAAGAATTTGACGTAACAGCGTCAACGATCCAATGGCTTTCTACAGCCTACATGTTAGTGGTTGGTGTTTTAGTACCGATTACAGCGCTACTTCAGCAATGGATTACAACGAGACAAATGTTTTTGATTGCAATGGTAACGTTTTTAGTCGGTACATTAATTGCTGGATTCGCACCGACATTTGCCGTTTTATTAGTCGGTCGTATTGTCCAAGCGGTAGCGACTGGATTAATTTCACCGTTATTAATGAATACGATTTTAATCATTTGTCCACCTGAAAAACGTGGTGCCACGATGGGATTAATCGCACTCGTTATGATGTCAGCGCCGGCAATTGGTCCTACATTATCTGGAGTAATCGTTGATTCATTGAATTGGCGCTGGTTATTTTACTTTGTCGTTCCAATCGTAATCATTTCCATTGTAATTGGAATGAAGTACATTCAAAATGTTTCAGAGTTAACAAGGCCGAAAGTAGATTATCCATCTATTCTTTTATCAACGTTAGGCTTCGGCGGGATTGTGTATAGCTTTAGTGCATCAGGTGACTTAGGGTGGTCTGATCCGAAAGTGTACGGCACTTTAATTGTTGGGCTTGTATCACTATGTATTTTTATCGTGCGACAATTAAAAATCGATAATCCGATTTTAGAACTACGTGCATTTAAAGTTCCGATGTTTACATTATCAGTTGGATTAATCGTCATTGTGATGATGTCGTTATTTTCAACGATGACTTTATTACCGATGTTTCTGCAAACCGTTTTACTCGTTACAGCCTTTAAATCAGGATTAATTATGCTTCCAGGCAGTATGATTAGTGCCGTAATGGGACCAGTCGCAGGTAAATTATTTGATAAATTTAGTCCGAAAGTTATTATCATTCCCGGCATTGTGTTAGTAGGTATTGCAATGTTCTTATTTAAAGGCATTACACCTGACACATCAATGGTACAAATTATTGTCATGCACAGCGTATTAATGGTTGGACTCATGTTTGTCATGACAGCACAAACATACGGTTTAAATCAATTAACACCAGATCTATATCCGCACGGAACAGCACTGTTTAATACACTGCAGCAAGTAGCTGGCGCAATTGGTACGGCTATCTTTATTTCAAAAATGTCTTCAGGAACAACTAGCTATATGGAAAGCTCCGTAAATCCAATGGATCCAGTAGAGAAATTAAATGGCTTAACATCAGGATTCCAAGGTGCATTTGCACTTGGATTAATCTTTATTGTGGTTGCTTTTATCGTATCGCTATTCTTAAAAGAAGAGAAAAAGGGAGTAGAAGTAGCCGGGGTTTTACAGAACGAAAATTAAAGTTTATATAAAAAGACATCTTTAATCGTAAAGATGTCTTTTTATATTTCTTTCGTAACGATTGTTCAAGCAACCAAGGGAAATGTGGTGTATGTATTGTCTGTTTTTTAGTATGAAGAACTATTGAGAATAACGATATAAAGCTTTACTAATAACTAAAAGGCCGATAATAAGGGATAGTATTCTCATTATAAATTCTGCAACTAATAAGTTGCCCATAGCTGTCGATCCATCATACATCAACCCTATGATGATAATAGGTGCGATCATAATGATAATTCCAATTACTATTTGAAGAAGTAGATTCATGTTTTTACTCAAGATAATCACCTCCAAAAAGTATTACAAAATAAGTATATGGAATTTTTTGTATTATACATTTATTATACTGTATCGAATTAAAGTTATGGTAATGTTTCTAAAATAAAGAGGAGGTGTCACATAGTCAAAAAATGACTCGTGGGACACCTCCTTTTAAGTAGTTGAAATTAAAGATGCTTCAATGACAGTTCGATCTTCTGCGTCTGTTATCCAATGTTTGTTAATCTTACATTTCCTCCGTAACATCATACCTTAGCAACTGCCCTTGATCATAAAATCTCTCAAAAATAATCCCCATTACATAGAAGAATACGAGACCGAAGCCAATGTGAATAAGTGTAAAAGTAGCTCCAAATGAAGAAAACTCATATACGATAATTGGCAATTTCGCAGTTGTCCAAACGCCTAAGAAAAATACGATGTATTTAATGCTCGCACCTTTTTTTAATAGTAGTGCTGCGATTGGAAAGGCGACGTAAAGGGGACCAGCTGCAATGCCTCCTAATAATAGAGAGAATAAGATACCATATATGCCCGATTTTTCGCCCATATATTTTATTAACGTTTCTTTCTTCACCCATTGATCAAGTAATCCTACAAATACGAGGACAGGAGGGAGGAGAAACAGCATATCTAAAATGCTATTGCCTGTTAGTTGTAATGCAGTCCAGCCTAAAGATTGGTTTATAAAAGTTAAGACAAAGAGCCCCAGTAGTAAGATGAAAAAGAAACGATATTTTTTTAATTCGTTCATACCATCACCACCCAAATAATATAGGAGAATAGGAGAGACATGAGTAATGCAGATACATTACGTGCGTAAGCAAAGCTTCGCCCGAATATTTTTTGTTCCATTGGCAAAGTTGTAAGTCCTACTGACATGAGTGTAGACATAAGTGCCGCAACTTGCGGGAGGCCTGCACCGTGTTGGACTAACGTATTTCCAAGAGGAAACACGACAAAGCTTGGGATGAGTGCAACAGAACCGAGGAGTGCAGAGTAAACAATACCTAACAATCCAGATTGTTCTCCAATGATAGAAGAGATGAAAGATGGCGTTAAGATTGAAAGCGATAAGCCAACGAAAAGCATGATGGAAAGCATGGCAGGGAGAAGGTTTCGAAATATTTTCCACGATTTCATGAGAGCGTCTTTCGTTTTAGTACGGTCCTTCATAAAAGAAATCCCCGTAAGAAGAATGGCTAACGTGTAAAGGATCACGCCGTTAATCATGATCGGATTCCTTTAAATCTTTATATTTGCCTAGGAAAAAGGATAAGTTCTTCATTTTTTCTTCGATATCCATTTGAAAATCTGCTAATTGTTCCTTTCCAGCAGACGTAATTTTGTACATCTTTCTCGGTTTGTCTTGATGATCTGTACTTACGTAAGATTCAATTGCACCTTCGTTTTCTAATTTCTTTAGCGTGCGATACAAAATGGCACTATCAATTGGATTGACGGGAAGTTCTTCTTCACATTTCTGAAGTAGCTGACCGCCGTAGTTATCACCTTCTGCTAAAAATAACAAAAGAAATGCACCTGTATGTCTTCCTGTATGTTTCATAAATAGACCTCCTAGAATGGATTATGTTACTGTTAATGACAGTATACTGTTGTTAACAGTATATGGTGCATGAAGTGCTATGTCAATTTTAAAAATTGTGATTTTCGAGAGAGAAACTCACAATAACGCTTTTTCAAATATTCGAGTGAAATCCTGTATTTTGGTATATTCAAATGGAACTTCCCTTGGTTCATATTTTATGAAGCCACTGGAAGTTGCTGTAATGTTTATTACAGCACTTTATGTTTAATAAATAAAAACTCACATATCCATAAAAAGGAGAATTATATATGATATTCTTTATGTAAGATATTCGGATAAGTATAGGGAGAAGTGAGTATGGACAAGAAGCTAACGTATTGGTTAGGATCTATTATAGGGATGATAGTACTTGCAGCTGGTATGACTTATGGGATGTTACAGTTTGCGGAAGTACCAATGGGTGGTGAGGAGCATGCTTTTGCAGAGTCTAATAAAGAAGAAACACCATCGAATGAAGCAGAGATTAAAGGTTCAAATGCACAACTTCACATCACTAAAAGTGCTACTGAAGAAGAAGTTATTTCAGCTATGCATAGCATGACTCATCAAAAGGTAAAAGCGAGTGACGGACGGGGCGCAACTCCTATGTCTAAAAAGAATGCAGAGAAAGTAAGAAGCATTTTAAATGAAAATGATTTTAAGAATAAAGAAAAACTATTAGCAATCACTGAAAGATGGGTAAATAGGGATTTTAGTAAAATCGTAGAAGAACATAACTATTTCTGGGAACTTCAAGACGGCAAGATAGGTGAAGCTACAAAAATGGATTCGTTAGACGAGCAAACATTCTCTCTAAATACTTTCGGTGATGAAGTAACAGCCGCATTAATTAAATCCGGAGATCTTCAGCATGTTGGAGAATAATAAACATCTATAGATTATGGTTAGCGGCTTACCTTTTTGTATGTACCTTTTCTAAATTTCTTCAATACAATAGATGTGATTCTCAAGCAAGAGGAAGGCACCTTATGGTGTCTTTTCTTTATGGGGTACTGACGCATGCTCATCAAGTCAAGAATTTGAGATTGCCCCAAAACGAAGATTTTAAGTAAACTGTGCAAACTCCTTATTTTAGCGTGTCTATACATTCTTTACCTTAACTGGAACATAGTAATATGTTTGGAAAAGGAGTTTACGTTTTTTTTGTCGAATTTATGTCAAGATAACTACAGAAAAGGTGATTTAATTGAATATTCTATGGGATTTTGACGGAACCTTATTTGATACATATCCTGCTTATACGAAAATGCTCTCTTTAGTGTTAGAAGAAGCGATAGACAAACAAGAAATTTATGAAAAGTTGAAAATTTCATATTCCCATGCCGTGGACTACTATAATATCTCTAGCGATCAGAAAGAAAAGATTAAAAGATTAAAGAAAAAATTGTCTCCAAAAGATATGAAACCATTTCATGGTGTGGAAGAGATCTTAAAGTTCGCAGATAAGAATGTAATCATGACACATAAGCATAGAGATGGCGTTTTAGAAATTTTAAAATACTATGGCTGGGACAAATACTTTGTAGATATGGTTACAATTGATGATGGTTTTCCTCGCAAACCTAATCCAGCATCATATATTCATTTGCATCAGAAACACAGAATTGACCTAGCTATTGGAGACAGGGAACTAGATTTGTTACCTGCAAAAGAATTAGGAATTGTAACCTGCATGTATCAAGGACAAAGTGATGTAGCAGATTACCATTTACACGACTACTTGGAGTTCTTTAATACAGATATTCCATCATTAAGACAAGTGCATAATCAACAATAAATGATATAAAGGAGCTATACCTCGATTTTTCTATGGGCTCAATGTCTCTAGCCATTAACTTAATTCAAATAGGATCCCGCCACATCACTATCAACCTAAGATAAATTTATATCCATAATTCACAGAAAACGTTATTCTTTTGTAGAAATATACAGAAAGGATGGCGTTTTTTATGATTCTTTCGATTCAAGATGAATTTCATTTGTTTGCTGAAGAGCTACAGCGACATTTATCCCCCGATATCCTTCAACAACTTGCACAGGAAACAGGTTTTGTAAAACGTAAAAGTAAATATGGGGCACGAGATTTGGCTACTTTATGTATTTGGATCAGTCAACATGTAGCAAGCGATTCTCTCACTCGGTTATGTAGCCAACTTTATGCGAATACAACTACACTCATGAGTCCAGAAGGACTTAATCAACGTTTTAACCGATGCGCTGTTTTATCCCGCTTTAATGGGCAGTAAGACCCCCACCTCAAAATGCAGCGAAAGCAAAGAAGTTAGGTGGGGGATCAACTGCCCATAAAAGTCCGATTGGTTCAACTAATAATCAGTGGGGGATGAAGAAAACCCCCACTGATTAAAGTTTCACTTTATTCCTACAGTGTGTATTTTCTCGTTTAGTTAAAAGCCAACTAAACGATTCATCTCAAATTCCAAACCAATACACTTCCTATTTTCAACGTATACGTATTTTAGATGCTACTATTTTTCAAGTACCCAATCATTTAGCTCCTATTTATCCTGGTTCAGGAGGATGTGCACAAACAGCCGGTATTAAGATTCAACTAGAGTATGATTTACATAGTGGGAAATTCCTCAATTTTCAAATGGAACCAGGTAAAAATAATGATAAAACCTTTGGTACAGAGTGTTTAGATACCTTATGCCCAGGAGATTTATGTATTCGAGATTTAGGATATTTTTCGCTAAAAGATTTAGACCAGATGGATCAACGAGGGGTATTCTATGTTTCACGGTTGAAATTAAATAATAGAGTATATGTAAAAAATGAATCGCCAGAATTCTTTCGGGATGGGACAGTTAAGAAGCAATCTTTATATGTTTTACTTGACCTTGAAGATATCATGCATCAAATAAAACCAGGAGATACTTATGAAATTGGGAATGCCTATGTTGGACAACAAAAATTACCCTCACGACTTGTAATATACAGACTTACATCAACTCAAATTCATAAACGTAGGAAATAGCAATCTTATGTTGAAAAGAAAAAAGGAGTCACATACTCTGAAAGAAGTAAACGTTTAACAGAAATCAATGTTTATATTACCAACATACCATGGGAAATTGTTCCGATGGAACAGGTCCATGATATCTACTCACTACGTTGGCAAATAGAAATTGTATTTAAAACATGGAAGTCTCTTTTTGGTATCCAACATTGTCACAATATTAAGCGAGAGCGTCTAGAATGTCATCTTTATGGACAGTTAATCGCTATTTTTCTTTCTTCTTCTACTATGTTCAAAATGCGACAGTTGTTACTACAAAAAAACAAAAAGAATTAAGTGAATATAAAGCAATTTATATGATTCAAGATCATCTATGCTTAGTATATAAGGCTATCCAACAAGACACCCAAGAAGTATCAAAAATTTTCCTTCGTCTGTTTGACCTCTTACAGAAAAACGGACGGAAATCCCATAGATATGAGAAAAAGACAGTCTTTGATATTTTAGGCATTGTTTATCAGTGCACTGTATCCAATCTAAAGCGGAAAACTGCATAATTTTTAAAAATACACCTAATCAAGGTTTATTTGGAATGCATATTTTTAAAAACAAATAAACAAAATATCAGGCATGTGGGCATCAAGAACGGAAGTTCATGGAATACCCAACCTTAGCTTGATGGGCATGGGGTACTGACGGCAAAACGCAGATTTTATACGCTAAGAATATGCAGGATCTCATGCAGACTACAAGAACGCTTTGAGCTCCCAAATACTGTTGTGACAGGAATGTATGAAATCTTGCATACAAAGAAGGGAACGGAAAGCCAGGAAACTATTGATATGAAGGACTTTCTGAGATTTGGTTACTACTGATAATGATGCGTTATGTTAACCTCATATGTATAGAATATACTGTGTAGAAATAATAAAGTTATTTAATTTACAATAAAGTCGTTTAAAAACAGATAAAGTTATTTGAAAGAATGAGGAAGGATTGGGTTTTTGTTCCGTTTTTTACTGTGTTTTTGTATAATAAAAATAACAATATTCTTTAAGTGTAATTAGGAGGGGTATTTTATTGGAAAATAAAACATGTGAGAAATGTGGGAGTGATAAATTTACAGAAGCTACAGATTATATACCTGTAAAGCCAAGTAAAGGTTCATTTAAAGGCTCTAATAAGATTTACTCATTTTGTTTAAATTGTGGTGAAGTTGATTCAATTCGTATAGAAAATACAACGATTTTTAAAAAGTAAGGGGCCATTCTTAAAGGGGGCCTTCCATAATTAAATAACTTTTTTATTTCTAAAAAATCATAGAATAGAAGAAAAACAACGGTTTTTAAATATCTTTAGTAACCATCTATCAAAAGTGACTGATAGATGGTTATTGTATTTCTAGATATAAAATTAAATAACTTATTTGTCATTTTACATATACAATTAACTAAAAATGAAAAGTTTACATTTAAAAATGAACAATAAAAAAACAGTAGTGTATAAAATCACTACTGTTTTTTATTGTTTCTTACAAGTAAATTATTTAAATTCTTGTCTATATAATTTAAACGAATAAATAGCTCCAACGAAGAATACAAAGGCTTCAAATAATATAAAGATTTGACGGAAATTCTCGATATCTTTACCAACTAAAGAAATAAATATAGCATTCATTAGAATTTGAGTAGTAAACATACAAGAAATAATTTTAAAGTAAATAGCATTTGTTCTTTCATCTGGTTTACCAATTTTTTTGTAAATAATAATAAGTGCAATTACTGAACCCAAAAATAGAAGTGCTGTAAGTCCTACAACGATATTGAAATTACCTGTACTTTCTAACATCCATTTATTTAATAGATCAATCATTATTATCTTCCTTTCCTACATAAGAGAATATTTCTTTCTTCTTTTTCACTATAATAAAAAAAGAAAAAGGAAAACATCGAACTTTCTTACAAACATTCGTGTATTCTTACAGTTTTGTCATTTTGTAAATGTATTCATCGCCGTGCCTTTCACTATTTTCTTTGGAAAACATAGTGAATTATGAGAAAGAGCGCTACAAGATCAACTTCTAAGAAGTAGTGCACTAAACCTCTTAATTAATGCAATTAGTATGTAGAATACTATTTATTTAAGTGAAGCAATAAAAGCTTTGAAGAAAAAACAACATTTTGTTGGTGCTACCCCATGCCCATCAACTTAAGAATTTAGAATTCCCCCAAAAAAATATGAGTTTTTCGTTACAAGTTATCACAAAATTTCGTTTTTGGGGTAGTTTTATTTTCTTAGCTTGATTTCGATGAGCGGTACCCGATAAAGGCCCCTGATACATAATTGATGTTTTGCCATTTGTAGAAAACAATCCACTTATACCATTTTAACAAGAAGAAATATCTCGTCCATGTTGTAATATTGGCTTACGTTAAGCTTGTGAAAAGATCATATTCATGTATAATACAATTGATGTATGATACAATAGTTGTAGGAGGGTGACCTTTTTGAAAAGAGAAGATGCCTTAAAACTAAGAACAGATATTAAGAAAATGATTGTATTAACTGGGGTTTTTGAATCTCAAAATTTGCCCAATGGACCATTTGAAAAACCTTTACCAACTTCTCAAATGATGGCGTTAGAGGAACTAGAGGTGGAAAAACTAACTGTTTGGCAACTATCCAATAAACTTAGATTAGAGACTTCAACTGTAAGTAGATTGGTAGATAAGTTAGTAAAAAAGGGGCTTATTTATCGTGAAGTAAATGAAAAAAATAGAAGAGAACTTTTTCTGCACCTCACAGAAAAAGGTCACATAACTGTTAATTGCTTAAGAGAGCAATCCATTACATTTTATCAAAGTATTCTCAATAATTTATCAGAATCAGAACAAAAAATAGTTGTGGATGGTTTTGAATTATTTATTGATTCTATTTCTAAGCCTTTTGATTAGAGTGAGGTAAGTCATAACATTTGGAGGATAAAATGAGTTTGCATTTTGAACGTCCTATTATTGAATTAAAAGAGAAATTTGATGAATTAAAGAAAATTATGAAAGAAAATAATGTAGATTTATCGTCAGAAATTCATGAATTAGAAAAACGTTTAAATAAAATGCAAGATAAAATTTATTCTAATATTACACCTTTTCAACGAGTTCAAATTGCAAGGCTACGTAACCGACCCACGACATTGGACTATATACCTTTATTGTTTACAAACTTTCTCGAACTTCATGGTGATCGATTATATGGTGATGATAAAGCAATGATAGGTGGTATTGCAAAATTTAAAGGAATGCCCGTTACGGTTATTGGTCATCAAAGAGGTAGAAATACAAAGGAAAGTATAGAAAGAAATTTTGGAATGGCACATCCAGAAGGTTATAGAAAAGCGCTAAGACTTATGAAACAAGCTGATAAATTTAATCGCCCTATTATTACATTTATTGATACAATAGGCGCCTATCCAGGGATAGGGTCTGAAGAACGTGGAATTTCTGAAGCGATAGCTCGAAATCTATTTGAAATGGCTACACTTAAAGTGCCAATTGTTTGTATTGTAATTGGAGAGGCATCAAGTGGTGGAGCTCTTGGCATTAGTGTCGGTAACCATATCCATATGTTAGAGTATTCATGGTACTCGGTAATTTCGCCAGAAGGAGCAGCATCTATCCTATGGAAGGACGCTAAGTATGCTCCAGAAGCTGCTGAACATATGAAAATTTCAGCAAAAGATTTAAAACATTTAGGAATTATTGATGAAATCATTCCTGAAATTAAAGGTGGAGCACAAAATGATATAAAATCACAGGCAAAAATGATTGAATCTGTAATCGAATCATCTCTAAAAAAATTGATACTATTATCCTCGGAAGAGCTTATACAACAGCGATACGAAAAGTATAGACAAATAGAGAATTATAAATGAAAGTATTTAAAGTCCGTATTACATTTCGGAGGATTCTCGCAAAAAAAATTCTAAATATTTTGTAAGTAACCTCTTAAACTGGGATATGCTGATACTATTACTCGACAAAAGATGTGTGATCGGTATGGAAAAGGAAAATTTGTTCAATTTGTGCTGCAAGAAAAAGCTTGTATGGATCAAGTAGAGAGAGGCACTTTTGGGGATTGTAAAGTTATAAGGACAGATTTAAACTTCGCATACATCTGTCCTTATAGGGAAAAATATGTAAGGTATTGTGCTGGAAAGCACTTGCCTATTCTAAATAAGGAGTGAGATGAATGACTGATAAAAACGAACGTAACCGTGTCGATAATGATGCTGGCGAAGCGGTAGGAACTGGTGTCGGTGCTGTCGCTGTCGCTGCTTTGGGTTCGGTTCTTGGTCCACTTGGTACCGTTGCAGGAGCTGTTGCAGGAGGAGCGATGGGTAACGTAGTCGGCGAAGGTGCCGATGAGGCTAATGACAGTGTTGCGAACCGAGAAGATTAGACTTTAACCAAAGTGACACTGAATGAATTGGATTGCCAAAAAGGGAGTCCTTTTTTTATTAAGTTAATTCAGCTTTTTTAGGTAAATTCCCAGTAAAATTGTGGATCAATTCACTTAAAGTAACGGGTGCGTTAGTTCAACAAGATATAAGCAGCAATCATAATCATTTTCTTGATCTTCCGCAATCGGGCGCTTTAATGGAGGAAAGATCACAAAATGATCAAACTTTATTTCAAAGCTACAGTATTCATTATTTCTGCTATTATAGTCGTATTAACATACATATACAATTCTAATAAGTAATACAATCAAACTAGATTAACCAATCAATGAAGGCACCTTTGGGTGTCTTTTTTAAGGAAATACATCAATATTTTCTTTTTACAATTGGTATGTAACGATATCTAATGGGCTTTTGAGAAGTACGATGGACGTCAACAAGGTCGTAGTTCCATTGTACTTGAAAACGCTAGATATACTATGATTTGATTTCATCATAAAAGAAAGCATTTCTAAAACAAAGAAGTGAAATTTCACCCAAAATAAGAAGAGCGCCGATTGGATCTCTTCTTGTTTTTACTTAATCTATTAACATAATATCGTTCCAGCAATATATGAAAATGACCATTAAGTAAGCTTTCCATTTTAGTTTGAAGCAAATTCTACAAAGACTTCCTGACCTCTTGATAGAAATGAACTATGTCACAGTAGGAGTTATATCCACAGCTGTAATTTGACAAGTTGAAATAGCGAATCTAAAGAGTGTAGTTGGATTTAAAGGTATTGGTAAAGTACCTATCACTATGCCAAGAGCTGTTTGTTCCACATTAAAGCCTGTTGCAATAGAACCATTACTTACTAAAAGATTCACTATGGATCCGATAAGCGTATCCAGTAATTGTCGAATCGGTCGTTCACGACAATCACAATCACATCCTAAATCGGCAGGTGGAAGTAATGTTAGTGGGGGTACTGTTAGTGAAAATCCTACTCCTATTACATCAGAAATATTGACCACGAAAGTTGTAGTGCTAACTGGATCTGTGACTGTAACTAAAAAATCATTTACGGAAGTAATATTGAATAAAAGGAAACGAGGGGCTACATTTGGTGCGTCTGCAATAGTGGCAAGAATCACAGTCTGCCCAATAAGTTGTTGTAAAACGTTCTGCATAGGGAAAACACAGCAATCACAAAGACAGCCCTCAGTTGCTCCAGTTGGACCTGTTGCTCCAGTTGGACCTGTTGCTCCAGTTGGACCTGTTGCTCCAGTTGGACCTGTTGCTCCAGTTGGACCTGTTGCTCCAGTTGGACCTGTTGCTCCAGTTGGACCTGTTGCTCCAGTTGGACCTGTTGCTCCAGTTGGACCTGTTGCTCCAGTTGGACCTGTTGCTCCAGTTGGACCTGTTGCTCCAGTCGGACCTGTTACCCCAGTTGGACCTGTTGCTCCAGTTGGACCTGTTGCTCCAGTCGGACTTGTTGCTCCAGTTGGACCTGTTACCCCAGTTGGACCTGTTGCTCCAGTCGGTCCAGTAGGTCCTGCCGGACCTGGAATTCCCTGTTCTCCTGGAATAGGAACCGGAAACGCACAAGAAATATCACAAGGATTAAATCTATTTTTTGATGACATAAACAATCAGACTCCTTTACTTACCATATTCATTATATATAATGTAAAGTGAGCTTTTGTTCCTGTATGTTTATCCAGGATTATCTAATAAATAGTGAGAATATACATCATATTCATAGAAAGTTAATTTAATACTCCAATAAATAAAATGCGGTTATCAAGTCGAAGGGAGACACCTTAGGGTGTCTTTTCTTTATTTCAAGAGGACCTGCTCAATTCATGCGTAAAACCATAAAGTAAATTGAATTTAAGTAGGCTACTAGGCATACATCCAATCTAAGCTTTGACCCTGAGCATAAAATTAGTTATAAGTCTAATTTCAATAAGGAGTGAACCTGGAATCATGGTATATATACGACAAATGCCACTCTATGCCCAGAGCCCTTGGGGTCTTCAAAATTGTATATTTCGATTCACGTATCTGTGGCTTAGAAACGAAGATAATTTCTGGTTTTTTTTGACGACTGTTGGGCACGAAAGAGTTTATGGCTATAGGTTTTTCGGCGGGAGATGGAATCATTATTCGGTTGCTCTAAACGATATTGTTTCCTTCCATTGTTCTCCTCCGACTCCAGCTCTATATTAAACACTACGCCTGACCTTCGTAATCTGAACTAACCCATTAGATTTCCATCCTGAACATAAAGGATAGAACTTCTAAGAACAAGAATTATGTGGACATGAAAGTCCCCCAATTAAATAATCTGGAGGACTTTTAATAGTCTTCTAAATATATTAAATCCGGATAATAAAGGCTTATGTTAGCTAGGTGTGTATATTATACTCAATCAAAATTTTACTAGGGGGAAGAGTCCAATAAGCCCTTTTCCATTGTTACTAAGTAAATGGACTATACAAAGTTTTCTATTAAAACCTTCTATGTTTTAATAGAAAACTTCTTTCTTTTGTTCGAGCACTTTTTTGAATTTTATATAGCAAGCAATTCGCCACGGAACAATGTAGCAAATGATAAAAGTGAAAAATAACAGACTAAGTGTACCTGAATCGACTGTTGTAATGTCTTGTCGGATAAAATAACGTAAAAGAAGCATTAGAATAAAAGCCACGACAAACTTCCAGCTTTTCTTTGCATAAATGTTACCATCCTCTCTGATTTCGTAATCTGACAAAATGATAATAATCACCGAAAAGACAAGCCCTAAAACAACACTTACGCATAATTCGAAAAACGTCGGGTGCCCTAATTGGAGAAAAAATGAAAGTCCAAATGTTAAGTAAATAAGTGGCAAAAATATTCGCACCCCACTTCCCTTGATTGGTTTATACATCGAACGAATCCTACGTAGTAAAATGAGCGCGCCAAAAAATAAAAACAAATAAGACGGCATAACAGTTTGCATATACATCCCCCTTTTAACAATTTTCTGAATATTGATATACATGTCATTCCATAAACTGTAAATATATTTGTTGTATATTATGTTTTCCAATTCATCAAGAAGAGAGTGGTTGATTAGGATGGGGGGAATTCCCAATTTATAAAGTGAAAAAAGATTAGTGAAATACTAATCTTTTTTACGGTCGGTTTACTAACGATAACGAGAATTATGGTGCGACAAGAAGTCGCATTCCCACAGGGTAGCTTCTGCTACTAGATTAGATGCAAAGTCTATCTCCATCCGAAACTGCGGACTTGGTAACGGGCTCGTGGGTTGCATGAGGAAATGTGGAAACAGAGAGTCTGTACATGACTCGGAATACCGCTAGGAGAAGACAGGTACGGTGAACGAGAGTGAAGGCTCGTAAGCTTCGTAATCGTTAGCTTGGGATAATGTACAGCTCTACCCAGGTCTTGATAAGAGGAAAGGCATTCTCATAATACTGCCGCGTTGCATCCCGCAACTTATCCGGAGTAAAGAGTCCACCTAACCCTGTCGTATCTGTGGAATGTGAAACTTGGTAAGCCCTATGTCATCTGCGCAAGCAGTAGGATGACTGTAAAGTCAAACGATGTGGCAGAGGGTAAAGGATATAAGAGAAAGCAAAAGCCGCTAGCCGAAAGGAAACAGGAAAGCATAGAAATATGTATAACTGAGCGGATATTGTCGTCCTTACGGACAAACCCATGACAAGCCTGAAAGGGAGCCCACTTCTTATAGGTCTTCAACATGGAAATACATTTGTAAGTTATCTTCTGACGAATAGGAGCGTGCAGTTATGAACACCTCAGAACGAGCGTCGGCGCACGTCTCGTATACAAACTGGAAAGCAGTTCAGATGTATGTGACGAAGTTACGACAAAGAATTTACCGTGCCGAACAGTTACAGCAACAAAGAAAGGTAAGAAAACTTCAACGCTTACTCATGAGAAGCGAAGCAAACTTACTGTTATCAATTAGACGAGTAACACAGCAGAATAAAGGAAAGCGAACAGCAGGTGTTGATGAACATACAGCCTTGAGTCGCAGAGAAAGAAATCTTCTCTATGAGCAACTCAAAAAGTTAAATACGCTACAACACCGACCAAAACCAGCAAAACGTATATACATTGTGAAGAAAAACGGAAAATTGCGACCGTTGGGCATCCCAACTATAAAGGATAGGGTATATCAAAATATAGTGCGAAATGCCCTTGAACCACAGTGGGAAGCCAGATTTGAAGCTATTTCTTACGGGTTTCGTCCTAAGCGAAGTACCCATGATGCCATACGAAGCATTTTCAATAGAATCAACGGGGGCACAAAGAAGAAATGGATATTTGAAGGAGATTTTCAGGGCTGTTTTGATCATCTCAACCATGAGTGGATACTCAAACAAACTTCTTACTTCCCAGGAAGAAAACTATTGAAGCGATGGCTCAAGATGGGATACATGGAGCAAAGCTTTTTCGCGGAAACGCAAGAAGGTACTCCGCAAGGAGGAATTATCTCGCCACTTCTCGCTAACATTGCCCTTCATGGAATGGAAGAAACCTTGGGAATTACTTACAAGAAAAACTATAAAGCTAATGATAGTTATATTATGAATCCTGCTTGCAAATTTACCCTTATCCGTTACGCAGATGATTTTGTGGTCTTAACGGAGACAAAAGAACAAGCACTCTCTGTATATATGAGACTTCGTCCCTACTTAAAGGACAGGGGATTGGAATTAAGCCCTGAAAAGACGAAGGTTACACATATTGAGGAAGGATTTGAGTTCCTAGGATTCTTGATTCGGCAGTACCAAACTGAACAGGGGAATAAACTGTTCATCAAACCAAGTAAGGGCAGTAGACAGAAAGCGAAGAAGAAAATTGGAGATACTTTACGTGTCATGAGGGGTCAACCCATCGGAGAAATCATCCGAGTGCTTAATCCTATTATCAGAGGATACGGGCAATACTGGAAACATGTCGTTTCTAAGAAAATCTTTGGTACAATGGATAGCTATATCTATTGGAGAATCGGCAAACATCTTCGACAGCTCCATCCAAAGAAGTCGTGGAAATGGATATATGCAAGATATTACAGGCATCCACATCATGGTGGAAATGCTTGGACACCAACCTGCCCGAAAACAAATATCCAACTCTTACATATGTCATGGATTAAGATTGAGAGACACAACATGGTGAAATTCAAAAATAGTCCTGATGACCCAACATTGAAAGAATACTGGGAAAAAAGAGACCGTAAGGTATTTGATACGGAAAACACGATGGATAGAATGAAGCTGGCTAGAAAACAAGGTTACCGCTGCGCTATCTGCAAAACTCCACTACAAAACGGGGAAAAGGTAGTCGTAAAAGACATGCCTGTTCCGCAACACCTCATATTGTCTAATTTAAACTTAAAATTAGTTCACTTACCTTGCCTATACTAAAGGGACTGAAATCGGATAAAAAGAAGGCTTGAGCCGTATGATGGGAAACTGTCACGTACGGTTCTGAGGGGAGTTGGGGGCAGCGATGCCCCCCGCTTACCCGACTAAATGAGCTGTCCAAATGGATGGCTTATTTTTTTGCTTAGCGTGATTTTTTTCCAAAATGTTGGCGGTACCCCATTGCTATCAAGCTAGTAATTTCAAGTATCCCCAAAACGGAAATTTCATTATTTTACAGTAATTTATGAGTGTAAACTTTGATAAATTTAAGACTGAATATTTTTAATAATTAAACTAATATTTCTATAAATTCTAAATATTTTCTTTTTTGTAAAAAATGATACATTTGATGTATGAGTTACAAAACTATTAAAGGGGGATTTTTTATGTTCAAGAAATTAGTAGTCGGAGCATTAGCAACAGGTATTGCATTAACTGGGGGGATTGGTGCAGCATCAGCTGATACAGTAAAACCTATGTCAGATAGAATTGAAAGTATAGTTGAAAATACAAATGAAGTCGAAAGACCATTTGTACCAAATTTTTCTGATAAAAATAATCTTATTGGAGAAAAAGCAGCTGCAGCATTTGATTGGGGATATTCCGGTAGTTATAATTTTTCTACATCAATTCAAGTGAAAAAAACTGTATCTGTAGCAGACAACGAAACTATTGGAGTAGCTATTCAAAATAATAAAAATTTTAATTTTAAAGTTGTAGTAAAAAGTTTATCATCAGGAAACACCGTAACCCATAATGTAACAGGAGGGCCAATGAGTGGTGGTAATTATGTTTATAATTACTTTGGTCCTATGAAAGCAGGAAACTATGTTGTAACTCTAGTAAATACAGATGGTTCATGGCACCAAGGCACTGTTTGGCTTGGGTGGTAATTACTTGAATTTATTTCCTTTTAATTCAGCATGTCCCTTTATTTTCGAGATGCTGATTTAGAGGACCCGCCACATCGCTATCAAGTTAAGAAATACAAATACCTCCAAAACGAGAAAATTGACATCTTCATGTGAAAATGTCAATTTTTTTTGTTTTGGGGTGTTATAAAGCTCTTAAGTTGATGGGCATGTGGAAATACCCCTAAGTAACCTAAAAAACTCTTTTCCTTCCTCAGTCAATGAAAGGTATTTTGTTTTCCATTCCTGTTCCCGATTAATTAATCCCGAATCTTCCATTTTGGTAACGTATTACAGCATTTATTTTCTGTTCTGAATTAAATTTAGTCATAAAAAACCGCACCCCAATTGTTAGACTGTGTCTAACAATTGGGGTGCGGTTCAAGTTTTGATACTGTTTTTTTTGATGCTTTTATTTATGTAGTTGTTAATTTAGCATAGATGATAAAAAATAGGGTTAATTGCCCTATTATCACAATATTTGGTACTACTACAACCAAATTAATAACAAAAAAGACTGCTAAAATCCCTAAAAACAAGCATAAATGATAAATTTTCAAACGGTGTTTTTCAAACCTGTATTGATGGAAAACAATTGTAGTTGATAGGAAATAGAGCAATGCAGAACCAAAAACAAAATATAAGATAAAAGAATAATAGACCTCATTTAAAAATAATAGTCTAATGGATGCCGCAACCATACTCAAAGACATTAAAATAAACAGATGACCGTAAATAATAATTTGACCGGAAGTTTGTCTAGACTTGTCGAGTTTCTTCTCCATGTTATCGAAATATTGCCACCACATCGAAATAATGAGGATAAATGAAATGATCGCGAAGCTTATTGAATCCCAATTTCCTTGTTTAGGTTGAATGACCACAAGAGTACTTATAAGTGCTTCTCCAAAGAGAATAATGGAAAATAGACCAAATCTCTCTAACAAGTGAGCTGTATTTGTAGGAACTTTTTCTAAACACTTTCTTCCAAGCAGTGGGACAATAATATCGATAAAAATTCCTAAATACAACGCAGCATATCGAATCCAAGAATCAAAAAAGACGGAGAATAATGAAATAACGATTCCAATCCAAAAATATCTTCCTAAAAAGAGTGCTGCTTTTTTTCGAGCTCCCTCTTCTATACGCTGGACAATAAGATATTGGATTGCAGTCACTGCCCTTAAGCCAATATAGCCAATTAAAAAAGAAAGATAATAAGGATCAAAATCAGCGGATAAGCTTGATGTCATTATTAGGACAAAAAACATTTGCAGGATCAAAAAGATTCGTTGATGAAATAAATCTTTTCCAAACCGGTTAATAAAGATGGTTTGCCCTACCCAAGCCCACCAGATTGGAATAAAAATTAGGACAAACTTTACTAAATACTCTGCATGGATATGACCATCTTCAACATGGAGTAAAACATGAGTCGCAGCCGTCACCGCTGCCACAAATAACAAATCATAAAAGAGTTCTAACCACGTCACTTTCTTTTCTTCCATTTCTACACTCCCTCCTTATAGTTAATAGTATGCTAAAAACATATAGTAATTGGAAGAGAAAATAATACAGACATAGAGCATTTGTCATAGCTTGAAAAACTCGGACCAATAATAAGAAAACTAATGAGAAATCCTTACATCCTAGGCCTTTTGTAGTAAACACTTCATTAAATTGGTTCTGGTGCAAAGATAAACTAAAAGAGAATATAGCACATATATTTCTAGCGGAATTGTATTTTATGCTGTTAGCCCGAATAATTGATGGATAAATTCTTTCTGTTTTTGAACAGACTGATCCTATAAATCAATCTGTTCTTTTTTAATCATATGCATTGCTTCTACTCCTGCAAGAATGGATGTAGCTGTGCTAAAAGACTTGAAACGCACACGTTTTTTAATAAAACGATGATCTTGTTCCACTTAAATAGACTTTGCTTTTCCATACTGATCACGTCCTTTTTTAGAGTACTAGTATCAGTATGTCCAAGTTTTATAGATTTCTTGCACCAGAACCTTTATTAGCGATAACCTTAATAAAAATAGGTAATCTCTATCAATAAAATACTAGAGATTACCTAAAAAAACTTAATTGAGTTATATTTTCAAATCTGGATATGTGATATTAAAAGTCTCTGAAACTTTTACAAGTTTTTGAAGTTCTTCTAAAGAAGGTGGCTTCACTTCAGGAAGAGGTGCATTTTTTGAAACGGGAGTTCCTAATTGTTTTACAAATCGATCAAAGCCTGCCGGAGTTGCAGTAACAATAAATTCAGATTGTTCTGATCCTGATACGAATCTATGAGGAATACCTCGAGGAGCAAATACATAATCTCCAGCTGATACTTCGATAATCTGGTCCCCCACAAAGAAAGTAAATTGTCCTTTTAAAATATAAAATGCTTCGTCTTCATCTTTATGAATATGAAGTGGTGGTCCTAATTTTGGGGGTTCTATAACATGTGCAATAGCATATTCTCCATTGGTTTGTTCTCCTGATACTAAAACCGTCACTTTTTCACTTAGAAAATGATATGTGTTTTGATTGCTTGGAGTACTATGAAAAGCTTCTTTATTTTTATTGTTAATTAATTCCATATTTTAAATCCTCCTTGATTTTTTGAATGGAAAATAAAAATCTAAACAAATAATTCTACGTAGAGGATTAAAGAACCTTCTTAATACCAAACACGTAAATTTTGTGATTTTAAGCTTTCTCCTTGTTTTTGACTTAATCGGAGATTCCTATAACCTTTAACATTTTTTCAATCTCACAATTTCATTTTCTCTTCCTAAAACGGTTGTCGCTTCGCTCGATTTTAAGTGAAAGTAAACTTTTAAATATTATTTAACATTCAGATCCCCTGATATCCTCAAAATACAAAATAAAAGTATACATTCAAAACATAATTAAAAATTAAATTACCGCTTATCACCTTTCAGAAAGCAAACAAGCTATAGATTGGGATCATATTTCTCAATGAACAATATAACTTAACATAAATAATATGTGGATGGGAGTCCAATACATATTATTAAAATTAAAGTGGTTATCAAGTCGGGGGAAGGCACCTTAGGGTGTCTTTTTTATTACCCTCCGACAAAATACGACAAAATAATTGTAACTAAGTCTGTTATGATATTTCAGGAAATCTTACATTTTGCAAATTGCATCCAGGAAAAACAACAAGAATTGAGGACAACTATGAAAAGAACCATTTTAACTATTATCACAGCAATGTTAGTTTTATCAGGTTGTGGTGGACCAGAACATACTACTAAGAACTTGGATAGTATCGTCTCCGAAATATCAAAGGATAAAGAAATTAAAAATTATCTAAAATCCGTAATGTATAAAGAACTAGAAAATACAGATCCAAATGCTGAAAATCCATATTATTCTTATGACATTGTAGCTTCCCTTAACGATTCATTTGATAACTTACAACCTAAAGAACAATATGAATACTTGGTATCCATAGGTAAAATCATTGAAAAACAAGGCGGAAAACCGCAAGGGAAAGATGGCGCGGGAAATTTATATTGTGGACAAGGCGTTGCATGCGAAGTGTTTAGTATTGTATTGAGAACAGAGAAACACGAATATTACACATATTATCATACATCAGTTGGAGATCAGCTGCACTTAGATGATAAAGATAAAAGTTATATTGAAAGTAATATCATTTACGATGCAAGTGCTAAAGATGGGATACCTGTTAAACCCGTCAAAACTGAAACCAGTACTACACCACCTTCAACTGACACTTCCTCTTCAGCTAATGAAGAAATAGAAAAGATTAAGAATGCCACTGGTAGAGATTGGGTTGAATTATCATTTGATGACAAATTTATATATGTTCAAACAGTTATTGAATCAATGAAATCTGCAGGTAGATCGGTAACAGCCGACGCATATTGGTTTATTGATGCATTAAACGCCTACTATGGAGGCGGAAAAGAAGCCACTGTATCAGATAAGATAATTGATATTATGGCAATGTCCGGAGTTTCTGGTGGTGTAATCAAGTAAATTAATAATAACGCACTCGAAAGGGTGCTTTTATTTTATTATCAGACATAAATAAAATTAGGGGTGATGTGTGTGAAAAAGGGATTTATTGGCATATTATTGGCCGCTACATGTCTTATATTAACTGGATGTTTCGCGGACATGAAAATCGTAGAAGAAGATGCTACAGAGAAATTACAAGAAAGCAAGTTGTCACCGTATATTGAAGAAGCTAGTTACAAAGCAGGTGGCAAAAAGGAAGGCCTAACTCCAGTGAACATTAATCTAACTGTAGACGAGGAGTTCTCCAATTTAGAAACAATGGAAAAATACGAAGTAATACAAGATGCTATTACTAAACTTGATGGGTTGTCAATTGAATGTGGGAATGACAACAAATGCATTTACGACACTCTACATGTTACCTATGGCGATGACAAATACAAAATGAATGTTTATGATAAAGAGTTAGTTATAAATGATGACCAAAAATACACTAAGTCAAATTATTATTCTGATATGGATGAAGTAAATAAAAAAGATCTTACTGAAAAATATAAAGGGAATAGCAACTCAGTTCCGTCTTCCTCTCCAGGACAAGGTTCAACATCTACATATGATCCTAAGAAAGATTCGGCTAACTATGATGCTAATGGGAATTATAAACCAGTTGACCAGATGAAACCTGAAGAAATCAAAAAGGAATTAGAAGGAATGTTGGAGGAATCTTTGACTAGATAGTTCGATTAAAATATAGATTTGAACAACATTTCTCAATGTGTGAAGTAACTTAACATGATAAAATAATATGTGGATGGGAGTCCAATACATATTATTAAAATTAAAGTGGTTATCAAGTCGGAGGAAGGCACCTTAGGGTGTCTTTTCTTTATTACCGTTCGCAAAAATATAACGATATGAAAATAAATCATTTACTACTATGAGATGAGAAATCTTACATTTTAAAAAGAGCTAATACAGATCGGAGGGGAAAAATGAAACAAAAAAAAGACACTCTCAAGAGTGCCTTTACTTAGCAGCCGAATCCGCCGCCCCAACAGCTAGCTCCTACGATGATTAATAAAATAAAGAGTACAACAAGTAAAGCGAATCCGCCGCCGAAACCGCAGCCACCACCACAACTACCGCCATAGCCCATATTAACTCCTCCTTCCATAAAGACCATTTAATAATGGATTTAATTCACTTTATGTTTTTACGGATGAATGGAGCAGGTCCTTTTTAAAAATAAAGGTGTCACGAATTTTAAAAGAATTGACGACCTTATTTTTGTCACCGGTGTTTCATCGTTTACATATTGTATTTTATTCTGTGTATTGGGGGAAGGAGGATCTTTATGGCTAATTCTGAAATGATTTTACGTTTACTTACAGATTTAAAGATTGAACAACAAGCTTTAAAAGAGCAGTTGGAAAAAATACAAACAGCTGTGAATACTCTTGAAGAAAAATCAGCAATTGTGGAAGAAAAACCAAAGACTATTGAAGAAAAACCAGCTGTTGCTGCTGCGAAGCAAAGAGCTCATTCTGGACGCCCAACATCTTTTCGTGCTTGGAGAGCATCAACTCAAAAAAATTCATAAAAATATAAGAAAAGAAGACATCTAGTAAGATGTCTTCTTTTACTTGTACAATCCAAATGAGTTAAGAAGGTATATCCCTATTGCTTTAAAAATAAGAAGAAAATAACGATTGTCGACTCCTATTTTAGTATAGCATGTAATAATAAAGAATTTCATGTAATGTTGCATATATATAGATTATATGATGTTATATAGTATATATTGTAGTTGTCTGTTATTTGTTTTAATTCATTTACTTATATTATTTTTTGAGCGCCCCAGTGATGGGGCCTTTTTTTATAATTGGGTTAAAGCAGAAACCCCTCAAGCATAAAGAAGGGTTTCATAACTAGAGAAATGGTTATTGGTGTTTAATGAGATGAAGATATGGATGTTGCGTCTGAATTTCTTCTAAGTAGATTAATATTTATTTTCAAACCGTTCCCCATAAATGATAAACCATGCCAATAACAAAAAATGCTAGTCCTACAAACAAAACAATTAAAGCAAGCATTCCATTTTTATTATGTTCCATAAAGTCAGCTCCCTTTTTTATTTACATACAAAAAAGCCCTTAGTCGTAATTATAGCTAAATGCTTCATTTCTCATACTTTGTAGTTTACAAAGAAAAGACACCCATATAAGAGTGTCTTTTCCGATAGTTTGTTTAGCAGAAGCAAGCAGCTCCAACTATGATTAATAAAATAAACAATACAACTAATAATGCAAATCCTCCAGCAAAACCGCAGCCTCCGCCGCAACTACCACCAAATCCCATAATAGTTCCTCCTTTAATAAGAGGGGAAAACAAAGGGTCACTCATGTTTTTTAACGGATTCCATTTACTTTATGTTTGACGCATGAATGTGAGCAGGTCCTTTTAAAAATAAAAAAGACACTGTGAGGTGCCTTCTGTCTAATGTAATTTCATTAATATTCGTTAGCATAAAACTCTTTTATTAGCTTTATTTCATTTGTAGCCGGATCAAACTTGAATATTCTAATTTGATTAGATTCGTCTTTATAGGCAAATGTATTATCGCCAACTTGGGTCATGTTGCTGGTATTTAAGATAGGGTCGCTACCGTGATCATTGATTTCCACAGTTTTCTCACGATCCCAAAATGCAATGACAATGATTAAGATGATAAGGCACACACGTATGAAACGCAGTTCTCTTGCAACAGGATGTTCCATTTTCTAGTCTCCTTTGTCATGTAATAGATTTTGTGTATAGAAGAGATAGTTCTTATGAGGATATAAATAAAAAAGACACTGTAAAGTGTCTTTTTTATTTAATTTATGCGCATTACTTAATAAGACGCTAGTTCCTCAGTCCGGATATGAGGAACTATGTAGGGTAATGTAATTATAACATTTTAACCAGTAATGGGTCTATATGGAATTTTTATCATTTGTGTTTAATTATTCGGAATAATAAATGTGGTGAAGTATATGCATCTCCTATAGTAATTGTAAACTATAATGATAGGCATAACTAGTCTTGTAATGACTTGCTACTGTATTTAACATTGAAGTAGAAAAGTGTAAAGAAGGAGCTGTGGAATATGGGTGCTTGGGGAACTGGATTATTTGATGATGATACAACTTGCGATGTAAAAGATCAGTTTATTGAGTATTTAGAAGAAGGTAACAGCGCGGAAGAAGCAACGAAGCTTGTTCTAGAAGAGTATGTAGATGAGTTTGATATAGGTGAAGAGTTAGAAGTAATGTCTTTAGTATACATTGGTCTTGCGGCAATACAACTTGAGAAAGGTTGTCTTCAAGAAGAAGTTCGCAGTAATGCGATTACATTAATTGAACGTGGCGCTGATCTTGAACTTTGGGAAGAAGCCGGTGAAGAAGAGTATGAAGAGAGAAAGAATGTTTTACATACATTTAAGCAAAAGCTGATCAACTGTTAGTATTTTTCTTTGTAAAAAAATATTCAAAAAATTATCATTGCAACCGCTTACCCTTTGTGTATAATAAAGGTAAGATAATAAGTAAAAGGATTGTTACTGTTCGGCAGGCAAAACCTAAATTGACCTAAAGGCTACGGGTGTAGTGTGGCTTTTGGAATCAGTTTAGGTTTTTTTATTACCTTTTGTGACTTTAAGAAGAAGAAGGCGGAACAATATGAGAATCCATAAAATCTTAAATAACAATGTTGTTTGTACGATGAAGGATAATGAGACAGAAGTTGTACTTATGGGCAGAGGTTTGGGGTTTCAGCAAAAAGTAGGCGATACGATTGATGAGTCTAGGGTAGAAAAGACCTTTGTTCTAGAAACGAGAGAATTATCAGAGAAGCTTGCTAGGTTGCTAACTGAAATTCCTGTAGAGAATTTAGAGATTACAGAGAGAATTATTCAATTTGCTAAGACAGTTTTGCCGGGGACTTTAAGTGATTATATTTATCTTACATTAACGGATCACTTAAGTTTCGCCTTAACTCGGCATAAAGAAGGAATGGATCTCAAAAATACTTTGCTTTGGGAGATTAAGAGATTCTATCAGAAAGAGTTTGAAATTGGTCTACAAGCTTTGAACATCATTGAAGAAGAGACTGGGTTTAGACTTTCTGAAGATGAAGCAGGATCAATTGCCTTGCATTTCGTTAATGCGCAGCAAGGGGAGCCGGCGATGCAGCAAACGGTGGCAATGACGAAAATCGTCCAAGATATTTTAAATGTTGTAAAGTACCACTATAAAATGAACTTAGATGAAAATTCATTTAACTATAGTCGGTTCGTAACGCATTTACGATACTTTGCCCAGCGTTTAATGCAGAAGGAATTGCATTCGGCAGAGGATGATTTTTTATACGAGCAAGTGAAAAGTAAGTATGAAGAGGCATATTGTTGTACAGAAAAAATTGAAGCATACTTACAAAAAGCACATAATAGCCATCTTTCAAAAGATGAAAAAGTGTACGTAACGTTGCACATTCATCGTGTAACGAAACGCAATGAATTATGTAATTGAATAAACGGGATTGTTACTGTTTGGCAGGCAAAACCTAAATTGACTTGTAATGGAGTGATTCGTATGTATCACGTCGTTATGGTTAGTTTAGGTTTTTTCTTTTATCCCGCATTAACGGGCAGTAAGACTCCCACCTAAAAGTTTGGCTAGGGCAAAGAAGTTAGGTGGGAGATCAACTGCCCGTAAAAGCCCGATTGGTTCAACTAATAATCAGTGGGGGACGAACAACCCCCCCACTGATTAAAGTTTCACTTTATAAAAATAATAAATGGGATGATTGTAAGGAGGGGGAACGATTATGAAGTATGAAAAGTTGGCAAAAGACATATTGAAACATGTTGGGGGAAGAGAAAACATAAATAGCGTCGTACATTGTATAACGCGTTTACGATTTCAGTTAAAAGATGAAGGGAAAGCCAATACAGAAGTACTGAAAAATATGGAAGATGTTGTGACTGTTATGAAAAGCGGCGGACAATATCAAGTTGTAATTGGTAACCATGTATCCGACGTGTATAAAGCGGTTATTGTTGCCGGAGGGTTTCAAGAAACAGAGGAAGAAGATGCGAGTGAGAAGAAAAAGAGTAGTCTTATAGATATTCTTTCTAGCATTTTCACTCCAATTTTAGGAGTGCTAGCTGCAACAGGGATGATTAAAGGGTTAAATGCACTATTTGTAGCGTTAGGTTGGTTAAGTACACAGTCAGGAACGTATCAAATATTAAATGCAGTTGGCGATTCGTTATTTTATTTCTTCCCGATTTTCTTAGGATATACAGCAAGTAAGAAATTCGGAGGTTCGCCGTTCATTGGTATGGCAATTGGGGGCGCTTTAGTTTATCCAGCTTTAGCCGGTTTAAAAGCAAGTGAGCCATTATATACGTTATTTGTAGGAACGATGTTTGAATCACCCATTCATATTACGTTTTTAGGAATACCAGTTATTTTAATGAATTATGCATCATCAGTTATTCCAATTATTCTCGCTGCTTATTTTGGAGCGAAGGTAGAAAAGTCTTTAAAGAAAGTGATTCCGGATGTTGTGAAAACATTTGTACTACCATTCTTAACGTTACTAATCGTTGTACCCGTTACATTTCTTGTTATAGGTCCAATTGCGACGTGGGCAGGGCAGTTTTTAGGACAGGCGACACTTTGGCTTTATAATGCAAGCCCATTAGTAGCGGGTGCTTTACTCGGTGCTTTCTGGCAAGTACTTGTTATATTCGGCCTTCATTGGGGCGTCGTTCCGATTGGCTATAACAATTTAGCAGTAAACGGCGTTGATCCGATACTCGCACTTATATTTGCTGCTTCATTTGCTCAAATTGGTGCTGTGCTTGGCGTTTGGATGAAAACGAAAGATCAGAAGTTAAAAACACTTAGTATTCCAGCATTTATTTCAGGTATTTTCGGCGTTACAGAGCCGGCGATTTATGGTATTACACTTCCTCTTAAAAAGCCGTTTATTATGAGTTGTATTGCTGGAGGAGTTGGCGGCGCAATACTTGGCGTATTTGGTACACAAGTTTATATGACAGGTGGACTTGGTATATTTACGCTTCCGACATTCATTAGTCCGAAAGATGGGATTACAGCTGGATTTTGGGGCGCAATTATTGCGATGGTTGTCTCTTTAATAGTAGGTTTTATTCTTACTTATTTATTCGGTTTTACGAAAAAGAAAACATCTACAGAAATAGCTGAGGCAAGTGAGAAAATCGCTGCATCAAGCGATGATGAAGTAATCCTTAGTCCTTTCCATGGTGCCGTTATGCCGCTTCAAAACATTGACGATGCTGCATTTGCATCGGGTGCGTTAGGTGAAGGAGTTGCGATTGAACCTTCAGAAGGAAAGTTGTTTTCACCCGTTTCAGGTACGGTTTCGGCACTTTTCCCGACGAATCATGCGATAGGAATTACGGCGGATTCAGGTGCTGAAATTTTAATCCATATTGGAATGGATACTGTGAAATTAAATGGCGAATTTTTCTCTTCTCACATTGAACAAGGAGCGAGAGTAGAAAAAGGTCAGTTACTTATTGAGTTTAATATAGCTGAAATTCAAAAGGCGGGTTATATTGTGACAACACCAGTTGTTGTTACAAATTATGATAAATATAGTATTAAAAAAACAGAAGTAGAAAAGATTCAAGCAGGAGATTCCTTACTAAAGTTAGGAGTTAAATAGTAGTACATTTCATACAGGTTCATACGAAGAAAGGTATTCTGTAAAACTTGCAATACCTTTCCTCGTTCATTCTTATATAAAGGAGTTTTTCTATATGTCTAAAGTTATTTTTCCAAAAGGATTTTTATGGGGTGGAGCGACTGCAGCGAATCAAGTTGAAGGCGCATATTTAGAAGACGGAAAAGGATTAACGACGGTTGATTTATTGCCAACTGGTGAAAACCGCTGGGACATTATGAAAGGAAATATTCATTCTTTTACACCGATAGAAGGGGAGTTTTATCCGTCACACGAAGCGATTGATTTTTATCATCGTTACAAAGAAGATATCGCTCTGTTTGCAGAGATGGGATTTAAAGCGTTACGCGTATCTATTGCTTGGACACGTATTTTCCCAAATGGTGATGATGAAAAGCCGAATGAAGCAGGATTACAGTTTTATGATGATTTGTTTGATGAACTGCTGAAGCATGGCATTGAACCAGTCGTTACGATGGCTCATTTCGATGTACCTGTTCATTTAGTAGAAAAGTATGGAAGCTGGAGAAGTAGAAAGCTTGTAAACTTCTTCGAGACGTACGCAAAAACGATTTTTAGTAGATATAAAGATAAAGTGAAATATTGGATGACATTTAACGAAATTAATATGCTTTTACATTTACCTTTCATGGGAGCAGGTCTAGCATTTAAAGAAGGGGACAATAAAAAACAAATTCAGTATCAAGCAGCGCATCACCAGCTTGTCGCAAGTGCGTTAGCTGTAAAAACATGTCATGAAATCATTCCAGATGCAAAAATCGGTTGTATGCTTGCGGCTGGTGCAACATATCCGTACACATGTAATCCAGATGACATCCAACGCGCGATGGAACAAGATCGTGAATCATTCTTCTTCATTGATGTACAAGCAAGAGGCGCATATCCTGGATACGCAAAGCGCTTCTTTACAGATAACAATGTAACAATTGAAATGGAAAAAGAAGACGAGGCAATTTTAAAAGAGCATACAGTTGATTATATTGGATTTAGTTATTATGCAAGCCGAGCAACAAGTACCGATCCAGAAGTGTTAAAAAGTATAACGAGTGGAAATGTATTCGGTTCTGTTGAAAATCCTTATCTGGAAAAATCAGAGTGGGGATGGACGATTGATCCGAAAGGTTTCCGCATTACAGCGAACCAACTTTATGATCGTTACCAAAAACCTTTATTTGTCGTTGAAAATGGTCTTGGTGCAATTGATCAATTAAATGGTGAAGACGAAGTGGATGATGAATACCGTATTGATTATCTAGAGAAGCATATGATCGAAATGTCAGAAGCAATTCAAGATGGAGTAGATATTATCGGATACACAAGCTGGGGCCCAATTGACCTTGTAAGTGCTTCTACTGGAGAAATGAAAAAACGTTACGGATATATATACGTTGATAAAGATAATGAAGGAAAAGGTTCATTAAAAAGATCGAAGAAGAAAAGCTTCGATTGGTATAAAGAAGTAATTGCGACGAATGGTAAGAGCTTGGAGTCTTAAGTATGAAAGGGAGACATCTTAATAGGTGTCTTCTTTTTTGTGTGATGGTAAAAACGTGGGGGAGGTTTCCCTTTACACAAACAAAACAGTATACTATAGTTAAGTTAAGTGAACTTAACTATTAAAACGAAATAACAGCATGGAGGAAGAGTGCTATGACTAGAACGTATAAAGAAATAATTAATGAAATGAACCGAGCTTATAATGAATTCTACATTTTACTATTTCAGGAGTTGAAAGATGAGTACGGTCTTACAGGACAGCAAGAGAGTATGCTATTTCATATTAATTTAAATGAAAACACGACAGCAAATCACATTGCGACTACTTTTAATATATCGAAAAGCGCTGTGAGCCAAGTTTTATCGAAATTGGAAAAACAGAAGATGATTTCAAAACAAGTTAATCCTAACAATAAAAGGGAGTATTTCCTTACACTTGGTCCAAACGGTAGTAAGTATATGGAGCAGTTGTCTGAGTTAGATGATGTATTAATTGAGAAGTATTTTTCAAAAATCGATATCGGTGCTTTAGAACAAATGACGGATACGTTAACGAAAATAAATAAAGTGATATTGGAAGAAAAACAGAAGGATCTTGATTGTAATGAGTAAGAACCTAGATGAAGCAATGAGTAGAAAGGAGGAGAAGCGTGTGATGAGTTACATACCAAATATGATGACGATAGCGAATTTTATTTGTGGAATATTGGCCATTTATTCTGTTTTCGCACACGATATGTACGGTGCAGTTATGTTCATTATTACAGGTATGATATTTGATCTGTTTGATGGCATGGTCGCTCGGAAACTCGGTTCTGTTTCAGAAATTGGCGGAGAGTTAGACTCATTTGCGGACTTAGTTACCTTTGGTGTAGCACCGTCTATTCTTGCATATACTGTCGCGTTAAAAGATTTACAGTCTATTGGGATGATGTGCGCGCTTGCATATAGTGTGTGCGGAATGCTTCGGCTTGCGAGATTTAACACGCAACAAAGTAAACTTCCGACATTCATCGGTATGCCAATTCCATTCGCGGCAATGTGTCTCCTCATTTTATGTTTTTTAAAGAATCCAGTTTCCGTGGCGTTTGGTACATGCATACTCGCGTATTTAATGGTGAGTAAAATCAAATTCCCTCATTTTAAAAAAGATATATCGGAAAGTTTGAAGTCCGAAAGATGGGATTGATGATACGGAAATACAAGGAGAAAGATAAGGAGCACAACATGATTCGTATGGCACTAAGATCATTCAACATACAAATGTATTGTTTGCTAGGGGTGATGTTATTAGGATGGCTTGTGACACCTTTTTCAGCCCAGTTTATAGGGATAAGCATCGGCCTTTTAGTTAGTATGTACTGCGCCTGGATTTTAGGAAGGCGTATCGAAAAATTCGGAAATAGCATTGTAAAAAAAGAAAAAGCACCGATGCTCGGCATGATGAATCGGTTTGCAGCGGCAATACTCGGCGCGATTATTATGTATGAAATTGAACACCGTGAGTACATGTGGACATTTGCAGCTGGAATTATGGGTGGGTATTTCTTGGTTATTATTAATTTGGGGTATTACAGTATGAGGGATGAGAAGGGATAAATATGAGAAAGTTAAGGGATTTCCATATGGAAATCCCCTAATTAATCTAGTTCCTTAATAGTTTCTTTAGCAACTTCATTAGAAGCATCCAACTCTAAAATTTTATTACAAATTTCAATAGCCTTTTTATCAGAAATCAATTTATCTGGTACGGAATGAAGAAATAGTAATTGTAATAAACTATCTACATTTTCTTCTTTTGTTAACTCTACTGATCTTTTAGCATGATATAAAGCGGAGTGATATGCTCCTTCAATATGGCATAGAGGATTTACTAATAAATCAAATGCAAGGTCATGTAAATCACTTGATTCTTTTTTCAGTAATAAATAATTTATAAAACTATAGTTCGTAATACTACTGTTTTCGTAAGTAATATATAGTAGTTTTTCTGAGAAGTCCTCAAAGCAGTTGCTTTTAAATAATTTTTCAGCTTCTTTAAAATTGACTGAAGTGATAAGGTTTTCTAGCTTCTTTAACATGATTTATTCACCCACGCATTACGAATTCTTATTTCATCAAGTACCTTTTCATTCATGCTTACTGTTTTCCTCTTGTCAGAATAAGTATATCTTAACTGAACAAACGATTCATATGATTATATATACTGTATGGATGAAAATACTATAAGGGTTGCATGTGAAGATTTAAGAAAAATTTTATGTTTACCCCACTTTTTATTTTAAAAGTTTCTCCTATCCTATAAACAACAAAGTCATAGATGAAGATGTAAAGTTAGGGGATTCTACATGCATACAGAAGTTTTGATTAGTTATTTGTATACTTATTTTTTTACTATTATTTTTTGTATTATGTTTCAAATTGGAGTTTATTTTAAAGTGAAAAGAACTATATCTATTTGGCATTTTCTATGGGTTTATGTTTTTCTATTCTACCTTTCGTTAGTGTATAGGGTGACGCAAATCGCGACTGTATGGGATATAAGTAACTATGAAACGTGGATTCGTGTAAGTCAAATCAACTTGACTCTATTTGATACGGCAGGTAGTACTACGTATCTTTTGAACATTGTACTGTTTATGCCGTTAGGTTTTTTATTACCGACTATTTGGCCACATTTTAGAAAAATGAAAAACACCGTATGTGCGGGATTTCTTTTTTCATTGGCAATTGAGTTAAATCAATTACTAAATAATAGAATTACAGATATTGATGATTTATTTACGAACACCCTCGGGGCGATGGTTGGGTATGTATTATATAGAGTTTTATTTAAAATGATATGTAAAAGAGAGGGGAAAAAGCTTGATACAAACTCTTCTCTAGTTATAAAATACGAGGCTATTTTTTGTTTAGTGTGTTCATTTGTAGGTGCGATGTTAATTTATCATCCAGCTTTATTTGGAAGACCTGTCATCATTCAGTGAGGTGATTACGAATTTCGTTTTAATGCTCGTGCAATATTTCAATTTGCAAAAAGCCTTTAACTCGTTATAGCTAAAGGCTTTTATCATCATAATTTTTACTTACCAACTACCCACTCCAACATCCGCCTTCAACCACTTCACCCAAGCCAAATCCTCTACCTTAAGCAAACTAAGCGAAACACCCTTCATATCTAAAGAAGTTAGAAGAGTACCGACCTTTACGAATGTAATTTGCAATCCTTCCAGTTCACACAAACGGCGAATATCGTTTGCGAAAATGTATTGTTCCATTAATGGTGTTGCACCGAGTCCATTAATGAGAATGGCGAAGTTGTCTCCTTTTCTCCAGCGATAAATGCTTTTTAGTTTGTTCATTAGTTCGATCGCTAATATTTCAGAAGAGGATAGTGCTTCTTTACGGTAACCTTTTTCGCCGTGGATACCAACGCCGTAAAATACTTCATCGTCGTTTAATGTGAATGAAGCTTTTCCTTTCACTGGATCATTGGCAGGTGAAAGAGCGACTCCTAATGTGTGTAAGTTTTCAGTGATAGAACGGCCGAGTGCTGTTAGTTCTTCTAAAGAATGTCCTTCAAGAGCCGCCGCACCAAGTATTTTTTGAACGAAAACAGTGCCAGCGACGCCGCGTCTTCTTTTATTAAAGGAAGCATCATCTTCAATTGAAACGTCGTCATTTACGATGATGTGATCAATTTTTCTTCCTGCTTCTTTTGCGATTTGCTTCGCCGCTAGAAAGTTTTCAACGTCATCTTTAAAGTTTTTGATGATGAATAGTATACTTTTTTCTTTTGGCATGAGGCGAGTAGCCGCTACAATTTGTTCTACTGTAGGCGGAGTGAAAATGCTACCGTTTACTGCCGCTGTAAGCATTCCTTTTCCTACATAGCCAATATCAGCAGGTTCATGTCCGCTACCACCGCCGCTTATGATGACAACATTTTGCTTCAGTTTTTCGATATCTTTTACATAAATGATGTGATGTGTTTCGTCGTAATTTACTTTGTCATTATGTTCAAAATAAAAGCCATGCAGCATATCTTGAACGATATTTTGTACATCATTCATAATCTTTTTCATTGCTTTTGCCACCCTTTAATTACTTTGCTGATTGCTCCAGTAATAGTAGTAATTGATTGTTTATCATATTTTTCATGAGAGAAGACATAATGGATGGATTTACTTCGCATTTACTTTCAATCCAATCTTTTATCGTTCCAACGAAGCCGTGACTATAAAAAGAGGCAATCGTATTTTTTGTCTCATCAGAAAGACTGAATCCACAGCTCGCAGATAATTCATCAATAATCTTCATATATAAGTTTTTCGTATGCTCAAATAAATAGTGATTAAACGAGTTTTGTTCAATGACTTTAAAAGCGTTTCGGTAAAATTTTTGATTTTCATAAAAGTAATCAAATAATAAATCGAAAATGTTTTCCCACGTTTCATAGTCGAGAAAGTCGATAATGTTTTCCTTCGTTTCTTCTCTATAAATCCAGCTTAATAGTTCAAATTTATCTTTAAAATGATAATAAAAAGTTTGCCTACGCATTTGACAGTGTAACATAATATCGCTCACTGATATTTTATGGAATGACTCTGTTTCCATTAAATACTTCAATGAGTTCGCGATTATCTTTTTAGAAATTATAGAAGAGGTCATCTCAATCATCCCTAGAATGTTAGTAATATGAAAATCCTACCCATAAATGAGAGCGGTGTCTTTAGACAGATTGTCCATTTTGTCCGTTTACTATAAAACGCTTTCATTTTAACATGAGTAGTAAGAAGAAGATTTCAAATATATCACAATATATTAAAGGAATTGAGGGAGAACTACAATGAAAAAGATTATAAACAAACCAGAAACATTAGTAATGGAAATGTGTAACGGAATGGTTATGGCTCATCCAGAGCTTGAGCTTTTGAAAAAATATAAAGTGATTAAGAAGAAAGAAATGAACGAAAACAAAGTAACGTTAATTAGTGGCGGCGGTAGTGGTCATGAGCCAGCACATGCAGGCCTAGTCGGAAAAGGAATGTTAGATGCGGCAGTGTGCGGAGATGTGTTTGCTTCTCCTTCACAAATTCAGGTGTATCAAGCGATTAAAGAGACAGCTAGTAAAAAAGGTACGTTATTAATTATTAAAAATTATAGCGGCGATATTATGAATTTCAAAAACGGAGCGCATTTAGCGAAGGAAGATGGAATTGAAGTCGACTATGTAAAAGTGGACGATGATATTGCGGTAGAAGATAGCCTGTATACAGTAGGACGCCGCGGCGTTGCGGGCGTTATTTTAGTTCATAAAATTGCCGGTGCAGCAGCGGAAGCAGGTATGGATTTAGGAGCGGTGAAAGCTGTAGCGGAAAAAGCAGCGGCTAACGTGCGCACAATCGGTTTAGCGTTAACGTCTTGTACAGTTCCAGCGAGCGGATCACCTACTTTCACACTTGCGGAAGATGAAATGGAATACGGCGTAGGTATTCACGGTGAACCAGGAATTAAGCGTGAAAAAATGCTGTCAGCTGATGAATTAGCGAACCGTATGACAAATGATTTAATGAAAGATTTAGGAGTAAAAGATGGCGAGGAAATCGCGCTTCTAGTTAACGGTTTTGGCGGAACACCACTGCAAGAACTTTACTTATTTAACAATGCAGTTACGAGAGAACTAGCTGCTAGAAACATTAAAATCAATAGAGTATTCGTTGGCAACTATATGACGAGTATCGATATGGCTGGTATGTCTTTAACAGTAATGAAATTAGATAATGAGCTAAAAACATTACTATCGAAAGAATGTAATACACCAGCGTTTAAAGTAGATGGACCAGTTGAAAGTGTTGAGTACGTGAATGTGCTTGAAGAGACAGAAGAGAAGGAAGTGTCATTTGAACTAGAAACAGCGGAAGAGCACGCTGTTATAAAAGATAATGTTATTACATTAAACAACATGATTTATCTCGTTGATAAAATGAGCGACATTATTATTAAAAATGAAGTACCGTTCTGTGAGTTAGACACACATGCAGGTGACGGCGACTTCGGAATGAGTGTGGCAAAAGGATTTAAGCAATTAAAACGTGAGTGGCATTCCATTGTAGATCAAGAGAACGTAACGATTGGATCATTCCTTGACGGTTGCTCGATGATTATTATGGAACATTGCGGCGGCGCATCTGGTCCAATTTGGGGCGGTGCATTCCGCGCAGCTAGTAAAGCAGCAGGCGAAAAACGTGAGTTAACAGTGAAAGAGTTCGCTGAAATGTTGCAAGGAGCACTGCAAGGCATACAATCTATCGGTGAAAGATCGTTCGGTAGAGGAGCGGTAGTTGGTGATAAAACACTTGTTGACGCACTTGCTCCATGTGTAGACTCTTGGTTAAACAGCGCTTCAAGCGAAGAAGATATGAAAACTGCCTTTGAAAAAGGAGCAGAAGCAGCTGTTAAAGGCGCAGAGTACACGAAAGAAATCGTAGCTCGCATGGGCCGCGCCGGTACAGTTGGTGAAAGAAGCTTAGGATATCCAGATGCAGGTGCACATGCACTTGGAGTTATCTTTACGGAGATTGCGGGTAGTTTGAAATAGAAGTTAGAAAGTCCCCTCTGCCTTATGGTGGAGGGGATTTTTATTTATAACCATCATGCATCCAGTGAAAAATTTATTTGTTAGCCAATCTAGAAGCTGCTTCTTCAACTTCTTTATACGCATTTTGTAATACTTCATTTGGATCTAGTACTGCTGTTCCTTGTGCACGAACGATTTGATAATCTTCAATACCAAGGAAATTAAACATTGCTTTTAAATATTTATGAGAGTATTCCACTTCTGTATACCAATCATCATTTGTATAGATTCCTCCACTTGCTTGTATAACAAGCATTCTTCTTCCATCTTTAAGTAGTCCCACTGATCCAGTTTCAGTATATTTAAATGTTTCGCGTGCAATCATGATATTGTCCATGTAATCTTTTAACTTTGATGGAATATTAAAATTATGCAAAGGTAATACGATAACATACGTATTTGCACTTTTAAATTGTTGTAAAATTTCGGACATACGCTCTGTTACTTTTTGTTCTTCATCAGTTAACTTTTGTCCATTTCCTTGCTTTTCCCATGCGCTTAAAACAGTTTTATCTATCATTGGTACTACATCATCATATAAATTAATCTGTTCAATCGTTTCATTATTAGGAATGAATTCTGTATAAGATTCTAAAAAATGGTTAAGAACTTTAATGCTGACTGATGATGTATCATCCACTTTAGGATGTGCGTTTATGATAAGTGTTTTATTCATTTGTATTTCCCCTTTTTTAAAGATTTTACGTTTTAATCGTCGACCAAGTTAATCGTCGATTAACTTGGTCTTTAATATAAACTCTGAAATTATTTTTGTCAAATGAAATACATACTACTCTAAAAGAGCCTTTTTTTATCCCGCTTTAATGGGCAGTAAGACCCCCACCTCAAAATGCAGCGAAAGCAAAGAAGTTAGGTGGGGGTCGGGCTGCCCATAAAAGTCCGATTGGTGAAGGCTAATAATCAGTGGGGGATGAAGAAAACCCCCACTGATTAAAGTTTCACTTTATTT
Organism: Bacillus luti; assembly: GCF_009739945.1. Classification (NCBI taxonomy): domain Bacteria; kingdom Bacillati; phylum Bacillota; class Bacilli; order Caryophanales; family Bacillaceae; genus Bacillus; species Bacillus luti. Next base: position 4,119,471 of record NZ_CP040336.1, on the reverse strand, counting down.
GACTAAACTTCTAAATGGTCCTAAGATACAATTTGATAACTCTTAAAATAAAAAGCAGGTGATTTGTATATGCAGTATAGTGTTGGGGTTGAATATGCCTTGCATTGCCTAGTTTATTTAATTAACACTCCTTCGAAGGAAAGTGTTGGAATAAAAGATTTGGCAGAGTTTCAAGGACTTTCTGAAACATTTCTTTCAAAAGTTTTCGGTAAATTATCTAAAGCTGGCATTGTAAGTTCTGTCCCAGGTGTAAAGGGCGGGTATAGGTTAGCTAAGTCTCCAGAAGATGTTTCTTTTTGGGATGTAATAGAAGCTGTCGAAGGTCCAAAACCTATTTTTCAATGTAAAAATATTGTACAGAATGGTCTACTATATCGAGACGAGGCCGAGGCTTGCAATTCTTGTGAACCTAGCAATTCTTCTTGTACAATTAACTTAGTAATGCTTGAAGCAGAAGAACACATGCGTGAGTTTCTTCGCAAAAAGACTCTTGCATGGTTAGATAAAGAACTTGATATTGTTTTACCTGAAAAGATAAGGGTAGATACTCGTGAATACTTCAAACAAAAAAACTCTAACTAAATCGCCATGACGAATTAGTTAGAGTTTTTTTGTCTAGTTTAAAGTCTATTTCTATTACCGATTTGATTTCTTCACATATGTACCATATATTAGTGATTTGTCCCTATCAAAATGAACGTTTTTTGCATTTAATATATTGTAAATATATTTTATTTTGAAAGGATGTGATTGTATGGCTCATAAATCTACTGGAGTGTTTCGAGTTCCAGTTTCTGAAAATGGGATTATTCCAACTGCTCTCAACATTATGTTAAACAATGATTCACGCTGCCATACTAGTAATGTAACGGTAACTGTTAAGAGAAGTAGAAACACTTTTTTCCCGGTTCAAAATGAATTAGTTGAAATCTCTCGTACTTTTGTTTCTTTAGAACCAAACAGAACAACTAAGATTGTGTTGTTTACTCCAGAATTCCAAATAGAAGATTTCCTTGATGTAATCATTAGTGGAAATAAAGATGATGTTAAGGATGTTCTTGTATATTCTTTCTTAGCAGATTCAGTAGGTCACAATCTGCCATCTACTGTTTTCAGAAATGCAGAATACACTTTTGTTTGCTGACGCACTTGCTCCATGTGTAGATTCTTGGTTAGACAGCGTCTGAAACGAAGTGGACATGAAAACTGCCTTTGAAAAAGGAGCAGAAGCAGCGGTTAAAGGCGCGGAGTACACGAAAGGGCCGCGCCGGTACAGTTGGCGAGAGAAGCTTAGGCTATCCAGATGCAGCGACTCCTGTTAAAACAAAGATTCCAACCCCAATAATTCCCCCTAATCCAATTGCAATCAATTGCTATAAACCTAACACTCGATTTAGTCCTGTATTTTTAAGGTCTTTTCTTTGTAAATCCTCAATGGATTTTTTTCTTGTAAAACTATTCACGTTGCTCCTCCTATTATTTGTTTTATATAGAATAAATTATTTATGTTAGGATGACCTAAAAACAGTCGATTCCTTGATATAACGAGAATCGACTGTTTTTAAGGTTTTCTCAATTACTGTCTATACTCTACTTTTAGTTGATGATTTTCGTCATAATGAGAAGCAGGATGGTATGGAATAGAAGGAATCTCAGAAATGTTGTGCAAACGTTTTTTATATTCCTCTAAGTAACGTTTTCGATCTTCTTCATTATGGGATGGTGTCCAGGCAATGAATGGTTCAACAGGCTCTAAACCAGAAAAATAAAGCATGCCATGATTAATATGATAAAGTATCTTCTCGTGCATATCTCCATCCATTCCGTATGGTGTATACGCATGTTTGGGAGAACCGGTTGTAGTAGACAACATCGCTTTTCTGCCTTTCAGTTTACCTGTATCATATCTTTCGTCTCTGGAATAAATAAATCCAGAAGCAAATACTCTATCGAACCATCCTTTTAAAATGGCAGGAACAGAATACCACCATAGTGGGAATTGGAAAATAACAAAGTCTGCCCAAAGCAGTTTTTCTTGTTCTGCTTGAATATCAGCAGAAAAATTGTTTTTCATAGTTGCTTGTTTTTGTTCTACTGCATATTTTAAAAAACCTTTATTTTCTCGCTGGATAAAGTCGTCACCATCAGCAACAGCTTTGAAGTTCATCGCATATAAATCGGATACTTTAACTTGATGACCTAAAGAAGTTAATTCTAAAACCGCCAGATCCTTTAATGCTCCATTAAAAGACTTCGGCTCTGGATGTGCGTAGATAATTAAAATATTCATCCCTTCATCTCCTTCAATACAGTTTGTTTTTTAAATGATGTATTTGCAATTAATACACCAGCCAGAATCAGCAAGGCACCTAAGTATCCTTGCACTCCCATGTTTTCATTTAGAAAGATAAATGCAAATATTGCTGAAAAAACTGGTTCGAGAGAAAATAAAAATCCTGTACTTTCAGGTGTAGTATATTTTTGAGCAATTGGCTGCATCACAAAGCCATAAGCAGAGCAAATAATAGCTAAACCAAGTATTGCGGACCACCCTATGACTCCGCTAGGTAATACAGGCATTTCAAATATGAAATTTCCTACGAGAGCAAAAAGAAATGCAAAGCCAAGTTGAAAAATACCCAATTGAAATGCATCTACCTTTTGAACAAAATAGTTTGTAATTACAATGTGTATCCCATAAAGTAAAGCAGCTAACAAACATAAAGTAGAACCAAATGCAAATGTAAAGTCGTCTTTGATAGTAAGTAATGCTAAACCGATAGAAACAGTTATTACCCCATAAATTACTTCTTTACGTGGTAGTTTTCTTGTAATTAGTGTTTGTAAAACAGGTACTAAAATTACAGTTGTACTTGTTAAAAAACCGGCTGAAGAAGCAGATGTTGTTTTCATTCCATACATAAGTGAAATGAAAATCCCACATAGTAATAATCCAACTATTGCGCTGTAGCCTAATATTTTAGTGTTTACGCTTATTAGTTTCTTATTAAATATAATAATCATAATCAGAAATGCAATCCCGAAACGTAAAGCTACTACTGTGAAGGGAGAAGCTGTATCTGCAAGAAGTTTCATAAAAATATATGATGTTCCCCAACCTATAGAGACTGTAGCCAGTAGTAAATTGGCTTGTTTTTGTGTCATTTGTTTTTATCCTTTCCTGTTTGTGTGGTAGAGCTATATGTTATCATCTGAATTTGTATTAGTTAAACGAATGTTTATAATGAAAGTATTAGAGTTTCTAATACAAGGAGCGATTTGATGAATATATACCACGCTTTTATTAAAGTGATTGAAACAGGTAATTTTACCAAAGCAGCTGAAGAACTAGGCTACACCCAATCCGCAATTAGTCAAATGGTAAACTCATTAGAGAAAGAATTATCAACTACTCTTATTTTGCGATCTCGAACTGGAATAACCCTTACGCCAGATGGCGAAGAGTTTTTGCCGTATATTAGAAATATCAGCAATTCACATAAAGAATTGCAAGAAAAGCAAAAAGAGATGAGAGGATTACAAAGTGGGCTTATTCGAATTGGAACATTTTCTAGCGTTGCATGTCACTGGCTACCGAATTTGATAAGAAGTTTTAAGGAACAGTATCCAGCTGTTCATTTTGATATATACCAAGGAGAATATACAGTTATTTGTAATTGGATTAAAGAAGGAGTCGTAGACTTTGGCTTTGTTAATCCAGAAGCTGTATCTAAATTAACAAGCATTCCATTGCTAGAAGATGAAATGCTTGTCGTTTTGCCAGCAAATCATTGTTTAGCACCTAAAACCAAAATTTCATTGGAAGAAGTAATAGAAGAGCCCTATATACTTTTAAATGAAGGGGAAATAAATGAAGCATTAACCCTCTTTGAAGAAAATTCTCTTGAACCTAACATACAATACCGAGTACATGATGATTATGCAATTATGTCTATGGTTGAACAAGGTCTTGGTATATCAATTTTACCAGAACTTGTTTTAGATAGGTGTCCGTATAATATTGTATCAAAATCACTCTCCCCATCTGTTAGGCGAACAATAAGTTTAGCCTATAAAGACAAAAGGGTATTACCTATAGCAAGTAGATATTTCATTGACTTTCTTATTAAGAATTTTAAGGAAACGGGATCCGAGTTAAAAAATAAGTAAAGAGGCATTCATAAAGAATGTCTTTTTACTATGCGAAAAGTTTAAACTAAGATTAAAACAGCAGGCATCAGCTAATGAAGGTGTTAACCCTGTAGTACATGATAATGAAAAATTACCATTAAACCTCTATCATGCCTTTCGAGAGGACTCCCACCTCTAAACGTAAGTGAAGGTGGTGAGGTGAATCGAAAGAAATATTTTATTTTCAAGAAAAAACCAAAACATACGTTCTTTTTTTGCTATAATATCCTTAACAAGGAGGTGAATAAAATGACAAAGGAAAATCCATCAAACTATAAAACTCTTCAAATCTGGATTAAAAAAGGGCATCGTATGTATTCTTATTTTCAAGAATGTTGTCATAACGCTAAGAATATGTACAACACTACAAACTTTTATATACGCCAGGTGTACACTGGATTAACACAAGAAAAAGAGTTGCAGCCTTTGCAAAAAGAAGTTCTGGATCATATTCATAAAAATATTGGTAAGATGAATGACACACAACTTCTTGCCTATCAGAAGAAATTGGAGAAAGAGAAAGTAAAACCTAAAGAAGAACAGAAAGAGATTACATGTAATTTGTTTTCAGAACCTAATTTTGAAAAACCTTATGTAGATTACAACTTTCTAGATGCACTATTTAAGGCTATGATTCAAAATGATTATCGAGCTTTGCCTACGCAATGTAGCCAGTCAATCATGAAAGGTTTGTTCCAAAATTGGAAATCTTTTTTTGCTAGTTTAAAAGACTATAAAAAGAATCCAAACAAATATGCTGGAACGCCTAGGATTCCAAAGTATATTCGTTCTTCTGAAAAAGAGATTCTGTATACAAACCAAGATTGCATCATTAAAAACGGTAGATTTTTAAAGTTTCCAAAGACGAAATTACAATTAAATATTGGGAAACTAGGTTTCACTGAAGGTAAACTGAAACAAGTTCGTGTGATTCCAAAATACAATGAATATGTAGTGGAATTGGTAATTGATGTTCCTTCTGAACAACAAATTATTGAAGAGAATGCTCGTTATATGAGTATTGATTTAGGGATTGATAACCTTGCAACCATCGTAACAAACACAGGTATGAAACCTGTGCTTGTTAAGGGCAAACATGTCAAAAGCATAAATCAATATTACAACAAAATGAAGAGTCATTTTACAAGCGTTCTTAGAAATGGAAAACAAACGAATGAAGGGCCTTTTACTTCTAAAAGGATAGAAAAACTTCATCAAAAACGTTACTTGAAAATAAAAGACGTCTTCCATAAAGTTAGTCACCATATCGTAAAACTAGCTCAAGAAGAAGAAGTTTGTAAAATCGTTATTGGTCAAAACAAAAGTTGGAAACAAGAAACGAATATGGGAAAAAGAAATAACCAATCGTTTTGTCATATCCCACATAGTTTATTGATTCAAATGATTACATACAAAGCAAATGCTGTAGGCATTCAAGTTGTTGTAACTGAAGAATCATATACATCGAAAGCAAGTTTTCTGGATAACGACTTCATTCCAACGTATGGAGAAAATGACCAAAATACAACTTTTTCAGGAAAACGAATAAAGCGCGGCATATATCGTTCAGCAAATAAAACTTTAATTCATGCAGATGTAAATGCTGCGGCTAACATTTTACGAAAAGTAATCCCAAATGCATGGACAAATGGGATAGAGGGGTTAGGCGTGAAACAGCTCGCTAATGTGTTAACTCCCCTGACGTTAATCGTCCGTTAGGTCGAAACGTTAGAAACCCCCACTTCAAGCTTTGCTAAGTGGGGGAGTGTTCATAAAAAGTATTTAAAGTAGTAACAAATAGGCACAATAATTCCAACTATAGAAAATACAATGCTTCCTAGATTAAATGCAGAAAGTTTTGCACGATGAACTTGGACTGCACCTAAATCTACTCCGCCACTAAAATGCTTATCCATAACTTTAGCAACGTTTTGTTGCTGAGTAACAAAATAAGGTATTAACCATATGCAACAGAACAAAATAATACTGCCGAAAAAGAGGGTATCAATAATAGAAGATCCCCAATTGAATGAAGTAATGACTATGATAGCAAATTCGACCACCATAACAATTATCATAGTTACTGTATACCTAGATTTCTCAGAAACGTTTTTAAATACAGTATCGTCCAGAAATTTTTCTATTTTAGCCCATATTATACTGATTAACACGATTAGGCTAATGAAGAAAATAGTAAATAAGACTTTAATTAAAAGAAACTCAAACATCACCGACACCACCTGATAATTTCTAAATTAGAATGTAAAGTTACAACACTACGTGTATTAGTTATATAGGATGAGCGTTGTTGGACTTCGAACAGAATTTTTCTATTTCTGGTAAGTAAGCAGAAGCTTTTATAAAAAGAATATCTTGTCTCTTAGCAATTCATATTGTAATACAATTTGGTAGAAAATAGAATATTCAAATTTTATTAATTTTTAATAAAACAAACTTTAATAAAATTAAATAGTTACTGTATAACTATAAACATGTAACAAAAATAACGGATTAAGCAGAGGGAAATTTCATAAAGAGGAATTTTATCCGCGTTTCATCATTTTGAAAGGGTTAAAGATATGTATGTTTATAAATAAGGAGAGAATAGTTTTAAAAAAAGCAACGTGAGTTCCTTTAAAGATGGAATTCACGTTGCTTCATTATATTTTTTAATCTTCGTGATCGATTTCTATTGTGCCTGTTCTAGCGCTAACTTTTAAAACATTCAATAGATTGTCAAGTGTCTTGATTTCTACTTCATATTCAAATTGAGATTGTGTTAAGTTGTTATCTTCTAATTCGAATTCTTTTTTCACATTAATAATTTCCCCATTTGTATGAGCTAAAGAAATTTCACGAACTTGTTTTTCTGTGTAGTTGTCATTCTTTTTTGCATAATTGTAACCCATACCAAAGTATCCACCAACAATAGCGATACCGATTACTAAAATAGAAATTACACTTATTATGATTTTCTTTTTATGTTTTAACATTTTCATTCACTCCTTAATGATTAATCATCTATTCCAAATCTTGCTTCGAGTGCATTTTCTGCGTGCTCTAATTGATCTTCCAGTATATCTTGTTCTCTTTCTTGCGTTTGATATTGTTCAACAGTTATCGTTCCAGCGCGATAATCTGCTTCTAGCTGATTATCAGATAGGTCTATTTTGTCATCTAATTGGTCAATTTCTTTTTTTGCTGCTAAGTACGTATTTAAGTCATCTTCTTTTGTTCCAACTGGTTTCGTGTTATTTGCCTTTTCTATAATAGATGAGACCTCATCTTTGAAATCTTGTATTTGCTTCGTATCATTCGTAGCAGGCTCTGTTTTAGTTGGTTCTTGTTGTAGTTGAGCAACCTCTTTTTGTAATTTATCATTTTCGACTTTTAATTGTTGTACTTCTGTATTGTTATCAGGTTGAGTAGAACAAGCTGTTAAGAATAAACAAGACATTGCTCCAATTATCATCCAGTTTCTCACTATGTTTTCCTCCCTTTAATTGAGCATCTTATCCTTGCCTTTATATTACTGAACAAACATTAAAGGAAGATTAATGTGAAAAAATAAAATGATATAATTAAATAGCTTCTAATCTTTCTTTAATGTTTTGGAATTATAGTGATACATATTAATAAGAAGAAAAGGAGAATGTTAATGCGAGTTCTTATTGTCGAAGATGAACAAGACTTACAAAATATATTAGTAAAACGATTGCATGCAGAACATTATAGTGTCGATGGATGTGGGAGTGGAGAAGATGCCTTGGATTATATAAGTATGGCTACTTACGACTTGATTGTGCTTGACATTATGATTCCCGGAATAGATGGTTTACAAGTATTACAAAGATTACGCGCAGACAATAATACAACTCCTGTCTTGCTTCTTACAGCTAAAGATACAATTGATGATCGCGTAAAAGGACTCGACTTAGGTGCGGACGATTATTTAGTAAAGCCGTTTGCTTTTGATGAACTATTAGCAAGAATTCGAGTGTTAATGCGAAGAAAAACAGGGAATACATCTAATGTGTTTGAAATCGCTGACCTAGTGGTGGATTGCAATATGCATAAAGTAACAAGGGGAGACCAAGTTATCAATCTTTCCAGTAAAGAATTTGCTATTTTAGAATATATGATTCGTAATAAAGAAGTTGTGTTGACACGAGATAAGATTGAGCAACATGTGTGGAATTACGACTATGAAGGCGGCTCGAATATTATTGATGTTTACGTCCGATACCTTCGTAAAAAAATTGATAGCCAGTTTGAAACGAAGTTAATTCATACGGTACGAGGCACTGGTTACGTATTGCGAGTAGAATCATGAAAAAACTATCAATAAAAATGAGAGTAACCCTTTGGTATACGGGGTTAGTTGTAATTATTATGGCACTCGTGTTAGCTTTTATTTTAACTTCTTCAGATAAAGTTGTACTTTTTAATATGAAAAATCAATTAAAGAGCACAGTAAAAGAAAGCATTGAAGATATCAAATATAAGCATGGACAGTTAAAGATTGACGATGAGTTTGAAACTTTAGAAGATGGAGTAAATCTTCTCATTTATAGTAAGCAAGGTGAGCTACTGGCAGGAAGTAGTCCGGCCGGCTTTAATAAAAAGGTATCGCTTAAATCCGATGAAATACGAACTATTAAAAATGGTAATAAAGAATGGATAGTATATGATTTTCTCCATAATGCAGACGGCGATGAGCAAGTCTGGGTTCGTGGAATAATGACGATGAACCAATTATCATCAACGATGAATACGCTTATTGTGGTAACACTCATCTCTTTCCCATTACTTATTCTCATTGCGGCAGTGGGAGGATATTTTATTACACAAAGAGCGTTTCGACCTGTGAAACAAATGAGTGATTCAGCCAGTGAAATTGGTGATGGTAAAGACCTTTCGAAGAGAATTAATTTACAAGGTTCATCGAAAGACGAAATTTATCATTTAGCACAAACCTTTGACAACATGTTTGAGCGATTGGAGAAGTCATTCGAAAGTGAAAAACAATTTACATCTGACGCATCTCATGAATTAAGAACGCCAACATCTGTTATTATTTCCCAATGCGAATACGCCTTATCGCAGAGGAATAATCCGAAAGAAATGGAAGAATCTTTAGAAGTGATTTTAAGGCAATCAAGTAAAATGTCCTCGTTAATCTCGCAACTTTTATTATTAGCACGAGTTGACCAAGGAAAGCATGATACTTTTCAATTTGAATGTATCAATATGAGTGAATTAACGGAAATCGTTGTAGAAGAGCTTTCATTAATGGTTCAAGAAGCCTCGATTGATATAACAACAAATATAGAGGAAGACCTGTTTATTAAAGCAGATCAAACGTTGATGATGCGTTTATTAATGAATTTACTAACGAATGCGATTGCTTATGGCAAAGCGAATGGTAGTGTGAATATACAACTGTTCCGTGATGGAACAAACATAATAGGTAAAGTTTCCGATAATGGTATAGGCATCAGCGAGCAACATATTACGAAAATATGGGAACGCTTCTATCGAGTTGATGCAGCACGAACATCTTCAAACATTGGAAACACAGGTTTAGGATTGTCGATGGTAAAATGGATTGTCGAACTACACGGAGGAGAAATTACCGTTGAAAGTAAATTAGGGGAAGGCAGTACTTTTACATTTAAACTACCGATTGAAAAACGATAGTATAAGGGTTAAATTGCGATATAAAAAAACTAAAACAACGTGAATTCCTAATAACTATGGAATTCACGTTGTTTAATTGTATGTTTGGAAAGAATTTAATCAATGGAGGGCATTCAAAAGGTGTTTAGTGTTTTAATAGGCTACACGAAACGAGAAAGAAGATCCTTTACAGCAGAATTTGAGGGTCTTGAATGTATTTTATTCTTTAAATTTCTCCGGTTTTTCCACTCTAAAAGATTTTACTTCACCGCACTCTAAACAAAATGTGGTTAATAGTTTTGAACTCTTTCCTCCTGAAAAGAACCTACTATGTTCATCGTCGCAAACATACGCATGATAGGCGTTTCCAACTCGTCCCTCTTTAAAATTAGTAGAACCACAATTGTCACATCTTTTATTTTTCATGGTATTCACACCTCTTGAAGTTGATATTTATTTTGGTGTATTTTTACGGTAGAAGTAAAGCAACTTAGTTATAAATGATGTTTTCGACATGATACAACATACCCCTTTATATATTCGTAAGTAAAACAATATAATACCCCTATAAATCTCTATAACAATATGATTTCCCACATATCGTTTAATGTGTATCGGAAAAATAAGTATTAAAAATTGATTTTTATTATTCTGACGATTATAATGAATGAAAATCAAACAATTCTTATGTTGAGAAGTGGAGGGACGGGCCCTATGAAACTTCGGCAACCTCGTGTGAGACGAAAGGTGCCAATTCCTGCAGGTGAAGAAACACCTGAAAGATAAGAGCGGTTCAATTAGTCAAGAAGGCTACTCTTATTTGAATAAGAGTAGCTTTTTTTATGGCTAAGAGATGAAGGGGGAGTATGTAGTGGAGTATGGTTTTTGGTTACCGATTTTTGGGGGATGGCTTCGAAATGTAGATGATGAATCTATGCCGCCTACGTTTGAGTATGCAAAACAAACAGCGCAAGCGGCAGAGCAATTAGGTTTTTCAACAACACTTATTGCAGAATTAAACTTAAATGATATAAAAGGTGTGTCAGCACCAAGTTTAGAAGCGTGGACAACTGCGGCAGCACTTGCTGCAGTAACGGATCGATTAGAAATCATGACAGCTGTAAGACCCGGTTTTCACAATCCAGCAGTTACAGCGAAAATGGCAGCGAATATTGATCAATTAAGTAATGGCCGTTTTACATTGAATGTAGTTTCAGCATGGTGGGAAGAAGAAGCGAGGCAGTATGGCGGAGTATTTACCGCACATGATGAAAGATATGATCGCACAGAGGAATTTGTAACAATTTTGAAGGAACTTTGGAAAGAAGAAGAGTTTTCTTATAAAGGGGACTTTTATGAGCTTCATCATACACATTTAAGTCCAAAACCGGTGCAGAAACAAGGCATTAAGCTTTATGCAGGTGGTGAGAGTGAGAGAGGAAAAGAGGTCATTGTAAATCACGTGGATGCATATGTAATGCACGGGGGAACAGTGGAAGAAGTATCTGTGAAAATAGAAGATATGAAGAATCGTAGAAAGAAAGTCACAGAGGAGCCATTACAGTCATTCGGGCTTGCGGCTTACGTCATTTGTCGTGATACAGAAGAAGAGGCACTAGAAGAATGGAGACGCATAACGGATGTGAAAGACGATGCTTTAGGTTATGCGGGTTACCAAGACTTTATTAGTAAATCGCATTTGGAACAGCAAGTGAAGCTCAATGATTATTCTGTATCTAATCGCGGGTTACGTCCTAATTTAATTGGAACACCAGAGAAAATTGCAGAAAGGATACTCGCTTTTGAAAAAGTGGGTGTTACTTTATTACTTTTACAATTTTCGCCACAGCTTGAAGAGATGAAACGATTTTCTGAAAAAGTGATGCCATTAGTTGAAGCAAAAAGAAAGGAATTGATTACAAATGAGTAAAATTTACATATTACATGAGAATAAGGAATGGACGGATCATTTGGTGAAAAGGTTGGAAGAACTGGAGTTACCGTATGAGGAATGGTTTTTAAATGAAGGAACACTTCCGTTAGAACAAGAGCCTCCCCAAGGTGTTTTTTATAGCCGCATGAGTGCCTCTTCACATACGAGAGGACATCGATATGCACCTGAATTGACTGAAGGTGTTCTTGCTTGGCTAGAGGGATACGGGCGAACAGTATTTAACGGGTCTCGAGCGTTACGCCTTGAAGTAAGTAAATTAAATCAATATGCAGCATTAAGAAAATTTGGGATACAAGTGCCGAAAACAATTGGTGCTGTTGGCCGTGATCATATAGTAAAAGCAGCAAGGGAGTTAGGGGAAGTACCGTTCATTACAAAGCATAACCGCGCAGGGAAAGGCCTTGGTGTTCAACTGTTTCATTCCATTAATGCTTTAGAACAATATTTGGACGGTCCGGCGTTTGAAGAACCGATTGATGGAATTACTTTAATCCAGCAATATATTGAAGCGCCAGAACCATATATTACACGTTGTGAGTTTGTAGGCGGCCAGTTTGTATATGCAGTTAAAGTAGATACATCAGAAGGATTCGAGCTTTGTCCAGCAGATGCATGCTCGATTCAAGATGCTTTTTGCCCAGTAGGAGAAGAGAGTAAGAAAGAGACGCCAACAAAATTTGAAATTATATCGGACTTCCACGAGCCAATCATTGAACAGTACAAAGAATTTTTGAAAGAAAATGAAATTACTGTTGCTGGTATTGAATTTATTCGCAGCTCGGATGGAACAATTTATACGTATGATATTAATACAAACACAAACTATAATTCTGATGCAGAGTCTGTAGCGAGTCAATTTGGCATGCTTGAGCTTGCTAAATTCCTTGGAATAGAATTAGAAAAACAAGTAGAATCAGTTAAATAATAGATAAGGTTCTAGTGAAAATCCTTTTTTAGTTATAGTGATCGTATGGCCAAGTCCTGATGGTTTTTACACTAGAACGAAAAGTATAAGAAGTAGCCCAAGTTTCAATGAGGAACTTTGGCTGTTTGTATGTTGTATTTCTCTTTTATATATATTCGCAAGTAAAGTAGCACAATATCCCTATAACAATTAGAATAAGAAAACGTAACAATCAAATCATTCCTGAACTGTTGATTTTGTTTTGATTGCCGATATACTTACTCTCCATCCAGCCATTTTTGGGTATGTTCGATAAACCGTTTTGCAGCTGGTAATGCGTGTTTAATTGAAGTGAGCGACAGTCCAAGTGATCGTGTAGGTCTGTCTTCCAATTCTACAATCGTAACATTTTCGCTTTGTCCTTGTAATGCAAGTTCAGACATGACACTGATCCCAAGTGCATTCTCCACCATCGCGACAATTACATGATCATCGCCGGTTTCAAATTGAATATTGAGATGAACCCGAGCCGTTTCTAATACTTTCCTAACATCGTAACCGCACGAAGAAGCAGGCATAATAAAAGGCACTTTCTCAAGCTGAGCATACCGAATCGTGGATTGTTTACTTAACGGGTGATCTTTAGGGAGTACACATAGCATTCGATCTTTTCTTAGTGGGATAGATTCTAGATGGCTTGAAGACGGTAGTGACATAAAACCTAAGTCAATCACTCCTTGTTGAATCCACGTTTCAATCGTGCCATAATCTCCTTCCATTAATTTGATTTCAATTCGAGGGTGTTCTAAGTGAAATCGATGTATGATTGCAGGCAGCCAGTGAGTGGACACGCTTGTAAAGGTGCCAATGCGCAAGGTTCCCGCCTCTATGCCATTAATCTCTGCAACAGCTTGCTTCAGTCGCTCATTATGGTTTACTATTTCACGAACATGCGTTAAAACACGGTTCCCATTTTCCGTTAATCGAATACCTGTTTTATTCCGAGAAAGCAGTTGAAACCCATACTCTAATTCAAGACTCCTGATCGCATGGCTGACACCTGACTGAGTTACATTCAGTGCTTCTGCTGCTCTTGATAAATTTCCCATTTCAACCGTCTTCAGAAAAATTTCTAACTTAGTCAGACTCATCGAATCTCCTACTTTCTTATGTATGAATTTTGTTCAAGTATAGCATTAAATATATTCAATTTACTAATACTTCAATCACAATTATACTATGTACATAAATCTGAAAAGGGGAACTAAAAATGAAACCTATAAAAGCTGATTTTATGATCTTAGTTGTTACAATGACCTGGGGTTCTTCCTATCTTTTTATGAAAGTCGGATTGGAAACTGTTCCTTCATTTTCTCTTGTTGCATTACGCTTTGGTATTGCTTTTTTGGTTTGTGTCGCTGTTTTTTGTAAACAATTTCGTTCAATTCATTTTGTTACTCTAAGATATGGTTTTATTCTGGGGTTTTTACTATTTGTGGTATCTTCTTCAGTCATCTTAGGTTTAAAAACAACATCAGCTTCAAATGCCGGTTTTCTAGCCAGTTTGACGGTAATCTTTATTCCTTTATTATCTATCGTTCTGTTCAAAGATCGACTAAGTTATAGACTAATCATTAGTTCCCTTGTTGCAATGACAGGTATTGGCTTACTGACTTTGAATAATCAATTAACACTTAATTCTGGAGATTTACTCTGTATACTCGCCGCTTTCTTTTATGCTTTTCATATTATTGTCACCGGGAGGGCGGCTAAAGTTGCCAATACATTGCAGCTTGGTATTCTTCAATTGGGATTTGCAGGAGGCTTTGGCATACTCTTTGCCCTGATTTTCGAAAAGCCGCAACTTCCATCCACTAAAGAAAGTTGGATCGCTGTACTGGTGTTAAGCATTGTCTGCAGTGCTTTTGCCTACATTATTCAGGCGATGGCGCAGAAATACACAACACCGACACATACAGGACTCATCTTTTCATTAGAACCTGTATTTTCTGCAATATTCGCTTACCTGTTCATGAACGAAGTATTGCCACTCAAAGGGTATATTGGAGCATTGCTTATTCTTAGTGGTGTTATACTGGCTGAGATAAAAGTGAAGCGAAAACATTCATTTAAAGTAAAAAAGAGAGACGTGAAATGTACAGAGTAGTACCACTGAGTGAAGTTTCGCTTTATTCCAATGATTTTTGAATGTTATATTCCCTTATTATTTATGTATTTACAAATAAAACAGCATAATATCACCATGAACTCCTATAACAATATGAATTTTTGCATATTTTAAAATTTAATATATCCCCTAAAAACTTTTAATTGTATAATGTGTCTTGTCATAGTCTTTTAGATTTTTCGACAAAAAACCACAAAAATAGAAGACGTATTGGGAGACGACATTATGTATACAAAACTATTAAAATCAATTACATCATTATCACTTATAGGTGGTGCTTTATTATATACAAATGGCAGTGATGTGAAGGCTGCTGAAGCAGGTGTTTTTTCTGATGTGCCGACATCCCATTGGTCGTATCCGGCGATTAAAGATTTAGCGAGTAAAAATATTATTTCAGGTTATGGAAATGGAATATTTGGTTTTGGAGATGTTGCGACGAGGGAGCAAGTAGCGGCTTTAGTGTATCGTGTTATGCTTCCGAATAAACAAGGTGGAAATTTTAGTAGCAATAATTCTCTTTATATATTAAAAGATGGATCTAAGTTTAATAATCCTTATGGCGATATTAACCAAAACTCTACGATGTTCCCTGAGGAAATTTTAATGTTAACGAAGGCAGGGGTATTTAAAGGGGATGAGAAAGGGAACTTTAGACCGAAAGCTCCTGTGAATCGTGCAGAAATGGCGCAAATTCTTACGAATGCTTTTCATCTTTCGGCGACACAAAAACATACATTTAGCGATGTTCCAAACGATTTTTGGGGCGGAAATGCGATTAGCGCCGTGCAGTCAAACGGGATTGCATCTGGTACAGGTGAAGGGAAATTTGAGCCATACGGTGTGGTAAAACGTGAACAATATGCGCAGTTTTTATATAATACTTTGAACTATAAAAAGCCTGCGGTTGCGGTGCAAGATACAGGAGATGCGGCGTTATTAGCAGCATTTAAAGAGGATGTACAAAAGCGTATTAATGCATACGAAACGGACATTACAATTCCATATAAAACGAAAAATAGCAATTCAAAAGAAGTGATGAATACACTTTTTAATGCGTATAAAGAAGTGGCAAGTAAAAATGAGTATACAAATTATAATAGATCGAATGTTTCATACGGCATTTCTGGATCGCCTGGAAATTATACGTTTACGTTAAAGATTACATATCGCGAAACGAAAGAGCAAACGGAATATGTAATGAAACAAGCGAAGGCAATTGTCTCTTCTATTATTCAAGTAGGGATGGATGATCACGAGAAAGTGAAGGCGATTCATGATTATGTCGTAAAACATGTTTCTTACGATACGTCTTATAAAGCTTACACAGCATATGAAGCACTCGTTAATCGTTCTGCGGTTTGCCAAGGTTACGCACTATTAACCTATCAATTATTAAAAGAAGCCGGTATTGAAAATCATTTCGTAACAGGAACTGGTGATGGACAACCCCATGCTTGGAATATAGTGAAAATCGAAAACAAATGGTATCACCTCGATACAACATTCGATGATCCAGTGCCAGATGAACAGGGCCGCGTAACGTATTCATACTTCAACTTATCTGATGAGCAAATTGCAAGAAATCATGAGTGGAGCAGAAGTGACTATCCGCAAGCTACAACGAACTATTATAGTACATTAACAAATAAAATTGCGGCAGGTAGCACGAAAACTCCTGTATATCAGCAAATATTAAAAGATACAAAGTTAAACTATTTAGGAAATGAATACATCGCAAATAACTATAATGAATTAAAAAATAAAATGCAGCAGCGTTATAGTGCAAAGCCAGAAAAGATAGAAGTACTTTACAAGCAATCAATGAACGGTGCACTGCAAGATGTGAAAAAGGCAATTGGAGAAATTGGTTATCCGAAAGGGTCCAACCGTGTTTCTTATAAAGCGGAGCCGTATAACGCGAAAGAAGGGTATTCTTTAGTGACGATTACGTTTATGTATTGAGAATGAGAAAAAGCACCTATTTTAGGTGCTTTTTTATTATTTTAGTTCGACAAAACGTGACAAAAGAACATAACTATATCTGTTATGATGACTTTGATAATTTTACATTTTGGAGGATTAATAATGAACAAAAAGAAGATTTTTGCTGCGTTAATAGGAATTGTAGTTTTACTTGTGATTATTAATGTAGTTGTTACGAAAGGGAAAACGGCATCAACTAGTGAAAAAATGTACACGGAGAAAGAGTACAATAAATTAGTAGATGAGCATTTTGAAGAAACGCAAAAGCTAAAAAATGATAAGAGTGTATTAGAAACTGAAAATAAATCTCTTGATGCGCAAGTTAAGAAGTTAAAAGATGAATTAGCGAAAAAAGAGCAACAAGTAGCACAGCAACCAGTTCAACAAGAACAACCAAAGCAAGAACCACAACAACCAGCTCCACAGCCGGAAAAGAAAGAAGAGCCTAAACCAGAGCAACCTACAGGCGCATTTGCAAATCCTGTGAAAAGTATAAATAAAACAGATGCAATGAACAAAGTGAAAGAAAAAGCGAAGCAAGATTTCCAAAATGATTATATGACGCAAAACTTTGTTGCAGATGAACAATCAAAAGCATTTGATTTCTTAAACGGTATTGAAATTAAATCACAAGAAGAATTGAACGTGATGAAGAATGCATTGAAAGATTTTCCGAATGACTTTATGACAGCGAAGTTTGTTTATGAAGAGCAAATGAAGGCGAAGAATAAGCAAGGGTAATACAAAAACGCTATCTTTTAAAAAGGTAGCGTTTTTTTGTTATGAGTTATACAGTTATTCCTGCATTTGACATATGCAGTCTAACCTTGAAGCTAAGATTAAGGGATAAGCAAGGACTTTTAGGTGGTATCACCGCAATTGTTCTTTTGCAAATCGCTGTATGGACTACAAAAATACCTCATACAGACGACCAGTATAAATAAACTATTGTATTTCTCAATAAACAAAAACAACTTAACATAGTAAAATAATAGTTGGATGGGAGTCCGATACATATTATTAAAATTAAGATGGTTCAAGTCGGAGGAAGGCACCTTAGGGTGTCTTTTTCTTTTGGCTAAATGGGAGTTTTGCCTTAAAGAAGATATATTTTCAATGGATGATTACCATGAGTATATAGATAAAGTTCATCCATATATTTGTAGAAAGGAGGAATTCAAATGAAGAGAGATGATAATAAGATTGGTCACTTTATATCCGAAAAAGGGAAGGAAGATTTTCAAATTGCCTACGATGAATCAATGGCACTCCTTCCAAAACCTAACGAAACGAAAGATATAAAAACTAAATATGGCACAATTCGTGCTTACTACTTTACTAAAGAAGAAAACAAACATAAGGAACCAATACTCTTACTCCCTGGACGCGGTGCATCTACTCCAATGTGGGTCCCAAATTTAGAAGGGCTAAGGGAGAAAAGACCTGTTTATACGATAGACTTACTCGGTGAACCTGGAATGAGTATGCAAACGAAGGTGATTGAAAACCAAAAACAACAAGCAGAATGGCTAAATGAAGTAATTGAAGGATTAGGTTTAGAAAAAGTGCATATCGTGGGTGTCTCCATTGGAGGTTGGACAACAATGAACTTGGCTAGATATAATCCTGAGCATATTGCTACGGCTAGTTTATTGGACCCAGTCTTTGTATTTGCGCAAATATCCATAAAGATGATTCTAGCATCTATTCCAGCTTCCGTTCCTATTGTACCTAAGTTTATAAGAGAAAAGATGTTAAGCTATGTTTCTGGAGGAGCAGAAATAAATGACGATGAGCCGATCGCTAAGTTAATCGAATCGGGTATGCGTAACTATAAACTGAAAACGCCAGCGCCCGATCTATTGAGTAAAGAAGATTTAAAAAATATCAATATTCCAGTACTTGCATTAATGGCTGAAAAAAGTACAATGCACAATTCGGCAAAAGCAGTTGAAACTGGGAAAAAATATGTGAAAGATATTGATATAGTTAATTGGAAAAATGCATCTCACGCAATCAATGGTGAGTTCTCTCACGAGGTTAATGCTAGAATCCTTGATTTTGTAGAAAAATATTCTAATGATAACTAAGTTGTAATGACAATTTTACTTCTTCTATTTTCATGAATATGTATAATTACATAAAATTTCAGAGAAAAAGAGAGTATACTTTCATATTGTGTAATAAAGATAAAGCCCGCCTACGGAAATAGGCGAGCTTTTTTAACATATAAAGAAAAGACAACCTTTAAGGTGCCTTCCTTCGAGTTGAAATATTTTACGTATATTACTTTACTAGGTTAAGTTTTGTGATGATTATCTCTTTTAATTTAATTTATTTTTAAGCATCCTTCTCAACAAATGTGAATACTTTCATTATCCTTTTCACTACAAAGGGTAGTAATTTAGAAGCTAAAAATGCAAGCACGAAAGCAATTGCCCAAGTTTTTATCCATGATTTGAGAAATAAAGCTGTATACCCAACATTCATTGAAACCATGACGAAAGAGATAATACTAGATATACCTAAAATCATAAAGATATTAAAAATTATTGGTTCAAATTTTTTATTGATTTTCAAAATTAACACCTATTTTCTATATATGCTTTGCTGTATTTAATTTTACCAACATCTAATCTTACAGTTTGAAATCTAGGTTGTCCAGCTTGTTGTACTTTTCTGCAATAGCAACAATTGTTATATAACTACAGAGTAAATAAACGTCTTCATAATATATAATTAATATTTCTGCTTTGGATGATAAGGAGCAGAATTCGATAGGCTGTATGAAGAGAGAAAGGATCCCCTTAAAGGAGATCCTTTTTACATTTTAAAAAAATCTTTCATCATTTTAAGGTCTTTAATTTGTACTGTCACACCTTTAACCCTATCTTTCTTCTCATCTTTAACAATTGTAATTTGCTCCTTATTATCAACCCAAACAAGAAACTCTTCTTTTGCGTCATCTTTATATGTAACGGTAATAGTAGAATGCGCAGATTCTCGCTTTTTTTGATCAAGTGTAATTGTTTTAGGAGTGCCTTTTTGAACTGCTGAAACGATAGAATTTATCATTTCTTCGTTGTCTGTTTGAGATTTTGAAATGTTGTTATTTATTGTGCTAAGTATTTCAATGTCTGTAATATTTGCGGAGTTTAATTGAAAGGTAGTCTGTGTATGTTCTTGCTTAGCTTGTGAAGGTTTATCTGTAGCCGAGGTGCTTGTACAACCAATTAAAGTGAAAGATAGAACGGTTAGAGCACATACATAAGTAATTTTTTTCATGTTATCCCTCCTTATCATCAATTATAACAATTTTCTGTTAATTTGTGCAGTTATTGTAAGAAAATGGTGAAAATAATATATTACTCTTACAAAATTGTCACATTCATGTAAGGTAATTCAATAGATTAGATACTTTTTCCATGTCATAATAAAGACATAAGAAAGCTAATCAAAACTACAATTTATTAGGAGCGTGTCAGTCATGATTGTAACAACAACGTCTGGAATTCAAGGTAAAGAGATTATTGAGTATATCGATATTGTAAATGGTGAAGCTATTATGGGTGCAAATATTGTCCGCGATTTATTCGCTTCAGTTCGCGATGTTGTCGGTGGTCGTGCTGGTTCTTATGAAAGCAAACTTAAAGAAGCTCGTGATATCGCAATGGATGAAATGAAAGAACTTGCAAAACAAAAAGGTGCGAACGCTATCGTTGGTATTGACGTAGATTACGAAGTAGTTCGTGATGGAATGTTAATGGTCGCTGTAAGTGGTACAGCTGTACGTATATAAGTAAGTCAACTACTCCCACTGAGATAAAACGTTTCAGTGGGGGCTTGAGTTAGAACACTAGGTCTTTTCGTCTATTACTAGACAGTTTGACGCTCTAGCATTCATGCCACCCTATGGTAACACCCCAAGTATATTTTTGGTCGGTACTGGCAACAAACGATTGTTTTCCCACTTGCACAACCCTTTCGAAAAAGAGCAATTCTTCCTTATGGAAGAAGCCACCACTCAGATGAATCCGGCGTGTGCTACAAGCCCCGACGAGTCGAGTACACATAGATGGTTGACGCACCCACTAAGCTATGCGCGAAGCAACAGCCTTACGTTTTTGCACTTCTAATAGAATCGGCGTTTTCACTTTGAGGTTGTCATCCAATTCTACAACTCTGGATTTTCGCAATGTATTCAATGCGCCATTCATATCAGCGTGAATACATGTCCCTGCTTTACTTTGGTACAGGCCACGGGTGATTCGTTTGCCACTAAAGCGATACTGTGTCCTATCGTTCTTAGCCCAAACTGGAACCGGATCTTTATCCAGAAAACTAGCTTTTGAAGTATAGCTTTCTTCTTGTTTTAAAAAGCGGATGCCTTCTTTTACACATTTATTCTCAATTGCTGCCATCAGTTTATGAAACGGGATTTGCACAAATGTTTGATTATTCTTTTTCCCCATATGAGATTTTTGTTTCCAACCAGCGTTATACCCTACAACAATCGTATCTATATCGAATTCTTTCACTTTTTTGAACAACAAGCCTACCGTTTGTGCAATGTAACCATGTATTTGTCGTTCCCGTTTATGCCAAAGTGCAGCCATTTTATTGGTTACAACTCGTTTAGAAAGCCCGTTTTCCATATTTTTCAGCCCTAGATTACGTATCGTTTTGTTGAAGTACTGGTTAATTGATTTTAGTTTTTTTCCATCAATTAAAAAGGTATCACCTGTATTGGTTACGCAACTTACTAATCTGTCTACACCTAAATCGCAACCTAAAGCGTTACTCGTAGTCGTGGGTTGTTTCTTCATTTGAGACACGTGCATTTCATATGTGTAATGCACCTCAAAGAACCGACCTGTTTGCTTCGGTACAATCTCAATGTAGGAGATTTTTTTATTTCTTACGTTTTTAGGCATACGTATTCGAATGGAACCGAATTTTTTTCTAAATGCAATATTCATTGGAATGATCCAATATCCGTTATCATCCACTTTTGGAACTTGATAGATTTCAATAATTCGTTTGTCAGTGGGACGAGAATAATTTGGAAACTTCGGACGACCTGTGAACTTATCAGGATGTTTCTTCCACTGTTCCAACGCTTTAAAAAAGCTCTTCACTTCTGTAAATAAGGCTCTACGAATCGCTTGAACAGAGTTTGATTGAACGCCCGAGTAGTTCATATCAGCCTGCATGGCATTGTCCACTTCTTTTACAGTAGCCACCCTGTTATCATTCAAATAACTTTGTTTTATCGTGTACAAGCCAACATTTCGCAACGCTTTTGAACTATGCGACATGCGCTGAAGTAAACGAAATTCTTTTGCAGTAAGGCAAGCTCGTCCGATATGCTGTTTCTGCGTGAACCGTTGCATCGTTTCTCTTTTCTTTTGTTTCCGTAATACTTTCACTGTCTTCTTTCTAGCCATTGTTTTCACCACCTTTCTTAGAAAGTTTATTAAGCGTATTCATTACTTTTGGCTTAAGTAGCTGAATGATAATCATTATCTAATTTCGTTGCCTTACAATCTATTCCCTTCTTATCTACATAATATCGTAAGACAAAAAGAAACAAACATTCGTCCTCAAAAATTATTAAGAGCGAAACAAAAGCGTTCAGCCTACCTGCTGACGGCAATTCATCTCCACCTGAATTGTTGGGTTTCACCCGTAACACAAATCAGATGGAGTCTTCTTGCCGGAAAGGATAAAAAAACAGGCTCACCCCTTGAAGCTTATGCTTTGAGGTTTTTTTTGTTTTCAAGTTGTAGAAGTAAAAAGAATGTACCGTATTCTTTAAGAAAAGAGTCATCTTCAAGGTCTTTCACTTCTATTGTTTATGACTAAAATTAGAATGAAAGATTTATCAATCGAATAAAAAAGGCTAGGATTGCTCCTAGCGCTCAATAAAAGATATGGCATGGGAATAGTTGATAATAAGCAGATGTGCTAGCTTACTTCAAATGTAGTATATAACGTTTTTATCGTGAAAAGTAAGGAATATAGCAATCTTTATATATGTTTAATAGTAATTCGAACTTTTTGATAAAAAATAAAAACAAATCTTTCAATTGTATTTAAAAACTAGTCAAAAACACTTTCCCTTTTGTTTTCTCAG
This sequence comes from Bacillus luti, assembly GCF_009739945.1. NCBI lineage: Bacteria > Bacillati > Bacillota > Bacilli > Caryophanales > Bacillaceae > Bacillus > Bacillus luti. The sequence goes on along the minus strand of NZ_CP040336.1, from coordinate 4,096,433 downwards.
CGGACTGCACAACATCAACCGCCGTTTTCACATCTGCTAGGTCGTATGTAGAATGTACTTTCATAAAACGTAATTGTTTATTTTCTACTAAGCGAATTAAGTGATGAAACGTTTCTTGCCATTTGTGTGGTGACACATCTTTATTCCAATGTCGTAAATGAAATATGTTAGCGTGTACCTTTGCTTTCGTGACAATCTCTGCCCAGTTTACTTGTACGCCTGATAGAAGACCGATCGTTAAAAAGTGCCCGTTTGGACGTACACAAAATGCTAGTTCATTTCCGTCAGACCCTCCAATAGAATCAATAGCAGCATCGGCCCCGGTCCCATTTGTTAACTTCATAACTGTTTCGTGAAGCGGAGCAGTAGACGTATCGATTACGTAATGAGCGCCAAGCTGAAGTAATTCCTCTGTATGTTTACTATTTCTTGTCACTGCAATGAGTCGGAAATTCAAAATTTGTGATAACTGTGCAAAAAGGTGACCAATAGCGGATCCGCAAGCATTCACTAATAAAACGCTACCCTGTTTTAAGTGTAGTGTTTCTGTACACGTAACCCACGCCGTAAGCGGATTAATGTACATTTGTGCCGCCGTGAAATCATCAATGGAATCAGGAATAGGGACGACAAAATCAGCCGATGTTGTAACGAATTCTTGCCAAGTACCTTCCCCGCGTAAAGGTAAAACGCGTGTACCGATAAAGTCTCTAGAAACGCCCGCACCTACATCTTCTACAATACCAACGCCTTCATAACCAGGTATGTTAGGTAATGGGATTCTATGTGCATACGCTCCGGTAATCGGAATTAAGTCAGATGGATTAATCGGTCTAACTCGCATACGAACGAGAACTTCATTATCTTTTAATGATTCTATATTTTTATATTCAACTTGCAATACATCTTTTGGGTTGCCAAACTCATGAAATTGAATGTGTTTTCCGCGCAAGATAGATGTTCCCCCTTAGTTTGATTGGATTTATTATAGCATTTTTGGTTTGGTTGGTTATTTTGTTAATGATAAATAGAGTTTGTACAATGGTAAGTAAAATAGATTTTAATTTACGTATTTATCAGAATTTTATAAAATGTATATAAAACTATGAAATGGGGGGATTTCTTCATGTGTACTAGTTTGACGTTACAAACAAAAAACTTCCAGCATCTTTTTGGGAGAACAATGGATTTCACATTAGACATGAATCAAGAAGTAATAATCATTCCTCGGCGTTATCAGTGGAACAATATAACTGGTGAAACGATCCGAACGAAAAAGGCTGTTGTCGGAATGGGAATTAATTTTGGAGGAAGGGTCATGATGGCAGATGGAGTAAATGAAGCTGGTATGACATGTGCAACTCTCTATTTCCCAGGATTCGCTACTTATAGTAATCATATAGATAGCAATAAAACGAATGTAGTGCCATTTGATTTTGTGACTTGGAGCCTCACGCAGTTCAATTCTGTTGAAGAATTAAGAAAATCTATTGATAGCATTGCCTTTATAGATGCGCCATTACCAATTTTAGGGATTACTCCACCGCTACATTGGATTTTAGCAGATAAATCGGGAGAGTGTATTGTACTTGAGCCGACAGCTGATGGAATAAAAGTGTATGACAATCCAATAGGAGTGATGACTAATAGTCCGGAGTTTAATTGGCATTTACAAAATTTAAGACAATATATTGGTCTTAAATCGCAGCCATTTGCGCCAACGGAGTGGGGAGATGTACCATTAAGTGCTTTTGGCCAAGGTTCAGGAACGATGGGACTTCCTGGAGATTTCACCCCACCATCAAGATTTGTGCGGGCAGCATATGGTAAACAAAACATTCAAGGTATAGAGAACGAAGAAGAGGGGATATCGGCTATTTTTCATATCTTATCAAATTGTGAGGTTCCTAAGGGGGCAGTAATAACAGAAGACGGTATATTAGATAATACCATCTATACGAGTGCAATGTGTATGGAGTCTGGAACATATTATTACCATACTTACGATTGTAGACAAATTATAGCCATTCATTTATTCAATGAAAATTTAGATACAGCTGAGATTAAAACGTATCCGTTCCAGCGGAAGCAAAAAATATTTTATGAAAACTGATAAAAACACCTCCATTGAATTTGCATACTTAGTATGCGAATTCGGGAGGTGTTTTTCTATTAAGCCGAAGCTTTCTTCATTCTCTCAAGTAAACTAGATAAAATATGCGTACGATATGATTCTAGTTTTTTACCTTCATAAGTACGAATACCTAATTTTTTAAGTTCTTTTACATACCAACCTTTGCTTCCGAAATACATGTGATCGCTCCCCTTCAACTTTGTTTTTGTTTGTTCTGATTGTACTTGGAGGTACAGGTAATATAATGAAGGAAATGAATTTCGCGCGAAAATGGTTAACTTTGTTGCAAAAGACATATATACTAAAGGTAGTATACAACGAGGTGGACAAGACGTGATTATAGAGAAGCACGAAATTCAAATTGACCAAATTACGAGCGGTAAAGTGAATATCTTTACTTTCTATAGAAATAGAAAGCAAATTGATGATCATTTTTTACGATTGCAAGAACCATCGCTTACAGCAAACTACTTCTTCCATTTTCATTTTGATGCAGAGAGCTTGCATCTACTGCAGAAAGAGTTTCCAGGCGTATATCCGTACGAAGGCGGTGAAACAATTCACGACTGGACGGAAAAGATGAAAGCGGAATTGCAACATCAGATCCAAACAGGAAAATGGAATAAACGCGTACGTATCGGTAATCGCATTCTAGATGTGGCGTTTACGTGGTGTGACGAAGATATAGTAGAGTGAAAAAGAAGCGGATGACGCTTCTTTTTTTTAGCGCTGGAATAAAACGAGCTTACCTGCAGTAGATGTGCAGCGATGTGTTTTTTCGTGCAATCCTTTTTCTTGTAAAATAGATTCACCTTTTGCTTTCGCTTCTTTTTCAGTTGCCGCCTCGAATGATTCGTCTAATGCTTTAGAACCATCTTTTTCAAAGACTGTTAGAACGTATACTCCCATGAAAATTCCCTCCAATAATAAAAATCAGAATCTTATAACTATTTTGGCATAAATCACTAGAATATGCAAAGAAATATATGACATTGCGTGTTACAATAAAGTGAAACTTTAATCATCGGGAATATTTTTATTCCCGATGATTATTAGTTTTCAACTATTTTAATCTTGATAAAATGAAACTTTTGAAATACAGAAAGGATCGTTATTTGTGAAACAAGTGAAGTTTATACATGCGGCTGATTTGCATTTGGATAGTCCGTTTAAAGGGATGGAAATGAATGTACCGCAGTCTGTTTGGGAAAGAATGAAGCAAAGTACGTTTGAATCATTTGAGCGTATTGTTGATAAAGCGATTCAAGAGCGCGTTGATTTCGTATTACTAGCCGGGGATTTGTATGATGCGGAGACGAGAAGTTTGCGTGCGCAAGTGTTTGTGCGTGAGCAAATGAAGAGACTTTCGCAGTACGATATCCCTGTTTTTATTATTCACGGTAACCACGACCATTTAGGGGGAAGCTGGGCTGCAATTGAGTTTCCGGAAAATGTTCATGTGTTTACGGAGCCTTATGTAGAAGAGAAATCGTTTTATAAAAATGGTGAGTTGGTAGCTTCTATTTACGGGTTTAGTTATTTGCAGCAAGCGGTAACGGATAATATGACAGCGCAGTATACGAAAATGAGTGATGCGCCTTTTCATATTGGCATGCTTCACGGAAGTGTGGAAGGAGATGCAGAGCATAATCGCTATGCACCGTTTCAAATTCGTGAGCTGAAAGAAAAGCAGTTTGATTATTGGGCTCTTGGCCATATACATAAACGTGAAATTTTATCAGAAGAGCCGTATATTATTTATCCAGGTAATATACAAGGGCGTCATCGTAAGGAAACAGGCGAGAAGGGCGCGTACCTTATTGAACTTACGAAGCAAGGATCACATTGTTCATTTTTCCATACGGCAGATGTTGTATGGGATGAGATTGAAGTGAGTATCGATGGACTGGAAACAGTTGATGATCTTATGACGGCAGTGTCAACAGCGATGAATGAATGCCGAAGAGAAGAGGAAGGGACGCTTTTAACTGCCGTATTTACAGGACAGGGCCCACTTTCTCCTTATTTGCGTGATGAAAAACGTGTTGAAGAAATTTTTCATATTTTAGCAGCTGGCGAAGAGCGAAAAGATTTCGTATATGTGATGAAGTGGAAAAATGAGACGGTTTCGTTTGCAGAAATCGAACGTCTGAAAGAAGAAAATCATTTCGTCGGTAGTGTGCTGAAGGAGTTAGAAGCTTTCACAAATATGGACGGGGTGTTGCGCAGTATTTGGACATCACCTGTAGCACGTAATAGTATTGAATCTTTTACAGAGGAAGAGAAGAAAGAGATTCAAAAGGAAGCGGAAAATATTATTTTAGAGCAATTATTCCAGCAAGAGAGGGATAAGAAATGAGAATTAAAAAACTCCATATTTATGGGTACGGAAAATTAGAAAATGTGGAAATGGATCTTTCAATGCTGACTGTTTTATACGGTGAAAATGAAGCGGGGAAATCGACAATTCGCTCGTTTATGAAAAGTATTTTGTTCGGTTTTCCGACGAGAGGACAGCGCCGTTATGAGCCGAAAGAAGGCGGGAAGTATGGCGGTGCGGTCACTGTACAAACAGAGAAGTACGGTCGTTTGAAAATTGAACGATTGCCGAAGACGGCAGCTGGCGAGGTGACCGTTTATTTTGAGGACGGGAAAACGGGCGGCGAAGATATTTTACACGATATATTAAGTGGAATGAATGAAAGCTTATTTGACTCTGTCTTTTCATTTGATATGCATGGCCTGCAAAATATTCATCAGCTCGGAGAAGCAGATATCGGTAATTATTTATTTTCTGCAAGTGCGGTCGGAAGTGATGCGTTATTGCAGCTCGATAAAAAGCTAGAGAAAGAAATGGATCAGCGCTTTAAGCCTAGTGGTCGTAAGCCAGAAATTAACGTGTCACTGCAAGAGATGAAGAAGCTGGAAGAGAAGATGAAAGAGTGGCAAGGGAAAATTGGCACGTATGAAAAGCAAGTTGAGCAGCTAAAAGAAAGTGAAGAGAAACTTGCTTCTGTTCGTGCAGAAAAAGAATTAGCTGAAAAGCGAAAGCAAGACTATGAAATATTAGGAGCGCTTGAACCGCTCGTTATTGAAAAGCGTGCGCATGAGAAAGTGTTAGAAAACGAAAATGGGCAGTTTCCGGTAAACGGGACGGCGCGTTATGAAGCGATTAAGGCGAAGATGGAGCCGCTGCAGTTGCAAGTTGATTCGCTTCAAAAAAAAATTGAAACAGTGCAATCAGAAATTGATTCCACAGAAATAGATGAGGAGTTTTTACGAAAAGAAAGTTACGTAGAAGAACTTCGTATGCAGCATATGTCTTACGAAAATGCACGCCAAGAAATGCGTGATATGAGCGGGAATGTTGCGAATATAAAAGAAGAAATCGCAGAGCTAGAGCAACAAATTGGTGCTACTTTTGAAAAGGAAACGGTTCTTTCGTTTGATATGAGTTTGGCGACGAAAGAGTTAATGACGCAAACGGTGCAAAAGGCGCGCGAGTTAGAAACGCAAAAAGCACAGCTTGATGATCATTTCAAAGTAGCGCAAGAGCAATTAGAAGAGCAAGAAGAAAATATAAGACAGATTCAGAAACAAATGTTAGCGGATGAAGAGCGAAATACGTTAGGTGAGAAAGAGAAGTCGTTCCAAGATGCGGCGTTTATCGGTATGGGCGCAGAGAGAATAAAGCGTAAGTATGAGGAAAAAGCAGGAGCGGCTATGCAAAAGAAAAAGCAGTGGCAAAGAGTTTGTCTTCTATTACTTCTTATTAACACGATTGTTTTATTCACGAGTTTATTTATTGATAATCGCCCGCTTTTGTTTATTAGCGTCATTATTTTTGTAGGGATTGTCCTTGCCCTTGTTTTATATAAAGATCCGGCCAGTGGATTACAAGAAGAACTCCTTACTCTTGAGCAAAGTGCTGGCGGGAGACAAAGTGAAGAAGCGATGTCTGTGCGCTATCAGTTAGAAAAGGATGAAGAAATTCGTAAACTATTTGAGCGTGAGTCGTATAAGTTACAGCAAATGGAACGTGCTTATGATAAAGTCGTTTCATCGTATGAGGAATGGGAGAGAGAGACTTTCCGCATCAGTGAACAAGTAGATGCATATAAAACGCGTTATATGTTCCCTGATTTTTATACGTATGCGCACATATTGCCGGCGTTTGAGCGTATTGAAAAAATGCAGCAATTATATCGTGAATTAGAGAAGCAAAGCGCGCGAAAATCTTCATTATATGAAATGATTTCGCAATTTGAACATAAACTAGAAACTGTTATCGGTAGCACGGAATATAGTAAACTGCATGAGGCGCAAAGTCGTATGCAAATTGAGAAAGAGAAGCGCCAAACTTGTAAGCAGCTGAAAGAGAAGCTAGCGGAATGGCAAGAAGAATATGAGTTCACGCAAGACCAATTGAAACAACTGCTAGTAGAACGAGATAGTTTATGGCATATTGCAGAGGCTACAGATGAAGAAATGTTTTTAGAAGCAGGTAAACTGGCAGAAAAACGTGAAGATGCTGAGAAACAAGTAGGGCGTTTATTACCGCAAATTGATCTGTTAGAACAACGTTTAACGAGTTTATCATTAGCTGAACATTATGAGGCTGACGGTTATGAAGAGAAATTAAAGCGAGAAATGACAATCGTACAAAACTGTCTTACAGGGGAGAAAGAACTGACAGAGCGTATTGCGAAACATCGTATGGAAATTGCGAATTTAGAAGAAGGCAGTACGTACGGTGATTTACTGCACGAATGGGAAATGAAAAAAGCGCAAGTGCGTGAACAAGTGAAGAAGTGGGCTGCTTATGCGGCCGCAAAGACAGTGTTAACGAAAACGAAGCAATATTATCATGAAGTACATTTGCCGCGTATTTTACAAAAATCAGAAGAGTATTTCGTCTATTTAACGGGCGGACGTTATAGTAAAATCTTTTCACCGTCAGAAGCGGAACCTTTCATTGTGGAACGTAACGACGGCATGCGTTTTTACAGTCATGAACTAAGCCAAGCGACAGCAGAGCAGTTATATTTATCGCTGAGATTTGCACTCGCGAAAACATTTGAGCATGATTATCCATTTATTATTGACGATAGTTTCGTACACTTTGATGCGGTAAGGACGAATCGAACGATTGAACTAATAAAAGAAATTGCGAAAGATAGACAAGTCATCTTCTTTACATGTCACGCGCATTTATTATCGTTCTTTACGGAAAAACAGATTATAAAATTAACGCGTAAGCGTAAAGAAAATGAGTTGTAGTGTGCTATACTAAAAGTAACTGATTTGGTGGAGGAATTCGAATGAAAAAGAAAATTGCAGAATATGAAGTTGGTGAACAAGTCGATGTTTTCTTGTTAATTAAAACAGCGACGAAAGGTCTTGCGAGTAATGGAAAGCCGTTTTTGACAGTAATCTTACAAGATCCAAGTGGAGATATTGAAGCGAAGCTATGGGATGTATCACCAGAAGTTGAGAAACAATATGTAGCAGAAACAATCGTTAAAGTAGCTGGAGATATTCTAAACTACAAAGGACGTATTCAATTACGCGTGAAACAAATCCGTGTTGCGAATGAAAATGAAGTAACAGACATCTCGGACTTCGTAGAAAAAGCACCAGTGAAAAAAGAAGATATGGTTGAAAAAATTACGCAATACATATTTGAAATGAGAAATCCGAACATTCAACGTCTAACAAGACATTTATTAAATAAGCATCAAAACGAGTTTTTAGAATATCCAGCAGCGACGAAAAATCATCACGAGTTCGTGTCTGGACTAGCTTATCACGTAGTATCGATGTTAGATTTAGCGAAAGCAATTGCAACTCTATACCCATCGTTAGATAAAGACTTACTATATGCAGGCGTGATTTTACACGACCTTGGTAAAGTATTCGAACTATCTGGCCCAATTTCTACAACGTATACGTTAGAAGGAAATTTACTTGGCCACATTTCGATCATGGTGAACGAAATTGGGAAAGCGGCAGAGGAACTACAAATCGATGCAGAAGAAGTATTAATTCTTCAACACATCGTTCTGTCTCACCACGGAAAAGCAGAGTGGGGTAGCCCAAAACCACCTTTAGTAAAAGAAGCAGAAATTCTGCATTACATCGATAACTTAGATGCAAAAATGAACATGATGGACCGCGCATTAGGACGCACAAAACCAGGCGAATACACAGAACGTGTCTTTGCGCTTGATAATCGTTCGTTCTATAAACCGTCGTTCCATAATTAATAGTGTGAAGCAAATGGCCTCATTAAGTGTTAGTAAGCTTAGTGAGGCTTTTTTACATTTCGCTTTTCAAAATATTGTTCTTTAATTATTTTTAACTTGCCTTCGTTTTCTGTTAGTTCAAATATAAATAACGCCTTTTCCATGTTATTAGCAATATCTTCTTCGTTGGAGTGTTTAAGTTTCAATAAATTCCAGGCTTTCCCATAGTATAGTTCACCCAACATGTAGAAAGTATTTAGATTAATAGCAAATTTGATGCCCATATCATTATATTTTATTGCCTCTTCATGTTGATGTTCATGGCCTAAAATTTTTGCTAAATTAAAAATTATTTTTAATTTAATTTCTTTATCTTTAGGAAAATCTATCTTATTAAAATGAGTTAAACATTTTTTTAAGATAGTAATGCTTTTTTCGTATTCTTTGTTGTCCCAATGAAATATAGCCATTGTCTGCATCATATCTATTTCTCTTTCTGATAAAAAATCAGAATTAGTTACAGTTAGTTGTAATGCATCGTTTAAAAGTTTTAAAGCAGTTTTTGTTGATTTATTTACATAAAATCTAGCAATTGCTTCATGCCATATGAGAAATTGTTTATCCTCTTTTGATTGGAAATTATTCTCGTTTTTTTCTTGTTCCACTATTTCATAAAGTTCTTTATATTGTTTTTGTTTTGTGCAATCTCTCATTACATATTTTACATTTTCTACGTATTTTAATTTCTTATTTTGAGTTAGTGCAAATATATAATTCGGATCAATACCAAGCTTTTCAGATAATTGATACAATAATATGCTAGATGGATAAATAATACCTTTTTCTATTTTACTAATTTGACTTTGTGAACATATTCCATGACATAATTCGGATTGTGATATATTTTTTTTAATTCTAAGTTCTTTAATAGTGATACCCAAATTATAAAACTCCATGTTGCCTCCTAATATGTAACACTTTATGAGTATAAGAATAATTTCTACCCTTTAATGTAATGTAAAATTAGTATGGTTGCAATTATTAATTATTTTGATATGAATAATTTTGAATGCGCCTATGTTATAAATAAAATGTTACTGAAAAAAGTTAGAAGTGGTTATTTGAAGAAATTAATAATATCGTGTTTATTGGCTACATTCCTTTTAAATATTGTAGGATGTTCTAATAATGTTGGTACACTAAGGGATAAGTCTAAAACTTCATCATCTGTGAAGTCTACACACATCAACAAAGCCTGGTACAAACATATGCAATGGGATTAAAAAAAATTGAAATGATTGGTGCTACAGGTTATAGGGGAATTTGAATAATTGATCGAAGCTGAAAAAGCTTTTACAGTAGTTACATAATTAAAGAATCCTTCCATACAGGTAGGATTCTTTTTGTTTATCCCGCTTTAATGGGCAGTAAGACCCCCACCTCAAAATTCAGCGAAAGCAAAGAAGTTAGGTGGGGGTCGGGCTGTCCATAAAAGTCCGATTGGTGAAGGCTAATAATCAGTGGGGGATGAAGAAAACCCCACTGATTAAAGTTTCACTTTATAAAATCTTTAGTTGAACAAGTAAATTAGAAGCCCTTAATAGGTAAGTAATTGTTTTACAAAAGAACCATTCACTACTCTAAAATGTTATGTAATAAAAAAATATCTTGAATTCGAGATTTTATTCTTGCTTTTTAATCACTTGAGGTGTAAAGTGATAGTAACGAAAGCGATTGAGCCGTATGAAAAACATATACTCAGTTGCTTTCGATTAAAAAACAAAGTAACTTATTCAGTAAAAACTAAGATGAATTTACAAAAACATAATTAAGAATAAATTGAAACGCTAAAAACCATATTAGTTGTGGGAAATGTTATTTTTTAGTTGTCACTTGACTAGTAAAATGAAACGGAGGAATAAAAAATGTATGAAATTAAAGGGCACCATCACATTTCAATGGTTACGAAAAATGCAAACGAAAATAATCATTTTTATAAAAACGTACTTGGTTTACGTCGTGTGAAAATGACAGTAAACCAAGATGATCCGTCAATGTATCACTTATTTTACGGAGATAAAACAGGAAGTCCGGGTACAGAGCTATCGTTTTTTGAAATTCCTTTAGTAGGAAAAACATACCGCGGTACAAATGCGATTACTCGAATTGGATTACTTGTCCCTTCAGAGGAAAGCTTACATTACTGGAAAGAACGGTTTGAGAAATTTGATGTGAAACATAGTGAGATGACAACATATGCAAATCGTCCTGCTTTGCAATTTGAGGATGCTGAAGGTCTTCGCTTAGTATTACTCGTTTCAAACGGAGAAAAAGTAGAGCACTGGGAAACTTGGGAGAAATCAGAAGTTCCTGCAAAGCATCAAATTCAAGGAATGGGTTCTGTGGAAATGACAGTTCGTAGACTGGATAAAATGGCGAGTACACTTACAGAAATGTTTGGGTATACAGAGGTTAGCAGAAATGACGAAGAAGCAATTTTCCAGTCTATTAAAGGAGAAGCTTTTGGAGAAATCGTTGTGAAATATTTAGATGGTCCTACTGAAAAGCCAGGCCGCGGTAGCATTCACCATTTAGCAATTCGTGTGAAAAATGATGCAGAGCTTGCTTATTGGGAAGAACAGGTGATACAAAGAGGCTTCCAGTCTTCAGGAATCATCGACCGCTTCTATTTTAAAAGCTTATATTTCCGTGAATCAAACGGAATCCTATTTGAAATTGCGACAGATGGACCAGGATTTACAATTGATGGAGATGTAGAACATTTAGGAGAAAAACTGGATTTACCGCCGTTCTTAGAAGATCAGCGCGCAGAAATTGAAGCGAATTTAGCACCTATTGAAGAGAAGTAATAGAAGAGAAAATATAACTTGAGAAACCATTGGAGGAATATAAAATGAACCAATTAAAAGGAATTCACCACGTTACAGCGATTACAAGTAGTGCAGAAAAGAACTATGAATTTTTCACTCATGTTTTAGGAATGCGTTTAGTTAAAAAAACAGTAAACCAAGATGATATTCAAACGTATCATTTATTCTTTGCAGATGATAAAGGTAGTGCCGGAACAGATATGACATTCTTTGATTTCCCAGGCGTTCCGAAAGGGGTACACGGTACAAATGAAATTTCAAAAACTTCATTCCGTGTTCCAACTGATGCAGCATTAGCATATTGGGTGAAACGTTTTGACCGTCTTGAAGTGGAACATACAGGCATTAAAGAGCAATTCGGTAAGAAAACTCTTTCTTTCGTTGACTTTGATGATCAACACTATCAATTAATTTCAGATGAGCTTGATAAAGGAATCGAATCAGGTACACCGTGGCAAAACGGGCCAGTTCCATTAGAATATGCAATTACTGGTTTAGGACCTGTATTTATCCGCATTGCGAACTTTAGCTTCTTTAAAGAAGTGTTAGAGAAAGTTCTATTATTTAAAGAGATTGCGCAAGAAGGAGAATTCTATTTATTTGAAGTGAACGAAGGTGGAAACGGTGCATCTGTCATCGTAGAACATAATACGGTTCTTCCTGAAGCACAACAAGGTTTTGGTACAGTTCACCATGCAGCATTCCGCGTAGAAAATCGCGCTGTATTAGAAGAATGGATTGAAAGAATCGGTAGCGTAGGACTTCCTTCATCTGGCTATGTAGACCGTCACTTCTTCGAGTCATTATACGCACGAGTTGCACCACAAATCTTATTTGAATTTGCAACAGATGGCCCAGGATTTATGGGAGATGAGCCATACGAAACACTTGGCGAAAAATTATCGTTACCTCCGTTCTTAGAGCCAAAACGTGAAGAAATTGAAAAATTAGTTCGTCCAATTGATACAGTGAGAAGCACGAAAGAATTTATTAAAGAGTAAAAATAGAGATAGTAAGTAGGAGAGCAGGTAGTTTTAGCGGAGTGCTGGAACTGCTTGCTTTTTTTGTTTTCGTCTTATAAGTATTTTGCTAAAATGTATGTAAAACTGTTGGAGGAATAGAATGACGAAAATTAGTGGGTATACTTGTAGATGCTGCGATACATATCATGAAGAAATACCAACGAGCTATGGATCATCAGCTCCTGTTTATTATTATGATGCTGAACCTGAAGAGCGAGAAGATAGATTTGAAATGAACGATGATTTATGCGTGATGGATGGCGAACATTTCTTCATTCGAGGAAGTATTGAAATTCCTATCATTGGTACAGATGAACATTTCATATGGGGTGTATGGGTTTCATTAAGTGAAGCGAATTTTGATAAGGTGAATGAATTCTGGGATAAACAAGAACTGTTAGAGCCAATGTTTGGTTGGCTTTCGACGGATTTACCATATGAGTTGGAAACAGTCAGTTTAAAAACGATGGTTCATCCGAGAGCGGATGGCATTCGTCCTTATATTGAACTGGAGCCGACAGACCATCCTCTAGCAGTGGAGTTTAGAGAAGGAATAACGATGGAACGGGTACAAGAAATAGCGGAACAACTTTGTGTAAATAACGAGGATGATGAGGAAGAGTGCTGATATTTGTTCAGTGCTCTTTTTTATCATGTGCAACTATATTTGGAATTTCTTGCAACCATTTTAAAGCATGTACAGTCTAATAGTTATATAAAACATAAATGGTAGATTTCTAAGGGGGAATTTAAAATGGAGCTGCTCATAAAGCGAGCTCAAAAAGGTGATGAGGAAGCCTTTATTGAGATAATTGATATATTAATGCCGCAAATGTATAAGGTGGCAAAAGCACGCTTGAAAAATGAAGAAGATATAGGTGATGCAATACAGGAAACGATTTTGTCTGCTTTTACAAATTTAAAAAAGGTAAAAGAACCAGGTTATTTTAAAACATGGATTACAAAAATATTAATGAATAAATGTAATGATATAGTACGAAAAAATAAGGTTTTATATGTGGATGATTATGGGAAAGTGCAGGGAGAACAAATCGTAAAAGAAAACATCGAACAAAAGCTTGAGTTTGATAATATGCTTAGTTATTTAAGTGTGGAGTATCGTTTAGTAATCGTACTCTATTATGTAAATAAGTTTAAAACAAAAGAAATTGCAGAGATTTTAAATGAAAAAGAAGGAACGATTAAATCAAGACTACATAGAGCAAGGCAACAGTTAAAAGAACAATATTTAAAAGAAGACTGGGAGAATGTAAACAATGGGGGGAATTTAAAATGAATGAACAATTCGAGCATAAATTAGAAGAAGCATTAAATGATGCTGTAACAATTCCTAATAGTGTTTTGAAGAAAAAAGAACTTGCTTTTGAAGAAATTAGAAAAAGTAAGAAACAAAAACAAACATTCTCTCATAAAAAAATAGTTGCAGCAATGATAGCGGGGCTAACAATTGTTGGAGCAAGTGTCGGAGTTGGCGTGTATGGTGATTCAGCATTAGCTGTAGTAAAGGAATTTTTCTTTGCGAAAGATCAGGGAGTTCAAAAGGCGGCAGATAATGGATATGTACAAAAAGTAGATGAGAATCATGTGATGAAGGATAATGGGGTTACAATCCAAATTAAAAATGTACTGTATGATAAATCTAAAATAGCAGTTTCTTTACAATTGAAATTTGAAGATAAAAGTTTGATAAGTAAAGTGACGGATTTAAGAATGAAGTACGATTTAACAGATGATAAAGGACGATATATAGAGAAGGCGGAATACACAGAAGGGTTAACAAATGAAAATAGTAAGATGTTGGCAGGTAGCGAATGGAGTATTCAGGCGGGGGAAGAAGAGGGAGAAATAACTTATAATTTAATATTCCATCCTATGAATTCAATTGATAACATTGATAGTCTAAACTTTAATATTAGTTCTATATCTTTGTTTGCGCCATTAGAAAATAAAGATGTTTCTTACAGGACAGAAGCAGAATCTCAATCAAATACTGTAAAAGAAAATATAGAAGCTTGGCATGAAAATGGTCTGCAACTGAATAAGGAAATTCAAGGGAAGTGGCAAGGGGGAATAAAATTAGACTCGAAGTTTAAAGGAAATCAAGAGATTCATTTTGTTCCTAAACAACAACCTGAGTCTGTAAAAATAGTGTCTGCAGAAGTACTACCAACAGGGACGAATATCACATTTGAACGTGATACTTTTGGAGACATTGAAGAAATAAAGCGTCAGATAAAAACAATTGATAGTGTTATTCTTATGGATGAAAAAGGGAAAACATATAAGTCAACATTGAAGGGATACTCAAGTGCTGGGGATAATGGGAAAGCAATTAAGGTGAAAACGTTTGATGTTACTACTTTTGATCATGTAAATCATTTTAAATTGTTATTAAAAGATGTTGATGGAAAAGATGTTGTAATCGATTTAGCTCGTGAAGAGAAAAAATAAAGTATACGATCAAAAACGCAAACTTCTAATCAAAAGAAGTTTGCGTTTTTTTATGAACGAAAAGAAGTAAGGGAGACCAAGTATTCAATGATGCAAAGGAAGGCAGCACTAAACGGCACTGAGCAAACAATATTTGATGATTCATCCCAAAATGATTATTAGCTCACATTAATTGGGATACACATTAACATAGATAAAAGAATTGACTTACTTTAAATGTGTAACTATAATAGTTACAAAACAGCCGTCAGTAATAGAAGTAAGTAATATTTTTTTAGTATAATTGTAACTAAGTTAGTTACAATTAAAATTAATCATAAAATAACCAAAAAATGTAAAAACTTTAAATAGCAATTTGAGAAAGGAGACGGGAATGTTGAAACGGTTTAAGTTTTATATGATTAGCGGTATTGTGCTCGTATTACTTGTAGTATGTAACTTCGTTGATAAGCCGATTGCGAAGGTTGGAGAAGTGAAAGATACTGTTATGATGAAGCTACATACGAAAGAGAGTATGGCGCAAATTGATGGGCAGACGATTTATTTTAAGCAAATTGGTGAGGGGAAGCCGCCTTTACTTATGCTTCATGGGTTTGGTGGTTCTTCAGATGGATTTAGCGATATTTATCCGGAGCTTGCACGAGACCATACGATTATTGCGGTTGATATTTTAGGATTTGGGCGTTCATCTAAGCCAGTTGATTTTCAGTATTCGTTTCCTGCGCAAGTGAATTTATATTATAAGTTAATGAAGAAGCTCGGATACGATCAGTTTGCGGTGCTCGGTCATTCGATGGGCGGAGAGATGTCCCTGAATTTAGCGTATTTATATCCAGACGCGGTGACGCATCTCATTTTAGCGGATTCTACAGGGATAGAGTCTTTCCAACAAAAAGAAAGTAATGCAGTGCCGCCGCTATCAACGGATTTACAAACGGTAACAGAGATTACGGATTATAATAAAGATGCGGTGAAAAATAGCCGCGATGATAAAGAGCATTATGATCAGCTTACGAAAATGAGAGAGCGCCGCATTGCAATGGAAGCAGATAAAATTAAGGTGCCGACTTTAATTATATGGGGACGACACGATAAGAGCGTTTCTTGGGAAAACGGTGAGTTGTACCACAAGTTATTTGCAAATAGTACATTTCATATTATTGAAAAAGGATACCACGCGCCGTTTCGTCAGGAGCCAATCGAGTTTATGGAATATGTACAAGCATTTTTCGCGAAGCATCCACAATAAAGTGAAACTTTAATCAGTGGGGGTCTTACTGCCCATTAAAGCGGGATAAAAAATTAAGCATAAATCCACTTCTTTCCTCATACAGTGAAACTAATAAGGCTTGTCTAAGGAAAGGAATGAAATGATTTGGAAACTTTACCATGGTGGGTTTATCTTGTAATTGTTGGGATTGTACTAAGTGGATACATGGTTTTATATACTTCGAAAAAAGAGCAAGATATGGATAATGAGTTTATTGAAAAAGAAGGCGAAGTATATATGAAGCGTTTAGAAGAAGAGCGCGAGAAACGTAATCAGAGTAGTGATAAGGATTCGGTATTGCTTTAATAGAAATTTTGAGTGGCTATCATCTAGTAGAAGTTTACATCTAGGTGGTAGCCTTTTTTCTTTTTTTTGGAGCATGTATACGAAATTCATCACGAACTTTAATTGATGGTATTTATATATTTTTTTCCTCATAAGAATGGAACTAGTGTGGTATTTACTAGGGGGGATTAACAATGCATAGGGATGAAACTACATTACATCCTGATACGGGTGTTACATCTGTAATGTTTGTTGAGCGTTCATTAAATGAAATTCGTTTTTGGTCTAGAATCATGAAGGAGCATTCTTTTTTTCTTCGCTTGGGGTTTAGATGCGAGGATACTCAACTAATCGAAGAGGCGAATCAATTTTATCGATTGTTTGAACATATTGAACAAATAGCGCATTCCTATACAAATGAAACAGATCCTGAGCAAATAAAAAGATTTAATGCAGAAGTACAACAAGCTGCAACTAATATTTGGGGATTTAAACGAAAAATTTTGGGATTAATTCTCACATGTAAATTGCCAGGACAAAATAACTTTCCGCTGTTAGTTGACCATACAAGTAGGGAAGCTGACTATTTTAGAAAACGTTTAATACAATTAAATGAAGGTAAATTAGATGCTCTTCCTGATGCTATTATTAAAGAAAATGTTTTCTTTTTAAGGATTATGGCAGACCATGCTAAATTTATTGGTCATCTTCTTGATCCATCGGAAAGAAAGCTTGTAGATACAGCTCGGAATTTTAGTAATGATTTTGATGAATTGATGTATCAAGCAATTGACTTAGAATCTATGAAGCCACAATCCCAAACAGTCCCTCTTTTAGATCAATTTTTAGATCAAAATCGTGTGTCGGTTGCATCTCTTAGGGATTTTAAGAAAACAGCACGCGATTTAATTGAGCAATGTAAAATAAAGAGTATCATTCATCCATTATTAGCAGACCATGTTTTCCGTGAAGCTGATAGATTTCTTGAAATAATTGATATGTTTGATACTCATCTTACAAATATTCAATCACAACCTAGATATTAGAAGATAAGGAAAGATACTATTTTACTTAAGTTGAGAAGTTAACAATTTATTGTTAGCTTCTTTTTTTGTGATTAAAATTTCTTTTCGTTTAATAAATTTCCCTGTAAAGACTACATAAATCCCTTTGACCAAATATGTAATTCTTTGTAAAATGATATATGGAAAGATTATGAATATACAGGAAATCTATGGATAGTAGATGCTGATAAATTATTTGGGAGAATTTATTAGTTAAGTATATTAACTTGTTTGGACTATATTTTACAAATAAAGGGGTATTAGTAATCATGAAAGCAAAGAAATTAGTAAGTTTAGCGTTACCAGTTATGTTATTGAGTGGTTGTATTACGATTGAAACTGATGGTAAGAAAGCTGAACCAAAGAAAGAAGAAACGCAAAAGGTAGAGAAAGAGAGTAAGTCAACTGATAGCAAGAAAGAGGATAGCTTATCTGTAGCGAAAGGTGAAGGTACAAATAGTAGTTCATCAAGTAGTCAACAAAGTTCTTCTTCAAATAATTCAACTGCTTCTAGTTCCTCAACTGGTAAGGTAACTGGCTCAGATGTTGAAAGGTACAAGGCAGATATTATAAACAGTGCTACTCAAATTGAAGATACAATGAAATTAATTGAAGGAATAGCAGGTTCAGATGTAAAGTCATACAAACAAAAGAAAAGTGAAGTACAACTGAGTTTAGGTGGAGCAAAGGCAACAACGAAGAAACTGAAGAATCTACAAGCACCTCCTGAGTTACAGGGAGAACAGGCGAAGATAAAGCAATCGATGGAACTGTATGCGGATTGTTTCCAACTTCTCTTTGATGCATTAGACCAAGAAGACGAGAGTAAAATGCATCAATCATTAAGTAAAGCACAAGAAGGTTCAAAACTGTTTGAAGAAGCGGCGAAGAGTATCGGTAGTAAAACCAACTAAGAATAAATGACTTAAAGGGGTATGAGGTATGAAAGTGAAGAAACTAATAGCTGCTGCAGTTCCAGTTGCCATATTATTAAGTGGTTGTGTTACAGTAAAAGATTCGGCAAATAAAGAAGAAAAGACAGAAGAAACAAGTAAATCTAAGGCTGCTGAAACGAAAGAAAAATCAACTAATTCGAAAGAAGAAAGTAAAGATGTTCAAAAGGTTCGAGTTTTAGATGAAGATTATGCACAGTATTTATTAGACATTGAACAGGATATGTTAAGACGATTTGATTACTATGATGCTTCTGTAAAAGATTTGAGAAATGGAAGTAAATCAAAAGCTGAGGTATTAGATAGTATTAAAGACATCTATAAAGTATTTGATAAGATAGAGAAGATTTACGCACCACCAAAACATAAAGAAGATCAAAAAGAGATTGAAAGAGCGACAAGTAAACTAAGAGAAACATTCAGTGAAATAGAGAAGTTATTCAACGATAAAGGCTTCAGCTTAGAGACTGATAAGGAAATCTTAAATAAAGCAAATACAAAACTAGAGGAAGCAAAACATATTTGGAAACCTACATTCGATAAGTTAAGATCCGAAATAAAAGGTGATACAGCCAAAGAAAAATCTACTAGTACAACAAGTGATTCTACACAGGCAAACCCAACTACTGGTAGTCAGGCTCAAACAGATAAAAGCCAAGCTAGAACAGGGGTATTTGTCGGTACAGTTGGTACAAGTGAAGAGTTAGGAATTAATTATGGAAACATGGAGAAGAACATCAAAGATGGTACTGAGATTATTGGTAATTGGGGTATTGATTACGGTAGTGGTATAAAAACTACGTTAGTACTAAAAGGTGATAAAACATTTGAGTCCTATGCGAATGGTTCTTATCCGAATAAAGATAACTATTTAACAGGAACATATGCGGTAGATGTTCCCTCGTTCCAGTTATCTTTAAAAGTAACAAAAGCAGTTAAAGACGGTCAAGAAGTAAAGCTAACAAATGATAGTATCATGTATAAATTACAAAACTATGATGGAAACACATTACAAATTTATCATATGGATGATAACGTTCGTATTCGGTATGCAAAACAATAAGTAATTGGCAAAAACCCCTGTAATAAATTTTACAGGGGTTTTTGTTCGTTTTAATTTTATTTTTTCATTATCTTCCCAGGCGCTATCCATACCAGCATAAGGTGAGAAATGAACAAAATGATTTTCTTTCTGGAGAATGCGAAGAAGGAATAGTGTATTTTTATGTCGCATCCTATCTTTAATAGTATCCGTTCTTTATATTATTGATCGGGAAATTATTATCGGAGCATAGTATAGGAAAGCTACATATGAAATAGCGCCATTATTAGCTGTAACGCACAAGTTGCACAGGACACGCAACGACAACTCGCTTTACTCTTCATCAGTTATTTGCCCATACTAGACGTAGAGAGGTGATAAACACAGTATGATTTTTAGTGAACGCTTAAAACAAGAAAGAGAAAAACGAAATTGGTCGCAAAGTGATTTGGCTGAAAAAATTCATGTGAGTCGGCAATCCGTTTCGAAATGGGAGACGGGAAAGAACTATCCGAGCATTGAAATTATTATTCATTTAAGCGATCTGTTCGGTATTACGATTGATGAGCTGCTAAGGAGTGATGAAGAGTTGACGCAAAAAGTAATTGAAGATAGTAAACAATTAGCGCATCCAAAATGGAAGGTGTTTTTTGATAGTTTATTTATGCTGGGCGTATTTTTGTTTATTACAAAAATCGTTGTATGGATGTTAAATAAGTTTGCAGGAGCGAGCATTACAATTGTAGCGGATACGCCATATGTAATGAATTTTTTACCTCTCATATTAATGGTTATAGGTGGTATGGGATCTGATAAGTTGAAGAAAATATATAGATAGAGGAAATAATTCCCCGCACTAGCTGTTCTTTCTACTCAAATTGTGTACTATAAAGGATAGGATGACATAAAGAAGGGGACATTTAGAATGGAATTTCATGAACAAAAGATTTTGCCGGCAGTGAGGCAAATTAAAGATTTGGAAAAGCTATTACATAGTTCGTATGAGTATATCGTTATTTTAGATATTCATGTCGGTCAATTAAAGAGTGTCGTGTCACTTGCGAAGCAGCATGGTAAAAAGGTGTTTTTACATGTTGATTTGATCCATGGATTACAAAGTGATGGGCATGCAACGGAGTTTTTATGCCAAGAATATAAACCGTACGGGTTATTATCGACAAAGGCGAGTGTAATTATGAAGGCGAAGCAAAAGGGTGTTGTCTCAATTCAACGTATCTTTTTAATTGATTCTAGCGCGATGGAAAAGAGCTGTAATTTGCTAGAAAAGACGAAGCCGGATTATATAGAGGTGCTTCCTGGTGCGCTAACAGATGTGATTGCTGAAGTGAAAGAGCGTACTGGTGTCCCGATTTTAGCGGGTGGTTTTATTCGTACTGTAGAAGATGTGGAAAGAGCTTTAAATGCTGGTGCGACAGCAATTACGACATCAAAAAAAGAACTATGGAAACATTACCAAAAAAAGTGACGAAAATGTGAAAAAATTCTGTTGACACCGCTTTCACGAGAGGTTAACATTATAGACAAGTTAATAAACGTGACGGAGAAAAGAAGAGATCCACATTTTATTGTTTCTATATATTTTTATATAGAGGCATGTAAGCTGTGGATCTTTTTCTTTTGAAAAAAACGAATGGCCATTCATTTTACCTCTATCACTTTTGAAAGCGTTTAAATTGATTGTGGAGGGATACTATGTCAGCATTTTTAGGAGAGTTAATAGGGACTGCATTGTTAATCTTACTTGGTGGCGGTGTTTGTGCTGGTGTAAGTTTAAAGAAGTCGTTTGCGAAAGATTCTGGTTGGATTGTCATTACAATGGGCTGGGGCTTAGCAGTAGCGGTTGCAGCGTACGCAGTTGGATCAATTAGTGGGGCACATTTGAATCCAGCTTTAACAATAGGGTTAGCGTTTAAGGGAGCGTTCCCATGGAGTGACGTACCAATGTACATCGCAGCACAAATGATTGGGGCAATTATCGGGGCAGTTCTTGTATATTTACATTACTTACCACACTGGAAAGAAACAGAAGATCCAGGAACAAAATTAGGTGTATTTGCAACAGGTCCAGCAATTCCGAACACATTTGCAAACCTTTTAAGTGAAATGATTGGAACATTCGTTTTAGTATTTGGTATATTAGCAATTGGTGCAAATAAATTTGCAGATGGATTAAATCCATTTATCGTAGGTTTCTTAATTGTAAGTATTGGTTTATCATTAGGTGGAACGACAGGATATGCAATTAACCCGGCTCGTGATTTAGGTCCGCGTATTGCACACTTCTTCCTTCCGATTGCAGGAAAAGGCGGTTCAAACTGGAAGTATGCATGGATTCCAGTAGTAGGTCCGATTTTAGGTGGATCACTTGCAGGTTTATTCCATCAAGTTGTATTTGAAGGAAAACAAAATTCAGCACTTATTTATGTGATTATTGCAACTGTGATTGTACTAGCAATCTCTTATATGACAAGTAAAAAAAGCGGAAACACTACAAATAGTAGAAAAGTAGCATAAGGGGGAAACCGATATGAAAAAATATATTCTTTCATTAGACCAAGGAACAACAAGCTCACGCGCAATTCTTTTCAATAAAAAAGGTGAAATTGTTCATTCAGCTCAAAAAGAGTTTACGCAACATTTTCCAAAGCCAGGTTGGGTAGAGCATAACGCACAAGAAATTTGGGGATCTATTTTAGCAGTTATCGCAACTTGCTTAAGCGAAGCAGATGTAAAACCAGAACAAATCGCTGGTATCGGTATTACGAACCAACGTGAAACAGCGGTTGTATGGGATAAAGAGACTGGCAAACCAATTTACAACGCAATCGTATGGCAATCTCGCCAAACAGTTGAAATTTGTGATGAGTTAAAAGAAAAAGGTTATAGCGAAACGGTTCGCGAAAAAACAGGTCTTTTAATTGATGCATACTTCTCTGGTACGAAAGTAAAATGGATTTTAGATAACGTTGAAGGTGCAAGAGAAAAAGCAGAAAACGGCGAGTTATTATTCGGAACAATTGATACGTGGCTTGTATGGAAACTATCTGGTGGTAAAGCGCACGTAACAGATTACTCAAATGCATCACGTACATTAATGTTTAACATTCACGACTTACAGTGGGATGATGAGCTTCTAGACATGTTAACAGTACCAAAGAGCATGCTTCCAGAAGTACGCCCATCATCTGAAATATATGGGGAAACAATTGATTATCACTTCTTCGGTCAAAATGTACCGATTGCTGGTGTAGCTGGTGACCAACAAGCGGCATTATTTGGACAAGCTTGTTTCGGTGAAGGTATGGCGAAGAACACTTACGGAACTGGTTGCTTCATGTTAATGAACACAGGTGAAAAAGCAGTTGCTTCTGAGCATGGCCTATTAACAACAATTGCATGGGGAATAGATGGTAAAGTAAACTATGCATTAGAAGGAAGTATTTTCGTAGCAGGTTCTGCAATTCAGTGGTTACGTGACGGAATGCGCATGTTTAAAGATGCGAGTGAGAGTGAAGTATATGCTTCACGCGTTGCATCAACTGAAGGTGTATACGTTGTACCAGCATTCGTTGGATTAGGTACACCTTACTGGGATAGTGAAGTACGCGGCGCGATGTTTGGTGTAACGCGCGGTACGACGAAAGAGCACTTCATTCGTGCAACACTAGAATCTTTAGCTTACCAAACGAAAGACGTATTATGCGCAATGGAAGCAGATTCAGGTATTGAATTAAACACATTACGCGTCGACGGCGGAGCAGTTAAAAATAACTTCTTAATGAAGTTCCAAAGTGATATTTTAGACGTTCCTGTAGAGCGTCCAGTGATCAATGAAACGACGGCTTTAGGTGCAGCATACTTAGCTGGTCTTGCGGTTGGATATTGGAAAAACCAAGATGAAATTAAAGAGCAGTGGCATATGGACAAACGCTTTGAACCAACGATGGAAGCGGCAACAAGCGAAGAGCTATATGCTGGATGGAAAAAAGCAATTGAAGCAACAAAAGCTTTCAAATAATCATAAACAGTGTTATAATGGTGACAAGTTAATAATTCGGTAGGAGATTTGGAGAGACCACAACGCGCTATAGAGGCGAAATCTATAGCGGAGTTTGTGGTCTCTTTTTTCGTTATCAAAGGGAGGAATTACCATGAAATTTTCAAGTAAACAACGTAAAGACGTATTAAACGGAGTAAATAAACAAGAGTTAGATGTGATCGTAATTGGTGGAGGTATTACTGGTTCTGGTATTGCATTAGATGGGGCAACACGCGGATTATCTACAATTGTGTTTGAAATGCAGGACTTTGCAGCAGGTACATCAAGTCGTTCAACGAAGCTTGTACACGGTGGTCTACGTTATTTAAAACAGCTTGAAGTGAAAATGGTAGCAGAGGTGGGGAAAGAGCGTGCGATCGTATATGAGAACGGTCCCCATGTAACAACACCAGAGTGGATGTTACTTCCGTTCCATACAGGCGGTACGTTCGGATCATTCAGTACATCAATTGGTCTTCGTGTATACGACTTCTTAGCAGGCGTAAAACGAAGCGAGCGCAGAAAAATGTTTAACCGTGAAGAAACGTTAAACAAAGAGCCTCTTGTAAAACAAGATGGATTAAAAGGCGGCGGTTACTACGTAGAATATCGTACAGACGATGCGCGTCTTACAATTGAAGTAATGAAAGAAGCAATTGAGCATGGCGCAAAAGCTGTTAACTACGCAAAAGTAGACAGTTTCTTATATAAAGATGGAAAAGTATGTGGTGTACGTGTAATCGATTTACTAGACGGAGAAGTATATGAAGTTTACGGTAAAAAAATTGTAAACGCAGCTGGTCCTTGGGTAGATACACTTCGTGAAAAAGATAATTCGAAAAAAGGAAAAGTACTTCAATTATCAAAAGGTGTTCACTTAGTAATTGACCAAAAACGTTTCCCATTAGGCCAAGCGATTTACTTCGATACACCAGATAAACGTATGGTGTTCGCGATTCCACGCGGCGGGAAAACATACGTAGGTACAACAGATACGTTCTATGATAAAGACGCAGCTGTACCGCACATGACAACAGAAGATCGCACATACATCATTAATGCGATTAACTACATGTTCCCAAGCGTGAAAATTACGGAGAAAGACGTTGAATCAAGCTGGGCTGGTGTACGTCCGTTAATTTACGAAGAAGGTAAAAATGCATCTGAAATTTCTCGTAAAGACGAAATTTGGACTTCTGAATCTGGCTTAATTACAATTGCAGGTGGTAAATTAACAGGATACCGCAAAATGGCTGAAATGGTAGTAGACTACGTAACGAATTTATTACAAAAAGAAGGTCATAGTGCATATCCGAAGAGCGACACGAAACATATGCCAATCTCTGGTGGACATGTAAGTGGTTCACACGGATTCCCAGCATTCGTTGCGAAAAAAGCAGGCGAAGGTACGAAATACGGTTTAACGACAGCACAAGCAGAAGAATTCGCGAAATTCTACGGCTCTAACGTAGACGTACTATTCGACTTAGCGAAAAAACATAAAGACGAAGCGAAAGAATACAACATGCCGCTTGACGTTCTAATCCCGCTTGTATACGCAATGGATTACGAAATGACAGCAAAACCAGTTGACTTCTTCGTACGCCGCAGAGGCGCTGTATTCTTCAACATCTACTGGGTATACGAGTGGAAAGAAGCAGTAATCAACTACATGGCTACGAAACTAGGCTGGAGCAAAGAAGAGCAAATGAACTACACAGCTGAACTAGAAAAAGCATTAACAGACGCTGTCATTCCTATCGATCAACAAGAGCAGGCAGCTGCGTTAGCGTAAAATAGAAAACCACCTGAAGGGGAGCCTTTAGGTGGTTTTTTGTGGTTTATTTTTCTAACTATGTTGCATAACGACATATGTTGTTATACGATGTAAGTAAGGTGGTGGTATTGTTGGACAAAGAAATCTTGAAGGGAAGTATAGATATTTTATTACTTTCTATCATTGCAAAACGTGATACATATGGATATGAAATAGCTCAAAGTTTAAAGGATGCAAGTGAAGATTTGTATAGTATGGGGCAGGGAACTTTGTATCCAGCTTTAAAGCGATTAGAAAAAAAGGAATTTCTTGAATCTTATTGGAATCAATCTGAGAATGGAATGAAAAGGAAATTTTATACGATTACAAGCAAAGGGAAAAAAGAATTGCAGGAGAAAGTGAACTCTTGGGAGCGTGTGACATCATTAATTCAAGCTTGTCAGAAAGGAGTTATTTATGAGTGAATTTGATGAGTATATTAAGTCCATTTTAGCTTATTCAGAACTTAGTAATATTGAACAGGATGAGTTATTTCTAGAAATATATGATCACTTGAACAGCTTGAAAGAAGAATATATGGAACAAGGTATGAATGAAAAAGAAGCGGTGTATAAAGCGATTCAAAGTTTTGGAGAATCAAAAGTTATTGGTTTAGGGATTAATCAATCGGTATACGAAGTTCCAAGGCCATTAAAGGTATTATCGAAAATTTTATGCATTCCTTATATAATGATTTGTTTTATCGTCTTTTTAGGAACAGTTATTTCAACTTCTACATTTGACTCTATTCGTAGTTTGACAGGTGGAACTGTCTATCATCCGATTGAATTTTGGCAGCAATTTTTACATATATCTGACTTAGAAACGTTATTACAACTTTTTGGAATAACACTTTGGCAAATTAAAGATTTTATTGCGCATCCGGGTCTGTGGGGGAACTCAACTTATTGGTTAATCGTTTTACAACATATAATATTGTTAGTTCCATTTGGATTTTTTGTTCCAGTGTTGATTAATAAAGTGACGAACTATAAGAAAGCTTGTAAGTGGTATGCTATAACCTTTCTTGCTTGGGAGATATTACATTTACTAACCTTGTCTGATGTTTTTGATGTGTGGCGGATTGCTATAAATATGTTCGGCGCATCAGTGGGATATCTTCTATTTGTAAGTATGATACAAATAGATAATAAAATTAATATTATGCGCAAGAAGATATTTGAAAATTAACTTGCTATCATGTAGTGCGCTGATTTTTTTTACTCATAATAGGTGTTTATTCATACTGTTATGAAACTGCTGCATAATCCATCTTTATTAGGGTCGAAATGAAATACACAGCTGAATTAGAAAAAGCATTAACAGATGCTGTAATTCCTGTAGATCAACAAGAGCAAGCAGCTGCGTTAGCATAAAATAGAGAACCACCTGAAGGAGAGCCTTTAGGTGGTTTTTGTATGTTATTTATCGGATAAGAAGTGTGAAGAACTTATTGGTTTTGATATTATCAAGCCATCTTTGTATGGTTATGACATATTAGACTCTTTAAGTGAGTGTTAGGATGAAAGAGGAATCAATTAAATCGGTTCTCTTTTTAATTTAGCGATGAGGGGAACCTTGGCGATAGAAAACTAAGACACAACCTTTATTGCAAACTTAAAAAGCGCCCTGGGAGAAAGGCGCTCTTTAGGTGAATGTATCGTAATGACTATTCGGTTTATTATATGTAATTTGCTGAGGAAGTGTTTTATAAAAAAAGTTATTGCCGAACGTATTTTTTTATGTATTTATAAAACTTTTCCATACAGTGCGTCGTCTAATATATGGGAAGGAGGAAATGATGTGGATGAATTAACGATAGATGCGTTTGAAATAGAAGATAAGGAGGACCTTATCGACGAAATCATGAACAAGTATGGACAAGAAGTCCTACAGCTTGTGTATTCATATGTGAATAATAAAGAGGTTGCGGAGGATTTAACGCAAGATATATTTGTGAAATGCTATAAATCTCTTCATACATATAAAGGGAATTCGAATGTGAAAACGTGGTTATGGAGAATTGCGATTAATCATTGTAAGGACTATTTAAAAAGTTGGTATAACAAAAAAGTTATCGTTACAGAGGATGACTTTACGTATATGGAGAGTCAAAAAGAAAGTGTGGAACAAACTGTCATTCAAAATGCGGAGGATCGTGAACTGGCTTCTGCAGTCATGAGTTTACCGATAAAATATCGAGAAGTCATTTATCTATTTTATTATGAAGAGCTATCAATTAAAGAGATTGCGATTGTAATAGAAGTGAAGGAAAACACGATAAAAACGAGACTGAAAAAAACGAAGGAACTTTTGAAGAAAGGATTGGAGGGATAATCAAATGGAAGATCGATTAAAAGGTTTGCGAAAATCAATGGAGAACACAACTTTTAAACATTTGAGTTTTTCTGATCAGCACCGGAAGCGGGTACGTGAAAAAATCAATCAATCGTCCGAAAAGGAAGAAGATATCCTTTTAGCAGTGTTGCAACTTCTTATGAATGAAAAAACAGGTTATGAATTGATTCAGTTACTGCGTGGGAGAGGGATTCAAAAATTTGAAGGTGATGAAGGGTCTCTATACACTTTACTACATCGTCTAGAACAGAATCGCTTTATCCAATCTAGCTGGGATCATGAGGGAGCTAAATATTATCAATTAAATGATAAAGGAAACAAGATGCTACGAAAGGCAGAGAAGAATGCTACGAAGGCACGATTTATATTAAAAGGATTAGTACAGGAGTGAGAAAAAATTGAACAAAAAAGGGGAGCGTTTTTTAAAGGAAGTTACGAACCATATTAAATCAAAAGAAGCGAAGGACTTGGTGGCAACTGAACTAGACTTTCACTTAAAACAGACGAAGAATATGTGGATGGATAAAGGGTTAAGCGAGGAAATTGCTGAAGATAAGGCTGTTGAACAAATGGGAAGTCCGATCAAACTTGGGCAAGAGCTTAACAAACTACATAAACCAAAGGTTGATTGGTTCTTAATTGGTTTATTAGTGGCTGCGATGGGATTAGGGTTTTTGCCGGTTATAGCCTTTGGATATATGAATGATTTACTAATGGATAAGGTGATATCTGTTGTTCTTGGTATTGCAACAGCATTAGGGATGATGCTGATTGATTATCGGAAGTTAGAGAGATTTGGGTGGTTGTTTTATACAATTGGGGTACTTATTTTGTTAATACTATACGGCTTTCCGAATGCTGGGATGCTTGGAGAACCGATAATAAAAGTTGGTCCTATTGCAATTGACCGTTTAATGGCAGTGCCGTTCTTTTTTCTAGCTTGGGCTTCTTTTTTCAATAACAATAGATTGAAAGTTAGGTATCTTGTAGTGTTTTATTTATTTTCTTTGTATTTATTCTTAATTGGTGCAGCTTTTTCAGTGATTTTTATTTATATCACGATGGTATTCGTTATGCTTTGGTGGAGTAAGTTAGGAAAGAAAACGGCATTAATTATTACAATTGTACCAATCTGTTTATTGATTATAAGGGCGTCTTTTTCCTGGCCCACAGTAAAAGGATATCATTTGGATAGATTTTTAGGGTATTTGAATCCAGAGAATGATACACAGGGCGCAGGCTTTATGTATATACGTTTAAAAGAGGTAATGTCGTCAGCGGGTTGGTTTGGTACATATGGAGATGTAAGGCGCATCCCTAATCCAGATACTGATTTTGTATTTGCAAGTTTGACTTATTATTATGGATATGTGCTAGCACTGGTCCTTGTCTTAATTCTTTCTCTTTTTGTAGCGCGGTTAATGTTCATATCTTATACAATAAATGACCGGTATGGTAAATTGCTTCTCATTGGAGGAATGACTCTTTTCGTAGTTCAATTCCTTTATAACGTTGGTATGATTTTAGGTTTATTACCGATTACTGCTATATCCTTACCTTTTATTAGTTATGGATTAACACCAACTGTATTTCATGCACTTTTAATGGGAATCGTACTAAGTGTATACAGGCGTAAAGATATTCCAACGAGAAAGTCAGCTTAAAAAACAAACCACCCATTTCCTATATTATTTAGGGCATAGGTGGTTTTATCCCGCTTTAATGGGCAGTAAGACCCCCACCTCAAAATGCAGCGAAAGCAAAGAAGTTAGGTGGGGGTCGGGCTGCCCATAAAAGTCCGATTGGTGAAGGCTAATAATCAATGGGGGATGAAGAAAACCCCCATTGATTATTAGCCTTCACTTTATTTGCACACTTAACAAGTTTTTTCGTTGTCAACTTCTCCGCATGAATCAGGAATTTGCTTATCTTTTATTAATTGTAATAGAAGTTCAAAAAACTGCTCACGCTGCTCTAATGTGAGATTTTGCAAAATATCGTTTGCGACTTTGTCTTGGAATGCGAGCGCCTGCTCCATATTGGATTGCGCGCGTTCAGTAAGTTGAATTAATGTAGCTCGGCGATCAGTTGGATCGGGTATACGAATTAGGAGCTTGTCTTGTTCGAGTGCATCGACAAAATCGGTAACTGTACGTGCTTTGACACCTAATTTAGCAGCTAATGCATTCATTCGAATGGGGCCATTTTCAGAAACGGTAGATAGAACACGTAGCCTTGGCCCTGTTAGATGATAAGGTGTGTCAAGAGCTGACAATTGAGATTGAAATTCTCTTTGAACATAGTTGGTCGATTGCATTAAGATATGGATGATATCTATTGCAGCTGGATAATTTGATTTCATGAATGGGATGACCTCCTCATTATTTTGTAGTTCATTTTTGCACGTTTCATAAATATATTGTATATTATTAGTGAGTATCCTCTCTATATTACAAACAATTAGTGAGTAACCTCATTATATCGCATGCTCATAATGTGTAATAGCGGGATAATTACTATTATAACTGATGCAGGGGTCTATAGAAAATGATAATAGAGCGAGGTGTATTGATGTAAGGAATTTCAAATCGTTTCAGTATTCAATAGCAATACCCTAAAAAAACATATGTAACGGAGGATTGTACATGACTATTGTAGCACTAGTACTTCAATGTTTATTAATTTTTGCATTTTTCTTTTCAAGTGTGAGTAAAATTGCGGGAGCAAAGATGCAAGTAGAGGCTTTCACTCATTTAGGTTTACCTCAATGGTTCAGAATTGCGACCGGTTGGATCGCTTTAGCGGGGGTGGCTGGACTGATTTTTGGTTTCTGGAATGAGATCGTATTAGTTTTAGCAGCATTATGGATTGCTTGTATTATGTTAGGAGCTGTATTGTCGCATATTCGTGTTAAAGATCCAATCGGAAAAATAATGCCAGCAGCCGTACTTATGATTTTAGCGCTAATTCTTGCGGTCGTTCATTTTACAGCAGTAACAGAACTGCTGTAAAATAAATTGTAGTTTAGTAGATTCGATTGAATAGAGGTAGAAACTGAGCGCGTACAGTAAAAATGATATCCTCATTATAATAAAATAGTGAGGATATTCATTATGTTGATACTCATTTAAATTTGTATAGATTATGGGAAAGAGAAAAGGAGGTCTACACGATGGTAGATAATTCATCACAAAATGCGGATAAGTTGCTAGGAGTTTTAGTCGTTACGCTAATATTTTCGGTTATGAACGGTACGATGTTTAATGTAGCTCTTCCTGAGATAGGGAAAGAATTTAACCTTGTTCCTTCAGAGGTTAGCTGGATTATGACTAGTTATATGGTCGTTTACGCCGTCGGTTCTATCGTAATGGGAAAACTAGCGGATAAATATCGGCTAAAGGATTTGTTAACGTATGGATTACTTATTTTCGCTTTAGGTTCCTTGCTTGGCTTACTTGCTACTGAGTATTGGGTTATCATTTTGGGGCGTGTCATTCAAGCGGCGGGGGCTTCGGTTCTTCCAGCGACAGCGATGATTATTCCCGTCAGGTACTTTGCGCCAGAGAAAAGAGGCCGTGCCCTTGGAACTTCAGCAGTTGGTTTAGCACTTGGTAATGCGTTAGGACCCGTTGCGGCAGGATTAATCACAAGCTTTGGAAATTGGAGACTTATGTTTGTTCTTTCTTTACTACCGCTTCTGACACTTCCTTTCTTTAGGAAGTATTTAGACAATGCAAAAGGGAAGGCGGGTAGTATCGATGTTCTTGGCGGAGGGCTATTAGCTATATCAGTCGCGTTCTTCTTGCTTGCCATTACGCAGATGCAAGTGCTGTTATTCCTTGGAGGATTTGTTATGTTAGCATTCTTCATTCTGCGGATTAAAAAAGCTAAAGAACCTTTTATTAAACCGACTTTGTTTAAAAATAAGAACTTTTCGATTGGGTTACTCCTTGCTTTTATGACGACAGCGATGAGCTTTAGCATGACATTCATGACGCCGCAATTTCTATCGGCAGTAAATGGATTGACTCCTTCAAATATTGGTTTTGTTTTAGTTCCAGCCGCAATTGCCTCGGCAATTATGGGAAGAAAGGGAGGAAGGTTAGCTGATACTCGGGGCAACTTTGCACTCGTTTTTATTGCCTCAGTATTCATATTCCTTGCTTTCTCATTATTATCCACTTTTATTGGGGTATCAGCTTTTATCATTGCATTGATTTTAATTTTTGGAAATGTAGGACAGACCTTTATGCAAATTTCGATGTCTAATACGATTTCACAAACACTGTCAAAGGAGGAGACTGGTGTTGGAATGGGCTTACTGTCGATGATTAATTTCATATCTGGCGCGATGGCTATGAGTGTAGTAGGGAAATTGCTGGATAATGGTTCTACTCCGCTAAAGCTAAACCCTTTTATTGCAAATCAAGCTGCAAATATGTATAGTAATATCTTCGGCGTGATGTCATTGGTGATCTTACTTGTAGTTGTGCTGTATCGCCTTCAATTTGGCATGGGTGCTTCTACGTTAAATATGACTAACAAAGGTAGTAAGAATTTATAAAGAATACGAGGAGGTTTATGTATGAATGCTCAAACTGCGTCTGTTTCTTCGCAGTCAAAGGAATTTGACAATGTGAAAAGACTCCCAATTTTAATATCGATGATCATTGGGGCGTTTTTTACCATTTTGAATGAAACATTATTGAACGTTGCTTTTCCACAATTGATGATTGAGTTGAATGTAACACCATCGACTCTTCAATGGCTTTCAACAGGGTACATGCTTGTAGTTGCTGTGCTAATTCCAGCTTCTGCTTTATTAGTACAATGGTTTACAACAAGACAAGTATTCATAGGTGCTATGATAGTCTTTACTTTCGGTACATTTGTAAGTGCGATTGCACCTGGATTTTCTATACTATTGGTGGGTCGCTTGTTACAAGCGGCAGGTACGGGATTAATGATGCCCGTATTAATGAATACGATTCTTCTTCTATATCCTCCTGAAAAGAGAGGAGCGGCAATGGGGAGTATTGGGCTTGTGATCATGTTCGCTCCTGCTATTGGACCGACACTTTCAGGTATCATTTTGGAAACATGGAATTGGAGATGGCTATTTTATATCGTTCTTCCATTCGCAATTTTTTCTATCGTTTTCGCGTTTATTTATTTAAAAAATGTCTCAGAGCCTACTAAACCAAAGGTAGATGTGTTATCTATTCTTTTATCTACAATTGGATTTGGCGGGATTGTTTATGGATTTAGTAGCTCAGGTGAAGGTTGGGATAGTTTCCGGGTGTATGGCATAATCTTAATTGGTCTTGTAGCAATTCTATTCTTCGTATTGCGTCAATTGAAATTGAAAGAGCCATTACTAGATCTTAGTGCATTTAAATATCCAATGTTTACACTAACGACAATTTTATTGACGATCATGATGATGACGATGTTCTCGACAATGACGTTACTACCATTTCTATTCCAAGGTGCTTTAGGCTTAACGGTCTATGCAACTGGTCTTATCATGCTTCCAGGTAGTCTATTGAATGGTCTGCTTTCCCCAGTTTCAGGGAAGCTCTTTGATAAATTTGGCCCAAGAGCGCTTATTATTCCTGGTACGATATTATTAGCAGGTGTGATGTGGTTCTTTACACAAGTAACGGCAGATACGTCTAAAATAACTTTCATCCTATTACATGTCACTATGATGGTATCCATTTCAATGATTATGATGCCAGCGCAAACGAACGGTTTGAACCAACTTCCGAAGCGATTTTATCCTCACGGAACAGCTATTTTGAATACTCTATCACAAGTAGCGGGTGCGGTAGGAGTTGCTTTCTTTATTAGCGTTATGACTTCCGGACAAAAGAAATATTTAGATGCATCTTCAAATCCAACTGACCCGGCTCAATTGACTGAAGCAATGGTTTCAGGCGTGCATAATGCTTTTACGATTGGATTTGGTCTGGCACTACTTGCGGTCGTTGTAGCTTTGTTTATAAAACGTTCGCAGACCTCGGGAGATTAAGGTACGAGATTACTTTCTTTATTTTAAAAAATGAATAGCGTAATTCTAGAGGTGTGAACCAGTCTGTTAAGGACTGGTTCTTTTTTGCGTCTTCAAGGTATAAATCCTACACAAAAAAGAAACACCTTGATTCATATCAAGGTGTTGTAATAAGCTCAAAACTCTCTGAATCAGCCCCAAGTACAAAAGGACTAACCTCGCCAACGCTATAAATCTGTAACTCATGCATTGCACGTGTACAAGCAGTGTAGAATAATCTACGAACACTCTCATCACTGTACACATTTTTAGAAGCATCGTAAATAATAACAGCATCAAATTCGATACCCTTTGCTAAATAAGCAGGGATGATAACGACGCCTTGCTCATACTCAGCGGAGGTACTCTTCACAAGTTTAATATCTTCAATGCTACCGAGCGCCTCGTAAGCAGCGGCACTTTCGGCTGCAGATTTACATATAATTGCGATCGTATTGTGCTGCTCTGTTTGTAGTTCAGCAACTTTAGCAGTAATATGCTCATGAAGTTCGCTGTAATCAGCTACTTTCGTTACTGTAGGTTTCTCACCGTCACGTTCAAATGCGTTAATTTTCTTTCCTTCTGGTACGAGATTTCGTGTGAATTCAATAATCGGTTTTGTTGAGCGATAGCTACGAGTTAAGTTAATGCCGTTCGTTTCGTCTGGCCCGTATAAATTCGTAAGTGTATCGAAATTCACCGTTTCACTCGCATGAGCAAATATCGCTTGGTTAAAGTCTCCGAGTACCGTCATTTTTGCGGCAGGGAAGAGACGTTTTAAAAACTCGAATTGAAACGGAGAATAATCTTGCGCTTCATCTACGAGTACGTGTTTAATCGATCTGTTCGTTTGGAAGCCTTCAATTAACTCTTTTAAAAGTAAAAATGGAGTCGCATCTTCGTAATATAGCTTTCCTTCATCAAGCATGTTCACCGTTAGTGAGCAAATGTCGTCCCATTCATTCGGCTTTTCGCCAACCAATGATGCATCTGTAAAGAGCTGTTTATATATGCCTGTGAAATTGATGAAACGTAGTGTTTGAACACCTTTACGAAGTGGCTTCAATTTTTTACGAACAATCATACGCCCAAGTACTTTCGTTTCTTTCTCGAAATCATTAAAGGAGTTGTCGTCAAACTCGCCCTTTTTCTGTAAGTATTTATAAGCCTTTTGATATTCATCTTTACTAAGTAGTTCAATTTCTTCTTCTACCCAAGGCTTTTTCAGTTCTGCTTTTTCAAGTGCATCTATTTGCTTATTTAGCCAATCCGTTAACTTTTCAATTCGGCTATGGAAGCGGAGGGAGGAGTCAGTATTATAAAATTGCTCCGTGATTTCTTTAGCGGAGGCGATCAGTTTTCCTCTAAATTTCATTCCTCTAAATAGCATGCCAGACGATTCAAGAGATTGTCTGTACGTTCTAATCATCTCGAAAAATTGAGTAGATGCTTTAAAGCGAATGCTTGCATTTCTAGTTTTATAGGCAGGGCTATTCGTTTCAGTTAGCATATATTCTAATTGCTCGTATGGATCTTCCACGTCAAATGACTTACTTAGTCTATGATTTAAATATTCTTGGAATGTAACTTGCTGCATATTCTCTTCGCCAAGTTCAGGTAGTACGTTAGATACGTAACTGTTGAACATAGAGTTAGGGGAGAAGAGAATGATTTGATCTGCTTTTAACCATTCGCGATATTTATATAGTAAATAGGCGATTCGCTGCAGTGCAGCTGACGTTTTACCACTACCAGCAGCTCCTTGCACGATAAGTAGTCGACCTTCATCGTGACGAATAATTTCATTTTGTTCGCGCTGGATCGTCGCAACGATGCTTTGCATATGTTTGTTCGTACCTTTTCCGAGCGCTTGTTGCAGGATTTCATCTCCAATTGTAAGACTCGTATCGAACATAGAATCAATCTCGCCATTTTGAATAATGTATTGTAATTTTTTCTCCACAGTTCCGTTAATGACACCGCCTGGCGTACTATATTTTGCCGGCCCTGGTGGATAGTCATAGTAGACGCTTGAAATAGGTGCGCGCCAATCATATATAAGAAAGTTTTCGCCGCTTGCATCAGTAAGGGTAGCGACACCGATATAAATTTTCTCAGCCGCAGGTTCGCCTTCTTCTGTAAAATCAATGCGTCCGAAGTAAGGTGCTTTCTGCATACGTCTTAGTGCGGCAAGTCGATTAAAAGTGTGCTTATGTGTAATTTGTGTTACAGCAAGTGATTGAGCTTGTTGTCTTAAGTTGATAACTGTTTCAAGATAATCATCAAAAGTATCAGTATTCACTTTCACGTCATCCCAAAAGTGTTTGCGGATGTTGATTACTTCCGCCCGGCGTCTGCCAGTTTCGTTTTCCAGCTTATCAATTTGTTTCGCAATCGTTTCGATTACGGTATCCAATCGTTTTTGCTCTAGATCAAGTTTTTTGTTCATACGCTAAGCACTCCTTTAAAAGTGAAAAATAGAGGTTGACTGAAAATGGATTTTGTTGTACAATTAAGATACGGATAAATACATTCTTTTATTTTTAATGAATGCGTTTCTGTACTAATTTAACATAGTTTTTGAATTTAATCAATGATAATGAGATAAACCTTGGTTCCGCGCTATGTGGATCGAGGTTTTTTTATGCTTTTCTTTAAGGAAGAATTGCAATTTTATCGAGGAGAATGTAAGTAAAGCAAAGAAGAGAATGAGGAATAGGGGGATACTGATGGAAAAACATTTTAAGGAATCACATCGTTTTTGTTCTCGTAATAGAAACAGCTTAGAAAAGGATGTTATATGTGGTTGTTTTTATTGTTTGGAAATTTTTAATCCAGAAAAAATTACAGAGTGGTGGGATGATGATAACACAGCCGTTTGTCCTCATTGCGGGATTGACTCTATTATAGGAGAAAGTTCTGGATTGAAAATCACAGAAAAATTTTTAGGCGAAATGCATAAGAGATGGTTTTAGTTAAACGAATGGCAAAAGCAACTTCCGTTAACGAAGATTATGGTGCGACAAGAAGTCGCATTCCCACAGGGTAGCTTCTGCTACTAGATTAGATGCAAAGTCTATCTCCATCCGAAACTGCGGACTTGGTAACGGGCTCGTGGGTTGCATGAGGAAATGTGGAAACAGAGAGTCTGTACATGACTCGGAATACCGCTAGGAGAAGACAGGTACGGTGAACGAGAGTGAAGGCTCGTAAGCTTCGTAATCGTTAGCTTGGGATAATGTACAGCTCTACCCAGGTCTTGATAAGAGGAAAGGCATTCTCATAATACTGCCGCGTTGCATCCCGCAACTTATCCGGAGTAAAGAGTCCACCTAACCCTGTCGTATCTGTGGAATGTGAAACTTGGTAAGCCCTATGTCATCTGCGCAAGCAGTAGGATGACTGTAAAGTCAAACGATGTGGCAGAGGGTAAAGGATATAAGAGAAAGCAAAAGCCGCTAGCCGAAAGGAAACAGGAAAGCATAGAAATATGTATAACTGAGCGGATATTGTCGTCCTTACGGACAAACCCATGACAAGCCTGAAAGGGAGCCCACTTCTTATAGGTCTTCAACATGGAAATACATTTGTAAGTTATCTTCTGACGAATAGGAGCGTGCAGTTATGAACACCTCAGAACGAGCGTCGGCGCACGTCTCGTATACAAACTGGAAAGCAGTTCAGATGTATGTGACGAAGTTACGACAAAGAATTTACCGTGCCGAACAGTTACAGCAACAAAGAAAGGTAAGAAAACTTCAACGCTTACTCATGAGAAGCGAAGCAAACTTACTGTTATCAATTAGACGAGTAACACAGCAGAATAAAGGAAAGCGAACAGCAGGTGTTGATGAACATACAGCCTTGAGTCGCAGAGAAAGAAATCTTCTCTATGAGCAACTCAAAAAGTTAAATACGCTACAACACCGACCAAAACCAGCAAAACGTATATACATTGTGAAGAAAAACGGAAAATTGCGACCGTTGGGCATCCCAACTATAAAGGATAGGGTATATCAAAATATAGTGCGAAATGCCCTTGAACCACAGTGGGAAGCCAGATTTGAAGCTATTTCTTACGGGTTTCGTCCTAAGCGAAGTACCCATGATGCCATACGAAGCATTTTCAATAGAATCAACGGGGGCACAAAGAAGAAATGGATATTTGAAGGAGATTTTCAGGGCTGTTTTGATCATCTCAACCATGAGTGGATACTCAAACAAACTTCTTACTTCCCAGGAAGAAAACTATTGAAGCGATGGCTCAAGATGGGATACATGGAGCAAAGCTTTTTCGCGGAAACGCAAGAAGGTACTCCGCAAGGAGGAATTATCTCGCCACTTCTCGCTAACATTGCCCTTCATGGAATGGAAGAAACCTTGGGAATTACTTACAAGAAAAACTATAAAGCTAATGATAGTTATATTATGAATCCTGCTTGCAAATTTACCCTTATCCGTTACGCAGATGATTTTGTGGTCTTAACGGAGACAAAAGAACAAGCACTCTCTGTATATATGAGACTTCGTCCCTACTTAAAGGACAGGGGATTGGAATTAAGCCCTGAAAAGACGAAGGTTACACATATTGAGGAAGGATTTGAGTTCCTAGGATTCTTGATTCGGCAGTACCAAACTGAACAGGGGAATAAACTGTTCATCAAACCAAGTAAGGGCAGTAGACAGAAAGCGAAGAAGAAAATTGGAGATACTTTACGTGTCATGAGGGGTCAACCCATCGGAGAAATCATCCGAGTGCTTAATCCTATTATCAGAGGATACGGGCAATACTGGAAACATGTCGTTTCTAAGAAAATCTTTGGTACAATGGATAGCTATATCTATTGGAGAATCGGCAAACATCTTCGACAGCTCCATCCAAAGAAGTCGTGGAAATGGATATATGCAAGATATTACAGGCATCCACATCATGGTGGAAATGCTTGGACACCAACCTGCCCGAAAACAAATATCCAACTCTTACATATGTCATGGATTAAGATTGAGAGACACAACATGGTGAAATTCAAAAATAGTCCTGATGACCCAACATTGAAAGAATACTGGGAAAAAAGAGACCGTAAGGTATTTGATACGGAAAACACGATGGATAGAATGAAGCTGGCTAGAAAACAAGGTTACCGCTGCGCTATCTGCAAAACTCCACTACAAAACGGGGAAAAGGTAGTCGTAAAAGACATGCCTGTTCCGCAACACCTCATATTGTCTAATTTAAACTTAAAATTAGTTCACTTACCTTGCCTATACTAAAGGGACTGAAATCGGATAAAAAGAAGGCTTGAGCCGTATGATGGGAAACTGTCACGTACGGTTCTGAGGGGAGTTGGGGGCAGCGATGCCCCCCGCTTACCCGACTAATTATATATAAGTGACTAAGACTTTACATTACCAACATGAAGAATTAAAAGGGCTATAAAAAGCGAATATGCTCCATTATTATCTCGAGAAGAGGGCATACAAAAAAAGCTCGGGCTAAGCCCAAGCTTTTCAATTCATTATTTCTTTTCTTCTTTTTTAGCGTCAGCTTTCTTCTCTTCGAAAAGATCTTTTAAATCTTTATCGTCAACTTTGATGTCAGCTTTTTTGATTTCTTTCGTCATAAGATCGTTCATGAATTCGCCATCTTGTTTTTTCTTCGCAACTAATTCTTTTTTGATGTCAGCTTTAGATTGCTCGAATGATTTTTCTGGCTCTTTAATGTCTGTTACTTTAATGATGTGGTAACCGAATTGTGATTTTACAGGTTCGCTTACTTCATCTTTTTTCAGTTTGTAAGCAGCATCTTCGAATTCTTTAACCATTTTACCTGGTCCGAAGAATCCTAAGTCTCCGCCTTTTTCTTTTGAACCAGTATCTTCAGAGTATTGTTTCGCTAACTCTTCGAAAGATTTACCTTGTCCAAGTTCTTCTTTAACCTTCTTCGCAGTCGCTTCATCTTTTACAAGAATGTGGCTTGCTTTAATTTCAGGTTTGTAGTTTTCTTTTAGTTCTTTATCAGTGATTGTTTTCTCGATAGCTTTTTCTTGAGCTAATTCAGCACGAACACCATTTTTTAACGTTTCTTCTTTAAGACCTTGTTGTTTTAATAGTGTATCGAATTGATCACCGACTTGCTTTTTCATTTCATCGTACTTTTTGTCTACTTCTTTGTCATCAACTTTGTAGTTTTTAATAAGTACTTTCTCCATAACCATGCTTTGTAAGACTTGGCTACCACCTTTTTGCTTCATTTCGTTGTAGAACTCTTCTTTTGTAATGTCACCAGCTTTAGATGTAACAATTTTGTCTGATGATGATGATGTTCCACATGCTGATAAGGCAATTACACTTGTTGCGGCTAAGGCAAGCATCGCTTTCTTCATTCGATAAACACTCCTACTATTATGTATTTTTAATTTATCCTACACCGATGAATTTTAGTTCATAAGAGCCCGATTAAGTCTCACTGATACTTTTGCTTCTTATACTGGTAAAGCGCGCTTAACAGGGCTTACCGAGGCTGAGGATAAAGTTAAGATGCGTGTCATTTATTTCATAGTATAAGCAATATGTACAGAATTTAATATATCATATTTCGACTCGATTTCATATTGATAAAGAAAAATTAACCATATCGTGTCAGATTTTGAAAGTGTGCCATATTGGGCATATGCCGCATATACAGAATAGAGGAGGGGATGGGGATGAATTCTCAACTTATTTTATTACTTGTACTGTTTATTTTATTGGTTATAGTAGGTATAATTTGCTTATAGAGGAAAAAAATGAGGAAGGGGCTTTCCTTCCTCACTTTCCATGAAATATAATTTCTATATAACTAGAAATTAATAAAATTGTTATACATACATTAATAACCCGAAAGACACCGGGTTGGCGGCTCGCAGCTATTTGTTTTCGTTCACACAGTGTATGTGTCATGAAATTCGTGTAAAATATAACAAGAAGTGCGAATGCGACAAAAACAACTGTTATAAGTGTCATGAGGCGAGACCTCCTTTTGGCTAAAATACATATATATTGTATCACACGATATTTTGTTCGTGTTACAAAA
Organism: Bacillus luti; assembly: GCF_009739945.1. Lineage (NCBI taxonomy): Bacteria > Bacillati > Bacillota > Bacilli > Caryophanales > Bacillaceae > Bacillus > Bacillus luti. The sequence continues at coordinate 4,055,697 of NZ_CP040336.1, read as the reverse complement.
TTCAGAAATAGAAGACTTTGTGTTAGAAAGTGAGGGAGAAAATGGACGTTGTTAGAAGATTAGAACAAGCTGAATACTACGTAGACCTACTATTTAAAATGATTGATGAAGAAAAGTGTCCATTTTATTCTTTGATCATAAAGAAAAAAGCTCGTAAAAAAGATATTGAACGTATACTACAACTTTGTGAAATACTGAACGAACAATACGTAGTGGAGAAAGCAGAAGGGCTTTTATTGTTCGATGCGCTGTTAGATCAATTTGAAAAAGCGCTTCCACATCAGCTCGAAGTACACGAAACTGCGGAAGCGCTAGCAAAACAAGGTTTATTTAAGCCACTTATGAATGAATTCCTAAGCATGATTGCGAAAAAATAAATAAATAGATTACTTCTTAACTAACTTCTGATCGGATTCCATAAAGTTCTCATCAATATCTTCTAATGATTTCTCAAAAATATCGATAAATTCTTGTCCGTAAATATTACGCAGGATTGCAATCAGTTCGATATTTTCTGGGAATTTCCCGTAAAAATTACGAAGTGCAAGAGCCCCATTAAACACGGAATTATTTTCGGGATTATACTCCTCCATTAAGCGAAGTAGTAATTCTTCCCCTTTGTCTGTAATTTCAATGTACGTATTTCGTTTATCATCTTCTTTTTTCGAGAATACAAGATAGCCGCGTTCTTCCAGCTTTTTCGAGAAGTTAAACGCCGTTGATACGTGCATAACTCCAAACTTAGCAATCTCAGAAATAGAAGCCCCTTTTAAATGATAAGCAATTGATAAAATGTGATGCTCATTAATGTTTAAATCGTAAGGTTTAATCCACTGTTGCCAATCTTTCTCTACACATTTCCATAACGCTTTCGATAATTGAGCAATGCGTTGGCTGAAAATCATCGCTTCTTTTACCGAGTAATCTTTTTCTCCACTTTTCATTTACTCACCCACTTTAACATTCTTTTTCATTACTATCTATTATGCCAGTAAAATAAAAATTAATAAAGTCTTTTTGTGAGAATTGTGAAAATTTTTTAACAAAATGACATTCTATACAAATCATGCATAACTATGGAAGCGGTTTATGAGTCAAGAATACATGTGTTGTCTGTACATGTTAAGTGATAACATATATTGTAAATGCATAAAAACACGGCATATCTATGTGATATGCCGTGTTAAGGTCAATTTATCTAAAAAATATTTGTTATATGCAAAAAACTAAGCAGGAATCTGTTTACGCTTTTTCTGGAACAGCTTCTTGTAGTTTCTCAATTGACTTTTGGATGTCTAAAATTTCTTTCTCAATATGGCGCTTGTTTTGAGAAATATCTTGTTTCCAGTTAGAAAGCGTGTCTTGCATATCGTCTTTTAATTCTTGAAATACTTCTTTACCTTCTGAAGCCGTTTCAACGATTTGACGCTTTAATAATTTTGTATCAGCTGTAATATCAGCTAAAGTCTTTTTAATATCAGTTCCTTTTTCTTTCAGCTTACCGCGCATGTCTTTACCAGAAGAAGGAGTTGAGAAAAGAACGGCTAGTCCAGCAACAGCTCCGCCGCAAATAACACCTGTAATAAAGGATTTAGCTTTTGACATAAAAGGAGACCTCCTTATTTTTTGTTCGTATTCATGATGTGAAAAAGTATGAATATCTTTCTTATATGTGCTAGGCACAAACAATCATCCCCGAGCATTTGTGAAGAAACAAGTCATGCTAATGTGTAACCATTTTGGGGAATAGACTTGTTATGTATTACGTCTTCTTATAGTGTCACTATTTCACACTATTTGCAATTGTGCTTGCGATGTTTTGTAAATTTTCCATAGTGTATTCATTTTGATGTGATTTCCAAACAGCACCGAAACCATCGTTTTCACCGTAGCGTGGAATTAAATGAAGGTGGAAGTGGAACACAGTTTGTCCAGCTTTTTCACCGTTATTGTTAAGTAGGTTAAAGCCAACTGGATTAAACTCTGCTTTCATTGCATTTGCGATTTTTGGAACGACAGCAAAAATGTGTGATGCGATTTCTGGCGTTAACGCAAATATGTCTTGTTTGTGAACTTTTGGAATAACAAGTGTATGTCCTTTTGTTACTTGACTAATATCTAAAAATGCAAGTACATGCTCATCTTCGTATACTTTTGAGCAAGGGATTTGCCCGTCAATAATTTTACAAAAAATACAATTATCCGCTGTATGATTCATCAATATCATCCTTTCAAGTAGCCTTAGCCGTATTTTACCATAATTACATAATAGAACAAACACGAAAAACAGGAAGCTGACTCAGCTTCCTGTTTTCTGAAGATGGATTGAAAAAGCATTATCGTAATTTACGTTTCGCAGACACCCCATTTAATTTAAGAAATGCACGGTAAATCGGCTAAAGTTTCTGCCGTAGACACCCCATTTTCAAGTGAAATGAATTGCAATCTTTTATAAAAGGAAATTGTTTATTTTTTAAAACAGTATATGCTCTTTCGGAGACACCCCGTTTCTAAAATGAAACAAATAATCTGGTTATGTGTAAATTTCTTTGTCCAACATGGACACCCCTTTTCATGATGACTTCACTATGTTGTTATACTCATCAATTGGTGGTTGCTTTTTCAATGTGTTCCTTCTTCCTTAATTATGATGTCCGCTTTCGTAAAAATATATGCGAAGAAATTTAAATTTTTTTTAAGACATCGATACTATGTAGTACAGTGCCATTTTTGGTAAGATGAATATAGAACGAATATAAATGAAGAAAGTGGTGTCGTATGAGCGAGTTATTGCGTGTAGAAAATGTTACAGGAGGATATACGAAACGACCTGTACTAAAAGATGTTTCGTTCTCTGTTAATAAAGGCGAACTTGTCGGCTTAATCGGTTTAAATGGAGCTGGTAAAAGTACGACGATTAAACATATTATCGGTTTAATGGAACCGAAAAAAGGAACTGTCGCAATTAATGGGAAAACAATTCGTGATGATATGACAGCGTACCGTTCTAGTTTCTCCTTCATTCCGGAAACACCGGTATTATATGATGAATTAACGTTAGAAGAGCATTTGAAGTTAACAGCGATGGCGTACGGTGTTGATGAAAAGCAATATGAAGAACGTGTAGGGCAACTATTGCAAGAGTTTCGTATGAAAAATCGTTTAAAATGGTTTCCATCTCATTTCTCAAAAGGGATGAAACAAAAAGTAATGATTATGAGTGCGTTTTTAGTGGAGCCATCTCTTTACATCGTAGACGAACCGTTCGTTGGGCTTGATCCGTTAGCGATCCAATCGCTTCTTCAAATGATGGATCAAATGAAAAAGAGCGGCGCAGGTATTTTAATGAGTACACATATTTTAGCGACGGCAGAGCGTTATTGTGATTCGTTCATTATTCTGCATCAAGGTGAAGTAAGAGCGAAGGGAACATTATCTGAACTGCAATCTGACTTTAATATGCCTGGTGCAACATTAGATGATATTTACATTGCATTAACGAAGGAAGAAGATTATGAATAGCACAGCATTATGGAAAGAACGATTTCGTCACTTTCTAAAAGAAGTTCGTACATATAGTAAATACGTATTTAATGATCATTTGAAATTTATTTTTGTTTTCATCATCGGTGCAGGAGCGTATTATTACCAGCAATGGTTACAAACGTTAACACCTTCGTTCCCAACTGCACTCGTGATGGCAGTATTAATTGGACTCGTTTTAACGGCTGGATCGATTCAAACGTTATTGAAAGAAGCAGACCTCGTTTACTTACTGCCAGTTGAAGAAAAGTTAAAACCTTACTTCACAAAGGCATTTCTCTTTACGTTTATGATTCAGTTATACATAATCGCAATTGTAGCGGCAGCGCTTGCGCCGTTATATTTCCAGCAAATGAAACAAACAGGTGCTGGCTACATATGGCTCGTACTTGCGTTTGTCATTGTAAAAGCGTGGAATTTATTCGTAGCGTGGGAAAAATCATTTTTAACAGATCAAAATGTGCAAAGGGCCGATTGGTTCATTCGTTTCATTTTAAACGGCTTATTTGTTTATTTCCTTGTAGAACGTACTTCCGTTATGTTTATTGGTGGAATCGTCCTGCTTATGGTGTTATACCTTGTGATCCTGCATCAAATGGTGAAGGGAAAGCCGCTGAACTGGGAGTATTTAATTTCTGAAGAAGGTAAGAAGATGATGCTGCTGTACCGCATTGCGAATATGTTCATTGATGTACCAGCATTAAAAGAACGAGTATCCCGTAGAAAATGGCTTGATTTCATTCTTTCGATAATCGGCGAAAAGCGTACATATTTATACTTATATACGAGAACGTTTTTACGCTCGGGCAACTATTTTGGTTTATATGTGCGTTTGCTCGCTCTTGGCGGAGTTATTCTGTACTTCATTCCGTTTTTATATGGGCGATTTATCGTAAGCCTAATCTTCCTATACTTAATCGGTTATCAGCTATTAACTTTATGGAAACATCACCGCATGAAAGTTTGGCTTGATTTGTATCCAGTAAGGGGAGAAGAGAAGAAGAAAGATTTTCTTACTTTATTAAATGCAATCCTCATTACTGGTAGCATTATCTTTACAATTGTATTTCTACTAGCGACGAAAGATTTCATGATGACGGGAATTTTACTAATCGTAAGCATAGTATTTAGTATCGGTTTCGTTTATCAATACGGTGCAAAACGCATCGAGCGCTTAAATTGAAAGGAATGAACCTATGATTACATATGAAGAAAAGGTTATAAAAGAATTGGAGCAGTGGAAAGCTACATTCATGAAAGATTCTTCTATGATGACACGGTTCTCTAAAAAAGTGCAGGTGAAAGTGCAACAACTAGTGCCCGCGAAAGTGCAAAAGGTACTAACAGAAACGATTCGGATGATGGTGCAAACAATTAGTGCTGGATCAAACTTCATAAAACCGAAGCTAAAAGAAACGAACTGGTCACTGCAAAGACGTGACGATGAAGTCCGTAAAAAAATAGATGAATACAAAAAAATAGCTGCAGCAGAAGGAGCTGGGACGGGCGCTGGTGGTATTCTTCTCGGCCTTGCTGACTTTCCGCTTTTACTTACGATTAAAATTAAATTTTTATTCGATGCTGCAACATTGTATGGATTTGATACGAGTAACAAAGAAGAACGACTTTTTATCCTTCACGTTTTCCAGCTTGCCTTTTCAAGTGATGATCACCGAAAAGAAATATGGAAAGTGATTGAAACGTGGGATACAGAAGAGGAAAATCATATGGACTGGGAAAAGTTCCAAACAGAGTACCGAGACTATATCGATTTAGCGAAGATGCTTCAGCTCGTCCCAGTAATCGGTGCCCCGGTCGGTGCGTATGCGAACTATCAGTTATTGCAACGACTTGGAGAAGTGACGATGAATTGCTATCGAATGCGATTGCTGAATAGAAATTAATTTGCTGTATAAAAAAGAAGGCATCCTAAATTACACATTTAGGATGCCTTCTTTTATTTTATTCCGCTATTTGTGAGCCGTAAAATCGCGCTGATTAAAGTTTTAATTTATTACCAATAATATACAAATAAAGTGGATGTGATTAGAAAGTTACTTGAGCTTACTTTACTGTATTTAGGGGTGCAAAATATGAAAGTATCAATATTTATCACGTGTGTGGCAGATGTTTTTTATCCAGAAGTCGGAAGAGATGTCGTCGAAATTCTTGAGGATTTAGGGTGTGAAGTTGATTTTCCAAAAACGCAAACTTGTTGCGGACAACCTGCTTATAATAGCGGGTATGTGAAAGAAACAAAAACAGCTGCAAAACATATGATTGAAGCCTTTGCTAGTTCAGAATATGTTGTAGCACCGTCGGGGTCTTGCGCGATGATGGTTCACGAGTTTTCTAGTTTATTTTCTGAAAGTGAAGCAGACTGGCAGAAAAAAGCTACTGAACTTGCTGATAAAACATACGAATTCACACAATTTCTCGTTGAAGTATTAGGGAAAGAAGATTTAGGTGCGGAGCTTCATAAAAAAGCAACGGTGCATACGTCTTGTCATATGAGCCGATTAATGGGGATTAAAGAACCACCGCAAAAATTATTAAAATGTGTAAAGGGACTGGAAGTGGTTTCACTGCCGCATAATTATGATTGCTGCGGATTTGGAGGGACATTCTCAGTAAAGATGCCAGAAATCTCTGAAGAAATGGTTGAGGAAAAAGTAAAACATATTATGGAAACCGGTGCGGAAGTGTTAATTGGAATGGATTGTAGCTGCTTAATGAATATAAAAGGACGTTTAACACGTAATGGTTATCCAATTGATGTAAAACATATTGCTCAAGTATTAAATGAAGATCGAAAATAAGAGGGGGATATAGAGATGGGAATGAAAATTGGGAATGATCCCTTTCATAAGCGTACGAAAACAGGCATTGGCGATCCATTTATGCGGCAAGCTGTTCGGAAAGCGCAAGATGGTCTTAGAGGTAAGAAGTTAAAAGCTACTGAGAGTCTTGGAAACTGGGAAGAATGGCGAGCTTTAGGAGAAGAAATTCGAAAGCATACATTAGAAAACCTAGACTATTATTTATATCAATTGAGTGAAAATATTGAGAAAAACGGTGGTTCTGTTTATTTTGCAAAGACTGCAGAAGATGCAAGGGAATATGTAAAAGAGATTGTAAAAAAGAAAAATGCAAAAAAAATCGTGAAATCAAAATCGATGGTAACGGAAGAGATTAGTTTAAATGAAGCAATTGAAGAAGCGGGAGCGGAAGTGTTAGAAACAGATCTTGCTGAATTTATTCTACAAGTAAACGATCACGATCCGCCGTCACATATTGTTGTTCCGTGCCTTCATAAAGATAAAGAACACATTTGTGAAATATTTAAAACAAAGTTAAATTACACGGGAACATCTGACCCTACGGAAATGGCGAGGTTTGTACGAGCGTATTTGCGTGATGATTTTTTTGCAGCGGATATAGGGGTGACGGGATGTAACTTTGCTGTTGCAGAGTCTGGATCCATTTCTATCGTAGCAAACGAAGGAAATGCAAGACTTACGACGACACTTCCGAAAACGTTAATTACAGTGATGGGGATGGAACGTATTGTTCCGACATGGGAAGAGCTTGATGTGTTAGTAACACTTCTATGCCGAAGTTCTGTAGGACAAAAATTAACAAGTTATATTACAGGGTTAACTGAGCCAGGCGGGACAGATGGACCGGAGGAATTTCATTTAGTCATTGTTGATAATGGCCGTTCTGATATTGTAGGAACAGAATTCCAAAGTGTCCTTCAGTGTATTCGTTGCGCCGCATGTATTAACGTGTGTCCTGTATACCGGCATATTGGTGGACATGCATACGGCTCTATTTATCCAGGGCCAATTGGAGCTGTGTTGACACCGCTTTTAGGGGGATATGATGAATATAAGGATTTACCTTATGCGTCTAGCCTTTGTGGTGCTTGTACAGAAGCGTGCCCAGTGAAAATCCCGTTACACGACTTATTAATTAAACATCGGAGCCGCATTGTACAAGAAAAATACTCACCTGTAGCTTGGAACGTTGCTATGAAAGGTTTTGAAAAAGCGGTGAGGAGTCCTAAATTATTTTCTTTTGCTGCGAAGAGCGCTCCGTATGCATTAAAACCTCTTGCAAAAGGCGATAAAATCGAGCGCGGCATTGGGCCGTTAAAAGCATGGACGGAAGCGAGAGATTTTCCAGTTCCGAAAAAACAACCGTTCCGAGAGTGGTTTGAAAAACGCGTAAAGGAGAACGATGATGGCCATCCAAAATCGTGAGGAATTTTTGCTCCAATTATCAGAAAAGCTTGGTAGGAAACGTCCAGAAGCAGTGAAAAAACCGAAATGGTCTGTTTCCCCGCAGTGGAATGTGTTTGAAGGACTTTCGCAAGATGAACTTGTCTTACAGTTAATGGAACACTGCGAAGTGATTCATACAGAAGTAAAGCGAACAACAAAGGAAAAGCTTGTTGAAACATTGGGGTCATTTATACAAGAATGGAATATCAAATCTGCGATGTGTGCGAATGATGAGCGTTTTAATGAATATGGTCTTACTCCATTTTTCAAAAATGAAGGCACAACACAATTTCGCACATGGGGATTAAATCATAAAGAAGAGGACGTAGCATTTGCGAAAGCTGCTGACCTTGGTATTACGTTCAGTGATATGACTTTGGCAGAATCAGGAACCGTTGTACTATTTAATGACGGGTTAAAAGGAAGACATGTGAGTCTTCTTCCAGAGTCATATATTGCAATCGTTCCTAAAAGTACGATCGTACCAAGATTAACCCAAGCTACAAAACTGATTCATGACCAAAATACATCAGGAGAAAACCTGCCAGCTTGTGTGAATTTCGTTTCTGGTCCGTCAAATAGCGCTGATATTGAAATGAACCTTGTCGTAGGTGTACACGGGCCAATTAGAACAGCTTATATTATTGTGGATGATCAATAATGAAACAAATATGATGTATAAGAATGCTGAAAATAGAAAGCACTAGCTATTACACATAACTAGTGCTTTCTATTTTGTGTGCCCATAAAAGTCCGATTGGTGAGGGCTGATAATCAGTGGGGAATGAAGAAAACCCCCACTGATTAAAGTTTCACTTTATCAAGAAGTTCCTTGCAAATCATTCCGTTTCATTTTACAATTTACTTACCGACCGGTAAGTAAAAATAAGTGAGGTACAGTATGACAAAGAATTTACAAACATCGCACAACATTGTAGAAGCTTCATTTAAACTTATGGCAGAACACGGCATTGAGAAGATGAGCCTTTCCATGATTGCGAAAGAGGTAGGTATTTCAAAACCGGCTATTTATTATCATTTTCCTTCTAAAGAAGCGTTAGTGGATTTTTTATTTGAAGAGGTTTTTTCTGGTTATCATTTCGCCAGTTATTTCGATAAAGAACGATATACGAAAGAAAACTTTGCAGAACAGTTAATCGAAGATGGTTTACAAATGTTGTCTGAGTATAAAGGCCAAGAAGGTATATTACGCGTTATAAATGAATTTATCGTAAGTGCGACGCGAAATGAAAAGTATCAGAAACGTTTATTTGAAATACAAGAGGAGTTTTTAAATGGATTCCACGATTTATTGAAGAAAGGTGTGGAACTTGATGTTGTGTCACAAGATGCAACAGAAGAAAATGCTCATACGTTAGCGCTCGTTATTGATAACATGAGTAATTACATATTAATAGGCTTCGATTTAAAGTATAAAGAAATTTGGATTCAAAATGTGAAAAACGTAATGAAGGAGGAATAAAGGTGAAAATGCAAAAAAACTGGTGGCTCGGTTTTCTTGGATTCATTGGGATTTATAAAATACCAGGTATGATTGAAGCTTTTCAAGCGGATGGAAGTTGGATGAAGTTAATAGGGTTTATTTGGCTACTTTGGTTCGGCTATTTTATTCCAGAGAAGAAAGATAAAGAAGAATAAATACTAATTTTCTGTAAAGTTATGTAAAATATAATTTGGGAGTATTCATATATTAGATTACTAGATTTGGAGTGGTTACATGGATCCATTGAAAAATGAAATTCACCCTGACATGATCAAGGTGTGGAAAGTTCGTGCTGTAATTGAAGAAGGGATCGGTATTCTTGTCATTTTAGCTTACCTTTTCCTCATGATAAAGTTTGATTGGTGGGCGTGGATTTTGTATGTGATGATTGGGCTAACAGTTGTGTTCGCACCATTTTCATACTTCCTATTCCCGAAACTACGTCAGCGCTATTATAGCTATCAACTAAACGAAGAAGAACTTGAAATTCAGCACGGTCTTTTCGTCGTAAAGCGCGTATTAGTACCGATGATTCGTGTGCAGCACGTTACGATTGAACAAGGGCCAATTATGAGAAAATATGGTTTAGCAGAATTACATATTTCAACAGCAGCAACTTCTCATAGTATCCCAGGTTTAACGATGTATGAAGCAGAAATGTTAAAAACGAAAATCGCAGAATTAGCGAAAGTGAGTGATGAGGATGTATAAGAGGCAGCATCCGATCACGATGTTATTAGAATTAAAAATAACAGACTTTATACCACTCATTATTTTCATGTTTAGCTTAAACGGAAAATTCCCGTTTTGGTATTTAATTCCCGCTGGATTTGGTTTACTTACCATCTTTTCAGCGTTTGAAAAATGGTATTACACAACATATTGGGTTGAAAATAACGTATTACATGTGAAACAAGGACTCTTCGTGAAGAAGGAGAGCTACTTAAATAAAGAGCGTGTCCAAACAATTAATACAAGTTCTAACGTTCTATATCAAATGCTCGGTTTAAAGAAAATTCAAATCGAAACAGCTGGCGGAGGCGATGATGCAGAAGTTAGTTTAGCTGGTATTACAGTAGAAGAGGCAACTGAGCTTATTACTTTGTTAAATGAGCCAACTCCAGAAGTGAAAGCAGAAGGAACGTTAGACGAAGAAGCAGAACATGCAGTAGACAAAGAAATTGTTACAGAGGAAAAACAATCGACAGAATACAAGTTAACTTGGAAAGAGATTTTATTAGCTTCTGTTACATCTGGTCAGTTTGGACTATTATTCTCATTAATCTTTTTCGTATATCATCAAGTAGATGAGTACATTCCGAAATGGATAGAGAATGGCGTAAAGTCGTATGTAATGGACCACGATATATATGGCTTGATTTTCATGATAGCCATTTTGATCGTCCTTTCATGGATTATATCGACAATCGGTTATGCGTTAAAACATGGGGATTTCACAGTGAATCGAAGAAATGATGAAGTCCGCATTTCACAAGGATTACTTGAGAAAAAAGAACTCGTCCTAAAATTGCACCGTATTCAAGGTATTACGATAAAAGAAAGTATTTTACGTCAGCCATTCGGTTATTGCGCTGTGCAAGTAGAAGTCATTCAAAGTAAAGGACTGGGAGACGAAAAAGAAAAAGTTACACTGCATCCTATCATTCGAAAAGATCGTGTACAACAGTTACTCGCACATTTACAATTACCATACGAACTGAATACAAACATTATTTCATTACCAAAATCAGCATTGCGTCGTTACTTAATTGATAGTTTTATATTCTTCGCAATGCTAGCAATCCCGCTTATTGGAATAAGTATATACTCTGAAAAGCACTTCATCATGTGGGCATTAATTCCACTTGCGATCCTCATCTTTATACTGGGATACGCAACATTTAAAACAAATGGTTACGGTGTAAACGGAGAGCAAATTACGCTTGTATATCGCAGTCTCGGAAAATATACAGGGCTTGTTAGAAGAAGACACGTCCAATCAATGGAAAAGACACAATCATATTTCCAGCGCCGCGCGGATTTATGTACGTATAAGTTCTCTAATGCATCATCGAATTATAAAATAGAGCATACGAGAGTAGAAGATGCGGAGAGAATGCAGGATTGGTATAAGAAGAGAATAAGTGAGAATTAATTTGAAAAGGCTTGCCTATTATGAAAGGTAAGCCTTTTTTGTTATAGAGAAATGAGTGGTTTACATTTGGACTAGTTTTTTCTTGGTTTCATTTATGTGTGAATACAAATACAGCGCGCATGTATCAATACGTATTAAAAAGGTAGTGGGCTTCTATTTCAGGTAATTTTGTGGAGTTTTTGATATAAATGGTATAATAATATAGAACTATTTTTTAGGAGGTTATATATGATAAGTCAATTGAAAAGAGAAGCACTGGATGCATTAAAGGGAAAATGGGGATTAGCGGTAGGGGCGACCTTATTACTTGGAATCCTCATTGGAGCTGCTAATATGCTATTCACAGGTATTTTCTCGATATTTTGGGGTTGGGAAGAAGCAAGGGAGTCGCTTACAGTAAGTATTATTGCAATGCTTATTATCGGTCCATTAACAGTAGGTGCTTATTACCTTGTTTTACATGTAATCCGTAGGGATAATGCTAGTATTGGTCATTTATTTAGATGGTTTAGCGACGGAAGTAAATTTATGAAGGCATTTTTAACATATTTACTAATGTATGTATACTTGATTCTATGGACATTACTTCTTATTATTCCGGGAATTATTAAATCATTTTCTTATGCTATGACGTACTTTATTTTGAATGATCACCCAGAATACACAGCGAATCAAGCAATTACTGAAAGTCGCCGTATGATGAATGGACATAAAATGGATTACTTCTTACTATGCTTAAGCTTCATTGGCTGGTTCATTTTAAGTATTCTTACTATAGGAATCGGTTTCTTATGGTTAGCGCCTTATTTCTACTCGACATCGGCAGCGTTTTATGAAGAAATTTCAAAAGAATATTATAAAAAAGAAGGTACTACTTTCTAATAAAACATGTAAACCATCTGTTTCCTATATTTTTTAGGGGATAGGTGGTTTCTTTTTGAGGACTTTACCTAATAAATAGCTATAATTATGTTGAGTAAAAATAAAAGGAGTAAAGTAATGAAATGAAATATACTTGTCCATGCTGCGGATATGAAACATTAGAAGAAGAACCACCAGGTACATATGAAATTTGCAGTATATGTTATTGGGAAGATGATGAGGTACAGTTTAACGATCCTGACTTCGAAGGCGGGGCAAATGAAGCTTCGTTAAGACAAGCGCAGAAAAATTTCATTGCATTTGGTGCTTGCCAGGAATGTTGTGTTGGATCAGTTAGAAAACCGACTAGCGAAGATGTAAAGGATGCGAGTTGGAAGCATATTTGTTAAGTAAAATGTTATTCCTCAGTTCAACAGGAGGAATAACATTTTTTTATATTGAGTAAAGAATTAGCTTCGTCTCACAAAATAAAAACTAAAGCTAATAAAGGAAAAGGAAGGTGGATTTTAAAAGGGAGTCCAAACCAACTATTGGAATATATAGGATTAAAGGGTATAATTAACATTTGTCAGTTTGTAACGACGATAGTTTTTGTGAAATTAATCACAAAAAATCGGGTACTACGATTTAGTTTAGTGAAAAAGAGGGGAATGGATATAAATATGAAGTTTATAAAAATAGTAACGATAGGTATGATTGCGGTAGGATCTCTTTCTATTTCTTCAAGTTCTTTAGCTGAAATGGAAAATGTAACTAAGAATGAAGCACAAGCAGCTCCAAGTAGTTTCCCGGATGTCCCTGGTTGGGTAAAGCCATCAGTAGACTATCTTATAAATAAAAATGTATTGTCAGGCATGCCTGATGGCACGTTTTCACCAAATTTAGAGATAGATAGAGGGGCAGCCGCAACAATGATGGCCAAAATATTGAATCTTCCTGTCGATCAATCGGCAAAGCCTTCTTTTCATGACTCACAAAAGCATTGGGCGGCTCCGTACATTGCAGCTATAGAAAAAGTGGGTGTTATAAAAGGAGAAGGGGCTGGGAAGTTTAACCCTACTGGAAAGCTAACGAGAGGTGCAATGGCTGCTATGTTAGTCAATGCATACAAATTACAAGAGAAAGTGACAGAGAATCCTCCAACAGTATTTAAAGATTTAAAAGAACATTGGAGCGAGAAACATGTAAACATCTTGGTTGAGTTAGGTATTTCAAGTGGGTATGGTGATGACAATTGGAAGCCTGATCAAACGATTACTCGTGCGGAAGCGGTAAGTTTAATTGCACAAACAGATACTTCAAAAGACAAAGAGTTCAAACGTAAACAAATTCATATGCAAAAACCTTTCTTCGCTTATCATGGTGCATCGTTATCTTCAGGTATTGCTTTTGAATCTGCACCACAAGATGTAAAAGTGTATGAAGAAAGAGAAGATGGGTGGGTGAAAATCCATACGTATCAAGGATTCAAATGGATTTTACTAAACGAAAAAAAGGTTCATATTAATAGAGACTTTTTCACTTATGATTATCCAGCGGACGGAGCGAATGTACTTGTAAAGTATGCAGCGCAAACTGTGACAGTAGTTGAAGAAAGAGGTACGTGGTTGCGTATAAGAACGGGTGCAGGTCTACAATGGATGAATACGAATGAATCCAGAACAGTAATTGATAACTTAAAAACGATCCAAAATAATCAACAGGTTATTTTAGTTACAACAAACGGGTATAATACGAATCAAGCTCAAGTTCGTACATTTGAAAATTCAAATGGGAAATGGAGAGAGCAAAAGAATATAAGAGGATATATCGGGAAAAAAGGTTTTGCAGTTGAGATGAGTGAAAGTGGAATGAGTTCGCCAAGAGGAAAATACACCATTGGTTCCGCTTTCGGTAGACAAGGGAATCCAGGTACGAAACTTCCCTTTATCAATCTAACACCAAATCATGTCTGGGTAGATGATTCTACATCCCCATACTATAATACGCTGCAAGAAAAGCCTGTAAGAGGTAGATGGAAATCAGCTGAAAATATGTATATCCCAGCGTATGATTATGGATTCGTAATTAATTATAATACGGAATCACGTACACCGTACAAAGGAAGCGCAATTTTCTTCCATGTTTCTACTTCATGGACAGAAGGGTGTACAGGTGTAGATAAACAAAATGTTATTGATATTTTAAGATGGATTGATCCAGGGAAAAATCCTGTTATTATTCAAACACCTGAAAATGAACTGATGAACTATTAATTTGATACTCTAAAAAAAGTCTACTTTAATTAGTAGACTTTTTTGTTGCAAAAAAACTTCCGTAATAGTTTTTAAGAAAAAGTTAAGGAACGAAAGTCACAATAGGCTTATCAAAAAAATAAGAGGTGGAACAAAAATGGAACAAACGAAACAAAAGTTAATACAAATTTTACTCATCGTAAACTTGGGGATCAGTACGTGTGCAGCTATCGGAGTAGGGTATGTAGCTTATAAACAAAGTAAAAGCCCGGATTTTTCAGAGATGGGATCAAGAGGACAAGGTAAGATGTTCCCGGGTAATGGTAATAGTCAATTCCAGCCGAATCAAGAACAATCAGGGCAAATTCAAGAATAGAAAGGAGAATAGAAATTTGAAAAAGTGGATTGTTATTTCAACTATTATTGTTGTAATAGGGGGAGTGGGCGCTTGGTTCTTTTTACATAAAACAGATAAAACACAAGGTGTTGTAGCCGCTTCTCAAACGACGACAGTACAACAAGGAAAACTGGAGGTAGCAGTTAGTGGTTCGGGCTCGGTTACAGCAAATACAGATCAAGATGTAACAGCGAAAGATACCATTCTTATTGTGGATACTATAAGTGTAGCGGCCGGAGATACAGTAAAAAAAGGTGACACACTTGTAACGTTTAAAAATGGTGCTGTCGTTACGGCTCCATATGACGGAGACATTCAATCAGTTAGTGTGAAAAAAGGCGGTAAAGCGTCACAAGGTACAATTCTTCTCCGTATGAAAGATGCAGATGGATATACATCACCTATAACGAGAGGGAACAGTAGTGCAAATACAGATAAAGCAAGTGGCGGGAGTGGTTTGACAGCCGATAGTGTCAGTGTAAAGGAAGGTGATGCTGTAGAGGCAGGTGCAACACTTGTAACCTTTACAGATGGAAGCATTTTGCAAGCTCCAGTAACGGGGACAATTACAAGTCTTTCTGTTGCAAGCGGTGATTCTGTACAAGCTGCAGATCCAATTGCACACATAACAAATTACAGTGCACTTCAAACAACCATTAGTGTTGATGAATTAGATGTACCGAAAGTAAAAGAGGGTCAAGCGGTAAAAATAACAGCAAGTGCATTCGGCGATGAAACATTCAGCGGAAAGGTAACAAGTGTAGCAGAAAAAGGAACAGCAGATAAAGGCGTTTCTACATTTGACGTAACTGTACAAATTGAAGATCCGAAAAATATGAAAATAGGTATGTCAACAGAAGCAAGTATCTCAATAGAAAGTAAAGAAGGCGCATTATACGTTCCGGTAGAAGCGGTGTATACAAACGGAAATGAAAAATATGTACTAATTCCTACATCTTCAGACGATGCGACGCAGTCAACAAAAAAAGTGACAGTAGAAACTGGCATTTCAAATGATACGCATGTAGAAATTACAAAAGGGTTAGCAAAAGGAGATACGGTGCAAATACCGAGAGTTCAATCTAAAGGCAATTCTTCTCAAGGACCTATGATGATGCCTGGCGGAAACTCTCAAGGCGGATTTGGTGGCGGCAATTTCCAAGGAAGACCTGGCGGTGAATTTGGAGGAAGATCTAATGGCGGAGCTCCAGCTGGCGGCGGACAAGGAGGGCGTTAATGTTATGGTGGAGCCAATTATTCAAATAAAGAACATGAAGAAAGTGTACGAACTTGGCGGTGAAACTGTAATGGCTCTAAAGAGTGTTTCCCTTGATATTCAAAAGGGCGATTTTATCTCTATCATAGGACCATCAGGCTCTGGAAAATCAACATTTATGAACATGATTGGATGTTTAGATCGACCGGATTCAGGTGAATATTTACTAGATAATGAAGAAATAGGGAAAATGAAAAGCTCTGATCTGGCAACGATTCGAAATGAAAAAATAGGTTTTATTTTTCAAAACTTCAACCTGATAGCGAAACTGACAGCAGCTGAGAATGTCGAACTTCCACTCATTTACCGAGGTATGAAAGCGGGAGAACGAAGAGAAACAGCATTAGAAGCATTACGAAAAGTAGGATTGGCAGATAGAGCGAATCATTTACCTTCTCAATTGTCGGGTGGGCAACAGCAACGTGTTGCCATAGCGCGTGCGTTGGCTGGACATCCTCCTATTTTACTAGCAGATGAACCGACTGGAGCACTGGATAGTAAAACGAGTAAAGAAATATTAGGAATTATGAATGCATTAAATGAGCAAGGGCATACGATTATTCTTATTACGCATGATTTAGAGGTTGCAAAGAAAGCAAGCCGCGTCGTCCGAATTCACGATGGACAGCTCTATGAGAATGGAGGTGAATGGTTTGCAAACATTCAAAATGGCACTGAAAAGCATTAGAGCAAATAAAATTAGAGCATTTTTAACGATGCTAGGGATTATTATCGGCGTATCCTCTGTTATAGTCATGGTTGCAATAGGGCAAGGGTCGACAAAAGAGGTACAAGATCAAATTGGCAACTTAGGTACAAACGTATTAACCGTATCGATTACGGATTCAGAGGCTACCTTTAAAGAAAAAGACGCAAAACAAATTCAAGATATCGATGGTATTAAAGATATTGCACCAACAGTATCAGGAAGAGTAACAGTGAAACATGAAAAAACGAATACACAAGTATCAATGATCGGAACAACTTCTTCTTACTTAGACGTCCGTGATTTAAAACTGCAATCAGGACGCTTCATTGCAGACTTAGATCAAGGGAATCATTCGAAAATTGCAGTACTTGGTGCAAGCACAGCACAAACATTATTCGGTTTAGGAGACCCGGTCGGTCAATCAGTAAAGGTGAACGGAACATCGTATAAAGTCGTTGGGGTTCTTGAATCGGTAGGAAGCTCACTAGGAACAAGCGGAGATAGTACGATTATTGTCCCTCTTAGCACCGGACAGCGTTTAGCTGCTACTACGAATGTTGGGACAACATATGTGAAGGTAGAAAATGAAGATATGATTAATTTCATATCGACCCGCATTGAAAGAACGATGAATTCAATCATAGGGGATACAGATAGTTATAGCGTATCAAGTCCGAAAGATTTAGTGGAAACTGCATCATCTGTCAATGACACGATGACATTCATGTTAGGCGGCAGTGCAGCAATCTCTCTTATTGTAGGCGGGATTGGCATTATGAACATTATGCTCGTATCAGTTTCAGAACGTACGAAAGAAATAGGGATTAGAAAAGCAATTGGAGCAAAACGCAAAAACATTCTGCTGCAATTCCTTATCGAAGCAGTCGTATTGAGTTCATTCGGTGGAATCATTGGAATTGGGATGGGAGTAATTAGTGCGCAAATATTTACGCTAGCAACAGGTACAACGATAGCGTACTCGATACCTGTTATGCTATTATCATTTGTTTTCTCTTTACTAGTTGGAGTGATATTCGGTGTATTCCCAGCGAATAAAGCGTCGAAGCTTGATCCAATTCAAGCATTACGATATGAATAGAACAAAAAAAGCGATTGTATCCTGCGATCGCTTTTTTCGTTTATATGCAAACATTGTAGATACGGAGAGTATGATACTAACAAATGTGTGATTGATTTATAGAATCTTTTATTTGTCAATTTGGTGGAATCCGCTACACGCTACTATACAAACTCGTATTTATACTAAAATCGGAACCGTATTTACACCTAAAAATGTAGATAGAGGAAAAATAATGTAAAAAAACTATTGTATGTTTAAAAACCTTATGTTACATTTGTGTTACAGAAAAGTTACAAACTGTGACTTATGTTACGGTTTGTTTTCTGTTGTTTTTCGGTATGTTACAAATTACGGTTCGTATTTTAATTAAAAATGATTTTTTATGTGTATAAAAGTGTGTGTAGTAAAGAGCCTGGTGAGAGCTTTACGCGCATTATTAAAATTCCTTTCTGTCTGAAAAGAAGAAGAAAACCAACTACCAACTATTTAGGAGTTTTACATAATGATAGCAAATGGAGTGTACTTCCTTTCCCGCACACAAAGTACATATTTCCTTTCAGTCTAATTGCTACACAGACTTTTATACATATGAAATTATTGTTTTAGGGGATATATAGGAGGAGAAAAAATGAAGAAATTATTAACAGTAATGGGACTTACAGTTTTAATGTTAGCTGGATGTAGTAATGGGAATTATGAAAAAGCAATGGATGAAGGAAATACCGCACTAACGAATAAAGAATATAAAACAGCCTTGTCATCATTTGAAAAAGCACTAGATGAGAAAAAAGATGATTCAGATGTAAAAGTGCTTGTAGAACAAACGAAAGCAATGATTGAAGCAGTGAAGTTAAAAGAAGAAACGAAGGTAGAAGAATCTGTTAAATCATTTGAAAAAGTAGAAAGCGTGAAGAATGGTAGCACTACGCTTGTAAAACAAGCAAAGGAAGAACGAACAGCGTTACTAGCTATTTTAGAAACAAAAAAGAAATATAGTGAACAACTGGTGAAAAGTGAAGAGTTAATCGGCAAGAAAAATTATTCAGAAGCGAAAGAGTTATTAACGAAGCTAGTTTCAGAAACAAAAGATAACAAGAGCCTTGAAGAATATAATAAAAAAGCCGCAGGATTAATCACAAAAATTGGTGAAGAAGAAAAAAAAATGCAAAGAATGAAACAGTAGCAACGAAAACAGAAAAAACGAATACAGCACCGGCTCAAAAGGTAGCGACAGAGAATAATAAAAAGGTAGAAGCAGACAAGACTCAAAAAGTAGCGACAGAAAATAATAAAAAGTAGAAGCAGATAAGACTCAAAACGTAACGGCAGAGAATAATAAAAAAGTAGAAGCAGATAAGACTCAAAACGTAACGACAGAAAATAATAAAAAGGTAGAGACAGGAAAAACTCAAGATGATTTTACTTTTGAGAAAGCTAAAGCATATATCAAAAATGAATATAAAGAAGAATATAATTACACGTTAGAAGATACGAAAGTAGAGAATGGAAAGAAATATTATCAAATTAGAGTGCGTACGACATATAAAATAGAAGGCGCAGCTGGATCAGGATTTACGGGCGTATTCAAAGTATTTGAAGACGGTACAATTATTGAAATGCACTAAATTGCTAAAAAGGTATCCTCAAAGTAGGTGAGGATACCTTTTTTTGCATAAAAAAAGCATCTAGCAAAAGTACTAGATGCAAATAAAAACACAAGGGAAGACAAAATTCTTCCCTTTTCCCGTATGTAATTATATCAAAAAATTTATAAAAAACTAGCTTTATTTTTTATATACTGGATGTGTGAAGCTAGGAAAGTATAAGATTACACTATTTTTGTAGTGTTTTGTTGAAAAAAGGAGTTGTATATATGATTAATTTCAAACCAGAAAATTTAAATCACTTATTAAAAATAATGCTCATAAGTGCGAATAAGTCTTATGATGCGATTAAAGATTATGAGTTTACGGGAGATGCGGTAGTATTCCGTGTAGACTTCGAATATATTGATGTTTCTCTTATGGTTATAGATATGTTAGGAAGGTCTGCTTCTAAATTTAACATTTTGCCATTTGCTAAACCAGATACGAATGAAATAGATTACATTCAGTTTCAAGTGTATGCGATTAATGAAGGGAATTTTAAAGAAGTGCTTGATACGATGTAGAAAACTATAAATTTACAAAAATGTATATACCGCCTAATATATAATTAGTAAATTCATATAATTGGAGTGATGAGATGCAGCCGTTAGAAAGGGAGATTCATGCTAATATGCTGAAAGTGTGGCGAATTCACGCTTTAATTGGGGCAGCAGTCATACTAGCAGTCGTAATTGCGTATTTCTTTTTTATGATCAATTTTAACTGGTGGGGCTGGTTGTTTGGATTGTTAGTAACCGGAGCTATTACATTTATCCCACTTGATTATTTCGTATTTCCAAATTTACGTCAGCGCTATTATAGTTACAGATTAAATGAAGAAGAGATTGAAATTCAAAAAGGAATGTTCGTTGTAAAACGCGTACTTATCCCGATGATTCGCGTGCAGCACGTTACAATCGAACAAGGACCGATTATGAGAAAGTATAATTTAGCAGAATTACATATTTCAACAGCAGCAACTTCTCATAGTATTCCAGGTTTAACGAAAGAAGAGGCAGAACAGCTGAAAAGACAAATTGGAGAACTTGCGAAAGTGAGTGATCAGGATGTATAAGAGGCAACATCCGATCACAATATTGTTAGGTATTCGAATTGCGGGCTTGTTACCTTTTATTTTGCTTGTCTTATTTCGATCAGATGGTGAAGTGAAACCTTGGTATTTCTTACATCTTGTTCTTTTGGCTGTATTATTTATTATGGCTATTTTCTCAGCTATAAAATGGTATTTTAAAGTGTACTGGGTCGAAAATAATATTGTACATATTAAACACGGTGTTTTTGTGAAGAAAGAAAGTTACTTAAATAAAGAGCGTGTGCAAAATATTAGTACATCTTCTAACATCATCTATCAGGTGCTTGGACTGACAAAGTTAAATATCGAAGTAGCGGGCGGCGGTAATGAGCCAGAAGTGATGTTAGCGGGTATTAGAGAAGATGAAGCGAAGGAACTCATTGCTTTATTACATAAAGAAAGAAGTGTTGTGACTGAAGAGACGCCTGCGGCAGAAGAAAGTCAGACGGTATATCAGTTAACAACGAAAGAAATTTTAGTTGCATCCGTTACATCTGGTAGATTCGGATTAGTATTTTCTGGACTACTTCTTATTTACACAGAGTTTAATCAATTTCTACCAGAATGGCTTATCAGTAAAGTGGAAGCGTATGTGATGGATAACGGTGTATATGAATTAATCGTTATGGCTGCGATTTTAATGGCGGTTTCGTGGGTCATTTCAACAGCCGGCTATGCGTTAAAATATGCGAACTTTAAAATTGAGCGAAACGGAAATGAAATTCGCATCGTGCAAGGGTTATTTGATAAGAAAGAGTTTGTTTTAAAATTACACCGCATTCAAGCGATTACTGTGAAAGAAGGAATTCTTCGGCAGCCATTTGGTTATTGCTCTGTCGAAGTAGAAGTCATTCAAAGTATAGAGGCGGCGGGAAATGAAGTAATGTTACATCCTTTTATGAAGAAAAAAGATGTACAGCAGTTACTTACGTATTTGCAGTTGCCATATGAAATGGAAGAGGAAATCGTCCATTTACCGAAGGCTGCATTGCGCCGTTATGTCATCATGGGCTGGATTACAAGTGCTGTGCTCGCTGTGCCGATTACCGGTGCAAGTATATATTTTAAACAACATATCGCATTGTTCACTCTGATACCACTATGTATCATATTTACGTTACTTGCATACGCTCGGTATACAAGTAGTGGTTATATGATACGAGACAATCAGCTAGTCACGGTATACCGAGGTCTTGCGAAATATACAGGGATTATGCGTAGAAGGCATGTTCAAGCAGTCGGATATAATCAATCGTATTTTCAAAAGAAAGACGAATTATGTACAGCTGCCGTATCAGTGGCGGGGCAAGGTTATGAAGTGAAGCATATGCGTAAAGAAGATGCACTTCGTATATATAATTGGTACAAAGAAAAAGGAAACACCAGTGTTTAATGGTGTTTCCTTTTTGTGTGTCGTCATTTGTCGATAAGTCGATATATTCAAAAAATCGCCGATATAAGTTCACATACCGCGGTCTCTGAACCCCTAAAATTAAACTAACACATCAAAAGTAGTCACGAACGACGGACGAGAGAAAATACTCTTTTGCTGTTCCGCATGTGGATGCGCTGGAGCTTGTCCTTCTGCTTGTGCAGGACGTTTTTTATGAGCATTTTCGAATGAACGTGATTCTGTCCAGTCTTTAAAGTTTTGCTCTGTTTCCCACATCGTTAAGATGACATATGTATCGTTACTTAATGGGCGTAGAACGCGGATTGCTTGGAATCCTGGTTCGTTTTCGATAAGGCCTGCGCGGTTTTTAAAACGGTTTTCAAATACTGGGCGACCTTCGTCTGTTACAGAAATGTTGTTACAAACGATATAGCCAGGTTGTCCGTTAAATTCGCCAACAGCGTCTAGTACGTCATATTGAAGTGATCCTTCTACAGATTCTTCAGTATTTTCTTTATAAAACATATTTTTCTCATCGTTTTTTGCAGTGAAATGTGATTGTTCTAGAGGTGTTTCGTATGAAATAATAGCCTTCATTGTAATGCCCCCTTAATAGTTTGTTTCTATTATATCAATTCTCTTAAAAAACTTCGAAGATTATATACATAAAGATACTTCTTTTTCAAATAATAAATGTACCATCATTTGGAAAGAAGGACGATGTATGAAGAAAGTAAAGTGGACTTTATTAGGAGGCGTCGCAACGGTGGTAGTAGCGATTGTACTCTATAAACTTATCGTGTTAGCTGGTGGCTATATGATGGATGAAAAGCAGCTCGTTTTCCACTCTTCATCACGTATCGTTGACCAGAAAGGAAAAGAAATTACGAAATTATACGTAGAAAATAGAGAACTCGTACCAGTCGAGCAAATTCCGAAATATGTACAGCAGGCGTTCGTTGCGGTGGAAGATTCTCGTTTTTATGAGCATCAAGGAATTGATTATCCGTCTATATTTCGGGCTCTTTATAAAGATACGTTAGCTGGTGACAAGGTAGAGGGCGGTAGTACCATTACGCAGCAACTCGCTAAAAACGTCTTTTTAACTCGTGAAAAAACATTTACGCGCAAATTGAAGGAAGTCGCAATTTCCCTTCAACTAGAGCAAAAATATACGAAGCAACAAATTCTTGAAATGTATATGAATCATATTTATTTTGGACATGGGGCTTACGGTATTCAAGCTGCAGCGAAGTTGTATTTTAATAAAAATGTAGAAGATTTAACGGTAGAAGAAGGGGCAATGCTTGCAGGTCTTCCGAAAGCACCGAACGGATATTCACCGTACTTATCTCCAGAGAAGAGTAAGGAGCGCCGTGATCTCGTATTGTCACTTATGCATAAACAAGGCTATTTAACGGCAGAAGAAAGCGTACGTTATCAAGGGAAGACAATTGCTCTATATAAAAACTTAGATGAGAATGAACTCGCATATATGCCATATGTTGATATGGTCATAGATGAAGCAGCTCGTTTATACGGGTTGTCTCATCAAGAAGTGCTTCGCGGTGGATATACGTTTGTCGTACCGATGGATGAAAAGATTCAAAAGGTAGCGTATAACCAGTTTCAAGATGCGAGAAATTTCCCTGGTAAAGAAGAAGGGGCGCAAGGTGCATTTTTATTAATGGATAATCGTACGGGCGGAATTAAAGCGGCGATTGGTGGAAGAAAGTATGTGCCAAGAGGGTTTAATCGTGTTTTTGCAAAAAGGCAGCCCGGTTCTGTTTTAAAACCACTAATCGTTTATGCACCAGCACTCGAAACGAAAAAGTATAATCCATATTCTTTATTAACGAATGAGAGAAGTTCTTTCGAAGGATATGAACCTCGAAACTATAATCATGAGTATACGAAAGAAATGACGATGTACGATGCGATGTTAGAGTCAGCAAACGTACCAGCGGTTTCTTTATTAAATGAGTTAGGGGTAGAAGAAGGAAAGCAATATTTAGAGAAAGGAAATGTTCATATTGCAGACGCTGGTTTAAGTACAGCGCTTGGCGGATTAAAAAACGGTGTTTCACCATTTGACCTTGTGAAAATGTATCGTGCATTTTTAGCAAATGGCGATATTATTGAGCCGCACGTGATTGATAAAGTGTTAAATAGACACGGCGCAGTCATTGGGGAATCGCCAAAAGTAGAAACAAATATATTCTCAAAACAAACGGCATGGTATATGACAAAAATGTTAGAAGGGGTCGTGAAGGAAGGGACAGCGAAAGCGGGTGTGTATAAAGGAGCGTTAGCTGGCAAAACGGGTACTACTTCTTTGGCAAATGACGACAACGGAGCAAGAGATATGTGGTTCGTTGGGTATACACCAAATTTAGTAGGCGCTGTTTGGATTGGTTATGACCGCACAGATAAAGATCATCAGCTGCAAGGGGAAAGTGCATCTGCGACGAAATTGTTTAAGAAAATTTTAACGAAGGCAAATGTAGAACAGAAAGAGAAATTTATGAAACCAGAAGGTGTGGAAACAATCGGTGCTCCGATTCGGTTACATCGGATTGAAAATGTAAAAATGAAGTTATCGTTTAGTCCTTTCGGTTTATTTAAAACGAAATTAAGTTGGACACCTCTTCCAGATGAAAGAATTATGTATCGAATTTACAGAGTGGAAAACGGAATTCATACGCATGTAGGTACTGTAACAGGTGCTGGAGAATATGAGGAAAAGTTTGTTAACATCTTTTCAAAACCGAGCTTTTACGTTGTGCCATATAACACACAAACGAATCGTGAAGGAGAAAAGTCAAAAGTAGCTAAACCATAGTTTTTCTCTGTGTTATAATAAGAATGTTGTGAAAATAGTAAGCGTTTTTAAGGATGTTTGTGTCAATTTCATGAACAACGTACATAATATTATGCATTTTGTTTTTACAAGCTGTATAGTAAAAAAGATAAATATCGGGATAGAACGTATTTAGAGCAAAAGCATTGGCAAGGAAGGGAGCAAGGGTCTTGGTAAGAACTATAAATGAGACATTTTTAAAAGCATGTAGGGGGGAACGTACAGAGTATGTACCAGCATGGTATATGCGTCAAGCAGGTCGTTCGCAGCCGGAATATAGAAAGATAAAAGAAAAGTATTCTTTATTTGAAATTACACATAATCCAGAGTTATGTGCTTACGTTACAAAGTTACCAGTTGATCAATATAACGTAGACGCAGCAATTCTGTATAAAGATATTATGTCACCACTACCTGCAATTGGTGTGGACGTTGAAATTAAATCAGGTATTGGTCCAGTTATCGATAATCCAATCCGTTCTTTACAAGACGTAGAAAAACTAGGGGAAATCAATCCAGAAGATGACGTACCTTACATATTAGATACGATTCGTTTATTAACGACAGAAATGCTAGACGTACCGTTAATCGGTTTTTCAGGAGCTCCATTTACACTAGCGAGCTATATGATCGAAGGTGGTCCTTCTCGTAACTACCATAATACGAAAGCGTTCATGTACGCTGAACCGAAAGCTTGGTTCGCTTTAATGGATAAGCTGGCAGATATGGTTATTACATATTTAAAAGCGCAAATTAATGCAGGTGCAAAAGCAGTTCAAATTTTCGATTCTTGGGTTGGAACAGTAAATGTAGCAGATTACCGCGTATTTATTAAACCAGCAATGGAGCGTATTTTCGCTGAGGTTCGCCCGCTGGGTGTTCCTATGATTATGCACGGCGTTGGCGCTGCACACTTAGTGAATGAATGGCACGACTTACCGCTTGATGTAGTCGGTTTAGACTGGCGCTTACCGATTGAAGAAGCACGTGCACGCGGCGTTCATAAGGCGGTACAAGGAAATATGGACCCTTCGTTCTTACTTGCACCATGGTCTGTTATTGAAGAACATGTAAAAGGTATTTTAGATCAAGGGATGAAAGAGCCAGGTTATATCTTTAACTTAGGTCACGGTGTATTCCCAGAAGTAAATCCAGATACATTAAAACGTTTAACTACA
The DNA here is from genome assembly GCF_009739945.1 of Bacillus luti. Taxonomy (NCBI): domain Bacteria; kingdom Bacillati; phylum Bacillota; class Bacilli; order Caryophanales; family Bacillaceae; genus Bacillus; species Bacillus luti. The sequence goes on along the minus strand of NZ_CP040336.1, from coordinate 4,029,460 downwards.
TTTATTCATGAATACTCTAAAGGGCAGTTAGCGAAGTAAAGGAGCATTGCTGTATGAAAAAGAAAATTGGTTTGCTTGTAATGGCATATGGAACGCCATATAAAGAAGAAGATATTGAACGTTACTATACACATATTCGCAGAGGAAGAAAGCCAAGTCCTGAAATGCTAGAAGATTTAACAGAGCGTTACCGTGCAATTGGTGGCATTTCTCCTTTAGCTACTATTACATTAGAGCAAGCTAAGAAGTTAGAAAAGCGTCTAAATGAAGTGCAAGATGAAGTAGAGTACTGCATGTATCTTGGCTTAAAACATATTGAACCGTTTATTGAAGATGCGGTGAAAGATATGCATAACGACGGTATACAAGATGCAATTGCACTTGTTCTTGCGCCACACTATTCTACATTTAGCGTGAAATCATACGTTGGACGAGCACAAGAAGAAGCTGAGAAACTTGGAAACTTAACAATTCATGGCATCGACAGCTGGTATAAAGAACCGAAATTCATCCAGTACTGGGTTGATGCAGTGAAAGGTATATATAACGGTATGTCAGAAGCAGAGCGTGAAAAAGCAGTATTAATCGTATCTGCTCACAGCTTACCAGAGAAAATTATCGCAATGGGCGATCCATATCCAGATCAATTAAATGAAACAGCTGATTATATTGCACGCGGCGCTGAAGTAGCAAACTATGCAGTAGGTTGGCAAAGTGCTGGAAACACACCAGATCCTTGGATCGGTCCAGATGTACAAGATTTAACGAGAGAACTAAATGAAAAGTACGGATACAGTTCATTCGTATATGCACCAGTTGGATTTGTTGCGGAACATTTAGAAGTTTTATATGACAATGACTTTGAGTGTAAAGTTGTAACAGATGAAATTGGCGCGAAATATTATCGTCCAGAAATGCCAAACGCATCGGACGCATTTATTGATTGCTTAACAGATGTTGTAGTAAAGAAAAAAGAATCTGTATTGTAAAAAGAAAGGGGGAGCCTGCTTGAGGAAAAAAGTTGTGATCATCGGCGGTGGTATAACAGGATTAACAACAATGTATCACTTACAAAAAGAAATCCATGAAAAGAACTTGCCGATTGATACATTACTTATAGAAGCGTCTGGTAGACTTGGCGGGAAAATTCAAACCGTTCGAAAAGATGGATTTACAATTGAACGCGGACCAGATTCTTTCTTAGCAAGAAAAGAGAGTGCAGCTAAATTAGTGAAAGAATTAGGGCTTGGCGATGAACTTGTAAATAATAAGGCCGGTCAATCATTTGTTCTCGTAAATAATCGGTTACATAAAATGCCGATCGGAGCAATGATGGGAATTCCAACGCAAATTACTCCGTTTCTATTTTCAGGCTTGTTCTCCCCGATTGGTAAATTAAGAGCTGGTTTTGATCTGTTAATGCCTAGATCAAAACCAGTATCTGACCAATCACTCGGGCAGTTTTTCAGACATCGCCTCGGAAACGAAGTGGTTGAAAACTTAATAGAACCATTATTATCTGGTATTTATGCAGGGGATATTGATGAAATGAGCTTAATGTCTACATTCCCGCAAATATATCAAATAGAGCAAAAACATCGCAGTATTTCGCTTGGCATGCGTACACTCGCTCCAAAAGAAGAGAAAGCGGAGCCGAAAAAGGGAGTCTTCCAAACGGTTACAACTGGTTTAGAATCTATAGTAGAATCTCTTGAAGTAAAGATTCACGAAGGTACGGTAATGAAGGGAACACGCATTGAAAAAGTTGCAAAACAAGGTGATGGTTATACGATCACTCTGAGTAACGGCAAAGAAATCGAAGCAGATGCGATCGTTATGGCAGCTTCTCATAAAGTATTGCCATCTATGTTTGCCCAGTACAAGCAGTTCCGTTTCTTCCGTAACATTCCTTCTACATCAGTTGCAAATGTGGCACTTGCTTTCCCGAAATCAGCCATTCAGCGTGATATTGATGGAACGGGATTTGTCGTATCGCGAAATAGTGACTTCTCCATTACGGCATGTACATGGTCACATAAAAAATGGCCGCATACAACGCCAGAAGAGAAGGTGCTTCTCCGTTGCTACGTTGGACGCCCTGGTGATGAAGCGATTGTAGAACAAACCGATGAGGAAATTGTCCAGCTCGTCTTAGAGGACTTACAAAAGACAATGGACATTACAATGGATCCGGATTTCACAATTGTGAGTCGCTGGAAAGAAGCGATGCCCCAATATACAGTAGGTCATAACGAGCGAATGAAGAAACTCACAACATTTATGGAGAAAGAGTTGCCAGGTATATACTTGGCAGGTAGTTCTTACGCTGGTTCTGGTCTTCCAGACTGTATTGATCAAGGTGAGAAAGCCGCAAAGCGTGTACTATCTCATTTGGAGAAAGTAACGAATACGGAATTAATCGCACAATAAAGAGAAACGCCTTCAATCGTATTGAAGGCGTTTCTTTTATTATATAAAACACTTATTCGCGAATAAACATATATAAGTTACTTGGCTTTATAACGGCATCACCAGCATAAATAACCCATTCTGTTAAGTCATCAAAATCTAAATGATAAGAATTTCCTTCACTCATATCTTCTATAAAATATGGTTCATTAATGAGTATTCCTTCAATAAGGTCTTCTGTAATATGTTGCATTTCAAACCACATATGTTCGCTTTTACCCTCTTCATAGGAAACACCAAACTTAGCGAGGAAACGAAAACCTTCATTTGATTGCTCAATTTGAAAAATGTTGCTGAAATACCCGAAAGTATTTTTGGCATTGTAAGCCATACGAGCCGTTTCACTATTTGTTTTATAAAACATGAGCCCTGTAGCTTCCTCGTGTTCTTTGAAAAAGCTTTCGATACATTCTTCTGAAGTATTAAATTTGAATAAGAGAACGGATGGAGATTGATGGTATTCATCTCGGTCATCCATCCCGCCTAAGAATGTGTTTTGTGCATCTATTGGTTGTAGCTTCACTTCTTCATCCTCTATTGAAGATAATTGGTCCATACTCGTTTTATGCCCAATATAAGATAATCCTTTTTCCCACGGAACAGCTACTGTATGTATAGAACCCTGCTGACTATGCGCGATAACGATAGGCTCATTCATAGGGACTTGTCCATTCTCAACGGCATTATTAGCAAATGTTTGAAAGAGGTCACCAATGCCGTAGTAGGAAGAAATGCAATTTGGAATAATTAATTCTATTTCTGTTACGCCCGCTCTTAAAAGGCCGTGTGTATGAAACCAATATTGCGTAGGCTCGCCTTCTTTATCGTCTTCATAAACGGAATGAATAACGTATAAGTCAGGAATGTCAGGTAATAATTCATTTTCAACGTGATATTCAATATAGCTTCTAGATATTACCTTCATTGCTGCACTTGAATCAATTACAAATAACAAATCTGGGGCGAGGTTCCATAAAAATTGTAGCTGCTGGAAAAAGCAGTCCAGCACATCGCCTACAAATAGTGTGCGAGTGAAAATTTCAGTACCGAAAGCCGCATCTTCAAAATTACGATCTACGATTGTAGAATCTTGTCTATTGTACATTTTATATTCTTCTGGGTCATTCGCCTCATCAATATGCAGTTCATACGGTATGACTTTTTCGTCTATATGTAACTCAACAATAAGGCTTGTCTCATCATTATAAACAATTTTTAACTCATCAACTTTAGTAGCGATATTCTCTAGTCGCTGTTTTAACTGCTCAATTGTAATTCTAGTTGGTATAACAGCAATCATATCTGAAAAATGACGTTCTAATGTTCCATTTATAGCTGCGCGGTATGTTTCTGTTTGCACTTCCATCCAATCACTCCTATTCAAATGAATCCATTTTACATGCCAATGAAATTTCGATATTTTCTGTTTTCTCTCTAACATTATAGAGTGCATTCATAGAGGCTGTAAAATTATTATTTTGTATTATAGTTTGAAAACGAGTAAATTAGATTAATTTTTTGTAAAACTTGTCGAAACATAGTTCTATATAACGAATCATTTGATATGATAGACATGTTGAGAAAATATGAAATAGGGAGAGGGAATGGCTGTGAAGAAATTGTTAAGTATCTTTTTATCACTCTTGCTATTGCTTTCATTTACTGGAACTTTAGCACAAGCAGAAGAAACTACTTCTATGTCGGTAGAAAAAGCAATTCAAGTATTTAAGCAGCAAGGGAAAACGAAAGGGATAGTCGAAGGATATATCGTTGGATATACACAAAGTCCTTCTAAGTACACGAAGGATCCGGCTAAGTTTGATGACACAAATGTGGCAATTGCCGATTCGCCAAATGAAACGAATCCAGACAAAATCATGCCTGTTCAGTTGCCAAAAGGTGATGTGAGAGCGGCAGTAAACGTGAAAGATCATCCTGAAAATATCGGGAAGAAAGTTAGTTTAACAGGGACGCTTGAATTATATTTTAGTAGCCCAGGTTTAAAATCAGTAACAGCTCATAAGTTTCAAGGAGAAGGACAAAACCGTGTTAGCGATGTAGTGGCTTCACCGAATGGGGGAGAAGTTGCGAAAGGAACAGCAGTAACATTAACAACGAACACAGAAGGAGCAACAATCTACTACACGTTAGATGGTTCTAATCCTACAAATAAAAGTGTTCGTTATAACGGACAAATTATAGTGAATGAAAACAGTGTAGTGAAAGCAATTGCTGAAAAAGAAGGACTTACTTCTTCAGCAGTTTCAACATTTTCATTTATTATCGTAAACAATGAACCGGTTCGTATTCATGATATTCAAGGGAAATCACACATTTCTCCTTACAATGGGAAGAAAGTATACAGTGTGGAAGGCGTTGTAACAGCACTTGATAAAAATGGTTTTTATATAGAAGACAATCAACCAGATAATGACCCAGCTACGTCAGAAGGTATTTACGTATACAAAAAAGATGCGAATGTAGCAGTAGGAGATCTTATTCAGGTTGATGGAGAAGTAGAAGAATATGTTGGACCTGGATATGCAGAAAGGTTTGAAACAGACTTAACAACGACTGAAATTAAGGCGAGCCGCGTTGCTGTAATCGCAAAAGATCAATCTTTACCAGCACCGGTTGTAGTTGGAGAAAACGGTGTGAAAATACCTGACCAAATTATCGATAATGATGCATTCGGTTTATTTGATCCAAATGAAGATGCAATTGACTTTTATGAAAGTGTAGAAGGTATGCGCGTTACGATGCCAACACCAAAAATTATTGCTCCTCAGAAAAACGGGAATTTATATGTAACAGTACAAAATGGCGGTGAAAAAGTCGTAACGAAATATGGCACACCTCTTTTAGATGAAAATCAATTAAACCCAGAGCGTCTTTCTGTAAAAGTACCTCGTGATTATGTAGCAAAAGTAGGAGATACGTTCACGGGAGATATAACAGGGGTAGTCGGATATGATTACGGTGCGTTCCGTATTGCGCCAATAACGGAATTACCAGCTGTAGTAGACGGTGGATTTAAGCAAGTAGGGGCGAATATTCAGCCGCGTCTTGATAAATTAACAGTTGCTACATATAACATTGAAAACTTCTCGGCGAATAAAAAAGAAACAACAGATGAAAAAGTAAAAGCGTTAGCGTATTCTATTAAATACAATTTAAAAATGCCAGATATTATCGGTGTAGAGGAAATGCAAGATAATAACGGATCGATTAATGACGGTACAACAGATGCTTCATTAAGCGCAAAACGTATCATTGATGCAGTGCTAGAAATTCGTGGTCCGAAGTATGAGTATGTAGAAATTGCTCCAAACAACAATCTAGACGGAGGAGCACCAGGGGCGAACATTCGCGTCGGTTTCTTCTATAACCCATCACGCGTGAAATTAGCAGCAGTACCGAAGTTGCTTGATAAAAAAGTCGTCCGCATTGGAGACGAAAATCCATTATTTGAAAGTACACGTAAACCGTTAGCGGCAGAATTCACGTTCCAAGGACAAAACATGGTTGTCGTTGCAAATCACTTAAACTCAAAAATAGGAGATGCAACGCCATTTGGAAAAGTGCAGCCGCTCGTATTAAAGAGTGAGGAAAAACGAGTTCAGTTAGCACAAGAAGTCAATCATTTCGTACAAGGTATTCAGAAAAAGAATGCAAATGCACCAGTTGTTGTGTTAGGGGATATGAACGATTTTGAGTTCGCTAAACCATTAAAAACATTAGAAGGAACAATCTTGAAAAATATGTTAAACACAGTGCCGAAAGAGAACCGCTACACGTACATTCATGAAGGAAATGCACAAGTGTTAGATCATATTTTAGTAACAAACAACATCGCACCGCACACAATCGTAGACCCAGTACACTTAAACTCAAACATTATGAAAGAGCACGGACGTGTAAGTGATCACGACCCAGTACTGGCTCAAATTGATTTGAAGAAGGCTTCTTAAATAGTCGAGAAAGAACGCTTAGAAATATACTAAGCGTTCTTTTTCTGCAAAATCATGTTAAAATTAATTAAATATTCAGTTTTATGAAAGGAGTTAAAGATGCAAGCACGACTAAATGGAAAAGTAATGAACCAGCTTGCGATTTTTTTTAGTACACTCGTCATGCTTCAATTTGTGGCGGAGATAACAGGGCTTACACAAAATTTAGATATTACGTATAACTTAATCAATACAGCGGTGTCCTATGTAACGTTTAGTTTGGCGGTTATCTTCACTTTAATAGGCGCAAGAGGAGAATTAAGTAAATATGCTATTATTTCATTATGTTTAGTTGTAGGTATTAAAGCGATTTACTTTACGACGGTCGTTATTTTATGGGGATTGGCAGGTACGCCGTAAAGGAGAGGTTGATTATATGAGTATCGAAAATATACGAGTGATACATGTAAATGATAATAAGAGCGTAATTCTCTAAGTTAACTCAGGGAATTACGCTCTTATTCGTTCAATGATTTAGTCTGAAATTACTTGAAACGCTTTTCTACACCGATCTCTTTTTTGCAGTCTTCTTTTATATTTTTTTCTATCCCGCTTTACTCCTTGTATATACATAAGTAGGCTAACGAAAAGGAAGAAAGCACACTGAGTCATTAAAATATATGGTGACATGCCTTGCAATGGTTGTTTCGGATCATATAAATGAAAAGGTGCTCCGCCTATTGAAGGAAGTATTGTATTTAGCAGGACGTACGGAATGGAGGCGGCTGCGAATGGAAAGAGAATTGCCATATAGTCTTTTTGTGACCATACAGATGCAGCAAGTCCTAAAAGGGCCATTAAACCTGCAAATAAAAAATTAATTCCGATATATACAGTAATGTAAGTGAGAGGCTCATTGAAATATAGGTTTGCGAACATTCCATCAGCATTTATGATGCCTGAACCAATCTTAGGTGTTCCGTCTGGAATGGTTAATTTGCAAAATAATAACGATAAGATGAATGGAAGCGTATAAAGAAATCCTCCGCAAAAAAACGTAACGATATATTTCGCTACTGAATAAGGAAATATAGAAATCCCCTTACTCACAAACGGTTTAAAACCATCTGACTTATCCGAATTGTAACTTGTACTAAAGGGGAAACTCGCAATAACTGGCATTAATAATAAATAAACATCCATTTCATTGTCGCGAAATCCAATCCATTTTAAATCTGTTGATATAGGACCATTCGCTGCGTCTCCTAAATAACGAATTACATAATAATAGTGATAAATACAAATAAGAACGAATCCACTAAGCATCATAATTAAAGAAATACGACTACAAAAAGCTTGCTTTATATTTAAACGAAGCGCACGCATCATGACTAAAAAAGCCTCCACTATTTTGATAAAGTGAAACTTTAATCAGTGGGGGGGTTCTTCATCCCCCACTGATTATTAGTCTTCACCAATCGGACTTTAATGGGCAGTTGATTCCCCACCTAAATTCTTTGCTTTCGCTGAATTTTGAGGTGGGGGTCTTACTGCCCATTAAAGTCGGATAAACTTGTCTATTTTCTATATTACTATTAAATGTAAAGATTTTCTTGTTTTTTCATTTAATTATTTGAAAAAAGGGAAATTTGTTGTTGTGAAGTAAGGTTTAGCTGGGATTATTTTTTTCTAAAATATGGTTGACAATTAAGTATTACATTTGTAATCTTAGTTATAGATTACAAATGTAATATGAAGGAGTGAAATATACTATGACAAATCAATTACCTAAAATATCTGAAGCGGAATTAGAAATTATGAAAGTACTTTGGTCGAACTCACCACAAACAGCGAATGAAATTATTGAAGAACTGGAAGATGCAATGGACTGGAAACCGAAAACAATTCGGACATTAATTAATCGTTTAGTACAAAAGGAAGCTGTTTCTTACCATCAAGATAAAGGGCGTATGTACGCGTATTATCCGTTAGTATCACAAGATAATTATTTACAAGTTGAAACGAAATCTTTACTAAAACGTTTTTGCGGCGCGGCGTTTAAGCCATTACTTGTTAATTTCTTAAAAGAGGAGAAATTATCTTCAGAAGATATTAATGAATTAAAACGCATTTTAGATGAGAAGACAGAGGAGAATAAGAGGAAGGATCGATAAAAATGATAGACATGCTTATAAATGTATACCTTCCTCATTTTTTTGATTGGCTTATAGAAACGTCACTTATGGCTAGCATATTAGTTGGATTTATTTTATGTATAAAAATTTTATTTAGAAATAAATTAACGCCCAGGTGGCAATATATGCTGTGGATTGTATTAATGATAAGACTTCTTTTACCGTGGTCACCAGATAGTTCGTATAGTATTTATTCATTACTTTCCTATCGTTCTAGTGTATCGGAAGTTATTCCCCAAAATATGCCGTCTACTGAGAGTATAGTGAACATAGAAAGCGACCGTAAAGTGGAATTGGAATCAAATTCTGAAACTATGACAAAAAATAATGAACTTGAAGTAAACGCGAGTGCGGAACAAAAGCCCTCATTTTCTTTATACAAACTTGCTCTGTATGTTTGGCTAGCTGGAGTAATCGTATTAGCAGCCATCACGTTTATTACAAATAGACGTTTATATTCGTACATAAAGAAACAACCGGATATTATGGATGAACAGGTCGTTACAGTGTTTAACCGCTGTAAGCAGACTATGAAAATGAAGAAGGAAGTTTCATTGCGTCTAGCAGGGAAAATATCAAGCCCAACTGTTTTCAGTTTCTTCCGTCCGAAAGTATTACTATCAAAAAAACATATGAAAGTATTAAATGAGCAACAATTACAATATGTTTTTTACCATGAGTTAGCTCATATTAAGAGAAACGATGTAGCTGTAAATTGGATTATGTATAGCTTAATCCTATTAAATTGGTTCAATCCGATTCTTTGGTACGCCTATTTTTGTATGCGAGAAGATCAAGAATTAGCCTGTGATGCATATGCACTTACTTTTATAGATGAAGAGGAGCAAATTGCATACGGTCATACAATTATTACTCTTTTAGAGCACTATTCCTATCAAGCACCAAGTCTAGCGAGTTTAAGTAGAAATAAACGAACACTAAAAAGGAGAATCGTTATGATTAAAAAGTTTCAAAAGAAATCGTATCGTCTGTCTTTACTTGGCGTTATTGCTATAGCAGTTATAGCAGGGGGATTCTTATTGAATGCAAGGATAACCGAGGGAGATGAAAGACAGAAGGAAAAGGTTGTAGAAAACAAGCAATCTAAAGCGGCATTTGAAAAAGCGATAGAAACAGTATATGGTACACCAGAGAATGCAAGCAGAGAATGGGGTATGTCGATAAAGTCATATAAAAGAGATACAGATTTTTTGTATTTGGCAGAAAAGAATTTTACAAAAAAAGAATTTGAACAATATGTCCAATTATTTAAAGAGGCTAGGGAAATTCAGAAAAAAGCAATGGTTAAGAAAAATGTGCCTGAGAATTATGATGGAGATACAAAGGAAATGAATCTTAAACGCTTGAATAAACCTGATCAAGAAAGACTAGCTAGTATTCAGAAGAAATTAAAACCTTTTGATGATAAATTGCAGAAGTCTTTAACATATACTATGGAAGAAGCAAAAGAACATGTACCGTATCAAATTAAGAAGCCAACTTATATACCTGAAGGTTATGAATTAAAGAGAGAATGGGCTGATTCATATTTTGGAAGAGATGTAGAATTAGTTATTAAATCAGAATATACAAAAGGAAAATATGGTTTTACAATTTACCAGTCAAGGATGTATATGGATGGTAATGTTAATGGTGGCAAGGATCCACTACACTACATGATGCCTGGAGACGAGAATCTAGAAAGTTATAGTTTAGACGGGAAAGAAATGGTCTATAATAAATATTCTCAAGGAGAGAGTAAGTTAAAAGGACTCAAAATGTTTGTACCAGCACAAGGTAAGAATAGTGATTATCAAATTGTCATAGTAAATGATATTTTTACAAGAGATACAAAGATATACGAAGAGATAATTGATGATGATCTAACTAAGAAAGAGATGGAGAAAATATTACTTTCTATGTCAAAATAAAAGACAGTGTTCTTAAAACTTTTGTTTTAAGAACACTGTCTATTTTATTGAATTTCTAGTGGGATCTAGCCAGCAATTATTATGAATATATTCTTGCTTTTCATATAAGCATTCTTTTTGATACACTATGGACAGTATGATATACACTGACTGGAATTGTTTATACTGGAAATAATAAAAAAGAGAACTTGTATAGAATGTAAGCGTGTGGTAATATCAAAGATGTACTGATTGACTATATTATCCAATTGGTCATTTTTGGAGGTGATGATGTGGCGATAGATCGAAAACGTTCTATTATTGAAGCTGCAACAAAATCTTTTTCAGCGTTCGGTTATAAAGCAACAACGATGGATCAAGTAGCGAAGTTAGCGAATGTAGGAAAAGGAACGATTTATACTTTTTTCAAAAATAAAGAAGAGCTATTTGGCGAAATTATTTCTAATTTAATTACAGAAATGAAGCAAGTTGCAAAAGATGCAATTCGTTCAGATGTTTCATTTTTTGAAAATGTACATAGAGCATTATATAGCATCTTAGAATTTAGAAAAGAACATCAGCTCATGATTAAATTAATTCAAGAAGAGCGTGATATGGGAACGAAGGAAGTACAAGAAGTGATGCAACAAGTAGATGTGGAAATCGTTTCTGTCATTCAATCGTATTTAGAAATTGCGATTGATAAAGGTGAAATTAGCAAATGTGATCCAGAAATTACAGCATTTATTATGCTTCGCTTATACGTATCGCTTATTTTTGATTGGGAAAAAAATCATGAACCGCTAGAAAAAGAAAAAATAGCAGAATTATTTGAACTTTATTTATTAAAAGGATTGTCAAATTAAGATAATCCTTTTATTATTATAAAAAATGACCATTTGAACAAAGTGGTCATATATTTAATTTAAGGGGGGATAATAGAAATATTACTTTCAAATTGAGGAAAAGTTGCATAGTATAAATTCGGGGATAAGGCATATGTATGAACGAGTACAGCCTTTTTATTTGGGTGAAAATGACCAGAAGTTAATTTCGGTCATTTTAAAAAGGGGGAAACATTATGAGAGGGTATAAGTTATTTCGTAAAGAATTTGCTGAAATTATAAAAAGTAAAAAAATATTAATTCCAATTATCGCGGTTTTGTTTGTACCGATTTTATATGCAGGAATGTTTTTATGGGCTTTTTGGGATCCGTATAAACAGTTAGATGATTTACCAGTTGCGGTAGTCAACTTAGATAAAGGGGCAGTATTTGATGGGAAACCGATTGAAGTCGGAAAAGGACTCGTTGATAACTTAAAAGATAATAAAAGTTTTAAATGGGAGTTTGTGAGCGAAAAAGAAGCGAAAAAAGGAATGGAAGATAGAAAGTATTACATGTTAGTACGTATTCCAGATGACTTCTCAAGTAACGCTACAACGCTGTTAAAAGACGATCCGAAACCATTAAACTTAGAATACATTCCAAACGAAAGCTTAAACTTCTTATCTTCACAAATTGGCGGAACAGCCATTGAAAAAATGAAAGGTGAAGTAGCAAGTACGTTAACGAAAACATATGCAGAGAAAATGTTTGATTCCATGAAAGACGTCTCAAAAGGATTAGCAGATGGGGCGGAAGGGGCAAATAAGTTACACGACGGATCTAGTGAATTGCATGATGGATCGGGGAAAGTGACGGAAGGGCTCCATACACTTCAAGGGAAGTCTGGGGAGATGAAAGATGGGGTTCAGAAGTTAGCTGATGGATCTAGTAAATTACAAGATGGATCCGGGAAAGTAACAAACGGTTTAAATACGTTAAGTAATAAAACAGGTGAGATGCAGACAGGTATCGGGAAGTTACAAGATGGGTCTCAGAAAGTAACAGCGGGTTTGAATACATTAGTAAATAAATCAGGTGAATTAAAAACAGGAACGAATGAATTAGCAGCTGGTATGGAACAGCTTGTTGGAGGACAAAGTCAATTAGAGGAAGGTTCTCAAAAAATTAAAAATGGTTTGCAAGAGTTAGATAGTAAAGTGAGAAGTTCTGCTGCAGGTTTAGAGGAAATGCAGGCGAAAGTTCCTACCATATTAAATAAAGTAAATGAGAAAATAGATGGAGCTGAAAAAAACGTAAATCAGTTAAATGAATTTACTCAATCAACAGCAGGAGATGCAAAAAATGCAACGCAAGATGTAGCTAATTTACAAAAGCAAATTGAGAGTTTACCAAAAGAATATCAAGAGCAGTTACAACCGTATATTACAAATGCGGCAAAAAGTACAGCGACAGTTCAACAAAAAGTTGCTGTAGTATCGGGTGGAACAAAGCAACTAAACGAAGAAGTAAAACAACTAAAAGGTGAAATAAATCAAAAGACAAGTGAAATGCAAAACAAATTACCGCATTCAGGAGTGGTTAACACTTTAACGAATGGCATTGAAAAATTAACGAATGCGCAAAACGAATTTGTAAGTAAGTTTCATGTATTTGGTGAAGGATTAAATAATGCCAAAGTAGGTGTAGATAAATTAAATAACGGGTCAGGTCAGTTAATTGATGGCGTAACCCAATTAGCGGATGGCTCAGGCCAAGTAACAGGTGGTTTAGGTACATTATCCGCAGGAGCAAATCAAATGTCAGGAGGAATAACGCAATTAGCAGACGGTTCAAGCCAAGTAACGACAGGCATAGGCACTTTAAATGGTGGTCTAAATAAAATATCAACTGGTTCAACCCAGCTAATCGACGGAGTAAGTAAACTAGCAGACGGATCAGGAAAAGTGACAGATGGACTCGTGAAAGTAAACGATGGTTCAGGTGAACTCGCTGAGAAACTTGGTGAAGGGGCAGAAAAAACAGGTGAAGTAAAAGGAACAGCTAAAACGTATGATATGTTTGCAAGCCCTGTAAAAGTGAAGACGGAGAAAATGGCGGAAGTACCAAACTACGGAACTGGATTTACGCCGTATTTCTTATCACTAGGTTTATTCGTTGGGGCATTACTATTATCTATCGTATACCCGTTACGTGATACAGTCGGTGTTCCAAAATCCGGATTTAGCTGGTTTATTAGCAAGTTTGGCGTGTTACTATCAGTCGGCATTATTCAAGCAATAGTAGCAGATGTCATTTTATTGTTCGGATTAGGTGTAGAAGTACAAAGCATTCCATACTTCATACTCTTTAGCATCATTACAAGTTTATCGTTTATCGCATTAATTCAATGTTTAGTAACAGCATTCGGTGATGCAGGACGTTTCATCGCCATCATCACATTAATTATACAGCTTACAACGAGTGCGGGAACATTCCCGCTAGAATTAATTCCGAAATTTTTACAACCATTTCATGCTTGGTTACCAATGACATACTCTGTATCAGGATTGAAAGCAGTCGTATCAAGCGGAGACTTTAACTTCATGTGGCAAAATATTGGAATACTCATGATCTTTATCGTTGTATTATCAATTGGAACAATTGCTTCATTAACTTGGATGCACAAACGACAATTTAAAAATATTGCTGAAAATCAATCGGTTGAAGTATAAACAAAAAAGCACCTAAATGGTGCTTTTTATGTATCTAATTATAGTAGGAATTTACCCGCCGTACTTGAGCTGTAGTTCTTTATTGTTCTTCAGTACATTTTCGAACTTTTCCTCATATCCCTTTGGAAAGAGAACGCCTAAACCGTACGAATGTGTAAATTCTAGATGAGGGTGCTGTGCTTTTAAAGTATCCCATAATATATATACACCAAATCCATTTTCTAAAACGGCTGTATCATGAAATAAAACAATACCGTTCTTTTTAAGCTTTGGTAACCATGTAGTATAATCGTGTGCGACCGCCTCAAATGTATGAAACCCATCGATATGTAATAAATCGATGCTTTCATCTTCAAATTGATCTAAAGCATTATCAAATGTAGAACGAATCGTCTTTCCGATTCCTGAATAACACGTATTCAGCACATGTGTTACAGTTTCGAATACATTTTCTCCGTAGTAACCACCGTGTGGATCTCCTTGCCAAGTATCAATTGCGGTACATTGTGTGGAAAGCTGTTCGTCTTTTACGGCCTGACAAAAACTATAGAAAGAGGAACCGTAATATGTTCCGAGTTCTACTATTTTTTGAGGTTTGAAAAATGTAACGAGATCATATGCAAATTTGTTGTGACCAGTCCATGGCGAAGAAGTTCTAACAGATGGAGCGACTTGGTCCACCTCAAATATAGGATCATAATAAATCCATCGCATTCATATTCCTCCTTGAATTTTAATTCATTCCTTTCAATATATGTGAAAGATAATCGGATAGAACATATCGCTTTTATCCCGCTTTAATGGGCAGTAAGACCCCCACCTCAAAATGCAGCGAAAGCAAAGAAGTTAGGTGGGGGTCGGGCTGCCCATAAAAGTCCGATTGGTGAAGGCTAATAATCAGTAGGGGATGAAGAAAACCCCCACTAATTAAAGTTTCACTTTATGTGGAAATGCCTTTTAATTTACCTTAGAAGTGAAGGGGATAGTAAAAAAGGATTACAAATATTTGAATAGAATCATATATAAAGAGGAGGGGCTATGAGAAGACATTTTAACTATTATTTCATAATGTATCCATGCATCTATTTCTTAGTTTTCACACTATCACCTATCCTGTTCCGTAAAGAAGAATATACAAGTGTAAACGATACGTTAGCATTTCTTGCATTCTACTATTTCTTCATAAGCATAGGTTATGCGCTGGATCTTTTCAGTGAAAAAGAAAAGGAAAAGGATAAATAATAAGGAGGAGCAAAATGACAGAAAGCGAAATGAAATTCAGAGATACGACCATTCGTAACTTTTTCGATAAAGAAGACCGCTTAAAATCGATTCCAGGTCAAAAGAAGAAAAAATTAGTATTGTTAGAGCATTTAGTTAGCAAATTAAATGCAGAGAATCAATATACGGAAAAAGAAATGAATACATTCATCAAACAATATCATGAGGACTTTTGTACAATTAGACGCGAGTTTATCGTGCACGGGTTTATGGATCGCGAGGATAATATGTATCGTATAAATGAAAGAGAAGTTTGGACGAAGTGGGAGGAGTTATAAAGGTAATGAGGAAGGGGGATTTTTATACATAAAGAGGTTTCGGGCACCCATCGATTTTTATGGTACCGTTCAATACTTCAAATGAAATAAACGGATGCTGCATTCTCGGGGCATCCGTTTACACCACAATCTAATTTTCATTCCCGAAATTCGCCCTCAAAAACCAAAGTTATTGTGAAGGATGCCATCTGGGTTTGTTTGTATATATCCGCCGCCGTCTTCAGCGGTTACGTCTATATCGGTGTTGCCATCACCATCTCGCCAATATCCTTCAACATGAGTACCATCTTGACGATCGTAACTAGAAACGGAATGGGGATTTACAAAGTGCTCCCCAGCATAATCAACATTTGAAGTATGAGTAACTTCTGGACCTGCAGAGGTAAATGGATTATTCACTTCAGAAATACCAGTCATATCTAGAGTATCCATCTGATCAAATAAATCGAAAGCATCTGTACTGTTAGGATTAAATGGATTGCGGAACATGATTTTCAACCTCCAAACGGAATGTGTCTACGTGTTTTTCAGCATGGCTTTCATTTTTATTTACTAATTCAATAAGCTTCTGTTTTTTCATTGTAACAGACTCATCGATTGGTAAGTTTTTATATGTATAGAGCTGTGTAATTTTCATTAACATGTGCTCTCGAACTTCTTGGTTGTTTTTAATAGGTTCATAAAGAGTATGAACTTGCTTATAAGTATGGAAAACGGCATGATTCACTTCAGAAATATAGAAAGGCAATAACGTCTGAATGAAATGTTCGAAGGAATCTTGTATTTTAGAAGTGTAGAATTCTAAACGTTGATTCTCATTTTCCTTTCGAATTCGCTCTCTCATTTCATGGTCTTTCTTACTATAGTAAGCATTAATACCTGTCATTGCTACTCCAATTAAAGCAGCGGGACCAAAAAGCATCGCTGCTACCCCGTAAGCAGCACCATTGATTATTCCTCTGTCGACTATTTGGCTAGAAATGGTTTTCTCATAGTCCTCTCTAGGAATAAGTGCAAATGAAACTGCTGAAGTAGAACTCTCCATCTCATGAAGAGAACGATGAATTTGAGATGTAATACCCATAAGGTTTTTTTGTAATGATTTGAATGATTGATACACCATTCCTTGACCGTGTTCCTTTAAAATATCTTTTTCTACTTGTTCAAGCATTGCTGGAAGATAAATAGATACCTTATCTAAATGTTTTTTTTGAGCCTGTGTAGCATAATATAAATAGTTAATGATTTGTACATTCTTTAATTCTTTGTCTTGCGTAGTAGCTTGAATTTCTTTCAACCCCTCGTACATTGCGAAAAGTTGTCCAAAATAGTGATATAAGATATGGTTATTTACTTGTCGACTATAACTTAAAAATAGTTGATCTGATGAAACTTGTGGCAGACTTGCTTCTTTCTTAAAATAATAGGCTTTCGACATTATATCTTTAATGCGTTCATTATACATATTCAATTTATATTGTTTCTGATCATGAAGCGTTACTGTCACTTCAGAATAAGAGGACGATTCATCACCATAATTGGTTACAGAAATATCTATAATTTGGTCATGATGTAAATGTAAGAAATCCTGCTGAAGGGATTGTTTTAATATGATCGCATCGGTCGTTTGTTCTAAGAAAAACGGCTCATTGTGGTTCGTAAAACAAATGTTCATTTTTAACGGTTCTGGTATTGATTCAAACTGTATGGAATTATGTAATTTGAATTTTTTCGTTGATTGTATAAGTGCTATTTCACCTTGATGGATGAAAAAGACATTCTTACCGTCTTTAATAAATTTGGCGTTCACCAGCCTCACTACACCAATAGAATTCAAAGGATTTGCTAGAAGAAATTCAATTTCTTCTTCATTTATCGCAATCATTATATTCGTATTTGTGTATTCCTTACCTAATAAAGTACCAGTAAAATCCCCAAAATCTGAAATGAATTTATGATTTGGTTTGGTAAATTCTTTTGAAACTTCTTCTTCCAATCCATCATAATCTAACGATAGTATAAATCGAGCCATTTGCCGCTGTTTATGCATGATCAATATTTGTTTTGAGATCGAATTGTAATAGCAGTCATATTCTTTGACAGGATGCTGACTTATAATCTTACGTTTTTTTTCATCCATGACAACTAAGTCATCATTGCAAAGGGCAAATACTAGCTCTTGATTCATTACAAACTGTCGATGAATGATACCGCTTGTTACAGCCGTGTATATTAAATTTGTATTACCTATATCTTCAAAGATACTTGGAGATTTTTCTAATGAGCTAATTAATTGATTCATTTTATTATCAAAAGGGATAAATAGCTTAATGTTCTCTAAATCACCGACCGATTTATTATAGAATTTTCCATTCAATTCTATAATAGAATCCGCTTTTCTGTATGAACGGATTCTATAATAATATATATTAGGAAAAGAACAGTTCATTAATACTATCTTCTGATCTTGTATTCTAATGTCGCTGGCAAACATTTCAGCATGTTTATTTTCGAAGTCATTTGATATTAAACACGGTGTACTAGTCGCTGTTTCGCCAACAATATGCCATGAATTTTTTCCTACTACCGCTTTATATAAGTCGTAAAACTGCCGATGAGTTACAGAAATATTAAATGTAAAAGGATCTTTTTTATGATTAGATAATAGCACATCAGATTCAGAAATTTGTACTTTAATCTTCTTTTTATATTCCCAGCTTTGTTCGGAAGAAAAGATCCCGCCAGAATCATATCCCAATACACGACCATGATTGGTTATATATAGTTTCTTGCTCCCTATAATCGAATTGTTCGGAGCAGAAAACCCTCCGTTATTCTCGAAAACAATAGATTCCGTTTTGATTAGTTTGTCATAAATCATACTGACCGTCATAATATTCCCCCATAAAATGTAAAGTGAATGGCTATATTTAACTATAGTATCCATTTTTAAATCTGTCTATTTTTATAATTGGATTAATCGTATGTTTTATAAGGGCATATAACACTAGATTTTTTCACTGTATTTGCATCATCGTACTAGCTGATACGCAGTTCCCTATACTATTTCAAACTGCTTAATAATTTTTTCGTTTATATAGATGTAGGGATATCGAATCAAAAGTGAAAAGACTGCCAATATTGGCAGTCTCTTTGTAGTGGAAATGTTAACGCTTAGCAAACCTTCAGTTCCAGTCGATCTTTCTGACGAAGATGATGTGCAAAATGCATAGAAATAAGTTGGAACCATTCTGCTGCATTTAAGTAACCAAGCCCGGGATGTTCGACTTTACAATCATCTGCGATAGAAGGGAGTGTTGGTTCCGTATTTTTTACAATTGTAATTAATTCTAGAAATTGCTTCTGCACTTCTTCTTTGTTAGCTGGGTTTTCAGGTGTATATCCTGAATGACCAGGTACTTTTATTTGTATATCCGGGAAAGCACCAAGTTTATATACTTTTTCACCCATATCTGTTTTTGTGTTAGTTATTGATGGTGTTTCAGTTTTACATTGTGTGATTGCGTTTAATTGCATGTATGTGGAGGCAATTAAATGATTATACATTTGACCGAGAGACCATTCCCCACTAGAAGGCTTCATCCTAAATTGTTCTATAGAGTACTTTTCTAATTCCCCTATGTAGTACGTTGCTAACTCTTCAAAATTCTTCATATCACTAACTCCTTTTTATGAAAATGTATTTGTTACTATCTACTATAAAGAAGTAATGCTGACAACATTATGTCAGTAGTGAAATGCAACAATTAAAGTTGCAACATTTTTTTTGCTTCATCACGGGTTTTCTCAGAAAGAATTTTTGGTTCAAGTACTTGCACTTGGCTTCCCCAGCTTAATACCCATTGAAATACTTCGTCTATGTTTCTTGATTTCAAAAAGACGTGAAAACCATTGTCTCTATGCTCATATGAATCTATAAAAAAATATCGTGATTCAATAATTTTATGTGCAATATGAGATGGAAACAATAAATGGATTGTAACAGTACGATTGCTTTCGGGCTTATAGTTTTGTAAAGAAAAGTCTTTTGGCTTCGTAAAGAATTCTTGCTCTTGCTGTAACGTATCCATACGATCTAAACGAAAATTACGTATTTGTTTTCGAAGTAAACAATGAGCAACGATGTACCAAATTCCTGAAATATTGACTAAGCCGTAAGGATGAACGGTCCGTTTTATTTTTGTAGTTTCTCTTGGTTTACGATAAGAAAAAGAGATAGCCTGTTCTTTTTGGATAGATTCTTGCAACAGGATAAGTTCGGTTTCAAGTTTTTCTTGTTCAGATTGTTTGTGTGAAAATATAGGAGAAAGGAAACGGAAAGTTTCTCGTAATTCTAGGGCTTTCTTTTGTTGATCAGCAGGGAGGACAATTTCAAGTTTCTCTTTTGCTGATTGCGCATGTATAGAAAAAGAAGAGGTGAAAGTTTTCTCGATATAATCACCGCCTAATAAAAGAGTAACAGCCTCTTCAGGCGTAAGTTGAATGGGTGGTAAGAAATAACCATCCATTAATGAATAACCGTGGCCAGGCATGGCGAAAAGTGGGACGCCAGATTCACTAAGTGCATCCATATCTCGATAAATTGTTCTTATACTTGTCTCAAATTTTTCAGCTAAGCTTTGTGCTGTAACAGTTTGTTTTCTTTGTAATTCAATTAATATAGCTAATAAACGATCCGTCCGATTCATGAAATATCTCCCTTTATCTTTTATAAATATGCCTACTGTATACTTCTAAAAGCAGTATAAATTCCCCTCCCATTAACATACTTTTCCCTATGTATAATATTAATATAGTAAAATCATAACAACCTATATTGCAGTTTCCAATAATATACTATATAATCAGATTAAGAAAACGTTTTCATGCAAAGGGGGAGAATTTCGTGTCGACTATCGAGGACGTGGCGAAATTAGCGGGGTTATCAAGGACAACGGTTTCTAGGGTGATTAATAATCATCCATATGTTTCAGATGAGAAGAAAAAAAGGGTTCAATTAGCAATGAAGCATTTAGGATTCGTTCCTAATTCTGCGGCGAGAAGACTTCGTAAACAAAAAACGGAAACAATTGCGGTGCTAGTTCCAAGGATTACAAATCCTTTCTTCAGTCGATTTATTGAAGCAATCGAGATTGCTGCTTCTGAACATAAATATAAACTGATTATTTGTCAAACAAGATATTTACCGGAAAAAGAGATGGAGTATTTACAATTATTATCTACGAAACAAGTAGATGGGATTATTCTATGTTCACTAGAAAATCCGTGGGAAGATGTAGAGCCATACTTACAACACGGTCCAATCGTGTTATGTAATGAATATATTGAGGAAGCAAATGTTCCAACAGTGAAGTTTGATCATGCGCAAGGAGCATACATAGCTGCTAAGCATGTGTTAGAACAAGGGTATCGTAATCTTATTTTTTGCCGTGGTAACGAAACCAAAGTTGTTAGCCAACAGCGAAAAATGGGCTTTTTGCGTGCGATTACTGAAAAGAGTAGAGAAGTGGAAGCAATCGATTTTCTTGAAAACGCTTTCTCTTGGGATGATGGAAAGAGAATATTCCATGAAGTATTAAAGGACAAAAAAAATCCTACCGCGATTTTGGCAGGAGGCGACGAGGTAGCAGCTGGAATTATTTCAGAGGCGAAACGCCATGACTGGAGCATTCCAGATGATCTCGCTGTTATCGGTTTTGATAATCAAATTTTAGCACAGATTACAGAACCAGGTATTACGACAATTGAACAGCCGATCGATGAGATGGCTCGAAAAGTTGTCGACCTGATGATGGATAAAATCCATACGAAAAATTATAGGAAAAAAGAATTGTATGAGTTTGAACTGGAGCTCTTGGTGAAAGGTTCAACGATGAAGGATACGATGTTATTAGCCTAGTAGACTATGTCTGCTAGGTTTTTTTCTGTTCACAAACTACTATTCTTCGTGAACGCAATCGTCACATTTGTTATGGTATGCTTCGTGCTGCTCATCAATTTCTTTCCCGCAGTGCGCACAAGTTTTCGTCGGTAAATTTCTGAAAAACTCCATTGGTTGATCGATCATGTCAATCCCTCCATTTCCATTTCTTACTATCATTGTATTAGTACAAAAAACAAAAGTCAACAACTGTTTTATAACAAATTGAAAATTAATGAAAAAGTTTAGGAAATGGATTATAGTTAACAATGTAGGATGTAAGTAAAAACTGCATGGCTACTCGGTTTTAGAAAGGAAGGATACATATGAAAATGACTGTTGTCGGCTTTTGGGGCGGCTTTCCAGAAGCGGGAGAAGCAACGTCGGGGTATTTGTTTGAACACGATGGTTTTCGTTTACTTGTCGACTGTGGTAGTGGTGTACTAGCACAGATTCAAAAATATATAACGCCATCTGATATAGATGCAGTTGTACTGTCGCACTATCATCACGATCATGTTGCAGACATTGGGGTATTGCAATATGCGAGATTAATTACGAGTGCCACAAAAGGACAACTACCGGAGTTACCAATATACGGTCATACGTGTGATGAGAATGGATTCCAATCTTTAACGCATGAACCACACACGAAAGGAATCGCGTACAACCCAGAAGAAACACTGCAAGTTGGACCGTTCTCTATTTCATTTTTAAAAACTGTTCATCCTGTTACATGCTTTGCGATGCGTATTACAGCTGGTGATGATATCGTAGTATACAGCGCTGATTCTAGTTATATTCCTGAATTCATTCCATTCACAAGAGATGCGGATCTTTTCATTTGTGAGTGTAATATGTATGCACATCAAGAAGCGGCAAAAGCAGGGCATATGAATAGTACAGAAGTAGCAAATATTGCGAAAGATGCAAACGTAAAGGAACTTTTATTAACGCACTTACCGCATACAGGCAACCCATCTGATTTAGTAACAGAAGCAAAACAAATTTTCAGTGGCCATATTACGCTAGCGCATAGTGGCTACGTATGGAACTCATGAGGTGATACGATGTTATTTATTGATAATAAAGGGATTACAGATCCTAGAATAAACTTAGCAATTGAAGAATACTGTGTAAAAAACTTAGATATTAACGAAACATATTTACTGTTCTACATTAACGAACCTTCGATTATCATTGGTAAAAACCAAAACACAGTAGAAGAAATTAATGCAGATTACGTAAAAGAAAAGGGTATTCATGTCGTTCGTCGTTTATCAGGCGGAGGCGCAGTATATCACGATTTAGGAAACTTAAACTTCAGCTTTATTACGAAAGATGATGGAGATAGTTTCAGCAACTTCAAAAAATTCACAGAGCCTGTAACGAAAGCGCTTGGTAAATTAGGCGTAAATGCAGAACTAAGTGGTCGTAACGACATTTTAGCTGAAGGTAGAAAAATTTCAGGTAACGCACAGTTCTCAACGAAAGGTCGTATGTTCAGTCACGGTACGTTACTATTTGACTCTGAAATCGATCACGTTGTATCAGCATTAAAAGTAAAAATGGATAAAATCCAATCAAAAGGAATTAAATCAATTCGTAGCCGCGTTGCGAATATTACAGAATTCCTAAACGAAAAAATGACGACAGAAGAGTTTAGACAACTTCTTCTAGAAACAATTTTCGAAGGGGAAACAGAAATTCCAACGTACGAATTAACAGAAGAGGATTGGAAAGAAATCCACAAACTTTCTGAAGAGCGCTACCAAAATTGGGACTGGAACTACGGAAAATCTCCGAAGTTCAACTTACAACATTCACACCGCTTCCCAGTTGGACAAGTTGACGTTCGTCTTGAAGTGAAAAAAGGAACAGTAACAGAATGCAAAATTTACGGTGACTTCTTCGGCTCACTAGATGTTCATGACATTGAAGAGCGTCTAACAGGCGTACAATTCGACAAAGATGCATTCACTACAGCTTTAGAAGGCGTAGATATCGCACGTTACTTCGGTAATATTACAACAGAAGATTTCTTACATTTATTCTTCTAACAATGAGGGAGGCTGTCATAACTGGCAGCCTCTTTCTTTTTGCGTGGATTGTCATGTTTTGTCGGTAAGTCGATATAGTTTCATGTATCACAAAACATCTATTTCCAAGACATCTGCCCCTCATAAAGGAATATATATATTTAAAAGGAGGCGGATCGATATGAAAAGGGTAATGTACGTTGTATTATTGCTCAGCTTCGTCATCGGAATGACAGCGTGTAACAGTGAATTGCCCTCAAGTCGTACAATTTTATCTATCGGAAAACCAGCGGGAGATCATGTCATATATTATACGAATACAGATAACAGGCAAAAGATACAGGATATACAAGACATATTCCAAAATAAGAGATGGAAAAGAAATGAAACGTTCAGCACTGTGAATAAAACGCCAGATGTTGTTTTATCGATAAATGAAGACTACACAGGATTACCAACATTATATGTTACGGTGTTCTTTCATGCAGATGGAGCGGACGTTATGAATTTGTACGGGGAGTATACGAGCTTAAATAAAGAAGAAGTTGAAAGACTTAGAGAAAAGATATCCTAAAATGATTTTAGGGATCGTTTCATAAATTACTTGCAAACAAAATTCCCTTATCCTTCCAAAGTAAACTAAGAGGAGGTGACTCGTGTATATGCAGTTAATGGAATATCACTTGCCACTTTAATTTTCTTTTAATATAATTAATTTAGAATTTTTAAATATTCTAAATTTTATAAAGGTGGGGTTTGTGTGAATCTCGTTCAATCTTTGGCTGAAACGGCAAAAAAGAAGGGGGATAAACCGGCTTATGTTTTTATGGATCAGTCGGTCTCGTATGACCAATTAAACAAAATGGTCACGAGGTTTTCTAGCAATTTAGCAAAAATGGGCATTGGAAAAGGGGACAATGTCGCATTAGTTGTTGGGAATTCACCACATTTTTGGTCGGTTTATATGGAACAATGAAAGCGGGAGCAACTGTCATTCCAGTTAATCCAATTTATACAGCAGACGAAATACATTACATTTTACAAAATGGAGATGTAAAAACAATCATCGTACTCGACGTCCTTCTACCTGTTATACAATCTCTTACAACAAGACTTCCTTCATTAGAAAATATCATCATATGCGAAACCTCATCAGATTTTAACCATACAGAAACCGAAAAAATGAAAACGTTTACTAGTTTTGTAGGAACTGGGGATACAACTTACGAAGGTCCTGAACTAGATGAAGAAGATGTAGCGGTTATCCTATACACGTCAGGCACAACTGGAAAACCGAAAGGCGCTATGTTAACACATAAAAATTTATATAGTAATGCGAGCGATGTGGCGTCGTATTTACAATATACGGCTGATGACCGCGTCGTTGCGGCACTGCCGATGTTCCATGTGTTCTGTTTAACAGTTGCGGTAAACGCACCGATTGTGAACGGAGCGACGATTTTAATGTTACCAAAGTTTAGTCCGAAAGAAGTATTCCGTATTTGTCGTACGTATGAGCCAACGATTTTTGCTGGCGTACCGACGATGTACAATTACTTATATTTATTTGAAGAAGCGAGCGCAGAAGATGTGAAGACACTTCGCCTTTGTATTTCAGGTGGTGCATCGATGCCTGTTGCGCTTCTGCAAAACTTTGAAAAACGTTTTGACGTAATTGTTTCAGAAGGATACGGTTTATCAGAAGCATCACCAGTTACTTGTTTCAATCCGTTAGATCGTCCTCGTAAACCAGGATCAATTGGCACAAATATTTGGCATGTAGAAAATAAAATTGTAAATGAACTTGGGGAAGAAGTACCAGTCGGTGCAGTCGGTGAATTAATCGTTCGCGGGCCTAACGTGATGAAAGGTTACTATAATGCGCCAGAAGATACAGCTGCGACATTAAAAGACGGCTGGCTATATACAGGTGACTTAGCGAAAATGGATGAAGAAGGTTACTTCTATATCGTTGACCGCAAAAAAGACATCGTCCTAGTTGGCGGTTATAACGTATATCCGCGTGAAGTAGAAGAAGTATTGTACACGCACGAATCTGTAGCGGAAGTTGTCGTAATTGGCGTACCGGACGAAAACTTAGGAGAAGCAGTACGAGCTTACGTCGTTCTGAAGCAAACGAGCGTAACAGAAGAAGAGCTCATGCATTACTGCACGTTACATTTAGCGAAATATAAAGTACCGATGAGTATTGAATTTTTAGCAGAATTGCCGAAGAATACAACAGGTAAATTACTGCGAAGAGCATTACGAGAAAAAGCGGTACAAGTGTAAAAATAGAGGCGACCACCGTGATGAAGGTGGTTGCCTTCATATTTTTTAGCATTGGTTAAGCTATGATGCCATATATTTAAACCGTAATATGACTAGTAAGGAGGAGATATACGTGGAGCAAAAGGAATTACGTTTGCGGCGAGTGCAATATCTTATTTGTGACATTATGGATGAAATGAATGCTGAAAATGAAAAGAAGAACTTAGAAACATTGCAGAAAGTAATTGACCAGCTCTCAGGCGCAATTGGAGATTTAGTAGATCCATCCGGCACATACTCTATCGATTATTTAGAAAGAAAAGTCCATACAGCGCACTACTTATTATTTAAAAATGATCGTAAAGCATATTTATGTAACAAATAAACATTCATCGTATAACGGGATGTTTATTATTTTTAACACTTAATGATAATGGTTATCAATAAAGAAGTGAGTGGAACGTGTTGAAGTCGATTAATGAATTTGCTAATAATAAAGCCCGAAATAAAAGCCTTGCTACATACTTGTAGTAAGGCTCTTTACAGTTGTCTTATTCGGAAAAATTATTCATTAGAAGTAGCATCAATCGCTTGAATAGCAAGCTCCAACGATGTAATCCTTCTTTCTAAAAGAGTTCTTTGAGGACTACCAACCTTTGACTTAACATAAGCCTTTTCAATGGATGGAAGCAAACCAGTAAGAACAGTACGAGCTTCTGCTAAATCGCCCTGATTGTAAGGATGAGGCTCTTGATTCCAAACACTCTCTAGCATTGCTAAGCCAATGCTAGCTGCCTTGAGGCGTTTCTTTACTAAAGTGGTATTGGCACCTTTCTGAGTCATTTGTGAAAAGGCACTCTCGAGTTTACGGATTGTTGACTGTAAGGATTTTATAGATTCCTCTTTATGTACATCTGATACGTTTTCCATATTAGTACTATCCTTTCTTCTTTTTTAAATGGTGTTGTTTACTACTTGATTAAATTGTTAAGAATAGCGTGTTACTTGCAATATTTTAACATAAATAGAGAACTTTCTTTGAAGGGGCGTTTAATCCGTACTTCTCAGTTTTATATTCATTTAGAAACTATTTGAGTTCATTTACGAATAAATTCCACTGCCCTGTTTTTATTCCCTGATAATTCTATAGGTACAGAGGTGTAGGATACATTAAATAATTTTTTCATTATATTCCTCATAAGGTAGTTTTAACAAGGTGATGGGTTATTTTTCATTGTGATATTCTTCTAACGTGATACCTTTCTCATATATCTCTGTTGCAATGTCGCCTACGTATCGAATATGCCATGGTTCATATGAATAACCTGTAACGTGCTCTTTTCCTTTTAAATAACGTATAATAAATCCAGCACGATGAGCATTGTTTTTCAGCCATTTTCCTTCAATCGTATTCGCGAATTGTATTTCTAGTGTATTATTGACGCTACTTGCAGATACATCCATCGTTAACCCCGTTTGATGTTCGCTATGACCTGGCTTTGCAGAAACTTTATCAGCTTGGACTTGACCTTGTTTCGTTACATTTCGTCTATAAACAGTTTGTTGATATTCTTCAGAACGAAATCCAGATATAGCATGTAATACGATTCCTTCTTGTTTCGCTAAGGCAAATAATTTTTCCAAAGCGATAGCAGCTTCACTTCGTAAATGACTTTTTTCTTGAATCCCATCAAATGCAAATGTCACCTTAGGTACAACTAAATCGTCAGGTCTATAATTACTTGGAAGTTTCCTATTTTTATTAACTACTACATCCACAGTATCGGGGGATGCAATAGTTACAGATCCATCATTATTTTGTATATCGTCTTTACCTTTAGCAATGTCAGTGATGCTAGGTAAAAAAATATATATGCATAGGAAGAGAAAAACAGCTCCCCCTACTAAGCTACCTATTAATTTTCTAATCATTTTATTTACTCCTTATAGCGATCCATTTTAAAATTCACATCGTATTGTGATGAAGCTAACTAGTGAATTGTTTTTGCATTTCTATATTATTTCGTATTAGTCATTTATTTTAATTTAGAGATTAATGCTACCAATTCAAAAAAGTTGAGCTGATTTTATTAAATCCATATGAAAATATTTTTTTGTTTCTATAAATCTCTTAGTATCTTCGCTAGTTTCCATAACAACAGAAATCAGCCTGTTTTGCTGTACCTGTAAAATAATATTTTCCTTCATCATTGTTACTAGCAAAGTGTATATTTCAGGTTTTGTTGCAAAGTTTCTGAAGACATAAAGAGAGGCGGAATAGTGTCACAGAACCAGATTTTTATTATTACATTGCAATAGTAAATAAACTATCTAATAACCTTACGTAGAGGTGACAATCTTGTAAGGTTTCATAAGTAGAAAATGAATGTAAAAAAAGCATTGGTTTGTTATGGGGTATAATAAAGCCACAAAACATGAAGTATTGGCTGTTTAAATCGTGAAGCTAATCCAATTGAGGTGTTAGATGCAAATCTAACAATTAGAGGTCTTTACTATGATAAACAAAGTGCTTAATATTTACGTTTAACGTGCATAACAAGATATAATAGAAGAAATCAATAAGGAGGTTCGCTGTGAAGAATCGTCGTTATTTCAATATATTTACTATGTTACTTGTATACACACTACTTATGTTTTACATTGGCTGGAACGGCTGGGTTTGGCTTAGTACCGTGTTTGGCTGGGAGTCTTGGGGATATTACGCTTTCGTAGTTGCATTTATTTCATATGCGTACATTCTTGTGCAAGTGTTTAAGTTCCTTCCATTCCTACGAACGATTGGTTCGATTTGGTTTGCGGTCATCCAATACGCGCTTATGTTGTTGCCACTTGCTGATATTACAGTCTTTCTTTTACAGTTTGGGGTGGAGAAAGAGGCGGCAATTATTTGGACAGGGGCGGCTGTGTTAGCTGCATTTATCTTTATCTTTGCGTATGGAGTATTCAACGCATATAGCCCGGTAGTAAGAAAATATGAAGTACATATACCGAAAAAAGTAGAAGGGCATAAAAGTTTACGCATTGCGATGGCTTCTGATATGCATTTTGGTAAACTGTCTGGTGTTTCGCATTTAAAGAGACTTGTTCGTCATGTAAATGAAATGAAGCCAGATATTATTTTACTGCCTGGTGATATTATCGATGACCACCCAGGTGTATTCATTCAAAAAAACATGGGGCACATTATGAAACAAATGAAAGCTCCATTAGGCGTATACGGCGTATTAGGAAACCATGAATATTACGGAAGAGCGGTTCCTGAATTCTTGCAGGAGATGGATAAGATTGATATTCGTATTCTTTTAGATGAAGTGATCACAATTGAAAATGAGTTTTATCTCGTTGGAAGAAGAGATAAAACAGAGCGAGATCGCCAAAGCTTTGAGAAACTTATGAGTACAGTGGATAAATCGATGCCAGTTATCGCAATGGATCACCAGCCGTTTGAATTGAAGCAAGCAGCGGATGCGGGTGTAGATTTATTATTATCCGGTCACACGCACCGCGGACAAATGGCACCAAATCATATTGTAACGAGAAGAATGTACGAATTAGACTGGGGATATGCACAAAAAGGTGCATTCCACGCCATTGTTTCTTCTGGATTCGGATTTTGGGGACCACCGCTTAGACTTGGAAGTAGGTCAGAGATTGTGCAGGTGGAGGTTACGTTTGAATAGGATTATATATAAAAGGACTATACATGATTACTATGTATAGTTCTTTTTATTTTTTAGTTCGCAATCGCGCCCTTTACTTGAATATAATCTCAATTAGTTGTAGTGGATGTGCATTAATTAGTCCATGTACAATAATAATTGCCCATACCTTGCGATAACGTGTCCACAAATATCCAAGGAATAGACCTACGATACCATGGTTCACAATAACCGTAGCTGTATCAATATCCCAATGACCAGAGCCGTGTAATGCGATATGCCAGCTCGCCCATAATAATGATGTAAGAAGAATAGCCGGCCAAGTACCTAGTAATAATTCCAAACGTGTTTGCAGCCAGACCCTATAAAAAATCTCTTCAAGTACACTATTTATAAGAAACCCTACGAGTAAGATTAAGAGTAAAACCGTGGGTTCCATTCTCGCTGAAACAAATTGTGTAGAGAATGTAGAAAAGAAGTTAAAGTAACCCCAGATTATAATGACAATAAGC
Source organism: Bacillus luti (assembly GCF_009739945.1). Taxonomy (NCBI): domain Bacteria; kingdom Bacillati; phylum Bacillota; class Bacilli; order Caryophanales; family Bacillaceae; genus Bacillus; species Bacillus luti. The sequence continues at coordinate 3,999,375 of NZ_CP040336.1, read as the reverse complement.
GGTGTAAAACGATACCATCTATTATTTTCTATTGATTTTACAGATTTTGGTCGCTCTTTTTTGCGGTTACTTTTATAAAACAAAATAAGCATTAATGGGGTGAATAATAATAAAATAATTTTAAATATAATAAACCACAATTGTAATGCCATTCCTTCAAGGTTCGTGGTGAGAAGACTAATTGTGAAGAGGGACCCACTCAACAATAAGACAATAGTTTGAATCATGATGCGCCTTGGTTCAGACTGTTGAAGGGGATTATAGTTTTTATGATGAAATGGTAAGAAACGGACAAGGAGTATACCGACAATAACAGGGATCCACTTGTTCCAAAAAGGCATCGTGCCCTTATGATCCCCACTATAACGAATGTTTGTTTCTCCAGTCCATATAAGCCAAAGAGCTGAAAGAAAAATAATAAGCATAATTATCCAGCCAATTAACTTCCCCGCTTTTGAAAAATAACTACTCATAGTTATCCGACCTTTCATACTATAATTATAAATTAGTTTCCAAGTGGCTTCGTTTGCTGTATTGTACCTATCATTATTTAGGCAATATTTTTTGACGAAATTCAATAATATACTTATGTTATCAAATTGCTAAAAGTATGCGACGTAATTTCTAAAAAAATATAGAGTTGTGTTTAACTTTATCTAGAGCTTCATGTATCAGCATGCTCCTGCAAATTAACCGGATTGTTGAACAGTCAGGTATGCCCCCTTATTTTTTATAGACCTCTGTATAAACAAATTGTAACTGCGCATATAGTTTTTTACTTTTTGCATCTAATTTCTTAAATTTATGTGATCAAGATACTATAAATGCACCTTTATCGTCTCAGTAATCTTATGTTTTACTATTTTTTAGTTTTTTGAAACGACGATTGAGATATTAAATAGCTGAACTAGGAGAACTAACAGATGCGATTTTAATTCGTTACATAAAAGAGAGTTTGTGAAATACTAGTTGTGCAGAAAGTGTTAAATATTGTAAAATAAAATGGTACCAATAAAACTAATTGGGTACCAAAGGTTTAGGGGGCGGATTATGAAACAAAGAATATTAACAGAAACAATTTATCAAATTCAAACGAAGGGATTTACATTTACAATTAGTGACTTGGCAAAACAATTAGCTGTGAGTAAGAGGACAATCTATGAACACTACTCTTCAAAAGATGAGATAGTAGATGAGGTTATTCTCAATGTTATAGAAAGTATTCAAGAAAAGGAAAAAAATATCGCTGAAGATGATACGTTACAAACAGTTGAAAAAATAAGAAGTATTTTAATTTGTATTCCACAACAATTTAAATTCATGGATGCACGTTTATTAGCAGAACTAAAAAAACACCATTATAATCAATGGTTGAAATTAGATCGATTTTTACGTGAAGGTTGGTCTACTGTAATACGGTTAATAGAGGAGGGAATGAGGGAAGGGAGTATTAGACAAATTCAAGTTCCGTTTTTTATTGAAGTATATTTAGGAGCACTGAATCGCATATATGATCCTATGTTTATTGAAAAGAGTGATTATACATTAGGAAGTATGCTTGAATCAATTATGGACATGTTGTTGTATGGAATTTCCAATTCGAAATAGAAGGTGGGAGAATAATGCAGTGGATTTATTTATGCTTCGCAATTTTATTTGAAGTAGCTGGTACAACTGCGATGAAACTATCTGATGGATTAACGAAACTTGTCCCAAGTATTCTTATTTTTGTATTTTATGTAGTAAGTTTTTCATTTCTTTCATTCGCATTAAAGGGGATGGAGATGTCCGTTGCATATGCAGTTTGGTCAGGTATGGGAATTGTAACGATTACAATAATTGGTTTTGTTTATTTTGGAGAAAGTATCAATGTAATTAAGATACTAGCGATTCTTTTTATTTTAATTGGAGTTGTAATCTTAAATTTTAATAGTGCAGCACATGAACAGAAGAAAAAAGAAGTAGTGGAGGAGCGTGTACATTGAACCGTTTAAAATATTTTTTCCTTATTACTGATATTGGGTTCGTTATGTATTGGTTCATAACAATTTTTCATATGATTCCACAAGAATATTTGTTTAAAGATTATCAAAATCCTATTTTAGTAGCATGGAATTGGTCTTTTCTACCTTTAGATTTATTAATCTCGTTGACGGGATTTTTAAGTTTGTATTTGCACTTTAAACAAAATCCTATTTGGAGCCATTTTGCGTTCGTATCATTAATTTTAACTTTTTGTTCAGGGTTACAAGCTCTAGCATTTTGGACAATCCGTTTAGATTTCGATATTTCTTGGTGGATTCCTAATTTATATTTATTAGTCTATCCATGTTTCTATTTAAAAATTATTTGGAGAGAGTGTGGCTGGCATGAGATAAGAGAGAAGAAAATTCAATAGGTATAATCGGAGTGGAAGAAAAAAGGAACTCGCCATCAAGTTAAGAAGTACATTGTTTCTAAAAATAAAAAAACGAACTGAATTCCCATGGACAACTATGAAGAGATAAAATTTTCTTTTTAGGATACTTTAATATCTTAGCTTGATAGAAATGAAAGTCCCCATATTTTTCAATAAAAAAAGCCTCCACATAAGAATTACTCAATAAAAACAAATGAATTAAAACAAATAACAGACATGTATAATATACAACATTTAAAAAATATCGAAATATTCAGGATTATCATTTGTGTTGATGTCAATTTTATAAAAGAGGTACGATTATAAAACGCGGCTGAAATAAAGGGGGATTATAAGTGCTTATATCAGATGTACTATACGGAGAATTTGAAATAGATCAAGTGTTAGAAGAGTTGATTGTAAGTAAGCCTGTGCAAAGATTGAAAGGCATTCATCAAAACGGAGCGAGTTACTTAATGAACGAGAAGTGGAATGTAATGCGTTTTGATCATTCAGTTGGTGCTATGTTGTTAATTAAAAAACTTGGTGGTTCAGTAGAAGAACAAATTGCGGGGTTACTGCATGACGTATCGCATACTGCTTTTTCTCATGTGATTGATTACGTTTTTGATAACGACAATGAAAGTTATCATGAAGAGATATTTAGCTCGGTTGTGAAAAATTCAGAAATTCCAGCGATTCTTGCGAAGCATGGCTATGACTATGAAGATATTTTGTTAGATGATTCGAAGTGGACGTTACTCGAAAGGTCCGCGCCAGAATTATGTGCAGACCGAGTGGATTATACGTTACGAGATATGTATACATACGGATATATTTCTTTGGAAGAGGTTCATAGCTTTTTAGAGGATGTCATCGAAGTGGACGGGAAAATGGTGCTTCAAAATATCGAAATTGCAGAATGGTTTACAAAAACGTATTACAAAGAGGTAATTGATTTCTTTATGAAGCCAATGAATATATACGGAAATGATATGTTAGCGAAAACGTTAAAGTTGGCTCTTCATAAAAAGGTCATTCATGCAGACGATTTCCTTCTTGAAGATGACGAGCTTATAGTGAAATTACAGCGATGTAACGATCTAGAAGTGGAAGCTTTATTAAGAAAAGTTCATCCAAATGTAGAAGTAAAAGAAGATAGAAACGATTATGATTTGTATCAGAAAAATAAAGTACGCCTTATTGATCCGCCGGTATGTCGCGCCGGGGAAGTTGTTCCATCGTCTGTCGTGTCAGAAAACATAAGACAGATGAGTGATACAGTTTATGAAAAAGCGGTGAGAGGGACGTATGTGAAAGTGATTTCGGATTAATGGAAAGGAAAAGGTGTCATCAATTATGATGACACCTTTTCGCTGTTAATAATCAAACCAATTCCAAACCTCAATATCTCCAAGAGTCGCATAACGAACGTGAGGCGAGTTTTGTAATTTTAATAACTCTTTCGATGGTCCGGTAATGACGATCCCGTATACTTTTACACCGTTCTCTTTTACATACTCATAACGCTTATCTAAGTTCAGCTCTTTTTCAGGAGTCCAAGTAGTTTTACTTACAGTTTTTTTATGCTCAGAAAGAATGCGCATCATTTCGATTACCTCATCTTCTTTTGTCTTCGGTCGTTCTGCTTCACTATCAGGGAGGTTTATATGTTCTGGAAATCCGATAACCTCTCCGCCATGTAGGATGAAATCTTCCTCATCTATTCTCTCTTGTCCTGTGTCTAAAGCGTACCATACAGGAGTTGGTGGCATTTCTTGTGCTTCAAATGTGCTATATAGAATGGATTCTAATTCTTGTAAAGTGTAAGGTTTGTCAAAAGATATCGCTACTTCTGCAACGGTTCCCTCATGTACTTTTGCAAGTGTATCCCACACTTTTTTAGATGGTTCTTTCAAATGATCACCTTGCTTTATTTTCGGATGAACAAAGGAAAGTTTAGAGTAATTCAATTTGTTTGCCCAGGATTTATTTGTAGCAGTTACAGACGATAAGAAGCTTTTCGTTGTTACTGTACCGAATTGAACTTCTTTTTTGCCGACAGTTTTAACTAAATTCGTTTCATTTTCTGTACGGAAAAAGGGTTTGATTTTTGTACTGCCTCCAGTGGAACGACTATTTGGAATTGTTGCTTCTAGTGCGAGTGCTGGAATCTCATTTACTTCAGCTAACTTTTTCATATTATTGAAGTAAAGAGAAGATGAAAAATGCTCGACAAAATAGATTGCTATACAAACCGCAAGGACAAAACTAACAGTTTGCCAACGCTGTTTCCACTTTATTTTCCAAAACGGGACATTAAGATTTTGTGGTGGTAGTCTTTTCTTGATCGGCTCACTCTTCGTAAGCAATTCATCCAAATACACTTCACATTCCTCACAAGTTTCTATATGACTTTCTAATTCTTCTTGTTCATCACGTGTGAGTGTTCCTTTTTCATATTTTTCCCATAGTTTTTTAAATGCTGCACAACCCATCTGTATCACTCCTCTATGTTTCTTGTTTCTTTCCGTCCGCGGTGTAATTCAATTTTCACTTTCGCTAATGAGAGACCGGTCATTTCTGCTATTTCCTTATAGGCGAATCCGTAGTAATCTCGTAGTAGTAGGACATTTCGTCTTTCGAGTGGAAGAGAAGATAAACTGTCTAACCAACTAGCAATCTCATGTTTTACGAAATATTCATGTTCTGTACTGGGCACGTTTGGTAAATGGAATTCTTCCACTTTTGTTGTTTTATATTTTTTCTCTTTTCGATACCAATCGATAAAGGCGTTGTAGGCAATTGTAAATAACCACGGCCTAATTTCTTCGCCTTTGTAATAATCAATATGGACAAGCATGCGGTAAAATGTTTCCTGCATGAGATCTTCCGCACAGTGAGAATCTCCGGTTAGGGAGAGAAGATAGCGAAATAAATCATGCATATGATCTGAATAAATGTCTTCTAATGATTGGTTGCGTTTCACTAATTTCCCTCCCTTCATACATAACAACGAAATACATATAAAAAAGTTACATTTGTTTTTAAAATTATAGTAAAAAACGTCAAGAATTGGATTGCGTTCTCTTTTATCATAATACATATAAGGCGGGTGAACAGAGATGGAAAGCTATGAAACACAAATTCAAAGGTCAATTGATTATATTGAGGAAGATGTAATGGAAAAACAGACGCTGCGTAATTTAGCTCGCATTGCAGGTTTTTCTGAGTCGCATTTTCATCGTGTATTTCAGGCGTTAGTAGGTGATACAGTAATGGAGTATGTTCGAAAGAGGAGGTTAGCCCGGGCAGCTTATCAACTTTCTCATACGGATGAAAAAGTTATTGATATCGCATTTGAGCATGGCTTTCAATCTCACGAAACGTTCACGAGAGCCTTTAAAAAATTATTTCAAATGACACCGAGTGAATATCGAAAACAAGAAATCGAAACACCGATGTATTACAGCGTGAATGTAAAGCAAAGAAAATTAAATCCGTATTTAGGGGGCATACAAATGGAATATCGTATTGTAAATAAACCAGAATTTTTAGTGGCGGGTTATGAACTGAAGACGACAAGTAAAGAAGGGAAGAACCATCAAGACATTCCAGTATTTTGGCAAGAATATTTACAAAAAGATCTTGGAACAACAATTCCGAATCGTAAAGATACGAGCCAATGGGTAGAGCTTGGATTATGTACAGATTTTAATTTAGAAAAAGGAGACTTCACTTATATTATCGGAATGGAAGTTACAGACTTTGAAAATGTACCAAATGAAGTTGCAAAGCGTACTTTCCCAGCAGCAACATATGCCGTATTTACAACACCGAAAGTTCCTCATGAAGAAATGGTATCGTCTATTCACCAAACGTGGAATGCAGTATTCTCAGAATGGTTCCCGCATTCAGGCTATGAACATTGCGGCGTGACAGAGTTTGAACTGTACGATGAGCGTTGCCACGAAGATAAGAGTGAGTTTGCACAAGTAGAGCTTTGGATACCGGTGAAGAAAAAATAATAGGGTAAGAGCGAATCATTGGGAGATGGTTCGCTTTTTCATAAAGGGGGAAATGGAAAGATGTTCAAAAAGCTAGAATGTGTATCTATACATACGAAGGATATAGAAAGATCAGTTTCTTTTTATAAAGAAATGGGAATGGAGCAAAACTGGGTTATAGAAAGAGAATTAGAAGAAGGAGCTATTTGGACATTAATAGGATTGAAGTTTCCAGATGAGAAAAGTTCGGAGTTAGTAATAAGCAATCATCCGGATATTAATTTTATGGAAGTCGAAGTATTGGTAGAAGATGTGCAACAAATGTATGAAAGTTTAAAAGATAATAAAGATGTAAAATGGATTCGTGAACCATTTCCAACAGAATCAGGACACGTTGCGGTAATGGAAGCGCCTGATGAGAATGTGTTTGTGTTAGTAGGGAAATAGCTGAAATATGGAGTGACCTTTCATAGTGAGTTATGAAAGGTTATTTTTACTTTGTATAGCAGGGAAAGTAGGTAGTGTTGTCGGTTTTTGTCGGTAAGTCGATATATTTAGAAAATCGCCGATGTAATTTCATATACCGCTAAAGTAACTCAGAAAGATGGTCTACATAATTTCATTTATCGCTGAACTCTCCCAGAATAGAAAAAAGAAAAGGCACCACACAGCGCCTTTTCTATGAACGAAACGGAAATACAAGAATAATCGTCGTTCCTTTTCCAATTTCACTTTCAACGGAGATTGTCCCGTTATGAGCATGAACGAGCTGTTTTGTAATAGCGAGTCCAAGTCCAGTTCCGATGTTGCTTTCTTCTGTATTTGTTCCCCTGTAATATCTTTCAAATAGAAGTTCTTTCGTTTTTTCATCCATGCCTTTTCCGTTATCCGAAATAGATAGTGTAAAGAAATTTTCGTTTTGTGAAAGGTTTACGATTACATTCGTCGTCTCATTATTATGTTTTATAGCGTTTGCGAGTAAGTTTTCGATAATACGCTGGAACCATTTTTCTTCAATAAAATATTGAATTTTGTTTGAGCTTGGTACGAATTCAATATTTTGATTTTGAAGTGTCGGATTATTAATGAATTGTAATAATACTTTTTGGACGAATTGATTCATTTCAATATTTACGTGCTGCGCAGGAAGACTGTTATTTTTTAATTGATACGTTAAGCTTAAGTCATCAATTAATGTCGTCATATATCGAGATTTCTCTTTCATAACGCTGCCGAATTGTTGAATGTCGCGATCAGTCCAGTTGTACTGCTGTGATTCTAGTAATAATGCGTAGCCATATATAGAGCTAAGTGGCGTTTTTAAATCATGTGTGAGACCGGTAATCCATTCTTCACGTGTTTGCTGCAGTACTTGCCTCATTGCATCATTTTTTTTAAGTGTAATAGAAAGATGCTCTAGTGAATTTGTAACATCACTAAATAAGCGGAATGACCATTTTTCTTTACCGGATCGCCGGAACCTGACAGGTTTCCCTTTTTTACTAACAGGTTCTTCGTACTTTCCACCAGCTATATTCTTAAGCCAGCGCATTGCATGCAATAACGGTTTTCCAAATTTATTACCGTACCAAATAGAAAGAATGACTAAATAAACAAATACGATAAGCAGGATTAATCCGCATCCGATTAGAAACTTTTTAGCAAATACATCTTCTATTTCATCATCTGGGTAGTAGTGCTCGTTTTTGGCAGTTACAACGAGAAGAAGACCGCTATTTGCATCGTAAAAGCTAGACGTGTTTTCTTTATGATTCCACGGTTCTTTTGCGTTAAGAGCAGCTTGTATGGCAGAAAACGTTTTTTTCTTTCCATTTGGATAGGAGAATACTTCTTCGCCGCCACTATTAAAGATTTGAAGCGTTGCTTTTTCTTTAGAAAGTAACTGTTTTTCTTCTTCTGTTAATGTGAATGTATCCGTAGATACAGAAGGGTGCTCTTTCTGGAGTGATTTCAGTAATCCATTGCTTTTTAACGTACCGCCGTAAATAACAAGTACGTTTTTTTCTTCTAATTCAATTTCCCAATATGTAAATGTATAAGGGCTTTCTATATGATTCTGTATATATGAGAATAATGATACTTTCGTATAAGATGTTGGTACGTCACTAGGCGTATTAAAGTGATAGAGAACTTTTCCGTTTTCCGCCACAATTTGAATCCAATCATTTTTCTCTTTAATTAAGTCTTTTACTTCAGTTTTTAACGAAATATCGCCATCTTCTGAAGAGATATATCTTGAAATCATAAAATTATCAGAATCTGGAATGTTCGGTTCGTATGAAGTACTCGTAACAAGAAAAATTAAATAAGTGAAAGCAGCTACTACAGCTATCAATAGTGTAACCAAAACAAATACGTGTTGCAGAATAAACTGGATAATAAGTCGTTTATTAAAGTTCATATCGTCACCCTACTTTGTAATGAACTTATAGCCAAGTCCGCGCACAGTTTTTATATATTCTGGTTTACTTGGGTCTTGTTCAATTTTTTCACGTAGTTTTCGAATGTGGACCATAACGGTATTGTCATCGCCATTGTAGGCAGGTGCTCCCCAAACTTTTTCGTATATTTCTTCCTTCGAAAATACATAGTTCGGATTCTCGCAAAAGAAGAGTAATAGCTGAAATAGCTGGGCGGAACATTCGACAACATGTCCACCTACTGTAAGTTCTGCGGAATATCGATCAATTTCAAATCTGCCAAATGAACTGGAGTGTGCTTTTTGTTCGTGTGGTACTGCTTGTTTCATATGTCTTCGAAGTTGCGCTTTTATACGTGCTACTACTTCTAGTGGATTAAATGGCTTCGTAATATAATCATCTGCACCGTATGAAAAACCAGATATTTTATCTAAATCGGACGCTTTCGCTGATAAGAAGAAAATTGGACAATCTGTTTGTTGGCGAATGATTGGACAAATATCAAAACCAGATTGTCCAGGAAGCATGACATCTAAAATGATTAAATCGTAGTTGTGTTGCCCAGTGAGAGATAAAGCCATTTCCGCTGAAGTAGCAGTTGTAATATGAGAAAAACCTTCTTTTTCAAGAATGGTAGTTAGTAGTTGTAATATTGCTGTTTCGTCATCAACGAGTAAAATATTTGCTTCATACATAAGAATCCCTCCTAATTTCCTCGAATATCATACCATCATTTTGTAACTTATGGAATTTTTAAGGAAATTTTAAGGTTTTCTTTCACAAAAAATTAAGAATCAAATGATATGATAAAAGTAACATAGGGGAGGAGATGAGTGTGAATCCGTTTCAAATGATGCGAGCTAGATATTTTTTAATTGTATTTGCACTATTAACTTTAGTAGCGAGAAGTAGTGGGGAATTGCTAGAAAGTACATTTCATATACAAAATTCTTCTTTCATAAATATTTGTATATTCTATATCCTTCCGATTACATGGATTTTTTATGAGTATAGAAAACACCGTGTTTCATTTGCATGTTTTATTAATAAAAATGAAACATTTAACTTGGTGCAAGTTTTTTACATAACGATTATATTATGCATGTTCAGTTACGGTTATCTCATTTTGTACATGTACAGCTTTGCATGGATTACACCAGATTTTATTATGAACGCTTTGCATGAACCAATTGTAGATAGTGCCGGGGGATATGTATATCAATTTATTATGGTCGTATTTATCGCACCAATTATTGGGGAGTTTGTATTTCGCGGATTTTTACTGCAGCGCTTTGCTGCAAAATGGGGAACGAGTATAGCGATGATTGCAGTCGCATTTTTATTTGCAATGTTACATGTCGATTTCCTCGGTGCGGCCTTATTTAGCATCGTATTATCCATTGTATATATTCGTACGAAAAGCTTACTCATGCCAATTGCGATCCATATGTTAAACAATGCATTTGTAATCGGTGCTTCGTTTCTAGTAAGTAGGGAAAAAATCATGAGTTTTGCAGATTTCTCAAACTACACGACGTTTTTCCCAGGACTTATAATTTTTATAACAGGATTAAATTTAGTACTCATCTTTTTATTTGTTAACCGCAAATATTGGAGTAAAGAAGTTCCAGTTATATATGGAGAGCAGGAAAAAAGCTTTTCAGACGTAGTGGGGAGTAAATGAAATGAAGAAGACGATTGAAAAAATATTGAAAGACATTATAGATGCTACGTCTCTTACAGATATGTGTGATAAAAGCGTGTGTCATTGGGTGCAACCTGTAGTAGATACGATTGTGTTTCCAGAGTATTACTTATTTTCTAGTACTCATTTAAAAGAAAATATTATTTCTCTTCTTATTGTGTTAGGGGTTTTACTAATATTTGGTTTAATTGTAGAAGAAATGATGAAGCGCATCTTCAAAAAAAATGAAGAGAAGTATATGTGGGTTCATACAGTATTCGAGAAAGTAATAGTGGCTTTCCTTTTGTTTTATAGTATGAAAACAATCATTTACGTTATAGCTTTGAAACATCATTAATTCGAAATTTGAAAGGAATGTATAAAATTACATGAATGAAACGATATCATCAAATAAGTTTTTTTATTTGATTTTACTTAGTATAGTGCTAATAACGACAGGAAATGTTATTCTTCGCTGGGAAGAAGCTTACTTTTTCATGTATTTAGCGCTCCATTTATTAGGGATTTTATGTATAAGTGGCGGAATAGTTACTGAAAAAAAGAGTGAAGAAAGTATTAACTATATGTGTGTGATCGGTCTTATTTTACTTTTAGCTGTGCAAGGTATTATGAAATATAGTTCTTTTTCTTTACATGATTTTAGTTTGTTAATAGAGGTTCTACCTTAAGAAGAGCACTTGTTTTAATAAGTATGCGGGTGTGTTTCTAACTGAATAGAGTGTATACAGGTAGGCGAAACTCTTCTTATGTAGAAGAGTTTTTTTATACCATTAGCTTGTTCTAATTTAGCATGTACGAACTTACAATAATAATAGACAGGCAGCATAGAGGAGGGAATAGCGTGAGGAAAGTTATTGGGTGGTCGCTTTTTTTGTACGTTGGATTTGCGTTACTTATATATTGGTATTTATTTGGATGGAATCATGAACTCATTCCGGAGATGTATAAAGGAACGAGTGCAGATCCAGAAACTTTTATGAATGCAAGAGAGCTTACGCTAAGCCAAGATTATTCGCGCGTGAAAAATTTACTGTACTTTTTAGCGACGCCTCTTGAATGGATTATTTTATTATTTGTTCTTGTGCTCGGTGTTTCAAGAAAGTTTGAGAAATGGTCGAAGGAAACGACGAAAATAAGTGTTTTACAAGTTGCGATTTATTTCTTTTATTTATCATTACTTACTACAGTTCTTGCTCTGCCGATGCAATGGATTAGCCGTAAAGTATCCGTTGATTACGGCATTTCAACGCAAAGTACACAAAGCTGGATAAAAGATCATGTTATCGGTTTTTGGGAGAGTTATGCGACGATGTTAATCGTAGTTACGGTTCTTCTATGGCTTATCCGTAAATTCCCGAAGAGATGGTGGGTAGCAGGGTGGGCACTCTCTGTTCCGTTTACAATCTTTTTAACATTCATACAGCCTGTCGTTATTGATCCACTGTATAACGACTTCTCGACGCTGAAAAATAAAGAATTAGAAACGAAAATTTTAGCGATAGCAGACAAAGCTGACATTCCTGCTAAACATGTATATGAAGTAAATATGTCGAAAAAAACGAATGCGTTAAATGCATACGTAACAGGAATTGGCCCTAACGCCCGTATTGTAATGTGGGATACAACGCTTAAGCAATTAAAAGATAAAGAGATTTTATTTATAATGGCCCATGAAATGGGGCATTATGTTATGAAACATATATATTGGGGCGTTGCGAGTTATGTGTTGCTATCGTTTATAGGTATGTATCTCATTAGTCGTATTATAAATATGTGTATTCGAAAATGGGGAGATACGCTGCAAATTTCAAAAGTGGCATGTTTCTCAATTTTACCTTTATTTTTCTTAATTTCTTCTGTACTATCCTTCGCGTCACAACCAGCAACAAACTATGTTTCACGTATAGAAGAACGCGCGGCGGATCAATATGCTTTAAATATGACGAAGGACGGGAAATCTGGTGTGAAAACATTTCAATATTTATCAAAAACAAGCTTAAGCCAAGTGAATCCACCTGCGTTAGTGAAATTTTTCTTATACACACACCCACCAATTTTTGAAAGAATTCATACGTTTGAACAATATGAAAAAACGAAGAAGCAGTAGTGTACTGCTTCTTTTTATTATGGCATATTCGAGTTTTGGAAAATTATAGTGTATAATAAAAAGAATATTCAGTGAAATGTTTAGGAGGTTAATATTTTGTTTCATTCAAAATCAATGCCGGCTATCAAAATGATTCTTTCGATGTCTATTTTCGGATCGATTGGATTTTTTTCTGTCCAAACGGGTTTACCGTCGTTTGAATTAGTATTCGTTCGTTGTATTTGTGCTACTTTATTTTTAACTTTATGTTGGTTCGTAACAGGACAATATAAAAATGAAAAATGGAATAAAAAAGAGATCGTGCAAATATTAGCGTGCGGCGTATTTCTCGTTTTTAACTGGGTATTTCTATTTAAAGCGTTTGAAGTTATGTCAATTACCATTGCGATTTCTGTCTACCATCTTGCTCCAATTATCGTATTAATGATTGGGAGTATCGTATTTAAAGAGAAGTTAACAATATTTGCGGTCATGTCGATTGCTATCTGTTTCTTCGGTACAGTTTTAGTAGCTGGAGTAGATGGAAGTGTGTCGCTCGAGAAACTCATGTCATCTGGAATGGTATGGGCACTACTTGCGGCGTTATTCTATGCTTTTACTACTTTACTAGGGAAAGGAATCAAGCATACGAGCGCATATGCAATGACATTTTTACAAACATTTTTAGGTATTTTTTTATTGCTACCATTCGTAGATTTCGGGAAATTTCAAGGATTAACAGAGATGAACTGGATGATGATCACAGCGACAGGGCTTATACATACTGGGTTTGTATATTATTTATTTTTTGACAGCTTAAGAGATTTATCGACGAGACTCATTTCTGTACTCGTATTTTTAGACCCTGCTGTTGCAATACTATTAGACACAGTCTTTACCGGATTTAGACCGACTAGCATGCAAGTAGTAGGGATTGTTCTTATATTCGTAGGGATGGCACTAACGTTTCGCAAGGGAACAGAGAAGGATCTATCGGTGAATACGAGCGCAACATAATTCACTTTTTTTCGCTTTTTGTGTCGATAAAGTGAAATTTAAAAATGCAAAGGAGTTCACAAAGAGATTGTAGAATATTTTATTATATAACACCTAAGATGTGACAACTTCCTTTTGAAAAAGAAAGAAGGAGGTATAAAGCAAAAAGGTAGTCAAAATGTTTCTTCTAGAAGATTGGCATTTTATCTTACATTCACCATCAATTTAGTACTCCTGAAACAATGAAGTTCAATGCTTCGTATTATCAATTATTTTTCTATTTAATATAAATAGAAATAGGGAGAGAGGACAATGAAGAAAAAAATATTGGGTGTAATGATGATTGCGACAATGGTAGGAGGTATATTTGCAGGAACGAATGTGGCGCCTGTAAAAGCGGAAGAGTATCCGGAAATGATTGTATTTGATGATGTTCCATACGGATTTTGGGCATATGATGCTATTTTAGATTTAGCTTATAATAAAATTATAGTTGGGTATGGAAATGGAAAGTATGGTGTTAACGATCTTACAACACGTGAACAAGTGGCAGGCGTTATTTACAAAACTCTTGAAATGAAAGATGAAGGAGCAGTAGCGAATCCATACAAAGATATTTCTGAAAGTTCTACTAGTTTCAAGAAGGAAATTTTAGCGTTAACAAAACGTGGTGTTTTTAAAGGTGATACAAACGGAAACTTTAGACCGAAAGCACCCATTTCTCGAGCTGAAATGGCAGTAGTACTTCAAAAGGCATATACTTTCGAAGCGAAACAAAAGCATACATTTAAAGATGTACCGAAAGGACATTGGGCAGAAGAGGCAATTAGTGCACTGCAATCTAATCAAGTTGTTACAGGAACTGGAAACGGTATGTATGAATTAAATTCCTTTGTACCGAGAGCACAATATGCACAGTTTATAAACAATGCGATTATTAATTATCATTTGAAAGAGGACTGGAAATAGAGTGAAATAGGAAAGCACAAATAGAAATATTTGTGCTTTTTTGTTTGTTTAAAAAGGAATAATTATCCGTTAATATGTATGTTTATTGTTGTACATAAGCTTGATAATCAACCTCATAAAAAAGAAATGATGTGTAATATGATTCACAAAAATGTCACGAATTTTGTCGAAAAATATATTGTTGCTATACCGTTTTTTCTGTATATTTTTAAAAAAACATATGCATATTGGGGAGATAATTTCATGAGCAAAAAATTATTAAAAACAGCTACAGCATTAACAATTATGGGTGGGGTGTTATTCTCAGCAGAGAGTAATTATGTAAAAGCGGAAAGTGCACCGCTACAAAATACAAATACAATTGTATTTAAAGATGTACCAGAAGGACATTGGTCATATGAAGCGATTCATAGTTTAGCGGCAAATGAAATTATCTTTGGATATGGAAATGACATATTTGGTTTTGGGGATGATGTAACACGTGAGCAAGTGGCAGCTTTAATTTATCGTGTGTTTGATATAGAAGAACAAGATGAATATGAAAACCCATATGAAGATATCGATGAAAACTCGACAAACTTTATCGAGGAAATATTGGCTTTAACGGAACTGGAAATTTTCATGGGAGACGAGCATGGAAACTTTAGACCGAAGGCGACGTTAACGCGTGCAGAAATGGCGCAAGTTCTTACGAATGCTTTTGACTTACAGGCAAAGGGACCTCATACGTTTAATGATGTTGCAGCAGATTCATGGGCAAAAAACGCAATTAGTGCAATCCAAACAAATAATATTACAGCGGGAATCGGAGAAAATAAATTTGGCCCGTCTATGAAAGTAACGAGAGAACAATACGCACAGTTTTTATATAAAACAATGTTGCAGAAGGTGAAAGAAGCAGGGCAACAATAAAGTTTAATAAATGAAAGTAGAATCATACAAAAAGGTCGTTGTTGTATAACAGCGGCCTTTTTTGTATGGAATAAAGCGCGGAATCATCGCGTTTTGGAAAAAAATGAAATGAATTTTCAAAAAAAACTTCCTTTTCTGAAGATTTGTTATATAATATAAAACATGAAATCAAATCTGTTATAAAACAGTTTAAGAAGGGGATGCTAATATGTCGACGCAAACTTCACGGGTTACACTCGTAGGAGAAATGTTACCAGCGTACAACGAAATATTGACACCTGAGGCGCTTAAGTTTTTAAAGAAACTGCATGAAAATTTTAATGAGCGCCGCATAGAACTTTTACAAAAGCGTGTAGAGAAACAAAAACGAATTGATGCAGGAAAGTTTCCAAAGTTTTTAGAAGAAACAAAGCATATTCGTGAATCGGATTGGACGATTGCCAAGCTGCCAAAAGATTTAGAGGATCGCCGCGTAGAGATTACTGGACCGGTAGATAGAAAGATGGTTATTAACGCCTTGAATTCAGGAGCGCATCTTTTTATGGCGGATTTTGAAGATTCGAATTCACCAACTTGGGAAAATGCGGTGGAAGGTCAACTGAACTTACGAGATGCAGTAAAGGGAACGATTTCATATGAGAATGATAAAGGAAAAGAATATAGATTAAATGATAAAACAGCAGTACTTATCGTACGTCCAAGAGGATGGCATTTAGAAGAAAAACATATGAAAGTTGACGGACAAAATATGTCTGGTAGCTTAGTAGATTTCGGACTGTATTTTTTCCATAATGCGAAAGCTCTTTTAGCAAAAGGGAGCGGCCCATATTTCTACTTACCGAAAATGGAAAGTCATTTGGAAGCAAGGTTGTGGAATGATGTATTCGTGTTTGCTCAAACATACATCGGGATTCCAAATGGAACAATTAAAGCGACGGTGTTACTGGAAACGATTCACGCTTCGTTTGAAATGGATGAAATTTTGTATGAATTAAAAGATCATTCTGCTGGATTAAACTGCGGACGTTGGGATTATATTTTCAGCTTTTTAAAAGCTTTCCGGAATCATAATGCATTTTTACTACCAGATAGAGCGCAAGTCACGATGACGGCGCCGTTTATGCGCACGTACTCGTTAAAAGTAATTCAAACATGTCATCGCCGTAATGCACCGGCTATTGGAGGGATGGCAGCACAAATTCCGATTAAAAATAATCCGGAAGCAAATGAAGCTGCTTTTGAAAAAGTGCGTGCTGATAAGGAGCGCGAAGCTTTAGACGGTCATGACGGGACTTGGGTTGCCCACCCGGGACTTGTACCGGTTGCGATGGAAGTATTTAATCACATTATGAAAACACCGAATCAAATTTTTAGGAAACGTGAAGAAATACATGTTACAGAAAAAGATTTATTAGAAGTGCCGGTGGGAACGATTACAGAAGAGGGTCTTCGTACGAATATTAGCGTAGGTATTCAATATATTGCATCTTGGTTAAGCGGACGGGGAGCAGCACCAATTTATAACTTAATGGAAGATGCGGCAACAGCGGAAATTTCTAGGGCACAAGTATGGCAATGGATTCGCCATGAAGGTGGAAAGTTACATGATGGCCGTAATATTACGCTTGCATTAATGGAAGAGCTAAAAGAAGAAGAGTTAGCAAAAATAGAAAGAGAGATTGGTAAGGAAGCCTTTAAGAAAGGGAGATTTAAAGAGGCAACAACGTTATTTACAAATCTCGTTCGAAATGATGAATTCGTACCATTTTTAACATTACCGGGTTATGAAATTTTATAAAACGAAAAGGGGATGGAACATATGAAAAACGAAAGAATCGAGAAATTACAAGAAAGCTGGGAATTAGATAAGCGTTGGAAAGGGATCACACGTCCATATTCAGCGGAGGATGTAATTCGTCTGCGCGGATCGATTGATATTGAGCATACATTAGCGCGCCGCGGTGCAGAAAAGCTTTGGGAGTCACTTCATAAGGAAGATTATATTAACGCACTTGGCGCATTAACAGGAAACCAAGCGATGCAACAAGTAAAAGCAGGGTTAAAAGCAATTTATTTAAGCGGTTGGCAAGTAGCAGCTGATGCAAACCTTTCTGGACATATGTATCCAGACCAAAGTTTATATCCAGCGAACAGCGTACCTGCTGTAGTAAAACGAATTAATCAAACGCTTCAACGTGCGGATCAAATTCAGCATATGGAAGGAAGCGGAGATACAGATTATTTTGTACCAATCGTTGCAGATGCAGAAGCTGGGTTTGGCGGACAATTAAACGTATTTGAACTTATGAAAGGTATGATTGAAGCGGGTGCATCAGGCGTACACTTTGAAGATCAATTATCTTCAGAGAAAAAATGTGGTCATTTAGGCGGAAAAGTATTACTACCGACGCAAACAGCGGTGCGCAATTTAATTTCCGCACGCCTTGCGGCAGACGTAATGGGCGTGCCAACAATTATCGTTGCAAGAACAGATGCGGATGCGGCAGATTTAATTACGAGTGATATCGACCCAGTTGATAAAGAGTTTATTACAGGAGAAAGAACACCAGAAGGGTTTTACCGTACGAAAGCAGGTCTTGATCAAGCAATTGCACGTGGTTTAGCATATGCTCCTTATGCAGATCTCGTTTGGTGCGAAACGTCTGAACCAAATTTAGAAGATGCGAAACGATTTGCGGACGCAATTCATAAGGAGCATCCAGGAAAGCTACTTGCTTACAACTGTTCACCTTCATTTAACTGGAAACAAAAATTAGATGAAAAAACAATTGCGAGCTTCCAAAAAGAAATCGCGTCTTACGGTTATAAGTTCCAGTTCGTAACACTAGCTGGATTCCACTCATTAAACTATGGCATGTTTGAATTAGCACGTGGCTATAAAGAGCGCGGCATGGCAGCGTACTCTGAGTTACAACAAGCAGAATTTGCGGCTGAAAAACACGGTTACTCTGCAACGCGTCATCAACGCGAAGTAGGAACAGGTTACTTTGATGAAGTAGCACAAGTCATTACAGGCGGTACGTCATCAACGACAGCATTAAAAGGATCTACAGAAGAGGCGCAGTTTACGAAATAAAAGGAAGGGGCACCTTTTTGAAGGGTGCCCCTTGTTATTTTATGAACGATTTGAGAGTAAATGAAATGATACTAATGATCGGGCAAAAAAGATACAATGATCAAATCCACTCTTTCTCATGCTCACGAATAAACTTCATATCTTTTTCATAATGCTCTAAATGTCCTTCATCTATCATTCTTTGGAAATTCACGTCGCCTTCTTGTGCTTTTCGTTTCATATATGTACATAATCCTTCTAACCGTAGTAACACCATTCCTACATAATCTTCATCCATGCTTTTACCGTAGGATTGAACAAACAATTTCACTCTTTCTTTTATGCGGCTGGCATGTTGCGATGAGTCATAATGAACGGCGTCTCCGGACTCTGTATAATATACTCTACTTAAAGGCACGCAAGTATAAAGCGTATAAGCGATGTCCCAAAGTCTTGGTCCAGGGGCAGCAACATCAAAATCAATAATACCCACTGGTTTCTCGTCATTAAAAATAATATTATATATGGCAAAATCATTGTGGCATAAAACTTCAATGTTATTTGGCGTATGATCCATCGGTTTCCACTCATCCGATAACGGAAAGTCACTTACCGCATCATGGTAAAGACGAAGCATCTTTGCTATTTCTTTTAAAGTATCATTAGATCGCATATATTCTTTTAAAGGATAATTCCCAGCTTCTCCTTCAATAAAGGATAAAATCTCTCTATCTTTTTCATCTATCCCTAAAAACTTCGGTGCATAATGAAAACCTTTGTTTTCTAAATGATGTAATAACGTATGGGTTTTTGCGCTGCCTTGCTTTAATTCGCGCCGAACAGTATTTTCAGAACGATATACGTTAGAGACGTTTCCCCCTGTTAGCTTTTCTTCTTTCTCATAGTTTGGCATATAATCCCCTCCATTTAACTATTGTGAAATTATATTTTAACACCTTAGAATAAGAAGTGTAATCGCATTCAAATAATGTGTTTGTTCCTGTTCAAATAAGATATTTATAATTATATACGCGACTTAATTTGTCAGTTATTTTCAAAAAAGATTGTACATTTTATTTTAAGTGTGCTATGATGATGTCAGTTGAATAGTTAAATTAAGCAATCCATATGTTATCAAGTGCTGGAAACGAACGAGAAAAAGTATGTGAGAACTAGTTTATGTTTCGTATTTGATAATGTGTGGATTCTTTTTTTAGACAGGAAGACTAAAAAATTAAAAATTTGTATTTTCTTAGGAGGAAATAATCATGGCAGTAACAGGACAAGTAAAATGGTTTAACAACGAAAAAGGCTTCGGTTTCATCGAAGTTCCAGGCGAAAACGACGTATTCGTACACTTCTCTGCAATCGAAACTGAAGGTTTCAAATCTCTAGAAGAAGGTCAAAAAGTTAGCTTCGAAATCGAAGAAGGTAACCGTGGACCTCAAGCTAAAAACGTAATCAAACTATAATTTATAGTTGATGATGGAAAAAAGGATGGCTCATGCCATCCTTTTTTTGTTGTTGAAATATATGAGCACATTGATTATATTGGGGGGGGAGAAGGTGGGGGATATATATGGTAGAGAAGTATACAAGTGAAGTAATACTAGATGTTCGTATAGGTAACGAAGAGGACTTAAAACATACGATTGAAGAGATAAAGGCGTACGCGAAAACGTATGAACATGATAAAGTGACGTTAATTGATTTGAAGAAATCTCATTCGCACATTTCATCTGAAAATCGATATATAATATTATTACAAATAGAAAGGAATACAGAGAATCTTGGAAGAAAGTATAAATATGAAGAAGAAAAAATAGTAGGTTTTTTTGAGGATGAAGAAGAGTAAATATAAAGGTAGTAGAGATGTAAAAGGCGTTCCATGAAGGAAGGTCTTTTAATATATTTTCACGTGCTATACATGTAGATTTCTGAAACGTTTTGTAAAGAACGATCCGGCAAAAAGAAAGTGAATATAATACTATTTGATTTGTCCATGTATCTGTTCACTTTTGAATATTTATGAGTTTTATACTACCCTCATTACTGTTGCATCTGTCTATGTAATATGCGAACCGTTCATAAAAATCATGAACAAAACAGAGAATCTTACATATTGTAAAGATAGGTTGAAAATGCATACTACATCATTTTGTATCCTAATATGTAACTAAGTAAGGGTATGTAATTTTGAAAAAGAGGTGAGGAGTTGACGAATATTGTACTTTCGATTCTAATTCCTTCTGTTCCAGAACGGATGACTCATTTAAAGCAAATGCTTGATACATTATATGAACAAGCTAAAGATAAACCTGTAGAAATACTTGTATTGCTCGAAAATAAAAAGAGAACGACTGGAGAAAAGCGTAATATTCTTATTGAACAAGCGCAAGGTGAATACGTTGCTTTTGTAGATGATGATGATCGAGTAGAGCCGAATTATATTGATACGCTATGTACTACTATTGCTTCAAATGCTACAGCTGATTGTATCGTATTCGATGTTTCAGTAAATTTCAATAATCTTTTCACTAAAGTTACTAAATTTGGAAAAGAACTCGAGCATACAGAAGATGAAAATTTTTATTATAGAAAACCGAATCATATCATGTGCTATGCAAAACGAATTGCCGTACAACACAAATTTTTAAATGTAAGTTATGGAGAAGATGATGAATGGGGTGCTAGAGTATCACAAGATATTGTGAATCAAGTGAAAATTCCAGCTACGTTATATCATTATGATTATGTGCCAAAGCCAGCAAGTTGGTATACGTGAATTCAATCTATATAAGCCCTCTTTAAAAATATATCATGTGAAAATGTATTTGAATGCAAGGTATAGCAACGTATGAAATATTTATAAAATAATGATATGGAAAATATAAGTAGGGTTTATATAGGTGAGAATGATTAAAGGAGTGATAGGATGTTTGTAGAGCCAATTCAAGTTACAAAGAATGATGTACACTTTAATGTGATTTCTAATCCGCAGACAGTATGGATTTGGAATCATATGAACCGAGGGGAATGGGAAGAAGAAACATTTAAGATTTTTGATAGATTTTTAAGTCCCACACACTCATATTTAGATATAGGAGCTTGGATCGGTCCAACTGTATTATACGGAGCACATAGAGCTAAACGTGTGTATGGAATTGAGCCTGATCCTATCGCTTTTCAGGAGCTTCTAGCAAATTGTGCATTAAATCATTCTATTGCTTCAAAGATTACCCCTATTAATGCGGCTATAGCTGAAGAATCTGGAGATATTAACTTATACATGAGACATACATTTGGAGATTCTACTTCTAGTCTGGTTCCAACTATTTCAGATCACTCTTGCAAAGTGCGAGCTCTTACAATATACGATTTAATAAATAATAATAACATCCAAGATATAAACTTTATTAAAATGGATATTGAGGGCGGGGAGTATACTCTTATTCCGCAATTGCAGGAATTTTTAACATCGCATAAACCAACTTTATATTTGTCACTACACCCAAAATTCTTACATGAACATCTTCATTTTGTATCAATTGAAGATAAAACCTCTCCTGCGATTCAAACTGAAAAATTGCTTGATAGTCTACAGAGTTACAAAAATATATATGATATTTCTGGTAATCGTGTCAATCGTGATCATATTCACACCATTACGAATACCGGAGAATTTGTATTTACGGATGAAAATTGGTAAGTATAAATGATACATTCATTTCCTTATGTAGAATCCTCTTTTTATATGAATTAATTATTTATTATTACTATATTCCCATTAATAAATTTATAATGTGTTTAATAAATGATAAACCTTTGTAAATAATCGTAGATTGTAAGGTTTTTCCCTTTTTTTAGTGCTAACATTATACATGCAGCTGCTAGTATAAATAGAAAATAAAAAGGGAGATAGTAAAGTATGGAAAATAAAGTAGAACGCTATGTCGAAAATTATGTTGTAAATAAAAATACGATGGCCTTACTTCCTGTTATCCTTAGTGAAAAGAAAATTGTTACGCGAGTTGTCGAAATAGAAGATTCTTTTTTCGTATTTCAAAAGCCTCTAGATATTATAGAAAGAAGTTGCCGCAAGCATGGTTCTAGTTTCTTAGGCAGAAAAGAAGGAACGAAAGAGTTAACTCATATTACACATAAAGCACCGATTGCGATTAGTCCGACGGATCAACTTTATTTTTTCCCTACCTATTCTTATTCTAGAAAAGAGTGCGCGTGGTTATCTCATTTTTATATTGAAAGTAATAAAGAATTAAAAGATGGAAATCTTATTATTAGATTTATAAATGGCTTTGCTGTGAAGCTAGAAATATCAAAAACTAGTTTTGAAAATCAACAAAATCGTACAGCGAAATTGCGTACAGAGTATGAAGATCGTCGGAAGAAACAAGGGAGTCCTTGTTTTAAAGAGGTTGATCAAAGAGATGGATTAACGTTAAGACCAGCTTATGAGAAAGTGTATGTTGTTAGAGAAGAGGATATATGAGAGGAAAAGGATGGGGAGACTCATCCTTTTTGATTTCATTATATATACCGTCTACGCTGTAAGATTCATAAATAAAACGAGAGAAATGTACAAATTTTTTGTTCTCAGAGGGCTAAAGAGAATATTGAATTACAATATAATGGTAATTATCCTGTATATTTAATATAGTGTGAACATACATCATATTTTTTCCATGCTGTATAAAAAGGAGATGGTATGTTGAAAAGGACCATGTTATTTTGGGTGCAATATATTCTTGCTTTGCCTATATTTTTTATTACATTTATGTTTACAAGTTTCACTGGTAGTCAGTTGATGATAGATGCTGATAAACGACATTTTGTTTTCACACCTCAAAATGCAACTGATTATAGTCAAATTAGTGAAATTGATAAATTGCTATTTGCTTTTTCAATTCAACCGTTTGTCACTATAGTATGTTTTCTGTCAATCGTGTATGTACTAACACTTATTGTCTTTCAAATTATTGAATGTAAGAAGCAAAGAAAGATATTACATAGCCTGCAATATATGATTCTTATACCAATGTTTCTTTACTTGTGGTTAGGAACAATAAATTTTTCCGCAGTTAATTTAACGTGGATAGATAATTGGAAAGATTACCTCATCTTCACTCCTGCAACTATAACGAATGAAGAAGATATATATATGATTGATAAGTTTCTATACAAATTTCGAATGTTACCTATTCCGAGTACAGTATTAATACTATCTTTCTTATATATGTTAATACTCATCGTAATTGACAGTATACGCTTGCTAAAAAAAATGCTTGTAAGAACTAGCAAATAGATGATTGTTTGAAGGGAAAATAATGATCCGTCGCTACTTATATGGAAAAGACTAATTATTACTTTCTGTATTCTCTTTTTTCTCATCAAACGTAACCATTAAGTTATAATCGGACACGTTATTTAAATTAACTTCACATCCTGTCGAATATTGATAGATTATCATAGCATAATAATGAAGGAATTCTAATGAAAGGTATGGAAAGTTTAATAAATACATCTCCATATGTCGTATCTACCATTTCCTCTTTCATTTCCGCAGTGATACAGTAGAGGTAGTAATAGAGTAAAGGGGTAAAGTGTAGAATGGATTTTCAGTCGATCAAAGAGTATTTTTCACCAGAAAATATGGATCATATTGTGGAAAGTTATAAAGCGTTCGGACCACTTCTTGGTATTGGTTTACCGATGATAGAAGCGCTAATTCCAGCATTACCACTTATTGTGTTTGTACTAGCGAATGCTGTTGCATTTGGATTTTGGCTCGGTTTTCTATATTCATGGCTTGGCTCAGTAATAGGTGCCATGCTTGTCTTTTTCATTATCCGTCATTTTGGACGCAGTCGTTTCTTCTCTTTTGTAAATAAGCATGAGAGAGTGCGAAAGGCAATGGGGTGGATTGAAAGAAAAGGATTCGCACCGATTTTCGTCATATTTTGTTTTCCGTTTACACCGTCTGCGCTTATAAACGTTGTCGCTGGTTTATCTCGCATTAGCGTAAAACAGTTTGGACTTGCGCTCGCATTCGGAAAGCTTGTGATGATTTTTATTTTAACGTATATCGGTCATGATTTAATGTCATTTATTCATAATCCGGTGAAATCAGTAATTGTAGCAATTAGTATTTTTATTTTATGGTATGTCGGTAAAAAAATTGAAGTAAGGTTAGAACTACATTAAGAATAGTCTTCTTTGTAAAGGCAAGCTTCATTATTAAAGGGTAAGGGGAGAAGCGGATGAAGAAAACTTTGAAAAAAGAAGGCATAGAGTGGATACGAACAATTTTAATTGGTGTATTATTAGCTGTATTTTTTCGAACGTTTTTCTTTTCAACGTACGTTGTAGAGGGGAAGTCAATGATGCCGACATTGCAAGATGGCAATATGCTCGTTGTCAATAAGGTGAGTTATCAAGTAGGGGACTTAAACAGGTTCGATGTTGTTGTGTTTCATGCGAATAAAAAAGAGGACTATGTAAAACGAATTATCGGTTTACCTGGGGATCATATCGAATATAAGCATGATAAACTTTACATAAATGGACAATTCGTGGATGAGCCTTATTTAGAAACATTTAAGAAAGAGATAAATGGACGGCAACTAACAGGCGATTTTAAACTAGAAGAGTTAACGAAAGAAAAGTCTGTACCGCCCGGTTATATTTTTGTAATTGGTGATAATCGACTTGGCAGTTGGGATAGTAGACACTTCGGATTTGTGAAAGCTGATACAGTTGTCGGTAAAGTTGATTTACGATATTGGCCAATTAAAGAGGTACAAACGAATTTTTCAAAAGGTTGATATAATGAAGTAGAAGTATAGAAAAGACAAACAACTCCGTTTGTCTTTTTTCGTGTACTATAATACAATTATAGTAGCAAACTAACGTTCGTTATGTAAGTGAAAGGTGGGGTTACATGTCACTTCGATTTGTGATTGGTAGAGCGGGAAGTGGAAAAAGTACACTTTGTTTACACGAAGTACAGGAAGAGTTAAAGCAGCGCCCGAGTGGGAAAACAATATTATATCTTGTGCCAGAACAGATGACATTCCAAACGCAGCAGGCGTTAATTGGAAGCGAGGATGTAAGAGGTTCTATTCGGGCACAAGTTTTTAGTTTTTCACGATTAGCGTGGAAAGTGTTGCAAGAAGTTGGCGGAGCGAGCCGTCTTCATATTGATGAAGCGGGCGTACATATGTTACTTCGTAAAATTGTAGAGTCGCGTAAAGATGGACTATCAGTGTTCCAAAAAGCAGCGGAGCAAAACGGTTTCTTTGAACATCTTGGTAGTATGATTGCAGAGTTTAAACGGTATAATGTGACGCCATCTAACGTATATGAAATGTGGCAACAACTAGATGCGCATAGTAGCAGTGCAGAACAAAAGCTATTAGCGAATAAAGTATATGATTTACAACTATTATACGATGATTTTGAACGTGCTTTAATTGGAAAGTATTTAGATTCAGAAGACTATCTGCAATTACTCGTGGAAAAACTTCCGCAGTCTGAATATGTAAATGGAGCTGAAATTTATATAGATGGATTTCATTCGTTCTCCCCGCAAGAGCTAGAAATTTTAAGAAAGCTCATGATGTGCGGAGCGAGAGTCACAATTACGTTGACGATAGATGAAAAAACGTTAGCGCAGCCAGTAAGTGAACTAGATCTATTTTATGAGACGACGTTAACATATGAAAAAATAAAGCAAGTAGCACGTGAAGAGAAAATAGAAATTGAAAAAACAATTCCACTTATGGAACAGCCTCGTTTTCATTCTCCGGCATTAGCTCATTTAGAAACGCATTATGAAGCTCGTCCAAATGAAAAGTTTCATGGTGAAGCAAGCGTAACAATTAGTACAGCAGCGAATTTACGAGCTGAAGTAGAAGGAGTTGCTCGTGAAATTCGTAAACTTGTCGCGGATGAACAGTATCGTTACCGAGATATTGCAGTCCTTCTTCGTAACGGAGAAAGTTATTACGATGTAATGCGAACGTTATTTACGGATTATAATATTCCGCATTTCATCGATGAAAAACGCCCGATGTCACATCATCCATTAGTAGAATGCATTCGTTCTGCACTCGAGATTATTAGCGGGAATTGGCGCTATGACGCAGTGTTTCGCTGCGTTAAAACGGAGCTTTTATATCCGCTAGACGTAAGAAAAGAAGCGATGCGCGAAGAAATGGATGAGTTTGAGAATTACTGCCTAGCGTACGGTGTACAAGGGAAGAGATGGACTTCTGAGGATCCGTGGATGTATCGCCGCTATCGTTCACTTGACGATACAAGCGGAATGATAACTGACAGTGAACGTGAAATGGAAGAGAAAATAAACAGGCTGCGTGACGTTGTAAGAACGCCTGTTATTCGCATGCAAAAAAGGTTAAAGCGTGCGGGAACTGTTATGCAAATGTGCGAAGCCGTTTACTTATTTTTAGAAGAACTTGATGTTCCGAAGAAGTTAGAGGAATTACGTATACGTGCAGAAGAGAGCGGAGAATTCTTATTTGCGACAGACCATGAGCAAGTTTGGGAAGAAGTAATGAGCCTTCTTGATACGTTTGTAGAGATGCTTGGTGAAGAGAAAATGTCACTTTCTATGTTTACGGACGTTATGTCGACAGGTCTGGAAGCACTTCAATTCGCTAACATTCCGCCGTCATTAGACCAAGTATTAGTTGCTAATATTGATCACTCCAGGTTATCAAACGTGAAAGCAACATTCATTATCGGCGTAAATGAAGGCGTCATACCAGCAGCACCGATGGATGAAGGAATGCTTTCTGATGAGGAAAGAGAAGTTCTTGGCGCGGCAGGAATTGAATTAGCGCCAACGACGAGACAAACTTTATTAGAAGAACAGTTCGTTATGTACCAAATGGTAACGAGAGCGACTGAGAAATTATACATTTCATGTCCACTTGCAGATGAAGAAGGAAAGACGTTACTAGCGTCTAGCTTTATTAAGAAAATAAAAAGAATGTTCCCAGATGTAAAAGACTCGTTCATTACGAATGACGTAAACGACTTATCGCGTTCAGAACAAATTTCATACGTAGCAACACCAGAAGTAACGTTATCTTACGTTATGCAGCAATTGCAAACGTGGAAGCGATACGGATTTGAAGGGAATTTAGACTTTTGGTGGGACGTATATAACTTCTACGTAACTTCAGATGAATGGAAACAAAAAAGTAGCCGCGTGCTATCAAGTTTGTTTTACCGAAATCGTGCGCAGAAACTAAGTACAGCTGTAAGTAGAGATTTATATGGAGATACAATTAAGGGAAGTGTCTCTCGTATGGAACTATTTAACCGTTGTGCGTACGCTCATTTTGCGCAGCACGGTTTATCGCTTAGAGAGCGTGATATTTTCAAGCTTGATGCACCAGATATCGGTGAATTATTCCACGCAGCACTAAAGAAAATTGCGGACAAGTTATTACGTGAAAACCGCACTTGGGCAGATTTATCAATAAAAGAGTGTGAGCATCTTTCTGTTTTAGTAATAGAAGAAATTGCGCCGTTATTACAAAGGCAAATTTTATTAAGTTCAAATCGTCATTTCTATTTAAAACAAAAACTACAACAAATCATTTTCCGTACATCAATCATTCTTCGTGAACATGCGAAATCGAGCGGATTCGTACCAGTTGATTTAGAAGTGCCGTTCGGTATGGGCGGTACAGGATCGCTTCCGCCAATGGAATTTGCATTACCAAATGGTGTGAAGATGGAAGTAGTTGGCCGTATTGACCGTGTCGATAAGGCGGAAGATGAGAGCGGGACGTTCCTTCGTATTATTGATTATAAATCAAGTGCAAAAGCATTAGATTTAACGGAAGTGTATTACGGATTAGCACTTCAAATGTTAACGTATTTAGATGTTGTTACTTCAAACGCACAGACGTGGATGAAAAAAGGCCATGCAGCATCGCCAGCTGGTGTACTGTATTTCCATATCCATAACCCAATCGTTGAGATGAAAGGTGACGCAACGGAAGCAGAAATTGAAAAAGAAATTTTAAAGAAGTTTAAAATGAAAGGACTCGTACTAGGAGATGCTGACGTTGTCCGTTTAATGGATAACAAACTTTCAACAGGAAGCTCAGATATTATTTCTGCTGGTCTGAAAAAAGACGGTAGCTTTAGTGCGCGTTCTAGCATTGCAAGTGAGCAAGAGTTTAACGTATTGCAAAAATACGTACATCATACGTTTGAAAATATCGGAAAAGACATTACAGAAGGTGTTATCGATATTGCTCCTTATAAAATGGGGAATAAAGCGGCATGTACGTTCTGTAACTTCAAATCTGTTTGTCAGTTTGATGAGTCACTTGAAGATAATCAATTCCGTGCGTTAAAAGATATGAAAGATAGTGAAGCGATGGAGAAAATAAGAGAGGAGGTTGGCGGAGAATGATAGAAAATTGGCCTAAAAAACCAGAAGGTAGTCAATGGACAGATGATCAGTGGAAAGCCGTTGTAGCGAACGGGCGTGATATTTTAGTCGCAGCAGCAGCTGGATCAGGTAAAACAGCAGTATTAGTTGAACGTATTATTAAAAAGATTATAAACGAAGAAAATCCAGTCGATGTCGACCGCCTGCTCGTTGTAACATTTACGAATGCAGCGGCGCAAGAGATGAAAAACAGAATCGGAGAAGCATTAGAAAAAGTATTAATTGATGAACCAGGTTCGCAGCACGTAAGAAAGCAGCTGAGCCTATTAAATAAAGCTTCCATTTCAACGATTCACTCATTTTGTTTACAAGTAATTAGAGGATATTACTACATGCTTGATGTAGATCCTCGTTTCCGCATTGCGAATCAAACAGAAAATGAACTGTTAAAAGAAGAAGTGCTAGATGACATATTAGAAGAAGAGTATGGAATTGAAGATAATACGATATTCTTTGAACTTGTTGATCGTTATACGAGTGACCGTAGTGATGATGACTTACAGCGTATGATTTTAGCACTTCATACAGAATCAAGAGCGCATCCGAATCCCGAGAAATGGCTTGATAAATTAGTAGAAGCATACGACGTCGAAGGAAAGACCATTGAAGATTTAGTGTACGCTTCTTACTTATTAGAAGATGTGAAGTTCCAGCTTGAAACAGCGGAACAGCATATTCGTAAAGCGACGGAACTCGCGATGCTTCCTGACGGTCCAGTGCCTCGCGTTGAAACTCTGCAAGCAGACGTAGCTTTACTTGGAACGTTATCATCCGCTGCTCGTGAATCGTGGACAAGCGTATATGAAGCGATGCAAAACGTATCGTGGCAAACGTTAAAACGTATTAAGAAAAGTGATTATAACGAAGATATTGTCAAACAAGTAGACTCTCTTCGTAATAAAGCGAAAGATGAAGTGAAGAAATTACAAGAAGAGTTATTTAGCCGTAAACCTGAAAGTTTCTTACGAGATTTTCAAGATATGCATCCTGTATTAGAAAAACTCGTTCAGCTTGTAAAAGTATTTACAGAGCGTTTCCAAGCGATGAAGCGAGATAAAGGAATGGTCGATTTCACAGATTTAGAGCATTTCTGTTTACAAATTTTAAGCGAGCAAAGTGAAAACGGTGAAATGAAGCCATCAGCAGTAGCGCTTCAATATCGTAATAAATTTGCTGAAGTGTTAGTCGATGAATATCAAGATACGAACTTCGTACAGGAATCGATTATTAAATTTGTAACGAAAGATTCTGAGAGTGAAGGAAACTTGTTCATGGTTGGCGACGTGAAGCAGTCGATTTATCGTTTCCGACTAGCAGAACCAGGCTTATTCCTAGGAAAGTATAAACGCTTTACGCAAGAAGGATTAGGCGGCGGAATGAAGATAGACTTAGCGAAAAATTTCCGTAGTCGCCATGAAGTGCTAGCAGGAACGAACTTCATCTTCAAACAAATTATGGGCGAAGAAGTTGGGGAAATCGATTACGATGCTGACGCTGAATTAAAGCTAGGTGCTAGCTATCCAATTGGTGAAGATGTAGCGGCTGAACTATTATGCATTCAGCAAACGGAAGAAGAAGTAATAGACGGAGAAGAAGGTGCAGAAGTCGAAAAGGCACAGCTTGAAGCTCGTCTTATGGCGCAGCGTATTAAGGCGATGGTCGATTCAGGTTATGAAGTGTATGACCGTAAAAATGATAGTATGCGCCCGGTACAATACCGTGATTTCGTTATTTTACTTCGCTCCATGCCGTGGGCGCCGCAAATTATGGAAGAGTTAAAGCTGCAAGGAATTCCAGTATATGCAGACCTTGCGACTGGTTATTTTGAAGCGACAGAAGTAAATATTATGATGAACGTATTCCGCGTTATTGATAATCCGATGCAAGATATTCCGCTTGCAGCTGTACTTCGTTCACCGATCGTGGGACTAAATGATGAAGAACTTGCGACGCTTCGTGCTCATGGGAAAAAAGGGTCATTTTATGAAGTAATGAGCTCGTTCTTAAAAGGAGCACCGCTTGAAGAAGAGCAAGAACTACATGATAAATTAGAGTGGTTCTATAACTTACTGCAAGGATGGCGTGAATTTGCGCGTCAACAATCCCTTTCTGATTTAATTTGGAAAGTGTACGGTGAGACAGGTTATTACGACTTCGTTGGTGGTTTACCAGCAGGAAAGCAAAGACAAGCAAACTTACGCGTACTATATGACCGCGCAAGACAATATGAAGCAACATCATTTAGAGGATTATTCCGCTTCTTACGTTTTATTGAACGTATTTTAGAACGCGGTGATGATATGGGTACGGCAAGAGCTCTAGGTGAACAAGAAGACGTCGTTCGTATTATGACGATTCATAAAAGTAAAGGACTTGAGTTCCCAGTCGTATTTGTAGCGGGACTTGGTCGTCGTTTTAATACACAAGACTTAATGAAGCGCTTCTTACTCCATAAAGATTTCGGTTTCGGTTCACAATTTATCGATCCGCGTAAACGTATTAAATATACGACATTATCGCAACTTGCGATTAAGCGTAAAATGAAGATGGAATTAATTGCGGAAGAAATGCGCGTATTATACGTAGCGTTAACGCGTGCGAAAGAGAAGTTAATTTTAATCGGAACGGTTAAGGATGCAAATAAAGAAATGGAAAAATGGCTTGATGCGAGAGAGCATAGTGAATGGTTATTACCAGATCATATACGTGCCGGAGCGTCTTGTTATTTAGACTGGATTGCCCCTTCATTATATAGGCATCGTGATAGTGAAATGCTTCTTGAATTAGGGCAAGGAAATATTCCAGGTGAAATTTATGAGTATGATACGAACTGGAAAGTGGAGGTTGTTGACGGTAACACGTTACTTGCGCCAGAACCAGTTCAAGAAGAGAAACAAGAATTATTAGAAGCACTTCGTGAGAAAAAGGCTGTTCCGTTAGAAAGTGAACGAAAAGAAGAAGTGTATGACAGATTACTGTGGAAGTACGGATATGAGGAAGCAACCTCTCACCGTGCGAAGCAATCTGTTACAGAAATAAAAAGAAACTATCAATCAGAAGATGGTAGTGATAACGCCTTTATTAAAAAACTACGTGCACCAATTAAAACGCGTCCTCGTTTCATGGAGAAAAAAGGATTAACGTACGCAGAGCGCGGAACAGCAGTCCATGCCGTTATGCAGCATGTAGATTTGAAGAAACCGATTACGGCCGAAACGCTACAAGAACAAATCGCAGCAATGGTAAATAAGGAATTATTAACATTCGAGCAGGCAGAAGAAATGGCAATTGAAAAAGTAATTTCATTCTTTGACAGTGACTTAGGTAAAAGGGTATTAGCGGCAAAAAGTGTAGAGCGTGAAGTACCATTTACGATGATGCTTGCAGCAGAAGAAGCATATCAAGATTGGCAAGGAAAGAGCGAAGAAGCAATCCTTGTCCAAGGGGTTATCGACTGCATGATTGAAGAGGAAGACGGCATTACGTTAATCGACTTTAAAACGGATACGATTGAAGGAAAGTTCCCAGGCGGATTCGATCAAGCGAAACCGATTTTAGAGGATCGATATAAAGTGCAGCTTTCGTTATATGCAAAAGCACTCGAGAAAAGCTTACAACATCCTGTGAAAGAGAAATGCTTATACTTCTTTGATGGGAATCACGTTGTGAATATTGAGGAATAAAGAGCAGAAAGGGGCTATAAAACATGACAACGTTAAGAACTTGTGAACAAGGACACGAGTACTATAAAAGTAGCGATTGTCCAACTTGCCCAACCTGTGAGAAAGAGAGTGCACCGAAAGAAGGTTTTCTCGCTCTTCTTTCAGCACCAGCAAGAAGGGCACTAGAACATCATGGAATTCACACTGTAGAAGAACTCTCAAAGTATAGTGAGAAAGAAATTTTAAAACTGCATGGTATGGGACCTGCGTCTTTGCCGAAGCTTAGAAAGGCTTTGGAGGAGAGCGGGTTATCATTTAAATAAAAAGAGTATTATATAACTTCCTTAGTCCTTATAAAAAGCTTCCCGCTACATTCTTTTTAAAACGGGACGCAAAAGAGAAGAGTAGTGCAAAGACTACTCTTCTCTTTTCTCTTCTTTTTCAATTTCAGATACTGATTTTTCAGGTTCTTTTATAAGTTTTCCTAATTCTCCAGAACGTGTAAAATCATCTTCAAAATTTTCTGTAGTACTAATATAAGCTATAAAATCTAATTTTTCATCATTGTTTATATAACCTTTTAATCTAGGAACACCCATTGGACTTACACTGTGCTCCTTAAATGTAATCGTTTTTACATCCTTAATATTATAATGTATATACTTTTCTACTCTTGCTTCTTGTACTTTCCAAAACCTTTCTTCCTGTTCTTTTTGTTTTAAGTATTCCATAGTAAAATACCCTCCTGCTATAATACAAATAATAAATGTAAAAATTACCAATTTGTTTTTCATAGGATATCCCCTTGAAGTTGAATATAGTTAAAATATACCATGGAATGAGTTGGAACATAATTTGCTGCACGGAATATTTATTGTTTACTTAGTGACAAAACAAAAATAGGGTAGATGAAGGTGTCGTGGAAAATAAGGTCGTAGATTATGCACGTAAAAAAGATACTGATTGAAACGGGCAAACTTCCGGCGGCTTCATAAAATATAGGACGCAAAAGAGAAGAATAGTGCAAAGACTACTCTTCTCTTTTCTCTTCTTTTTCAATTTCAGATACAGATTTTGCTGGTTTTTTTATCATTTCATCTAATTCTCCAGAACATGTAAATTTGTCTTCAAAGTTTTCAGTCGTACTTATACGAGCTATGAAATCTAATTTTTCATCATTGTTTATATAACCTTTTAATCTAGGAACACCCATTGGACTTACACTATGTTCCTTAAATGTAATTGTTTTTACATCCTTAATATTATAATGTAAATACTTTTCTACTCTTGCTTCTTGCACTTTCCAAAATTTTTCTTCTTGTTCTTTTTGTTTTAAGTATTCCATAGTAAAATACCCTCCTGCTATAATACAAATAATAAATGTAAAAATTACCAATTTGTTTTTCATAGGATATCCCCTTGAATTTGAATATAGTTAAAATATACCATGAAATGAGTTGAAACATATGAATGAATTTAAAAAGAATCCTATTGCGACAGATGAAGATTATTTTGAGCTATCAGATCAGGTTTATGATGATGAAGTTTTAAAAAGGGGCACCAAAATAACTGGATTTAAAGGGCAAGAATGGGTCGTTATAGAAACAATAGATGCAGATAAAGAGAAAATAAAAAACGGATTGCAAGCAATCGCTGTAGTACCTGCAGGAGAATATAAACCAAATAAAAAACATTATGAAAATATCATCTATTCATTCCGTGGAACAGAGTTTGGGAAATTTGATGGAGACTTATCTACAGACACATTTCAGATTTCAGGTGGGATGAAAAAAAACTTAGGTATGGTAGATGGAAAGGTACAAAATCTACCTACATCATTTGATAGTGCACTAGAGTTTGTAGATAAAGTGAATAAAAAATATGAACCAACTTCTGTTCACACTACTGGACACAGTAAAGGGGCCGCAGAAGCTCAATATGTAGCAGCAGAGAGGAATTTTTATACAACAACATTTGCTGCACCGAATATTTATCGCTTACTTAGTGATAAAGCAAAAAAACGGGTAGATGAAGGTGTCATGGAAAATAAGGCTGTAGATTATACACATAAAAAAGATGCTGTAGGAAATTTTGAACAGTTCGGGGCACCTACGATTGGTAAACAATTTACAACAAAAAGTAATGGGGTAGATAGGGTCCTTGCGGTGTTATTTATGGGAGAACATCCTATGAAGACCTTTAAAGACATGTTCGGCAAAAGTGGTAGTGTCCGATTAGAGTTAGAGCCTGATGAAATTATTAAACATGCAAGAGAATTTCAGCGGTTAAGCGATGTATTATCTACTGTAATTAGAAATATAGAGGAGTTTCAACAAAAAGAAGCAGAGAGAATATCAGAATTAAAAAGAAAATTAAAATATGAAACACAACCAGGTGGAAAATATCATCTTTTAGCAGAATATGAAATAGACGATGCTATTCGAGAAGTAGCAAAAACAACTCAAAATGGTCAAGAATATTTTTATAATGTACAACTTGCAGAAGAATTAATACATAATTTAAAAAAGAAACAAAGAGAATTTCAACAGTTTGGGGAAGAAATTATCTATGCAGCTAATTCATTAAGAGACAAAGATGGTCAATTAAATAAAAATTTCAAAGGATTAGTAAGGTGAGGGGTGTAAAATGAATTTCATTGAAGAAATAAGAAAAATAGAAAATCAAATTGCTAATACAACAGGGGACTTAGCCAATCAAGTTATTGATGAATTACAAGCTGCTAAAAAACAAATCGAAAGACAAATGGAACGTGTAATGCTAAAAACAGAGGTAGACCTGAAAGCATTAGATATTATAAAGGAGGACAACCATACTTTACAAAAAAATATTAGGGAGTTTCACGTTCTGCAAACCAGTATCCGTAATATAGCATCAAAATTAGAGGGTAGTTTTGAAAGTAAAACAGGTACTGCAATACAAGAAGTATTAAAAAAACATGAAAAAGAAACATCCCATAACCTCTTAGATAAATATATTCATCTATCAAATAGTTGTGGGAAAAGGTGAAGGATTTCTCTCAAGCATCCTGGTTCAGTGTTTAGCAGATTTTTTAAGATATTAGTAACAATGGGAAAAAGCGCGGCGGTACCAGAGGTCAACGGAGCAACTTCTAATGGTTTCATAAAATATGAACCAAGGGAATTTCTATTTGAGTATGCCAAAAATACAGCGGTTTATTCAAAGGTTGTAAAAAAACGTCTCCGATACCTTTGGCATCGGAGACGTTTTTTACTGTCTATCCATAGAGATAGTGCGAAGTGGTCTCTCTTTTTACGCTGTTCCAATCTGATCTTGATCCGCCACATCAGAATCAAACGTATTTGTTGCACTAACGCCGCTAAACGTATTCACGACAAATCCAACATTGGAAGCGCCAGATCCATTATAAGCTTTCGTATTTTCTTTCGGAGATACGTTATAGAAATCCCCTAAATTGAAAGAGCCATTACTGTTTTGAACGACAAGATTTCCAACAACAGAGGGCATACCATCCACCTACTTTTCTAAGCTTTTTAATTACTATATGAATTATGGAGCGGAAGGTTCATCCGTAATATATTGGCGGATTTGTATAATACGAGAGTTATTAAAACCGTAATCAACATTTCCGATTTGAAAGCAACCAGAGTTTAAAAGTGTTCGCAATTCAACGTTATTTACTTCAAGAAAAGGGCATTCATTTACAATATTTAATTTTACATCTGTCGTTCGCGTTGGAATTGTGATGTGCTCATCTGTAAAGATTTCAAAGGCATCGAAGCGACCTTCACCTTTTATATAACAAGGAATTTCTCGGTGGACGGCAATAGCTCTACTTTTTAATTCCATTTGATTGGCATCCCCAACTTGAAATACGGCAGTAATCCCTAAAGAAATAATCGAAACATTTTGGACAACTGATACATGATGTAACATAAGTTTTCAGTCTCCTTAACCTGGAGTAGGGGGGACATCTGTTACTAATGGTACAAATGGCCCCTCGGTAACAGTTTCAAATGGTGTATCAAGAATAGAAGATAGAATGAGGAGGTTGGCATCTCCAATTAAAAAGAGTGCGGACGAAGATACACCATTCATTTTAATCTGTCCGACTTTTAACTCGCGATTTACAACATTAACATTCATACATACTTACTCCTTTCGGAAATTTCCCGGTATGTGTTGAATAAAAGATAGGAAGGCTTTGTCGATGTCATGTTTCATAGCTTGAAGGATGATATCTCGTAAATAATCTGGATTTGTTGAAGCTTCTTCATAAGATTGAGCTTGTGATAAATAATAAGGAAGTCTATGTTCCATCTGTTTTTTTATGTCATCCACCATCATTTGTCGATACATTTCATCAAGTGGTGTTCTCTCTTCTTGTTCAAAATGGAGAATACGATTATATGCTTCTTCATCTAAGTATCGATGCATTTCCTGGAGGATACCTTGATAAAAGTCTGGGTTTGTTTCGGTTTCAGGATTTACCTTCAATGTTTCTGTATCCACTTGAAAATCCTCAATTTGTTGTCCTTTTGTTGAAAATGGATTTAAACCAATGTTTAACGTACCATTTAAGTTTTCTACTTTTAATTGATCGAATTTGTATTCCACTTTTCCTATAGAAGAGGAGGGACGACTTTTTAATTCAGTAAGCTCTTCTTGTAGTAGGCGGACTTGTTCTTCTAGGGTAAGGATAGTTGCTTGCTGCATTTGGAGAGCTTGTTGAAGTTGGTGTAAGTAAGTATATATATCTTGATTCATTTTGTGAAACCTCCTTTTCAATAGGGAGGGTAAATATATTCCTGCTATATATTTATGACAAGGATGCCTTAAGAAGAACTAGTTGATGGTTTGATAGAAATAATTTGTCCTTTCGCCTGTAATGGGCGAAGAGGTTCTGTAAATCCGCCAGAATTTGAAAATTTAGATAGAGCCTTAATACTTCCGGCAGTGCCAATTTGGAATACAGAAGAAGTTGTAATGCTATCAATCTTAATACTGTTGATGATGATACTTTGGTTTACATAAAAATTCAATGTAATCGCCCCCTTTAAGTTGAACCAATGATTGCTTGATCGATTACATCTGAATCGTTGACAGTCGTTGAACTTTGATAATTGTAGACAGAAACATTATCCCCAACATTAAAGGAACCGGCCCCAGCGAAAGCACGCGAATAACTAATGGGCCTAATCGCAAATACATCTCCAATATGAAAAATCCCACTCGATCCGATATTAACGATACGAATATGTCCAACCATAGCCGGCATACAAAACACCCTTCGTTTTAAAATTTTCTTTTCTATTATTGTATGGGCGTTTTTAATAAAATGTGTACTTTTTTGAAATAAAAGAAACACATCCGATATTACGAATGTGTTTCGAACATTTGAGTTTGCGTGTAATCTGTGTGCATGTGCCAAATGACATTTAAGAGCCTGTCCAATTCTTGGCTACAATTTACTGTTTTTTGAGAAGTCATTCCGTAGCGTTCAGCAAAATAGATCATTTTTTCACGTTTTTTTTCGATAGCTTGCTCAAACATTGAAATCGGCTCCATCGCTCAATAAATTTTATGTATATATGTAGTACATATTATACAAAAATTCCATAAAAAAGAAACACTTTCGCTAAAAAAAGTATAATTTCTACATTTTATGTCAAATAGTTGCTGAGTAACGAATAGGATGCGAGAAGAATATTGTAAAAATTAGCGTGCATGAGAAGGTTTTTTTCTTACGGATGCGAATACAATTAAAGGGTATGAGTTTTAGGATGGAGAGTGGAAATATTGCGTTTTGTAACGGCGAAGAAAGAAGAAAAGGTATTCGTAGGTATTGTGGATGAGGAAGAAGAGAAGGTATTGCATTTAAGGGAAGCGCAAAGGCAAAAAGGGGAAAAGGTTACAATCCCGATTACAATGTTAGAATGTATTGAAAGAGGGAATGAATGCTTTGAGAAGGTATGTGAAATTGTAAATTGGGCAAAAGAGAACGGGGAAGCGGCGTATTATCCGTTAACAGAGGTGAAAATATTAGCACCGATTCCAAGGCCGAGAAAGAATATTCTGTGCGTTGGAAAAAACTATCGTGAGCATGCGATGGAAATGGGCGGAGTAGAGTCTATTCCAGAAAATATAATGATCTTTACGAAAGCACCAACAACAGTTATTGGCATGAATGAGCAAATTAATGGTCACCCTCACGCAACGGATGAACTAGACTATGAAGGCGAACTAGCTATCATTATTGGCAAGCGAGGGAAACAAATAAAAAAAGAAAAAGCGCTTGAGCATGTTTTTGGTTATACGGTTATAAATGATGTAACTGCTCGAGACATTCAAAGGAAGCATAAACAGTTTTTCCTTGGGAAAAGCTTCGATACGTTTTGTCCGATGGGACCGTATTTAATTCATAAATCTATGGTTAGAACGCCAAACGCATTACACATTGAAACAGTAGTGAATGGAGAAGTAAGGCAACAGTCAAACACAAATAAAATGATTTTTTCAGTAGAAGAAATTATTTCAACGATAAGTAAAGGAATGACATTAGAGCCAGGCGATATTATCGCAACAGGAACGCCGGCTGGTGTAGGAAAAGGCTTTACACCACCGAAATTTTTACATGCAGGTGATGAAGTGGTCATTACAGTAGAAGGAATTGGTACTTTGCGAAATATAGTGAAATGAAGAAAGGGCTATCTTATTAAAAGATAGCTCTTTTTTATGGCCTTGGATTATTAAAAAAATCTAAAATAGCGAAAATATATAATCCGATAAGTGCTAATGTACAAATCCCGATTAGCATAACAGCAATAGAACTTCTTTCACGACCAAATCCGATAACTGTAAGGAAAACGGCTGCCCAAAATGAGGCTTTAAGTAATGTAAATGTATGAGGATTTGAATAGTGACTGAGTAATGTTGTGGATAATAGGAATCCGATGAATGTAATGGAAATAAGAATGGTAGCTAAATAGTTAATATGTTTCCCGTATTTTAATAGCACACAGTTCCTCCTCCTTTTTAGAAAACTGAATATTCAATCTTATTTTAAGGTAAATGATTAGAGAAAGGAAGAGGTTGTCCCAACGTGTAGGACAACCTCTCTATCATTACGATAATACAGCTTTAATTTTTTGGAATGCCCACTCTAAATCTTCTTCAGAGATTACTAGAGGTGGTGCAATACGAATTACATTTTCATGTGTTTCTTTACATAATAGACCAGCAGCTTTTAGTTGTTCACAGTAAGGACGAGCTGGCTCGTTTAATTCGATACCAATGAATAAACCTTTACCGCGAACTTCAGTGATCATTGGGTTATCAATTTCTTTTAATTGCCCAACTAATTTTTCTCCTAATTGAAGAGAACGCTCTGTTAATTTTTCTTCTTCTAATACTTCAAGAGCTGCGATAGACACAGCACATGCAAGTGGATTACCACCGAATGTAGAACCGTGAGAACCTGGCTCAAATACGCCTAAAATGTCGCGGTTTGCTGCTACGCAAGAAATTGGGAACACACCGCCGCCAAGTGCTTTACCAAGTATGTACATGTCAGGAGTTACATTGTCCCAGTCGCAAGCAAATACTTTACCAGTACGGCCTAAGCCTGTTTGGATTTCATCTGCTACGAATAAAACGTTTTCTTTTTTACATACTTCAAAAGCTTCTTTTAAGTAACCAGCTGGTGGGATGTTAATTCCTGCTTCACCTTGAATTGGCTCTAAAATGAATGCTGCTGTGTTTGGTGTAATTGCAGCTTTTAATGCTTCTAAATCACCGTAAGGAATTACAATGATGCCAGGAAGCATTGGACCGAATCCACGCTTGTACTCTTCGTTTGAAGACATAGAAACAGAGCCCATCGTACGTCCGTGGAAGTTATCTTCACAAACGATGATTTCAGCGCGGTTTGCTTCTACTTTCTTCACATCATAAGCCCAGCGGCGAACTGTTTTAATTGCAGTTTCAACAGCTTCAGCACCTGTGTTCATAGGAAGTACCATTTCTTTATTAGTTAGTTTCGCAACTTTTTCGTACCAAGGACCTAATTGATCACTATGGAAAGCACGAGAAGTTAACGTAACACGGTTAGCTTGTTCGATTAGAGCGTTAATAATTTTTGGATGGCGATGACCTTGGTTTACTGCAGAATATGCACTTAATAAGTCCATATAGCGGTTTCCTTCAGGGTCTTCTACCCAAACACCTTCTGCTTTAGAAATAACGATTGGAAGTGGGTGGTAGTTATTTGCTCCGTATGTGTCTGTAAGTTCGATAATATCCTTAGTTTGAATCATGATTGTTCCCCCTTTTGTTATTACAAGAAGTTTGTAAATACTCTAAATATTATAGCATTTAAATGTAAAAAAGCGAAACATTTCCTGAAAATAAATGAACATGTTATCATATAGAGTGAAAAAGTGTGAAAAGAGGAGGTAAGGAATACGATGGTACATATGCATATTACAGCATGGGCGTTAGGTTTAATTTTATTCTTTGTGGCGTATTCACTTTATTCGGCAGGAAGAAAAGGTAAAGGTGTACATATGGGGCTTCGCCTAATGTATATACTCATTATTGTGACAGGCTTCATGTTGTACATGAGTATTGTGAAGACAGCAACAGGTAGCATGCACATGTGGTACGGCATGAAAATGTTAGCTGGTATTTTAGTAATTGGCGGCATGGAAATGGTTCTTGTAAAAATGAGCAAAAACAAACCAACAGGGGCGGTTTGGGGCTTATTTATTGTCGCGTTAGTAGCAGTAATTTACTTAGGACTAAAATTACCGATTGGCTGGTACGTGTTCAAATAAAAATAAAACCACCTTTTGATCTCAAGTATTTGGGAGATAAGGTGGTTTTTATTTTTATGTCGCATCGATATGCAACTCTTCTCCATTTACTTTCGTAAAACGGAACGTGTTTTTATTTGAAGTAGCGTGACGGACGAAATGGTGCTGCAGTGCACAAATCATCTCTTCGTTATCGAATAAAAGAATGTTTACTCCTTCGCATGCTTCCTCTTTTGGTAAGAAGGATAAATAATTATGACAATACATGCAATCATATAAAGAGTAGTGAAGGGATTGTAATGATTCAGTTAATAATGTAAAGACAGAATCAGGTAATTCCTCAAGCCATTCATTATAGCTAAGAAGTAATTTTTTTCGAATGCGTATCATTTCACCGTTTTGCAAATGGTGCTGCTCGTTGGCGATTTGTAATATATCTTGTTCGTAGAAACGGGCAGGTAGCCAATTGTTGTTATACAAAATTTCAAACCCATCTTCAGCAATGTCTTCTAATAAAAAAGCTTCTTCATTTTCGTCATCAAAGAACACCCATTCATTATTTATACATTCTACATTACCGACTGTATGAGCGCGGGGTTGGTTATATAAAATATGTTTACGTTGTATCATACATGATTTCTCCTTTATTGAAAGTAGTTATTCTTGTTATAGACAGTTCCTGCATTCTTTATAACTAGACACATCTAGACATAGGTGGGCATACAATAAAACACGTTTTACTGAGTGAGAATGCTATTCCATATGTGGATAGTAGGTTATCGTCAAGTTTGTCATTTTTTTGATCCGCACTCACAGGGTGGGGATTGCTGCTCGTTTAGGAAAAGAAATAAGATGGAAGGATGATTCATATGTGCGGGATTACAGGATGGGTGGATTATAAACGCTCATTAGAAGGAGAAAGAGACGTCGTTACAAAGATGGCTGAAACGTTAGCGAAGCGGGGTCCGGATGATAATAAGGTTTGGATTAAAGGAAATGTTGCATTTGGGCATAAGCGGTTAATCGTTGTGGACCCTGAGGGCGGTAAACAGCCGATGACTTGTTTAAAAGATGAAACGAATTATGCTATTTGCTACAACGGCGAATTATATAATACAGAAGACATTCGAAAGGAATTGTTAAGAAGAGGATATACGTTCAAAGGTCACTCTGATACGGAAGTACTATTAGCTTCTTATATTGAATGGAAAGAAGAATGTGTCGATCATTTAAACGGTATATATGCCTTTGCAGTATGGGATGAGCAGAAAGAGCAAGTGTTTATTGCAAGAGATCGTTTAGGCGTAAAACCGCTATTTTATAAATATGATAGCGGACGATTATTATTTGGATCTGAGCTAAAAGCGATATTGGCGCATCCAGATGTAAAAGCGGAAGTAACGCTAGAAGGATTATCAGAAATATTTGGTCTCGGACCATCTAGAACACCTGGTCACGGTATTTATGCTGGTATAAAAGAATTACGTCCAGGTCATGCGATGACATTTTCAAAGAATGGTTTATGTATATGGAGATATTGGAATGTTGAAAGCAAAAAACATGAAGATTCTTTTGAAGAAACGGTAGAGAAAACGCGTTTTTTATTGCAAGATGCGATTACAAGACAGCTCGTTTCTGACGTACCGTTATGCACTTTTTTATCGGGCGGCGTAGATTCGAGTGCGATTACAGCGATTGCTGCAAAAGAATACGAAAGATCAGGAAAAGGACAATTACACACGTATTCTATTGATTACGAAGATAATGACAAGTATTTTAAAGCAAATGCATTTCAGCCGAATTCAGATGCACCATTTATTAATTTAATGACGGAGACATTTGAAACAATTCATCATCGTTGCGTCATTTCGAATGAACAACTAGCAGAGTATTTAACGGAAGCAGTACTCGTTCGTGATTTGCCTGGTATGGCAGATATCGATTCTTCATTGTTATGGTTTTGCCGCGAAATTAAACAAGATTTTGTCGTCGGTTTATCTGGGGAATGTGCAGATGAAATATTTGGTGGTTATCCGTGGTTTTATAGAGAAGATGATTTACAATCGAGTGCATTTCCGTGGATGCGTTCTACAGAAGCACGTGAACAATTGCTAAAGAAAGAATGGAGAAATAAATTAAATTTACAACAATATGTACAGCAGCGCTATGAAGAATCCATTCAAGAAGTTCCGATTTTAGAGGGAGAAAGCCCAATTGAAGCAAAGAGACGACAATTATTTTATTTAAATATGGTATGGTTTATGACAACATTATTAGACAGAAAAGACCGTATGAGCATGGGCGCAAGCTTAGAAGTACGTGTTCCATTTGCGGATCACCGACTTGTCGAA
Source organism: Bacillus luti (assembly GCF_009739945.1). Taxonomy (NCBI): domain Bacteria; kingdom Bacillati; phylum Bacillota; class Bacilli; order Caryophanales; family Bacillaceae; genus Bacillus; species Bacillus luti. The sequence continues at coordinate 3,955,446 of NZ_CP040336.1, read as the reverse complement.
TATGCGTGGAATATTCCTTGGGAAATGAAAATGTATAAAAACCGCGAAAAAGGTCTATTGCGTAAAGCGCTAGAAGGATTACTTCCAAATGATATATTGTATAGAAAGAAAAGTCCGTATCCGAAAACGCATAATCCACACTATACAAAAGCAGTAACAGTATGGTTACAAGGTTTATTAACGGATAAAGGCTCAATTTTACACGAACTATTTGATAAAGAACAGCTAAGTGGATTGATCGAGTCTGGCGGTAGTGCATTTCAAAAACCTTGGTTCGGTCAATTAATGACTGGGCCTCAGCTTTTAGCTCATTTAGCGCAAATTCATGTGTGGTTTAAAGAGTATGGAGTGAATATTAAAGAATAGCAGAAAAGCGGCTTGCATTTATGTGAGTCGCTTTTTTTATTAAAAAAATTGTCAAATAAAATTCAAAATCACCTTATGAATAATACTTAATTAGAATTATTATTTTGACGTACTCATTATTGCTTGTTATAATTGGAAACAAATGTTCTTGAAAAATATTCTCATTTATGAAATTGAGGTGTTATATAGATGGTAAAGAAAAAAATAGGTTTACTCGTAATGGCGTATGGAACACCAGAGTCATTAGATGATGTAGAGGCGTATTATACGCATATTCGTCATGGTCGTAAACCATCTGAAGAAGCGCTCCAAGATTTAGTCGGGCGTTATAAAGCGATTGGTGGAATTTCGCCGCTTGCAAAAATTACGAAAGAGCAAGCGCATAAATTAACAGATTCAATGAATAACATATTTAAAGGGTATGAATTTACGTGTTATTTAGGTTTAAAACATATTGCTCCATTTATAGAAGATGCAGTAGAAGAAATGAAGAGAGATGGGATTGAGCAGGCAATTAGTATAGTATTGGCGCCGCATTATTCAACTTTTAGCATTAAAGCGTATAATGACCGTGCAATTCGTCTTTCGGAGGAAATAGGTGGGCCTGCTATTGAACCGATTGAACAATGGTACGACGAACCGAAGTTTATTTCATATTGGGCAGACCAAATAAAAGAAACATTTACAAAAATTGAAGATAAAGAGAAAGCGGTCGTAATTTTTTCAGCGCATAGTTTACCAGAAAAAATTATTGCAGCAGGTGATCCTTATGTCGAGCAATTACAACATACAGCGGATTTAATTGCAGAGGCTGCAAATATCCAAAACTATACAATCGGTTGGCAAAGTGCTGGGAATACGCCTGATCCGTGGATTGGACCTGATGTGCAAGATTTAACGAAAGATTTATATGAAGAGCATGGCTATGAATCTTTCATATATTGTCCAGTTGGTTTTGTTGCAGAGCATTTAGAAGTTTTGTATGACAACGATTATGAATGCAAGGTTGTAACGGATGAAATAAATGCAGCGTATTTTAGACCGAATATGCCGAATGCACAACCTACATTTATTGATTGCTTAGCTGCAATTGTTTCCAAAAAAATGAAGGAAATAGTTGACAAAGATTTAGTTTTGAATAATAATTAGTTTATAATAATTTTAAATAAATAATAATTACTATGAAAGAAAGAGGAGGATCCCCCTAGATGAATCCAAATAATCGCTTAACAACAAACCAAGGTGCTCCAGTTGGAGACAACCAAAATTCTCGTACAGCTGGTCGCCGCGGACCGGTATTGCTAGAAGACTATCATTTAGTAGAAAAACTTGCACACTTTGATCGCGAACGTATTCCAGAGCGTGTGGTGCATGCACGTGGTGCAGGTGCTCACGGTGTATTCGTAACGAAAAACAGCATGAAGCAATATACGAAAGCGGCATTTTTACAAGATGAAGGAACTGAAACGCCTGTATTTGTTCGTTTTTCAACGGTTATTCATGGTCAAGGTTCTCCAGAAACAGCGCGTGATCCACGTGGATTCGCTGTTAAATTTTATACAGAAGAAGGAAATTATGATATCGTAGGTAATCATTTACCAGTTTTCTTCATACGTGATGCAATTAAATTCCCGGACATGGTGCATTCTTTAAAACCAGCGCCTGATACAAATGTGCAAACACCAGATCGTTACTGGGATTTCATGACGTTAACACCAGAATCTACACATATGATGACGTGGGTATTTTCTGATTACGGTACACCAGCAAATTATCGCGAAATGGAAGGTTTCGGTGTCCATTCATTCAAATGGATTAATGCAGAAGGTAAGATTGTTTACATTAAATATCACTGGAAACCACAGCAATGCGTACGTAATTTAAATGCAAAAGAAGTGCAAGAAGTACAAGGGAAAGACTTCAACCACGCAACTCGTGACTTATTCGATGCGATTGAAAAAGGGAACTATCCAAAATGGGATTTACACGTACAAGTGATGCAGTTAGATGAAACGGATTCTTTAGATTTTGATCCGTTAGATCCAACGAAAGTGTGGCCAGAAGATCGCTTCCCGTTAATTGAAGTAGGAACAATGACGTTAAATCGTAACCCGAAAAACTTCTTCGCAGAAGTAGAGCAAGCGGCGTTTACGCCAAGTGCAACTGTAAATGGTATTGAACCATCTGAAGATAAATTATTACAAGGTCGTTTATTCTCTTACCCAGATACACAGCGTTACCGTCTTGGTGCAAACTATTTACAAATTCCTGTAAACTGCCCGTATGCAGCTGTTCGTAATCAACAACGTGATGGGGCAATGCAAATCGATCAAAACCCATCTACAATTAACTACGAACCAAGCCGTCATACGGAAAATCCGGTTGAAGACAAAGCTTACCGCGATTCAACTATGAAAGTAGAAGGCTACGTATCTCGTGAAAAAATTGAGAAACCAAATGACTTCAAACAAGCGGGTGAGCGTTACCGTTCATTCTCTAAAGAAGAGCAAGATAACTTAATTGCAAACTTAACAAATGACCTAAAAGACGTAAATGAGCGCACGAAATTATTAGCTGTTTGTAACTTCTTCCGTGCAGATCAAGAGTACGGTATGCGTTTAGCGCAATCATTAAATGTTGATATTACGCAATATGTAGGAAATGCTCCGAAATAAATAGAAAAAGACGACCGATCTTCGGTCGTCTTTTTTGTGTGAAATTTAACGGGGGATGTTACGTTTAAAACATGTCGTAATTTATTGGTAAATCGATATGTTGAAAGAATCGCTAATATATGTATGTTGATACTAGATGGGGTATATCGCCAACAAGTACAAAAAAAGAGATGCAATCTACTACCGATAGATTGCATCTCTTTTTTTTAGTTCACTCGCTCAGTATACTCGTAAGCTTTCTCGCCGTGCATTGAAATATCAAGTCCCATATGTTCTTCGTGCTCATCTACCCGGACAGGGAGGAAGAAGTTAATGGCTTTAATAATGGCGTACGTCATGATGATGGTAAATGCATATGTTGCTCCGATTGCTACAAGTTGTTTAAACAGTAAAGCGGTATTTCCGTAAAACAATCCGTTCGCACCATCGCCGTTTACAGTAGTAGTTGCGAATAGTCCTGTTGCAATCCCGCCCCAAGTTCCGCCGATGCCGTGGCATCCAAAAGCATCGAGTGTATCGTCATATCCGAATTTTGTTTTTAAGAAGAAAACAGCGCCGAAACATAATACGCCGCCAATTGCCCCGATAAGAAGAGCGGAAAAGGGTGTAACAAATCCACAAGCTGGCGTAATAGCAACTAGACCCGAAACAACTCCGCAAGCAGCTCCCATCGCAGTTGGCTTTGATTGGAAGAACCATTCAGATAGCATCCAAGTTAGGGCAGAGGCAGCAGCGGCTATATTTGTATTAATAAATGCGGTTAAAGCTACGTCGTTTAAGGATAATGCACTCCCGACGTTAAAGCCGAACCAGCCGAACCAAAGTAGCCCAGCGCCTAGCATTGTAAATGGTAAATGGTGAGGTGAAGTACCATTTATGTTTTTTCGTTTTCCAAGGAATATAGCTAATACAAGGCCGGCAACACCAGAAGTGATATGAACGACGTTACCACCAGCGAAATCTAGCGCGCCGAGTTCTCTTAGCCATCCGCCAACGCCCCATACCCAATGAGCGACAGGATTGTAAACGAGTGTTGTCCATAGAAGGATAAAAATAAGAAAGGCAGAAAATCGCATTCTTTCGGCGAATGCACCTGAAATTAGAGCGGGAGTTAAAATGGCGAACATAAGTTGAAACATCATAAATAAATTGTGAGGAATAGTAGATGAGTAGTCTGGATTTGGTGCGTAGGTAACTCCGTTTAAACCGAACCAATCGAGATTGCCGATAAGGCCATGCCAATCTGGTCCGAATGATAAAGAATAACCGATTACAACCCATTGAATCGAAACGATAGCCATTGCGCTATAACTATGCATTGTTGTGCTCAGTACATTTTTACTACGAACCATGCCTCCGTAAAAAAGTGCTAATCCTGGTGTCATCAACATGACCATTACGGTCGTCACAAACATAAAAACCGTATCTCCTGTATTCATTTTCTCTCCTCCTGTGATGTTAGAAAAAATAACATCGATTTGTTATGTTTCATATCATATTCGAAATAAAAAGAAAAATCAACTAAAAATTCAGAAAACTTTATTATTCATGTTAGATTTTCTGACATGAATAATTTTCAGAGTAATGAAATCAACGTATGCGCTTCGTCTGGATAATTGGTATAATATTCTTACAATTAAAAAACTTGGGGGATGCGTGTGGGAAAAATATGGACTAGGAAACTATTCATTTGCTTTTGTTTAGCTGTCGTTTTATTTGTACCAATACATACTTTCGCAGAAGAAAAAAGAGAATGGCGAGATGAAGTCATATATTCCATTACGATCGATCGTTTTAATAATGGAGAGCCGAAAAATGACAAACGGTTAGACGTTGGTAATTTAGAAGGATATCAGGGTGGAGATATAAGAGGAATTATAAAAAGACTAGATTACATAAAAGAAATGGGATTTACCACTGTTATGCTTTCTCCGCTATTTGAAAGTGGAAAGTACGATGGATTAGACGTACAAAATTTTCAAATAGTAAATGAACATTACGGAACGGAAAATGATGTGAAAGAGCTTGTAACGAAAGCTCATGAAAAAGGAATGAAAGTTGTATTTCAATTTCCGTTTGGAGAAAATGAACAACAAGTAATTGATTCGATGAAATGGTGGATAAAAGAAGTTGATTTAGATGGAAGTTATGTGATACATAGTGAGAAAAAGCCGCATTCCTTTTGGGTTGACGTGCAGAAAGATATGCAAGCGATAAAGAAAGATTTTCGTATTATGACAAAGGAAGATAATGAATATAACAAAAAAATAGTAGAATCGTTTTCCAAGGCGGATGTATCGGTAAAATCGTTATATGCAGTGAGCAAAAAAGAAGGAGAATTTGTTACATTTTTAGATAATCAAGAAACAAAAAGATTTGCACGTATTGCAAAAGAAAATATGTATTACCCGCCGTCTCGTTTAAAAATAGCGCTCACGTACTTATTCACATCGCCAGGGATACCGAATTTTTATTACGGGACTGAAATCGCATTAGATGGAGGGGATGTTCCGGATAACAGAAGGTTAATGGATTTTAAATCAGATGAAAAGTTTATGCAGCACATAACAAAGCTAGGTGAACTTAGGCAAATGAGACCATCTTTACGCCGTGGTACGTTTGAACTTCTATACGATAAAGGTGGAATGAGCATATTTAAACGAAAGTATAAAGATGAGGTAACGTTAGTAGCGATTAACAATACGAAAGAGACGCAAAAAGTTCCTCTTCATGCAAATTTGATTGGAGAAAAAAAGGAATTACGTGGCCTATTGGAAGATGAAATTATAAGGGAAGAAAACGGTCAATTTTATCTCGTTTTAAAGCGAGAAGAATCAAATGTATATAAAGTTAGTGGAGAAACAGGTGTGAATTGGTTATTTATTTCCTTAATCGTCGGTGTAAACATAGTATTCATTGCATTTTTAATTGCGGTTAAAAGGAAACGGAAATGAGTAACTCTTTTCTTTAGTAGTTCGTCTGCAGTTTAAGAAGAGGTGAGATATTTGCAGAAAAAGAAGTGGTTCGCTCTATGGTTTTGTCTTCTTATCGCATTCGTAAGTTTGTATTTGTGGGACAACGGCGGCGAAGGGGAATTTGTTCGATGGGGTGATAGTGTTCATTCTGTTGATACGGCAGTCCTTAAGAGAAATAATATTCAATACAAAATCGAAAACGATAAAGTGTATATTCCGGAAAAATCATTTGATAAAGCAATATATTGCTGCTCATAAAAAGAAAACTCCTCTAATTAAGAGGAGTTTTCTTTTTATCGGTAGTTAATGAACTGTACGTCGATTGGTAAATCAGCACTACGAACAGCTGCGATTACTGCTTGTAAGTCATCACGGCTTTTCGCTGTTACACGTACTTGATCATCTTGTACTTGTGTTTTTACTTTTAATTTCATTTCTTTAATGATGTTGTTAATTTTTTTCGCGTTATCTTTATCGATACCTTGTTGAAGTGTTGCGCGTTGACGAACAGTGTTACCAGTCGCAGCTTCAACTTTTCCGTAATCTAAGTTCTTAATTGGAACGTTACGTTTTACAAGTTTAGAAATTAGAACGTCTTTTACTTGGTCTAATTTGAACTCGTCGTCAGAAGTTAAAACGAGTACTTCTTTTTCTAATTTAATATCACTTTTACTTCCTTTAAAGTCATAGCGATTTTGGATTTCCTTTAATGCGATGTTAATTGCGTTTGTTACTTCAGGTAATTCTACTTTCGAAACGATGTCAAAAGAACTATCTTTTGCCATAGTTAGCACCTCCAAATAAATTTCTAATCTTTTTATGTACTGTACATACTAAAGTATAGCTGAAAACGAGCCTAGACTTAAGTGTTTTCATACTTATATTTATGTAACCTCATTTTATTATAGTGAATTTTGGGCAGTTGGACAAATAAAGGAAAAATCGTGTTATAATTAACTTTTGTTTGGAATGATAAAAAGATAAAAAGTTAATTTTATATATAGAGAAGGGAATTAAAAAAATATGTATTTGCAATTAGGAGCGATTGAGCAAGTAACTGTTTTACGCGAAACAGAAATCGGATATATGGTTGGAAACGAAGAGGAAGAAATCTTCCTACATAAAAACGAAGTAGCTGGAGAAATTGAAGAAGGCGATACGATTGATGTATTCTTATACCTGGATCATCAAAATCGTATTTCAGCGACAATGAAGGAGCCAATCATTACAACGTATGATTGGAACTGGGTAAAGGTTGTAGAAGTTATTCCTAGTTTAGGTGTGTTTGTTGATATTGGTGTATCAAAAGATATACTAATTCCAGCTGATGAGTTTCCAATTTATATGCCAGTATGGCCAGAAGTAGGAGACGAATTATATTGTACGTTAAAATTAACGAATCGTGATCGTCTTATCGCTCTTCCGGCAAGAGACAGCGATATGCAAGAAATTATCGTAGATGCGACGCCATCTATGCGTAATAAAAACGTAAATGGACGTGTGTATCGTTCACTTCAAGTTGGTTCATTCATACTTACTGATGAGCATTTCCGTGCTTTCTTACACCATACTGAAAGAAAAGAACAAGTCCGTATCGGTGAGCGTGTAACGGGCCGTATTATTGACGTGAAAGATGACGGTACAATTAATATTTCACTTCTTCCTCGTAAAGAAGAAGGAATGGAAGATGATGCAGCAGTAATTTATGAATATATGGAAGAACGAGGCGGAGCAATGCCGTTTTGGGATAAGAGTTACCCAGAAGACATTAAAGAACGTTTCAATATGAGTAAAGCTGCATTTAAGCGTGCGCTTGGCAAGTTGATGAAAGAAGAAAAGGTTTACCAAGAAGAAGGCTGGACATACTTCAAGAAGTAAATTGAATAAAAAGCACCGCCTTACTTTTTGTAAAAATAAGGCGGTGCTTTTTTAGTTCTCTGGCTCTGATACAAGTGTAAATGTATCTTTTAAGTCGCTATCATTTATTTTAATATTTGCCTTTTTCAATTCATCTTGTAACAATTTTTGACTGAATGTAGGGTCAGCGATGCGCTCTTCTTCTAAGTTTTTGCGAATAGAGTCTTTTACTTCATTGTAAGGCTTTAAATCTTTTTTATCAGTTAATTTTATAATGTGATAACCGTTCGAAGATTTAACTGGATTGCTAATTTGTCCGACCTTTAGTTTGTAGGCAGCTGTTTCGAATTCAGGTGTCATTGTGCCTGATGCGAAGTATCCGAGGTCTCCGCCTTTCTCTTTTGATAGTAGATCTTGTGATTCTTGTTTTGCTAATTCTTCAAATGAAGCACCAGCGTCTAGTTTTTTCTTTATTTCTTTCGCTTCATTTTCGTCACTTACTAAAATGTGACTCGCTTTAATATCTGGCTTATAGTGGTCTTTCACATCTTTTTCTGTGACGCTTTTCTTAACCGCTTCATTCATAGCAAGTTTGAACTTAATTTGATTTTTGAAATCAGCTTCATCCTTTAAACGGTTGTTTTCTAGTACTGTTTTGAACTGATCTCCATATTGATTTTTCACTTTGTTTACTTCTTTATCTACATCATCGTCAGATACTTTATATTTTTTGGTGATAACGTCTTGTGCCATCATTTCATATAGCATGTCTTTACCATAACGATCTTTTAATTGTTTTTCGAAGTCGCTCTTCGTGATGGTTGAGTCTGTTGCTGAAGCGACTGTAGCCGAGCCGTTTTTTTGTCCACAAGCAGATAGCATTAATATACTTATTAGTGCAGTAATAATGAAAATATGTTTCCCTCTCATGCTAACACCTCATCCGAATATGTTATCGCTATTGTAGAATATAGAAGTGAACATGAAGTGAATTTTTAATGTTTTTCCCTGTAAAATGTAAAAAAGTACATCAACAATTATGTTGATGTACGATGGGATCAAAGGTGATCGGTCTTTTTAGAATAAGTACGCCTACCTTGCTGAATATTTTTTTGTTCTTGCTCATTTTTTTGTGCGCGCTTTGCATTATTATCGCGTGCTTTTTTGTCGTTATCACTCGTATGTGGCATATGTATCAACTCCATTTCTAAACGTTGTACGTTTATCATTTCCTTTTTCGTAAAGACTATGTATAGCGGTGCATTCATGAATAATAAAGGTGGATTGGAAATGGATTTGAAGTTAAATTATACCGAACTTATAAAGAAGTTAATCGTTGTAATCGTCGCAGGTTTATTAAATGCAATTGGGATGAATTTATTTTTAACACCAGCGAAAGTGTACGCGAGTGGTTTTGCTGGATTGTCTCAATTATTATCGCAAATATTAGGTGACTTTTTATCTATTCATATATCTACAGGCGTGTTGTTTAGTTTATTTAATATTCCTGTCGTTATTTTAGCGTGGAAAAAGGTTGGGAAGGCTTTTACGTTTTTTAGTTTTCTTTGCGTAATATTTATGACATTATTTCTAGAAATTATCCCAGTTCGAGCGGTCTCAAATGATATCATCTTGAATGCGATTTTTGGCGGGATTATTTCAGCGATTGGGGTAGGGATTGCTTTAAAGTGGGGTGCTTCTACAGGTGGTTTAGATATTATCGCCATGATTTTATCAAAAATAAAAGATAAACCTGTTGGCACATATTTTTTCTTTTTTAATGCAATTATCATTATCGCTGCTGGCTATGTGTATGGATGGGAAAAAGCGTTATATACTTTGTTGACTTTGTATGTGTCAACGAGAATTATTGATGGGATTCATACGCGTCATGTGAAAATTACAGCGTTAATTGTTACGAAGAATGGTGCAGATGTACGAAAGGCGATTCATTCACGCTTGGTGAGAGGGATTACAACGATACCTGCAACAGGTGCTTATACAAATGAAAATAAAGAAATGTTAATGATTGTTATTACTCGTTATGAGTTATATGAATTAGAGAGAGTTATTAAACAAGTGGACCCAGGTGCATTTACAAATGTACTGCAAACGGTCGGGGTGTTTGGATTGTTTCGAAAAGATTAAAGAGGACCAAAGCTGGTCCTCTTTTTTAATGCAAGTTCGTAATGTTTTGCAATTGCTCTTGCATTTCGCGTAGCTGAGCCTTTTCAGCAGTGGAAGAGTTTGCATAAGCGGATTGCAAAGCGTTTTTTGCTCTATATACGAGATCTTGTTGTTCAGTGCCGCTTGAACAAGAAACGGCGCTTACAACAGCGTCTCTAGCTTGTTGGAATAGTAAGTTACCCATTTAAACCCCTCCAAAAGAAGAGTTGCTTCTCGCTTTTTCTGCCTCAGCTAATGTACCTCTGTACGGGAATCTGGCATCGTGCTTCATAATAGAATCGGCTCCTTGTTGGATAAAACGTTTTGATTTGTTCTTTTTACCCATTCGAAAAACCCCCTTTATTTAGCTGAAAACAATCGACGCGCTGATTTGTGCGTCTAATAATAGTATGAACATTTGGCGAGAAACTATAAGCAGGGAATTTTTAGATTACAGCCCAAGAACCTCTTCTAAATATAGCGCAATCCCATCTTCTTCGTTCGTTAACGTCGTATGATTAGCGAGTGTTTTTAATTCAGGAATGGCATTTCCCATTGCAATGCCGTGACCAGCAAATTCAATCATTTCAAAGTCGTTATCTTCGTCACCGAAAGCGATAATTCGCTCTTTTGGGATGTTGTAATGAGTGGAAATCTTTTGTAATCCGACCGCCTTATTTAATCCGCTTTTCACAATCTCAATAATTGGCCAAGGTGCGCCCCATTTTCTATGGTCGATTACTTCAGCATGCATATCAGTTAAATGTTGACGAATTGCAGTGGAATGCTCGTCATGTGCGTCAATTAACAAGCAAGTTGGATGATCATTTAAAGTATTTAATAAGTCTCCTGTGAAAATCTTTGGAGAACCGAATTCGAAAATATGTTTTTTATCTTCATCAATTTCACGAACATACACATCATCCATTACTTCAGCGTATATATTTTTCACGCCAAAATCAAAGCAAGCTCGGACAATTTCTTGCGCCGTTGCTAATTCAAGAGGAGAGTGATGTGTTCCCCAGTTTGCATCAAGGGGATGGTGTACGTAAGCGCCGTTAAAGTTTACGATAGGTGTGTTCAGGCCAAGTTCTTTATAGTAATCATAACTAGCGCGGAATGGACGCCCTGTTGAAATAACAACGATATGTCCTTGTTCCTTTGCTTTTGCAATTGTATGTTTCGTTCGAGTCGAAATTATTTTGTTGTCTGTTAATAAAGTACCGTCTAAGTCTAAAGCGATTAAATGTTGTTTGTTCATAATTTCACCTCTTATAATAATTTTTTTGTTTTTATCTGTATTTCCGTTTTTAATATGCAGAAATAAGAGGTTAGACTGGGTGAGACCACCATAGATGGAAATTTCACTATATATCCATCTTACGTCTCAAGGTGCTGTGGTGTCTACTATTTATCGTTGGAAATTAAGAAAAGTCAACATTTTTTTGGAAAGTTCAAACAATGTTTCTTTCATTATGGACAAATTGTGAAAAGGGTTACATTGCTCATGTGATGAAGCTTATAATGAACATGTAATCTTCTCGTATATGTTTGACTCTCCTTTGAAACTAGCCTAGAGTAGGTTGGTTTCTTTTTTTTTCTACAAAGTAGGAAAGAAATCCCTGCTTCCATTTGTGTCATTCATATATATGTACAAGAATGAGATGTAGTACTTGTTTCCTAAACATGACAGAAAAGCTTTCTTTTAAAATGGATATACTAATGAGGCAAAGACGTCATGGAAGGAGAATGAAAATGGGACAAAATCGTAGGTTTCGTTCTGGACAAAAAGCGCCAAATGATGGCATTTACGTAGAAATTGGTGAAACAGGAAGTATGGTGAAAGATCCGCAAATGGTGAAACTAACTGCCGGTGAAAAATTCCCAGATAACACGAATCATAACCGTCAGTGGACATATAAAAGAAAACCCTAACAGAAGCCGCAATCATTATTGCGGCTTTTTTTCGTTACACATTATAATTTCATTTACCGAACCATTTTGAACAATATAATGAATGTTCCTGTTTTCTTTTTCAGATAATAAGTTTGAAAATACATAAGCAAATTTATTGTATAAAAAAGTCAGTTGGCGTATAATCAAATCAAAGGTCAAAGAAAGTCAAACTTTTGGAGGGCTGTAAAGATGGACTTAAATCAAATGACAACAAAAACACAAGAGGCGATTATGAGTGCCCAATCTTTAGCGGTATCTCATCATCACCAAGAGGTGGATACTGTTCATCTATTACTTGCATTATTAGAGGAGCAAGATGGATTAGCAGTACGTATATTTCAAAAAATGAATGTTGATATAGAAGCATTAAAGCAAGGAATAGAAAGCTTAATTAAAAAGAAACCTTCTGTAACGGGAAGCGGAGCAGAAGCTGGGAAATTGTATATAACAAGCACTCTGCAACAACTGCTTGTAAGAGCGGAGAAGGAAGCAGAAAAACTGCAAGATGATTACATTTCAGTCGAACATGTATTGCTTGCTTTTGCTGAAGAAAAAGGCGATATCAATCAATTATTTACAAGATTTCATATTACGAAAGATAATTTATTACAGTCTTTAATGACAGTTCGGGGGAATCAAAGAGTGACTAGTCAAAATCCAGAGGCAACTTATGAAGCGTTAGAAAAATATGGCCGTGATTTAGTGGCAGAAGTAAGAGCGGGGAAAATTGATCCTGTAATCGGCCGGGATAGTGAAATTCGCCGTGTTATCCGCATTCTTTCACGTAAAACGAAAAACAATCCTGTTTTAATTGGTGAACCAGGTGTTGGTAAAACAGCAATCGTTGAAGGGTTAGCGCAGCGTATTGTGAAAAAGGATGTACCAGAAGGATTAAAAGATAGAACGATTTTTGCATTAGATATGAGCGCGCTCGTAGCTGGTGCGAAATTCCGTGGTGAGTTTGAAGAGCGTCTGCAAGCTGTATTGAATGAAATTAAAAAGAGTGAAGGGCGCATTTTACTATTCATCGATGAACTTCATACAATCGTTGGCGCTGGTAAAACAGAAGGAGCGATGGATGCAGGGAATATGTTAAAACCGATGCTTGCGCGTGGTGAACTGCATTGTATCGGGGCAACGACGCTCGATGAATATCGTAAATATATTGAGAAAGATCCAGCTCTAGAAAGACGTTTCCAACAAGTATTAGCAGAAGAACCAACTGTTGAAGATACCATTTCAATTTTACGTGGATTAAAAGAGCGTTTTGAAATTTATCACGGTGTAAATATTCATGACCGCGCGATTGTAGCAGCATCCGTTTTATCAGATCGATATATTTCAGATCGATTCTTACCAGATAAAGCGATTGACCTTGTTGATGAAGCGTGCGCAACAATTCGTACGGAAATTGATTCTATGCCAACAGAATTAGATGAAGTAACGCGCCGCATTATGCAGTTAGAAATTGAGGAAGCAGCTCTTGGAAAAGAAACAGACCGTGGTAGCCAAGAACGTCTAAAAACGTTGCAACGTGAATTATCGGATTTAAAAGAAGTTGCAAGTGGCATGAGAGCGAAATGGGAGAAGGAAAAAGAAGATATTCACAAAGTTCGTGACTTACGCGAACATTTAGAGCGCCTGCGCCGAGAGTTAGAAGAAGCAGAAGGGAATTACGATTTAAATAAAGCAGCTGAACTTCGTCACGGGAAAATTCCTGCGATTGAAAAAGAGTTGAAAGAAGCAGAAGAAATGGGCGCACATAATAAACAAGAAAATCGTTTATTACGTGAGGAAGTAAGTGAAGAAGAGATTGCAGATATTGTTTCACGCTGGACGGGTATTCCTGTCGCAAAACTTGTTGAAGGTGAACGTGAGAAATTATTACGCCTAGAGCAAATTTTATCAGAGCGTGTCATCGGACAAGAAGAAGCGGTAAGCCTAGTATCAGACGCAGTTCTTCGTGCTCGCGCTGGTATTAAAGATCCGAACCGTCCGATTGGTTCTTTCATCTTCTTAGGACCAACAGGTGTTGGTAAAACAGAACTTGCGAAAACGTTAGCACAGTCTTTATTTGATAGTGAAGAGCAAATGATTCGTATCGATATGTCCGAGTACATGGAGAAACATGCCGTGTCCCGCTTAATTGGTGCACCTCCTGGATATGTAGGATATGAAGAAGGTGGTCAATTAACAGAAGCAGTAAGACGTAAACCATATTCCGTTATTTTGTTAGATGAAATTGAAAAAGCACATCCAGAAGTATTTAACATTTTATTACAAATGTTAGACGATGGCCGCATTACAGATTCACAGGGCCGTACAGTAGACTTTAAAAACACAGTTATTATTATGACTTCAAATATTGGATCTGCTCACTTATTAGAAGGTTTAGAAGAAGATGGTTCGATTAAAGAAGAATCAAGAGAGCTTGTAATGGGACAATTAAGAGGACATTTCCGACCAGAATTTTTAAACCGTGTCGATGAAATTATTTTATTCAAACCTCTTACAGCGAATGAAATTAAAGGTATTGTTGATAAAATTGTAAAAGAATTACAAGGTCGTTTAGCTGACCGTCACATTACAGTAGAATTAACAGATTCCGCGAAAGGATTCGTTGTAGAAGCTGGATTTGATCCGATGTACGGAGCTCGTCCATTAAAACGATATGTACAACGTCAAGTGGAAACGAAACTAGCACGAGAATTAATTGCAGGAACGATTACTGACAATAGTCACGTAGTTGTTGATGTTGAAAATAACGAGTTAGTCGTTCATGTGAAATAAAAATAAAAAAGAGTTCGGATAAAATCCGGACTCTTTTTTAGTGTTGTTCTACTGGCTCGTTTGGAATTGCAGCTGAAATCGCTAGTACTAATACCGCAAGAACAACTGAGAAAATAGACGCTTGGTTAAAATCGTATGTACCGCCAGTCATAGAGCCGATTACATAGCTCATCATATGTACAAGCAAGAACGACCAAATTAATGCCCAAATGAAACGCATATTTTACACCTCTATTCGTTCAATCTGTCCTTATTGTAACACAATTGAAAAAAGAATATAGAAAAATATTTGTAGATTTTTCAACGCAAATTTGCATTCTGTTCATACAGTATAAAAGAGTGGTTTTATACGTTTAGAAAATAAGGCGGGGGAAAAATGAGTATTACGGAACGTTTTTTTTACTTAGAAAAAGAACCATGTGTCATTTATTTGCCGGAGAAGCCAAATGGATTTTCTGTTATGCTTCTTGGTGATTACAACTACTTTATTGAGAATGGTACAAGTTTATGGACACAGCATGCGGGAAGATCTTACTTTTTACATGGTCTTATTGAAGAAGGCTACACGGTATTTTCCTCTAATTTATATGGAAGGCATTGGGGAAACGATCAATCTGTTCGTCTCGCAAAACGCTTGTATGATGTTGTGTTGAGAAAAGAGACATTGAATGCGAAAATGCATATTATGGCCGATGGGATGGGTGCGCTTGTAGCCCTTGAGATGATGAATAAATATCCTGAGTGTATACGCTCTGTCGTTATGTTAAATCCGTGTCTAGATTTACCAGAATATGTGGGGTTTGAGAAAGAGCATAAGTTTTTTTACAAAAGATTAGTGAAAGAATTAAGTTTGGCGTATGATTCCAAAGAAGAAGAATTAGAATCAAAAATAAATAAGAAATCATTTACGCTTCTTCCGTCTTGTGTACCTGTTAAAATTTTCGTATCAACACAAGAGAAGAGAGGAAGAAAACAATTGTTACGTAAATATGAGAAAATGAGACAATTTAATCAATGCGATACTTCTGTCTTATTCCATCTGCAAGATGTGAAATATAAAATGGTTAGGCAAACAACTGATTTCTTTAAAAAATATGAAGAAGAACTGTGAAGCTCCCATATACATAAATGAGGAGCTATTTGTTTCAAGGGGAAAGGGTTGGTGGTATGGAACGCGTGCTTATTGTAGGTGCACTTACGTTTGTAGGTTATCACCTTGTGAATAAAATGATCGCAGAAGAAGTAGAAGTGTATGGCCTTGATTTTGATGAATTCGATAGTATGACAAAAATTAATGAAGAGAAGTTATTGTTAATTGGGCGAAATGCGTTATTGACGTACTATTCCATAAGAGATGAGGATGGATGGAGATCAGTAGAGGGAGAGAATTTCGACACCGTTTACTTTTGCTTGTACGAACCGAATCAGCAAAGCGGATTTCGGAATGAAAGGGTCATATTACAATATTTAAAGCGGATTATAAAAATGTGTGATGAGCAGAAAGTAAAGTTAAATTTAATTTCTTCTATTGAAGTAGGAAGCCAAGAGGAATCCGAAAATAAACGTCTATTTTCGAAAGTGGAAGAAGGATTGAAAAAAGGAAATTTACAATATAGTGTATTTCGAGTTCCTACATTATATGGACCGTGGCAACCATCTTTTATGATGTATCATCAGCTCATTTTATCGGAGCTGGATGAGAAAGAGTGCCATTGTACGAGTGAGGAAAAAGGGAGCGATCTACTTTACGTTGAAGATGTATGTGAATACTTATGGGAAAATGGAGCAAACGGGGAGCATGTTGGTATATACAATTTACTTAGTGGAAAACAGTCGTTATGGGAAAAAGGTATGAGCCTTTTACGTGCAGATGATAAAGTGAATAAAAATAGTAAGGAAGAAAGAGATGAAGCGGCCGAGGATATTTCAATTAAAAGAAATACCCCGTTAGAATACGGTTTAAATAAGCAATTGGCCCATATGAAAAAATATAAAGAGTTATACGAAGGGTAGCGCGCATGTTACACTATTATATGTGAAAGTTTTATTGGAGAGGAAGAATAGAATATGAACGAAAAAAGCATGCAATTTTTACAAATCGCAATGAAGCATTTACCAGAAGCAAAGGCAATTTTAGATTCTAATGGAATTGCGCTTGATATGGAGAAAGCACAACCAGTGTTAGAGTTATTGATGAAAGTAATGAACGAAGCATATGAGCTTGGGAAAGCGGATAAAGAATAAAGAATAAAATCCTTCTTTTGGATGGGAGAGAGGCTCGGACCGTGAGTAGAAGCGGTTCGGGTTTTTTTATATTTTAAGCGAAATAGGGAGAGGTATGTTTCTGTTTCTTTTACTGAAGAATAAAGAGAATAATACGCTACCTTTATGTTTTGGTTGAAATATATTCTAGACAAAAATACATTTATGTTTTAAAATTAGTACCAAGTCATAATAATTGATATAAAACGGAGGGCTGCGATGTGAACGTGGGCATTTTAGGGATCGGAAGATATGTGCCAGAAAAAGTAGTCACAAATCACGATTTAGAGAAAATAATGGAAACATCCGATGAATGGATTCGTACGAGAACGGGAATTGCAGAAAGACGCATTGCCGATGATACAATAGATACTTCATATATGGCGGTAGAGGCTTCTAAGAAAGCACTTGAAGACGCTGGGATTAGTGGAGAGGATATCGATCTTATTTTAGTAGCGACAGTAACGCCAGATCGTGCTTTTCCAGCAGTGGCTTGTGTGATTCAAGAAGCAATTGGAGCAAAACATGCAGCTGCAATGGATTTAAGTGCAGCATGTGCTGGTTTTATGTACGGAATGATTACAGCGCAGCAATTTATTCAAACGGGAACTTATAAAAATGTATTAGTAGTTGGTAGTGATAAGCTATCTAAAATTGTAGACTGGAATGATCGAAATACAGCAGTACTATTTGGAGATGGAGCCGGTGCTATCGTAATGGGAGCTGTTTCAGAAGGAAGAGGCGTTCTATCTTTCGAATTAGGAGCAGACGGAAGTGGCGGTAAGCATCTTTATCAAGATGAGTATGTTATGATGAATGGCAGAGAAGTCTTTAAATTTGCCGTTCGTCAACTTGGTGATTCTTGTCTTCGCGTTTTAGATAAAGCTGGTCTTACGAAAGAAGATGTGGATTTCTTAGTACCGCATCAAGCGAACATTCGTATTATGGAATCTGCAAGAGAGAGATTAAATTTACCACAAGAAAAAATGAGTATGACAATTGAGAAGTTCGGTAATACATCAGCTTCTTCAATTCCGATTGCAATGGTAGAGGAATTGCAAAACGGACGTATTCAAGACGGTGATTTAATTATACTTGTTGGTTTTGGCGGCGGATTAACATGGGGAGCAGTCGCTCTTCGTTGGGGTAAATAAGGACTGAGAGAAAAAAAGGAGTGTATTTTGTATGGAAAAAAAGAGGGTCGTAATTACAGGACTAGGAGCTGTTACACCGGTCGGTACAGATGTTGAAACAGCATGGGAAAACATTAAAAAGGGTGTATCTGGAATCGGACGACTTACAAGAATTGATCCGGAACTATTTCCAGCAAAAGTAGCAGCAGAAATTAACGACTTTGAAGTCGAGAAATATATTGATAAAAAAGAAGCGCGCCGTATGGATCGCTTTACACAATATGCAGTAGCAGCAGCGAAAATGGCAGTTGCAGATGCAAAGCTTGAGATTACAGAAGAAAACGGACCTCGAATTGGTGTATGGATTGGTTCTGGTATTGGCGGTATGGAAACATACGAAGAACAATTTAAGATTTTTACTGAGAAAGGCCCGCGCCGCGTGAGCCCATTCTTCGTACCGATGATGATTCCAGATATGGCAGCAGGTCAAGTATCGATCGCAACAGGGGCGAAGGGAATCAATACTTGTTCTGTAACAGCTTGTGCATCTGGTGCAAACTCAATTGGTGACGCATTTAAAGCGATTCAGCGCGGTGATGCTGACGCAATGATTACAGGCGGAGCAGAGGCGCCGTTAACAAGTATGGCATTCGCAGGATTCAGTTCAGCGAAAGCATTAACATTTAATGAAGATCCAGCAAGAGCTTGCCGTCCATTCGATAAAAATCGTAGCGGTTTCGTAATGGGTGAAGGTTCAGGTATTTTAATTCTTGAAGAATTAGAGCACGCATTAGCTCGTGGCGCTCGCATTTATGCGGAAATCGCTGGTTACGGTGCAACTGGTGATGCATTCCATATTACAATGCCGGCTCCTGGTGGTGAAGGCGGCGTGCGTGCAATGCGTCAAGCTTTAGCAGATGCAGGTCTACAGCCAGAAGATATTGATTACATTAATGCGCACGGTACAAGTACAGATGCGAATGAAAAGTATGAAACGATGGCAATTAAAGAAACGTTCGGTGAGCACGCGTATAAAGTAGCAATCAGCTCAACGAAATCAATGACAGGTCACTTATTAGGAGCAGCTGGTGCTGTTGAAGCGATCTTCTCTATTAAATCAATTACAGACGGAGTAATTCCTCCAACGATTAACTATGAAACACCAGATCCAGAATGTGACTTAGATTACGTACCGAATAATGCGAGACATCAAGAAGTAAACGCAGTATTAAGTAACTCATTAGGATTCGGCGGTCATAATGCAGTATTAGTATTTAAATCGTATAAATAATAGATGAAATAAGGTGTTTTTTCGTAACAAACTACGAAAAAACACCTTATTTATTTTTACGTCTTTTTCCCTTTTTGCATATACATAAGAAAAAGGAGGGATAAAGATGGGGGTTGTTGAAACAGCTGAGTGGCTACATCTATATTACGGACGACCAGAAAAACTATGTGAAAAATTTACGAAGTATATCCCGTTACCGAAAGAAAGATTGTATCGCTTTTTAATTTCCAAAGGTATGTATCGCCCGGTCATGCGAGGAGAACAAGAAATTAAAGAGTTAGAGAAAAAGGAAATCTGGAAAGAGTTAAGTATGGAGTATGATAAATTAAAAAAATGGTTAAACGGTCCAGATATCCCTATCTTTATTTTATTATCAGATTCCTATAACCGAACTGTACAAGAAGAATATAACGGGAAAGCGGGGCTTTCTATGCGCCACGTTATTTTCTTGTTCGTATGTGGGCGGAATTCTTTAGAAGAGTTAAAAGCGTTATTGGCACATGAATATCACCATATATGCAGGTTACATCAAATTGAAAAGAAAGAAACAGAGTATACATTACTTGATACGATGATTATGGAAGGGTTAGCTGAGCAGGCAGTAACGGAAAGGTATACAGAAAAAAATAATGCGCCGTGGACGACGTACCTTTCAAAAGAAGAAGCACTTTATTATTGGAGGAACGTTGTACACGAAAGAATAACGATAAAACGAGGAACAAGGGAGCATGATATCTTATTAAATGGTCTTCATTCTTATCCGAAAATGCTTGGTTATGCGCTTGGCTTTCATATTGTAAAAGATTGTGTAGCATTGGAAGAAGATACACTATCTTTATTATCTATAGATGCGAAAGAAATATTGGATAAAGCAAATACGTTTCATGTTCCATAAAAAACAGGGGCTATATCTCCTGTTTTTTTTAATATTATAGAAGAAAAAATAATAATTAGAATATATTTCCTTAAGTGGAATAAAGTTAAGCAAAAATGAACATAATGATTGGTACAAACAGTAGTGAAGTGAGGGGTAGAGAATGTTATATCTACATGATGTATGGGTAAATTGGTTTGAAGGTGAAGAAAATGGGTATAACGTTTGTCATTTTTACGAATGGCGGAAAGATGATACGATTGAACTATTAGATCAAGTGCCATTATTAAAAGTAGATTCCACATTATATCATTACATCGAGAACGAATTGTTAGAGCTTCCACAAAAGTTATTGGAAGACGTACATCATAAGGCTTATATTCGTAAAAATCACGAACGTTTGCAACAGGAATATTGTTTTGTAGTTACAGATGGAAAAGGAATTATTGCGATTGATTCAATTGGCTACAATGTGCCAATTCGAAAAAGCAGACTTATACCTCGCCAAGAGCAGATGGTATATGAGATGGTAGAAAACGTACAAGCGGAAAAGTATGAGTTCCAAGTAGAAGAAACAGAAAAAGAGCATCATATTTTATCACCATCTCCTTTCATTATGAATGGTTTGACTCGTAAAGAAAGACAGTTAAAACAATTATTATTTATGGCGTTAGATCAATTACATACAACGAAAAATACAGCTGAGATTCGCTATTGGTACACAGAGTGGGATCCATCAGAATATGGAACAGTTCAACATATGGAATTTGAAGATATTTGGGCTAGATTATATGATGAAGCGAAATCAGGCTGGTCTGAGAAGCATGAACAATTATGCGAGCGCCTTGTAAAAGGACAGCCATTTTTTGAAAAGTTATGGGAAATGGAAAATGAGCAGAAGGTAAATTAAAAAAAACCGCCAATTGGCGGTTTTTTTTAATTTGTAGAAATCTAGCTCCGGCAGCAAGCTCTTCGTGTCTAAGAACCTTCCGCATAAGAAGACAAAAAGCGTCTTCTATGCGAAAGAACCTTAGCCAGTCAGAGCTGAACGAGCTGCCTCCGCTTTATATAAAATCCAGCTCCAGCGGCAAGAATGTTCGGTGGCTTCGCGCCTTCCTGCGAGGCAAAAAGCGCCTCTACGTCAGGAGCTCCATCCCCCTCACATTCTGAACGAGCCGCTTCCGCTTTATATGTTACCTACGTTTTCTACTTAATCCCATTGCGTTTTCTACTTTGCGTAGTTGTTTGAATGCGACGCGGTTTGCTTTTTCGGCACCTTTGTCTAGAATTTCGTCTAGTTCTGGTGAGTTGATTAGTTCGTTATATTTGTCTTGGATTGGGCGAATTGCTTCTACGACTACTTGAGCTAAGTCGCCTTTGAAATCACCGTATCCTTTTCCTTCATACATTGTTTCAATTTCTTCAACTGTTTTTCCAGAGAATGAAGAGTAAATTGTTAATAAGTTAGAGATACCAGGTTTGTTTTCTTTATCAAATTTCACGATACCTTCAGAATCAGTTACAGCACTTTTAATTTTCTTTTCGATTGTTTTTGGCTCATCAAGCATGCTGATCATTGATTTTGGATTTGGATCAGATTTACTCATTTTTTTCGTTGGCTCTGTTAATGACATAACGCGAGCTCCTACTTTTGGAATGCGAATTTCAGGCATTGTGAAGATTTCACGGTAACGTTTGTTGAAACGCTCTGCTAAGTCGCGTGTTAATTCAATATGTTGCTTTTGGTCGTCACCAACTGGTACGATTTCTGTGTTATAAAGTAAAATATCAGCAGCCATTAATGGTGGATACGTAAGTAATCCAGCTGGAACTGAATCTCTACCTGATGCTTTATCTTTATATTGCGTCATACGCTCTAATTCTCCAACGTAAGCAACAGATTGCATGATCCAGCCTAGCTGAGCGTGTGCTGGTACTTCTGACTGTACAAATAAAGTAGCTTTTTCAGGATCGATGCCGCATGCTACATAAAGTGCAGCAAGACTGCGGATGTTTTTACGAAGTTGTACGGGATCTTGAGGTACTGTAATAGCATGTTGGTTTACAATACAGAAATAACAGTCGTGTTCGTTTTGAAGCTCTGTAAATTGCTTCATTGCTCCTAAATAGTTTCCAAGTGTAATCGTTCCACTCGGCTGAATACCAGAAAAGATAACTGACATAAGTAATTCCTCCTAAAATTGAATGCGTGATGGGGAAGAGAAGGCAAACAAAAAAGCCCATTCATCCCAAAAATGATAGGGACGAATGGACCGCGGTACCACCCTAATTATTTCACTACTGTGAAATCTCTTTAATCCATAATAACGTTTGGATATAACGCCAAAGCCTACTACTTTCGGTTCGGTTTGGTGCTCAAAAGCCCATTCCACATTGTACAATTACTTGTTCACACCAACCACAAGCTCTCTGAAATTGCCTCAATATGTACTCTTCTTTATCATCGCATACATATAAATTTATTTATTGTTACTTGAGCTCTTTTAATATGAAAGAACTAAAGTTTTATAACAAAATGTTTTGCTGATAATTATATCATATGGGATAGTGTTTGCAAACTACATCAAAATAGTAAAGCTAATGAGAGTCGAGAACACCCCAAGTACGATACCTGTAATACATATAGGATACGTCCATTTGAATGAATATGTTTTATAAATACGTTCTTTCTTATTAACAGGTTCCTCTGCTTCCTCAATTAAAGAGTCTATTTTTTTGTTCGTACCAAATACTTTTTGGAAGGCGTAAAGAGTTACATTAAAAAATCCATTTTGAAATATGTATAAAAAACCACCAACCAGAATAAAAAATAGTGCGATATAAAACGAGATATTGACAAAGTTCAACAAAAATTGAGATGAAATGAGGAATGCGCCAATACTAGAAGCAATTATCGCTATAAAAATTAGTATACAAGTATGAAAAAAAACTTTATTCAAAATATTCCCCTCCGTCAAAATATTACTAGAATTATTATACTATAAAAGCTATAATAAGTACTAGAATTAATTTTTTGAAAATTATACGCAATTAAAGGTCTGATTTCAAGATGATGGTAGCAATGTTAACGTATACCTTTACAGAAAAATAAAAATATAAACATTTTATTAAAAATTTTAACAAAAAAACAAAAAACTATATTCACAATCGTCGTATTATATGTATAATGAAAATTGTAGAAACTTGGAGATTATTCTTTCAATTCTACTTTTTAACAAGTGAGGGTACAGGAAGTGCAATTAGGGGAGGCAACACAACATGAAGAAAAAGATACCGTTATTACTTGCATCAACTTTAACTGCAAGTATGTTGCTTGGCGCGTGTAGCTACCAAAAAGATGACGCAAAAGCAAAAGGGAAAGAGAACGCTACTAGTAGTAGTAACGGAAAACAGATTCTTAATTTAACAGAGTTATCTGAAATTCCGTCAATGGATGCATCATTAGCATCTGATTCTTCATCTTCTACAGCTTTAAATAATACGATGGAAGGTTTGTATCGTACGGGCAAAGATCAAAAGAGAATGCCTGGAGTTGCTGAAGATGTTGAAAAGCTAGATGATGGGAAGAAATACATATTTAAGTTAAGAAAAGATGCGAAATGGTCGAATGGGGAACCTGTAACAGCTAAAGACTTTGTGTATTCATGGAAAAGAGCAGTAAATCCAGAGACAAAAGCGACGTATTCGTACATTATGTTTGATATTAAAAATGCAGAGAAGATTCATAAAAAAGAATTACCTGCTGACCAATTAGGTGTAAAAGCGATTGATGATTATACATTAGAAGTGGAATTAGACAACCCTGTTCCTTACTTTATTGATTTAACAGTTTATCCAGTGTTTTACCCACTAAATGAAAACTTTGTAAAAGCACAAGGTGATAAGTTCGGTTTAGAGGCAAATACAACACTATATAACGGGCCATTCGTAATGAGTGATTGGAAACATGAACAAAGTTTCCAATTCAAGAAGAACCCTTCGTATTGGGATAATAAAACGGTTAAAATCGAAGAGATCAATTTTAATATTGTAAAAAATACAGCAACTGATGTAAATTTATATGAGACAAACGCGATTGATCGTGCGGCTTTAACGTCGGAATTTGTTGATAAATTTAGACAGAGTCCAGAGTTCCAAACAAGAAAAGAAGCAGGGGTTGCTTACTTAAGATTTAATCAAAGTAATCAGTACTTAAGTAATAAAAACTTAAGAAAAGCAATTTCAATGTCATTTGACCGTGATAACATTGCAAAAGTTATTTTAAATAACGGTGCAATTGGAGCTTACGGATTTGTTGGAAAAGATTTCGCTGAAGGCCCGAATAAAAAAGATTTCCGAGCTGAAAATGGAAAGTTAGTTGAAACAAATCCAAAAGAAGCGAAGAAGCTTTGGGAAACAGCGAAGAAAGAGCTTGGCACTGATAAAATTGAACTAGAATTCTTAAACTTTGATAATGAAGATGCTAAAAAAGTTGGTGAATTCTTAAAAGGTGAGATGGAAAAGAACTTACCTGGTTTAACGATTAAAATGAAACAGCAGCCATTCGCACAAAAAAATAAATTAGAAGATTCTCAGCAATATGATATTGCGTTTGGTATTTGGGGACCAGATTTCCCAGATCCAATCTCATATTTAGATATGTTTGTTACGAATGGTTCTCAAAATAAAACAGGATATGCTAATCCGAAATATGATGAGTTAATTCTGAAAGCTAAAACAGATACAAAAGATTTACAAGCTCGCTGGAACAACCTTTTAGAAGTAGAGAAAATGCTAATTAAAGAGGATGCGGTTATCGCTCCGATCTTCCAAAAAGGTTCAGCGTATGTAGTAAAAGGTGCTGTAAAAGATATTATCCCAATCAACTATGGTGGTAAATTAACTTACAAATGGGCATCTGTTGAACAAAAATAATCTTTTTTTCCATCGTTTACAGGGGTATATGCCTATGATGGGCATATGCTCTTATTTTAAAAAAATAAAAGTAAGAATATTTTAAACTATCTTATTGCTTTTGAGAAAAACGGGGAGGTGCTTGACTATGGGACGTTATGTATTAAAACGTTTCGTGTACATGGCTTTGACATTATTTTTAATTACTACACTGACTTTCTTTTTGATGAAATTACTTCCGGGTTCTCCGCTTAAAAACCAGGAGAAGCTATCACCGGCACAAAAAGAAATCATTCTTGAAAAATACGGATTGAATGATCCAGTACCAGTTCAATATGCACGTTACTTAGGTAACTTAGCACAAGGTGATTTAGGGGTATCATTCCAATATGATAACCGTCCAGTAACAGACATGATTGTGGATCGTATTGGACCATCCGCACAACTTGGTTTACAAGCGATTATATTAGGAACATTTATCGGATTAATTTTAGGTATTGTTGCTGCACTTCGTAATAATACGTGGGTGGATTATAGTGCCACAGTTATTTCGGTACTCGGAATGTCAGTACCATCATTCGTATTCGCCGCATTACTGCAGTATTTCGTAGGGGTAAAACTTGGTTGGTTCCCAGTAGCCTTCTGGAAAGGACCAGAGTTTACTGTAATGCCTACAATTGCATTATCAATGGGAGTTATCGCAACAATCGCACGTTTCTCTCGTGCAGAATTAATTGAAGTTATGCAGTCTGACTATATTTTAACAGCGAAAGCAAAAGGGATTAGCCAAGGTGTTATCATTGTAAAACACGCACTTCGTAACGCGTTAATTCCAGTTGTAACAATTTTAGGACCGATGGTTGCTGCGTTAATTACAGGGACACTTGTTATCGAGCAAATTTACGCTGTACCTGGACTTGGGGAACAATTCGTTAAATCGATTACTTTAAATGACTATACAGTTATTATGGGAACTACGATTTTCTATAGTGCAATCTTCATTTTAGTTATTTTCATTGTCGATATTTTATACGGAATTATTGATCCTCGTATTCGTTTAGCGGGAGGGAAAAAATGATGAAAGATGTACAAAAATTATCTCCAGATCTATTTCAACAAGCAAATCAAAATAATGTTGATAATGAAGTCATTGCCCGTCCAAGCTTAACGTTTTGGCAAGATGTAAGAAGACGTTTGTTCCAACATAAAGGTGCGATGCTTGGTCTTGTATTACTAGTTATCATCACACTATTAGCGATTTTCGGACCTGTGGTAAGTAAACACTCGTATAAAGAGCAAGATTTAGGTCGTGCGAAATTACCACCGAAAATTCCAGTTATTGAAAATGTTCATTGGTTACCATTTGACGGTACAGATCAATATGGTGTTGACCAATATGCAAAACGTGATATTAAAGAGTACTTCTGGTTTGGTACAGATGACCTTGGCCGTGACTTATGGACAAGAACATGGGAAGGTACACGCGTATCATTATATATCGCTCTTTTAGCAGCAGCAATTGACTTAGTAATTGGGGTTGCATACGGAGGAGTTTCAGCATTCTATGGCGGTAGAGTAGATAATATTATGCAACGTATTATGGAGATTATTAACGGTATTCCATACTTAATCATCGTAATTTTAATGGTAATCATTATGGGATCTGGTATTTGGTCGATTACACTCGCAATGGCGATTACAGGTTGGATAGGGATGTCGCGGATTGTTCGTGGACAAATCTTAAAGTTAAAAAACCAAGAGTATGTATTAGCGTCTCGTACATTAGGTGCAACAAATACACAATTAATTGTGAAACACTTAATTCCAAACGTTATGGGACCAATTATCGTAATGACAATGTTTACAATTCCATCAGCGGTGTTTGGTGAGGCATTCTTAAGCTTCATCGGTTTAGGAATTCAGCCACCATTCGCATCACTTGGTTCTCTTGTAAACGATGGATATAAGTCAATTCAAACGTATCCACACATGATGTTCATCCCTGCGGTTGTCATCAGTATGTTAATTCTAGCATTTAACTTAATGGCAGATGGATTACGCGATGCGTTAGATCCAAAAATGCGTAAGTAAACAAGGAGGGAGAAGTAAAAATGAAAACATTGTTAGAGGTAAAAGATTTACAAGTCTCCTTTGATACACATGCAGGTGAAGTACAAGCAGTGCGCGGAGTTACTTTTGATTTGAAAAAAGGGGAAACATTAGCGATTGTAGGAGAGTCTGGTTCTGGGAAATCAGTTACTTCTAAAGCGCTAATGGGATTAATCCCAAATCCTCCAGGACGTATTAAAAATGGAGAGATTGTATTTGATGGTCGTGATTTAACGAAATTAACGGAAAAAGAAATGCAGCAAGTACGCGGTAAAGATATCGCAATGATTTTCCAAGATCCTATGACATCATTAAATCCAACGATGACAATTGGGAATCAAATTATGGAAGGTCTTATTAAACACCAAGGGATGAGTAGAGCAGACGCACGTAAAGTTGCGTTAGAATTAATCGACCTTGTAGGTATTCCAAATCCAGAAGCACGTTTAAAACAATATCCTCACCAATTCTCAGGTGGTATGAGACAGCGTGTAGTTATTGCGATGGCGTTAGCTTGTAACCCGAAATTATTAATTGCCGATGAGCCGACAACGGCGCTAGACGTTACGATTCAGGCGCAAATTTTAGAGCTTATGAAAGACATTCAGCAAAAGACAGAAGCAGCAATCATTTTCATTACGCATGACTTAGGTGTAGTAGCAAACGTTGCTGACCGAGTTGCAGTTATGTACGCTGGTAAAGTTGTTGAAATTGGAACTGTAGATGAAATTTTCTATAATCCGAAACATCCATACACTTGGGGCTTAATTGCATCTATGCCAAGCTTAGATGGATCAGAGGAAGAATTATACGCAATCCCTGGAACGCCTCCAGACTTATTAAAACCGCCGAAGGGTGATGCTTTTGCACCACGTAACCCACAGGCGCTGAAAATTGATTTTGAAATGGAGCCACCTTTATTTAAAGTAAGTGATACACATTATGCGGCAACTTGGTTACTTCATGAGCAAGCTCCAGAAGTAAAACCGCCGGCAGTCGTTGAAAAACGCATTCTTCAAATGAAAGCAGGTGAACAACATGACTAAACAACGTGAGAAATTAATTGAAGTGAAAAATGTACAACAACACTTTGACGTGAGTGGTGGTGTTGTCAAAGCGGTTAATGATATTTCATTTGACATTTATCGCGGTGAAACATTTGGACTTGTAGGAGAATCTGGTTGTGGTAAATCAACAACTGGAAGAACGATCATTCGTTTATATGATGCAACTGCTGGTGAAGTGTTGTTCGATGGTGAAAATGTACATGGTAAAAAATCACGTGCAGAACTGAAGAAATTCAACCGTAAAATGCAAATGATTTTCCAAGATCCATATGCATCATTAAACCCTCGTATGACAGTAGGGGACATTATTGCAGAAGGTATTGATATTCATGGACTAGCAAAAAGCAAAAAAGAGCGTATGGATCGTGTTCATGAACTGTTAAACACAGTTGGTTTAAATAAAGAACACGCAAACCGTTTCCCGCATGAGTTCTCGGGTGGACAACGTCAACGTATCGGTATTGCTCGAGCACTTGCTGTAGAACCTGAGTTTATCATTGCCGATGAGCCAATCTCAGCACTTGACGTATCGATTCAGGCGCAAGTTGTAAACTTACTGAAACAGTTACAAAAAGAAAAAGGTTTAACATACTTATTCATTGCCCATGATTTATCGATGGTAAAATACATTAGTGACCGCATCGGTGTAATGTACCGTGGTCAAATCGTTGAGTTAACAACAAGTGATGAGTTATATGCGAATCCAATTCACCCATATACAAAATCACTACTATCAGCAATTCCGCTTCCAGATCCAGATTATGAGCGCAATCGTAAACGTATCGTATATGATCCATCTCAACATGATTATGGTAGTGAAGCACCAACAATGCGCGAAATTCGCCCAGGACATTTCGTATTATGTTCTGAAGCGGAGTACAAGAAATATAAAGAGATTTATCAATAAGAAAGAGAGTCATTCTTCTGTTATGGAAGGATGGCTCTTTTTTTGTTAGAAAGAGATGAAGAGAGTAAGTGTTAAAAAGAAACAAGATAACCAAACATATATTTTAAAAAATCAAGTGGATCATAAAATATCGGATACGATTTCTAATAAGAACATTGACGAATTGAAGATAGAAATTGAAAAGTATAATTAAATAAAAGCTGTTCCAACAATTTGTTGGAACAGCTTTTTCTATTATTTAAAGAATCTACAATATAAATTTCATTTACAAATGAATGCATCTCGATCAAAGGAGTACTACTGCGCATGAACAGAAACACTCTCATCTTGCTCTTCTGGTTTCACAAGCGCATAACTTTCCCATGCTCTACTTCTCCAGCGGAAGAACATAATAATGGCGCGGGTCCATTCATCGATAGCAATCGCTAGCCAAATACCAACTAGCCCCATGTCTAAATAGAAGACGAAGAAATATCCGAGCGGTAAACTCATTAATACCATAGAGAATGCACCGATTAAAACAGGATATTTTGCATCACCAGCTGCACGAAGTGAGTTAATGATGACGATGTTCATCGTACGTCCTGTTTCCAGTAGTACACTTAGTAAAAGAACTGACGCACCTAATGAAATAATGTGCGGGTTATCTGTAAACAGTCCCATTAATTGTGTGCGGAATGTAATCACGAGGATGACCATACATAAAGTTACGCCAATTGCCCATCTTACGCTTTTCCATACGCGTTCATATGCTTCATCTTTTTCGCCGCCACCAACAAGGCGGCCGATAATAATTGCAGTTCCCATACCGATCGCAATTGCGAATAAATAAGTGAACATCGAGATGTTAGTAGCATATTGTCTAGCTGCTAATGATTCTGTTCCTAAATATGTTGCATAATATAGGAAGACAATTTGGCAAGCTTGATACATAACTTGTTCGAATGCCGATGGAATGCCGATTTTTAAAATTTTCCCGACGTATTCTTTTGATAAGGTGAAGTAATATTGTAATTTCACACGGTATCCCATAACGCGGTACAGTAACCAGAAGAAAACAATAAGTGCGATAAGTCGGCTGACAGCAGAAGAAATGGCTGCCCCTTGCACACCGAGCTCTGGGAAACCGAATTTCCCGAAAATGAGTACGTAGTTTCCGGCAATATGAATAATATTCATCCCAAGTGAAATAAACATTGCTTGCTTTGTGAAACCGTGTACGCGGATAATTGCAGCTAATGAGTTAATAATAGCTTGAAGGAAGATAGCTCCCCCGACGATAGATAAATAGTTTTGTGCATACGTTAATACGTCGCCTTGTAAGTTCATTGCCATCATCATATGTTTCGAAAATAAAAGAAAACCAGCGCTTATAACGAGCCCGACTACTAAATTTAATGTAACGGCTAATGCTGATATTTTAGATGCTTCCATAAAGCGTTTGGAACCGAGGTATTGAGATACAACGATAGCTGCGCCGTTCCCTATGACTTCTAGTACCAAAATAGCGATATGGAGATATTGATTTGCTGCACCAACCCCAGATACAGCATCGTCTGATAATGCACTTAACATGAAAGTATCAGCGATCCCCATCAACATAAAAAGAAAAACTTCTAGAAAAATAGGCCATGTTAATAAGAATAAACTTAATTTCTCTGCCGGCCTGTTTTTGGAGTGAGTTGCTGTCATGTCCGTCCCCTCTTTACCGATATCTATTTTTAGCAAAGTGTATCGTAACATACTTTCTTATCCTTTGCACTCATTTTAACCTACATATTTTTAATATGAAGGGAGCGCTATTTTATGTTAAAAAGTGAAGGATAATTATACAGAAAATATAATAGGATATAAAATTCGTTTTTCTCTGATAATTTAGAAAAATATAAAAATAATTATTTTTTGCACTTTAGTATGGATAAACGGCAGTATGAAACGTTTACAAAGAGTTATTTTTTAACAGAAAATTTTAATAAAATAGAAATATAAATATACAAAAAATATATTTGTGTGTATAATATGAATTGTTAGAACATATATATATTTCTTTTTGTTTGAAAATGAAAGGGCTAACATTTTTGTGGAGGGTGGAAATATGAAAAAAAAGATGCCGGTTTTTGTATTATCAACGGTAGCAATGAGCATGATTTTAGGGGCATGTAGTTATGACAAGGAAGAGCCGCAAGCGAACGCAAAAGGGGATAGCGGGAAGAGCGGTACAAAGCAAGTTATAAACTTAATTGAGACACAAGAAATTCCAACGATGGATCCAGCTTTATCAGCTGATGCGGTTTCTTCGAAAGTAATGAACAATACAATGGAAGGTTTATATCGTCTTGGAAAAGATGATAAGTTAGTTCCAGGTGTAGCGAAAGAATTCCAAAAATCCGAAGATGGTAAAAAATATACATTTAAATTACGTGAAGATGCAAAATGGTCAAATGGTGAACCTGTAACTGCGAAAGATTTCGTATATGCATGGCAAAGAGCAATTAATCCAGATACAGCAGCGAAATCAGCATACATTATGTATGACATAAAAAATGCAGAGAAAATTAACAAAAAAGAGATGAGTCCAGATCAATTAGGCGTAAAAGCAATTGATGATCATACATTAGAAGTGGAATTAGACAACTCGATTCCGTATTTTGTAGATTTAATGGTCTATCCAATCTTCTATCCTGTGAATGAAAAGTTTGTGAAAGAGCAAGGTACGAAGTTTGCTTTAGAAGCAAATACAACGCTTTATAATGGACCATTTACATTAAGTGAGTGGCAACATGAACGTAGCTTTAAAATGACAAAGAGTTCATCCTATTGGGACAATAAAGAAGTGAAACTTGAAGAAGTAAACTTTAATATTGTAAAAGATACAGCTACGCCAATTAACTTATATGAAACAAATGCAATCGACCGAGCGACGTTATTAGCGGAATTCATCGATAAATATAAAGGCAAACCTGATTTCAAAACAGTAGAAGATACATCTGTATTCTTCCTTCGTTTAAATCAGAAAGATCCAGCTTTAGCAAATAAAAATATTCGTAAAGCGATTTCACTTGCTTTTGACCGTAAACCATTCGTTGATACACTATTAAATAACGGTTCTAAGCCAGCAACGGGATTAATTCCTGATAACTTCATTAAAGGACCAGATAAAAAAGATTTCCGTGCTGAAAATGGGGATATTGTAAAACCAAATGTGAAAGAAGCGAAGAAATATTGGGAAGCTGGTTTAAAAGAGCTTGGCAAAAATGAAATTGAATTAGAGTTATTAAATGAAGATGTTGAATTATCGAAGAAAACTGGTGAATATTTAAAAGGTGAGCTAGAAAAGAATTTACCAGGTTTAACAGTGAAAATTAAACAACAACCATTCGCACAAAAACTAAAATTAGAAGATGCGGGCGATTATGTAATGTCATTCTCTGGATGGAGTGCAGACTTCCCAGATCCAATTACATATCTTGATATGTTTGTAACTGATGGATCACAAAATAAAATGAAGTACTCTAATCCGAAATATGATGAAATTATCATGAAAGCGAAAAAAGATGGTAGCGATGTAAATGCTCGTTGGAAAAACCTACTTGAAGCAGAGAAAATGTTACTTGATGACGCTGCAATTGTTCCAGTATATCAACGTGGTAGAGCGTATTTACAAAGAGAAACAATTAAAGATATGTACAACCATAAATATGGTGGCGATGTAAGTTTCAAATGGGCATCAGTAGGGAAATAACAAAAAAGCAGGTGATTACCTGCTTTTTTTTAATACGTGCGTTTTTTATAGATACCTTTTCCACCAACTTGGTTCCAACCAGATTGTACATCCAAACTTTTGTTAACAAACTTCATTTTTTCTTTTCCGCCAAAGAGTTTTTCTCCGATGCTATTTGTAATGACTCCAATCAATGCTGTTATTCCGATGATGAGGGCAGCGACGGTGGCAAAATCAATAAAAAAAGCAATCATTTTCAAATTCCCCCTTTGCCTGTCTGTATTTTTATTGTATGAGATAAGGGGAAAAAAAGAAAGAAATGTCAGAAAAATATTTAAATTGCTTTAGAAATCATCTAGACAGGGGGAAAAATATTTGTTAAAATAAGAACAAATGTTCCTTTTGTTTTTACCTGTATGTCTTACATTTTTTAATTGAATTATCAGGGAAAAGTAAGAAAACGTTCTCTTTTTCATAGGAAAGAGTATGGGAATATAACTATATATCATATGAACAATCTATGGAAAGCGAGTGTTAAAAAGGGTTGAATGTCCTTGTTAAAGGACAGTTTAAGTGAGTGTAATCATGTTACATAGCAGTGAAATACACGGAAGAGTTTTCTCAACTAACAGGAAATTTACTGTATATTTCTTGTAAAATCTATTGTATAATGATTATAGAAGTTACTTATTAAAAGTAATTGTTGTTTATTAAAAGTTGTTGCTTACATGAAATGCGATTTTTGCACTTTTCAATAAGACAAGTTATCGCGAAAAATTGCTGAAATTAGAAATTTAAACTGTAATTAGTACAGAATTTGTACTCTTTAAGGAGAGTGAGCTTTGTATGGTAACATTATATAGTTCTCCAAGCTGTACGTCTTGTAGAAAGGCGAAATTATGGCTAGAGGAAAATCATATTCCTTATACAGAACGTAATATTTTCTCAGATCCATTAACGATTGAGGAAATTAAAGAGATTTTACGTATGACAGAAAGCGGAACGGATGAGATTATTTCTACTCGTTCGAAAGTTTTCCAAGAATTAAATGTAAACTTAGAGTCTTTACCACTTCAAGATTTATATAAGATGATTCGTGACTATCCAGGGATTTTACGTCGTCCAATTATGATCGACGAAAAACGCCTTCAAGTAGGTTACAATGAAGACGAAATCCGCCGTTTCTTACCACGTACAGTAAGAACGTTCCAATTACGTGAAGCACAGCGTCTTGTAAATTAATTATAATAATATGAAAACCTTCTACCTATTATATAGTAGAAGGTTTTTTTTAATGTTTCACATTCCGTAATCGAACTTGTTGAACGATAATACCGATGCATAGAACAGTGAAAATGAATAGGTAAGGAATGCTCGTGGTGAAATCTGGATTGTTATGAAAGAAAGTTGCAAGTCTATCTTCGTGTGTAACCATTTTTCCTGCTGTATAGGAAAGAATTGCTGCGCCGCAATAAATGAGGAATGGAAAGCGTTCCATAAGTATTAAAATAAGTTTGCTGCCCCAAATGATAATCGGTATAGAAATGAACAAGCCGATTATGACGAGTAAAAACCTCCCGTGAGCTGCACCTGCAATGGCGATAACATTATCAAACCCCATAACGAGATCTGCGAATACAATTGTACGCACAGCTTGGAATAAAGTTGTTTTTCCTTGAATAGAA
Source organism: Bacillus luti (assembly GCF_009739945.1). Classification (NCBI taxonomy): domain Bacteria; kingdom Bacillati; phylum Bacillota; class Bacilli; order Caryophanales; family Bacillaceae; genus Bacillus; species Bacillus luti. The sequence continues at coordinate 3,920,698 of NZ_CP040336.1, read as the reverse complement.
GAAAGGTCGTTGCTATTATCAGTTAATAAATTGACTGCAATTAATGTAAGTAAAATCCCGCCAGTAAGCTGTAGAAATGGAATGTCAAGTAAGTAGACAGCTAGTATGGTAAGGAGAATTCGTAGTACAATTGCTAAAATAGTACCGATCAAAATGGCTTTATTTCGTTTAGGTTCAGGTAAATTTCGGCTAGCTAATGCGATGACAATTGCGTTATCGCCACCTAATACAACATCGATACCGACAATCATTAGTACAGATGTTAAAAACTCTAAGTCCATTCGTCTGCCTCCATTTATGATGTTTTAATAAGCGAACTATATGTATGTGATGAAGAAGGTTTCCCTGTATCTTGGGGACTAAAAAATCTTCTGTAAAGGAAGTTTCACTTTATTACAGTGTACGGGGGAATGTGGAAATGTATGTCCAAATTTTTTGTGAGTAAGAAATCGCTATAATGATATATTCGTGTAGATGATCGAATGAAGATAGGCATATAACTATTTTTGTAAAATAAATCGATTTTATTTCCATTCTGGAGAATCTTATCATAAAATGAGAGTACAAGAATCTATTGATTTGTCATATGAGTGGGGAATCCCTTCATAACAATTCTAAGCAGGAAGGGAGAGTTGTATTTTGGAAATTGAAAGAATTAATGACCATACGATGAAATTTTTTATTACGTACGTTGATATAGAGGACAGAGGGTTTAATCGTGAAGAAATTTGGTACGACCGCGAACGAAGTGAAGAGCTCTTTTGGGAGATGATGGACGAAGCTCGTGATCATGACGATTTCTTTATTGATGGACCGCTATGGATTCAAGTGCAAGCAGTCGATAAAGGGATTGAAGTACTTGTAACGAAAGCAGAGCTGTCAAAGGATGGACAAAAGCTGGAGCTGCCAATAGGGGTAGATAAAATTATAGACATTCCTCTAGATGAAGGGATCGAATCATTATTCCAGCAAGAATTAGTGGAAGAGGTAGAGGAACAAACAGGAACAAACTTTAATGAAGATGGTACGTTTGGCTTTTTAATTAAGTTTAATGATTTTGAAGATGTTATTTCATTAAGCCACCGTCTTATCTTTGAGGATATAAAAGATGAGCTGTATTCGTTTGAGGACCGCTATTATGTATATGTGGAATTCGATGAAGTGCTACATGATGAAGAGGAAATTGATCGTATTCTAAGTATTATTTTAGAATATGGAGAAGAATCTACTTTAACAATTCATCGTGTAGGTGAGTATGGGAAACAAATTGTGAAAGAGCATGCGCTTGAAACAATTCGCAATAATTTTCCTGCTAAAACGTAGGCCGATTTCTGTAGTATGAAATCGGCTTTTTATATGAAGAATAGGAAAGCTTTCTTCGTAAGGAGGTAAGAGATGAAAAATACGTTAAAGTTGATTTTCTTTGTTCTACTATTGTTCGCGTTATTTGTTTCGTTGCGTATGTTTATTGATGTAGCATTTTATTCGGATGTAATTGGGATAAAAGATGTTTCGATTTTAGGTATTATTAGTATTTTATTTACGGTATCTGCATTTTTAATTGGCTGCGTTATTTTCTTAGAGAACCGTCACCCATCTAAAACACTTACATGGCTCATTGTGTTAGGTATTTTTCCGGTATTTGGATTCTTCGCTTATTTATTATTTGGACAGAACTTTCGGAGAAAAAGAATGTTCCAGAAGAAGGCCTTACTCGATGAACAGGCGTTTTTACAATATAAGGGACATGAAGATTATGAAGAGCGAATTTTGCGTGATCATAAGCATCAGGAGTTGTTATTTCGTTTAGCGGATCGATTAGGTGCTTTAAATATTTCATTCCAAACTGAAACGAGAACATTAACAAATGGAGATGAAACGTTTCAGGCTATTTTAGACGGATTGAAACGAGCGAAACATCATATTCATATGGAATATTACATTGTACGTGATGATAAGCTAGGAACAGAAATTAAAGATATTTTAATACAGAAATCAAAAGAAGGCGTTGTCGTGCGTTTTTTATATGATGCGGTTGGCAGTTTTAAGTTATCGAAATCGTATATTGAAGAATTAAACGATGCAGGTGTAGAAATGATTCCGTTCTTCCCTGTGCGCTTTCCGATTTTAAACGATAAAATTAATTATCGAAACCACCGGAAAATCGTTATTATTGATGGGAATGAAGGGTTTGTAGGTGGACTAAATATTGGTGATGAATATTTAGGGAAGGATAAATATTTCGGTTTTTGGCGAGATACACATTTATATTTACGTGGTGAAGCTGTTCAAAGCTTGCAACTTATTTTCCTTCAAGATTGGTTTTATATGACTGGTGAGGCTGTGTTAGCCCCTGAATATTTACAAGCGACAGCAGTAGAAGGGGAAAATTGGGGAGGAGTGCAACTCGTTGCAGGTGGACCAGATAATAAATGGGAAACGATTAAACATTTGTATTTTGCAATGATTGCTTCTGCTCGGAAATCCATTTGGATTGCAACGCCGTATTTCATTCCGGATGATGACATTTTATCAGCACTAAAGGTAGCGGCACTTGCTGGTATTGATGTTCGTTTACTCATGCCGAGTAAACCTGATAAGCGCACTGTCTTTTATGCATCAAGATCATATTTCCCAGAGCTTTTAGATGCAGGAGTAAAGATATATGAATATGAAAAAGGTTTTCTTCATAGTAAAGTGGTCATCGTCGATTCTGATTTAGCTTCGATTGGAACAGCAAATATGGATATGAGAAGTTTTCATTTGAATTTTGAGGTGAATGCCTTTTTATATGATACAGATAGCATTCGAAAACTCGTTCAAGACTTTAAAGAAGATATAGAAGAATCAAGTGAAATTCATGTCGATCGTTTTCATAAAAGACGTCTCCATAGAAGGATTGTGGAATCGACGTACCGGTTATTATCACCGTTGTTATAGAAAGAGATGTCCGAAATTTGGACATCTCTTTTTTAAAGGAATTTGTAACAAATTGTAGAATATAAGGAGCTGAAAGGGTGTGATTCAAATGTTTATCGCTAAAAGAGAAAATGGGGAGAAAATTCATCTACTGTATAATCGTGATGAAGAGCTTTTACAACGTATGCGCAAAATGGAACGCTTCTTTTGCATAGCTTGCGGAAAGGAAGTGCGAATGAAATTAGGGACACAAAAAAGTTGGCATTTTGCTCATAAGAAAGTTGATTCGTGCCTTGCCTTTTATGAAGTAGAATCTATATATCATATGAATGGTAAAGAATTGTTATATAGATGGTTGAAACGTCAAAAGTTTCATGTGAATATAGAGCATTACCTTCCAGAAATTCAGCAAAGGCCAGATGTTTTCGTAGAGAGAGCAGATAGAAAAGTTGCGATTGAATATCAATGTGCGAATCTTTCCGTAGAGCAGCTTTCGAAACGAACATACTCGTATTGGCAAGCTGGCATCCAGATCATCTGGATTATTGGTGGAAATCAATTAAAAAAGCAATCTGCATATTTGATGAAATTCTCCTCACTTCTGGCTTTCTCCTTACAATCTTATCCTCAGCCACTTCTTATTTTCTTCTGTCCGAAGCAAAAATCATTTATGAAATGCGCATTTATCACTCCGTTTTCTACAAATGTCTCTTTCTCGCATACTATTTATTTACCAAGCGATACGACTACTATTGACATGCTTTTTTCCTCTGTTCCTTTCCAAAAAGAAAAATTAGAGCAGGAGTGGAAGAAAAGGAAGAGCTATTTTCGGCAAAATGCTCTGCCAATTTGGACTTATAATTATAAGTCATTACTACACCTCTTATATCAATTAAAATGCCCTCCAGCGAGCTTTCCTTCTGAAATTGGTGTTCCGCTTCCGTCTGCATTTGCTTTTCAAACGAATCCATTTATATGGCAAGCTGTTTTATATATGAAGTGTATAGGGCAACTTGTAGTAGGGGATTGTATTTCCCTGGGGTATGTGTGTAGTTATGTGAAGAAGTATTCGAAAAGACGCCTACTTCCCTATTTTTCGCGGCACATATGGAAAGAGGCAGTTACCGAATATATGACCTTTTTATGTTATGTAGGTGTCTTGCATAAAGTGGGAACTTATACCTACGAGAAAACAAGGGATGTAGTTACGTTGCACACAGAGGAAGATATTAGGAAGCATGATGAAATATGTTTAGCGTATGCCTTATCTTTATTTGAGGCAAAGTTCAACATGAGAGATGGAAAAGGGGATATAATAAAGGGGGATTGTGAAGGAATTACATAGCAAAAAAACGAATTGTACTTAAGTAGAGATATTTAAAGGAGGGCTTTAAGAATGTCTGAACAAAACAAAGCAAAAACATTACCAGATCGCAATGAGATTGAAGAAGCAAATACGTGGCGATTAGAAGATATTTTCCAAACAGATGCAGAATGGGAAAAGGAATTCCAAGCTATTAAAGAGTTATTACCGAAGTTAACTGAATTTAAAGGTAAGCTTGGTGACTCTGCGGACAACTTACTTGAGGCACTGCAATATGAAGATGAGATTTCAATGCGATTAGGTAAGCTATATACATATGCTCATATGCGTTACGATCAAGATACGACAAACTCTGTATATCAAGCATTAAATGATCGTGCGACAAATTTATACTCACAAGTATCTAGTAGTACAGCTTATATCGTGCCTGAAATTTTAACGATTTCAGAAGATACACTGCAAACATTCTTGAAAGAAAATAGAGATTTAAGTGTATATGAACATGCATTAGAAGAAATTACACGTCAACGCCCGCACGTATTATCTGAAGCGGAAGAAGCTTTACTAGCGGAAGCGTCTGAAGTGATGAGTGCATCAAGTAATACATTTGGTATGTTGAATAATGCGGATTTAAAATTCCCATCTATTAAAGGTGAGGATGGAGAAGAAATAGAAATTACGCATGGCCGTTACATTCAGTTTTTAGAAAGTGATGATCGTCGTGTCCGTGAAGATGCATTCAAAGCTGTTTATGAAACGTACGGGAAATTTAAGAACACATTCTCAAGTACGTTAAGCGGTGCAGTGAAACGTAATAATTTCAATGCACGCGTTCGTAAATATGATTCTGCTCGCCAAGCTGCATTAAGTAATAATAATATTCCGGAAGCAGTATACGATCAACTCGTTGAAACAGTAAATGACAACTTACATCTATTACATCGTTACATTGATATTCGTAAACGAGCATTAGGACTTGATGAGCTCCATATGTACGATTTATATACACCGCTCGTACCAGAAGTGAAAATGAACGTGAAATATGAAGAAGCGCAAAACCTGTTATTAAAATCTTTAAACGTACTTGGTGATGAGTATGTTGAAATTTTGAAAGAAGCATATGAAAATCGTTGGGTAGATGTGTACGAGAATAAAGGAAAGCGAAGCGGAGCATATTCATCTGGTGCATACGGGACAAATCCGTATATTTTAATGAACTGGCATGATAATGTAAATAATTTATTTACACTTGCTCATGAGTTTGGTCATTCTGTGCATAGTTACTATACAAGAAAGACACAGCCGCACGTATATGGGGATTATTCAATCTTCGTTGCAGAGGTAGCATCAACTTGTAATGAAGCACTTCTAAATGATTATTTATTAAAAACGACAGAAGATAAGAAAGAGCGTCTATACTTATTAAATCATTACTTAGAAGGATTCCGTGGTACTGTATTCCGTCAAACGATGTTCGCAGAGTTTGAGCATATTATTCATAAGAAAGTACAAGAAGGACATGCTGTTACGCCAGACATGTTAACGGAAATCTACTACGATTTAAATAAGAAATACTTCGGTGACGCGTTAGTAATCGATGAAGAAATTGGCTTAGAGTGGTCTCGTATTCCGCACTTCTACTACAACTATTACGTATATCAATACGCAACAGGATTTAGTGCGGCAACAGCTTTATCGAAACAAATTTTAGAAGAAGGGCAACCAGCAGTAGAACGTTACATTAACGAGTTCTTAAAGGCAGGAAGCTCGGATTACCCAATTGAAGTGCTGAAAAGAGCAGGAGTAGATATGGCGTCTCCAGAACCTGTAAAAGAAGCACTACAAGTATTCGAAGAAAAATTAAATGAATTAGAAGCGTTATTATTTGAAGAGAAGTAATAGAAAAGACGAGGGATTTATCCTCGTCTTTTTATTTGGAAAACAATTTGTCGATATTTGTCGAAAAACAAGGTGAATTTCCTTGTTTTTTCTAAATTAGAGGACAGATTTACAGTTGATTTTTGAAATTAAAACCCTTTAAATCGTTTTCTATGATTGAAATAAGAAAGAGCGATGACGATGACTCCAAATAAAAGAGGCAAAGCAATAATTTTAGGAAAAGCTTGTAGTAGAGAGAGAATATACAAGAAAAAAGAAACGAGGACACATAAAAAAATGAGTAACAGATAGGATTTTTTAATGAAAAACACCTCCTAAAGAGCTTTTATATAGCTTATTCAAAAATGAAAACGTTTAGAATGTGACAAAAGTGTGAAATTCGACAAAAGGGGTTGTCATCTGACGTCGAATCTTGTAATATAATAAGCGTGAACGAATTCACATACAAACATATACCCCTTTGTTTGAACGTGAAAATTTCTCCCATCCCCTTTAATATTTTTATAAGCCGTAAAGAAAAAGACCTGGTGTTTACACCAGGTCTTTTTCTATTGCTATCCATTTCCAATACCGTTCGCATTTTACCTCAATCATTTGTACTTTTCGTTTCAGTTGCAATTTTTTTAGTTCGCGCTCGATTTCTTGCTGCGGGCAGTCATATATAAATGCTACTTCTTTTGAAGAGATAAATTGTGTTGCTTCTAATAATACTTCTAGAGGTGGTAACGGTTCTGGTTCAATTTCACATTTTACGAGCTCTTTCAATAATTGTACGTATACGTCATAGGAATAAGTTCCAGCAATTTTAATACCTTCTTCATCTGAATTCGCATGAAAAAAGACGAGGGAAGGTATTTCTGTAATATGCATTTCATTCGTGAATTTTAAATCACACTGGAATGCTTTTTTTGCGCTAGCAGAATGTAGGTCTTTTTTAAATTCTTCTACATCAATGTCGCTATCTTTCGCACATGCAAGTAATAATTCGCAGTCAGGGTTTGATACATTTTTAAGGAAAATGTATTCTTGGAGTTTTCGCAAAAACTTCGAACCTGCTTTTCGACCCTGTAACTCGGCTGCCTTAATTGCCATCGAAACTAAATATGGTGTTGATGATGCTTCTTGCATATGTACCTTTCCATCACATGAAAAACCTTGTAAACTTGTTGTCTTTTCCCACACAAATCGAATATTAGCAGGTTTATTCCATTTGTGTGAGGAAGCGTTCGTTCCATCCACTTTTCCTGTTACGATATGACGAATAGAGAAGTATTTCCCGTATTCAAGCCATAGTTTAATAATAAAGGGTTCAATTTCCCAGCAATCTTTACAAAGTGGATCAATAAATAAATATGCTTCTACAGACTTATGCTCACATGCGGAAGGAGATGGCATATTTATATGCTTTGCTTCCTGCTTATCCATTACACTTCACCTGTTTCGTTTGGAGTATTAACCATATGCTGAGCAGTTAATGCTAAACGTTCAAAAACAAACTCTCTTATATGACCGTGCACTCCTGTATCATCCATTGCTTGCTCCATACATGATAGCCAAGCCTCTGCTCGTTTTGGAGTAATCTCAAACGGAAGATGGCGTGCTCTTAACATAGGATGACCGTGTTCTTCAGTGTACAAATTAGGACCACCTAAATATTGTGTTAAAAATTGTTTTTGCTTCCTAGCGGTTTCTGTTAAATCATCTGGGAAGATGGGAGATAAGTCAGGGTGTTTACTGACATAGGAATAAAATGTGTCTACTAATATTGCAATGCATTGTTCACCGCCAATTGCTTCAAATGGTGTCATCGGTTGCTTGCTCATCCTTTATAAACTCCTTTTTCCATGAAATGTATATCTATTGTAGCAATGGAATGTTAGGGAGGGCAAATAAATAGCCTACTAAACATTCGTTGCGTATTCTCCATGTTGCTAATCAATCATGTTCTTTTTGTAAGTGAGAGGAATCCACTAGTAGAACGTATTCACTAGTGGAATTTTCACTTTAGCGTGCTTTGTTTTGTTTGGCAAGGAAAAAGCGTTTTACTTTGTTATTTGTATGACGGATTGGTATGTTATGTTGCGTTAATAAACGAATAAATGCAGCTTTTCCTGTTTCTTCATCTTGCACTTCAAATTCAATTTCATAATCATCGTGATTGTAATAGAAACTATGATCAAAGACAAGTGTTCCGCCTTCAAATAATGTTTCAGCTCTTTCTGTTGTTAAACTACCCATATAAGTTAAAGCAGAAACAGGAATTTGTAATTTGTGTAGTTGATCTACTACAGCGCCTTGAATAATTGTATTTGTTTCCATCATCAATCTTGCTTCATCTGCTGTTACGACTTGATGCGTTTCTAACAAGCCGACTTCTGCAGGTTGTTTCAACGTTAATGTATAAGTTTCCCCTTTATGACGAATACGAAGTGCAGAGCCAGCTTCTTTTAATGAGAAGCCCGGTGTTTCAAAGTAGTGATTCACTTGTTTTGTAAATACTTCAATAGAGAATAATTTACATAATGTATCGAATTCTTCTTCTGTAACAATATTTTTAAATTCAATTTCAATTTCTTGTGTCATTGTATATGCTCCTTTTGAAAAATAATTCTTTACACATTATCGCTTTTTCGCAAATTTGGTTCAATGTTTTATTTGTTTGCGTTCATGTTATGATACAATAATACTGTTAAGTAAGACAGGAAGTTGAGATGGAGGAGTTAGAGCATGCAAAATAAAATCCAAGTTAAGAGCGTAGAAAAGAGAGAGAATGCTCTTATTTTTTGTGCGGAAAATACTGAAATAGAGGTAAAGGAGTTAAGTGCACGTAATCACGTACTTGTAGACTCAGACAATTTATCATTTTTATATATCTTAGAAAACGAATCATCGTTCATTTATGTAAGTATTCCGCATACATGCTGGGAAGCGCTGCATGAAGCGATGAATAAAGATACAGCAATGTTTATTCAAGTGAATGGTGTTGAAATGGAATTAGAAGCATTAAAAGAAGAAGTAGAATATTTAGTTGAAAATATTGAAGGTAATGCAAATTACGGAGAAGAATTAGTAACTGCTGTAGAAAAAGTATTTCTATAAGCAAATGGATTGATTTTGGTGGTGGTTGAAGTGAATCGAAATTGGGAAGAATTTTTAGCACCTTACCATCAAGCGGTGGCAGAGCTGAAAGTGAAACTAAAAGGAATGCGTACACAGTTTGCGATGTTGACAGAGCATTCCCCAATTGAGTTTGTAACTGGACGAGTGAAATCAGTTGCGAGTATTATCGATAAAGCGGAAAAAAGAAATGTACCGTTAGATCGGTTGAGAGAAGATATGCAGGATATTGCTGGTCTTAGAATGATGTGTCAATTCGTGGATGAGATTAAGCCTGTTGTAGAATATCTTAGAAAACGAAATGACTTTGAAATCGTGGAAGAACGTGATTATGTCACGCAAAAGAAAGATAGCGGTTATCGCTCTTATCACGTTGTCATTAGTTACCCTGTTCAAACGATACAGGGGGAACAAAAAGTATTGGTAGAAATCCAAATACGCACGCTAGCAATGAACTTTTGGGCAACAATTGAGCATTCTTTAAATTATAAATATAGTGGGCGTTTTCCTGAAGATATTAAAATACGCTTACAACGTGCAGCAGAAGCAGCGTTTTTATTAGATGAAGAAATGTCTTCTATTCGTCTTGAAATTCAAGAAGCACAGAAGATTTTTTCAAGAAAGCAAGAAGCGAAAGATTCCGAATCATAAACTAAAGGGTGTTGGGCGATGAAATTTACAATTATGTCAAAGGGAGATCAATCATCAGATACATTAGCAAGTACGATGAAAGAGTATTTGCTAGATTTTGGATTTATAATGGATGAAAAGGAACCCGATATTGTAATTTCTGTTGGGGGGGATGGAACGCTTTTATATGCGTTTCATCGCTATTATAATCGATTGGATGAAACAGCATTTGTTGGTGTACATACAGGGCATTTAGGTTTCTATGCAGATTGGTTACCGACAGAAGTAGAGAAATTAGTAATTGCAATTGCGAAAACACCATTCCAAGTGGTGGAATATCCACTTTTAGAAGTGATTATTCGCTATGTGAATGGTAGTAAAGAGTCACAGTATTTGGCGATGAATGAAGCGACTGTAAAAAGTGCGGAAGGTACATTAGTAACAGAAGTAGAAATACGCGGAGAGTATTTTGAAACGTTCCGCGGCGATGGTCTTTGTATTTCTACTCCTTCAGGAAGTACCGCCTATAATAAAGCGCTTGGCGGAGCAATTATTCACCCTTCTATTGAAGCGATTCAAATTGCAGAAATGGCATCTATTAACAACCGTGTGTTTCGTACTGTAGGCTCGCCACTCGTATTGCCGAAGCATCATACATGTGTGTTGAAACCGGCTGCAGGAATGAACTTACAAATTACGGTGGATCATTTAACGATGGTTCATCAAGATGTGAAATCAATCCAGTATCGCGTTGCAAACGAGAAAGTGCGGTTTGTTCGTTTTCGTCCGTTCCCGTTCTGGAAACGAGTTCGTGACTCGTTTGTTGCAGATAAATAGAAAGGGTTTATATATTTGAACAGATTTACGTTGAAATGGGATATAGGGCCGGCTGAAGAAGGAATTTTAGTTAGGGAATTTTTAAAAACGAAAGAGATTTCTAAAGCCGCTTTAACGGATATAAAGTTTCATGGCGGAGCAATTGAAGTAAATGGTCAACATACGAGCGTTCGTCATCAGTTACAAGCTGGTGAAGAGTTGCGTGTCTTTTTTCCAGTGGAGGAAAGAAGCGAAGGGATGATTGCAGAAGATATCCCGTTAAGCATTGTATATGAAGATGAAGCAGTTCTTGTCATTAATAAAGAGGCGAACATGTCAACGATTCCGTCTAGAGAACACCCGACAGGAAGTGTTGCCAATGCGCTTTTATCTCATTATGATAAGCAGCATGTTGCAAGTACGGTGCACATCGTAACAAGATTAGATCGTGATACTTCAGGGCTTATGCTTATTGCAAAAAATCGTTTTGTGCATCATCTTTTATCGAAACAGCATCAGCAAAAAGCTGTAAGACGAACGTATGAAGCAGTCGTTCATGGAGAAATGATAGAACGAGCAGGAACGATTGATGCACCGATTGGACGAAAATCGGATAGCATTATTGAGCGAACAGTTTGTGAGAATGGACAGAGGGCAGTTACTCACTTTAGAGTGATTGATAGCGCCTACCATAAGACGCATGTATCGCTTGAACTTGAAACAGGAAGAACGCATCAAATTCGTGTACATATGGCGTATATGGGACATCCATTACTTGGTGATAGCTTATATGGAGGAAGAAGGGATGAAATGAAGCGACAAGCGCTTCACAGTACATCGTTGACGTTTTATCATCCTATTTTAGAAAAGGAAATGTCGTTTACTACGACGATTCCACCCGATATGAAAGAGCTATTAAAACATATTTAAAAAGGGAACAAAATTCTTATGCAATGAAGAATTTTGTTCCCTTTTTCTTAACGGAATAATATTAAAATTTGATTATCACCCGTACGCTTTATAACGAAAAAACCACTTTCGGCTTTTGTAGCGATGCCATCATCATTTGGACGACAAAATCCATGAGTGTCGCAAGTCCCATCATCACGTACTAATATTTGTCCAATTAATCCGACAGGAATCCACTCGGCACGATCCTTTCTTGCTATATATTTGCAAGCTGGGTCCCAGTTTGTATTTAAGAGTGGCTGTATTTCTTGTGTTGCCGTCTTTGTATATTTCCGTCTTCCGAAGTTATCCGTTTCGTAGCGTTTTTTCCAGTTTAAAGCACCGCTATTTCCGATGATAGCGGGCGTAGCGCTAGATACGCCTAGTAGGAATGAATCGTTTGAAGTAGCGATCCGAATTTTTTCTTCGTTACTAAATGTAACGAAATAACCAACATCAATTGGCTTGTTGTCCTCTGTTTCAAACATTTGTGCAAAATCTGTTCCGCTTGCGTTGTAAGAAGCGCCTTCAATGTACATTTCTCCATTATGAGCAAGCCATTTTGCACCTATATTATGGTCAGTGTCGTTTGTGCCATTTGCAATGAACCAAGAATAAGATTCTTCTGCCACGCCGAAGCGCCCCATAATATGGCTACCTGCAAATTGAGCTGTTGATGTATGCATACCTTCCGCATGAGAAGAGAATCCGTTAGCGATAGTTGCGGTTCCTTCTGCATGTGCTGCTTCGCCTAAAGCAATCGTATGTTTACCTTCTGCGTGAGAGTAAGAACCACCTGCTGTCGTTTCACTTCCTTCACTATGCGAACTATGTCCAGTTGCTTTTGTTTTTGATCCTTCTGCATGAGAAAAAGGACCTATTGTGTGTGTAAGGAGCCCTTCTGCATGTGAAGCTGTACCCTCTGCATGAGAGTGAAGCCCCTCTGCATGTGCATACCTGCTCCCTTTTTTTACTTTTGTATTTTCAGGTGCAGGGGCTTGAATGATGATCGTTTTTTCCGTTTGTACATTATTTTGGGGGGCTAATGCTTCTTTTATTTTTTTCACTTGATTTATAATAGCTGCTGGAATTTCTGGTTCCGCTTTTTTATTTATTGCTACGGGGATATTTTCCTCCGTATTTTTCTCTGTTTGCTCAGCATGTATTACCTGTTCATCATGAGTAGAGAGAGAATTGTTTTTTTGCTGCATCTTCGTTTTTCTATTATCGATTATGCGGCTCATTACAGCGTTTTCTAAAGAGACATATTTTGTTCTTGCTTTGCTTTTTTTGATGACTTTTTTTCTTCGAGTTCTTCTAAAGCTGCAGCTCGAATACTGCACCAGTTGTTAATTCCATACATGGGCAGATATAAAGGTGGGCATTTTCTTTTTTGTTTAGAAGATTTTTTCTTCATTCTGTCACCTCCTGCGACATTATATGTAGGGTAATTAAAAAAAGATGCACTTTATTGCATCTTTTTTTAATTACTTTATTTAGTTTTTAGATGAGATACACTTCAAAATACGGTAATCCGCCGTGATTTATGGATTGTACGAAGTAAGGAAAGTTATGAAATTGGACGGAATTTCTCAGCGACAAAAGGCAAGGTAGAAGGGACGGAAACAGTCTCCATTTCGGGATAACGTAGTCCAGTGAGCTGACCACCAAATACAACGCCAGTATCGATATTGACTGTATGATTTACAAAGCGAGGTTCTTTTACTGGTGTATGTCCATATATAATCCAAGTTTGTCCTTTATATTCTTGCGCCCAATCGCGACGGACAGGTGAGCCGTCAGCATGCTTTTCTCCAGTAATATCGCCATATAATACAAATGTTTGTACTTTTTTATCTTGTCGTCCTATGTAATCTTGCCGAATCCCAGCGTGACATACGATTACTCTTTTTTCATCTAATATGTGGTAGAAAGGCGATTGTTCATAAAGAGTGATGAACTTTTCTTTTATAATGTTTTGCTTATGAGAAGGTAATGCTTCATATTCAGCAACAGTTGTTTCGAGCCCATGAGCGATTGTTACATTACGCCCAAGAAAGAAACGGTATAGTTTATTGCAGTGATTGCCAGGAGCGTAATAAGCCTCTTTTTGATTTATGACAAGTTCCCATACGATTTCAATCATGCGTAATGAATGGGGACCACGGTCTGTAATATCACCAACGAATGCAAGCTGACGTTGATCAGGGTGAACCGGCAGACCGCTATTCCAGTTATATCCTAGTTTCGTTGTTAAATTTTGAAACTCTTGGAAGCAGCCGTGAATATCACCTATAATGTCATATTTCATATTTAAACCTCCAGCCTATTTTTCATTAGTATAACTAAAAAGGGATAGAGATAAAAATATACCGTTTTTGTGTGATTCATTTAAACATAAAGATTTTCGTTCTTGAGCGAACATTTAAAATAAATCCAATCGCAATCATGTATGTAAGTAGCGAACTTCCTCCGTAGCTCATAAGAGGTAATGTGATTCCTGTAATAGGGAGTAATCCAATTGTCATTCCGATGTTTTGGAAGACTTGGAAAGTAAACATGCCGATTGTACCAGCGCAAATGTAACTACCGAAAGGGTCATTGCTTTCTATAGCGATATGAATCATTCGGAAAATGAGTAAGAAAAAAAGTGAAATAATGACACTTGCGCCTAAAAAGCCAAATTGTTCAGCGACATTCGTGAAAATAAAATCTGTGTGTGGTTCTGGAAAATATACTTGTCCATTTTCCCAACCTTTTCCTTGCATTTCTCCTGATCCAGCAGCTAAAAATGCTTGTCTTAATTGATAGCCTTGCGCATCATATTCGTAAGGAGCTAACCAGCCGTAGAATCGGTTTAATTGATATTCTTGTAGGATATGTTCTTTGAAGAATTCCGTATGAGCAAAATAAATATATGTTAGGGCAGAACCAGCAGCACAACTCACAGAGGTTAATCCGAAAATGAAACGCCATCGTATACCAGACACTAATATCATTGCTGCGAGCATCGCCGAAATGACCATCGTATTTCCTAAATCAGGTTCTTTTGCAATAAGGAGTAGTGGTGGCAAACTTGTTGCAAATATTTTTCCAAGCAATATAAAATCTTCGCGTGTTGTTCGGAAAAAATATTTTTCATTATGATCCGCTATAATTCGTCCAATGACGATAATTAAAAACAATTTCATAATCTCAGACGGCTGTAAATTTCCGATGCCTGGAAGCCTGTACCAAGCGGTAGCGCCTTTAATTGTAACAGCACCTGGGACTTGAAGTTCTAGCCCAATTAGCAGTACCATTGCAAAGCTATACAAATACCAAGCAATTTTTTGATAACGATCGAAATCGATAATCATAATAACACCAATGGCTATAAATCCAATGAAGTACCATTGGATTTGCTTTAGTACAAAATTTACGTTTTGTAAAAATGGTGGTAAAGAGGTTTGCGCACTTGCAATAGCAAAACAACTAACAGTCCCAATGGCAAATAAAATGAGTAGTAATACGTAGTCTATTTGATATTGAGAATTTGAATCTTTCAATGTGTGTATTCCTTTCTACTGCTTTTTATATGAATGGGTATTGTAGTTTAGAAAAAATGTATGAACCATGTGAATCATGTATATAGTTCATACATTCTTTGTTTTATCGAATAGCTTAATAATTTAACTCTTTAATAATTATATCCAAACAATGGGAAAGACGTACATGTGCGTCTGGAATGAGATCTGGTAGACTGCGATAATATTGTAAAGAACCTTTGCACCATTGGTAGGCGCTAAGTAGAGCTGTTCTATAGTCTGTAGTGTTTTGTAAAAAGCCGTATTCTTTTGATGTTACAACGAGATGTGTGAAATCTTCACAACCTTGAAGGAGTTTATTGTGTATTTGTTGCCCAGCATGGTGGCGAAATTGACTTAAAGATTCAGAAATGTATACTGCATCTCCTTTAGAAAGTAAAGAAATCCATGATGCCATATCAACACTACAAGCGTATTCTCTTCCGTTAAGTGTGCCGAAGGGCTCAGTGAGAAAACTTTTTCGAAACAAAGTAGTTGTAGGTTCACCGATAATGTTTTGCCCGACTCTTAACATCCAGTCACCTAAAAATATTCCGTTTAATTGGGTGTCTTCACTATATAATCTTTGTGTTGACTGGGCATCATCTATTGGATCGCCATGATCATCAATACGTACTCTGTAAGAAGTGACAAGGGCAAGATTTTTATTGGATTCTTGCTCAAAATAGGACATCATTTTTTCTATTTTTTGCTTATAAAATACATCATCGTCCATTAAAAAATTTATATACTCGCCACTTGATTTTTCTATGAGCATAAGGTCATTGTGAAATTGTCCTAGAGTAGAGGTATTTCGAATGTATGTTACGTTTTTGTAATGCGGCAAATACTGTTCACGTATTAAAGTTTCTGTTTCATCATTTGTACTATCATCCCCGATGATAATTTCTATATTTGAATAAGTTTGGGCTAATGCACTTTCTAGAGCGATTTTGAAATAATGTGATCGATTATAAGTAGGAATAAGGATGGAAACGAGAGGTGGATTTTTTTCACGCGTCATACGTAACTTCCTTTCAGAAGCTTTTTTTTGTAAGAACAATATCTTGATAACTTGTATATTCATGTCTGCCGCACCATAAACCATAATACGGTTTATTCATTATTTCTAATCCATATTTATTCAATAAGGTGCAAATATCAGTTTCAGGATAAGCAACTGCAAAATTAGGAATATCTTTATTTAAAACATAGCAATTATCCATTTGATGATAAAAACCTAGTGTACTTAGTCCTGTATTTAAATAATAGGACGATTCAGGGTTTATTAAAAAGAACGTAATAAAACATCTTCCGTCTTTTTTTAATACACGCACAATCTCAGATACGTAATGTTCTAATTCTTTTGGGAGAAGGTGTGTAAATACAGAAGTTAAAAAGATAAAATCGAATGTCTCATCTTCATATGGAAAACGATATTGAGAGGCATCTTCTTTTCCTTCAGGATTGTAGAATTGATTGTATATATCAACATGTTCAAAATGGAAGTTATTACGTCTAGTTGCAATATTATTTTTACACCAATTAATCCCATCTTTAAACAAATCAAATCCATAATACGCTCCATCATCACTTAAGTAATTCATTAATGGCACAGCCATTCGACCTACACCACAACCTACATCTAATACTTTTTCATTTGATTGTAAAGCTCCAAGTTGAATGAAATGATTCATGAATTCTTTTCCAACTTTTTGGAAATCACCACCTACATATTGAACGAGTTCGGGAGGGGGGAGTAATGCTATTTCTTTTTTTAGTTCGCTCATGATTACACTCCTTTTTTATAGTGGAAAATTGAGGGCGCAATATTCTTTTCATTTCGCTGTTTGCCTTTTCTACATTTATATATGTAAGGAGATTCCTAAAACGAATGCTGTATTCTGTCATGAGTGGGAGTGAATAATAGATAGGAATAGAATCTCCTGCAGTTTAAAATTTCTCTTATTCTTTTCTCCAATACACACCAAATACATCGATTTTTGTAATAGGGGCTGTTAAGTTTCGTTGATGTCTAAAGTCTGTAACAGCTTCTGCACAAGGTGGTAGACCGTAATCATCAATGATAATATAGCCGCCTTTAGAAACCTTATCATATAAGTTTACGAGACCATCCATCGTAGATTCATACATATCACCGTCAAGGCGAGCAATTGCAATTTTTTCTATTGGTGCTCTTGGTAAAGTATCCTTAAACCAGCCTTTTAAAAATTTCACTTGATCATTTAATAAATTATATTTGTTGAAATTTTCTTGTACTTGTTCTAAAGAAACACGTAAGTAATCGAATGTGTGTAAATAATCATCGTAATCTTGTGGATATTGTTCAATATTCGGTGCTGGTAGACCTTCAAATGAATCTGCAACCCACACATTACGATTTGTAATATTATTCGCTTGTAAAAATCCATTCATAAAAATACAAGAGCCTCCGCGCCATACACCCGTTTCGATAAAATCCCCTTCTATATTTTCGCGAACCACAGTTTCCATAGCTTCGTGTAATTGATTCATTCGTTCTCGGCCAATCATACTGTGTGCGGCTCGTGGCCAGTCCGTGCCATCTTGGCGCTCACTTTTTAAAATATTTGGTTTTACAATTTTTAAGTTATGGTTTTCAGCATAGCGCTTAATAAATAAAGGGAGTGGTACTGTAACCGGTTCATAGGAAAGGTCTTTAGAAATATGTAATGAGGCTGGTAAATATGGCTCATACTCTAACCATATTTCAAATAAAATTGTTTTCTTTAGTAATTCGAGATAAAGCTGAACAGCAGATTTATTTTCCATATTTATGCCTCCTGCGAAATGTCATACAACAATATGATTATGTAGGTAGTCAAAGTTTCATGATTGAATTCATAACTGAAAAAGCAGTAAAACTAGTATTAGTTTTACTGCTAAGTAAAAGTTAAGCAATTTTTTCAATAATAATGGATGCACTTGTACCAAGAGCTAATGATAACCCAATTCCCGTAACAACCGCTTCAACTAGTGATGGTGTGACAGTAATCTGTGTAATGGCTTGGATAACGATAGGTGCTCCAACTGAGATTAAGCTTGTGCCTGTACCTGGTATATTAGAGCCATTCACTTGAATTGCGAGGCTACCCAATAAACTTACTGCTGTAGTATATGCAATAACAGTAATTTTATAGAATCCAGTTTCATTAATTATGAAAGTATCGGGATCCATTTGAGCAATTGCTGTACCAAACTGTGATCCAACCGTGTTAAATGGTACGGGTTGATTAATTCCAATAGATAAAGGAGCTGTAGCAGAGTTATATGCATACAATCCTGCTGGTAAACCTAATCCAGAAGGTCCAGTTGCACCGGTCGGCCCGGTTGGTCCAGTTGCACCAGTCGCACCAGTTGCGCCAGACGGCCCGGTTGGTCCAGTCACACCAGTCGCACCAGACGGCCCGGTTGGTCCAGTTGCACCAGTTGGACCAGTTGGACCAGTTGCACCAGTCGGCCCAGTTGCGCCAGTCGGCCCAATCGGTCCACCAGAAGGTCCAGTCGGCCCAGTTACACCGGTCGGCCCAATCGGTCCACCAGAAGGTCCAGTCGCACCAGTTGCGCCAGTTGCACCAGTCGGCCCAGTTGGTCCAGTCGGTCCAATTGGTCCACCGGAAGGTCCAGTTGCACCAGTCGGCCCAGTCGGCCCGGTTGGCCCGGTCGGCCCAGTCGGAAGCGTAAACGGTGGTATTGGTGGTAATGTCGGTCCTACAAGGTTAGGATCAAATGCACTAGCTGATAAAGATTCATCGGGATTTAATCCATCTGAATAATTATTATTTGACATAAGTTCACCTCCAGAAAGCGTTCATTATATAGTAGGTGAAAAACTAGAAGAAAATGACAAGGACATGTGAATTGTTGAAAAGAAATCTTGAACTACTTGAACAAGATAAAAAAATGGAAAGTTTATTGTGTATATAACATATGATTGATTTGGAAGAGGGTGATGGTATTGAACAAGCAAAGGCCTACAATTAGTTTATGTATGATTGTTCGCGATGAAGAAAATACGATAGGTCGATGTTTGGATGCCGTAGAAAACATTGTTGATGAAATTATTGTAGTTGATACAGGTTCCATTGATCGCACGAAAGAAATTGTAGCTCGATATACCTCTAACATATACAATTTTCCATGGATTGATGATTTTGCGGCAGCTAGAAATTTTTCTTTTTCAAAAGCAACGCAAGAATATATATTATGGTTAGATGCTGATGATGTGCTATTAGAGGATGCTCAAGAAGCGCTGAAACAGTTAAAAGAAGAATTAGATTCTAATGTGGATGCTGTTTCGATGCCGTATTATCTTGTAATGGATTCTAATGGGAAGCCTTTATATTGTACAAAAAGATATCGACTTGTAAAGCGAGAAAAACAGTTTCAATGGTTTGGAAAGGTTCATGAGTATTTAGCTATTTCTGGTGAGATTTTGAATAGTAATGTCGCTGTTACGCATAAAAAAGAAAAAAAAGTAACGAACCGTAATTTGAAAATTTTTCAAAATGCTGTAGCGGCTGGAGAAGAATTAAGTCCGAGAGATTTGTTTTATTATGCGAATGAATCTATGGATAATGAAAAATATGAGGATGCAATTTTGCTATATGAAGTATTTCTTAATCAAGACGAAGGTTGGCATGAAGAGAAAATTTATGCATGTGGTAAGCTAGGAGATTGTTATGCAAAGCGCGGGGATTGGGAAAAGGCAATTGAATCTTGTACGAAATCTTTTCGCTATGATATTCCAAGAGGAGAGAATTGTACAAGAATAGGATATATATATATGGAACAAGAAAAATATAATGAAGCGATATTTTGGTTTAAACTTGCAACAGAAGTACCGCTGGCAAAGGATAGTCCTTTTCATAGTCCAGCAAGCTACACATGGCTACCATATTTACAAATGTGTATTTGTTATAGCAAGTTAGGAGATCAAGAGAAAGCTTATTATTACAATGAATTAGCAGCTGCTTATGTTCCAAATAATGCTGCAATTGAATATAATCGTAAATATTTTCGGGGGATTTTCGATGAACAATATAAAGTGTAATAGGTTTCGTTTTTTAGAAATGGTTTATCGTTATTCTAACTCTAATAGATTGGCTATATATTAAAGTAGCAGCAATGTAATCAAGTGCAGGTAACATCTTTTAGCTGGTAGTAAGACTCCAACCTCAAGAGTGGATTAGAGCGATGGAAGCCGGGCTGCCTGTAAACACTCGATTGGTGAAGGCTACTAATCAGTAGGAAATGAAAAAAAGCTTATTGATTACAGTTTCACGTTATAGAATTCATATGAGATTTATATTTCAAATTCAATTTGCATAAGGAGTGTGTGAAATGAATCGGGAAAAAAGCTCTTTACATGAAGGAAAATCCGAACATCATTATAATGCAGTAAATCCGAATTTATTGAAGCATATCAAAAAGGACTGGGGAGAAGTTCTTGATATTGGTTGCTCGAGCGGTGCACTAGGAGCCGCTATTAAAGAAAATGGCACACGTGTATCAGGAATTGAGGTATTTCCAGAGGCTGCAGAAAAGGCAAGAGAGAGACTGGACCATGTGGTTTTAGGTGATATAGAAAATATAGATCTTCCTTATGAGGAGGAGCAATTTGATTGTGTCATATTCGGAGATGTATTAGAGCATTTATTTGATCCATGGGCTGTAATTGAAAAAGTTAAGCCATATATAAAGCAAAATGGTGTGATTTTAGCCAGTATACCGAACGTATCTCATATTTCAGTATTAGCTCCCTTACTTGCTGGAAACTGGACGTATACAGAATATGGTTTATTAGACAAAACACATATACGTTTCTTTACATTTAATGAAATGCTAAGAATGTTTTTTAAAGCGGGATATGCTATTAGTAAAGTAGATCGTGTATATGTTGATCATAAAATATATGAACCACTTATTGAGGAGTTATATGGAATTTGTAAAAAATATAACCTAGGAAGCGGCTTTATGGCTGAGACGGTTGTATTTCAGTATATTATTGAAGCTGAAAAATCACAATTATGAGCGATGCAGAGAAAACAATATTATTTGTTACATGTATAAACGACCGGAAATTGTATGCACAATGTGCACGACATATAATGACATTGGCAGTACCTCCAGGGTATACGGTACAATTTATGCCGATTCGAAATGCGAAAAGTATGACAAGTGGATACAATCAAGCTATTTCGCATCCAGCGAAATATAAAGTGTATATACACCAAGATGTTTTTATTATAAATGGAACTTTTCTGTACCAATTAATTCAATTATTTGAGGAACATGAACACCTTGGGATGATTGGGATGATTGGAGCCCAATATGTACCTCCAACTGGAGTATGGGGTCAAGGGCGGGGGATTGTTGGAAAAGTCATTGGTTATATGAATGATTTGTTTTATATGGCAAGTTTAGAGCAACCGTTCCATGAATCGAAAACATTTATTCCTGTAGAATGTATTGACGGGTTATTGATGGCGACGCAATATGACGTTCCGTGGCGAGAAGACATATTTGATGGATTTGATTTTTATGATGTATCTCAATCATTTGAATTTATAAAAGCGGGATATACAGTCGGTGTACCTGTACAGCGCGACGCTTGGTGTATTCATTATCATTTTGATGTGAATATGACGAACTATGAAAAGTATAGGGAAATATTTGTGGAGCACTATATGTCAGATGTAAATAAGGAAGAGTAAGGGTGGATTATAAAGTAAAAGATCATACAATATTAGGCATTGTTTATGTAAATAAGGAAGAACTATTCAAACAATGTGAGAGGCAAATAAGAACTCTTTGTGTTCCCCCTGGCTATGCGGTGTGAATTTTCCAATACGAGATGCAAAAAGTATGGCAGGTGCATACAACCAAGCGCTTTCATACCCTGCGAAGTACAAAGTGTATATATATCAAGATACTTACCTCATTAATCGCAAGATGTTATATACACTTATTTCTCTTTTTAAAGATAATGAAAAGCTTGGTTTAATTGGAGTGGCTGGAGCTCAATTTTTACCGAGTAACGGGATATGGTGGGAAGGGAAAAATTTAGTAGGGAAAGTGATCGAGTATAAAGAGCGGAATTATTAATTATTAAGTTTAGATCAGGGGTTTTATAGAAATCAATCTTTTATGTCAGTTCAAGCAATTGCTGGTTTACTAATGGCAACGCAGTATGATATTTCGTGGCGAGAAGATTTGTTTCAAGGGTTCGATTTTTATGATGTGTCGCAGTCTTTAGAGTTTCAAAAGGCTGGTTATTTGATCGGTATACCAAATCAAGCGAATTTATGGTGTATTCATTACAACGGAGATGAGTTTGATGCGGATACATATGAGAAGTATCGAAAAGTATTTGTAGAACATTACAAAGATATATTATCTCCATCATAAGGGGGAGATGTAGGGTGAAAGGGATTATTTTAGCAGGTGGTACTGGATCGAGACTATATCCAATAACGAAAGTGACGAATAAACATTTGCTTCCTGTTGGACGGTATCCGATGATTTATCATGCGGTATATAAGCTGAAACAATGCGAGATTACAGATGTCATGATTATTACGGGTAAAGAGCATATGGGGGATGTTGTTAGTTTTTTGGGAAGTGGTCATGAATTTGGCGTATCCTTTACGTATCGTGTGCAAGATAAAGCTGGTGGAATCGCACAAGCGTTAGGACTTTGTGAAGATTTCATAGGGAATGACCGTATGGTAGTTATATTAGGAGATAATATTTTCTCAGATGATATTCGTCCGTATGTTGAAGAGTTTACAAATCAAAAAGAAGGTGCGAAAGTACTATTACAATCTGTAGACGATCCCGAAAGATTTGGCGTAGCACATATTCAAGACCGCAAAATAGTTGAAATTGAAGAAAAACCGAAAGAGCCGAAAAGTTCCTATGCAGTCACAGGGATTTATTTGTATGATTCGAAAGTTTTTTCTTATATAAAAGAATTAAAACCTTCTGCACGGGGAGAACTTGAAATTACAGATATAAATAATTGGTATTTAAAACGAGGAGTACTTACTTATAATGAAATGAACGGCTGGTGGACGGATGCAGGAACTCATGCTTCTCTTCAAAAGGCGAATGTGTTAGCGCGGGATATAAACTTTGGGAAACAGTTTAACGGAGAATAGGTGAGAATATGAGAGTTGTAGAAACGAACTTTACCGATGTGAAATTGTTAGAACCGAGATTATTTGAGGATGAGCGTGGCTTTTTTACAGAAAGTTATAATAAGAAGGTGCTAGAAACATTAGGGATTGCGTATTCATTTGTACAGGATAATGTATCTTATTCCACTAGGGCGGGAACGATTCGGGGATTACATTTTCAAAAAAATCCGAAAGCACAAACGAAACTTATTCAAGTTATGCAAGGAGCAATTTATGACGTTATCGTAGACTTGCGAAAAGATTCACCTACGTTTAAACAGTGGAAAGGATACATTTTAAGTGCGGATAATCATAGGGAATTGTTAGTGCCAAAAGGATTTGCGCACGGGTTTTGTACGCTTGTTCCGCATACTATCGTTATGTATAAAGTAGATGAATATTATAGCGCAGAGCATGATTCGGGATTGCTTTGGGAAGATAAAGAATTAGCAATTCCATGGCCGGTGACAAATCCGATATTGTCTGATAAGGATCAAGTATTACCATCACTTCAGGAATATGAAGATAGTTTTTAAGTAGGAGCGTTGTTTATGAATATATTAGTAACAGGTGGGGCTGGATTTATTGGAAGCAACTTTGTTCATTACATGTTACAAAGCTATGGAACATATAAGATTATTAATTATGACGCATTAACATATAGCGGGAATTTAAATAACGTGAAGTCTCTTCAAGGTCACCCTAATTACTCTTTTGTAAAAGGAGAAATTCAAAATGGAGAGCTGCTAGAGCATGTCATAAAAGATCGGGATGTCCAAGTGATTGTAAATTTCGCAGCCGAATCACATGTGGACCGTAGCATTGAAAACCCGATCCCATTTTATGATACGAATGTAATCGGGACAGTTACTTTATTAGAATTGGTGAAAAAATATCCGCATATTAAGCTGGTGCAAGTATCAACGGATGAAGTATACGGTTCTTTAGGGAAAACAGGAAAGTTTACTGAGGAAACCCCGTTAGCTCCAAATAGTCCATATTCTTCAAGTAAAGCGAGCGCTGACATGATAGCTTTATCTTACTATAAAACATATCAAGTACCAGTCATAGTGACACGCTGTTCTAACAACTATGGACCATATCAATATCCTGAAAAGTTAATTCCGTTAATGGTTACAAATGCGCTGGAAGGAAAGAAACTACCGTTATATGGTGATGGGTTAAATATAAGAGATTGGTTACATGTAACAGATCATTGTAGTGCAATTGATATTGTTTTGCATAAGGGACGTGTAGGAGAAGTATATAATGTAGGTGGAAATAATGAAAAAACAAATGTAGAAGTTGTGGAACAAATTATTACTTTCTTAGGAAAAACAAAAAAAGATATTGAATATGTGACAGACCGTTTAGGGCACGACCGCCGTTATGCGATTGATGCAGAGAAAATGAAGAATGAATTTGATTGGGAACCGAAGTATACGTTCGAACAAGGATTGCGAGAAACGGTTCATTGGTATGAAAAGAATAAGGAATGGTGGAAACCACTAAAAGATCAGTAAGGGGCATGTAAATGAAAGAGCGGGTTATCATAACAGGAGCAAATGGTCAATTAGGAAAGCAACTACAAGAAGAGTTAAATCCTGAAGTATATGACATATATCCATTTGATAAAAAGCTACTAGATGTAACAAATATATCCCAAATTCAGCAAGTGGTACAAGAAATACATCCACATATAATTATTCATTGTGCAGCATACACGAAAGTAGATCATGCTGAGAAAGAACAGGATCTTGCGTATAGAATAAATGCAATAGGAGCTCGAAATGTAGCAATTGCCTCGCAACTAGTAGGGGCTAAGTTAGTGTATATTAGTACCGATTATGTATTTCAAGGCGATAGACCAGATGGCTATCATGAATTTCATAATCCAGCGCCAATAAATATATACGGAGCTTCTAAGTATGCGGGGGAGCAGTTCGTCAAAGAGCTGCATAATAAATATTTTATCATCCGTACATCTTGGTTGTATGGTAAATATGGTAATAATTTTGTGAAAACGATGATACAATTAGGAAAAGAAAGAGAAGAAATAACAGTTGTATCGGATCAAATTGGCTCTCCCACGTATGTGGCGGATTTAAATGTTATTATTAATAAACTTATTCATACTTCTTTATACGGTACGTATCATGTATCAAATAGTGGTTCGTGTTCTTGGTTTGAATTTGCTCAAAAAATATTTTCACATACAAACAGTAAGGTGAAAGTATTACCCGTTTCAACCGAAGAATTTGGATCGGCAGCTGCAAGACCGAAATATTCCGTTTTTCAACATAACATGCTACGATTAAATGGTTTTTTACAAATGCCTTCCTGGGAAGAAGGATTAGAACGGTTTTTTATAGAAACAAAAAGTCATTAGCAAATTTATGTTAATGACTTTTTTGTTTGCCTTTAAGAGGTTTTATGGTACTATAATTATAGTATCAGGTACTAATAACAAGTATAAGTATTTCTGGGAGGATATATCATGGAACTATTACAAGGGAAAACATTTGTTGTTATGGGCGTTGCGAACCAAAGAAGTATTGCATGGGGAATTGCTCGCTCTTTGCATAATGCAGGCGCAAAATTAATATTCACATATGCTGGAGAACGTTTAGAAAGAAATGTTCGTGAATTAGCAGACACATTAGAAGGACAAGAATCACTTGTATTACCTTGTGATGTAACGAATGATGAGGAACTTACAGCTTGCTTTGAAACGATTAAGCAAGAAGTTGGTACAATTCACGGTGTTGCACACTGTATTGCTTTTGCAAATCGTGACGATTTAAAAGGTGAATTTGTAGATACTTCTCGCGATGGATTTTTACTTGCACAAAATATTAGTGCATTCTCTTTAACAGCTGTAGCAAGAGAAGCGAAGAAGGTAATGACAGAAGGCGGAAATATTTTAACGTTAACATACCTTGGCGGCGAGCGCGTTGTGAAAAACTATAATGTTATGGGTGTTGCGAAAGCTTCATTAGAAGCGAGTGTGAAATATTTAGCGAACGATTTAGGTCAACATGGTATTCGTGTTAATGCTATTTCTGCAGGACCAATTCGTACGTTATCTGCGAAAGGTGTAGGCGATTTCAATTCAATCTTAAGAGAAATCGAGGAGCGTGCGCCACTTCGTCGTACAACAACTCCAGAAGAAGTTGGCGATACAGCAGTATTCTTATTCAGTGATTTAGCACGTGGGGTAACAGGAGAAAATATTCACGTTGATTCAGGATATCATATTTTAGGATAAATATTGATTATAGTTTTTAAAGGGCAGTCTCTAAACATTGAGGCTGCTCTTTTTTATTGTTCTCAGAAAGAATGATTTTTACGAAAGTTCTTGCCGCGTGATGAATATAACTATAATAGTACACGATTTATCCAGCTACGTATGGAAGTGGGAGGGACGAGTGTGAAGAATAAAAATAAAAGCTCAACAGTTGGAAAACCGTTGTTATATATCACGCAAGTAAATTTAGAACTTGCTGCACCGAAAATAAAAAGAATTATTCTTACAAACTTTGAAAATGAGGATCGCAAAGAACAAAGTAATAGAAATGAAAATATTGTAAGTAGTGCTGTGGAAGAGGTAGTAGAACAAAAACAACAAGAAGAGCCGCAAGTAGAAGAAAAAATAGAAGAGGAGGAACAAGAAGAGCAGGTGAGAACGGTCCCGTACAATAAATCATTTAAGGATATGAATAATGAAGAAAAAATTCATTTTTTATTAAATCGCCCTCATTACATTCCGAAAGTAAGATGTAGAATAAAAACAGCGACAATCGCATATATCGGATCGATTATATCGTACCGTAATGGCATTGTGTCCATTATGCCACCAAATAGTATGCGAGATATTAAGTTATCTATAGAAGATATCAAATCGATTGATATGGCTGGTTTATAAATATGTAAAGGTGGTAGAAATGTTCTACCACCCTAATAGTTTTTTAGTTTACTTAACTTATTAGATAGAAACGTCGCGTAAGCATTGAATCGCACAGAAACAGCTTAAATCAACAGTAATGCAAGTAGCAGTCGATTTTAATTTCGAAGTTGGCGCATTTAAAAACGTACAAATTGGATCGTCACCAGGTTTTACAGGCGTCCCATCATTAAATATTACAGTTAATACACGTAGTACAGCACAGCTATCATCATCTACGCTTTCAACGCGGAAAATTGGGGAAGTACATTGCTTAAGGTCTCCTATTGGTGCAAATGCCTCAAAAGGTGTTCCAGCTTTTGTGTATAAAATAAAAGGGCGTGTATTTGCTACTGCAGCACTATTATGTGCTCCTAAAAATGGGATTTCACAACCAGATCCACACGTTGTTGTAGAGCAATCTTGTAATTCATTGATGAATTTTACAACGTCAACTACACAATGAGAAGAGCCATGGTGTTTATTTTCGTTACAACTCATTAATGTCACTCCTTATCTTCTTGTTTGTATTTACATTAATAAGATATTGGAGTCGGGGGGATTTGGTCACAATCTCAAGACCTTTTTTTTTAAATAGGCGAAAGAAGATAAGGAAGGTGGGATCATGTTGTTTACAAGTTGGCTTTTATTTTTTATTTTTGCACTAGCAGCTTTTAGGTTAACTCGTCTCATTGTTTATGATAAAATTACAGCCTTTTTACGAAGACCGTTTATTGATGAATTAGAGATTACAGAGCCGGATGGAAGTGTATCAACTTTTACAAAGGTGAAAGGGAAAGGGTTAAGAAAGTGGATTGGTGAATTATTAAGCTGCTATTGGTGTACAGGTGTATGGGTTAGTGCTTTTTTATTGGTTTTATATAAGTGGATTCCTATTGCCGCGGAGCCGTTACTTGCATTATTAGCTATTGCGGGTGCCGCAGCGATCATTGAAACGATTACGGGATATTTTATGGGAGAATAATATATTTTCATAACACGAGAAAAAGCGGAGTTTAAACGAATGAGGGAACGGAAATAAGAAGTTGTTCATATAGTAAATAGACAGAATTGACAGTAGAGGAGATGTTTGCTGTGAGCAATAATCCAAGGCAAAATTCATATGACCTGCAACAATGGTATAATATACAGCAACAACACCATGCACAACAACAGGCATATCAAGAGCAATTAGAGCAACAAGGATTTGTGAAGAAAAAGGGATGTAATTGCGGGAAAAAGAAGAACATAATAAAACAATATGAAGATTGAAACACTCATGTTATTGTGAGTGTTTTTTATTATAAATAGAAAAGCGGTATTTCAATGAAGAAATACCACTTTTTATTAACCAATTTGTGTAACTGTTAATGCTGCAGCACGGATATCTACAGTTCCAATTAATTCAACTGGTACAATTTGAATTAAGTTACCAGGGTTTAAGTTAATAAGAATAATACCACTGGATACATCTACTTCACCAGTACCAATAACGTTAGAGCGGACCGCTGTACCTGAGCCAGGAATAATGTTTTGTGGTGTATCTAATGATAAGAAGAAACGACCAGCTTCTGGTATTGCATTCGAATTATCAAGACTTATTGATAATGTGTAACTGATTTGGTAAATACCAGCTCGTTGAATTTGAATACCGTCTCCAATACTCACTGTATCGTTTAGGATAGGAACAGTGATATTTGGATTTGGACTTACGCTAGGTAATAGTAGTGGTTTGAATAATGAAGCAAATTGAGGTGCTGATGCATTGAACGCAAAACCAAAGGCAGGTAGTGAACTAGCTGGTTTCGGCGTGCAATCGATTTCAGTTGCTTTACAATCAGAAGAGAACATGCTTCTCACTCCTTCATCTGTTTCTACTCTTAGTTAATGAAAGGGACAGGTTCTGTGCTCTAGACAAGTTCCCAATTTTAAGAAAAATACATAATAATACCTTTTAAGCATGGATTGGGTGGCAGAAAATTCTGCCACCCAACCCATGCTTAAATTAGTATTTAGTTTTATATAGAAACATCGCGTAAGCATTGAATAGCACAGAAGCAACTTAGATCAACGGTAAGACAAGCAGCAGTCGATTTTAACTTCGCATGTGGTACATTTAAAAACGTACAGATCGGATCGTCACCAGCTTTTATAGGGGACCCATCACTATATACTACAGTTAATACACGTAATACCGCACAGTCATCATCATCTATACTCTCAACACGGAAAATAGGGGAAGTACAGTTCTTAAGGTCTCCTACCGGTGCAAATGCTTCAAAAGGTGTTCCAGCTTTAGTGTATAAAATAAAAGGACGTGTATTCGCTACTGCAGCACTATTATGTGCTCCTAAAAATGGAACTTCGCAACCAGATCCACATGTTGTCGTTGCGCATTCTTGTAATTCATGTATAAAACGAACGACATTCGATACACAATTAAAATCAAAATCATGTTGGTTATCTTCATTACAATTGCAGCTCATTATGTTCACTCCTTATCGTGAGTTCTGACATACACTATTACAATATGAATGGGATATGATTGATATTACGTTAATTCATATGATAAAAACAGGGAATTTATGTAGTGGGGATGTACATAACGTGATATAAAAAAAGACACCACTTATGTAGTGGATGTCTTTTCAGGTAAATCTTTTCGCACTGTATATAAAAAACGAGATATATCTAATTTCTTTCCTCTGAAAAATTGCGGAGAGGAAATGTAAAGTTCTTCTTTTGCACGCGTAATGGCAACATAAAGTAGTCGGCGTTCTTCTTCTAAAGCTTCAGAAGTATCTGTAACGCGATCATTTGCATCTTTTAAAGAAGAAGTATGGGGCAGAATCCCATCGCTCGCTCCAAGTAAAAAGACGCATGGGAATTCAAGACCTTTTGCATTATGAATTGACATAAGCGAAACGGCATCTTTTTGTGGCATTGTTTTTAATGCTTCCATTTCTTTTTGACCTTGAATCGCCTCATCAATAAATTGTAAGTAAGATGTAATATCGGTGAAACGATTTGCAGACTCCATTAATTCTTCTAACATTTCTTCTTGTATATCTTTATGCATCGTAAAGGAAGAACGATCGTTACTTTGTAAGTACTCTAAATACTTTCCTTTACCATGAATAATTTCTTTTAATGCTTTTTTCGGTTCTAATTCTTTTATAAATTTAATAAAATCGATACGCTCATTTACCTTTTTCACTTGAAAAGGTTTTAAGCTTGGATTTAATAATAAGAAATGAAGAAGAGAAGGGAAACGACCCTCACCATATTTCCATTGTTCACGTTCAATAAATGAAATGCAATCATCACGTCCGATATACATCGTTGGTAATATATTTGAAAGTGATTCTAGTCGAAACGGTTCCACCACCAGCCTTAAATGATCTAATACTGGCTTAATTAAAGAATGCTCATAAAATGACTGACTCGCACCGTGCTTAATGAACGGGATTTTGTGAATTGTAAGCTGATCAAGTAATGAGCGGCTTACAGAGTGTGTGCGATATAGTAAACAAAAATCTTTGAAGTTACGTTCGCCGCTATCCACTTTTTCTTGAATGAGCTGCAAAATTTGATTTGCTTCATCAAGAGTCGTAGCTGGTCGTGCGTAAAAGGGTTGTACACCTTCTTCACGAACAGAATATAGCTCTTTATCAAAACGTTCTTGATTTAGTTTGATAACCTCATTTCCGAGTCCGACGATAAATGGATTGGATCGATAATTCGTATTAAGTGCGATGATTGTTGTATTATCGAATTCCTTAGGAAAAGATAAAATGATTTGGTGGCTTGCTCCTCGCCAGCCATATATAGCTTGATCATCATCACCAGCGATAAATAAATTATTTCTTGGTGTGGCTAACAATTTTACAATTTCATATTGTGCATACGATGTATCTTGGAACTCATCTACTTCAATATAGTGGAACCGTTGTTGTAATTGAGTAAGCAAAGGAGCGTTATTTTCTAGCATATAATACGTTTCTAATAAGATATCATCGAAATCGATATAATTGTATTGCTGTTTTACCTCTTCAAAACGTTCATATACTTCTTTAAATTCTTGCTCGACTGGTGTCTTCGCTTTTACATCTTTCGGACGATTCAATTTGTTTTTCTCAAGTGAAATCATAGCGAGCATCGTTTCCGCATCATAATCGTCTTTCAAGCGTAGTTCTTTTAAAATTTTCTTTATCATAATTTGTTTATGTTTTTCATTTGCTAAAATTTGCTGATTATATCCTTGGCTACGAAGCAATTTTAAAAAGACAGAGTGGAACGTACCAGCGACAACATAGCTACTTGCAGCATGGTTCATGCCAGGTAAGTTCGCTACGCGAGTTCGAATTTCTTCAGCTGCTTTTTGTGTAAACGTTAGTAGTAAAATATTTCGCGGATGAACTTGTTTTACATTTACTAAATAACCTACGCGAGTTGTTAAAACGGATGTTTTCCCGCTTCCGGCACCAGCTAATGTAAGGACAGGACCTTCTGTTGTTCGTACTGCTTCTAATTGTTTTTCGTTTAAATAAACGTTCTGCTGTTCGAGAGCACGGAAATACGCCGCATCTGTATCTTCTTCCATAATTAAATGAGTAGATGTTTTCGGAATATGATACGTTGCTCGTGGAATGTCAGCGTGTGTTAACGATTTTTGTGAAAATTTTTCTTGTGTCATATATTCACCTTCAAAACTATAGCATCAACATTTAACTTTAGCGGAAGAAAAAGAAAATAGCAATGTAAAAAAACAGGAGGGGTTACCTCCTGTTTTCAAATTACAATTCTTTTATCATTACGACGTGCGGGATATTCGCTTCCATAAATACATCAGAAGTCGTTACGTATCCAAGTTTTGTATAGAAATCTTCAGCATGTGTTTGGGCATGAAGTTTCAATTTGGGTAGCGAGTTTTCCTTCGCATGTATTTCAAGTGCATCCATAACAATTTTTCCGATGCCTTTTTTGCGATGGGAACTTAGTACGCAAATGCGTTCCATCTTTCCTATCCCATCAACGATGCGAAAGCGGCCCGCGCCAACTGGAGCATCATTATCATATATAACAACGTGTGTGGAAGTTTCTTCAAACTCATCATACTCTTCTTCAGCAGAAACACGTTGTTCGTTCACAAATACTTGCTTACGTACAGAGAATGCATCTCTTAGTTGTTCATCTGTTTGTACGATTTGTGCATGCAAATTAGTTGTTCCCCTTTCCAAGGTGGAATGTTTCATGTACAGTCCACGTTCCATTTTCTAATTGATATAGAAGATGGAAACGATCAATAGGTTGCTCATAATAGAAATCTTTCATACGTAATCGACCTAATACATCAGCATGTTCTGCATCTGATAAGCCTTGTCCAATTGTTAAATGTGGTACGAAAGCGTATTCGCGTTCTTGTGTAAAGAAACCATTATGCATTTCTTCATTTAAGAAAGTAAGTTCAGGTGTTTTTTCTACTTTAAAATAAAGAACATTATTAACAGGTGCGAATGAACCAACTTTTCCAACATGAAGGGTGAAAGGGTTCGTTTTACCTGCGATTGTATGTAACTCGTTTACAATCGATTCTAGTTGATCATCTTGCGTTTCAAAGGGTGTTTTCAATGTAATATGTGGCGGAACTAATGCGTAGTGCGGATCATAACGCTTACGCAATCCGTTCGCTTTATCTTGAATCATTTTAGATGGAAAAATTACAATGCCTAATTTCATGTTCCAATTCCTCCCTTTGTAAGTCTAGTTAGATTTTGAGAAAAAATAAATCTCTCTATCTATTATATCAAATTATTCTGAATACTGCTCTCTATTATTTCATTGATAGAATATGAGAGAAAGCTTTCGGTAAATCAGCTTGCCAATACTTCCAAGTGTGATTTCCTTCAAATTCTTCGTAATGCGTGATGAAGTTTCTATCTGTAAGAAGCGTATTAAGCTCACGGTTCGGCTCTACGAAATCAGATACTTGTCCATCAGTGCGCTTTACAGCTGTTTCTTCTGTTCCAATAACGTGATAAAGTTCTAACGCCTGTGGATCTTTGAAGTCTTTTGCTAATTTCATCACTGTTTCATCAACAAACGGTGATTGCATAACGACTTTACCGAATGTATGCGGATACATAAGTGCAGTCATAAAGGAAACGGTTCCGCCAAGAGAATCCCCGATTAAAACACGTCCTTTTCCCATTTGATATGTTGGATAATTTTCATCAATATATGGTGCAAGTTCATGAGCAAGGAAGCGAATATACGCAGCATTTTTCACTTCATTTGGGAAATATTTTTCTTTACGATCGTGTACATTTTTATATGGAATACCGACAATAATTGTACGGTCAATGTCTTCAGTTTCACGAAGACTTTCAATCACACGGTGTGCTTTACCGAGCTGAAAATAATCTCTGCCATCTTGTGCAATTACAACTGTATGTTTGTGCAGTGGTGTGTAATTTACTGGCAAGTAAACGAGAAGCGTCACATCTTCTTGAAGTGATGTGCTATAAAATGAAATTTCTTCAATTCTCCCTATTGTTTGATTCATGTAGATCCCCCTAAATAAAAATTTACTGTAACGATTGTAAGAGCGACGCTTGTAGTGAAAAAGAAAGATAAATTCACTAATAGGTGCTTTCGTTTCTATTTTACCATAATGGTACGAAGAATCTAAAAAATTAGTATTTAAGTTAGGAAAGAAAACGGATATAATGAAGTGGGATTTTTACAGGTGAGAGGGGAGACAGGATTTGAAACAAGAAAGATCAATCGCACTACCATTAGCAATTTCTATTATAGCCATTTCATTCGCAGCAGTTTTTGTAAAGATGTCCTCAGCACCATCTTCTATTTTAAGTATGTATCGATTATGGATTATCGTACTTATTATGCTGCCAATCGTTTGGAAAAAACGGGAAGAGTTTCATAAGATTCAAATAAAAGATTGGGGATTTTTAATTGGGTCTGGATTCTTTTTAGCGCTTCATTTTCTTTTATGGTTTGAATCTTTAAAGCATACAACAGTTGCTAGTTCGACGATTATATTAGCACTTCAACCGATCGTATCTTTAGTTGGAGGTTTCTTCTTATTTAAAGAAAGAACGACATACTCAGCCATTGCGACAATGGGAATTGCGATACTAGGTGTAATGTGTATTGGATGGGGAGATTTAGGGTTAAGTGAACAAGCGATTTATGGGGATATATTATCCTTTTTAAGTGTAATAGCGGTGGTTGGTTATTTATTTATTGGTCAAACGACAGTAAAAAAAGTATCACATTGGATTTATAGCTTTACGGTCTTTGCATTCGCAGGTATTTTCATGGGAATTTATAATATAGTGTTGCAAGTGCCTTTTACAGGTTATACGAAGTGGGACTGGACTGTTTTTCTTTTACTTGCGGTCGTACCGACAGTTTCACATGTAATTAATAACTGGCTGTTGAATTATGTGAATGCAACAACGATTTCAATGAGTATTTTAGGAGAACCAGTTGGGGCATCTATATTAGCGTTCTTCTTGCTTGGAGAGAAATTAAATGCAATGCAAATTATCGGTAGCATGCTCGTATTGTTTGGTGTATCTGTTTTCTTACTACAGCAACAAAAACGAACAGCAAAAAATGTGGTGAACGAGCCGGTGTATACACAGGAATTATAATGTTAGGGGAGAAAAGAGAAGTTGTGATGCTTCTCTTTTTGTTTTGTAGAAATGTAGGTGAAGAAGGGGGAGGAGAATGGAATTTCCATCCAAAAAAGATGTATGGCTATATCCAATTTTTTTCGTTGTCATTGGTGCTTGTTTTGCTCCTATATTTGCAGGTAGAGAATATTTTCTTTTATTTTTTACAATTCCATTAGCTATCCTGTTTAGTTGGAGTTGGTTCTCGACAAAATATATTGTCAGGGAAGAAACAATTACTATTAGATCAGGCTTCATTAAAAAGCGCATATTTATACAAGATATAAAGCAAATTTCAAATACGAAAAATCCAATAGCAGCTCATGCTCTATCATTCGACCGAATTGAAATTGTTTACGGCGCACATAAAACAGAGATTATTTCTCCTAAAGGTAAAGAGCAATTCATCAATCTCGTTAAAAGTAAAAATCCACACATTGAAATCAAGTAAAAGAGTGGCTACGAAGCCACTCTTTTATTTTGGATTTGTCATATAAGGTTGTACATGAATGACGCATAGGTCACGGAACTTTCCTTCAGCAGTTGTGACAATTATGACTGCTCTTCCTGCACTTTTTCCAGTAATCGTTACCTTATCACCTTTTGTATATATTGTGATGACATCAGAGTGCATATTTGTCCAACTAAGCTCTTGATTTGTCGCTCGCATGGGCAAAATGGAAGCTGATAATTCAGTGCTTTGCCCAGTTTTTATTTTTAACTTATTTTTTTGCATATGAACACCAATAACTGGAATAACAGAAGGAGCAATGGAAATTGTAGGTTTAGGTTGTATGTTTAAACAAGAAGTAGAAGCGTTTGTAATAGGTGAAAATTTTCGTATTTGTTGTTGCTGGAAAGCTGCTAACATATTGGAGTCCCCTTTCTGTATAAGTGCTGATAGTACTACTATAAAGGAGTAGTGTTACGCCAAATTTAACGAAACATAAAGAAATTGTTAAATTCGAGCAGAAGATTGTCGAACTTTGATAAAAAGAAAGCTCTGCTGATACGATAACAGCAGAGCTTTTCCTTTATAGCTTATGTTGTTTTTCAAAATCCTCAAATTGTTCTTCAACTTCTTTTGAAGGTTGCGTTAGTAAACTAACAATTATGATCACTAGTAAACTAATAGCGAAACCAGGAATCATTTCATATAAGAAGTCTTTTAAGAATTTAAATTGTGTCCATATAATAACAGTCGCAGCACCAGAAATCATACCAGCAAGTGCGCCCCATTTCGTCATACGTTTCCAATATAAGCTTAATAAAATAGCAGGTCCGAATGAAGAACCAAATCCAGCCCAAGCATATCCAACAAGAGCTAAAATCGTATCATTTTGTTTAAACGCTAAAGCGCATCCGATTAATGCAATACCAAGTACAGCCATACGACCGACAAATACAAGCTCTTTATCAGAAGCAGAACGTTTAAAGAATGTACGATATAAATCTTCCGTTACAGCACTAGAAGTAACGAGTAACTGAGATGAGATTGTACTCATAATTGCTGCTAAAATAGCGGCTAATAAAAATCCAGTAATAAGTGGATGGAATAATATTTTTCCAAGTTCAAGGAAAATTGTCTCTGGATTAGATAATGTTAACTCTTGTTGTGAATAGTAAGCAATACCGATAAGACCAGTAAACATAGCTCCGACAACAGAGAAAATCATCCAGCTCATACCAATTCTTCGTGCGCTTTTAATTTCTTTTACAGACGAAATCGCCATAAAGCGTACGATAATATGAGGTTGTCCAACATAACCAAGGCCCCATGCAAATAAAGAAATAATTCCTAAAGTAGAGGCACCTTTAAAAATATCTAAACGTGTTGGATCTACAGAACGAATTGTATCAAATGCAGGTCCAAGGCCGTGCGAATTCATAATTGTTACGATAGGAACAAGAATAAGAGCAACTACCATAATAATCCCTTGCACGAAGTCTGTCCAACTTACTGCTAAGAAACCACCAAATAATGTGTAAGCGACAACAACGCCTGCAACAATGAATAATCCAACATGATAGTTCATGCCAAATGAATTTTCAAATAATACAGCGCCTGAAACTAATCCTGAAGCTACATAGAAAGTAAAGAAAATCATAATAACAAGTCCGGATACTAAGCGTAGCATGTGAGATTTGTCGTGGAAACGGTGTTCCAAAAATTCTGGGATAGTAATAGAGTTATTAGCCATTTCAGAGTAGGTACGTAAGCGAGGAGCGACATATAGCCAGTTTGCGTATGCGCCTAGTGTCAGGCCGATCGCAATCCAACTACTACTTAATCCAACGCTAAACATTGCACCGGGTAATCCCATTAAAAGCCAGCCACTCATATCTGATGCTCCAGCACTTAATGCTGTTACTGCGGGGCCTAGTGTACGCCCGCCAAGCATATAATCTGTTAAGTTGGATGTTCGTTTGTAGGCGAAATAGCCGATTACTAACATCCCGAGCATGTAAATAGAGATAGAAGTTAAAGTTAACATCTGCGTACTCATGTAGTTCCCCTTCCTTTTGTCATGTCTTTTGATGCGTTATGCATATTTATAATCTATCATGATTATTCTGAAAAATCCATACAGAAATATGAATTTTCAGAAATGTAAGCGTTTTTTGAAGTCATTTTACTTTTTTAATATATAATATTCATACAAAAAACCTTATTTTTAATAGAGTATTTATTATATTTACATAAAAAGAGGTTGTTTTGTCAATATAATATTGAAAGGAAAGAAAAATAAAATTTCAAAAAAAGTATTGACTTGTGAAAAAAGTTAGGTCTATAATGAGTGCAACTTAAAAAAATGCAAGCGTTGATGAAGAAGAGTACACATGATGAACATGTCAGAGAGCTGATGGTTGGTGCGAATCAGTATGGGATTGATGTGGAATGGGCTTCGGAGCTTCCAAACCGAAACGAAAGAAGTAGGCTTTGGCGACATGATCTCATCGATACAAGAGACACGTATTGTTTTTGATACGGTAAAGTGCGTTACAGTCGTAACGAATTAAGGTGGCACCACGGGAGTACCCGTCCTTTTTATAGGATGAGTACTCCCTTTTTGTATACAAAAAATTAAATAAATGAAATCGTTTAAGTAAGAAGAGTACGTATATTGGAGACGTTTCAGAGAGCTGGGGATAGGTGGGAGCCCGGTGCGGTGCCATATACGGAATGGGCTTACGAGAGGTATGCTGAACAATTATTTTCAGTAGGCAACCCGGGTTCCGCCGTTACAAGGATAAGGTATAAATTTTGTACCTGAATAAAGCGGGATGCTTTTGCATCCAACATGAGGTGGTACCGCGGTATATTTATCGTCCTCTACATATTTTCGATATGTAGAGGACTTTTTTATTTTTCAGGGCGAGGTGAAGGACATGATGACGAAAGAAGAATTTATGAAGCAAAAAGAACAAGGAAAACCATTTTTAGTAATTGTTGAAGAAGAAGGAGATAGCATTACGCCAATTTCTTTATATAGACGTATGAAAGGTAAGAAGAAATTTTTATTA
This sequence comes from Bacillus luti, assembly GCF_009739945.1. Lineage (NCBI taxonomy): Bacteria > Bacillati > Bacillota > Bacilli > Caryophanales > Bacillaceae > Bacillus > Bacillus luti. The sequence goes on along the minus strand of NZ_CP040336.1, from coordinate 3,882,092 downwards.
GAAAGCTCACAACTTCATCAAGATAAAGGACGCTATTCTTACTTAGGTTGTAATCCGTATGGTGAAGTGAAAAGCGTTGGTACAGAAGTGGAACGAACGATTTACGGCCGGGCAGAAAAGCTGGAAGGTAACGTGTTGCAAGTGTTAGAAGAAGTAATTGCACCAGCGCAAGTAGGCAGTCCATTCCCGTTTTGCGGAGGAGCAGTTGGTTATATTGGCTATGATGTTATTCGGCAATATGAAAACATTGGAGCAGATTTACACGATCCATTAAATATTCCAGAAGTCCACCTTTTACTATATCGTGAGTTTATCGTTTACGATCACTTACGCCAAAAGTTGTCGTTTGTATACGTATGCAGGGAAGATGATTCAGCAGATTATGAAGAAGTATATGAAAGATTGCAAGTATACAAAGAAGAAGTGCTTAAGGGAGAAGAAGCGGAAGGAAATGAAATACGATCAACATTATCATTCACCTCTTCTATAACGGAAAAAGAATTTTGTGAGATGGTAGAAACGGCGAAAGAACATATACGAGCCGGGGACATATTCCAAGTCGTATTATCCCAGCGTTTGCAAAGTGAATGTATTGGTGATCCATTCGCGTTATACAGAAAGCTTCGAATTGCGAACCCATCGCCATATATGTTCTATATCGATTTCCAAGAGTATGTTGTACTCGGTTCTTCACCGGAAAGTTTGCTATCAGTAAGAGACGATAAAGTGATGACGAACCCAATTGCCGGTACGAGACCGAGGGGGAAAACGAAGAAGGAAGATGAGGAAATCGAAAAAGAACTGTTAGAAAATGAGAAAGAGCGAGCAGAGCATATGATGCTCGTGGATCTTGGGCGAAATGATATTGGCAGAGTAAGTGAAATCGGCTCAGTTACAATAGATAAATATATGAAAGTAGAAAAATACTCTCATGTTATGCACATTGTATCTGAAGTTTACGGAACATTGCGAAAACGAATGAGTGGATTTGATGCATTAGCGTATTGCTTACCAGCGGGGACAGTTTCAGGCGCCCCGAAAATTAGAGCAATGGAAATTATCAATACATTAGAGCATGAAAAAAGAAATGTATATGCCGGAGCAGTTGGATATATTTCATTCTCAGGAAACCTTGATATGGCACTTGCAATTCGAACGATGGTTGTAAAAGATGAAAAAGCGTACGTTCAGGCAGGGGCAGGTATCGTTTACGATTCAGATCCAGTAGCTGAATATGAAGAAACATTAAATAAAGCGAGAGCACTTTTGGAGGTAATGAAATGATTGTACTGATTGATAATTACGATTCATTCACATACAACTTGTATCAACTGCTAGGTGAATACGAAGAAGATATTGTCGTCGTAAGAAATGATCAAATAACAATGGAACAATTAGAAGCGATGAATCCAAAAGGAATTGTACTTTCACCAGGACCTGGAAAACCAGAAGATGCTGGCATTTGTATCGAAGTCATTCGTCATTTTTATAAGAACGTTCCCATATTAGGTATTTGCCTTGGCCATCAAGCAATTATATCCACATTTGGAGGAGACATTGTAAGAGCAGAGCGCATTAAACATGGAAAAACATCGCGTGTGAAACATAATGGAACGTCAATCTTTTCATACGTGACGCAGCCGCTTACAGCGATGCGCTATCATTCTCTCGTTGCAGCGCAAACAAACTTGCCAGAGTGTTTTGACATACTTGCAACCGCGATGGACGACGGAGAAATAATGGCAGTTCGTCACAATTATTATCCGCTCTTCGGGTTACAGTTTCATCCAGAATCAATTGCAACAGAAGAAGGCGGAAAGTTAGTACGTGCCTTTTTAGCAGAAGTGAAAGAGGAGGAAAGAGTATGAATAACTTTCTTCGCAAATTAATGGAGGGGCAACATTTAACAGAAGAGGAAATGTATAAGGCGGGACTTCTTTTATTAAGTGAAAACCTATTAGAAAGTGAAATTGCAGCTTTCCTAGTATTACTGAAAGCAAAAGGTGAAACAGCAGAAGAAATATACGGTCTCGTTCGTGCCCTTCGTGAAAAGGCATTACCGTTTTCGAATCATATACAAGGTGCGATGGACAATTGCGGGACAGGTGGTGACGGTGCCCAAACGTTCAATATAAGTACAACATCGGCATTCGTACTGGCAGGAGCTGACGTAAAGGTTGCCAAACATGGTAATCGTGCTGTTTCTAGTAAAACAGGAAGTGCAGATTTATTAGAAGAACTCGGTGTAAATATTAGTAGTACGCCAAACGAAATTGATTATTTATTAGAGCATGTCGGAATCGCATTTTTATTCGCGCCAGCGATGCACCCAGCATTAAAACGCATTATGAAAATAAGAAAAGAATTGAACGTGCCGACAATCTTTAACTTAATTGGTCCTTTAACAAATCCGGTGAATTTAGAAACACAATTTGTCGGCATTTATAAACGAGATATGTTACTACCAGTTGCACAAGTATTACAAAAGCTAGGAAGAAAACAAGCGCTTGTTGTAAATGGAAGTGGTTTTTTAGATGAAGCATCATTGCAAGGAGAAAATCATGTTGTCATTTTAAAAAATAATGAAATAGTAGAAACGAGTATTGAACCTGAGAAATACGGTTTCTCAATAGTGAAAAATGAAGAAATTAGAGGCGGAAATTCAAAAGAAAATGCAAAGATTACGCTTGGAGTATTAAGCGGAGAAAAGAGTGTTTATCGTGATACCGTTTTATTAAATGCAGGTCTTGCTCTTTTCGCAAATGGAAAAGCAGAAACGATTGAAGAAGGAATTAAACTAGCGACGCATAGCATTGACTCTGGAAAAGCTTTAGCGAAACTAAACTTATTAATTGCAGCAAGTAATGAAAATTTAGAAAGGGTGAATTAAAATGGGGACGATTTTAGACAAAATTGTACAGCAGAAGAAAATAGAAGTTGCAGCGTTATATGAAACGTATACACCAGTAAAAGAAAACAGAAAAACATACTCACTTGTAAAAGCTTTAGATCAATTTACTGTCATTGCAGAAGTAAAGCGAGCATCACCATCAAAAGGAGATATTAATTTACACGTTGATGTACGAAAGCAAGTGAAAACATATGAAGAGTGCGGCGCTGGTACTGTTTCTGTTTTAACAGATGGTCAATTTTTTAAAGGATCGTTTCACGATTTGCAAACGGCAAGAGAAGAAAGTAACATTCCGCTTTTATGTAAAGATTTCATAATCGATAAGATTCAAATTGATAGAGCGTATGAAGCTGGGGCAGATATTATTTTATTAATTGTAGCGGCGTTAACGAAAGAGAAGTTAAAAGAGCTGTATAGCTACGTACTAGAAAAAGGATTAGAAGCAATTGTTGAAGTTCATGATGAACAGGAATTAGAAATTGCGATCCAATTAAATCCGCACGTTATCGGTATTAACAACCGTAATTTAAAAACATTCGAAGTCGATTTAAGCCAAACGGAAAAGCTCGGAAAACGATTAAATGAGGAGAAATTACTGTGGATTAGCGAGAGCGGGATTCATTCAAAAGAAGATATCATCCGTGTCAAACGAGCCGGAGCAAAAGGCGTATTAGTCGGAGAAGCGCTTATGACATCATCTTCTATAAGTAACTTTTTCGAAGATTGTAAGGTAAACATATGAAAGTGAAAATTTGCGGGATCACTGATATGGAAACAGCAAAACGTGCTTGCGAATATGGAGCAGATGCACTCGGATTTGTTTTTGCAGAAAGTAAGCGGGAAATCACTCCAGGGCTAGCGAAAGAAATCATTCAGGAGCTTCCAGCAAATGTGTTAAAGGTCGGTGTTTTCGTAAATGAATCAGTAGAAGTAATCCAGAAAATTACAGATGAATGCGGGTTAACACATGTGCAACTACATGGGGATGAAGATAATTATCAAATTGGAAGATTGAATATTCCGTCTATAAAGGCACTCGGAGTAATTTCAGAGAGTGATATGAAAAATGCTCAAGCATATGAAACGGATTATATATTGTTTGATAGCCCAAAAGAAAAGTTTCACGGAGGAAATGGAAAGAAATTTTCATGGGAACTACTCGCACATATGCCAAAAGAGTTGCGAGAGAAAACGATATTAGCTGGTGGATTAAACGCCCTTAATATAGAAGAAGCAATTCAAACTGTCCAGCCTTATATGGTTGATGTGAGCAGCGGAGTGGAGACAGAAGGAAAGAAAGATGTAGAGAAAATAAAACAATTTATTAAAAAAGCGAAGGAGTGTTCCAAATGAATTACGCATATCCAGATGAAAAAGGTCACTACGGCATATACGGAGGACGATACGTTCCAGAAACGTTAATGCAATCTGTATTAGAACTAGAAGAAGCATATAAAGAAGCAATGCAAGATGAAGCGTTTCAAAAAGAATTAAATCATTATTTAAAAACGTATGTCGGAAGAGAAACACCGCTTTATTTCGCTGAAAATATGACGAAGTATTGCGGCGGGGCAAAGATTTATTTAAAACGTGAAGATTTGAATCATACAGGAGCTCATAAAATTAACAATACGATTGGTCAGGCACTTCTTGCAGTAAGAATGGGCAAGAAAAAAGTTGTCGCTGAAACAGGAGCGGGACAACACGGTGTTGCAACAGCGACAGTATGTGCTCTTCTCGGGTTAGAATGTGTCATCTTTATGGGAGAAGAAGATGTAAGACGTCAAAAATTAAACGTGTTCCGAATGGAATTACTCGGAGCGAAAGTAGAAAGCGTAGCGGCAGGTAGCGGCACATTAAAAGATGCGGTGAATGAGGCGCTTCGCTACTGGGTTTCACATGTGCATGATACGCACTACATTATGGGATCCGTTCTTGGACCGCATCCATTCCCGCAAATTGTTCGTGATTTTCAAAGTGTAATTGGGAAAGAAACGAAAAAACAATATGAAGCGTTAGAAGGGAAGTTACCAGAAGCAGTCGTTGCTTGCATTGGCGGTGGTAGTAACGCGATGGGAATGTTTTATCCTTTCGTACACGATGAAGATGTTGCTCTTTACGGCGTAGAGGCAGCTGGAAAAGGCGTTCATACAGAGAAACATGCAGCGACATTAACGAAAGGAAGCGTCGGTGTTTTACACGGATCGATGATGTACCTTCTGCAAAATGAAGAAGGACAAATTCAAGAAGCACACTCTATTTCAGCAGGACTTGATTATCCTGGCGTTGGGCCAGAACATAGTTTACTAAAAGATATTGGCCGCGTTTCTTATCATTCAATCACAGACGATGAAGCACTAGAGGCATTTCAACTATTAACGAAAAAAGAAGGAATTATCCCGGCGCTAGAAAGTTCACATGCTGTCGCATACGCTTTAAAATTAGCACCGAAGATGAAGAAAGACGAAGGGCTTGTTATTTGTTTATCTGGCCGTGGTGATAAAGATGTAGAGAGTATAAAACGTTATATGGAAGAGGTGTAAAAAATGGGAGTAGCAAAAATTAAAGCAGCATTTGAAAATGGGAAAAAGGCATTTATTCCGTACGTAATGGGCGGAGATGGTGGCCTGGAAAAACTAAAAGAAAGAATTCGTTTTCTAGATGAAGCAGGAGCAAGTATTGTTGAAATTGGTATCCCGTTTTCAGATCCAGTCGCGGACGGCCCAACGATTCAAAAAGCGGGAAAGCGAGCGTTAGATAGTGGTGTAACATTAAAAGGCATTTTTCAAGCATTAGCAGAAGTAAGGCAAGAAGTACAAATTCCATTTGCACTCATGACATATTTAAATCCGGTACTTGCATTCGGAAAAGAAAAATTTATTGAGAACTGTATCGAAGCAGGTGTAGATGGCATCATCGTTCCAGATTTACCGTATGAAGAACAAAATATTATTGCTCCGTTACTTCGAGAGGCAAACATTGCGCTCATTCCACTCGTTACTGTAACGAGTCCTGTTGAAAGAATTAAAAAAATTACGAGTGAATCAGAAGGATTCGTTTACGCAGTTACAGTAGCAGGCGTAACAGGAGTACGTCAAAACTTTAAAGGCGAGATTCATAGTTACTTAGAAAAAGTAAAATCACACACGCATTTACCGGTAGTGGCAGGGTTCGGTATTTCAACAAAGGAACATGTAGAAGAAATGATTACAATATGTGACGGAGTTGTCGTTGGAAGTAAAGTTATTGAGCTGTTAGAAAATGAAAAACGAGAAGAAATATGTGAATTAATACAGGCAACAAAACAAAAAGAAGAGGCGTAAGTCTCTTCTTTTTGTTTTGTGTAATAAATGTTAAAATATACAGAAAATACATATAATTTAGAGGTGAGGAAGCATGCTAAGACGGAAACTACTATATCTTCTTTTAACTGTACCACTATACGCTTGGCTCATTAGCATGACGAAAATAGAGGTGATGGCTCTATTTTTAGGATATGTATTCATCTTTTCCAACCTAAATCGCATTCAAGAGCAATCTATTTTAGAAGTATGTATATTTTCGATTAGCATAGAACTATTTAGTATCGTTTCGATTGTATTATTAAATGAATTATTCCAATGGATCCATTCATTTGAATTAATAAAACTTGGGAATATTGTATTGCAAGTAGTATGTGCTTATATTGTGTTTGTTATGTTAGACAAAATAATCAGGCAGCAGACGGTTTTTCAGGATAAAAGAAAATGGGAATGATTAAAGAAGAGCCCAACAGCTCTTTTTTAATCTGTTGTAAAAACAATTGAAAAATATGGCATCTGTTATATAATAGTTAAAAAATTGTATTTTTAACGAAATGAGATGATAACATGGCCATATTGTTGGCACTTATCCCGATTATGATGATTTTCATTTGTTTATTTTTATTTAAACAAACGTCATTAAGGTCCTCATTAATTTCTTATGCCGTTTCTGTTGGAATTGTTTTACTCTCGCCAACATTTCGGTTAGGGATAAGTGAAACTGTACACGCAACGATTAAAGGTTCGTTAATTTGTTTTATTGTCGGGTACGTTTTATTTTTCGGTATTTTTTTATTTCACCTCATGAACAAAATGGGATACATCGATCAGGTGGCACGTTTTCTAGAAGAAGTTACTCACGATCGCCTATTACAAATGCTTCTTATGTGTTTTGGTATTTGTCCGCTTATTGAATCAGTAAGTGGATTCGGTATTGGTTTTATGGTTGCAGCACCTATTTTTCTTTCGTTAGGCTATAAACCATTTCAAGCTGTACTGCTTTCATTTATCGGTTTACTAGCTAGTTCATGGGGCGCGATGGCAACAGGCACGATTATCGGTTCGCAACTTATTAATATGCCACTTACAACACTCGGTACAAGTACAGCACTATTAAGCATTCCGATGTTTGCTTATTTCGTCATTCTTTCTTTACACGTTGTTGGCGGCTGGCAGGCTGTTATTGAAAAGTGGAAGGAAGGAGTAGGATTCTTTCTATTATTTTCTCTCGGAATCTATCTTTCTAATGCGTATGTAAGTGTGGAATTGGCAGGGATACTAAGTTCTATCGTTACAATTACATTTGGTTTCCTTATCATTAAACTAAAAGGAAAAAGTGAGCAAAAACTAATAACAGAACATGCTGCGGCAACGGAGAGGGAAGTATCTATTCTAAAAATTATTAGTCCTTATATATTCTTAACCGTTTGTATTTTACTTTCGCGTCTCGTTCCAGCATTACATGATTTATTCAGATCATATGCAGTTCTGGATTTACAATCGTATTCTTACAAATTAGAAATGCTCTATTCACCGGGATTTTGGCTCGGTATGACTTGTTTATTTACGATTATCTCCTTCCGTATTCCGTCTCATATTATTAAACAATCACTCTCGCAAACGATAAAACAATGGATTCCTTTTGCCATTACAACGACAATGTTTATCGCGATTTCAGAACTAATGGGCGCATCTGGCATGCATTCATTACTTGCAAATACAGCTGGTGAAACATTTGGTACATTTTTCGTTTTCATTGCTCCGTTCATCGGCGGAATCGGTGGATTTTTAACAGGTAGTAACGCAGGATCAAATGCGATGTTTATAAAACTACAAATGCAAACAGCACAAAATGTAGCACTCCCGTGGCAGTATGTCACAACGCTTCAAAACACCGCGTCATCAGTAGCGACAATTGCTTGCCCATCACGGATTACACTAGGTGCTTATTTATGTAATATACCGCATCGCGAAAATGAACTATTAAAGAAAACGACGTTAATGATTTCTGGTGCGGTGTTGCTTATAGTGGTAGAGGTTGTTGTTTGGTATATGTTGAGAAATTAAAAATCCTCCTGACATAGGAGGATTTTTTGTACGATTGGATAATGTTTTAAATATGAAAAGCTTCTACTAAGTCAACAACCCGCCACTTAACACCCTTACGGGTCGTTTGAAGTGGGGGCTTGCGTCTGTCGGAGTTCGACAGTGCTTCTATCCTCATAGAGAGCAACTACGCTTATTCCTACCCAGTAGTACGAACGAGCAATGCTCTCCTACCTTAGTATGGTGGAGCATAAGGACGGTTGACTTCGCCCCTACCACAAGAGCTATACTCCTGTGGTAACTACACTGATATGCTTAATTCCCTTACGGTGTAGATTCATCGCACCAATACGGTCATCATTTGATTGGTATTGGCAATTTTTACACTTAAAAGTGTGTAGCTTTTTATTACGATTCGCTTTTTCAATGTTTCCGCACTTAGGGCAAGTTTGGGAAGTATATTTGGGGTCTACCACAATTACCTTTTGTCCATTCAATTCAGCTTTATACTCAAGCATTTGACGGAACTGATAGAAAGCCCAAGATACAGAAACATAGCGGTTTTTCACTCGTACTTTCTCTGTCGCAGAACGAACCCCTGTTAAGTCTTCTAAAACAAACATAGTACCTCTAGGGTATGCCTCAACGAGTGCCTTTGTAATTTGATGGTTTACATCAGTTACATAACGGTTTTCTCTTGAGCCAATTTGTTTTATTTTCTTACGAGAAGATGGTGTTTGTCGTGTTTGTAATTGCTTACGAGTAGCTTTAAATTTACCACGCTTATGTTTAACAATATTTCCGTTGTAGAAGGTTGTTTTGCCCTGACTATCATAAGTGGTTGCAAGGAAGTTGATTCCTAAATCAACACCAACGATGTTGTTTACATCTGCGAAATCTAATATTTGGTACTCTTTTGTCATCGGGATATGTAAGAACCACTTTTTGTACTTATGCACTAATTTAGCAGTACCAAATTTCCAAGTGCTGTTGAAGTATTTCTTCATAGCCTTACGCTCATAATTTAGTTTTAGGCGACCTTCAAGCGTGTTTACACTAAATTGGTTTTTGGTTAGTGAATAATCTCGATTCCAGACTAAATCATATTCTGCAAGTTTGAAGTCAATCAAAGACCATTCATGTCCATTTGATTTAGCCGACTTGTAACGAGCAATTACAGTTTTCATCACAGATTGAGCCATTTGACTTTTTAACCTAAATTGATTTCGTAAATCAGAATAATATAAGTTATTGAGATTTACTTGATTAAGGTTCTTTGTTTCAAATATGTGTTTTGATAACCAATTACAAGCCTTGCGGTAAGCGTTCGTTGTTATCTTTAGACTTTCAGCTTGATTATCGGAAACATGGATTTGTATTTTTGCAGTAATTGTAGGCATTATGTTCACCGCCTCTCACTAATTAAATTGTAACAGATTTTTAGTGAAAGCAAACAACTTAAGTAGAGAAAGTAGGAGGCAAGGTGGAAGTTTCAGATACTTGATATGGTACAGAATCTTACGATTTTTAACGTACCATACCGTATCTGCCGGCAATTCCTCCCCCGCTTATCGTTGGGCTATCGCCCTTCACACGATTGAAGTAGGGGGTATCCTTGCCGATTTTAGATGAATAGGAGATGAAATGTATGCCCTTAAAAAATTATGGTGTGTTAAAAGGTACTGTTATACAATCTAAAATCGGAAAAGGGAGGACACCTCATTATCAAGTTCATTTACAAGGCGAAGCAGAAGTAAATTATCGCATTGCAATTAACGTAAAGTCGCAAAGTTATCCGTCAGAAGTTTTATATTTTGCGAGCGACGATATTCGGTCAGAGGCGATTCATATTTTACCGACATTACCATTCGGTTTTACAGAAATAAAAAACAATGAACCGAAAGTCGCTTTAGATTATGTAAGAGGTAATTTATTTGATTCGAAGCAAATGATTCCTTTACCTGCTGAAAAAGATGGAATTGATAATGATTTAAATGAAAAAATAGAGCGTTATATAAAACGAGCGATAGAAGAAAAAGCAATTATTTACGCGTTTGGCGAAAGATGGGGACCAGAAGAAAATACACCCGATTCTTACTTTCATTTCGAACCAGGAAACGGGATACACGATATTCATATGAACCAAGGGAATGTAGAGAAATGGAAAGGTGATAATGGTGTATGGCAAGACGGAGGAATACTCATTCACTTTGAGAAGAAAGAAGAATGGATTGGTATCTTCCTTGCATTCCAGTCACAGTCATGGTGTACCGATGAAGAGGGGCATGCTCGTGTTCCGGTTGAGCAGTGTGATTATAAGAGAAGTAATTAATAAGAAGAGGGTGTTCAAAACGAACGCCCTCCTCTTATTTTAGAAAACATAAAACTAACAAGTGTAGAAATACAAGAGAACAGCAGTGCCACACTAGAAAATGCAATGAGATACATATTATATTTCATAACCTGTCCGATTAGCAGATTACTGTCGTATTGGAAAAGCCCTGCTATGATGTTGAATAAAAATAACACGATAAACATGACGATAACACCGTCTATTGATCCTTTAATGTCTGGTTTACTTAAAGCGATATGAGCAGAAATACAAATGGCGATAAATAAAAATAACCAAAAGGAAGGATTCAATAAATTACTTATTGTAAATAAGCTTTTCAATAATACGAACGTTGACAAGAGCATGTTCTGAACCATTTCTAAATTAATAGAAGTGGAGGCAACAGTTGTTTCGAGAGTTGTATTAAATAAAGAATAAGATTCGGGTACGAAATAGCGCATTAAAAGGATTAATGCAGTAATACCTGAAATAATAGGCCCGATGCCGATAAAGAAATTCCCGATTCGTTGATATACACTTTTTTGATTGTATTGATGTTGTACGTAACCTAAAGCTCCTTGACTTGTATCTGTTGGGAAGAACTGCGTTGCTACAATTTTATGACGGAATAGTACGCACATAATGGCATGTCCAAGTTCGTGAATAGGAACACCAATCCACGCAGTCAAAAGGAATCCTTTTCTTCCGAAAGCTCTCGCCCAATACATTCTTGTTAGTGATTCTAAATAACCTAATATAAATCCGATTACAATGATGACTCCAATTAAAGAGAGTAGTTGGAGCACACTTGTAAGGAGTATTTGAAAAATAGAGTTTACAAATTCCATTGTCTTTCATCCAATCTGTTTAAAGGTTCACTTTATTTGCTCTGTTTCATAATAGCATTATTTTTCTAGATTGCTAGCACATATATTTTCTTTTAAAAAGAGGATTTCATAATCCTTTTCTTGTAGTCATGTTTTATGTCCAAATTCATATATTGAATTTGTAACACTCTATCAGGTATACGCTTAAGGAGGGATAAGAGCATGAAATGTCCGGAGTGTCATACGGAGAATGCAGCAGAGGCAAAGTTTTGCTTGAATTGTGGACATTCGTTAACGGAAGAATTAGTAGTAAGTGGTGCACGGGAAGAAGAAGAGCAACAAGCAGGCGTAGCACAAGTAAAGGAACCTCGGCAAAATGAAACGGTAAAGCAAACGAAACGATTTGCGAGCGGCTATTTTCAGTTTTTTAAATATGCTTTAAAAGCACCGACAGCGATTATGAAAAGCGGCAAGGTTGAAGTACGAAATGGAATTGTAAGTCTTGTTCTTATTTGTTTTTTAGGAGCATGTATTTTTTATAGAGTGATGAGCACAGCAGCTGCTGTTACGAGGACATTTGCACCAGATATAACGACTCCTAATTTCTTTTGGGACTCTGTAACGGTCTTTTTATTTTTATTAATTTTAACTTTATTTGTCGGATTTATTATTTTTGTAAGTGGTAAGATGATGAAATCTTCTTTTTCTTTTCTTGAAGCATTTGGCATATGGGGAACGATAGCGACTCCAGCTATTGTTATATTAGTTCTTTCTTTTCTGTTTAGTTTCCTACTGATCTTTTTCTTGCCAATATTATTAGGGCTGGCTACAACGTATATGTTAATTAGTATTATCGTAGCTATATTAAAACTAGATAGCGGTGGATTAGATCTTGTTTACACTCTTCTTATCGCAAATGTTTTAATCGGAATCGTAACATGTATTGTACTTTGGTCTTACATTAGTACGATAATCCAAACGATTACTGGAGGATTTACGGAATTCTAAGGAAAAGGTTGTTGAACGAATTCAATCAAGAGAATAGAGTACGTGAAAAAGGTACAGTGTATATAACTGTACCTTTTCTATGGTTTTTTATCTGGACCAGGATCCCTAGCGAAGAAGATGTGAAAGAGGAATGTGACTTTACTTGCTCTACCTGATGTACTGGCTTGCACATCGGATAATGCACTAGATGTTAAAGCAGCTTCAGAATGAGGAGGAACGATTATCTTTAGAGCATCATCTGATTCCGAGGATATAGTAACTGTTATTGTATCATCAGAAAAATTCATAATTTTAACAGTTCCGACTGGGAAGATGGATTTATTAGCGTGTGATGCAGAAGAGAAACGAGAGGCTTTCCAAATAGTTTGTGAGAAAGTGTCATCGTCAGATAGCCAAGCGCGAGCACTGTATAAAGTTGTATTAATGGTAAACTCTTGTTCAAGCGGGAGGGCGGGTTTTGGTTCTCTCGGTTCTTCTGGGAGCTGGACGAGAAGGCCGGCGCACATGTATGTTTCACCTACTTTCAATAGTAACTGTTATAGCATATTAAACATGTTGTTTATAAGACACGACGGTTACCTATCCACGTATAGGTGTGTGCATCAAATTTGTAGATGAAATAGTCTTTCTTTACAATGGGGATAGGTGTTATTTCTATAAAATATGGAAATCGTAAAGAATATGGAAAATAGAAGGAGTGGTAAAGTGAATTATGTCATTATTGGCGGAGATGCAGCTGGTATGAGCGCAGCAATGCAAATTGTTAGAAACGACGAAACTGCAAATGTTGTGACGTTAGAAAAAGGTGAAATCTATTCATACGCTCAGTGCGGTTTACCTTATGTAATTAGTGGTGCTATCGCTTCAACTGAAAAATTAATCGCGCGCAATGTGAAGACATTTCGTGATAAATATGGAATTGATGCGAAAGTGCGTCATGAAGTTACAAAAGTAGATACGGAAAAGAAAATTGTGTACGCAGAGCATACGAAAACGAAAGATATGTTTGAATTTCCGTACGATCGCTTATTAATTGCAACTGGCGTGCGCCCTGTTATGCCAGAGTGGGAAGGACGAGAGTTACAAGGCGTTCATCTTTTAAAAACAATTCCGGATGCTGAGCGTATATTAAAAACGCTAGAAACGAATAAAATTGAGGATGTAATTATTATTGGCGGCGGTGCCATTGGACTTGAGATGGCAGAAACATTCGTAGAACTTGGTAAGAAAGTAAGAATGATTGAGCGAAATGATCATATCGGTACGATCTATGATGCAGATATGGCGGAATATATACATAAAGAAGCGGATAAACATCATATTGAAATTTTAACGAATGAAAATGTAAAATCGTTTATCGGAAAAGAGCGAGTAGAACAAATTGAAACGGATAAAGGTACATATAAAGCGGATCTTGTTTTAGTATCTGTCGGAGTGAAACCGAATAGTGATTTTCTTGAAGGAACGAATATACGTACAAATGATAAAGGGGCAATCGAGGTAAATGCATATATGCAAACGAATGTAAAAGACGTATATGCAGCTGGTGATTGTGCAACACATTACCACGTTATAAAGGAAATTCATGATCATATCCCGCTCGGAACAACTGCCAATAAACAAGGGCGACTTGCTGGACTCAATATGGTTGATAAGCGAAGAGCATTTAAAGGTACGCTAGGTACAGGAATTATTAAATTTATGGATTTGACGCTCGCGAGAACGGGATTAAATGAAAAAGAAGCGAAAGGACTAAACATCCCGTATAAAACAGTCAAAGTAGATTCCACAAATATGGCGGGCTATTACCCAAGTGCCAAACCACTTCACTTGAAATTACTATATCGCTCTGATACGAAACAATTATTAGGCGGGCAAGTAATTGGAGAAGAAGGCGTAGATAAACGTATTGATGTGATCGCAATGGCGCTTTTCAATAAAATGAGTATTCACGATTTAGAAGACGTCGACTTAAGTTACGCACCACCATATAACAGCGTTTGGGATCCGATTCAACAAGCGGCAAGGAGAGCAGAATAGCACTTTTTAAAGTGCTATTTTTTTGTGAAGGCGGAGTAATTGAAGTTTCACTTTATTTTGAATATAGCGTTCACCCTTGAAAACGTAGTACGTATCGCTTATATTTTCATATAGTATTTATTTTAAAACAAAGCAATGAACGAACCAGGGGGCGCAGTATGGCAATTAACATGAAAACAATCGAAGAATGGATTGCGGAATCAAACGCAAGACAAGAAGAAGACTTTGGACACGTTGTGGAAGAGATGAAAGAAGTATGTGTCGGACTTGATAACGCGACGTTAATCTATACGAAAAATGTATTTTGTTTCGGTAAGAAAGTAGAAGTGTTGTTCTTCTTCCAAGACCATGTCGTGATCGGACAAGAAAAAGACGAATATGTTGAAATTGAAAAATTAAAGTATGATGCCATTACACATAGCAATTTAAAAACAAATGATAAAAATACAACGTTAGAATTAAAGTTTGCTAACGGACAATCTATTAATTTAGATAGCTTAAATGATAACTACGGTACGAAAAACTGGTTATTTGCAAGACAAATTAAGAGTATCTTTAAATTAATCTAGTAAAAAGCAGACCTCAAAGGGTCTGCTTTTTACTTAATTCCTATTACACAAAGGCATCCTCTTTCTTCATAACATTTCACACTTGTAAATCCTGTTTTATAAAAAAGGTTTACTAATTCTTCATTCGTTTTACACTTTTCCATATGATATTGAATTTTGAAAGTTTCAGCTACTAATAAAAAAGATCCATTCGCTTGTAAGACGCGAAATACTTCTTTTATATCTTGTTCCACATCGGGCCAAAAGTAGTGTGTTTGAAAAGCGGTTATGAGATCGAAGAAGTTTGTATTGTAAGGAATAGAGGAGACACTTGCCTGATGAATGATGACTTTTCCTTTTTTTACGTCCTGTATATTGGCTTTCTTTGAGTTTTCAACAGCTTGATCTGAATAGTCAATCCCATATATTTTCCCAAGTGGAGTTCGTTTTGAAAGAGTGTGTATTGTTTTACCTCCACCACAACCGATATCTAATATGATTGCATCTGTCTTTATATGTACTTTCTGTAATCCCCAACTTGTGAGTCTCGTATGTGCAGCGTTCATAATACAAAGCATGGAAGAACCAATTGTCCCGCGAGGATTTTTTGCTTGCTGAATTAATCGTTGTAAAATGCTCAAGTCAAACTCTCCTTTTATGTAAGAATATATACTCATTTCGTTTTTTATAAATTAATTCCTTTAAAAAAGCACGCCGATAGACGGCGTGCTTCTAATTATTCAAAGCCCCTTTTAACCAATCCCGCGCCCGATACGCCCCGACAGGAATTTGAATGAGAGACGTTTCATTTCCAGCATCTATCCCGTACAATTGATCGCATGAATTTGTATCAAAGCTAAGCAACGGATGCCCGCCTATCCCCATAGCGGTTGCAGCAAAAACGAGTTTATGAACGAGGATACCAGCTTCCATTTGGTGAATACGGTATCCTCTATAGCCTAATGCATTTGTATAGTAATCTTTCTTTCCGACTACATGGAAGCAAAGTGGTACTTGAAAAAGGTTTACATTATCCATCGTCATACTAGATTGAAGGGGATAACGAAGGTCTCCATATCGAATAGGTTGTATGGAATGCGTTTTACTGTTATAAGCGTAAGCACCGTTTTCTATATCTTTTACGTTATAAAAACATCCATATAATGAGACGCGTGCATTTTCATTTACATACTTACCATCAAGATCGTTGTAATAAGGGAAGGAGAGGCTTGCTTCTTGCAGTAAAGTAGCGAGTCCCGCTGTATCCCATTTCGTTAAAATAAAGTCAGCATCAGGTGAATATCGCTTTTTACAAAGTTGTAAGAAATCATATGATAAACGATCTACTTTCGGTAGCTGTATAGCATGAGCACTATGTTGATAGTATTCTTCATGAGCGAATGTTTGGAAGTGTTCGGTCGATTTGATCATAGAGGCTTCATTTAATTTTGTTATCATCGGATATTCATCAACATGTTTTGAGCGAATGAAATGTTCATGTGCTAACGGCGGAATTTGCTGCACCAACTCATGAGAATTAACTGTTTTATTTTCACGATAATCATTGTGAAACCAATCAGTTTGCGATTCTGTACTTAAAGGAACAACTGCATACACACTTTCTTCACCTTCAGATAATCCGAGTAAATGATTCATTGCCCGGTCTAGAAATTGAAAATATACGCCATTCGTATAACCGAACTGTTTGGCACATTCAAGTAATTGACCGATGAGAACACCACTATCTAATCCTTGGAGACGATAGGAAAAATTATTGTATTTAAAGAAATTTTTCCAAAAAACGGTGGATACAAATGCAGCACCAAAACAAGAATGTAAGTTACAGCGATTACCGAGTGCGTCTGTAAGATAAGAATCGAAATTTCCTTCGCGAAGTAAGATAAGTCGATGATGTGCGGCATCGTAATGGTAAATACCGTCTGGATAATCGTCAATCTTTAAATATATATACAATTCATTCGGATATAAAGCGCCGCCTGAAGGAATAGATCTTCGTAATAAATTTCTTCCGCTATTTAGCTGACATAATTCGGTTAAACCAAATGAATACAAAAGGTAATGACCAATCGCATCCAAAGTAGGTGTAGTAGAAGAGTCCGGCAAAGACGATGAGATTTCTAAAGAGAGAGGGATAACAGGTAAATTTCGGTATAATTTATAAGGAAGTGGTGCGTCTTTCCAGTCCACCTCATGATTCGGCATAATTTCATCAATAGAGAAATGGAGATGATGTAAAAAAGTATTTAGCTGCATGAAATCCCTCCTTTACTATGGAAACGGATGCGGATGTGGATTTAATTTTTCATTCGTTAAAGGTTCATCTGTATATCCAAGTGTCATCGGTACAGTATATACTCGGTCCAGTCCTGTAACTCGAGTAAGATGGTGCCCGAACGTCATCGGTAGCATGCCTGGAATAATGACTTTTACACAATGTAATCCGTTTTTTTCTATAAGGGGTACAGTTTGATCTACAACGATTACTTCGAGTCCAGATTGATGCAAACGATTTAACAGTTGATGAAGATCGGATGTCAAATCCATATCCAATGATTGCAATGCATTCATTTCTTGGAACGTTTGGACTGGAGCATCTTCACGTAAAAGAAAGTGAAGACGTTCTTCCGCTTCTTTCAATCCGTACAGCATACTATGGTCTTCCATTTTATTAACGAGATAAGGATCTTGTAAGCAATTTTCGTAGTACTCTCTTTTTTGCTCAAGTTCATCATCTGTTATAAGTAACATACCTGCTATTTCGTGAATGGCACTCTTTAGAGCACGGATTGGATCTAAATGAGAGCCTCCTGCACAGACAACGTTCATCCCATTTTCACGCGTATTTTTCGCAATTACCCATAAGCTCGGGATGCCGTGTTCCATCGTCGCGTTAAAAGCATGTAGCTCATATCCAGTAATCGTGTGTAACCGCTGGATCATTAATTGTAATTCTGTATCATTTGCTGAACTAAGATCAAGGCGGGGAAGAGGTAATTCAGCATACCAAGTGAGCAGGAAGGCGTCACGCTCTACAATTTCTAAAATGCCGTGAAAAATGGCTTCTTCTAAACTACCACCAATTGCACATCCATTTGATGTTTCATACACGAAGGCGTCTCGATGACCGAGGCTATAATAAGCGATTGATTCAGGAACTAAAAGTGACCTGTTTTGTAATAAAGAATAGCCCCATACCCAGTTTTGTTCATAGTAAGGATCAAATGGTTTAAATGGAAAACTATCACGATTATAATGTTCATTTGTATGTACACCGAGCGAGAGGGGATTCAATGCGTGATCCGCTACATCATGAAAACTACCGTGTACATTAGTCTTTTTCCCTCGAGGTGACATACCGCAATATCTCTCTAAACCTTCTAAAATAGCAGTTGCTTCACTCATTGCAAATGAATGAGTTCGACCTGCAACACCTTCATTTCCAAACATTAACGGCATGTTTATAATGACGTCAGCAAATGGTAATAAAGAATGCTGCATTTTTCCATTCAAAATACCAACTCGGTAATCTAAATAATCTCTCGTTAAAAATGTGTTTAGCTCATGTATGGAACGACAGCGATACGTTTCATTACTTGTTTTTAAACTCGGTTGTAAAGAAATCTCTGCCGCATCCGCCGTATCATCAGGTAAATTACTACACATAGGGCAGAGAGGATCAGGAAGAAAAGAATGCCGTGTACATTGCAATGTTTGTAAGTTTAGTAAAATGAGTTCATTTTCTAAAGAAGAATTTCCGTTAGCTAATATTTTTTCCGCTTCAGCATGAATGAGTTGGCACATTTGCAGCATACCATTTTGGGTAGCACGTACATCACGTCTCGTCACATTATCCGCTTTTAGCGCATATTTCCGCTGTAATTCCCACATTTCTTTCTGGTCAAATCCAGCAATAAAGCGTCTCCCATCGGCGCAATGGGTACATCCAGCTGCAAGAGGATGAATGTAAGGGCCGATAATACCTTCACCAAATGAAGTAAATGCACGTAGCCACGGAATGTCGTTGGAACGAAAAATTAGCTCAGCATCATGATGAATAGTAGAAGGAGAGCCGTCATGTAATACGAGAGCGAGGTCGATATTTTCAGGGAGCTCTTCTGTAATAGTATGTTGGCGAATGATGGAATATTGTTCGCATAATTGATCATGTACATAGTCTGCAAGTAGGCCGTCTCCTATAAGTAATATATTTTGAGTCATAGACTGTCCTCCTTTGCAATTAATAATCCGTACACACCGTCTAGGTTTTCTTTCAAAAATGATTCAATCGCTAAATCAAATACGAATGGATAAAAATTATGTTCCGATAAATGCTGTAAAGCAAGCTGTAAAGATTGCACACCTGGAATGTCTTCTTCCCTTTGTATTTCTAAGCTGAAGGAATCAGCGTCATATAAAATAATAGAGGAGTCAGGCAAAATATTAGCTCGGTAAGGAGTTTCTTCAGTTTGAATGTGAAGAAGTGATAGTTGTAGTGCGCTTCGTAACGCTAACGTCATATTAATGTTCGATGCGCCATACCATCTATCATTTATACCGACCCAAACGACTGGAAAACTTAGAATCTCTTCACCCATTGCTATTATAGGTGTTTCGTGGATTGTAGAAAGGGAATCGTAATAAAACCTGCAATGTTTATCATGAATTTCTGCTACGTCAATCGTTGTGATTTCTTCTAGCATATGTGACTGCCGTTCATACAGTTTATTGTTTACATGTTGTTGTAGTGCCCGGTATACACCTTCTGTCATCGTTTCCCCAGCGCCGATACCGATATCGTTATGTTCAGGAATAAGGCGATGAATAATTTCTGCTACATATGTTTCAATTCCTGTTAAACCAGCTTCACGGCGTGCTTCATTATGGGTCAATCCGCCGCAAGTCATAAGGGGCAGGAGGGAGGCCGGGCCATCTGATAGTGGATTAGCTACTTGAATATTGCATTGTGATAACGGTAATTGATATAAATCTTGTTCATCCCAAACGTGGAATATACCAGCTTCTTTAGAAGTTAATGAATCGAAAAAACGGAACAATTCAGTTGAAGTATGTTGGCCATACCGATGCTCAAGTTTTTCGGAAAGATTTTCTATCGTATCGATTGTAAAACTTTCATCAGTAGCAAGAGGGTGTTTTATAAAAGGATGCCATGTTCCTTCGAGTGTTTCATAGTTTAATAAAAAGAATTGTGGTTCCTTTTCTCGGTAAGAATCATTAGCGACATGTTTAAATAATTCAAAAACAATTATATTTGCTAACATTGCAGGTGTAATAGAAGAGAAGGAATCTGGTGAATTTTCATTTTGCAAAGTTGTTTCATGTAGTCGATGCCATATGGATTCCCAGCATTCTTCATGATTTGCCGTTACGACAGGACCGGCTAAACCGAAATTT
The DNA here is from genome assembly GCF_009739945.1 of Bacillus luti. Classification (NCBI taxonomy): domain Bacteria; kingdom Bacillati; phylum Bacillota; class Bacilli; order Caryophanales; family Bacillaceae; genus Bacillus; species Bacillus luti. The sequence goes on along the minus strand of NZ_CP040336.1, from coordinate 3,861,645 downwards.
GCTAAACAAATGGCAGGTATGAAGTTTTTTCCTAGTTCCTTGCAAATAGTGTGAACTGCTCTTAAGCCTTCAATATCTCCATCTTGAGAAACGTACAAAATCCAGTCGAAAGGTTCGAATACTTCATGCAGGGGACGATCAATTGTCGTATCTATTTCTTGAATAAGTACATTGTCATCAACTTCATGTGCACGTTCTATTAGCTCCTGAATTCGGGCATAATTTGTTTCAGCACGATCTGTAACGAGGTAATGAAATGTAGGTAAACCAGATTCAAGTAAAGACGAAACTAAGGAAGTAAGCATATATCCTGAACCAACTATAAGGACATTTGCAGCGCGGTACGTTTCGAATTTTAAAGCACCTGAATGAGAATCAGCTTCTAGAAATTCAATTTGCGAAGCGTATCTATCGAGTAATACGCTGTTTAATTCATGAGGTGCATCTTGACTTACATCACGAACGAAACCATTTTCATATAAAATCTCTCCGATTTCAAATACACGATTTTGATAAGGGAGAGGGAGTCCATCTGTTATTTCTGCTAACGAATAAGTACCATTAAACATGGGCATTAATTTTTCAATCCAGTTATAAATCCCGTCACCGTCCATGCGGAATGAACTGGCGTTATTTCGAAAATAGACACCCCCGTTTGAATCGGGAAGAAAGAAAGTATCCTTATTTGCTTTAAGTTTTGCATGAGCTGGAAGGTTATTCATTTTAATCCTCCTTACGTTGTAGGCATACATTATTAACGTATGTCATGTGATTTGTCCCGTATGAACGCAATAAAAAAAGGCTGTAGAATAATTCATTCTACAGCCTTGAATAGACTATTAGTCTATCAACCTTCTAATAATAATGATTTTGGATCTTCAAGCATATCTTTAACAGCAACAAGGAAGCTAACCGCTTCTTTACCATCAACAATACGGTGATCATAAGATAAAGCGATGTACATCATTGGACGGTTTTCCATACGCTCGTTATCGATTGCAACTGGGCGTACTTGGATTTTATGCATTCCTAAAATACCTACTTGTGGGCTGTTTAGGATTGGTGTTGACATTAGAGAACCGAATACACCACCGTTTGTAATTGTAAATGTACCACCTTGTAGTTCTTTTAATGAAAGTTTGTTATCGCGTGCTTTCATACCTAAATTACGAATTTCGCTTTCGATTTCAGCGAAGTTTAATTGGTTAGCATCGCGTACAACTGGAACAACTAATCCATCTGGAGCTGCTACTGCAATACCGATATCATAGAATTTTTTAATGATAAGCTCGTCACCTTGAATTTCAGCATTTAATAATGGGAATTGTTTTAATGCTGCAACAACTGCTTTTGTGAAGAATGACATGAAACCAAGACGTACATCATGTTTTTTCTCGAAAGCGTCTTTGCGTTCTTTACGTAATTCCATGATTGCGCTCATATCAACTTCGTTAAATGTTGTTAACATTGCAGATGTTTGTTGAACTTCTACAAGACGTTTTGCAATTGTTTGACGGCGGCGGGACATTTTCACACGCTCAACTGGTTTTTCGAATTCAGTTTTTACAGCTGGAGCAGGAGCTGGACTCTTTGGAGCAGCTGGTGCTTCTTTTGGTGCTGCAGCATGAGCTTGTACATCATGTGGTCTCACGCGTCCAAGTGGATCTGTGCTACGTACGTCGTTTAAGTCGATTCCTAATTCACGAGCCATTTTTCTAGCAGCTGGTGATGCGATAGGACGGTTCGTATTTGGTAAACCTTGTAGAGTCGTAGTTTGTTCAGCACTTGGAGCTGCTGCTTTCGGTGCTTCAGCTGTTTCTTGTTTTGGTTGCTCAGCCACTGGTGCAGGTGTACTTACTGCAACTGGTGCGCCGTTTGCATCTAAAATTGCAATAGTTGCGCCAACTTCAACTGTATCCCCAGGTTCGCCTAGTAACTTCGATACAATACCTGAATCTTCTGCAATGATTTCTACATTGACTTTATCAGTTTCAAGCTCAACAACGCTGCCACCTTTCTCGACTTTGTCGCCTACGTTGATAAGCCATTGTGAAATAGTTCCTTCTGTAATAGATTCTGCAAGCTCAGGTACTTTAATTTCGATCATTTTAAATGTCCTCCCCTTATTTGCCTAACGGTGTGTTTTTTCTTCTTTTAACTTCGGTAATCTCCATTTGTTAGCCTGACATTGGGCAGATATTCTGCCCAATGCAAGCTAGAAACCTTCATTCTTACTTTTTAGTTGCTGTAAACTTCAATTTCTTGTTTATCTTGACGGAAGTTATACTTCACATCTAAAGCGTGTGCAACAATTAGTTCTTGCTCAGCTTTGTGAGCGAATGGATCGCCACCAGATGGGCTAGAACGATCTGGGCGTCCAATGTAACCTGTTTTCACTTTATCTCCAGCTAGTTCGAACAGAATTGGAGCCATGTAATGCCATGCGCCCATATTACGAGGTTCTTCTTGAACCCAAATGATTTCTTCTAAGTTTTTAAAGCGTTTAATAATAGATTGAACTTTCTCAGCAGGGAATGGGTACAATTGTTCAATACGAACAACATGAACTTCATCTAAGTTGTACTCATGTTTACCAGACTCGATTTCTGCTGCTAAGTCAATCGCCATCTTACCTGTACTTAAAACGAGACGTTTTACTTTGTTTGGTTTCATGCCAAGGTTTTCTTGTTCTAAAGCAGGTTGGAAACGTCCTTCGCTTAACTGACTAGCAGTTGAAAGCGTAAGTGGGTGACGTAATAAACTCTTCGGCGTCATAAGTACTAATGGTCGAACAGCTTCTGTTCCTAAGATAGATGCTTGACGACGTAAAATATGGAAGTATTGTGCCGCGCTAGTTAAGTTTGCAACTGTCCAGTTGTTCTCAGCAGCTAACTGTAAGAAACGCTCTGGACGTGCGCTAGAGTGTTCTGGTCCTTGACCTTCATAACCGTGTGGTAATAGAAGAACTAAACCAGATTTTTGACCCCATTTTGCTCTTCCCGCTGAAACATATTGATCAAATAATGCTTGCGCAGTATTTGAGAAGTCACCGTACTGTGCTTCCCACATAACAAGAGTTTCTGGAGCGAATACGTTATAACCATACTCGTAACCAACAACTGCAGCCTCTGATAACGGACTGTTATGAACAGAGAATGAAGCATTAATGTTCGGTAAGCGATGTAGTGGTGAATATGTTTCATTTGTATCCGTATCGTGTAATACGATGTGACGATGCGCGAACGTACCACGCTGTGAATCTTGACCAGTTAAACGAATTGGCGTACCTTCTTGTAAAATAGAAGCGAATGCTAATGACTCAGCAAGTGCCCATTCAATTTTACCGTTCTCTTCAAGAGCATCTTTACGGCGCTCAAGAATTTTCTTCACCTTCGGATATACGTTAAAGCCTTCTGGCCAAGATAGTAGACCTTCATTAATTGCACGAAGTGAGTCAAGCTCAATACCAGTGTCAATCGGCTGAATACCTTTTGCAACAACATCTGGCACTTTAACGTGAATCGTTGCAGCGCTCGTATCAGCTGGTGGTACTTGTGCATAGTCAGATTTTAATTGCTCTTGTATAAACTGTGTAATCGTTTCAACCTCATCTGCATTTAGAACACCAGCAGCTTGTAATTGATCTGCATAAATTGCTCGTACAGTAGGGTGGTTTTTAATCTTTTTGTACACTTGTGGTTGCGTAACTGCTGGGTCATCCATTTCGTTATGACCGTAGCGGCGGTAACCAATTAAATCGATCAAGAAGTCTTTTTTGAACAACATGCGATATTGAATCGCAAGGTTAGCCGCAGCAAGACAAGCTTCCGGATCATCAGCGTTCACGTGAACGATTGGAATATCAAAACCTTTTGCAAGGTCACTTGAATATTTAGTAGAACGAGAATCATAGCTATCAGTCGTAAAACCAACTGCATTGTTTGCGATAACATGAATTGTTCCGCCCGTTTGATACGCGTTCAATCTGCTTAAGTTAAGTGTCTCAGACACAATACCTTGACCAGGGAATGCAGCATCACCATGAACTAAAATTACGAATGATTTTGAAGTATCTTGTTCTGGAAGACCAGATTTTTTACGGTTTTCTTGAGCCGCACGTGCGAAACCTTCTACTACAGGATTAACGAACTCAAGATGACTTGGGTTATTTGCTAATGTAACGCGAGTGCTAACTTCTTCATTACTAACGACTTGTTCTCTACCTAAATGGTATTTTACATCGCCAGTCCAGCCAGCATTTGCTACTGCACCTTCTATTTTTGCATGTTTGAACTCAGCAAACATGTGACTATATGGTTTTTCTAGTACGTGTGCAAGTACGCTTAGACGACCGCGGTGAGCCATACCAATCATGACATCTTCTACGCCGCTCTTCGCACCTTCTAGAACAATTTCATCTAGAACAGGTACAAGCATATCAACGCCCTCGATAGAGAAACGCTTTTGCCCAACGAATGTTTTATGCAAGAATTGCTCGAAACCTTCAACAGCTGTTAAACGTTTTAAAAGAGCAGTTCGTTTTTTATTTGATAGTGGTTGACGCAATGAATTTGATTCCACCATTTGATGCAACCACGCGCGTTCTTCACTATCTTGTATATGAGAAAATTCATAAGCTAAAGATTTTGTATAAACGTCTTTTAATCTATGAATTACATCAAGTGCAGTGTGAATACCTTCTGGTGCATCTTGCCATACTGTTTTCGCTGGAATCGCTTTCAAGTCAGCATCGCTCAGTTCACTCATTGCTTTCTCAAGAAGAGATTGTCCATTTGCAGCATCTTCCATCGGATTGATGTGAGCCAACGTATGCCCGAAAGAACGAATCTGCTCAACAAGTTGAACGACTTTAAGAATCTTTTCAATGTTCCCTGTGTTTTGAGGAGAAAAATGTGTTGCTGTGTTGTCCCCTGTTACGACATCATCTTGAAACGAAGGAGCTCCAAAAATTTCAAAAAGCTCTTGTAATTCCGGATCAACAGAACCTGCTCCAGTTACGTAAAGATCATACTGCTCAATAACATAACCAAGGTTCGGACCGTGGAACTTGGCCCAAGGGTTTGTCGTTGTATTCTTCCTCGTCATTTGTTTAAACCTCCCAATGCATATAATCCTTTTCCATACAAAGGTGCATTTTGCTCTTTTTCAATAATTGATTAACTAATAAATAATGTAATTGTTTTCTTTACTCTTATGTTATTACAATAATTTACATAATACCAAACACTATTACTTATCTGTTTTGTAAAAAAACATTCACAATAACTTATCACCCAAGTTAATCTTTCATGTTATAAAGTAATTTTACAGAAAAATGGGGTGGATATATTTGGTATACCTATACTAATAACTATAATTGTTGCATTTAAATATAGGCATAATAGTTAGAATGTTTCGATAAAATGTAGTTCGAATTATGTATATTGAAATAATAAGCGCTTTCATTGATATTATACAACAATACAACGGAATATAGTATAAAAAATAAAAAATTATGAATTTATCGTAAACTTTATTTCGATAGTGTTAAATAACGAAAGGAAAATGAAGGATTTCTACAAAAAAAGTGGCTAAACATAAAAAATGCTTCATAATCCGTTAGTTTCTATCAATATGCCGAAAAACACCGTAAAACTAATAACGCATTTCATGGAATAAAGAGGAGAATGAAATATTTTAAAAGGATAAAACAAATATGGAGATATTAAATTCCCCTAAAAATCGGGAGGGGATATAGTAACGGATATATACATTGTTCCATGTTTCGTTTCAAAATAGACGTGTTGAAATTGAAAAGTTTCTTCTATATAAATAGTGTGAAAAACAAATGGAATAAATGTAAAGTTACCTTTACATTTATATTCGATATAAGGAAAGAGGGAGAAATTTCCTTGGAAAATAAAATGGTCGAATACCGAAAAAAATTTGGACTATCTCAAGAAAAATTGGCTGAGAAACTCGGAGTTTCCAGGCAAACCATTATCTCAATTGAAAAAGGGAAATACGATCCATCACTTCCGCTAGCATTTGAAATAGCGAAAACATTTCAAACAACGATAGAACACGTATTCATTTATGAAGGGAAAGAAGAGGGGGAATAGGGATGAATTATTCACAAAAGTACTTTGTTATTATGGGAATTATTTTTCTATTTATGAGTGGATTTATGATATTAACAGGTATAATGACGCATTCTGCACCGCCAGCTCCGACGTATACATTGCTTGCGATGATGATCATGTGTTTTTGCTTAAGCTATTTACACCCACAATTTAAAGAAAAAGACGAGCGCATGAAACTCATTCGTTATAAAGGGATATTCTTCAGCTTTTTTGCATTAACAGCATATTATCTTCTTTTCTCTATTGGCTTAAACTTAAACGTAATTACACTATCTGCTACTGAACTATTGAACATACTTATGGCACTCACAATGAGTATCGTCTTTATCTCATTTGTTGTTTTATCGAAAAGATATTAAGATGTAATAGAGAAAGGAAGATTAACATATGCAAATGATGTATGCTTTTGGCATTGGGCTTGTATTATTTTTAGCCGTATTCTTATTTATTCGTAAAGACGTGCAAGGCGGGACGTTAACGAAAAGAGGATTTTATAAAATGATCGGCTGTTTAGTTGTTATGTTTATAGCGATTATCGTCATGATCGTTTTAATAACGCAATCACTGTAAAATTGAAAAATGGAACCTTACTTCGGTAAGGTTTTTCTTTTTGATAACAAAACAAAAATTACCATAAAAACCATTTACTATCTATATGCTATATTATATAATCCGATAAAATGATGGGTAAGGAGAATAGTATATGAATAAAAAAACTATCTTCTTTATATTAACTTGTCTACTACTTGTAGCTAGTATTACTTATATGATATGCACTAAACGAGAACCAGTGCCACCTATGTTAGTATGGGAGGAACGGGAGTACTACGTTACGGATGAACCTGCCGAAGCAGAAGAAATTGACCAAAAACTTGGAGAAGTAACAAAGAAAATCAAACTAAGTAAAAGACCTACTAAAAATAGTGAATCCAACACATTACAAGAAAAAACAGAAGTATTCACAATGAGAGAAGAAGAAAAAGATCCTCACTCAGCTTTAATTATAAAGGAGCCTTATAGTGAGGAGTATAGGGTAGTAAGGCCGATGTTGAAAGTATTATAAGGTGAAGAGGAGACTCGTATGCGACAGTAGCTCTATATCTGGGGAGAAAACTGAATTTTCATTAATCCGTGTACTAGAAATGAGTCTTTTGATAATAAAATGAAATGATTTATGAACGGACAGCCAGCCCTTAAATGTCTATGAGAATGAAATTAGTTAATTTAATATTTTTAAGGTTAAAAGTTTCCTAATCATTAAAAATGATGGCTATATAGTATAAGGGGGATATATATGCAAATGGTCACTAATATTAAAAGAGAAGAAAGTTTTAAAAATCTAATTAAATACCTTTATGAAAATCCATTTAACATTATTGGAATTTCGGATTATGAAATAAGGCATTCTAGGGTAATTGCGTGGTTGTTAGATCCTAGCGCAGGTCATGAATTATCTAATTTTTTTTCAAAGCATCTATTAGGTAATGTTATTAAAAAATACGTAGATGATTTTCAAGGGATAGATATTTCTGATATTAGGATATATACAGAATGGATTGTGGAGGAAAACCAAAAAAAAATTGATATTGTGGGTGTCTCAGATAAAAATAAATTTGTAATTGTTATTGAAAACAAAGTAAACGCTTCCCAGAGGTCAGGTCAATTAACTAGCTACCGAAAAGCGATAGAAACTAAGTATCCACAATCACAATATACTTATTATCCCTTTCTTTTAACATTATTTGGTGATGTTCCAAAGGAAGAAGATGATTGGTATATGGTTTTATCTTATGGAAATATCCTCTATGCTATTTCTAATTTATTAAGAGCCATTGAGAATAACAATTTTGAGGTATCAAACCGCATTTGTAATTTTATTAAAGATTATAAGGACATTATAAGTAAACATCTCTATTTAGATGATGAAATTATTAAATATGGACAAGATTTATATGGAAAATATAAATTAATTATAGAGAGTTTAGAAAATTATAAAAATATTTTTACTGAATTAGAATTTGAAGCACTAAAAACTATTCGGGATCACATGAAAACAGTTCCGTATTTTTACTTTCAAAAGGCGTATAAAAGATTTCTGAGCACCTATTCTGAACAGGATAACCAAGATGTTTTTAATGAAAATAAAAATGAAATTGTACATGAATATGGATTCACTAAAGGAAAGACAGAATTCTGGTTTGCTCCTGTAACAATTTATCAAGAACAAGATAAAAAGCTGAGTAGCAATAAATGGAAATCACCAGTTCCTTTTGCATACTTCTTTATTAAGGAGGGGGATAAAATAACCCTTCATGTTGAGCTAGGTCCAGTGAATTTTTTACAAAAATCCTTAAAGGTATCGAATAGAGATGAGTTAGTGAATTTTATTAAAAAAGATAAGACGGGAGAATGGAGCGATTTATCTCCAAGAGCTAACACTAAAAAGTGGGTTAAATTGTATAGTGACAGTAGAGAGGTACCACCATGGTCAAGTCAGGAGGTTATTTACTCAATATTGGAGGACTTATATATTAATGGATTCTCTCATATTAATGATCAAGTCTTTGCTGTAATTAATGAACTTTTTGAAGAGTAATATTTTCCACGGTGAACCAATTAATGAATTTCATTCCGTATTATATATTCTTAGCTATTATTTTCTCTCGGTCACAATAAGTGTAGCCATTTACTTATGAATCGTAGATTAAACGTTTATAAGAAAGGTCGCTGTATAGTTAAAATCCCGTCTTGATATACTCATTTTTGAGTAAAGTACCAACAGAGGTATATCTAGATAGCTTCCTGCCTCAGCAAACAAAAAAGAGGAATACCTCTAAGTCAGCTTGATTAGCTGACTAGAAGTATTCCTCTTTTAAACTCGTGGTGTCTGATGGAGGCCTCCACAGTTTTAGATTTTGAGAATATTCTCAAAATCCTTGATACTATTAGGATTTATGACCCCGGAGAGGCTCGAACTCACGACCTCCACCCTGTCAAGGTGGCGCTCTCCCTGCTGAGCTACGGGATCTTCAAAAATGATTATGTATTTGCACTTTTAATCATTAAGTTAAAGTAATTATATATAATTAACTGAAAATTTACAATATTTTTCGTGTAGTAAGTTTTTGAAGAGGTAGTGTAATAGAAAATAGTCTTTATTTTAGAGGTGTATTAGTATGTATGTTTTTATGTTTAATAAATAGAAGATACTGAGGTGTTATGGCTTCCGATACCAATCCAAAGGCCCCTCATCACTCAAATCAACTAGAAAAGGGAATAAGAAGTGTAAAGGTAAGCTTATAAGTTCTGGCATAGCGTTCACTGTTTTCTTTGATAAATATTGCCTTCCAAAGCAATATGGACAATCTTTTTCAAATGTCGTGAGTATCGACCAAACCTCTTTTACTTTCCACTTCGTTTTACAATATGTACAACACGCCATGGATTTCCTCCTTATTTTAAGTTGTTTTCTAATATGTTCCATTTTATTGTACGACAGTCAAGTGTATTTGAAGTGATAAAATGTGAGTTTTTTGTAAAAAGATAATAAAACTATTAAATTTCATCACACGAAACAAGCATACCCCCGTTCTGAATTTAGGACAGGAGTATGCTCGCTTAATTTTCGATATAGTGTATTTCATTGTACTCAACATATACCAATATAGCTAAGGTTTATTCAATGATCGTGCCCGATTGGTGAGGGCTGATTAAAGTTTCACTTTATGTCCGGCTGTTTACACATTGCCCATATAACTTCGTGTTAAGTTTGGGAGAACAATTTTTCCGTTCTTACTGTATTTTTCGAATAACTCTGATAGGAGGAGAACAAAGTTTTTATACTCTTCGTCATTTTCTTTCGGAGCATAGGACGCTGATAAATTCCTTCCCAAAAAACCTTCATAATCAAAAAGTAAATCATTTTGATATTCTTTAAACTCATACTTTCCATCTTTAAAAAAGCTGTTAAAAATTTCTGGTGTTTCCTCGATTCCACCGCTAAATCCTTTGAAATTCGGGCAGGTCTTCTGGCAAATTTCTGCATTCTCTTTAATAATCGGACTAGTTACATCTCTACTATTCCAAACAAGAGTAACATTTGCCTTTTGTTTCAAAATTCGTTGGCATTCGATTTTGAAAGCTTCTTTATCAAACCAATGAAATGCTTGAGCAACAGTTACTAAATCCACACTATGTTCTTTTAAAGTGGTATTTTCGGCAGTTGCTTTTATTGATTTAAAAAGAGGATATCGTTTTAACGATTGCTCTGCCATCTTTCTCATGTCATCATTTGGCTCAACACCAATAACATGTAAACCACTTTCAAGCAGCTGGTGGCTAAATATCCCCGTACCTGAACCAATATCGGCCACAATCTGATCCTCATTCAGTTCGTTAGCCGAAAGCAAATAATCAATATATTCTTTAGGATAACTAGGGCGATATTTCGCATATATATCGGCCTTGTCAGTAAAATTTTCTGTTGTTTTCACAGTACGACCTTCTTTCCAGTGATATTATGTATAGAAATAGGAAGCAAATAGTAAATTCCGCATCAGTCTCTAAGTCTACAATGTAAGAGTCCAGCTAAATGGAGCTGCCTTAGTTCCCTTATTCAAATTATACTATTTTACATGATATCTTCCAAAAGGCTATAATTCCTTACTTAACTAAACGGTCCAATTGTTGAATAACATGACCAGCGTTTTTTAAACAACTTTATTATGTTTAAAACTGTACACATTTAAGGATCTATTTAGTAATGTATGACCATTTGTATATCGCACGAGGATTATGTAGGATAAGAGATTTCCATTTTTAATATCCAAATTGGCCAATATATCCTTTTTACAATTTACTTAAAATCATGTATAACAGAGATACAAGATTATTTTATAAATATTCAGGAGTAGAGGGAGAATTATTGTAATGGTGAGAAAAACGTTCAAGATGCGTGTGTCTAGAAATAGAACGATTTCGATTAATGGTTCGATTCTTGATGTGGATGTTACACATGATGAGTTTTTGCAAGAGTTTGTTGAGTGGGTCGATTCTAAAGGTTGGTCGTTTATGGGGATGACGGATGAGATTACGCCCGAGGAAGCTAGTCAAAATTTAATAGATTCGTTGATTGATGAGAAGGATAAGAAAGAGTAATTCCTTCTTATTTTTATTGTATATTTATGTTCTCTATCGTAAAAGTATGATATAGTAAAAAATAGTTAATGTTCTTCCAATTTAATACAAATTACATAGAGATTGGTAGATTCATATTTTTGTTAGGGGAGTAAATTGAAAAGGGAGAGTCATATGGTAAATTTTAAGAAGATTTTGGCTTTTATTACAGTTATTTGTTTATTTTTTTTGACACCTATGACATTACACGCTGAGACGAATATTGGAGTGAATCCAGAACAAGTAGCACCACCACCTGCGGAAGGACCAAATGTTTTTAGTCAGTTTGCAGCTACGGTTGATGCGAAAACGGGAGATATGTTGTATGACAAAAACGCACGTCATCGTGCATTTCCTGCTAGTATGACGAAAGTGTTAACAGCAATTTTACTTATGGAGCATACGAAGCCTGAGGATCAATTTACGTTTTCGCAATTAGCGTTAGATCAGGAGAAGAGTAATTATCAAATTGAGTTTCAGCCTGGTGAGACGATTGACCGCAATACTGCACTTATGATTTTAATGGTGCTGAGTGCGAATGATGTATCGTTTGCGATTGCGGAGCATATTGGCGGGAGCGTTGAGAATTTCGCTAATATGATGAATGAAAAGGCGAAGCAATTAGGGGCGACAGATAGTCATTTTGTAACACCAAATGGATTACATGATCCAAATCATTATACGACGCCGTATGATATGGCTATGATTACGAGAGGTGTGCAAAAGTATCCTGAGATTTTGCAAGCGATGAATACGAAAAGAATAAGTGTTACGACATCTAGGCAGACAGTTTCTATTTTTAATAAATCTACTTATTTTGAAAATCCATACAGCATGGGTGGTAAGACGGGATTTACGAATGAAGCGCGTAATACACTTGTTTTATTAAATGAGAAAGATGGAAATCGTATTATAAATGTAGTAATGGCTTCTCAAAGACCTGAAATTTATGAAGATTTAAAGCAGATGGCGGAGTATTCTTTTGGTCAATTTGTGAAGCAAACGGTGCTAGATAAACAGAGTTGGCATCAAAAGACAACCTATTTAAATAAAGATATTGATAGCGAACTTGAAAAAAGTGCAGAGCTTATGCTTAAGAAAGATGAAGGGAAAAATGTGAGAACTATTTTCCGAGCAGCTTCATTAGATAAAGACTCTTTGTATCATAAGGGGATCCATCGTGGTGAGGTAGTTGGTGCAGTTGATATTACGAAAAATAATCAAACAATTGCGACGATAAATGTTCTTTCAAAGGAAGATGTTACTTTTGCGATGCCTAAAAAGGATACAGTTGCGCCGGAAGTAAAGGAATCAAATGTGAAAGTGATAAGTGTTGGGATAGGCGCGATTGTGTTATTGGGAGCCATTTTATACGTAGTGTTGCGCCGAAATAGACAAGGGATAAAATCAGAAGAAAAGTAAAAAAAGCATGAGGACTGTGAAGAAATTTCGTCACAGTCTTATTCCTATGATTAAAAAGAAAATTAACTAATAATTGTAAATTTTCTTATTGCAATTATATAAAGTTCGTTATATCATTTACTTATGTTCTTGTTAAAGAACATAAGAGGTTTTGCATACTTAAACAAATATAAAACAACGGAGAGGAAGAGAGACTATGAAATTCGTTTGGAAGATTATTAGCAACGCTATCTCATTTGTTTTATTTGCATTGATGGTTTTTTTAGCTTTTGTGGTTATTTCGTCAAAAGCGAGTGGTGGGGATCCGACGGTGATGGGGTATCAATTTAAATCAGTGTTATCAGGATCGATGGAACCGACTTTTTTAACAGGATCAATCATTGCGATAGAGCCAAAGAAAGATGGTTCTAAATATCAAAAAGGTGATGTGATTACCTTTAAAGAGAAAGATCAAAAAATTATCACTCACCGTATTATCGGTGTGAAAGATACAAATGGAAAAGTCATGTATGAAACAAAAGGGGATAACAATAACGGTCCAGATTTAGAACCAGTACTTGCGGAGAATGTAATTGGAAAATATGCAGATATTACAGTTCCTTATGCAGGATATGCATTAAATTATGCTAGTTCAAAGGCTGGAGCTGCTTTGCTTCTTATTATTCCAGGAGTCTTTTTATTAGGCTATTCCGCGATTTCTATTTTTAGTGCGATTCGCAGTATTGACGGAGAAAAGAAAGAGAAAAAGGTAGAGCAATCCGTCTAGTTCGTTTGGTTATACTTTCCGGTTAGGAAGTTGACAAATATATAGAATAAGGGGATATGGACATGACTTTAAAGAAAAAATTAGGGATGGGTATCGCATCAGCAATGTTAGGGGCAGCATTAGTTGGTGGAGGAACATTTGCATTTTTCAGTGACAAAGAAGTGTCAAACAATACATTTGCGGCGGGTACACTTGATTTAGTGGCAAACCCAAAAGCAGTAGTGGATGTATCAAATTTAAAACCTGGGGATAAAATTGAAAAGGAATTTAAACTAGAAAATAAAGGTTCTTTAAATATTAAAAAGGTTCTACTAAAAACAGACTATACTGTAGAGGATACGAAAAAAGATAATAACGATGATTTCGGTAAACATATTGAAGTAACGTTCTTAAGAAATGTAGATAAGCAGGAGACTATTGTTAAGAAAACTACATTAGATAAATTGAAGAAGGATACACTTACAGCGGTTGATAACGATTTATTAGCTTGGATTTTGGATGAAAAAGGTATTTCAGCAGGTAAGTCTGATACGTTCAAAGTGAAATTCGAGTTTGTTGATAATGGAAAAGATCAAAATCAATTCCAAGGCGATAAGTTACAATTAAATTGGACGTTTGAGGCACAACAAACAGCAGGTGAAGAAAGATAATAATAAAGGGCTATCAAATAGATAGTCCTTTTTCTATTTTTCTAGTATATAGCTATCATTTTGTATAGTTCTTTATTATAATAAAGATAGTGTTCTGTATAAAGAACGTAACGTTCGATGGGAGAGATTAAGATGCTGAAAAGACCGCGTAATTTAAAAAAGATGCTTATATTGCCGTGTATGTGCTCTATTACGTTTTATTTAGGATCTCAAATTATGACGCATACAGAAGCGGCATTCATTCATGAAACGAAAGTAGAAGCGACCCTTTCTACAGCAATTATATTTCCGAAAACAGTAAATACGTTTAAAGAGCAGGCTGAGCAACATAAACAGTTTATTGAGCGTGAGTATGGAGCGATGAAGGAGAAATTAGCAGTAACTTCTATTAAAGAAATAGAACAGGCAATTACTATATGGAAACAAGGGCGTGAGAAAATTGTTTCTGAGAAGGAAGCCTTGCAAAATGTATATACTGAAATAGAAGGTCCTTACAATCAAATACAGGAAGAATTAAAAGTGAATAAAAGTAAGTCAATTCAGCAAGTAGCTTTATATGTGAATGAAGGCTTTCATAGTATAAAAGATAAGCGTGATTATATTGAGAAAGAAATTAGTTTACAAGTGATTGATGAACAAATTCAGGCTCTTGATAAACAATTAAAAGATGCGATAGATGCAGAGAAAAAAGCAGAAGAGCAGAAGAAAATAGAAGAACAGAAGAAAATAGAGGATCAGAAAAAGGCAGAAGAGCAGAAAAAAGCAGAAGAGCAGAAGAAAATAGAGGATCAGAAAAAGGCAGAAGAGCAGAAAAAAGCAGAAGAACAGAAGAAAGTAGAAGAGCAGAAGAAAATAGAAGAGCAGAAAAAAGCAGAAGAACAGAAGAAAATAGAGGATCAGAAAAAAGCAGACGCACAAAAGCAAGTAGAAACAGCTAAACATCCTGAGCAGTGAGCTCATGCAACAGAAAGATACATAGGAGTGTGAGGGAGTATTTGCCCTCGCACTTATTGTCTATGTGTTTACATAAACAGAAAAATCAGAATAATATTGAGAAATAAAAATAACTGAAAATATTAATAAATATGTGTTGTATTTATACAGTTTTGTTCGTTATAATGAACTTAAGGTTTTTAAAAAAGAACAAACATTATTTATACCAATCTATTTTTAGTTACACCTCTTATTTCGAAATAAGAGATAACAATATAAAAATACAAAAAACAGCTAGGGGGAATTGATTGTGAGTCTGAAAAAGAAATTAGGTATGGGAGTTGCATCAGCGGCATTGGGGTTATCTTTAATTGGTGGAGGAACATTTGCATTCTTTAGCGATAAAGAAGTATCAAACAATACATTTGCAGCTGGGACGTTAGATCTTACATTAAACCCTAAAACGCTTGTAGATATTAAAGATTTAAAACCAGGGGATTCTGTTAAGAAAGAGTTCTTATTAAAGAACGATGGCACGTTAGATATTAAAGAGATTAAACTATTGACAAAGTATGATGTAACGGATGCTAAAAACGATAACGCAGGAGAAGATTTTGCTAAGCACATTAATGTGAAATTCATTTGGAATTGGGATAAAGGAAGTCAGCCTGTATATGAAACAACATTAGCAGACTTAAAAGATGAAAGTCCAGATGTAGTAGCGAAAGAAATCTTTGCTCCTGAGTGGTCAGAAAACGGTGGTTTAGCAGCTGGTGATCAAGATTACTTATGGGTGGAATTTGAGTTCGTAGAGAATGAAGAGGATCAAAATAAATTCCAAGGTGATTCATTAAACTTAGAATGGACATTTAATGCTAAGCAAAAAGATGGCGAAGAAAGATAATAAAAAAGCGGGTATCCCCCGCTTTTTTTTATAAAGAAAAAGAAGTGCCGGTTGTAAGCACTTCTTTCTATGTATTATTTGTGATCTTGCTTCCATTTTGTAAATTCAAGAAATTCACGAAATTGTTCTTTGGAGACACCGGAGTTCATCGCATCTTTGACGAGCTGTGTCCATTCGGAGTCTAGATTAGCTTCCTTTGTTGTTTCATCATGAAGTAAAGTATCAACTGGAATTTGTAGAACTGCTGCGATTTTTTCAAGAAACTGAATGGAAGGGTTTTTTTGCAAATTTCGTTCTATCGAACTAATGTAAGATTTAGCAACACCAGCTTTTTCGGCAAGTTCAGTTAATGAAATGCCTTTTTGTAAACGAAGGCGTTTTATACGTTCTCCAATCATATTTGCGCACCTTTCTATCAATATGTAGTCGTCTTATGATGTCATTATTATAACATTATTATAGCATAAACTTCGTTAAAAAGAACAAAGCTATTGAGCATGACTTGATGGCTTCATACGTTGGAAAAAGTGTTCAATATCTTGCAGGGCGATACCAGCATCTAGAGCTTCAAGTATTAAATCAATCCATTCTTGGTCCAGTGCGTCTGTCTTATCTTTGTACAAGTGTAATTCCTCCCTAATTATCGGTCATAATTGCTGCTACAGAATAAATGATAATGAATCGAATTTTGTATTTTATGTATCGAATTATCATTTATTGTGTAGATAAAACAAAGATAAAATCCCCATTAAACTCCCTCAATGGAAATAATTATAAATTGTTCGATAAATATTTTCAATATTTTCAGAAAACATTGTTGAATTGTGATATATTCGTATACTAACTATGGAATTTTTACAAATATATTAAAAAAATTACATAATATAACTAAATATTGAAAAAATATTGAATTTTTAATAAAATTCAATTTGTAATACATATTATTTATTAGGGGAGGAAATAAGGGATGAAAAAGAAACCATTTAAAGTGTTATCATCAATTGCTTTAACAGCTGTTCTAGGTATTTCATTCAGCGCTGGTACTCAATCGGCTTATGCTGAAACACCTGTGAATAAGACGGCTACGAGCCCAGTTGATGATCATTTAATTCCAGAGGAGCGTTTAGCAAATGCGCTAAAAGAACGTGGGGTAATTGATTCGAAAGCTTCAGAGACAGAAACAAAGAAAGCTGTCGAAAAATACGTAGAGAACAAAAAGGGTGAAAATCCTGGGAAAGAAGTAACAAATGGGGACCCACTTACGAAAGAAGCATCTGACTTTTTAAAGAAAGTGAAAGATGCGAAAGCAGATACGAAAGAAAAATCAGAGCAACCTGCAACAGGTACACCAGCAGCGACAGGGCCAGCTAAAGGTACCCTAAATGGTAAAGTACCAACTTCACCAGCAAAACAAAAAGGATATAACGGTGAAGTTCGTAAAGATAAAGTACTCGTTTTACTTGTAGAGTATGCTGATTTCAAACATAACAATATTGATAAAGAACCTGGTTACATGTATTCCAACGATTTTAATCAAGAACATTATGAAAAAATGTTATTTGGTAACGAGCCGTTTACGTTAGATGACGGAAGTAAAATCGAAACGTTTAAACAATATTATGAAGAGCAATCTGGTGGTAGTTATACTGTAGATGGAACAGTTACAAAATGGTTAACAGTTCCAGGTAAAGCTGCTGATTACGGTGCTGATGCTGCTACAGGTCATGATAATAAAGGACCAAAAGGACCACGTGATCTAGTAAAAGATGCATTAAAAGCAGCTGTAGATAGCGGTCTTGATTTATCACAGTTTGATCAGTTCGATCAATACGATGTAAATGGTGATGGAAATCAAAATCAACCTGATGGTTTAATCGACCACTTAATGATTATTCATGCGGGTGTTGGACAAGAAGCTGGCGGCGGTAAATTAGGTGATGACGCAATTTGGTCACATCGCTGGACAGTTGGGCCAAAACCATTCCAAATTGAAGGTACACAAGCAAAAGTTCCATATTGGGGCGGAAAGATGGCAGCATTCGACTACACAATTGAGCCAGAAGATGGAGCAGTTGGGGTATTCGCACACGAATATGGTCATGATCTAGGTCTTCCAGATGAGTATGATACACAATATAGCGGTCAAGGTGAGCCGGTTGAAGCTTGGTCTATTATGAGTGGCGGAAGCTGGGCTGGTAAAATTGCAGGAACAACACCGACGAGCCTATCACCACAAAATAAAGAGTTTTTCCAAAAGACAATCGGTGGTAACTGGGCAAATATCGTAGAAGTAGATTACGAGAAATTAAATAAAGGTATCGGTCTAGCAACATATTTAGACCAAAGTGTTACGAAATCTGATCGACCAGGTTTGATTCGTGTTAACTTACCGGATAAAGATGTAAAAACGATTGCTCCAGCATTTGGTAAACAGTATTACTACAGCACAAAAGGTGACGATCTACATACAAAGATGGAAACACCGCTGTTTGATTTAACAAATGCAACGAATGCGAAATTTGATTTCAAATCATTGTATGAAATCGAAGCAGAGTACGATTTCCTTGAAGTACACGCTGTAACAGAAGATGGTCAACAAACGTTACTTGAAAGAATTGGTGAGAAAGCAAATAGTGGAAATGCAGCTACAACAAGCGGAAAATGGATTGATAAATCATATGATTTAAGTCAGTTCAAAGGTAAGAAAGTGAAATTAACATTTGATTACATTACTGATGGTGGCTTAGCGTTAAACGGATTCGCTCTTGATAATGCGTCATTAACAGTAGATGGTAAAGTTGCATTCTCTGATGATGCAGAAGGTGCACCACAATTCAAATTAGATGGTTTCGCTGTTTCTAACGGAACAGAGAAGAAAAAACATAACTACTATGTAGAGTGGAGAAACTACGCTGGTTCAGATAACGCGTTGAAATTTGCTCGCGGTCCACAATATAACACTGGTATGGTTGTATGGTATGCGGACTCAGAGTACACAGATAACTGGGTTGGCGTACATCCAGGACACGGTTTCCTTGGTGTAGTTGATTCTCATCCAGAAGCAATTGTAGGAACTTTAAATGGTAAACCGACAGTTAAGAGTAGTACACGATTCCAAATCGCTGATGCGGCGTTCTCATTCGATAAAACGCCATCTTGGAAAGTTGTATCTCCAACGCGTGGAACGTTTACGTATAATGGTTTAGCAGGTGTACCGAAGTTTGATGACTCTAAAAAGTATATCAATGAACAAATTCCAGATGCAGGACGTATTTTACCGAAGCTTGGTCTGAAGTTTGAAGTAGTAGGACAAGCTGATGATAATTCTGCAGGTGCTGTTCGTTTATATCGTTAATACTGTAAAACTACCGGGAGATTTTCTTTCGGTAGTTTTTTTGTGAGCAATGAATTTTATAAAAAAGAAAAAATTATATATAATGTAATTTTACGAATAAAAAAGTTCTATATAAATAATGAAAGAATTGGATAAAGTGAATTTGTAATCAGGAGGCATCTTGACTGATTATTAGTTCGGCTCGCGTCTAACATCCTTGCATTCGCTGGATTTTGAGGTGAGAGTCTAAATGCTCGTTAATAGCGAGATAAAACTAGTGGGAGAAGGTGAATGGATGAGCATTTCTTCTATTGTAAAGAAACAAAAGGAATATTTTTATAATGGACATACAAGAAGTATAGAAACAAGAAAAATGAATTTGAAGAAGCTTTATGATGGAATTCAGCGTTATGAAGATGAGATATTTCAAGCATTGAAAGTAGATTTAAATAAGTCAGTTCACGAATCGTTTACAACAGAAATAGGATACGTATTAAAAGAGATTTCTTTTCAATTAAAACATATTTCAGCGTGGAGTAAACCGAAGCGTGTTCGAACAGCACTTACTCATTTCGGGTCAAAGGGAAAAGTATTACCAGAACCGTATGGTGTGACACTAATTATTGCGCCGTGGAACTATCCGTTTCAATTAGCAATTGCACCACTTGTAGGAGCGCTGGCAGCTGGCAATACAGTCGTTTTAAAGCCATCAGAGTTAACGCCAAACGTTTCAAAAGTGATTGTGAGAATAGTAGAGGAATTATTCCCAGAAGAGCTTGTAGCGGTAGTAGAAGGTGGCGTTAAAGAAAGTACAGATTTGCTAGGGGAACCGTTTGATTATATTTTCTTTACAGGTAGTGTTGGCGTAGGGAAAGTTGTAATGGAGGCAGCAGCGAAACAGTTAACGCCACTTACGTTAGAACTGGGAGGAAAGAGCCCCTGTATTGTACATAAAGATGCAAAAGTAGATGTAACTGCAAGACGAATTGTTTGGGGCAAGTTTTTAAATGCTGGACAGACGTGTGTAGCGCCTGATTATATGTATGTGCATTCTTCTGTGAAAGAACAGTTAATTGAGGCACTGCGACATGAAATTGCGGAGCAGTATGGAAAAGAGCCGCTCAATAATGACAACTACGTACGAATTGTGAGCGAGCGACATTTTGAACGATTATGTACATTTTTGAAAGATGGTAAAACTGAAATCGGCGGAAATTATAAAAAAGAAACGTTACATATTGAACCGACAGTGTTAACAAATGTTACATGGCAAAGTACTGTTATGGAAGATGAAATTTTTGGACCAATCTTACCAATTATAGAATATGACAAAATAGAAGATGTCATTGATACAATTCAGCAACATCCGAAGCCGTTAGCTTTATATGTGTTTTCTGAAGATAAAGAAGTACAAAAGAAGGTGACGAGTAATATTTCATATGGCGGAGGTTGTATTAATGATGTTGTCTATCATCTTGCAACGCCGTATTTACCTTTTGGAGGCGTCGGAAGTAGTGGTTTAGGTAGTTATCATGGGGAAGAAAGTTTTCGGACTTTTTCACATTATAAAAGCATTTTAGCCCAATCTACAGCATTCGACATGAAAATTCGTTACTCTTCTACAAAAAGTGCTTTAAAATTCATACGAAAGTTGTTAAAATGATGATGGTGTTTATCAGTAGGCGTAGCCGTATGATAATAGCCCCTTCGCAATGGAAGGGGTTTTTCTGTTCGACGTTATGTATCGTGCGAAAATGAATCAAACATACTACATAAAGAATAGAAGCGAACGCTTGTTAAATAATCATTTTTGTTTGGATCGAAACAAAAAATAGTCTATAAAACATAAATATTTATTCATGAATATAAAAATTAAAATTTAAGGTAGATAGGACGGGAAAATGAAAAAGATTATTAAAGTTGAAGCAGTAGAAAAACATTTTGGAAATCAAGTGATTATCCCACCTCTTTCTTTAGATATTAAAGAAGGAGAATTTTTAACAATTTTAGGACCGAGTGGTTGCGGCAAAACGACGTTACTTCGTATGATCGCAGGTTTTGAAACGCCAACTAAAGGAAATCTTTTATTAGATGATGAAAGAATTAACGATTTGCCGCCATATAAGCGTCATATGAACTTAGTGTTTCAACATTATGCACTATTCCCGCATATGAGTGTGGAGAAAAATATTTGTTTCGGTATGAAAATGCAAAAAGTACCAGCAGCAGAGCAGAAAGAACGTGCTGAAGAGGCAATGCGTTTAACACAGTTACTTGAGTTTCGTAATCGTAAACCTTCGAAGCTTTCTGGTGGACAGCAGCAGCGTGTCGCAATTGCGAGAGCGATTGTTAATAACCCACGCGTATTATTATTAGATGAGCCACTTGGAGCGCTTGACTTTAAGTTACGAAAAGATTTGCAACGTGAATTGAAGAACTTACAGCGTAATTTAGGAATTACGTTCATATACGTAACGCACGATCAAGAAGAAGCGATGAGTATGAGTGATCGTATTGTCGTTATGAATAAAGGGCATATAGAGCAAGTCGGCACCCCGAAAGAAATTTATAATCAACCGAAAACATTGTTTGTTGCGACGTTCATCGGTGAAAATAATATTGTGAAAAATGGGGAAAGCTACGTAGCAATTCGCCCTGAAAATGTAAAGGTTCGTTCGGTTGAAGAGCCAATTTTAAAAGAATACCATCTTGGACATATTGAAGATATTGAGTTTGTTGGAAATATGGAAAAGCTTTATGTACGTGATGAGAAAACATCAGAATTACTAATGGCATATCAAACTGCTGGAGAAGCAGCACAGTGGAGCATTGGAGATAATGTATATGTAGGCTGGGAGCAAGAGGACGAGGTGACCTTAAATTGAAGAAAGGGAAATTACTCGCATTACCTACAGTCGTATGGCTGTTACTCTTCTTCCTAATTCCACTTCTGTTCGTACTCGCATTTGCCTTCATGCAGCGCGGAGCATACGGGACAGTGGAAATGAAGTTTACACTAGATAACATAGTGCGCGTGTTTGATCCATTATATATGGGGACATTATGGGAAACAGTGAAAATTGCGGTTATTACGACGGTACTTTGTTTAGTAATTGGTTATCCATTTGCCTATACAATTACAATTGTTGATCGCAAATATCGTTCTATCCTTTTATTATTGGCAACGATCCCGTTCTGGATTAACTTCCTTGTTCGTTCATACGCATGGATTGTTATTTTACGTTCACAAGGTCTTGTAAACACATTGTTATTGAAATTAGGTATTATTAGTGAACCTTTAAATTTATTATATAATACACCGTCTGTAATACTCGGAATGGTATATTCTTTATTACCATTTATGATTTTACCAGTGTATGCGGCTATTGAGCAGCTGGATAAGCGTAAGCTAGAGGCAGCTTATGATTTAGGGGCAACACCAGTAAAGGCATTTTGGAATGTAACAGTACCAATGACGATGTCAGGGATTGTTACTGGTTCTATTTTAGTATTCGTCTCTTCTATCGGAATGTTTGTTGTATCAGACGTTATGGGTGGATCGAAAGTAGCGTTAATCGGAAACGTAATTCAAAATCAATTCTTAGGATCGCGTGACTGGCCGTTTGGTTCTGCGTTATCTATGATTGTTGTTCTATTCTCTGTTCTGTTAATTTACTTATATTATCGTGCAACGAAAGTATATAAATATGATGGAAACGGAGGGGAATAGGCAAAGATGAAGAAGTTTTTAGTTTCTTATTCTTGGTTAATTTTATTGTTTTTGTATTTTCCAATGATGGTTTTAATGGTATATTCCTTCAACGATTCGCGCATTAATGCAGAATGGGAAGGTTTTACATTCCATTGGTATACAGATTTATTTCAAAAACAAGATGTTATTGATGCGTTTATAAATAGTATGACGATTGCAGTTATAACGACGATTGTAACGACAATTCTTGGTGTGTTTTTTGCACTTGCCTTACATCGTTATAAATATCGTTTTGAAGGGGCAATTAATGGTCTTGTATACTTACCAATTTTAATTCCTGATATTTTAATGGGATTATCTTTACTAATCTTATTTAGTCAATTAGGTATGGAACTTGGACAAGTAACGATTATTATTGCGCATATTACATTTAGTATTTCATTTGTTGTTGTTATTTTAGCAGCGCGTCTGTCTAGTATGGGACGTGATTTAGAAGAGGCCGCAAATGATTTAGGTGCAACACCGTGGCAAACGTTTCGCTATGTAACATTTCCAGCAATTGCGCCGGGAGTTGTTTCGGCAGCGTTATTAACATTCACATTATCAATTGATGATTTTGTAATTAGTTTCTTCGTATCAGGACCAGGATCAACAACATTGCCATTATACATTTACAGTATGGTTAAGCGCGGAGTATCACCTGAGATTAATGCTCTTTCTACAATTTTAATTGTTGTTATCGTAGGATTAATGGTTTTATCTGAAATCTTCCGTAACAAAGGTGCAGATGGTGAAGAAAACTCTGGAGGACACCTTCCTTTATAATACGAATGATATAGAAAGTACGAGGAGGTAATAAACCGATGAAATTAGTGAAGACATTAGCTGGCGCAGCTATTAGCTTCGGCCTTGTTGCAGGTGTACTTGCGGGCTGTGGTGAGAAGAAAGAAGAATTAAATATTTATAGTTGGGCTGACAACTTTGATGAGCAGGTTTTAAAAGATTTTGAAAAGAAATATAACGTGAAAATCAATTATGACAAATATGCAAGTAATGAAGAAATGCTTGCAAAATTACAAGCTGGTGGCGCAACGTATGATTTAATTCAGCCATCTGATTACATGGTGAAAACAATGGCGAAGATGGACTTACTAGAGCCTTTAGACAAGAAGAACATCCCGAACATTGAGAACCTTGTTTCTAACTTTAAAACACCTGCGTTTGATCCAGAGAATAAGTATTCTCTAGTATATACTTGGGGTGTAACAGGCATTGCATACAATAAAAAGTATGTGAAAGAAGTACCTACAAGCTGGGCAGATTTATGGAATGAGAAATATAAAGGGCATGTTACTTTATTAAACGATTCTCGTGAAGTTCTAGGAATGGGACTTAAAAAGAATGGATTCTCAAATAGCACGAAAGTTGATGCAGAGTTAAAGACAGCTTCAAATGATTTACAGAAGCTACTTCCAAACTTATTAGCATTCGATACAGATAATATTAAACAGAAATTCATTACAGAAGATGCTTGGATTGGGACTGTATGGTCTGGAGACGCAGCATTTATTGCAAAAGACAATAAAGATGTAGGATACGTTGTACCAAAAGAAGGCGGCACGATTTGGGCTGATACGTTAGCAATTCCAAAAGGTGCGAAACATAAGGAACTTGCAGAGAAGTTTATGAACTACTTATTAGATGAAAAAGTAAGTGTGAAAAACTACGAGTCAATTGGTTACAGTAATCCGAATGAAAAAGCTCATCCTCTTCACAGTAAAGAATATCGTGATAACCATATGATCTTCTTAACGAAAGAAGAATTAGATCGTACAGAATGGCTTGTTGATGTAGACGATAAGTTAAAAGACTACGATCGTTATTGGACAGAGTTAAAAACAAAAGGTAAATAAGTAAGGAAATGCGGTTTCTAACGTAGAAATCGCATTTTTTCATAGTAGGAGGAAATCGTTTGAAGAAGAAGTTACATCAATATGAGGTAATGTGTATCGGTTTATTACTTGTTGTATTTAGTATTATTGCTTGGCGCGTACATACAGGTGGCGTTACAGTGATGGATACATATGTCCGTGGATTGGTAAAAGGGTTACAGACAGAAGGCTCACTTACATTTTTCTCATATTTTACAAAGATGGGGTCTGAGATTGGGATAATAACTACGCTTGTTATAAGTTTGCTCGTTTTTTGGAAGAAGCGTTATTATGCTGCGATGATTGTGTATCCATTAGGTATTTTAGTAACACACCTTGTTAATAAAGGGATTAAAGAAATTGTGAAAAGAGATCGTCCGTCATTAAATGAAGCGCTAGATGCACTTGGATATAGTTTCCCTAGTGGACATGCAATGCTATCTATTATGACATTCGGTTTTCTTGCTTATATCATTGCTGCAAATTTGAAGAGTGTAACGGGGAAATATGTTATAACGATTTTGCTAGGTATATTAATCGTATTGATTGGATTAAGTCGAATCATTTTAAATGTACATTACCCAACTGATATTTTAGCGGGCTACTGCTTCGGTGGTATTTTGCTCATCATAGCAATTTATTTTCATCGTTTGCTCACCGAGAGGCTTGGGCTTAATAACGAGAGATAGAAAAACGTCTAGAAAAACTATCATTATAGTTTTTCTAGACGTTTTTTGTTTGTGTGAAGATGTGATACAGTATAAATGAAAGTTGAATTCTTTAAAGTAGGTGAAAATGTGTGAAGACAAATGTACATAAAGTTGATAGGTGGGGGAAGTTAGGCTCTTTTTTATACCAGTTTCGTTATACGGTAATTGTGGCGTTACTATTACTCGCAATAGCACTCGGTATTTTCGCTCCAAAGCTTCCAGGAGTATTGGGCGGTGATGGTTTTCAAACAGAAGGGGACTATCAAAAAACGAAAGAAATTTTAGATAAAGATTTTAAAAGGTCTCAAGATACACTCCTACTCGTTTTTGAAAAAAATAAGAATGCTTCACATGAGGAATTCGAAAAGGAAATAGAGAAAATTGTAAAGAGTATTCAAGAGAAAGAGACGTATGAATCTTTCCATCACCCAATACAAAATAAAGAAATGTTACAAAAGGATATCGGTTATGCGACGATTTTATTTTCCGGGAAAACAAATAAAGAACGAATGGAACAGACGTTACAATTCGCTGATAAAATAGAGAAAGAAAGTAATAAGACGCTAAAGGTAACACCTACAGGGTTCCCTAAAATTAATCAAGAGATTAATGAAAGAACGCAAAATGATTTGAAAGTAGCAGAGATGATTGGCTTACCAATTGCATTCCTCGTATTACTATTTTCATTTGGTAGTCTTTTGGCATCTATTTTACCAATTTTAAATGGGGCACTTAGTGTTATTAGCACAATGGGCATTTTATATTTCATAGGTATCGATAAAGAATTGTCTATTTTCGTATTAAATGTTGCGCCGATGATTGGACTTGCACTATCTATTGATTTTGCTCTATTATTTGTAAATCGCTTTCGAGAGGAAGTTGCAAAACGAACGGTAAAAGAAGCGATAGCAATTACATATCAGACAGCAGGTCGCGCTATCGTATTTTCGGGATTATGTGTATTTGTCGGACTGTCTGGTTTGTTTTTCTTTAAGATAGATTATATTCAATCTGTTGCCATTAGCGGAATGATTGTTGTGATTATGAGTATTGTATTCTCACTCACACTTCTTCCAGCACTATTATCGTTAATCGGTAAACGAATATTAAAAAAAAATCAAGTAGCACATACGCCGGCAAAGGCGTGGCGCACATTTGCGCAATTTGTAATGAAACATCCAATCGCAATGATTATTGTTGTTACAACATTTATTGTTATTTGCTTATTGCCGTTACGTACTGCAAATTTGCAGTTCCCTGACGTGGAAGCTTTACCTAAACAGAGTGATACAAGGATTGCATATGAAAAGTATGAAGAAGCATTTAATAAAACTGTTAAAACCCACGCTGATGTTACGTTAGTAGTAGAAACGAAAAAAGATATGAAAGAAAAAGAAAGTTTAGAACAGCTAGAAGAAGTTGTTCTAAAGTTAAAAGATGATAAAAAAGTACATGAAGTAAGAAGTTTATATGACGGATTAACGGGAATGAAAGCAGATCAAGTTGCTGGAATATTGCAGTCGCCAGAATCAGCGAAACTAGCTCCTGTGTTTGAAGCATACACGAAAGAAAATAAGACAACGATAGAAGTCTTTTTGAAAACAAAACCACGTACGGAAACTGCTAAACAGTGGGTTCGTGATTTTAAAAAGAATTATAAAGAAACAGGTGTTACGTACTATCTAGGCGGAATGACCACGTTCCAACAAGAATTGGAAGATGAAATTAAAGATAATGTGGTAATTGGTATGTCTGTTATATTTGGATCGACCTTTGTTATATTATTATTTGCATTTCGCTCTATACTCATTCCAATTAAGGCTATTATTATGAATATACTTAGTTTAAGCGCAACAATTGGAATCGTTGTTTGGTTATTTGAAGGTGGTCATTTTGGTTTAGAAGCAAGTCCTGTTCTTTTTGTATTACCGATCTTCATTTTCGGCCTCGTATTTGGGCTTAGCATGGATTATGAAGTGTTTCTTATTTCGCGTATTCATGAGCTCTATGAAGAAACAGGAGATAATGATCAAGCAACGTTAGAAGGCCTCGTTTCAACGAGTAGAATTATAACGTCAGCTGCTTTAATTATGATTGTTGTAACTGGTGCGTTCGCATTTACTGATATTTTACCAGTAAGGCAAATGGGGCTGGGTGTTGCATTAGCGATATTTCTTGATGCAACAATTATTCGCCTTATGCTCGTACCAAGCTTGATGAAGTTGTTTGGAGACTGGAACTGGTGGCTACCATTTCGAAAAAAACGAGAAAAATCATCGTGAAAAACGCTCATCATATTGATGAGCGTTTTTTTTATGAATAGCAAAGCCCACATTTTGCAAATAGTATGTGATAAGAACAATACATACAAGTAGGTGAAGGCAATGTTTCGTTATTTTAAGTTTAAGTTAAATGATACAGTACAGTTTGCTGAGAACGATGGGCATATGTATCGCATTGTCGGTTATCGGTTAGAAAAAGGATTTTATCCAAAGGATGAATGGACTCATATTATTTATGAACTGCTTAGAGAATTTGACGGGTACACGATGGATGCAGAAGAAGAGGAACTTGTAAAGGTTATTCAAGTAGAGGACGAGTATTATAAAATACAAGAAGTATCAGGCTATCGTTATCCAGTAAAAATGAAGCAAAAACACCAAGTGATGAAAGTGGAAAAGATGGATGATTTATTAGATACGTATAACGACTATAAACGATTGGCGGATTTCTTTAAAGATTTAACGTATGAACAGAAAGCTGAAGAAGTGTTGCAAGAAATGAAAAGGCTTAGAGCTTGAGGGACAGTCTACTATAAGACTGTCCTCTATTTTTGGCGGTGCATCAAAGTGTGTTTTCCGTTACAATGAGAGAATCAATAGAAATAAGGTGATACAATATGGAAACAAAGAAAAAGGGCGAATGGTGCGAAATGACTGTTCCAGCTACATGGAATGGTATAAGTATCGAATCGTTATTAAAAGTAGAATGGGAAATACCGAAAAAATTATTACATCAGCTTCGTATGGAAAAAGGTGTTACTGTTAACGGGGAACAGAGAAGATGGAATGAACCTTTAAAAGAGGGTGATAAATTGCAAGTTCATATGTTTATGGAGGAGGAGTACGGTGTAGATCCCGAATATGGTGAGTTACATGTAATATTTGAAGATGATCACGTACTCATCGTCAATAAACCAGAGCAAATGGATACGCATCCTGCTGAAAAAGGTGGAACGGGAACACTTGCAAACCTTGTTGCCTTTCATTTTCAAATGCAAGGTTTAGAGACGAAGGTTCGTCATATTCATCGCTTAGATAAAGATACAACAGGTGGTGTTGTATTCGCAAAACATAGAATTGCGGGTGCAATTATGGATCGTTTATTAATGGAACGGAAAATTAAGAGAACGTATGCGGCGCTTGTTGAAGGGAAAGTAAAAAAGAAGCAGGGAACAATTGATGCAGCCATTGGAAGGGATCGACATCATGCTACGAGACGTCGTGTGTCTCCAAAGGGAGATGCAGCTATCACTTACTATAAAGTAGAAAAATACTTTAAGAAGCAAGATATAACATTCGTCACGTTACAATTAGAAACCGGTAGAACACATCAAATTCGTGTTCATATGAGCTATAATGGTAACCCGTTAGTTGGGGATGTATTATATGGTGGACAAACGAAATATATGTCAGCGCAAGCGTTACATGCAATGAGAATTAATTTCCTACATCCAATTACGAAAGAAGAGATAGAAGTTGATGTACCATTTCCTACAAAATTAAACAATACGATGAAAGAATTTCAAAGAGTGAATGCGTAAAATGTAAGTTTAAAGTTGAGAAAAGTAGATTTTTGCAGGAATTTCTCTAAAAGAAGCGAAGCCGTTAAGAGAAAAGAGAGGTGAGAATCACTTGGTCAAATATAAATATATACTAGGCATATGTTGCGCTTGTCTCTTAGTTACTCTATGCCTCTATCCATATTTACCAAACCGTATGGCAGTGCATTGGAATGAAAATGGTGGGCCGAACGAGTTTATGAGTAAACAAGTTGTAGTATTATTTATTCCTTGTCTTATTATTTTCTTACATGGATTCGTGTATATTATTTCACATAATATATATAAGTTTAATGAAAGAGAGCATTTCATTATAAGTGGATTTATAAAAACGATTACTTTATTTATGTTGTTTATCCATATGCTCATTCTCTTTATTAATTTTGGAAGCATTATATCTTTTCAGACAGGACTAACGATTGGGATTAGTATGTTTCTTTTTATGCTTAGTAAAGAGTTTAAAAAGGTGAAGAGCACGGAGAAAGATCCAATTAAATTACAAAAGATTCGTTTAGTGAGTAGGCGGATTTTTCAAGGAATGGCATGTGGTATATTATTTTCATTGTTTTTGAACTTGAGATGGGGATTTTATGTGTTACTTAGTGTAATAAGCTGTGGTTCTATTTTGTTTATGTTCTACATTTTATACTCATATATAATAGAAAGTTATGAAACTTAAAAAAGAGTCTTCTCGTTATGAGAAGACTCTTTTAATCTATTTACTTCGTAATAAATTGTTGTGTCCAGTAGTTACCGTTTTCTACATAGCCAACACCGATGTGAGTGAAGCCATTATTTAAGATGTTTGCACGGTGTCCTGCACTGTTCATCCAAGCTTGTACAACTTCTTCAGGTGTACGTTGGCCTTGAGCGATGTTTTCACCTGCAGATGTATAAGAAATACCAAATTTCTTCATCATGTCAAACGGAGACCCGTATGTAGGGCTGTTATGATCAAAGTAGTTATTTTTTTGCATATCTTCAGATTTAATACGTGCTACTTTGCTTAATTCAGTATCGATTTTTAGTGCTGGTAAGCCTTGTTTTGTACGCTCAGCGTTTGTTAATTCAACAACGCGTTGTTCGAACTCACTTAAAGATTTTGCTTCTTCAGCAGGCTTTTCGGCAGGTTTTTGTGTTTCGTTTTGAGTGTTATTATTTTCAGTTGGTTTTGAAGCTTCTGGTTTTTGAACTTCTTCAGCAGGCTTTTGTTCAGCAGGCTTTTGTTCAACAGGTTTTTGCTCAACAGGCTTTTGAGTTTCTGGCTTAGCTGTTGGTTGCTCAGTTACAACATTTTCAGTAGGTTGTTGACCAGGAACGAAGCAGTTTGGTTGGAAGTTAGCTTGTTGCCATTGTGCTAATGATTCAACTCCCATAGATTGTAAGAATGCTTGTAATTCTTGTTGGCTCATTTGCTTCATCATCACTTTTGAATGCTGAATATTTTGAACTTTTATGTTAGATGGTTGTACTGTTGCAGCTTGTGCATCTAAAGATGATACTCCTAGAGTAAGAGCTGTTGCAGCAGCTACAGATAATAAAACACGCTTTTTCATGATGTGTGTCCCCCTATATAAAGTTTTAATTTGTTTTCACACGATTTGTTTTGACAGCCGGTCTGACTGACAAATTCATCGTAGCACACAATTTAAGAGAAAAAAGATGGAAAAAAATTCATAGACTTTAAAATTACCTAATTTATCCTAAGGAGAGAAAAGGGGAGAAATAAGAGAAACATAGAGTATAAAAGGAATTTTCAGCATTTTTATACTTGGTTTTAAGAGTGATTTTTTGGATAAATCTACCTATGTTAAAAATGAGGAATCCCATTGTATCAGTGGTTTGAGCGTTTTTTTGAGGAATATAATGGATTGATCTTTACAAAACTGTAATGTTTCTGTTGTTCTTTTTTATAATAAAGTAACATATTTTTAATGTTGTAGCGGACAAAAAAGCGGCTATCTCTTTACATAGACGAAGGAGATAGCCGTTTTCCTATTATTACGTATGTTACGAGTTATTACGAGTTGGTTTCAATTGCTTCTAATAATAGATCTACAATGTGAATTCCTCTCATTTTATGAGAAATGCCTTCACGTTCAATACCTAGTTTCATTTGTAATAGACAACCTGGATTTGCAGTAACGATGGTTGCTGCGTCTGTTTCATGTACACGGTCCATTTTGTAATCTAGAAATTCCATTGATAACTCTGAATGAACGATATTGTAAATACCAGCAGAACCACAGCAGCGGTCTGCATCTTTCATTTCACGGTATGTTGCGCCTTGGATGGCTTCTAATAACATACGAGGTTCAGAAGATGTTCGCATAACATTGCGTAAGTGACATGAGTCTTGATACGTAATGATTTGTGGCGCGAGTCGTAAGTCATTTCGTTTATGGAAATCTAATTCTACTAGTATAGCAGTAATATCTTTAATTCTAGAAACGAACTGCTTTGCGCGTTCAGCCCATTTTGGATCATCTTTTAAAAGATAATCATAATCTACGAGGTAAGCTCCGCAACCACCTGCATTCGTAATAATATAGTCGATGTTTAAATCTTCGAATGCTTTTATATTTCGTTTCGCTAATTCTTTCGCTCCACTCTTTTCACCAGCATGCCCATGTAGTGCCCCGCAGCAGTTTTGTGTTTTCGGAATAACGACATCACAACCAGCTAACTGAAGAAGTTTCATCGTTGCGTTATTTGTTTCTAAAAACATCGTATCCATTAAACAGCCTGTGAAGAATGCTACTTGTTTCTTCTTTGTATTTTCAGCAGGTAAAAATGCAGGACGATCTTTCATTGCTTTCATTTTAGGGACTTTTGGTAAAACAAGATCCATCGTTGCAATTGTTTCAGGGAATAACTTCATAATACCTGTTTTATGTGTTAGCGTTTGTAAACCAGAACGCTGGTAAAATCCAATTAATCCTGTTAATGTTCTCATTCGATTTTGATGCGGGAATAGTCCTTCAAACACGACTTTACGAACAGCTCTCACTGGCATTGAGAACTTTTTATTTTGATTAATAATATCACGAGCTTCTTCTAATAAATGTCCATAGTTCACACCAGATGGACAAACAGGTTCGCAAGCACGACAGCCGAGGCAGACGTTTAATGTATTTTCAACATCTTCATCTGGCTCAATTAAACCATCAACGACTGCTTTCATTAGTGCGATACGTCCGCGTGGTGAATGTGATTCTTTATAACCTGATTGAATGTAAGTAGGGCAAGTTGGTAAACAGAAACCGCATCGCATACAATTTAGTAGTTCATCTTCGCTTAATCGTTCTTTAAATTCCTTTTGAATGTTTTCTTTATTTAATGTGGTCATCGCTCAACCACCAGTCTTTTACGAGAGTCTTTCGCGAACATTTTTCCTGGATTCATAATGTTGTTTGGATCGAAAGCTTGCTTTATACCTCGCATAGCTGCAATACCTTCTTTACCTAATTTCATTTCTAAGTAGGGAGCTTTCATCGCACCGACACCATGTTCACCAGTAATCGTGCCACCAAGTTCAATTGCTTTCGCAAATATTTCAGCAAAGGCTTGTTCAGCACGGTGCATTTCTTCTTCATTGCGGGCATCTGTCATACAAGTTGGATGTAAATTACCATCACCAGCATGTCCAAACGTACAAATAGGAATATTATATTTTTTTGCAATCGCATTAATAGCTTCAACCATCGGAGCGATTTGTGAACGTGGTACAGTTGCGTCTTCTAATATGGTAGTAGGTTTTAGTCTTGCAAGTGCTGATAAAGCACTACGGCGTGCTGTACGAAGGGCGTCTGCTTCTGCTTCATCTTTTGCAACGCGAACATCAACTGCGTTCATAGAGCGGCAAACGTTAGCCATGTTTTCGATATCTCGATTAACAACTTCAGGTGGACCGTCTTGTTCAATTAGTAAAATTGCTTTCACATCAGTTGGTAAGCCGATTTGTGCAAACTCTTCCACAACTTCAATTGTTGGTTGATCTAAAAACTCAAGTGTCGCTGGAATGATTTTATTTGCAATAATGGAAGAAACAGCACGGGCAGCCTCATTAATATCTTCATAGAGCGCGAGCATCGTTTTCTTCGTTTCAGGCATGGGAACAAGTTTTAATATCGCTTCGGTCACCACACCAAGTGTTCCTTCAGAACCGACAAATAGACGCGTTAAATCGTAACCTGCTACATCTTTTGCTAATTTACCACCAGTACGAATAATATCGCCATTCGGTAAAACAAGCTCAAGTCCCATTACATAATCACGTGTTACGCCATATTTTAATCCACGTAAACCACCTGAGTTTTCATTAATATTTCCACCGATTGTAGAAATCTTCATCGAACTTGGATCTGGTGGATAAAATAATCCTTTTTCCTCAACCGCTTTAATAATATCAAGTGTAATGACACCCGCTTGAACAGTAATTGTTAAATTTTCTTCATCAATTTCTAAAATGTTGTTCATATGACGGAAAATAAGGACGATACCGCCTTCAAGTGGACATGTCCCTGCGCAAAGATTCGTTCCAGATCCGCGAACGTACACAGGGATTTTGTGAGTGTTACATACTTTTAACACTTCAGCTACTTCATTCGTATTACGAGGAGCAACGACTGCATCAGGCATTGCTTGAAAATTTGGAGTGGCATCATAACTATAAGTTAAACGGCCCATATTGGATGTATCTACATTATCTTCGCCAACAATGGATACGAATGAATCAATAATTTGCTTTTCTAACATTGGAAATCCCCCTCAAACTGTTAACGTATTTAGTTATTATAAAAAACGTTGTAACAGTGCTTTTATTATAATGATAAAAAAGTCAGGGGATTCTTTCTATGTATAATCATCTGAAGATTACTCTTTTTTATCAATCTTTTTTGTATGATTATCTAATAAAAGGAGTGCGAAGTATAAAACATTTAAATCTTTAAATTGTTTCGGGTCGAGTTCTGTATACTCCTCAATCTTTTTAAGTCTGTAGTGCAATGTGTTAATGTGTATATGCAATTGCTTAGCTGTCTGTTTATAAGATTGGTTATAATCGATAAATAAGCGTAAAGTGTGCATAAGCTCAGGAGATGATAGTAAGTTTTCGATAGTACGCTCTAGAAACTGTTCCCGTGTTTCGGCAGAAATATCTTGTAAGCACATTTCTAAACGTAAATCTTCATTAAATACAATATTTTTCGTTTCAAGTGATACAGAAAGAGCTCGTAATGCTTGTTCGTATGAGATGTTCATATCGCTTGGCATAACTGTTTGTCCAATCCCGATATATATAGGAATTGAAAATAAAGTTTCACAGTCTTGTTTTAACCGTTTTAAAAATTGGTAAGTTTGCTCTTTGGAACGCATCGCTGTAAATAAAATGAAGCGATCATTTCCCCAACGAACAAATAGATGTTCCTTTGTTAATGTATTGCGTATATGCTGCCAAATTTTACGCTGGAGCATCGTGTCATTTTGGCCGATGGAGAACAAAATAAGCTGTTTCTTCTTATATAAATCAATGCCAAGTGTTTTTGCACGATCGAGAAAACTAGGAGACCAGTCTGTATTTTGAAGCCAATCAAAGACAAATGCTTCATACGAACGATGCTCAAGTTCTAGTTGTTCTAAAAAGTAGTTTTCATGAATCAGTAGTTCGGTCATCTTACGTAATATTTCGCCGTACTGTGAAATGTTTTCTGGTTCTCCAGTGATGCCAATGACACCGATTACTTCATCATGAAATAGTAAAGGAAGATTCATCCCAGCTTTTACGCCTTGTAGTCGCTGTTCATCTTCTTTTGTAATGATGACAGTTTTCTTTTGTTTCGCGCAGCGGAGTGCACCTTCATGAAATTGACCGATTCTTTCTGCATCTGTACTAGCGATAATAACACCTTGTATATTAATGATAATAATATTTTCTGTAATTAGTCTGCGTACTTCCCGTACAATTTTATTCGCTAAATCAGGAAAAAGCATAATTGACACACCTCAAATTCTATTTGTTGTACATTATATATGTAAATGAGGTAAGAAAGGAAAATTTCACACTTTCCACACATTTATTTGTTATTTTACAATTATAACGAAATCATCCGAAGATGGAGGGAATCTTTTGAGAAAGTATGTTTTTCTTCTCTGTTTTTTATTTCTATTAGTAGGGTGTCAAGGAAGTTCATATACACCGATTGCTAAAGATAAAAATGTTATTATAACAACGAATATAAAAGAAGGTAGTATTAGTTTTATTGATAAACAAACAAAAAAGCTAATTACGACATGGGAACTAAATGAGCCGATGGCAGGAATTGCACTCCTTCCAAACCGCGAGGAAATACTTGTATATGGCAAGCAGTTAGAGTACATGTATGTATATTCACTAACAGAAGGAAGGCAAGTGGAAAAATATAAAACTGGAAAAGGTATTGTGAATGTAGTCGTATCAGAAGATAAAAAGCAATTATTTGCTGCCGATCAAACTGCTCAAAGGGTAAGGTTCTTTACGATAAAAGGAAAAGAGACAGGGAGTGTATCGACAGGAAAAGGGCCAATAACGATGGTAGAGCATCATAACCAATTATCTGTATTAAACTTTTATGATACGAAATTAACGACAATTGATACAAAGACAAAAGAAATTATACAGTCCTTTATGATTCCACCAGCATCAACTGGAGCGACGGTTAGTCCTGACGGGAAAGAAATATGGATTGGCGGACATGGTGATGGAAATCAAGTGAATGAGAAAGTATTGGTGTATTCTTTACAGAGTGGCGAAATGTTGCGTTCTTTACATGCCCCTTTTATGCCTGTAAATATAACGAAGGATAAAAAGTACGTATATGCATTAAGTCATGGTTCGAATACACTTAGGGTGTTTGATAGTAGCACATATATAGAGGTAGCTTCTGCTGAAGTAGGATCAAACCCATTTGCATTTTTGAAAAGTGGAACAGAAGGGTATGTAGCCAGTTATGACAGTGATGAAGTGTGTGTTATGGATATGAAGAATATGAAAATAAAAGAAACAATTAAAGTTGGAAAAGGACCGTTTCAACTAATAGAGAGGGAGGGGAAGGGTAATGAGTAAATATAGAGTGCTAGTTGTAGATGATGAAAGTGATATGAGACAACTTGTAGGAATGTACTTAGATAATTTCGGATACGAATGGGGAGAAGCCGAAAATGGAAAAGAGGCTCTTACAAAATTAGAATCGGATCATTATGATTTCGTTGTGCTAGATATTATGATGCCTGAAATGGATGGACTGTCAGTTTGTAAAGAAATTAGAAAAACGTCAGATGTGCCAATTATATTTTTAACGGCAAAAGGTGAAGAATGGAATAGGGTGAACGGCTTACGTATGGGAGCAGATGATTATATTGTAAAGCCGTTTAGTCCTGGTGAATTAATTGCTCGTATGGAAGCTGTGTTAAGAAGATATACAAAGCAAGAGCAGCAAGAGGAAATTCAATTTGGACCGATCCTTATCAATGAAAAAAGTAGGCGAATTGAGGCGAATGGTGAACCGATTTCTCTTACAGTAAAAGAGTTTGATTTACTATATTTTCTTTGCCAACATACAGGGCAAGTATTCAGCCGGGAGCAATTACTGGAAAAGGTATGGGGATATGATTATGCCGGAAGTACAAGAACAGTAGATACACACGTGAAAACGATGCGTTTGAAGCTTGGAGAAAGTGGAAACTACATTCAAACGGTTTGGGGTGTAGGTTATAAATTTGAGGTGTAACATATGTTTACAATGGTACAAAAACTTTGGCTTACAGTAGTATGTGCAGTATGTGTAACAGTTTCCTTTCTTTATTTTGTGTCTTTATATTCGTATGAAAAACTATACGTTGATAATGTAAAAGACTCATTAGTAATGGAAGGTAAAAATCTTGCAATGCAATATGATAAGCGAGAAGGAATATCAACTCTTGAAGAGAAAGTAAGAGCATTTGATCAAATATCTAGTTCAGACGTTCTTTTCGTTTCCAATCCACGTGATTTAAGCGCATGTTTGCCGTTTGATGTGCATCATCATTCTCTTATAAGTGAAGACGATCGGCAGACGTTGTTAGATGGAAAAACTGTCACAAAGATAGGATATGAAGAACATTTTGATCGTAATATTATGGGTGTTGTCATCCCTGTTTTAGAAAATAAAAAATTAGTTGGAATTGTATATTCTTATATTTCTTTAAAAAGTATAAAAGACTTAATATATGATATGGGTCTTATTTTAGCCCCATTAGCAATTGCTATGATTTTACTTACAATATGGATTGGTAGAAAAATTATTATTGCCATTACGAAGCCGCTTTCGCAAATGGAACGGGTTGCGAATCATCTGGCTACTGGGGATTTCTCGGAGCGGATTACGGTTTCTTCAGAAGATGAAATTGGACGATTAGGAAAAGCGTTTAATAAAATGGCGAATTCTTTAGAAACAGAAGATTTAAAACGTAAGGAGTTTTTAGCGAATGTTTCGCATGAACTTAGAACTCCCCTTAGTTATATAAAAGGGTATAGTGAAGCTATTTTAGATGGTGTGGCGAAGGGGCCGCAGCAGGAAAAGGTAACGCATCTCATCCATAAAGAAGCAGATCGCATGCAGCGTCTTGTACATGATTTATTAGATTTAGCGCAATTAGAAGGGGAACATTTTCCACTTAAGAAGCAACCTATCGTTTTTTCACAACTTATTGAAGATGTATTAGACACGTATGAAATTAAGTTTATAGAAAAGAAAATTCGTATTGCAACAAATTTAGATCCAGAGATTATTGTAATGATTGATGAGGATCGTATGCAACAAGTGCTTCATAACGTGTTAGATAATGCGATACGATATACGAATCAAAACGGGGATATCACAATAACTCTAGAGAAAATAGACGATTATTGTGAATTGAAAATAAAAGATACAGGAATAGGAATTGATATAGAGCATTTAGACAATCTTGGTGAGCGTTTTTACCGAGTTGATAAAGCGAGAAGTCGTCAACATGGCGGAACTGGTTTAGGACTTGCTATTGTAAGGCAAATTGTTCATATACATGATGGGCAGTGGAGCATTGAAAGTGAAAAAGGGAATGGAACAACAGTTATTATTAAATTGAAGGTACAGGATGAGGAAGGCATGTTCTAATTTTTAGGGCATGCTTTTTATATTGAAGACAATAGTTATACGTAAAGATATAAATTAATATGTAAAAAATATCGGAATTTTGACGATTTTATGAACAAAACATTTGTACTTCTTACCAATTCGTTCTAAAATAGTTATGATGCAAAGTTCTTATAAATCGTTTCAATTGTTGTTTGGAAGATACTGAGGTGATTTAACTGGAGTACAAATCTATTAAACCGAAAAAAATTTACGAAGAAGTATCTGAAGCTATTTTAACAATGATTAAAAATGGTACATTAAAACCTGGTGACAAACTACTTCCTGTGCATCAATTAGCTGAGCAGTTTCAAGTTGGCAGATCTGCTGTTCGTGAAGCACTAAGTGCGCTAAGAGCGATGGGCTTAATTGAAATGAAACAAGGAGAAGGTACATATGTGAAGAATTTCGATTCTTCTTCATTAACGAAATCATTAAACAATAGATTATTAATGAAGAAAGAAGATATTTTGAATTTATTAGAAGTACGAAAGGTGCTTGAAGTGGGGGCAGTTCGAGCAGCTGCGGCAAAACGTACGGAAGATAATTTACAAAATATGAAGCATTGGTTAGATGAAATGGCAAAGAGCATTGGAAATGAAAAAGCTGGTGAAAAAGCAGATTTTCAGTTCCATATGGGAATTGCGGAGTCTTCGCATAATAACATTTTGCTTGAACTCATGAATCATGTTTCAGAGATGATTGCTGAAACGATTGGTGAATCAAGACGCATTATTTTATATGGTGAACAAACAACATCAGAACGACTTATAGAAGAGCATCAAGTTATATATGATGCGGTGTTAAAGCAAGATGTAGAATTAGCGCAGCAAGCAATGCTAGACCATTTAACAAATGTAGAACATATTGTCACAGGTAAAACAGATATAAATTCGTAATTTAATCTTTTAAAAATCTAATTTTCTGATAAAATAGAGAGAGATTAAGTAAGCGTTTTCTTTAGAAGAGGGAGAGGATAGGCCATGGTTGAGCCTACTTCTTCTTTTCTTAGTCATCTGATGACCATACGTTTGTTGGTGGAGTTGTAAAAAGGGGGAGTAATAATTATGAAAGTGACTTTATTTGTTACTTGTTTAGTCGATATGTTTGAAACGAACGTCGGCAAAGCAACAGTTGAAGTGTTGGAGCGTTTAGGTTGTGAAATTGAATTTCCAGAAGCACAAGTTTGTTGTGGTCAGCCTGCTTATAATAGCGGCCATGTAGAAGCAGCAAAAGAAGCAATGAAGCATATGATTGAAACTTTCGAAGATGCAGAATATATCGTTACGCCATCCGGTTCTTGTGCGACAATGTTTCATGAGTATCCGCATGTTTTTAAAGATGATCCGAAGTGGGCTAAGCGTGCACAAAAAGTTGCTGATAAAACATATGAATTTACACAATTTATTGTAGATGTTTTAAAAGTTACAGATGTTGGTGCAAGCTTACCAGGGATAGCTACTATTCATAAATCTTGTCATATGACACGTCTGCTTGGAGTAAAAGAAGCACCAGGCATTTTATTATCAAACGTAAAAGGATTAACTGTGAGAGATTTGCCAAACGTGCAAAATTGTTGCGGGTTTGGGGGAACGTTTTCAGTTAAAATGACTCCAATTTCTGAGCAAATGGTAGATGAAAAAGTAGATAGCGTAATGGAAACAGGTGCTGATTATTTAATCGGTGCAGATTGTGGGTGTTTGTTAAACATTGGCGGACGTATTGAACGTTTAGGAAAAGAAGTAAAAGTAATGCATATTGCTGAGGTACTGAATAGTCGCTCATGAAGGGGGAACATAAGCTATGTCTATGAAAATCAGTGAGAAAAAATTTAATGATCGCGTAGGCGATGGAATTCAAGATTCGTTTATGCGAGGTGCGGTATCGTCTGCACAAACACGTTTATACACGAATCGATTAAAAGCAGCGGACGAATTAGGAAACTGGGAAGAGTGGCGTGAGCTAGGTGAACAAATTCGTCAACATACGTTAGAAAATCTTGATTATTACTTAACACAGTTAAGTGATAATGTAGCAAAAAGAGGCGGACACGTATACTTTGCGAAAACGAAAGAGGAAGCTGCAAAGTATATTCAAGACGTTGCGAAAAAGAAGCAAGCGAAAAAAGTAGTGAAATCAAAATCGATGGTGACAGAAGAAATTAGTATGAACCACGCGCTTGAAGAAGTTGGTTGTGAAGTGTTAGAGAGTGACTTAGGAGAGTATATCTTGCAAGTAGATAACGATCCACCTTCACATATTATCGCGCCTGCGCTTCATAAAAATAGAACGCAAATTCGTGATGTATTTAAAGAAAAGCTTGGCTATGAAAATTCGGACGATCCATACGAAATGACAAAGTTTGTTCGTAAACAACTTCGTGAGAAATTTATGGATGCAGAAATCGGTGTAACTGGTTGTAACTTCGCTGTTGCAAATACGGGTTCTCTTTGTTTAGTAACGAATGAAGGGAATGCGGATCTTGTTATGTCGATTCCGAAAACACAAATTGCAGTAATGGGTATGGAACGTATGGTTCCAACAATGGAAGAATTAGATGTCTTAGTTGGTTTACTATGTCGTAGTGCAGTAGGTCAAAAGTTAACTAGTTATGTAACAGTAGCAGGACCAATTCAAGAAGAGGAAGTTGACGGACCAGAAGAGTTTCATTTAGTTGTTGTTGATAATGGACGTTCTCAAATTCTTGGATCGGAATTCCGTTCAGTATTGCAATGTATTCGTTGTGCAGCTTGTGTTAACGTGTGTCCTGTATATCGCCACGTTGGTGGACATTCATATGGATCTATTTATTCAGGACCGATTGGTGCGGTATTAACACCACTTCTAGGTGGATATGACGATTACAAAGAGCTTCCTTATGCATCTAGTTTATGCGGAGCATGTACGGAAGCTTGTCCGGTAAAGATTCCGTTACATGACCTATTATTAAAACATCGTCAAGTGATTGTTGAGCAAGAAGGACGTGCACCACTTGCAGAAAAACTAGCGATGAAAATGTTTAGTATGGGTGCTTCTTCAGCTGCTTTATATAAAATGGGGTCAAAAATGGCACCGGCAGCAATGAGTCCATTTACATCTGGTAATCGTGTATCAAAAGGTGTGGGGCCACTTAAAAACTGGACGGACATTCGTGAATTCCCAGCGCCAAGTAAAGAACGATTCCGTGATTGGTATAAAGATCATAAGAAAGGCGGCGATCAATAATGACAGGATTAATTCAAAACCGTGAGTCCTTTCTAGATAATATTGCAAAAGAACTTGGACGTGAGCGGAAAACGGAAGGCGTAAAGCGTCCAGCATGGAAAAGTAATGTGAATGTAGAAACGCTAAAAGATTATTCACAAGAAGAATTGTTAGAAGTATTTAAAAAGCAATGTACAAACATTCATACAACTGTCGTGGAAACGACAAATGATCGTTTGCATGAAGACCTTCAAAAAGAAATCATGGAAAATGGCGGGGGACCTATTTTATTATCAGCAGATGACCGTTTTGATGCATATGGTTTAACATCTTTATTTAAAGAAGAACTTCCAAAGCGAGATATTGAAGTGAATGTATGGGATCCTGAGAAAAAAGAAGAGAATATGCGTATCGCGGAAAGAGCGAATATTGGAATTGCATTTAGTGATTATACTTTAGCTGAATCTGGTACGATTGTTGTACAAAGTCATAAAGGCCAAGGTCGTTCTTTACACTTTTTACCGACTGTATACTTTGCTATTATTCCACGTGAAACACTTGTGCCTCGTATTACACAAGCAGTTCAGGATATGAACACACGTGTAGAAAATGGCGAGGCAGTAGCATCTTGTATTAACTTTATTACAGGACCGAGTAACTCGGCAGATATTGAAATGAATCTTGTTGTCGGTGTACATGGACCATTAAAAGCAGTATATTTCATCGTATAAAAAGGGGAAAGCAGGCCAGAAAATGGCCTGCTTTTTTAGTAGAATAAAGGATAATATGAAGTAGAAGTTCTCTCCTTTTTTTGCTATGTTCTTTTGGAAAGGAGAGGAAGGGATGTTCACTTATGTATATGCACTGTTAGCAGGGATGGTGTTTGGTTCTTTTTTTATGGTAATCGCAATGAGGGTTCCTGTAGGTAAATCTATTATTACACCGCGTTCATATTGTCACAACTGCAAGTATACGTTACAGCCGAAAGAACTGATTCCAATCATTTCATTTTGTATGCAGAAGGGCCGTTGTACGAATTGTAAAAGAAAAATTTCAAGTTTATACGTATTATTTGAATTTCTTACAGGGAGTCTATTTGTTCTTACTGCATATGTAATTGGAATAGAACGAGAGCTTATTCCTATTTTATCGCTCTTTTCTTTACTTCTCATTATTTCCGTTACAGATTTAGTATATATGCTAATACCTAATCGTATTTTAATTTGGTTTGCATTTTTAATTACTTTAGAATGTATTTTTGTACCATTAGTTACTTGGATAGATAGTATAGTTGGTAGTGGAATCATTTTTATTTTGTTATATTGTGTGCGAAGGATTTATCCAGAGGGTCTTGGCGGAGGGGATATAAAACTACTTTCGTTACTTGGATTTATAGTAGGAGTGAAGGGGATTTTTATCATTTTATTTTTAGCATCTTGTTTTAGTCTTTGCTTTTTCGGAATTGGTATTGCATTAAAACGTATAGAAGTACGAAAGCCAATTCCGTTTGGTCCTTTTATTAGTCTTGGGGCAATATGTTATGTATTGGTCGTATATTCAAAGTAGAGAGGACGTAGAAAATGAATGTATATATGGATGATCAAAGAAGTTGCCCGTTCGGATATGTGCCCGCAACGACAGTAAAATGTGCCTTGCAAATGGTTCGGGATTATGATGTGAATATTCTTTCCCTTGATTTTAATATGGGATGGCGACAGAGTAATGGGCTTGATTTCGTAGATGCTTTTTGTGAAGAGAAATTATATGTTAAGGAAATTCACTTTCATACAAATGATGTCATTGGTATGTATAAGATGAGACAAAGAATAGAAAGAGGGAAAGAACAAGGAGAGATTGAAGTCAATATTATTGTGAAATATGTGGGGAGCTAAAAACTCCAAAGTAAAACTTTGGAGTTTTTAATGTTTCATATGAGCTTGTAAAGGAATGATTTCCTCTGTTTGAACTGCTGCTAATTCAGTTTCTTCCTGTTCAACAGTAGGTGCTTTCTTTGTTAAGTAATGATAAACCATACCGACAAATACGGAACCGCCAATAATGTTACCGATTGTAACAGGAATTAAGTTATGAATAGCACCTGCAAAAGAAATTGACTCGGGATGTGGTGAAACTAAAGATAAAGCAAACAGAGATAAGTTTGCAATGCTATGTTCGTAACCAGATAAGAAGAATGTGAAAACGAGTAGCATCATCATCATAATTTTTGCTGTATCACCTTTAACTTGAGAAGGTAAGAAACAAGCAAGACATACAAGCCAGTTACATAAAATTGCTTTAAAGAATAATTGCATTGTAGGTGTATTCATTTTTCCTTCAACGACTTTATTCATGAAATGACCGTGATCGATTGCTTCGAAAATGCCAGTTGCGTAAAATAGTAAAGCAAAGAATAAAGCGCCAGCTAAATTGCCTGCA
Organism: Bacillus luti; assembly: GCF_009739945.1. Lineage (NCBI taxonomy): Bacteria > Bacillati > Bacillota > Bacilli > Caryophanales > Bacillaceae > Bacillus > Bacillus luti. Next base: position 3,817,296 of record NZ_CP040336.1, on the reverse strand, counting down.
TAACAAGCGACCCAGTTACGAAGTGTATCAGAAATTGTTGTTTCTTTTCTTAAAGTTGCTACAGTGAAGTACATTGTGTTTCCAGTAAACAATTCAGCACCGCCATATATAATAAGTACGAGGGCAATTCCGAAAAACATGGAAGCAACTAAATAAGTTGCTGGTGAATCTGCAATGTGAAAAAAGTTACCTAATTTAAAACATAGTACAATAATAAAACCGATATAAATACCCGCAAGTGCGGCACGGATGAAATATTGCATCGGGTTTGTATCTAGCATTTGTTTTTTGCTCTTAGCCAGTTTGACAACATAATCTAATCCTTGTTCTAGCATGAGTAATACGCTCCTTTAGTACATCATCTATAAATACTCCTTATATGAATAAAGTACATGGAATTGTTCACAGTTTCAATAAGTTTGTGCAATGTTTCACAAAAAGGACATACATATATTAAGAAAACGTTTACAAAGGGTAGTATAATGGAATTTTTTCTGGACATTGAGAGAGGGAATGGAAAAAGAAAAAGCGCTGTAATTACAGCGCTTTTTCGTCTAAATTCTTTTCTACTTTTACTTCTACTTCTTTCGAGAAGAACCAACCACCAACAGCGATTCCGACTAATACAATCCAGAATGTAAGCTTCCATGGTGTAGATTCTGGGAATGAATGCGGAAGGACACCTAAAGCAGGGTGTGCTAACGTATAAATTGCTAATTTCACACCAACCCAACCTACAATTAAGAATGCTGCAGTTTCAAGTCCTGGTTTACGTTTTAATATTTGTACGAAAGCAGTTGCGGCAAATCGCATTATAACTAATCCGATAAGTCCACCTGTAAAGATAACGATAAATTGACCTGTATCAAGACTACCAATCGTACCTAATCCTGTTTTCGGTAAAGTTACTGCTAGTGCAACAGCCGCTAAAATTGAATCAACAGCGAAGGCGATATCAGCAACTTCGACTTTAAATACAGTCCACCAAAAGTTCTCTTGTTTTTTCTTTTCTTCTTTTTCTTCGGTTTCTTCATCCGTATTCTTTTTAACATACGTTTTAAATAAGTGATTACCAGCGATAAACATAAGATAAAGGGCACCGATTGCTTGCACCTGCCATACATCGACTAAGAATGAGATCATAAATAACGATCCGAATCGGAAAACAAATGCCCCCGCTAATCCATAAAATAGTGCTTTTTTACGTTTTTCTTCTGGTAAGTGTTTTACCATAATTGCAAGAACGAGAGCGTTATCAGCCGCTAAAATCCCTTCAAGTGCAATTAGGATGAGTAATACCCAACCATACTCCAATAATAATGATACATCCATGTACATTCTCCTCTCATTTCTATAAGTACTAAATAAGTGAAGAATTTCCCCACTATTTAGCTTCCCCATACTCCTGCCTATTAACGATGGAAGAATTTGGTAATGAATACAAAAAAGACCTCTGCCGTTAATAGGCAAAGGTCTTGCTAGACATATGTAATGAAAATGCCAACAAAGCCGGAAGAACTAAGTTCTACGTAATGACGACTTTGTTTCCAAGAAAAATTCTCGGACGCTACTCCCCTTTGGAGATATGCTATTGTATTCTCATTATATGGATAATTTATACGGTTGTCAACCTGTTAAAATATCTTCATTCGGATATTTTATTTTCCGGTTCTTTTTACGTGCAAAGGAAAAAGCCAATGTTAAAGGTCCCATCTTCCCAAAAAACATCATAAAGATAATAATAGCTTTTCCGATCATAGTTAAGTGGGGAGTTAAATTCATACTGAGACCAACAGTACCAAATGCTGAAAATACTTCGAAAGCACTCATCAATAGAGGAACACGCTCAGTAATACTTAAAATTAAAATAGCAAAAAAGATAAATGAAATGGAAATAATAGTAATGGTTAATGATTTGACAATGAGAGTATCTTTAATAGATTTTTTAAACACGACAATATCATCTTGCTCTTGTAAAAATTTAAATACGCCAAAAAACATAATTAAAAATGTCGTTAACTTAATTCCACCACCAGTTGAAGCGCTACCTGCACCAATAAACATAAGGAGCATCATTAATAGTAGGGAAGGTTTGGATAATGCAGAAATATCAACCGTATTAAACCCGGCAGTTCGCGTTGAAATTGCTTGGAAATAAGCGGCCATTCCTTCTTCAAAGGGAGTAAACCCTCTCATAGAAAGGGAGTTATGGAACTCGAATATAAAAATAAACAAGGTAGCAATAATATTGACGATTAGAGTAGAAGAAAGCATAAGTTTTGAATGTAAAGTAAGGTTTTTAAAGTTTTTCTTTCTTTTTATATCTACGATTACTGTAAAACCAATCCCGCCTAAAATGATGAGAGAGGAAATAACAAGATTGACAAGAATACTATGGGAATGGGACATTAAGTTATCACTCCACACAGAAAAACCAGCATTGTTAAAGGCTGAGATTGAATGAAAAAAGCTATAATATAGCCCTTTAGCAATCCCGTATTTTGGTACCCATTCAAAAGAGAGAAACAAAGTAGCGATACATTCGACTGTAAAAGAGAATAAAAATAATGCTTTGGCAAGACGAATGACGCCGCCAATATTCGTTTGATTTAACGCTTGTTGCAGTAAAATTCGGTTTTGAAGCCCGATTTTTCTGCCAAGCATAATGGCAATTAAAACAGCAAAGCTCATAATACCAAGACCGCCCACTTGTATAAGCGTTAAAATGACACACTGTCCAAACAAAGTAAATACTTTTCCAGTATCCACAACACCAAGCCCAGTAACAGTACAAGCAGAAACGGTTGTAAATAAGGCATCGAGCCATGAAATAGACGTTGTTGTAGCAATTGGTAATTTTAATAAGCATGTGCCCACGATGGATAACACAATGAAAGATAAAGTAAGAACGCGGGGAGGACTCATGCTAATATTAATCCGTTTCATGTCACATATCGCTCCTTTTGGTTTGCTTTTACTAGTATGTGAAAAAGGGCTATTATGTATGTTGAAAATAGAAAGAGGCAGAGAATATCTGCCTCTAAGCCATATGTTATAGTATTATCCACGTAATTGTTGTTGAGCTAAAGCAACAAGGCGTTTTGTTACTTCCCCGCCAACTGAACCGTTAGAGCGAGATGCTGTATTAGAGCCTAAGCTAACACCGAATTCTTGTGCAATTTCATATTTAAATTGTTCAAGCGCTTGTTCTGCACCTGGAACTAGTAGTTTGTTTGTTTTTACCATGTTGATACACATCCTTATGAGTAGTCCAGTTTAGTGAATCACTATTTAAACTGGTAACGTTATTTTATGTGGAAACGATGTGTTCATACCCGGAAGTAATCGGTGTGATTAGAAGTTCTTGGATAGAAAAAAGAGTAGCAAATTTGCTACTCTTTTTTCAGTATTGTCGCTGTACCTTCTACGACAATATCGCCTGATTGATTATAGATGTTTGTTTGTAATGTAATGATTTTTTTATCATCCCGTTTTTTAATAACTTCTGCCACTACACGAAGTGTATCGCCGATTTTGACAGGAGCACGGAATGAAACGTTTTGAGATAAGTAAATCGTATTTTTGCCTGGGAGTTTCGTTCCAAGGATGGTAGAAATAAAACTGGAAACGAGCATGCCATGAGCAATACGTTCTTTAAACATTGTCGTTTTTGCAAACGAATCTAAAATATGAATGGGATTGACATCACCAGTCAATTTTGCAAAATTGATAACGTCCTCATCCGTAATTTGTTTTGTTAAAGATGCTTGATCACCGACTTGAATCTCATCATAACGAAGCTCCGGAACAGTTTGTGCTTCTTGAAATGGATTCATTTTGTCCTCCTTCTTTTCCATATCGAAAAATGCCAGCCATCTTGATGTAGTAGGAGGAAGAAAGAGTTTTGTTTGTGCTGCGGTTAGTTGCCACATTTTTCTTACTTGATGGAAGTAAATAGATTTTTTGAGTTTTCCTCGAATTGCTTTGCGAGTTCTAGTTGTTTGGCCTTGAACTCTCCCAAAAAAACTTCTAACTGTTTTTGAACCTCTTCACGTTGCGTTTGTTGTTGTTCGATAAAGTGTTTTGTTGTTTCTTCAAATTGACCACTAGTTTGAGTAAGAATTGACAGAGATGTTTTCGTAGGAGAAACAGTAAGTTGGTGCATTTGAGTAGAAAGTTCATTCCATTTTTCTTGCCACTCGTTAATTTGATCATTTAAGGAGTTCCCAGTTAATTGCTTCACGTAATCCGTATATTGGTTATTGAACTGAGCAGTGAATTGTTGTAATTCTTTTTCTAGCTCATCTACTCCTGATGTTAATTTATGCAGAGCGTCTTGTTGTTGTTTTAACGTTTCTAAAGTAAGTTGTTCTAATTGTTTCCCAGCTGAAGAGAAAAGGGAAAGAGATTGAGACCAGTTTTTCCAAAATGCATCGACTAATTCGTATGGCTTAGTTTCCATTGTTTGACCCCCAAATGTTTTTTTGCATATTGTGAACGCAGATTACTCTGCTGTACCACCAGGTGAAGATGAAGAATCCTTTTCATCCTTTTCTGGAGAAGTAGAAAATGGAAAGAATGCATTGGTGTATAACGTGAAAAACGTCCGCAGCATATTTTGGTAATGCTCAAAAGAAGTTGCACATGTTGTTAAATATTGCTCTCCATATTCAGTTAAAGAATAAATCCTTTTTGCTGGCCCTCCATCGCTTGTATCCCAAGTAGAAGAAATAAGGTTTTCTTTTTCTAATTTGCGTAGTGTTCGATACACATTACCTTGGTCAACAGAAGAAAAGCCGATATCCATTAGCATTTGAATAAGTTTGTAACCATGAAGACTCCAGTCTTTTAGACAGAGAAGTAAGAAGGGAACTAAGAAGTTTTTTGGCATGGAGTTTGGTTGTTTCGCTTGGTTGTTTTCCAAACTTTCGCGTTGTTCTGGTTCATTTTGTAGCATGATTGTGCATCACCTCATGAATCAGTAAGATGGAATTTTTTGCTTATAAGTGCAATTTACACCTATCTGTTTTTAATGTCAATACATTTGTTGGAAAATAAAGAAAAATAAAATATAGGGTTGAAGTTTTATTCAGAATATTAGAAAATAGTGAATAGGTTGAATTGTTTCAAAAACGAAAAAGGGAGTGTAGGTAAAGTGATTGATCAAAAATTCGATCCACTACAAGCATGGAAAAATGCTTATGAACAAACCGAAACATTTTGGGGAAAAGCGCTCAATGAAACAATTAAAACAGAAGAATATTCTGCTTGGATGGGCAGCGTTCTAGATTTGAATTTGTTTTATCAAAAAGCATTAAATGATACGACAAAAAGCTATTTAGAACAAGTAAACGTGCCGACAAAAGAGGATATTGCAAGAGTGGCTACGCTTGTTATTAACTTGGAAAATAAAGTAGATAACATTGAGGAGTTTCTAGAGGAGAAAGTAGATTCTTTAGGACAAGCTCCTACATTAAAGCGTGATGTTACGAAAGTAAAACAAGATATGCGTACGTTAGAAACGAAAGTTGATCAAATTTTAGAATTGCTAGAAAAGCAAAATGCGGTACTAGCTAAACTACAAGTACCTGTAAAAGAAGAAGTAAAGCCTGCGAATAAGCCGGAAAATAAAAAATGATAAAAGCGTTTGTTTATAACGTGTAAGAGAGAGAGGGAGAATCTCTTTTTCATGTATAAACAACGAAACATAATTAATATATGGACTCTATTCATATGAGTACCAAAATGATTCATAACAATCGTTCACAAATTCATTTAAGGGGGAAAAGAAATGGTTCAATTAAATGGCAAAGTAGCAATCGTAACAGGTGGGGCAAAAGGAATTGGAAAAGCAATTACAGTAGCATTAGCACAAGAGGGCGCTAAAGTGGTTATTAATTATAATAGCAGTAAAGAAGCAGCTGAAAATTTAGTAAATGAACTAGGAAAAGAAGGACATGACGTTTATGCAGTTCAAGCGGATGTTTCTAAAGTAGAAGACGCAAACCGTCTTGTAGAAGAAGCTGTGAATCATTTTGGTAAAGTTGATATTCTTGTTAATAATGCTGGTATTACAAGAGATCGTACATTCAAAAAGTTAAATCGTGAAGATTGGGAGCGCGTAATTGACGTGAACTTAAGCAGTGTATTTAATACGACAAGTGCGGTACTTCCATACATAACAGAAGCAGAAGAAGGAAGAATCATTAGTATTTCTTCTATTATCGGTCAAGCTGGTGGATTTGGACAAACAAACTATTCAGCAGCGAAAGCAGGTATGTTAGGATTCACAAAATCATTAGCGTTAGAACTTGCAAAAACAAATGTAACTGTAAACGCAATTTGCCCAGGATTTATTGACACTGAAATGGTAGCAGAAGTACCGGAAGAAGTGCGTCAAAAGATCGTTGCGAAAATCCCGAAAAAACGTTTTGGTCAAGCTGATGAAATTGCAAAAGGTGTAGTATATCTATGCCGTGACGGTGCGTATATCACAGGTCAGCAATTAAATATTAACGGCGGATTATACATGTAATGAAGTAAGAAAAAAGTGCATATCCATAGCAGGAATGCACTTCTTTTTTTAGAAAGAAATCGACCGAAAAGGAGATAGAAAAATGACTACATTCGTAACAGAATGGGAAAAGCAATTAGAGTTGTACCCAGAAGAATATCGCAAAGCATATCGTCGTGTGAAAAGAGCGAGTGAAATTTTATTACGCGAACCAGAACCACAAGTTGGTTTAACACCGAAAGAGGTTATTTGGACGAAGAATAAAACGAAGCTGTATCGTTACATTCCAAAACAAGAAAAAACACAGAGAGTACCAATCTTATTAATATATGCTCTTATTAATAAGCCATATATTATGGATTTAACTCCAGGAAATAGTTTAGTGGAATATTTAGTAGATCGTGGTTTCGATGTGTATATGCTGGATTGGGGCACATTTGGTTTAGAAGATAGTCATTTGAAATTTGATGATTTCGTGTTCGATTATATTGCGAAAGCAGTGAAAAAAGTAATGCGAACTGCAAAATCGGACGAGATTTCTTTACTTGGTTATTGCATGGGTGGAACGTTAACATCGATTTATGCAGCACTTCATCCGCACATGCCAATTCGTAATTTAATTTTCATGACAAGTCCTTTTGACTTCTCTGAAACAGGATTATATGGTCCTTTACTAGATGAAAAATACTTCAATTTAGATAAAGCGGTTGATACATTCGGAAACATTCCACCAGAAATGATTGATTTCGGAAACAAGATGTTAAAGCCAATTACAAACTTTGTTGGTCCATACGTTGCTTTAGTCGATCGTTCAGAAAATGAGCGCTTCGTCGAAAGTTGGAAATTAGTTCAAAAGTGGGTCGGCGATGGTATTCCGTTCCCAGGTGAATCATATAGACAGTGGATTCGTGATTTCTATCAAAATAATAAACTGGTTAAGGGTGAACTCGTTATTCGCGGACAAAAGGTAGACCTTGCAAATATTAAGGCTAATGTCTTAAATATTTCCGCAAAGCGTGATCATATTGCTCTGCCATGTCAAGTAGAAGCTTTACTTGATCATATTTCTAGCACAGATAAACAATATGTATGTTTACCAACAGGACATATGTCTATCGTTTACGGCGGAACAGCTGTAAAACAAACATATCCGACGATTGGAAATTGGCTTGAAGAGCGTTCAAATTAAAAATAAAAAAATCCAACTAGCGCACGTTAGTTGGATTTTTTTATGGAAAATAACAAAACATAGAAAGGAGAAATTTACATTGTAGGAGTATAATTATGAAACTTATGACTGGTAAGTTGTATTGGAATACAGGCGTTTCTGTACCTTGTTATCCACCGTTAGAAAGTGATATGATATGTGATGTGCTCGTAGTTGGAAGTGGGGAAGCAGGCGCTCATATAGCGTATTCGTTAGCGAAAATTGGAATGAGTGTTACGCTCATTGAAAAAAGAGCAATCGCATGTGGTAGCACAGCTGCTAATACAGGTTTATTACAATTTCTTCATGATAAATCGTTAACCTCTCTAATTCATACATTTGGTAAAGAAAAAGGGGTACGGGCATATAGACTCTGTTATGAAGCGTTAAGAACAATGGAGAAAGTTGTGCCAACTCTCGATATAAATCCACATTTTATTCCACGAAATAGTTTGTATTATGCAAGTAAAAGCGAAGATGTTTCATTTTTACAAGAGGAATATAATACGTTACATGAGTATGGATTTCCAGTTGAATATTTTGCAGAATCTGATATTAAAAAACGTTATTCTTTTATAAGAAAAGCAGCGCTATATACGCATGGTGATGCTGAGGTGAATCCATATTTATTAGCACATAGTCTCTTGCATAAAGCAAATCAAATGGGAGCCGCTATACATGAACATACAGAGGCTATACATATAAAAAAACTTCAAAATGATTTAATATGTTATACGAAAGCAGGAAATCAAATCGTAGCAAAGAATATTATTATGGCTACAGGTTATGAAGCGCTTTTTGGAAAGAAAGAAAAAAATACAACAGTAGAAACATCTTATGCAGTTGTGACAAATGAGGTAGATCATTTTGAGGGATGGCATGAGCAATCATTAATTTGGGAAACAGCACGTCCTTATTTGTATTTTCGAACGTATCAAAAACGTATTATTATAGGTGGATTAGATGAGGCAATGAAAATTAAAGCAATTGGTGATACGAAGTTATTGCATAAACGCGATATCCTTATTAACATTGTAAAAGAAATGTTCCCGCAGTATAAAAAAATACAAGCAGAGTACTATTGGGCAGCAGCATTTGGGGGAAGTCATGATGGTCTCCCTATATTAAAAGAAGATTCGCATATACATAATTTATTTTATGCATTGCCGTATGGAGGTAATGGAACTGTATATGGAATGGTGTTTGCCAAATTATTTGAGCAGTTATTTACAAATAAAGAAAACGAAGATTTTTCTTTATTTAATCGATAGAAAAAAGGTAGCGAAGTGATGGAATGAGAGATATAAAAAAGTTTTTACAAAAATTACGTCCTGTACAACTCATTGTTTTGTTTTATTTATTAGCAGTAGTCGTATCAGTGATATTACTTAGTTTACCGTTTGTTACAAAGGATGGTGTGAAATGGACGTTTATCGACGCCTTATTTACATCCGTTAGTGCGGTAAGTGTTACGGGATTATCTGTTGTTACAATTTCAGATACCTTTACCACAGCGGGCATTATTGTTTTAGCCCTTATTTTGCAATTGGGCGGTTTAGGAATTATGGCGCTTGGTACATTTGTTTGGATAATAACGGGGAAAAAGATTGGTTTGCAGAGAAGAAGATTAATTATGGCAGACCATAATCAAGGGAATTTATCGGGGCTTGTAGAATTGATGCGTTCTATTTTAATTGTAATTATTTCAATAGAACTTATTGGAGCGATACTGCTAGGGACAAGATTTCTACTTTACTTTCCAACTTGGCAAGAAGCTTATTTCCACGGTTTCTTTGCGGCTGTTAGTGCAACGACGAACGGTGGATTTGATTTAACAGGACAATCATTAATTCCGTATAAAAAAGATTATATTGTTCAAATGATCCATATGTTACTTATTATTTTAGGAGCTATCGGCTTCCCAGTGCTAATGGAAATAAAGCAATTTCTTAGTAAAAGGAGACAGCAACTATTTCGTTTTTCATTATTCACAAAACTGACGACGACAACATTTTTTGCACTCGTGGTTGTTGGGACAATTATGATTTTTCTATTAGAACGAAATCATTTTTTAGTAGGAAAATCATGGCATGAAACGGTATTTTATACATTATTCCAATCTGTGACGACGCGAAGTGGTGGACTTGCTACAATGGATATACGTGAACTGTCACAACCGACGCTTTTGTTTATGAGTATATTAATGTTTATCGGGGCATCACCAAGTTCGGTTGGGGGCGGAATACGTACGACAACATTTGCTGTTAGCATATTATCGTTATACACGTTTGCAAGGGGCGGAAGAACAGTTAGAGTCTTCAAACGTCAGCTACATGAAGAGGACGTACTAAAAGCATCCGTCGTTATGACGATGGGGATTTTATTATGTGCCACGGCGTTATTCATTTTATCTATTACGGAAAATGTGCCACTTATGAGCCTAATCGTTGAAGTTTGTTCGGCCTTCGGAACGACTGGACTATCAACGGGTATTACGCCAGATTTAACAACTGTAGGTAAACTGGTACTTATTGTACTCATGTTTATTGGACGTGTTGGTATTTTAACATTTATTTTAGCTAGCGGTGGAAGGGAACAACCGCCACGCTATAAATATCCGAAAGAGCGAATCATTATTGGATAGCATATGAAACCATTCTACCTAGGTTAGGTAGAATGGTTTTTTAGTCGTTAATGCCAAATTGCGGATGCATAAAAGCCTCATTCTTATTGTCTACTTCTTTTTTTAGCAACTCTTGATTTTCTTCTGAAATCCACCCAATATCATTTGTAGGATGGATCCATTCTTCTCCAGCCATAATGGCAGGATCTACTTCATCACTCCAATTGTGAAGTGGACTGTTCTCGGAATCATATTTACTGTCTCCGATTACGACGTCATATTGATTTATGAAAGGTTGTTGCATCTTCTTTCCTGTTCCTTTAAAAGATGGGAAATTCATTTGATGCGGGAGCGTTTCGTCTAAAATTGGCGACTGAATCTTTTCTTTCTTCTTCAAAATCATCGCTCCTTTTTAATCATTTGTTCATATGTAGTATTTCCATCTAGCGGCTTTTAGGTACTTGTTAACACTTGCCAGTAATAATTCTTTCAGCTTGCTTCAAACTAGAGTAGAAAGTGATTTCTTGAGAGCAGGTGAATGTATTGGTAAAAAGAAAAGTGAAACAAAATGCGGCAATCAACAATAATAAAACTCCGAAAGAAAGCTTACCAGATGCAGAATTTGCATTAGAGTACGAAGGAGAAAATAGCGCAAAGTATGCAAATCGTAATTCAAAAAAAGGTAAACAAAAATGAGGCGTTTTTTACAAACGCCTCATTTTTTTGTGGGATTATAAAGGTTTTTTTAATTGTTTGTAAATTTTGTGTTTTCTAATAGCAGAAAAATATGAAAAAACATAGAAGTAGCAACGTATTACACAAAAACAAACAACAAACAAAAGATTAATGTTGGTTTAATACTGCTTTTACACTAGTTGTTTATATTTGAGTTGTACATAAGATTTGTAAAAGGAGAGAGAGACAGTGAAAAAAACAATCTTTAAAGCTGTAGCAACTGGAATGGTATTTTCGTTATTAATGGGGTGTGGTGCAAAGAAAGAAGAAAGTGCTGGGGCAAAAGTAAAAGATGATAAATTATCTGGGTCATTAACTGTTTACACAGCGATTGAAGAAGAACTTGTACCAATTTATCTTGATTCTTTTAAAAAGAAATATCCCGATGTTAAGTTGAACATTGTACGTGATTCAACAGGAGTTATTACAGCGAAATTGCTAGCGGAAGGAAAAAATACACAAGCAGATGTTGTATGGGGAACTGCTGCATCAAGTCTATTGGCTTTAGATAAAAAAGATATGTTAAAAGGATACTCTCCAAAAGGAGCAGATCGTGTTCTTCCGCAATTTAAAGATGATAAGCAGCCAGAAAAATGGGTAGGAAATACTGCATTTATGACGGGGATTGCTGTAAATAAAGAAGAATTAAAAAAGAAAAATTTACCAATGCCAGAATCGTATGAAGATTTAACGAAACCAGAGTATAAAGGAACGCTTGTTATGCCACACCCAGCATCTTCGGGAACAGGATTCTTAACAGTTTCTGCATGGTTACAAATTATGGGTGAAGATAAAGGCTGGGAGTACATGAAGAAACTTCATGATAATATGGCATCTTATACACATTCAGGTTCAAAACCAGCGAAACTAGCAGGTGCAGGTGAATATCCAGTTGGCGTATCGATGGTTTATAGTGCTTTGAAAGAGAAACAAAAAGGTGCACCAGTTGAAGTTGTATTGCCGAAAGAGGGATTAGGTTGGGAAGTAGAAGCGAACGCACTTATTAAAAAAGATAATGCAAAAAATGAAAAATTAGCGCAAGCATTTTTAGATTGGGCAATTACTGATGATGTAATGAAGTTGTACTTCGAGAAAAATGGATTTGCGACAATTAAAAATGATTATAAACTTCCAGATGGATTCCCGAAAGATGTGACAGAAAAGTTATACAAAAAGAATGACTTTAAGTGGGCAGCAGAAAATCGCGACAAAATTTTAGAAAAATGGGAAAAAGAGTTTGGCCAAAAAGCAGAACCGAAAAAGTAAGTGAGTGGGAGAGAGAAAAAATGAGCGAATATTTATCAATTCAACACATTCAAAAACAGTTTGATGCATTTACAGCGTTAAAAGATATTTCTTTTACTGTGAAAAAAAATGAGTTTGTATGTTTATTAGGCCCAAGTGGCTGTGGGAAAACAACATTGCTTCGAATTTTAGCAGGGCTAGAAGAGGCAACAACAGGCAGTATAGCTGTGAATGGAAAAGATATTACAGCATTACCTCCTGGAAAGAGGAATTTTGGAATGGTGTTTCAATCATATGCACTATTTCCAAATTTAACAGCACTTGAAAACATTGAATACGGCTTAAAGACAAAAAAATATGGAAAAGCAGAAGTAAAAGAGAAGGCGCTATCGGCGTTAGAACTAGTTGATTTACTGAATGTAAAAGATAAATATCCTGCTCAAATGTCTGGCGGACAACAGCAGCGAGTTGCACTTGCACGTGCGCTCGCTCTGTCTCCGGATATTTTGTTACTGGATGAGCCATTATCTGCTTTAGATGCAAAAGTACGTGAAAAGTTACGTAGAGAAATGCGTGATTTGCAAGAAAAAGTAGGAGTAACAACTATTATGGTCACGCATGATCAAGAAGAGGCATTAACGATGGCTGATAAAATTGTTGTAATGAATCATGCGGAAATTATGCAGATTGGAACACCTGAGGAGATTTATCAAAGACCAGCTAATCCGTTTGTGGCAGATTTTATTGGTTCTATTAATTTCTTTTCGAAAAATAACGAAGAGCATGCAATTCGTCCGGAACATGTAACAGTCGTACAAAATAATGGTATTAAAACAATTGTAGAAAGCATGGAGTTTCGCGGATCTGTATACCGGACAGAAGTGCGAGTTATAGATGAGGAAACACATCTATATAATGAGAAAATCGTTGTAGATATATTGGCATCAGAAGTAGAAAAAACAGCTATTAGGAAAGGAAAGCCGATTCAAATCTCTTTCTCAGAAAATCATATGTTGTCATATGGAAAGAAGGTTGTTGTATAGATGGAGATGTTAGAAAATTTAAAGGTAGAAAGTACGAAAAAAAAGATTAAGAGACGTATCGGTAAAGAAGAGTGGATACAAAGACTATTAATTATTGGTATGATTCTTGCCTTTTTGATTATGCTTGTATTGCCACTATTACAATTGTTTACACAAGCTTTTTATGATAAAGATGGAGCTTTTATTGGTGTTGCGAATTTCAGTAAATATTTCACAACACCAACGTTAGTTCAATCATTACAAAATACGATATGGATTTCGGGCGTGACAACAATTATTGCAGTGACACTTGCTTTCGCTTACGCCTATGCGATCGGTCGTACGAATGTATTTGGGAAGCGTGTATTTCAATATATCGCGTTGCTACCATTATTCGCACCAACGATGATGCACGGTATCGCACTTACATATTTATTTGGTAATCAAGGGTTAGTAACGAAAGGAATGTTTGGTTTGTTTGAAGGTATACAAATCCCTTTATATGGACCAGTAGGAATTGTAATAGCTGAAGTCATGTATACATTTCCGCAAGCCTTTCTTATATTATTAATTGCTTTCCAAGGATCTGATTACCGCTTATATGAAGCTTCTAATATGTTAGGAGCGAGTAAGATGAAGCAATTTTTCACTGTTACTTTACCTAGTGTAAAGTACGGATTAATTAGTGCGATGTTCGTTGTATTTACACTTAGTTTCACTGATTTTGGCGCACCAAAAATTGTTGGTGGGCAATATAATGTACTTGCTACTGATGTATACAAACAAGTAATTGGACAACAAAATATGCCGATGGGTGCAACTGTCGGAATGATTTTATTAATCCCAGCTATATTTGCGTTTGCAGTTGATCGTATTACGCAAAGAAAACAGGCAAATTTCTTATCTTCAAAAGCAGTACCATATAGAATAACGGCTAATAAGAAAAGAGATGTAGTTTCATTCATATATTGTAGTGTAATTACACTTATGATCATTCTTTTATTTGTGGCAGTTGGTATTGCTGCAAGTGTGAAAGTATGGCCATATAATATGAGTTTTACATTTGAGCATTTTAATTTCTCAAGTTTAACAGGAGATGGACTCGAAGCATTTAAAAATAGCGTAATTGTCTCAGCAGTTACAGCAGTGATTGGGGCAATTTTAACATTTATGTTCGCATATGCGATTGAGAAAATAGATCAGCTACAGTTCTTCAGAAAAACAGGTTATTTTTTCTCTATTGTGCCTTTAGCGATACCAGGTTTAGTACTTGGATTGGGATACGTCTTTTTCTTTAGTCAGCCAACGATTCAAATATTTGGACTTTCAGTAACGAACCCGTTTCATTCTTTATACGGAACAATCGCTGTGTTAGTACTAGTAAACATCATTCATTTTTATTCGGTAACATTCGTTACCGCAACGACTGCTTTAAAGAAATTAGATCGAGAGTTTGAGCTTGTTTCGCAGTCGATGGGTATTCCGTTTTATAAAACATTCTTTAGAGTAACGGTACCAATGTGCTTACCGGCAATTTTAGAGATGGTTATGTACTACTTTGTAAACTCAATGGTGACTGTTTCTGCAGTCGTATTCTTATACGCGGCTGATTTTAAACTAGCTGCCGTATCAATCGTAAATATGGATGATGCAGGAAATGTAGCGCCAGCAGCTGCAATGAGTGTACTTATTGTTGTTACAAATATTGTAGTAAGAGTTGTATATGAATGGGGAACGAAAGCACTTCGTAACCGAACGTCACAATGGCAAAAAAGATAAATAAGAAGGGTGATGGATTGAATGAAAGTAGAAGCGGTTATTTTTGATTGGGCAGGTACGACAGTTGATTACGGATGTTTTGCACCACTGGAAGTATTTATGGAGATTTTCCATAAACGCGGTATTGCAATTACCGTAGAAGAAGCACGTAAGCCAATGGGATTATTAAAAATAGACCATGTAAGGGCACTAACGGAGATGCCTCGTATTGCGAATGAGTGGAATCGTGTTTTCGGACAATCACCAACAGAAGCAGACATTCATGAGATGTATGAAGAATTTGAAGAAATCCTCTTCACTATTTTACCGCGCTATGCGTCGCCAATTCATGGAGTAAAAGAAGTGATTGCTTCTTTACGTGAAAGAGGAATTAAAATTGGTTCAACGACTGGTTATACGAGAGAAATGATGGACATTGTAGCAAAAGAAGCAGCACTACAAGGATATAAACCTGATTTTCTTGTAACGCCAGATGATGTTCCGGCGGGTCGTCCATATCCGTGGATGTGCTATAAAAATGCGATGGAACTTGGTGTATATCCGATGAATCATATGATGAAAATTGGAGACACGGTATCAGATATGAAAGAGGGAAGAAATGCTGGTATGTGGACAGTTGGTGTAATTCTTGGCAGTAGCGAACTCGGCTTAACTGAAGAGGAAGTGGAGCATATGGATCCAGCAGAACTTCGTGAAAAAATAGAAGTAGTTCGTAATCGTTTCGTTGAAAATGGGGCGCACTTTACGATAGAAACGATGCAGGAACTCGAAAATGTAATGGAACATATCGAGAAACAAGAACTTATTATTTCATAAAAGGGGCACGGGATCATGACTGAAAATCACTACTTATTATTAACGCCAGGACCATTAACGACAACAAAAACAGTAAAAGAAGTTATGCTATACGATTGGTGTACGTGGGATGTTGAATATAACACGATGGTACAAGAAGTAAGGGCTAAACTTGTATCGTTAGCAACGAAGAAAGAAGAGAAATATACAACAGTATTAATGCAAGGAAGCGGTACGTTTTCAGTTGAAGCAGTAATTGGTTCTGTTATTCCCAAAAACGGAAAGCTTCTCGTTTGTACAAATGGTGCATACGGTAAGCGAATTGTACAAATGGCAGAGATGTTACATATAGATGTGGTGGTCAGTCAAACAGAAGAGTGGGAGCCTACTAATATTGTAGAAGTAGAAAAGATATTACAACAAGATAAAGAGATTACACATATTGCAGTTGTTCATTGTGAAACAACAACAGGCATTATCAATCCAATTGTAGATGTATGTAAATTAGGGAAGCAATACGGAAAAGTAACACTAGTTGATGCAATGAGTAGTTTCGGCGGGATTGAAATAGACATTGCTGATTTGCAAATTGATTTTTTAATTAGTAGTGCGAATAAATGTATTCAAGGAGTTCCAGGATTCGGCTTTGTTATTGCAAAACGCGATGAATTGTTGAAATGTAAAGGGCAGGCACGTTCATTATCTTTAGATTTATACGATCAGTGGGAAACGATGGAAAATCAAAATGGGAAATGGCGTTTTACTTCACCTACACATGTTGTACATGCTTTTTATAAAGCACTGCTTGAATTAGAAGAAGAGGGCGGAATAAGCGCACGTTACAACCGATATTACAACAATCAAAAGCTATTAGTGAATAGAATGGGGGAAATTGGTTTTCGAGCATTAGTAGATGAAGAATATCAATCTCCTATTATTACATCTTTCATTTATCCAAAAGAGAACTTTGAGTTTCAACAGTTATATAGCGAGCTAAAACGTTATGGATTTGTTATTTACCCAGGAAAAATTTCGAAAGTAGATACGTTCCGCATTGGAAATATCGGTGATGTACATGAAGAAGATATTAATCGCTTAGTTGATAGTATCGCGAAAGGAGTTGTGATAGGTTGAAAGTATTTTGCTTAGGTGGAGCAGGTAAAATTTGTCGTGAAGCAATTTTGGATTTAGTTCAATATTCATCATTTGAGACAATTACGGTAGCCGATTTTAATGAGGAAGAGGGCCTTAAAGTAGTAGAATGGCTCAACGATCCTCGTGTTAATTTTGTGAAAGTAGATGTAACAAATCATGAGGATACAGTTGCAAAAATGAAGGGCTATGACATTGTAATGGATGGTACGACAATTAAGTTAAATGGATTGTCTACTCGATGTATTGCAGAAGCAGGTTGTCATGGTGTGAACTTAAACGGATTTGGTGAAGAAAATGATTCGCATTCTATATTTGTTCAAAACGGAAAAACATGTTTACCTGGATTTGGTATGACGCCAGGTGTAACGCAAATGATGGCCATGCATGCAGCAAATCAGCTAGATACGGTAGAGTCAGTTCGTGTAAGTCATGGTTCATATCGTCCGATTGCTTTTTCTGCATCTATTACAGAGACAACGACATATGAGTATGATCCACATTTACCATCGCGTACAGTGTATGAAGATGGTGAGTTTAAGCAGGTACCCCCGTTTGCGCGCCCGAGAGAAATTGAATTGCCGGCGCCTTATGGTAAGACAACGCAGTATATCATACCGCATTCTGAAACGTTTACGTTAGCAAAGGCGTTAGAAAATAAAGGTGTCAAATTGATCGAGACGAGAGGAACTTGGCCAAAGCAAAACATGCAGCTCGTACGCGCCTTATATGATTACGGCATATTGCGTAATGATCAGATTGAAATAGATGGTAAAGAGATTGGGATTATGGATTGCATTTCAAAGTATTTACTAAAATCAAAAGAAGGACAAGAAACAGAGCTTTATGGTTATGCACTTCATGTAGAAGTAGTAGGTATGAAAAATAATGAGAAGCAAAGGCATGTATTATATCATACACATCCGTTATCTGATGGATCTATTGCAGGATGGGAAAAATTAAGAGCTTATACGAGAAACGTTGGTATTCCATTTGGGATTGCTACAGAGCTAATTGCAAATGGAAATGTAAATAGAGTTGGTATTGTTACACCCGAATTCGCTTTTGAGAATCCGCAAATGATTTTTGATGAGTTAGAAAAGCGTGGTATTCATATTCATGAAGAGGTTTCTACTTACAAAGAAAATTATAACTTTGTATAAGCAAGGAAGTTTATGAGGTAGATATAAATGGGGTGAAGCTATGTCTGTAGTAGGAGAAGAAAGAAAGCGAACCATTCTTGAAAAGGTAGAGTTTAAAGGGAAAGTGAAAGTTTCAGAATTAGCAAGAGAATTTGCTGTATCAACAGAAACAATTCGTCGATATTTAGAAGAATTAGATCGTGAAAAGAAGCTGAAGAAAGTGTATGGTGGAGCTGTTCAACTTCCTGGAGCCGGGGTAGAGGCACCGATGCTAGAAAGAGAAATGCTGCATATAGAAGAGAAGAAAAGAATTGGTTATAAAGCAGCAACGTTTGTGGAAGATGGAGATGTTATTGCGATTGATGATGGGAGTACACCACTTCAAATGGTACCATATCTTGTTCATCGTAAAAATTTAACGATAGTTACGAGCTCTTTTCCAGTTGCAACACAATTAATCTCTTCCATTAATAAAAAGATGTTTCACGGCGAAGTTTTATTTATTGGCGGGAAAGTATCTCCAAAGCATTCACGCGTATCAGGATCTATTTCTCAGCAAGTCATTCATCAATTTCATTTTCATAAAGCGTTTATTTCGATGGACGGGTTATTGCCTAGTTTTGGAGTTTCCAGCTTTGAATTAGAAAAAGCGAAACTGTCAGAAGCGATGATGAAATTAGCGGAAAAAACATATATTCTATGTGATCATACAAAGGTAGGCGTAAAAGGGAATTATCGAATAGCAGCCTTTTCTCGTATTCAGCATGTTATTTGTGATAAAAAAATGCCATATAGTTTTGAAGAAGAAGCTAAAAAGCATAATATTCAATGGACAGTTTGCTAAATAAATTGAACTCCCACCTGATTTTTAGGTGGGAGTTTTACTGCTCGCAAATAGCGGGATAAAAGATTTGTATTCATGCAAAAAGTGGACACATTTTCTCATTTCTTTCATATAATTTACCAATACAAAAAAAGTTGGTCGAAGGAAAGAAGGGGAAACATGTCAGAACGAATATATAATAAACTTGTATTGTACGCGAATATTCTGCAAAAAATTGGTGTCATCAATGAGAAGGAAAAAAGTGAAATTCTTCATACAATAGGTAAAAAAGCCCTTTGAATAAAGGGTTTTTATTTTTTATACATGGAAATATAAACTTAATGTAATATTACCATTGACAATGATAATGATATTCATTATCATTTATTTGTAGGTAATTGATAGGAGTTATCAATTATAAAAATTATATATGATAGGGGATATTATTTTGAAAAAAAATTATATGAAGGCGCTAGTAGTAGCGACAACATTAGCAATTCCATTTGCTGCTTATTCTACTCCAGCATTAGCAGCAATAAAGATTGAAGCAAACCAATCGGTAGCAGCTAATGAACGTACACACGATACTGAGATTAAAATATATAAGGACCAAAAAGACGAGCCATCTATGGTTTCTCAATACATAAAAAATCCTAAAGTAGCAATTGAAAACGGGAAAAATATTGTTACTGTAACCTTACAAGATAGCGATTATTTTCAATATCTTAGAATAGAAGATAAAAATCAACCTGGCGTATTTCATGATGTGGAGGTTTTGTCAGAAGATAAGAGGAAGAATGGAACGAAAGTAGTTCAATTTGAAATTGGCGAGTTTGAGAAGAAGCATAATATGCAAATGCATATACTTATTCCGGCTATTGGATATGATCACAAATATCAAGTTCAATTTGAAATTAAAAATCCAACTGTAGGTGACAAAGAAACAGAGAAACCAGATGATAACTCTAATTCAGGCAATACGGAAATAGATAATCCGGTTGATACTCAAAATATGATAACAGATAACAAATTAAGAGAACTTGTTAATAAAAAAGTATTTAATAGAAAAGATTTAAATACACCAATTACGAAAGAAGAGTTATTACAAGTAAAGGACTTGTTTTTAAATACGAATGAGATTCTTGATTATAGTGCATTAAAATATATGCCGAATTTAAAATCTTTAACAGTTGCGAATGCGAAGATAAAAGATCCGTCGTTCTTTGCGAACTTAAAGCAATTAAATCATTTAGCTTTGCGTGGTAATGAATTTTCAGATGTAACACCACTTGTTAAGATGGATAATTTAGAATCCCTTGATTTGAGTAATAATAAAATTACAAACGTTGCACCACTAATTGAAATGAAAAATGTAAAAAGTTTATATCTATCAGGTAACCAAATAGAAGATGTAACAGCATTAGCGAAAATGGAACAACTAGATTACTTGAATTTAGCAAATAATAAAATTACGAATGTTGCTCCATTAAGCGCGTTAAAAAATGTAACATACTTAACTTTAGCTGGTAATCAAATTGAAGATATTAAACCGTTATATTCATTACCTTTAACAGACTTAGTATTAACACGTAATAAAGTTAAAGATTTATCCGGCATTGAGCAAATGAAGCAATTAGAAGAATTGTGGATCGGGAAAAATGAAATAAAAGATGTTACTCCTCTAAGTAAGATGACACAGTTAAAACAATTACACTTACCTAACAATGAGTTAAAGGATATTACTCCATTATCAAGTCTAGTAAACTTACAAAAACTTGATTTAGAAGCGAATTATATTGCAGACTTAACACCGGCTAGTAATTTGAAAAAGTTAGTATTCTTAAGTTTTGTTGCAAATGAAATCCGTGATGTTCGACCAGTTGTAGAATTAAGTAAAACAGCTTACATTAATGTTCAAAATCAAAAAGTATTTTTAGAGGAAACAGAAGTAAATAAAGAAGTGAAAGTACCTGTATACGAAAAGGATGGTAAAATCTCTACAAAAATTCGTTTGAAGAGCGAAGGTGGTACGTATAGTAACGATGCAGTGAAGTGGAGTACAACAGGTGAGAAAGTATATGAATTTGGTGTGAAAGACCCATTTGCGGATACAGGCATTTTCTTCACCGGTTCTGTAATTCAAAATGTTGTAAATCAAAAAGTATCTGAAGAAGTAATAGAATTTAAAGATGTACCAAAGGGCCATTGGTCAGAGAAAGCAATTAATCATTTAGCGAAAGAAAAGATATTTGCAGGTTATGGAAATGGACAATTTGGATTTGGTGATAACATTACTCGTGGTCAAGTAGCAGTTTTAATACAAAAGTACTTGAAGTTGGAGCAAAATGTAGAACAGAAAACGAAGTTCACAGATACGAAAGGAAATATGTATGAAGGGGCTATTGAAGCAGTTGCACAAGCCGGAATTATGACGGGCGATGGCAATGGTAAGTTCCGTCCAGATGGCGTATTAACTCGATATGAAATGTCAGTAGTACTACAAAAAGTATTCCAGTTGAAGGAAAATGGAAATACTGTAGGGAGCTTTAAAGATGTACCAAAGGGGCATTGGGCAGAAGGATATGTGAAAGCTTTAGCGGACAATAACATATCAAAAGGTGATGGGAAAGGAAACTTTTTAGGTGATGACTTCGTAAAACGCGAAGAGTATGCACAGTTTTTATATAACGCAATAACGAAATAAAAAATAAGAAAAATACGTTATTCTTTAAATAAGAAGAATAACGTATTTTTTTATGTATGAAATGAAGAGGCTACTAAGTATATGAAGGGCCCATTTTGTAGAAGGGCTGTGAAACCATATTGACAAAAAAGCATTCTCATGTGATAATTCAATTAAATTTTTAGAATAATCAAAAAATATTCCTTTTACATAAAAAGGATTCGAACCTTATATGAATATTATGCCGGGGGTGACGAAATGTTATTTTTTCTGAAGAAATGGAATGAATTAAAAGATGTGAAGTCTGAATTGGCACTTCGTGATTGGTTTTATGGTACAAAAATTAGTTTATCATTATGTACGTCAAAAGAGCCATTAACATTTTTAGTGAATGTCGAGGGAAGAGATAAAGGGCTATTTTCAGAAGAGGATTTTATTGTCGTAAATTGCATGTGTGAGCCAGTCTTTGAAAATGAAGAGAAACCAGCTGCAGAATCATTTATGCATGCGGATATTTATAAAAAAAGTAGTGCAGAATGCATTTTACAAGTGCAGACTGTAGATAGTCATTTAATATCAGAGTTGTATGGAAAAGAAGGAGAAGTAACATTCGATAAACGTAGTGTGGAACGTGTTTTTGGAAAAGAAGGCATAACAGAAATGACAATTCCAATTGTAGAAGATGAAAAGAAATTTGCTGATTTATTAGAAAGTAATGTTCCGAATTTTATTGAAGGTGGAGGAGTTGTTCTTGTTCATAATTATGGCATGATCGTGTGGGGAAAAACGCCAGAAGAAGCGAAAAAATGGTTAGAGGGTATAGAATATTTAATGAATTATCATGTGAAGTTGTTAATGATTAAGGGTGCGAAAAGTTCTGTTATATAAAAATGTTTGTGATGTTGTTACAAGTCAACAAATAAATGAAAGCGTTTTAAAAATAATTTTACTCATAAAATATAGGTCTCCTTATTATATATAGATTACATGTTGACATGTAAGGAGGAACATATTTTGCGAGTTAAATATCATTTTCTGCCAAAACAGCAAGTAACCTTTTGCAAAATAAACGATTCCGGTGAAGAGGCTTTGCAAATTATGAATGAAACGGGATTTCGAGCAATCCCTGTATTAGCAGAAGATGAGAAGAAATTCATGGGGATTATTTATAAAGTAGATCTATTAGAAAAGAAATGTAATAACGGCTTAGAGAAATTAAGTACAAGAGATATGCTGGAAGACTCCTCTGCATTTATTTTTGAAAAGGATTCATTCTTCAGAGCATTTTATGTTATTCGTCGTTTACCGTTTTTATCCGTTTTAAATGATTATAATGAGTTTGTCGGTATTTTAACACATTCCAATGTATTTGATGTTATTGAAGATTCATTCGGTATGCAGACGGGTGGTTATATATTAACAATTGCAACCCAAGATTGTAAAGGAACGATTAAAGAACTCGGGACGTTGTTAAAAGCATATAATATCGGTGGACTGTTTACGCTAGATAACGGCGATCAATATATTCGCCGTGTGATTGTAAATATAACAGATGAGTTAAATGAAAAAAGATTAAAGCAATTAATCGAAAAAATAGAGAAAAAAGGTTTTAGGGTGAGTCATGTAGATTATATTTAAGTTAAAAAAGGTACCGATCTGCTACATATGGATTGGTACCTTTTTTAGTATGAGGAATGAATATTATTTTGAAACAGGAGGTGGAGATAATGCTAAATCAGACAAAAAAATAAAGTCTGCATGTTCGCGAATTTTAGGAATAGAGGTTTCAATAACGTTTGACGTAATTTCACCTGGAGGCCCAACATGTCCGATAGCTACCATTATAGGTTTTTCTTGAATTTTTTTGATGAGTAATTGGGCTTGTTTTGAAATATGTCCTGCTGTATACACATCATCAAAAAATAGTTGGTTTTCAATAATCGGAACTCCTAATTCTTTTCCGATTTTTGGGACGACACTATTAGGGTTTGTTTTGCTATCTAAATAAAATAAACCGTGCTTTTTACAAGCTGCAAGTATAAGTCGTACAATTCTTTCGTCCGCTGTTACTTTTGACCCCATATGATTGTTCATTCCAATTGCATGCGGTACTTCTTGAATCGCTTGTTCGAGTCGATTGTTTATTTCTTCATCACTTAAATCAGTTGTAATTGCTTTTGGTCCAAGCCATTCTTTTTTACCTTTAATAGGTTCCATAGGCATATGTATAATAACTTCGTGTCCTTTTTTATGGGCTGCTATTGCATCTTCTTTTGTGGAAGGAAGAAAAGGCATAACAGCAACAGTCAGTGGGATGGGAAGTGATAACATTTTATCAGTCCCCTTCATATTATTGCCGAAGTCATCAATGACAATGGCTACTTTATTCGTATGAGCATTTGCTTGAATCGGAAACAAGAAGAACGGTAAGAACATAGTAAAAATGAGCATTGCAATCGTATATTTGCGCATATAAATATTTCCTTTCTATTTTATCCCGCTATTTGCGGGAAGTAAGATTCACACCTCAAATTCGGCTGGAGCAAAGAAGTTAGATAGGAAAACTGTCCGTAAACGTCCGATTGGTGTGGGTTAATAATCGGTGTGGTGAACCATCCCGCCGACTGATTAAAGTTTCACTTTATCAATCATCATTATGTTTTGCTTTTTTATATAAATTAAACAAAAAATGTCGAAGAAAAGAGTGTGAAAAATAGAGAATCCGCTATTTAATTGATATTTATAAAAAAAGAAGATGAAAAAAATGTCTATTATTGCGAATGTATTTACAAAGATAGAATAATTTGTAATAATTCTCAAAGTGAGGGTAAAGATTTGTAAATTACAGGGAGAAAATGTTAAATTTTCTGATTCTTCAAATTTACATATGATAAAACGGTAAAAAGGTCAATGGAGAAGTGAAGAGCAAGGAAGTATACTAAGGGGGATATGGATGTTTACTGTAAAAAGGAAGTACACATTAGAAAAGCTTTCACGTGATATTCATATGAAACGTGAAGAAATGATTCAATTAGGATTAACAAGTGGGTTAAATAGTATGGAGACAATTCAAGTCAGTCAAGAGTTGGACAAGCTTATTTTACAGTACCAGTGTTATAAAGAAAAACAAACACCGAAATGGTTTTCAATTATAAAGGTACCTATTTTTCAAATCGGGTATGAGGGAAAATCAAGTAATTTTTGGCGAATGCTTGTGGCTGGTTTTATGAAATAAGTATAATTATCCTTTCGAGGTAAGGATAATTATACTATGTGTAACGGAATTTCGATATGAACTGTCGTTCCTTCGTTTTCTATACTGTCTATAAAAATATGCCCATTGTACATCTCTACAATTCGTTTACATATGACAAGTCCAAGACCTGTTCCAGTATCTTTATTAGTAAAGAACGGATGAAAGAGGTGTTTTTGAATATGTTTTGGAATCCCTTTTCCAGTATCTATAATTTGCAATTGTGCGTGTGTCTTATTGTTTGTGACGATAATTGTTAATGTATCACTAGAGCTCATGGCTTCAATTGCATTTTTTGTAATGTTTAAAACCACTTGTTTCATATGGTCTTTTGAGCACCGGATATAAACAGGATGGTCTGGCAAATGTAAATGGAATACAATGTTATGTAGATTCGCCTCAGATTGAATAATCAATGCTACCTCATTTAGAATTGTTCTTACATCATATGTTTGTTCGATGATGGCAGTTGGCTTTCCAAGAATAAGAAATTCGCTTACAATTTCATTAATTCGTTCTATTTCTTGTTCGATTATGGAAAAGTAGAACTGATCCTGTTCATCTTTATATTTCTCCTTTAATAGAGCGACGAGTCCTTTAATTCCAGTAAGAGGATTTCGTATTTCATGTGCTGTACTCGCTGCAAAAGTTCCAACCAATTCAATTTTTTGCAGTTCATTTTGTTGTCTTTCCAGTTTTGTTTGACGTTTTAATAATATATATTGAGCAAGCAAAAATAAAATAGACATTAAAAATAAAGTAGCTACACACTCTATTGAAACTAGCTGATATAAAATTTTCTTGTGAATAGGTAACGGAGAAACAGAGACCGTCCAATTTAATTTTTGTAGCGGGGTAGTAAGCATATTAGAATGCTTATCATTTGTGCCATTATTATCATCAGTTAGAAAAACTACACCATGCGTATCAGTTACTTCAAAATGGTATTGTGGTTTAATAGCATTTAAAGAAGATGAAATGTAGTCAAAGCGTAAACTAGCTAATAATAAGCCTGAGAGCTCTTTTTGTTTATTAAATATTGGAGAGGCAATCATAATAGCTTGATGTCCAAGAACGCGATCTGTAATGACTGATGATACAGTTGTTTTCTTAGTTCGTAAGGCGTCTTGAATATACTGGCGGTCTGAGACGTCAACAGGCATTGATTCGCCTTCGGATGCGATTGTAATCATCCCGTCTGTCGTAGCGTAATATAGACCAGAAAAACGTTCGTCATTGCCATCCGTATCATGTACAATCTGTTTAATCCCATTCATGTTTCCGGTTTCAGTCCCTACGATCTTTGCGAGCATCTCTAAGGCTGAGATTGCTTCACCAAGATGATGGTCTAAATAGTCTCTATATAAAAAGAGAACAGTGTGAGCAGATAGTTTGTTTTCCTGTTTCATTTTATACGTATGATACGAATAAAATGTAGCACCAATCCCTATTGTTGGTAGGATAACAAGCAATATATATAAAACTATGCTTTGGAATTTGAATTTCAAATTTGGTACTCCTTCTTTTTTATTATCATTATATATAAACTATGTTAAAATTGTCATGTTTTTATTCAAGAATCATTCGGAGTACGTTAGGGGAGAGGAAATGAGTGAGTGAATGAATACTCATTCGGAAATTACATGAAGTATTAAGCTATTTTTTCTTTTTATTGCTGAGAATTTAAGTGAAGGGTTGAAAGTTGTATGACATCAAATAATGAACGAGAAGATATTTCTCAATCTTTAAAAGTATTTATCGCATTATCTCGTGTACATCGTTCTGTTATGGATACTACAAATAAGTCCATACAAAGTAACGGGTTAAATCCAACTGAATTTGCTGTGTTAGAACTGCTATATCATAAAGGTGGTCAACCACTGCAGCAAATTGGTGAGCGTATTTTAATAGCTAGCGGCAGCATTACATATGTTGTAGATAAGCTAGAAAAAAAGGGGCTAGTAAAGAGAATCCCATGCCCGAATGATAGACGTGTTATTTATGCACAATTAACTGAGTCTGGAGAGAGTTTTATTGCTTCTATTTTTCCAGGGCATGAGCAAGTTATACATCAGTCTTTTGAAATGTTAACGAAGGATGAAAAGGATGAATTACTTGGCCTACTAAAAAAAATTGGAAAGTATGAAAAATAATAATATGTTCCAAATGAGCTTTGGATAAATAAATCCAAGGCTTTTTTTGTTTACATGTCATTATGACAGCAACTGCTGCTTTTTGCTAAAGAATAAAAGGAAATATGCAAGTGAGCATTGAATTATAGTAATGATGCATATAACGGAGAGGGGGCTCGTTCATGTCATTTAAAGACTATGAATATAAACGGCCAAATATTGAGGAATTAAAAGAGAAGTTTACTGTTGCTTTAGAAAAGTTTGATAATACAAAAACGGTTGAAGAACAAAAACAAGTAATCAATTCAATTAATGAAATTCGTAATGATTTTGGTACAATGGGGAACCTTTGTTACATTCGTCATTCTGTTGATACGACAGATGCTTTTTATAAGGAAGAGCAAGATTTCTTTGATGAATATTCTCCAGTTGTACAAGGGTATGGAACAAAATATTATAAGGCGTTAATTAATTCTCCATTTCGTGAAGAATTAGAGGCGTATTATGGAAAGCAATTATTTGCCTTAGCAGAATGTGATTTGAAAACATATTCAGATGAAGTCGTGAAGGATTTACAATTAGAGAACAAATTGTCTTCACAATATACGCAGTTATTAGCATCTGCAAAAATTGACTTTGCTGGAGAAGAGAGAACGTTATCGCAACTGATTCCGTTTATGCAAGGAAAAGAAAGAAGCGAACGGAAAGCAGCAAGTGAAGCATACTACGGATTTTTAGCGGAGAATGAGGAAGAACTAGATCGTATTTATGATGAGCTTGTTAAAGTGAGAACGAAAATCGCAAAAACTTTAGGTTTTAAAAACTTTGTTGAACTTGGATATGCAAGAATGTACCGTACAGATTATAATGCGGAGATGGTGGCGAATTATCGTCAGCAAGTACTTGATTATATTGTTCCAGTTACAACGGAATTAAGAAAGAGACAAAAAGCGCGTATCGATGTAGAGAAGTTAGCGTATTACGATGAAAACTTTGAGTTTGCTACAGGTAATCCGACTCCAAAAGGAGATGCAGATTGGATTATTAATCATGGGAAAACGATGTATAAAGAGTTATCGGCTGAAACAGATGAGTTTTTCAATTTCATGTTAGATAATGATTTATTAGATTTAGTTGCGAAAAAAGGAAAAGCTGGCGGTGGATATTGTACATATATTGAAAATTATAAAGCACCATTTATTTTCTCGAACTTTAATGGAACATCTGGTGACATTGACGTATTAACACATGAGGCTGGTCATGCTTTCCAAGTATATGAAAGCCGTAAATTTGAAATTCCAGAATATAATTGGCCAACGTATGAAGCGTGTGAAATCCATTCTATGAGCATGGAATTCTTTACATGGCCATGGATGAAGCTATTCTTTGAAGAAGATGCAGATAAATATTACTTCTCTCACTTAAGTTCAGCGCTTCTGTTTTTACCATATGGCGTATCTGTTGATGAATACCAGCATTATGTGTATGAAAATCCAGAAGCATCACCTGAGGAGCGTAAGACAGCATGGCGTAACATAGAGAAGAAGTATTTGCCACATCGTGACTACGAAGATAATGATTATTTAGAGCGCGGTGGTTTCTGGCAACGTCAAGGACATATTTATAGCTCGCCGTTCTACTATATCGATTACACGTTAGCGCAAATTTGTGCACTGCAATTTTGGAAACGTGCAAGAGATAATAGACAAGATGCGTGGGAAGATTATGTGAATCTGTGCCAACAAGGTGGAAGTAAATCATTCTTAGAATTAGTAGAAGTTGCAAATTTAACATCGCCATTTGCTGAAGGCTGTGTGAAAAGTGTAATTACCGAAATTGAAGCATGGTTACACGCGATTGACGACACAAAATTGTAAAAAACATGCGCTTTTTTTCACATGTTTAACATCGACATAATGGGAAAATAATGAGATAATAAAAGAAAATTCAGAATTATTAAAAGAGGTGTTTCGAATATAGGGCACCTCTTTTTACCAACAAAAAGGGGGAAAGAAGTATGCTCCACTCTAATATGGATGTGAGTTTAGAAAGTTTGGTGAACTCATTACACTCTACCCGAAGCACGCTATTATCAGAAATTGAAATGTTAAATGATACAGAAGTGAATGTAAAGCCACGCCGTGATAAATGGAGTATCATTCAGATTTTACATCACTTGCATTTGGTTGAACAATCTGTCACATCTGCCCTTGTATATGCTTTACAAAAAAAAGAAAGAAAACTGGCTCCATTTAAAGACCTCCAACTTACGCTTGATCGCACACATAAACGAGAAGCTCCTCAGCAAATGAAACCAACAGAAACTTTAATGAAAAAACAACAAGGAATTCAATTACTAGAACATTCACGACAAGAACTATTACATGCGCTTCATAGTGTTATAGATGAAAATGAATTATTTGAAAATGGATTAAAGCATCCTATTTTTAATGATTTAAATTTGTATCAGTGGGTTCAATTTCTTGATTTGCACGAACAACGACATCTTACGCAGTTAAAAGAGGCGAAACATTCAATACTACAACGATAAGACGAGAGAGACGGGTGATCTGCCCGTTTCTTTTTTTGTGCGTAGTATTAAACCTCACTTCAAAAGCGGAGGGCTGCATGATAAAGATTCCAAAGTGAGACAGAAAAAACGATGCATAGTTTCCTACCCCACTTTGGAATAATACTTCGTGAAAGAGTTAGAAGGAGTGAACAAAGTATGGCGAAAAAGAAGCGAGAAGAAGAACGTGCTTGGAAAGCTCGTAAAGAGAATCAAAAACCACATGGAAAAGTGAAAGCTTTTGCTGAATTAGTGGAAGGAACAGAAAAAACGTGATGAATTTCATCACGTTTTTTTTATGAGCGGGAAAGTTAACAAGAAGGTTGTACCTGTCCCTTTTTCGCTTATAATATCAATTTTCCCATTCATTGCTTGGATGACACTAAAGACAACCATCATTCCGAGTCCAGTCCCTTTTTCTTTCGTTGAATAGAAAGGTGACCCGAGTCGTTTTACCTGTTCTTGATCCATACCAACTCCTGTGTCTTTTATAAACAATTGTATATGTTTATGGTCTGGAACTAATGTAAGAATAAGGTCACCGCCGCTAGGCATCGCCTCAATACAGTTTTTTAAAATATTTAATAAGCATTGGTTCAGTTTTTGCTTTTCACCAGCTATAAAAAATGATGTACTTTGTTTTATGTAGTTTATACGAACATTTGTTAAATTCGCGAGAGGTGTAATTAAAGATAACGCATGAAGTAATTCTTCCTCTACTTGTAATTGTTGTTCTTTTTCAATACTCGGTTTTGCAAAAGTTAAGTAGTCTGTAAGAACATGATTTGCTTGTTCGATACCATTAATGGCTATGTCGATATATAATTTTCGTTCCTTTTCAGAACATGTATCTGACTGTAAAAGTTGCAAAAATCCTTTCGTTGAAGTTAAAGGATTACGAATTTCATGAGAGATAGAAGCTGCCATTTCACCGATTAAATGAAATTTTTCAGCATTCATAAGTTCATTTTGAAGACGAACTTGCGTTTGTAATATGTGAAGTAAATATAAAATAAGGATTGTTCCAATTATTGTACATATTTCGTACACGATAATATGCGGTATATAATCAGCCTTATTTGTAACTTCTGCAAGGAAAAATGGTATCCAGCCAAATCCGAATATGAGGCTGTAAAAGATAGCGAGTGCTATTTTTATACGGTTAGAACTTCGGTTAAACAGTTTGTATGTTAAGAGTAAAACAATAAATAGGAGCACTGAAGCGATAAGGGATGGGAAAACACCTACTCCTCCTAATAAAAAGCGGTATATGTTTAATACAGTTAAAATGGAAGCACCAGCAATAGGCCCCCCTGTTAATGTGCCGACAATTAATACGATATGACGCATATCAAATTGAAATCCATAATCTGTTTTCGCAGCAAATGTGATACATAGTATGGTAGCGAGGCAACACAATACAATAAATATAGCTGAATTTAATTTAGGAGATCGTTTGCCTTTTTGATTCCAAAATAAGTGATAGATAAGCATCGTAACGAGAATGGATAATATATTTAAAAAGAGGTAAATAATAAAGAGTTTCAGTGGGATGCCTCCTCCCTTCTAATATTAGATTAATCATACTATAAAATGATAGAAATGAAATAAAAATAGCGGAAAAATCAGAAATTTTTTATGGTAGTATACAATATGTTACAATAAGCTTTGTCAATGAAAGAAGAAATTCCGTGCACTGCATGGGAGAGGTTCGCGAACTCCCTCTATAAAAAACTATGGAAACAACAATATCCCTAGGTATTGTTTTGTTTTTTTATTGTGACAGTTCAAGAACGTTCTTTCTTCTTATTCGTAGTAGAGAAGGAGAATGAGTGAAATGAAAAAAGAAAAAGCGGTTGTTGTTTTTAGTGGTGGACAAGATAGTACAACATGTTTATTTTGGGCGATAGAGCAGTTTGGAGAAGTAGAAGCTGTAACGTTTAATTACAATCAACGTCATAAGTTAGAAATTGATTGTGCAGCGGAAATTGCGAAAGAGCTAGGAATTAAACATACAGTATTAGATATGAGTCTACTAAATCAACTTGCTCCAAATGCATTAACGAGAACGGACATGGAGATTACACATGAAGAAGGTGAATTACCATCAACATTTGTGGATGGACGAAATTTACTATTCTTGTCATTCGCTGCTGTATTAGCGAAACAAGTTGGAGCGCGTCATATTGTGACAGGCGTATGTGAAACTGATTTTAGTGGGTATCCAGATTGCCGTGACGTATTTGTAAAATCATTAAACGTTACATTAAATTTATCTATGGATTATCCGTTTGTCATTCATACACCACTTATGTGGATTGATAAAGCGGAGACATGGAAATTATCTGATGAACTTGGTGCATTTGAGTTTGTTAGAGAAAAAACATTAACATGTTATAACGGAATCATTGGTGATGGTTGCGGTGAATGTCCAGCATGTCAACTTCGTAAAGCAGGATTAGATACGTACTTACAAGAACGCGAAGGAGCGAGCAACTAATGGATAATTTCTTTGGATTTCGCATCGTAGAAAATTTGCAAAAAATGGACAAGGATATTCAGCGTAAACAACTTAAATATCATAATAAAAGAGTAATGGTCAGCAAGGAATTTACATTTGATGCAGCACACCATTTACACTGTTATGAAGGAAAATGTAAAAACTTACATGGTCACACATATAAAGTTGTATTTGGGATTAGTGGTTATGTAAATGAAATAGGCCTTGCAATTGACTTTGGAGATATAAAAGAAATTTGGAAAAATGAAATTGAAATTTATTTAGATCATCGTTATTTAAACGAAACGTTACCAGCAATGAATACAACTGCTGAAAATATGGTCGTTTGGATTTATGAAAAGATGGCAGAAGCATTAACAAAAGATAATCGTGCGAACGAATATAAAGGAGCTCGTGTTGAATTTGTTCGTCTATTTGAGACGCCGACTAGTTATGCGGAAGTAAGACGGGAGTGGATGCTCGATGAGTAAAATCCCTGTCTTAGAAATATTTGGTCCAACTATTCAAGGTGAAGGAATGGTTGTAGGACAAAAGACAATGTTTATTCGTACAGCTGGCTGTGATTATAGCTGCGCTTGGTGCGATTCTGCCTTTACATGGGATGGATCGGCTAAAGATCAAATTAGACAGATGACAGCGGAAGATATTTGGAATGAGCTTGTTGCAATTGGAGGAGAAAATTTTTCTCATGTTACGATTTCAGGCGGAAATCCAGCATTGCTGAAAAATATTGAGTTTCTTCTTTCTATATTAAAAGAGAATGGAATGCGAACGGCAATCGAAACGCAGGGGAGTAAATGGCAAGACTGGTTACTTCAAATTGATGAGGTAACGATTTCTCCCAAACCACCAAGTTCGACGATGCATACAGATTTTCAAAAGTTAGATGCTGTTATTCAAAAACTAGCAGGAAAAGATATTAGCCTAAAAGTAGTCGTATTTGATGATTCTGACTTTGAATATGCAGTTAAGATGCACGAACGTTATCCAGATGTACCATTCTTCTTGCAAGTAGGGAACGATGATACGAAAACAGTGGATGATGCAATGCTTATTAAAAAATTATTAGATAAGTATGAGTGGTTGATTGATAAAGCAATAAATTGTAAAGCAATGAATGATGCAAAAGTATTGCCTCAGCTTCATGCGTTAGTATGGGGAAATAAACGCGGCGTATAACGAGAAGGGATGTTTAATATGGCAGGAAGATTAGATGAAGATTTAAAAGATGTAACATTACTAGGAAATCAAAATACAAAATATTTATTTGAATATAGCCCAGAAATTTTAGAGGTATTTGATAATAATCATCCAAACCGTGATTATTTTGTAAAATTCAACTGTCCTGAATTTACAAGCTTATGTCCGAAAACGGGACAACCAGACTTTGCAACAATTTATATTAGCTACATTCCAGAGCAAAGAATGGTAGAAAGTAAATCTTTAAAGTTATATTTATTTAGTTTCCGTAATCATGGTGATTTCCACGAAGATTGCATGAACGTAATTATGAACGATTTAATTAAATTAATGGATCCACGTTACATTGAAGTATGGGGGAAATTTACACCACGTGGTGGCATTTCAATTGATCCTTACTGTAACTATGGTCGCCCAGGAACGAAGTATGAACAAATGGCAGACTACCGCATGATGAACCACGATCTATATCCAGAAACAATTGATAATCGTTAATAGAAAGAAAGGGCCTGTATACTATACAGGCCCTTTCTTTCTATTATATTATGCATTTTGGTTAATGACAGTATAGTTTTTATGACTTACAACTGTAAGAGGTTCCATATCTAGTTCTCTAAAATTCTCCATAATTGTTATATCAACAATAACAGAGTTTTGATTTACTTTTTGAACACGGCCTTGCATGCCACCTTTAAATTCGATGATATCTCCAGTTTCTGCGATCTGCATAAGCAACTCTCCTTGTTACAGTTTTTCCAAAAAAGAATAATTTGGGATTTTTTATTTTCCTTTATTTTGAACTATGTTTCCTGTTTTGTAAATGTTTTCAAAGTAAAAATTCGAAAAATATTCACTTTTTGTAAGAAAATATATGAAAAAACATGCTGATAGGAGATGAATGATAAAAATGCAAGTATCTTTATATAAGAGTATAATGAGGATATACAATGACCTACTAAAGTGGGAGGAACTAGGGGCGGTAAAATGATGTTTGAAATTGTGGGGAGCTTTATAGCGATTTTATTATTTTTATTCTCTTATATACAGTTGAAGAAAATCCGGCATCATGAAAGAACTACATATTTTGACGGATTGGATGGTGTGCATGCATCGATAACACATGATAGTGGTGGTAATGTATAACTTTCTTTTTATGCATGATATGATGGCAGTAAGAAATAGTACATAATAGAGTTCGTAAGTGATGAATGGAGAGTGGAAAGAATGAGGATTTCTTTTATTCGTCATGGTCGCTTAGATGGTACTATGGAGCCAATGACAGTTATTTCATTTCATGAATGGATGAAACGATATGACTCACATACTATAACAACAAAAGCTTCTATACCAATGGAAACAATTGAAGCAATGGAATCAGCAAAATTAGTCGTAACGAGTGATCAAAGGCGTGCTGTACAGTCAGCAGCTGAATTGTTGGATTCTTTATCTTTTATGCAAAATTCTCTTTTTAGAGAAGTAGAGGTTCCTTCACGATTTTTTTCTCCAAAATGGTTGAAATGTAAACCTAACGTATGGATGTTTATCGGACGAACCTTATGGGTACTTGGCTACCATAAAGATGTAGAGTCTTATAAGGAAGTAAGAGAGAGGGCAAAGCAAGCGGCTCATCTATTGCACCGTTACGCTCTCGTACATGGAAGTATTGCTCTTGTAGGTCATAGTTATTTTAATACGATGATTGGGACTGAACTGAGGGCAATGGGGTGGTCTGGTTCACCTATTTTCCATAGGAAGCCATGGGGTTGTACAACATATACATTTCACGAGGCGATGGATGGGACTGTATTAAATACGAATTTAACATAAAAGCACACGATTTATATAAATCGTGTGCTTTCTTTTTAAGATATAGAAACCTTTGTATTTAATGGTTTTACTAGATGGGCGTAAGGTTCACCCACAAGCATAACGATTTGATCTTTTTTGTAACCTAGCTTTTCGTATAATGAAAAAGCACGTGTATTTTCTAAATTAACAAGTAAGGCGATTTTTTCATGTGCTTTTTCAGTTGCATGAATTTCAGCAGCTTCAATTAATTGAGAACCTATGCCTTTTCCGCCATATGCACTCGAAACTGATAATGTATCAATGTAATACTCATCAAGCTCAGCTTCTTTTTCTAATGTAATGGATGTATCTTTATGTAATTCTCTTAAGTGATGTACAATTGGTGCGTCAAGTATTGTTGCGTCACTACCGTGATAAGCGACAATAATTCCCACTGCAGTCCCGTCTTGTTCATATACAAAACAGTTTTCGTAGCTCAGTCGATTTCTCTCTTTTGAGAACCATGTTTCTAGTCCTAGTAATACTTCTGTTTCAACTGTGCTCCCTGTGATTTTTTCAGCAATTTCGTGCAGAGCGTTATACAATAAAGGAGCTATCGCCTTTGCATCTGTCTTTTTTGCTTTCCGAATCATAGTATCCCTCCTAGTTCTATTTATATATTGTAGCATAGTGGTATGGAACTTTGCATAATGGAATGTCGAAATGTTTGATATAGGGAAGTAGCTATGTTAGTATATGATATTTAGTGGACATATAGTAAGCAATATCATTTGCGAAAAAATGAAAATAAAATTATGACATAGTAACGGGATAAATTTACAGTTGTTGACCTATAGAATATACGATAGAATAAAATATTGCATAGAGGTGAAATACATGGATGAACAATTAGCAAATGCAATTTTGGATCAGCTGAAAAATGGTGAAATAAAGGAGTATGTTGCAACGAAAGATGTATTTTATACGTTCAGGAAAGTTGTAGTTAGTCGTGAAGATTTTAAACATATTATTGGGAATGCACAGCGCGGCGGACAGGTCATTTATACATATTCAGAAACGCCACGTTCGTAACTAGAAGATATAGGGGAGGAGACTTATGGGCGATTTTAAACAAGGGATATTACCGCATTGGGATTATATGTGGAAAGATAGAGCTGGAAATAGGTTTATGGGAATGGTTATGTATCCAGAGAAAAGAAAATGTTCAGCGAAAATGCTTCAAAAAATAAAAAGAGCATATGAAGAAGCGATGGAAATTAAAGTAACAGTACAAGTTCAACATACATATGAGTACGTAGAAGGAATGATTGTATACTTTGATGAAGAAGCTCCTGTATGTACAATGATTGACAAAGATGAGAATCCGTATCATATATTTGTAAAAGATATTTTACGTATTGAGCACTCTGAATAATCTTTTTATAAATAAATTGAAATGCCAT
This sequence comes from Bacillus luti, assembly GCF_009739945.1. Taxonomy (NCBI): domain Bacteria; kingdom Bacillati; phylum Bacillota; class Bacilli; order Caryophanales; family Bacillaceae; genus Bacillus; species Bacillus luti. The sequence goes on along the minus strand of NZ_CP040336.1, from coordinate 3,780,650 downwards.
AATAATAATCTTTTTCTATAATAGTTATCTTTTAGTATGTAACGAGAACTGAAAGTATATGTATAATATTTAATAAAGTAAAATTGATAAATGTAATCGTTTTTTAGAACAGATTATCGTTTAATGTCTGTTCTTTTTTGCGTGATGCTGGAGAAATATATTCCTCCAGCATTTGCCGTTTTATGACAAAATATATTGGTAACTTTTTTTAAAATAAGGTTAAATTCGTTGACAACTTTTTTGAAAAGCACTTTATTGACATGAGTTTTAGAATGTTGTTTCATAGTCATTGTATTGAAAAAAATCGACTGTCGTGTCGAAAAGTAAAAGTTAAAAAAAGAAAGAATTTATACATATATCTTGTGTCTTATTTTGAAACGTAATACAATATATAGAGAAATCAAGAAACAACATACAGAGAGTATAGATTGGAGAGGGAGGGTCGGAAATGTTAGTTGCATATGATTCTATGACAGGAAACGTGAAGCGTTTCATTCACAAATTAAATATGCCGGCCGTTCAAATTGGTGAAGATCTAGTAATAGATGAAGACTTTATTTTAATTACGTATACAACAGGTTTTGGCAATGTACCAGAACGTGTTTTAGAATTTTTAGAGCGCAATAATGACAAATTAAAAGGCGTATCTGCAAGCGGCAATCGTAACTGGGGAGACATGTTCGGTGCAAGTGCTGACAAAATTTCTGCTAAATATGAAGTGCCTATTGTATCAAAATTTGAGTTATCAGGAACAAATAACGATGTAGAATATTTTAAGGAAAGGGTGCGGGAGATTGCGACACATTGAACTGAATAATGAAATCACGCAAATGCAGGACGGTTTTTATCAGCTTCATAAAGATAAAGAGGCATTAGAAGTCTTTATGGAAGAAGCTAGAGAGAATACCGTTCCTTTTAATAGCGTGGCAGAGCGAATGGAGTATATGAAAGAACATGATTACTATTACAACGTTCTGGACGAGTATAGCTTGGAGGAAGTAGAAGAGGTATATAACATCGCTTATGGTGAAAACTTCGAGTTCCAATCTTATATGGCAGCATCTAAGTTCTACAAAGATTATGCGCTAAAAACAAATGATCAAAAACAATACTTAGAAAGCTATGAAGATCGTGTAGCAATTGTTTCATTATACTTAGGACGCGGTGATGTTGCGAAAGCAAAACAATTCGCAAGCATGATTGTAAAACAAAACTACCAACCAGCGACACCAACCTTTTTAAATGCGGGAAGAAGCAGAAGAGGAGAAATGGTGTCTTGTTTCTTGTTAGAGATGGACGATAGCTTAAATTCAATCGGCTTTAACATTAATACTGCAATGCAATTATCGAAAATCGGCGGGGGAGTAGCTTTAAACTTATCTAAGCTACGCGCACGTGGTGAGCAAATTAAAGGTATCGACAACGCTGCAAGTGGTGTAGTACCTGTTATGAAATTACTTGAAGATTCGTTTTCATATGCGAATCAGCTTGGCCAACGAAAAGGTGCCGGCGCAGTATACTTAAACATTTTCCATTGGGATATTATTGAATTCCTTGATACCAAAAAAATAAATGCCGATGAGAAGAGCCGTATTCAGTCTCTATCAATCGGAATTATCGTTCCAAGTAAGTTCTTCGAGCTTGCTGAGAAAAACGAACCTTTCCATGTTTTCGCGCCTTATACGGTGTATAAAGAATACGGAAAGCATTTAGATGATATTGATATCGATGAAATGTACGATGAATTAATGAGCAATCCGAAAGTGAAGAAGAAGCCACTAGATATTAGTGCACGTGATATGCTTATTAAAATTGCTATGATTCAGCTTGAGTCTGGTTACCCATACTTAATGTTTAAATCAAATGCAAATAACCAACATCCACTGAAGGATATTGGAACTGTGAAGATGTCGAACTTGTGTTAAATATGTAGCACCTTCTAGTAGAAATGCTAGTCGAAAACTCCGTTAAACGGGGAAAGCCTCAAATTTGAGGTAACCTACCGTGCTAAATCTTATCTTAGAATGAAAATATAAAAGTTCAGAATGTATCTTATTATTTTGTATAGCAGAGTTATCGGACAACATAAAGTAATAAGAGACTTTCTGAAAGCTTAAGATAAGTAAAAGCCTAACGACTATCCCTTATGGGAGTAGAGCGCAAGCGATTGGCGTTCGAAAAGCGGAGCACCTAATCAGGTAATGCTGTAGGTGATGATATAGTCTGTCCTGTATGGTGACATACAGCAGTTGCATGAGCAACGGACTGAGGAATAGCGAACTCGGTTGAACATTCGAGACAGAAATCTTCCAGCTACAAGAAACTTCTGAAATAAATGATTACGGTACAGAGGACATTATCCGTCGTGATATTAACTGTAACTTAGGATCGTTAAATATCGTAAATGTAATGGAAAATAAAGAAATTCGTGAAGCAGTTCATGCAGGAATGGAAGCTTTAACAGCTGTTTCTGATATGACGATCATTCCGAATGCACCAACTGTGAAAAAAGCAAATGATGAGCTTCATTCAGTTGGACTTGGCGCAATGAACTTACACGGATATTTATCAAAAAACAAAATCGCTTATGAAAGTGCAGAAGCGAAAGAGTTCGCTCGTACATTCTTTATGATGTTAAATTACTACTCTATTGAGAAAAGTATGGAAATTGCTAAAGAAAAAGGCGAGACATTTAAAGACTTCGATAAGTCTGATTATGCGAAAGGCACATACTTTGAAAAATATGAAACGACAGATTATAGCCCAGTAACTGAAAAAGTTCAGCAATTATTTGAAGGAATTCATATTCCGACAAAAGAAGATTGGACAAGTTTAAAAGAGCAAGTGCAGAAGAATGGTTTATACAACTCATACCGTCTTGCCATTGCTCCTACACAATCAATCAGTTACGTTCAAAATGCAACTTCAAGCGTAATGCCGATCGTAAGTCAAATCGAATCAAGAACGTATGCGAATGCGACAACATATTATCCAATGCCGTATTTATCAAAAGATACGTTCTGGTACTATAAATCTTCTTACGATATGAATCAGTTTAAACTAATTGATTTAATCGCAGAAATTCAAGAGCATATTGACCAAGGAATTAGTACAATTCTTTACGTTAATAGTGATATTTCAACACGTGAATTAGCACGTTACTACATCTATGCACATAAAAAAGGCTTAAAGAGTCTGTATTATACGAGAACACGTAAATTAAGCGTGGAAGAGTGCGTGGCTTGTACCGTTTAATATAAAAAGTGAGACATGATGAGCAGGGTTTTCTGAACCCTGCTCATGCTTAGTTATCAATTTTTCATGTTTATTTAGAGAAGGGGCGATTGAATGCGTGCGGTAAACTGGAACAAAAAAGAAGATGATTTTAGTTTAATGTTTTGGAAGCAAAACATCGCTCAGTTTTGGACAGAAGAAGAAATTGCGGTTTCGTCTGACAAAAATACTTGGGCACAATTATCAAAAGAAGAGCAGGTTGCTTATAAGCGCGTATTAGGTGGTTTAACACTTTTAGATACGAAACAAGGTGGCGAAGGGATGCCACTTGTACTTGTTCATCTTGAAAATTTACAAGCGAAAAGTGTATTAGCTTTCATGGGAGCTATGGAAGAAGTACATGCGAAGAGTTACAGTCATATCTTCACAACATTAGCTACAGAAGAAGAAATTGATGATATTTTTGAATGGGTAGACAACCATCCATTACTTGAGAAAAAGGCTGGTATTGTTACTAGTTATTATCGTCGTTTATTAAAGCCTGAAGTAACGAAAAAAGAGTTATACATGGCGATGGTAGCAAGTGTATTCTTAGAAAGTTACTTATTCTATAGTGGATTCTTCTATCCACTTTACTTAGCTGGCCAAGGTAAATTGACGGCAAGTGGTGAGATTATTAACTTAATAATTCGTGATGAGTCAATTCACGGCGTATTCGTCGGTATTTTAGCACAACAAATCTTCGCAGAACTATCTGCAGAAGATCAACAAGAAGTGCAAAAAGAAACGCAAGAATTATTAATGGAACTATATGAAATTGAAATGGCATATACAGAAGAAATTTACACTTCTATCGGTCTTGTAGAGGATGTAAATCGTTTCGTTCGTTACAATGCGAATAAAGGACTTATGAACTTAGGGCTTGAGCCGAAGTTTGAAGAAGAAGAAATTAACCCAATCGTTTTAAATGGTTTACGTACAGATACGAAAAACCATGATTTCTTCTCTGTAAAAGGAAATGGTTACGTAAAAGCAACGAACGTTGAAAAGTTATCTGACGATGACTTCATGTTTAATTTTTAATATACGATCATAAAGAAAAGCTGTCTTATCAATGAATAAGACAGCTTTTCTTTATGAATTTGTTTACATAACACTATTATTTTTATATAGTGATTTCTATTTAAAGAGTTCTATCTCAGTAACGGATAGAACTTTTTTGTAATTAAATGGGTATTTACAAACATTTTGTATCAGTGTATTATTTAACTAGTACACTGATACAAAAGGAGGGAAGAAATGAAAATAGAGTTTTCTCCAAATACACCAATTTACATTCAGGTAATGGAATACATAAAAAAAGAAATCGTAACGGGTCATTTATTACCTGGCGATAAAATTCCCTCTGTACGTGAATTAGCGAGCGAATTACAAGTAAATCCAAATACGATACAGCGCACATTTCAAGAGCTAGAACGGGATGGAGTTGTTGTAACGCGTAGAGGAATGGGACGATATGTAACGAATGAAGGGGAGAAAATTATGGAGCTGCGAAAAGATATGGCGAAAGAATTACTTCATTCTTTTATAGATGGAATGGACAATTTAGGCTTTTCAGAAGACGAAATCCTTTCAATACTTCGTTCTTCATTACATGAGAAGAAGGAGGAAAGCGAATGACAGAGCTATTAAAAATAGAAAACTTATGGAAGAGATACGGATTAAAAGCAGTGATACGTGAATTAGATATAGAAATTACAGAAGGAAAAATCGTAGGGCTTGTTGGAGATAACGGGAGCGGGAAAACGACGTTATTGAAAATGATTGCCGGTCTGCAGCATCCATCGGAAGGCAGTATTACAGTAGCTGGTGAAAAGGTAGGATTAAAGACGAAAGAAATCGTTTCGTTTATGTCTGATAAGCCAGTATTTGATGAATGGATGACTGTAAAAGATTCTTTATTTTTCTATCGTGATTTTTATAAGGACTTTGATATTCAAAGAGCGGTAGATACGATAGTGGAATTTAAAATACCACTAGAAGAGAGAATTACAGCATTATCAAAAGGTATGGTTGAAAAGCTTCAAATCATTTTAACTTTTTCTCGAAAAGCGAAGTTATACGTACTAGATGAGCCGCTTGGCGGGATTGATCTCGTTTCTAGAGAACATGTATTAAAGTTAATATTACAGTTTTATAGAGAAGATTGTACCATGTTAATTTCAACCCATCTAATAAATGAAATTGAAAATATTTTTGATGAAGTGATCTTTTTAAAAGATGGAGAAATTGTACTATATGAGAATGTAGAAGACCTCCGTTTTCAGAGAGGAAAAGCAGTTCATGAATTGTTTAAGGAGGTGTTTAGTAAGTGAACTCGTTACTTTCTTATTTATGGAATGTGAATAGGAAAAAATATATTGTTACTTTTTTAATTTTTGTGTTAGTTGAAGCGATTTTATTTTCACAAATGATTGTAAAAAAGAGTGAGACAGCTGTTGTGAAACAAGAAGCGATATTCGGATTTATTATTATTATTTTCATGTTTTATGTGTTGTATATGTTTTTACAAACGATGAAGTCGTGTTCACGTTTACTAACAAATCCATTGTTACGGGTTACAGCGATATCTGGGAAACAGTATGTTTTTTCTATCCTTATCTACTTTTTTATTGTAATGGCTATATGGTATGGCATATGTGGAATTCTTTTCTATGTAGGTTATGTATTAGCATTTCCTACGACGTATGTATATATAGATGCACAAGAGATTATGCAAGCAGGTATAGTAAAGAATTTAATATATACAATGAGTGATTTGTTTGAGTTTTTATTTGCGGTGTTACAAATTTTCTTAGTAGTTACTCTCGTTAAATTGCTTACTAAGAAGAAAAAGATACAAAAAATATTGATTGTCATTATTTCTTTAATCGTAAGTATAGCGATTACTTTAGTGACAACATTGCTAGGAAAATTAGCTCCAGCTTTCCAAGGATTACGAAGAGTAGAATATCGTAGTGAAGGCAAAGGGCTGTTTATTGATATGTTTCAAGAAAATGGATTAAACATTTTTAATATAAGTTTTATGGTAATTGTTAGTGCTCTAATAGTATATGTAATTGCTTATATTATCGATAAAAAAATAGAAGTTTAAAGGAGAAATTACCATTGGGAAACGTAGTAGTAAAATTAGAAAATGTTCGGAAAAAGATTGGTAGAACAGAAATTATTCGTGGTTTATCATTTGAGGTTCGTGAGGGAGAAGTGTACGGTTTCCTTGGACCGAACGGTAGTGGTAAGACGACGACAATCCGTATGATGACAGGTCTTATTTCGATGACAGAGGGCGATATTACAATTTGCGGTCATAGCATTCGCACAGAGCGTGAAAAAGCGCTAGAGCAAATTGGAGCGATTGTAGAAAATCCGGAACTATATGATTATATGACAGGAATGCAAAACTTAAAGCATTTTGCGAACATGGCTGTTACGCCAATTAGTAAAGAGCGCATTGCTGAAATTGTAAAGCTTGTTGAATTAGAGCATGCGATTCATAAAAAAGTGAAAACATATTCACTTGGTATGAAACAACGTTTAGGAATCGCGCAGGCATTGCTTCATCAGCCGAAAATCTTAATTTTAGATGAGCCAACAAATGGATTAGATCCAGCTGGTATACGCCAAATTCGTGATTATTTACAACGTTTAGCGAAAGAAGAGAATATTGCCGTAATCGTATCAAGTCACTTATTAAGTGAAATTGAACTCATGTGTGATCGTGTCGTTATTATTAAGCAAGGTGAGTTTGTACAAGAGTACAACTTACACGAACAAGTGAAACATGATGAGACAGTAGTTGTAGCGTTTGAAGTAGATCAAGTACAGAAAGCAAATGAAATTATTAAAGGCAAGGCGCAAGGAAATATCATTGTAGTATCTGCAATGAAAGAAGAAATTCCGCAGCTTGTAAAAAGGCTTGTGAATGACGATGTGCTAGTATACGGAGTTACTGTTCAAAATAAAACGTTAGAGGATGAGTTCTTAGCGATTACAGGGGGAGTGAAAGCGTAATGTTTAAATTAATTCAAAATGAATTTTTAAAATTGCATGCGAAAAAAGGTATGTATATTTTAATCGGTGTCATTGCTACACTCGAAATTTTAGGGAATTTAGCAATGTTGAAGTGGGGAAAAGGAGATGAATTTCAGGGATCTTATTTAGATTATGCAAACTCAGAGCTTGGTCTAATTGTTTTATTTTCAACGATTTTTGGGATTACACTTGCTTCTCGTACTCTGACTGATGAATTTCAAAAAGGAACGATTAAACAACTATTAATTCGTCCGAGAAAACGAATTACAGTCTTATTTTCTAAATATATTACTGTGTTATTAGCAATGTTATTTATCGTATTAGCTGGTATGCTAATTGCAATGATTATTGGCGGAATTGTAATGGATGGTAGTAAAACAGAATTAACGTTAGCAATCGTAGTGAAATCTGCTTTATATCAATTACTTTCACCGTTCTTCTTTGCAACGCTTGCATTTTTCTTAGCAAACGTATTTAGAAAATCTGTATTACCATTAATTATTACGATGTTCCTCTTCTTCTTACAAGGAGCAATTAATATGGTATTAATAATGTTTGCAAAAGGTGTAGCGAAGTTTGTAGTATTCTTCCATTTGGATTTAAGAGCGTACGACAGTAATAAATTAGTAAGTGGCGGAATGGAACCCACATTCACAGACTTCACACTTACAACTTCATTATTACTTGTAGCTGCATATTTTGTTGTATTACTTGTAGCATCAAGTGCATTATTCCAAAAACGTGACGTATTATAATAAAAGAAATCCCCGCTTGTAAAAACGGGGATTTTTATTACATAACTTTCTAGTAGATTTCAGATGAAAGAAAAGTGATATGGTATTTTAAATAAAAAGATTGCTAGTTATGTTGTTAGAAAGTATTTGAGAAAAATAGGAAGAATTTCAACTATATTCATATTATAATTAAGTTATCCTGTCATTCTTAGGCGAGGAGTTTCCTATAAAACGATGAGTGAAGTTTTACTTTTACTATCTTTGGAGGTGTTCAACATTGCAATATGCATTTTCACGTATAAGGCTACGTAGTTTTTTTGGATGGATGATTATAGGTTTGCTCCTTACGATAATTCCATTAGAGCTATCAAATGTTTCTGAGAATACGTTTGAGGTTATTTCACAAATAACTCTGTTTTTTGTATTTCCATTATTTTGGTTGTATGTAAAAACAAATAAAAATAATGTTGTATTTAACAGTTTTTTTGATAAGCCAGGACGTTTACCGTGGGGACTCATTGTATTAGCAATGATAATGGGAATGATTTTTTCAGTCGGTATATCTCATATTCAATTTTACATATTAGCGCATACGTTACCTAATTTCTTAGTTACTATGTTAGAAGGCGGAAATGTCATCGATACGAGTAACATATATATGACGATATTTACTTTCATTTCAGCATGTGTATTAGCACCTATTATGGAAGAAGTTATTTTTAGAGGCTTCTTTTTACAGCGAATGGCTTATAAATGGGGTATTAAACGAGCTGTTATTGTATCTTCGCTTATTTTTGGTTTCGGGCATTTCGATGTGATTGGTGCTTTCATGTTTGGTATTATTATGTGCCTTTTATACATAAAGACGAAAAATATATGGACGAATATTGCGGTGCATGCTTTAAATAATTTGATTGCAACAAGTATGCAATTTGTAGGTGGAGAGGGAAGTGATGCAATTTCAATTCCTGAATTGCAGGCACAAAGTAATTTATGGATCGGCATAGGTCTTACCATTGTCGGATTACTGTGGTTAATTCCTTACATATGGAAACAATGGCGTACAGTAAAAGAAGTTGGTGTGCCACCGATGCGCTTTATAAATGAAGAAAAAGTAGTGAATGTATCACAAGAGAATGAAGTGTATAGTCAAGTCATTGTAACAGATAGATTGATGGCTGTAGAGCTACCGGATGAGGCTGTAAATAAGCTTCGTTTAGAAGAAAAGGATTATGTAACAATATCTGTAGAAGAAGATACAATTGTTATAAAGAAAGCGCATAATCGATAATTAAAAAACATCTCTCCTCTATAAAAGGAGAGATGTTTTTTAATTCGTAATAATTTCTACACGAAAATTATTACCGTTCTTTACATATTTAATATCTGTAACAGTGCGGACTGTTTTTAAAAGCTCCACTTTTTCACCAATTCGAGGGATGGTCGGAACATTGTCCCAAATACCAAGCAAGTCGTCTAATTGTGCCGTTTTTTCATAAAACCAGATTTTCAATGTAAAGCCCCTTTCTCGAACTTTATGTATTTTAATACATAATATATTATTTTTATTCTTATTGTAAGGGGTTTTTTATCTTTTTTTGAATAAAAATTAATTAATTTTCTGGGAATATATGTTCAATGTCCGGAGTAAGAGATACTTCTGATAATACGATATGAGAAACTGTCGTTGCATATGAAGAAACATCATTGATAAATTCTTCAAGTTCAACGAGTGAAGGGACAGAAATTTTTACGATGTAGCATAAGCTTCCTGTTACTCGGTAACAAAAACTTGCAGATGGATAAGACTGAATAAATTGTTGCATACGTGTTGTGTCACCATTTTTTAAAGTGATTTCTAAAATACAATCTAAGACAAGTCCTGCTTTTTTATAATCAATGTCGATTGTGTATTTTTGAATAACTCCTTCATTTTCGAGTTTACGAACACGTTCTGCAGTAGATGGAGCGGATAAATTTACTCGTTTGGCCAATTCGCGCATCGAAAGGCGACTATCATTATATAATTCATTTAAAATTTTACGATCAACACGATCTAATTGCATTTGTAAATATACCTCCAGTAAAATGATAATTTTTGTAAAGGAAAAATATAAATTAAGATTCATATGAAATGTAAAGAGAACTTTATTTATTTTACAATAAAATAGAAGAAAATAGGAGGGGAAATGATGGAGAGAATTTCATTATCGAATGTAGGAGATACAAAGTTTCAAAAATTACTAGGGCATAATCGGGATATATTACATTCGTGGAGTACGTTAGAAAATACACTGTATAATAAAGGAACTCTTTCGGCAGAGTTGAAAGAACAAGTAAGAAGAACATTAGCATACGGGAATGAATGTCCGTACTGCATGGCAAAGGGAAGACCAGATGATATGCAAAAGGTAGAAGAAATGAGTGTGGCTGTTACTTTTGCGCATACATTTGTCCATGATAAAAAGGCGATAGATGATAATATGTTTTGTACATTAAAACAATATTGGACGGAAAAAGAAATTGTAGAGCTTTGTGCTTATATTTGCTTTATTACTGCCTCGCAGCAACTTGGTTTTCTGTTTCAATTACAGCCTAATTAAGGAGAGAATGATGACAAATCAAACAGCACTGATCATAATTGATGTACAAAAGGCGTTTCAATTACCATACTGGGGCGAGAGAAATAATCTTTTTGCCGAAGAAAATATGAAAAGTTTATTAGAAGAATGGAGAAAGAGGAAGCAACCAGTTTTTCATATTCAACATGTAAATAAAGAAAATGTTCAGTCGATGTTTTATGAAGGAGCGGAAACGGTAAACTTTAAAGAAGAGGTACAACCATTGCCAAATGAAATAATTATCAGGAAATCCGTTAATAGCGCGTTCATTGGGACAAATTTAGAAGAACAATTAAGAGAGAAAAAATGCAATGCAGTAGTAATTGTAGGATTAACGACAAATCATTGTGTGGAGACTACGACACGAATGGCAGGAAATTTAGGATTTACAACATATTTAGTGAGTGATGCGACGGCTACTTTTAACCGTAAAGGTCCAGGTGGTAAAGAGTATAGTGCAGAAGACATTCACAATATGACTCTTGTAAATTTACATGAAGAGTTTGCTGCGATTATGATGACAAAAGAAATATTAAAATTATTTTAAGAAAATAATTGCGGAATTATGTAGAAAAAAATAAGAATATTTCGTATAATCTAAGTATAATCATTTTGAAAATAGGGGTGGCATCATATGAAGCAAATTCCAGTAAAGAAAATAGAAGAAGTACTTGTTGTAGCGGGGGAAAATAAACAAAAGCAAAAAGAATTTTATGAATTGCTCCTATCAACGGAGTTTTATGTTGCCGGTTCACTAGAAGCAGAGGACGGGGCAACAGAAGGAACACTTCGTTTGCGTCATTTCCAAGGAGAGGATAGATGGATCGTGCCGTTCTTTACACAATTGGAATTTGTAAAAAACGTGTTGCCAGAAGGTACGCCCCTTGTTACGATACGTGGAAAAGAATTATTTGGTAGCATCGAGAAAGATGCAACAGCTGTATTAAATGTTGGTACGGATATAAGTAAAACATTTATTCCAGAAGAAATTGCGGACATCGCATCTGGACGAATTTTTAATTACTATAACTAAAAGGAAAAGCTATTAAGCTTTTCCTTTTTAATTTGAACATGGAGTGGCTACGCCGGAAGAAATGGAGAGTGTTTTATTATTTGTATCTATTGTCGCTGTAGCCCCAAGAGGAATACCGATGTTGGGACTTATATGCCCGATCGGTAAACCGAATAGTACAGGTATATGATATGGCTCGAAGTATTCATATAATATTGTTTGCAATGACTGAGATGGTTTAGAAGGAGTACAGTCATGACAACTTGTAAAAATAACACCGCTGCACTCATTAAACTGTCCAGATAAAAGTAGTTGATTTAACATACGGTCAATGCGATACGGTTCCTCTCCAATATCTTCAAGCAATAAAAGTTTATTGGCTGTATTTGTTTCATAGGGAGAACCAATTATACTCGTTAACACAGTTAAATTTCCTCCCACTAATGTGCCTGTAACTGTACAGGGAGAGGTAGGTACGATACATTCTGATGCAGATAAGATAGACGAATAAGGATGAAATAGTTGATTGAAAGAAGATAAAGAGAGAGAATCTATACCTTTTCCTAATTCTTCAACCATTGGACCATGAAAAGTAACGAGCTTTGCATAACGTGAAAAAGCTGTATGTAAAGCTGTAATATCACTATATCCCCAAAAAATTTTTGGATTTTGCCTAATGATTTCATATTGAATGTGAGGGAGGAGACGGGCACTTCCATAACCACCTCGTGCACAGAAAATTGCCTTTACTTCATTGTTTGTAAAGGCTTCATGTATATCATCAAGACGAATTTGGTCACTTCCGGCTAAATATCCATACTTCTCATAAACACTCTTCCCAATTATTACGGATAACCCCATCTCTTGTAATATATGTACCCCTTTTAATACATTCTCAATTGTTGGTGGGCCAGACGGGGCAATAATCATTACTGTATCACCTTGTTTTAATGCATTTGGATAAATCATTATTCTCAGCCTCCTTCTCTTTCAATATATTCGCTTGAGAGGAAGTTCAACCCTTGTAAAAGAAGGGGAAAGCTTGTCAAATAAAGAAGATATAAGGGGGATAGGAGGGAAAATGATGTTTACCAGTCGAGTAATAGATATATTAAAAATTAAGTATCCCATCATTCAAGCAGGTATGGCAGGTGCGATTACGACGCCTGAACTTGTTGCAGCTGTAAGTAATAGCGGAGGATTAGGTACGCTTGGAGCTGGGTATATGAGCCCTGAACAAATGCGTGAAGCGATTTATAAAATAAGAGAACTAACAGATAAGCCTTTCGGTGTTAATTTACTGTTAACGAAAGAGATACAGATAGAAGAAAAGAAGGTAAACGAGGCAAAAGTATTACTTAGTGGAGTGAATAGAGAATTAGGTATAGAGGAAGAAAAGACTTTAAAGCTTCCAAAAAGCTATAAAGAACAATTACAAGTGTTATTAGAAGAAAAGGTACCAGTCGTTAGCTTTGCATTCCAAACATTAGAACAAGAAGAAATAGATGATTTAAAAAGAAGAGGAATAAAAGTCATCGGAACAGCTACTCATGTAGCAGAAGCGAAAGCACTTGCCGAGCTAGGAGTAGATATTATCGCTGGACAAGGTAGCGAAGCTGGAGGGCATAGAGGAACGTTTATTGGGAAAGAACAAGATGCTATGATTGGCACGTTTGCGTTAATCCCGCAACTAGTAGCTGCAGTCCCGCATATCCCGATTGTCGCAGCAGGTGGTGTAATGAACGGGCAAGGGCTTGTTGCTGCATTTACGTTAGGGGCAGAGGCTGTTCAAATGGGATCAGCCTTTTTAACGAGTAAAGAAAGCGTTACACATGATGTATATAAAGAGGCCGTCTTACAAAGCACGGATACGAGTACAACAGTAACCCGTGCGTTTTCTGGGAAATATGCACGGGGCATTCGTAATGAATTCATAGAAAGACATGAAAGAAAAGAAGATGTGCTTCCGATGTATCCAGTGCAAAACGTATTAACTTCTAAAATACGCCAAGAAGCAGCAAAACAAAATAAAGGTGAATACATGTCACTTTGGGCGGGACAAGCATCATCATTGGCACGAATAGAATCAGCTCAGCACGTAGTGGAGCGCGTCATGGAAGAAGCAGATAACGTAATGGAACAATTACAAAATGTATATAGAAAAAGACCACTTGAATAATTCAAGTGGTCTTTTCATTAGTTTGCTTTATAAAATTGTTGGATGGCTTCGTCAATGTAAACCCAGCCTTTCCAACCTAAGTGCATATGATCTTTTAAGAAGTATTTATCATACTCATGATTTGAGAAGTCGGCAATTGGATAACCAGCTTTCTCAATTTGCTCATGAACTTTCTTGTAGTACAATTCACGGCGTTCTTTCGGGAAGCCAGCATAATCGTACCAAGGACCTTTCACGGGAACAGAAATGAAGAGTGGTTTTGCACCAGATTGTTTTAATAAATCAAGTACCATTTGTAAATCTTCATATTCTGGCGATTGATCATAAGCATCATTTTTTAAGTAGCCTTCACGTTGCTTTAATTTCTTCTTGATTTTGCTATTGAAGTAGTCATCTTCGATACCATATTCGTTAGATCCTGATTCTACTGCACCAGTTTGATCTGCATGTTTACGAGCTTCATCCCAGTTCATTTGTTTTAATGAAGGGTCAAGCTTTTCTTTATGCGGTTTAATATTGAACATTGCTGTAAATAAGTCTTTACGATCTAAAATGTTACGATAAATATAAGCGAAAGGTTTAGCAGCAAGTGCTTTTACTTTATGCTTCGTATCATCATAAGCGATACCTTCAAGCGAAACTTTAAGTAAAGTTTCTTTCTTAACGATCTCAAAGTTTAATAAACGCTTTGCAATTTGTTTTTTCATTTCAGGCTTTAAGTCATCATTGAAAAGGAAATGATAGCCTTGTTGTTTTGAAAAGTTAGGTGCAAAGTGTGTTTCATCAATACCTTGTGGCACAAACCATTGCGGAGAAAGAACGAATACCATTTTCTTGTCTTTCAATTGATCCATTGTAGATGCAAAGTTTAATACGTGTACAAGGTCTTGTGTTCCGCCGCGTCCAAGAAGGAATGGTGTGAACCCTTCAGGCTTTACTTTGAAATAATTTGATGGATGGAAAGCATCCATACGTGCGAATTCCGATGAACCGTACATCGGAAGATATTTCGGATCTGCTAACATCTTTTGCTGTAAAATCATACTTTGAATCTTTTCTTCTTTCAAAGAAGTTGCAGCTTGTTCTACTTTTTCATCACTTAAAAGTGGAAGTAGGAAGCGCGTCGGAATAAGTAAGAATACAGCAAAAAGGGCCAATGCTAAAAGCATCGGACCAAATTTTGCTTTGTTCATCGGATTTCTTCCAACTTCTTAATAACCATGTTTGGTGTAGCCCACTCGTCACGGTCAAAATCAGAAATAGAAACTTCAATATCTAAACGCTCTTGGAATTCAACTAATAAAGATACTACAGCGAAAGAATCAAGAATACCTTCTTCAAATAATTGAACATCTAAGTTTTCTTTCACAATATCGTTTTCACATACTTCTTCTAAAATATCTAATACTTGCTCTTTGAATTCTGCCATTTTTAAAATCTCCTTTATATCCGAAATATATTATATGTGCAACTTCTTAATGAAATAAGAAGGGTGCATTAAAAGTATCTGTTAAGGTGTCCAGAGAAAATTAGGAAACCGAAACATACAACGTGGAACGTAATTACAATCGCAAGGACGTGCGTAAATTTATTATTTGGCCAAAACTTAAGCTTCTTGTTTTTTCGTTCGAAAATATCGAACAGGATGAACAATGCAGCGTGATAAAGACCATAAATAATGTATTGATACACATGCTCACCAGTAATATGCCATATTCCCATGATGAAGAAGTTTAAAAATGCACCGATATACGAAATTGTGTAACGGTTTTTAATTAACTTTTTCTTCGTTGCAAAAAAGACGAAACGCATGTAGATAAAATCACGGAACCAGAATGATAAACTCATGTGCCAGCGGTTCCAGAAGTCTTTAATATTACGACTAATGAACGGTTTATTAAAGTTTTCTGGCGTTTTAATACCCATCATATAACTTACACCGATTACAAATGAGCTATAACCAGCAAAGTCGAAGAATAAATATAAGCTATAGCTATACATGTAAATCATATTGGATAGGATTGTATCTTGCTGTGCAAATGCTGGATCCATAAAATATTGCTTTATTAAGTAAGCGATAATAAATTTATACAAGAAACCTTGGAAAATACGGTTTAATCCTGTATATAGTAAATTTTGATATTCTTCTGCGCTAGGTGGCTTTTGAATATCTTTTTGGAATCTGCGGTAACGATCGATAGGTCCGGTTGAGATAGCTGGGAAGAATAAAACAAATTCCCAAAAATTGAAGAAGGAAAGTTCTTTAATTAAGCCATCACGAACTTCAAATACCATTTGCACTGCTCTAAATGTTACATAAGACATTCCTAGAAATACAATAAACTTTAGTTCAGGGGCAAATGGTGCGATTTTTGCCAAAATAAGTGGCAAAATTGATAAAATAACAGCTATACAAAATGTGAATGTACTATTATTTTGTTTTCTTAAAATTAAATAGCCTTTAATAAGGGCATATTGCCAAATAATAAATGCGGCTAACATAATTGCTTGCTTCGGTTTATCAGAGAAGATAATAGCAAGCATGACTAATGTTAAAACGGCATTATATTTACGCAACATTTTACCTTTTAATCCAGCTATGATAGTAGGTATTAATAAAATGCCCACTATAGCGAAAAAATAAAATGATCCATATGCGGTCATGCTGTAACCTCACTCAATAATTTTTTGCGATCTACCTTTCCATTTGGTGTCATTGGAATAGAAGATTGATACATGAATTTACGTGGAATCATGTAGTTTGGTAAACGCTCATTGAGTTCTTTTTTGATTGCAGATGTTAATTTGAATTCTTTTTCAAACGAATGCTCTCCAGGAACAACAACCGCTAATAAATAATCGTATTTTTCACCTTTTTTAATAGGAACAATAACTGCCCCTTCTACGTAAGAACACGCACGAAGATGATGTTCGATTTCTTCTAATTCCATTCGATAACCATGAAGCTTAATTTGGAAATCAAGACGACCATTATAGAATAGAAGACCATTTTCTACATAGCCAGCATCGCCTGTTTTATAGGCACGCTCGCCGTCAATTATAGTAAATGCTTTTTCTGTTAATTCAGGGCTTCCTAAATACCCAACGCTTACGCTAGGACCAACAATTACGATTTCACCTTTTTCACCATCAGGTGCAATTGTACCATCTTCTTTCATAATAAGAAGGCGACAGTCTGATTTACAGTAGCCAACTGGAAGTGATTTATATTGATCTAGCACTTCTGTTGTAACGTGAATACCTGTTACAGCAACTGTAGCTTCTGTTGGACCGTACGTATTCATAATTGTTGCTTTAGGGAAACGCTCAATTAATTTTCTAGCTACTTCATTTGGTAACACTTCACCGCAGAATAAGAATGTTTTCATGTTTGGTAGCATACTCTCAGAGAAAGATGCTTCCATTAAACACATTTCAGCGAAAGATGGTGTTGAAGTCCATACTTGTATATCCGATTGCTCTAAAGAAGCAAACAAGTCTTTTGGACGTGCAATCATATCTTTATCGATTGCCCAAAGTGTACCACCTGTTACTAATGATGGGTAAATATCCATTACAGATAAATCGAATGAGAAAGGTGCTTGGTTTAAGAATACTTGCCCTGTTTGTAAGTTGAAATCTTCCACAGCCCATTTTGTAAAGCTAACAAGACAGTTATAAGTAATCTGAACCCCTTTCGGATTACCTGTGCTTCCTGATGTGTAAATAATGTAGAAATTCTCATCACCTTTTACCGCATGTTCAGGATTTGGAGTGTTCCCTTTATGAGTAAAGAAAATATCTTTTAAGTTGTTTTCACTTACAATGCGAACTGGTAAATCAGTTACAGTTACTTCAGTTGCCGATAAAAGTAATTTCGCACCAGAATTTTCAGCGATACGTTGTACACGATCAGCTGGGATAGATAAATCTACAGGAATATAAGCATGTCCAGCTTTTACACAACCTAAAAAGTTAATAATCATTTCAGGTTGCATATGGCCATACACCATAATTGGTGAACGATCATCTGGATACTCAGAAGAAATCCAATGTGCTAACGCATCAGAATCTTCCTTTAATTGTTTGTACGTAATTTTCGCATCTCGCCAAACAAAAGCGGTTTGATCAGGCGTTTCTGCAGCCCACTTTTCAATTTGTTCTAATAACTTCATAACGTTCCCACCCTAAAATTCGTTGTAAATAAATGTACTTGTGTTTGTATCATGGAATCCATACAACCAAAGTAATGCAAATAAAATTGCAAGGTAATAAACCGTCTTTGCAACCCATTGTGTGAGTGGTCGAGACCATATCTCTTTTAATCTTTCCATGTCTTTCCCTCTCTTAATGAAATAATAGCTCTTTGTAGGTATCATGTCCTACATTATTGTGAAAAAAACAAAATCCCACATTTTAGGTAAAAATAAGTCAAAAGGCTCTTTTCTGATATTAGCACTAAATACTAAAAAAGAAAATCCCTAACTTAGCAATTATATTACATTCAGCATGAATTTGTAATGGCTTTGACATGTAAATGGAAAGTGGATTGTGTGAATGTATGAAAGTGGACTGGAAGAATGTTTAGAAATGCAATATTTGCTTGTATCTTTGAATCTTTCATAGTTAATTTCTGAATTGCTAAAGTTTCTTAAAAGGAGGAATTTCTGATGAAGAGCGTGTGGAAGGATATTATTTCAGAAGAAAATATTATGAAATGGAGACGGCATTTTCATAAATATCCGGAATTATCATTTCATGAAGAAGAAACTTCGCAATTTATATATGATACATTATGCTCATTTTCTACTTTGGAAGTAATGAGGCCAACGAAGTATAGTGTACTAGCAATTAAAAGAGGAACGGAACAAGGAAAAGTAGTTGCAATTCGAGCCGATATAGATGCTTTACCAATTCAAGAGGAAACAAGGAAATCCTATACGTCTATGAATAAAGGAATGATGCATGCATGTGGACATGATGCGCATGCTGCTATTTTGTTAAGTGTTGCAGAGACGATAGCAAATATAAAGGAAGGATTTGCAGGTGAAATTCGGTTAATCTTTCAGCATGCAGAAGAAGTATATCCTGGCGGCGGACAAGAAATGGTTGAGGCAGGTGTTATGGATGGTGTTGATTATGTAATAGGTTTACATGTTATGTCTGGATTGGAAAGCGGAAAGATTGGGATTGTGTATGGAGCGATGATGGCAGCACCAGACGTATTTACAGTTGAAATTTATGGCAAGGGGGGGCATGCGGCGCGGCCAGAAGAAACGGTAGACCCTATTGCTATCGGAGCACAAATTATTACAAACTTACAACATATCGTATCCAGAAACACAAGTGCTTTTATGCAAAGGGTAGTTTCGGTTACGCAGTTTCATGGGGGAATGGCAGATAATATTATTCCTAATGCGGCAACTTTAATGGGAACAGTTCGCTCTTTTAATCAAACATTAAGAAAAGAAGCAGAAGAGAGAATTGAGAAAGTCGTGAAAGGAATTACAGAAGCACATGGAGGGGATTATACATATACGTATCGATATGGATATGATCCAGTTATTAATGATGAATCTATTACGAAAGTAGTAGAAGAAAGTGCGATATATTTGTTCGGGAATGAGCGTGTTGTGAAGCTGGAACCTTCTATGGGAGGAGAAGATTTCTCAGCATATTTAAGAAAAGCACCGGGTTGCTTCATTAAATTGGGGACAGGGAATGAAAAAATGGATACTTGTTATCCGCATCATCATCCAAAATTTGATGTAGATGAATCAGCACTCATTTATGGAGTGGAATTGTTTTTAGAAACAACGATGAGATTACTGAAATCATAGAAAAGCATAAAAAAAGGCAACTGCACTCTATTGCAGTTGCTTTTATTTCTTTCCGTCAGAGAGGGCTGAGAAAGAACTATGCTCATTTATAGTATATGAATAGCTAACGGACAAGCTTGTACATTTTAACTATTTTTTTAAAAATAGTTGTTGACATTGATAATCAATGTCAATTAATCTAAGAATAGTTGAAATTGATAATTATTATCAATAGGATGGATGCGACATGTTAATGAGAAAAAAATATCACCTTCTGCGGAGGGGATTAAAAGATAAAAACAAAGATGTTGATCAGCATATGGAATGGCAACGAAATGTAATTCGTTCGGAATATGTAGAAGAGAAGAGTACAACCCAAACAGAAAAAGAGATACAAAGTAAAGGGAGAGATAAAGTTGAGTAAGTTAGTAATGATTTTTGCAAGTATGAGTGGAAATACAGAGGAAATGGCTGATCATATTGCAGGGGCAATTCGTGAAACAGAAAATGAAATTGAAGTTATTGATATTATGGATTCACCAGAAGCTTCTATATTAGAACAATATGACGGGATTATTTTAGGCGCTTACACTTGGGGAGACGGAGACCTTCCGGATGATTTCTTAGATTTTTATGACGCAATGGATGCTATTGATTTAGCTGGAAAAAAAGCGGCAGTATTCGGTTCATGTGATTCGGCCTATCCGAAATACGGCGTGGCGGTTGACATTTTAATAGAAAAGCTACAAGAACGCGGGGCAGCAGTTGTGCTAGAAGGACTAAAAGTAGAATTAACGCCAGAAGATGAAGATGTAGAAAAATGTTTACAGTTTGGAGCTGAATTTGTAAAACACCTTTCTTAATGGCAGAAGGGAGATGAAGAGCAAGTGCATGAAAAAATCGCAATCAAAACGATGACAGATTACCATTTGTATGATTTTATGCGTTGTCCGCATAAATTTTATTTTCGTCATATAAAAAGGAGAGAACCTTCTTCTTTTGAATGGCAACAAATAGCACAAATGATTGTGAATCGAATTATTAACGAGTATTACACACTACCTGCGGGCCAACAAACGAAAATTATACTTTTAATATTAATAGAAAAGTATTGGAAAAAAGTAAGGATTAATATGTTCGCTTCGAAGACGGAGTACTATATTGTGTTAGCGAAGCTAACGGATCACTTATTACAGTTTGTTGAAAGAGATGATAGCGAGACGCCGCCGTTATTTTTATATGAAAAATTTCAAACATATATGGAAGAATTAGGTGTCCACATGTCATTGACATTAGAAGTTGGTGAATGGCGTACTGAGTCGTTTGTAATTAAAAAGTATGTTGTTGATGCGGATGAGGAAATGCTTGCTCTTTGTCAAAAGTTAATGACAGTATTCAGTTATAAAGCTTTCGGTATTCTTCCAGGAAAAATTGAAGTTATTAATTTAATAGAAGGAACTAAGTATGAGTACATTCCGAAACAGGAAGATATTATAACTGGAATGGCTGATTTATCTAGAATGAAAGAAATGTTGCAACAACCTGAGCACTATACAGAGCGTCATTTTCGTTCTGAGTGTATAAGTTGTGCTTTTCGTAGTGAATGCCAAGGGGAAGAAGTAAAGGAAGAAGCGAAGCAGAAGAAAAATATCGTGCACTAAAGGATGCAAATTTGCATCCTTTTTTGTTATTGACATGAAAAGCTTTTCATCATTTACGGTGTATTTGTAGCAGGTTTTAATAAGAGGAGGAATAATCAATGAAAGACGAAATGAAAGTATTTCAATGGTTAAAAGAACAGGATGCTCCTTTTGGAATTCAACTGCAAATTTTACAGGCGTTTCAACTGTATAAAGTGATTGTTGAAATGGATAAAAAGTTAATGATGTATGAGGAGAAAGAGTACAGGGAAAGAATTTAATCTTGTCCCTGTAATACCAATTTCAGCTGTTTTGTACCAGCTATGAATTCAAGCTCATTCTTTGTTTCAAAGTTATAAATAATAGTATGTAGTAAAGGGCTGTATTGATAAAAGGTCGTGATGCGGTAAATGAGTAATGGGTCATGATGAGAAATAAGTGTACGGTATTGCTCATATACAGCTGTAATAAATTCATGTCCGAAATCATAATATAGTCCTGCAAAATCAAAAGCAGTATGTACAATAAAAAAGCCCCTCGAAGAGTAGAGGGACTTTAAAGGTTTTCATTTTGTTGCCCAAGTTCTTTTTGAGCAATGTATAAATTTCCTTGCTCGACTTGTTTCTGAGTAAGAACAGAATCACCTGCATATCCTTTTTCTGTTTTAACAGTTCTTTTTGAACGATTGGAATCTTGTTTCTTCATATAATAGACCACCTTCTTCTATCAAAAATAAACGAAAATGATAAGTACGAGTAATACAGCAGCGAAAATGGTAATGCCCATTAAAAACGAAGTGTTTTTATATTTAGGTGGCTTATGTACATCTTGCCGATATCCAGGTGAAATTTCAGGGGCGAATTCTTCGTCAAATGATTGCTTTTTGTCTTTTTCGTCCATATGTATCCACCTTTCTTTTTCATTATGTTATACGTTACAAGAAAAAATATGCATAAAGAAAACAGCCGCTTTATCGTTAGCGGCTGCTTTCTGTTGTATATTTTCTTTGCACCTGAAAGAGACGGATAAGTAGGAAGCTAGCGCCAAATGCTAGGCCGATAATAAGACCAATCCAATAACCTTTCGCTGCCCAATCAGTATAAGTTGCTAATATGTAACCAAGAGGTAAACCTATTATCCAATAAGCAATTAATGTCATAATTAGAGCGACATTTACATCTTTATAACCACGAAGAGCTCCTTGTACGGGAGTTGCAATCGCATCAGAAATTTGAAATAAAATCGCAAATATAAGAAATTCTTTTGCTAAATGATGAACTTGTACATCTGTCGTATAAATAGAAGCAATTTCATCATCAAAGAAATAGAGAAGAATTGAATATAAAAGGGCGAATGCAAGGGCTAAGCCAATGCCGATAAATCCATATTGTTTTGCATTATCGTATCGTTTTGCTCCAACTTCAAATCCAACTGCGATAGTCATTGCCATTGCTAAACTGAGCGGAGTCATATATAACAAGGAAGCGAAATTCATAGCTGCTTGATGCGCTGCAATAGTTGTTGTGCTAAAATTGCTCATCATAAGTGTTACAGCAGCGAAAATACTCGTTTCAAAAAAGATAGCAAATCCGATTGGGACCCCAAGTTGTAAGAAGGCTTTCCAACTCGTGAGAGAAGGGCGGTATAACTGTTTAAAGATATTAAAAGATGCAAAAGGTTCTTTCGTACGAATAATAATGACGGTAATAATTAATATGCACCAATATGTTGCTGCTGAAGCGATTGCGGCACCAACACCACCGAGTTTTGGAAACCCGAAATGACCAAAAATTAATACATAATTTAATACTACATTAATTGGCAATGATAATAAGGTAATAACCATCGTTGTTCGAGTTTTTCCTAATGCATCAATAAATCCACGTAAGACAGTGTAAGTGAATAAGGGAATAATTCCAATCGCGATAATAATTAAAAATTGTGCTGCAATACGTTCCACTGGTTCTTCTAAGCGCATGCCGTTTAAAATAGGTGAAACAGCGAAAAAACCGATAAGAATGACAACGAAGCTAGCACAAATTGCTAAATATACTGCCTGTATGACAACGTGGGGAACGTCTTCTTTTTTCTTTGATCCAATGAGTTGTGCAACAATTGGCGTAGTAGCCATTAAAATTCCTGTTAATCCCGTGCTAACTGGAATCCATATACTCGTTCCGATAGCGACACCTGCTAAATCAGTAGGACTTGCATGCCCTGACATTGTCGTATCAAAAAAGCTCATCGCAAATAATGACATTTGCGTTACAAAAATCGGGAAAAAGAGTAATACAAATTGCTTTAACTTTTGTGAGAATGAAGTAGTTTCTTTCATAAAATCCCCTTTCAGCGTAAAAAACAAACTCTTACTATCATACAATTTAATCAAAAAATAGAAAAGAAATACGCGCATGCAACATATAGAATCGATAAAAAAAGGATGCACTTTGAAAAGGGATAAGGTATTATGATAAGGTGTGAAAAAATTACATATTCGTTATTAAGGAGGCACTACTTGTGGCTGATTGGTTAATTGGAATAATCATGGGTGCTGTTGAAGGTTTAACAGAATTTTTACCAGTTTCATCAACAGGACATATGATTTTAACAGGTCATTTAATTGGATTTGACGATGAGAGAGCGAAAGTTTTCGAAGTTGTTATTCAATTGGGATCGATTTTAGCAGTTGTTGTTATATTTTGGAAGCGTCTATGGTCATTAGTTGGAATAGGGAAAGTAACTGATGGACCATCGTTAAATTTATTACATATTATTATTGGGATGATTCCTGCCGGCATACTTGGCGTATTGTTCCATAGTGCAATTAAAGAAGTTTTATTTGGGCCAGGCCCAGTTGTCATTAGTTTAGTGGCTGGTGGTATTTTAATGATTGTTGCTGAGAAGTTTTCGAAACCAAGTACAGCAAGAACATTAGATGAAATCACATATAAGCAAGCATTTACAATCGGAATGTTCCAATGTTTAGCGCTTTGGCCAGGATTTTCTCGTTCTGGTTCTACAATAAGTGGTGGTTTATTAGCTCGCGTGTCACATACAGCGGCAGCTGAATATACGTTCATTTTAGCAGTACCGATGATGGTAGCTGCAAGTGGTTTAGATTTAATTAAAAGCTGGGATATATTAAGCGCAGCTGATATACCATTATTTGCAACTGGATTTATTACAGCATTCGTTGTTGCGATGCTTGCAATTGTTTCATTCTTAAAATTATTAGGTCGTGTAAAACTAACACCGTTCGCTTACTACCGTTTCATTTTAGCTGCGGTATTCTATTTCTTCATTATGTAATAAAAAAACTGCCGAGTTCGGCAGTTTTTTTATTTTACTACTTTTTCCATCATGTTTTCCATTACATGCTCCCAAAGAGAAGTATCATCAGCTAATGTAGCACGGAAATTAGCGTACATTTCTTTTTGTTTCTCTTCGAATGTTGGATCTTCTTTTTCAGGCAATGTAGCGCGCATTGAAGTTACTAACTCTTGTACTTTTGGAGCACGTGGTCCCCAAACGGCTTGTTCGTTTCCATCTTTATCAATGAAAATAAAGATTGGAATCGCGCGTGCTGTTCCATTTGTTAAATATTGATCCATTAATTCTAAGTTTTCATCGCGAATTAATAATGACATATCAATATTTGCAACTTCAGAAATTCGTTTCATAACAGGTACGCATAAAAGAGCGTCACCACACCAATCAGCTGTTAATACGATAACACGCCAGCCATCGTTTTGGCGTTCTTCTAATACAGGAAGTAATTCATTTGGAATTAAAAAGTTATTGTAAATGTGCAGTAGCTCGTATTGATTTACTTTCATTTCATTCACATATGTATCAAAGGACATACCTTTATCAGCCCATTGTTGTAAGTTCATAAGTAACACCTCTTTAGTATGATTTGTTTTCATTGTACCAATTTTTATATAGAAAAGCTTGTATTCTTACTCTTTCTTGTCACTTAGTAATTTATTTAATAGGAAAAAGAATAGTACGACACATAATTCAGCTATGTTGGACAGTTGTACGCTCTCTATCCAGTCGTCGGCGGTATGTATGACAAACCAATCTAGCGTAATTTCAATGATGGAGAGCAGGGCGATTGAGAGGTAATTGGGCATACTTGTCATCATGGGAAGTAGGAGTACTTTAAAGAAACCGAATATAAAATATGTAATGCCATCTAATAAAAGAATAAGTAAAAAAAAGAGTAGTAGAGCTGTTTTTGATGAATATTCTATACCTGTCATTTGAAAGATTCCTACATATACAAAAAATATAAATGCAAAAAATATAATGAGAAACAGAATAACAAAACCAATAATCAAAGTCTTATCTTTTAGATTAAGATTAGAAAATTTGTCTTCTTCACTCACTACTTCAACTCCTTTTTTTGGAAATTCAATTTTATTGTATCATGAAATCTATATTAAAAAACTACGAATTATTGGAAAATAAGGTGACAAAAAGTAAGATTTCATGTAAAATTATTAATAAGGTTTTTATTTAACTAAATGAAATAAAAGGGGCTGTCAAAGTTGTCTCAAAATCGAGAGCAATTAATGGAAGAACTATCGACAAATGTTTTTGCTATGTTTCGCACGTTGCGTAATGATATCGGAAAAATATTTGGTGGTTACATACCGTGGAATGAGTTCATTGTCCTTAGAATATTAAATCGCGCGAATAAAGAAATGGTATCACGTGTAGCGAATGAGTTAAATGTGTCGAATAGTCATATTACAGCTGTTACAGAAAAATTAATTAATAAAGGTTTTGTAACTCGTTCACGTTCTACGTCAGATCGCCGAGTTGTATATTTGGAGATTACAGAACAAGGAAAAGATTTAGTTGCGAAAATGGAAGGTGCGAAAAAACAATACTTACAAGAAAGATTTTCTACGCTCTCAGAAGATGAAATGAATATAATGATTTCTATTTCCAAAAAACTTATATAAGTAAGTAATTATAAACAAGAAAACGCTTACGTAATAACAAAGAAGACGTTCCACATATGTGGAACGTCTTCTTTCTTGTATGAAAGATTATAAAAAATAAAATATGTATCATACTACTAGTAAAGGAAGGAGGCAGAAATATGACAAATCGTAATGGTAGTAAAGGGAGCGGTAATCAAGGGTCACCAAAATCAGGCCAGTTTAATCAAGAATTTAGTACTGAATTTGAAACTGGTAACGATAATAAAGGGAAAGAATATCGTTCAAAAAAAGGAAGTAAATCAAAAAAGGAGTGAAATGATTCACTCCTTTTTTGATTTAAGATGCTGCAGATTGATCCGTATTATATTTTTCTTCTGATTTTGCAACAATCATTGCACAAATTGCATCACCGGAAATATTGACAGCTGTTCTAGACATATCTAAAATGCGATCAATACCGATAATTAAAGCGATACCTTCTACTGGTAGATTTACTTGATTTAACACCATTGTAAGCATTACAAGTCCAACACCTGGTACGCCAGCAGTACCGATACTCGCTAGTACAGCAGTTAATACGACCATAGCTAATTGAGATAAAGTGAGATCAACTCCGTATACTTGAGCGATAAATACTGTTGCTACCCCTTGCATAATGGCAGTTCCATCCATATTAATCGTTGCACCTAGTGGTTGTACAAAAGAGCTGATTGCTTTTGGAACCCCAAGCTTCTCTTGTGCAGTTTTCATTGCAAATGGAAGAGATGCATTAGAGCTAGAAGTACTAAATCCAATTGCCATTACCGGCCCGAAATGTTTAAAGAAACGAATAATACTTTCTTTTGCTAATACTTTTAATAAGCCGCCGTATACGAAGACACCGTGAATGATGAGTACCAACATAACGA
Source organism: Bacillus luti (assembly GCF_009739945.1). Lineage (NCBI taxonomy): Bacteria > Bacillati > Bacillota > Bacilli > Caryophanales > Bacillaceae > Bacillus > Bacillus luti. The sequence continues at coordinate 3,753,456 of NZ_CP040336.1, read as the reverse complement.
CAATCATATACTTGAACATCGCAGCGACGCCTGCAAGACCCATTTTACCAACGGATGAAGCGAGCAATCCGAATGTCCCAATTGGAGCTAATTTCATAACGAGATTAACAAGATACATCATTAATTCGTTGCCCTGTTCAAGTAATGAATGGATACCTTGAACCCGTTTTCCTAAAACAGCTAAACCGAGTCCGATCAATGCGGCAAAGGCAATGATTTGTAACATGTTTCCATCTGCCATCGCTTTTGCTGGGTTATCTGGTACGATATTTAGCAATGTGTCGACGAAAGATGTTTCCGTTTTTGCTCCCTCATACTTAAGACCTTCCGTGTTAAAGTTACCGCCAGCCCCTGGCTTTATAATAAGTGCAAAGGTAACCGCGATAGAGATGGCAACAGCTGTTGTTACGAGGAAGAATGAAATTGATTTTAAACCGATTCTTCCTAGTTGCTTCGGATCTCCAAGCCCAGCAGCCCCAAGTACGATAGAAATGAATACAACAGGAACAACTAGCATTTTAATAAGGCGAATAAATAGTTGACCAAGTGGATTGAACACATATTGATTTAATGGATCAAAAATGGATGGAGCGGCTAAATTTAAAGTGAGTCCGACAACTAGACCGAGAAATAATGCAATTAAGATTGCTTTTGTTTGCTTCATAAAATCCCCCTTATTTTTGTAAAATTACTTTCTAAATTAATTGTACCGAAAAAAGACTTATTTTGACAGTATTTTCTGAATATTTAATATGGAAAATATCTATTTAAATATAAATTGCTTTTGCTAAAGTAGGCAGAAAAAGTTAAATAATTTATTTAGAAAACAAAATAGACCATCGCATAGGATGGTCTAGGGAAGGGGACAATTTATGTCAATTTAATTAGGGATGGAAGCTATTCAAAGACACTGGGGAATGTCTTAAAAATTAGGGAGGAACAGCTTCGATACATATACTATAAAAGATAGATGTGACCCTCGTGTGAACATAGAGTGAAAGAGAGAGGGAGTTTGAAATAAAGAGGTAGAGCGAACAAAAAAATAAGACCATCACATGATGGCCTAAGGGAGGGGACAATTTATGTCAATTTAATTAGGGATGGAAGTTGTTCAAGACACTGGGGAATGTCTTAAAAATTAGGGAGGAACAACTTCGATACATATACTATAAAAGATAGATGTGACCCTCGTGTGAACATAGAGTGAAAGAGAGAGGGAGTTTGAAATAGAGGATAGAGTAAACAAAAAAATAAGACCATCACATATGAGATGGTCAGGAAGGGGACAATTTATGTCAATTTAATTAGGGATGGAAGTTGTTCAAGACACTGGGGAATGTCTTAAAAATTAGGGAGGAACAACTTCGATACATATACTATAAAAGATAGATGTGACCCTCGTGTGAACATAGAGTGAAAGAGAGAGGGAGTTTGAAATAGAGGATAGAGTAAATAAAAAAATAAGACCATCACATATGAGATGGTCAAGGAAGGGGACAATTTATGTCAATTTAATTAGGGATGGAAGTTGTTCAAGACACTGGGGAATGTCTTAAAAATTAGGGAGGAACAACTTCGATACATGTACTATAAAAGATAGATGTGACCCTCGTGTGAACATAGAGTGAAAGGTATGAGGATTTGAGAAATGATACATATAAAATGATTGTTGCGAGAGTTGTAGAGTAAGAATAAATATAATAGAAAGTGTTTTGTCATAAAATGAAGTGAAGTTCGCGTATAAATAAAAGTTGAAAACTATGAAAAAAAGGACTATGCTCAACTATATTATAAGAATATAAGGTTTATCCCGCCATGTAAGGTTTTTTATAAGCCTTTAGTTATGAGGGGGAAAAGGGAGTTAGTGAATATGGAAGTAACAAAAAAACAAAGGCTGTATAATCGTTTTATACGATTAAACCCACCGCAAATATTAGCATTAGGTTTTTTCTGCTTAATTGTGGTTGGCGGTTTGTTATTAAAGTTACCATTCGCAACGAAAGTACATATTAGTTGGGTAGATGCTTTCTTTACGGCAACGTCAGCAGCAACTGTAACTGGTTTAGGAGTAGTAGATACTGCAAGTACGTTTACGATGTTTGGCGAAATTGTTATTATGCTTTTAATTCAAACAGGTGGGCTAGGTCTTATGACGATTGCCATTTTAATTGTTTGGGTATTAGGTAAAAAAATTGGTTTGCGCCACCGGTTATTAATTGGGGAAGCATTTAATCAAACGAATATAGGTGGTCTTGTAAAATTAGTAAAGCGTGTCTTTATATTTTCAATTTGTATTGAGCTTATTGGAGTCATCTTTTTATCGTTTCGTTTTATTCCAGAGTTTGGCTTTGGCAAAGGTGTATACTATAGTATTTTTCACGTGATCGCATCTTATAATAATGCTGGATTTGCTCTATGGCCGGATAATTTAACAAGGTATGTAGGCGATCCTATTATTAATATTGGGATTTGCTCTTTAATTGTAATAGGTGGTCTCGGATTTACCGTATTAATTGATATATGGTATAGCCGTAGTTTTCGGAAATTATCGCTTCATTCCAAAATCATGATTGTTGGAACAGTAGCGCTAAATGTGATAGCGATGATTGTGATTTTTGTATTGGAATATAATAATGTGAAGACGTTAGGGAATTTACCTTTAAATGAAAAGTTATGGGCTTCTTTCTTCCAAGGTATTACTCCTCGTACTGCTGGATTTAATACAGTTGACTACGGGGGGATGGAAGAATCATCTATATTATTTACGATGGTTTTAATGTTTATTGGTGCAGGAAGTGTATCAACAGGTGGGGGGATTAAATTAACAACGTTTGTTATTTTAGTTACATCTGTCCTTTCTTTCTTTAGAAAGAAGGAGGAAATCGTTTTATTTCAGCGTACCATTAAAATGTCGACAGTAACGAGAGCGTTAGCAATTGCTGTTGCCAGCCAAATACTCATCTTTACAGCGGTATTTGTATTAATGCTTACAGAAGAATTCAGTTTTATTCAGTTATTATTTGAGACAATTTCAGCGTTTGGAACAGTAGGATTAACGATGGGGATTACTGCGAAGCTGTCGGCGTTCGGAAAATGTATCATTATGTTTGTTATGTTTTGTGGATTAATCGGACCGTTAACACTTGTGTTTTCTTTAGCACGACCAGCAAAACAAAAAATTAAATATCCATCAGAAGATGTATTTACAGGATAAGGTATCTCGCATAAAGCGAGATACCTTTTTCTTTTTAAAAAAGGGAGAACAATAAACCGATAAGCGCTACGCGGAATAAAATCGCGATAAGTGCTGCAATACCACCGACAATCGCAGCGATACCACCAGTTACAGTAGCACCACGATTATAAGCGTAAATTCCTAGTAATACAGAAACAAGACCAAATAGTGTTGGAAAGGTGAAGAGTGATAATATAGATAAGGCAAGAGCGATAAAGCCAGCAGTTGATCCAGCGGCTGACGCCCTTACATCATCTTTATGATCCTTCTCATCGTAATCAATACGCTGTGGTGCAACTTCAGCAGCATATTCTTCTTTATAGTCACTATAGTCGCTATCTATTCTATCTCTTCTTTTATAATCATCAAATTTCTCAGTCAAAGTCATGACTCCTTTCATAACAAGGTTCAATAGTAGTATGTATCTCTTTTTCTTTTTTATCCCGCTTTAATGGGCAATAAGATCCCCACCTCAAAATTCAGCGAAAGCAAAGAAGTTAGGTGGGGGTCGGGCTGCTCATAAAAGTCCGATTGGTGAAGGCTAATAATCAGCGGGGGATGAAGAAAACCCCCACTGATTAAAGTTTCAATTTATCTGAGCATGTGCAGGGAGTAATATCCATTTAAAAGGTGGAAATTGTTTTTTGGAAATAGGAAAACTTAGTATGACTTCCTCTATTTTGGAAAGTATAAAAAAGAATAATGAGGAAAGGGTGCAGTACATAATGGAACATCCAATTGAAAATTTAATGAAAACAGCAATGACAAATTTAAAAGAGATGGTAGATGTAAATACGATTGTTGGTAGTCCGGTTTCCACAGCTGACGGAAATGTAGTATTAACAGTATCTCAAGTTGCTTTTGGTTTTGGTGCTGGTGGAAGTGACTTTAAAGGGGATTTTACTTCCGAAAAACATAATAACGGACAAGGGCAGCAGAAAGAGAACAAGCAAAGTCATCCATTTGGAGGCGGAAGTGGGGCTGGGGTTTCTATTAGCCCAGTTGCTTTTTTAGTAGTTGGTTCTAACGGTGTGCAAGTATTGCATCTCAATAGTAGTACACATTTAATTGAAAAAGCTTTAAATACTGTACCGAGCACCGTAGATAAATTTGTAAATGGGCGCCAAAAGTGAACTTGCATTTTTTAGGAATTGTGATATATTAGAAAAAGTGCGCTTTAGGACGATCGGAATAATTGAAATGTAAATATATATGATGTGTGAAATAAGGGAGAGGAATTTATGATTAATATCAAAAATTTGGTAGTTGGCTTATTTATGCTAGTAAGCGGTTTTGTTGTATATGTAATAAAAGAAAAAGCTCCATTCTAAAACAGACAAACCGTTAATGTCTGTTTTAAATTTGTAAAACATGTTGACAATTTGTTTTATTGGTGTTAAAATTTTAATTCGTGTCTCGGTTACAGCTAGTGTAAAGTAAATAAATCTTATAAATATAATACGAAAAGTTTGCAAAAGATCGGGTAGTTTTACCAACAACTTTTGTGAACAAACCCTAAAAATTATAATTGTAGGCTTTATAGGTATACTAGTGAATCAAGGAGCGGTCAGTGGAACCGTAATGATGAGAGAGGTAGGGCTTTCATCCAGTATATGTTACTTTCCCGTTAGGTGAATATAAAAAAGAGGACTCCTTTTTAAAAGGAGTCCTCTTTCTATTTTTATAATAAATTTAAGTGCGGCTCTCAACTTGCTGACAAATTTCATCCGTTGTTAAACCGTGAGCTGTAATTACTGATCCTTTAATTGATGCATCTGCAATCCCCGTCATATTGGAATCTTGCCCAGTAACAACACAACAATCGCACCCTTGTGCATCATGTTCGGAGTTAAGGGTAACAACTTCATGTCCTTGTTGCTTAAGAGCTTGCTGAACATCTGTTAACGAGTTTTCAACACCGATTCTAGCCATAATTCTCACCTCCTACCATCTAGTTGCTAGTATGCGCAAGTACATCGCATATATTTATGAAAGACGGTAGGAAGCATATATTTATCTGTTATTTACGGGGAGTCTGATTAAAGTATCGCTTTATTTAGTCGTTATATACACCAGTAAGCATTTGGCTTACGAATTGATCGTTTAAAGTATCTTGGGCGGAAGAAGTATTTGAATGGATGTCGATTGAAGCAATAAAATTATTATGTTCTTTATGATTTGGTTCTACCTCTACATAGTTATCGAATTTACAAAAACCTTTCGTATCCATTAGATCAAATAGTTGAAGCATTTCTACTACCTCTTGTCTCGTTCCTTTAATTTGTACACACGCCATATTGATTTCCTCCTTCATTTTGACAAATTGTTTTTTAAAAATAGGATTATGATTCCGAAATGAAAAATATGAATGTTATTTTTAGACAGCGTTATTTTTATTATTTTCCCCCTTTTTCAGCAAAAGTCGTTGTATATTCCCGAATTTATAAAAACGGACGTCCGTTTATTGAATACAATAGATTCGTATCAATTGATGAAAATCCTTCTTTTAAACAAATATTTTTTTAGTGAAAATTGGCGAAAAAAATTTTTTGACTTTTTGTAAACGTTAACAATGTTGTTAAATCAATATAAACAAAGATGTACGTACGATTAAAAATTAAAAATTTTCTAAAAATTTACTTGATTTATTTGGAAAGGAGAGTAAACTAGGAAACAATAAAAAATTCATAGAACATAGGGGGCGCTTTCCAGTGAACGAGCAATGGATTTTCTTAAATGGAGAATTTGTTCCAAAAGACGAAGCAAAAGTTTCAGTATATGATCATGGCTATTTATACGGCGATGGAGTGTTCGAAGGAATTAGGGTATATAGCGGTAATGTTTTCCGTTTGAGAGAACATCTTGTCCGGTTATATGAATCAGCGAAATCCATCATGTTAGAAATCCCGTATACGTTAGAAGAAACAACGAAAATCGTTGTTGAAACGATTCGACAAAACAAACTATCTAATGGATATATCCGCCTCGTTGTATCAAGAGGACCTGGGAATCTTGGATTAGATCCTGATTCCTGTAAGAAACCGAATGTAGTAGTAATCGCAGAACAGTTATCTTTATTTCCGCAAGAATATTACGAAAAAGGGATTCCGGTCGTAACAGTTGCAACACGCCGAAATCGTCCAGATGTTTTATCACCTCAAGTCAAATCTTTAAATTACTTAAATAATATTTTAGTTCGCATCGAAGCGAAATTAGCTGGAGTGCAAGAAGCACTTATGTTAAATGATCAAGGGTACGTAGCTGAAGGATCAGGAGATAACGTATTTATTGTAAAAGGAAATAAATTAATTACACCACCAAGTTCTGCTGGAGCGTTAGAAGGGATTACTCGAAACGCTATTTTAGAAATCGGTGAAAAACTTGGATATGACGTTAGAGAAGAGTTATTTACAAGGCACGATGTATATGTAGCTGATGAAGTCTTTTTAACAGGAACGGCTGCTGAAGTAATTGCTGTTACAACAGTAGATGGTAGAACGATTGGTTTAGGGCAAACGGGTCCACATACGAATCGTCTATTAGAAGAATTCCGAAAGCTAGTTGTAGCAGATGGAGAGAAGATTTACGAAGAAAATAAAGTTGGATAATAACTCTTTATAACATAAAAAAGCGTTGATAGGGAGGAGTAGTTGATTGTGAAGCCTCACAGAGAGTCGGTGGTTGCTGAAAACCGATGGTTCACGTCGACGAACATCGCCCTTGAGTGCTAAGCTGAAGCGTTTGTCTAGGCTTAGACGGTAGCTCCGTTATTAGCTAGACTCATCCCGAGTCACTGAGGCAAGAGTATTCTTGCAAAGAAGGGTGGTACCGCGAAATCTTTCGTCCCTTCAGCACATAGCTGGAGTGTGGACGTAGGATTTTTTTATTGTATAAAAGTGTGAAAAAGGGGGCTTATAAGAAAAATGTCTTCAAAAACGGAAGAGAAACTAGCAACTGGTGCACAGCTATTGTTAGAAGCGCTTGAAAAGGAAGGAGTAGAAGTGATTTTCGGTTATCCAGGAGGTGCTGTTCTACCTTTATATGATGCAATTTATGACTGTGAAATTCCGCATATTTTAACGAGGCATGAGCAAGGTGCGATTCACGCTGCTGAAGGATATGCCAGAATTACTGGAAATCCAGGAGTTGTAATTGCGACGAGTGGGCCAGGCGCTACAAATGTTATTACCGGTTTAGCTGACGCAATGATTGATTCCTTGCCACTTGTAGTATTTACAGGTCAAGTAGCAACAACGTTAATTGGAAGTGATGCTTTCCAAGAAGCAGATATTATGGGGCTTACAATGCCGGTGACAAAACATAATTACCAAGTACGAAAAGCATCTGACTTACCTCGAATTATTAAAGAAGCATTTCATATTGCTAGAACAGGACGACCAGGCCCAGTCGTTATTGACCTTCCGAAAGATATGGTAGTAGAGCAAGGGGAACGATGTAATGACGTACAAATGGATTTACCAGGTTACAATCCTAATTATGAACCGAACTTACTTCAAGTAAACAAATTATTACAAGCAATTAAGGTTGCAAAAAAGCCGTTAATTTTAGCTGGAGCAGGTGTATTGCATGCGAAAGCTTCAAAAGAATTAACAAGTTTTGCCCGTAAATATGAAATTCCTGTTGTTCATACATTACTTGGTCTTGGTGGTTTTCCACCAGATGATGAACTATTTTTAGGAATGGGAGGAATGCATGGTTCTTACACAGCGAATATGGCTTTATATGAATGTGACTTATTAATTAATATAGGTGCAAGATTTGATGATCGTCTTACTGGAAATTTAGCTTATTTTGCTAAAGAGGCGACTGTCGCACATATCGATATTGATCCAGCAGAAATAGGAAAAAATGTGCCGACTGAAATCCCTATTGTTGCAAGTGCTAAGCGGGCGCTGGAAGTATTACTTCAGTCAGAAAGAGAGAAAGAAAATCATCATGAATGGCTTTCCTTATTAAAGAGTAGAAAAGAAAAGTATCCATTATCTTATAAACGGAATTCTGAAAGTATTAAACCTCAATATGCGATTGATATGTTATATGAAATTACGAAAGGAGAAGCGATTGTAACAACAGACGTTGGGCAACATCAAATGTGGGCAGCGCAATATTATCAGCTGAAAGATCCAGATAAATGGGTAACTTCAGGAGGGTTAGGAACGATGGGATTTGGTTTTCCAGCAGCAATTGGTGCACAAATTGCAAAGCCTGATGAACTAGTCATTGCAATTGTCGGTGACGCTGGATTTCAAATGACATTGCAAGAATTAAGTGTATTAAAAGAACATTCTTTGCCAGTTAAAGTGTTTATTTTAAATAATGAAGCTTTAGGAATGGTAAGGCAATGGCAAGATGAATTTTATAATCAAAGGTATTCACATTCTTTATTGCCATGTCAACCAGATTTCGTCGCTCTTGCGAATGCGTATGGCATAAAAGGTGTCCGTATTGATGATCCACTTCTTGCAAAGAAGCAATTACAGCAAGCGATTGAATTACAAGAACCAGTCATAATTGATTGTCGTGTACTTCAATCTGAGAAGGTTATGCCGATGGTTGCACCAGGGAAAGGTGTTCACCAAATGGAGGGAGTGGAAAAAAGGTGAAGAGAATTGTTATAGCGACAGTTCGTAATCAAAGTGGTGTGTTAAACCGAATTACAGGTGTTATAACGCGAAGACATTTTAATATTGAAAGCATTTCAGTAGGTCATACGGAATCGTCGGACATTTCGCGGATGACGATCGTTGTGCATGTTGAAAGTGAACAGCAAGTCGAGCAGTTAATTAAACAGCTGCATAAGCAAATTGATGTTCTGAAAGTATCAGATATTACAGAAGAAGCGATGATTGCTAGAGAGCTTGCTCTTATTAAAGTAGCAACTTCTGTAGCGAGGGCGGAATTATATAGTTTGATTGAACCGTTTCGAGCCACTGTAATAGATGTTGGGAAGGATTCCATAGTTGTGCAAGTAACAGGTACACAAGATAAAGTAGAAGCGTTAATTGAATTGCTTCGACCATACGGTTTGAAGGAAATCGCTAGAACGGGTGTAACAGCCTTTACACGTAGTATGAAAAAGCAAGATAAGCAAGTTATGTTCATTCAATAATCATTTAAATATAGGGGGAAAAGAAAATGGCAAAAGTTTATTATGAAAAAGATGTAACGGTAAATGTATTAAAGGAAAAGAAAGTAGCGATTATCGGATATGGTTCACAAGGTCATGCTCATGCACAAAACTTACGCGATAACGGATTTGATGTAGTAGTGGGATTAAGGAAAGGTAAGTCCTGGGATAAAGCGAAAGAAGATGGATTTTCTGTATATGCAGTAGGGGAAGCGGCAAAACAGGCAGATGTAGTAATGATTTTACTACCAGATGAACTGCAGCCAGAAGTATATGAGGCAGAAATTGCACCAAATTTACAGGCAGGAAATTCTCTTGTGTTCGCACATGGGTTTAATGTTCACTTTGATCAAGTGAAGCCACCAGCGAATGTAGATGTATTTCTAGTAGCGCCGAAAGGTCCAGGACATCTAGTGCGCCGTACGTTTAGTGAGGGCGGCGCTGTTCCAGCATTATTTGCAGTATATCAAGATGCAACAGGAGTTGCGACTGAAAAGGCACTTTCTTATGCTGATGGAATTGGAGCGACGAGAGCTGGTGTACTGGAAACGACGTTTAAAGAAGAAACAGAAACAGACTTATTTGGAGAGCAAGCAGTACTTTGCGGAGGCGTGACTGCGCTTGTAAAAGCAGGGTTTGAAACGTTAGTTGATGCGGGCTATCAACCTGAACTTGCATATTTTGAATGTTTACATGAACTGAAACTCATTGTTGATCTTATGTATGAAGGTGGACTTGAAAATATGAGATATTCAGTTTCAGATACAGCGCAGTGGGGAGACTTCGTATCAGGACCACGTGTTGTGACTGAAGATACGAAGAAAGCGATGGGGGAAGTACTAGCAGAAATTCAAGATGGTACATTTGCAAGGGGCTGGATTGCGGAGCATAAAGCAGGAAGACCTCAATTTAATGCGACAAATGAAAAAGAAAATGAACATGAAATCGAAGTAGTTGGACGTAAATTACGTGAAATGATGCCTTTCGTACAGCCGCGAGTAAAGGTAGGGATTAAATAATATGAAGCAGGTTTTGTTCATGGATACGACGCTTCGTGATGGCGAACAATCACCAGGAGTTAATTTAAATGAACAAGAGAAATTACAAATTGCAAAGCAACTGGAGAAACTTGGTATTAATGTCATGGAAGCTGGCTTTGCAGCAGCTTCCGAAGGAGATTTTCAATCAGTAAAACGTATTGCAAATACAATTCAAAATGCTACAGTTATGAGTTTAGCTAGAGCGAAAGAAAGTGATATTCGAAGAGCCTATGAAGCTGTGAAAGGTGCTGTATCTCCTCGTCTACACGTATTTTTAGCTACGAGTGATATTCATATGAAGTATAAACTTTGTATGTCGAAAGAAGATGTGTTAGATAGCATTTATCGCTCGGTTACGCTTGGGAAATCGTTATTTCCAACCGTACAATTTTCAGCAGAAGATGCGACAAGAACTTCAAGAGCATTTTTAGCTGAAGCAGTAGAAGTTGCAATTGGAGCAGGAGCGAATGTAATCAATATTCCAGATACAGTGGGATATACGAATCCAGAAGAATATTATTCTCTTTTTAAATATTTACAAGAATCTGTTCCATCCTATGAAAAAGCAATATTTTCTTGTCATTGTCATGATGATCTTGGGATGGCAGTAGCAAATTCGTTAGCTGCGGTTGAAGGCGGAGCATTGCAAGTAGAAGGAACAATTAACGGAATTGGAGAAAGAGCAGGGAATGCGGCGCTAGAAGAGGTCGCAGTTGCTCTTCATATTAGAAAAGATTTCTATAAAGCGGAGTCTTCTATGACGTTAAAAGAAATTAAATCGACGAGTACGTTAGTAAGTCGTTTAACAGGTATGGTTGTACCGAAAAATAAAGCAATCGTTGGAGCAAATGCTTTTGCTCACGAATCAGGTATTCATCAAGATGGTGTTTTAAAGGAAGTAACGACATATGAAATTATTGAACCGTCACTTATAGGAGAATCTCAAAACCTATTTGTACTTGGTAAACATTCTGGGCGTCATGCGTTTACGGAAAAAATGAAAGAGCTTGGTTATGAGTTTACAAATGAAGAGCGTGATACGGTATTTGAAGCATTTAAAAAATTAGCAGATCGCAAAAAGGAAATTACGGAAGAAGATTTACGTGCGCTTATGCTCGGTGAAGCAGCATTTGCGGCACAGCAATATAATATTAAACAATTGCAAGTACATTTCGTATCAAATAGCACACAATGTGCGACAGTCGTCCTGAAAGATGAGGAAGGAAATGTATACGAAGATGCAGCAACTGGTTCTGGAAGTATTGAGGCAATTTATAATGCAATCCAAAGAATTTTAGGATTAGAATGTGAATTGGCGGATTATCGCATACAATCTATTACACAAGGTCAAGATGCACTGGCTCATGTTCATGTTGAATTAAAAGAAGGAACTCATCAAGTATCAGGTTTTGGTGTTGCGCAAGACGTATTGGAAGCATCGGCGAGAGCTTATGTCCATGCAGCAGGGAAATTAAAATCTTATATATCACTTGTAAAGTAAGTGTGTGATAGGTGAGGGAAACTTTCCTCATCTATCACATTAAAGTTCTGAAAATTCAGTTAAAAGGAGTGTTGAAATTGGAAAAACGTATCGTTTGTTTAGCTGGTGATGGTGTTGGACCAGAAGTTATGGAAAGTGCGAAGGAAGTATTGCATATGGTAGAGAGGCTATATGGACATCATTTTCATTTGCAAGATGAGCATTTTGGTGGTGTTGCTATCGATTTAACGGGGCAACCATTACCACAGCGAACACTTGCCGCTTGTTTAGCGAGCGATGCGGTTTTACTTGGAGCAGTCGGTGGACCTCGTTGGGATAGTGCGAAAGAAAGGCCAGAGAAAGGATTATTAGCATTAAGAAAAGGACTCGGTGTATTTGCGAATGTTCGCCCTGTAACAGTAGAAAGTGAAACTGCACATTTATCCCCATTGAAAAACGCTGAAGAAATTGATTTCGTTGTTGTTCGGGAATTAACAGGGGGAATCTATTTTTCTTATCCAAAAGAACGAACGGAAGAAGTAGCGACAGATACACTTACGTATCATCGCCATGAAATTGAACGTATCGTTTCGTATGCTTTTCAATTAGCAAGTAAGAGGAAGAAAAAAGTAACATCAATTGATAAGGCAAATGTTTTAGAGTCTAGTAAACTATGGAGAACCGTAACAGAGGAAGTAGCACTTCGCTATCCAAATGTGGAATTAGAGCACATTTTAGTAGATGCGGCAGCTATGGAATTAATTCGGAATCCAGGACGCTTCGATGTTATCGTAACAGAAAATTTATTTGGTGATATTTTAAGTGATGAGGCTTCTGTATTAGCTGGATCATTAGGGATGCTTCCATCAGCAAGTCATGCTGAAAATGGTCCTTCATTATACGAGCCTATTCACGGATCGGCACCGGATATTGCTGGGAGAAATAAGGCGAATCCAATTGCAATGATGCGTTCTGTTGCAATGATGCTTGGGCAGTCATTCGGATTAACGAGAGAAGGATGTGCAATTGAATCTGCAATTTCTGCAGTGCTTAAATTAGGAAAATGTACAGCGGATATCGGAGGAGATGAGACAACAACTTCATTTACGAAGGCAGTTATGCAAGAGATGGAAGAGCAAGCGCTAGTAGGGAGAGGAAGATAATGGGGAAAAGGTTGCTAGATAAGCTTTGGGAACGACACGTAGTTGCGACAAACGAAAATGGGTTGGATTTATTATATATTGATCTTCATCTCGTTCATGAAGTAACGTCACCGCAAGCCTTTGAAGGCTTGCGGCTGGCAAATCGGACAGTTCGCAGACCGGATTTAACATTCGCAACGATGGATCATAATATTCCAACGAAAGATGTTTGGAATATTACCGATCGCATTGCGAAGCAGCAACTAGATACACTTCGGGAAAATTGTAAACAATTTCAGGTGCCATTAGCGGATATTGGTGATGAAGAGCAAGGGATCGTTCATGTTATCGGGCCAGAACTTGGACTTACACAACCAGGGAAAACGATTGTCTGTGGTGATAGTCATACAGCAACGCATGGTGCTTTCGGTGCGCTAGCGTTTGGTATTGGTACGAGTGAAGTGGAGCATGTATTAGCAACGCAAACGCTGTGGCAACAAAAGCCGAAAGCGATGGGCATTGAGCTAAAAGGAAAGTTACCGCAAGGTGTTTATGCTAAAGATATTATTTTGCACCTCCTTTCAAAGTACGGCGTAGCAGTTGGAACAGGTTACGTAATGGAGTTTTACGGAGAGACAATTCATGCTATGGATATGGAAGAGAGGATGACGCTTTGCAATATGGCAATTGAAGGGGGAGCAAAGGCTGGCATTATTGCACCAGATGAAAAAACATTTGCTTACGTAAAAGGGCGTCAATATGCACCGAAAGACTATGAGTCTATTCAGAAGAAATGGTCGGAACTTTATACAGATGCAGATGCCATTTATGATTTACATATTTCGATAGATGTTACGGATTTAGCACCATATGTTACGTGGGGAACAAATCCAAGTATGGGTGTTCGCATTGATGAAAAATTGCCAGAAAAGCATGATGCAAATGAGGAAAGAGCATTTTCTTATATGGGATTGAGTCCTGGGCAAAGTACGTATGACATTCCAGTTCAACATGTTTTCATTGGATCTTGTACAAATTCCAGGCTTTCTGATTTAGAAATTGCCGCATCTGTCGTGAAAGGTAAAAAGGTAAAAGAAGGTGTGCGGGCACTCGTTGTACCTGGATCTCAAAGGGTAAGAGAAGCAGCGATGCATAAAGGATTACATCGCATATTTGAAGAAGCGGGATTTGAATGGAGAGAGCCCGGATGTTCAATGTGTCTCGGAATGAATCCAGATCAAGTACCTGAAGGAGAACATTGTGCATCTACTTCAAATCGTAATTTTGAAGGAAGACAAGGAAAAGGGGCGCGAACGCATTTAGTTAGCCCGGCAATGGCGGCAGCGGCTGCGTTATATGGTCATTTTGTTGATATTAGAAAGGAGAGTTATGATGGAGCCATTTCGTATTCATAAAGGTACTGCCGCAGTATTGATGAATGATAACATTGATACAGATCAAATTATTCCGAAGCAATATTTAAAGAGAATTGAAAGAACGGGGTTTGGAAAGTTTTTATTTGATGAGTGGCGATATGATAATGATCGTCATGAAAATCCTAACTTTCCTCTAAATGCACAAGAAAGAAAAGGAGCTAGTATATTAATTACTGGGGATAATTTCGGGTGCGGTTCTTCGAGAGAACATGCTCCGTGGGCACTTGCTGATTATGGTTTTCGTGTTATTATCGCGGGTGGTTTTGCAGATATTTTTTATATGAATTGTATGAAGAATGGTATGTTACCGATTGTGATGGATAAAGAGACGCGTGAACAACTTGCTAAAACGGATGCGCGAGAACAAATTGAAGTTGATTTAGAAAATGAAGTAATTACAACGAATACGCACAGGTTCCATTTCACAATCGAAAAAATGTGGAAAGAAAAATTAGTAAATGGCTTAGACGAAATTAGCATTACAATGCAATATGAACAAGAAATAAAAGAGTATGAAAGAAAAGTAGTTTTATATTAATTGATAACAGAATATTAAAAATGTATTTACATTCAGAATTAACTGTTATATACTATGTGAAAATCAGAGGAGAAAGGGAGTAAGTATTATGAATATCGTGCGATCTATTACAATGCTTACACAACTACATCATCATACATGAAACCCTTGAACCTAGCGTGAAAACGTGTAGGTACAAGGGTTATTCCCGTTGTACCTACACTCTACTAAAGAGCCTTGTAGGTATTTTGTCTACAAGGCTCTTTTTATTTTCGGTTTAGGTGAATGAAATGGGCATACATTAGAAAGGGAAAGGTGTGAGAATTTAGATGACAAAGTGGAAAAGGGCGAATCCGAATGGAACGAGAGATTATTTATTTGAAGAGTGTACGTTAATCGAGGAAGTGGAACAAAATTTAAGACGTACATTTTTAGAGAGAGGCTATGAGGAAATAAGGACACCTACAATTGAGTTTTATGATGTGTTTGCTTTTCAAAATCGGCCGATAGATGAAGAGAAGATGTATAAATTTTTTGATGAAAAGGGACGGATTATTGTACTGCGTCCTGATATGACGATTCCTTTAGCGAGAGTGATTGGAACGCAGAGATGGGATACGCCACTGAAAGTGACGTATAGCGGGAATGTATTTCGAGCGAATGAGTCCCATTCTGGAAAGTATAATGAAAT
Source organism: Bacillus luti (assembly GCF_009739945.1). Classification (NCBI taxonomy): domain Bacteria; kingdom Bacillati; phylum Bacillota; class Bacilli; order Caryophanales; family Bacillaceae; genus Bacillus; species Bacillus luti. Next base: position 3,737,767 of record NZ_CP040336.1, on the reverse strand, counting down.
CGTGCAAAGTGGTATTGAAATTATCGGGATCGATAATGTAAGAGCTGAAATTGAATGTGTAATAAGTGTCATTCAAGCACTTCAAAAGTTGAAGGTGAAATCTTTTACAATTGAGATTGGGCAAGTACAGTTATATAAATGTATTGTAAAAAAACTCTCCATCCATGATGAAGAAGAGAAAGTACTTAGAACTTATATAGAAAGTAAAAATTACGCTGCCCTCTCAAATTTTATCGAAGAAAAGAAATTAGACCGCTGTGATGAAACAGTAAGCTTACTTGAGAAATTGCCAAGGCTATTTGGAAATTTAGAGGTTATTGAGGAAGCGGAAAAACTTGCCTCAAGTAATGAAATGAAAATGGCCATTGCAAGAGTGAAAGAAATATATGAAGCAATTGAAAAACTGGGATATGGATCTTACATATCTATTGATTTAGGGATGATTCAACATTTAGATTATTATACGGGTGTTATTTTCAAAGGTTATATATATGAAATTGGAGAAGAGATTGTTAGTGGCGGAAGATACGATGAGTTAATTGGTAATTTTGGTGAGATGGTGTCAGCAGTTGGACTCGCGGTGCAAGTAAATCAAATCGTTAAGGCATTGCAAGAGCAGCAAGTATCGTATGAACGAGAGTCAATAGATATGATGATTCATTATGAATTAAATAGAGTAGCGGAAGCAGAAAGGTTACGAAGCTTACTTCGAAAGGATGGAAAGAATGCTAGGTTATCTCTATTCTCTAATTTAAACGACACCTTTCAATTTGCAAGAAAAAATAAAATCGTAACGGTCGTTGAGGCAAAGAATGAATCATTAGTGGAATATGTTTGGAAAGAGAAATGGGTCGTTCAGAAAGAAGGGGAGACTTCATGCGTAACATTCAAATTGCGTTAACGAAAGGAAGACTAGAAAAGCATGTGATTCCATTGTTTGAGCAAATTGGAATTGATTGTTCAGAGCTTAAAGATAAAGGGAGAAAGCTTGTCTTTCAAAGTAAGAACACAAATGTTTCATTTATTTTAGTGAAAGCGGTAGATGTTGCTACTTATGTAGAACATGGCGTGGCTGACATCGGTGTTGTTGGAAAAGATATTCTAATGGAAAACGAGAAAGATGTATATGAAATGGTAGATCTAGGGGTGGGGATGTGTAAGTTTTGTGTCGCTTCTATTCCTACGTATAATCCGAAGAGTTACCGGAAGAAACGAATTGCTACGAAATATCCACACATCACTTCCAATTATTTTCACGAAAAGGGGGAAGATGTAGAAATTATAAAAATAGAAGGTTCTGTAGAAATTGCTCCTCTTTTAGGATTAGCAGATGCAATTGTTGATATTGTTGAAACGGGAAAAACATTACAAGAGAATGGACTCATTGTATTTGAGGAAATGTATTCTATATCAGCTCGAGTAATTGTAAATAAGGCAGCTTTAAAAACTAAAAAAGACGAAATATTCAGTATTATAAATATGATGGAGCAAGAAATTTTGTCTGGTAAATAGGAGGATTAAAATGGAAATCATTTATGAAGATTTCAAAGAGGCATTAACGAAAATAAAAGTGCTAAGAGAAAGAGCTAATATAATAGAAGAAACTATTCAAAGAAGTGTAAGAGAAATTGTTCAAAACGTAAGAGAGAGTAAAGATGAGGCTTTATCTTTGTACACAAAAAAGTTTGATCGTGTGGAGGTTACAAATTTTCGTGTAAGTGAGGAAGAAATAAAAAAAGCGAGTATGTTAGTGGAACATACTTTTCTAGAAGCGTTACAAGAAGCGAAGAGAAACATTGTCTCCTATCACGAAAAGCAAAACAGGCAATCGATGCTTGACTGCGTGAGTGATGGGGTAATTAGAGGGCAACTCATTCAGCCTTTAGAAAATGTAGGTGTATATGTGCCGGGGGGGACGGCTTCTTATCCTTCATCCGTATTAATGAATGTATTACCAGCCAAAATCGCAGGTGTGAAAAAAATTATAATGGTAACACCGCCGAGAGAAAGAGGAATTGATCCTCATATATTAGCAGCCGCAAACCTTGCGGGAGTAGATGAAATTTATATGGCCGGTGGTGCGCAAGCAATTGCTGCTTTAGCGTATGGGACGGAATCGATTCCGAAAGTGGATAAAATAGTTGGACCGGGAAATTTGTACGTTGCTCTAGCGAAGCGAGAAGTATACGGAATAGTAAATATCGATATGATTGCTGGACCATCAGAAATTGTAGTTATCGCTGATGAAACAGGGAATGCCAATTATATTGCTGCTGATTTATTGTCACAGGCAGAGCATGACGAAAGAGCAACAGCTATTTGTATTACAACGAATATAGAGCTAGCAAAAGGAGTAAAAAGAGAGATTGAAAGACAGTTAGGGACATTACCAAGAAGTGAGATTGCTCGTGAATCTATAAAAAGAAATGGAGCAATTTGTGTTGTTCCTTCATTAGAAAAGGCGTTCCAATTATCAAATGAAATCGCTCCGGAACATTTAGAGCTACATATAAAAGAACCGATGAATGCTCTAGCTTATGTGAAGCATGCAGGATCTATTTTCCTTGGACCATATACACCTGAGCCGCTCGGTGATTATTTGGCAGGACCGAATCACGTATTACCGACAAGTGGAACGGCAAGATTCTTCTCTCCGTTATCAGTCGATGATTTTGTGAAAAAGTCAAGCTTCGTTTCTTATACAGAAGAAGCGTTAAAGAGTGTACAACATCATATTGTTGAACTAGCAAATAAAGAAGGTTTACATGCGCATGCGAGAGCAATCCAAATTAGATTTGAGGAGGAAGAATAATGCGTGAGTCCAGTCAAGTACGTAAGACGACAGAAACAAAAATTAAACTAAGTTTGCAGCTCGATGAAAGTACGAATGTGTCTGTGCAAACGGGAGTAGGTTTCTTTGATCATATGCTAACTTTGTTTGCAAGACATGGAAGATTTGGTTTACAAGTTGAAGCAGAAGGAGATGTATTTGTTGACGCTCATCATACAGTTGAAGATGTAGGAATTGTACTCGGAAATTGTTTGAAAGAAGCATTGCAAAATAAAGAGAGTATTAACAGGTATGGATCGGCATATGTACCGATGGATGAGTCTTTAGGCTTTGTTGCAATTGATATAAGTGGTCGCTCTTATATTGTGTTTCAGGGAGAATTAACAAATCCCAAATTAGGCGATTTCGATACAGAATTAACGGAAGAATTTTTTAGAGCAGTTGCTCATGCTGCCAATATTACATTACATGCTCGCATTCTATACGGAAGTAATACACATCACAAAATTGAAGCTTTATTTAAAGCATTTGGTCGAGCGCTTAGAGAGGCAGTCGATAAAAATGTCAATATTACTGGTGTAAATTCAACAAAGGGGATGTTGTAATTGATTTCCATTATAGATTATGGCATGGGGAATATTCGCAGTGTAGAACAAGCATTACAGTACGTTGGAGCAGAGTATGTCGTAACGAGTGATAAGGAAGAAATATTGAGAAGTGATGGAGTTATTTTACCGGGAGTAGGTGCATTTCCGAAAGCGATGGACGTATTAGAAGAAAAAGATTTAGTGTGTGTACTTAAAGAAATTGGAGATATAGGGAAACCGCTCCTTGGTATATGTTTAGGAATGCAGCTTTTATTTGAAAAAAGTGAGGAATTAAAAGAATGTAGCGGATTACACTTATTGCCTGGTGTTATTCGAAAGTTAAAAGTTCCTTATAAAATCCCACATATGGGGTGGAATGAATTAATGAAAGAAAGGGAGTTTCCGCTTTGGAATGGGATAGAAGACAGTGCCTTCGTATATTATGTTCATTCTTATTATGCAGATTGTCCAGATGAAATTGTGTGTGGGGCAAGTGAATATGGAGTGCGAGTACCTGGTTTTGTAGCGAAAGAAAATGTATTTGGTGCGCAGTTTCATCCTGAAAAAAGTGGAGAGATTGGAATACGTATTTTAAAGAATTTTAAAGGAGTGGTAGAAGAATGGAAATTTTCCCAGCAATCGATTTAAAAGAAGGGCGATGCGTTAGGCTTTATCAAGGAGAGTTTAGTAAAGAAACTGTCATGAATGAAGATCCGGTTGCACAAGCAATTATATTTGAAAAACTGGGAGCGAGAAGGTTACACATTGTTGATTTAGATGGTGCAATTGCTGGGGAGTCATTAAATTTTTCCGTAATTGAAAAAATATGCAGAGCGATACGTATTCCCGTGCAAGTTGGAGGCGGGGTTCGATCACTTGCAGCAGTGGAGAAGTTATTATTAGTTGGTGTAGATAAAGTGATTTTAGGAACAGCTGCCCTTTATGATAAGTCATTTTTAGAAGAAGCAGTTCGTTTATATGAAGAGAAAATTATCGTTGGAATTGATGCGAAAAATGGTTTTGTGGCAACGAGGGGCTGGCTTGATGTGTCTGAAATTTCTTACATTGATTTAGCGAAACAGATGGAAAAATTAGGTGTCAAAACAATTGTGTTTACGGATATTTCGAAAGACGGGACGCTTGCAGGACCGAATTTTGAACAATTAAGGTCATTACAAAATAGTGTGGATATTCGTCTTATCGCTTCTGGAGGAGTGGCAACTATTCAAGATGTAAAAAAATTAAATGCTATGAATATATACGGTGTCATAATTGGAAAGGCATTTTATGAGAAAACGATTGATTTAGAAGAAGTGTTACAGGTAACAAAGCTATGTTAGCGAAACGAATTATTCCATGTCTAGATGTGAAAGAAGGGAGAGTCGTAAAGGGTGTGAATTTTATAGGATTACGAGACGTTGGTGATCCGGTCGAAATAGCCGCTTTATATAATGATGCGGGAGCAGACGAAATTGTATTTTTGGATATTACTGCGACGCACGAAGGAAGAAAAACGATTCTGGATGTTGTAGAAAAAACGGCCTCAAAAGTATTTATTCCTCTTACAGTAGGCGGAGGGATTTCTAATGTTCAAGATATATATAATTTACTAAGATCTGGTGCGGATAAAATTTCGATTAATTCAGCAGCTATACGGAATCCAAGGCTAATTCAGGAAGGAGCAGAACATTTTGGCTCACAATGTATTGTCACAGCAATTGATGCTAGAAAAGTAGCGGAAGATAGGTGGAATGTATACGTGAACGGAGGCAGAGTTGATACAGGAATAGATGCGATAGAATGGGCGAAGCGCGTTGCTGAGCTAGGTGCAGGTGAAATTTTGTTAACGAGTATGGATGCAGATGGAACGAAAAATGGATATGATCTTCAGTTAACAGAAGAAATTTCAAAAAGTGTTTCTGTTCCAGTCATTGCGTCAGGCGGATGTGGTCATGCTGATCACATTATAGAAGTCTTTCAAAAGACAACAGTCGATGCAGCATTAGCGGCATCCATCTTTCACTATGGTGAGGAAACTGTACAGAGTGTAAAGAGAAAGTTAAGAGAAGCTAACGTTGAGGTGCGGCTATGAAACCTAACTTTTCAAAAGGATTACTACCAGCAGTTGTAATTGAAGAAGGTACAAAAGAAGTTTTAATGTTAGCTTATATGAATGAAGAAGCATATGAAAAAACGCTGAAAACGAAAAAAACGTGGTTTTATTCTCGCTCGAGACAATCGTTATGGAATAAAGGAGAAACATCAGGAAATGTCCAATATGTACAATCGGTTTATTTAGATTGTGATCAAGATTCAATTGTTGTTGTCGTAAAGCAAGTAGGACCTGCTTGCCACACGGGAGAGAAAACATGTTTTCACTATAAAATTATATAGGGGGATACATATGGAAAATGTCTTTAAGTTATTATTTGAAACAATTGAAGAACGAAAGGAAAATCCATTGCCTGAATCATATACAAATTATTTATTTTCAAAAGGAGAAGATAAAATTTTAAAGAAAATTGGTGAGGAGTGTGCGGAAGTAATCGTCGCATCTAAAAATAATGATAAAGATGAACTCGTAAAAGAAATGGTTGATGTGTTTTATCACTGCTTCGTGCTATTAGCTGAAAAAAACATTACATTGGAAGATATCATGCAAGAAGTGAAAGAACGAAATGGAAAGCTTTCGAGGGTAGGGGATCGAAAAGAAATAGATACATTATAAGGGGGAATACATATGAAAGTGGACTATCATCTTCACTTAGAAGAAGGGCCATATTCAATAGGGTGGCTTGCTAAAATAAATGAAGCAATGGAATATTATGAACCGCTTCAAGAAAAAAGACATTCTATCAATTGGCTTATGAAAACACAAGAGCGTTTGCAAAGACGTGTGAAGGAAGGACCATTTACAGCAAAATGGATTGATTTATATTTAGAAGAAGCGTTGCGAAAAGGTATAAAAGAAGTCGGGATTGTTGATCATTTATATCGTTTTCATGAGGCGAAAGGATATTATGAAAAATATGTAGATATTAGTGATTCAAAGCTTGGTCGTTTACAAAAGGAATGGTTAGACCAAGTAAGAGTCGTTTCACTATATGATTTTACAAAGGCGATTGAAGAAGCGAAAGAACGTTGGAGTAAAAAAGGCGTCACACTTAAACTTGGAATTGAGGCGGATTATTTTATTGGTTGTGAAGAAGAGCTGAAAAACTTATTAGTGCTAGGAGACTTTGATTATGTAATTGGTTCTGTTCATTTTTTAAACGGCTGGGGTTTCGATAATCCAGATACGAAGGCGTATTTTGAGGAACATGATTTACATGCATTATATGATACGTTTTTCAAAACTGTCGAGCGTGCGGTTCGTTCTGAGCTATTTGATATTATAGCTCATCTAGATAATATAAAAGTATTTAATTACAGGTTGGATGAGAATGAGCAGCTTTCTTATTATAAGGAAATTGCTCGTGCGTTAGTAGACACAAATATTGCAACAGAAATAAATGCAGGATTGTACTATCGCTATCCTGTCCGTGAAATGTGTCCAAGTCCGCTCTATCTACAAGTGTTAGCTAAATATGGAGTTCCTATTACGATTTCTTCGGATGCACATTATCCGAATGATTTAGGGAAATATGTAAAAGAAAATGTGCAAACATTACGAACACATGGCATCTCTCATATCGCAACATTTACGAAACGAGTCAGAGCAATGAAATTAATTGAAGAAGAAGTAACAATTTCAAAATGATCACGATTTTTTGATGAAAACATCCCTTTTTGTTCAAAATAAGAAAGAATAAAAAGGAGGGTAAGAAATGCCGAAACAACAAAATCAACAAAATGTACAAGGCGCACAGCAACAAGCTTATACTTCTGAAACGAATGCTACATCTCAATCGGTTATTGAGGAGCAAATTAGCGATACAGTTGCAGAAGGAACAATTGATGTGAAGCTTGGAAAAGAATCACAAGAAAAAGCGTAAAAAGAGGGGAGACTTGCATCTCCTCTTTTTTCATGGAAAAGTGTCGATTTTCAAAACTATAATCAAATTCCTTGGTTTTTATATACGGATTTCTTACAATGAAAGATAAGAGATATCTTATTTTCTATAGAAGAGGTGTTAGTAGTGGCAAAAATATTAGTAGCAGGGAAAATTCCAGAAATCGGATTAGAACTATTAAAAGATCACGATGTAGAAATGTATGATAAAGAGGAGTTAATTTCTTTAGATGAATTAACAGAGCGTGTACAAGATAAAGATGCATTGTTAAGTTTACTTTCTACAAAGGTACCGAAAGAAGTTATTGATGCAGCACCTCATTTAAAGATTGTTGCAAACTATGGTGCTGGTTATGACAATATTGATTATACGTATGCAGGCGAAAAAGGAATTGTAGTATCGAATACACCGAAAGTATCAACGGAAGCGACAGCAGAATTAACATTTGCACTTCTTTTAGCAGCTGCACGTAGAATTCCTGAAGGGGATACGTTATGTCGTACGACTGGATTTAACGGATGGGCACCTTTATTTTTCTTAGGCCGAGAAGTACATGGTAAAACAATTGGAATTATTGGTCTTGGAGAAATCGGGAAGGCAGTTGCAAAGCGTGCGAAAGCGTTTGGAATGAATATTTTATATACAGGGCCTAATCGTAAGCTTGAAGCTGAGAACGAACTAGGAGCAACGTATGTAACGTTGGAAGAATTATTACAAACAGCAGACTTTATTACAATTAACTGTGCGTATAATCCGAAATTGCATCATATGATTGATGAAGAACAGTTTAAAATGATGAAGAAAACAGCGTATATTGTAAATGCTTCACGTGGACCAATTATGCATGAAGCGGCACTTGCTCATGCATTAAAAACGAATGAAATTGAAGGGGCAGCTCTTGATGTGTTTGAGTTTGAACCGAAAATTACAGAAGAGCTAAAAGGATTAAAGAATGTTGTGCTTGCTCCTCATGTAGGAAATGCAACATTTGAAACGCGTGACGCGATGGCTGAAATGGCTGTAAGAAATATTTTGGCTGTGTTGAACGGGGAAGAAGCAGTGACACCTGTAAATCAAAAAGTATTCGTTACAAAATAAAGTGAAATGCTAATCAGAGGCATATCGCCTAGAAAAATAAAAAGAAACCTTCCGGATGTGGAAGGTTTCTTTTTATTTTTCTTTATTTGCTTTTTTTGACGGTCTTTGTCTAATGAATTGAGATAACATGTACAAAATGTATAGTGGGATGGCAATGAATAGGAAAACAGAAAAATTACCAAACCCTGTTTGATACATTGTGATAATGATTCCAACTAAAAATAGTGTAATAATGATGCTATATCGTGGAATTGGTACATCTTTTAAACTTGGGATACGAATGCGGCTTACCATTAAAAATGCGAACGTTACAAATACTGTAATTAGAACGATTTTTGGAATGGTATGTGAAAATAAGGTTAAGAAAGCGACAAGCCCTCCCGCTGCTGTAATCGGAACTCCAGTGAAATATTTCATTGAAGTAGAAGATGGTGTTACATTAAATCGTGCTAAGCGATATGCTCCGAAAAGAGGGAATAGTCCCGCTATGTATAGTCCGATGATTCCATAGTTGGAGAATGATGTGTAATACATTAAAACAGCAGGTGCTGCACCAAATGTTACTACATCCGCAAGCGAGTCAAGCTCTTTCCCCATTTGTGAATCCACACGTAATAAACGAGCAACACGACCATCAAGACTATCTAACATCATCCCGATAAGTACTAAAATAGCAGCTGATTTATAATATCCTAAAGATGCATAGCCGATTGATAAGAATCCGCTATATAAATTTCCGAGCGTAAATAAGTTTGGAATAGCTGCTCTATACAAAATCTGATCCCTTGCTTTCTGTAATGAATTCTTAATTAGTTTATGAAAGTTTACTCATTTTATCATACCATAAATTTATTCCTCATACGAAAAAAATTCCCAATTTGTGAAAGATTTCGTAGAAGAATAATTCGAAAAATAAGTAAAAAAAGGAAGCAACTTCTATAAAGTTGCTTCCTGAACTATTCAAATTTCGTTGTCATCGTTCCAGTGTTAAATCGATTGTTAGGATCGAAACGTAATAAATCTCCATAAATCAGTTTATCGGAAAGTTTTAATTCTGTTTTTGCTTTTTCAATATACGGCTGACATAGTGTTAAATCGGTTTCTGCCCCCGTATTTCGTTTGTAGCACATGTTTTTTGTGTAAACATACTCTTCCGAAACAAAGCTACCGTCCCGCATGATCATAAGAGGGTCTTTCTCTTTAATGAATAAATCAGTTCCAAATTCTACGGATTTATTTGTTTTAATACCAAGTAAATGAAGAAGAGTTGGTTTAATATCAATTTGACCAGATACTTTAGAAATGACTTTTCCTTCTTGACCAGGCACATGAATAATGAGAGGGACGCGTTGTAATTGCATAGAATCAAACGGTGTAATAGCGTCTTTCCCAAGGAACTGAGCCATAGCTGCGTTATGGTTTTCAGAAATACCGTAATGATCACCATAAATGACAATAACGGAATTGTCGTACAGTCCTTCTGCTTTTAATTGATTAATAAATAATTTAAGAGCTTCATCCGTGTAACGAACGGTTGGGAAGTAGCGGTTTAAAACGCCACTTTCTGAATTAAACTCATCAACATATTGATCCTCTGGATTTAGAAGAAACGGAAAATGGTTTGTTAAAGTAATGAATTTTGTATAGAACGGCTCTGGTAAAGATTTTAGCTTTGGAATAGATTGCTCAAAGAACTCTTTATCTTTTAATCCCCACCCGACAGACATTTGTTCTGTACCTACGTAATCATTTAAATTAAAGTAACGATCATATCCAAGTGCAGGATACATTACATCACGATTCCAAAACGCTTTATCGTTTGAATGGAAGACAGCAGAAGAATATCCGTATTTCTTTAATTGTTCTGGTGTAGCTGTATATTCATTTGTTGCGTGAGTAAAGAATACAGAACCGCGGTCTAACGGATAAAGTGAATTTTCGACGATAAATTCAGCATCAGAAGTTTTACCTTGTCCTGTTTGATGATAAAAGTTATCGAAATAAAAACTATCTTTAATAAATTCGTTTAAAAATGGAGTAATTTCTTTTCCATTTATTTTTTTATTAATAACAAAACTTTGTGTAGATTCCATTGAAATCAAAATCACATTTTTACCTTTTGCAGCTCCAAATAAGTTCTTATCAACTTGCTTCTCTTTTGAGTCCGTATAGTTTTTAATTTCAGAGAACCCGTCCCCACTTGCAAATACACGTTCAGCTGAAGATTTTGATTGAAGTGTAATATCGAATAGATGATATGTGTATAAACCTAAATTTTTCACGACAGTTTGACGGTCAAATGAGCGTGAGAACATTTGTGGTTTATAAATAACGGAAACAACAATTTGTAGTGCTAATAGAGCTGTTACACCGCTAAAGAAAGTACGCTTTTCAGAGCGAGAAAGCGGCGTCTTGTCACAAAATGCTGGGAATTTACGTGAAAGAAACATTAAAATAATCGCATCTGCAAATAAAAGTAATGTTTTATACGTAAAGAGTTCTTTTATACTCGTCCCTAAATCAGCCATATTATTTGTTTGAAATAACACTGGGAACGTAACGAAATCGTTATAAAACCCATAAAACATTGCATTTCCAAATAAAATGAATGATAGTATAAAACTAATTCCAACTATAATGCGGTTTCGGTGTTTGGATGCAAATAAAGCAAAACCGAAAAATAAAAGTAACGCAGCTAGTGGATTAATAAAAAGCATAAACTCTTCAAAGAAATTATCAATTTTAATATCGAATGCTAGCTTGTACACAATATATGTTTTTATCCATAATAAAACGACTGCAATAAGTGCAAATCGCAGTTTTGGAAACAGACGTTGTAGCATAATATACTCCTCTCCTAAAAAGCATGACAGTTCTTGTGGGCCTATTTGATTAGCGCCTCATTTTATATATACGAACAGTCCTTTGTTATTATGATTATTATACTATGAGTATCATTATACGAAAATAAAAGAGAGTTGTGGACTTTTTTATAATAATTGAGTAGAAAAAGAGCGATGGGAGACAATAAAATGGAATTTCTTTGTATGATAATGATCGTGCGCAGAAAGAATCACGTAATAATACGGAGGTTATAATGCGAAAATTATTATATTTTATTGCATGCAGTAGTTGTATACTTTTTGCTTCACCGAGTGTTTCTGTAGCCCAATATGATGCACCCCTTATGGAAGATGCACTTTATTCTGTTTTATTTCCAAAAATAAATAAAGCAATTGAAAAACAATATGGGAGTTTGAAGCCTTATCAATGTCCTAAAATTATTAGTTTAAAAAAAGTGTATAGTGGTACATATTTATTTCAAGCGGTTATTGAAGTGACGAAGTATGAACACGTTGGTGGGAAAATTGTGCCGCCATTTGAAAAAGTAACGATCACATTTAATAACGAAGAAGGCGAATGGGAAGTGACAAAGATCATGATAAAGCGCTTACCAAATGATACAAAACTAAACTGTAAAAAAACAATATAAAAAATTGTTTGACAAATAAAATGGTCCTTTGGTATTGTTAATAGCAACAATTAGATGTTTGAAAATTAAATAGACTTACCTCATCTACTCTCAAAGGTAGAGGCCGCGATAGGAAAGAGTAAGCTATGGGAGATTTAATGGAATCTGTGATCATAGGTTGAAAGGGACTATTGCCGAAATATAAGAATAACCATCTTATTCATATATTGGGACTGCATTGAATAAATGTAGTACTGTCATAAGATTTATTTTATGGAGAGCTATTTGGAGATGTTGATGCGGTTTCTTATTTTGAGGAGATAACAACTCGTTTATTTTTTCAATATATATTTTTCCTAATAAGAAACGCGTGTGAACATTGTTCCGCGCGTTTTTTGTCTATCTAAAAGCGTGCTGCAATGAATAGAAGATTGGGGTTATGAGTTTTAGAGGAAATAAGGGAGGAATTCAAATGTATTTACACGGCACGAGCCGAATCAATGGGCAAGGACACTTAGAAATTGGAGGGTGCGATACGACGCAGCTAGCAAAACAATACGGAACACCACTTTATGTATACGATGAAGAGTCAATTCGAGGGAAGTGCCGCGCGTTTCATCGTGCTTTTAAAGAAAGTGGTTTCTCTTATCAAGTAGCGTATGCAAGCAAGGCGTTCTTGTGCATGGAGATGTGCCGAGTAGCTCGTGAAGAAAATATGTCGTTAGATGTTGTTTCTGGAGGGGAATTATATACTGCGCTTCAAGCAGGGTTTCCGGCATCGCGCATTCATTTTCACGGCAATAATAAAACAGAAGAAGAGATTGTGATGGCTCTTCAGGCGAATATTGGTTGTTTTGTAGTCGATAATTTTTTAGAATTAGAAATTTTGCATGATTTAGCAGTGCAACATGGGAAATTTGTGAACATATTAATTCGTGTAACGCCTGGAGTAGAGGCGCACACACATGAATATATTACAACAGGCCAAGAGGATTCAAAATTTGGATTTGGTGTTTCAAATGGTCAAGCGATGCAGGCAATTGAGCTTGCTTTACAAAAATCAAATTATAATGTGCTAGGTATTCATTCCCATATCGGATCACAAATATTTGAAACAGCTGGTTTTGTTCGAGCAATTGAAGTTCTTCGCCAATTTTTAGTAGAAGTGAGAGAGCAAACAAACTATGTAGTAAAGGTGTTAAATGTAGGCGGAGGGTTCGGAATACGCTACACAGATTCGGATACGCCATTAACACTTGAGACATATGTGCGAGCTGTAACGAGTGCAGTGAGAGAACAATTTACAGTATGTAACTATCCATTGCCAGAAATTTGGGTTGAACCAGGTCGTAGTATTGTAGGTGATGCTGGAACGACAATTTATACAGTCGGATCGGTGAAAGATATTCCTGGCATAAGAAAATATGTTTCGGTAGATGGTGGAATGACGGATAATTTAAGACCTGCCTTATATAACGCTCGTTATGAAGCAATGTTAGCGAATCGAGGGAATGATGCGAATGAGGAACTCGTTTCGATTGCTGGGAAATGTTGTGAGAGTGGAGATATGCTGATTTGGGATATTCATTTACCAAAAGTCGCTTCTTCCGATTTACTAGCAATTTCTTGTACAGGAGCATATGGCTATTCGATGGCGAATAATTATAATCGAATTCGGAGACCAGCTGTCGTCTTTGCGAAAGGTGGAACATCGCAAATTGTAGTGGAACGCGAAACATATGAAAATATTATTGGGAACGATCGCATACGTATTAAAGAACTTGTTTAAATAGAGAAAAGGAGTTGTTCGGATGGGCAATTCCTTTTTTGTAAAATAAAATAATTAAAATATATCGGAAAACTAGGATTGAAAAAAATCAGAATTGTGATAAAATACAAATACAAAGCTTATCAAGAGAAGCGGAGGGAACTGGCCCGAAGAAGCTCGGCAACCTGCTTATAGAAAGCAAGGTGCTAAATCCAGCAAAATGGAATCCATTTTGAAAGATAAGGTAAAATATATTACCGAACAGTCTTTTCGAAATGGGAAAGATTTTTTTTATGAATAAAAAGGGGGGCTGTTCGCGTGAGTGTACGGGAACATTTTGATGAAGTATCGGAGAAGATTCAAGCGATGCTTGCTGATATGAAATATGGTTCAATTACAATTGTTGTGCAAGATGGAAAAGTCATTCAGTTAGAGAAAAGTGAAAAAGTACGTTTAAAGTAAAAAGCGCTGACTAGAAAAACTAGAGGCGGTTTTAACCTATTGTATTAGGTTAAAACCGTCTTTTTGCTTTTACAGGGGGAAAAAACATGTTGACGTATGAAACGTGGGCTGAAAATGGTGTTTCATTTTCAGAAGAAGATGAAACAAAAGGCGCGCTATCTGTATTAAGTTGGGCTTATAAAGAATATAAAGAAGAAATCGTATACGCATGTAGCTTTGGAGTGGAAGGTATGGTACTACTGCATCTTATAAACCAAGTAAATCCATCTGCTAAAGTTGTATTTTTGGATACAAATGTTCATTTTCAAGAAACGTATGAATTAATTCAAAAAGTGCGGGAACGATTTCCTTCATTAAACATTATAGAAAAACAGCCAGAACTTACACTTGATGAACAAGCAAAGTTGCATGGTGACAGGCTATGGGAAAGCAATCCGAATCTTTGTTGTAAAATTAGGAAAATTTTACCTTTAGAAAAAGCGTTAGCAAATGAAAAGGCGTGGATATCAGGTTTAAGAAGGGAACAATCAGAAACTCGCAAACATACAAACTTTATAAATCAAGATCGTCGTTTTCAATCTATTAAGATTTGTCCACTTATTCATTGGACATGGAAAGAAGTGTGGCGATATGTATACAAACATAGTTTGCCGTATAACCCATTACATGATGTTGGCTATCCAAGTATTGGGTGTGAGAAGTGTACGTTACCTGTAGATGGTGGCGATTCAAGAGATGGTAGATGGGCTGGAAAACTGAAAACAGAATGTGGTCTTCATGATCAATAAGATGAATTGAAAAATAAAGCTAAGAGAGGATATAGAAAATGAGTACAAGAAACGAATTAGTAAACCGTATAGATGAGACATACGACGTATCACAAATTGAAAAAGAAATTAAATTAGACAACGTTGCGTTAAGTGATTTAGAGCTACTAGCGACAGGTGGATATAGCCCACTGACAGGTTTCTTAGGTAAGAATGATTATGATTCGGTCGTAGAAACTCTTCGTTTAGCAAATGGGAGCATATGGAGTATACCAATTACATTGCCGGTAACAGAAGGTGTAGCAGAGAGGCTGGAAGTTGGAGAGGAAGTAAAGCTTGTTAACGATGGGAAAATATATGGTGTCATTCAAATAGAAGATATTTTTGTACCAGATAAAGAAAAAGAAGCGTTACTTGTATATAAAACGACGGATGAGGCTCATCCAGGAGTGAAAAAATTATATGAACGACCAAACGTTTACGTTGGAGGAGCTATTATTCTTACAAAACGCTTTGAAAATAATCAATTTCCTTCTTATCATTTAGATCCAATTGAAACGCGAGAAGAATTTAAAAAGCGTGGTTGGAAAACAGTAGTTGGGTTTCAAACGAGAAACCCGGTACATCGCGCTCATGAATATATTCAAAAGTCTGCTCTTGAAATTGTAGATGGTCTCTTTTTGAATCCGCTTGTTGGGGAAACGAAATCAGATGATATTCCTGCTGATGTAAGGATGGAAAGCTATGAAGTATTACTTCAAAACTATTATCCGAAAAATCGTGTCTTTTTAGGTGTGTTTCCTGCGGCGATGCGTTACGCAGGGCCAAGAGAGGCGATATTTCATGCATTAGTAAGAAAGAATTTTGGATGTACCCACTTTATTGTAGGGCGTGATCATGCCGGGGTAGGAGATTATTATGGAACATATGAAGCGCAAGAGATTTTTACAAACTTTACAGTGGAAGAGTTAGGGATTACACCGCTATTTTTTGAACATAGCTTTTACTGCGGGAAATGTGAAGCAATGGCTTCAACGAAAACATGCCCGCACGGAAAAGAGGATCATGTCATTTTATCCGGTACGAAAGTAAGGGAGCTATTAAGAAACGGTGAGATTCCGCCAAGTACATTTAGTCGTAAAGAAGTAGTGGAAGTGCTAATTAAAGGTTTGAAAAAAGGTGTAGTAACAAAATAGGGAGAGAAAGAGATGAATACAAATATTACTTGGCATACAGCCTCTGTTTCAAAAGATGAGAGAAGAGTGAAAAGTGGTCATCATAGTTTTGTAATTTGGTTTACGGGTTTATCAGCTTCGGGTAAATCTACAGTAGCGAATGCGGTTGCTCGTAAACTATTTGAAAAGAATATCGGAAACTATGTGCTAGATGGGGATAATATACGCCACGGTTTAAATAATGATTTAGGGTTTTCTGAAAGTGATCGTACAGAGAATATTCGTCGTATCGGTGAAGTTTCTAAACTATTCGTAGATCAAGGAACGATTGTTCTTACAGCATTCATTTCACCATTTCGAGTAGACCGAAAACAAGTTAGAGATCTATTAGCGGCGGATGAATTTATTGAAGTGTTTGTGAAGTGTCCGATTGAAGAGTGTGAAAAACGTGATCCGAAAGGTCTTTATAAAAAGGCAAGAAAAGGTGATATTAAACAGTTTACTGGTGTTGATTCACCATATGAGGAGCCAGAACGAGCAGAATTAATTGTAGAAACACATAAGTATTCTATTGAAGAATGTGCAGAACAAATTGTGAAGTATTTACAAGAGCGTAGTTTTATCCCGCACTAACGGGCTGTAAAACACCTACCTCAAAATTCGGCTTGGGCAAAGAAGTTAGGTGGGAGCCCTGCCGTCTGTAAATGCCTGATTGGTTAAGGCTAATACTCAGTGGGAGATGAACACAATCCTCACTGATTAAAGATTCACTTTATATAGGGGGATTAAAAATGAGTTATGAAAAAGTATGGGCTAACAATGAAAAATTAAATCAGACTGAGAAGAATAAATTAGAAAAAGATGGATTGGAAATCTTTAATGACATTCCTTACTATGCGGAGAATGGATTCGAATCTATTCCGAAAGAAGAGTGGGACGCATTTAAATGGGCAGGATTGTATTTGCAGCGTCCGAAAGAAGCTGGATACTTTATGATGCGTGTAAATATTCCTTCTGGGATTATTACAAATGCGCAGGCAGAAGCGCTTGCTTCTATCGCTGAGGACTATGGACGTGATGTAATCGATATTACGACAAGACAGGCGATTCAGTTTCATTGGTTAGAGATTCAGCAAATTCCAGATATTTTTAAAAGGTTAGCGAGAGTTGGATTATCTTCAGCAGGGGCGTGTGGTGATATAACGCGTAATATTACAGGAAATCCACTTGCGGGAATTGATGCAAATGAACTGTTTGATACAACAGGTATTGTAAAAGAGGTATATGACTACTTTCAACATAATGAAGAGTTTTCTAACTTACCACGTAAATTTAAAATGTCCATTAGTTCTAACATTTATAATTCAGCAAATGCGGAGATTAACTGTGTGGCATTTACACCTGCTACGAAAGAAATAAATGGTGAGAAAAAAGTTGGTTTTCATATAAAAGTAGGCGGAGGATTATCAGCTCGTCCATATTTAGCGGAAGAATTAGATGTATTCGTTCTACCAGAAGAAGTGAAGGCGGTAGCAATTGCGATTGCTACTATATTCCGAGATTTTGGATATCGTGAAAAGCGTCATTTAGCACGCTTGAAATTTCTTGTTGCAGACTGGGGAGCGGAGAAATTTAAAGAGAAACTACTAGAGCATACAGGACCTTTACAAAGTAAAGGAGAAAGTGCATTAAAAGGATGGAATGCAGGTTATTTTTATGGTGTTCAAGATCAAAAACAAGAGGGACTAAAATATGTCGGCTTTAATGTGCCTGTAGGGCGTTTACATGCAGAAGAAATGTTTGAGATTGCAAGAATTGCAAAGCAATATGGTAACGGGCAAATTCGTACTTGTAACTCGCAAAACTTCATTATTCCGAATGTTCCGCCAGAGAATGTTGCAGGCTTATTAAGCGAACCATTATTTGAAGCAATTTCTGCAAATCCGAAATCATTTATTGGTCATGCGGTTTCATGTACAGGTATTGAATATTGTAATCTCGCATTAGTAGAAACGAAAGAAAGGTTACGCCAAATCGCTGAGTACTTAGATACACAAATTGCACTCGACGTTCCTGTTCGAATTCATATGGTAGGATGCCCGAATTCATGTGGTCAACGTCAAATTGCTGACATTGGATTACAAGGGGTGAAAATGAAAACGAAGGAAAAAGGAATTGTTGAGGCGTTTGAAATTTATGTCGGCGGAACGTTACTAGATGGCGGTGCTTATAATCAAAAGCTAAAAGGGAAAATAGACGGTGAAGATTTACCGGATGTGCTCGCATCATTTATAAGTTATTTCAAAAAAAACAAGTTACCAGCTGAAACATTTTATGATTTTGTTGAACGTATCGGCGTAGATACATTACAAATAGCGTTAAATAACGTGTTAGAGGAAGTTATAGCGTCTTAGGAGGGGCAATATGGACTTATACCGATTTGAAGCTGTATTAGCGAATAATATCGTTCCGATTGTTGTCGTTGCTCAAAGTGAAGAACAGGCATTTAAGCTTGCAGAGATTGAGCTTGAAAAACATTTTTTACCGTTACCGGAAATAAAGGAGATTTCCTTATTTGAAAAAAAGAAGATTCGAAAAAGCGCGGCCTTTGTTATTCATGAGTAAGGAACATTGAAATATGAAGTAATGAAAACTTCCATTCGTATATAAGGATGGAAGTTTCACTTTAATAGTAGAAATGAGGAGAGCTGATGGGAAAAGTATATATCGTTGGAGCGGGCCCTGGGGATCCAGATTTAATCACTGTGAAAGGATTGAAATGTATTGAGAAGGCAGATGTTATTTTATACGACCGTCTTGTGAATAAAGAGTTGCTTTCGTACGCAAAGCCTGAAGCGGATTTAATTTATTGCGGGAAGCTCCCGAATTATCACACGATGAAGCAAGAGACGATTCATACATTTCTTATTAAATACGCAAAAAAAGGAAAAATTGTAACGCGGTTAAAAGGGGGAGATCCGTTTGTATTTGGTAGAGGTGGAGAAGAAGCTGAAGCGCTAGCGAAGCAAGGGATACCATTTGAAATCGTCCCAGGTATTTCCTCTGGAATAGCTGCACCTGCTTATGCGGGGATTCCGGTGACCCATCGTGATGCAAGTGCAAGTTTTGCTATTGTGACAGGACACAGGAAAGAAGATGCTGAAGAGGAAGTAAAGTGGGAAAGTTTAGCGAAGGGTGTAGAGACTTTAGCAGTATATATGGGGGTTAGTAATTTGCCCTACATATGTGAACAACTTATGAAGCATGGGAAAGAAAAAAATACACCTGCTGCTATTATTGAGCGGGGAACGACGTCTATGCAGCGCACAGTTGTCGGGACGTTAGGAACAATTGTGGAGGTTGCGAGAAAAGAACAAATTCAAAATCCGAGCATGATTGTAATTGGAGAAGTTGTCCGTTTTAGAGAAAAGATTCATTGGTTTGAGAAACAAACGGAAAATGCCTATCAAGTAAGTGGAGTGTTGTAAAATGAAGGCTATTTTATATATATGTCATGGAAGTCGGTTGAGGGAAGCGAAAGAAGAGGCAATTCAATTTATTACGTCATGTATGAGCCGTATAGAGGCAACGATTCAAGAAGTTTGTTTTTTAGAGTTAGCGAATCCCTCTATTGAAGAAGGCTTTCGTACATGTGTGAAGCGTGGTGCGACAGAGATTATCGCTATTCCTGTATTTTTATTAGCGGCAGGTCATGTGAAAAATGATATTCCGTTTGAATTACAAAAGTTAAATGATCAATTTCCTCATATTAAAGTGACTTACGGTAATCCATTTGGTGTATCAAGAACACTTATAAAATCGGTATATAAAGGAAGCGGTATTGAAGAATATAAAAATAAAGTGACACTTTTACTTGTCGCAAGGGGCAGTAGCGATCCTGAAACTTTACAAGATATAAATCGGATCGCTGCTTTATTTCAAGCGGAGGGAAAAATTGATAAAGTAGAAGTTTGTTTTTTAGCGGCTGCAGAACCAAAATTTGAGGGGAAATTGAAGGAAGTTGTAGAACGAAAAGAAGAGCATATCATTGTGCTACCTTATTTGTTATTTACAGGATTACTTATGAAATATATTGAAAAAGAAGTGCGTCAATATGAATTGGAAGGAATAAAAATAAGCCCGTATTTAGGAAAGAATGAAGCGTTTAGAGAAATGTTAATCCAAAAAACGAAGGAAATATTGAGAGGAGATCAATATGTATCCACTTACAGTGCGAGTTGATAAGAAACGTGTTGTTGTCATTGGTGGAGGGAAAGTTGCGGGATTTAAAATTATTCCTTTACTAAAACAAGGTGCGGATATAGTTGTAGTAAGTCCGGAATTAGACGCAAATTTAGTGAAACTTGTGGAGGAGAAGAAAATTCGTTGGTATCAAAGAGAGTATGAAAAAAGTGATATTAAAGATGCTTTTTTAGTTGTCGCAGCGAGTAGTGATTCTATATTAAATGAACAAGTTGCTGAGGATAGCGCAGAGAATCAATTGGTAAATGTTATTACAAACCCAGAAAGTGGTAATGTTCATTTTCCGGCGGCAATTCATCGTGGGTTACTTAATATAGCGGTTTCTACTGGAGGAGCAAGTCCAAAGCTTGCGAAAAAAATTCGAGATGATATCGCAAATAAATATGATGAAACATACGAAATATATTTAGAGTTTCTATATGAAGTAAGAATCAAGTTAAAAGAGTTGCAGTTAGAAAAGAGAGAACGACATATATTGCTACAAGAAGTATTGAAATCAGTATATGTGCAAAGCGAGGAAAAAAGAGAAAGTTTTTTACGGAAATTAGAGGGGGAAGTTCTCCAATAACAAAAAATAAATTGCGCTTTACAAATATAAAAATATAATTTATAATCACAAGTAACTTCAATAGATGAAATCGATGAGCAAGAAGAGTATGTATATTTGATACGTTCAGAGAGCTGGGGTAAGGTGTGAGCCCGGTACGATAAAATATACAGAATGGGCTTGCGAGAGGTATGTTGAACATTGTAGTAGGCAACCCGGGTTCCGCCGTTAAAAGGATAGAGTATCGGAATTTTTCCTGTACTTGAACAAGTGGGATTTATCAATCCAATTGAGGTGGTACCACGGTATTTACATTACATATATCGTCCTCTACATGCATATTTGCGTGTAGGGGACTTTTTTATTTTCTAAAGGAGGTGTGCGAGTATGAAATGAAAGTGTATAATTGGTAAAAGTTTAAATATTCAGAAAAGGAGAATTTATGATGAAAGAAACACAGCAATGGACGTCGAAAATTGGCTTTGTACTCGCAGCAGCCGGAGCCGCAGTAGGTCTTGGTGCGATATGGAAATTTCCATATGTTGCAGGTAATGGTGGGGGAGGCGCATTCTTCCTTGTATTTTTACTATTAACTTTATTTATAGGTATGCCGCTTCTAATAGCAGAATTTGTTATTGGACGTAGCACTCAAAAAGAGGCAGTTACAGCGTATAAAGTATTGGTGCCAAATAGCAAGTTATATCCTTGGATTGGTCGTATGGGGGTTGTTACTTGTTTTAGTGTACTATCTTTTTATAGTGTTGTAGGTGGATGGATTTTACTGTACTTATACTATAGTGTTACAGGAAGCTTCTGGAATGGTGTTGTTGATTATGGAAAATTGTTTGGTGAAACAATTTCAAATCCAGTAAGCGCAATTGGAGCGCAATTTGTCTTTATGCTTTGTACTATTTTTGTTGTTAGTAAAGGTGTAGAAAAAGGTATAGAAAAGGCAAGTAAGTACATGATGCCGCTATTATTCATTTTATTTATTGCTATCATTATTCGTGCTTTAACACTGGATGGTGCTATGGCTGGGGTAGAGTTCTTCTTAAAACCAGATTTTTCAAAGCTTACAGCAGATACGATTTTATATGCGATGGGACAATCTTTCTTCTCATTAACGGTAGGTGCCTCAGTAATGGTAACGTATAGTTCGTATTTGAAGAAAGAGGAACATTTAGCGAAATCAGCAACATCTATTGTAAGTTTAACTGTATTTATTACAGTGCTTGCAGGATTAGCGATTTTCCCAGCGATTTTCGCATTAGGCGTTAAGCCGACAGAAGGACCAGGACTACTGTTTATCGTTCTTCCTGCTGTCTTTGCGAAAATACCATTTGGACAATTTTTCTTCATTATGTTTTTAGTGTTATTTTTCTTTGCAACTTTAACATCTGCGATTTCAATGCTTGAAATTGTTGTAGCATCTGTTGCGAAAGATAATGAGAAAAAGCGTCCGTCCGCATCATTATTAATTGGTATTCTTATTTTTGCGGTTGGAATTCCATCGGCATTATCATTTGGGATTATGAGTGATGTGAAAATATTTGGAAAAACATTCTTTGATTTCGTTGATTTTTCGGTAAGTAATGTGTTGCTGCCGTTAGGGGTACTAGCTATTTCGCTATTTGTACCCAATAAAATGAGTAAAGAGTTATTAATGAAAGAATTAGAAGTTACGGAAACGAAAGGGAAAACGCTATTTAACATTTGGTTCTTCTTACTTCGTTATATTATTCCAGTAACTGTAATAATTGTATTTTTAAATGCAATAGGTGTATTTAAAATGTTTGCATAAAAAAAGACGGGGATTCCCGTCTTTTTTTATGTTGATGATTGCAATAAACGATTATATGCTTTATAAGCTGTGACGACTGCGATGAATGAACCGATTAAAAACAACGCTGAGCCGCCAAATGTAAATAACCGGCCAATGTACGTTTCTCTAGCTTCTTCTATTTCTTGTTGTAATTGTGTATTCATATGAATCACCTCGTAAAATATAGGCATATAGTTATAGTCTATGTGGAATGCCTATATTGTGTGAAGTGTAAATAAAAAACTCGGTATGCACCGAGTTTTTATAATCCGATATAAGGAGATGGATCAACTGCATTTGTCTTACCGACATTCCATTCTCCGAGGTGAAGTTCAAAGTGTAAATGTTGTCCGTATGATTGGCCAGTATTCCCCATAAATCCAAGTTGAGTTCCTTGTTTTACAGTTTGTCCATTTGATACAGAACGGCTGCTCATATGAGCATATACTGTCGTATATGTTTTTCCGTTTATACGATGAGATAAGTATACAACGTTTCCGTAACTGGATGATAACTCTGAGCGAATAACAACACCATCTGCTGCAGCGATAATTGGAACGGTTCCTGAAGCAGCGATATCGATTCCTTTATGGTTATCTAAAGAACGTGCGCCGAACCCAGAAGTTTTTGATCCTGCTGCTGGTTTAATAAATCCACCGATGTTTGTATCGTGCGGTACCGGAGCAGCTTGAGCAGGTGTGGCAGCTGCTTGTTTGCGAGCTTCCTCCGCCTTGCGTGCCTCTTCAGCTTTACGAGCTTCCTCTGCACGTTTTTCTTCTTCAATTGCTTTTTGAACAGCTTGACGCTGATTTTCTAAAATACCCTTTGATTCTTCTAATCCTTCAATCTCTGAATCTACTTTTGCTACTTTCGTATGTAGATCGTTAATAAGCGTTTGTTGCTGTTGTTGGTTGTTTTGTAATTCTTGTTGCTTTTGTTCTAATTTTTGCTCGGATTCTTTTAGATGTTGCTCTTTTTTCTCAACAGCCTCTTTTTCAGTTGTCACAGCATTTTGATCAGTTGTTTGTTTTTTCACGATATCTGTATCGTTGTTTAAAATCAAACTTACGGAATACATATTATCAACAAGATCAGCAATGTTTGCAGAGTTTGTTAAGACCTCTGTAATAATACTTGTACGAGGTTTTTCTTGCATAGATTGTAGTCGTTGTTTAATAACTTCTTGACGTGTATCTATGTTTGTTTGTAATTGTTCTATATGTTTCTTTTTTTCAGCAATTATTTGTTGTGTTTTGCTAATTTCTTTCTTCGTATCGTTTAATTCAGCCTCGTTTTTATTAATAGATGTAGTTAATTCATCGATTTTTTTTTGTAATTCTTGAATTTCCTTTTCTATTTGGTCTTTCTCAGCTGATTTATTTTGTAAGTCACTTTGTTTGCCGTCTAATTCTGATTGTATGTTAGATAATTTATCTTGATTCGTTTCAGCGTATACAGGTGAAAGTAGCGGAGAGACCAAAATCGTTCCTGCTGCTAAAACACTAAACGCTGCAAATTTCTTTTTCATTGTTGTTTGGCTCCTTTCCCTATGAATGTTATATATCATTAGAGGGGGAGTGTCTATCGTTGTAATCATAATGTAAAGGAAATTTTATAAAAATGCTAAATTTTGTCGGAATTTAGCATCTTTTAATGATAATTGTCATGCTGGGTGCGTTTTTTTATTCGTGCAACAAGGATGTATTTTCTGGATTTATTTGTAAAATAAAGGGAAAAAATATTTGTTTTATATAGTAAAATAGTAGATAGGAATCCAATAAAACACTGATAAGGAATCGTTCTCATGTGAGGTTTTCTGACATGGGTTTTGTTTTTGTCAAGAAAATTATTTGCGTTCGGGCAAACTTATTTTGTTGTCAGATTTTAAATTTTGATTTATGATTTTTAACAGGGACAAAATGTAGTGAATTGTCGAATAATATGTAATACTCTTAATTTCAAGTTTTATAGAGATAGAATGAGAGATAGAGTGAAACATCGAAGAGGGGGTTACAACAAATATGAAAAGAATAGGACTTGCATGGCAAATATTAATAGGACTTGCGCTAGGTATTGCAGTTGGGGCGATTTTCTTTGGCAATCCGGCAGTGGTGAGTTACTTACAACCAATTGGTGATATTTTCATCCGATTAATTAAAATGATCGTTGTACCGATTGTTGTAGCAAGTATTGTTGTTGGGGTTGCTGGTGTTGGCGATGTTAAAAAATTAGGCCGACTAGGCGGAAAAACAATTATTTACTTTGAAATTATTACAACAATTGCAATTATTGTCGGTCTATTGATTGCGAATATTTTCCAACCAGGAAAAGGCGTAAATATGGAGCAGTTAACAAAGACAGATATTTCAAAATATACACATACGACAGAGCAAGTACAAAGTCATTCATTTGCAGATACATTTGTAAATATTGTTCCAACGAACATTATGAAGTCATTAGCTGACGGAGATATGCTTGCTATTATCTTCTTCTCTGTATTATTTGGTTTAGGTGTAGCGGCAATTGGTGAAAGAGGAAGACCAGTTCTTCAATTTTTCCAAGGTGTAGCTGATGCAATGTTTTACGTAACAAACCAAGTTATGAAATTTGCACCATTTGGTGTGTTTGCACTAATTGGAGTTACAGTTTCTACATTTGGTCTTTCTTCATTAATTCCATTAGGGAAATTATTAATTGTAGTATACGGAGCAATGATTTTCTTCGTTGTAGTCGTATTAGGACTTACGGCGAAAATATTTGGAATTAACATTTTCCAATTCTTTAAGATTTTAAAAGACGAACTGATCTTAGCATACTCTACAGCAAGTTCAGAAACAGTTTTACCGAAAATCATGGAGAAAATGGAAAAGTTCGGTTGTCCGAAAGCAATTACATCTTTCGTTATTCCGACAGGTTATTCATTTAACTTAGATGGATCAACTTTATATCAAGCAATTGCAGCTCTTTTCTTAGCGCAAATGTACGGTATTGATTTATCTATTACGCAACAAATTACATTATTACTTGTATTAATGGTTACATCAAAAGGTATCGCGGGTGTACCGGGCGTATCATTCGTTGTATTACTAGCAACACTTGGTACAGTAGGTATTCCAGCTGAAGGTTTAGCATTTATTGCAGGTATTGACCGTATTTTAGATATGGCTCGTACAGCAGTTAACGTTGTAGGTAACTCTTTAGCAGCTGTAGTTATGTCTAAGTGGGAAGGTCAATATGACGCTGAAAAAGGACAAGCTTATTTAAAAGAGATTTCTGAAAAGGGTCAAGCGGCTTAATTATAATATGAACAAGCCCTCACATAATATGTGGGGGCTTTTCTATATATAGAAGAGGAGCGGACGTAATGAAACGTAAATATGGGGATGGTTCTTCGTGGAAACGACTAATAGAGAAGGATTATATAGTGAAGCAAGTAGAAGAGGGTATGTTAGGAATACTGGACATACAGAAGGTGAGAGAACCGAGTTGTAAAGAATACGCAGGTAAAGAAATTTGTATTGCAGGGGATAAGTATACGTGGATTCAGTATTTCATAAATGGGAAGAACTTTGCCATAACAGCTATGCTAGATGATCAAAAAACATTAGTGCAATATTATATTGACGTAGCGAAAGAATATGAAATAGACGAGCGTGGTTTACCTTATTTTGATGATTTATATTTAGATGTAGTATTGTTACCGAATGGTGAGATCTATGTATTGGATGAAGACGAGTTAGAGGATGCTTATAAAATTGGTGATATTACAAAGGAAGAATATGAGTTAGCTTGGCATACAACAAAATGGATAATAGCAGCTATAAAAAATAATGAATTTTATTGGATTTCAATATTGGATGAAGAAATTGAAAAGTGGAAATGATTGCTGTATTCGCGTTTTTGTATAATTACCAAAAAAATCTATACAAAAAATAATTGACTTTTGTTTTGTAAGCGAGTAAAGTTAGGAAAGAAATTATTATTAAAAAATAAATACGAAACCTTCTTATAAAGAGAGGCGGAGGGACTGGCCCTACGATGCCTCGGCAGCGGACTCGATTTCAGAGTGCTGTGCCAAATCCAGCAAGCATGTGCTTGAAAGATGAGAAGAGTGTTTCTTATAGATGTATAAGACCTCTTCTCATTGGAAGAGGTCTTTTGTTATTCATTAGAAAAAAGGTTGAAACTAGGGAGAGATGGTACTTTGAAAGAAACGAGAGGAAATGGTGTAGCTTTATTACCGCTTGGGATATTTTTGGCGCTATTTATTGGTTCTGGAATTATTACAGGTGATTTCTATAAATTGCCGATACTTGTAGCGATTTCAATTGCTGTAGGAATCGCTTTAGCGATGAATCGTAAAGAAAGCTTTAATGTGAAAGTAGAGCGCTTTGCTAAAGGTGCAGGAAATCCAGATATTATGATTATGGTATTAATTTTTGTACTTGCAGGTGCGTTTTCTGAAACAGCTAAAGGAATGGGCGGAGTAGATTCAACTGTTAATTTAGCGTTATCTATTTTGCCACCAGGATTTATCGTAGCTGGAATTTTTATTATTGGGGCATTTATTTCATTAGCGATGGGAACTTCGATGGGAACCATTGCAGCGTTAGCACCAATTGCTGTAGGTATTAGTGGGCAAACTGATATCTCAATTGCACTTACGATGGCGACCGTTGTTGGCGGTGCGATGTTTGGTGATAATTTATCGTTTATTTCAGATACAACAATCGCAGCTGTTCGTTCACAAGGAACAGAAATGAAAGATAAGTTTAAGACGAACTTTTTAATTGTATTACCGGCTGCGATTATTACGATTGTACTATTAGTAATCATCACTTTAGGAAGCGATACGCAAGTTAAAGCTCATAGTTTTGACTGGATAAAGATTTTACCGTATGCAGGAGTACTTATTACAGCGTTACTTGGCTGGAATGTACTTATTGTGTTAACAGGTGGAACTGTACTATCTGGTGCTATCGGCCTTATAGATGGAAGTTACACGTTAGAGAGTTTCTTTAAAAGTGTAACGACAGGAATGGGCGGTATGATGGAGTTAGTATTACTTGCTATTTTAATTGGTGGTATGGTCGAACTGATTCAATATAATGGTGGTATTCAATATTTAATGAATCTTTTAACACGTAACATTCGCTCAAAAAAAGGTGCAGAGTTCGGTATTGCTGGCTTAGTGAGTATGACGAATATGTGTACAGCGAATAATACGATTTCTATTATCTTTACAGGGCCGCTTGCGAAAAACATTGCAGATCAATACGAAATTGATCCACGTAAATCAGCGAGTGTATTAGATCTCTTTTCTTGTTGTGTGCAAGGCTTAATTCCGTACGGTGCTCAAATGTTAACTGCGGCAGGATTTGCTGCGTTATCTCCGATTGAATTGTTACCATATGCATTTTATCCAATTTTAGTAGGGGTATGCGGGATTGTTTCGATTTTGATTGGATTTCCAAGATTTTCGAAAGTAGCTGAGAAAAAAGAGTATCATAAAACAGCTTAATTTAATATGAAAGTTACCGTTATGTATTGAAAACGCGCAGAGAATATTCTCTGCGCGTTTTTTTTTATGTAAAGGGCTGAATTCAACTCAGTCTTAAGTCTGAGTCAAAAACGGTTCTTAAGCTCGTTATGGAAAGATGAAAAAATAGTTAAGATAAGAGTATCAAATCGAAGGGAGGCAAGCACAAGATGAAACAATTTCTAGCGTTTATCGCGGCCGGTATTTTGGCTCTAATTGCTCTTGGTAGTCTTGCTGGTATTGTAGGATTCGCAATCGGAGCAGGAGTTGTGTACTGGAGCTACAAATCATTTGTGCGAGCACAATCATTTTTTGGAAAGTTAGCTTGGGGTATTGTCGGTTTAATCGGCTTGTCAATTGCCCTATCACATTCACCAGCATTAATCGGTATCGCTGCTTTAATAGTTTTATACTATGGATACCGTGAGTGGAAAAAAGAAAAAGATGTAGTTGTTGACGCTGCTCCAGAAAGTTCTAAACCATATAGCAACTTTGAAGATGAGTGGAACAAGTTAATGAAAAACTAAAACAATAAACCAAATCATAAATAAAGTAGAAGAGAGGAAGATTTATAATGAAACAATCTTTATTCGGACGTGTACGCGATGCAATTTTAGCTGATTTTCATAACGTGTTAGATGAGAAGGAAAGAAAAAATCCAATTGCTATGTTAAACCAATATTTACGCGATAGTGAGCGTGAAATAACAAAAATTGAGAAGTTAATTCAGCGTCATAAAACATTAAAATCTAACTTCGCTCGTGAGCTTGAGCAAGCACGCTATTTCGTTAATAAAAGATCAAAGCAAGCTGTTATTGCTCAAGAAGCAGGCGAATTACAATTGCACGAGCGTGCGTTAGAAGAGGTAGCTTATTATGAAGGGCAAGTAACTCGATTAGAAGAAATGTATGCAGGTGTTGTAGAGCAAATTGATGAATTAGAGCGCCGTCTTTCTGAAATGAAAAATAAATTAAAAGAAATGCACGCAAAGCGTATGGAACTAATGGCTCGTGAAAATATGGCACATGCAAATCGTCGTATGAATACAGCGATGCATAAAATGGATGAGAATAATCCGTTCTTACGATTTGAAGAAATTGAAGATCATATTCGCGACTTAGAAACTCGTATGAATGATGAGCATGAACGTGACACATTTGATATGAAAATTGCAAAGCTTGAGCGTGAAATGAAAGAAAAAAGTGAAGTGTCGTTAACGAAGGAAGTAACAAAATAATTGTAGTATATTATAAAACAGGCTTATGATATAGTGATAGGAGAAAAGGTGTTGGAAAGCAATGCCTTTTCTTCTATGTATATGTAACGAAGAGGGGAGGAGCTGAAATGAAAAAGCACTTTTCAAAAACGCAATTAATGGGGATGCTCCTCATCATATTTGGATTCGGTCTTTTTCTTGATATGATACTTGGACATTTTGAACCAGGTGGTTTAATTTTTGCATTTATTATGATTATGTTTGGAAGGCATTATCGTAAGAAAAATCGTTATGTTAGGGGAAATGTATTTTTATTTGTTGGCGGCATCGTACTTTTATTCTTTTTATTCTCATCAGCAGCCTTTGTACTCGTAGTATTTGCTTGTTTAGCTTTAATTGGTTATCAACTGATTCAGCAAGGGCAGCAGCAAAAAGCAATGAAGGTTGAAATTAAAGAAAAAGGATATATAGATGAAGAGAAGCAAATATATCGTACAGAGCCGTATTTGAAAAATATGTTTGTAGGTAATGTCCGAATGATGGATCATATTTATGAACTTGAGGATATTAATGTTCAATATGGTGCTTGTGATGTGGAAATAGATTTAACAACTGCTATGATTCCAGAAGGAGAAACAGTAATTGTTATTCGAGGTGTGGTTGGTAATATTCGTTTATATGTGCCATATGATATTGAACTGTCTTTAAATCATTCTGTTATTGTCGGACGTGTGCTCTTGCCAGGTCATGAAGAGACAGGGTTTAACCGCAATGTTACATTTAGAACAGAGCAGTATAAAGAGGCTCCTCGTCGCATTAAAATTATTTCTTCGCTTGTCGTAGGCGATACGGAAGTGAGGAAAGTATAATGAAGAAACAAAAAAATATTTCGTGGATGTATATTCGTTATTCTATGTTGTCCTCTGTGAGTATCGCGCTTATTTGTACAATTGTCTATGTATGGAAAAGCGAGCAACAAGTGTATGATTTATTATGGAAGGAATCCATCGCTTCTGTTCCAATTGGCTTGTTTATTATGACTACAAGTTTACTTATCGGGGGAATTGTAGGGTATGCAATCGGTTACTATATAGAGCAGCGCATACAAGGGTTAAATACGTTTCTATTTGAAGTAGAGCGAGGGAATTTTCCGAGTGATGTTTCGTTTACTGCAGATGATGAATTTCATGAAGTGGAACGAAAAGTAATCGTTCTTGCTCGTCGATTAGAGGAGCAAGCTGGACTCTTTCAAAAAGTAACGAATGAACGAGCTCATTGGAATGAAGAGATGAGACAAGAAGCGATTTCCCAAGAAAGGCATCGATTGGCGAGGGAGCTGCATGATTCAGTAAGTCAGCAGCTTTTTGCAATGTCGATGATGATGTCAGCGATTAATGAACAAGTGGTTAAATTTCCAGATATGACAAAAAAACAATTACAGCTTGTTGAAAATATGGTTGTAAATGCGCAATCAGAAATGCGGGCATTATTGCTTCATCTACGCCCTGTACAATTAGAAGGTAAAAAACTGACTGAAGGTATAGAAGAGTTGTTAACGGAATTATCGCGAAAACAACATATGAAAATTGAATGGCTTATCGAACCTATTGAATTAAAAAAAGGTGTAGAAGACCATTTATTCCGTATTGTGCAAGAAGCGCTATCAAATACGTTACGACATGCGAAGGCAAAGAAAACGGAAGTGCGTCTTCGTAAAATTGATCAATATGCGATATTAAAAATCATTGATGATGGTGTTGGATTTGAAGTAGGAGTTAATAAGGCTGGTTCCTACGGTTTAAGATCTATGCAAGAGCGTGTTCATGAAATTGGTGGGACACTAAAAGTGCTTAGTTTTCCAAATAAAGGTACGCAAATTGAAGTGAAAGTACCAATTATGATTGAGAGAGGGGGAGAAGTATGATCAAAGTATTACTAGTTGATGATCATGAAATGGTTCGCATGGGTGTATCAGCTTATTTATCAACCCAGCCAGATATTGAAGTAGTTGGAGAAGCTGAGAATGGAAGAAAAGGGTCAGAGTTAGCGCTGCAATTAAGGCCAGATATTATTTTAATGGATCTTGTCATGGATGAGATGGATGGAGTTGAAGCAACAAGGGCTATTATTCAAGAGTGGCCAGAAGCGAAAATTGTTGTTGTAACAAGTTTTTTAGATGATGAAAAATTATATCCTGTTATTGAGGCCGGAGCAACAAGTTATTTATTAAAAACATCAAGAGCAAGTGATATTGCGGATGCAGTGCGAGCTACTTATGATGGAGAAACTGTATTAGAGCCAAAAGTCACTGGTAAAATGATGTCACGTATGCGCCAGAAGAAGGAACAACCTTTGCATGAAGAGTTAACAGAAAGAGAGTATGAAATTTTGTTATTAATTGCAGAGGGGAAAAGCAATCAGGAAGTTGCAGATGAACTATTTATCGCTCTAAAAACAGTGAAAACACATGTGAGCAATATTTTAAATAAGTTAAATGTAAGTGACCGAACGCAAGCGGTGATTTATGCATTTAGACATCAATTGACGAAATGATAAGAGGCTTTGGCTATTCATCTTGCCAAAGCTTTTTATTGACGGCAACTAATGTAAGCGTTATCATTATAGTGTTAACAGTACATACAAGGGGGAGAATGTATATGTTAGTTCAAACAATATTTGGAATGGATAAATCGAAAAAATTAGAGGATTATGTGAACGCATTACAAGCGCTTTGTGAACAATATAATGTTGAAACAGATAAAATTGCAATTATTGAGGCGACAGAAGAATACTATTTATTTTTAGTAAAGCAAGAAGAGTGCTATGATGTCGTGAAAGTAGAAACAGTTGATACAAATATTGATTTTTATACGAAAGCGTATAAAATAAGTAGTTTTAATCATAGTGCTTATCAAATGTAAAAAAACTCCCTTGTGGGAGTTTTTTTATGATGCTTTTGCTTCATGAGAGTCGGCTATTAATGGGACTTTTTTTGCACCGCTTAGTTTAGCGATAGTAAATCCGATAAGAGCTCCAGCTAATGCTGGTACGAGCCAGCCGATCCCTTCATTATATAAAGGAATAGATTCAAAATATGGTGTGATAAATGAAACAGGAATTCCACCTTGTTTTAATCCATCAAATACACTCACAACTGCTGCTCCAATTAATGCACCTACATATACAGAGCGATATCCACCAAAATACTTATGAAGTAATGAAAGTAGAACGAGTACAATCGCAATTGGATATACAACAAGTAGAACAGGGACAGAGATGGCGATAATTTTTGTTAAACCTAGGTTGGCAACTAATAATCCTAATGTACAAATGAGACTCGCGAATGCGTTGTATGAAAATTTTGTAAATAATGTTGAGAAATATTGACTACATGCAGATACGAGTCCAACGCATGTTGTTAAGCAAGCTAGTGTAACGATAAGAGATAATAGAAGCAGACCATACGGACCGAATAATTGTTGTACGATTACAGTAAGTAATTGTCCACCATTCTTTGCATATCCGAGCGAGACACTCGTTGCACCAAGCCATCCAAGTGCACCATA
Organism: Bacillus luti; assembly: GCF_009739945.1. Classification (NCBI taxonomy): domain Bacteria; kingdom Bacillati; phylum Bacillota; class Bacilli; order Caryophanales; family Bacillaceae; genus Bacillus; species Bacillus luti. Next base: position 3,704,681 of record NZ_CP040336.1, on the reverse strand, counting down.
TACAAGTACGAGCCCTGTAGCGGCAATAAGCCCTGCTTTTCCTGTTGCGATGGCAATGGATTTGCGATCATTCACACCGGTAGAGCGAATTGCGTTTACAACGATAATTCCAAATGCAAGTGCTGAAATGGTATCCATCGTTAAGTATCCTTCCATAAAACCTTTGAAGATTGGAGAAGTTTGATACTCTTGCATTGCTGGTCCTGATTGTCCGAGTGGTGTAAATACACTTTTAACAAACAATAAGAAAATAGATAGTAATAAAATAGGTGTTAATATATTTCCAATGCGATTGACAAGTTTAGATGGATTTAAACTAAGCCAAAATACGATAGCAAAGAAGATGACAGTGTATAAAAATAGTGCTAGGTTACTAGAGCGAATTGTTTCTGGCAAGAAAGAACTAATTCCCATTTCATAAGCGACGTTAGCGACACGCGGAATGCCCATTGAAGGACCAATTGCGATATATACAACGACAGTAAAGAAAATTCCGAATAATGGGTGGACATGACTTGCAAGTTGTTGCATTCCATTTCCAGATAGTGAGATTGCGATAACAGTTAGTAACGGTAAACCGACTCCTGTTAATAAAAATCCAATCATTGCAGGCCAAAAGTTTTCACCAGCATTTTGTCCAAGCATGGGAGGGAAAATTAAATTACCTGCCCCAAAAAATAAAGAAAATAGCATAAGACCCGTGAAAAAAATATGTTTTTTTGATACAGTGTTCATTGTTTTTTTCCTCCTTTTTTAAAATTCATTTGTAAGAACGCAAAAAACTCGTCCCTAAAGAAAGGGACGAGTTATATTTACCCGCGATACCACCCTAATTTATACATGTAGAAATAAATCTATATGTATACGGCTTTGCAACGTACAACATGATACGTGTTCCTTGTAACGGTGGACAGCCGGTAAGAACTTACTGTGACATTCGGTTCTACTTCTCGGAGATGATTTTCGGTTACGCGCTGAACGTTGGCTTGCAGCAAATCGCCAACTCTCTGGGGAACAGTTCTATAACGTACTCGTTCTCGTCAATGAATTTTTATTCAAGTATTCTGACAGTATTGTTACATGATTTTTTTAGAAAGTCAACATATTTTTTAGTTTGTGCATTTAGATATCGGAATATATTCGATTATATAAACTATTTGAAGGGGGAAGATTCTTAAAATGGTTTTGTAAAAGAGAAGTGAAAATTTGTAGGTAATTGTAAAAATTGTGGAGAAAATTGATATTTATAGGAGTGAAGAAGGGATTAATTGAATTTATAGAGAATAATACAACAATCCACTTGCTGGAAAGAACAAACCAAAAGAGGTGACTGAAATGCTTGCGATGGGAGTATTATTTGGCATTATTGCTATAATTGGTTTTATGTGGTTATATTATTCGCGTTCATTTAAACAAGCAGAAGTTTTACTCTTTCAAAAAGGTAGTTTGTTGACAAATCAGTCTAGATATTTAGTATGTCCGAAGTGTGGAAGTGCACAGGCCAGAAGTGGAGGGTATCAAGAGTGTTGCAAAGTTAGATTATGAAAGAAGGAAGCCTCACATTATTTTGTGAGGCTTCCTTCCTTACAGTTTCATGGCGCTCCAAATTGTCCAACGATCTCTTTCGATAATAGGGGATACGTTTTGTAATGCGATTTGGATGTGGTGTAGAAGTTGAGAAAGTTCATAATCTGTTAATTCGTATAGAATAGATCGACCTGTTCGAGGAGATAAATCTTGTAGTAATGCTTCTACAGAATCATGTGTTTTTCGTATTTCCCATTGTGTTTGAGCGGGGAACACATGAAGAGAATGTTTTTGTAATTCTTGCTGTATAGTATTTGTTTTTGGTCTTCTTTTTGATTCGGTTTCAATGAGTTTTGGAAAGACTGAGAAAAAATATCCGCGAATGTGTTCGGGACTGCCAGGAATTGTACAATCTTCAATGGTTCGGTCTTGTACAATAAGTACACCGTTTTTCTTTAATATACGAGAAGCTTCACGTAGAAATGTAGGAATGTCTTGTAAGTGATGAATCACTGCGCGCGAAATCACAATGTCGAATGTTTCATTAGGATATGGGATACTATGTGCATCACCTTGAATGAATGAAATATTTGGAACGCCACTACAATTTTCTTTTGCGGCTTGTAATATTTCTTTTGAAAAATCAAGTCCAACAACATTTTTGGCTCCCATAAGAGCAAGTTCTTTCGTATAAATTCCACCACCACAGCCGATATCAATTATTTGCTTGTTTTGTATATTTGTAATACTTTTTATTATTTCTCCCCAAGAAATATGGGCGTTTCGCTGTGCGTATGTGTATTTATTATTTGCATCGTGAAAATTAATGGACATAAAAAAACCTCCTTTCAATGCTTAGTATAGCTTATTTTATAGTGTTTCACGTTTTTGTTTTTTATATGAAGATTATAAGAATTTCTTATTGTAAAAGGGGGGATTAAGTTGAAAAGGAAATATGTATTGTTGTTATTTGCTATGTTACTAGCATCTTGTAGTCAAATTGAGCAAAAAAAAGAAACAAAAAAAGTGGAAGAGACGGTGAATGAAGTGAACGAAACAATAGGGGTAACTGTTATACAAAAAAAACATAAAGAGAAAAAGTTACAGGAAGCAGAAGCTAAGGTAGTAATAGACATTATGGATAAAGCTGAGAAACAAGAAATAACAGGTAGCTTCGGTGAACCTGAATATGAAATACAAATTAGTAGAGATGGGAAAAAAGAAATATATTATGCATGGCTAAGAGGAGAAGACAGACGAGGGTGGGTACAACATAAGCAAGCTATGTATATGCTGAATACAAAAGATACGGAAAAGCTTTTGGCTATATTTCCAAATGTTTCAGAACAAAAAGAAGATGAGATGCAGGTAGGTCCTTTAACGGAAGTAACAAAAAAAGATTTGCAGATTACCGCGTTTCATATTAAAGCAGGCGATCAAAAAGTGAATTATACGGTACGGTATACGATTTCACAATCATTATACAACAAGTTAGAGAAGGAACAAGAATATTATTTGCAAGTCATTTTCCCAGAAAAAATTCAAAAATTAATTGGAGCAAAAGAGAGTGAAAAAATTTTAGGTGAAAAGGTAAGGGAAGGGTATAAACAGTATGAATTGCATGCTACTGTTCCGATACAAGGTGCTTCAGAATCACAATTAAAGTCATTAGAAACATATTATGAAAATTATGATTTGAAAATATTAAATAGTAAAAAAGAAAAAATAGGTGTTTTTCAAAATATCATTCAAATTGTTAAAGAGTATGGTGAAAAAATGAATTTACAAAGATAAAGTGAAACACAAAATTTATAGGGCCTTTCCTAGGAAATGATAATAGAGAGGGGAAAGCACCCCTCTCTATTACTTTGCTTTTGCAGATGGCTCATTCATTGATTTTCGTGTAATAAGAAAAGAAATCATAAGAGCGGAAAGGATGATAAGGGCAATAAATACGTGATTGGGCAACAAATCTAATAATAATACGTAACTAACGGTATAAAAGATAAGAGTTGAAGCTAAAAACGATAGAGCGCCTATTATGAGAGATTGTAAATTCAATTGTGTGCACCTCCTTTTATTTATATTTTTGGCTAAAAATGGATTATATAAACATTATTTCTAACAATAGAAAAAAATATGTCATAATAGAGAAAAGAACAAGCTTTGAGGAATGAATATGATTCATTAATGAGAGATAAAGGAGAGGAATATGAAAAATAATAAAAAAGGATTATGGGGAATTATTGTTGCAATAGGGCTATTTTTACTTTCTAAGTTAAAGTGGGTATTTGCAATTTTTAAATTAGCGAAGTTTTCAACCGTATTTAGTATGTTTCTATCGCTTGGTGCATACGCAGTTATATATGGATGGAAATTTGGGGTAGCACTTATTTACTTGTTATTTGTTCATGAGATGGGACATTTGTGGGCTGCGAAAAGAAAAGGTATACCAACATCGCCGGCGATTTTTATTCCATTTATGGGGGCCTTGATTGGGATGAAAGAGATGCCGAAAAATGCAAAGGATGAAGCCTATATTGCCTATATGGGACCTCTGTTCGGATTGCTTTCCTTTTTACCTGCAATCCCACTTTATATAATAACGAAAGAGCCATTTTGGGCGCTCATTATTTTGCTTGGAAGTATGATTAATTTCTTTAATTTGATTCCAGTTTCACCGTTAGATGGTGGCCGAATTATTTCAGTTGTGAGTACGAAAATTTGGGGAGCAGGGCTTGTTTTATTGTTAGGTTATTCAATTTACTTTAAAAGCATTTTAGGAGGATTTATTGTTATTATCGGCTGTATGGAATTATATAGAGTTATAAAGAGAGACGAGCCGATTAAGGAATTGGGCTATAGAATTGATGGAATGAAAGAATATATCGATAAGCTTGAAGAGGAATTAAAAGAAACTGGTGCGGTACATCGAAATATATATATGATGCAGCATGAAATGAATGGATTAAGGCAAAGAGAGCGTGAAAAAGAATTAAAAATAGGAGAGCTTCAAAAAATTGAAGTGTTAGAGTATCTTTTACCAAAGTTTGAACCACTTGATTACGTTCCGTATGAAGATGAGAAAGAGACGCATACGATTCATATAAGAGAAGCGTTTGAAATGTCAGAAAGAAAATTACATGAATGGGATATAGAAAAGAAACAACAAGAAAACTATTATAAAGTGGATACGAAAACGAAATGGACGGTATTTGCTTGTTATATCGGACTAATGGCTATTCTTGGTTATACAGCTTATGAAGGGTACATTGTTTTACAAGAGCATTTGCCAAGGCGAAGTGTGTAGAAAAATAGTGTCGAAATGATGGGAAGGATTTGTACAGGAATTATAATTCTACGAGAGAATGTTACAAGTGTAGTACTATATTGTAATATTCCTAGTAGAGAAGGAGTTCTGTATATGAAGAAATTGTTAAGTGTGTTCGGGGTTATTATTGTGATGATTATTGCAAGTTATAGTCTTATGAAAGTGCTGTTACATTATGCGGATAAGCCTGCTGAGGTAAGTACAATAGCTCAAATAGAAAATGTGCAAGAAGAGACGAAAGTACTTGATTTTATTCGTATGACACATGAAAGTTATAATAATTTCTTAAATTATGGTAAAGCAGAGAATTATACAGAAGGGGACTGGAACCAATTTAAACAATGGTTTCAACAACAAGAATCGTCTTTAAAAAATATACATACAGAAATAAAGAATAAAAAAATAAAACGTGATGTAAATAGAAGCTATGAAATTGTAAAAAAAGGTGTGGAACTTCAAAATATTGAGTATGTAGTTTATGCACATCGTGTATACCATGACTTAGATATTATCGTAAATAAATATAGAGGTGAAACGAACATCTGGGGGTATACAGAATTTGGAGATGGGAAAGATATAAGGGTAATTGAACAAGCAATACAGTCTAAATAATAAGCTAGCTAGCATTCTAGTTGGCTTATTTTCTTTTGTAAGTGCAATGTTCATATATTTTTCACAAAAACACCGTGTTAATAGTGATTAAAATCACAATCTGTATTATACAATTCAGTTACACTAAAAACAGTTAAAGAAATAGAGGAGTGGGATACAATGTTAAGTGAAAAAACAATTGAAATCGTAAAGTCAACAGTACCGTTGTTACAAGAAAAAGGCGTTGAAATTACAACGAGATTTTATGAAATTTTATTTTCGGAACATCCGGAGTTATTGAATATTTTCAATCATACGAACCAGAAAAAGGGAAGACAACAACAAGCGCTAGCGAATGCTGTTTATGCAGCTGCAACGTACATTGATAATTTAGAAGCTATTATTCCAGTTGTAAAACAAATTGGTCATAAGCATAGAAGCTTAGGTATTAAAGCAGAGCATTATCCAATTGTAGGTACATGTTTACTACGTGCAATTAAAGAGGTCGCAGGTGCACCTGATGAAGTTTTAAACGCATGGGGAGAAGCTTATGGTGTCATTGCTGATGCATTCATTAGCATTGAAGCAGAGATGTATGAAGAAGCGGCACATAAAGAAGGTGGATGGAAAGATTTCCGTAACTTTGTGGTCGTTAAAAAAGTGAAAGAAAGTGATGTTATTACGTCATTCTATTTAAAACCTGAAGATGGCGGGAAAGTTTCTTCATTCATCCCAGGACAATATGTAACGGTTCAAATCAATATCGAAGGTGAAACATATACACATAATCGTCAATATAGCTTATCAGATGCTCCTGGAAAAGAATATTATCGTATTAGTGTAAAGAAAGAAAAAGGTGTAGATACACCAAATGGTAAAGTATCTAATTACTTACATGATCATGTAGAAGAAGGGGATATGTTACCAGTAAGTGCACCAGCAGGAGATTTCGTATTAAACATGAATTCGACATTACCAGTTGTACTCATTAGTGGTGGGGTAGGTATTACACCAATGATGAGTATGCTAAATACGTTAATTGAACAAGAGTCAAAACGTAATGTATGTTTTGTTCACGCAGCGCTAAATAGTAATACACATGCAATGAAAGAACACGTTGAGGCAGTAGATAATGAATACGAACAAGTTAAAGCATACACTTGCTATTCTGCACCGACTGAAAAAGATTTAGAAATGAAGAACTTTGATAAGGAAGGCTTTATTGAAGGCGAATGGTTACAATCTATTATTCCGACAACTGAAGCAGAATTTTATTTCTGTGGTCCGGTGCCATTTATGAAGCATATAAATGCTGCACTAACTGATTTAGGTGTGAAACAAGAGCACATTCATTATGAATTTTTCGGTCCAGCAGCAAGCTTACAATAGTGGGAACTGGAACAAACAAAAAACGAGGTATTATTTTACCTCGTTTTTTGCTTGTTCTCTTAATAATCGATTTACTGTTTCACGGCGTACACCTATTAGTTGACCAATTTCACTTTGTGTTAATATTTCATAAATAGGGATATCACCTAAATATAAGGTGAACCACTCTTGTAAACGATGAAGGCGCTCTTTCGGAGAGACGGTTGTTAATTGATCAATACGTTGTTGCATCATTCTTAATTTTGATTGTAATTGCATAGCGATATTGGCATATGATTCAGGATTTGCCTGAAGTTTATCGTACCATTCGCTGCTCATAATAGGTTCTACCTCTGTTTTTATTAAAGCGATAGCTGTACCGTGATATTCTTTCGGTGAAATTAATGAATGGTGAGGTATCGTTTCACCTGGAACGATAATGTTAAATAAAAATGATGTCCCATCTTCTTGTAACCTAACCACTTTTAATAAACCGGATTTAATAAAATATAAAGGACCGTCTTCGCCTTGACGGAATAGTACATCTCCCTTGTGTAAAATCAATGTTAGCCCCCCATTTAAACAGTTCTATTTCTTCTATTTTAGCTTATATGTATAAAGACAATATGCTATTTAAATAGCAATTTCATTGACGAAATGTATGCTATTACAGTAGTATACTATTTAGTGTGTAATAGTACTAGCAATGAATACGCTGTAGGGGGTTTAGTATATTGTTAGATGCGATGAAGATGACGGATATGAGAATTCCGGCGAATGCTATCATTCATGTGGAAGAGATGAAAGGTGGAGTTGTTCTATCCGTTGAAATAGACGGCCAAATTATTTATACAATGGCCTATGATGAAGAAACCGATAGTTATGCTGAATTATATGATCGAAACGATAAGAGGGCGTGCCAAGTACATGAGGACTTTATGGGATGGTCACTTCTTCACTAAAAAGATGTCAATATGACATCTTTTTTTATTGAATCGATAGATTATACAACGAAATGAAATATATGGATAAGATTTGTAATAAATGATTTTGCATTGTTAACACTTTGTAACTGCAAGTGGACTCTTTTTTCGCTATCATTAAGGTAACAGTCGTAGCTATAGGAGTGGTCAACTTGAGGAACGTACATATTTCAAATTTTATGCTATTAGGTGTTTGTCTCATCTTACTTGTTCTCCTTGGAACGTTTTTATATTCATGTGTATAAGAAAAAACGCATTCTAAAAAGAACGCGTTATAAGACGGACGTAATGATTAATCTAGTTCCAAGAATAATTAATGTGATACGTAATAAATTAATTACTGCTTTACCACTAAGTTTTGTATTTATATAAGCCCCGATTTTTCCACCAATCCACGCACCAGGAATAAGAATTAATGCATAAATCCAACTAACATTTCCAAGGGAGATATGAGTTGCAGAACTTACAATTGCTGATAGAAATACGATAAACATCGAAGTTGCTACAGCAATGTGTGCTGGGAATGCAAAAAGGAGCATCATCGCTGGAACAAGTAAGGCGCCGCCACCAATTCCAAATAAACCAGAAATAAATCCAACTATAAAGGCAATCAAGATAGCGAGAAGCGGTGGGAATTGATAGTTTACAGTATTTCCTTCGTTATCTGTAAAAGAACGCTTAATTACAGTCATATTTGATAAGGAAAGAGGTTTTAATTTATCTCGTAACATAAGAAGAATTGAGACGAAAATAAGGAACACCCCAAAATATAAAGAAAATGTATCTTGGTTTAAAAATTTGTTTGCCCATGATCCGATAATACCTCCAGGGCCACTCCCAATAAATAAAATAAGTCCACTTTTGTAATCTACTCGCTTATGCTTCATGTAAGTAAGGGTGGAAGACAGTCCTGTAAAAACGACTGTTACCATAGAAGTTCCCACTGCGAGCTGTGGGGATAAACTGTGTAATCCAATTAATAATGGAACAATAATAATTCCGCCTCCGAGTCCAACTAGGCTTCCGACTGTCCCGGCGATTAGTCCGATGAAAAGTAACATGATGTATTCCAAAATTGCCAACTCCTCTAAATAACTTATACACCAATTATTATACACGCTTTTCAATGAGAAATAGGGTTGTTCACAAAAAAGTCGTCTTCCTAGAAAAATAAGGAAGACGACTTTTAATTAAAAGATTAAGTGTAGTAAATAGTAAAATAAAGCAGCTAAAGAAGCTGAAATAGGAAGCGTAATTACCCATGTAATTAACATGCGTTTAGCAGTTCCCCATTTTACACCTTTCACACGGTGAGAAGCCCCAACCCCTAAAATAGAAGAAGAGATAACGTGTGTTGTACTAACCGGTAAGTGAATGAATGTTGCACCGAAAATAACAAGTGATGATGATAAATCAGCAGCTACACCATTTACAGGACGAATTTTCATAATTTGTCCACCGACAGTTTTAATAATTTTCCATCCACCGACAGAAGTACCAAGACCCATTGCAGTTGCGCAGGCTAATTGTACCCAGAAAGGGATTTCGTCAGAAGTATGATAGTTATTGGCCATAAGAGCCATCGTAATGATTCCCATTGCTTTTTGTGCATCATTCGTACCATGTGTAAAGGCTTGTAATGCCGCAGTAAAGATTTGGAATATACGGAAGTTTTTGTTCGTTTTCGTTAAGTTAAAGTTTTTAAAGACGACTTTAAAAATACTGTATACGATATAACCAATAACAAAAGCGATAATCGGTGAAATGATTAAAGCTTCAAGAATTTTTATAAATCCTTTATAGTTTAATGAACTAATACCAGCAGCAGCGATTGCTGCGCCTGCGATTGAGCCAATGATTGCATGAGAAGAACTACTTGGAATACCATAGTACCAAGTGATTAAATTCCATGCTATTGCCGCAAGCAAAGCAGCTAAAATTACAAGAGAACCATTAGGTAAAGCAAATGGGTCAACGATATCCTTTGTAATAGTTTTTGCTACACCTGTAAATGTCATCGCACCTAAAAAATTCATAATAGCTGCCATAATAATTGCATGTCTAGGCTTTAGAGCTTTCGTTGAAACAGCCGTTGCAATAGCGTTTGCTGTATCGTGAAATCCATTGATAAAGTCAAAAGCTAAAGCGCAAATGACTACTAAAACGGTCAGTATCAAGAGTGTATCCATGATCAAACTCCTTACGCGTTCTTCATAATAATTGTTTCTAATACGTTTGCAACGCTTTGGCAGCTATCTGCTACTTCTTCAAGCTCTTCGTAAATCTCTTTATATTGAATAATCTTAATCGGATCTTTTTCACGAGAGAATAAGTGCTTAATCGCATGACGGCGAATATCATCACATTGTGACTCGTAATCCTTAATCTTAATCGCATTTGTACGAATGTCGACTAATTTTTTGTTAGACATTAATTCAACAGAGTTTGCAATCTCAATTGCACATTGATTAATTGCTTCTACGAATTTAATCATGTATTCATCAGCTTCTGTAATAGAATACATTTCGAACAGACCAGCACTGTGATCTAATCCGTCTAATACATCATCCATACTCATTGCAAGTTGTAGGATGTCCTCACGTTCAATAGGAGTAATAAACGCTTTGTTTAGCTCCATAATGATTTCGTGAATAAATGAGTCACCTTTTGACTCATACTCTTTCATGCGCATAGAAAACTCTTTTAAATCGCTAGCATTTTTAATTTTATACTCCACGAAAAACTGCGCGCCTTCTTTTAAATTTTCGGAAACATTCATTAGCATTTCAGAAAATTTATCTTTTTTTGATTTAAAGACCATTATTGTTACCCCCACAAAAGTAATATATGTAAAATATATTGGCTAATCAATTCTAACAAAAAACTGTCGTTTTTTAAAACATTTTATCGAAAAGTTTACAAAAACTTAACATAACTCGCGTTGTTCTATTAATAATATTAGTATTCGATAAGGAATATCTTACTTGTAGAATGTCCTTTTCTTGCAAAAAGTATGAATGTGAAAGAAAAGCTTTACACTATAGGAACCACTACGTTATTATAATAAATTTAAAAGGAGGTATATTCTTCCTTTTGAAAAGAAGAGTGTAAACAAACGAAGGAAGTGAACGAATGAAATTGAAGAACACTCACTTTAAAAAAATGCTTGAGTGGTTCAATAAGAGGAAGAAACTTCGTAATTCATTAATTGTATTAGGGAGTTTGCTCGCTATTTTATTTATAGCTATAAATATAATAATTTCCATTCAAGACATATCTGAATTAAAACAAGCTGTTCCACAACCGACTTTAATTTACGATGCAAATAATGAAGTTGCGACTAAATTAGCTTCTTCTAAAACAGAAGGTGTCAAACGGAAAGATATTCCTGACATTATGGTTCAAGCAATTGTTGCTGTAGAGGATAAGGAATTTTTTAACCATCACGGTATTTACTACAGCGGAATTATCAGTGCTGTTTTTAAAAATCTCACTGCAGGAGAAGTTGTGGCAGGTGGAAGTACAATTACACAACAACTTGCGAAAAATGTATTTCTGACACAAGACCGCACATACTCTCGAAAAATAAAGGAATATTTTTTAACAAAAAAAATAGAGCGTACTTATACAAAAGATGAAATTATTGAAATGTATATGAACCAAATTTATTTTGGTGAAGGTGCTTGGGGCATAAAAAGGGCAGCTAAGTCTTATTTTGATAAAGATGTAAAAGATCTAACAATTTCAGAGGCTGCTACAATTGCGGGCTTGATTAAAGCACCGTCTGCGTATTCGCCTTATAAAAACTTTAATAAATCTATCGAACGACGTAATGTCGTATTAAGTTTAATGAAAGAGCAAGGCTATATTTCTGAAGAACAGTACAATAAAGAAAAAGAGACAGGACTTGTATTAAGACGTGGTGTTGATGATAAATATAAAGGGAAATATTCTCAATATGTAGACTATATTGTTAGAGAAGCGATGGATAAGTACGAATTGACACAAAATGAAATTTTAGCAGGTGGTTATCGTATTTATACAGAGCTTGATCCGAAAAAACAACAGGCTGTAGAAGACGTTGTAAATAATGATAATTATTTCAAAGGTAACGGCTCAGACCAACTTATGCAAACGGGTGTAGTTCTTATAAATCCAAAAACAGGTGGTGTTCCAGCTTTAGTTGGGGGTAGAGGACCATATCAGTTTTTACAGTTTAACCATGCAACCCAATTAAAGAGACAACCCGGCTCAACATTAAAGCCTCTCGCTGTATATGTACCAGCTTTAGAACAGGGGTATGAAGTATACGATATATTAAAGGACGAACCGTTTAATATTAAAGAATATAAACCGCAAAATAGTGATCATACTTTTCACGGTGATGTGACAATGTATGAAGCGGTGGCAAAGTCATACAACGTTTCAGCTGTTTGGCTATTAGAGCAAATAGGGTTAGACAAAGGGTTGAAATCTTTAGAGCGATTTGGTATTCCATTAGTACCAGAAGATCGTACGTATCCAATCGCTTTGGGCGGGATGCATGTGGGAACCTCTCCATTTGTAATGGCCCAAGCGTACAGTGCGTTGGCAAATGATGGTGTTCAAGTGGAAGCTCATGCAATTAGAGAGATACAAAATGCTGAAGGTGAAACAATTGGAAAATGGTATAAGAAAGAGACACGTGTGACGAGTGAGAAAATTGCTCAAAAGATGACATACTTATTAAAAGGTGTTGTCGAAAAAGGAACGGGTGAAAAAGCGAAAGTTAACAATATTGATACAGCAGGAAAAACAGGGACGACTCAACTTGTAAATGGGCCAAGTGCTGGTGCGAAGGATTCATGGTTTGTTGGGTATACGCCAGATTTAGTAGGTGCGATTTGGGTAGGATATGATAAAACGGATAATGAGCATTATGTACCGGGAGGAAGTCAAATTACGACGACGATGTTCCGGGATATTATGAAAAAGGCGAATGCGAATCCAGCTCAAAAAGCATTCCAGTTGTCGCTCATATCTGAGGCTGATTACAAAAAACAATTGCAAACAATTGAAGAGGAAAAACGTAGAAAAGAAGAAGAGAAGCGAAGGAAAGAAGAGGAACAACAAAGAAAACAAGTGCAGCAAGAGTGGTTTGATAAAGTGAAAGAACTGATCCCATCATTTTGGTAATAAAAAGAGGCGAATAATGAGATTCGCCTCTTTTTTCTATGGATTATTAGCTCACACCAATCGGGATAAATGATATTACTCGTTAAGTGTAACAGTTGTACTGCCAAAAGATTGAGGATCGTATGTGACGATTATTTTCCCCTTACTAATAGGTTCATAAGGTAATTCTTCTTCATAATCACCATTATTTTCATTATGGATGGAAAGGGTGATTTCATCTATGTCTTTATTTTTATACTGATCTTTAATTGTTTCAGCAATTTGAAGTAGGTTTTCGTAAGTCGAAGCTTTTGTAATAAGCATTCCTTTTATAACCTTTTTTTCATTATGAGTAGAAGAAGAATATGGAACGCTATTTTGCTTTGTATACAGAAGTTCGTATGGAACTGTTTTTCTCTCTGCTTTTGATATAGTGGAATATTTTAGAGTTAAAAAAAATCCTACACATAAAATAATGCATACCATAAGACCAATCCAAATGCGTAATAGTGATATAACTCTCATTTTCATCCCTCTTTCATATCTTTGACTTCACTATTTATCATACAAAACGAGGATTAAGGTAGAGTAAATTTGAGGTAAAGAAACGTAAAGAAGGAGCACTTATCCTCCCAAATAAGTGCTCCTTTCTATATAAAGAGAGATTTAATACACAGTCAAACGAAATACATTAATATAAATATACTTATACAGTAACAATTAGTAAATTCGGAAGACAGATAGTGTTGCTGTTGTGTCACCCGTGTTCGGAATAGAAATCGTATTTGCTGTAGGTTGTACAGCAATTGTTGTACCAGCTTGTAAAGTAACGATTGTAGAGAAGGAAACAGCACTACCGATAACGTTAGTTGAAAAATTACGAGTAGGTGGTTGGCCATTGAATGAAATGCCGAATCCAAATGGTGAAGAGCCTGGGAAAGTTGTAGATGCTGAGAAACTAATATCATATACGCCTGTTTCTAAAATTGTTAAAGTATCTGAAGTGTCATTAAAATTAATGTTATTTAATTCGAAAACTTGATTAAATTGAATGTTTGTTCCAGGTGATATAGTTTGAGGATTTGAGTTTCCTATTGCAGCTATAGTTACAGGAATTGGAGTACCCGCTGGTCCAGTGGCACCAGTAGCACCTTGGGCACCAGCTGGCCCTTGAATACCTTGAGGTCCTTGGGCACCAGTAGCACCTTGAGCGCCCGCTGGCCCTTGAATACCTTGAGATCCTTGAGCGCCAGTAGCACCTTGGGCACCAGCTGGCCCTTGAATACCTTGAGGTCCTTGGGCACCAGTAGCACCTTGAGCGCCCGCCGGTCCTTGAAGACCTTGAGGTCCTTGAGCGCCAGTAGCACCTTGAGCACCCGCCGGTCCTTGAGCACCAGTAGCGCCTTGAGCACCAGCTGGTCCTTGAATACCTTGAGGTCCTTGGGCACCAGTAGCACCTTGGGCACCAGCTGGCCCTTGAATACCTTGAGGTCCTTGGGCACCAGTAGCACCTTGAGCGCCCGCCGGTCCTTGAATACCTTGAGGTCCTTGAGCGCCAGTAGCACCTTGAGCGCCCGCTGGCCCTTGAGCACCAGTAGCGCCTTGGGCACCAGCTGGCCCTTGAATACCTTGAGGTCCTTGGGCACCAGTAGCACCTTGAGCGCCCGCTGGCCCTTGAATACCTTGAGATCCTTGAGCGCCAGTAGCACCTTGGGCACCAGCTGGCCCTTGAATACCTTGAGGTCCTTGGGCACCAGTAGCACCTTGAGCGCCCGCCGGTCCTTGAATACCTTGAGGTCCTTGAGCGCCAGTAGCACCTTGAGCACCCGCCGGTCCTTGAGCACCAGTAGCGCCTTGAGCACCAGCTGGTCCTTGAATACCTTGAGGTCCTTGGGCACCAGTAGCACCTTGGGCACCAGCTGGCCCTTGAATACCTTGAGGTCCTTGGGCACCAGTAGCACCTTGAGCGCCCGCCGGTCCTTGAATACCTTGAGGTCCTTGAGCGCCAGTAGCACCTTGAGCGCCCGCTGGCCCTTGAGCACCAGTAGCGCCTTGGGCACCAGCTGGCCCTTGAATACCTTGAGGTCCTTGGGCACCAGTAGCACCTTGAGCACCAGCTGGCCCTTGAATACCTTGAGGTCCTTGGGCACCAGTAGCACCTTGAGCGCCCGCCGGTCCTTGAATACCTTGAGGTCCTTGAGCGCCAGTAGCACCTTGAGCACCCGCCGGTCCTTGAATACCTTGAGGTCCTTGAGCGCCAGTAGCACCTTGAGCACCCGCCGGTCCTTGAGCACCCGCCGGTCCTTGAGCACCAGTAGCGCCTTGAGCACCAGCTGGTCCTTGAATACCTTGAGGTCCTTGGGCACCAGTAGCACCTTGAGCGCCCGCCGGTCCTTGAATACCTTGAGGTCCTTGAGCGCCAGTAGCACCTTGAGCGCCAGCTGGCCCTTGAATACCTTGAGGTCCTTGAGCGCCAGTAGCACCTTGAGCGCCAGCTGGCCCTTGAATACCTTGAGGTCCTTGAGCACCAGTAGCACCTTGAGCACCCGCCGGTCCTTGAATACCTTGAGGTCCTTGAGCACCAGTAGCACCTTGAGCGCCGGCTGGTCCTTGAATACCTTGAGGTCCTTGAGCACCAGCTGGTCCTTGAATACCTTGAGGTCCTTGGGCGCCAGTAGCACCTTGAATACCTTGAGGTCCTTGGGCACCAGTAGCACCTTGAGCGCCGGCTGGTCCTTGAATACCTTGAGGTCCTTGAGCACCAGCTGGTCCTTGAATACCTTGAGGTCCTTGGGCACCAGTAGCGCCTTGAGCACCAGCTGGTCCTTGAATACCTTGAGGTCCTTGGGCACCAGTAGTGCCTTGAGCACCAGCTGGTCCTTGAATACCTTGAGGTCCTTGGGCACCAGTAGCGCCTTGAGCACCCGCCGGTCCTTGAATACCTTGAGGTCCTTGAGGTCCAGTAGCGCCCGCCGGTCCAGTGGCACCAGTAGCACCAGTAGTACTGCCACCTAGACATCCAGATCCATATTGAACTAAGATAGCTTGAATTTCTGCAATGAGCTTAACGAGTTTATCGGTAGCACAGCAATCAATTTTGAATAACTTAGCAATATATAATAAATAATTAAGCAGGCTTTGTAGTTCAACATATAATGCACCACATGAGAAAGGTTGTGTTTTTAAAATAGTTAATAGATTAGCGATAATAGAATTTCCGATTTGTTTTTGTGCAGGAGACAAATCTAAGCAATTGAGAAATTTTTGTAGATTATTTAGGGCATCAATCAAGTTATCTATATTATTTTGAGAAGGGTTTTGAAAGACAGCTTGAATAGCTTGACCAAGAACTTGAAGAAGTCTAACAAACTCTTTAAGTTCGGACTTAGAGATGTTAATAAAACTACAAGCTCTTACTTCGCAACAATCATTACCATAAAATACTTTTCCTTTATTCTTATTGTTCATCTGTTCATTCCTTTCTTTCATATAATAAATAGCCATTACTATATATTAAAATGAAAATTAAGCTAAATTCGTGATGGACAAACTACCATTTTCAAAAAAAAATAAGAAGTTTACCTATTTAGTAAGAAGAATTGTGAGATAGAGAAAGGTTTATATAAGGTAAAGAAAAATAGGTTAGAATAAAAAATACACGCCAATCGTTAAACGTAACTTAACGATTGGCGTGTATTTTGTGAAAGAGCTTATCATTTGTATTGATTCATTTTTTCCAGGTTTGTTTGGGGTGAAATGGGAATAGAAATCGTGAAAGTCGTACCGTTTTGATTACTAGCCATTTTTAATGTACCGTTGTGATTTTGAATAATTTTCTTCGTTACTGATAAGCCTAGTCCTGTTCCAGAGTCTTTTGTTGAGAAGAATGGATCAAAAATATATTCTTGAATAGCTGGAGGAATACCAGTCCCGTTGTCTGTGAAAGTAATCCGAACAAAGTTATCTAGGCGATAACTAGAGATTTGAATAGAAAGAGGCTTTTCGCCTTGGGCATCGACAGCATTTTGAAATAAGTTTAAAAAAACTTGTACCAGCTCATGACGATCAATATTGACTAAAATATCATCTAATTCATTAGAAAAGTTATAATCAATTGAAATGTTATGCAAGAAGACTTCACTAGCTAGTAACTGTTGAATATAGTCGCGTAAAAATGTATTGATGGGAAACGGTTCTCTTGTAAATTCACGTGTTTTTGAAATCGCTAAAAATTTTGTAATAATATTATTTGCACGATCTAATTCAGGGATAAGCAAGTTTTTAAATAACTCTTTATTTGATGGAGAAACACTTTCTTGTAAAAATTGTAAGTATCCGCGTACTGTTGTAAGAGGATTTCGTACTTCGTGTGCAATTCCAGCTGCGATTCGTCCTGCTAACGAAAACTTCTCTGCATCACGTTCTGTATTTAAATAATGAAAGACACTAATAACTCTAAAAATCTCACCGTTATAATCACGAATAATTCGGTTATTTATAATGCCATAGTTTTTGTCTAAAACTTCTTCATTATATATTTCTGTTCCGGTTCTTAATGTTTCAATTGCTTTGATTTTTTCTTCCGGCAAGTTTAGTAATTGTTGAATTGGTTTTCCAATAATATCATTGCGTATTACACCGAAATCATCTGCGGCAACTTGATTACATAAAGTAATATTCCCTTTATTATCGACAAAGGTTACATGATGTGAAAAAGCATCAAAGATATGAACAAAGTGTTTTTCGATTTGTTCAAATAAAAATAGTGAATCGCAAGTAAGTTGAAAATCGGCCTCTTTATTCTCTTTACGTATGTTTTGAATGGAATGGGTTGTTCGTGTTTTTTTTATTTGTAAACCAATATGTGGATTTTTATATGTGAAATGATGTGGTAATTGATCCACAAGTTTTTCATAAAAACGTACTTTATTTTCTAGTTCTTCTATTCGTTTTTCATGAGATACAGTAGCATCGTTTGGAAGCATAAATAAATAACCCCTCAATTTAAAAATTCTTCCATTTAGTATATCATACTTTTATACGGATACTCTTAAAGAAAAGGCTACTGAATGAAATGGATTAGCCGAAGGGATTAGGAAGTAAGTAAAATGAATGTAAGATGAAGGTAGAAAGGGAGGAATAGGTTTGCTTTTCATTGGAGTGACAGGGTGGGGAGATCATGATTCTTTATATATAGATCCCTATGAAAATAGAAATAAGCTACGGACATATAGTGAGCATTTTCCCATTGTAGAAGTAGATAGTTCATTTTATGCGATGCAACCTGCACGAAATTATACGAAATGGGCGATAGAAACACCAAAAGATTTTTCATTTGTCGTAAAAGCATATCAAGGAATGACAGGGCATATGAAAGGAGAAATTCCTTTTTCTACGTTTGATGAGATGTTTGATGTGTATAAACAATCCATTCTTCCTTTAATAGAAGCGAATAAGTTAAAAACAATTTTATTTCAATTTCCACCATGGTTTGATTGCAAAAAGAAAAATGTAGATTTCCTTCGATATACGAAAGAAAAAATGGAAGGTTTACCGTGCGCAATAGAATTTCGAAATCAAACATGGTTTTATCCGAAAATGAGAGATAAGACTATACAGTTTTTAGAACAGGAGAAATGGATTCATACAATTTGTGATGAACCGCAGGCAGGAATAGGGTCGGTACCACTCGTGTTAGAAGTAACGAATTCACACATGGCATTAATACGTTTTCATGGCCGGAATGTACATGGCTGGCTGGATAAAGGGGAAAATTGGAGGGCGGTTCGCTGTTTATATCGTTATAACAATAAAGAATTGGAAGAATGGGTAGAACGCTTAGAACAATTAAAAAAGAAGACAAAGGACATTTACGTACTATTTAACAACAATTCAGGTGGAGATGCCGCAGATAATGCGAAGCAACTTATGAAAATGATGAACGTTACATATGGTGAGCCGAAACCGGAGCAATTAAATTTGTTCGAGTGATAAAACAAGAAAGGCACTGTACAAACAGGGGGAATGTACAGTGCCTTTCTATATGAAAAAGAGGGGTAACAATGTTACTGAGCGTTTGGTTGATTCATCAATTGTTGGCTTCGTAATAAATGATAATGGTTATCATTATCATTGTCAATGGTTTTTCGAAAAATAAGTAAAAAACTTTTTATATTTTGAATAGAAATAAAAAAGAACAGCGATTAATGCTGTTCTTTTCCATTGATAAATTGTTGTAAATCAAAAGGAGTTATCGCTTGGATAAATTCTTTTGAGATAAGTGTTTGAACGAGAGTGCTCTCAGAAATGGTAGCACCTGTTTTCTTTTCGTAAGCTTGTTTTAATAAATCAAGTTTTTCAGCCGTTTCTTGCGGTAATTCAATTGTTAATGTGTTCATAATTTCTCCCCCTTACTATAAGAGTACCACTACAGTATAGGAGAGACAAGAGAAGTGGATGTGAAACATAAAAAAGGTTACCAAAACTATAAATGGTAACCTTTTTTATGTATAAAAATTATTATGCAATACCGATATACTTTAAAGTTTTTGATGGAGTACTATGATCAAAGAAGTGTTGTAAAAATGCAATGTCAACACCTGATTTGTATGCACAATAGCCCCAAGTTTTTCGAAGTGTATGTGAGCTAATCCCTTCTAATCCAACTTCTTTTGCAGCTTTGTTTAAAATGTACCATGCATGCTGTCTCGTAATAGATTTTGTTCCTTTTTGAGACTTTAATAATGGCTCATTACGTTTCCAAGTTTTACGTTCTTTCATGTAGTCTTCGATTGCGTGCTGTAAGTCTTCATTTACAGCAAACCATTTATGTTTCTTTACTTTTTCATTGTAAAATAAAATGGAATGGCGAACATTTTCATTTTCATCAATTACATCGCTAACTTTTAACTGTAAGATTTCACTTACCTTTAAACCAGAATTTACAGCTAATACGAATAATAAGCCATCACGTTTCGAAGATTGTAAAAGTATATTTTTGATAGTTTCTAATTGTTTTTCATTTTGAATAGGTTGTCCTGCTTGTTTCATTTCACGCACTCTCCTCTTTTATATGTGTAAAGGAAAGGATTAACTTGTTTCTTACTATAAAGGGAGAGTGTGAATTTCATGTGAACTCCTAGTGAAATTAAGACAAATTATTTGACTTCTTTTACTTTTTGTAAATTAAAATAGAATACAACACTATTAGCCGTATTATATACACCGTACTCGGCATGATGGAGATCCAAAATATTTTTAACAATAGATAACCCAAGACCGGTACCTCCAGTATGGCGGCTACGAGATGCATCTAAACGATAGAAGCGATCCCAAATTTTTTCAAGACTTTCTTCTGGTATGGGATTTCCTGTATTTTCGATTTCGACTTTTACTGTATCTTCCGTTTCTACAACAGAGACTTGTATTTTTTCTCCATCAGGCGTATAACGAATGGCGTTGCTTAGTAAGTTCACAACTACTTGCTCAATACGACTACGATTCGCTTTCACATAGATGGAAGAGTTTACATCGACATCCACTTGTAAATGCTTTTCCTCCATACTAAATAATAACTTTGTATAGACTTGTTGAATTAATTCACCGATTGAGAATGTTGTCATTTCTAGTTTGTACGTACCAGATTCTAATTTTGCTAATTCTAACATTTCTACAATTAGTCTGTTCATATTTTCTGTTTCTTCTAAAATAACATCTGTATAATACGTCGTATCTTTACTAACGCCATCTTTAATTCCTTCGGCGAAACTTCTAATTACACTAAGTGGTGTTTTTAATTCATGTGATACACCAGAGATGAATTCTTTTCGTGTCTTTTCCAATTGGCGTTCACGTTCAATATCTTGTTGTAATTTTGTATTGGCAACATTTAATCGATCGATCCGGTCTTTTAAATTTACTGACAATGTATTAATACTGCCAGAAAGTCCGCCGATTTCATCGTCTGCTGTAACTGGTAATTTCTCGCTAAAATCAAAATTAGCCATTTTCTTCGTAACGCGATTAATCTTAATTAATGGCTTCACAATGATTTTTGAGTAGTAGAAGGATAACAAAATAATTACGAGAAACACGATGATTAAGGCATAGACATAATAGTCTTTTAAAACGAGCATAGCTTCATTAACAGGTTGCAAAGATGCTATTGCAAAAGCATATTCTGTAATCTTTCCGTTTTCCATAATAGGTTTTACAAAGATACTATTTTTTATATTCTCTCCGCCATCTAATATATAAGTGTTTAATTGCTGGGAGTTAGAAGTGCCATCCCTAATAGTACCTGCAAAAGATTGAACGGCTTGTAATGTTTCAAAATCATTTGCAAGACGAACCTCAGCTTTTGAAGGGAGTTGTAACTTAGAGATAACACCAGTAAACACAATTTGAGTAGTAGTTTTATATCGGCTTGTAAGTTTATTTTTAGAAGGATTACCATTTATTGATTGGAAATCTGAATTGACATGTTCGTTTCGCCATCGATTATAATTTGTTGTTAATTCTAGTGGTGTTATTATATTACCCTGTACGAATCCAGCTACATGAATCATTCCATCTTTTTTCAAACCCAAATTTTCAAATTTATTATATTCTTCAGGTGTTAAAAGATTATTGAGTGGGATAGAGTACGTTTTGTGATTGTTAGTATTAATTACATCAATGTAGAAATTGTTTTCGCTTTTAATAATGCCGTTAGAATCTAAAAATTGCATGTCAGCATTGGTTTTATCATGAAATTCCTGTTTAAGTTTTCTAATTTCCTCATAACTTTTGCCACTTTTTTCGTAATTGTCTATGAATTTTTCAAAAGCGGTTTGAACGGTTTTTACTTTTTTATTAATATAAAATTTTTCTAAAAATAAAGATTGTCCTAGGAAAAAAAGGAGGAATATGATTGTAAATAATGTTGACGTTAATAAGAATAGTTTAAAGACGATACTTCTGTTTTTCACTGCGTCACCTCTTATGAGAAATACTGTAAATGATTATTTTATTATAGCAAACGTGACAAGAAAGTAGAGTGGAGAAATCTGTCTCTTCCTAAAGTAGTTTTTTATAAAAAGTCACATAAAAAGAACTCGCCAGACGTATGACAAGTTCTTTAGTGTGTTATTGTTGAATTGCTGCATCTAAAGCGATTTCAATCATTTCGTTAAATGTAGTTTGACGCTCTTCAGATGTTGTTTCTTCGCCAGTGAAGATGTGATCGCTTACTGTTAATACAGATAAGGCATTTACACCATATTTCGCTGCTAATGTGTAAAGAGCAGTTGTTTCCATTTCTACTGCTAATACACCGTAATCTCCAAGCTTTTTAACCATGTCCATGCTTTCACGATAAAATACATCTGCTGTTAAAACATTACCAACACGAACGTGTAATCCTTTTTCAGTTCCTGCATCGTAAGCTTTCTTTAAAAGATCAAAGTTTGCAGCTGGTGCAAAGTCAAAACCTGGGAATGTTAAACGGTTCATATTAGAATCAGTGCAGGCTGTCATTGCAATAATAACGTCACGTACTTTTACGTCTTTTTGAATCGCACCACAAGTTCCAACGCGAATTAAATTTTTAACCCCGTAGCTTTGGATTAATTCGTTGACATAAATAGAAATAGAAGGAACACCCATACCAGTACCTTGAACAGATACTCGTTTTCCTTTATAAGTTCCAGTGAATCCTAGCATACCACGTACGTTGTTATAGCAAGTAACGTCCTCTAGAAATGTTTCAGCGATATATTTTGCACGTAATGGATCACCAGGTAATAGAATAGATTCAGCGATTTCACCTTGTTTTGCTTCAATATGTACACTCATGAAAAGTCCTCCTTATAATGTATTGATAGAAATCAATATCATTTGCATTATACACTACGAATCCTCTCAATTAAAATCTTTTTATAATTTGTAATATGTGCAAACTAGAAGGATTTCATAAATCATAATCTAGAATATATATGTAAGAAGTTTTGTATGGATAAGACAATAAAAATGGTAGGTGATGTTTTGAAGAACCTTTTCATTGGACTTGTTGCTTTGTTATTTATTGTAGCAGGAGGATTTTACATAAAAAAATATCAAGAAACCGTAGAGACGGTAGGAGATGTTCAGGAAGTAAAATGGAATGTGGCAAATGGAAAGGGAAATGAGAAAGTTGATATTTTGTTCCAATTACGAAATAAAAACAATAATGAAGTTCGTGGTGTGAATGATCAAATTAGGGCAGTTATTGTAGATGGACAATTAAAACAGGTACAACAAATGAAACCTGCATTTGCAGGGAATGGATCATATAAGCTATCTTCTAAAATAGCGAAAGATGAAGAGTATACAATATTTTTATATGAAGAAGAAAATAAGTCCGTAGAATCATTCGCTAAGAAAAATTTTGGGAAAGAAATAGAGGAGAAAAATAAGAAAAAAGTGAAAACCCCAATCGATAGTGTACTTACAAAAAAAATAGGAGAATATGAAGTTTCTCTTTTATTTGGTGCATTGCATCCGAATGAGCCTGCGACGTTAACATTTCAGTTTCAAGCAAAAAAGGGTGTGAAATTGAAATTACATTCAGAGAGGGGCGAAGTAGAGTCTCTCTATATCGTAGATGATAAGAGGGAAAACTTTTTATACGCTATACCTGTTGAGACAGAAGAGCAATTACAATATCGCATTACATTTCCTGTAGAAGGAACATATAAAATGTGGGGAACTTTCTATATCAATGGCAAGAAATATGAAAAGGAGTTTATTGTACAAGTTCAAAAACGAAAAAACAGCTAAATGCTTAGCTGTTTTTTCGTTTTCCTATTAATTTTGTTACAGAGAGCATTGTAATTGGTAAAGAATGATTCTTTCTAAATGCTAAATATTTACCGCTCCATGCTGGCTTATATTTTTCTTTAAAATGTCGTAATCCGCTGAAACTATACGTATAACGAACGTTATTAAAGATGGCAGCAGCAACTCGTTCAGACCAAAACGATTGTGTTGATAAACCAACATTTGAAAGTGGTGCCATCCCAATATTAAAGGAGTGGTAGTCATTTTCTTTTGCCCAGTGGAATAAGTGAATGAAAATGGCATCCATAATACCGCTAGGAGCATCTGGATAATAACGCATTAAATCAACAGATAATGATCCGTCTTGATATACAGGCATAAAGGTTGTGAACGCGATGATTTTTCCTTCTGCGTCAGATAATGTAGCGATAGGCGCGCGGCTAATATACTCACGATCGAAGTATCCGAGTGAAAAACCTTTTTCTTTTTTTCCGCCGAGCCATGCATCTGAAACTTTCCGTAACTCTTCAAATAATTCGTCTGAGAATGGCGGCTCATGAATAGAGAATGTATAGCCTTCTCTTTCAAAACGGTTGAAAGTCGCTCGCATACCAGCGCGTTTCTTTCCTGTTATTGTAAATGTATTTAAATCAACGACAGCTTCTTCACCAAGCTTAAAGAAGTTATAACCAAAATCATGATATAAACTCATCCATTTACTTTCGATTTGATAGAATACACAAATGTATCCAAATCGATCAGCCTCAGCTAAAAACTCTTGCAACACAGTACGATAGGATGATGAATCACCAATCGGGTCACCTAGTACAACAAGGCGTTTCCCAGTTATGGAGAAGAGAAGGAGCGCTTTCCCATCACTACTGAAGAAGCATTGTTTATCTCCTAAGAAGCCTAAATGACTAAGTACATTTCCACCATGTTCATCTAAAAAGTTTTGTAATCTTTTATCGTTAGCTGGTTGCCCGGGAAATTCATTTCGATAACGATTGGCAATGAGTGAGCCAATCAGTAAAAAAGTAGGAACGAAAAAGGCAGCGGCTAATGCACTTCTTTTCACTTGTGTAATGTTACGAACGACAAAATCAGGTTTAAAAGCTTCTTTTGCACTTGCAAATAAAACCCCTAAATATTTATATGAATATAATGTTACTAATAAGAATATAAAAACTTTTACGATATCAGAAAGTGAAACTTCCATTTTCTCGCGTACAAACCTTTTTCGAAGCATATATAATACAGCGAGCACGATTAATAAAATAAATGTTTCCTCAATATCAATTCCTTTTAGTGTATTAAAGATAGCCGCTCCAATTAACGAAACAATCGTCATATAATAAGAACGTTTTGTTCCGTAATATATTCCCCGTGAAAGGATTAGGAGGAGAATACCGAATGTTAGCGATAAGCTAAAAGAAAATTGAATAAGATATTTGGGTGCTAGAATATGTAAGGCGTGTGCTCGATTTATACTTGTTGGTAGAATGGTCGATAAAATAACCATTAACCCAGCAAATACTGTTAAAGCAGCAGATGCCCATGAACCTAGTTTTCCTAAAAAGTCACGCTGCAAAGTCCATATAACACCAGTTGTTTCTAATGCAGGCGCAATAAAAGGCTTGTCTTCAAACTTTTTAATGGCCACTCCAGTCATTTCAAAAGCTGCAAAAATGAGACCAATGCAGAATGGTAAGATGTAATAGACGAGGCGATATAATAACATAGCAGGCAGTAATACACCTGTATCGATGCCGTATTGTCCTAGTCCAGTTAAGAAGACAAGGTCAAATGAACCAAGACCACCAGGAACAAGACTGACGACACCAGCTAAAGCAGCAATGACATACACACCTAAAAACTTTTGGAATTCTATATCGATTCCAAATAAGATTAAAATGACGTACATAACAATACCAGCAGATACCCACTCGACTAATGACACTAATGAGTATAAAACAGTTGGATTTTTCTCTTCCTCTTCTTGTTCTTCGGTTTGCTTTGTTTTTCTATTTTTAAGTTTAGAAAAGCCGATGTATATAGGGACGAACAGAGCAAAGAAGATAATAACGGGCCATAGCCACGGCTTTTCATGTAAAATCAAGCGAGTGTCTAATACTCCGATAAGACCGAGGAATGAAAGAATTGCCAATCCGTTAATAAAGGCAGTTGTCATCCAGGCGATACTTTTAATAAGTTTGCTATTTTCTTTTATGTATGGACGATACAGCATTGTGCGTACACCAGCTCCAACGAGACCACCAAATCCGATAAACCCATTTAAAGTATTAGCAATCCATGAGATACGGAAAATCTTTTGGACAGGTATATCAGCTTTTAAGTAACGAAGCATCACATAGTCATAAAAGAACATTGTGGATACAGCAAATGCACCAAGTGTAATTGCTAAGAAGACTCCTCCAGTTGGAATGTTTTTAATTGTATCAATCGCTTCTAAGAAAGAAATGCCTGCTAATTCTTTTTTGGCTTGAAAGAATACAATTGTTAATACAACAAATGGGAAGATTATTTTCCCGATTTGTAAGAAACGTTTCCATGAAAACGACATAAATACAACTCTCCTTGTATAAGAAAACTGAGACAATAATATTATTATGACAAACTTCAAGAAAAATAAAAAGGTAAATTCCTGTATAGGGAAGCTATTTTTTATATAGGTATATTTAAAAGAATATTTTGTTTATCAGAAAATTAAGTTAGAATAAAGTGAAAGAAGGAAGAGAGGGGAAACAGATGATTATAATAGGTTATGCAGGATATGAATTAGAGAAAGCAAAGCCTAATACATCAGAAGATTTTTTTAATAGATCTGAAGTGACATATATATTAAATGGTAAGGAGAAAACTTTTTCGGTTTTATACCTTCGATATTTTGAAGAAGTTTTACAAGAAATTACTCCTTTTGAAGGAAATCCAGTATGTAAAGTAGAAGAACAAGACATATATTTACGGGATATTGTAGCGATATCTTGTATAGTAAAAGATAAGGAACTTCGCGCACAAAAACGTTTATATCTCAATACTATAGAAGAATTTAAGCAATATTTTAATGGCGAAACAGTGGTGAAAGTACAAGAAATATTGGCTGAATTACATAAAAATAAAAGAGTAGAAATTGCGTGAAATGGCAAAGGGGAGAGAAGAAATGTCTAATTTGATGGTTGAAAATCAAACAGAACAAGTTTCTATGTTTTTAGAAGATGTTATTACTTTGATAACCAATTATGTAAATTATCATACGTTGCCTTCTTTATTAGAAGAGACACCGGCAGGGAATGAGCAATATTATAAAGGGTTATTAGCATCAATAAGACGTCTTCTCGTTTTTTGTGAAGAAGGGCATGATGCGTGCTTTGTTTTGTTGAATAGCCAGCCATTTCGAAAAACAGCGGCTGAAAAGATTTTGTATAAGATTTATCATCAAGTAATTGCAGAGTTCTTTTCGCCAAAGAGCGATCATTGGTATGAAAATAGTCGTTCTGCATATACAGGGAAAAATTCTATCGTTTTTCAACAAACGCCACCTGTATCTATAGAGCAAGTAATGGAGAATTTAGAAGGTAAATTTCAACTGATGCGTGAAGAACTAGAATATTATGAGACGGATTACCAAACAAAGATGTTACACAAATATTAATTGCGAAAAAGAAGCTAAGGGGACTTAGCTTCTTTTCCTTTTGTACAGTTATATAAGGGATTTCCGTTGAATATATTTAAGGGGATAGCATTAAGGAGGTGTAACATGAGTCAGCAAGGTGTATTTACAGATTACTTTCATGAAGTAGAAAGTTGGTGTGAAAGTGTTCTTCACGTATTAGATAGCCGTGCAATGGAAGTGTATGATGTCCATATGCTTGCTTATAAAATTCAAACGTTATTAGACCGTATGAAAGAGCATGAGTATGATACAGATGCAGAGTTTATGTATGAAATAAGTGATGATGTAGAACATATTCAGCATCATTTGCAGGAAGTGTTCGTGCAGGAAGAAGAGGAATATGAACTATATGAAAGAGGGGATAGTGAACGAGCTGTTCCAATTGGAGGACACACACTCCCGCCATTACCTTATCCGTATAATGCGTTAGAACCGTATATTTCTAGAGAAATTATGATGTTACACCATGATAAACACCATCGTAGTTACGTGGAAGGACTAAATAAGGCAGAGAAAATGATGGACGAAGCGAGAAAAACAAATCAATTTGATTTGATTAAGCATTGGGAAAGAGAAGCGGCTTTTCATGGATCAGGTCATTACTTACACACGATATTTTGGAATAACATGAAAAAAGATGGTGGCGGAAGTCCAAGAGGGGCTCTTTCACAACAGATTGAACAAGATTTTGGGAGTTTTTTACGTTTTCAAAAACATTTCACAGAAGCAGCTTCTAAAGTGGAAGGATCAGGATGGGCGATCCTCGTTTGGGTGCCACGATCTGGAAGATTAGAAATTTTGCAGAGTACACTTCATCAATTGTTTACGCAATGGGATACGATACCGCTCCTTGTACTAGACGTCTGGGAACATGCGTATTATTTACAATACCAAAATCGAAAAGATGAATATATTAAAAATTGGTGGAATGTTGTAAATTGGCCTGATGTAGAAAAAAGATTTGAAAGTGCGAAACAAATAGAATGGACACCGTATTAGACGCAGGTTCTCTGCGTCTTTTTTATTGGAAGGAGAAGGAGATTTCGTTCATATTTTAAAAGGCCAAGCATACACTTGTACAAAAAGTGCCAAAAGGACGTGGGGGGAAATATGAGACGAATTTGTGTAATAATTACGCTTCTTATTATGTACGCAAGCGTTATGCCAATTCCTACATATGCAAAGATGAACAGTAATGTCAGTGCTCGAAATGCTGTATTAATGGAGCAACAGTCAGGTCGCGTATTATACGGAAAAGCTGAGCATGAGCCACAAAAGATTGCTAGTATAACAAAAATTATGACTGCCTTGTTAGCTGCTGAATCAGGAAAAATGAAGGAAATGGTCTCGGTTAGTAATGAAGCAGTGAGAGTAGAAGGCTCAGCAATTTATTTGAAGCCTGGACAGAAAGTAAAGTTAGAGGATTTAGTATACGGACTTATGCTTAGATCTGGTAATGATGCAGCACAAGTAATTGCTGAAAATGTAGGAGGGAGTATAGAAGGGTTTGTATATTTAATGAATGAAAAGGCGAAACAAATTGGAATGAAAGATACTCACTTTTCAAACCCACATGGTTTAGACGGAGATGGATCCCATTATTCGTCGGCTTATGATATGGCACTTTTAACGAAGTATGCAATGGGGAACGAAACCTTTAAGAAGATTTTTGGGACAAAAACGTATAAATCAGATTCGTGGGATTATCCGTGGAAAAACAAACATAAACTTGTGACGTCTTATTATGAATTTGCAACAGGAGGAAAAACAGGCTTTACGAAGAAAGCAGGACGGACGCTTGTTACAACAGCATCAAAAGATGGACTAGATCTAATTGTCGTAACTTTGAGCGCTTCTAGCGATTGGGATGATCATATGAATTTATTTGATAAAGGTTTTGAACGTTTCAAGCAAACGAAGGTTTTAGGACAAGGAGCGTTGGCTGAAATAAATGAAAAGAAATATGCGAACCATGTTTATACGAAAAATAGTTTTTCCGTGCCTTTAACTGAAGAGGAAAAAAAGAGCGTAGTATTAAAAGTTGAACTAGATAAAAGTGCAAAGCTTACGGATGGAGTAAAGGTTGGAAAGACAGACGTATATGTTGGTAATGAGAAGGTTGGAGAACGGAATTTATTTTATAGTAAACGGAAGTTAGTAGCTACAACGGGAATGTACTGGAATAATGTGAAAGAAATTTTTTCTTACATGATAGGTGTTGGGAACGATGGTTAATCTCGTATGGGTAGCGATGGCAGTCATAGGGATCGTATATGCCATGATAAATGGAACGATGGAAGCAATAAATAAAGCAGTATTTGATGGAGCAAAAGACGCGGTAACAATTTGTATAGGACTTATTAGTGTTTTAGTATTTTGGCTCGGCTTAATGAAAATTGCAGAAG
This sequence comes from Bacillus luti, assembly GCF_009739945.1. Lineage (NCBI taxonomy): Bacteria > Bacillati > Bacillota > Bacilli > Caryophanales > Bacillaceae > Bacillus > Bacillus luti. The sequence goes on along the minus strand of NZ_CP040336.1, from coordinate 3,674,831 downwards.
AAGCAGGGTTGTTAAAAAAATTAGTCACACTTTTTATGCCGATAGTAAAAAGGTTGTTTCCAGAAATACCGAAGGATCACCCATCAATGGGATTTATTTTATCAAATATGATGGCGAACTTTTTTGGACTAGGTAATGCAGCGACCCCTCTTGGTATTAAAGCGATGGAACAACTGAAAGAATTAAATGGTGGGAAGGATTCAGCAAGTCGTTCTATGGTGACGTTTCTAGCATTAAATACATCAGCTATTACGTTAATTCCAACTACCGTCATTTCGATTCGAATGACATATGAATCAGCAAATCCTACTGAAATTGTTGGAGTAACATTTATAGCACAAGTGTTATCAATGATTGGAGCAATTTGGATTGACCGCTATTTTTACAGAAGAAGGAGTAGAAAGGGGCGGAAAAAATGAGTATTGTAAATACAATTTCATTATGGGTCATACCGTGTGTAATTGGATTCATCCTTTTATACGGCACGATAAAAAAAGTCCCGACGTATGAATCGTTCGTTGAGGGAGGAAAAGAAGGGATTCAAATTGCAGTTTCAATTTTACCATTTATGGTTGGAATGCTTGTGTCGATTTCAATTTTTCGGGCGTCTGGAGCGTTAGATGCGATGATATCTGTAATGAAGCCGATGTTAGATTTAATCCATGTCCCAGCAGAAATTGTTCCACTAGCACTTATACGCCCTATTTCAGGCTCTGCTGGTTTAAGTATTACGACCGATTTAATTGCCACATATGGACCAGACTCATTCATTGGGCGATTGGCTTCTACAATGCAAGGGAGTACAGATACGACTTTTTATATTTTAACGGTATACTTCGGAGCTGTTGGAATTAGAAAAATGGGAGATGCATTAAAAGTAGGACTTTTTGCTGATTTAATCGGAATTATTTGTTCGATTGTGTTTGTTTCTTTAATGTTTAAGTAATACTATTCATTTTTTATGCTATTTCGCTTATAATACGTATACGACCACTATTAAGGTGTTGCTTAATAGTGGTTTTTTTATGCGGTATTTTTGACAAAATAATGAACTTTTATTGTGAGCAATATGAAAAATATGGACAATAATAAAAGGTAAAAACATGATTTGACCTTTATATGTTTATTATCATCGCTATGTTGTTTAAGTAAGATGAAGCGAATAGCCGTAAAGCGTATGCGGTTGCCAAGTCTTTCTAATGTAAGGTAAGATAAATTCGAGGTGAAAAAAAGAAATGGAACGATTACAAAAAGTGATTGCGCAAGCAGGTATTGCATCGAGAAGAAAGGCTGAGGAATTAATTCAGCAAGGAAAAGTAAAAGTTAACGGAAAAATAGTGAAGGAGTTAGGAACGAAAGTAACTCCTCAAGATAAAGTAGAAGTAAATAACATCCCTCTTGAAAAAGAAGAACCTGTTTATTTTTTACTATATAAACCAACTGGCGTAATTTCGAGTGTATCAGATGATAAAGGAAGAAATGTTGTAACAGACTTTTTCCCGGAAATTACACAACGTTTATTCCCAATCGGACGCTTAGATTATGATACGTCTGGCGTATTATTAATGACAAACGATGGGGACTTCGCAAATGTATTAATGCATCCTAGATATAAAGTTGAAAAAACATATGTTGCAAAAATAAAAGGCCCTCTAACAGGTGAGAAAATCCGTATGTTAGAACGTGGTGTGACGTTAGAAGACGGGAAAACAGCACCAGCGCGTGTAAAGATTATTTCTTGGGACAAGCGTAAAGAAATGGCGATTGTACAATTAACAATTCATGAAGGACGTAATCGTCAAGTACGTCGTATGTTTGAAGCGTTAGATTGTAAAGTAGTGAAACTAAAGCGTGAACGTTATGCTTTCCTAGAAGTAGGAAGCTTGCGACCTGGTGATGCGAGAGAATTGACACCACATGAGGTGAAACAATTACGTGCATTGGCTTCTACAAAGCCAAGATAAGCTATAGAGTTAAAATTTCACCAGTAGAGTTCTCTGCTGGTGATTTATTCAATACAACATTTACAGAAGATGTTACATATCATTTACCGAGGAGAGGAGAGGTAATATGAAAAAAAATCGCTTATTATTTCGCGTTATTATTCTACTTATTTTATGTGGTGCTGTAGGATTTACACTTTATCAAGGATTCTTTGCTGATAAAGAGAAAATGCAAATCGGAAAAGAAGCACCTAACTTTGTTGTGACGGATTTAGAAGGAAAGAAAATTGAACTAAAAGATTTAAAGGGAAAAGGTGTATTTTTAAACTTTTGGGGAACTTGGTGTAAACCTTGTGAAAAAGAAATGCCTTATATGAATGAATTATATCCAAAGTATAAAGAAAAAGGCGTTGAAATTATTGCGTTAGATGCAGACGAAACGGATATCGCAGTAAAGAACTTTGTCAACCAATATGGTTTGAAATTCCCAGTTGCCATTGATAAAGGTCAAAAGATTATTGGGACATATGGAGTAGGACCATTACCGACAAGTTTTTTGATTGATAAAGATGGAAAAGTAGTGGAGCAAATTATAGGTGAACAAACGAAAGAACAGTTAGAAGGATATTTAAAGAAAATTACGCCGCAATAAAGAAAGCCTTTACATACGAGGTGCATACCTATAGTGCCTCTGGTTTAAAAATTCTGAGTATTGCGGTAACTTGAGGTTAGAATATACAATAGTACATATAGATACAGGGGCGGTGAGAGTGTTGAAAGAAATTAAGTGTGAATGTGGACATGTTAATCCGATAGGAACCGTTTTTTGTGAAGCTTGTGGGAAACCATTTGAAAGCAGTGAAAATGTAAAACTATTGGATATGCGCTATGAGGGGAGTGCTCGAAGATCTCTCACGCAGACAAAGACGGTAGTCGATAAAATTTGGAGTTTTTTCTCTTCTGTAAAAGTGGGTGTATGGCTCATTGTAATCACTTTAGCTGCATCGGCGATTGGAACTATTTTTCCGCAAGAAATGTACATAACTCCAGGGATTGCACCAGCTGAATATTATAAACAAGAATACGGATTTTTAGGGCAATTATACTATCAATTAGGATTTAATAATTTATACGGTTCATGGTGGTATATGATTTTAATTGCTTCTATCGGTATTTCACTTGTGATCTGTAGTTTAGACCGCGTCATTCCACTTTATAAAGCTCTAAAAAAACAAGGGGTGAAAAGACATCCTAGTTTTTTAAAGAGACAAAGGTTATATGGGACTGGTACGCCGCAAGATGGTGACCTTGAAAGAGTGCAAAAGAATTTAAAGAAAGCGAACTATAACGTGAAAGTGGAAGACGGTAACATTTTAGCTGAAAAGGGACGGTTTTCACGCTGGGGTCCATATGTGAATCATATCGGTCTTATTATTTTTTTATTCGGTGCGATGCTTCGTTTTTTACCAAGTATGTACGTAGACGAAGCACTTTGGTTACGTGATGGTGAAACGAAAGAAATACCAGGGACAGATGGTCAATACTATTTAAAAAACGAGAAGTTTATAAAGGAAGTTTATGATAAGAGTAAAGACAAGGAAGTTTTTGATGAAGCAATTGATCGTGTAGGTGATAAAATGATTGCGAAAAACTTCCAAACGAATGCTGTATTATATAAAGCGGTCGGCGAAAATATAGCAGGACAAAAACCGAGACTAGAAAAAGTAAAAGAAGCGGAAATTCGAGTGAATGAACCGCTGAAATTTGATCGATTTGCCGTTTATCAAGTCGATTATAAAGAAAGTGAATTTAAAAGTATGTCCTTTAACTTGCAAAATAAAGAAAGTAATCAAAAGTGGGGACCGATTAAAGTAAATTTAGCGAATCCTACAGAAAAATATGATTTAGGAAATGGTTATTCTCTAGAACTATTAAGTTATTTCCCTGATTTTTATTTTGACGAGAATGGAAGACCGAACACAAAAACGAAATTACCAAACAATCCTGCATTCGTCTTTAAAATGTTTACGCCTGAAACACCAGATGGTGAAGTGAGTTTTGTTGGTATTCAGCAAAATATAGAACCTGATGGGAATAACAAATATAAAATGTCCTTTGCAGGTGTGGAAATGCAAAATGCAACAGCACTTACTATAAGGAAAGATTTAACGCTTTGGATTCTCGGTATTGGAGGATTTATATTTATGGTTGGTGTGATTCAAGGGATGTATTGGAATCATCGCCGTATTTGGATACAACGCGTTAATGATGAATGGTGGATTGCAGGACATACGAATAAAAATTGGTTCGGTTTAAAGAAAGATATTGAAAGAGTAATAGAAGGTACAGCAATTCCGCAGCCAAGCGATAAAGTAGTCGATAAAAAAATTAGTTAAGGTGGGGAAACGATATGGTGCAAATAAGTAGTAACTTTCTCTTTACCGCATTTATTTTATATTTAATTGCAACTCTATTTTTCGGGGGAGCAATTAAAGAAAAGGGTCATAAATGGGCAAATGTAGGAATAACGATTACAATTTTAGGGTTTATAGCACAAACAATATATTTTGTAACAAGATGGATTGCATCAGGACATGCACCAGTGAGTAACTTTTTTGAGTTCGGTACATTTTTCGGCATGATGCTTGTCGGAGCATTTATTGTCATGTATTTTATGTATCGTGTAAGTATTATCGGACTCTTTGCGTTACCAGTTGCGCTTTTATTAATTGCCTACGCGAGTATGTTTCCGAGGGAAATATCTCCGCTTATTCCATCTTTAAAAAGTAATTGGTTACATATTCACGTGACGACTGCAGCAGCAGGACAAGCGATCTTAGCAATTAGTTTTATTACGGGCGTTATGTATTTATTAAAAAATGTAGATCAATCAGTGAAAAGTAAACGTACATTTTGGTTAGAAACGGTCGTGTTCACACTTGTTTGTACAGTTGGGTTTATTGGAGTCACAACAGTATTTTCTAGTATGAAATATGAAGCGAAGTTTCAATGGATTGATAAAAATGAACAACAAGTGGAAATGAAGTACAATCTTCCGGCTTTAGTGGGGCCACATGAAGGAAAGTTACTGACAGAAAATAAATTAGAGCCGACAGTTGAAGTTCCAGCGATTGTAAATGCGAAAAAATTAAATACTGTTATTTGGTCAGTGTTAGTCGGAACATTACTTTATCTTGTATTAAGACTTGTTTTACGGAAACGAGTATCAGCAGCACTTCAGCCGCTAGTCAAGAATACGAATAGTGATTTACTAGATGAAATCGGATATCGCTCTATTGCAATTGGATTCCCAGTTTTCACATTAGGTGCATTAATTTTCGCGATGATTTGGGCACAAATAGCGTGGACACGTTTTTGGGGATGGGATCCGAAAGAGGTTTGGGCGCTTATTACTTGGCTCTTTTATGCTGCGGTATTACATTTACGCCTATCAAAAGGATGGCACGGAGAGAAGTCAGCGTGGTTAGCGGTAATTGGTTTTGCAATCATTATGTTCAACTTTATTGTAGTAAACTTAATTATCGCGGGTTTACATTCATACGCATAGAGAAATAAAATAGGAGAGTGAATGTCACTTTCCTATTTTATTTTTGTCAACTTTTCTTCTTTTTTGAGAAAAACATGACAAAGTAGCGGTTGATTTTGTAAAATGATGTCGAGGACATTATATACTGTTCAAAAAAAATACATAGTTTTGGAAAAAAATTGAACAAACTTTATTATTCTTGTGAAGCATAATATGGAAAGTGAAACATTTAGAAGATTGCTTAAATAAACGAGAATAGCGCAACATAATAGTGTAGAAGGGTAGGTGTGAACCGTTGTGGTAAAAGTACGCAACGGGTAAAAATGGAAAATGAATCAAGAATTTTAATTGTAGACGATGAGGATCGTATTCGTCGTTTGTTGAAAATGTATTTAGAGAGAGAACAATACACAATTGATGAAGCAGACAATGGTGATACAGCTTTAGAAATGGCACTGCAAAATGATTATGATTTAATCCTATTAGATCTTATGATGCCTGGTAAAGATGGTATTGAAGTGTGCAAAGGGGTTCGTGAGAAGAAAGCGACGCCGATTATTATGTTGACTGCAAAGGGTGAAGAAGTAAATCGAGTACAAGGGTTTGAGGTAGGAACTGATGATTATATTGTGAAACCATTTAGCCCACGTGAAGTAGTGCTTCGAGTGAAAGCGGTCTTACGCCGTTCTGTACCGACAACATTCTTTACACAAGATACAACGACAAAAGATGTTACTGTGTTCCCTCATTTAACAATTGATAATGATGCACACCGTGTAACAGCAGATGGTAATGAGGTGAACTTAACACCGAAAGAGTACGAATTACTATTATTCTTAGCGAAAGCGCCTGATAAAGTATTCGATCGTGAGCAATTGTTAAAAGAAGTATGGCAATATGAATTCTTCGGAGATTTACGTACAGTTGATACGCATGTAAAGCGTTTGCGTGAGAAGTTAAGCAAAAAATCACCAGATGCTGCGAAGATGATTGTTACCGTTTGGGGCGTAGGTTACAAGTTTGAGGTTGTGAACGACTGATGCTTTGGAGAAGTGTAGTAGGGAAGTTATGGATGACCATATTACTTCTCGTTTCGTTTGTACTTGGATTTGTTGCGATTTTACTTTCACAGTTTTTTAGAACATATTATGTTGATATGAGTGAAGCTAGGCTTCAAAAAGTTGCAACAAGTGTTTCAGAGTTAATTGAAGAAGGTGCGGATGTAAAAACGATTGAGAATATCGCGTACAAATTCTCTGATCCACTTTCAAGGATCATTATTGTAGAAGATGGTAAAGAAATATCTTCTTCGCCGAAACAAGAAGGGTTAGTCACTCTTACAATGGATGATTTGAAAGAGGATAAAGAATTAGCGGCTGTTTTTACAGACAAAAAAGAAATTAAGAATAACATTAGAAAAGCTTCTAATAGTAGAAAGAATAAAAACACTGAAAATGATATTATGATTGTCGGAAAACCAGTACAGTCAAAAAATCAAAGTGCAGTGTTCGTATACGAATCTTTACAAGTACCGATACAAGGTATGGAGAGAACGACTGATTTTATATTCTTATCAGCAGGGATTGCGATTATATTAACGACGTTCTTTGCATTCTTCCTATCTACTCGAATTACAGCGCCACTCCGTAAAATGCGTGAGGTTGCTTTTGAGGTGGCGCGTGGGAAGTTTGATGCGAAAGCTCCTATGGTATCTCAGGACGAGATTGGTGAGCTTGCAACGGCCTTAAATCAAATGGGAAAACAGTTGAAGTTTAATATGAACGCTCTGCAGCAAGAGAAAGAACAGTTAGCTAGTATTTTAAGTAGTATGGCAGATGGGGTTATTACGTTAAATCAAGAAGGTGCAGTCGTTGTAATCAATCCGCCAGCTGAACATTTCTTACAAGTTTGGCAAGAAGAAAAAGAGATAGAGCTAAGTAAAAAACTACCTTCTGAACTTGTGGAACTATTCCATCTCGTTGTAGAAAGCGAACAACAACAAGTGGTTGAAATTAATTTACAAAAAGGTAATTACGTAGTTCTTATGACACCGCTTTACAACCAAACAAAAATTCGCGGGGCGGTAGCTGTATTGCGTGATATGACGGAAGAACGCCGTCTTGAGAAGATGCGTCAGGACTTTATTGCGAACGTATCACACGAGCTTCGTACACCGATGGTAATGCTTCAAGGGTATAGTGAAGCAATTTTAGATGATATTGTGCAAACGAAAGAAGAAATTAATGAATTTGTTCAAATCATTTATGATGAATCTGTTCGTTTAGGTAAACTTGTAAATGAATTATTAGATTTAGCGCGTATGGAAAGTGGTAATGTAGAGTTACATATAGGTGAAGTTGATATTCATCCTTTCGTTGAAAAAATAGGTCGTAAATTCCAAGGGATTGCAAAGGATAAAGAAGTCGCATTAACGGTTGATTTCAAAAATCCAATTGAGCAATACCCGTTTGATGCAGATCGTATGGAACAAGTATTGACGAATTTAATTGATAATGCAATTCGTCATACGAATGCAGGCGGACATGTAACGCTTGTAATTGATACGAAAAATAATGGTCTTATTTTTGAAGTACAAGACTCGGGTGCTGGTATTCCAGAAGAAGATATTCCATTTTTATTTGATCGTTTCTACAAAGCTGATAAAGCTAGAACACGTGGAAAAAAAGGTGGAACAGGACTGGGGCTTGCGATTGCAAAAAATATTGTGCAAGGCCATGATGGCAAAATTGCTGTTTCAAGTGTTGTTGGAGAGGGAACTACATTCTCTGTATATTTACCGAATCGTATAATTTAGATATCTATTTTTAAAGTTGATAATGAATAAAGTTCTGCTGTTTTTTATTTTTTTGTAAAATCAATTAAATAAATAATAGTAGAACTTTTTTCTATCTTAGTCGAATGAAGAAGAATAAGAGGGGTGTCGTAAAGCGATGAAATTATACACAAAAACAGGAGATAAAGGGATAACAAGTGTAATAGGCGGCAGAGTGGATAAAGATGATATCCGAGTGGAAGCATATGGCACGATAGATGAGGCGAATTCTCATATTGGATATGCGATGGCTAAGCTACAAAGCGAGTCTTTTGGAGATATTTACAATGAACTTGAAAATATTCAACATGAACTATTTGATTGCGGGGGAGACTTGGCGATAGTAGCGGGGAAATTTCCTTATAAAGTAAAAATCGAAATGGTAGAAAGCTTAGAAAAAAGAATTGATTCGTATATAGAAGAAGCACCGCCGCTAGAGCGCTTTATTTTACCCGGTGGAAGTGAGTCGGCAGCTGCTATTCACATTGCACGTACAGTTGTAAGGCGAGCAGAACGATGTATAGTGTCTTTACAAAAAGAAGGGGAAATAAATGAAGTTGTTCTAAAGTATGTAAATAGATTATCTGATTATTTGTTTGCGGTAGCTAGAGTAATAAATGCTCGATTACAAGTGAAAGATGTGGAGTATAATCGCAGTGCAATCGTTTTTCGAGATAAAAAAGAGAAGGAAGTGGAGTGATTCACTTTCTTTTTTTGTATACTTTTTTCTGTAATATACCAAAATAGAGAAGGTATGGCGGTGATTAGAAAACGGAGGATGTATATGAAAGTGTTAAAATGTGGCGTCTTGTTATTGACTGTATTGTATTTATCTCAATTACATGTTTACGCAGAAGAAAATCGATGGACATGGCCCGTTGAAGGTCAGATAAGTGATTATTTTGGGACAAGAAATGGAAAACACTATGGTATTGATATAGCGGCACCGATCGGAGCGCCTGTGGCAGCCATTCAAGATGGGAAGGTTACAAAGTCTTATTATTCAAGTAGTTATGGGAATGTTGTATTTATTAAACATGGAGAATATGAGGCTGTGTATGCACATTTAAATAAGAGATATGTAGTTCAAGGGGATTATATTTCAAAGGGGGAAATAGTTGGAGAAGTAGGGAATACAGGAGAATCGCGAGGAGCGCATTTACATTTAGAAGTTCATCAAGGAAGGTGGACGATGGCGAAAAAGAATGCGATGAATCCATTGTTTGTTTTAAATGAACAAAGAAATGAAGTCGCTTCTTCATCATTATACATCGTGCAAAAAGGAGATACTTTAGTCGGTATTGCGCGGAAATTTAGTATGACAGTTAATGAAATTAAAGAAAAAAATGGATTGCAGCAAGAGCGAATTTATCCAAATCAACAATTATATGTTAAGTAAGGGAAACGTGCCGAAAGTATAAACTTTGAATAGATTTATTTTTTAAAGATGACGATAGGAAATGAAATTGTATCGATGTTTTGCCAAAAGATAGCGACTTAGCAACGAAATATTATAACAAGAGCAACTTATTTCTAACAGAAAACCGTCCCAAAATATATTTTGGGACGGCTTCTTTTACCAAAAAATAAAGACACATATAAATCCAGAAATAGCTAAGTAGCTATATAAGTAAAAGACTTTTGTTCTTGTTTTCTCATTTGTCCGAAACAGTACAATAGTCGGTTCAATTAAACCGATTGTCAGACAGAGTAGGCCAAGAAGCATACAACCAATTGAAATAGAGTACAAGGCGATTTGTGGTGCTTGAAATGGAATCATCCATTTTAATAAAAATGCAATAAGTGCAGTGTAGCAAATGCTGCCGATGTATTTATTCAAAGGTGTATTAGAACGAAAACCAGGAAGTTTTTTTAAGAAAGAGCGGGAAACAACTTCTGTTTGTAAAGTTGTATGCTCCTCGATAATTTTTTGAGCTTCTTTTCCTTTTTGGAAAAGGGATAAAATCCAGTTTCGCTCACCTTGAAAAATAAATTGAGACGTTGTCAAATAGTGATCAACTTTCACTTTATTCCAATTCTTCCATGGATGACGTTCGCACAATTTTAATTTACTTTCTGTCTTTTTATCATACTGATAAATACTGATGCCATCTTCATCGAAAGCAGCATAGTATGTCTCGCTTGAGAATGTGCCTAAATCGATTGGACAGCAGAAAAGTAATTCTTTTTTTAAATAAAAGTATTCTTTTCTTAAGTTTTTTTTCATTGCTTCTCGAATAGAGTGTCTCTTATCTTTCTTCATGACATTTCCTCCATAATTCAGAAAATGTTCTTATCTTAACAATTCAACATCTTATCACTTTTAATTATATATGACTAGGGAATTCATAAGAGAAATGCCGAATAATAAAAAATATGGGTTGTATTGTAAAATATTTCGTCATTTTTATTAGGTTATTAAAAATAAATAACTAATTTTTAATAAGTTACAATTTTTTAGTTCACAATGTTATGAGGTTGTTGTATAATGAAGGGGAAAATAGAATATCGGTCTATCTTCGGGGCAGGGTGAAAATCCCGACCGGCGGTGATGAACTATGTATGATTTTGTTCTAAGCCCGCGAGCCGTTAAGGCAGGATTTGGTGTGATTCCAAAGCCGACAGTATAGTCTGGATGGGAGAAGATGGAGGTTCAAGCGTTCAAAAAAGATAGGTATTTGAACGTCTGTTTGATGTGCCTTAAATTCTCCCTTTGTGTAAAACACAAAGGGTTTATTCATTCTATGAAAAAATAGGCATAGCAGAACCTTTCCACTTTCCATGAGATGATCGATGGAAAAGGAGAGAGAAAGATGAAACAAAAAAACAGTGTAGTGCAGATGGTGAGTGTAGCGATGCTAAGTAGTATTGCATATTTACTGATGATGTTGGATTTCCCGTTCCCAGGGCTTCCGCCATTTTTAAAAATTGATTTTAGTGATGTGCCGGCTCTAATTGCAGCAATTATTTTCGGACCAATTGCGGGAGTAATTGTAGAGGCGATAAAGAATATTTTACATTACGGGATTCAAGGAAGTTTAACGGGTGTGCCAGTTGGAGAAATTGCAAACTTTATTGCAGGATGTTTATTTATTGGACCAGCGGCTTTCTTATTTAGAAAGTATCGTACTGTAAAGAGTTTAACGTCAGGATTAATGCTAGGGACAATTACAATGGCGCTTATCATGAGTGTATTAAACTACATCATCATATTCCCAGCTTACACTTGGTTTTTAAATTCACCAGCTATGTCTAGTGAGGCGATAAGAACAACAGTTGTAACGGCAATCTTACCGTTTAATTTGATTAAAGGAATTGTTGTGACAATTGTATTTGTAGCGTTATTTTCACGCCTGAAAGTATGGGTGTTTGCAAAAATGAAAAATGCATAGAAGATAGAATAAAACCATTAGTAGTATGGAACTGCTAATGGTTTTTTATTAAGTATTATGCAAACAAAAAATGCCCCTCATTAATATGAGGGGCATTTTTTGAAGTTAATAAAAGACTATTCGAATTTTAAAGCGTCGCCGTCAAATGATTCGTCAGCAACTTTAATTGAGTCAGTTGGACAACCTTCGAAAGCATCCATCATATCTTCAAGTAATACATCTGGAATTTCAACGATACCTTGGTTATCGTCTAATGTTACGAATGCAATACCTTCATCATCATAGTCGTAAATGTCTGGTGCAGCAGCGCCACAAGCACCACATGCAATACAAGTATCTTTATCAACGATTGTATATTTTGCCATCTTTTTTCCCTCCTGATAATATGTATGTGAAAAGCTCGTCATAAAAATTATAACCTTATTGTAAAACGGTTTTTAAAACTTTTCAACATAAAATTATAATGATAATGCTTATCAATTAGAGTGTCAACTTATTTTTGCATTATGTCATAAGATTTTCAAAATACGTAAATGTTATTTCGTTTGGTACAATAGAATATATACAAGTATATAGTGCCGATATGATAAGTTTAATGGGTAACGGTAGACGGTGCAGGTGCAATCGTACCGAAAAGCAATTAAGTTAGATTGAAAGGTGGAAGCGGTAATGCAACTACAATATACTTTATTGTATTGTTTAAAACAATTGAATGGTGAAAGGACCGTTTCTTCTATTTATTATTTATTAAAGGGAAAACGTTCTTCGCAAACGTTACAAGATGGAAATATGTTCCGAATTTCCTTTTTGTTTGGGATATATAAATCGTTAAATAGAACTGAATATGATCGTGAAGTTGCAAAGTTGTTACAAGCGGATTTGATTCAAGAAATACATGAAAATACATATTTGTTAACATCTAAAGGTAACGTGCAGTTACATACATGGGAGGAAGTATATGCTTTTCCGGCGTATTTACACGGTTTGCACTATGGTGAATTAGGTGAAACATTTTGGAAAAGATTATCCTTAATTATTCAAACTATATCTAATTTACAACGGAATAATACGAAGTTTATTCCGATTCAACAAGATACAGAAATCATGGTGTGGGTAAAACGCTTTTTAACAGGTATACCGTATAGGCGAAATGAATTGGCGAAAAGATTATGGAAAGAAATACATAATCTTTTAGGTAAAGGTGATGTGGTAGAAGCGACGATTGTAACATATCGATTAACAGGATATGAACGTATAGGTTGTACATTGCAGCAATTAGCGGAAATTACGAAACAAGATATATTCAGGGTGTACTTTTTATTTTGGGGTACAATTCATTTCCTTATACAAGAAGTTCGTGATAAAGAAAATGAATTTCCATTATTAGCTGAGATTATCTCTTATCCAAATGAGAGAGCGGAATTATTTAGTTTATCAACGAAAAAAACATATAATTTTTGGAAGCAAGGGCGCTCTTTAGAAGAAATAGCTACAATTAGAAATTTAAAGGTTGCGACGATAGAAGATCATTTTGTTGAAATTGCTTTGCGAGAAAGAGATTTTTCTATCGAGATGTTTATGAAAAAAGACAAAATAGATAAAGTAACAAAAGTAATTGATGCATTACAAACACGTAAGTTGCGTGAGTTGAAACAAGCGGTTGGAGAGGATATCTCTTATTTTGAAGTCCGTCTTGTATTGGCACGGATGGAGGGTATAAATGAAACTTGAGGAATATTTACATAGGTGGTTTGGATATTCTGAATTTCGTCCAGGGCAAAAAGGGGTAATTACAGATTTATTGGAAGGAAAAGACGTTATAGCGATGCTTCCGACCGGAAGAGGGAAGTCTATGTGCTATCAACTTCCAGGGTTAATGCAAGAAGGAACAGTACTTGTTGTATCACCATTATTATCTTTAATGGAAGATCAGGTTACACAATTAAAATATGTTGTGAAAAACAGAGTGATAGCATTTAATAGTTTTCGGACATTACATGAAAAAAGAGAAGCAATGAAAAAATTAGCTTCATATAAATTTATTTTTGTTTCACCAGAGATGTTACAGTCGGAATTGTTAATAAGAGAATTGAAGAGAATTCATATTTCATTATTTGTTGTGGATGAGGCTCACTGTATTTCACAATGGGGTTATGATTTTAGACCGGACTATAAAAAACTAAATGTAGTTATTGAGAATATCGGGTCTCCTGCGGTGCTAGCATTAACTGCAACCGCGACGAAAGATGTACTCCGAGATATAGCAGAGAGTTTAGATTTAAAGAATGTGACGCAGCATGTATACTCCATTGATCGTCCGAATATTGCAATGGAAGTACAATTTGTGGAGACGATAGAAGAGAAGAAGGAAGCGCTTTTGGATCAGGTGATGTATTTACAAGGTCCAGGGATTGTATATTGTTCAAGTAGAGCGTGGACAGAACGTTTAACAGAATACTTAAGAGGAAAAGGCGTTACTGGTGTCGCTTTTTATCATGGTGGTATGGAACATGAAGAGCGTATGTTAATTCAACAGCAGTTTATGAATGACCAGTTGCAGCTTGTAATATGTACAAGTGCTTTTGGCATGGGAGTAAATAAGGCGAATACGAGATATATTATTCATTTCCATTATCCGACTAATATAGCTTCTTATTTACAAGAAATCGGAAGAGCTGGAAGAGATGGTGAACCGAGTATAGCTATATTACTATGTAGTCCGTTAGATCACGATTTGCCAATTTCAATAATTGAAGATGAATTGCCAAGTAAGTCGCAAATACAATTTTTATTTTCTTTACTACAAGAAAGAATGTTTCAAACGAAAGAATTACCAATAGAAGAGGTAGAAGAAATTTGTTATAATGCAGCAAGATTTAATGAACAATATTGGCGTTTTATCCGCTATCATCTCGAACAGCTTGGAATCATACAACAGCGAAAATTAATATTGGAGAGCTTGTCAGATGAAATTATGAATAGAATAGTAGCTGAAGTAGAATTAAGGCTACGTAATAAATATAGTGAGTTAGAAAACATGAAATCATGGATACAAGTGAAAGGATGTAGGCGTGAATATTTGCTGCAACAGTTCGGTTATAGAAAAGAGCAAGAATTAAAAAACTGCTGTGACTATTGTAGTATTACAAAAACAGATTATAAAAAAAGACAAGCGCAACAATCGGATTTCGACTATAATTGGGAAACAGAGTTACAAAAGCTTTTCGGCCTAGAAAAGATGGAGGAATGATGAACATTCAAAGGCATAATATTGAAGATATGAGTCCGAAGGAAATAAGACTGAACTTGTATATAACACAGTTAATTATTATTGGTATTGGCTGTTTACTAGCATATATATTATTTCAAGATATAAAAGCAGTATATAGTCTTTGGAAATGGGAACCGGTGTCTATACTTATAATAGGTGGCTTGTTAGCGATTGGTATTGTGTTATTAGATTATGTTGCAATGCGAGTATTTCCAGAGTCGTGGTTTGATGATGGGGGTATTAACGATAAAATGTTTCAAGGGATGTCAGTCATGCAATTGCTTGTTATTACGTTCGTGATTGGCTTTGCAGAAGAATTTTTATTTAGAGGCGTAGTGCAGACTCATTTTGGAATTGTAATAGCGAGTTTCGTATTTGCAGTGTTACATATTCGATATATAAAAAAGCCTTTTTTGTTTTGTTTCGTCTGTTTCATTAGTTTTGTCTTTGGCTATGTATTTGAATGGACAGGAAATTTGTTTATAACAATCTTTGCACACTTTCTTGTTGATTTTATAATGGGACTCCAATTAAGAAAATAAATGGAAGGTGGTGGTGAACAACATGAGGAAACGAATTCCTGATTTTGAAGAGGAACTAGAAGTTGAGCGAGTGGAAGAAGATGAAAGTTTACCGCCGCGTAGTGAAATTCATAGAAATAAAGAGAAAAAACAAAAGTTTAAAATGAATCATATTTTCGTCCGGGTTTTAACATTCCTATTCATATTGCTTCCAATTAGCATATTATGGTATACGGATAAGTATATTCAGGTGAAAAGTGATAGTAATAATGCTGGGAAAAGTGCATTTGAAGTAATTTTCTTTGATTCAGCTAAATCTGAATCGCCAAAACAGTCTGAAAAAGTGGCGACGCATACGGTGAAAGAGGGAGAAACTTTAGAAAGTATAGCGAGGCAGTATTTTTCAGATGAAAGTGGAATTGAAGTGATTAAAAAATATAATAATTTACAAGAAGATGAAGTAAGTGTAGGCCAAGAATTAAAAATTCCAATAAAAGATAAGTCCGCGGAGCAAGAAAGCTAGTAAAATAAGTGACTTATAGTTTGTTATAAAAAGAAGATTACCTTTATAAGGAGGGGAGGAAAAAATATGATATGGATTATATTATTAAGTACTCTCATATGTATAGGTATTCTATTTCTTCTTGTAATGTATAAAGAAGCGATGCGTAATACTGTGTTGGAACATACTTTAGTATTTAAAGAATTTCCGAAAAGTTTTCAAAAAGTGAATGTGTTTTTTATTTCTGATATTCATAGAAGAGTCATTTCAAATTCGATAATTGAACAAGTAAAAGGAAAAGTAGATCTTGTCATTATTGGTGGTGATTTGGCAGAAAAAGGCGTCCCCTTATCAAAAATCTCTGCCAATATTCAAAAATTAAGAGAAATAGCTCCTGTATATTTTGTCTGGGGAAATAATGATTATGAGATTGAATATCATGAATTAGATGCTTTGCTATTAGAAAATAATGTGAAAGTTTTAGATAATACAAGGGTTGTATTTGAGTCTGAATTAGGAGAGAAGATTTGCTTACTCGGTGTAGATGATGTTGGATTGAAGCGTGATCGTTTAGATTTAGCGTTGGCAGATTGTAAAGAAGAGGGTTTTCGCATACTAATTAGCCATAACCCTGATATAATAAATAAAATGTCTGGAAAAGAACAAATTTCACTTGTGTTAAGTGGACATACACATGGAGGACAGATTCGATTATTCCCATCTGAAAAATATTTAAAGGGTGGCGTATATAATCATTCAAATATGACTCTTTTTGTTAGTAATGGGTATGGAACAACATTGATCCCGCTTCGTTTTCGAGCACCTGCTCAAACTCATATTATTACTTTATGCGGAGGGAAATGATGCCAGCTCTAAATGGAAAATATAATATAAAAGCTGTTTCGAATATAATTGGAATTCAGCCGAGTACACTTCGTGCATGGGAAAGACGTTATCATATTATTGCTCCAAAGCGAAATCATGCGGGGCATCGTTTATATACAGAGGAGCATATTCAAACTCTGCAATGGTTAATGGAGAAGGTTTCTTCCGGTATGATGATTGGACAAGCAGTTCAATTATTAGAAGGGAATCGTTTGCAGAGTAACGTTCAAGAAGAATTATATTCTGATAAAGAAGTTGTTTTAGTGGACGATTTACTACAAGCTTTGTTAAAATTTGATGAAATTACAACTTCTGCATTATTAAACGAGGCTTTTAGTATATATTCAACAGAAAAAGTTGTAGCAAGTACTATTCTTCAAGTGGCAAACAAATTGCAAACGTTAAAAAATAATAATGAGATTACAATGGCGCAATTTCAATATGTAGTCTCTTTTTTGCAAACTCGTTTAGGAATGGTATATCATAACGCGTCATCGTTTACTTCTTTACACAAAGTTATTGTTTTAGAAAATACTATGTTGAAAGGATTTGTCTTCTCAACGTATTTGCGCTTAAAAGGATATGAGGCGATATATATTAGGACAAGTTTTGAGGAAGATGGTCTTTTGTCAGCTGCTGAACAAATACAGGCAAAGTATTTATTTGTATCTTTTGAAGATGGACGAGAATGTAAACGGGCGATGAATTTTGTTAATTTGTTACAAGAAAAAAGTAGAGACCTTTCTGTTGGACTTATAGGAAAAATAGGTGCTCGAGATCAGTTGAACATTCAAACGATCCTAATCGGTGATACGAAAAAAGAATGGGATGAATGGTTAAAAGTGTCAGAATAGTTGTTCGAAAAGAACCATCTATTTTCTATTTCATATAATAAAAATTAGATTCATTGGTTACGTAGGGAGGGTATGAGATGAGGCTGGAACGATTAAATTACAATAAGATAAAAATTTTCTTAACATTTGATGATTTATCTGAACGAGGATTAACGAAAGAAGATTTGTGGAGAAATGCACCGAAAGTACAGCAATTATTTCGTGATATGATGCAAGAAGCAAATAAGGAATTAGGATTTGAAGCAGATGGTCCGATTGCAGTGGAAGTATTTTCTCTACAAGCACAAGGAATGGTTGTAATTGTTACGAAAGAAAATCAAGAAATGGATACAGATGATGAGTTCCGTGACGAGTTTATTGAAATGCAAGTGACTCTAGATGAAAGCGAACATATACTATATGAATTTGCTACACTAGATGACGTAATTAACCTGTCGAATCGTTTATATAACCTTGATGTAACTGGCGGAAAACTATATACGTGGGATGGTCGTTTCTATCTTTGGATGGAAGAAGAGGAGCAAGTTCAATTACTGAAGGCAGATTTTATAGCTATTTTAGCGGAATATGGTAATCCGTCTACAGCAACTATTTATCGTCTAATGGAGTATGGTAAAGAACTAATGGCTACTCAAGCAATTGAACAAATACACAACTATTTTGTAAAGAAAGAAAACCTCAGCTAAAGTAGAGTAGCTTGAGGTTTTCTTTTTATTTGGCCAAGGGTAGTAAATCTAAAATGTTGAAAATATAGCTGATTGCAAATGTTTGTTTACGTTTTTCTTCGTCAAATAGATCCGATTTTTTTGTAATGTATTTGATGAAAATGAAAAATATTTAAATATTTAAGTATTTTACTTTTCTAAAAGCAATAAAAGGACTATAATAATAGTGAAAACGCTTGCAACAGAAAATAGTTTGTATATATTTGTTAGCGTTTTCTATTGCATTCCAAATTTAAGGGTGTATACTAGGCAATGAAGGTTTACTAAACAAGTGAAATTACAGGGGGTTTACTTACTATGGTAGCCGAAAAGGGAACTCAAACAAAAACACAACAACAAAGGGAACAACATTTTGAACTATTGAATTCAACACAAATTGTTATTAGTGAAGCATTAGAAAAATTGGGTTATCCAAACGAAGTGTATGAATTATTAAAAGAACCAATTCGTATGATGACAGTGAAAATACCAGTTCGTATGGATGACGGGACTGTTAAAATATTTACAGGATATCGTGCGCAACATAATGATGCTGTTGGTCCAACGAAAGGTGGAATTCGCTTCCATCCGAATGTAACAGAAAATGAAGTGAAAGCACTTTCAATCTGGATGAGTTTAAAATGTGGTATTGTTGATTTACCATATGGCGGAGGTAAGGGCGGAATTATTTGTGACCCACGTGAAATGTCATTCCGTGAGTTAGAAAGATTAAGTCGCGGTTATGTACGAGCAATTAGCCAAATCGTAGGGCCGACGAAAGATATTCCAGCTCCAGATGTATTCACAAATTCTCAAATTATGGCGTGGATGATGGATGAGTATAGCCGTATTGATGAGTTTAATTCACCAGGATTTATTACAGGTAAACCACTTGTATTAGGTGGATCACATGGACGTGAAACAGCAACAGCGAAAGGTGTAACAATTTGTATTCGCGAAGCTGCAAAAAAACGTGGCATTGATATTCAAGGTGCACGCGTTGTTGTTCAAGGGTTCGGTAATGCTGGTAGCTTCTTAGCTAAATTTATGCATGATGCAGGCGCAAAAGTTATTGCAATTTCAGATGCTTACGGTGCATTACATGATCCAAACGGATTAGATATTGATTATTTATTAGACCGTCGTGATAGCTTCGGTACAGTAACAAAACTATTTAATAATACAATTTCAAACAAAGAATTGTTAGAACTTGATTGCGATATTTTAGTTCCAGCTGCAATTGAGAACCAAATTACAGAAGAAAATGCTAACAATATTAAAGCGAAAATCGTTGTTGAAGCAGCAAATGGTCCAACAACATTAGAAGCGACTAAAATTTTAACAGATCGCGGAATTTTACTTGTTCCAGACGTATTAGCAAGTGCTGGTGGTGTAACAGTATCTTACTTTGAGTGGGTACAAAATAACCAAGGTTACTACTGGACTGAAGAAGAAGTAGAACAACGTTTAGAAAAAGTAATGGTAAGATCATTTGACTCTATTTATGAAACAGCACAAGTTCGTAAAGTGAACATGCGCTTAGCAGCGTATATGGTTGGTGTTCGTAAAATGGCTGAAGCAAGTCGCTTCAGAGGTTGGGTATAATATTATAATGTGAGAAAACGTGATTCCTTTCGAGGGAATCACGTTTTTTTGTTGAAGTATTAGAGTGAGGTGTTGTATATGGAAAATGAAATGATGGAACGAGTAGAACAATTAGAAGAAAAGGTTAAGAGGTTAGAGGGAGAACTCGCAAGAACGATGAGAGCCAAAAAAACAAGTATCGTTCGGGTGTTCGGGGAAGGGCTACTGTTTTTAATATTTGGTGCTGTTGTAGTAGGACCGATTATCGCTTTTATATTGGTAATTATTAATTGGTTTGTTGAAAAATAAAATGAAATTTAAAAAGAACGCTTGTTCTACACGAACAAACGTGCTATACTCTCCTTAGATAAACAAAACGGAAATGATTTTAAGGAGAGATAAATGATGAAAATGACAGTAGACCAAAGATTTATGATGCCAGCAGATGTTGTAGAAAGAGTGGAAGTATTACGAAACAAACAAAGTAAGCGCGGCACATTATTACAATCAGTAAATAAATTTTTCGGTTTAGATACGAAAGAAGATTGTGTTTGGTTTTACGGTTTTTATGGAGTCGCTGTAAGTATTTTATTATTTATGGTGTTCACATCAAATATTTTCGATTTTCTCTTCGCGTAAGAAATATGCGATAAGGACATTGCTACCGAATACATATATAAGGAAGTAAGGTAATCTTCTGAAGTGGGAGTTGGTAGTAATGGCGATGTTTCCTATAGAGCGTAACTATATTGGATATGGAAGTTCACGACCGGGAATTCCTCTTTCTAAAGTAAGGTTTATTGTAAGTCATGATACGGGGAATCCTGGTAGCAATGCGATAGGGAATCGGGATTATTTTAACGAGATACAACCGAAAGCCTCGGCACATACATTTATAGATGACAAAACAATATTAGAAATTGTTCCTATAAATGAAGTTGCCTATCATGTTCGATATGGTGTGCCGACAGATAATGACTTATACGGTTATGATGCCAATAAGGCTGCCATTGGAGTAGAACTTTGTTATGGTGGTAATGTTAACTTTTGGGAAGCATATACCCGTTTTACGTGGTATCATGCATATTTATGTCAAAATTTCGGCTTGAATCCGAAAAAAGATATCGTATCACATAAAACGCTTGATCCAGCAAGAAAGATTGATCCTGAAAATGTATTAAGGAAACAAGGTATTAAATTTCAGCAGTTTTTAGCAGATGTCTATCGGATGTACGTTTCGTTTAGATGACAAATATATGAAAAATGAATACAATAAAGATAGGTGCCTACTGCTGTAAGTAGGTTTTTTCTTGTTTTTATAAATAGTGTATTGGTAGAAGACTAGGAGTGAACCGAGTATGCAGAAAGAAACAGCTATCATAATTGGAGGCGGTCCGTGCGGATTAGCAGCAGCAATTTCGTTGCAAAAGGTAGGGATAAATCCGTTAGTAATTGAAAAAGGAAACATTGTAAATGCCATTTATAATTATCCGACACATCAAACATTTTTCTCTTCTAGTGAAAAATTAGAAATTGGTGAAGTGGCTTTTATTACAGAAAATCGTAAACCATTTCGAAATCAAGCGCTTGCGTATTATCGTGAAGTAGTGAAGCGCAAATCTGTACGAGTGAATGCGTTTGAACGAGTGGAAAAAGTTCAAAAAGATGGAGAAGTTTTTCAGGTTGAGACGACAAAACGTGACGGAAGTAAAGAAATATATATAGCGAAATATGTTGTTGTAGCAACTGGATATTATGACAATCCGAATTATATGAATGTTCCAGGTGAGGAATTGAAGAAAGTGGCTCACTATTTTAAAGAGGGACATCCTTATTTTGATCGAGATGTAGTAGTTATAGGTGGGAAAAACTCGAGTGTAGATGCTGCGTTAGAACTTGTTAAAGCGGGTGCGCGTGTAACGGTACTGTATCGCGGAAGTGAGTATTCACCAAGCATAAAACCGTGGATTTTGCCGGAGTTTGAGGGATTAGTACGAAACGGCACAATTCAAATGCATTTTGGTGCTCATGTGAAGGAAATTACTGAGCATACATTAACGTATACAGTTGATGGTGAGGCATATACAATCCAAAATGATTTTGTATTTGCGATGATTGGTTACCATCCTGATCATAGCTTCTTAACGAAGATGGGTGTTCGGATTGATGAAGAAACAGGACGTCCGATTTATGCCGAGGATACAATGGAAACGAACGCTGAAAATATTTTCATTGCAGGTGTAATTGCTGCTGGAAATAATGCGAATGAAATATTTATTGAGAATGGTCGATTTCATGGAGATGCGATCGCGCAAACCATTGCATCAAGAGAAGAATAAAAAAAGCTGTCGAGAAACCTCGACAGCTTTTTTATTCGTGCATAAACATATTTTGAATTGCTTCATGAGAATTTGTATTCTCTAGTGCGACTAATAATTTAATGCGTGCTTTTTGAGCATTTAAACCGTATGTGAATACAATGCCCATATCTTTTAAGTGTTTGCCGCCACCTTCATACGAATATACGTCTTGAACGATACCGTTGAAGCAGCGAGAAACTAATACGACAGGAATTCCTTTGTTTATTAATCGTTCTAGACTAGGAAGTGTTCTTGGAGGTAAATTACCTTGTCCAAGTGCTTCAATAACAATTCCATCTACAGGAAGGTTTTCGATTGCTGCTAATAATGTATCATCCATGCCAGCATATGCTTTTAGCACAACTACATTTTTAGACACTTTGTTTACTGTATATGTTTCGTGATGTACTAAAGCGTGATGGAAGACAACCCCGCGTTTTGTTACCATCCCAATTGGTCCATATTGTGGGCTTTGGAATGTCGCGACATTACTTGTATGTGTTTTCGTTACGTTTGTAGCACAGTGAATTTCGTCGTTTAATACGACGAGAACGCCTTTTTCTGCAGCTTCATTACAACTAGCAACTTTTACAGCGGATAAGAAGTTATATAGACCGTCAGCACCTAATTCATTACTAGAACGCATTGCACCTGTAACAACGATTGGAATAGTTGCTTGGACTGTTAAATCTAAGAAATAAGCTGTTTCTTCTAATGTATCCGTACCATGCGTAATGACTACGCCATGAATATCGTCTTGTTTTACTCTTTCGTCAATGATGACTTGTAATTGTAGCATTTCACTCGGTGTCATATGAGGAGATGGTAGATGGAACACATCTTCCACGATTAAATCGACATCGCCTTCTAAATCAGGAATGAATTTTAAAAGAGGATTTTTTTCACCTGGTTGTACGACCCCAGTTTCTTTATCTTCCTCCATTGCAATTGTTCCACCTGTGTGTAAAACTAGGATTCTTTTCAATGTTTATACCCCTTTCAAGTAAAAAATACATTTAGAACATAACATGTTTTGAGTAAATTCGACAATGGAAATGTATAAAAGTATGCTTGGAAAATGACAATAAATATAGGGACTCTCTGCATGTTTTATAAAATCAGGAATGAAATGTGTAAATAGAAGGTAGAAAGGAACGAATACTTTGAAAAAAGTGGAGAAAATTTTTATTCGTATTTTAGTAATACAATTCATTTGTCTTTGTGTTGTGCAATTGTTATTTATACATAAGTCCTCGGTGAAATATTTGTCTAAAATTGTTTATTATGAAGGCGTCGTCGCGAAAAATAAAGTAGAAATCTTGCCGGTGAATAGGTAGTTTTCATTTTCTTCTATGAAGGAGTATGCTACAATAATTGAGGATTTAATGACGTGAAGCAAATGAGAAGAAGCAGGGATGAATACCTGCTTTTCGTTTTGTTTTATAAGTGAAAAAATGAGGTGTTACAATGGATAAACGAATTTCAATTGCTATAGATGGTCCAGCTGCAGCTGGGAAAAGTACAGTTGCAAAAGTTGTTGCAAAGAAACTTTCTTACGTTTATATTGATACAGGCGCAATGTACCGTACAATTACATATGCAGCCCTTGAGCGAAAAGTGGACATTGAAAATGAAGAGAAGTTAATGGAAGTTGTAAGGAATGTAAATATTGAATTTCAGCAAGGGGAAAATTCACAACTTGTATTTTTAAATGGACAAGATGTTTCTGAAGTAATTCGTACACCAGAAGTGACGAATCAAGTATCAATTGTAGCGAAGCATCGCCTTGTGCGTGAAGAAATGGTACGTCGTCAACAAGAATTAGCGAAAAAAGGCGGCGTTGTAATGGATGGCCGTGATATTGGTACACATGTAATGCCAGATGCTGAAGTGAAAATCTTTATGCTTGCTTCTGTGGAAGAAAGAGCGGAAAGAAGACATTTAGAAAATATAAATAAAGGTTTCGATTCTAATTTAGAGCAGTTAAAAGAAGAAATTGCTCAGCGTGATAAGTTAGATTCAGAACGCGAAGTTTCTCCTTTAAAAAAGGCTGATGATGCATTGGAATTAGATACAACTTCTTTATCAATTGAAGAAGTTGTCCAAAAAATTATGGGCATTGTTTCAGGAGTGTTTGCGAAGTAAAGAAAGGGGATTATCCTCTTTCTTTTTTGTTTATATAGAAATGTAAAGGATACGTGAATTATGAGTCTCTTTCCTTGACAAATGGGCGAATTTGTAAGAAGTTAGTTAGAGAAGGATAAAACTTTCAGAATATATTCGCTATTATATTTCAAAACATACTTTTTTCAAGATGATTTTGCTGTATACTATTTATATAGGATTAATATATTTTCTTGTGAATAGTATTGAAACAGAGTATGTGATGATAAATTCTTAAACATGCAAATGAAAACTTTTGTTTTCATTTCGTATATACATAAAAATGCTTTGTCAATTCTGTAGGGAGGTATTTCCATGGTAGAGAAAATGAATGAAGAAGTTATGGATTCAAAAGAATTACAAGTTGGTGACGTTGTTACAGGTTCTGTAACGAAAGTTGAAGAGAAGCAAGTGCTTGTAAATGTTGGATACAAAACAGATGGCGTAATTCCGATTAGTGAATTAGCTAACGTTCATATTGAAAAAGCAAGCGATGTTGTAGAATTAGATCAAACACTAGAATTAAAAATTATTAAATTAGAAGAAGATGATCTTGTTTTATCTAAACGTGCTGTTGATGCAGAAAAAGCATGGATAGAATTACAAGAAAAATTCACTTCTGGTCATGTATTTGATGTTACTGTAAAAGATATCGTGAATGGTGGATTAGTTGTGGACCTTGGCGTTCGTGGTTTTATCCCAGCTTCACTTGTAGAAGTGCATTACGTAGAAGACTTTACTGACTATAAAGGTAAAACATTAGCGGTAAAAATTGTTGAATTAGACCGTGAAAAAAATCGTGTAATCCTTTCGCATAAAGCGGTAGTAGAATTAGAACTAGATTCTAAGAAAAAGGAAGCAATTTCTTCATTAAAAGAAGGGGACGTTGTTGAAGGAACAGTACAACGATTAACAGATTTTGGTGCATTCGTTAACGTTGGTGGTGTGGACGGTTTAGTTCACATTTCACAAATTTCTCACGAGCGTGTAGAACAGCCTTCTGAAGTATTAGAGCAAGGTCAAAAAGTAAAGGTAAAGGTGCTATCTGTTGATGCTGATACACAACGTATTTCGTTATCAATTAAAGCAGCTCAGCCGGGACCTTGGGAAAATGTTGCGGGTGAAATAAAAGCTGGAGATATTCGTGAGGGAGTAGTAAAACGTCTTGTTACATTCGGTGCATTCGTTGAAATTTTACCTGGTGTAGAAGGACTTGTGCACGTATCTCAAATTGCAAATCGTCACGTGAAAAATCCAAATGAAGTATTGGAAATGGGACAAGAAGTAACAGTGAAAGTGCTTGAAGTCCATGTAGCAGAGAAACGAATTTCTTTAAGTATAAAAGAAGCGCTTGAGGAAAATAATGTAACTGAAGATTACAGTCAGTATGAACCAAATGCTGATTCTGCTACTTTCCAATTAAGTGATATTATTGGTGAACAACTGAAAAAATTAAAGAAATAAAGAGGGGTACAAGTGGTAAGGGCAAAACGTAAATTAGATCATATTGAATACGCTCTTTCTACTGGTCAGTCTCGTACGCATGGCTTTCATGATATTGATTTTGTGCATCAAAGCTTGCCAAATTCAAGTTATGATACGATAACATGTGAAACAAAAATCGGCGAACTTTCACTAAGTTCGCCGATTTTTATCAATGCGATGACTGGTGGTGGGGGAGAGCAAACGTTACATATTAATGAACAATTAGCATATGTAGCGAAACATCATAATCTCGCTATGGCTGTTGGTTCGCAAATGGCAGCATTAAAGGATGAGAATGAAGTAGCTTCGTATAAAATCATTAGAAAAATAAATCCAAATGGTATTTTCTTTGCCAATTTAGGTAGTGAGGCAACTACCGAACAGGCAGATCGTGCCGTTGATATGATTGAGGCGAATGCACTGCAAATTCATTTAAATGTTATACAGGAGTTAACGATGCCAGAAGGAGACCGTGATTTTACTGGTGTACTGCAGCGAATTGAGCAAATTGTTTTAAAGAGCGAAGTTCCGGTCATTGTAAAAGAAGTTGGATTTGGGATGAGCAAGGAAACAATGCAACAGTTAGCGAGTATAGGTGTAACAGCAATTGATATTGGCGGACAAGGTGGTACCAATTTTGCTGCAGTTGAAAATGAAAGAAGACAGCGTATGCTCTCTTATTTTAATAACTGGGGCATACAAACAGCTACCTCGATTATTGAAGCAACCTCTACAAATAATAACCTCTCTTTTATTGCATCTGGGGGCATACAAACAGCGCTAGACGTAGCAAAGGCGATCGCGTTAGGGGCAAATACAACTGCTTTTGCTGGATACTTTTTACGCATTTTAATGCAAGATGGCATCGAGAAGTTAGTGGATGAAATTGATCTTCTACATACAGATTTAAAATTTATTATGACAGCTCTTGGGGCAAAGACGATAGAAGAATTACAATCTGTACCTCTTGTTGTAAAGGGTGAAACGTATCATTGGTTAACGCAGCGTGGAATTGATACGACGCATTATAGTAGAAGATAAAAAATCAACCAAACGGTTGATTTTTTTTGTATTCCATTCGTTTTAGTGATATAAGGTGAGGGATGGAATTAATATTCTATAAAAATGAAATTATTCCTATATATAAACATTATCTTGTAAAAGTTGCGACTGAAAAATGTGGATAGTGTGCTATTGAATTACTGGATAAGGGTTAATTTTGCCAAGGGAAATGAGCAGGGGGTAAAAATAAATTGTAGAAAGATTCGCATGTGAAATGTTATTTCAATATAAATATAAAATATGAAAAAGACGGTTTCGTACAATATCGAAACCGTCTTTTTGTATGATTAGTGCTGATTCTGCTTTCGAGCTTGCTCCGGTGTATCAAGTCCAGTTGCACCCGGATATTGTAGTGATTGGTCGCGATCTGATTCAACGCGGCGTGATTCTCTTAGTTTTTTTTCTTGGCGATCTTTACCCATTGTGAATAGCACCTCCTTATTAAAAGTGTTGCTGTTATATGAAAAAACTATGCGTAAAGAAAGGGGGATTAACTTTCATAAAAAGTTCCCATAATGGAAAACATAGGAGGTGAAATGATGGATGGGAATACTTTTTATTTTGTAGCTTGGATAGGGTGGACTATTGTAACTTTTTTTATGAAAAAGGACTCTGTTCGGTGGAAGTTAAGCGTTTGTATACTGGTGTTTATAATTTGCTCCCCATTACATGTGACGATTGCTTCATTTACGGTATCAGTAAATGCTTTATTGCTTTGTATTATTTCTTTTTTCGGGATCACGCTATATTCTATTTGGAAAAAATTATATGGCCTACTTTCGGCACTTATTATTGCAATGTTATATACAAGTTTTCATTTGTTAGAAGTATATGATCCAATTTGGATTGTAATGGACAGATTGTTTTTGTTAAGTAGTGCTCTTGTGTATGCATCGGTTTTATTACAGGGTGATCGCATATTGAGATTATGTTCCCTTTATATCGGAATGTTACAAGGTGAATTGTTAGTGACACTTATTTTTCGAAAACTACATTTTCCTTATGATTACGGTAGTTTAGCGTTTTTGGATATCATCGCCGTTTCTACATTTTTTATGGCAATTTTGTATTGGATTGCAAAAGCATCAGTATATATGGAGCAGTTTAAGAGAAAGACACGTAAAAGAAAGGCGAGGGTAATACATGACTGAATACACACCGGCCATTTTATGTGGCGTAATAGCGGGGACAGTAACGAGGGTGTTAATGCTTCGGACGGATACGAGGCAATATCCGACGAGGCTTCACGGGAAAATTATTCATATTGCAATGGGATTAATTGCAGCTGCTTTAGGAGCGATTGCTATCCCGTCAATTTTGAAAAAAGATTTTTCTGCCATTACATTTCTTACGTTAGCAGCGACACAATTTCGTGATGTACGTAATATGGAAAGAAATACGCTTCAACAATTAGATGGATATGAGCTCGTACCGCGTGGAAATACATATATTGAAGGAATTGCATTAGTTTTTGAAAGTCGTAACTATTTGGCGATGTTAACATCGTTTGCAACGACGTTTGCGTATATAGGATTCCGTTCGTGGATTGCTGGAGTAATTATGGCTATCATCGCATTCTTTATTGCGAAAAAATTAATGTCTGGCAGAAGACTTCATGATCTTGTAGAGATTGAACATGTTCCGCTGCGTTTTGAAGGAGCAGGACTTTATGTCGATAATATTTATATTATGAATATTGGATTGCCGATAAGGCAAGATGAAATTATGGAATATGGCATGGGATTTATTTTGAAACCGAAATCGATTGATGCGATGGTTACTATTTCTAATTTAGGGCAACGTCAAGCGATTTTACATGATGTTTCAGTTGCTTTGGGGGTATATAGAGATTCTGGAACACCAGCTCTTGTACCGTTAGCAAAGCGTGATTTAGCGAGTGGAAGAATCGGGATTTTCGTTCTTCCGCAAGATAAAGATGCTAACAAGGCAATAAGTGTAATAGGAAATGTACCGACGTTAGAAAGTGCTGTCCATATGTCATCGGAAGCCCCGAAAGGAAGGGGAGATAAGAGATGATGTTAGAAAGTGTTATTCTTGCGGTTATTACAACAAAGCCAGAGAAGTTTGCAGGTGGTGCGCCTTTATTTACTTGTGACTCGACAGAGGAACTAGAATTTGTTGCAAATAATTTAGAGGCAATTTTAGATGGGATTGCGCATCGCTTACAAGAGAATGTATATATTATTGTGAAACATTAGCAACGTGTGTTATAATGTGAGGTGTTTTGATACGTTGAGAAATATTCTGGAATGCAAATCCCTTCTTGCACAAAGAAGGGTTTTTTACATAATAAACAGAAGCAAGTTGAAAGGATGAATGTATATGCCGAAACCAGTAATAGCGATAGTAGGCCGCCCGAACGTGGGGAAATCTACTATTTTTAATAGAATTGTTGGAGAAAGAGTTTCAATCGTAGAAGATATTCCAGGTGTAACGCGTGATCGTATTTATAGCGCTGGAGATTGGTTGAATCATGAATTTAACATTATTGATACAGGTGGAATTGATATTGGAGACGAGCCGTTTTTGACACAAATTCGTCAACAAGCTGAAGTAGCGATAGATGAAGCAGATGTTATCATTTTTATGACAAACGGTCGTGACGGTGTAACAGCAGCTGATGAAGAAGTTGCAAAAATATTATATCGTTCAAATAAACCAGTTGTACTTGCAGTAAATAAAGTGGACAATCCGGAAATGCGCAGTGACATTTATGACTTTTATGCGTTAGGATTTGGTGAACCATTCCCAATTTCAGGTACACACGGATTAGGATTAGGTGACTTATTAGACGAAGCTGCACAGCATTTTCCAAAGATTGAAGAAGACGGATATGATGAAGATACAATTCGTTTCTCTTTAATTGGACGTCCAAACGTAGGGAAATCATCACTTGTAAATGCTCTTCTTGGTCAAGAGCGTGTAATTGTTAGTAACGTAGCAGGAACAACTCGTGATGCTGTCGATACACCGTATAGTAAAGACGGAAAAGATTATGTAATTATCGATACAGCTGGTATGCGTAAAAAAGGGAAAGTGTATGAAAGTACAGAAAAGTATAGTGTACTTCGTGCACTAAGAGCGATTGAACGTTCTGACGTTGTTTTAGTCGTTTTAGACGGTGAAGAAGGAATTATTGAACAAGATAAAAAAATCGCTGGATACGCTCATGATTCAGGGCGAGCTGTCGTTATCGTTGTAAACAAGTGGGACGCAGTGAAAAAAGACGAGAAAACAATGAAAGCATTTGAAGAAAACATCCGTGCTCATTTCCAATTTTTAGAGTACGCACCGATTGTGTTCTTATCTGCGAAAACGAGAAAACGTACACAAACGTTAATACCAGTTATCGATGAGGTAAATGAAAGCCATAGTATCCGTATTCAAACGAATGTATTAAATGATGTAATTATGGATGCGGTAGCGATGAATCCAACGCCAACGCATAACGGTAGCCGTCTGAAGATTTTCTATGCAACACAAGTTGCGGTAAAACCACCAACATTTGTTGTGTTTGTAAACGATCCAGAACTATTGCACTTCTCATATGAGCGCTTCTTAAAGAATCGTTTACGTGAATCATTTGGCTTTGTAGGAACGCCGATTCACATTATCGCTAGAGCAAGAGACTAATGGAGAGGATGTGATTTTATGACAAAAATCACAGTAGTTGGAGCAGGTAGCTGGGGAACAGCGTTAGCGATGGTATTAGCTGACAATGGGCATGATGTACGTATTTGGGGAAATCGTTCTGAACTTATGGATGAGATTAATACAAAACATGAGAATAGTCGATACCTTCCGGGAATTACATTGCCAAGCACAATCGTAGCCTACTCTTCTTTAGAAGAAGCATTAGTAGATGTAAATGTAGTACTTCTTGTAGTACCAACGAAAGCGTATAGAGAAGTACTGCAAGATATGAAGAAATATGTAGCAGGTCCGACTACTTGGATTCATGCAAGTAAAGGAATTGAACCTGGTACGTCAAAACGTATTTCGGAAGTGATTGAGGAAGAAATTCCAGAGAACTTGATTAAAGACGTTGTTGTGCTGTCTGGACCGAGTCATGCTGAAGAAGTTGGGTTGCGTCAAGAGACAACTGTTACGTCTGCAGCAAAGCGTATGGAAGCGGCTGAAGAAGTACAAGACTTGTTTATGAATAGTTACTTCCGTGTATACACAAATCCAGATATCATTGGAGTTGAACTTGGCGGTGCGTTAAAAAATATTATCGCATTAGCTGCTGGAATAACTGATGGTCTTGGATTAGGTGATAATGCAAAGGCGGCATTAATGACACGTGGTTTAACAGAGATCGCTCGTTTAGGAAGAAAAATGGGCGGAAATCCGTTAACGTTTGCTGGTCTAACTGGTATGGGAGACTTAATTGTAACTTGTACAAGTGTTCATAGCCGAAATTGGCGCGCTGGAAATATGCTTGGAAAAGGACACTCTTTAGAAGAAGTGTTAGAAAGCATGGGTATGGTTGTAGAAGGTGTGAGAACTACGAAAGCTGCTCATGAATTAGCAGAGAAAATGGAAGTTGAAATGCCGATAACAGCTGCTTTATATGACGTGCTGTTCAATGGGAATAATGTGAAAGATGCAGTAGGCTCATTAATGGGACGTGTTCGAAAACATGAAGTGGAAGCTATACCTGATTTACTGTAAATAAAAGCGGTAGAAGTACAAAAGTACTTCTACCGCTTTTTATTTTTTTGGGTCTTTTCACCATTTTTTCATTTTTGCATAGGATGAAGAGTAACTTGAGGAGAGGGTGAAAAGAATGGATAATAACATTTTTAATAACATTGAAAAAGAAGCGAAAGTGAATAAAGAAGATATTTTTAAATTAGCATCATCTGTACAAAATGCGAATTTACGTGATGAGAAAGTGCTTCGTCAATTGATTCATCAAGTTGCTCTAATGGCAGGACGTGAAGTGCCGAAAGAACAAGAGGATCAAATTGTAAAAGCAATTGTTAATAATAATATGCCAGCGGATTTTGGCTCGTTAAGTAAAATGTTTAAAAAATAAAATATGAGAAACAAAGAGTTTGTGGATTGCATATGATAGCCATGAAAGTATGGGAATAGAGCTGATTTGGGCATATTTGGTCAACCGGAGCGAGAGAGACACTCGCTTCGGTTTTATTTTTATCTAGATTAATGAAAGTTGTGAAAAAACCTGTTGATTCAAGTTATATATTCGCAATTTGTAGTAAAATGTTATTTTTGTATTTGTTTAAAGATTTTAATTTGTTAAAATAGTATAAAAATAGATTAATACAAAGGGGTGTGTATATGTCAGAAGGGCTTTTAAAAATGTGGTTTGCTTTAGGAGCAATTGGATTTATGTTTTTTGCAGTAAGTTTTATTTTAATAAGTAGATACAAAATAAAGAATAAATTTTTGAAAGGGATTACAGCGTTAGTAGCGTACACCCTTATGATTGTATCAGGAATTGTTATTTTTCTTGTTGTATTTAGTGGACCTGTACAGCAGTAAAGGGAATGGTCTCGAAAATGCTACATACGGAGCAAGTTATATTAGTATGAAAAGGTGATTGCTAGTGAAAAAAGTCCATATTATTTTAATATTTTGTTGTATGAGCCTTTTAACAGGATGTCTGTATCCGAAAGAAAATATGAAACAAAATGCTATTCCTTATGAAGATCAGCTACAGGTTGTTCAAAAAGCTGTAGTGACATTTAAGGAGCAAAATGATGGGATATTGCCAATTAAGACGCGGGATATGAATACGCCAATTTATCAGAAGTATCCAATCGATTTTCAAAAGATTGCTCCGCGTTACATACAAGAAGCACCAGGGAATGCATATGAAAGTGGTGGAGTATATCAATATGTATTAATAGATGTTGAAACAAATCCCACTGTAAAGTTAATTGACGTAAGGATGGCTGACCAAATTCAGGAATTGACATTGAAACTTAAAATGTATCGTGATGAACATCAATATCCACCTTTTAAAAAAGTAATTACAGATGGTGTCTATGAATTAGATTTCAAAAAACTAGGATATAAAGATGTACCGCAAGTGACAAGTCCGTATTCTGGTAAGGGGCTGCCTTTCGTAATCAATGAAAAAGGAGAAGTTTTCGTTGATTATAGAATCGACTTATATGAAGCTTTGAAAAAAAATGAAGGTCAATTTAAAGAAGGGGAAGATATTCGGAATATACTATCGAAAGACTCTCCATTTGTTCCTGCTTATTCTCTGCCATATACGGTAAAGAACGGAGAACCAATTTTTTTTAAATCATAAGTCATGAACCTTTCTTTTAGCGAATAAGTTCTAGAAGAAAGGTTTTTTATGTTATACAACTTGTGATGCAAACAAAAGATATTTTTAAATAGTCATATGAAATTGGACAAAATTATATGATATATTGTCCGAACTTCTAGAATACCATTATATTATATCAGATATTATAGGCAACGTTAGAGAAGGTATTAGTTGACTATAAACGCGGAATTATTCCCAAAAATTTTGAGGGAGGGAATCACTTGGAAAAGGTAGATATTTTTAAAGATATTGCGGAACGCACAGGCGGTGATATTTATTTTGGAGTTGTAGGAGCTGTCCGAACAGGAAAATCAACATTCATTAAAAAATTTATGGAACTTGTAGTTATTCCAAATATTGAGAATGAGTCTGACCGTCAAAGAGCGCAGGATGAACTGCCTCAAAGTGCTGCTGGTCGTACAATTATGACGACGGAACCAAAGTTTGTTCCAAACCAAGCGGTTTCTATCGAAGTAGATGAAGGTCTTGAAGTGAATATTCGATTAGTAGATTGCGTTGGATATACGGTTCCAGGAGCAAAAGGTTATGAAGATGAGAATGGCCCGCGTATGATTAATACTCCTTGGTATGAAGAACCTATTCCGTTCCATGAAGCTGCAGAAATCGGAACACGTAAAGTAATTCAAGAACATTCTACAATTGGTGTTGTAATCACAACCGATGGAACGATTGGTGAAATTCCAAGAAGAGATTATATAGAGGCAGAAGAACGAGTTGTAAATGAGTTAAAAGAAGTTGGAAAGCCTTTCATTATGATTATAAACACTGTACAGCCGTATCATCCAGATACAGAGCAATTACGCCAAAGTTTATCAGAAGAATATGATATTCCAGTAATTGCGATGAGTGTAGAGAGTTTAAGAGAAACAGATGTGTATAATGTGCTTCGAGAAGCGCTATTTGAGTTCCCGGTTTTAGAAGTGAATGTAAACCTTCCGAGCTGGGTAATGGTGCTAAATGAAGGGCATTGGTTACGCCAAAGCTATCAGGAAGCAGTTCAAGAGACTGTGAAGGACATAAAACGTCTTCGTGATGTGGACCGCGTTGTTTGGCAATTTAGTCAATATGAATTTATTGATCGAGCGAGCCTAGCTGGTATTGACATGGGGCAAGGTGTGGCGGAGATTGACTTATATGCACCAGATGAATTGTATGATCAAATTTTAAAAGAAGTAGTAGGAGTAGAAATTCGAGGGAAAGATCATTTATTGAAGCTTATGCTCGATTTATCTCATGCGAAAATAGAATATGATCAAGTGGCGGATGCCTTGCGTATGGTAAAGCAAACAGGATATGGTGTAGCAGCGCCTGCATTAGCAGACATGAGCTTAGATGAGCCAGAAATTATTCGTCACGGTTCCAGATTTGGTGTGAAGTTAAAGGCCGTAGCCCCATCTATTCATATGATTAAAGTAGATGTGGAGTCAACGTTTGAGCCAATTATAGGTACTGAAAAGCAAAGTGAAGAATTAGTTCGTTATTTAATGCAAGATTTCGAAGATGATCCGTTATCAATTTGGAATTCTGATATATTTGGACGTTCGCTTAGCTCAATTGTTCGAGAAGGAATTCAAGCGAAACTATCTTTAATGCCAGAAAATGCTAGATATAAATTAAAAGAAACGTTAGAAAGAATTATTAATGAAGGCTCTGGCGGATTAATTGCGATTATATTGTAAGAAAAAATCCCTCTCACTGTAGAGGGATTTTTTTATTTTTACGTATGTAATAGAAAAATAAACAGTCATTATCTAATATATTGTTGTAAATTGTCAAGTTTCATCAGATTTTCACATTTTAAGAGTAACAATTTCCTTAAAAATATTGAATTATAAAGGAGAATCGTATAATATAGGCGTTGATAATGATTTATCTACATCTTTGTAGTATAGAATTTGTAAAAATTGCCTACAAATGAAAGTAAGACTCATTTTATGATCATTATACAGTCTTATCTTTGGGAGGAGGTGAATGGCATGAACAAGACAGATTTAATCAATGCTGTTGCAGAAGCAAGTTCCCTTTCTAAAAAGGACGCAACAAAAGCAGTAGACGCTGTTTTTGATTCTATCTTAGAAGCTTTAAAACAAGGTGATAAAGTACAACTAATCGGATTCGGTAACTTCGAAGTTCGTGAGCGTGCGGCTCGTAAAGGTCGTAACCCACAAACAGGTGAGGAGATTGAAATCGCTGCAAGTAAAGTACCTGCATTCAAACCTGGTAAAGCGTTAAAAGATGCGGTTAAATAATCCTTACATATTAACAGGGAAGAAGAGTTTCCTTTTTGGGAACTCTTCTTTTTGCTTTTAAAAACATAAATATGCTAGAATGTGTTCGTATCACTTTTAGGTTTTCGGGAGGGCTAGCGGATGGCAAAAGTTAATTTAGAACAAATTGAACATGCAGTACGCCTTATTTTAGAGGCAATCGGAGATGATCCAAATCGCGAGGGAGTACTTGATACACCAAAGCGTGTTGCAAAAATGTACGCAGAAGTGTTCGCGGGCATGCATGAAGATCCGAAAGAACATTTGCATAAAGTATTCGGAGAAGATCACGAAGAGCTTGTACTAGTAAAAGATATACCATTTTATTCGATGTGTGAGCATCATTTAGTTCCGTTCTATGGAGTTGCTCACGTTGCATATATTCCGCAAGGCGGAAAGGTGACAGGCCTAAGTAAATTAGCCCGCACTGTAGACACAATTGCACGTCGTCCACAACTGCAAGAACGTATTACTTCAACGGTAGCGAACTCTATTATGGAAGTACTAGAGCCGCATGGTGTTATGGTAGTAGTAGAAGCAGAACATATGTGTATGACTATGCGTGGTGTGAAAAAACCAGGTGCGAAAACAGTAACGACAGCAGTACGTGGTGTGTTAGAAAATGATGCTGCCGCACGTAGTGAAATTTTATCTTTCATTAAAACGAAGTAAAGAAAAGCGGGAAACTGCTTTTCTTTTTTTTTTATGTGAATAAATGATATAGTTTTAGTTGGACAGATTGAGAATGGAAGGTGTTATTTAATTCAGCGGAGGTTTGGAAGGGGTAGCCAAGTTTTGGTTATAGAAAATAGAATGTATGTGTTATAATAAGTTTTATGAATTAGAAAACAAGGGTGATTTTTGTGTGTGACATCTACGGAGGGTATGCGGGTATAAAAGAGAAATTGATGGAGAAATTACGCCATCCTTATTTTATAAACTATATTGAAGAACCATTTATTGATGAAGAAAAAATAGCATTACTATATGGGGCTTTAAAGAGTGCGAATTTACATATAGAACAAATCGAGCATTATGTAGTAACGATTATGCTAGTACAAATTGCGCTTGATACGCATGAAAGAGTATCAAATAAAGCAGGTGAGGAAGCGATTGAGTCGCATAAATGTCGCCAATTAACAGTACTTGCAGGTGATTACTATAGTGGGTTATATTATTATTTATTGTCTATGAATCGTGATATTGTTTTAATTCGTGCGCTTGCTGAAGGAATTAAAGAAATCAATGAACATAAAATTATGCTATATCAAAAAGCACATAAAACAATTGAGGACATAATGAAAAGTGTGATAACGATTGAGTCTGCGCTATTGCAGAAAACGTGTGATCATTTCCATTTATCACATTGGAAGCCATTTATAACTTATGTGTTAGGAAAAAATCGTCTCCAAAAAGAATATCAATTGCACGCTGATAAACAACATTCACCTGTTTTTCAAGCAGTTCAAGGGATTTTGAGGGATGGAGTAGATGCAGAAACCGTTATTAATGGCTGGATGATGGAACTGAGTAAGCAAGAAAATCAATTTTTAGAAAATCACACAGACATAAGTGAAATAAATGCTGTGTTAAAAGATAAATCGAAGACATAAGCAATTTTACATTGGAAGAAGGTACGAGCATGCAACAATCAAAAGAAGAAAGAGTACACGATGTATTTGAAAAAATTTCTGATAAATATGATGTAATGAATTCTGTAATCAGTTTTCAAAGACATAAGGCATGGCGTAAAGAGACAATGCGTATTATGGATGTACAACCGGGCAGTAAAGCGCTTGATGTATGCTGTGGGACAGCGGACTGGACAATTGCGCTAGCTGGAGCGGTAGGAGAGCAGGGGAAGGTTGTTGGACTAGATTTCAGTGAAAATATGTTATCTGTCGGTAAGCAAAAGGTAGAGGCTTTACAATTAAAGCAAGTAGAACTTCTACATGGAAATGCAATGGAACTTCCATTTGAGGATAATACATTTGATTACGTAACGATTGGATTTGGTTTGCGTAATGTGCCAGACTATATGCACGTATTAAAAGAAATGACGCGTGTAGTAAAGCCAGGTGGAAAAGTAATCTGTTTAGAAACATCGCAGCCAACAATGATTGGTTTTCGACAAGGATATATTTTATACTTTAAGTATATCATGCCGTTATTTGGAAAGATGTTTGCGAAAAGTTATAAAGAATATTCATGGCTTCAGGAATCAGCTAGTACATTCCCGGGGATGAAGGAATTGGCTCATATGTTTGAGGAAGCTGGACTTGAACATGTACAAGTGAAGCCGTTTACTTTTGGGGTAGCAGCGATGCATTTAGGTATTAAACCAGAATCAAAATAGAAAAAAGACGTTTTAGGTTAAGGTGAACAATATGAAGTTACAACTTATGTACTCTTTTTTACGATCGGATATTAATGTGATAGAAAAAGAATTAAAAAAGACGGTTGCTTCTGAACAGCCATTAGTAGAAGAAGCGGCATTACAACTTATTGAGGCTGGTGGGAAGCGAATTCGGCCCGTATTTGTGTTACTTGCAGGGAAATTTGGAGATTATAAGTTAGACGCAATTAAGCATGTTGCTGTTGCGTTAGAACTTATTCATATGGCTTCTCTTGTTCACGATGATGTTATTGATGCTGCATTTTTACGACGTGGTAGTGCGACTGTGAATGCAAAATGGGGAGATCGTATTGCGATGTATACAGGAGACTATTTGTTTGCTAAGTCTCTTGAATGTGTAACAAATATCGAAATTCCAGAGGCGCATCAGGCGCTATCACATACCATTTTAGAAGTTTGTAAAGGTGAAATTGAACAAATTAAAGATAAATATAATTATGACCAAAATTTGCGAACGTATTTAAGAAGGATAAAGCGAAAAACAGCATTATTAATTGCTGCGAGTTGTCAGTTGGGAGCAATCGCTTCTGGTGCGAATCGTGAAACGGTAAATCGTCTGTTTTGGTATGGCTATTTTGTAGGAATGTCTTATCAAATTATTGATGATATTCTAGATTTCGTTTCAACGGAAGAGAAACTTGGAAAACCTGCTGGTGGTGATTTATTACAAGGGAATATTACACTTCCTGCTTTATATGCTATGGAAGATCCAGTGCTTCGTAAGAAAATCACATCTGTACATGAAAATACAACAGCGGACGAAATGAAAGAAATTATTGAGGCTGTGAAGAATGGTGATGCTATTGATAAAGCATTTGCGTTTAGTGAACGTTATTTACATAAAGCATTAGAAATAATAAAACCACTCCCACGTGGGCAAGCGAAGTATGCATTACAAAACGTAGCAAAGTATATTGGGAAACGAAAATTTTAGTGTTTTTTCTAAAAAATAAAATAATCTCTCTATTTCAAAACTATTGCACAATTGTGATAAGGGTGTTACTATGTGTGTGGGGATATACAATTACATACATAATTCAGAAGTGGAGAGATTTTTTATGGAAAAAACATTTCTAATGGTAAAACCAGACGGTGTACAACGTGCTTTCATTGGGGAAATTGTAGCTCGTTTTGAGAAAAAGGGCTTTCAATTAGTTGGTGCAAAATTAATGCAAGTCACTCCGGAAATTGCTGGAGAACACTACGGTGAGCATAAAGAAAGACCTTTCTTTGGTGAATTAGTAGACTTTATTACATCTGGACCTGTATTCGCAATGGTATGGCAAGGTGAAGGTGTAGTAGATACAGCTCGTAACATGATGGGTAAAACAAGACCACATGAAGCGGCTCCTGGAACAATTCGTGGAGATTTCGGTGTAACTGTTGCGAAAAACATTATTCACGGTTCTGATTCTTTAGAAAGCGCAGAGCGCGAGATTGCTATTTTCTTTAAAGAAGAAGAATTAGTAGACTACTCAAAATTAATGAATGAATGGATTTACTAATTATTTTGAAATAATTTGTAAACGCTTTAATAACTGTGATAATAGTAAAAAGTGCAAGAAGAATAGGGGTATTCTTCTTGCACTTTTTTTATTTGAATTAGTTACGAAGTTAAAGTTGTTATGATATATTGGTATGTAAAGTAAAAGGCCTATTGGAAGTATAGAATGAGAATAAGCAAATGGCCGATTTACGATATAATTTCTTTCATATTTTTAGAATAACGAAAGTTCATATTATTGCTTAATATAGTGAGATAAATACATATACGAAAAGAGGAATGACGTATGCGATATATTACAGCTGGTGAATCTCATGGTCCACAACTTACAACGATTATAGAAGGTGTTCCAGCGGGACTATCAATAGTTGCGGACGATATAAATGAAGAATTATCGAGAAGGCAAAAGGGATATGGTCGTGGTAGACGCATGCAAATTGAGACAGATCAAGTGCAAATTGTAAGTGGTGTTAGACATGGAGAAACATTAGGTTCTCCTATTGCACTCGTTGTTGAGAATCGTGATTTTGCGCATTGGACGAAAATTATGGGTGCAGAGCCGTTAACGGAGCAAGAAGAAAAAGAAATGAAAAGGAAAGTGACAAAACCAAGACCTGGACATGCTGATTTAAATGGTGCGATTAAATATGGTCATAGAGATATGAGAAATGTACTTGAACGCTCTTCGGCACGTGAAACGACAGTACGTGTTGCTGCTGGTGCAGTTGCTAAAAAAGTTTTAGCGGAACTTGGTATTAAAGTGGCAGGACATGTAATCGAGATTGGTGGTGTACAAGCTAAGGAGATTACTTATAGTTCAATTGAAGAATTAAAAAGTATAACAGAAGAATCACCTGTACGTTGCTTAGATGACGAAGCTGGTAAGCAAATGATGAAAGCGATTGATGATGCAAAAGCAAATGGTGATTCAATCGGTGGCATTGTTGAAGTAGTTGTGGAAGGCATGCCAATTGGAGTAGGTAGCTATGTACATTATGATCGAAAATTGGATGCAAAACTAGCAGCCGCAATTATGAGTATAAATGCCTTTAAAGGTGTGGAGATTGGAATTGGTTTTGAAGCAGCACGTAGACCGGGAAGTGAAGTTCATGATGAAATCCTGTGGGATGAGGAGCATGGATATACAAGAAGAACGAACAATGCAGGTGGGTTAGAAGGCGGTATGACGACTGGTATGCCAATTGTTGTGCGCGGTGTGATGAAACCGATACCTACACTATATAAACCTCTTCAAAGTGTGGATATAGATACGAAAGAACCATTTTCAGCGAGTATTGAACGTTCAGATAGTTGTGCTGTACCAGCAGCTAGTGTCGTTGCAGAAGCAGTTGTTGCTTGGGAATTAGCGACAGCTTTACTAGAACAATTTGGAGTAGATCGCATGGATCTTATCCGTGAAAATATTGAGAAACATAATGAATATGCGAGGGGATTTTAATGGGAAATATACATATTCAAACGAAATCAAAA
Organism: Bacillus luti; assembly: GCF_009739945.1. Lineage (NCBI taxonomy): Bacteria > Bacillati > Bacillota > Bacilli > Caryophanales > Bacillaceae > Bacillus > Bacillus luti. The sequence goes on along the minus strand of NZ_CP040336.1, from coordinate 3,633,695 downwards.
GAATATGATGTGCATGTTGGAAAAGAAGCGTTGTCACATTTGACAACAATCATTCAAAATATGCAGCCAGCTGTATCTAACGTAATGATCATTTCAGATGAAGTTGTTGCATCTCTACATTTACAGACAGTTGTTGATGCATTACAAGTAGAGCAACAAGTATTTTCATTTGTTGTACCGAGTGGTGAAAAAGAAAAATCTTTTGAGAACTTCTACGGAGCTCATACTTCAGCTCTTGAAAATAAATTAGATAGAAATTCTTTAATTATTGCACTTGGAGGCGGAATGATTGGAGACTTGGCTGGGTTTGTCGCTGCGTCGTTTATGCGTGGCATTCGTTTTGTTCAAGTTCCAACAACTTTATTAGCTCATGATAGTGCAGTAGGTGGGAAAGTAGCAATTAATCATCCATTAGGGAAAAATATGATTGGTGCATTCCATCAGCCAGAAGCGGTTGTATATCATACGCCGTTTTTACAGTCTCTTCCTGAAAAAGAGTGGCGTTCAGGTTATGCAGAAGTGATAAAGCATGCTCTTATTGGTGATGTTGAGCTGTATCATTGGTTGAAACAAGAAGTACAAACATTAGCAGAACTTCGTGATGAGAAGTTAATTCATATATTAACGAAGGCGATTCCTGTAAAAGCAAATATTGTAGCGCAAGATGAAACAGAAAAAGGTGTACGCGCCCATCTGAACTTTGGACATACTTTAGGTCATGCTCTTGAAAAAGAGATTGGGTATGGAAATATCACTCACGGTGACGGAGTAGCTGTTGGCATGTTATTTGCTATATTCTTAAGTGAACAAGTGTACAAGATTGATCTTGCTTATGAAGAGATGAAGCAGTGGTTCTTGAAGTACGGCTATCCAAAAATGCCAAGTGATTTGAATGTAGAGCGCCTCGTTCAATTGATGAAACAAGATAAGAAAGCAAATGCAGGAACAATTCATATGGTACTTATGCAGGAATATGGGGTAGTAAATGTCGTATCTATTTCAGATGAGACTGTTCATATTGCGTTAGAGGCATTTCAAAAGGATATGGCATAAAAGGGTTATAGGAGAGGTATTCTCGTAAATGACAGTTATAAAAAGAGATTGCAGTAAGGAACTATAACCGTATTGTAATTGAATTGAATCAAATGACTGGGGGAAGAAAAATGAGAGTGAAAGAGCAATTGTTAACTTTAAGAGCATATGTACCTGGGAAAAATATTGAAGAAGTAAAAAGGGAATATGGATTATCAAAAATTGTGAAATTAGCATCGAACGAAAATCCATTTGGTTGCTCGGCACGTGTGACAGAAGCATTAACTTCTTTAGCGGGCCAATACGCGCTTTATCCGGATGGATATGCCTTTGACCTGCGAACGAAAGTAGCAGAGCATGTAGGGGTAAAAGCGGAACAACTATTATTTGGTAGTGGATTAGATGAAGTCATTCAAATGATTAGCCGTGCATTACTACATGAAGGCACAAATGTTGTAATGGCGAATCCTACGTTCTCGCAATACCATCACCATGCTGTTATTGAAGGAGCAGAAGTTCGTGAAGTACCACTAAAAGAGGGTATTCACGATTTAGATGCGATGTTACAGCAAGTAGATGACAAAACGAAGATTGTATGGATTTGTAACCCGAATAACCCGACAGGTACATACGTAGAGAAACAAAAGTTGCTTTCATTTTTAGAATCAGTTCCTAAGTCAGCACTCGTTATTATGGATGAAGCATATTATGAGTATGCGGGGGCGGAAGACTATCCGCAAACATTACCACTTCTTGAAAAGTATGAAAATCTTATGATTTTACGCACGTTTTCAAAGGCGTATGGCTTAGCTGCTTTTCGTATCGGATACGCGGTTGGTAATGCGAAGTTAATTGGACAGCTAGAAGTAGCAAGGTTACCATTCAATACATCGACTGTAGCGCAATCTGTAGCAATAGCTGCATTAGAAGATCAAAAGTTTCTAGAAGAATGTGTGCAGAAGAATGCTGAAGGTTTAAATCAATACTATGCATTTTGTAAGGAATATAACGTATTCTATTATCCATCTCAAACAAATTTCATTTTCTTAAAACTTGGTATTCCTGGTAATGAAGCTTTCGAACGATTAATGCAAAAAGGATATATTGTTCGTTCAGGTGCTGCATTTGGCATACATGACGGTATTCGTATTACAGTCGGTTTAAAAGAAGAGAATGATGAAATTATAGAATTACTGAAAGAGCTTGTAAATGAGAAGGTAAAGAAAGAGGAAACATATTCTTAAGAAATTGCGGTGGCTCCTATTATAGGAGCCTTTTTTATTTAAGGTAACGAAGCTCCACTTTTTAACAAAGATTGAAGTGTGCTAGTCAGGTTGGCTTTATATAACTTAATAATCAACGAGAGAAGTTATTTGCACGGTAATGAAAGAAAACGGTACAATAGAAAGTAGGGATGCGGTATCGGTGTCATATGAGAACCTTTTGAACAACGAGCCGTGCTATAAGAGAAAGTACAAGAAGAAGTATGCTCATTCTAAAGGTTGCGTTCTTACAGTGAGTTGCTTATGATAAAGTGAAACTTTAATTAGTGGGGGATGTTTGTCCCTCGCTGATTATTAGTTGAACCAATCGGGCTTTTACGGGGTAAATGAACAGAAGAGAATATTTTTTAGAATTAAAGGAGACGTTTATGCAAAAGTTTGAACAAGCTGTTTCATATATTGAAAATGGAGAAGCGGAAAAAGGATTACAATTATTAAAAGAACAATTACAAATTGCAAATGATGAAGAGAAGTATGATATCGCTCGTTATTACCATACACTTGGATTTATGGATGAGGCACTAACAATTACTGAGGACTTACGCCTACTGTATCCAGAAGAAAGTGAATTTACGGTATTTTTAGCAGAATTATATATTGATCTAGACAAAGAAGATGAAGCGATTGAAGTGCTTCATGATATTCCGGAAAATGATGATTTATATGTTCAATCGTTATTACTTGTTGCGGATTTATTCCAAATGCAAGGTTTTGATGATGTAGCGGAGCAAAAACTATTAAAGGCGAAAGAAATGATGCCTGACGAACCTGTTATTACGTTTGGATTAGCAGAATTATATAGTAGTAAAGGGGAAGAACAAAAGGCAATTACTCATTACGAATCGCTATTAGCAGAACATAAAGTAATGGGTGGTGTTGTGATTGCACTTCGTCTTGCAGAAACGTTAAGTGCGATTGGAAACTGGGAAGAGGCAATCTCTTACTATGAAGCAGGCCTAGAAGAGCAAAAAGATATTCACTCATTATTTGGATATGCCTTTACATTATACCAAGGAGAAGAATATCAAAGAGCAATTGGTGCTTGGCAAGAATTAAAGGAATTAGACCCTGATTACGCATCGCTATACATGTATTTAGCGAAAAGCTATGAAAAAGAAGGAATGCTTCAAGAAAGCTATGAAACACTTCATGAAGGAATTAAAGTAGATGAGCTTTCTGTTCCGTTTTATGTAGAATTAGCGAATATTGCAGCTAAATTAGGAAAAGTAGTAGAAGCAGAAGAAGTACTTCAAAAAGCTCTTGAGTTAGATCCTGGACATTTAGGCGCAACATTGAAATATGCGTATATCTTAAAAGGACAGGAAAAGTATGAAGAGTTAATTGCAGTTGTAGAGCGTGCTATTGATAGCGGAGAGCCAGATACACAACTACTTTGGGACCTGGCGTTTGCAAAAAAACAATTAGAAATGTATTCGGATGCATTAAAACACTATGAAAGTGCATATACTTCTTTTAAGAATCATCCAGACTTTTTGGAAGAGTACGGTTATTTCTTATTGGAAGAAGGAATGCGAAAAGAGGCGAAAGAAGTATTTACCCAGTTAATACAACTAGACCCGACACAAATTCATATTGAAGAGTTGTTATATAATTTAGAGGATTTTTCATAAGTTGGAAGGAAACTGAATGCCGCTTCTTGAATCTAAAAAGAAAAGAGAAAGACAGAGGAGGGACTTAATTGCTATGAATACCCCTGTTTCTGTAAACGAGAAGAAGGATTTTGTAAAATGGTTTTTGAATAATTACCAACTGAAACAGCGTGAATGTGTATGGATTTTGAATTATTTAATGAGTCACGACCAATTAATGCATAAAGTCCACTTCGTAGAGCATGCAAAATATTGTCCGCGTGGCTTAGTAATGTCAGCGAATTGTGTGAAAGACACACCGTTTCACTTTTTTAAACAAAATGTTATGACAACAGATGCTGAAAAATCGTTTCATGATATTCGTTTAAATCGAGATGAAGATATTTATATTCAACTCAACTTTAAATCATCGTTTCAAAATGCAAACTATGTAGCTGTATTAGAAGAAAACCCATATTTACCAAAGCATATTGAAGTGAATGAAAAAGACCGTTTGCTGGCAGAGAGGTTTTTAGAAGAGAGTGTATTTTCATTTAGAAGAGAACGTCTTTTGAAACAAATTGATGAAGCGTTGGATAAGCAAGATAAGGAAACGTTTCATCGGTTAACGGCAGAGTTAAAAACTTTATAGAATTCATTTGAATTATTAAATTTTAAAAAGTTTCAGAATTTTTTCAAGAAAAACTACCTAATATAGGTAGTTTTTCTTTTTTTACCTCTTTTAGTATGGTTTAATATATATAAAGTGAAAGTTCTGTTATTTCTGAATGAAGGAGGGAAGAGACTTGAAATGGATTGTAAAAGATGTGGAACAGTTTGAGCAAGCGAGAGAGTATGTAGATACAGGGATTATACCACTGTTATCAGTTTCGGCAGCAAAAGAAATGAAAATGGTTGTAGAACAAGGTGAATTTATTGAACTGTTGAGTATGGAGTTAGAAAGAGAATATAAAGGAAGAGTGCTTTTACTACCAGCATTTACGTATTTAGTAGAAAGTCAAAAGAAGGAAAAAGGTCGTTTGCAAGAATGGACAGATCATTTACAAAGGCAAGGTTTTAAGCACATTGCGTATGTTACAAGTGATTTTTCATGGAAAGAAGATATGCAAGATATACAGGGAGACTTATTTTGGTTTCCGTCATTAGCGCTAGAACAATTTAGTGATCAAGCAAAAAGAGAACTGATTCATGCACATATAAAAAATATAATGGTGATGTTAGAAGAAAAATGGGGAAAGTAATAATAAACAGAAAGTTCTTATTATTATGAGTAGTATGATATTGACCTGTGCATGAGCGTATTATATCATGATAGTGTCCTAGTTTTTATTTTTTATATAATTTATCACGAGGGGACAATTTCTGATAGAGGGGGGAAATTTTCGTGAGCGAGAAAGAACATCGTGTGTCAAGAAGACAATTTTTAAATTACACACTTACAGGGGTAGGAGGCTTTATGGCAGCAGGTATTCTAATGCCGATGACGCGATTTGCGCTTGATCCGGTGTTAAGAAAAGAAGCGGGAACAGATATGGTTGCTGTTGCACAAGTAAAGGATATTACAACAGAACCAAAACGTTTCGACTTTAAGGTGAAGCAGGTTGATGGTTGGTACAAGTCTGAAGAGCCAAAATCAGCTTGGGTTCATAAAGATGAAAGCGGAGACATTGTTGCATTCTCTCCAGTATGTAAACATTTAGGTTGTACAGTTAACTGGAATTCGGACAAAGCACATCCGAATCAATTCTTTTGCCCATGTCACGGGGGCCGTTATACAAAAGATGGAATGAACATTAAAGGCACGCCGCCCCTTGCTCCACTCGATGTATACGAATCTAAAGTGAAAGATGGAACGCTTTATTTAGGCAAAGCGAAGCCAAAAGGGGGTGCAAAGTAGATGCTAAATAAAATTTATGATTGGGTAGATGAACGGTTAGATATTACACCAATATGGCGCGATATCGCTGATCATGAAGTACCTGAACATGTAAACCCAGCACATCACTTTTCTGCGTTCGTGTATTGTTTTGGAGGACTTACTTTTTTCGTTACTGTAATTCAAATTTTATCTGGAATGTTTTTGACAATGTATTATGTGCCTGATATTAAAAATGCTTGGGAATCGGTGTATTATTTGCAAAATGAAGTTGCATACGGACAAATTGTTCGTGGTATGCACCACTGGGGTGCTAGTCTCGTAATTGTAATGATGTTTTTACATACACTCAGAGTTTTCTTCCAAGGTGCGTATAAAAAGCCTCGTGAGTTAAACTGGATTGTTGGTGTTCTTATTTTCTTTGTTATGTTAGGTCTTGGTTTTACCGGATATTTATTACCATGGGATATGAAAGCGTTATTTGCTACGAAAGTAGGGATTCAAATTGCAGAGCAAACGCCGCTCATTGGTCCTTATATAAAAACATTACTCGCTGGTCATTCCGAAATTGTTGGCGCTCAAACATTAACTCGCTTCTTTGCTATTCACGTCTTCTTCTTACCAGCAGCACTTCTAGGTTTAATGGCCTTCCACTTCATCATGATTCGCAAACAAGGTATTTCCGGTCCGCTATAAGAGATTGCTAAATTAAAGGGGAAAGAACTAAAGGAGGGAGATTATGCATCGCGGCAAAGGGATGAAGTTTGTAGGAGATTCTCGGGTACCGGTAGCTCGGAAACCAAATATTCCGAAAGACTATTCTGAATACCCAGGAAAAACAGAAGCATTTTGGCCGAACTTTTTGTTAAAAGAATGGATGGTTGGTGCAGTTTTTTTAATCGGTTATTTATGTTTAACAGTGGCGCATCCATCACCGCTTGAGAGAATGGCGGATCCAACAGATGCAGGATATATACCACTTCCAGATTGGTATTTCTTATTCTTGTATCAGTTATTAAAGTACTCGTATGCTTCTGGTTCATTTACTGTAATTGGAGCATTTATTATGCCAGGGATTGCGTTTGGAGCATTATTGTTAGCTCCATTTCTTGATCGAGGACCAGAAAGACGCCCATTGAAGCGACCTGTGGCAACTGGATTTATGCTTTTAGCAATTGCATCGATTATCTTTTTAACTTGGGAATCTGTAGCACATCACGACTGGGAAGCTGCAAAAAAACAAGGAGCAATTGTAAAAACGGCACCAGTTGATAAAAATGATGATGGATACAAGTTAATGCAAAAAAATACTTGTTTAACATGTCACGGTGACAATTTACAGGGCGGGGCGGCAGCACCTGCTTTACAAAACTTAACTTTAAAACCAGAAGAAATCGCTAAAATTGCGAAAGAAGGAAAAGGTTCAATGCCTAAAGGGGTATTTAAAGGTACAGATGAAGAACTGAAAAAGCTTTCGGAATTTATTGCAAAGTATAATAAGAAGTAAAAAAAGCTGACTACAAATTTTGTAGTCAGCTTTTTATTTTGATGACAGTAAGTTTGCTATATAATAGAGTAGAGTTTGATGAAAGAATGAAAGGTGTTGGATGTACAGCTTGGTTTACTTGTATGCAATGTTAAGACAACGCTCGGTATTATTATTTTTATTGGCTGTTAATATATTAGGTACAATTTACGGATTTATATGGTATGGAAATCAATTAAAAGAAACTTCACCTATATTTTGGCCGTTTGTACCAGATAGTCCTATGGCGAGTCTCTTTTTTGTCTTTGTTTTAATTGGTTTCTTAATAAAGAGAAACTGGGGATTAATAGAGGCGCTAGCAATTGTTACTTTAATAAAATATGGTATATGGGCTGTTGTTGTAAATGGGGTTATGATTTATGTAAAAGGTCCTATTGGTCTTATGGGATATATGTTAATGCTATCGCATTTTGCAATGGCAGTGCAGGGAGTGTTATATGCACCATTTTACCGTATAAAAAAATGGCATTTTGTAGTGGCAGGTATATGGACATTACATAATGACGCAATTGATTATTTATTTTGGCAAATGCCGAGATATGGCATTATGCATTTGTTTGTAGAGAAAATTGGTTATTTTACATTTTGGTTAAGTATTGCTGTGCTGTGCATCACATATTATTATTGCTTACGTGAGAACAGGAAACAGTTTTCTTTATGGTAGTGAGAACATTTAGGGGGAGAAAATGAAGAAAAATAAGAGTGGTACAAAAATATTGGATCGATTGATTACGATAGTTGTTTCATATAGTATCGCATTTTCTATTTTTGCACTTGCAACAATGGCGGTTGTATATGGAAAATGGCTGTATTATTTTGAAATTGATTTTTTAAATATTCCAGATTTAGCGGATATGACGAAGGATGAAATTAAGAGGAATTATGATGTGCTTATTACATATTTATCTCCGTTTTATGACGGGGCATTACAATTACCAACATTAGATATGTCTACAAATGGGCGTATACATTTTGTAGATGTTAAAAATATTTTAGTAAAGATTCAATATGTGATGTATGCGACAATTATGATAGTAGTGATAGGCGGCGTTTATTTATTAAAAAGAAAAAACGAAAAGTTTTTACTGCACGGATCGATTTTAACGATTATATTTCCGATAGCACTGATGTTACCAATTGCTATTAATTTTGAAAAGAGTTTTGTATTATTCCATAAGCTTTTATTCAGTAATGATTATTGGATGTTTGATATTGAAACGGATCCAATTATATTAATGCTACCGGAAGAGTTCTTTATGCATGCTGCATGTGCTATTTTATTATTCATTTTAAGTGGTAGTATACTTTGTTTCAGTTTGTATAGATATTTCGTAAAAAAGAAAAGGGGTTCAAAGAAAAAATTCTCTGTTTAAAGAGAATTTTTTTGTTTTGAAAACGATAATATATTTTTCAGTCCAGTTCTGTTCTATTCTTGTCCAATTCAACATATTTTGTACTAGTAGTTATAGGGGGGACCGGGATGAAGAGAACATTAATTGGATTGATCGCATTTCTAATTATAATGTTTCCGTTACGTATATATGCTGAAGAGTGGAGTGAGTTAACAGGATTGTTAGACGACTCATTACAATTAGTGAAGCGTAATGAAGATGAAAAAGCTGTGCAAGTATTACAACATTTCTCGGAGCAGTTTGTAATAAAGGGAAATGAAAAAAAGCAAGAGGTAACACCAGATCAATTTAGAGTCATTTCTTTAGCTTACGACAAGGCGAAACAATCTCTCTCGGAAGAGGATTTAGGTAAGCAAGTAAAAATTGATAATGTGTTAGCACTGCAACTTGCTGTTGATGCACAAGTATCGAAATATCAACCACTTTGGATGGAAAGAGAAGGGAAAGTAATGGATGCCTTTTCTCAAATGGAAAAAGCGATGAAAAAAGAAGATACCGGGCAGTTTCAACAAACGTTAAATACATTTTTAAAGGAATTTAATATTATTTATCCAAGCCTAATGATTGCCCTGCCGGAAAACGAGGTGCAACGTGTAAATGCTCATTTATCTTATTTGGACGAATTTCGTAACGTAATGTTAAAAACGAAAGGCGGTCAAATGCAATTAGGAATTATTAAAGGGGATTTGCAAAAGATATTTCACACAGTAAAAAAGGATGAAATTGCCCCCTCTCTCATTTGGTTTATGACAATTACTGGAGGGCTTATTTTATTCACATTAACTTATGTTGGATGGAGAAAGTATAAAGGAGAGAGAGAGAAACGAAAAAGTAATATGCATTCTAAAAATAGATAATACGGATAAATAAAGATATGGATTGTAAGGTTTATTCATTGACAATAATGGCAGAAGAAAATAGAATGAGAAGTACTATAATTAAAACTTCAATGGAGGTTCATGATGTTTTATTTAATTTACTTCGCGATCATAATGATCATACCGTTGTATGCACAGTCAAGAGTACGTAGTGCCTATAGCAAGTATTCACAAGTTTATTCAACATCAGGTATGACAGGAGCGGAAGTGGCTCGAAAAATTTTAGATGAAAATGGATTATACAACGTAGCTGTGGAAGAAACACCAGGTCATTTATCAGACCATTATGATCCAACTGCCAAAACGGTTCGATTATCAACAGATAACTATTACGGTCATTCAGTTGCTGGTACAGCAGTTGCAGCACACGAAGTAGGACACGCGATTCAAGATGCACAAGATTATAACTTTATGCGTATTCGTCATTCGTTAGTTCCTGTAGCCAATTTTGGCTCGAATATATCATGGGTATTTATTATGATTGGTATATTTGCGACAATGTCAAAACTATTGTTATTAGGAATTATTTTAATGGCAGCAGGTGTTGTGTTCCAACTGGTTACATTACCAGTTGAGTTTGATGCATCAAAACGTGCAATGCAACAAATCGAAGCGCTAGGTATCGTATCCACAGATGAATATGGCCAAGCTCGTAAAGTATTAAATGCGGCAGCATTAACATATGTAGCAGCTGCAGCTGTAGCGGTATTTGAATTATTACGTCTCGTATTAATGTATACTGGTATGCAGCGTAGCGACGACTAAAGACTATCAATTATGATAGTCTTTTTTTATTATTTGTAATAAATGGATAGGATAAAATGAAAGAAACGTTGTAAGAAAGTCAAAATACATATAAGCAGCGTATGATAAAGGCAGGTGAAGATGGTGCAATATCCAGACGATCTAGTAAAACAAGTGAAAGAGCGTAGTAATTCTTATCAATTAGAAGGTTTTTTAAGGGGACAAGGTCCTGAAAATCCAAAATTTATGTTGTTAGGAGAAGCGCCTGGTGAAACAGAAATTCATAATGGGATACCGTTTAGCGGGAGGGCAGGAAAACAATTGATGGATTTTTTAGAACGGATTCAAGTTACAAGGGAAGAAGTATATATTACGAGCGCTGTTCGGAGTAGACCTTATAAATGGCGAGAGAAAAAAGAACGAAATGGTGAAATCATACAGAAAAAATATAATAGAACGCCAAATCAAGGGGAAATAATTGCGCATGCACCTTTGTTAGATTATGAATTAGAGCAAATAAACCCGAAGCTTATCGTAACGCTTGGAAATATCGGTCTTCAACGTTTAACAGGAAAAAATAAAAAAATAACAGATGTACACGGAAAATTATTAAAACAACCCATTCAAAAATTAAAGGATATGCAAAGTGCAGAGTTTACATGGTCAGAGAAAGAATATCATATTTTTCCGACCTTTCATCCAGCTTCAATTTTTTATAACCGGAGTTTATTGGAGTTGATTTATGAGGATTTAGAGAAGCTGAAGCAACATATATCAATAAAAAACTAGAAAAGCTAAGCAGCTTTTCTAGTCATATTAATTATGTAACGGTTTTTTATTTTCATCTAATGTAAATCCTTCGCCAACTACATCATGTACATCACTTACAGCAACAAAGGCGTGAGGATCTACAGAAGTAATGATATTTTTTAATTTCACGATTTCATTTTTTGCAACGACGCAATACAATACGTTACGTTCTATTTTTGTATAGGATCCAACAGCTTTTAAAAAGGTTGCACCGCGCTCCATTTCGGATAAAATTTTTGCAGCAATTTCATCGTTTCTATCTGAGATAATAGTTGCTCCTTTAGCTGCATAAGCACCTTCTTGCATAAAATCGATGACTTTTGCGCCGATAAAAACAGCAACTAACGTATACATGCCTTCGCGATATGATAAATAGGTAAGAATAGAGACGACAATAACGACGGCATCAAACATAAACATCGTTTTTCCCATACTCCATCCAAAATATTTGTGAGCTAGCCTTGCAATAATATCAACACCGCCAGTAGTACCGCCGTACTTAAATATAATTCCAAGCCCGATACCGATAAATGCTCCAGCGAATAAAGCAGCGAGTGTCATATCATTTTGCAAGTTTAAATGTAAGTTGAGTACTTCGTAACGCTGAAAAACCCATAGGAATAAAGATACGCTAAAGGTACCTATTAATGTGTACAAAAATGTCGTTCGACCGAGTAACTTCCAACCGATAAAAAATATAGGAATATTCAAAATTAAGTTTGTATAGGAAGGATCAAGCGAAAATAGAAAGTATAATAATAGCGTAATACCAGTAAAGCCACCCTCTGCAAGGTGATTTTCAATATTGATATTCACAATACCGAAAGAGAAAATAGCGGAACCGATTAAAATGAAAATGATATTTCGGATCTTCAAGTTTGCTTTCATATAGAAATCCCCCTAATTATGTAATGATTGGCAGTGCTCCGCTGAAACGATAAAACATAATAAAAAGTTATTTCTAGTTGTTGGTGAAAATAGTAAAATTCCGTAGGAACCCGATTGGTGTGGGCTAATCTTTTGCAAAAATCGCAAAAGAAAGTTTCACTTTACCCCGTCCCAACGGCTGGTAGGAGATGGAGCAAGGAAGAAGTACAAACCAGCCGTTGGGACCCGATTGGTTCAACTAATCTTTTGCAAAAATCGCAAAAGAAAGTTTCACTTTATTATAGTCTATCCAAAAAAGGGTCGCAAATAGGTGTTTGGCGGGGAATAATATTTGTCAAATCGCGATGAATTGGCTAACATGAAAGAGGAAGGATTAGAGGTGAATTGTATGGAAGCAAAAACGATGAAGGATATGCAGAAAGAAGTAGATGCATATATCGGTCAGTTTAAAGAAGGTTATTTCAGCCCGCTTGCAATGATGGCTCGTTTAACAGAAGAAATGGGAGAGCTTGCGAGGGAATTAAACCATTATTATGGTGAGAAACCGAAGAAAACAACTGAAAAAGAACGAAGTATTGAAGAAGAGCTTGGAGATGTATTGTTTGTTATGATTTGTATGGCAAATAGTTTAAATATTGATTTAGAAACAGCACATAACATTGTAATGGAGAAATTTAATACACGTGATAAAGATCGTTGGACACGTATTGATGAGGGAGAGAAAGAATAATGAAAGAAATTAAAGTAATTATCGCTGGGCCAAGAGGACGTATGGGACATGAAGCAGTCCTTCTTATGGAAAGAACAGAACATTTCAATTTAGTAGCAGCAGTGGATTATAAGCATGGTGGAGAGAAGATTTCCGATTTACCCGGTATGCCGATGTTAGACACACCAGTTTACGCAGATTTACATACTTGTTTAGATGAAGTAGAAGCAGATGTATTATTAGATTTAACAACACCAGAAGTTGGAAAGAAACATGTGACACTTGCAGTTGAACGTGGACTTCGATCTGTTATTGGTACAACTGGATTTACTGAAGAAGAACTAAAGCAATTAACAGAAAATGCAAAAGAAAAAGAAGTAGGAACAATTATCGCTCCGAACTTTGCAATTGGTGCAGTTCTTATGATGAAATTCTCACAAATGGCAGCGAAGTATTTCCAAGATGTTGAAGTAATTGAATTACATCATGACCAAAAATTAGATGCACCATCTGGTACAGCTGTAAAAACGGTAGAGTTAATCCGTCAAAATCGTGTGCCAAAAGAGCAAGGACATCCTAATGAAACGGAACAATTAGCAGGAGCACGTGGTGCAAATGTAGATGGCATTCACATTCATAGTGTGCGTTTACCAGGACTTATTGCGCACCAAGAAGTAATGTTCGGTGGGGATGGACAAATGTTAACAGTTCGTCATGATTCATTTAATCGTGCATCATTTATGTCGGGTGTAAAACTATCAATTGAGACAGTAATGAACCTGGATCATCTTGTGTACGGTTTAGAAAATATTATCGACTAAAGGGGAGACAACGGATGAAAATTGCCTTAATTGCACATGACAAAAAGAAAAATGATATGGTTTCGTTTGCATACGCGTATAAACCAATTTTTGAAAAACATGAATTATTTGCAACCGGAACGACAGGACTTCGTATTATGGAAGCGACTGGTTTAGTTGTAACAAGATATCAGTCGGGTCCACTTGGCGGTGACCAAGAAATCGGTGCGATGATTGCAAAAAATGATATGGATATGGTGATTTTCTTCCGTGATCCATTAACAGCACAACCGCATGAACCTGATGTGAATGCGTTGCTTCGTTTATGCGATGTATATGCGATTCCACTTGCAACGAATATGGCAAGTGCTGAAATGTTAATGCACGCATTAGAGCGAGGAGATTTAGATTATCGCAAGTTAAGAAAATGAGGGGAACAATTATGAGTGGATTACATATATTAGCGTTTGGTGCTCATGCCGATGATGTTGAAATCGGCATGGCTGGTACCATTGCTAAATATACAAAGCAAGGGTATGAAGTAGGTATTTGTGATTTAACAGAAGCTGATCTTTCTTCAAATGGAACGATAGAGTTGAGAAAAGAAGAAGCAAAGGTCGCTGCTCGTATAATGGGAGTAAAGACGAGACTGAATTTAGCGATGCCAGACCGTGGTTTGTATATGAAAGAAGAGTATATACGTGAAATTGTAAAGGTGATCCGTACATATAAACCAAAACTAGTTTTTGCACCGTATTATGAAGATCGTCATCCAGATCATGCAAATTGTGCAAAGCTTGTGGAAGAAGCTATTTTTTCGGCAGGAATCCGTAAATATATGCCAGAACTTCCACCGCATCGTGTAGAGTCATTTTATAATTATATGATTAATGGTTTTCATAAACCGAATTTTTGTATAGATATTAGTGAGTACCTATCGCAAAAAGTGGAGGCATTAGAAGCGTATGAAAGTCAGTTTTCAACAGGGAGTGATGGTGTTAAGACGCCGTTAACAGAAGGTTACGTTGAAACTGTGGTCGCTCGTGAGAAGATGTTTGGAAAAGAAGTGGGAGCTTTGTATGCCGAAGGATTTATGAGTAAGAAACCGGTTTTATTACATGCTGATTTAATAGGGGGATGTAAATGAAATTGAAAATAGGTATTACATGTTATCCTTCTGTAGGTGGTTCTGGAGTTGTTGGAACAGAATTAGGAAAGCAATTGGCGGAGCGCGGGCATGAAATTCATTTTATTACATCGGGTTTACCATTCCGGTTAAATAAAGTGTATCCAAACATTTATTTCCATGAAGTGACAGTAAATCAATACTCTGTATTTCAATATCCACCATACGATTTAGCATTAGCGAGTAAAATGGCAGAGGTTGCACAAAGAGAAAACTTAGATATTTTACATGTGCATTACGCAATACCACATGCGATTTGTGCGTATTTAGCAAAACAAATGATTGGAGAGCGCATTAAAATTGTTACAACCTTGCATGGAACAGATATTACTGTGTTAGGTTCCGACCCTTCGTTAAATAATTTAATTCGGTTTGGTATTGAGCAGTCGGATGTTGTTACGGCTGTCTCGCATTCATTAATTGATGAAACGCATGAGCTTGTAAAACCAAATAAAGACATTCAAACGGTATACAACTTTATAGATGAACGCGTATATTTCAAGCGCGATATGTCTCAATTAAAGAAAGAATACGGTATAAGTGAGAGTGAAAAGATACTGATTCATATTTCAAATTTCCGTAAAGTGAAACGTGTACAGGACGTTGTTCAGGCATTTGCTAAAGTGGCTAAAGAAGTAGATGCGAAGTTGCTTCTTGTTGGGGACGGACCAGAATTTTGTACGATCTTACAGTTAGTGAAGAACTTACATATTGAAGATCGCGTTTTATTCCTAGGAAAACAGGATAATGTTGCAGAGTTACTTGCGATGAGTGACTTAATGTTGCTTCTATCAGAGAAGGAAAGTTTTGGCCTTGTTTTATTAGAAGCGATGGCGTGTGGTGTACCTTGTATCGGAACAAGGGTTGGAGGTATTCCAGAGGTCATTCAACATGGTGAAACAGGGTATTTATGTGAAGTTGGCGATATAACAGGAGTGGCAAATCAAGCTATTCAGCTGTTAAAGGATGAGGAACTTCACCGTAATATGGGAGAACGAGCGAGAGAAAGTGTTTACGAGCAGTTCCGCTCAGAAAAAATCGTCTCACAATATGAAACGATTTACTATGACATACTAAGGGATGACAAAAATGGAAAGATTTAAAAAAGCTAGTTCTATTATTGAGACATTAAAGCGACAAGGACATGAGGCTTACTTTGTTGGTGGGAGCGTGAGAGATCTTATTATCGACAGACCGATTGGAGATATTGATATTGCGACATCTGCTTTACCAGAAGAAGTGATGGGGATATTTCCGAGGCATGTTCCTGTTGGTCTTGAGCATGGAACTGTAATTGTTGTAGAAAATGGTGAACCTTATGAGGTAACCACTTTTCGAACAGAAAGCGAATATGAAGATTTTCGAAGACCTAGTAGTGTTCAATTTGTTCGTTCATTAGAAGAAGATTTAAAGCGTCGTGATTTTACAATGAATGCGATTGCCATGACAGAAGAAGGCGAAATGGTTGATTTATTTGCTGGGCAGGAAGCGATTCAAAAGAAAGAAATTGTAACAGTTGGAAATGCGGCAGATCGCTTTCAAGAAGATGCCCTGCGAATGATGCGCGGTATTCGATTCGTAAGTACGTTAGGATTTGCTTTAGAAACAAAAACGAAGCAAGCAATTGAAACGTATGGACATTTGCTGGAACATATAGCAATTGAGCGCATTACAGTAGAGTTTGAGAAACTGTTAACTGGCACATATTGTGTGAAGGGTCTCCAAGAGTTAGTAGAGACGAAGCTATTTTCTCATTTGCCATATTTACAAATGTCAGAAGAGAGACTGTTAAAAGCTACGCAGTATAAATGGGATTCTTTCGAAACGGATATTGAGGCGTGGGCATTTTTCTTATATTGTATCGGAGAAGAACATCCATCCGTCTTTTTACGTCAATGGAAGTTTTCGAATAAAAAAATAAAAGATATTGTCGCAATTTTATTAGCAATCCGTACTAGAAAGGAGAAGGATTGGGATACAGTTCTTCTTTATAAAACGGGAATTCATATTGCTGAAATGGCAGAGCGAGTATATGAAGCGATGATTGAAAGCTATGACTCTACATCTGTTAAACGAGTACAAACATTGTTTCAAGCATTGCCAATAAAGAGCCGTCAAGAAATGAATGTGACTGGTAATGATTTATTAAACTGGGCAAACAAAAATCCTGGTCCGTGGGTTGCTGAAATGCTTCAGAAAATCGAGGAAGCAATCGTACAAGGAAACGTAGTTAATGAGAAAGAGCGTATAAGGGAGTGGCTGCAAGGATGCAATCTACTATAAGAAAGCAGTTATTGCAAGTTTTTTCTGAAGCGGATGGCGAGTTTGTATCCGGCCAAACGATTAGTGATAAACTTGGTTGTTCAAGAACTGCCGTGTGGAAACATATGGAAGATCTCAGGAGTGAGGGATATGAACTTGAAGCTGTGCGTCGATTAGGTTACCGCATTGCAAGTAAGCCAGACAAAGTGACTGCTAATGAAATTCAGTTAGGGCTACAAACGAAACGAATTGGTAGAACAGTGTATTTTGAAGAAACTGTTGAATCTACGCAGCATATTGCGGCAAGACTTGCTTATGAAGGTGCAGAAGAAGGAACGATTGTTGTAGCAGAAGAGCAAACAGCGGGCAGAGGTCGTTTAAGCAGAAAATGGCATTCGCCAAAAGGAACAGGAATTTGGATGAGTATTATTTTGCGTCCATCAATCCCGGTTCATCATGCACCGCAGCTTACTTTGTTAGCTGCAGTTAGCGTTGCGCAAGCAATTGAAAAATGTGCGGGTGTAAACGTAGGAATAAAATGGCCAAATGATATTTTAATCCAAGGTAAAAAAGCTGTCGGCATATTAACAGAAATGCAAGCGGATCCTGATAAAATTAATGCTGTCATTATGGGAATTGGTATTAATGCGAATCAAAAGCAAGAACATTTTGACGAAGAAATTCAGCACATTGCTACTTCATTAGCGATTGAATCAGGTAAGCCGATTGTTCGTGCAGAGCTTATGCAACAAATCTATTTACAACTAGAAAAATTATATGAAGAGTATTTACAAAATGGTTTCTCTGTTATTAAAATTCTTTGGGAAAGTTACGCTGTGAGCATCGGGAAAGAAATTACCGCTCGAACGATGAGAGAGACGATTACGGGGGTAGCAAAAGGAATTACAGAGGATGGTGTATTACTTCTGGAGGATCATGAAGGAAAAGTACATCATATTCATTCTGCGGATATCGAAATTAAGTAAAAGAAGTTCCTCTTTTGGAACTTCTTTTTATTTCAATATTTTTGAGTTGAATTTGTAAATTGATAATAAATTCGTCTAGTTGGCCATGCATGTTATTTGACGATTACTTTGCCCTCCATTCCTTTAAGGAGATGGTATCGGCATATTAATTCATATGTACCGGCATTTTTAGGATTCACGGTAATGTTTTTTTCTTTCCCTGGCTCGACTACGACGTCAACGCCGAGATTTTTTACTGTAAAGGTGTGCTCGTTTTTACCTTTATTTTTCAATAGCAATGTTGTTGATTCGTCAATCGGAATTGTGATGACGTTTGGCTTAAAGTAATCATCGTTTAGCTCGACTTCAATCACTTTCGCTGGCTCAACAGGTTGTGTTACGACGTTAACTGAGGCAAATGCATGGAAGGAGCTAAAAGTTATTATCCCTATAATCATCACAAGCAAACAGATGAATTGAAATAACCATTTGTTCATAGACATTCGTAATTCTCCTTTTGTAAGTATGTTTCCTCAATTAACCTGCATCATTATTGAAAGAGTTATACGATGTATGTAAACAAAGCTATTTATCTTTTTATAATTTGAGTTATTTATGGAAATTTCACATACCGTAATAGGAATAAAAAATTATTTTTTCGAAAAAATGTAGCAATTCCTTTTTGGAGTTTGCTATAATTAGTTCGAATGTGGGCAGTATCAGAGCGAACTGCACCATGATTCGAAGCAATACGAAAAATAATAACTTGGATTCTGCCTTGATCCAATAACGGACTGGGACAGAGGGATGAATAATGCCGACTAACACACAACCCTTCTGCCCTTTTATGGCCAGAGGGGTTTTTTATATGATTTCGGCCATCTCCTCTCTCCTGCATAAAGGAGGAGTAGTTTTTGAAAACAAAAACAGATTTTTTGAAGATGAAAGAGCAAGGTGAGCCGATTACAATGCTAACGGCGTATGATTATCCTTCTGCTCAATTAGCAGAAGAAGCTGAAGTTGATATGATTTTAGTTGGAGATTCTCTTGGGATGGTTGTACTCGGATACGATTCAACAGTACCTGTAACAGTAGAGGATATGATTCATCATACGAAAGCTGTACGCCGCGGAGCAAAAGAAACATTTATTGTAACTGATATGCCGTTTATGTCTTATCACGTATCATTACAAGAAACGATGGTGAATGCACGCCGTATCGTTCAAGAGAGTGGGGCGCATGCACTGAAAGTAGAAGGTGCTGGAGAAGTGATATCAACGATTCACTATTTGACGAATGCAGGAATTCCTGTTGTAGCACATTTAGGTTTAACCCCTCAATCTGTAGGAGTATTGGGTGGATATAAAGTACAAGGAAAAGATGCTGAAAGTGCAAAAAAATTAATTGAAGATGCGAAGAAATGTGAGGAAGCTGGTGCGATAGCGCTTGTATTAGAATGTGTGCCTATGCAGTTAGCAGAACTAATTTCGAAGCAACTAACAATTCCTACAATTGGCATTGGAGCAGGACAGAAAGTAGATGGGCAAGTTCTTGTATACCACGATCTTATATCATATGGCGTAAAGCGTGTTCCGAAGTTTGTGAAACAATATACGTCTGTTCAGGAGGAGATTGTGCGAGGCATTTCGCAATATGTTGCGGAAGTAAAGGCAAAGCAATTTCCTGAAGAAAAACATTCGTTCACAATGAAAGAGGAAGAATGCTTAGCGTTATACGGAGGAAAACAATAATGAAAATCGTAACTACAGTGCAAGAGATGCAGCAAATTACGAGCGAACTGCATGCAAGTGGAAAAAGTATTGGTTTTGTTCCAACGATGGGTTATTTACATGAGGGTCATGCTACTTTATTACGTAAGGCAAGAGAAGAAAATGAAATTGTAGTTTTAAGCGTGTTTGTTAATCCGCTACAGTTTGGACCGAATGAAGATTTAGATCGATATCCTCGTGATATTGATAGAGATGAAAATGTAGCAAAAGAGAACGGTGTAGATTATTTGTTTTATCCGAGCGTAGAAGAAATGTATCCAGCAGAACAAACGACAATAGTAGAAGTTGTGAAGCGTACTGATGTATTATGCGGCAAACAAAGGCCTGGTCATTTCGCTGGTGTTGCGACTGTACTAATGAAATTATTTAATATTACATTGCCAACGCGTGCTTATTTTGGTATGAAAGATGCACAGCAAGTGGCTGTAATTGAAGGATTTGTAACTGATTTTAATATTCCAGTTACGATTGTGCCAGTCGATATCGTAAGAGAAGAAGACGGATTAGCGAAAAGTTCTCGTAACGTGTATTTATCACAAGAAGAGCGTGCAGAGGTTCCTCATTTATACCGCAGTCTATGTATAGCGAAAGAAAGAATTGAGGCGGGCGAACGTAATCCGGAAATCATTACAAATCTAGTGAAAGAGCATATCGAGACGCATACGAAAGGCACTGTAGATTATGTAGATTTATATGCATATCCTTCATTGGAAATAATAGATAAACTTGAAGGACGAATCATTTTAGCGATTGCAGTTAAATTTGAAAATGTACGATTAATTGACAATATAACATTAACAGTTAAATAAGGGGGAGCATCTATGTTTCGCACAATGATGAGAGCGAAGTTACATCGTGCAACAGTAACGGAAGCAAATTTAAATTATGTAGGTAGTATTACAATTGATGAAGATTTAATGGATGCAGTAAATATTGTAGAAAACGAAAAAGTACAAATTGTAAATAATAATAATGGAGCTCGTTTAGAGACATACGTTATTAAAGGGGAACGTGGTAGTGGTGTTGTTTGTTTAAACGGTGCTGCGGCAAGGCTTGTACAACCAGGAGACAAAGTAATTATTATTTGTTATGGCCTAGTTACGGAAGAAGAGGTTCATAAACAAGAACCAAAAATTGCAGTGTTAGACGATCAGAATCAAATTATTAAAATGTTAGGTGCTGAAAAAGCAGGTACGATATTATAGTAGGAAAGGCTATCTCTATTACAGAGGTAGCTTTTTTGTGCATCTTTTCATTAAGATGAGATAAAACGTGGTATAGTAACATTATATAATTTTTGTGTTTGATAGGTAAGAAATTGAGGTGTTACATATATGAGTAAGCGTTATGTCGTTGTTGATTTAGAGACGACAGGGAACTCCTGGAAAGATGGGAAGGATAAAATTACCCAAATTGCAGCTGTTGTAGTAGAAGATGGAGAGATATTGGAGATTTTTTCGTCTTTTGTTAACCCAAAGAGAGAAATCCCACCATTTATTACAGAATTAACAGGGATTGATGAAAGTCTTGTAAAACAAGCCCCGTTATTTCAAGATGTAGCCCCGATGATTGTTGAGCTATTACAAGGTGCGGCTTTCGTTGCGCATAATGTTCACTTTGATTGGAATTTTTTAAATGAAGAATTAAGACAAGCTGGATATACAGAAATACATTGTCCGAAAATCGATACGGTTGAATTGGCCCAAATTCTTTTGCCAACAGCTGATAGTTATAAATTACGTGATTTAGCTAAAAAACATGAACTCGAGCATGATCAACCACACCGTGCGGATAGTGATGCTCTTGCAACAGCGGAATTGTTTTTACAATTTTTAAATGAAATTGAAAGGTTACCACTTGTCACGTTACAATCGCTTTATGAATTAAGCGATGTATTCCAAAGTGATATAGCTGATGTGCTTTCTGAAAATATTTTAAAGAAAGTAATGCACGGTAAAGAAGAGATAGCAGAGTATGAAGTACATCGAAATATTGCGCTGCGAAAACGGAACTATTCTTTAAGCATTGGAGAAACATGTTCATTAAAGTTTGATGCTTTCTTGAATAAAACGATGGATAAACTGGAATTACATATGCCAAAGTTTGAAAGAAGAGAAAGTCAGCAAATGATGATGAAAGAGATATATACGGCGTTAAGAGATTCTCGTTTTTCTCTTATTGAAGCGGGTACAGGGACTGGAAAAACGCTTGCTTATTTACTTCCTAGTCTTTATTTTGCAAAGAAAAAAGAAGAACCTGTCATTATCAGTACACAGACGGTACAACTCCAACAACAAATATTGGAAAAAGAAATTCCGTTATTACAAAAAATAATGCCATTTGTATTTGAGGTAGCTCTTCTAAAGGGAAGAAAGCATTATCTTTGTTTACATAAATTTGAGTATGCTTTGCAAGAGGAAGAGAAAAATTATGATATGGCACTTACGAAGGCGAAGATTTTAGTTTGGTTATTGCAAACTGAAACGGGTGATCGTGACGAATTAAATATTCCTGAGGGCGGAAAGTTACTATGGAATCGTATTTGTAGTGACGCATATAGCCCGGGTGGTATGCAAAGTAATTGGTTTAGTCGTTGTTTTTACCAGCGAGCAAAGAATAAAGCTTTATTTGCAGATATCGTTATTACAAATCATGCGTTATTATTCCAAGATTTTTCAAGTGAAGAACCATTATTTGCTTCATGCGAACATATTATTTTTGATGAAGCTCATCATATTGAAGAGGCCGCGAGTAGAACATTAGGTGAGCAGTTCTCCTGTATGTATTTTCAATTGATTTTATCTCGTCTTGGTACACTAGAAACGGATGATGTGCTGTCTAAAGTATATAAAATGATGAAAAAGTCAGAGCAAGCATCTCGTTCGACTTTCCGTATGATAAGTCATAGTTTGAAGGAACTAAAATTTGATGCGGATGAACTATTTCAAATGCTACGCGCTTTTATATTTAAACAAACGAAGCAAGAGCAAGGACCAAACAATATGCCTCTCATATATCGATATAACACAGAAGTAGAGAAAGGTAAGTTGTGGGGTAGTATTGTTGAATTAACAAATCGTTTTGTATATGAATTAAGAAGACTAGTGACGAATCTTGAGAAACAAGTGGATATATTGCAAAGTAAGTTAGAATGGGAGATGCATGTTGTTACGGGTGAATTTATGCATTTAATTGAGTTACTGAGAAAGATGGCAGAATCATTACAGTTACTCGTATTAGAAAAAAATGCATATGTAACTTGGATGGAGACGGAAACGAAAGGGACGATTCATTCGACTGTTTTATATGCGCAACCTGTTCATATTGGTGAAAGATTTGCTGATGAATTTTTAACGGAGAAAAAGAGTGTTATTTTTACATCAGCGACATTAACAGTTAACGATACGTTTGATTATATAAAAGAGGAGCTTGGTTTACATGATTTTGCTCCAAACACATTAAAGGTTCCATCGCCATTTCGTTATGATGAACAAATGAAATTAATGGTTTCAACGGATGTGCCTTTTATTAAGCAAGTAAGTAATGAGGAATATATTGAATCTGTATCGGCACATATTGCAAAGATAGCGAAAACTACAAAAGGTAGAATGCTCGTATTATTTACTTCGTATGAAATGTTGAAAGAAGCCTATACGAATTTGAAAAATAATGATGAATTAGAAGGTTATTTATTATTAACGCAAAGTGTGAATAATAGAAGTCGAAGCCGTTTAATTCGAAAGTTTCAAGAGTTCGACAAATCGATTTTGTTAGGTACAAGTAGTTTTTGGGAAGGGGTAGATATTCCGGGAGATGCCTTAAGTTGTCTAGTCATTGTCCGTCTTCCGTTTACACCTCCTCATCAGCCAATGATGGAAGCGAAAGGTGAATGGTTAAAAAATCAAGGTGAGGATGTATTCGCTAAATTAGCGCTCCCACAAGCAATATTGCGTTTTAAACAAGGGTTCGGACGTTTAATTCGAACGAGTACAGACACGGGGACCGTAGTAGTGTTAGATCGTCGTTTGACGAGTTCTTCCTATGGAAAACGATTTTTACAATCTATTCCGAATGTCCCGCTGTATGAGGGGCCATTAGAAGAATTACTAGTACAATTAGAAGAACCATTAAGTTGATAAATTTTGGAAGAAAAATACGCCTGAAGTATTTAGAAACTTCAGGCGTAAAAAATGTGGGTAGGAGGAATTTTATTTTTCTTACTTCTTGTATACAAAATGTATTGGTTTTCGACTTGAAACCTTTTTTTGCTGTACATGTCCTGCTATAATAGATGGGTGATGAAGCAGGGGTTGTAAAGAATGTACTCTTATTGTAACCGCATTGCGTTCTTCTATAATTAGAAATTTTTGTGTAACGGAGGAGTTTTTTCATGGAGAAGAAAATCGAAGTACTATCAACGACGCGTATTAAGTATTCGTCTGATTTGTATAAAATTGTTGATAGTTTGAATCGTACGTTAAAAGAGCAGGACCTTATGTTCGGATTAGCATTAGACGAAAAAGACAAAGAAACAGCTGTATTTACCATTTACAGAACGTAGTGATACAATGAAAAAGTGGATCTTTGCAATCATTATCGTTATCGTTGCTAGCGGAATATACGGGGCGTATGTTTATAATAAAACGATGGAAAAGAAAATTCCAAAAGAATCAAAATCTGTAGAAATTGCTAAAGAAAAAGCAAAGCTTACAAAGGTAAAATCAGTTGATTATTATAACGGAAAATCTTCATATACAGTCGTACAAGGTACAGATGAAAAAGGAGAAGCAACTATTGTTTGGGTACCTGATAAAAAAGGAAATGTTCTTGTGAAGAAAAAGAGTGAAGGCATTTCTGAAAAAGAGGCTTTACAAAGATTGGCAGACCAAGCAACTGGAAAAGGCGATGAGCCGAAGCCGAAGCCAAAACAAATTGTCAAAGTAAAATTAGGTGCTGAAAACGATATTCCGTTGTGGGAAATTACATATATTGATCAGGAAGATCGTTATACGTATTATTATCTAGAATTTCAAAATGGGGAATATGCTGCACATTACAGCATTGAAAAATAGATGTAGGGGGAACCACAAATGAAATTAGCAAAGCGAGTAGCTGCTTTAACACCGTCTTCAACTTTAGAAATTACAGCAAAGGCACAAGCATTAAAAGCAGAAGGTCATGATGTAATTGCATTAGGAGCAGGGGAACCTGACTTTAATACACCAGAGCATATTATGGAAGCGGCGCATAAAGCGATGTTAGAAGGACATACGAAATATACACCAACAGGTGGTTTGCAAGCGTTAAAGCAAGAAATTGTGAAGAAATTTACGCGCGATCAAGGCATTAAGTATGATCCATCTGAGATTATTGTGTGTAATGGTGCAAAACATGCACTATATACATTATTCCAAGTATTACTTGATGAGGGAGATGAAGTTATCATCCCAACTCCTTACTGGGTAAGTTATCCAGAACAAGTAAAGCTTGCTGGCGGTAATCCGGTTTATGTAGAAGGTCTAGAAGACAATGAGTACAAAATTACAGCAAAGCAGCTACGTGAGGCAATTACAGAAAAAACGAAAGCAGTTATTATTAATTCACCGAGCAATCCAACAGGAATGATTTACAGCAAAGAAGAATTACAACAGCTTGGAGAAGTATGTTTGGAACACAATATTTTAATCGTTTCAGATGAAATTTATGAGAAGTTAATTTATGGTGGTGCAGAATATACTTCAATTGCCCAGCTTTCTAATGCATTAAAAGAACAAACCCTAATTATTAATGGTGTATCTAAATCTCATTCTATGACAGGATGGCGTATTGGATATGCAGCAGGAAATAAGCAGCTTATTAAAGCGATGACGAACTTAGCAAGTCATAGTACGTCAAACCCTACTTCAATCGCTCAATACGGCGCGATTGCGGCATATGCAGGCTCACAACAACCTGTAGAAATAATGCGTCAAGCGTTTGAAGAAAGATTAAACATTATTTATGATAAATTAATTCAAATCCCTGGCTTTACTTGTATTAAGCCACAAGGTGCATTTTACTTATTCCCTAACGTGAAGGAAGCTGTAGCTTTATCAGGATATGATACAGTTGACGAGTGGGCAAAAGCTTTATTAGAAGAGGAAAAAGTAGCACTTGTACCAGGTACAGGATTTGGGGCTCCAAATAACGTTCGTTTATCATATGCGACATCTCTTGAACAAGTAGAAAAAGCACTAGAACGCATTCATACGTTCATGAAAAGTAAAGTGCAAGCTTAATCGTATATTTTATTCATGTAATACAAAAAACCTTCCTACATAATAGGAAGGTTTTTTTGACGAATTGTGGCAAAAAGAAATAGCGAAAGGTGTGTTATACTAGAGAGCGAGGTGTTTGGTGATGAAAAAGAAAATGATGTTACAGTGGTTTGAGCAGGGAAGTATTGCAATTCCAAAATTGCTAATGATGCATTATAAAAAATTAGGTTTAAATGAGACGGAATTTATGGTTGTACTTCATGTGCACACATTTTTAGAATCGGGTAATTCGTTTCCGACTCCTTCAGAGATTTCAGAACGGATGACGATAACGGAAATGAAATGTATGGAAGTAATTCAGGCATTGATTCAAAAAGGTTTTTTATCACTAGAAGGTGGACAAAGATCAGAAGCGATGATGTGCGAAAGTTATTCATTACAACCGTTATGGGAAAAAATATTGCATTTCTTAATGGATGAATCAATAGAGGAAGAACAAAAAGAAAAAAAACAGATGCAAGTCAATTTATATACAGTGTTTGAAAAAGAATTTGGAAGACCACTTTCGCCATTTGAATGTGAAACGTTAGGAATGTGGGAAGATCAAGATCAACATCATCCGAATTTAATTCAAGCGGCTCTTAGGGAAGCTGTGATGAGTGGTAAGTTGAATTTCCGATATATTGACCGTATTTTATTTGAGTGGAAAAAGAATGGCATTAAAACAGTAGATCAAGCTCAAAATCAAGGGCGGAAATTTAGAGCGAATCAGCAACGAACGCAACAAACGACGAAACAAGAGACGAAATTTACTGGGAAAGTGCCTTTTTATAATTGGTTGGAGCAGTAATGTAGGAGGAAGTATATGTTAAATAAAACACAAATTCGTTATTGTTTAGACACAATGGCGGATATGTATCCAGAAGCACATTGTGAATTAATTCATGATAATCCGTTTGAACTTGTGATCGCGGTGGCATTATCTGCACAATGTACAGATGCACTTGTAAATAAGGTGACGAAAAATTTATTTCAAAAATATAAAACACCAGAAGATTATTTAAGTGTTTCTCTAGAAGAATTACAACAAGATATACGCTCTATTGGATTGTATAGAAACAAAGCAAAAAATATTCAAAAGCTAAGCCAAATGTTATTAGATGATTATAATGGAGAAGTACCAAGGGACCGCGATGAACTTACGAAATTACCAGGTGTAGGAAGGAAGACAGCAAATGTTGTCGTATCAGTAGCATTTGGAATGCCTGCAATTGCTGTTGATACGCATGTGGAACGGGTGAGTAAACGATTAGCGATTTGTAGATGGAAAGACTCTGTATTAGAAGTGGAAAAAACGTTAATGAAGAAAATTCCGATGGATGAGTGGAGCGTTACACATCACCGAATGATTTTCTTTGGACGTTATCACTGTAAAGCGCAGCGACCACAATGTGAAGAGTGCCGATTGCTAGAAGTATGTCGAGAGGGAAAGAAGAGAATGAAGGGGAACTAAAGGATGGAGCGAGTTATAGAAATACCGAAAAAATTTCGATACGTACCATTTTTTAAAGAAGGCGTAAATTCGATTGCGTATAATATAGAACAATCTTTTGAAGAAATAATACAAAATACTTACTTTATATTTGACATTGAAAGACAATATGAGCCATGGAATGAAATTGAAAAAAGTATTCCTGCGATGTTGAATGTATGGAAAAACAAGCATGAAGAAATTGCTACACTGTTTCGAAACAGAAAAAAGCAAGAAGCTGAGAGTCCAATGATTCTTTTTGCAGCGCATTTGTTATCGATTCTATGCTGGCTAAATGAGCAACCTGTTCATAGTTTAAATGATATGGAAGTTTATACGAATAAATTGGAAGTGCAACCTGTTAATTTTATGGAGAGATATTCATTTATTATAAAAAAACCGAGTAATTATCATTCTTACATTCAATTAGCACAGTTGTATATCGAAATAGAAAAGCTATATGTAAAGAAAATGATAACAAAAAAGAAGTCCATTTCTCATTAAGAGAAATGGACTTCTTTTTTGTTTATTAAGACTCTGTTGTAACAACACTTCCGTCTGCGTGAGGAGTAGGATCTCCTCCAGTATCTTGTTGTTGTTGCTGTTCTTGTTGTTTGCGCTCTTCTTCAGCCTTTTTCTTAGCTTCATCTTCAGCTTTTTTCTTAGCCTCATCTTCAGCTTTTTTTCTTGCCTCATCTTCAGCTTTCTTTTGAGCTTCTTCTTGCTGTTTACGTTGTTGCTCTTGCTGTTGCTGCTGCTGTTCTTGTTGTTTGCGCTGTTCTTCAGCGGCTTTCTTTTGAGCTTCTTCTTGTTTTAGTTTGTCTTCATTAGCTTTTTTCTGTTCATCTTCAGCTTTTTTCTTAGCTTCATCTTCAGCCTTTTTCTTAGCCTCATCTTCAGCTTTCTTAGTATCTGGAGCTGGAGTTCCGCCAGGGGCAGTGAAGGATGCACCAACTGCAGGGCTTGTTCCAGTACCTTTTTTCGCTACTACAGAGAAGCTGTAAGTAACACCTGGTTTAATACCACCAAGAGTAGCTGTTGTACCACTTATTGATAGGCTACCACTTGAACCGTCAGTCGCTTTATAGCTTGCTGCATATGCATCAACTTCTGCTGGGCCAGACCATTTTAATGTAACAGTGCTAGCGCCATCGAAAGTGACATTAAGACCACTAGGTGCATCTACTTTAATTTGTTTCACTGCATCTTTCTTAGCACCTTTTACGTACAATTCACCATTTAATTCTTGTACAGAAGAAGGGCGTTCGAAACGAGAGCTATCTGTAGCGAATTTGCTCATCATTACTTGGAACATTTGTTGCGCAATTTTAGTAGAGCGATCGCCAATGTAATTTTCTGGACCATCTTTTTCATAACCAGTCCAAACAGCCATTGTATATTGCGGTGAATATCCAGCGAACCAGCTATCTCTGTTTGCATCAGCTGGAATGCCATATTTTTTAATAACGTCTTCATCAAAGTTTTGTGTCCCTGTTTTACCGGCTACATCAACACCTGAAACGTATGCTGTTGGACCTGTACCACCAGAACCAGGTTTTACTACGTCGCGAAGAACGTCAGTCACCATGTAAGCTGTATAGTCGTGCATTGCACGTTGTTCTTTCGGTTTAAAGTTTTTCTTTTTCCCGTCTGGGAAGATGACTTCTTTTACGAAGTGAGGCTTGTTATACACACCGTCATTACCAAATGCGGCATACGCCCCTGCTAATGCTAATGGAGAACTATCGTTACTACCAATTGCTGTTGATTCATATGCTTTTCCGTCTTTAAATGTCATACCCAAGCCTTCAGCAAACGCTTGTGACTTAGGAATACCAACCGCTTGGGCTGTTTTTAAAGCAGGGATGTTTAATGATTTTTTCAAAGCTTCACGTAGTGAAACGTCACCTTTGTAACTATTTGTTGCATTTCGTATTTTTTACCATTGGAATACGTATACTCTGAGTCATTTAATTGATGGTATGTAGACCATTGTAAATTCTCAATTGCTGGGCCGTAGTCGAAAATTGGTTTCATTGTTGAACCGACTTGGCGTTTTAAATCAGTGGCCATATTATGACCTTTGAAAGTAGACTTACTTTCTTTACGCCCAGCTCCAATTGCTCGAACTTCTCCAGATTGTGTATCCATAAATACGAATGATCCTTGGAATTGATCGTTCGGATATTTAATAAGATTGCCATCCATAATTTTATCAGCGTAATCTTGAGCATCTTGATCAAGTGTTGTATGAATCGTTAAACCATCTGAACCGATATTTACATCCGGATATTCTTTTTCAACTTCTTTTACAACAGCATCTAAAAATGCTTGATACTTCATCTCAGTTACTTCTGAAGACGGTTGAAGGCCCTCAGTTACAGGGATTTTCATTGCGTTATTCATTTCATCTTTTGTTATATAACCATGTCGATTCATTAATGATAATACGACGTTACGACGTTGTGTAGCTCGTTCAACATTGTCTGGTTTTGTTGGATCATAAATATTAGGACCTTGGGGTAAACCAGCGAGCATTGCAGCTTCATGCAACTGTAAGTCTTTTAAATCTTTGGCATAATATTTTTGGGCTGCTGTTGCAATACCATACGAACGGTTACCTAAGTTAATTTTGTTTAAGTACATTTCTAAAATCTCATGTTTAGAGTATTGTTGCTCTAATTTGTAAGATAAGTACCATTCTTGCACTTTTCGTTTTGCAGTTTTGTCCATCGTTAGAAAATAGTTTTTAACTACTTGTTGTGTAATCGTACTACCACCTTGGGAACCGAAACCGCCAGTGACATTTTCCATAACTGCTTTAGTAGTTCGTTTAAAATCAATTCCATTATGATCATAGAAGCGTGAATCCTCAGTCGCAAGGAATGCATTTTCAACTACCTTTGGAATTTGATCGTAAGTAACATGGGTTCGTTTTTCAGCACCATATTCATAGAAGAAATTTCCGTTTTTATCAAGAAACTTTGTAGATAAAGGATTAACAAGTTTTGATTTGTCTAATTTTGGAGCGTCCTTTACCATTACAAAGAAAGCGGAAACGCTAGCTATGAGACCAACGATACCAAGAAGTAGACAACCTACAAGAAATTTCTTGAAAAAGGAGCCTTTTTTCTTTGGTTTTTCTTCTTTATTGGTTTCTTTCTTTTGATTTTTCACATGATTTCGTTCTGTACGAGAACGATAATTATCTGACATTATACTTTCTCCTACCTTTCATTCTCTCCCCCAAAAGTCGAAAAAAGAGCCTTAGTGATGACTCTATCACGAAAAATAAACCGTGTCTAGTACACGGATATAATCAATCCGAGGGTGATAACCGCATGACAATAAAGAGCCATGCTCTTCTATTTCTTCTTTCGTAATTGATTTACGTCCACCAGTATTTTGACGATTCCAAAATGCAATAATATGTTTAGCATCGAGTAAATAAAGTTCATCAAAAAGTGTAAATTTAATAATAACAAATGCAATTCCATTATGAGCAATCACTTGCTTCATATGTTCAATTTGATGAAGGTGGAAGTTTTGA
The DNA here is from genome assembly GCF_009739945.1 of Bacillus luti. Lineage (NCBI taxonomy): Bacteria > Bacillati > Bacillota > Bacilli > Caryophanales > Bacillaceae > Bacillus > Bacillus luti. The sequence goes on along the minus strand of NZ_CP040336.1, from coordinate 3,602,566 downwards.
AGTGGGAAACTAGTTTTATTTTTTGTTTCTTTCGCTTCAAAATCGATGTATTTCCCTTTATATACACCGTTGTAATCTGTTGTAGAAGGTTGTTTAAAATACGCTTCTTTTACCACTGCAGCACTTCGAGCGGGGTAATCTACTTTTACAATTTGAAGAGGTGTCGGTTTTTTATGTACACATGCAATATTATGGGTTAAGTAATATTCATTTGTTTCATTCAGTTCCTCTTCAAGGGACATACCTCTATTACTATAAGTATGTTTTTTAATTGGTGTTTTATGAGGTTGTGAAGCTTGATTGTACCGTTTTCCATTTGGGTAACGAATGGTCATAGTGTGTCCACTCCCAACTTGCTAAGAATTACTTACAAAGGTGATTATAACAAAAAATGAAAAAAGATGTGACCTTTTTGAAGAAAGGTATGATGACTTATTCATGTTTACATGGAATGATTATGAAAAAATTAAACAATATCGTAAAAATATGGTCTGTACAGAAGAAGAAAAAACAATGGTTTACAACATTAACAAGGAAATAGAAATAGCTAATATGGACAACATTTCTCGAACGCAGTCTTATCAAGAATATTATGTAAGAAATAGTGAAATTAGATGGGCTTTTTTAGCGAGTATGGTCTCGAGAAATGCGGGATGGAATATGACTGATTTAAAAGGGAGGTATTATGCTGCTGTTTTACCTCAAATAGTAAAAAAACATTTGTTTCAGACTTATGAAGAAGCTAATTGGATTATTTTTTTAGATGCATTTCCTCAGCTGTTGTTATACGAAGAAAGTAAGAAGAGGCAGGTGCCGCTATTTTACTTGTTACAATATTTCGATGTATCAATTTTTATGGAAAAAGAATGGATATATTTTTGGGAGAAAAAAGATATAAATAGGCTTATGACAGCGCTTATTATAAATGAACAAAATAAAATTCAAAAACCAGTTATTGAGAATACATATTTTAAAAAACATGTATTCCATACAGCACTTTTTAAATTGCAAGAAATGTTTCATGTTAGTGCCGTTATTTTTCCAACCGTTGAAGGGAGTATGTATGGTTTTTCAGTTTATCAATTTGAAACATTACAGAAGCGTATAGAACTAGGGAAGAAATTAGCAGAGTTACTATTTCATCCGAAGTATAAAAGTTTATTCCATAGGTTTGCATTGCAAACGATACACACAGGGTCGAGAGCAGATTATGAATATTATGTAAGAGAAGCTAGAAAATCTTGTACGCCACCCCTTAGAGAGGTTTATCCTGCTGTTGCACATAAGGAAATAAGTATGAGGGATTGGTTTTGTAGAGATACAGAAATAAATGAGCTATTTTTATTGAAAGAGTATAAGGGGGAAGTTGATATAACAGAATGGTATAAAAGAAAGAGGGAGCAGATCTATGCGGCTTCTATCGTAAATCGTTTTGTTAAAAGGATGGATGAGTTCGTGATATAATAAAAAAGAAGTCCCGTCTTCATAAATGAAGACGGGACTTCTTAATGTGAAGTAATCCTGCCAAGTGTGTTAAAAATTTAATCTCAAAACTTAATGAATATAAGAGATTAAGGATGCCTTAGAAATTAGCTTTTTGTAAAAGCCTGATTGGTGAAGGCTAATAATCAGTGGGGATGAACAACTCCCCACTGATTAAAGTTTCACTTTATGTAGCAGGGAAGTTTGGACCATCTAATTTTGGATTGCCAGTTTCGGGTTTATTTTGTTTGTTTTGTTTCTTCTTTTTTTCGTTTTTGTTCTTTGCCATCTTAATACACCTCCCTTTTGTATTGTTACCATTTCTATAAATGACATACAAAATGATTTCTTTGACGAATAACAACTAGTTTTGTCATGTGAGCAGGTGTGAGGAATCATGCGGCGAAATTACATGACAAAGGAAAAGCAAAGAAGGAGGCGTTTTATATATGGCGATGGTTCAGAAGGAAGATGTAATGAAAAAAATGGATCAAATGTTAAGTTCTCTCGATTTGCTGGAAATGAATATAGGGATTAGAATGAATCATGCATTAAAGGATAAAGGTGAAAATATATGCAATAAGATAGAAATAACAGAAATGCATATTGAGCATATGGAAAATAAATTAGTGCATCACGAAGAAAAAGGGAATTGGGTGAAAACATTTCAAAACGTCGTAGTGAGTGCATAATAAGGTGGGAATGAAATGAAGTATGAGGCGTTAATACAGTCTTCGGAAAAACTTATGCAGTATAATAATGAAGCGAATATGAAAAAAAGAGAAATGATCGAATATGATTTTTATAAGGATATGAAACCATTTGTAAACATGGTAGATGAGGAACTGGCGGTGTGGAAAGAATTAGCTTATACGTGGATTAAGGAAGAAAAGCCGAAGTATATACATGTACAGCAAATTGATCAAGTATACGATAATTTACAAGCGAATGTGTTGCAATGTTTTGTAAATAAAGGTAAAGGTAAGCGATTTTTTGAAACCCATCAAGCTATTTCGTATACTTTGCAAAATATAGTTGAGCAATGTAAATAACAAGAGGGGAAACCCTCTTGTTTTTTTTAAGCCTCTGTCATTGTTGTAGGTTTTGTTGCCCCATTTATTTCTAATTCTTTTATTAAAGTTCGGTAATCAGAAATGCATATTTTCCCTTCGAGATACCAATGTCTCGCAAAGTCTAATAATTCATTTGCATTTTCTGTGGAATACCCCTTTTTTTGAGAAAACGCTTGTTTTAAATCCCCTAATACCATGTTGATTCCTCCCCCATGAGAATCTTCTTCTTCATTATCATAGCATGGAAGGGTTTTCTTTCTTAATTTTTTAAAAATTTAAACTTCCGACAAAAATAGACAGATACTCCGTCACACAAATTATTTTACAGGTACATATTATATATGTAGAAACTTATGTGAAGGAGGAGAGAATGCATGTTTCAACAATCTAACGTATATCAGCAATATAATCCATATGCACAGCAAAATATGTACCAATATAATACGGATACATATTTACGGTATAATATGTATCCTTTCGAGCCTCATTATGGAAATCAAAATTATTACCAGCCATTTGAAGTGTCGTTTATGAATCAACAGCAACAACAGCAGCAACCTTATATGAATCAACAGCAGCAGCCCTATATGGAACAACAACAGCCCTATATGGAACAACAACAGCAACCTTATATGAATTCACAATACTATATGCCACCACCATCTCCCTATGGAAATCAACAAGCGATGTTTTATCCACCAAAACAACCGTACCCGACGCAGAATAAACAAAAACAACAACAGCAACCGAGTCAATTTTCTAGTTTTGTTTCCCAATTTAAAAACTCAGATGGTAACTATGATGTGAATAAAATGATGAATACAGCTGGACAAATGATGAATGCGATGAATCAAGTGACCGGCATTGTGAAGCAAGTTGGAGGCTTTTTTGGTAAATAATAATGGAGTGTTGTCCACTACGCATACTGTGAATGAAACATAGTTCTAGACAAATTTCCATGAAATAAATGGGTATATATAACAAGCGGCTTAACCTCTTTTCTCATACTGTAAAGTGTAATCAGATTTTTTAAAGAGAGAGGAGAGAAAAAACTATGCATCATTGTCATCCTTGTTTTGGAGGGCATAAGCCTGTAGGACCTATTTGTACAACTGCTCCTGTCGTTCATCCGACGAAACAATGCGTAACACACTCTTTTTCAACAACGGTGGTGCCACACATTTTTCCAACACATACAACACATGTACATCATCAACAAATTAAAAACCAAAACTTCTTCCCACAAACAAATTCAAATGTAAATGTTGTGGACCCAATCGATCCAGGATTCGGCGGCGGATGTGGACCATGTGGCCATGGTCATCATCACCACGGTCATCAAATATCACCATTCGGACCAGGACCGAATGTGTCACCATTTGGACCTAATGTAGGACCGAACGTGTCACCATTTGGACCTAATGTAGGACCAAACGTGTCACCATTCGGACCTAATGTAGGACCAAACGTTGGTGGAATGTTTAAAAAGTAAATGATATGTTAGAACTAGCGAAATGCTAGTTCTTTTTTTTGTAATTGAGGTGTGGATATGAAAGTTGTTGCTGTAACAGGATATAAGCCATTTGAACTTGGAATATTTAAAAATGATCATCCAGGAGTAGAATGTATAAAAAAGGCGCTGCGTCGTAAATTAACTGCTTTTGTAGAAGATGGTTTGGAGTGGGTAATAATAAGTGGCCAGTTAGGAGTTGAACTATGGGCTGCTGAAGTTGTTTTTGACATTCAAGAAGAGTATCCAGATGTAAAATTAGCGGTATTTACTCCGTTTTTAGAACAAGAAGAAAATTGGAAAGAAGATAGTCGTGAATATTACGAATTTATTCTCTCTCAAGCAGATCATGTTGATAGTATCACGAAACGGAAGTACGAAAGCCCAGAGCAATTTAAATTAAAAAATCAATTTTTTATTGAAAAAAGTGATGCTCTTTTAGCTGTATATGATGAAGAAAAACCAGGAAGTCCTAAATATATTGTAGAGGCGGCAAAGAAAAAAGGAGAAATAGAAAATTATCACAGTTATTTCATTCTTTTTTCTGATTTACAAGATATAATAGAAGAGGAACAGTGGAATAATGCAGAGTGATATGTAATATAGTACTCGTATATTTGATTGACAAAAGGCATTGTTTCTGAAAAAATTTAGTTAATGAAAGTTTTGGCAAAAATTTGAGGTGAAGAAAATGATTTCGGATAAAATTAAATTAACGGCGAAAGATATTTTAGAAAAAGAATTTAAAACAGGTATGAGAGGTTATCAACAAGAAGAAGTAGACAAGTTTCTTGATATGATCATTAAAGATTATGAAGCTTTCCACAAGGAATTTGAGCAATTAAAGCAACAAAATGCTCGTTTAAAGCGTGAACTAGAAGAACAAAAACTAGTAGCAACGCAAGTTCCACAACAACCTGTACAAACACCAGTTGCACAACCAGTATATAACAACACGAATACGGACATTTTAAAACGTCTATCTAATTTAGAAAAAGCTGTATTTGGAAGTAAGTTATACGAATAATTTCTGGTGATAAAAAGGTTAAAGCATTTTACATAGAAAAAAACATTGCAAAATCTTTTTGTTTCCACTATACTAATGGATGTCATAACGTTTGGGTAATCGCTGCAACGCCAACGTTGTAGAGGAAAGTCCATGCTCGCACGGCCTGAGATGGCTGTAGTGTTCGTGCCTAGCCAATTCATAAGCTAGGGTATTCTGGCTGTAAGGCTGGTTTAACGGCAGGGAAAAAACCTAAGTCCTTTCGGATATGGTTTGACTACCTTTAAAGTGCCACAGTGACGAAGTCCTTGAAGAAATGATAGGAGTGGAACGAGGTAAACCCCACGAGCGAGAAACCCAAATAATGGTAGGGGAATCTTTTCCAAGGAAATGAACGATGGGAAAGGACAGGTTGTATAACCTGTAGATAGATGATTGCCACCGGAGTACGAGGCGTGGGCCGTTTGCAGTACAAAGGAACAGAACATGGCTTACAGAACGTTATGAACCAACTATGAAATAACTCAGCTCTCCTTTGTTAGAGGAGGGCTTTTTATTTGTATGAAGTTATAAATTATGAGTTAAAATGGTAAATGAGAAAATGTTTCGTAAAATGTAATGATTAATAGGACAACATGCTATTAATTATTGTTTGAATATACATAAGAGGTGAATGTAAATGGGAAAAGTTACTTTAATTGCAACAGCGGCAATGGGTATTGAAGCGTTAGTTGCCCGAGAAGTTCGCGATCTTGGTTATGAATGTCAAGTAGAAAACAGCAAAGTAACATTTGAAGCAGATGAAAAGGCGATTTGTCGCACGAACTTATGGTTACGTACTGCGGATCGTGTAAAAATTAAAGTTGGCGAATTTAAAGCGACAACATTTGATGAGCTATTTGAAAAAACGAAAGCATTAAACTGGGGAGATTATATTCCGGAGAACGGAGAGTTCCCTGTTATCGGTAAATCTCTGAAATCTGAGTTATTCAGTGTTTCGGATTGCCAACGTATCGTTAAAAAGGCTGTCGTTGAGAAATTAAAAACAACATATAAACGTACAACGTGGTTTGAAGAAGATGGTCCATTATTCCGTATTGAGATTGCGATGCTCAAAGATATCGCAACATTAACAATTGATGCGAGTGGTGTTGGACTTCATAAACGTGGGTATCGTATGGATCAAGGGGAAGCTCCTTTAAAAGAAACATTAGCTGCGTCTCTAATTAAATTAACAAACTGGAAGCCAGATCGTCCATTTGTTGATCCATTCTGTGGATCAGGTACAATTCCGATTGAAGCAGCATTAATTGGACAAAATATTGCACCAGGATTTAACCGTGGCTTCGCATCAGATGAGTGGGGCTGGGTAGGTAAACAAAACTGGCGTGAAGCTCGTCAAGAAGCTGAAGATTTAGCGAACTACAATCAACCATTACAAATTATCGGATCAGATATTGATCATCGTATGATTCGAGTTGCTCAAGATAACGCAGAAGAAGTAGGTTTAGGTGATTTAATCACATTTAAACAAATGCAAGTAAAAGATTTCACAACAAAAGAGGATTATGGCTACGTTGTAACGAATCCTCCATACGGAGAACGTTTAAGTGAAAAAGCACTTGTTGAGCAATTGTATAAAGAAATGGGACAAGTATTCCGCCCATTAGATACATGGTCAGCATATGTATTAACAAGTTACGAAGCATTTGAGAAGTGCTACGGAAAAGATGCGTCGAAGAAACGTAAGTTGTTTAACGGATTTATCCGTACAGATTACTACCAATACTTCGGAAAACGTCCACCGCGTAATTCATAGTATAAAACTCCTCTAGCACGCATATACTGGCTATTATGTAATGCGTAAAGGAGGAAGTGATATGGATAGTTTTCAATTATCAATGATTCAAAAAGCTATTCACCGTACGTATGATGAGCTCGGAAAAGAAGTGGATAGTCATGGCGTAATTGTTGATGAAATAGAAAAAGCGCAGGAAGAGTATTTATCCGCACTTTCACATGAAACAGCAATTGATAAACGCTATTTAAAGTCATTAATATAGAAAAAATTTTCCTTTTGCGAAAGGAAAATTTTTTTTCGCATATTTCTATGTATTGCAACAGGGGAAAGTAACTGCATGCATATGAGTAGCAGTTACTATGTCTTTTTATAGAAAAACTTTTTGGTTGGAGGCTAAGGATGTTTACTGAGAAGAGATTACCATTTGAGGTAGGGAAACAAGATAATTTTTATGATAAGTTGAATGAGTGGATTGGAGATGTGTTTTACGACATCCTTCCGGAAAAAGGCTTTGAAGAGCGTGATGAACAAATTTTTATGGCGTTTCAATTAGAGCGTGCTTTCCAAGAGAAGAAAGTAATGTTCGCAGAGGCAGGCGTAGGAACAGGGAAAACAATTGTATATCTTCTATATGCAATTTGTTACGCGCGTTATACAGGGAAACCAGCTATTATCGCTTGTGCAGATGAAACATTAATTGAGCAGCTTGTGAAAGAAGAAGGGGACATCGCTAAATTATCTGAAGCATTAGGACTATCTGTTGATGTTAGACTTGCGAAATCGATGGATAACTATTTATGCTTGCGTAAACTTGAAGATGTTATGAGTGGACGAGCTCCAGAAGTAATTGAAGACGTATACTACGAATTACCGCAGTTTGTATTTGACCACGGTACGATGCAAAACTTTACTCATTACGGTGATCGAAAAGAATTTCCACTGTTAAATGATGAAGAATGGTCAAAAGTAAATTGGGATTACTTCCAAGATTGCTTCACATGTGATTCTCGTCATCGTTGTGGTCAAACTCTTTCACGCGAACATTATCGTAAAGCGGCAGATTTAATCATTTGTTCTCAAGATTTCTACATGGATCATATTTGGACGTATGATGCTCGTAAGCGTGAAGGACAAATTCCATTATTACCTGAAAGTAGTTGTGTTGTATTCGATGAAGGTCATCTTGTAGAGTATGCAGCACAAAAAGCTTTAACGTATCGTTTAAAGCAAACGATGATGGAACAACTATTAACGAGATTGTTACAAAACGATATTCGTGAAGAGTTTGCACATTTAGTAGAAGAAACAATTTGGCAAACTGAACGATTCTTTGATGTGTTACAAGAGAATAAAAAGGAAATTGCTGGTTCTGATCGTCTAGAAATTACTGTGACAGAAAAAGTAACGGCTGAAGCGAAGCGACTTTATGCAAAAATTGGTGAAGTCGGTGATGCATTAGTATTTGAAAGTGAAATGCATACGGTAAACACATATGATTTAAATATCGTTGATGAGCATTTAGATGTGTTAGAACATTCACTTCGTCTTTTCATGCATGAGAAAAATGTAATTACATGGGGTGAAGAAGGTGATGGTGCCTTCACATTAGTAATTATGCCGCGTGCAGTTGAAGAAGTGTTACAAGAGAAAGTATTCTCAAAGAAAATCCCATATATTTTCTCTTCGGCTACATTATCTAACAATGATTCATTTGCATTTACAGCAAATAGTTTAGGGGTAAAAGATTATTTATCATTCTCAGTTGCCTCACCATTTGATTATGAAGAACAAATGGCAGTAAACTTGCTATCACATACGAAAGAAAATGAATGGGAAAGAAAGTGTCAATATACACTTGAAAATATCCAAAAAACAAATGGACGTACACTCGTATTATTCCGTACAACGCAAGAACTTGCAGCGTTTAAAGAATATGTGAGTAAAGAACAAATGTCAGTTCCATTCTTATATGAAGGGGACCAAGAAATTAGTCAGCTCGTTTCTCGTTTCCAAAATGAAGAAGAGACTGTACTTTGTGCCGTTCATTTATGGGAAGGTTTAGACATTCCTGGTTCATCATTATCACATGTTATTATTTGGTCATTACCATTCCCTCCAAATGATCCTGTGTTTGAAGCGAAACGTAAGCACGTAAATGATCCATTCTGGGATGTAGATGTACCATATATGATTTTACGTCTTCGTCAAGGGATTGGACGTTTAATTCGTACAAGTGACGATAAAGGTGCTATATCAATTTTCTTATCTGATACAGAAGATGAGAAAGTAATTGCTGCAGTGAAAAATGTACTGCCAGTAGAAGGTAAAGAATTATAAGGAGAAAGCTTGGCGCTTGCCAAGCTTTTTTTCTATTATAAAAGGAATTTATGTTTCCATGTCGAATTAAGTTTGAGGTAGAAAAGGGAGGTCTTTATACGATGACAGTTGCTACATATGAAGTAGAAAAACAGTTTTTAGCATATGTGAAGAAGATAGAGAATTATGGAGAAGCATTAAGCTTAATGTTTTGGGACTTAAGAACAGGTGCACCTAAAAAAGGTGTGGACCAGCGTTCAGAAGTAATTGGCATGCTTTCATCAGAAGTGTTTGTTATGTCGACTTCAGATGAGATGGGAAATTATTTAACAGAGCTTGAAGCTTTAATAAATGAAAATAAACTTTCTGAAACGACGAAGAAAATGGTTGAAGAATGTCGAAAAGAATATGATAGAAATAAGAAAATTCCACAAGCGGAATATGAAGAGTATGTAAAATTAGAAGCGAAAGCGGAAAGTGTATGGGAAGAAGCTCGCGAAAAATCTGATTTTGAAATGTTTCGTCCATATTTAGAAAAAATTGTTGAATTTAAAAAGAAATTTATTACATATTGGGGTTACGAAACATACAAATATAATACATTATTAGACATGTATGAGCCTGGTATTACAGTAGAAGTATTAGATCACGTATTTGGTCAACTTCGTGAGCGTATCGTTCCGCTTGTAAAAGAAATATCAGAGTCGCAAAAGAGATTAAAAACAAGTGCTTTATCAGAACATTTTTCAAAAGAAAAACAAAAAAACTTTACATTAGAGTTATTAAAGCAATTGAATTATGACTTTGAAGCAGGTCGTCTTGATGAAACGGTACATCCTTTTGAGATTACATTAAATAGAGGGGATGTTCGTATTACGACACGCTATGACGAAAAAGATTTCCGTATGGCTGTTTTTGGGACAATTCATGAATGTGGTCATGCTGTATATGAACAAAATATTGCAGAGAAATTTGAAGGTACACCGCTATGTAGTGGTACATCTATGGGTATTCATGAGTCACAATCATTATTCTTTGAGAACTTTATCGGTCGTAATAAATCATTCTGGAAGAAAAATTACGATTTGTTAAAAGAGTATAGTGATGGCCAATTTGACGATATATCAGTCGATGAGTTTTATGATGCGATTAACGAATCGAAGCCATCGTTCATTCGTATAGAAGCAGATGAACTTACATATCCGCTTCACGTCATGGTTCGTTATGAACTTGAGAAAGAATTATTTGATGGCACATTACAAGTGAAGGATTTACCAGCGGCTTGGAATGATAAGATGGAAGCGTATTTAGGAATTCGTCCGGAGAATGATGCACAAGGCGTATTACAAGATGTTCACTGGGCTGGTGGTTCATTTGGATACTTCCCATCTTATGCGCTTGGTTATATGTATGCAGCGCAATTTAAGCAAAGAATGTTAAAAGACATTCCGAACTTTGATGCATTATTAGAAGAAGGAAACGTGACGCCAGTTCGTGAGTGGTTAACAGAACATATTCACCAATATGGTAAAACGAAAAAACCACTTGAAATTTTAGAAGATGTGACAGGTGAAGGGTTAAATGCAAACTACTTAGCCGATTATTTAGAAGCGAAGTATAAAGAAATTTATGCGTTGTAAAAGAGAGCTGCTTAATTGCAGCTCTTTTTTAAAGGGGGTAGAAAAATGGATTATGCATATACAGTAATGACGCAAGAAGAAGCAGAAGAAATTGCATACAACTGGCATTATGAAGGGGAATATTCCTTTTACGATATAGAGGCAGATGAAGAAGATTTAGCTGAGTTTTTACATGAGGAGAGCAGAGGAAATCATATATTTTCTGTGAAGGAAAATGGTACCCTCATTGGGTTCTTTAGCTTTTGTCAAACAGATAATCGAACGGTAGATATAGGACTGGGGATGAGACCTAATATAACAGGCGATGGATTAGGTTTACAGTTCGTAAAAGCTGGATTAGATTTTAGTAAAGAAAGATACAGTTGCAAGTATATAACATTATCAGTAGCCACATTTAATGAGAGAGCAATCAAAGTGTATAAAAGAGCAGGATTTGAAGCAGTTGGGACATTTATACAGAAAACAAATGGAAGTTGTTTTGAGTTTTTGAAAATGAGTTATATATGTAAAAATAACTAAAAAACAGAAGAGGATTCTTCTGTTTTTTTAGTTTAATGTTTTTTAGTAACTTCATTAATTTTCAGTTGCTAGCATGTGTACAGCTGCTTCATGCATGTTTTTCAAACCTGATACTTGAGCGTATTCAGCAACAGTGATACTACTCGTTGTTAGAAGTTCGATAATATGTTCATCCATTCTTGACCATGTTTTACCGCCGGCGTTGTCATAAGAGCTAATTAACTTCGTTAGTCCATCTTTTCCGAAGAGTAGATAATGTGATGTGAAATCTATAGATACATCAGCTATTCCTACTTCTGTCCAATCGATTAAACCAGTTACATTATTTTTATTATCAACCAGGATATGACCTGGATGTATATCCCCGTGCGTTACTCCTACGTGAGATGGCCAAAAAGAGTCTTCAGCTAGCCATGCCTGCCAACGATCCCATAAGTTTTGATTGATATGGTATTGTTCCTTCACTCGATTCATCCTTTGTTTCATAGAAGTTCTTAATTCATTAGCAGTTAGAATTTCAACACCTGTATTATTAAATTTTTGCTGAGGTAATGTGTGTAAATTCGCTAGAACTTTTCCTAATGAAATATAGTATTCGGCTGGTACATTCTTTTCGTTAAATTTCCATACATAACCTTGTTGTTCTATATCGATAGTAGCGGCAGGAATGCCATTTAGTTGTTTATAAGCAATTAGTTCTTCAGAAAATATAGACCAATCAGGAACTTGGAATTCTGCATGTTTTTTCATAATTTCTAACGCTTCTTTTTCTCGTAGGGCATGTCTCATAGATTCTGGTCTACGAGGAATTCTTAGTATCCATTTATCCCCGTTTTGTTCTGTAACGTGTGCTACTTGAAAGTCAACGCCAGATTCATTGATTTCTATTGAATCTTCTAAGATATTTAGTCCTTCTTTATTTGCTAATTGTTTAACTTTAAGTGTATTCATTTTTGTTTCCTCCAAATGTTTATTCTGATTTTAATGCTTTCATACGTTTTCTGTTACTAATCATCCTAAATACATCAATATGATTAAAGAAATGTAATCATAAAAAAACCACAGACGGGCTTCTGTCTGTGGTTAAGAGTAAATGAGGATATAATGAATAAACGTCTCTCTTTGTATGAAAAAATATACGAAAAAAAGACAGATGTATATCTGCCTTTCTCCATGTGGAAAGTGTACTCTTCCGTTGAAGATTATTAAAAATGTGCAGACTAATCCCGTTTACTCTGCTTTATGAAAACAGAGCCTTTGAACATATTAAGTTACTTCGTGTTCAAAGTTTGCTGACGTAGTCTTCCTGCATGCATCATCTTTAATAATCCTCCTTTTAATAGTATAGTAACAATATACTTTGTTTATAAGTAAACATCAATCAAAAGTACTAGATGTAATATTAAAAAAACGAATTTAATAAGAATCTACATTTGAAAAATAGAAAAGTGATGTTTGCTTTTATAATTAGAAGTTTAGTAAGGAGAGGCAGCATGAGCACAATTAAAACGAAAAATGAAATAGATTTAATGCATGAATCTGGAAAATTACTCGCTTCATGTCATAAAGAAATTGCGAAAATGATAAAACCAGGTATTACGACAAAAGAAATTGAAACGTTTGTTGAAGCATATTTAGAAAAGCATGGTGCAACGTCTGAGCAGAAAGGTTACAACGGATATCCATATGCGATATGTGCATCTGTAAACGATGAAATGTGTCATGGATTTCCGGCCGATGTTCCTTTAACTGAGGGCGATATTGTAACAATTGACATGGTAGTAAACTTAAATGGTGGTCTTTCAGATTCCGCTTGGACGTATATAGTTGGAAAAATTTCTGATGAAGCAGAAAGGTTGTTGTTAGTAGCTGAGAATGCTTTGTATAAAGGGATTGATCAGGCTATAATCGGTAATCATGTAGGGGATATTGGTTATGCAATTGAAAGTTATGTAGCCGCTGAAGGATTTTCAGTTGCAAGAGACTTTACGGGGCATGGAATCGGTAAGGAGATTCATGAAGAACCAGCAATTTTTCATTTTGGTAAACCTGGACAAGGACCTAAGCTACAAGAAGGAATGGTAATTACAATTGAGCCGATTGTAAATGTAGGTATGCGATACTCTAAAGTTGATTTAAATGGATGGACTGCAAGAACGATGGACAGAAAATTATCAGCTCAATATGAACATACCATTGCGATTACAAAAGACGGACCAATCATTTTAACGACTCTGTGAGATGAAATGTAAGAGTTTGCAAAACTCGAACGAAAATGATGTTTTTATAAAATTTGTACGTGTTTTATTAAGAAATGCTTTTCAAAGTGTAAAAAGTGCGTTATAATCCTTCTATAAAATAAATAGTTAGCTACACTCATATAATCGCGGGGATATGGCCTGCAAGTTTCTACCGAAGTACCGTAAATACTTTGACTATGAGTGAGGACGAATATATTTGCTTGTTTAGCATTCTTTTTTGCGAAACTCCAAAAGCGCGTCTCTCACTTGTAACGAGTGGTGGCGGCTTTTGGAGTTTTTTATTGCATAAGAGGGGGAACAAACATGAAAGTATTACAAGAAAAGATTTTGAATGAAGGAAAGGTTTTATCTGGTGACGTATTAAAGGTAGATGCATTTTTAAATCATCAAATTGACCCAGTACTTATGCAAGAGATTGGAAAAGAATTTGCTAAACGTTTTAAAGAAGAGAACATTACAAAAATCGTGACGATTGAATCTTCAGGCATTGCACCAGCGGTTATGGCTGCATTAGAGCTTGGTGTAAAAGTAATCTTTGCAAGAAAACGTAAATCGTTAACGTTACAAGATAATATGTATGTTGCAAACGTATATTCATTTACAAAACAAGAAACGAATGAAATTTCATTATCTCGAAATCATATCGATGAAAATGATCGCGTGTTAATCATCGATGACTTTTTAGCAAACGGTCAGGCTGCTTTAGGTTTAATGAGTTTAGTGGAGCAAGCTGGAGCAAGTATTGCAGGGATTGGAATTGTTATTGAAAAAGCATTTCAAGATGGAGGAAAGAAACTTCGTGAACAAGGTGTTCGGGTTGAGTCACTAGCAGAAATTGCATCACTTGATAACGGCACAGTTACATTTGTACAGCAAGAAACTGCGGAGGTGAAATAACGATGAAGCAGCATCCATTTAAAATCGCATCGCTTGGTATGCAGCATATGCTTGCCATGTATGCTGGTGCAATTATCGTTCCTCTTATTGTGGGCGGCGGACTTGGTTTAAATCAAAAAGAGTTAACATATTTAGTATCGATTGACTTATTGATGTGCGGCGTTGCAACGATTTTACAAGCATTATCAAATCGCTTTTTCGGTATTGGACTTCCCGTTGTACTTGGGTGTACATTTACAGCGGTTGGACCGATGATTGCAATTGGGAAACAATACGGTGTGTCTTCTATTTATGGAGCGATTATTGCTGCTGGATTATTCGTTGTTATTTTTGCAAAGCTATTTGGGAAACTTGTAAAGCTTTTCCCGCCTGTTGTAACAGGTTCTGTTGTTACGGTAATTGGAGTTACACTTGTTCCAGCAGCTATTAATGATATGGCTGGAGGAGTAGGAAGTAAGGATTTCGGTAGTCTTGAAAATTTAGCATTAGCATTTGGTGTGTTACTATTTATCATCATTATGTATCGTTTCTTTGACGGGTTTATCCGTTCAATCTCTATTTTACTAGGTCTATTGTTCGGTACAATCGTTGCAGCATTTATGGGGAAAGTAAGCTTGCAAGCGGTTGGAGAAGCGGATTGGTTCCATGGTATTCAGCCATTTTACTTCGGTACACCAACATTTGAATTAACGCCAATTATTACGATGATTCTCGTTGCTTGCGTAGGGATTGTAGAAGCAACAGGTGTTTACTTTGCATTATCTGATATTTGCAATAAAAAGATTGGTGAAAAAGAATTAACAAAAGGTTATCGTGCAGAAGGATTAGCGATGGTGTTAGGTGGTATTTTCAACGCCTTCCCATATACAACATACTCTCAAAACGTAGGGCTTGTTCAATTAACTGGAGTAAGAAATCGCGTTATTATTTACACTTGTGGTGGTATGTTAATCGTTCTTGGATTCATTCCAAAAATCGCAGCTATTACAACAATTATTCCGAAATCAGTACTTGGCGGTGCGATGTTAGCAATGTTCGGTATGGTAATGGCATATGGTATTAAAATGTTAAGTAGCGTTGATTTTGGCAAACAAGAAAACTTATTAATTGTTGCATGTTCTGTCGGAATCGGCCTTGGAGTTACAGTCGTTCCAACGTTATTCTCACAACTTCCTGAAAACATTCGTATTTTAACTGATAACGGAATTGTACTTGGAAGTGCATCAGCAGTATTGTTAAATATTGTGTTTAATATGGTGCCGCAGCGTAAAGTGAAAGTAAAGGATGAACCAGTTCCGATACAAAGTGCGGTAAGAGAAGCGTAAAAAAGCAAGGTCTCGTTATGAGACCTTGCTTTTCTTTTTAAGTGGCATCATTTTCCCGTACGTACCAAGACGCCAAATGTACTCAAGTGGCCCATATTGATAACGTGACAGCCACCAGCGGCTAATAAAGATTTGCAGCGTGTAGAAACCGATGCAAAATAGTGGCCCTACCCATAATGGTGCAAGATAATCATTTTTGAACAATAGTCCGAATACAAGTAATGTAACAATTGTATGTGAGATGTAATTTGTTAACGCCATTCGTCCAACGTATTGGAATGGACGTAATAAGTTTTGCCATTTTTCTTTTTGTAATAAACGCATCAGCGTGAAAATGTAGAAGATGAATAATGTTTTTCCACTTATCATCGTGATACCCATAAGTGAAAACGGCATGTATGGTTGATTATTCATAAAGAAGTAAACCATAATAAACCACATCGGCAATGTTAAAACAAACATAATAATTTGCCATTTCTTTAGTTTTGGATCTAATTCTTTGGCACGGCGGAAAATATCTTTTTTACCGGCATATAATCCGAGTAAAAACAATCCTAGTGTTTCAGGAAGCATAATAAGACTGTTACTTATTGCTTCAGAATAGAAAGAATGAAATCTGTCTGTGATTTGTAAGCCCCAGTTTTCTAACGGCATAATTGCTGTGGAAAGGCCTAACTCTTCTACTGGCACGATTAACATGAGGAGAGAACCTAATAATGAGAACAGTTGCATGAAACTTAATAGTACAATTGACCAAATTAAAATAGTTCGTGGCTCTCTCTTATAAAATAAAAATAAGAAAAAACCAGTAATTGCATAAGTATGTAAAATGTCTCCGTCCCATAAAAGAACGTAATGCAAGAAACCAAATAATAATAAAATAAGCAAGCGACGAACAAATAAAGTTTTTGGGCGATCTGTTTTCGCCTCAGCACGATTCATAAAAATATAAAAACCTAATCCGAATAAAAACGAAAAAATTGTATAAAATTTCGTTTGAATAAACATATCGTAAAATAGGCGAATGTAGCTGTCTATCCCTTCGTAAATTCCTGTAATATCACGTGAGTCAACTCCGGCAATAACGGGCCAGTTAACAAGAAAAATACCTAGTACAGCTATTCCTCTAATAATATCGATGGAGTGTATCCTCTCGCCTTGTGTAAGATTTTGTGTCATTATTTTCCTCCTTGTTAAGTAATTCCCTTTTAGTATACAAAATGTAAGAGGAAGGGGATAGGGGAGATTTCCAATTTTTAAAACTGTTAAGATATGTAGGATGAGATATAATAAGAGTGCACACAAGTTTTAAACTTCTTCAAAACAGGCAGTAAAGCTCCTTTTCCCGAAGGAGCTTTCTTTATGAAAGTTGTTGATAATGATTCTCTTTAATGATAAAATGTATTCAAAAGTGATAATCATTATCAAAAAAGGTTGGTGCATCAGTATGGTATATGCATTAGTAGCAGGTACGGTCGCTGTATATGCAGTTATTGCAAAGTATGTTTTAAATGGAGTAGGAACAGCAAAATGAATGATATGACATAAAATCCCTTTCATCTGTAAAAAGAATGAAAGGGATTTTTTATTTTTTAATGAGAATATGCTGAAAATTTAGTATGATAGTAAAGTGAAACTGTAATGAGTGGGGAGGTTCACCTTTTACTGATTATTAGTTTGCAAATAGCGGGATAAAGTATATACATCTTGGATAAAGGGGAACAAGGGGATGACAAACATAGTACAGACAAACGGTATGAAAAAACTTGTTTGTTTTTATGAAGAGTGGCAAAAACACGGCGATGCAGAGAATAGCTTAAAGTTGTTTGAAGTAATTCAAAAATATAAACAAGAACAGCTTATGATAGCGTTTTGCGGTCACTTCTCTGCAGGGAAATCAACGATGATGAATCATCTATATAAAGCGCAGTTATTACCAACAAGTCCAATTCCGACGAGCGCTAACGTTGTCAAGATTGAAAAAGGAATGGATCGTGTTGTTGTAACGGTTAAATCTGGAGAACAGTATGAGTATGACGGTGCATATTCAGCTGAAGAATTAAAACAAATTTGTAAAGACGGTGATGAGGTAATTGGTGTTCATATTTATCGTAATGATGCGCCAATCCCTGAAGGAGTTATGTTAGTTGATACACCAGGGATTGATTCAACGGATGATGCCCATCAACTAGCAACAGAATCGACACTTCATTTAGCAGACGTTATTTTCTATATGATGGATTATAACCACGTTCAATCGGAAGTGAATTTGCAATTTGTTAAAGAATTGAAACAACGTAATAAAACGGTTTATCTCGTTGTAAACCAAATAGATAAACATAAAGAAAATGAATTATCGTTTGAGAATTATCAGGATAGTGTAAAACAATCGTTCTCTAACTGGGATATTGAAGTAGATGGTGTTTATTATACGTCATTACGAATGATGAACCATCCACATAATGAAATTGGAAACTTAGAAGCTTTAATAACTTCTATTATGGAAGAAAAAGAACAGTATGTAAGAAATGGAATGGAAAGAGAAACAGAATATTTATTGGGAGAACATTTCTCGTTCATTCTTTCTGAAAATGAAAAGCATCTTTTGAAATATGAGGAAGAGTTAGCATCACCGCTTTCGATTGCAGAGGTAGTTGAAAAAAAGGAAGAGCTAACTGAAACTAAAAATCGTGAGGCTGGTAAAGAATCTCATGTGAGAAACGAATTTATAAAAGGTTTGCAAGCTATATTAGATAACGCGTATTTAATGCCATTTGAAATGAGAGAAATGGCAAATGCGTATTTAGAAACGAAATTAACGAAATTTAAAGTTGGTTTGTTATTTGCGAAAGGGAAAACGGAGCAAGAAAAACAGAGACGTTTAGAAGCATTTTATTCTGCTTTGCAAAAGACTGTTGAAACGCAACTTGATTTTCATGTGAAAGAATTTATTGTAGCTTTCTTAAAAGAAGAAGGATTGTTCACAGAGGAAATTGGAAAAGACATATATGCTTTAGAGATTGCTTTTGGACCAGAAATGTTGGCTGAAGTAATTAAACAAGGCGCAGGTTTCACTGGCGATTACTTACTTCTTTATACAGCGGATGTAGCGAATGAACTGAAGAAGCGTTATTTTATAAAAGCACAGCAAATTTTTGATAAGAGTGCGGTAGTTTTAAAACAAAAGGTGAAGGTAGCCGTTGCTCGTATTGAAGAAGAAATTGAAACATACACGATGGTGCAAACGGCGAAAGAAACGCAAGTTCAATACAGTAATGATTTTGAGGAGTATGAGGGTTATTTACAAAACATTTGGCATGATCATATTGCTACACCAGAAGGATTGCAAATAGATGAGATATTACAAAATAAAAAACAAATTGTTAGTGAGAAATTCACCCTACAAGAGCAAGAAGTCATAAGTGGTAATGTAATGGCTCGTGAGGAAGAGCTGAAAGGAACGGCAGTATTAAATATTCAACGTATACTAGAAAAAGTAAAAAAAGCTGAAACACTGTTAGAACCATTGCCTGCACTGAAGCACGTACAGCAAGAGGTAATAGAAAAAAGACGCCGTGTGGAAACGAAACAATTTACAGTAGCATTATTCGGAGCTTTTAGTGCGGGGAAATCATCATTTGCCAACGCGTTGCTAGGTGATAAGGTGCTTCCTGTCTCACCAAATCCGACGACGGCAACGATTAATCAAATTTTGCCGGTCACAGAGGAAAAACCACACGGAACAGTAATTGTTCAGTTTAAATCAAAACAAGCGCTATTAGAAGATATGAAAGCTGTTTATAAGCTGTTTCATTATGAAATTACTACGTTAGATGAAGCGTTATCGCAAATCGAAAAAGTTATAAAATATCCGTCACCAAGCGGGAAGCAAAAAACAACATTTAGCTTTTTACGAGCGGTACAAAAAGGATATGATGCAGTTTCTACTCATTTAGGGGAACAAGTACAAGTTACATTAGAAGAGTTCTCTGATTATGTAGCGAATGAGGAAAAATCATGTTTTGTTGAGTATATGGAGCTTTATTATGATTGTGCTTTAACAAGGCAGGGGGTAGCGCTTGTAGATACGCCAGGAGCGGATTCTATTAACGCACGTCATACGGACGTTGCCTTCCAATACATTAAAAATGCAGATGCTATTTTATTTGTAACATATTATAACCATGTGTTTTCACGTGCTGACCGTGAATTTTTAATTCAGCTTGGTCGTGTAAAGGATACTTTTGCACTTGATAAAATGTTCTTCTTAATTAATGCTGCTGATTTAGCACAGTCTGAGGAAGAACTTGAAATGGTAAAAGGTTACATCGCAGATCAGTTACTGCAATACGGTATTAGAAATCCGCGTTTATTTGCAATTTCAAGTTTATGTGCGCTTGAAGAGAAACAAGGAAAGAATATAGAAAAAGAGAAGTACGGTATTTTACAAAACTCTGGGATTGCTAAGTTTGAAGAATCGTTCACGTCATTTATGATGAGAGATTTAATGCTTGTGTCTGTGCATGCTCTATATGGCGCATTACAAGGAGCGAATCACCTTCTTGGCAATATGATAAACGGTGCAAAGCAGGGGAATGATGAAAAAGAGAAGCAAACAAAAAAATATGAAGCAGAGCGTGATCAGCTACTTCATATCATTTCATCATATAGCGTGCTAGCTGAAGAACAAGCGATGCAAAATGAAGTGAAAGAATTACTTTATTACGTGCAACAACGCTTATTCCTACGCTATAATGATGTGTTTACTGAATTTATTAATCCAGCGTCACTTCGAACAGATGGAAATGTAAAAGTGCAGTTACAACAGTGCGTTATGGAATTAGTAGCATTCATTCAGCATGATTTATTACAAGAAATGCGTGCGACATCATTACGCCTTGAAAAGTGGATAGATGAAGCGATGAAGCGTGCAAAGAATGAAATTGTAGTGAACTGCAAAGTAGAAAATGAATCAATTTCTATGAGTGGAACAGTGGAGTATGAATATAAAGATATTACACATAAAGAACCGTTCCCTTCAGTTGAAATAAAAGATTTCAAAAAAGCACTAGCACATTTCAAAAATGAGAAAAGCTTTTTTGAAAAAAATGATAAAGCTCTTATGCAAGAGGATGCAAAATTGGTATTAGAACCGTTCGTATCAAACTATGTAGCTGATGAAAAAGATTTATTTGTTCATCATTATAAGCAAGAGTGGGATGTAAAATGGAACTTATTCCAAACAGTGATGCAGCAAGATATAATGAATTATTATGAAAGTATATTATTTGCATTGGCTGAAACGATTGATGTATCACTATATGAACAAAGTAAAGAACAACTGCAAAACCAGTTAGTAGAAATTGAAAAAGAAATTTATGTTAAATAATTGTTATGAGAAAAATATTCGTTCAATTTTCTTTTGTAGTACAGTATCTAAAGATTTTACAAACCCTGCAAATTCATCAGTAGAAATCATATGAGTAAGAACGAGTCGTCTGCCGTCTGGTGTTTCACCGCATAAGACGAATGAAGAAAATTCATATGTTTTGTTTTCTACTACTAATTTTGGATAGGAATACGAGTCGCTTTTCTTCTTCTTTCCATCAATAGAGATGACGTTGCACTTTTTCTCATTGTTGTCCATGGTGAATCCCTCCTTTCTATTACTTATGGTAGACAAGGAGGGTTTAGAACAATAGAGAAGGGGGAATTTTGATGCCTGTTGTAATAGAGAATATCTCAAAAGAAGCTATACCGAAATCCTTATTGTTACTTGCCGATCCGAGTGAACGGCAAATTAATACATATGTGCAAAGAGGATTAACATATGTAGCTAAGCAAGAGGACCGAGTTGTCGGTGTATATGTTCTTTTGGAAACAAGGCCGAAGACGATGGAAATTATGAATATTGCGGTTGTAGAGTATATGCAAGGTAAAGGTATTGGAAAGAAGCTATTGAAGCATGCTGTAGAAACTGCTAAAGGATATGGTATGTCTAAACTTGAAGTTGGTACGGGTAATTCTAGTGTTTCACAGCTTGCCTTATATCAAAAATGCGGATTTCGTATTTTTTCTATTGATTTTGATTACTTTTCGAAGCATTATGAAGAAGAGATTATTGAAAATGGGATTGTATGTCGCGATATGATTCGGCTTGCAATGGAATTGAATGAGAAAGTATAACTTATTTATTAGGGGGAAGAGAAGATGGAAGTACATAAAGCAATTACAGCACATTCTCGTAAACAAAATGAAAGTGTAAAAGCATGTTTACAATTAGATGCGCAGCGTGAAGCAGCTATTGAAGCAGCCGTATCTCTTGCGTCAAATGGGAAAGAATTTTCGGTTGATGTCATTAATGTTGTAACAAAGCAAATTAATGATCTTGCAAAAAATGGTGTTACACTACAGCGTAAATATGTTACAGAAGAAATGGTTATGGAGTATGTAAGTCGTTTGCAAGAGAAAGAAGGTCGTTAAAGATGATTGTTACAGTCGAATGGTTACGTGAGCATATAGAAGATGAGAACGTCCGTATAATCGATTGTCGGTTTGATTTAGCGAATCCTAATTGGGGTAGAGAAAAGTATGAGGAAGAACATATTCCTCATGCGTTATATTTTGATTTAAATTTAGATTTATCAAGTCCTGTAACAGAACATGGCGGCCGTCATCCATTACCGAATATTGAAGAGTTTGCAGACAAGCTTTCGCAAGCTGGTATTGATGAACATACGACAGTAATTGCGTATGACAGTCAAGCTGGCGCAAATGCTTCTCGTTTATGGTGGTTACTCCGTTATGTAGGACATGAGAAAGTATATATATTAGACGGTGGATTTCCTGCTTGGAAAGAGAATGGATTATATATAACAGCGGAAGTACCTGTTGTTATACGAAAAACATTCAGAGCAAATATACAAGACCATATGCTTGTATCGATGGAAACGGTCAGAGAAAATATCCATGCAGGTATAGATGTTACGTTAATTGATTCTAGAGAACCGAGACGTTATGCTGGTGTAGAGGAACTTGTTGACCATACAGCGGGACATATTCCGACAGCAGTAAACTATTTTTGGAAGGATGGAGTGCTAGAATCAGGACACTTTAAAAATGAAGCTGAGCAACAAGATCGATTCCAAAACCTTTCGAAAGATAAGGAAACAATAGTGTATTGTGGTTCTGGCGTTACAGCGTGCCCCAATATCCTTGCACTGAAAGTAGCTGGATTCAAAAATGTGAAATTGTATGCAGGTAGCTGGAGTGATTGGATTTCTTATCCAGAAAATCAAATTGCAAAAGAAGAAGATTAATCACTTGCATGCGAAAAAAATTTGTATTAAAATAAGGTCACAAGCAAGAGATTGCTCGAAAAAGATTGTATTTTACACATTGGAAACAATGTGATAATATAACGACAAGTAAATAATACATCCTGCGGTGTACGTAACTTATTTATGTCTAAAACCGATGTTAGTTATACGGAAGCTCAATATTTAGCGACCATCATCAAGCCTTCCTTGTGGAGGAAGATGTACGGTAACTGTGAGGGCATCCACCTGCGAGTAGCGGGTTTTTGGACATTTACGAGGAGCGGCACGTGCGGGGGTCTTATTTCAACTAAACTTATATACAATTCCTACGGTGTACGTAGCTTATGCATGTCTTAAACCAATAAGTTTAATACGGAAGTTCAATATTTAAATGTAGCTAACAGGCCATCTTTTTAAGAGGGAAGTTACAAACATTTGTGAGAGCATCCACCTGTGAGAGCAGGTTTATGGACATCTAGAGAGAACGGCATATGTGGGGCTATATAAAAACCTTACGTTTTATACGTAAGGTTTTTTTGTTGCATAAAAATGTCGATATTATCTGGATTCACCTGTGAAGTTTCCATAATAAATATAGCACTTTCTGTCTTCATCGATCTCTCTTGAATCTAAGGCGAACTCCATATGTATGCCGTCTCGCTGAATATATATAATATCTGAATGAAGGGATGGTAAAAGTTCTTCATAGTTCCATACATCTTTACTATCAACTATGCTTGAGCTCGTTTCTCTGAGCTCTCTAATTTCAAAACCTATATGGGAGTATGTAGGATCTGAAGGATCATTTGCAAAAACTTCTTTTTGAATATATATAACTGCCGTTCCATCTGGATCTACTGAAGTTGCAGTAACAACATATGTATTTTTCTCTTTTATAAAATATTCACAAGTCATGCGTGCGATGATTTCAGAGTTAGAAATATTTGCGTAGTTCCATAAAGCAGGGTACCCGTTTGTTTCATCGTTGAGCCGATATTCTAAGCGCATTCTATCCCTCTTCTTCCTTTTTCTTCTACTTTATCATGGCTTCTTATATAATAGAAATATATTTTATAAAGGGGAGTGCGAAGGTGACAAAAACGAAATGGCTAGTAGGCGGTGTGTTAACGTCTTTAATGACGGGCACCTTATTTGGCTGCGCACAAGATGTTCCCCCCGAACCGAATGATAATAGTTGTTCAGATTGGGATTGGGATGATGAACTTGGGGTATGGCAGTGTGATGATAGTAGTTCAGGTTATCGAGGACATTACTTTTATGGGGGAACATACTATAAAAATAAATCCACTTTCAAAAATTCATCAGCGTTTAAGTCGTATCAATCGTCTGCGGAGTTTAAAGGGGGAATTGGAAGTGGTTCGAAGGGTGGATTCGGAGGATAAAATATGTCGCAATACATAAAGAAACGAAAAGAATTTTATGTGAAATATCCGAATTTTTGGTCGGATTTATATGAGAGTGAGTATAGTTTGTTTCATGTTTTTTCAATAACAGAAAAAGCTGTGAAACAAATACAATTAGCAACTGAACGAATGGGGAAAATATTTTTTAAGACTGCTAGAATTCTTCGGAGTTTATCTGATGAGCAACTTCTAGAGTTTGGTTTTCCACCTGCAAGCCTACCTTTTATTAGAATAAAAGGGCTGTATCCTGAATCTGTTATTTCACGATTTGATTTCGTCTTAACGGGCGATAACCAAATTAAAATGCTTGAATTTAACAGCGATACACCAACTTTTATTATGGAGTGCTTTCAAATGAATGGGGAAATTTGTGAAGAATTAGGCTATGATGATCCAAACTTGGGTCAAGAACGATTACTTTCTTCTGGTGTTACAAAAGCCGTAATGGAAGCAATAAAGGGAATAGACAATCCAAATGTTGTTTTTACAGCACATCACGAACATATAGAGGATTGGAATACGACGGTGTATTTGAGTCAGCTATGCCATGTTGAAAATAAAGTAGTGCCGATGTCAGAACTTAGAATTACAAAGGATGCTTTAGTGGATAGGGATGGAGTGCAGATTGATGTTTTATATCGCCAAACATATCCGATAGAAGATTTAGTTGAGGATCAAGATCCTGAAACAGGAGATTTAGTAGGTGTGGAACTGCTGCAACTTGTAAAAGCGGGAAAGCTTTTTATTATAAATCCTTTGTCAGCATTTTTACTTCAGCCAAAATCAATTCAGTGTCTTATTTGGGGATTAGCAGAAGCAGGGGCTTTTTATACACGTGAGGAACAACAGTGGATTAAAGAATATATGTTACCTACATATTTAGAACCAGATTTATTTTTAGGAAAAGGTTCTTTCGTTCAAAAGCCTTCATTTGGTAGAGAAGGAGACACAATTACGATTCGTGATAAGGAAAAAAATATTATGATTCAAAATGTACATCAAACATATAAATCGTCACTTCCGATATTTCAAAAATATACAGAACTTCCAGTCATATTTTTAGAAACTGAAAAAGGGATGGAGAAATTATCGTATGTGTTTGGTTCGTTTTTAATCGCTGGAAAAGCGAGTAGTATCGGTATTCGCGCTGGGGAAAAAATTACGGGGAATGAATCGTACTATTTACCAATAGGTATGAAAAAGGAGGAAAAAAATGCTTAATTTTTTATTATATTTAGCAGTAACACTCGGACTTTTAGGAATTGGTCTTTTTTTGATGGAAGTGACAACGAAAGTAAAGGAATTTAAGTTAATGGCTCAAGGAAATAAGGCGGTAAGCTATGTGCTTGGAGGAAGATTACTTGGGCTAGCAATTGTTTTATATTCGACAGCAGCTAATTCCATTTCACTGCTTGATATGGTTTCATGGGGAGCAGTTGGGATCTTGGCTCAAATTATTGTCTTTTATTTAGCTGAGTGGCTTACACCACGCTTTAATATAAACAAAAGCCTCGAAGAAGATAATCAAGCAGTCGGCCTTTTTCTTATGTTTTTATCGCTTGCAATTGGGATTGTAATTGCGGGTTGTATAACGTATTAAAAATTTTACGTTAGTTTATATGTAGTTTCATCATCCCTTTCGAAAAAATTATAGGCTACTGTTGACATCTATTTTAAATAAGAGTAACATTTTCTATGTAATGAAAATAAGTCTCTGTTAGGTGAGGCTCCTGTATAGAGAAATGCTACTGCCCAAAAATGTCGAGAGACGCCAATGGGTCAACAGGAATGATCGAATTAAGGTTTTTCTTAACGTAGCTGGTAATGTACCTATGCTATACAGTGCTAAAACTCGACGAGGGAGAGGTCTGTAGATTTCTAATGATATTAGAAATCGCTTATTTGTGTATGTAAAGACCCCTACTCTCTTAAGAGTAGGGGTCTTTTTTGTTACCAATCTATGAGTAATTTCATAGTATAAACTATAAAAATAAACGAGGAGGTGAGGAGCATGTCGAATTCTGACTCGGTTCCGTTACCCATATACTTCAAATCAAAAATATATGATGTAGGCAGGAAACGACTTGTTCCTCCCTCTATATTTATCATAATGTAGCGTTTATTTACATATTTAAGCGCTAAACACTTTCACGATAAAGTGGATAAATTGAGAAACAAAGCGTTTCTTCCTATGTTGTAAAGGAGGAGACGATAATATGTTATATGCAAACAAAACTGTGGGTAACACATCATATAAACTAAGTAAAAAATCAATGAAAGAACAAACAATGCTTCAAAAAAATAAAGATTTATTAATTGAAATCGCAACAAGAGATGTGAAATCTGTATTTGCGTATTTTAAAACAACTCGAGACGGCCTATCCATGAAAGAAGCACAAAAACGTATTCAAGTATACGGTCGAAATGAATTGATTTCAAAAAGAGCACGTATTGCAGAAGTAATGATAAAGCTAAGTGGAATGATTCCAGGTCTTTCAAAACAACATGTGCGTGATGGATTACAATGTGAAAAAATTACTGTGTCTCGAGTAGAATGTTCAAGTGTAACAGGTTTAAATGGTGAATTGAAAATGATGAATTTGCCAGTACAAGAGCTTGTTCCTGGCGATATGATTTTTCTTTCAGAAGGTGATACAGTACCAGCAGATGTACGTATCATTTATGCGAATGATTTATTAGTAAATGAATCTGTGCTAACAGGAAATGATGCAAGTGTTGAGAAATTTGAAAGTTGCTATCATCTTGAGCGTAAGCGATTTATTCCTTTAAAACGAATGAAAGACTACAATCCACTTGAACTTGAAAACGTGTGTTTCAAAGGGACATATATTGTTGGTGGAAATGCAAAGGCTGTAGTTGTTTCGACTGGGAAAAATACGTATGCAGGAATTCTTCATACTTGTTGTAGTAGAACGTCTTAATGTGTAAATGATGCTAAATATACAAAAACAATGTATAATAGACAAAGTTGAACAACGTAGAATGGTAATCTATTTATATAACCTTACGTCATAACGTGGGGTTATTATTTTTTGGTAGGAGAGGGATTATGAAAAAGGTATTATTAGTTGATGGTATGGCACTATTATTTCGTGCTTTTTATGCAACAAGTGTCTACGGACAATTTATGAAACGACAAGATGGTACCCCGACGAACGGGATTCATGGTTATATGAAACATTTATTAACAGCTATGCAAGCAATTGAACCGACACATATCGTAACATGCTGGGATATGGGAAGTACGACATTTAGAACAGAATCGTTCTCAAATTATAAAGCAAATCGTGCAGCGCCGCCAGAAGAATTAATTCCGCAATTTGATTTAGTACAAGAAATGACTGCTAAATTATCTATTCCGGTCATCGGTATGAAAGGATATGAAGCAGATGATTGTATCGGTACGCTTGCAAAACAATACTGCAATGAAGCGGAAGTTTATATTTTAACAGGTGATACAGATTTACTTCAACTTGTTGATAAGAACGTTAAAGTTATGCTCTTGCGTAAAGGAATCGGAAATTACGAGTATTACACACCAGAGAAAATCATGGAAGAAAAAGGTGTGGAACCATGGCAAATCGTTCATGCGAAAGCGTTCATGGGGGATACGAGTGATAATTATCCTGGCGTAAAAGGTATCGGTGAAAAAACAGCGTATAAGCTTATTCAAGAGCACGGAACAGTATCAGCTGTACTAGAAAACGTAGCCTCATTAACGAAAGCACAGCGTACAAAAATTGAGAGTGATTTAGAGAACTTAAATATTTCATTACAATTAGCACAAATTCATTGTGAAGTTCCTATTTCATGTTCACTAGAAGAAGGATTACACACAATGGATGAAGAAAAACTTAGATTCGTTTGTGAAGAAATGAATTGGGGAAGACCTGAAATATTAATAAATATGTTATAAGAAGTAGAAAGGCCGATTAAATATTTTTAATCGGTCTTTCTTTTTTGTTCACAAAGTTGTCAGAAAATAAACGGAATTTTCATATGAAGTTCAAATGGAATTCACAACAATCAATTATTATAAGAACACACAGATAATTCTTTATCTTTTATCCCGCTTTAATGGGCAGTAAGACCCCCGCCTCAAAATTTAGCAAAAGCACAAAATTTAGATGGGGGATCAACTGCCCATAAAAGTCCGATTGGTTCAACTAATAATCAGTGGGGGATGAAGAAAACCCCCACTGATTAAAGTTTCACTTTATATAAACCATCCCCCAAGGAGGAAAATGAAAATGCGAAAAAAAATGAGAAAATCCTTTAAACAATTATTAATAGAAAATAAACAATCCCTACTAACGAATAAGGAAAATATGAAAGAAATTGAAGATCGGATTGAGAAACGACACGTAGCATATAGCGCTACTAGCAATTGAGTATTATCATTTTGTTCGTGAAAAAAGCTTGTAGTTTGGAGAGTATCCAAACTACAAGCTTTTTCTTTTTTGATTACCGCCACCAAATCCAAAAGTAATTTCGTATATTCCGAGGAGTAATGCGTATAAAGCGTTCCCCGTCAAAGAAGCAATTTAAATTTGGAAGTGTTTCATCTGGATTTTCTGGAATAAAGGTGACGACGTTTTCATTACTTGTAATGGTTACGATAATTGGTGGATCTGTAGGAGTGGTTTGAAGTTGTAAAGAAACATTTGCACTGTTTTTAAATTCATTATTAACAGGCGGGTTTATCACTTGTACTGTGAATAACACGATAATTGTTTCATTTGGTTCCAAATGAGTAGCGATTAGGAAACCGACATTCGGATTTGCTAGTGGAGCGTGCTCACCATTAATCATGACAGTTTCATTCATAAATTGTAAATCTGCTGGAATGGTGTCTTGTAAAGAAACGTTTATAAGTGAAATGTTAGAAGTATTTGTAATTTGAACCGTATAATCAAAATATTGATTTAAATAAGCTGAGCTGACAGAAGCATTTTTTATTACTGCTGCAGTAATAAATTGAACTGGTATGCGGACAATATTTGAATTAACGATGAGAGTAATAATTGGATCCTGTGGTGTCAATTGGAAAGCGGCTGTAACTGTTGCAGAATTTATAATTGTACTGTTTGAAGGAATAGAAGTTACAAGAACTTTAAATGTTATCGTTGCTACTGAATCTGCAGGTAAAGAGCCGATATTCATACCAGTGTCTGGACGAATATTAGGGATTTGGGTACCGTTAATTGTTACGCTATTTTCTATAAATGTTGTACCCGCTGGAATGATATCTAAAACGGAAGTATTCATTGTAGGAATTGGAGAATGATTAACTATCTTTAATGTGAATGTAATACTATCTCCTATAACGACGATAGATTTGTCAGCAGTTTTTTCAATGATAACCATTGGGTCAACGATTGTCGTTGTAACAATATTTGTTTGCTTTGTAATTGTAATAGGTGGTTCGTTTGGATCAATGGTAACAGCATAAGAAATAGAGGCATCGTTATTTATTGCGGATTGAAGAGTAGAAGCAGATATTGCGACTTGGAACGTAATAATAACAGCTTTATTTGGAACAAGATTGTCTAACGTAATACCGTTTTCGGGATTTGCATTAGGCTGATTGATTCCGTTAATCGTAACACTACCAGTAACGAAGGTTGTATCTACTGGTACGGTGTCTATGACAAGAAGATCTTCAATCGTTATATTACCGCTATTCGTAATCGTAATTGTATACGTTAAAGTTTGACCAGGTAAGGCATTCGTTACATCAACAGATTTTATGGCAATGACATTATCATTTTGGACAGTAGTTGTGACGGTATTTGTTGTAGTTGTATTCGTAACAGGTGCGCTATTTGGGTTGACTATATAGTTAAAGGTAGTAATTGCATTGTTGTTGAGTTCATTTGGTGTTGGGATAGAAGTCACAGAAACTTGGAATGAAGCGATAGCATCTCCACCAACAATTATAGTGCCAATTGGTATACCGCTTACTGGATTAACTCCCGGAAGAGTTTCTCCGTTTACAATAACGCTATTTTCTATAAACGTAGTACCTTGAGGAATAGTATCCTGAATAACTACATCATTTGCTGAAACATTACCAGTTTGATTTAGTGTAATCGTATATGTTAACGTATCACCGACTGTTGCAAATGCAAGGTCAACAACTTTATTACTACTCAAATTCGCGTGATTAATTGCTGTTGTGGCAGCAGACGAAATGATAGTTTCGGTAATAGGTGGTCGATTCGGTACCGTGTATTGATATTCAATTGTACTCGTGTTAGAGATTGGATTTGTTTGCGGAATCGAAGTAACCCGTACTTGGAATAGAATAGTTGCTGTCGTATTAGGCGGAATGTTATCAATTGGTATACCGCTAAGTGGATTGTCATTTGGACGAGCGTTTCCATTCACAATAACACTGTTCTCTATAAAGCTCGTATTTGCTGAGATGATATCTGTAACGATAATGTTTTCTACTTGTATATTCCCATTGTTTGTGATGGAAATTGTATAAGGGATGATAGTTTGTAGGTCAGCGTATTGGATAGGTGTAGTTTTGGTCGCAATTACATTGGCAGAAATGACTTCAGTTAAGGTAATATTACTAGTCGATACTTGTTCTTCACTATTTATCGTATAACGAGAAGTTGATTGATTTTGAATGCGACTGCTAGCCGGAAAATCTACGACGGTAACAGAGAATGTGACTGGGATAGAAATGTTAGGAGCAATTGTTCCTACAAGTATACCAGCACTTGGATTGGCGTTAAGTTGAGGAATATTATTTACTAACACGCTACCGTTAATAAAGGTTGTTCCATCAGGTATATTATCTGTAAATATAACAGCAGTAGCATCCGTATTTCCTGTGTTCGTTAAAGTTGTTGTATAAGTTAAAATGTCACCAATTGTTACAGAGGTCAAATCAACAGTTTTAAGTGAAACGATATCAGCATCATTAATTTGAACGAAAGTAGTATTGGAAGTAGTAGATTTTTGAATTGGTGCAAAGTCAGGATTGAAAATAAAATCGTAGACGATGTTTGCAGTATTAGGCGTTGGATTTACGGTAGGTAAATTCGTAACGGAAACTTGAAACGTTATTGTAGTCGCTTGACCTGACATAATATTAGGAATGGAAAAGCCGATATTAGGATCTGCTGCAGGAAGCACAGTATTGTTAACTATTACACTTCCCGGAATAAATACTGTTCCATCTTCTATAGTATCTGTAAAAAAGATGGAGTTAGTTGTAGTGGATCCGTTATTTTGAATAAAGACTGTATATGCAATGGTTTCATCAATATTAGCTAATACTGTATTAGCGGATTTTGTAGCGGTAAGAATAACATCAATAAATTGTATATTTGTAGTATTGGAAGAGGTCGTTTCTGAGATTGGTGGTGCGCTTGGATCTGGCTGATACTCATAGTGGATGACGGCGATATTATTAATGTTATTTTGAGAAGGTATAGAGACTACATTTACTTGGAATGTCACGATAATTGTATTGTTTGGAAGGATAATATCAAGGGTGATTCCGGTAATTGGATTTTCGTTAGGTCTTGGTATGCCATCTACAAGAATGCTATTTGGAACGAATGTGGTGCCAGCAGCAATTGCGTCAATTAGGAGAGTATTTGTAATAGGTACTGTACCAGAGTTTGTAACTGCGACTGTATATGTGATGATTTGACCGATGCGTGTAATGGATCTATTAGCGGATTTAATTGCACTAACATTTGCCGTCCGCACTTCAGTATTTACTGCATTTGATAATGATCTACGCTGAATAATCGGAGAACTAGGGTCAATTTGGTATTCATATGAAGTGTCTGAAATGTTAATGACTGTGTTGCCAGAAGGTATATTTGTAAGTTGCACTTGGAATGAAATAGTGACTGTTTCATTTGGTTGTATCGTGCCGAGAGTTACTCCGTTTTCTGGATTCGCACCAGGCTGAATCACATTATTTATTGATAAGCTATCTTCAATGAATATAGTACCTTCTGGAATGTTGTCAATGAACACTGTATTGTTAGCTGGAACGGTTCCGATATTTTGTAGTGTATTTGTGTAGGTAATATTTTGCCCGATGGATACGAAAGTAACATTCGCCTGTTTAACAGAAATAATATTTGCATTTTGAAGTGATGTTGTAACGATATTAGAGTTTGTAGAGCGATTCACTGGTGGAGCTGTAGGAATACTTACATATTGGTAAGTTGCAAATGATTGATTTATAATTTCGGTTTCAGTAGGTGGATTATTCGTTTGTACTTGAAATAGTATCGTTTTGGAACCGTTTGATGGAATCGTTCCAATCGGTATTCCGTTTTCTGGATTTACACCTGGCTGCAAGACACCGTTAATTGTGACAGTATCTGGAACGAATGTAGTACCAGCCGGAATAGAATCTGTGAAAATAGTATTTATTGCGTCAACGTTTCCGATATTTTTCACTTCAGAAATATAAAGTATAGTTCCACCAATATCTACAGTTATTGGATTGGATGTCTTTGTAATTGTCAATTGTGCTTGCACGAAATTTGTAATGACGATATTACTTGTAGATGTTTCCGTAATAGGTGGTTGCCCTGGATCTGGTTGAATTGTATAGGTTGTATTGGATTGATTTGTAATCGTTTGTTGCGAGAATGGATCGTTAATAAGAATTTGGAACGAAATAAGGTGAATAGCGTTTGCTGCTAGGGTAGGCAAAGCAACACCTACATTTGGATTTGCACTAGGTATAGCTGTGCCGTTAAGGGTAAAACTGTTTTCTACAAATGTAGTACCTTGGGGAATAGTATCTGAAAATATGAGATTCGTAGCTGGAATATTTCCGGTATTTTCTAGTGTTATCGTATAAGTTAAAATATCACCTGTTGTTGCTTGTTGTGCATTGACTGCTTTTAAAGAAAGAATATTCGCGTCCGAAATTTGTGTAAAAACTGGATTAGACGTAATTGTTCGAGAGACAATAGGTGCGGCTGGATCGGCGATAAAAGTATAGTCAATACGGGCTGTATTAGAGATTGGATTCACAATTGGAATGGATTGGACGAGAGCTTGGAATGTAACGGTGACGATTTCTGATGGTGCGATGGAGTTTAATAGTATTCCTACGTTAGGATTGGCATTTGGAACGGAAACGCTATTAATGGTTACGCTATTCGGAATAAATGCAGTTCCTTCTGGGACTAAATCTGTTAAAGTAACTGCATTGGCAGTTGTATTTCCGTTATTTCGAACGACTACTGTGTAAGTGATTGTACCGTTAGTAGATTGTACGAGAGAATCTGTATTTTTAATTGCGGATAACGATGCATCAACGACAGCTGTATTAATCGTATTAGATGAGGATGTTGCTGTAACTGGAGGTTGACTCGGATCGACAATATACGTGTAACTTGTAAGTGCTTGATTTATAATTGCTCCTTGCGGTGGAATAGAGCTTACAAGAAACTGGAACGTAATAGTAGCAGAATCACCTGGTGCGATAATACCAACTGGAATACCGAGAGTTGGACTTGCATCTGGAAGTGAAATCCCGTTGAGTGTAACACTATTTGGAACAAATGATGCTCCTTCAGGAACGCCGTTAATGAGTAATACAGAGTTTGCAGGGAAGTTTCCGGTATTTGTTAATTTTGCTGTATACGTAATTACATCTCCGATAGATACGATTGCTCGATTTGCTTCTAAAACAGTTGTAACAGTCGCGTTATTAATTTGTGTTGAAGCGCTATTAGAATGTATTGTGCCTGTAACAGGAGGAGCAGCCGGATCAACGGTGAATGCGAATTGAATAGATGCAACGTTTGTAATTGGATTTGAAG
This sequence comes from Bacillus luti, assembly GCF_009739945.1. Lineage (NCBI taxonomy): Bacteria > Bacillati > Bacillota > Bacilli > Caryophanales > Bacillaceae > Bacillus > Bacillus luti. The sequence goes on along the minus strand of NZ_CP040336.1, from coordinate 3,568,151 downwards.
GTGGAGTAGATGTAACTATGACTTGGAAAGTAACAGTTAAGGAACTACCCGCGCTAACGGTTCCGATAGTAACTCCGTTATTTGGATTTGCACCTGGAATGGTACTTCCATTTACAGCAAAACTATTTTCAACAAAGGTCGTTCCTGCTGGAATGAGGTCTGAGAAATTTGCATTCGTAGCGTTTGTATTGCCGCTATTTTGAATGAAAACTGTATAAGTGATCGTGTCTCCAATATTCGCAAAGGCTGTACTAGCAGTTTTTACAGCTGAAAGTATTGCTGAATTAATAGAAGTAACGAAGACGTTCGTTTCCACATTGCCAGGTTGAGCCTGTAATGTATTGCCTACGTTATATTGGAAGTTAACAAAACCTAAGTTTTGGAGTTCAGGAGTGAATGTTGTTGGATTGCTTACAATTTGAACTTGGAATATGATTGTTACAGTTTGATTTGGATTGATTGTATTTATACCAACACCGTCAATGATAGAAGCGGATGGTAACGGAGTACCGTCAACAATAACTGATCCTGCAACAAATTGTGTCCATGTTGGTAAAGGGTCTGAGAAAATAGCATTGTTAGCAGGAATATTGCCTGTGTTCGTAATCGTAGTTGTATACGTAATCGTATCACCAATCGTTGCAAAAGCTTTATCTCCGATTTTAATCGTGTTTAAAATTGCACTTTCGATTTTTGTTGAAACAGTAGTAGAAGTAATATTTTTTGAAACTGGTGGATTAGCTGGATTAACGATATGCTGGAAGCTAACGCTAGCTTGATTAGTAATTGGATTTATAGGTGGAATTTCATTGGCATTAATATGAAATGCTACGATGACAGACTGGTTTGGCGCGATATCACCAATTGGAACCCCCGTAACGATATCTGCATTGGGGATGGTAGTTCCGTTAAGTGTAAAACTATTCGGTTCAAATGAAGTTCCGTCTGGAATAAGGTCGGTGAAAATAACATTCGTAGCATTAACATTACCGCTATTTGTAATTGTAACGGAGTAGATAATATCTTGCCCGATATCTACCGTTGATACATTTGAATTTTTTTGTGCAGTAAGGATAGCACTATTAATTTGCGTAGTCGTTGTATTAGATTGATTAGAAGTTGTAATAGATGGCTGGCTAGGATCAACGACATAATGATATGTGATAGAAGCAGAATTAGAGATTGGATTAAGTGTAGGAAGTGTAGTAACAGTTGCTTGGAATGTGACGATTGCCGCATTACCACCATTAATGGAACCTATATTTACGCCAGTAGATAAATCAGTGTTTGGAATGGTTTGCCCATTAACTGTGAAACTGTTTGGAACAAAAGTTAAATTGCTATCAAGTATATCGATAACGGTAACATCAGTTGCAGCCACATTCCCGGTATTAGGGAGGTTAAGTGTAAATGTTATTGTATTACCAACATCCGCGAAAGTAAGATCCGCTGTTTTTGTACTTATAATATTTGCGTTGTTTATTTGAAGAAGTGTAGTGTTGGAAGTAGCTGTACTTGAAACGGGAGGATTAACAGGATCGACAGTAAATTCATACGTCGTTGATGCTGTATTTGGTGCTGGGTTACTAGTGGGAATGCTATTCACTGTAACTTGAAAAACAATACTATATATTTCACTCGGTGGAAGTGTGGCAAGTAATACACCTGTATTTGGATTCGCATTAGGTTGTAACACGCCATCGACAGTTAATGTGTTAGGAACAAATGTGAGTCCACTTGGTAATACGTCTGTGAATACAATGTTAGTTGCATCGGTATTTCCTAGATTGGTAATAGAAGTAGTGTAAAAAGCAGTTTGCCCGATATCAGCATAGGATACACTTTCATTTTTCGTCATGGATAATATAGCTTCTTTCACTTGCGTGGAAACAGGATTACTAATAGAAGTTTCTGCATCAGGTGGTGAGACTAGTTGATACGATGTCGATGAGAAATTTACAATGGGATTTTCAGTTGGTAAGGAGGTCACATTTACTTGGAAGGAAACATTTACTGTAGACCCAGCTGTTATAGGGCCAATATTTACACCATTCACTGGATTCGCGCCACTTTGAGGAATGTCATTAATAGAAAATGAGTTTGCAATAAATGTAGTTCCGCTCGGCATAGTATCTGTGAAAATAACATTTTGTGCAGATGAATTTCCGTTGTTTGTTAAAGTAACAGTATAAGTGAGTGTGTCTCCAATATGACTAAATGATTTATCCACTTGTTTTGATGAAAGGATGGTAGCGGTATTAATTGTAGTAAACACTGTGTTGGAAGTTGCAGTTCTTGTAACAATTGGTGCACTTGGATCAGCGATAAAAGAGTAAGAAGTAGTAGCTACATTTGCGATAGGATTTTGAACTGGTGTAGAAGTAGCTATAACTTGGAATGATATAGATATGGAGCTGTTAGGAGCAATTGATCCAATTGTTATACCTGTATTAGGATTGAGTCCTATTTGTGTGATACCGTCTATTGTAACGCTATCAGTAATAAATGTTGTACCATCTGGTATAAGATCAGTGAAAGTAATATTAGTTGCATTTGTATTACCGGTATTCATCAAAATCGTTGTATAGGTAATGGTATCACTTAGTGTTACAAGTGTTTGATCGACTGATTTTATCATTGTTATCATAGCATTTTGTACAGGGTTTGTAACGATATTCGTTGAAGTAGAAGTTGAAACAGGAGTTCCGTTTGGATCAACAGTATAAGAATATAAAATTGTGTCATTACCCATAATTGAACTTGAAGGAGGAACAGAAAGAACATTTACTTGGAAAGTAACGGTTACTGTATCACCTGGAGCGATATTTGGTATAGTTACTCCAAGTGCTGGTTGCGCACCAAATTGCTGACTTCCATTTATTGTGACTGAGTTTGGTATAAAGGTAGTGCTAGCCGGAATAGCGCTCGTAAATGTAATATTAGTTGCTGGTGTATTTCCTGTATTTGTAATCGTAGTTGTATACGTAACAGTATCTCCAACAGAAATGATAGATTTATCAGCACTTTTTTGGGTTGTTAATATTGCACTATTAATTGTTGTTGAAACAGCATTCGATACATTCGTTTGTGTTACGGCAGGTTGGCTAGGATCGACCACATGTGCAAATTGTACAGAACTAAAATTAGAAATGGGATTTATACTTGGAATGTTTGTAACAAGTACATTGAGAGTAATAATGGTTGTTTCACTTGGGTTTATATTTTCAATTTGAATCCCGTTAGCTGGATTTCCAATTTGCTGTGTACCAGAATTGTTTGTAAGTGTTCCGGAAAGAAATGTTGTTCCTTCAGGTAAAATATCTGTGAAAATTATATTTTGTGAAGTGACATTTCCAGGGTTACTTAATGTAATTGTATAAGAAATTGTATCGCCAATCGTTGCGAAAGTTTTATCTACAGATTTGATTGCCACAACTTCCCCAGAATTTATTTGTGTCGAAACAGAATTAGATGTCGTATTTCGTGAAACAAGTGGTAAATTAGGTCCTGTCATAAATTGATAATTAATAGAAGCGCCGTTTACAACCGGTGAGTTTGGTCCTCCGGGTCCGATTGTAAAAATAGGATTTGGGATACTAACTACTTGCACACGGAAGGTAACGTTTATAAAATCTCCTGCAATAATATCCCCAATGGGTATCCCATTCGCTGGATTTACTCCAGGTAATAAAACCCCACCTACTCGAACGCTATCCTCTATAAATACTGTATTATTTGGAATCGGATCTGTAAAAATGATATTCGTAGCAGTTGAGTTTCCTATATTATCTAATAAAACTGTATACGTTAAAAATGAATTTCCAGGTGCGATATCAGAAAATAGACGATCCACACTTTTTGTTGCTTGGATGATTGCTTCATTAATTTGCACTAAAGTTGGATTACTTGTAGCTGTTTCTGTAACTGGCGGCTGGGTAGGATCCACAATGATAGAATATGTTGTGCTAGATTGGTTCAATGTAGGATTTGTAGCTGGTATTGAACCAACGATCGCTTGAAAACTAATCGTTGTCGTTCCTCCAACTGGAATTGTGTCTAAAGAAATCCCGTTATCTGGTCTAAATCCAAGTTGTGGAATGGAGTTGATTTGTACGCTGTCAGGAACGAATGAAAGTTCAGGTGGTAATATATCGATAAAAACAGGTGTGTTTGCGGTAGTATTTCCGCTATTAGTGAGGCCAGTTGTATACGTAATTGTATCTCCAACAGCGGCAAATGCACTGCTTGCAGTTTTTGTTGCGATAACGGAAGCGGTATTTACTTGTGTAAAGGTTTTATTGGATTTAACTGTTCGTGAAACAGGCGGTTCATCTATATCTACAATAAAGCTATATTGAAGCGATGATTTGTTTGGAATTGGATTAGGATTTGGAAGCGTTGTAATGTTTACTTGAAAACTGAGTGTAATCGATGCATTTGCATTCAAGTTACCAATATTGATACCGTTTTGTGGATTTGCATTCGGGATAGTTACACCATTTATCTTAAAGCTATTTGGGACAAAGGCAGTACCGTTTGGAATTGTATCTGTAAAAACAAGGGTGTTTGCAGTAGTATTTCCTGTGTTTGTAACAGATGAAGTGAATGTAATCATATCACCAATCGTAGCGAAAGTTGTACTCGCATTTTTATTTAAAACTAAAGTAGCATCAATAATTGGAGTAACCGTCGTATTCGTAATTGTACTACCAACAGCAGGTGATTGGTTTGGGTTCACTGTATACTCATAATTTACAAGAGCATTATTTGTTAATGTACCACTAGGTGGTATCGCTAAAATTTGCGCTTGAAAAGTAATGAATACAGTATCTCCTGATGGAATATCTGCTAAGTGAATACCAAGTGATGGGTCTAACCCTGGCTGCGGAATATTATCGATAGTTACAGAGTTTTGGACAAATGAAGCGCCTGCACCGAGTCCATCTGTTAAAACTGTAGCACTAGCAGGGATATTCCCTGTGTTCGTAACTGCAATCGTATAGGTAACGATATCACCAATTGCAGCTGTCGGTGTATTCACTGACTTCGTAGCGATGATTGTAGCATTATTAATTTGAGTTGTTATTAGATTGCTTAGCGCATTGGCGGAAGTAGGAGGTAAGTTAGGATTTACGATATATTGGTATGTTGTATTACTTTGATTCGGGATTGGATTTGGACTAGGTATGGAGTTTACCTTTATCTGAAATGAGATTGTTGAACTTGTATTAGGGTTTATTGGGTCAATTGCAATTCCGCTTGCTGGGTTTGTATTAGGGAGTGTGTTGCCGTTTACTGTTACACTATTAGGAATAAACGATGTCCCGTTTGGAATAACATCTGTAAAAATTACATTTGATGCTAGAACGTTCCCATTATTCGTTAAAGTAGTCGTGTACGTAATAATATCATTTATATTGGCAAACTGTTTGTCAGCAGATTTTACAGCGGTAATAGAGGCGTTATTAATAGTTGTCTGTACAGTGTTAGAAGCAACCATCTGCGTTACAGCTGGTTTGGATGGATCGTACGTGTATTGGAATGTAGTGCCTGATTGATTCGTAATCGGATTTATAGCAGGGATATTTGGTACAGAAACTTGGAATGCAACAGTACGTGATGAATTCGGTCCTATCGTACCAATCAAGATGCCGTTAGCAGGATTTGCATTGGCTATAGGGACATTGTTAATCGTTACTGTATTAGGAATGAAGCTAGTACCGGCTGGAATGATATCAGTAAACGTTACATTAGAAGCAGAAATATTTCCGTTGTTCGTTAAAGTAGTCGTATACGTTATAGAATCACCAACATCAGCAAAGTTTGTGCTCGTTAGCTTCGTAGTTACAATATTAGCAGTATTAATTTGTGTAGTTACTATATTACTAGTAGCATTTCTCACAACAGCAGGTAAAACTGGATCGGCGATAAAGCTATATTGAAGTGCAGCACTGTTTTGAACAGGATTTGGTGAAGGTAAACTATTTGCACTAATTTGGAAAACAATTGTTGTAATTCCGCCTGCTGGAATAGTACCAACTTGAAGACCGACACTTGGATCCGCACCTAGCTGTAAAGCACCGCCTATAAAAGTACTATTTGGTACGAGAGTTGTGCCAGGAGGGAGTATATCGGTAACGACTACATTATTTGCTGGAGTATTTCCAGAGTTAGCTAAAGCAATTGTATATGTGATTGGTTGCCCAACATCTGCAATAGTTAAATCTACCTGTTTGACAATAACTACATTTGCTAAGTTAATTTGTGTACTTACAGTGTTACTTAAAGATGTTTCGGTAGTTGGGGGATCGCCTGGATTTAAAATAAAACTATACTGTGTACTAGATGAATTAATTGTTGGATTTTGTGTTGGTAAAGAGGTGACAGTTACTTGATAAGAGACGGTAATTGAGCCGTTTGCAGGAATGGCAGGCAAGGGAACACCAATGTTCGGATCAGCGTTATTTTGTAACACACCATTGATAAGGAAAGTGTTTGGAATAAAGGTAGTTCCATCTGGATTTGTATCTATGAAAGTTGGACTATTAGCAGAAACACTTCCTGCATTCGTTAAAACGACGGTATAAGTTAATACATCGCCTACAGTAGCGAAACCTTTATCCACTGTTTTGGCTGAAATGACATTTGCATCGTTTACTTGAGTAAATGTAGTAGTTGAAGTAGTGTTCTTACTTACAGGTGAAGCGTTTGGATCAACGATAAATTTATAAGAAATAGAGGCACTATTCGAAATAGGATTAGGGTTTGGAATACTAGTTATTAATACTTGGAATGAAGCTGTAATGGTAGTATTAGCATTGATGCTGCCAATATTGATGCTAGCTGGTGTTGCGCCTGGTTGAGGAACGCTGTTAACGATAACACTGTTCGGTACAAAGGAAGTACCGTTCGCAATTGCATCGGATAGTAATACAGTGTTCGCCGTAACATTTCCATTGTTTGTAAGAGCGAAGGTGTAAGTTAATACATCTCCAACTTCCGCAAATGTTTTATCTACAGACTTAGTAGCTTGAAGGTTTGCTAGTCTAATTGTAGATGTAACAGAATTAGAATTTGCTGTTTTTGAAGTTGGTGGCAGACTTGGATTTACAGTATATAAATAAGAAGCGAAAGCATTATTAATGATAGGATTTTGGGCGGTAATATTGATAACTGTTACTTGGAAAGAAAGGGTAAAAGTAGCTCCGCCAGGAATTGTGCCAATAGGTAAGGCAACGAGAGAATCTACATTTTGCAAAACGCCGTTTAGCGTTACAGTACCAGGAGTCAATATCGTTCCGTTTGGAAGTGGATCTGTTAGTTGTACGTTAGTTGCAGCTGTATTTCCACTGTTTGTAATAAGGATTGTATAACTGATTGTTTCGCCAATTGTAGCAAATTGTTTGTTTGTTGATTTTGTTAATGTTACATTCGCATTATTAATTTGAGTGGAAACGAGATTAGAAGAAATGTTTTTTGTAACGGGTGATTGGCTAGGGTTGACGGTGTATTGATAAGAAGCACTTGATCCATTAGATACGACATTTGACGCGGGTATCGTATTTACTACTACTTGAAAAGAAACATTTTTTGTTGTACCAGTTGGGATCGATCCAATGTTCACACCGTTAGCGGGATTTGCGCCCACTTGTGTCGTGCCATCTATTGTTAAACTGTTTAGAACAAAAGTTGTTCCGGTAGGAATGACATCTGTAAAAATCACATTGTTCGCATTCGTATTACCTGTACCTGTAAAGGAAACGGTGTACGTTAGTGTATCACTAATATCTGCAAAATTTTTATCTACCGCTTTCGTCATTGTTACAGTAGCGTTATTCACTTGAGTGGAGACAATATTCGTCGTATCAGTCCCGCTTACTGCCGGTTGATTTGGTACAGGAACGTATTGATATGTCGTTGTACCACTATTTAATATTGGATTTGTTTGGGGAATAGATGGAACGAATACTTGAAATGAAATAGTAGTAGTAGAATTTGCAGCAATGGATCCAATTGATATACCAGTGGCAGGATTTGCGCCTGCTTGAGTAACTCCGTTAACAGTTACACTCCCAGGAATGAAAGTAGTCCCGCTAGGAATCGGATCCGTATATATAACGTTAGTTGCAGCGATATTTCCTATATTAGCTAAGGCAATATTGTAAGTTAACGTTTCACCAATATCGGTAAAAAGTTTGTTAACTGATTTTGTTCCATTAATATCTGCGAGGTTAATTTGTGTTCCTGCAGAGTTGCTTGTTGCAAGACCGTTAAAGGTTGTTCCTCCAGCAATTGGTGTATATTGAAATGTAATATTAGCAGTGTTAGAAATCGGATTTGGATTTGGAAGAGAAACGACAGTCGCTTGAAAAGTTACTGTACGAGAAGCACTGTTATTAATTGTTCCAAGAGATATACCAGCGGCAGGATTTGCATTTGTTTGTGGTACGCTATCTACCGTCACAGTGCCAGGTATAAAGGAAGTACCGTTAGGAAGATTATCTATAAAAATAACGTTATTGGCGGGAAGAAGCCCGGTATTAGGGATAGTAACGGTATAAGTGACGACATCTCCAATTGCAGCGACGCTTTTATTCACGCTTTTCGTTGCTTGTATATTAGGTGAATTTATGTTGATTTGTAAACCGACTGTATTTAACATATACGCGTCTCCGTTAGTTGTTAAACGGATTGCGGCGGACACTTGAGAATTTGTTAAATAAGGAGAAATATCAATAGAAGTAATGTCCCAACCTTGCCGACCGGCGGAGATATTTGTGCCTGTAGAAGCACTTTGATTTCGCGTTCCAAATGTCCCAGTTGTATCTAAGTTTCCGGCAGCATTATTGACCTGAGAACCAAAGAAATTATTTACAGCATTATTTGGCCCAGATAAAGCATTTAATGAACTGAAATTGGGTCCAAATAATGCTTGATCCCCGGTTAAATCAGCATCTCCTTCGGTAGAACTTAAAAATAATCTCCCGCTTACAGGTCCTCCTGAAGGTGTTAAAAATCCTGAGACAGATACATCGGCACTACCAGTTTCTGCAGAAACACGGTTGCCTGCTACATAAATGGTTAAGTTTCTTGCGGGTAATGTCCCGTTTTGATAAGCAACGATAAGCGTCCATCCAGCTGAATTAATTGTTCCATTAGAAGCATCTATAGGATCTACAAGTCCAGGGACAGCCCCCGTAGTATAGGAACCAGAACCTCCAGCTTGAATAAGTGTTGTTACGTCTGCTGACCGAGTGTAAAAGCCAAATGTAATAGAGTTTGAAACGAAAGTTTGATTGGAAGCTGTAACAGCTGAAGGCGTAATAGAGTATGTTGAAACAGGTGTTGTAAAAGAAACAGGGTTCCCTAATACACTCGTAATGTTTTGATCACGAGATAAATAGTTGCCGCCCCAAATGAGTTCGGCGTAAAGAATCGTACTACCAGCAGGGATATTTAAAATAGCGGTAGAACTATTTTGTGTATAGTTTAACGTTGTACCAGCAGGAAAAGTAGGTACTTGTAAAGCGGTATTCGTAGTTGCGAATGCACCAATTGCCCCGATTGTACCAGCACGGTTTTGATTACTAATTTTACTTAAGCCTAAAGTATTTCCTGTAATAGCGAGTGCGCCGTTAGTGGTGGTAGAAAATCGATTCGTAATGGGCATGTTGTCACCTCATTTACAATATAGTCTTGGTCAAAATAGGATATGTGTGTGACAAATAAAGGGAAACATGTACGAGTTGATTTAGTAATAATGATTTAAATGTCTAGATAAGGGGATGGAGTATGATTGAATTAGAAATGAGGGTAGAACGTCTTAGGCAAGAAAAAATAGAGGACATTGTAGCGTTATCTTCTTATATTGGTTGGGATTATAACAGAGAAGAAGTTGAAGCGATTTTGAACTCAGGTATTGTATATGGCGTATGGAATGAGAGAGAAAAACTTATTGCTAGCGCTGCAATTATATTATACGAAGGGACGTTAGTGTCAATAGGAATGGTAATTGTACATCCGGATTATAAGGGAAGAGGGATTGGAAAGGCGATAATGAATTCTTGTATGAATAGCGTATCAGCTCGCACTCCAATTATGCTTATTGCTACAGATGAGGGGAAGCCTTTATACGAAAAGTTAGGATTTAGGGCAGTGAGTTATGTTTCTAAATACATATGTAACTCGTACAATGCGACTGATCATTGTGTAGGAAATGATGATTATATGATGAATTATGAAGAGGGTGATTTAGAAGAAATTATAAAAATAGATGAATATGCGTTTGGAACAAATAGAAAAGCATTTTTAAAGAAAAGGATTATACAAAGTGAACAGTGTATCGTTGTGAAGGGTAAGGAACAAAAGGTACTAGGATATGGTTTGAGTGTACAAACGCCGGAAAATAGAATAATAGGACCGGTAGTTGCTAAAAATGATGAGATGGCAATAGATATTGTTCATTATTTAGCAAAAGGGAATAATGGTAAATTAAGAATGGATGTACCAGAAGGAAAAGTGAATTTCATGAAAAGGTTAGAGAATTCTGGTTTTCGAAAGGTAAATATGCCGCCAATTATGATGAAAAATAGCAATCAATTATTAAAAAGGAATAATGAGCTATATAGTATTGCAGCACAAATTTTTGGATAAAAAAGAATCCTTTTCACATAAGGATTCTTTTTTATCGTTCATTTAATCGCGATATTGGTCATGAGTTGGTTGAAAGAGATCTTCCTCGATATCTCTCACCATAGAAAAATGATCAACGTTATAATGACCATGTAAAATTTTATTATGATGACCAATAATTTGCTCTGCAGATAACACGTTAGAGTCAGTTGTTGAATGACCATTTTTAATTAATGTAACATCAAAGCCTTGTACAGTGGCTGTTCTAACGGCGGTGTCGATGCAATGTTCTGTTTTACAGCCACCTATAACAATATGATTGATTTTTTCTTCTTTTAAAAGTTCAAGTAACGAAGTACCGTAGAATGAATTTGTTGCTGCTTTATTAATAAGGATTGCAGACTGAGGTACTTTAATTTGATTATGTACTTCAAATCCTTCTCCGCTACCAGAAGCAACATCGATATCTCTTACGAAAACAATAAGAGCATTTGCATCTATTGCTTTCTGCAGGGCTGTATTTAGTGTAGATAATAGCTCGGTTTTACGAAATACTTCATTTTCTTGTTCATTTCCATCAATTAACTCTTGCTGGGCATCAATAATTAATAGTGCTTGTTTCATCGTGTCTCCCCTTTAAATATGAAATAAGTTCCACTGTACATATTCCTTTACATTGTTAGGAAATCCTCCATTACAAGCGAAGTAGACGATTGATTTACAAAGTTGTCAAAGAAATTTCATTCTCATAGCGTGTAAAAACATGTATGATAGGAGATGGAGAATTTTTGAGTAGGTGGGAATAACATGCAAACAGTAGAAGATTATCTTTCATTCTTACATACGAAAGGATTTAAATTATCAGAGGAAGCACAAGGATTTATTATGTTCGGACAAGGATATACGGGTGCTTCTGATGGGATTGTAAATGCAGCAATAGAAGCGACAATTAAACATCAATTGCAGTTTGATGGCAGTTATTTTGTTGCGTTATTAGAACGGTTGAAAGAGGAAGCAATTACAGATAAAAAAAGCGCTAAGGCTTTTATGCGGAAGTTACAAGCGTAACTTCACGCAGCCTGCGCTTCTTTTTTTGTTTTGGAAGGTAATTCAACAAAAATCATTCCTAAGAAAATGCAAAGACACCCAACGATAGCAGAGACGGAAAGTTGCTCGTTTGCGACGAGAACACCAGTTAATGCAGCAAAAACAGGTTCCATTGCGAAAATAATTGCTACTCTTGTTGGAGACGTATGTTTTTGTGCTGATGTTTGGATGAAAAAAGCAATGGATGTTGCAAACAGGGAAGTTAGAAAGAGAGCGAATAAAAAGGACTGGTTCGTCCATAGTGATACTGAAAATACTTTTTCCCAATCTTCAAACAAAAAAGCACAAATAGAAGAAAACATACCAACAGCTAATACTTGTGACGTGCTTAATAATAAAGGGGATATTTTTTTAGAAAAGAATCCGTTAATGAGAATATGTGCAGCGAATGCGACAGCACAACCGAGAACGAGTATATCTCCAATGTTTAATTGGAAAGAATCACCAGCCGTTAATAAGTACAAACCTGCTGTTGCCACAGCAATGCCAATTACGATAAAAATGGTAGCCTTTTGTTTTAAAAAGATAAAAGACAGGATCGGAACCATAACGATACTAAGTCCAGTTAAGAAACCAGCTTTTGAAGATGTTGTATAAAGTAAGCCGAATGTTTGTAATAAATAGCCGACAAATAAGAAAAATCCCACCATTAATCCAGCTAAACTACTATGTTTTAATTCTTGTTTTGAAGTTTTCTGTGAGAAAATCATTTGAACGAATAATAAAATAATTCCGGCGAATAAAAAGCGAATGCCATTGAAAGTAAATGGCCCGACAAAAGACATAGCATTTTGAACGACAACAAACGTAGCTCCCCAAATAAAAGAGACAAATAATAAAGCAAGAGGAGCAATCCACTCTCTTTTCACACTCATACCCCCATTAATTTTGTAAGATAGCTTTTCTAGCTAATTCATCAGCTACTTTATTTTGACTACTTGGAATCCACTTAATAAAAAAGAGATCGAAACTTTTTATGTATTGCAATGCTTCATCTAAAAGTGGTGCAAACATTTTATTTTTTGCGTATTCTTTTTCAACCGCTCGCTCAACAAGCTGAGAATCTGTACGAAAAGATACAATGCTATAATTATGCTCCGTGCAATACTTTAATGCTGCAAGTAAAGCGTGGTATTCTGCTTCATGATTGGACATTGTCCCAAGTGGTAATGACAATTGTACAGGTGGTTGTACGCCTTTAATAAACACTCCAGCACCAGAAGGACCAGGATTTCCTTTTGTTGCACCATCAATATATACTTCAATCAAAATGAGAAACCTCCAAATTATAAGATTATCCCCTACTCACAAGTGTTCTCAAAGTAGGGGATAGAGTATTTATCCAATTGTAATGCTATAACGACATGTAAATGTTTCATTCGCTTGTAAAGACTGAATTCCTTTTTTTTCTTTGAAATCTTTTGCTGGTTTTACTTCATCAGCGATTCCATACCAAGGTTCGATACATAAGAAAGGTGCATTATCCCCTGGTGTCCACACACCGACAAATGGGAATCCGTCAAATTCTACTTTTACAAATTTATTATGTTTATGAGAACGAATCGAAATTTCATTCGTATTCATATTTTCAAAAATAAGCGCATCATTTTTGAATAAATCGTATGTAAGTGGTAATTCATTCGTATGTTCAGCGATTAGTTGTTTGTTATTTGAAAGATAAGGTCCTTCTAGTACACTTGTTTCTAAGCGTTCTGGACCATTAAAAGATAGATGATAATCTGTAAATGATTCGCCGTCTAATAACGGGAAATTGAATCCAGGATGTGCTCCGATTGAGAAGAACATCTCCTTTGAAGTAGGGTTGTTTACTTCATATGTCACATGAACGATTTGTCCATCCAGCTCATAAGAAACGAGTAATTCAAATTCGTATGGGTATTTTTTTAATGTTTCTTCATTACTCATAACAATATAAGTAATTTTCGTTTCACTTTGTTCTTTTACAGAGAATGTAAGATCACGAGCAAAGCCGTGTTGTGTTAAAGAATAAGGTTTTCCATCTACATAATATGTATTATCTACTAATCGACCGACAATCGGGAACAAAATTGGTGCACGGCGTCCCCAATAAGTAGAATCACCTTGCCATAAATATTCTGTGTTGTCTTCTTTTAAGCGAACGCTTTGTAATTCTGCACCCTTGTCAGAGATGGAAACGATCACTTTTTCGTTTTGAATTGTTGCAGTCATGAAGTGAAACCTCCTAAATATTTCATATGTTTCATTATACGTTGTCTACAAGGAAAAAGGTAGTTTATGATAGGAATCTATTGACGAAAGAGTGCCTATTGCGTAAAATATAATCTTGTTGCTTAAAAAACGAATAACGTGGTTCGAAACCATCCCACGTAAAAAAACTAAGGAGATTTTGTCATGAATATAAGAACATTAGTCGGTAATGGTATTTTAGCGGCATTATATATTGCTGTTTCTATGCTTATTCAGCCATTTGGCTTTACGAATGTACAGTTTCGTATTTCAGAGATGTTTAACCATCTCGTTGTATTTAATAAGAAAGCAATTTACGGAATTGTATTAGGTGTATTTTTAACGAATCTCTTTTTCTCACCAATGATCGCTTACGATTTAGTATTTGGAGTAGGGCAATCTATTCTTGCATTAGTTGCAACAATTATTTCTATGCGATTTATTAAAGGTGTTTGGGCTCGTATGATTTTTAATACAGTTATCTTTACGATTACAATGTTTATGATTGCAATCGAACTTCATCTTGCATTTGATTTACCATTTATGTTGACTTGGTTAACATGTGCAGTTGGTGAATTCGTAGTAATGGCAATTGGTATGCCTGTAATGTACTGGATTAATAAGCGAGTACAATTTGAAAGATTTATGTAATAGATGAAAGGGCTGTTCCTATAGGGGATAGCTCTTTTTGTATGTGATTATAGTGAATATAATACTGTGACTGTTGATAAAATATAATAAAATATATATAAGAAGTCTTACATAAGGGGAATCTAGTATGAAATATAAAATTCATTGGCTGTATAAAACGAAGCGTGGTTTGCATACTGAATTAACAACAGATTATATGAACATAGAGGAAGTACTTCAATTTGCGGAGGACTTCGAGAAAACAGGAAGAGTGAAAGAAATTTCATTTTACGATGAAATGGATGCAGAATGGTCATTAAAGGAAATGAAAAAGCTGAGTAAACAAGTGGAGGAAGAACCTCAAGAAATACTCGTTTATTTTGATGGTGGTTATGATGTACAGACGAAAGAAGCTGGAGTCGGTATATGTGTGTATTATAAAAAAGGAAATACAAACTACCGAATTCGCCGCAATGCATATATGGAAGGTATATATGATAATAATGAAGCGGAATATGCATCATTATTATACGGTATGAATATACTCGAGGAATTAGGGATTAAGTATGAAGCAGTTACACTTCGCGGAGATTCTCAAGTGGTGCTGCAGCAATTGGCCGGAGAATGGCCTTGCTATGATGAGCATTTAAATCATTATTTAGACCAAATTGAACAAAAGGCGAAGCAAATGAAATTAAAACTTGTATGTGAGCCAATATCTAGAAAACAAAATAAAGAAGCACATCAATTAGCTACGCAAGCATTAGAAGGAACGGTCATTGATAGTCATAAAGAAATAACCGAATAGAGAGGTGCAAAGATGGATAAAAAGCAACTCATTACGGAGGTAAATGACTTATTGGAAACATATTGTGAAGGGTGCTTTTTGCGAGAGCATAATCGAAAGACAAATAGTAAATATTATGCCCATTCCTTTTGTATTAGGCAATGTACAGTTGGAGAAACATTGAAAAAGTATGGAGAACAGTTGTCATAAAAAACATCCAGAGAAAATTCTCTGGATGTTTTTTTTAGTGCTTTGCTTCGTTTAATTGATGCTCACACTTGCTTAATTTCTTTTCCTCATTCATTAGAAATGGCTCATCTAAATCTGTCGCCACAGATTTCATAATTTCAAGTTGAGAGCGAGCTGCTTCTACAGCAGTAGTGGCATGCTCTAATGTGTCTGGATCCATTGAAATTGTTGCTGATCCTACCATTTTTTGTGCTGTTTCTACGCGGAATTTTACTTCTTCAAAATCATTTACTTCTGATCCCATTAATAATTCCTCCTTTGTATAGTGCGCATTTCACATAGTTTTTGCTCTGTAAAACGGAAATATACAAAGGAAAAACAAAGGAGGTTACCAAGTAAGGTAACCTCCTATCATATGTTGGATTAAAGTTTTACTACGTTAGCAGCTTGAGGTCCACGGTTTCCTTCAGTAATGTCGAAAGATACTTCTTGACCTTCTTCTAAAGCTTTGTAGCCGTCGCCTTGAATAGCAGAGAAATGTACGAATACATCGTCAGCACCTTCAATTTCGATAAATCCAAAACCTTTTTCGTTGTTAAACCATTTTACTTTTCCTTGCATGTTACAATTCCTCCTAAAAACGTTTGCTTTTTTCATTTAGTGAACTTCATTTAAAAGATAATATAAACTAAAAATGCTATAATCTTGAATATTCTGCTAAATGATTAATTTAAATATACACGAATTGGTAGAATTTAGTCAAGTAAGCGATTTTATTTTTTTGTATTTTTAAATAACTTTTTCAGCCGAATTTTTAAATAGGTATAGGACAGGCCAAGTATGTAATAGTCTTAATTGAATGCTATACATAATGAGGTGAAAGAATGAAGGAGTCTTACTTATTAGATAATGAAGGAATGAAAACGAGAACTGACATACCGAATTGGGTTACAAAAGAATTTCAAAATTTTTCGAGTGTTGTGCTAGAACCAACTTTCCCGTGTTATTTCGGTTTAACAGCTTTGAAAAAGAATGAACTTCGTTATTCGTTTCTTTCTCATAATGATTGGAGTCATTTGCCGCATACAATGTTATCTTTTTTGGAGTTAATGAAAGAGCGGCCGATTGTAAGAAGGGGCTTTTTTCTCTTTGTAGAACCAGAATGTGAAGAACAATCATTGGAATATTACCGTGAATACTTTTGGAAAGTACTACAGTATTTACATAAAAACGATAATCAAACATGGCCTAGGCAAATTCCACAAGACCCAGACCATTATTTATGGGAATTTTCATTTGGTGGTGAGCCAATATTCGCGTTTGGAAATGCGCCAGCTTATAAACAGAGAAAAACGAGACATTTAGGAAATTCCCTCGTTATTGGATTTCAGCCACGCACCATTTTTGATGGATTAGAAGGCGATCGTCCTAAAGGAGCATATTCGAGACAAACGGTCCGCGATCGAGTTGAAAAGTGGGATCAGCTGCCGAAACATCCTAACATTAGTCATTATGGTGACCCGGATCATCGTGAATGGAAACAATACTTCATAGGAGACGATATAGAACCGATAAAAGGAAAATGTCCTTTTCTTCATAAGATAGAAAAGTAAGAGCCATCATCTGGATGGCTCTTTTGCATATTTTGGATAAAAAAGGGTATTTTAGTAGTAAATATTTTGATGAAAGCTAGTCTATTTTTAATCATTACATCATTACTTAATAGTAAAGAAAGTAGAAAGGATAGAGAGATGTTTGGAGCGATTATACAACAAATTGTATTAGGTATTTCATTAGCTGCGCCAGTAGGTCCGATTAATATTGAAATGTTAAAACGAGGAATTGAACGAGGGTTTTGGCATGCATGGGTTGTTGGAATTGGTGGAATGACTGCAGATATTTTGTTTATGCTTCTCATTTACTTCGGTTTATCTTCTGTGTTTATGTATACATATGTACAAGCATTTATGTATTGCATTGGTTTTTTCTTGTTATTTTATTTAGGATTTCAAAGCGTAAAACAAGGAATTTCCCACTCGAATATGGAATATAACAAAGAAGAGGTAGGTGGCCTTAAGCAATCTTTTATGGCAGGTTTTTTAATTGCGATATCCAACCCATTAAATCTTGTTTTTTGGTTTGGCATATACGGCAGTACGCTTAGCTCATTACTTACAAAGGTAACGAAACAAGAAGCCTTTTTGTACAGTCTTTGCATTATTGTTGGTATTATTTTGTGGAACTTAAATATTGCTTTTTCGGTACATTTCGGAAGGACTTTATTAAAGAAAAAAGCACTTGGCTATATAACAGCCGGAGCAGGTATTATTTTAGTAGGATATTCTATCCATTTTGCATACAAGGCTTTACAGTTGTTCACATAAGATTGAAGGGGAGATTTTTATGTATCGAACCACTATTGACGGAAAAGAAATTATTATTACGTTAGCACCAAAAATCCGAAAAGAAATTACTGATAGGAATCCATTATATGAGGCAGTCTTTCAGAATGCTGCAAGATTACTCCAAACGAAGCAACCGACGTTTGCAGTAAATAATGAATTATTTGGACTCATTATTGGAGAAGTACAAAGGGGCGAAGTAACTGTATTTGCAGTGGAACATATTATTCCGAAGCAAAATATATTTGGATCAAACAATTTTTTCTCGACAATAGAGCAGCAGGCAAATTTGTAAAGTGAATAGAATAAGAATAGAAAAGAAATAGTCGTAACGATATGTTGCGGCTGTTTTTTGGGGAAAAGGGGGAAGAAAGATGAAGAGAGTGGGGAAAGAGTTCTTTTTACAACATGATATCGTTATTATGTATAGTATTCTATTTATTTTTATCATTATTTTAAAAATGCAATTTTTCACATGGATTGGTATGTTAGCGTGTCTGTTTGGCATTATTTTTTATACGTTTAACGAATATATGACACATCGTTTTTTATTCCATTTAAAGCCACCTAAAAATGCATTTTTATTAAAAATGTTAAGAAGATTACATTATGACCATCACGTATATCCAGATGATTTAAAACTTTTATTTTTGCCTGTATGGTTTAGTATACCTAGCTTTACTATTTATTTACTTATAGCATATGGTATTACAAAAAGTGTTACTGTAACACTTTCATTTGGAATCGGAATGATTATTATGCTCCTCGTTTACGAATGGAAACATTATATTGCACATAGACCGATTCGTCCCTTCACTAAGTTTGGAAGATGGCTCAAAAAACAGCATATATTACATCATTATAAAAATGAAAAATTTTGGTTCGGTGTTTCAAATCCAGTGTTCGATTTTATATTTGGAACGCTTAAAGATGGAAAAGACGTGGAATTAAGTGAAACAGCCCGTAATTTAGAAAAGGAGAAAAAGACGGAAGTGGTGCGATAAGCACTACTTTTTTATTTTGTTTTAATGTGATAAAAGTTTGAGTGGGATGGATTAAAGTATGGAAATTTTATCTCGCTATTTGCTAGGTAGGAAGACTCCTACCTTAAAAATTGGTGAGTGCGAGGGATTGAAGCGGGAGATAACCGCCCGTAACACCTTGATTGGCGAAGGATAATAATCAGTGGGAGATGGACAAAATCCTACTGATCAAAGTTTCACTTTATGTTGAAAAAGTATATTAAAAATTTAGGAGAAAATGCCGAAAAATGTCTATCGAAAAATCTTTGCAGGGATGTGTGGATTGTCTAAAATGGAAATAAGTTTCTGAATATTTATAAAATTTAGTTTTTACGCATGCAAGGGGGAATTGTACTTCAAGTACAGAGAGGGGATTAGAGAATGAAACGAGATGATACGTCAGCACGTAAGCTGCAAAATGAGGTGAATTATACAGAGGTTGTTCAGTCAGAAGAATTTCAATTGCTATTAAATACGAAAAAGAAGTTTATCGTTCCGATGAGTATTTTCTTCTTTAGTTTTTTTATTGCATTGCCTATTTTAACGTCGTATTCAAAAGTGCTCAATACACCAGCATTTGGTGATGTGACGTGGGCGTGGGTGTTTGCTTTTGCACAATTTATTATGACGTGGTCATTATGTATGATTTATAGTAAAAAAGCTGAATCCTTTGATAAAATTTCGCAAAACATTCTGCAAGACATGAAAAAGGGGAGGGGCTGAACTTGAATACGACAGCGTTTGCACTGTTTTTAATTATTGTCCTTGGTACACTAGTCATAACTTATTTTGCATCGAAAAAAACGAAAAATGCGAGTGAGTTTTACACAGCTGGAGGGGGATTGACGGGTTGGCAAAATGGCCTGGCTATTGCCGGAGATTACATGTCTGCTGCTTCATTTCTCGGTATTGCTGGAGCAATAGCGTTAACTGGATTTGACGGTTTCTTTTATAGTATCGGCTTTTTAGTTGCTTATTTAGTTGTTCTATATCTCGTTGCAGAGCCACTTAGAAATTTAGGGAAGTACACATTGGCGGATATGATTGCAGCACGTTTTGACGCGAAAAAAGTTCGCGGAGTTGCAGCGCTTAATACGATGACGATTTCGATTTTTTATATGATTGCCCAATTAGTTGGTGCGGGTGCACTTATTAAATTATTATTAGGAATCGAATATACAACATCTGTATTAATCGTTGGTACACTTATGACTGTATATGTTATTTTTGGCGGCATGACAGCTACGAGCTGGGTACAAATTGTTAAGGCTGTACTACTTATGGCTGGAACATTTATTATTTCTGTTATCGTTTTCTCAAAATTTAATTTTAGCGTGACTGAAATGTTCGCTCAAATGAAAACAGCTACTCCGTTAAAAGAGTCGTTTTTAAATCCAGGTGTAAAGTATAAAGATGGCCTTGATACGCTTTCTTTAAATTTGGGACTAGTTCTTGGTACAGCAGGATTACCACATATCCTTGTCCGCTTTTTTACAGTACGTGATGCAAAAACGGCACGTCAATCTGTTGTATATGCGACATGGTTAATTGGCGCGTTTTATATTATGACGATTTTCTTAGGATTTGGAGCAGCGGCGTTTGTAGGGAATGAGGCAATTATTAAAGCAAATCCAGCTGGTAATATGGCAGCACCTTTATTAGCTAAAGCGTTAGGCGGAGATTTTTTATTTGCTTTCGTATCAGCTATTGCCTTTGCAACGATTTTAGCTGTAGTAGCAGGACTTGTATTAACAGCGGCATCCGCTTTTGCACATGATTTTTATAATGAGATTATTCGTAAAGGAAAATCAACTGAAAAAGAGCAAGTATCAATGGCTCGTTATGCATCTATTGGAGTAGCGGTATTATCTATTATACTAGCGTTATTTGCTCAAACATTGAACGTAGCATTTTTAGTTTCATTAGCATTTGCAGTTGCAGCGAGTGCAAACTTACCAGTTATATTGTTTACAATATATTGGAAGCGCTTTAATACGACCGGTGCGATCTCTGGTATGATCGTAGGTCTTGTATCAGCAATAGTTCTCGTAGCGTTAAGTCCAAATGTATGGAACCCTGTAGCTGGAAAAGCTATATTTGTTGGAGAAGCGATATTCCCATATACGACACCTGGAATTATTTCGATTCCGCTCGGTTTTCTTGCAGCCTATTTAGGAACTGTTTTATCTAGCAAGAAAGAGGACGCAGCGAAATTTGATGAAATTCTTGTGAAATCTAATACTGGTCATGGTATTAGCGATGCATCTTCACATTAAAAAGGAGGGGCTTTTCGATACAAAAGAAAAGCTCCTTTTTCTTTTGGGATTTTCTTGTAAATATTACTGTATTGTAAGTAGGATTTTGTCTTAATTTTGTGGAATGAAAATAGCAGGGAGAAATTTAAATCATCATGGCACCAGTGCAGCTTTTGTGAAAAATAAGTTGTTATGGAAGGTGGAAGAAATGATGAAAACGAAACAAACTGATGAATTATTAGCAAAAGATGAGCAATATGTTTGGCACGGAATGCGTCCCTTTAGTCCAAATAGTACAATGGTAGGGGCAAAAGCAGAAGGGTGCTGGGTTGAAGATATACAAGGAAAAAGATATTTAGATGGTATGAGTGGTCTTTGGTGTGTGAATAGTGGATACGGAAGAAAAGAGCTCGCAGAGGCGGCATATAAGCAATTACAAACTTTATCATACTTTCCAATGTCACAATCACATGAGCCAGCTATAAAGCTTGCAGAAAAATTAAATGAGTGGCTTGGTGGAGAGTATGTTATTTTCTTCTCTAATAGTGGTTCGGAAGCGAACGAAACAGCTTTTAAAATAGCAAGACAATACTATGCTCAAAAAGGTGAACCGCATCGTTATAAATTTATGTCACGTTACCGTGGGTATCACGGAAATACAATGGCAACGATGGCAGCAACTGGACAAGCACAGCGTAAATATCAATATGAGCCATTCGCTTCAGGATTTTTACATGTAACGCCGCCAGATTGTTATCGTATGCCAGAAATCGAATCACAAAATATTTATGACGTAGAGTGTGTGAAAGAAGTAGATCGTGTTATGACATGGGAATTAAGTGAAACGATTGCAGCTTTTATTATGGAACCAATTATTACAGGAGGGGGCATTTTAATGCCGCCACAAGACTATATGAAAGCTGTTCATGAAACATGTCAAAAACACGGTGCATTACTCATTAGCGATGAGGTGATTTGCGGTTTTGGACGTACAGGAAAAGCATTTGGATTTATGAATTATGACGTTAAGCCTGATATTATTACGATGGCAAAAGGGATTACGAGCGCATATTTACCTTTATCAGCGACAGCTGTGAAAAAAGAAATATATGAAGCATTTAAAGGGAAGGGAGAATATGAATTCTTCCGTCATATTAATACATTTGGTGGAAATCCTGCAGCTTGTGCATTAGCTCTTAAAAACTTAGAAATTATGGAAAATGAAAATTTAATTGAGCGCTCTGCACAAATGGGTTCTCTTTTATTAGATCAATTAAAAGAAGAAATCGGGGAACATCCGTTAGTTGGAAATATTAGAGGAAAAGGTCTGTTAGTTGGAATCGAACTAGTAAATGATAAAGAGACGAAAGAGCCAATTGATAACGACAAAATTGCAAGTGTTGTAAATGCTTGTAAAGAAAAAGGTTTAATTATAGGAAGAAACGGCATGACAACAGCAGGATATAATAATGTCTTAACATTAGCACCACCGCTTGTTATTTCAAGTGAAGAAATTGCTTTCGTTGTTGGAACGTTGAAGACGGCGATGGAACGTATTTAATAAAATAAAAGAACAAAAGCGAGCTGTAATATAAGGCTCGCTTTTGTTTATTACGTGAAATATGGTAGTTTCTTTAGGGAGGGGATATTAATGGAGAAATATGATCTTAGTCAACATTATCACATTGGATATTATGAAGATGGACATGATTTAGAAGTGACGGCATACAAAAGAATAAATGAACCAGTTTGGGATGCTTATATTCCGCACTATGAGGCAGGAAATTTTTATCCCGCTTTAATGGGCAGTAAGACCCCCACCCAAAAATTCAGCGGAAGCAAAGAAGTTAGGTGGGGGATCAACTGCCCATAAAAGTCCGATTGGTGAAGGCTAATAATCAGTGGGGGATGAAGAAAACCCCCACTGATTAAAGTTTCACTTTATAAGAAAGTGGAGGAAATGAAGTTAGGTGAATATATCGATGATTATGGAATTAAAGTATATTCATTTCGTGATGATATCGATGATGAAGAAGCGCGAACTACTTTTGAAAACTGGTTAAAAAAGAACGAGATTGTTTAAAGGTAAAACAAAAAGGAGATTACTATCTTATAAGATAGTAATCTCCTTTTATTTATTATAGTAAACTTATTTACTTGCTTTCATTGCTTTATCTTTTGCACCAAAAGTGTATTTTAACATTGGTGGTGTAATCATCGTTGTTAAAATAACGACAATAACGATAGCTGTAAAGTAATCTTGTGCTAGTAGACCTGAAGAAAGTCCTGTTCCTGCGATGATAAGTGCAACTTCACCACGAGAAACCATTCCGGCACCGATAATTGCAGAAGACTTAGCGTCAAATCCAGTCATTCGTGCACCGAATCCACAACCGATTAGTTTCGTTAGTACAGCGATTACTGTTAATGCTAGGATGAACCCAATTTGGTTGCCAATACCATCAAATGTAATATTCATACCGATACTTACGAAGAATACTGGAACGAACATAGCGTAAGCGATTGGTTCAACTTTCTTTTCTACTTCATGTTTGTAGTTCGTTTGAGAAATAGCGATACCAGCTGCGAAAGCACCGATAATACCAGCAATTCCTAATAGTTCGCCGAAATATGCGAATGAGAAACAGATGATAAGAGCCGCGCTCACGATAGACTCAGATACGCGTAGTGGTGATAACCAGCGCATAATCGCAGGAACACCTTTCCATCCGATTAAAATAATAGAAGCGAAGAATACAACTTTTTTCAAGATAACCATTGTTAAGTTAACATCGTCTGTACCTAAGAAGCTCATTGCAAATGCTAATAAAATAACGACAAGAATGTCATCAAATACAGCAGCACCAAGCATAGTAGTACTTTCACGTGTTTTCATCTTCCCTAAATCGCGAAGTGTTTGAACAGAAATACTAACACTTGTCGCACATAGAAGTAATCCTAAGAAGACAGCATTTCCTTGTTCCATTCCCATAACAAGACCAGAAACGTAGCCACCTACGAACGGAAGAACGATACCTCCAAGTGCAACAGCTAAAGAAGAATTACGATTTGCGTTTAATTCTTCTAAGTCTGTTTCAAGTCCTGCCATAAACATTAAAAGAATAACACCGACATTACTTAATTGTGTTAAAAGCTCTGAATTTTCAATCCACCCTAATACAGCTGGACCGATAACGATACCGACAATTAATTTACCCAGTACAGAAGGTTGACCTAATCTAACACTAAGATCACCAGCAAGCTTTGTACTTAATAAAATAAGTGCAATTTGAAAGAAAAATTCGAATTCCATCGGATCCTCTCCTCATCATTTTTATTTTTATCATACGATTTCTCGGAATTTGCCTAATGAAAATATGTAAAACCCATTAAACAAAGGGTCTGATTACAAGTTCTTTTGAACTCGTAATTTGAACCTGTAATTAATATATAATAAAATGTATGAAAAATCAATGAAAAAATAGCAGATTTTCAGGATAGGATTCGATTTAGGTGTGGAGGGAATTGCTATATAATAAGAAGAAACAAGGCGACATTTTTTATGAATTGGAGAAGGGGATATGTTATTAAATAAACGTTTTACAATTGGAGAAATGGCAAAAATGCATAATATAGCGGAATCGACTTTACGCTATTATGATGAAAAAGGAATTTTTCATCCGTCTATTGTAGACCCGCAAACGAATTATCGCTATTACACAATCGACCAATTTTCACTATTAGATACGATTAAGTTTTTACGCCAATTAAATATTCCATTAAAGGAAATTAAGAAATATATTGATGAAAGAAATCCAGCATATGCACTCAATTTACTGGAAAAACAACAAGAACTGATGTTAAAAAAACAAAGAGAAATTGAGTATGCTTTGGCGAAAATGGAACATAGAATTCATTTAATTAAGGAAGCAACAAAAGCAAAAGCTGAACGAATGATAATTAAAAAGATCCCTCAGCGAAAAATTACAGCAATTGCGGTTGCCCCGAATACGACAGATGATATGTTTGAGTACTATATCCATTCGTTGCAAAAAAATATGAGACAAATGGATGATAGTTTATTTTCTGGAGATATTGGTGTAACAGTTGCAAAAAAGGGATTAATGCAAAATGAGTTTCAAGCATATAGCAGTGTTTTTATTCTTTTGGATTACATGCCTTTTCAAGTACATAGTTCAGATGAAATTAAAGAAGGTATGTTTGCCTGTGTATATCACCATGGGCCATATGAAGAAACTGATGAAACGTATAAGAAGTTAATAAAATACATTGATCAAGAAGGATACGAAGTAAGTGGAGATGCGATTGAGATTGCATTAATTGATTGGTCTGTAACAGAAAATCCAGAGGAGCAAGTAACAGAAATTCAAATTCCCATAATGAAAAAAACAGAGCAATAAGTTGTAGGGCTCGTATCATTACAAATTGGCATTAAAGACGATAATTAAGTTACCTATTTTTTAATTCTCTATTGACCTTCAAGTTACTTGAAGGTTTAAACTAAGAAAAGAGCGTTGAAAAAAGGAGCATAATAGTATGGAAGCAACAGAAAAATTAAGAGAAAAACCGATAAAAAGTTTATTTATTTCTTATTTAATACCAGCCGTTCTAGGAATGGTATTAATGTCAGTTAATATCGTGATTGATGCGGTTATGATTAGTAGAGGAGTTGGAGCAAACGGTTTAGCAGGAGTAAACGTGGCTATACCAGCCTTTTCAATTTTCTTCTCTATTTCATTATGGATTGGAATGGGCGGGGCAACGTTATATTCCATTGCATTAGGTGAAAATAAAATAGAAAGAGCAAGGTCTATTTTTACTCAATCCATGACGGTAGCAGTAATTATCGTAGGTGTTTTAGCAGCAATTTGCTTATGGAGAATAGAAGATTTAGCATACGTATTCGGTGCAAATGAAGTGATTTTACCGTATGCACTAGACTATTTACACGTATTATTAACATTTGGAATGATATACGTTTTAGAAAATATTTTAAGTACATTTATACGAAATGATGGAAATCCAAATTTAGCAATGGCTGGTCTTGTTGTAACAGCTGTATTAAATATACTGTTTGACTATATCTTTATTTTTATCTTTGGATGGGGCGTAACAGGTGCTGCTTCAGCGACTATTCTTTCAGCAGCGATTGGTTTCCTTGTATTATTAACTCATTTCTTTAGAAAAAGTAGTATTTTAAAGTGGACGAAATTCCATTTTGAGTGGAGTACAGTTAAACAAATCATGATAATAGGTTTCCCGAGCTTTACAGCAGAAAGCACAGTTGCAATCGTAACGATTGGTTTTAATATCGCATTTGTTCAATATGCAGGAGAAGTAGGAGTAGCTTCCTATGCGATGGTGAATAGTATTCATGCAATGACATTACTATTATTCTTCGGTGTTGGAGCAGCATTGCAACCAATTGCTAGTTTTCATTACGGGGCAAATTTATCAGAGAGACTTCGTGAAGGATTACAGTTTGCTGTGAAAATTGCAGTTGTCCTCGGAGGCGTTGCGATAATTGTCGGATTATTCTTCGGGAAATATATCATTGATTTATTTGATGTTCAATCTCCAGAATTATTGGAGTTAACCTTAACAGGTATTAGTTTATTCTTTATCCAATACGTATTTTTAGGTTATAACATTGTGTATGGAGAGTACTTCCAATCAGTGCGACAAACGAAGAAATCAGTACTTATTATAATGAGCCGTGGATTACTATTTATCATTCCATTGTTATGGATTATGCCGAAATTATTTGGTATAAATGGGATTTGGCTCGTTATGCCAGTTGCTGAAGTAATGACAGCAATTATCGTATTTACAATGAATCGTATGAAACATCCTGTTCCATTAAATATGGCAGGAGAGAAAGAAGCGATATGATAAAAAATCCCCTTAAGCAATTAAGGGGATTTTCTTATTCTTTTAAACTAATCGCAAAAGATCCATCCGTTTCTTGAACAGAAGCAAAGGCAACGTTTTTAATATTTGTAATTCCTTTTTCTTTTAATTCTTTATATAACCATTTTTCATCTTTATGTATTAACTTTAAGTTATCATATTGAATTTGTGAATCGACGATAAGTGCAATTGGTAATCCAGCATATGTAACATCAATGTTTAAATCTTTCGGAGTCAATGGTACAAGCTCCCTCTTTGGTAAAATACTAATCGCTCCATTCGCTTCTAAAATTGCATATTCAATTTCATGAACACTTGGGTACCCAGCGACGCGAAGGTTAGATAGTAGTTCAGCAATTGGATATCTACTTTTTTGCAAGTTCTCAAAAATAATATCACCATGTTTAATTAAAATGATAGGGTGTCCGAGAATAAAACGATTTAGTTTGTTGAATAGGCTTAATTTTGTAAGGAGTAAATGTAAACATGTAATAACAACCATACCGAGAAATGCTTGTAAAGCACCAGAGACGGGGATGGCCTGGAAAGCTAAATAAGATAAAAAAATTATAGCCCCAAAATCATGAGGAGTTAGTTGCGCTAACGCGGATTTACCGAGTAACTTAAGCGATAGTAAAAATAAGATGAAAAAGAACGACACGTTACATAAAAAGAGAAGCAATAGAGACACTCCTTCGTGTAAAGTTGTACTTACTATTCCCGAAAGTAATATAAATATTACCTTTCAGAGGATAAATTAGGGTTTATTGGAATTTGTCTGTATACAAACAAATAAATGGATATTATCATGAAGAAAGTAAAAGAAAATAGGAGTATATGAGTATGAGAAAGAAGAGAATAATAAAGTGCATTTTAGTTGTTATAATGATTTGCGCCGTATATGCGGGGTTTTTACAATATCACATTTATAAGCATGGACATATGAATGCAAGTGACGATGCTGAGTACATAATTGTACTAGGATCGAAAGTAAATGGAACGAAACCATCTTATTCATTGCAATATCGTATTGATAAAGCAGCTGAATATTTAAAATCACATGAGAAAACAATCGCTATCGTATCTGGCGGACAAGGAAAAGGTGAAGATATTTCAGAAGCATTAGCGATGAAACAAGGATTAATGAAACAAAATATTGCAGAAGAGCGTATTATAATGGAGGATAAATCAACGAGTACAGATGAGAATATTACATTCTCAAAACCGTTAATTCCAGCCAATATGAAAAAAGGTATGATCGTAACGAATGATTTCCATATGTTTAGAGCGAAAAAAATAGCAGCAAAGCAAGGTTTGCAGTTAGAAGGTCTACCGGCCAAAACACCGAAGCCCATTATCATTTCATCAAATGTCCGAGAATATTTAGCGATTACGCAATATTGGTTTATGAATCGAATATAGTGAAAGTGATCCCGCCAGCATTCCAGGCGGGATTTTTTGAGGGAAATCTTACAAATATGTCATGTTCATGAAAGGTAAAGCGATAGTTTCTGGAGTAGATTCCTGACATAATGAAGATAACAAAAACTATTTAGAGGTGAATCGGATGAAAGGAAATAATATATTATCTTCACTATGTTACTTTAGTATCTTTTTTGCACCATTTTTACTACCAATTATCGTGTACTTCGTTGCGGAAGACGAAGTGAAATATCACGCGAAAAAAGCATTTTGGTCACATATTTTCCCGTATGCAATCTTATTTGCTGGATTAGCAGTGTCAGGCGTATACGGTTTAGGCTTTGGTCAATCTGATGGTGCGGGAATTGGGATGGCTATCACATATGCAGTATTCATACTTGTAGGAATTTACTACTTCATTTGGAATATCGTAAAAGGTATTAAAGTGTTGAAAACGGCGTAATAAGACAATGGAAAATTTCATTTACCGTATTCATAGACGTTTTAAAAAAAGAGCAATTCACAAAAAGAATTGCTCTTTTTGTGCTTATAAGTTGTGAATATTAAAAAAGATGTGTTAATTTTTCATTATGAAGAGAAAAAGGAGTGATTTTCATGAATGAGATAATACATAAGATAGAGCAACACGTTTCAGTTCGTAAATATAAAGAAGAAGCAATTCCGAAAGATGTAGTAGAAAAGATGGTGCACGCTGCGCAACATGCGGCTTCATCACATTTTGTACAGGCGTATTCTGTTATATATGTAACAGATCAAGACCTAAAGGCTAAACTAGCAGAGCTATCCGGAAATCGCCATGTGAAAGACTGCGCAGCATTTTTTGTTTGTTGTGCAGATTTAAAACGACTTGAAAGGGCATGTGAAAAACATGGTACAGAAATAAAGCATGAAGGAGTGGAAGACTTTATCGTTGCGACGGTAGATGCTTCACTTTTTGCGCAAAACTTAGCGTTAGCAGCAGAGTCATTAGGATACGGAATTTGCTATATTGGTGGAATTCGTAATAATCCGAGAGAAGTGAGCGAATTGCTTCATTTACCGGATAAAGTATACCCTGTATTCGGAATGACAGTCGGTGTACCAGATGAAGAACATGGAGTTAAACCACGTTTACCAGTAGCAGCAGTTCTTCATGAAAATGGATATGATGAAAAGAAATATGATGAATTATTAAATGAATATGATGAAACGATGAACTCGTATTACAAAGAAAGATCATCAAACAAGAAAAGCGTAACATGGACGGAATCAATGAGTTCGTTTATGTCTAAAGAAAAAAGAATGCATATGAAAGAGTTTTTAAGTGAAAAAGGATTTAATAAGAAGTGAGTAAAGAGGCAAACCTGTGATGCGGGTTTGCCTTTTTTTGAAGGAGAAATACCTAAGGCCAGAAAGTTGTCTATTCTTTCTGATCTTAGGTATTTTGTTTGTTATCATATACATAGAAATAAAAATTAATAATTTTTTACAAAAGTGATAGAAAATGAGAATAAAATGCCAATAGTAAGTAAAAGCAGCTGCTAAAGGGGAACTGAGGAAGGAAGAGGCTTATGATTTTCAATTCTGAAGAGGATTTAATTATAGCTATGAAAAAACATGATCAAGATGCTTTGAAAGAAGTGATTGATCAATATGGAAAATTAATTTTGTACATTATTCATAAATCATTAAGTACCCCTATTGAAAAACAATATGTGGATGATTGTTATAACGATGTATTTACTATCATTTGGTTTAATATCGATCAATTTGATACAGAAAAGGGAAACTTAAAATCTTGGATGATTGGTATTACTAAATTGAAGGCATTGGAATATAAAAAGAAAGTATATAAAGAGAATAAAATCGATAAAGACGTAGAAATAGATACAGGTGTACATGATAGGTACGAAATAGAACAAGAAGAAGAGATTATGGAAATAGTTCAAGATTTAAATAAGAAAGATCGATATATTTTTTTAAAGAGGTATATTGATGGATATTCCATTGACGATATTGCGAAAGAATTAAAAGTAACGGCGGATTATATATACAATCGAATTTCTCGTGGGAAGAAAAAACTTCAAAAACTGTGGAAAGGGAGTGTGTAATATGGATAAAAGATTATTATCGATGTTAAATGAGCTCCAATATTCAGAGGAAGAAATTACACGTTTAGAAAAAGAGGCGAATGATTCTATAAATATAGATAAATATTATGTGAGAAATGGAGAGTTACTAAAAAAATTAACTTTACAAATGTTAGAAGAATCCATTCGCAACGAATTACAAACGGGTGAAGAAATTGAGAAAGAACTGCTAGTAGACGAAGGATGTATGGTAAATAGTAAAATTATACCCAATATATTATACGTAGGAGCTACTTTTTATTATTATATCGTGTTAACAAATAAGAGAGTGATCATGAAAGGATTAGATTGTTATTTCAAAAAAACAAATGAACATAGTATACCATTAGAGGATATACAATTCATTTCGCAACATAAAAAAATGAAAAATGTCTTTGAGGTTAAATATAATAACAATTATATACAATTTGGAAGTGTTGAGTATGCACGTGAAATTGCAATGATTATTATGGAGTTAAAAAAACGCGGAGTAAAAGTAGAAAAGTATACAGATTTTGAAAAAGGATTTTTCTTAGTCTTTAATATATTCGTGATAGTAAGTGCAGGTCTTTGTTTTATAAAGTATTTAATGTAAAAAGCGGCATAATAGCCGCTTTTTATCGTTTAGTTAGTTTGTATTAATGATTTTGTAGCTTTAAAATACAACAATAATTCCATTGAATCTATGTGTCATTGTACCATCTATAACAAATGCAAACTGTCAATAAGAAGATAAATACCTGTACAGCTCAAAAGGATATATGTAAATATTTTAAAAACTTGTTGATTAAGCCAATTGAAAATAAGTTGACCTATAAACAAACCTAAAAATACAATTGGAATTGCATAAAAACTTGATTTCCAAATTGTTATGTCCGTCCCAGTAAAGAGTATTTGAGTTAGTAGACTAATGAAATATATAAACAGATAAAAAGCTAAAGTAGTTGCTCTTAACTTCTCTTTTTCAGTATCAGTTCCTGTAAAGTAAAGTAGCAGAGGAGGTCCAGGCATACCAATACTCGTCGTTAATAGTCCTGATAATCCACCAACTACGAAATCTCTAAACGGTGTTGATCTAACTTTAACATTGCATAGTAGCAACAATGTTAATAGTAAGAGTAGGATGCTAATTGTTAATTTAAAAGTGTTTATGTTAACGGAAATGAAGATTAAAATTCCAAAAGGTACACCGGCTATACTTCCAAAAATAAACCGTTTCAGTAAAATAAAATCAACGTCCATTCGTATTTTCCACATGAGTGATATGGAAATAATTAATGATAAAATAATGTTTATTTGTATGGCTTCCTGTGGTAGGAATAGCATTAATAAAAAGGGGGTTGCCATTATAGAAAAGCCAAAACCTGTACTTGCTTGCAAAATAGAAGCCACTAATATAATACATATGAAAATGAATGTGATCCCCAAAATAGCCCTCCTATTTAATTAAACTCAATAACTATTTTAAGTCTAACATTTAAGTGCAAACTTTCACAAACTTATTTGTATTTTAACATAAATATGTAGTTTCTTCTCAAATGATATTTTAAAAAAATTATTGTTGGGCAAGAAATAATGAATGGGATCAAATTAACATAAAAGTTTAATCCTTATGTAATGACGATGTTTGAACTTGTTTTTTCCACTCGCTTAAATACACTTTCTTTTCTGTAGGCAGTCCAACTGGTAATTGTGCAATCAGTTCTAAACTATTTCCATCAGGGTCGTTAAAGTATACGGCGGCATGTGCTAATTCCGGAAAAACAATTGGCTCAATTGGTTCCATTCCAAAGTCTTTTCGTGCTGAAATGCCTTTTTGACTTAGCCAATGTATCGCATGTTCTAAATCATGTAAACTTACTTGAAAGGCGATGTGTCGTAAAGAGGGATGATAATTAACTTTGTATTCTGTGCCTTCCCAAAGGCCGAGCCAACTTTCATTTTCTTTAATCCAAAAGAAAGCAATGTCGTCTCCTCTTTTATACAATTTCAGTCCAAGTGATTCGTAAAAAGGTATAGACACTTCTAAGTTACGGACGGGTAAATGTGCTTCGTAAAGACCTTTAATCATTGTAATCCTCCTAAGTAAAAAACGTTTCTTATTTCATAGTAAACGTTTTTTTATTAGTTGAAATCACAAAAAAGAGGGATATAATTTCATACGAAAGTATGAAAAAACAGCTCAAATATGAGCTGTTTTCATATAGTTTTTAGTTTCTTTGCTGCATGCCTTTAGAGTTAGTGCAAAGGATATGATATGTTAATATCCGTATCCGCCGCCACCACCCCAACAGCTACATCCGATAATGATTAGAAGGATGAATAGTACGATAAGCAAAGCAAATCCACCGCCGAAACCAGCGCAACTTCCACCATAGCTCATGTGTTTTCCTCCTTTTTAGGAAAGTCATCTTTATAGTTCATGGACTACTATATACAGTATGTTTTTTGTAGGGGAAAGGAGCCAGTCTCATTTGTAATTAGACAAACGCCTGTAAATTCATTTGGATTGTATTTGTAAGGTGATTTATGCGTGGATATGTGGAGCATCGTTATATAATTTGCAATTTGTTCATAAAAAAATATAAAAAATTGTAAAAAAAACCATTTTTATATTTTTTTATGTGGGAATTTGTACTATAATTTTACAAGTAATATTATGGGAAAAGGGAGTTTTAGTAAAGAGATGGAGATGGGACAATTACAAAATAAAATAGAAAACAAAAAGAAAGAGTTAATTCAACTTGTTGCTAGACATGGATTGGATCATGATAAAGTTTTGTTATTTAGCCGAGATTTAGATATACTAATTAATAAGTTTATGAATGTAAAAGATAAGATGCATAAATGAAAAATTTATAGTTTTTTATATTAAGATGTTTTGTAAGGAAGGAGAGAGCAGTAATTGGAACATTTACAAGAAGAGTTGTATAAACAAATAAAAGAAGAAAAGGGTACGGTTACAATTTTCTTAAAGAGTGGCGTTAGAATAGTAGGAGAAGTTGTTGGGGTAGATAAATTTACAGTTTTAATGTTAGTCGATGGAAAACAACAACTTATTTACAAGCAGGCTGTATCAACAATAATGAAATAAGACACTCGTTTTGAGTGTCTTATTTCATTATCGTTTGCAAGCTTCAACGTCAATGCCGGCAGCTATTAATTTTTTTTCGCCATCTTGTTCAATAATCTTTTGTAATTTAGATAGGAAAGTATCAAAATTCGTATGCTTTGCTACTTGGAATGTCATTTTATGCTCAATTGGTAGCCACGTATCAATATGAGCTTCGTTATGCTGAATTTTCACCTCAAGTTTATCAAGTGCGTTCGCAACTTTTGCTTCGTACGTTTCTTTCGCTTCAAACTCCATCCATAAATCATACAATTCCTCACCGAGAGAACCTGTTAATGTTTGTTTAATATTTAAAATTGCTTCTAGTTCATTTTTTTGTTTTTGTAATTGTAACTCGTGACTATTCATTGTATCAAAGGCTGGAATATCACCTGCTTCAGCTTCGACTAGGTCGTGAATAATAACCATTTTAAGTAATTTTTCAATATTTACTTTTTGATCCAAATAAGGCTCAACTAAAATGGCCATTAGAGACATGCGCCACGTATGTTCTGCTACACTTTCTTGGCGTCCGTTAGAAAGCCAGCTATGCCGCATTTCGTATTTTAGTTTTTCAGCTAGTGCAATGACTTGTAAAATGTTATGTTCCATCGTGATCCTCCTCATATTGGCATACCATAATTCTAATAGGGAAATGAAATGTGTCAATTTTATGAGTATATTGCGATAAATAGATGATAGGCGTATAATACATATTATATGTGAAAACGTATTATTAAAATAAAAAAATGTTTTATGAAAATAAAAAAGGGAAGGGCAAGAATATGGGAGACGAAAATCAAATATTTGCTAGACCACAAAGAAAAAAAAGGAAGTTTGACATTTCTAGCCCAATGGGTATCATAATAGGTTTCGCCATAGTGATAGCGGCAATCATGCTTGGCGGCGGCGGAATAAAAGCGTTTAAAAACTTCTTAGACGTTTCATCTATTTTAATTGTCATAGGGGGAACAACAGCGACGATTGTTGTAGCGTATCGATTTGGAGAAATAAAAAAATATACGAAAAGTATTTTTACTGTTTTACATAGAAGAGAAGAAGATTTAGAACAGTTAACGGATTTGTTTGTTGATTTTTCGAAAAAGTCTAAAAAACACGGTTTGCTTTCTTTAGAAGTTGATGGAGAGCAAGTAGACAATCCGTTTATTCAAAAAGGAATTCAACTCATGTTAAGCGGTTACGATGAAGATGAATTAAAAGAAGTGTTAATGAAAGATGTAGAAACAGAAGTGTACGAATTAAGAAAGGGAGCAACTTTATTAGATAAAATTGGTGATTTTGCCCCAGCCTGGGGGATGATAGGGACTTTAATCGGTCTGATCATTATGCTTCAAAACTTGCAAGATACGTCGCAAATTGGGACAGGGATGGCAGTTGCAATGCTAACGACATTGTATGGATCTATACTTGCGAATATGATTGCAATCCCTCTTGCTGAAAAGGTATATCGTGGAATTGAAGATTTGTATACAGAGAAGAAGTTTATAATTGAAGCAATTTCAGAATTATATCGTGGGCAAATCCCTTCTAAATTAAAGTTAAAACTGGATACATATGTATACGAATCGAAGACAAAAAAAGTAAAACGAGCAGCCTAATATTTCAAGGAGTGGTATGATGAAAAAACGACCGCAAAAGGGATCGCCTCGTTGGATGACAACTTTTACTGATTTAACGATGTTATTATTAACTTTCTTTGTATTACTAGTTGCTACATCAAAGCAAGATACAGTAAAATTATCAAAGATGCTTGAAAAGTTTAGTGACGCGGAGCAAGTAGATGCAAAAGTAATGGAAAATACAATACCAGATATTTCACATGAAAAAAATGATGAAAAAATGGTCTCAAAGAAGCGAATGGACGACTTGTATAAAAAGTTAAAAGCGTATGTAGATAATAACGGTATTAGTCAAGTGAATGTATACCGAGAGGATACAGGAGTAAGCATCGTTATAGTAGATAATTTAATATTTGACACGGGTGATGCGAGCGTTAAACCAGAAGCAAAAGAGATAATTAGTCAATTAGTCGGATTTTTCCAATCGGTACCAAATCCGATTGTTGTGGAAGGACATACAGATAGTAGACCAATCCATAATGAAAAGTTTCCTTCTAACTGGGAATTATCTTCAGCAAGAGCGGCTAATATGATACATCACTTAATCGAGGTGTATCATGTGGATGATAAAAGATTAGCTGCGGTAGGATATGCAGATACAAAGCCAGTTGTACCAAATGATTCACCGCAAAATTGGGAGAAAAACCGTCGCGTTGTCATTTATATAAAAGAATAGTATATTATTTTAATAATAATATAATAAAAATACAGAAATTCTTTTAAAAAAATATTAAATTTTATCGTTTTATTTTGTATAATGAGTGAGAATGATAAGGTGAAATATTAAGATATTTTTATACATAGAAGGAGAGAATCTAAAAGAATGGCACATAAAATTTTAGTTGTAGACGATGCGATGTTTATGCGAACGATGATTAAAAACTTATTAAAAAGTAATGCTGAATTTGAAGTTATCGGTGAAGCGGAGAATGGGATAGAAGCAATTCAAAAATATAAAGAGCTTCAACCTGACATTGTAACATTAGATATTACTATGCCGGAAATGGACGGACTTGAAGCATTAAAAGAAATTATGAAAATTGATGCAAGTGCAAAAGTTGTTATTTGTTCTGCAATGGGACAACAAGGGATGGTATTAGATGCAATTAAAGGCGGGGCAAAAGACTTTATTGTAAAACCATTCCAAGCGGATCGTGTAATTGAAGCTTTAACAAAAGTAGCAAATAGCTAATATAAAAGGGGTGCCACAAGGAATCAAAACAATGATAGCGGATAGGTGTGTGGCCCCCTTTTTTCTCGTTATAAAACATTAAATTGTTATACATGAATGAAATGTTTGTTAGACAGGTAGGGGATTAAAATGCAAACAGATCTATTAAATATATTTTTTGAAGAATCAGAAGAACATTTACAGTCGCTAAATGAAAATGTGCTAATTTTAGAACAGAATCCTGCTGATATGGGTGTAGTCGGAGAAATATTCCGCTCAGCTCATACATTTAAAGGTATGTCTGCAAGTATGGAATTTACAGAAATGGCGGATTTAACGCATAAAATGGAAAATGTGTTAGATGAAATCCGCCATGGGAATATAGTGGTAAATGCAAATATTATTGATGTGATTTTTGAGTGCATTGATAATTTGGAGAAGATGGTTGCAGATGTGCAACAAGGCGGAATGGGTAATATTGATGCTGCATCGACTAAACAAAAATTAGAAGTGCTATTGAATGGTAATGTAGAAGTTTCTGCAGACAACGTGGAGAACAATCGTATAAGTAATAAGAATGTAGTTTCGCATGAAGTGCACATAACTGTTGAACAACAAGCGATTTTAAAAGCAGTACGTGCCATTATGTGTATTGAAGCACTGCAAAATTTAGGGGATATACAAAAAACAGTTCCAAGTATTGAAGAAATCGAGGCGGATGCTTTCGGATTTGAGTTCACAGTATTTATGAATACGGATCGTAGTGTAGAAGAATTGAAACAAGTAGTACTTCATGTTTCTGAAATTGATAAAGTAGAAGTAAAGCAAGGAGAATCCTCGCAGGAAGTAGTTTCGCCAGAAGTCGTTGTACAGGAATTTGTACGAGTAGAAGAAACGGTACAACCTGCTATAGTTACGCAAATGGAAACTCCTATAGAGGCGGTGGTACAACCTGCTATGGTTACGCAGTTGGAAACCCCTATAGAGGAGGTGGCACAACCTGCTAGTGCTACGTCAGCTAAAAGCACAACGAAAACGAAAAATGCTAAAGTGGAGAATCGTTCCATTCGTGTTCAATTAGAGAAAATTGAAAGACTAATGAATATGTTTGAAGAAAGCGTAATTGAGCGTGGGCGCATCGATGAATTGGCACAAACGATTCAAAACAAGGAATTAATTGAGCATTTAAATCGATTAGGTGATATTTCAAAAGATATTCAAAATGTATTACTAAATATGCGTATGGTTCCAATTGAAACTGTTTTTAACCGTTTCCCGCGTATGGTACGTATGTTAGCGAAAGATTTAGGGAAGAAAATTGATTTGCAAATTACAGGTGAAGATACTGAAGTTGATAAAATTGTTATTGATGAAATCGGTGATCCACTTGTTCATTTAATTCGTAATGCGATTGATCATGGTATTGAAACTGTTGAACAACGTCGTGATGCAGGTAAAAACGAAACAGGTACGATTAAATTAGAGGCGTTTCATAGTGGAAATCATGTCGTTATTCAAATTACGGATGATGGAAATGGTATTTATAAAGGGAAAGTATTAGAAAAAGCGATTAAAAATGGCGTTGTAACAGAAGCAGAGGCAAATAAATTAACAGACCGTGAAGTATTTGATTTGATCTTCCAACCAGGATTTAGTACAGCTGAAGTCGTATCAGATCTTTCAGGACGTGGTGTTGGATTAGATGTTGTGAAGCATACAATCCATAGTCTAGGTGGCCATTTGATTATTGATTCTGAGGAAGGAAAAGGAAGTACATTTAGAATTGAACTTCCGTTAACTTTATCCATTATTCAATCGATGCTCGTTCAAACGAATGATAAGCGTTATGCTTTACCTCTTGGAAGTATTGTTGAAGCAATTCGAATTAAGAGAGAAGACATTCAATCCTTACAAGGGAAAGATGTATTAAACTATCGCGATCAAATTATTGAAGTGAAGCATTTAAGTACTGTATTTGGTGAAAAAACAGTAGATGAGGCGTTTGAGTCATATGATAGTCAAATGGTTCCTGTGTTAATTGTTCGTAATACACACCGCAGCTATGGACTTATTGTAAACACAATTATCGGTCAAAGAGAAATAGTCTTAAAGTCATTAGGTGACTTCTTTGCAGAGAGCTCTAACTATTTCTCTGGTGCAACGATTCTTGGTGATGGACGAGTGGTCCTCATTTTAAACCCAGAAGGTTTATAATAGGAATGAAGGAAGGCTCCCCACTTGTATACAATTGGGGAGCTTTTTGGTTCATTACGAATATGAAAAAATGAATTACATGTAATTGAAAAAAATGTGTATGAACGATTCGTATAATAAGTTTGTTAAAATATAATAATTGAAAATTTATCCCGCTATTTGCCGGGTAGTAAGACCCAAAGCTCAAAATTCGGAGAGTGCGATGGAGTTAGGCGGAAGATCATGGCCCGATTAGTGTGAGCTAATAATTAATGTGGGATGAAGAAAACCCTACTGATTAAAGTTTCACCTTATATTATTAGATGGAAAAACAGAAATGAGGAGGCGGGGAAAATGCCAGAGCAACACACACAAGGGGATACAAGTACAATTGTGCTAGAGAAAGAAAAGGTGGATTTAACGTCTCAAGAATGCGATATTCTTGGTGAAATTGCAAATATATCATTCGGTTCAGCTTCGACAGTACTATCAACAATTTTAAATAGGCAAGTAAGTATAACTGCTCCTCGTGTAGAGGTAGTAGATTTATATGATACAAGTGATGTTGAAGTTCCTCATGTTGTATTAAATATTCATTTTACAAAAGGCTTAGATATGGAAAATCTACTTGTCCTCCAGCAAGATGTTGCTTTATCCATTGCTGATTTAATGATGATGGGGACAGGTGAAGTGGAAGAAGGAAAAGAACTTGGTGAATTAGAACTAAGTGCTGTACAAGAAGCGATGAATCAAATGATGGGGTTCGCAGCTACATCTATGTCGGAGTTCTTCCAAGACACAGTAGATATGTCTCCACCGACAATTAAAGTTGTAAAGCTATCAGAAGAAATGGAGAAAATCTCCGGGATAAATGGAAGTAACATGATTGTTAAAGTGTCGTTTGATTTAAAAATAGATAATCTTGTAAACTCTAAATTGGTGCAAATTGTTTCAGTTGAACATACGAAACAAATGATAAATAAATTACTGCAATTATCTGGTGAAGTGGAAGAAATAAATGAGCCGGCGGAAATCGTGGAAACTGAGATTGTAGAAGAACATGTTGAAAAAGAGCAGTTAACGCAAGAAGAGAAAGATGTGCTAGGTGAAATTGCGAATATATCAATTGGTTCAGCTTCAACAGTATTATCAACACTTTTAAATCAGCCAGTCACTATTAGCACACCACACGTAGAGGCGATTAATGTTCGTCATTATGATGGGGTACCTGTACCATTCGTCATTTTAAATGTTGATTTTGTTGAAGGGTTAAAAAATGAGAACGTATTCGTATTTACGAAAGATGTTGCTTTAACAATGGTAGATTTGATGATGATGGGGACAGGAGAAATTGATCCTGAGAAAGAGCTAAGTGAATTAGAGTTAAGTGGTATTAAAGAAATTATGAATCAAATGATGGGGCATGCGGCAACTGCCATGTCAGAAATGTTTAAAGAAAAAATGGATATGACACCACCAGAAGTTAAATTTGTTACGCTTCGAGAAGAAATGGAATATTTGGGTGAAGCTATGGAAGGGGACGAGCTTGTTCAAATTACATTCAACATTGAAATTGGCGATTTACTTCAATCGAAAATGTATCAAATTTTACCGATTTCAGAGGCGAAAGAAATGGTGAGGCGACTTCTATACCCAATGGTGGAAGGTCAAGAGGAACAGATTGAGGAAGAAATAGAAGAGGAAGACATTGTAGCACCTGTTGTGCAACCTATTGAATTTAAAGAAGTTAAACAAATCGAGCCAGTATATATGGATACATCCATCTTGCAAAATGTAGACATGAATGTGAAGTTTGTATTTGGAAGTACTGTGAAAACAATTCAAGATATATTAAGTTTACAAGAAAATGAAGCGGTTGTATTGGATGAAGATATTGATGAACCGATTCAAATTTATGTAAACGATGTATTAGTGGCGTATGGTGAACTTGTAAATGTAGATGGATTTTTCGGAGTAAAAGTGACGAAAACGCTGTAAGGCGTTGAAATAGGAGTTTGAACAAGTAGATGAAAAACGTAAAGTTTTTTCTAGTTTGCTGGCTATGCATACATTTGTTATTCCCTTTGCAAATTCAAGCGGAAGAACAAATTGAGCGAGATCAAAATATAAATGAAGTGGACATGCAAGAAAAAAACAAGGCAATTCAAGAGCAGACAGAACGAGTGGAAATGAACGAAGTTGAAGAGGAACAAAAAGAAGTAACGAATGAACAAGAGATCGGAAGAAAGATAGAAACAGATCAAGGGATTATTACAGTAAATAAGCAGGAATTGAAGGTTGGCGAAGAATTGCGGATTACTGTGGAACGAAATGAGAAAAGCATTCAAAGTATGAAAGGTATATTGCAATTGCAAAAAAAAGGCGAGCAATATGCACAAGAAAGAATGCTATTTTTTGAGTATGAAGAAGAAACGAAGCAATGGATTGCGAACTATAAGATCGGGGTTTTTGATTTGCAAGGTGACTGGCATCTTCAGCTCGTTCAAAGTTATAAAGAAAATGAGAAGGAAGAGCTTATAGAAAATGAAGTGAAAGTCCCGCTTATTCGTATAAATAATGAAGCGCCAACAATAGATAAAGAGTTGCCGAAGTTGCATAAAGTTACTGTTGACGAGGCAAAGGAGAACGTAATTGAACGAAAACAAGGTGATTCTATACGTGTACGAGTGAAGGCAGCAGACATAGAATCAGTTGTGAAAGAAGCCCGCGTTATATTAAAGGGAAAAGACGAACAAGAGATTCCTTTTTTATTAGACTACAACAAGCGTGAAATGGATTGGCAAAAAGTAATTGAAATAACTGCTGATTTGCCAATTGGACCATATAAACTATTTGTGGAAATAATAGATGCGGCAGGTAATAAACTGGTGGTGGAAAGTGAATATATCGTTTCTATTTTTGAGAAAAAAATGGAAGATGGTAAAAAGCTAGAAGAAAAAGAGGATGAAAATACGTTAGAAGAGAAGAACGAAACTGGGGAGCAGGACGATTGGAAAGTAGAAATCCCGCTTCAAGAAGAAAAACTTCCAGTTGTCCAAATTCCGAGGCAAGACGAAGAAGTAAACAGTTTTATAAGA
This sequence comes from Bacillus luti, assembly GCF_009739945.1. Classification (NCBI taxonomy): domain Bacteria; kingdom Bacillati; phylum Bacillota; class Bacilli; order Caryophanales; family Bacillaceae; genus Bacillus; species Bacillus luti. Next base: position 3,526,202 of record NZ_CP040336.1, on the reverse strand, counting down.
GAGCCGTTAAAAGAAAAAGAAGAAATGAACTACGTGATAAAAGAGCCGTTGAAAGAAAATAAAGAAGTAACGAATGCAAAGGCTCAAAAAGAGAAAAAAGGAAAAATCGACATCCAAGACGTCTCGAAAAAGAAAGAAGAGCCAGAAGAGAAGAAAGAGGAACAAGGTGAGCAAGGAGTACAAGCATCTAATGTGTTTGCTATCATGTCAGGTTTATTCGTACTGTTTTTAGTTTTAAAGAGTAATAAAGAATGGGGCTAATTATTTCATAGTAGTGGAGGCGCTTAAATGGAAATTAAACGTACAACAATTGAAAATAAGACGCTGCAACCATTAAAACAGCCTAAAGCTATTTCAGAACATGAAATTCAGAAAGAGCGAAAGCGTAGTAACCTAGTGTTTACTGGACAATCTACAATCGTTACGAAAAATAATGAAATAGGAATTTTACTTGCAAGTGTAAGTGATGGAAAGAGTATGAAGGAAATGCTTTTTAAAGAGATGGATACAGTGTTACAACTCTTTAAAAAGCTACATACTTTATCCGGAGAAGGAAAGCAAGCAGAAAAAATATACGAACAAGTAATTAGAAGCCTGCAAGGACTTGTTAAGCAAGCACATATAAAAGAACTTCCTTTGTTAGATGGAACGTATGATTTTGCTGAAGTACAATTATCATTTGGTAGAAAGGTACATATCCCGTTACTAGATGTGAGTGCGCTTATTTCTAGGGTAGAAAGTGATTCTTCAGAAGGAAATATAAATTTAATGGTAACGGTTATTGCTGCTTATATAACGAAATTGTCTAATGAAACCATTTTAATTAGCGGCATGGATCACATGGGTAAAGATCGAGATGTAAGTGTATGGAGAGCGCTCGCAGAAATGAATATGACGCAACTATCTCAAACATTGAAACAAGCGATGCAAGAACATAAATGGTCAATGACGTTTCTTTTTCTCTTTATATGGATTGTTGCTATTATTTTGATTCGAGTTATATAAAAAGGTCGTCACTTCAATTGTGACGACCTTTTTATACTTTTTCATAGAAAAATGTATCGAATCGCTGAAGGTTGTAGCGTTCGGGCGTTAAAATTTGTTCTGTACTACCAACAAATAGTACGCCACCTTTTCGTAAAGAACGACTAAACTTTTCATACAGTTTTACTCTCGCTTCTTCTGTAAAGTAAATCATTACATTACGACATACGATTAAATCGTAATTTGTATCGAATGACTGCATTAAGAGGTCGTGTTGTTTGAACGTGACATGTTGCTTAATGCTTTGATGCAATGAATATGTATCATCCTCTTTCGTAAAATGGCGCTCTTTCAAATCGGTAGGTAATTCTTTTAAAGAACGTTCTGTATATTGACCGCGCTTTGCAGTTTCCAATATATGAAAATCAAGATCCGTTGCTTGTATTTCAAAGCGAAATGGAGAAAGATGTTTCGATAAAATTAAAGAGAGTGTGTATGGCTCTTCACCGGCAGCGCAGGCGGCACTCCATATTTTTAATTTCCCGTTATTTTGTTCAAGTAATTTTGGTAGTGCTTTCGTCTCTAACGTTTGCCAGCGTTCTTTATTTCTGAAAAACTCTGAAACGTTAATTGTAATATAGTCAATAAAGCTTAAAAATAAATTTTGATCGGCACGTAAATGGCTAAAAAAATTAATGTAGTTTTCAAAGCCTTTTCTCGTAATAAAAGCATCAATTCTACGGCGCATTCTATCTTGTTTATACGAAGCGATATCCATATTGAATTGTTGCTTAAAACTCGCGATAAAATGATCATAATCTTGTTCAATTATCATATTTACAATGGGCACAATAACGATATTGTGCCTCCCCCTTTACATCATACGAATTTTTTGTTCAAAGCTTTTTTTCATTTGCTTTTCATGTAAACCTGGTAAATCATAAATAACAGCATCAATCCCCGCTTCTTTTGCAATATCAACAGGAATAACTGATGTATGTTTGTCTCCATTATAAAAACAGAGAACTAAATCGGTATCTTCAATAATTTGTTTTACAAAAAACATATAATCTGATCGGTAAATGGAGTCGGTAGGGTGATCAAAAGCAACGTATTCGGCTCCGTGTTTTTTTAAGTAATCAACGACTTCTTGAAATTCATCTGTTACTGCTTGTAACGGTTGTAGTGTGTAAAGGCATAAATTTTGGGCGAGTCTTTCGTTTTCGATGAAAAAACGAAGAACTTCATTTTCAATAGACTTATAACATAATATGTAAATTTTATGCTTATGAGCATAGTCAGTTAAAAACTTTTTAATTTCCTCTTGATCTAATGCTGTTAATTGATTTGAACCACAAAGAAAAATATTCATAGAATTGTGCCACCTCATGCTAAATTGTAACATATCTTCTATAAAAAATAACTGCAAAATATGAGTGTTCAGAGTATAATTATAAATAAATGGATTTTACGATTAACTTTAGGAAGAAATAAAAAAATAAATAGGTGATATATATGCTACGTTCTATCTCGCATAACCCAATTTTATCGCATATACCGCCTGCTACTCAAATGCCGAAAGAAGCAAATGTCAGGACAGGACTTGCATTTTCGGATAATTTGCATGCAGATCCGAAAAAAGATAAATTGTTAGAACAAATGGAAGCGTTTGTCGATAATATTGGAGAAATTAAAGAGAAAATTGAAATGGAATTAACGCTTGATAATGTTATGGAATATAAAAATACGGTGAAATCATTTTTGAATTTTTATGTTGATAATGTATTGCAATATAAAGACGTTATGTCTCGTCATCCGCGTTACGGATATTCACAGAAAATGACGATTGTGAAACAGGCAGAAATGGGATTAAATGAGTTAGAAGATGTTATGAATTTGATTAATACAAAAACAGGACATTTAGAAATGTTAAATCAAATCGGAGAAATCCACGGTTTAATTGTAAATCTAGTCTTGTAAAAGGAGGGAAATTATATGTACATACAATTATATGAAAAGCTCGTGATTATTCAAAAAGCATATGAAAATATTCAAGTACTTGGAGAAAACATATACGAGAATTTAAAACATAAAAATGTAAACGCAGTTCAAAAGTTACAAATAGAGCAATTACAGTACATAGATGGTTTAAAAGGATTATCAAGCTCATTTGAAGAAATGGTTGTTCAGTTTTGTAAAGAACAGGGAGTTGAACCATTTCGTGTGAGTACGTTATTTTCGTATTTTTCTCATGAAGAAATTGAAAAAATAGAAAAATTACAAAAAACATTAGTTGAATTAGAAGAGAATGTAAAAATGATTCTTTTGAAAAATCAATATTACTTAAACGTACTATTAAAAACTACAGAAAGTATTGTGGATTCGGTTTCTGAATATAATTTGGAGAGAAACAATAATTCGCAAATCTTTATGAACGAACTTTTGTAAAGGGGAAGTGAATCGATATGAGATTATCTGATTATAATACACCGCTATCAGGTATGCTAGCGGCCCAAATGGGATTACAAACGACGAAACAAAACTTGTCTAACATTCATACTCCGGGTTATGTACGTCAAGCAGTGAATATTGCCTCTGCTGGAGCGAGTAATGGGCATATGCCGGCACAAAGAATTGGTAACGGTGTACAAACATTAGGTGTTGATCGTATTACGGACGAAGTGAAAACAAAGCAATATAATGATCAATTGTCACAGTTCTCATATTATGCATATATGAATTCTACTTTATCGAGAGTAGAGTCTATGGTAGGTACGACTGGAAAGAATTCGTTATCCAGTTTAATGGACGGGTTCTTCAATGCTTTCCGTGAAGTTGCAAAAAATCCGGAGCAATCAAACTACTATGATACATTAATTGCTGAAACGGGAAAATTCACAAGTCAGGTAAATCGCCTTGCAAAAAACTTAGCTACGGCGGAAATCCAGACGACAGAAGATATTGAAGCGCATGTGAATGAATTTAATCGTCTTGCTGCTAGTTTAGCAGAAGCGAATAAAAAAATTGGGCAAGCTGGCACACAAGTACCGAATCAACTTCTAGACGAACGTGATCGTATCGTTACAGAGATGTCTAAGTATGCCGATATAGAAGTGTCTTATGAATCTATGAATCCTAATATTGTAAGTGTTAGAATGAATGGTGTTTTAACAGTGAATGGACAAGATACATATCCACTTCAATTAAATAAAGAAAAAGAACCAATGTCTGTTGAAATTTATGGTTCGGAAATTCCTTTAACTAGCGGCGCGATTCAATCAGCGATAGATACGAAAGCGAAGATTGCGGGTTATAAGAAAAATCTTGAAGATTTCATGAGTTCAGTGAAAACGCAAGTGAATACAGTGATGGGAAAAGATTTCTTCGTTGGAGATTATGCGCAAGAGATGAAATTAAACCCAGAATTTGCACAAGATGTTTCGAAAATGAAAATATCTGCTGAAACAGCAAATAAACTGGCAGGAATTACAGATGGAAATTATAAAGAGGGACTTACGTATAAACAAGCATTAGACCAATTCATAGTTGGTGTAGCTTCAGATAAAAGTGCAGTGAATGCTTATCAAAGTATTCATGGTGATTTACTGGATGGTATTCAGCAAGAAAAAATGAGTATCGAAGGCGTGAATATGGAAGAGGAAATGGTAAATTTAATGGCCTTCCAAAAATACTTTGTGGCGAACTCTAAAGCGATTAATACGATGAATGAAGTATTTGACAGTTTGTTTTCAATTATTAGGTAACAGGTAATACAAAGAAGAAAGAAAAAAGCTCTTTCTTTATATGGGCAGAGGGCGCGGTTAGATAAGGGAATGACCGTACATATCTGCGGTTTCTTCTTTGCGCCAATTCAAATATAGATAAAGGAGAAAATAGGGATGAGAGTATCTACATTTCAAAATGCAAACTGGGCAAAGAATCAGTTAATGGATTTGAATGTGCAGCAGCAATATCATCGAAATCAAGTAACTTCAGGGAAGAAAAACCTTCTTATGAGTGAAGATCCACTAGCAGCAAGTAAATCATTTGCGATTCAACATTCATTGGCAAATATTGAACAAATGCAAAAAGATATAGCAGATTCTAGAAATGTGTTAAGTCAAACTGAAAATACATTACAAGGTATTGTGAAATCTTTAACGAGAGCAGATCAATTAACGATTCAAGCACTAAATGGGACGAATAGTGAAAAAGAATTAAAAGCAATTGGAACAGAAGTTGATCAAATTCTAAAACAAGTCGTTTATTTAGCGAATACGAAAGAGCAAGGTCGCTATCTTTTTGGTGGAGATAGTGCAGAAAAACCACCGTTTGCGGATGATGGTACATACCAAGGTGGCGAAAAAGATGTAATGTGGAAGCTAAATGACGGTTATGAAATTAAAGCATTTCGTAAAGGCGATGATTTACTAACTCCTGTTATTCAAACGTTAGTAAAGATGAAAGATGCTTTGCAGAGCGGCGATCAAAATGCACTACAACCTTTCCTAGAGGAGAATAAGAAAAACTTAGATAGTGTTATTAATCGTACAACAGAAGTGGGAGCGACGATGAACACTGTAGATACGTTCAAGACGATTTTAAGTGAGCAAAACTTAGCACTTCAAGAAAACCGTAAAGAAATTGAAGATGTTGATTTAGCGGTGGCAATTTCTGATTTAGCATATATTAATGCGACGTATGAAGCGACGCTTAAAGCAATTAGTACGATGAGTAAAACGAGTATTTTAGATTATATGTAAACGATAAGGAGTGAGAAATATGGCAGGAACGTTAACGGGTATTGGCGGTAGACAACAGATTTGGAACCTCGGTAATAATATGATCGATACTTCTAACTTCGTTGAATTAGAAATGAACGCGTTAGCTATGAGAAAAACACCGTATACAAATGAAAAGAACCAACTTTCACAAGATAAACTATTATACACAAGTTTAAAATCAGAATTTAGTTCTTTCACACAAACCTTTAAAAACTTAGCGGCTTTTAAAGGGAATGAAAAAAAAGTAACGACATCACAAGATGGCTATATAAACGTAAAAGCAGATGGTGGAGCTATTGCAGGAACATTTAATATAAAGATTAATCAACTGGCACAGCGTCATCAAATTGCTTCTAATGATATTACTGATATAAATGAGAAGCTTCCAAGAAATGAAACAATAAAACTAGGTGAAAAAGAACTAAAAGTAACAACTGATATGACATATAAAGATTTAATTAATAAAATTAATGATGGGGATTATGGTGTATCAGTATATACACTTGGTAAAAAAATCTTCATGTCCTCTACGAAAGAAGGGGCAACGAATAATATTAAATTAGAAGAAACACCGCCTAATGTACTTACGGATTTGTTTTATTCGAAAGTAGAAGGTTCTACTACGGAATCTAAATTAAACACGATTAATGAAGCGTTAGATGCAAAATATAGTATCAATGGTATCGAAGAAAAAAGTGCTAGCAACACAATTGAAACACTTCCTGGTGTGAAGATTGAGCTTTTAAAAGTAACCGATCCAATAGTTGAAAATAAGCCTAGTGGTGAAACGGGTACAGATACAAAAGCTGCGGATCAAAAAGGTATAGATTTGAAGTTTACAGTGAGTGATTCAAACGTCACAGATGCAGCTAATTTAATTAAAAAAATGGTAGCTGATTACAATAAGGCTGTAGGTACAGTGGATATTTTTGATGGGAAAAATGGAGCTTTTCAAGGGCAAGCAATTATGCAAAGTGTTCGCCAAATGATGAATAACGTCGTGACGTTTTCAAAGGATGGCAACTATTTGTTTACATACGGTATTCAATTAAAACAAGATGGAACAATGCAAGTAGACGATGAAAAATTGACAAAGGCGTTAAAAGATAATCCTGATGCAGCAAAGCAGTTCTTCTTTAGTTCGAATGGGATAGGAAAGATGATGGAAGAACCACTTGAAAAGTTATTTGGTGATAAGGGTGTAGTTGGGGAACGTGTGAAAAACATCGATTCGCGTGTAAGTGATTTAGATAAGAAGATTAAAGATATTGAATCGCAAAACTTGCAAAAGCAAGATGAAATTGTGAAGAAGTATCAAAAGTTAGAAAGTACATTAGCGGCGCTTGATAGTCAATTAAAAACAATTAAAGCAATGACAAAACAAAAAAGTGATGATTAATGAAAAGCTAAGGAAGTGATTGTATGCAAGCATGGCAACGTTATATGCAAAATGATATTATGACGAGTAATCCAATTAAAAATACAATTTTTATTTATGAAAGATGTATTGTAGAATTTCGTAATTTAGAAGAACTTTTACATACTTTTAAACTACAAGAAGGTGATGCACTTCTTGAAAAGTTAGAACGTATTTTTGAAGAATTAAAGTTGCAATTAAATCCTGAAATTACGAAAGATTTATATGATAGTCTATTTGGCTTATATGATTGGATTAGCATTCAAATTCAAACAATGAAAGTAACACGTGAAGCAAAAGATATCGATACGATTGTGAAAGTATTACAAGATTTAATAGATGGTTACCGCGGAGCACTCGAAAATGAACAATGATATTTATCGAGCATTTGTCGGCTGTTTTAATGAAATCGGTGAATTGCAAGTGTCAGATGAAGAGTTTGCTGAGAAGAGTACAATGTTAAATCGCTGGATGATGACATTGGATGAAGAAACACGCGCACAAGTTGCAGCGGAAGTAAGTCCATTTATTATTAAGGCAGCTCAGCACATTCGAGATAAGCAGAAGATTTTGGAAGAAATGATTATGACAAATGATGGGCGAATGAAAGCTAATTCATTTTACGGTAAATATTAAATATAAAGTATGGAAAAGGGTTCCCTTCTTGAAAGGGAATCTATCCCTTTATTTAGGAGTTCCGCTGATTGAGGTTTCTCTTCATGGCTGTAGTGAAAAAAATAGTAGTTCTCTATAACAATATAAAAATGGATGTTAGTTTGTAGTACATATATCGAAATGAGCCATAGATTACTACGTGTATACAGTTTTTTTCATTCTTTTTTATATTTTTGTATTTTTCTAAAGACAACAATGGAAAAATGGAATAAAATATGTAAGGGTACATAACAGTTAATATTTTAATAAATACATATAAGAAAATAAATAATGAAGTGAAACTTCTATTAGTGGATAATGATGTTCGAAATAGCCAAGTGGAAAAGAAAGGATGTTGAATATGCCAGATTTAGTGAGCGATGTAAGCCACTATATGAATTATTTAGTGACGAAACGAAATGCTGTTTCTAGTAATATTGCAAATGCAAATACACCTGGCTATCAAGCACAAGATGTAACATTTGCTGAACAGATGAATAAAAGTAGTGCATTATATAAAAGTAATCCTTCAGATTTAAAAAGCAATCCAGATTTATATCAAACGAATGAAATGCACTTACCAACAGTAAATATGAAAAATACATATGCAAAGATTCAAACGAAATCAATGCAAATGAATAAAGATGGAAATAGTGTTGATGTATCAACAGAAATGCTAGATTTAATGAAAGCAAATCAATTATACGGTATTTCAATTAACGCGATTAATACGCAATATGCAATTAACCAGGCAGCGCGTGGACGTTAAGAATAGAGGGAGAGGCAACTTATGTTTCAGGCAATTAATGCAAGCGGTTCAGGGCTTACTACAGCACGAAAATGGATGGAAGTTACTTCTAATAATATCGTAAATGCAAATACGACTGCAGCACCAGGAGCAGATTTGTATGAGCGCCGTAGTGTAGTGCTAGAATCAAACAATAGTTTTGCAAATATGTTAAACAGTACTCCTGCAAATGGAGTGAAAATAAAAAGTATTGAAGCAGATAAAGCTGAAAATTTAGTGTATGATCCGACGCATCCGCATGCAAATGAAGAAGGATATGTACGTTATCCGAACATTGATGTGACAGCTGAAATGACGAATGTAATGATTGCTCAAAAAATGTATGAAGCAAATACAAGTGTATTAAATGCGAACAAAAAAATGCTCGATAAAGATTTAGAGATTGGCAGAGGATAAGGGAGAAGACGAGAAATGAAAATTCAACCATTGATACAGACACAGCCATTTGGAGCGATTCAGACAATTGGCGCTTCTAAACCTTCGCAAACATCTGTAGTTGAAGGGAAAAAGTTTATTGATTTATTGGAAGATATGAATCAAACGCAAAACAATGCCCAAACAGCGGTATATGATTTATTAACAAAAGGGGTAGGAGAAACACATGACGTTTTAATTCAGCAAAAAAAAGCTGAATCACAAATGAAAACTGCAGCTCTTGTGCGTGATAATCTTATTGAAAATTATAAGTCGCTAATTAATATGCAAATTTAGGAAAGTGGACGGGTGTGTTTAAATGGAAAAGATAAGAAATGTTTTCCAATCGTTAAAAACGTGGCATAAATTAGTAATTGGTGCTGCACTTTTAGCCATTGTAACAGGAGCACTTTTATACTTCACCTTGCCGGATAAATATGTTGTTGTATATCAAAATTTAAATGATGCAGACAAACAAGAGATTACAGCAGAATTATCGAAGCTAGGTGTTGATTATCAATTAGCAGCCGATGGTTCGATTCGTGTGCAAAAGAATGATGCTCCATGGGTTCGAAAAGAAATGAATGGAATGGGCTTACCGTTTAATTCGAAAAGCGGTGAGGAAATTTTATTAGAAAGCTCGCTCGGTTCAAGTGAGCAAGATAAAAAAATGAAGCAAATTGTCGGTACGAAAAAGCAATTGGAGCAAGATATTGTAAGAAACTTTACAACAGTTGAAACGGCAAATGTGCAAATTACGTTACCTGAAAAAGAAACGATTTTTGATGAGGAAAAAGCGAAAGGAACAGCGGCAATAACTGTTGGTGTGAAACGTGGACAACTTTTAACAGCTGATCAAGTTGCGGGTATACAGCAAATGATTAGTGCGGCAGTTCCTGGTGTAAAGCCGGAAGAAGTAAGTGTAATAGATAGTAAAAAAGGTGTAATCTCAAAAGGAGCGGATGCAGCGAATGCTAACAGTTCTTCTTCTTATGAAAAAGAAGTTGAGATGCAACATCAAATTGAAGGTAAGTTAAAACAAGATATTGATGCAACGCTAATGACGATGTTTAAACCAAATGAATATAAAGTGAATACGAAAGTTACCGTAAATTATGATGAAGTAACACGTCAGTCAGAAAAATATGGTGATAAAGGTGTACTTCGTAGTAAACAAGAGCAAGAAGAAAGTTCTACTGCCCAAGAAGGTGCAGATGCGAAGCAAGATGCTGGTATTACAGCGAACGGTGAAGTACCAAACTACGGTACGAACAATAATCAAAATGGTAAAATCGTCTACGATAATAAAAACGGTAACAAAATCGAAAACTATGAAATAGATAAAACAGTTGAAACGATTAAGAAACACCCAGAATTGACGAAAACAAATGTTGTAGTATGGGTAGATAATGATACGTTAGTAAAAAGAAGAATCGATATGACAACGTTTAAAGAAGCAATCGGAACAGCAGCAGGACTGCAAGCTGATCCGAACGGAAACTTTACAAATGGACAAGTTAACGTTGTAACAGTTCAATTTGATCAACCAAAAGCAGAAGAGCCGAAAAAGCAAGAAGAAAGTGGCTTGAACTGGTGGCTAATCGGTGGAATTACAGGTGGCTTGCTAGCGCTTGTTGGTTTAGTATGGTTCTTCTTAGCAAGACGTAAGAAAAAGAAAGAAGAAGAGGAATATGAAGAATACTTAGTAGAAGATGAAGTTGCGGCAAGTAGTGAAAGTATTATGGAAATTCCTGAAGAAAAAATAGAGCCTGAACCAAAACCTGAACTAGAAAAACCGAAAGAACCAACGTTAGATGAACAAGTGCAAGATGCTACGAAGGAACATGTAGAAGGTACTGCAAAAGTTATTAAAAAATGGCTAAACGGACAGTAAGGGAGGAACAACGATGTTAGATGAAATCTCCTCCAAAGAAAAAGCTGCCATCCTCATTCGTACATTAGATGAAGAGGTGGCAGCACAAGTCATTGAATATATGACAGCTGAGGAAAAAGAAGTATTACTTCGTGAAATCGCGAAGTTTCGTGTATATAAACCGGAAACGTTAGAAAATGTACTAGGGGAGTTCTTATATGAACTAAATGTAAAAGAATTGAATCTAGTCACTCCGGATAAAGAATATATTCGTCGCATATTTAAAAATATGCCAGAAGACGAACTAGAAAAATTATTGGAAGACCTTTGGTATAACAAAGATAATCCATTTGAATTCTTAAATTCACTAACAGATTTAGAACCACTTCTTACAGTACTTAATGATGAATCACCGCAGACGATTGCGATTATTGCTTCTTATATTAAGCCGCAGCTTGCTTCTCAATTAATTGAGAGATTACCAGATTATAAACGAGTAGAAACAGTAATGGGTATTGCAAAGCTAGAACAAGTAGATGGCGAATTAATTAATCAAATTAGTGAATTATTAAAAGCGAAATTAAATAATATGGCATTTAGTGCAATTAATAAAACAGATGGCTTGAAAACAATTGTGAACATTTTAAATAACGTTTCACGAGGTGTTGAAAAAACAGTCTTTCAAAAGCTGGATGAGATGGACTATGAACTATCTGAAAAAATTAAAGAAAACATGTTTGTCTTTGAAGACTTACTCGGGCTTGAAGATCTTGCGCTTCGCCGTGTATTAGAGGAAATTACAGATAATGGTGTTATCGCAAAAGCACTTAAAATTGCAAAAGAAGAAATTAAAGAGAAACTATTTACATGTATGTCTATGAATCGTAAAGAGATGATTTTAGAAGAATTAGATGGTTTAGGACCACTTAAGATGACAGACGCTGAAAAAGCACAGCAGACGATTACAGGTACAGTGAAAAAGTTAGAGAAAGAAGGAAGAATTATCATTCAAAGAGGTGAAGATGATGTCCTTATTTAAAAACAGAATTCCGAAGAATTCTGTTTCTTTTTCTGAAGAGACGTATGAATTACAATTTCCAAAGCCATCCTCAGTTCATATAGAGGAAGAAGTGCAAGTTGATCATGTAGAACTTCGTGCGCAGCAAGATGCATTACATGTTGAAATGGGTCAACTAAGGAAAGAGCAGCAAACGTTAGAACGAGAGCAACAGCAGTTGATGCAAGGGAAAGAAGAATTTCAAAAGCACATCCATGAGCAAATGGAACAGATGGAAGCAGCGCGTATTCAGTTTCAAAAAGAACAACAAGAAATAGCGTTTGAATGGACAGAATTACTATGGGATCAATCCTTCCAGTTAGCGGAAAAAATTGTGAATCAAGCGGTAGATTCACGATTACTAGATGTTTTACCAATTTTAACTGGCATCGTTCAAACATTGCCTACTTCATTTGAAAAATTAATCATTACAGTACATCCAGAAACGTTTGAACGCATTCAAGAAGAGAAAGAAAATACGAAAGAATATTGGCTTTTGCAATTAGTTGAATGGAAGTATGATTTCTCCTTACAATTTGGTGAATTTGTTCTGGAAGAAGAAAAGGAATTTTTCGAATTTAAATTTGCGCCTATATTTGCGAAACTTCGTCAGAAATGGGAAGAAGAGAAAGTATTTGAGGAGAAAAACGTATGAACAGGCTTTTAATGAATGAGAATGATAAATGGAATACGTTCATTGAAACACCGTTGTATACGAAAGTTGGTAAAGTTCATAGTGTACAAGAGCAGTTTTTCGTAGCGAAAGGGCCGAAAGCGAAGATTGGGGATGTTTGCCTCGTTGGAGAACATAATGTCTTATGCGAAGTAATTGCGATTGAAAAAGAAAATAATATGTTACTCCCATTCGAACAGACTGAAAAAGTATGTTACGGAGATTCGGTCACATTAATTGCTGAAGATGTTGCTGTACCTCGTGGTAATCATTTGCTTGGAAAAGTGTTAAGCGCAAATGGTGAAGTGTTAAATGAGAACGCTGAAAACATACCACTCCAGAAAATAAAATTAGATGCCCCGCCTATACATGCATTTGAGCGTGAAGAAATTACCGATGTATTTGAGACGGGAATTAAATCGATAGATTCTATGCTAACAATTGGAATCGGTCAAAAAATTGGTATTTTCGCCGGATCTGGTGTAGGTAAATCTACTTTACTTGGAATGATTGCGAAAAACGCAAAAGCTGATATTAATGTTATTAGTTTAGTAGGAGAGCGTGGCCGAGAAGTAAAAGACTTTATCCGAAAAGAACTAGGCGAAGAAGGAATGAAAAAAAGTGTCGTAGTTGTAGCAACATCAGATGAAAGCCATCTCATGCAACTTCGCGCCGCTAAGCTTGCAACATCTATTGCTGAATATTTTCGCGACCAAGGCAATAATGTATTACTCATGATGGATTCGGTTACCCGTTTTGCTGATGCCCGCCGAAGTGTTGATATTGCTGTTAAAGAGTTACCGATAGGTGGTAAAACGCTCTTGATGGAAAGTTACATGAAGAAACTGTTAGAACGGTCTGGAAAAACACAAAAAGGATCAATAACAGGTATATATACAGTGCTTGTGGATGGAGACGACTTAAATGGGCCAGTACCAGATTTAGCGCGTGGTATTTTAGATGGGCATATTGTATTAAAGCGTGAGCTTGCAACGCTTAGTCATTATCCAGCTATTTCCGTATTAGATTCAGTAAGTAGGATTATGGAAGAAATCGTATCACCGAATCATTGGCAATTTGCAAATGAAATGAGAAAAATCTTATCGATTTATAAAGAAAATGAATTGTATTTCAAATTAGGAACAATTCAAGAAAATGAAGAAAATGCTTATATTTTTGAATGCAAAAATAAAGTAGAAGGTATAAATACGTTTTTAAAACAAGGACGAGCGGATTGTTTTCATTTTGAGGATATTGTCCAAGCAATGCATCATATTGTATAAGACCTCGCGTTTTGGGGTCTTATTTTTGTTTTTTAATATTTCACAGATTTTTTCGTAAAAAAACTATATAATAGAAAAAGAGAGCGTTATAATAGGAAGGGGCTATGAAAATAGGTGGATAAACAGCAGTACGACACGATAAAATTGCAGATGAATCAAGAAAAAGAACATATTTTAAAAGAAGTGTACGAACTAACATCTGAAAAAAGAAAAATAGAGCAAAAAAAAGAATATGATTTGTATGTTGTGAAATCGCGAAGTAAAGTCGTACAAACAAGGCAACCTATCATGGCTGGCATGTTGTCTTCACATACATTTTCGCCTGAGAGAATAGAAGAATGGAATCGGAAAATTAAAAAAACGGAAGGTTTTATTCAAAAAAATGAAAGCCTTTTAGAAAAAATAAAAGAAAAAGAACGTGTTATTGATGAAATGTATCAAGAAGATTGTAAGAAGCTTGCGAAAGCGCAAGAAAAGTTAGAAGAAAAGATGCTTCTTGATTTAAAAATGTGTATAAATAGATGAGGTGGAAGTTGTGTTACAGTTTGTATTACCGGTGAAACAAAGTTTACCTCCGCAAGAAGAAAAAGGTCTTGAAATACAGCCGAAACGTGAAGATTCTACATTTGATCAAACGATGAGAAGTGAAAATAAAACAAGACCGAAAACGGAGAAAGCAAAGAAAGAGGAAGCACCAGAAGAAAAGAAAGAGTATCTTCTAGTAAAAAAGCCGGTGAAGAAGGAAGAACCGCTTATAAAGAAAGAAGAGAAAAAAGAAACAGAACAAATACTGTTAGCTGTATCAGAGCAAATGGTTGCAATTGAGCAATTGCGTGTGCAGCCAGAATTGTTATATCAATACATACAAAAAATACAAGAGTTACATAAAGAGTACGGAAATATAAAACTTAACGAATTACCAGCAGCTGAATTACAACAACTACAAGAGCTTCTTTCAAATATGAATATTAAAAATGCCATATGTTTAGAAGATACAATTCAAATGGCATTAGATAAAGTCACGATGCCGGAGCAAACGATGCAAGTATTGAAAGTTGTAGAATCAGAATCTTGTAATATCGCAAAGAAACAAGAAGAGTTTAAAGACTTAGATGCAGATCTTCCGGAACCAGGGAGCGATAATGTAAAGATAGAGTTGCCAGAAGTTGACGCATTAAACGATTCGAGTTCGGCTGGTGCTGAGTTATTAAATAAAGCGACGAGTACGGATCAAATAGGAAAATCAAATGGCGGCGCTGAGAAAGTTTCATTACCTGACTTAGGAAAGAAAATGGAAGCGCAAGTAGAAGCATTGCAAAAATTTGTAGTGAAACAAGAACGTGTTTTATTTCAGTTAAACCCAGAGAAATTAGGGACATTAACTGTATTTATGAAAAAGCATGGCGATCAAATTGATGTTCATGTCGAAATGGAAAAACACGATGCGAAAAAACGTGTTGAAATCATATTTGATGAATTGAGAATGAAGTTAAAAGAAAAAGAAATTAATATTCAAATTAGTTATTCAGATAAAGATGAAAACCGTAAAGAACAGCGAGAACAAGAGCAAAGGCAAAAACAGAAGTTAGCAAGTCCGAAACAGGAGAATCAACAATCAAAAGAATTTGCGGGATTATTGGAGGGATAAAGCGTGCCAACAGTTGGATTAAATACAACGAGTACAAATCATATTCCGTTACAAGCAGGAGCGCAAAGAAGTAATGTCCCTGTTAACGGTGTACAATCGCCAGTAGGGCAAACAAATGGAGTATCAGCAAGTGAACAAAAAACACCTGGTGTAATGGAAAAAGATGATTTTCTAAAATTGTTTTTAGCGAGTTTCCAGCACCAAGATCCATTCAATGCGATGGATATGAATCAAATGATGAATCAGACAGCGCAGTTATCTCTTATGGAACAAGTGCAAAATATGACAAAGGCAGTTGACTCTTTAAGAACGACGATGTATTCGACAGCGCTTGATGGCGGAATGAAGTTTTTAGGGAAGTACGTAAGAGGTGTTGACGGTGACGGTAACAAAGTAACTGGTCAAGTAGAGACAGTTCGCCTTGCAGAAAATAACGAAGTACAGCTCGTTATTGATAATAAAGTGGTATCACTTCGCTTCGTTGAAAGAGTATCTGATAAACCAATTGGAGAAACGAATCCAGAAGATGTAAAGAAAGATAATCAAAAAGTAACTGAAGAAGTAAAAACAACAAATTCATAAGGGAGTGTCCATACAGTATGATTAAAGCGTTATATACAAGTATTTCAGGAATGAATGCAACACAAAATGCATTAAGTGTAACTTCAAATAATATTGCTAATGCACAAACAGTTGGTTATAAAAAACAAAAAGCAATGTTTGATGATTTACTGTACAACAATTCAGTCGGTGCAAAAGGCGATGAAAGATACGCAGGAACGAACCCAAAAAGTATCGGTAACGGTGTGAAAATGAGCGGAACAGTTACGGATTATAGCGATGGTACAATTACGTTAACAGGTGGTAAAACACAAGTAGCAATGGAAGGTAATGGCTTCTTCGTTGTAGGTGATTCAAAAGCTGGGAATATGGAATTTACACGTAAAGGGACATTTACAATATCTTCAGATTACTATATTACGAATACAGAAGGTCAATATGTATTCGCTTATCCAGCTGATCCTTCAACTGGTAATGTTGACTTATCTGGTATTCCGGGACCATTGCAAATTCCAATGGGATCAGCAATCGGTGGTATTCGAACGTCAAAAGGAATCGTTGGAGGAAACATTCCAGCTGATGCAAAACATATTACGCAAGAATTACCTGTATACGATGATGCCGGTAATACATGGACAATGCGCATGGAGTTTACACAAGATGGTGAACATAATTATAAATATACTGTAAAGATGCGTAATGACTCGAAAAAAGAAACAGAGTTTCATGAGGTCCAAGGAGCAGCTGGTAATGTGAAATTCGATGCGGTAGGGAAGCCAGATCCGATCAATCCTGAAGCTAATATTCCATTTAATGGTGGAACAGTTAAAATAGATCTTAGCAAATTAACAAACCATCCGACAGAGAAAACAATAGCAGTAACAAACGTAGATGGTAGACCAGCGGCAACTGTGAAAGATTGCTTTATGGCTGACGGTGGATATGTGATGGTAAAGTACTCTGATGGAAGTATGAAAGCTGCAGGTCAATTAGCTGTTGGGATGTTCCCGAACGAAGGTGGCTTAATGAAAACGGGTAACGGTAACTTTACAGCGACGAACACAACTGGTATTTTAGCACTTGGCGTATCTGGTCAAAATGGTGCAGGAAAAGTACGTGGTGGTGCACAAGAAGGTGCAAACGTAGATTTATCTGTAGAATTCGTTGATTTAATGCTATACCAACGTGGTTTCCAAGGAAATGCGAAAGTAATTAAAATTTCAGATGAAGTATTAAATGAAGTTGTAAACTTAATTCGATAATAAATCATAAAGAAAATTTGTAATGAAGTAGAGAGGGTTTTTTACTCGTATGACAAGACAAGAGCGAATTTTACAATTGCCTTTTTTCGAAAATAAACGTGAACTTGCTGAGCAAGTGTTAAAAATGGAACGAGAAGAGCATGTATATTTACCAGATCAATTTGAAATTAAGCAAGTGCCTCCGTACTCATTTGGTGAAAAAGAAGCAACGATTGGCCGTATTCACGAATCGTATTTCATAAGTGTCGGTAGCGAAGGCGTTTGGAAGTATCAACTGTTTAAGGATGAGATGAAGTGTCGTGAGTTTTTTGTTACGTTATCAGGGATAACGGATCAGCAAATTGCGTTTTGGTTCAATAACATCGAGTTACTGAAAAGCTCTTAAAAGTCCTTTTTTAGGATTTGAGAGAGAGCCTGCGATATGTGGTAGTGGTTAGTGCCTAATAGAGTCTCGATTGGTGTGTAAGGACAGAGGTATGGAGAGCTACTAATGTAGTTGAAGAGATTGGAAGCGAAGTGCTTCTTCTTAGCTCTTTGACGATAGGATGTATCCAAGTCTAGAAACGGTGATATAAAACAGGTTAATGTAAGATTGTAAAATTAGACTGAATTTCTATAAAAGGAGAGGTGAGGAGGATGGCGCAGAATAAGTATCGCGTTACATTCATTTCGCCAGGTGAGATTGAGCAGCGTACTGTAATGGCGGCTAGTAGTTTGCCGGATTTAATTCGTAAAGTAGAGAGTATTATTGCAGATTCAAATGGTTATTTTGTGAATGATAAAAAAAATAATTGCTACTTTAAAGTAATTAAAGAAAATGTTACATTTATTCAATATGAGTTATTATTCTCGGATAAGGAAATTCATATTGAAAAGTTAAAACATATAGCGCCGGCAGTATTGAAACAGTTATTTGAAAACATAAATGAACCGGAACTATATGCACTTGCTCTACTTGATGTTGATATAGCAACGAAAGAATACGTGCTAGAAGAAATGGATACAGCGTTAAGAGTAAGGGTAGAAACGGAGCTTTCGAAAAAGTGGGAAGCAATGCCGACAGAAATTGTAGGAGCGCAAGAAGTGTTATTAGAGGCACTTGCATCGTTTATACAAGAATAAGTGTATTTATAAATGAATGAATCGTTCGACTATCTATATTGTAAATATAGGTAGTTGACTTTTCTGTTTTGATAAAGCTTAATAATTAGATATACGGAATTAATGGAAGGGGAGCGACACCTTTATGTCACAAGCACAAAGTATTTTATTAGAAAGCGGAACAAATGAATTAGAGATTGTTACATATACTGTTGGTGAAAACCTATTTAGTATTAATGTAATGAAAGTACGTGAGATCATTAATCCATTCCCTGTTACAACTGTGCCAGAATCTCATCATGCAGTTGAAGGTGTTGTTCAAGTGCGCGGTGAAATTTTACCTGTTATTAACTTAGCGACAGCTCTTAATTTAAAATCGACAAAGCCACTTGATCAAACGAAATTTATTATCTCAGAATTAAACCAAATGAAAGTAATTTTCCGCGTTGATGAAGTGCATCGTATTCAACGTATTTCATGGGAACAAATTGATGAACCAGCTTCATTATCTATGGGACTAGAAGAAACGACATCTGGTATTGTAAAACTAGATGGGAAAATTATTTTACTATTAGATTATGAAAAAATTGTTTGTGAAATTAGTGACAGTGGTTATGAAAAGAAAACATTATCTGGTTTAGAGCACAAAACAGATCGTGCTGAAAAGATAATTTATATTGCGGAAGATTCTGCAATGCTTCGTCAAATACTAGAAGAAACATTATCATCAGCTGGATATTCAAAAATGAACTTCTTCAGTAATGGTGCAGAAGCGTTAGCACATATTGAAAAACTAGCAAAAGAGCAAGGTGAAAAAATGTTTGAACATATTCACTTGCTAATTACGGATATTGAAATGCCAAAAATGGACGGACATCATTTAACGAAAGTGATTAAGGATCATGAAGTGATGAATCGTTTGCCAGTTGTTATTTTCTCTTCATTAATTACAAATGAATTATTCCATAAAGGTGAAGCGGTAGGGGCGAATGCGCAAGTAAGTAAGCCAGATA
Source organism: Bacillus luti (assembly GCF_009739945.1). Classification (NCBI taxonomy): domain Bacteria; kingdom Bacillati; phylum Bacillota; class Bacilli; order Caryophanales; family Bacillaceae; genus Bacillus; species Bacillus luti. The sequence continues at coordinate 3,506,670 of NZ_CP040336.1, read as the reverse complement.
TTCAAGAGCTAATTGGTTTAGTAGATAAGTTAGTGTTGTAAAAGCTTTTATTTAGCTGGAATAGAGGAACTAGCCATGTGAGTTTTTGGTTAGTTCCTTTTTAGTACTTTATAGGCTACATAGGCAGGGAGTTTTGATAGTGTTTGTGTATGTAGGTAGTATTGCGGGTTTTGGATTGGTTTCATCAATAAGTGGTGTGCTTTTTTATTTAAAAAGGTAAGAGAATGTATCTTTGGAGTAGGGTAGTAAGATTTCGTGGTAACGCAAATGTTTTCGGTGAAAGCACATTCGAAATACCATATAATATAATTATGTGGATTATTTTTGAAATAGGATTATACATATATTATTTCAAAAAATTTAGTTTTTCTATTTTTATACTTTCTATACATTTTTGTATGTTATTTATTTGACAGATAATTTCGAAATGTTATAATATGGATATGTAAAAATTGCTATTTTCTTGAAAGACATGGGAGTCAGATGAGAATTGTGAAAGGATGAGGGGAAGTGGCACAGAGTATGTATCACCACACAGCGATCAATGTATTAGGTCTTTTACAAAACATGTCAAATAATGTAATGAACGATATGAAATTAGAAACGGAATTTAAAAAAATAGAGAAACAATTCCGAGTAAAATATGAAGAACTAGTTGATTTATATAATAGAATGGTATTATTTCAAATAGATATAGAAAAAAATGGCGGTATGCGCGCCTATGAAAAATCAGCAGTTACGTGGCTGAAGTCAGAACTAGAGTTACTGTATGAAGTGTATCAATTTAGTCAACGTCACGGTTTAAACATCGCGAATATTTCAAAATACGTTAGTAAAAATGAACTGAATATATTTCCAAAAACAGAAAGTCAATTGCAAAATACGTATTATAAATTAAAAAAGCAGGAAATACCTTTTGAAAATATTGAAAAACAAAAACCGGGGCGAAAACGAAAATATACACCTATAAAAAAAGTGATGGCTGAAACGATAATGGCGAATAAGGAAGAAGTAAAAGAAGTCGCTATAGTGGAAGAGGATGAAAAAAGCCTTGTAACAGTTCTGTCCGGTATCGTTGATAATTTTGACACGATTCGTAACAATAGTGAAAAGAAAGAACATGAACTGTATCAGTTTATGGAAGGTATATATAAGCTTTCTAGCATGGCTGCAGAGCGTTCGAAAGACGAGAAGGATGCACGTAGTATAGAAAGTGAATTGCAGTTGCTACAAGCAGAAAATGAGAGGCTACAACGAGAGAAAGAAGAACTTGTACAAGATGTTAAAGATATGACGTGTCACGTCATTAACTTCATTACGAGTTCCGACATCGATCAAATTCGTCAATTGCCGAAATTTGTGAAAGACTGCAAAAAAGAACTACATAAAATAGGGTTATACAACGCACAAGACGGAAACATGAAAATAATGGTCGACCGCAGAGGACAAGTTATGACGGTAACGCCATAAAGTATTGGGTACAAAATAAAAGGGAGATACATAAAACCTATGTATTTCCCTTTTATTTTTTTATGGGATTTGATTATAAAGTAGATTACTAGAAGTGTGTTATATGTTCGAACTAGTAATCGAATGCTTCATCGTAACGTTCATTTTCATACAAAGACTACGCTTAACAGTCCTCTTTAAAATCTTTGTACAATGTGCATAATGTACGCACTTTATAAATGGATATAAGGTCTTAAGGCTAATAAACGGTTAGAAAAACGAAAATGGACTTATACTCATTTCCTATTTTTGTTTTAACATGGGGAGGAGGAGAGATGGGCACTGACCGCTTCTACACATCGCGGATGCTCTCTTCCGCCTAAAAAAGAAAGGTTTTACAAATAATTCATTTATATAGAAAAAATAAACCTCTCTGCTTGCAGAGAGGTTTATTTTATGAAGCTAACTCAAATGGATTATTGTAATAATTTAGAAACCATTTGTGGAGTTTGGTTCGCTTGAGAAAGCATGCTGATTCCAGCTTCGTTCAAGATTTTGAACTTAGTCATCTCAGACATTTCTTTCGCCATGTCAGCGTCTTCTACTTGAGAAGCAGCAGATGCCATGCTTGATTGTTGGCTCTTCAGGTTATTTACGTTAAAGTCTAGACGGTTTAATGTAGAACCTAGAGTTGCACGGTTAGAAGCAAGAGTTTCTAGTGCAGCATCGATTGCTTTAACTGCAGCAGATGCGTTTCCTGTTCCAGCAGTAGAACCGCTAGTTGATTTGCCATCTATCGCTGCTAAGAACATAGCACCAATTGCACGAGCGTTTTCTACTGTATTACCAGAACCATCTACTTTACTATAATTATCAATCGCAGCCTCGATTTTTTCTACGTCGTCTTTATTCATGGCATGCTTTATGTTTTTGAAATCGCCTATAAACGCAGTTAAATCAGGAGCCGCGCCGGCTGTTGAATTGAATAAGCCTTCTGCCTTAGTTCTTATACCACTTACTGCAGTAGTAACTACTGGAGGTCTGTCAGTAACAGCATCTGTATATGCTTGACCAATTGCTTTAGCATTTTCTAAATTATTACCAGAAGCTGATTCGAACTTTTCAATGGCAGCATTAATTTTTTCAACATCTTCTTTGTTCATGCTATTTTTAACTTCATCAAATTGTGTTTTGAAAAGTTCAACAGCTGAAATTCGCGCACCATTAGTATCACCAGAATTGGCACCTCCGGTTAGACTAGTTAAATCACCTGCTTTGGTTGCAGCACCACTAATAGCACTGGCTTGAGCTCCAGATAATGCAGTACTAGTACCGGTAGTTCCAGTAACATCAGCAATAGTTAAACCATTAATTTTTAAAGCAGTTGTAGAAGTATCAGCTAAGTTAATTTGAATTTGTTTAGATTTATCGAATGAATCTAATGTTTGAATTGCGATAGATTTATTAGAACCATCTAAAAGTTTTTTATCGTTAAATTCTGTGTTTTTAGAGATATAATCAATTTGTTCTTTTAATGCAGCGAATTCTTTGTCAAGTGCGCCTTGGTTTTTATCTGTATTCGTACCATTTGCAGATTGGTTAGCAAGGTCACGCATACGAAGTAAGATGTTAGATACTGAGTTCATTGCTGAGTCAGCTGTACGGATTAAAGAAATACCGTCTTGTGTGTTGTTAGAAGCAACACCTAATCCGCTTTCACGTGCACGCATACGAGTTGCGATTGCAAGACCTGCTGCATCGTCAGAAGCGTTGTTGATACGTTTACCGCTTGATAAACGGTCCATTGAGTTACTCATTTTTGCTTGGTTTTGGCGCATGTACTCTTGTGTACGCATGCTATTAATATTTGTATTAATTCTCATATTTAGAACCCCCATTTTTCGATTTTGATTTTTCTGTTAATTCCTAAACGGTAATATACAAAAAAAACAATTTCGAATTTATTGTAATCCTTGCTATATCAAGTGTCAACTTAAAATTTGAATTAATAAATATAAAAAAATAACAGTTTAACAATTTAGTTGTTTTTTTATTACAAAGGATTATTGCAAACTTTAAAAAAAAACTCTAATATTAGAATATCTTTGTTTACCGAAAAGGTGATATTATGGTAGTTGGAAATATAGTAAAAGAAGTGCTTGCATATAAAAAAGGACAATTTCAGCAAAAGTTAAGTAGTCCGCAGGCGTTCGTTAGTAGTCGTTTTCAAGAGAAGTTGCAGAGCGAACCAGCGAAGGAGACGAAGGCTACTAGTCAGCCGGAAAAAGTAGAAGATATGAGTAAGCCGGTACAATCTACGAAAATAGAAACGCTCGTTAATAAAGGTGATTCTAGTAAAGTAGAGGAAGCGAGTAAGCCTGAAGAAAAGTCTGAAACGAAGAAAGTAGATGAAGTGCAAGTTGCACAAAAAGAGTTTGAGCGACGCTTCCCAGAAGCCAAAAATGAGGCTGTCGATACGTGGGGATTAACTAATAAATATAATATTCAGAAAATACGTTCTTCAAATGAAGGAAAGTATGAGGATATTATTGATCGCGTTAGTCGTACATACGGAATTCCGAAAACGTTAATTCAAAAAATGATTGAAGTTGAGTCTAATTTTAATCCGAAAACGGTATCACATGCAGGGGCAATGGGGCTTATGCAACTTATGCCAGCGAATGTGAAGGAGATGGGTGTGAAGAATCCATTTTCACCAGCTGAAAGTATTGAAGGCGGCGTGAAAGAGTTAAGCGGTTATTTAAAGAAACATAACGGTGATCTTGTTTTAGCGCTTGCGTCTTATAATGCTGGTCCTGGTAATGTGAGAAAGTACGGAGGCGTACCGCCATTTAAAGAAACGCAAGGATATATTAAAAAAATATTGAATATCGATGTGTCAAAATAAGGAACTTCATTATATATACAATAGAAATTTTTTGTGAACACGATATGGGAGTGGGCTAGGTTTGAAATTACAAGATGATATTCCGTTAACAATTTATTTTGAAATCGGAAATACGAAAAAGAAAATTGAAGATCTGCTTCATATTACGAAGGGTACATTGTATCGTCTTGAAAATTCAACGAAAAATACGGTGCGTATTATGCTTGAGAATGAAGAGATTGGAACCGGAAAGATTTTGACGAAGAATGGGAAGATGTATGTTGAAATCGTTGAATTGAAAAGGTAGGGAAGGGGATTTTCATGAGTGGCGATAAATTAAGCCAAGAACAAATTGATGCCCTGCTGAAGGCGGTGAATGAAGGCGAGGAAATGCCAGCTTTCGCACAAGGAGCAGGGAAGCAAGATAAATTTCAAGAGTATGATTTTAATAGACCAGAAAAATTCGGTGTTGAGCATTTACGTAGTTTGCAAGCGATTGCTTCTACGTTTGGCAAACAGACGTCACAAGCGCTTTCCGCTCGTATGCGTATTCCCATTGAACTAGAGCCGTCGACCGTTGAGCAAGTTCCATTTACGAGTGAATATGTGGAGAAAATGCCGAAAGATTATTATTTATATTGCGTGATTGATCTTGGACTTCCAGAGCTTGGAGAAATTGTTGTTGAGATTGATTTAGCATTTGTTATTTATATTCATGAGTGTTGGCTTGGCGGAGATAGTAAGCGTACGTTTACGATGCGTCGACCACTTACTGCATTTGAGTTTTTAACACTTGATAATATATTCGCTCTTATTTGTAAAAATTTAGAACAATCATTTGAAAGCGTTGTTGCGATTAAACCGACATTTGTAACGACAGAAACGGATCCAAATGCACTTAAAATTACGACAGCGAGCGATATTATTTCATTGCTGAACGTAAATATGAAAACGGATTTTTGGAATACGACGGTTCGTATCGGGATTCCGTTTTTATCTGTTGAAGAAATAATGGATAAGTTAACGTCTGAAAATATTGTCGAACATTCTTCGGATAAGCGTAAAAGGTATACGTCTGAAGTGGAAGTGAAAGTAAATCAACTGTATAAACCTGTTCACGTTGCAATTGGTGAGCAGAAGATGACAATGGGTGAGATTGAGCAAATTGAAGAAGGCGATATTATTCCGCTGCATACGAAAGTTTCGGATCAATTACTTGGTTATGTTGCTGGAAAACATAAATTTAATTGTTTTATCGGGAAAGATGGAACGCGTAAGGCGCTTCTATTTAAAAGTTTTGTAGAGTAGGTGGGTCTATATGAAGCATGAAGTATCTCCTGTGTCATTAATGGGGTTAGAAGAATTTGTAGGAAAGCGAAATGAAGCAGGTAAAGCACATATTGATACTGTTTCAGATATTTCGATTGATTTAGGTGTAAAGCTTGGGAAGTCATCAATTACACTTGGTGACGTGAAGCAATTAAAAGTTGGCGATGTTCTTGAAGTAGAGAAAAACTTAGGACATAAAGTAGATGTGTATTTAAGTAATATGAAAGTCGGCATTGGTGAAGCAATCGTAATGGATGAGAAGTTTGGCATTATTATTTCTGAAATTGAAGCTGACAAGAAGCAAGCTGCGCTTATGAAAGCGCAAAGTCAAATGCAAGATAAAGAGTAGAGGAGGAGTCATATGTCGTATATGACGACCTTATTTCAAGTCGTATTACTGTTTGGTGCGCTCGGCTATGGTGCATATTATATGACGAAAAAGACGCGCAAACAGCAGTTTTTTAAGCAAGGTGAAAATGGACATATTCAAGTGAAAGACGGCGTGTATTTAAATCATCAAACGAGCGCCTTTTTGTTTGAAGTGGACGGAAAGCAAGTATTCACTGTTATTAGTAATAACGGTGTACAATCTGTGCAATTAACAGGAACAGGAAATCAGTTTCAACAAGCGCTAGAAGATGCGGTGAAGAGTGAAACGAAAAAAGTAGAGGATCCATCATGAGAATAAAGAAACAGTTATCGTTATGTACCGCTATTTTCGTATTTTCTATTATTTTTTCATTTGTTTTTGTAAATCCAGCGTATGCATCCCCGAACGGTTTTATTAATTTTGAAAATGGAAAAGAGTTTACGAGTAATTCCAGTGTGCAGTTATTTGCACTTGTTACTCTTTTATCATTATCTTCTTCTATCGTTCTATTATTTACACATTTTACTTATTTTATGATCGTTCTTGGCATTACACGTCAAGGACTTGGGGTAATGAATTTACCACCGAACCAAGTACTTGTTGGACTTGCTTTATTTTTATCGCTCTTTACGATGCAGCCTGTACTTGGACAGTTAAAGAGTGATGTGTGGGATCCAATGACGAAAGAGCAAATAACAGTAAGTCAAGCTGCGGAGACGACAGCTCCTATTATGAAAGATTATATGTCGAAGCATACGTATAAGCATGATTTAAAAATGATGCTGAAAGTGCGCGGAGAAGAATTGCCGAAAGATTTGAAAGATCTTTCCTTATTTACGCTCGTACCATCCTTTACGTTAACACAAATTCAAAAAGGATTATTAACGGGGATGTTCATTTATTTAGCGTTTGTATTTATAGATTTAATTATTAGTACACTTTTAATGTACCTTGGGATGATGATGGTACCGCCGATGATTTTAAGTTTACCGTTCAAAATACTTGTTTTCGTATATTTAGGTGGATATACAAAAATCGTCGACATTATGTTTAAAACGGTCGCCTGAAGCATTTGATGCTATGTGATAGGAGTCATATAAATGAATACGTCACCAATTATAGATATTTTTCAAACCTTTTTTTATAAAGGGGTTATGATTTTAATGCCGGTTGCCGGCGTTAGTATGATCGTCGTTATTATTATCGCTGTCATTATGGCGATGATGCAAATTCAAGAGCAAACGCTGACGTTTTTACCGAAAATGGCGAGTATTGTGCTCGTTATTATCATTTTAGGTCCGTGGATGTTTCAAGAGTTAACGATGCTCATTTTAGATTTATTTGATAAAATTCCATCGCTATTGCGTTCGTACTAAGATAGGTGAATTGAAATGAATATGGAATTATGGGCGGCGACGTTTTTTGCGTTTTGCCGCATTACTTCATTTTTATATTTTTTACCGTTTTTCTCAGGTCGATCGATTCCAGCAATGGCAAAGGTTACATTTGGACTTGGTCTTTCTATTACAGTTGCGGATCAAGTGGATGTTTCTCAAATAAAGACAGTTTGGGATGTAGCCGCTTATGCAGGTACGCAAATTGTAATTGGATTATCTCTTGCGAAAATTGTAGAAATGCTATGGAACATTCCAAAAATGGCTGGGCATATTTTAGACTTTGATATCGGTTTATCACAAGCAAGTTTGTTTGATGTGAATGCAGGATCGCAGTCTACTTTACTATCAACCATTTTTGACATATTTTTTCTCATTATTTTTATTTCACTTGGCGGCATTAATTATTTCGTTGCCACGATTTTAAAGTCGTTTCAATATACAGAGGCGATTTCAAAATTGCTGACGACTAGTTTTTTAGATAGTCTACTCGCAACGTTATTATTTGCGATTACATCAGCGGTTGAAATTGCTCTTCCGCTTATGGGGAGTTTATTCATCATTAACTTTGTTCTTATTTTAATCGCAAAAAACGCCCCGCAATTAAATGTTTTTATGAATGCGTATGTCATTAAAATTACGTGTGGTATTTTGTTTATTGCGATGAGTGTACCGATGCTCGGCTATGTATTTAAAAATATGACAGATGTATTACTTGAGGAATATACGAAACTATTTAACTTTTTCTTAACGAAGTAGGGGGACGCGTATGGCAAAGGATAATAAAACTGAAAAGGCCACCCCGCAGAAGCGTAAAAAATCGCGTGAAGAAGGGAATATTGCCCGGAGTAAAGATTTAAATAACTTATTTTCCATTCTCGTATTAGCAGTTGTCGTGTACTTTTTTGGAGATTGGTTAGGGTTTGAAATTGCAAATTCCGTAGCGGTGCTGTTTGATCAAATTGGGAAAAATACAGATTCGACTGAGTATTTTTACTTAATGGGAATATTACTACTAAAAGTATCAGCTCCTATATTAATACTCGTATACGCTTTTCATTTATTCAATTATATGATTCAAGTCGGTTTCTTATTTTCTTCTAAAGTTATTAAACCGAAAGCTTCACGTATTAATCCGAAAAACTATTTTACGAGACTGTTTAGTCGTAAAAGTTTAGTAGATATTTTGAAATCATTGTTTTATATGGGATTAATCGGTTACGTTTCGTACGTTCTCTTTAAAAAGAATTTAGAGACAATTGTAAGTATGATTGGTTTTAACTGGACTGCGTCACTTACTGAAATTATTAGGCAAATTAAATTTATCTTTTTAGCTATATTAATTATTTTAATCGTTCTTTCTATTATTGATTTTATTTATCAAAAATGGGAGTACGAACAAGATATTAAGATGAAAAAAGAAGAAGTGAAACAAGAGCATAAAGATAATGAAGGGGACCCGCAAGTAAAAGGGAAACGAAAAAACTTTATGCACGCCATATTGCAAGGGACAATTGCGAAGAAGATGGATGGCGCAACGTTTATTGTAAATAACCCGACGCACATTTCGGTCGTACTTCGTTACAATAAACAAGTTGATGCAGCACCAATTGTCGTTGTAAAAGGGGAAGATGAACTCGCTTTATACATACGAACACTTGCCCGTGAACAAGAAATACCAATGGTGGAAAATCGTCCACTTGCTCGTTCTTTATATTATCAAGTCGAGGAAGATGAGGCGATTCCAGAAGATTTATACGTAGCTGTAATTGAAGTTATGCGCTATTTAATTCAAACGAATGAACTTGAAGTGTAATAGCGCGTTTGGAGGAGATCTCTTTGTTTAAGATAGATTCGGCAAGAACTTATTTTTCTATCTTTTTAGCAGCGTCATTCGTTGTGGCGCTTCTAATTCCACTTCCACCATTTATACTTGATATCATTATCGTTTTTCTACTAAGTATGTCAGTGCTTATTTATATGCGAGCGACAAGTATTAACGAGTGGGATGAATTAAAGTCATTTCCGACGATGTTGTTATTAATCGGGATTTTCCGCGTATCGATTAACGTTTCGACGACGCGAGCGATTTTGACAGATGGAAATGCAGGGCATGTTATTGAAGAGTTCGGCCAGTTCGTAATTGGCGGGAACTTATTAATTGGTATCGTTATTTTTATAGTATTAATCATATTCCAGTTTATCGTTGCGAACGGTGCATCTCGTACAGCGGAAGTAGCGGCTCGTTTTACACTTGATTCTTTACCAGGGAAACAAATGTCTATCGATGCTGACTTAAATCAGCGCATTATTACAGAAAAAGATGCACAGGCAAAACGAAAAAAGTTAAATATGGAAACAGAGTTTTACGGAGCGATGGATGGTGCCGGGAAGTTCATTAAAGGGGACGTTATTTTCGGGATTGTCATTTTATTCGTAAACATCATTTTCGGTTTAATTGTCGGCATGATGCAGCAAGGGATGAGCTTTGCAGAAGCGGCTATTCATTATACACAGTTAACTGTCGGGGACGGAATTGTAAACCAAATCGGTTCGTTAATGCTTGCGATTTCAACTGGTATTATCGTAACGCGTGTATTTGACGGTTCACCTGATACAGTAACAGAAGGTATTTTTAAAGAGTTATTAGCACATGAAGTAGTTGTTTATGCGCTCGGTGGTTTATTTATCGCAATGGGGATATTTACACCACTACCGTTTCTACCATTTGCACTCGTTGGAGGCACGATTATTTTCTTAGGAGTTCGTAACAAACAGCGAATAAAGAAAGAGAAAGAAGACGAGCTTCAAAAAGAATTAGAAATGATTCAAGGTGATGAAGAGCAATTACAACAAGTAGAAGATTCATTCGGAGTATTTACAGATAAATATCCAATTATCGTAGAGCTCGGTTTAGATTTAGCGGCACTTGTAAAGCAGAAAATTAACGGGGAAACAGCTCGTGATAAAGTTGTGCTTATGAGGAAGTCGATTATTACCGACCTTGGTATTAACGTTCCTGGCATTAACTTTAAAGATAATACGAGTTTCAGGCCACGCGGACGATATATTATTCGTATTAAAGGTGCGAAGGCGGCTGAAGGTGTTTTAAAATCTGGTTATTTATTAGCACTGAAAACACCGAACGTAATGGCTGATTTAGATGCAGAACCAGCGAAAGATCCTATTTTCGGTGAAGATGGATATTGGATCTTAGAGCATATGGTACAAGATGCGCAAATGAAAGGCTATCAAGTGTTAGAGCCACTTAGCATATTAATTACACATTTAGATGTTGTCGTTAGACGTAATCTTCACGAGTTAATTCAGCGTCAGCATGTGAAAGACTTAATTAACTCGCTTGAAAATGATAATGGCGTTTTATTAGAAGAGATTAAGAAGAAAGAAATTGATTTATCACTCGTTCAAAATGTTATTAAACAACTATTAAAAGAAGGAATTTCCATCCGCGATTTACCAACAATTATTGAAGGTATTATTGACGGAAAAGAAGTTTATCAAAACCATGTAGATGGTGTAACATCATTCGTTCGTGAATGTATCTCAAAAGTTATTTGTGAACATGCAAAAAATCCTGATGGGAAAATATATGCGGCGCTCTTCTCTGATTCAATCGAGTTAGATGCGGATGTTGTGAACAATTCTTATCAAGGTTATTTATTAAACTGGGATTTAGATTTAGAAACGCGTGTCGTTGAGCAAGTACAGCGCGTCTTTAAACAAGCTCGTTTAATGGGAAGAGAACCCGTATTATTAACGCGTAGAAAAGATTTCAGATTTGCGATTGTAAGACTACTTGAGCGTTATCAAATAGAAGCACAAGTGCTTTGTATTAGTGAATTAGCACCAGAAATTGTTGTAGATCAAATTGCCTATATTGAATAGTAGGGGGTGAAGTAATGGAAAGTACAGAAAAGAAAGAAGCGTTAATGCGAATAAAAGCAGCTTCGAAAAATGAATTGTATCGAAAGTTATTTGACCAGTATGGTACAGATTATTATTACGTTGTCGATGAAAGTGTAAAACGAAATATCCCGTTTTTTTGGAAAAAGAATTATGAAATGTTAGTTGCTTTTCCAGAGGATAAACGGGAAGAAGTGAATGAAAGCACAGCTCAATTTCATGAACAATTAATGGATGTTGTAAGTGATACTACGGAACAAATTGTGAAGGCGAACGGCATTCAATCGGTACTGCACAATTTAGAAAATGTGACGACTTCTATGTCATACGCGGCGATGCAAACAGGAAATAGTGAAGAATGGACAAGAAAGAAAGAGAAGCTATTAAAGCTGTTTGAAAAAGGAATCGTCGTTGTGAAGCAGACGGAAGAAACGCAAGTAACGAAAAAGCAGCATGCTGTGAAAAAAGTCGTTTCTGCTAAAAAAGAAGAAGTTGTAAAAACAGAAAAACAACAATCTGTACCGTTTATTATTCAAAAAGTAATTCGGATGTTAGAACAAAATGATGTAGAACAATATTTTATTCATGCATATGCGGAAAAGCTAAAAGTGAAGTTTGAGAAGGCAACGATGATTACAGAAGAAGAAGTAATCGAATATATATTGGAAGATATGAAATCTCATTTCAATACCGAGAATGTTTTTGAAAAAAAAGTACAAACAATTGCTTTAATCGGCCCAACCGGCGTTGGGAAAACGACGACACTAGCGAAAATGGCATGGCAGTTTCATGGCAAGAAAAAAACAGTTGGTTTTATTACGACAGACCATTCGCGTATTGGGACGGTGCAGCAACTGCAAGATTACGTAAAGACAATTGGATCAGAAGTAATCGCTGTGCGTGATGAATCTGCAATGACAAGAGCACTTACGTACTTTAAAGAAGAAGCGCGTGTCGATTATATTTTAATTGATACAGCTGGAAAAAATTATCGTACGTCAGAAACAGTAGAAGAAATGATTGAAACGATGGGACAAGTAGAACCAGATTACATTTGTTTAACGTTATCAGCTTCTATGAAAAGTAAAGATATGATTGAAATCATTACGAACTTTAAAGATATTCATATAGATGGAATTGTATTTACGAAATTTGATGAAACAGCAAGTAGTGGCGAATTGTTGAAAATTCCAGCAGTATCATCAGCTCCTATTGTATTAATGACAGATGGACAAGACGTGAAGCAACATATCCATATCGCTACAGCTGAACATTTAGCAAAACAAATGTTACAAACATCGTAGAAAAGAGGTGAAGAATAAGGCGTTTGCCTTATTCAAACGAGTATGAATGGTCTTTATATAGGTTCTATGGGTATGATGAATTACATGCAGCGTATTAATGTTCATTCGAATAACGTTGCAAATGCTCAAACGACAGGATTCAAAGCAGAAAATATGACTTCTAAAGTATTTGATGTACAAGACACATATCGAAGTGGCGATGGAGCCACGACAAATATCGGTAAGGTTGATTATGCTGTAGTGCCAGCCGCGACTCATGTGAATTTAGTACAAGGAAATATACAGATGACAAATAGCCCTACAGATTTCTTTTTAGATGACGGTGCAGCAGGTACATCATCATTTTTCGTTACATCTAAAAATGATGAAACATTTTTAACGAGAGATGGTAGTTTTACGGTAAATAGTGATCGTTACCTGCAAACATCTTCAGGTGCTTATGTTATGGATGTAAATAATGAACGTATTCGTATTCCTGAAAATGTTGATTTCTTCGTATCTAATAATGGAGAAATATACAGAGAAGTTAACGATGGAACTTTGCAAAAACCAGATATTAAGCGAATAGTAATTGCGCAGTTGCAAACGAAAACAGTAGATGTAGAAACGAATAATCGTCTTGTGCAACGTGAAAATAAAAGCTTTACGCTAGCTGAAGGAAATATCGCTGATTTACCGAACGGTACAGGGATAGTAAAAAATCATATGCTAGAAAATTCAAATGTAGATATGACGAAAGAGATGGCAGATCTTATGGCGAGTCAAAAAATGATTCAAGCATCGCAGCGTATTATGACTTCATTTGATAAAATTTATGAAAAAGAAGCGAATGAAATATTGAGATAAAGGACTTCCATTAGCGGAAGTCTTTTTTATTATTGCTTTTATTACAGTTACATCATAAAATGATAATGATTATCAATATCATTTTTGTTAATAAGAATGGAATCTATAACGATAGCAACATTGTTTAACTAGATAAATTAAAAATAAGGGGATGGTGTGTATGTCTACAAAGAAACAACTTTGCATTGGATTATGTTTAATTTCTAGAAAGAAGGAGCAAGAGGGTGAGTTTAATTCAGGAATTAACGAACAAGTAGAGTTAGCGAAACGAGCAGAAAAATCGAAGTTAGATTTTGTTTTTAAGGCAGATTATTTAGTGGCACACCCGGATTTAATCGCTCGTAATAAAGGTAATGTCATTTTAGATCCGACGTTACTGTTTACCGCTATTGCTTATGCAACAGAAAAAATTGGAGTCGTTACGACTGCCTCAACTTCGTTTTATCCACCATATATATTAGCAAGGCAATTACAATCTTTAAACTGGATAAGTAACGGACGAGTAGGTTGGAATATTGTTACATCCATTGATGGTGCTGAAAACTTTGGTGAGACAGAGATGCCACCATCTGAAGAGCGATACGCGAAAGCGGCAGAATGCACAGCGTTAGTAAGAAAGCTTTGGAGAAGTCATCCTTATGAAGTATTAAAAATAGATAATCCAGATGTTATTAGAGAGATGGTAAAGCCTATTGATCATAATGATAAATATTTTGAGGTGAAAGGTCCACTTAATATCCCGCAGCATATGTCAGGGGAAATGCCATTATTCCAAGCTGGTGCGTCAGAGGCAGGCCGGAATTTTGCTGCTTCTGTTGCGGATGCGATTTTCGCCGCGATGCCAGATGTAGAGTCAGGAATTGAACTGCGTCAAGATTTAAGAAGAAGAGCAGAAAAACACGGCCGAAACCAAGATGATATACGTGTATTGCCGGGGTTATATTTCTTTATAGGCGATACATACGAAGAAGCGTTAGAAATGCATAGGCAAGCTCATCAACATCTCACAAAAGAGAAGAGGTATGCGTTACTCGAAATGGTTCTCGGACTAGACGCTAGAGGAATTTCGCTAGAAAGTAAGATTACGGAAGAGATGCTGCCAAGTCGGAATCAAACTGTTCGTAGTAAAACACATGCAGAATTATTACGGAACTTCATTATCAAAAATGAACCAACTGTTGGACAAATACTAGAACGACCAGAAGTTGTTGGCTCAGCTCATTGGGTTGTGGTTGGTACACCACAAGACGTTATGAATCAAATTATGGATAGGTTTGAGGCAGGAGCATTAGATGGATTTATCGCTATTCCAGGAGGACCCCCAAAGTCACTGGATTTATTCTTAAGTAGAGTCATTCCTTTATTTGTGAAGGCCGGTGTATTTAGAGAAGAGTATACAGGTTCCACTTTACGTGAACACATGGAGGAGAACTTATCAAATACGTTGCAGCTAAAATAAGTAGAATAGTATGTAGAAAAAGCCTTTCATAAGAAGGCTTTTTGTTTTTGGAGGAAATTTCAGAATTATCAATTGACTTTGCGGGTCTGTTTTTTTATATTAGTAGGTATACTAATAACTACTAATATACATGCATCGTTTTGAAATGAGAGTTATATAGAATGTGAGGTGTTACAGATGGATGAAATTATAAAGGAATTACAAAAGTTAGGTTTTTCACAGTACGAATGTAAAGCGTATATTGGACTATTGAAACATTCCCCAGTAACTGGGTATGAAGTGAGTAAACAAACAGGGGTACCGCGTTCGATGATTTATGAAGTGCTTGGCAAGTTAATGGATAAAGGAGCGGTGCATATCGTTCCGTTAGAACCTGTGAAATATGTACCAGTACCAGCTACCGAATTAATGAATCGGATGCGAAAAGATTTTGAGAAGTCCTTTGAATTTTTAGATGAGAAATTAAATTGTTTAGAACAAGAGCGACAAATAGATGTCATTTCGCATATTCGCTCAAATGATCGTGTTTTGAAAGAAATATGCAATATAATTAATAGAGCAAAAGAAGAGTTATGGATTTCTGTATGGGAAGATCAAGTGCATGAAATTGAGCCATTCATTCATCAAAAAGAAGAGGAAGGAGTACATATATTTTCAATTTTATTTGGTGCTCCAGAAACTAAAATAGGAGCGACATTTCACCACAATTATATGACGCCTCACGTTGTTGAAAAGCGGATGGGTGGTCATTTAACTGTTATCGCGCGTGATGGGGAAGAAGTATTAATTGCGAACTTCTCAAATGATAGTACTTCATGGGCCGTTACAACGTATGACCCAGCTTTAGTTCTCGTTGCTACAGAGTATGTGCGGCACGATATTATGGTTGAAGAAATCACGAAAGAATTTGGAGCTGATAAGTTAGATACGTTATGGCGTGAAAATATAGATTTAGTTCATGTCGTAACAGGAAAACGAACTTTAGAAGGAATGGAGGATGATAAGGATGAGTAAAGCTCAGGCACATGTAGCTTTGCAGAGCGATGATACATTTCAGCAAGGAGTAAAAGATTGTTTACCAACTGTATTTGGTTATTTAAGCATCGGTATAGCAGCTGGTGTAATTGCAAAAACAGCAGGTTTCTCCATCATTGAAATTGCGTTTATGTCCACTTTAATTTATGCAGGTTCTGCCCAATTCATATTAGCTGGTATGTATGCAGCTGGTGCTCCAGCTTCCGCAATTATTTTTACCGTCTTTTTTGTTAATTTACGTCATTTATTAATGAGTGCAGCGCTTGCACCGTACTTTACGAAAATTCCTCTCTTTAAAAACTTACTCATCGGTTCACAAATTACAGATGAAACGTTCGGTGTTGCAGTACAGCACGCAGCGCAAAAAGGATATTTAGGTGAAAGATGGATGATCGGGCTTAATGTCACGGCGTATTTAAATTGGATTCTTGCTACTATTATTGGCGGGCTATTTGGTGAGTGGATACCAGATCCGCATACGTACGGCATGGATTATGCATTACCAGCAATGTTTATCGGGTTATTTGTACTTCAGCTCATAAGTAGTAAACCGAAACTAGTAATTCATCTGAGTGTTGCAATTATAGCAATTATTATCGCGTATGTTTCACACTTATTTATGCCAGATAGTATAGCGGTTATTATTGCAACATTACTAGCTGCGACGATTGGAGTGGTGATTGAAAAATGGAAATGAGATTGGACGTAATATTACTTTTACTAGCAGCAGGAGCTGTTACACTTGTGCCACGTATTTTACCTCTACTCGTATTTAGCAAACTACAAATTCCAGACTGGGGTTTAAAATGGTTAAATTACATACCAATTGCGATATTAGCAGCACTTTTAGCACAAGTATTATTTATGCATGAGACGATGCAGTGGGATTACCTTATCGCAGCAATTCCAACATTTCTTGTCGCAATATATACTCGTAGTCTATTAGGAACAGTATTAACTGGCGTGATTGTGATTATTTTGTTACGTTTCTTTTTCTAAAAAGGATTACGCTCACATAATAGCGAAAGGTGTAATAACATGAACTATATAGGGGTGGTGTTATGATACTTTTAACGATAGGAGCAATATTGTTAACGTTGTTTATTTTCTTTATTATCGGCTTTATTACGTTTATGATGTTTGTTGATAAGGCGACACCTCAAATTTATTACACACCTTGCGAATCAGTGACCGTGAAATCTAAGGATAAACATAGAAGGAAGAAAAGTTGAAAGTTGGCTTTTCTTCCTTCTATTTATCTGATTTTTCTGTATAATTTAAGTTAGTTAGCTGACTAACTTAAAAGGTGGTTATAGAAATGGCAAAACCGAATGTTGTTAATAAAGAGAAGTTACTTGAAGCAGCAAAAAAAATTATTACAGAGCATGGGATGGAAAAGTTGACATTAAAAGCAGTTGCAGAGAGTGCTCAAGTTACACAAGGTACCGTATATTATCATTTTAAAACGAAAGATCAATTATTACTTGAAGTAACTGAATCGTTTTGTAAAGCGTCGTGGGAACAAATAGGAAAGGATGTACAGTTAGAGAAGGTTTTACAGTCTGCAGAAAGTAGATGTGTGAAAGATTCAATGTATCATCATTTGTTTTTTCAATTAGTAGCTAGTGGATTACAAAATGATGCGATGAAAGATAAAATTGGTGGATTGTTACATTATGAAAACCAAGAATTAACAAGAGTGTTAAATGAAAAAATAGGAAATACAATGACATCTCAAATTTCAACTGAAACGTGGAGCGTTTTATGTAATGCATTAATTGACGGATTGGCATTGCAAGCATTATTCAACCCATCTTTTTCTACAGACAAAGTATATGGCGATTTATATATGCTCTTGGAAAAGTTTACAGCGCTACAAAAGGGAGGTAATGTCAGTGAATAACAGACTTTGGCTCACTATTTTATTTTCTATTGGCGTTTGGTTTTTTGCCTCAGCATTCTTCATTATTTTCGGTTCTTCCGTTTTATTAGAATACACTTCAAATAGATTTTTTCTACAAATGACGTTTCTTGAATTAGGAACGGCTATAGCTTTATATTTTGTAATGTGGTTATACCAAAAACTAGATACTACGAAATATGCAGTTATTAAGTTAGGTATATGTGGTACAGCAATCGGTTTGATTTTAGATTCTTACATCTTATATAATTCTTCTAGTATATTCTCACAATACTCCTCAAAGCAAATCATATCATTTACCATTTGGATGGTTATTGCGTATGCTCTATATTTAATAATTCCTTTCGTCATGGAACGAAAAAAGTTGTTGTAAAGAGGTATGTTATCCTCTTTACAACAACTACATCCCCGAAAGAACTAACAACAATAACCCAAATAAAAAACTAATAAAGGAAAGAAAACCGATACATATGGAGAACACACGATTGTTTCTCCATTCGCGCCAGAAAGTGATAAAACCTAAAATGCAAAGGAAAAACCAAATAGGCAGGAATAGAAACTCGCTAACTTTCTCAGGGAGTAACATATAAAAAGATGTTAAATATAAGATCCAATTTGCAAAAAATAAAATGGAAATGATAATAGATTGTAAGTAGGGACGTTTTGAAAACTCCCCCTTTTTTACGGTTACAAAAATGATAGTTAGCGCTGAGAAAAAGGCAATGAATATGAAAATAAGTAAGAGTAATGTAAGCGTCATTTAACTCTCCTTTATAAGAGTGTTTTTACAAGAAACGAATCTATTAAATTGTATGCTTGTTTTGTAGAGTGCTCGTTATATTTTTCAGTATACGGATTTAGAAAACCATGTTCACCGTGTAGTTGTTGTATTTCTAATAAAGGATTCTTTTGTTGCTGCAATGTTTGAATGAAAGAGGGTATTGAAAAACTAGCTTCTTTTTCAGGGAAGATAAGTAAGGTAGCGCATGTTGGTTTCATATGAATATAGTCACGTATACGGGAACCGTAACATCCAATAATAAAATCTAGTTTTGGATTGTTACTACATAGCCATGAGATGGTAGCGCCAACACTAAAGCCAATAAGTCCAATATGAGTGTAACTATTAGAAAGACGGGTAATGAATTCTTCAATTTGCTTTTTTCCATTATCAAATCCAATATAATTCATAAAAAAATGATATGCTTTTTCTTCATCACGATAATGAAATGCGTGTTGTGATTGTAGAAGGTTAGGGCAGAATACATCTATATGAGATGAAGTGAAGTGGTGGGTAACTTGATGCATATGATTGTTCACACCGTATATTTCATGAATAACAATGAGAGCTAATTTTTTCTTCATAGTTACAATGTACCTCTATGAAACTTAAATTCTTGCTCAACAAGGCAGATGCGCAGGTGGAAGTTTTCATACCATTGCTCACGGCCTCTTTTTTTCGCTTCTTTATGTAAGGCATTCTGTTTCCAATTTTCAATTGCCTCAAGTGATTCCCAATAAGAAATTGTGATTCCCAGCCCTGAATGATCTCGTGCGCTTTCTACCCCTAAAAATCCAGGTTGCTGCTTTGCAAGTTCCTCCATTTTGTCTGCAACGGTACTATAATCTGTTGTATTATTTGATAAATGAGAAGTGAATATAACTGCATAATAATGACTCACCTTTTGTGGATTATTTTCCATATGAATCCCTCCCTGATAAATATTTTAGCATGTAATAAAAAGAAAAGAAGCACGAGACTTCTTTTCTTTTTAGGCTGTAAATTTTAACCCAGCGTATATTTTACGTCCCTTTTTTTGAATCCAGCATACTTGTGCTGGTTTCTTTTGAATGTTTCGGTCTTCCATGGTTACTTGAATCATTTGATCAATGGTGAGTGCTGTATTGATTTGTACGTGGCATCCTCCAGCACTGTAATCAATTATAGTTGCATCGATTGGCGTTCCGTTCATATGCAATGTACCAGGAGACATCAGTTGTTCACGTATATGCTGCCTGCGAAATTGTCTTGGTGATTTCTTTGTGTTTTTTATGAAGGATGTAATCGCAAGTGTAAGAAATGCTTTATCGTACACCTTTTCAACACGGTCATTAACAGGTTTGCTAAATAGATGAAGAATAAGTTTGCAATATTGCTCATGGGAGACATCGTTAAATGAAACACCAACTTGTACAGAATCTTTTTGTCTCTGAATCCATTTTTTCGTACTATGAATCTTTTCTACCTCTCCGAAAGATAATGTATAGGAAGATAGGTTAGATAAAGTATCAAATGGAATGGATGTATCGACTTCAAATCGTGCACCCGTTTCACTAATATCAAGAACACGGCAGGAAATTGTTATATCTTCGGCCTGTAAAGTACCTGGCAAATTTACTACGAAACGTTCTGAGTTTCGGAAGCGCGGTCTTTCAAATGCTACAAATAGTGAAGTGATAATCGCTATACCGTTGTATAGTACCCAGAAAATATTAATATATAAACTTTCTCTTTCAATATGATATTGATCAGGGTATAGAAGCATTAGTGCTGCCCGAATAAGTGCAACAATTGTTAAAATGAGTAATACGAGGTGAGGAATACTTGCAATCCACAAAAAATGCCTCGTATTATTTTGAACCCCTTTTCTTGTCACATGAAATTGAAATTTTTTACGTAAGAAAATTTCCGATAATATAGCAAAGCCCATATAAGGAGCCATAGCAACTTCGTACACGTGGCTCCATGTCGTCGTTCGCTTTTTATTAGAAACAGCTTTGAAAATAAGCTGTGATGTTAAAAAGGCAGGTGCCCAAAACATAAATAATTGCATGAAATTAATGTCTAAACTATAAATATCGAACACTAAAAATAATATCGGTGCTAGTAAAAATATCATTTTATAAATGCCAAAAAACCAATAGTGGATTCCATCTGCATATAAAACACGCTGCATAAAAGATAATCCTTTTATAGTGAAAATATTCCACTTCTTTACGACTTGAATGCTACCTCTACACCAGCGATCACGTTGTTTTAATAAATCACTAAATGTTTCAGGCGATAATCCAACAGCCAGTGTTTCATTGACAAATACAGTTTCCCATTTATTCGCTTGAAGTAGCATTCCAGTTGCCATATCTTCAGTGATGACTCCAGTTGCAAAACCTCCAATTTCTTCTAGAGCAGTACGGCGGAACAGAGCATTACTACCGACATACATCGTGGCGTTAAATCGATCTTTCCCTTCCTCTAGGTGACGCATAAAGAAGTCTTGTTCGTTTGCGATGTTATCTTCAAAAAACAAATTATATTGAAATGGATCAGCATTATAAAATACTTGTGGAGCTTGGACGAATACAACATTGTTTTTGGAAAAGTAACCAATTGTTCGTTCTAAAAAGTTTGCTCGTGGTACCATGTCAGCATCCATTGTTACGATAATATCACCTTTCGAATGAAGCATTGCATGATTTAAATTACCTGCTTTTGCATGTTCATTTTCTGTACGAGTTAGGTAGTGAATTGAAAATTCTGCCGCGAGTTGTTTTACACTTTCACGGCGACCATCGTCACAAATATAAATATTTAGTAACTCTTTCGGATAAGTAATCATTGTACAACCAGCTACAGTGCGTTTTAACAAATCGATTGGTTCGTTGTAAGTGGCAATAAAAATGTCAACTGTAGGTAGTTTTTCGAAAGTAGATAACGGTACTTCTTTTCGTTTATATGGCTTCCATGAAACAATACTGAAAATGATTGACTGTAAGTAACCAGCCCACTCAGTAACTAACAATAAAATCCCAGCTATAATACTTATGAGATTAATAGTAGGTAACGAATAAAAAGTGCGCCAAATAAGATAAATAGCATTACTACCGAGAAATAGAATAATAAGTAATTTTTTTGACCATAAATATTTATGGGAGAGAGCGTAAATAATAATTATTAAGAGAAAAATAATACCTAAACCTTCGTATATAGAAAGGTTCATGAAAAGCCTCCTTTATTAATAGGGTTTTGATTTATAAAATCTTTTTCATTCATTTATAAAGATTTTATAATTGCCATTATATAGAATATCATAAAAAAGATGGAAAGTATGGAATTTATATTTTTTTAACATAAAATTAATTATAATTAAATACTTTACAAATCTAAAAATCTGTATATAAAAATTTATAAAATTTAAAATTAACAATATATTTCATTAACAAATAGTAAGATTTATATTAGAATAATACGTATAAAGTATATTCATATAATATACTAATAAATTGTAATTAAGGAGGTGACCTCTTTGCGCAATAGAATCAAAGAAAATAAAAACCTATTAAATGCATTTGTAGTTGTTATGAGTTTATTCTTGCTAGTATCTCAATTGCAGTTTTTAAGTCCAATTGATACGGCACAAGCAGCAGTTACAGATGCAGAAGGGTTTGATGCACCGACTTATCAATCTATTCATAAGGGAGATATGTATTCTACTGGGAATGTGAATTTAGGTATTAAAGCTACTGACGCTCAGAAGAAAACCGCATTGTATTCGGATATCACATATATTTCTGGGACAACACCGAATGGTTATACACGCGAACTAATTGATGTGGATGATGACCCAACAACTACAAATTCATCTAAGGCATACATTCCTGTTCCAGAAGATGCTGAAATTGAATGGGCTGGATTATATTGGAGTTCAACGCGTTACGAATTAACGCAACAACAGTATTTAGCACCAGTTAAGTTTACTACTCCGGCTGGAATGAGTTTTCCAGTAACACCAAGTTTCACGTATTACGGAAGTGGATTATTGTATGGTTTCGGTATTGATGGCACGTATTATTCCAATTATGCAGATGTTACTGAGCTTTTACAGTCCTCTAATTCAAAAGGAGGAAGCTATACTGTAGCAAATATTCCGTATCCGAATACAAAGCTTGCATATAATTCTGGATATTATTCTTTTGCTGGTTGGTACATGCTAGTTATCACGAAAGATAAGTCAAAGACAAGAAAAGCATTTACTGTTTATGATGGTGGACTGAAAAGAGCTACTGGATCTGGTGAAAAAGAGTTTACGGTGAAAAACTTTATTGCTTCAAAAGCTGGAGATTTAGATCCAAAAGTTTCTGTTTTCGCTGTTCAAGGTGACAGGTATTGGGCGGGGGATAAACTTTTTGTTCATACAGATAACGCTTGGAAAGAAATTACTGATAAGCTGAATCCGACAGGTAATATATTTAATTCCACTGTTTCTGAATATGAGGAACATATGCGAGATAAGTATCCTGGTACATTCAATCCAGATTATAAAAATAATTTGGGGATTGATGCAGATTTAATTAAGTTACCAGCAGGATATATTAAACCAGAACAAAAGGAAGTACGTTTAAAAGCTGCGACCTCTGGTGATGACTACGTATTAAACACATTAGCCTTTGCGGTAAATGCAACAGCGCCAGAACTTGACATTGAGAAATCCGTCGTTAATGTGAAAGAAAAATACGAATCCGGTGAAGAAATCATATATCGATTAAAAGTCAAAAATACTGAGCCGAATTCAAGTGCAATTGATACAAAGATTGAAGATGTTCTAGACCGTCGTTTAAAGTTTGTACCTGGATCGGTGAAAATTATTTCTGGTCCGAACGCAGGGGATCAAACAGATCAATTGATGGATGATCAAGTTGATTATGATGAGAAGACAAGAAAGTTAACAATTAGAATTGGTGAAGGAGCAAATGCTTCGAAAGGCGGAATTTATACGGATAAAACGCCTGAAACAATCGTTGAATTTAAGGTGAAATTAAGAGGAAGAAAAACAGAAAGTGAAATTCCTAATACTGCTATTGTTCGAGGAATTGATGAGCTGACAGCAAGTAAAGTTGAGGATAACGCTTCTAATAAAGTAGTAGTGAAAGTAAAGCCTAATCTTGAAGTGAAAAAAGGTAAACTCGAGGCTGAAAAATTAGCTGAAAATGTAAATGGTGAAACTCTTAAAATAGGAGATAAACTTGAGTACACGATAAAAGCTAAAAATAGTGTAAACGACTCTATATTAAAATCTGTCACCGTAACGGATCCATTACCGGAAGGTGTAGAGTATGTTCCGAATACATTGAGAATAGATGGAAAGGAACAAACAGACGCGGAAGATGATGATAGTGCACATATAAAAGATGGAATTATATATGCTAACCTTGGTGATCTTAATGGCGATGAAGAAAGGGCAATTTCATTCGAAGTAGTTGTAAAACCAGAGATGGCAAATAAGAAAATCAAAAATAGTGCAGTAGTAGAGTCTATTAGTGTACCAGAACAAGAGAAGCCGGAAGTCGAAATATCAGTTAACCCGTTGTACGGACAACTAGATGCGAAGAAAGAAGTAACAGGTGGAGTAGATGGCAAAGTACATGTAGACGATGAGCTTGAGTATAAAATTACACTTCAAAATAAAGTTAAAAATGGACTTATAAAAGATGTTCGCATTGCCGATAAGCTTCCTAACGGATTGGAATATATAGCGGATAGTATGAAAATGAATGGGAATTCGTTGACTGATGCGATAGATGAAGATGCGGGATCGTATGAGGATCATACAGTTAAAGTTAATATCGGTGATGTGTTTGATACAGAAGAACGAATTGTAACTTTCAAGGTGAAGGTTACAAAAGAAGCACTAAAAACGAAAGAAATTGAAAATATAGCAGTTGTGGACGGTAAAACTCCAGATGGTAAAGATTTACCACCAGAAAAACCCAATGTAAAAACGAAAGTGGAAGCGAAAGATCCAAAGATTACAAAGACAGTTTCTGACGCGGATGAAACAGAGGTAGTAAAGGCAACGTTACAAAGTGAGAATGAAGAGTTTACGTGGCATGTAAACTATCATTTCGGGAATGATGTAGAATACTTGGAAAGAATCGTATTACAAGATGATTTAGAAGATATTTTAAAAGTTGAACAAGTAAGGCTTGTAAATGCAAATGGGGAAGAGATACAAGTTATCCCCGAAATTGATGAGCAGTCGAAAAAGGTGAAAATTGAACTGCCGAAGCAGGATGGCAGTTACGAATATGTTATGAATCAATCGTATACGATGCATATTACATCAAATCTGGATATGAGTATGGGTGTGGATAGTTTAGAAACGTATACTGCAAATGGCGGTATACGAAATAAAGCGAAGTTACTATTTGATCAAAAGGATTTTATATCAAATGAAGCAATAATTATACCACCTACTTTCGGAAAAATAGAGATAGAGAAAGTAGATGGGACAGACGAAACACTTAAATTAATAGGTGCAGTATTTCAAGTGATAAATAAAGATGGCGATGTAGTAACTGAATTAACAACAGATAAGAACGGTTTGGCAGTTTCTAATCCATTATTGGTCGGAAAATATTACTTAAAAGAAGTACAAGCACCAGCAGGGTACATGCTTATGAAAGAGCCAATTGAAGTTAATGTGACTGGCGATGTATCTACACAAAAGATAACAATAGAAAATAGTAAAAATGAATGGATTATCCCGGAAACGGGTGGAGTAGGAACAATTATTTTTTACGTAATTGGTGGAATATTGATGTTCATTACATCTTTCTTCTTCTTTAGAAAAAGAAAGAATAGTAGTTTGCAAACAAAGTAGACACAATAGGGGAGTGGAATTTAATGGAAAAGATTTTTAGCACTTTTTTAATTTGTATTTTAGCTTTTTCAACATTATTTAATATGACGGTTAGTGCTGAATCAAGAAGTACAGGTACTTTAACGATTCATAAGTATGAGCAGGGTAAAGATGCGAAGCCTGGTGTAGAGGGGAATGGGAAAGAAGGTCAAAGTGTTCCAGAGGGAGCAAAGCCTTTAAAAGGTGTAACATTTGAAATTAAACGAATCGCTTCATTTGAAAAAAGTTCTGATGGGAAAGAACTTACAGATAGTGCGATTACAAAAGTAACAGATGATAAGGGAGAAGCTGTTTTTCAAAATCTTCCGCTAGGACGTTATGAAGTAAAAGCTATAAATGGACCAGAGCATATTGAATTAGATAAGAGCACTTTTATTGTTGATATTCCAATGACAAGTACTGATGGTAAAGATTTAAATTACGATGTTCACATTTATCCAAAGAACGAAACGAAACGTGGTCCAGTAGAACTAATAAAAAAAGGTGAGGGAGACAGTATATTACCAGGTGCGGAATTCCATTTATTCAAAAAAAATGAAGATGGAACAAAGACGCAAGTAAAAACGCCTCAGCCACTAGTATCGGGATCAAATGGTAAAATTCGTGTGGAGTCTTTAGAGTATGGAGATTATTATTTTATTGAGGAGAAGGCTCCAAAAGGTTATGTAACAAGTAAACAGGAGTATCCTTTTTCTATTAAAGAAACAGGTATAGTAGTCCCTGTAGAGGTAACAAACTTTAAAGAACCTACAATTGAAAAAACAATTAATGACAGTTCAAAAAATGCGGGAATAAATCGTGAAACAGATTATACGTATGATATTAAAACATTGCTTCCTGAGGATATTCAAACGTATAAAAATTATGTCGTAACCGATGTTTTAGATGATCGTCTAGAAATCGTTGGAACTCCAGTTGTAATGATTGACGGTAAAAAGGTTGATAGGAGTATTGTTAACGTAGTTGTAGCTGGACAAAAGGTGATTGCTTCAGTAGAAAATTTTTCGAAAGTAACAGGTAAACAATTACACTTACAGATTACTGCAAAAATTAAAAGTGATGTTCAATCTGGAGTGGAAATTCCGAACAAAGCAGTACTTGATTTTGTAAACAAAGATGATGTTACATCAGAAAAAGATGGAAAACCATCTAATGAAGTTATTGTTACACCGACAATGGGGACTATAAAGATTGAAAAAGTTGACGGCAAGAATAAGAATTTGAAATTAGAAGGTGCAAGATTCGAATTACGAGATAAAAAGGGAAATGTTGTAACAGTAAACAACAAGAAAATGGATGATATAACCGATGCGAATGGTATTATTATATGGAATGAAATCCCATACGGTGAATATCAAATTGTTGAGACGGTAGCACCAACGTATAAAGATGAAGACGGTGCGGTAGAACAATACCAAAAATTAAGAGATCCGATTGAAATTAAAATAGATAAAGATCAAAGTGTAATTGATTTGCAAGTCGAGAATAATAAGAGTGGATGGATTATTCCAGCAACAGGTGGTATGGGAACAATTCTCTTCACGGTAGTTGGTCTGTTATTAATGGTGACAGCAGCGTTTATTTTCTTTAGAAAGAAACCTGTGAAGAATTCTTAATTCATATTTTATAATAATTGAGTTTGGAAAAGAGGAAAGGCATATTGCTTTCCTCTTTTCCATATTTTATCCGAAGTGAAAGAGGATGTTATGAAACGAAATATTATCTTTGGAAGTATTTTTTTACTAGGATTAAGTATATTTCTATATCCGACTGTGAGTAATTGGTTTGCAACGAGAACCCATTATTCAGAAGTAAGTATGTATGATGAAGCGGTAAAGAAGCTGGAGAAAGAAGAGATTAATCGTAAAGAAACTGAAGCGCGAGAGTATAATAAGAACGTTCAAAATACGACACAAACATTTTCGGACCCATTTCATGAAAAGAGTGATGAGGGGAAAAGTTCATATGTAGATATGTTAAATATAGGGGATGTTATGGGGTATGTAGAAATCCCTAAAATTAATGTGAATCTTCCAATTTATCAAGGGACGACGGAAGAAGTGCTAAGTCGCGGAATTGGACAACTGAACGAATCTTCATTACCAGTAGGGGGAGAAAACACGCATACAGTTTTAACTGGGCATCGTGGTTTACCTTCAGCGCTAATGTTTACTCATTTAGATAAAGTCGAACAGAATGATATATTTTATATACATTCATTAGATAAAGTACTTGCCTATAAGGTAGATCAAATAAAAGTTGTGTTACCAAATGAGACAGAAGATTTATTAGTAGTACAAGGACAAGATTATGCAACATTAATTACGTGTACCCCTTATGGAGTGAACACGCACAGGTTACTAGTGAGAGGACACCGTGTTCCATATGATGCTGGAGAAAAAGAAATGATTACAAAATCTTTCATTTTAGAAGATTGGATGATCGTTTTTCCTATTGGTATTATTTGCATCGTCCTTCTAATAATCTATTTAAAAAAACGAAAATAGTATGTATTGTGTGGTGAGTGTGTGAGAAGGGGAGTTATAAGCGTAGTATTGTTTCTTACAGGATTATCACTATTTATATATCCAATGATCGCTAATTATATAAACAAGTATGTGTATAAGACAGAAGTGATACGTTATGAAAAAATGGTTGATGATTTAAAAATAGAAGATGTAAATGAGAAGTTTCGAAAGATGGAAACATATAATAAATCGTTAGGGAAAACTACTTTCAAAATGAGTGACCCATTTGTACAGGATGATGAAATAAGTACGGAACTGTTAAATTTTATAAACAAAGATGAAATATTTGGTACGATTTCTATTCCGAAAATAAATGAGGAGTTGCCAATTTACTTAGGAGCAAGTCAAGAAAACTTAAGTAAAGGAGTAGGGCAAATTGAAGGGACTTCATTACCGATTGGCGGGAAAGATACACATGCTGTATTGGCAGGACATCGTGGATATCACGGGGCAACGATGTTTCGTCATCTTGATCGGTTAAGTGATGGAGATGTATTCTATGTAACGGTATTTGGAAAGCAGCAAGTGTATAAAGTAATTGGCCGCGAAATCATTTATCCAAATCAAGTGGATAAATTAAATGTAATAAAAGGAAAAGACAAAGTTACACTGCTTACATGTGAACCATATACATCAAGTAAATATCGTTTGTTAGTGTATGGGGAGCGAGTAGAAAGTGAGCAAAAGGAAATAGAACGTCTGAAAAAGAGTGTAGTCGAAGTTAGAAGTTATGAAATAAGAGAAATATTTATAAAACTAGCTTATGGAGTAGTAGGTTTCATTGTAATTTGTATTGGTTTGTATGGACTACTAAAGAGAAAATAGGAATGACATTTATCCCGCTTTAATGGGCAGTAAGACCCCCACCTCAAAATTCAGCGAAAGCAAAGAAGTTAGGTGGGGGTCGGGCTGCCCATAAAAGTCCGATTGGTGAGGGCTGATAATCAGTGGGGGATGAAGAAAACCCCCATTGATTAAAGTTTCACTTTATATAGAAAAAAGAAAAATGCCACTTCAAAAAATTGAAGTGGCATTGCTTATATTTCCTCTAAGCTATTAACTGGAACTGTTAATTCGCGTCCTGGGTTTTTAACTTCATATATGCGGGCGGTTTCGCTGCTTTCGTCGACGTGTTGAATCATAACAGGCATACCTTGAAAACTGACATTGGCATGTTCCGCTGATACAGAAAGCTCTTTTGCACGTTCTATATTCATTTATATTCCTCCCATCATTATTATCTTTGCTAAAAAGGAGGGATAATATACCATTTCGAGACATTCTTAAAGTTTTTGTATTATTTGTAATGTTTCTTTAATGAATGAAGAGAAAATAGAAGTTGGATAGGACTCTATGATTTGATTTGCCTTTGTTACTTCTTCAAGAGCCCTTTTTTTATCATTAAGTTTTACATAACAAAGGGCACGATATGCACCTGCTGTTATAAGCCACGATTGATCAAGTGGATGCGTCATATAATCAGGAATGTTAGCGCGTTGTAAAGTTTTTAGGGCTTCCTCATATTTTTTTAATCCGTACAAAGATTTTCCTTTTTCAAGATAATACAGACCATCTTCTAGAAAAATTGGCTCATCTTTTAGCTTTTCTCGAAATTGTTCTATATGTTTTAATGCGATTGTATATTCATTAGTAATTGTGTTGTAGTAATATGCTTTTAATATATCTATAGTTGCGATCGATAAAGTGTTTTCAGTAAAAATAGCGAATTGCTCAGATTTCTTTATGTAGTGTAAATATTGTTCTTTATCAGCCATGATGACTTTTTGATAAGATAATATGCGGTAAAATTCATCTGTTTTATAATACACTTGATGTTTTTTTGAAAACGCGAGTGCCTCTAATATGATTTTTTCACATTTTTCATAATCGCCACATGCGAGTAAAATGATGGCCTCTTTTAAACATAATTGAATGTGTATAATAAGATCCATTTCTAAATGTTTCGCTTCATAATCATCTCGAATGCTAGCGATTAGCTGTAAACATTCCTCATACTTTTTACGTGAGAATAGCGCGTATGAAAAGGTTAATTTTGTTTCCGTACTGTCCCGGTATAAAGTATATTTTTCAAATATAGAGGTAGCTTTTTCAACGTAAGACTCAATATTGTAATCTTTCATGATAGCAGCAGCGGTTACAAATTGTTTATATAAACGGGCCGTATTTAAAGTAAGGGGCATCTCTTTTTGAACGATAGGCAGTAAAGTCTCATATACTTCATCGCATTTATTTGCCTTAATTAGTTTCTCCGTTTGTTGAATGAGTTCTACAATTTCTTCATCATCATCTTCTAATAAAAAACTCGTTTCGCATTCAAGTTTATCAGCGATATATTGTAATGTTTTCATAGAAGGTGTAGCTTTTCCATTTTCAATTTGACTAAGCATACTTTTTGTCAGTTCTGAACCTGCTAGTTCTGCTTGTGTAAGTTTTTTTTCTTTCCGTAATGCTTTAATTTTTTCGCCGAGAGTTGCCATCATATGCTCCTTTATAGTTAGAAAGTTAAATACAATTAAACTTTACGTTGTAAAAATTGGAAGGTCAAATATATAATAAGTTTAACACAATTTAACTTTTAAGGGGAGCGTGTCATTATGGGGGATGTAAGTATAGGTCAAAATGATTCAAAAATGAAGATTGCAACGAGAAATATTATTTTAATGATGATCGGAAAAATGACGTCTTTGTTAGGGGCGGGTATTTATACGTTTGCAATGGGATTATACGTATTAAAAACGACTGGTTCAGGAATGGGATTTGCAACTACACTTATTTGCGGATCAATACCAAGAATGATTTGTGGACCGATTGCAGGTGCTGTAGCTGACCGCGTCAATCGAAGATGGCTTGTCATTGGCACAGATTTATTAAGTAGTTTAACGATGCTTATTATGTTTATTCTTGCGACTACTTTTGGGCCGTCACTTCTGTTTATTTATGTTTCAGCAGCATTATTATCAATTTGTGCAAGTTTTTATTCTGTAGCATTAACTTCGTCGATTCCTAATTTAGTAGACGAGGAGCGTATTCAAAAAGCGAGTGCTTTAAACCAAACGGCAGCATCTTTATCGAATATTTTAGCGCCAATTATTGGCGGCGTTGTATTTGGTTTCTTTTCAATTAAGTCGTTTTTCCTGCTGAATAGCATTACATTTTTTTTAGCAGGAGTTATACAATTATTTATCGTATTTGATCTATATAAAAAAGAAATGGCTGAAAGTAAAGAACATTTTTTAACGAGTATAAAAGAAGGTTTTTCATATATAAAACGACAGCATGAAATATATGGTTTAATGAAAATTGCATTATGGGTAAACTTTTTTGCGAGTGCACTTTTCGTTTCGCTTCCATATATTATTATTCAAAATTTGCATTTATCCTCGAAGCAACTAGGTGTTGTAGAGGGAATGTTAGCAGTCGGGATGCTAATTGGTGCAATTGTTTTATCAGTACGTAAAGAAGTGAATAATCCGTTTCGCTCTGTTTATATTGGGCTGTTTTTATTTGCGGGTTTGAGTATATGTACAGTCTTTCCATTGTTAGTTACCATTCCGAAAGTAGCAAGTTTTATTTACTATATCGCTTTTATGATTTTAACTGGTATATCAATGATGATTGTAAATATCCCGATGCAAGTGCATATGCAAAAGACGACAGATCCAAACTATTTAGGGCGTGTATTTGGCCTACTTGAAACAATTGCTACTGCAATCGCACCGCTTGGCATGATTGTATATGGATTATTATTAGATATGTTGCCAACTAGCATTGTTATGATGACATTAGGCGGAGGCTTATTGTTAGTTGTATTAGTTGGAATAAAACAGCATATGGCGAAAAAACAAGTGGATGTGCCAGCCTAAAAGAAAATTTTAACAATATAAAAATGACTAAATTAGTATTTTAGTTTTTGAAACTCTTTTTCATGTATGTTACAGTAAAGTGAGCAGGCAAAGAAAAGGAGACAACATCATGAAAAAAATAAGTTTTGTTATGCTTTTTCTGTTAGTCGTAATGACTGGATGTAGCAATTATGACACGTATATTGAAACAGGTATGCAATCATTGAAAAATAAAAAATATAGTGATGCAACAATGTGGTTTGAAAAAGCAGAAAAAGAGAAATCAGGAAATGAAGCGAAATCATATAAAGAAGTTGCCGAGATCATGGATCACGGAGCAACAGCATTAAGAGACGGTAAGTATTTAGAAGCGAAAGACATTGCAAATGAAGTGTTACAAAAGAAAAAAGACGATGCACTTGAAAAAGCTGTGACATCAAATGCCGAGGATATGCTTCAAAAAGCAAAAGATGTGGAAAAGAAAGTAAATGAAAGAGTGGCAAAAAGGAAAAAGGTAGAAGAAGCAGGAATCGATAAACTTATTAAAGCTGTAGATAGTATAGATGATGTGAAAGAAAAAGAGAAAAAAGTTTCAGAAGCATTAGATAAGGCTGAAGAGGCGCAAGCCAAAATTGAGGAAAAGAAAAATAAATAGAGTTATAGTTTAAAAGGCTGTCGTGAATAACGACAGCCTTTTAATTTTGGGATGCAAAAGAATTGATGCTCTGTAGTAAAAAAGAAATTATTTTAGAATTCCACCTGTCTTCATGATGAATGGTGTAAATATTACGCTGAAATTCAAATTCTGGGATTGGTATATAGCATAGCTCATTTCGTTGTACTTCTTGTTCGATAGCAAGTTTAGAAATAAAGGCAACACCATTACTATATTTTAAAATTTGTTTCATTGTTTCTAATGAATCTAATTCAATTTCAGATTGGAATGTAATGTTATGTGCTAACGTCCATTGTGTAAGTAAGTCTCTCGTTGTAGATGGATTACGATGCAATAATATACGTTCCTTTTCGATATCTTGTAATGATACATTTTCCTTTTTTGAAAAATGATGCTTTTTAGAAAAAGCGAGAACAAGTGTATCAGGTATTATTTTCGTTTGTTTTAAAAGTGGTTCATCAAACGGTGCCGCAGAAATTACCCCGAGATCAATCTCATGATTTTGTAGCATTGTTCGAATTTCAGGAGCTGTTTTGACCAGTAGAGTTATTTTTATATTAGGAAATTCGCATTGGAATTGGTGAACAACTTCTGGCAAAAGATAAGTAGCTGGTACATAACTAGCGCCAATCGTTATAGCGCCTTTATTAAAATCTTTAAACTCTTGTGTGACGCGCCTAGCTTCCTTCATAAGTGCATCTATTTTACATGCATAATGATGCAATGCCTCGCCAGCCTCTGTTAGAAAATACCTTCCAGAACGTAATTCGAATAAAGATACACCGAGTTCCTCTTCTAAGCTTTTTATATGAAATGTAATAGTAGGTTGTTTAACGCCAAGTTTTTCTGCAACAATCGTAAGCTTTTTGTATTTCTTAATAAGCACTACAATTTCTAATTTTAAGAGATTCATTATGAGTTGCCGCCTTTTTTATTTTAACTATAGAAAAAATCTATAGAAATAAATAGTTTATTAGAACTTTTTTAATTTAATCTTTACAGTACATTAACATTCAGTATAAATCTTCCAGATAGAATGAAAGCAGGTTAAGAATGAGGGGAAAGAGGTGAAACGATGGATATTAAAATTAATGGATTAGAAAAGACATTTGGAAAAACACAAGCGCTAAAGCCGTTGCAGATTGTAATGAAAAAAGGGGAATTCACCACACTTTTAGGACCTTCGGGATGTGGGAAAACGACTTTGCTCAGAATGATAGCAGGACTGGAAGAACCAGATAAAGGTGAAATATATTTTGGAGATAAGTGCATGTATTCTGGTGCAAAAAGAATAAAAACATCTCCTCATGAACGTAATATCGGTATGGTATTTCAAGATTTTGCATTATGGCCACATATGACTGTTTTTGAAAATGTTGCATTTGGTTTAAGGGCTACAAAGCAAACGAATCATTTACGGGAGAAGGTAGAAGATGCAATAAAGCGAGTCCGCTTGCAAGGGATGGAAAAAAGATATCCACATGAACTCTCTGGTGGACAGCAACAACGTGTCGCATTTGCTAGGGCAATTGTAACTACACCTCATTTTATTTTGTTCGATGAACCGCTAAGTGCACTTGATGCAATTTTGCGCGAAGAAATGAGATTAGAGCTTATGGATATTGTTCATTCCATCGGTTTAACGGCATTGTATGTAACACACGATCAAACAGAAGCTATGTCAATGTCAGATCAAATTATTATCATGAAACAAGGAGAAGTATTACAAAAAGGAACACCAGAAGACATTTATATGAAACCATCTCATGAATTTGTTGCGAAGTTTGTTGGCAAGGCAAATTGGCTTGTAGAGGGTGAAAAAATGATTCGTCCTGAGCATGTGAGCTGGATAAAAAATGACGGGGGCGAAAGGTATACAGGTGAAATTCAGCACGTTACATATGTAGGAGAGCGTTATGAAGTGAAGGTAAACATGGGACCATTAGGTGTATGGACAACTTATCACAATAGTAAGCTAAGCATCGGTAAAACGGTATCATTATATGTACCAAAAAATTGTATCCATCATATAGGGGGAGAGTTGTATGAAGAAATTCAGTTCGCTTAAATCTTTATTTGTATGCACTTTACTATTTTCGGCAGTAGTAACAGGATGTAGTTCGAAGACAGGTAGTGCAGATGCAAAAAGTAAAAATAAGAATGAAAAGAAAATTGTTGTTTATAGTGCAGGGCCAAAAGGATTAGCAGAAAACATTCAAAAGGATTTTGAAAAGAAAACGGGTATAAAAGTGGAAATGTTTCAAGGAACAACAGGTAAGATTTTAGCGAGGATGGAAGCTGAAAAGAAAAATCCAGTCGTTGACGTTGTCGTACTTGCCTCATTACCGGCGATGGAGGGCTTAAAGAAAGATGGTCAAACGCTAGCTTATAAAGAGGCGAAACAAGCTGATAAGCTTCGCACAGAATGGTCGGATGATAAAGGACATTATTTCGGGTATAGTGCTTCAGCATTAGGAATTGTGTACAACACAAAAAATGTGAAGACAGCACCTGAAGATTGGAGCGATATAACAAAAGGAGAATGGAAGGGGAAAGTGAATCTTCCAGATCCAGCACTTTCAGGTTCAGCTTTAGACTTCGTAACAGGGTACGTGAAAAAGAATGGACAAGATGGATGGAATTTATTTGAACAGCTTAAGAAAAATGAAGTTACAGTAGCAGGGGCGAATCAAGAAGCGTTAGACCCAGTAGTAACAGGTGCAAAAGATATGGTCATTGCGGGTGTTGATTATATGACGTACAGTGCAAAAGCAAAGGGTGAACCAGTTGATATCGTATATCCAAAAAGCGGAACAGTTATTAGCCCACGCGCAGCAGGCATTATGAAAGATAGTAAAAATGTAGAAGGTGCAAAAGAGTTTATTGATTATTTATTATCAGATGATGTACAAAAACAAATTTCTAAAGCATATTTATTGCCTGGTAGAACAGATATAAAAGCTGAAAATAGACCAAATGTAGAAGAAATTCCAGTATTAAATGTTGATTGGAAAACAGTTGAGAAAGAACAAGATGAAATAGGAAAACAATTTAAGAAAGTATTTCAATAAGATGGTGATTACATGGTAAATCGATTTGGGTTAGTAAGACAAGTTGGAATGGCGGTAGCGTTGTTACTTGTGGCGATGTTAATCGTCATTCCGCTTTTTCTCATTTTATTTTCTAGTGTGTATGAAAATAGTAGTTGGAATTTTTTAAAGCCTTTTGAAGTGATGCAGAGTGGTGGATTAGCTGGGATTTTTCTAAATTCGATGCTTCTAGGCGTACTCGTTGTAATCGGGGCTACTATATTTGCATTTCCATTGGCGTTCATTATGAGCAAAACAGACGTTGGAAAGTATAGTAAGTTAGATGTTGTTTTTATGATTCCATTTATGACACCGCCGTATATTGGGTCGATGGGTTGGATTTTGTTTATGCAACCTAACGGCTATTTCGAACAGTTTTTTCCGATGCTAAAGATGATTTCATCTTCGTTTTTTAGCTTAGGAGGTATGGTTTTAATTATGAGTCTGCATTTATTCCCATTCCTTTATTTCATGTTGAAAAACACGTTACTTCAGATTGGGAGTAGTAAAGAAGAGGCAGCAGCGGTTCATGGCGGAAGCTTCTTCTATCGTTTAAGAAAAATAATATTGCCGTTACTAGTATCAAGTTATGTAATGGGGGCTTTACTCATTTTCGTAAAGACGATTGCTGAATTTGGAACACCGGCTACATTCGGACGAAGAATTGGATTTCATGTATTAACATCAGAGATTCATAAATTTATTTCGAGTTGGCCAATTGATTTTAGTAGTGCAACAGCATTGTCTTCTTTATTACTTAGTGCATGTATGCTCATTTGGTATATGCAAAATGTATTGAATCGAAAATATTCATATGCAATGGTAAATGGAAAAGGTGTGAAATCCAAAAGATATACTTTGTCTATATTTACACGCTTTGTAGCATGGATTTATGTAATTGGTTTATTAATCGTATCAATTGGAATCCCATATTTTTCTATACTTATTGCTTCTTTGTCAAAATTAAGAGGGGGCGGCCTACATCTTAATAATTTCACAACAAGCCATTATGAAGCATTGTTTACAATAGGTTCTCCAGGGTTAGAAGCCTTATGGAATAGTTTTCTGTTTTCGCTTGTAACAGCAATTGTCGCTGTAATTATTGGAGTGTTTTTGGCGCTTATGATTCGGAAGGGGAAAAATTCCTCTGAAAAATGGCTTGATATGTGCGGTATATTACCGAATATGGTACCAGGAATAGTGATGGTTGTAGGCCTTATTTTATTTTGGAATTCACCATATATGCCTCTGTCAATTTATAACACACCAGTCATGGTTATCGTAACGTATGTTGTTCTTTTTCTACCTTATACGGTGCAGTATGTAAAAGCATCACTCGGACAAATTGATGATTCTCTTGTACTGGCAGGAAGTATTTTTTCTGGAAATTATATTTACATTTTTAGAAAAATAATATTACCTCTTATTATCCCAG
Organism: Bacillus luti; assembly: GCF_009739945.1. Lineage (NCBI taxonomy): Bacteria > Bacillati > Bacillota > Bacilli > Caryophanales > Bacillaceae > Bacillus > Bacillus luti. The sequence goes on along the minus strand of NZ_CP040336.1, from coordinate 3,469,464 downwards.
GCATTCTTGCTGGGTGGGCGATGACATTTACGATTTCGATAAGAGAGTTAGTAGCATCGCTTCTCGTACTACCTCCATCGGTAGAAACGTCAGCAACGTTTATTTTTTCTCAATTTGAACAAGGAGAAGTGTCGATAGGAATGGCGATGGCTGTTGTTTCTGTCGGACTTACAACAATGTGCTTATTACTTCTGCAGCATATGGAGCAAAAACGAAAAGAGGTAGCATGATGAGGGTGGAAGTATGGGGAGGAGCGGGAGAATACGGTCGTTCCTGCTATTTCGTTAAAAATAAAGAAACGAAAATATTATTTGACTGTGGTATTAATCGATCATACGAGGATAGTTATCCAACAATTGTGCGGGAAGCTGTTCCGTTTTTGGATGCGGTATTTTTATCGCATATTCATGAAGATCATACGATGGGTGTACCTTTATTAGCGAAGTATGGATATAAGAAAACAATTTGGACGACTCGTTATACGAAGGAACAACTGCCAGTTTATTTTGAAAAATGGAGAAGCTACAATCTGACGAAAGGGTGGAAATTACCATATAACGAACAAAATATTAATGATTTAAACTATGTATGTATTGATGAGATTAGCAATCCAAATGAATGGATACAGATTACTCCTACATTGCGGTTTCAATGGGGGTATAGTGGGCATGTATTAGGAGCTGTTTGGTTTTTAGTGGATATGTGTAATACATACGCATTTTATTCTGGCGATTATTCAGCGGAGTCTAATATACTACGAGCTAATTTACCTGAGAAATTGCACCACGATATAAAAATTGCAATCGTAGATGCCGCTTATCACACTGATGATGTTTCGCAAAATGAACGAATAGACGAACTATGTGCAGAAGTTGAACGAGTTGCGAAACATAAAGGAATAGTGTTACTACCGTTGCCCCCGCTTGGTAGGGCGCAAGATATCGTATTGTATTTATATAAAAAATATAAAGAACTTCCCATTATAGTAGATCAAGAAATTTTGGATGGATTTGAAGAGATGTTCGTATATAAAGAATGGATAAAAAATAGTGAAGAATTTGAATGGATGATAGAGAATTTAAAAAGAAACATAATAGTTATGGATTATGACATGTGCATGCAAAATAGTTATGGAATAGTTGTAATGAGTGATGCGAATATGCAAATGGAACGAACGCAGTTGTATTATGAACAACTCCGACATGAAAAGCGAAATGCTATTATCTTTACTGGACATATTGCGAAAGGGAGCTTTGCAGAAAAGGTGATGAAAGAACGTGTGAATAGAGAATGTAGGGTGGAGCAAGTTCCATATAAGGTTCATCAAAGTATTAGTGACGTTAAAGAGATGTTACATACATTATTACCAGAACATACGGTGTTAGTACACGCACTGAAAGAGGATACGGATCGATTGCAGAAAAAGCTCAGTACAGCCGGATATGAAAATGTATATTCACTTGCAATGGAAAGTATAGAAGTAATTTAAAATGTAAAGGAGATTGGTATATGATAGAAGGAATCCATATGTTCATGGATTCCTTTTCGGTATGTGAAAACGATAAGCATTAAGCTAAATCAGCAGATACGAACATATCACTATTTTGAAGATTTTTAGAGCGTAAACTATAAGCAACTACTTTCTTTTTATGTTGCTTGACAACATCAACATGCTCTTCGTGGCTATAAATATAAAATGTAAAATCTTTTTTGCCGCGTTTTGCGTTAATTATTAAAGGAGTACCTTCATTGTGTGGTGGCGCATAATAGCGATCTAAAAATAAACCTTCGTTAAAATCATGAATAATTTTGGATTTTTTTTCGCCTTCTAAGTGATTTCCATTAATTGTAACAGTTACATTCTCTTCCTCAAGTTGTGGGTGTGTTTCGTACTTGCTAATAATGGATTCAATAACAGAGTTCGGAAGGCTAGAAACGATAATTTTAAATGCCCCAAATACAACTAACATTACAATAAACCAAGTCGTCATAGTAATCATCCCCTTTATTCTATTTAATAATATAACTCATATGGTAATAGTACATATGGTGAAGTTTTGTATAATTTGTGAAAAATATGCCATTTTCACGAATGAAATATTAGAAAAATCAATTTTGTTACAAAAAGTTGAAATCGAAGTATTTTAAAAGAAAAAGGTTTATAATAAAAACATAACTAATAACAACATTACTAATTATAAGGAAGTGTAACTATGAGTACTGTAGCAATCGTGTATGGTATTATTCTTTCTACAATTATCGTTTTATTTTTCGTTGGGGTTTCACGTTATATTCATAAATGGAAAGAATGCGTTGCGAAATTAAATCACATTGAAGAAGAACTAAGTGATTTAATGTTACATCATGGTAAGTAAACATTCATTTTTTAACTTAAAAATGTGAAATGATTCACAAAACATGCTCTCGTTATGAAGCATGTTTTTTTGTTATGTGAATGATAGGCACATTTATGAATTTCCCCCATACGATACAGTGTGAAAACAGAAATGTTCGGAGCGGAAAAGAGGGATAGAATGAGTAATTCAGGCTATGTTACAGATAATAAAAATTTAAAGAAAGGCTCAGGAACTCCAAACCTTTTCTTTGATTCGAGAAAAAATGTCTTTTTTAAAAGAGATGAGAAAAACGTTGCATATGAAGTTACTTCAACGCAGTTACCGGCGATGATAGGAGGAGCCTTTGTTGATTTATTTATGACAAAAGGGCATATGAGAGAACCACATTGGCATCCGAATGCGTGGGAGCTAGACGTTGTTGTATCAGGGGAAGCAGTTACATCCATTTTAAATCCGGAAACGAATCAATTGCAAAATTATCATATAAAGCCTGGACAAACGGTTTTCATTCCAATGGGTTGGTGGCATTGGATTACAGCAGTAACAGAAGAAGTACAATTACATTTGTTTTTCAATAACGATCAGTTTGAAACAGCAGAAGGATCGGACGTACTAAGATTGACACCCCCAGAAGTATTTCAAGCTGCATATGGTGTAAGTGCAGAGAAACTATTGAAGGACTTTTCACCAATTAAAGAGTCGGTTGTAATTGGACCACCCACACTAAATCGTTCTAAAAGTGACAAGCAGACTAATGACTCGAATATAGTAGTTACGTTAAATGGACAAATAACTTCGTGTGAAATAGAGTAATGCTTTCTTTTTAGGAAGAGTTACTCTATTTTGTATAATTTTGTAATTCAGTTCAGTATAATTAGTATGTAGAAGAAATTTTGTTAGGGGGCATATTGTGAATATAGTAAAGATTATTGAAATTGTTGCAGGAGTGGTTATAGTAGCCGTTATAGCTTTCTTTGCAATTATGAAGTACTATTTGTCAAAAGAAGATCCTAATTACGTATTAAAGTACATAAAAGAACATAAAGGTGATAAAACCTGTTCATTACTGATTAGAAAAAATGGGGAAGTATTAGCATCTATAAATGAAAAGGTAAAATTGCCATTAGCGAGTACGGCAAAAATCGTAATAGCAGTTGAGTTTGCTAAGCAAGTGTCAGAAGGAAAGATAAGCCGAGATGAACAAATTTCATTGCATGAATTAGAAAAATATTACGTTAAAAACACTGATGGTGGAGCACATCCTGCCTGGTTAGAAGACGCCGAAACTAGAGAGTTAGTGAAAAATGGACAAATCGCTTTAGAAGAAGTCGCTAAAGGAATGATTCATTATAGTTCTAATGCAAATACAACATATTTGTTAGAAAAGCTTGGAATAGAAAGAGTAAATGAAAGTATAAAAGAGTTAGAGCTTACTAGTCATGATAAGTTTACGTCTTATACGGCTGCACTATATATGAGAGGATACGTAGAAAAAGAACTTCATGTGCCAGAAAATCAGTCATTAAAAACGTTACGTAACATGTCAAAAGATGGATATGATAAACATGTGTTACAAATACAGGAATGGATGAAAGATGAAGAAGAATGGAAAAAGCGTGATATTCCATTAAAAGTAGATATGGAATTCCAACGTATTTGGTCAGATCGATTAGTGAGTGCAAATGCTAAAGATTATATGAGTATAATGGAAAAGATAAATAGTAGAAATTATTTTCCAAAATCAATGCAAGAAGAAATTGAGAATATTTTTAAAGGAACAGTTGATAATAGTAAGTTAGAATTTGCTGGTCAAAAAGGCGGCTCTACCGCATTCGTATTGACAAAAAGTTTGTATACTACAGATAAGAAGGGGAATAAGGTAGAGGTTGTCATTATGTTTAACGATATAGAAGATCAAGTTGCATACCAAAAACTGAGAAATAATATCGATTATTTTATTCAAGATGCTATAACAGATGAAGAGTTTAGAAGGAAAATTACAATAAAATAATTTTATTATGTAAACAAAAGGGCACTTATGAAAAGTGCTCTTTTTTAATACAGGGTTTTCCAATCTTATTATTGAATATAGATTGAAAATAAGAAAGGAAGTTGAATCATGACTACAATATATTTCGTTCGTCACGCCCACTCTACATATACACAAGATGAAAGGGAGCGTCCGCTATCTGAAAAAGGGCAATTAGATGCAGAGAATGTAACACGCTTATTAAAAGATGAGCATATTGATGTTGTGATTTCTAGTCCGTATAAAAGGGCGATTCAAACTGTACAAGGAATTGCAAATACATATAATGTATCGATACAAATAGAGGAAAATTTACGGGAAAGATTATTAAGTAAAGAGCTAGTAACAGATTTTAATGATGCGGTCCAAAAGGTGTGGGAAGATTGGGATTTTGCATACGAAGGCGGAGAATCGAATGATGTAGCACAAAGGCGTGCTGTAATATGTATGCAAAATATATTAAAAAAATATGAAGATAAGAATATTGTAATAGGAACTCATGGAAATATTATGGTATTACTCATGAATTATTTTGATTCAAAATATGATTTTCGATTTTGGAAAACACTTCGTATGCCCGATATATTTAAGTTGAATTTTCATAATGAAGATTTAGTTTCTGCCGAAAGGATAGAGAATACGGGTCATCAGATAAATAATTTGTAAAAGTTTATCAAAAAAAGAGGAAAGAGAGAAGTTATTGTAGAAGTATGACTTTGTAACAAAAAAATATATGTTAAAGGAGGCTGTTTACATGTTTGAGAAAGAGAAAGAAGGGCTTATTGAAGTTCACAACGTATATGAAATTGCACCAGTAGATGGAACAATTATAGGTATGGCAACGGAAGAAGAAATGGAAATTGCTGCTGAACTAGAGCTGCAATACTATGCCCATTCTCGTTTATTAGAAGCAAATGTTCAGTTAGACGGTTCCTCCTATAAAGAGTTACTTCAGGAGTTCCAGGAGTACGAAAGAAAATCAATGAGCTTTTGGCGAGCAATACATAAACGTTTAGCTGTGCCATGGGCATGGGTACTACGTATTGATGTTGCGAATGGTCCTATATATGTAAGTAATGGGAATTCGTATTATGAAGAAATCGATGATGAAGAAGATTATGAATAGATAAGTAAGGAAGCAGCTTTAGTTGCTTCCTTTTTTTATTCTTAGGGAATGAGCCGCTTCAATAATAATATTTGGTCGATCATTTTCTATTCCGTGACCAGCATGTTCGGCAAGTATGTATTGGCTATGGATTGAAAGGTGTAATTGTTCATGAATCAGTTCTTGCCACATTGATTCAAGTTGTGTGGCTTCCTCTTTTGGCATGTTATTCTCAGTCAACTGAGTAATAGAATATTGAGGATCTCTACCGATAACGATTAATGGTATTTCTAATTTTTTATATAGCTCTTTTAGTGAAAGAGCACATTTTTTCCATTCCAATAGTTCAGAAGCTGTCGCTTTATATAATGAAGGAGAAGTGAGAAATTCAATTTGTTGTCTTGATTGATCGCCGAGCATAGGCTTTAGTTCATTATAAAGTGTGTCTACATCCATTTTGGAGTACGTATTATATTTTTGAAGCCACATATCATCAGAATCCGTTTGATCAGAAATTGGTAAATGAAGTTCATCTAATCGGTGTAAGTTCATAGAAGTGGAATCAACTAAAATAAGTGCTTGCAACTTATCTTCATGTAACATCGCAAAATGTTGTGCACATAAACCTCCATAGGAATGCCCGATTAGAATGATAGGCTCGTGAATATCCAGTTTTTGTAGTAACATATGTAGTTCTTTTGTCGCTTGTCTTGTAGTACGTGAATCATTTCCTAATTCACTTTTTCCGTAACCTGGGCGATGGTATGAAACGACTGTAAATTGCTGCGAAAGCTTTTCTATAATAGGAAGCCAATCATAAAATGAGCAAGTCATTCCGGTCTGAATGACTACAGTTTGTTTATTAGTTCCTTTTATATATACTTCTATATTTTGGCCTAATATCTCTACAAATTTATAAATAATAATTCCTCCTAAGCTTGAAATAATTTTTGACAAGCGAAAGCGATGCACCAAACACCGATACCAAATAGGACAGATGTACTAAGTGCGAATGAGTTTTTTAAACCGATATAAACGATAAATAATAGTAGTGCTGATGCAGGAAATCCATATAATACACCTAAAGCAAATTGACTCAATTCTTGTTTGTTCCCGCCTTCGAAAGAAATCCAAAATAGGCTCAGTAAACTTACGAGAGGAAGGGCAGCAATAAAGCCGCCTATCGCACTATAATGTTTAGCGACTTCAGTAATAACGCCGATAATAAGTGCCGAAACGATTACTTTAACGAGGAAATGCATACTTTGCCTCCTTCGCTAATAAAGAAAAAGCTTTTTCAATTAATTGTTGCTCTTCTTTTGATAACTGTGATTCTAATATTTTTATCTTTTCTTTATCTAGTAAAGTATGTTTTTCTAATACTTCAATGCCTTCTTTCGTTAAAGTAAGGTTCACAACTCTTTCATCTTGTTTATTTCTTTCTTTCATGATAAACCCTTTTTGAATAAGGCGCTTTACGTGTTCAGATGCTGTGTTATGAGAGAGACTAAGCTCAGTAGCGACTTTTCCAATTGTTATATCTTTCTCACGAGAAACGATTTGTAAAATACGAATGGCTTGGTGAGAAAGGTTGTCTTCATATTCATATCGTAAGTGATAATAAATACCCTCCCAATGCTGATTGATGTCTTTCATAATGATAAATCCCCCAGTTTTTTGTGTCGTATAATAAGATATATTCGTTAATTAAGAATGAAAATCCTTTCATTTGGATAAAAAATGTTGAAAAAGTTTATTTTTATTGAAATATAAGGTAATCTATGTGTAAAGGTATACATTTAGCAAGAGAGAGGATGATAGCTGTGAATACATTCAAATGGATGAGTCATGAACAGATGTATGTAGATGAAATACATGTTGAAAAATGTGGTCCTCTTTCAGTCGGCGTATATGGGGGAAATCAAGAGAGTGATGCATATGAACGAGGAGATGCAGTACTTGCTTGGTGGGATCCGAAATTACAATTTGAATTTGTTATGATTTTTGATACACACCACAAAACAAAAAATATAGATTACATAATAGAAGCAATTTCGGAAAGAAAAGAGAAGCTAAAAGAGCTATTTTCTTACCCGATACATTTAGCTTTTCACCATACACATATGTACTTATTAGCGTTATTTACAGATGAGTTATTTATTGAAAAATGTGATCAAGATGATGAGGAACTTGCCTGCTTAATTTGTTTACGAAAAGGCGAATTTTTATATTGGCTATCAGTTGGTGACTGTTTCGCTTATTTATTCCATTCTGAGAAAACGAAGAATGGAAAAGGACGATTAAATAAACGAAAAAATTATGAATATATCGGTAGGAAAAATATCTTTGCAGCAAATACACCTTGCTTTACGTCAGGTGTAAGAGGATTAGAAAAAGGAATGAATCACATTGTAATGGCAACGGACGGTATTTTAGAGTGTGATAAACGAAGGTTTGATGATGATCAATCTTTAGTAGAAATATTGCACGACGGAAATAGCTTGCAGATTGAACCAGTATTAACAAATGTACTGCAGTGGAAAGGTAGAGATTGTGCCACAATTATTGGATGGTCAATTGACACCGAAAATGAACAATGCGCTAATTAATATAAAAGGAGTTCAAGGTTTTTATCCTTGAACTCCTTTTTGTTAAGCGATATGGATATGATACGTTTTCAACCATTCATTTACTTGTAGCATGTATTCCATAGCACTTCTTGCTTCAAAATTGTTAATTTCTTTATTACTTTGATCGGCAATCGAAAGTAATGTGGAATGATTAATAAGTGAGAAAATAGGATTGTTTTTATTACTGCACATGTCGAGTGACAAATGACGGATTGTTTGTAAATAATGTGGGTCTTGTGAAGTTGGATACGCACTTTTTCTTCTATTGCGTACATCGTCAGGTAAAGCAGGTTGCAGTGCTCTACGTAAAATACCTTTTTCAATATTATCAATGCTTTTTATGTTGAAAGGAACGTTCCATAAATATTCAACTAATCGATAATCGCAAAAGGGAACACGAACTTCAAATCCTACAGCCATACTCATACGGTCTTTACGGTCAAGTAAGAACGGGAGAAATCTCGTTAAAAATAAATAAAACATTTGACGTTGTTTCGCGGATTTTTTACTTTCGCCTTCAAGAGTAGGTACTTCAAGTATCGCTTCTTGGAATCGTGTATCGATATAGTTTTCTAGGTTGCATTGGCTATTTACTTTATTTAGTAGAAGAGGAGAAGTGTTTTTCCAATTTGTTAGCCAAGGAAACTTATCGACATATAGTAATTCTTCTTGGTGAAACCAAGGATATCCACCGAATACTTCATCAGCAGATTCTCCAGATAAAGCTACAGTTGCATCCTTTTTCATTTCGCAAAATAGTAAATATAGTGAAGTTTCCATTTCACCAGCACTCGGTAAATCTTTTGCACGGAGGGGAACGAATAAGTGATTTGCTAATTCCTCTGCACTCACAATAATGTCATGATGTGATGTTCCTACATGTTCAGAAACGCGTTTTACCCAAGGAGCATCTAAACCAGTGCGAGCGAATGTAAGCTCAAAATCGTTCGCGCTATTTACAAAGTCAATGGAATACGTATGAAGTGTTTTATTTTCAGAAGCGAACTCTTTCCCAGCTAGTGCAGTAATACCGCTAGAATCTAATCCTCCTGATAACATACAAACGAGAGGAACATCGGCGATTAATTGTCTTTTTACGGTATCTTGTAAAATAGATAAAATATGTGATGATGTGTCTCTGGTAGAGTCTGTATGAACTTTACTTTCTAAATTCCAATACTTTTTAACTGCTTTTTTATTACGTGTAAACGTTATAGAATGTCCAGCACGCACTTCTTGAATATGTTTAAAGACGCCACATCCTGGCGTTCGAAATAAGCCTAATCCAAATATTTCATTTATGCCATTCGCATCAATTTCAGCAGGAACAGATGGATGAGCTAATAATGCTTTTATTTCGGATCCGAAAATAATGCTGTCATTTCTTTCTGTATAAAAGAGTGGCTTTACCCCTAAATGATCTCGCGCTAAAAACAATTGTTGCTTTTGATCATCCCATAAGGCGAAAGCGAAAATTCCATTTAAATGTTGCACGCAGTCTTCTTTCCATTCTAAATAAGCATGTAGTAACACCTCTGTATCCGAATGCGTTTCAAATGCATGACCACATTTTTGAAGTTGTTCTTTAAGCTCACGGAAATTATAAATTTCTCCATTATAAGTAAGAGCATACGTATAATCACCAGCACGAAATGTCTTCGGTTGAGTTCCGCCTTCTGGATCAATTACGATTAACCGGCGGTGTGCAAAGGCCGCGCGAGGTGAAAACCAAAATCCTTCAGCATCAGGACCACGATGCTGAATACTATGTGCCATCTTTTCTAAAATAACATGTTCATTGGAAAGATCCTTATTCCAATTTACCCAACCTGTAATTCCACACATACACATCTCATCTCCTAATTTTAAAAGTATATTAATGAAATAAAATGTACACTAAGTTAAATGGTGATTATATAAATAGTGTACTACATGAATTAAATTACAGACTTGAGAAAATTTTCTTTGAACGCATAGTTATGTGAGACAATGGCTAAGGGAAAGTATTCCATTACATACAAAAAATATTAAAAACATGAGAGAAAAAATGTTGTAAGACGTTATATAGGGTGTAAAAGTTTTTACAAAAAAATAAGGGGAATCGCTACATGAAATCAAATGAGAAAAATTTTATAAAAAGATTACAGCGACAAAAAGAAGATGCGCTAGAATTTGTTGTCGATACATACTTACCACTCATAAAGGGGATAACGCATAAAGTTCTTCTTCCGGTTCAAAATGATGGACTCATAGAGGAGTGTGTAAATGATATATTTCTTTCCATTTGGAATAACGCAAATAAATTTCATGGAGAGCCGAATGATTTTAAAAAATGGATTGCGGCAATTGCAAAGTTTAAAGCAATTGATTATTACCGGAAGGCAACTAAAAAAGTAGAAATTATTTCAGATGAGTTTCATATCAGTACAGAAAAGTCAGCTGAAGATGAATTAATCGTTATGGAAGATAGGGAAGAATTATTGAAGCTTATTAATCAATTAGAACCGCTAGATCAAAAGGTGTTCATTATGAAATACCTTCTCGGTATGAAGACAGAGGAAATAGGTGAAAAGTTAGGACTAACCCGGGCAGCGATCGATAATCGAGTGTACCGAGGGAAAAAGAAACTACAACAAAATGCTACGAATATTAATTTTGGAGGTAGTGCAATATGAAAGACATTTATGAACTATTAAATGACATTGATATAGATGAAAAAGAGCTTGAGGAAATTGAGACTTCTGAAATTGAAAAAGAAAAAGTAAAACGTAATGTAAAACAATCGATACGTACGAAGAAAAAGATGAAAAGTTGGAAAAAAGGTGTCGCTGCTGCATCTATTTTAGTAGGATTATCCGCTGCAACACTTGGTATCGGGTTTCCTACATATGCCGGGGGATTGCCAATTGTAGGTGACATATTCCGATTTTTAGATAATGGTAGAACAGGGTTATATGAAAATTATAAAGAGTTTTCGACTGAGTTGAATATGACGAGAGAGAGTAATGGGGTTAAGGTTACAATTAATGATGCTGTATTCGATGGTAGAACAATTACAATCACATATTCTATTGAGAGCGAAAAAGATTTAGGAGAGAAACCGTTCCCATTTGGAAGTCCGCAAGTGATGGGCTTTAATGGTGGAGGAGGTAGTTCGGACGTGACAAAAGTTGGAGAGGGAAAATATGTAGGTATGACTACGATGAGTGGTCATGGTAGTGAAAGGTTAGATGTTGCAAATGTTTGGTGGGATATAGAGGCAATTGAGTTGGATTATGAAGGGAATGTAATAAAGGGGAGCTGGAATTTTGCACTTAGTTTAAAAGCAATGGATAGTAAGGAAGTAAAAGTTAATGGGGTTTCTGAAAATAAATTAATAAAAGTAAATATAGACAAAATGGAAGTAACCCCGATGTCCTTTATCGTTTTTTATAATCAGGAAGAATCTAAGGCATTAAGAAGTATATGGGATAGCGCTGATGTGGAATTAGAAATAAAAGATGATTTAGGCAATAAATATGCAGGTGAAGGAAATGGCGGAACTAGTACAGTAGCAGAACCGCATAAAAGTAGTTGGAGTTCCACATTCCAAAAGTTGAACGAAAATGCAACAAAGCTTATCGTTACACCTCGTGTTCATTTAAGAGTTCATACACCTGAAAATCATGGAGGAGTGGAATTTATTAATGGAGTCGAGAAGAAAATTGAAGTGCCGAATAAAGAAGCAAAAAAGAAAGATATTATATTAGATGATATCGTAATTGACTTAAAGAAATAAAAGAGAAACTGCCTAAAAACATTAGGCAGTTTCTTTTTCGTTAAAAACTAGTTACGAGTAACGCATGCGGATGTTGTGTTTTATACTCATCTTTCCACGGGATGTTTAGTTGTTCCCAAGATTCGCCGCTATCATTAGATTGAAACACGCCGTTGTTATTTAAAGTGTAAAACGTATGTGGTTCTGCTTGATTTGTCGCAAACATCGAAATGACTGTACCGATTGCTGATGGTAGTCCTTGCTGTACTTGCTGGAAAGGAGTATCTTTCGTTTTACGATAAATATAAGATTCATAAGGTATACGGTGATGAGCGAGATCAGCACTCGGTGCAGCAGAAACGAGAATTGTATCGCAATCAGCTGGGTCGATAGCCATGCTGTATAAATAATGATGCTCAAGTCCGTCACTGCATGAAATCCAGCTATTTCCACTGTTATAGCTTTCAAGATATGCGCGATCAGGTCCGCCCATAAATCCGTCACCACATGATGCATAAAGGCGATTTGGTGCTTCAGGGTGCATGAGTAATTGATGAGCATCGATAGGAGCACCGAATTTTTTATCAATCCATGTATGTCCTTTATCGTTACTTTGAATAACGGCACCGGCTTCGATTGAAACGTGGATTGTATTTGGATTCTGTGGATCCACTGTAATCCAGCGTACGTGATGGGTAAAAGGTCTAGGCGGAAAAGCCCACGTATAAGAAGATAATAATGATTTCATATTTTTAAGTTCCGTCCACGTTTCACCACCGTTTTCTGAACGGAATAAAGCGCTCGGTTCTGTGCCGACATAAACGACGCCATATCCGTTAACTTGTTCATTAGGGCTTATCGTAATGGAAGTAATCGAAGAATGTAAAATACCATCTTCTTTTGGAAAATCAAAGTAACGATAAGAATCTCCAATCGGTCTCCATGAATCTCCACTATCGTCACTTAACCAGAGACCTCGTCCAAATGTTCCGCAATATACACGGTTTTGTTGGAATGGATCAACGGCGATACAGGTAGGTTGCATATTTTGTAAGTGATACGCTGTTTCATAGTTACCATATTGTTCTTTCACTACAACAAGTTCACGTTCCATACAGAGAAATAAACGTTTCATTTTAGTAACCTCCTTAAAAATTCTTTTATTAGTAAACAATATGAAAATAAAAAAGAAGTAGTCTTGTTTTTATTTGAGAAAAAGGGATTGTTTAAAAAGTAGCGAAGTGTGTATACAGAGGAAGTGGGCGTTTAACGGCAGCTAATATGGGATAAAGACGGGGAGTTTGTTCCATACTAATGTATAGATATTGTACTTAAAGGAGCATTCGTATGGGACATTCACATGATCACGGTCATTCTAACAATAAAAAGGCGCTACTAATTGCTTTTGTATTAACGACAAGTTTTATGATTGCTGAAGTTATTGGGGGATTTGTAACAAATAGTTTGGCCCTATTATCTGACGCGGGGCATATGTTAAGCGATGCGGTATCTTTAGCTTTAAGTTTACTTGCGTTTAAGCTTGGAGAAAAAACGGCAACTGCCGCAAAGACATATGGATATAAGCGAGTCGAAATGTTAGCGGCATTATGTAACGGTGTCGTTCTTATCGTCATTTCAGTGTACATTTTTATTGAAGCCATTCGTCGCTTTAAAGAACCGGTTGAGATTGCTAGTAATGGGATGCTCATTATTGCTGTACTTGGTCTACTTATTAATATTTTATCAGCTTGGATATTAATGAGGGGCGGAGATGTGAAAGGTAATTTGAATTTACGAAGTGCTTTCTTACACGTATTAGGTGATCTATTAGGATCAGTTGGAGCGATAATTGCTGCGTTACTTATTAAATTTTTTGGGTGGACTGCTGCAGATGCAATTGCTAGTATTCTTGTGTCTATTTTAGTCATTATTAGTGGATGGCGTGTAACACGTGATACGGTTCATATATTAATGGAAGGTGCACCGCAGCACATAAATGTTGAAGAAGTAAAAAAGACATTGTTAAGTATTGCGATTGTAAAGGAATTTCATGATTTACACATATGGTCTGTCACATCGGATTTTCAAGTATTAACTTGCCACTTGATTATTAAAGGTAATGAAACGCAAAGTGTATTAAAAGAAGCTACGGATGTATTAAAGGAGAAGTTTCATGTAGAACATGTCACCATTCAAGTAGAAATTGATGGTGAATTCGCTCATAGTGAGACAACTTGCAAAGTATGAAAGAAAAAGGATACGAAAAAGTGTCATAACATTTTTCGCACGACATACATATATATAATGTGGCCACAAATACTTTGTAAGGTAAATATTTCATAAGATTACTTTACTTATTAAGAATCATCTTTTATAATCAAAAGTGGTAATTGATAAAGATTATCATTTTCAATGATCGTAGAAAGGAGTTTTTTAAAAGATGAGTAGTCAACTCCGTTTTGCTGTTGAAAATCGTAAGAGGCATTTAATTGATGAGTTAATTGGAGCAGGTGTGTTTAAAATTCGCGACCGACAATTATACGAGCTGTCTTTAGAGGAATTGGAAAAAGAGTACGAAGATATGGAAGATTATGCAGATATTCAGGCATAACTATATAGATTAGTAAAAGGGGAGCTGGTTACGATTTTGTGTAACCAGCTCTCCTTTTATCCCGCATTAACGGGCAGTAAGACCCCCACCTCAAAATTCAGCGGAAGCAAAGAAGTTAGGTGAGGGATCAACTGCCCGTAAAAGCCCGATTGGTTCAACTAATAATCAGTGGGGGATGAACAAAACCCCCACTGATTAAAGTTTCACTTTATTTCGTAGAAATTAATTTTTGTATTTCTTTCATTGGACGGAGCCAGTTTTGGGACATCATTTGTTCCATTTGTTTTTCATCCTGCTTCTGCAATGCTTGAATGATAGAGTGATGTTCTTCAATAGATTGACTTGCTGGAACAAAGTTTTGGAAAAACAAATATTCAAGGCGCAAAACATGAAGCTGCATATTTTCTAGAAAAGGTTCAATATATCGGTTTTTAGCAATAAAAGTAATTGTATTGTGGAATTGTATATCTAGTTGTAAAGCTCGTTTTGAGTTTTTTTCCTCTATAGATTGTTGAAAAGAATTATTTATTTCGGATAATAGTTTAATATCAGCAGCTGTAATTTTTTGAAGTGCTTGCTTTCCAATAATTGAGTGAAGACCAGCCATCGTCTCATAAATGATAGATACGTCTTCTAATTTAATCGGAGCAATTTTCGTTTTTTGCCCAGGTACCATTTCCACTAGACCAGAAAGCTCTAGAATTTGTAACGCCTCTCTAACTGGCGTTCTACTTACTCCAAGTGCTTCAGCCAATTCCCCATCATTAATTTTTTCATCAGGCTGTAGTACACCTTCAATAATCCAATCTTGTAGTTGATTTAAAACGAGTGATTTTGCCGAAACTCTTCCTGGTTTTTTATAATTTTGAGGGACAGGCATAGTGAATTCAATCCTTTCATTGTATATTTTCCTTTTTCGCATGAACAAGTTTTAATTTTGATTTTCCTTCATCCGGCTTTTGGCTTAATATGAGCACCATTATAATGACGCAGAAAGCACCTAATAATTGAAAAGATTGAAACGGTACGTGCAATATAAGTACAGAAGAAATAATAGCCGCAAGCGGTTCTGTGCAACCGAATAATGTTGTTTCTTTCGGAGTAAGGTATCTTATGCTGTCTAAGTATAAATAAAATGCGATGAGTGTCCCGAAAATGACGACAAATGAAATGAGCGGGAGGGTACTTAGTTTTACATATTTCATAGTTGATAATAAAATGAATTCGTTTGTGGAAATAAAATGCAATATCGTTACGCTAATCCCCCCAATGATCATGCCCCATCCAACGATAACGGATGAAGACCATTTTTCTAACAACTCCTTTGAATATAAACTATAAAATGCAAGAGACAGTCCAGATAAAATCCCCCAAATAATAGCTGGTGTAGATACAGCTAAGTTATAAACAGACCCGTTTGTTAGTAAGAGGAAAGTTCCTACTAATGATAGGAAGATTGAAATAAAATCAATTTTTGATGGACGAATGTTCCATTTGAACAGTAAGTATACAGTGATAAATATAGGGGCTAAATATTGTAACAATGTTGCAACGGCAGCATTTCCTTCTTTAATAGAAGCAAAGTACGTGTATTGTACAGCAAGCATACCGAATAGGCCAAACAAAATCATTTTAATAGCATCAGATTTTTGTTTCCATATGCCGAATATTTCTTTTTTTCTCGTTCCAAATGATGAAATAAAGAGTAAGATAACGCCGGATATAAGTAAACGGATTGTAACTAACCATTCAGTGGAAATATTTTCATATTGAAAAAGTTGTTGCGCAGCTGTTCCGGACAAACCCCATAAGCATGCACCGATTATGACCATGATAATGCCTTTTATCCGATTCGGATCCATAAAGCATATGTCCTCCTTTCAAAAAAATATATTGGATATAATACGCAATATATCACGAAATGGAACAATTATAAACTGAAATTTCTAATTGTTATAAAGGTTTAGAGTGAATTCTTTTTTCACTTTGTTATGAGGTATAAGTAAAAGACGGAATAGGATCAAACAATGTCTTCCGATTTTCGTCTCTTTCTCCACTATTTAGTTGCATCAAG
Organism: Bacillus luti; assembly: GCF_009739945.1. Lineage (NCBI taxonomy): Bacteria > Bacillati > Bacillota > Bacilli > Caryophanales > Bacillaceae > Bacillus > Bacillus luti. Next base: position 3,452,901 of record NZ_CP040336.1, on the reverse strand, counting down.
CTCATAAAAAGATGATCTGAAACATTAACAATCTACAACAATTATTTGACATTTGGCAACACATAAAAGTGTGTTTATAGTAAGATTTCCGCATATTAATAAGATGTGGGAGGAAGGGGATCTCATGCCAGATAGGTATTTGTGAATACAATTCCTAGAAGCGGCATGATGAAAAAGGCTTTTCAAAATGTATATGGGGGTAAAAGATGAAAAAATGAAGTGAGTATGGGTATTATTGGGATTTAACTTTAGAAGTGTAAAATGTGAAAACAGATAGAGTAGAAGCAATTGCAGTCAATTCGAGTTCACAATCATAAGAACGTTCCGTTGTTTCCATAACTTGATTTTACAATGTGCAGGAGGTGGCAAATTGACATTACTGTTAAGATGTATTTTCATGTGTACGCTTATTTTTACTTTTTTTATGCCTTGGTATAATGCGTTTGGAGCAAAGGATGTGAGCGGATTTACCATTCCTATCTGGGAAGAAATTTCAATTTTCTTTTTTCTATATCTTACTCCTCTTTTTTCCACAATTAGTATGTATAGAATAATTATAGGAAGAAACCCAGGGGTTTTTTATTTATTATCTGGAATTCCAAATGTGTGTTTCTGGTTATTGTTATTTCTTACAGATAATTTATATGCGCCTTGGAAATATTCTTATCTCGGTGGAAAAGTAGGTTTATTCGTTTCTCTACTTGTCATCGTAACATACTTCATTCCGTTTGCAGTTCCGAATACGAGAAAAATAACTCATGCTAAGAAAAAAGATATGTAGGTATCCGCTTTAAATATTTATGCATGATTTTTGTGTATATCATGAAATGGCGATAAATGAGTTGTATGATTTCAAGAAATTGTATTTGTATCATTTTGATAGAATCTATTTACTCGAAAGAATTCGGGGAATGTCGTTTTCGTTTATGTGATTCGGGCATATAGAGGAGGAAACGAATGAAACGTTATATAGGGATTTCGCTTCTAACAATTGCGGCAGTTTTTGGAATGGCAGCTTGTGGAAGTGAAGAAAAAGAGAAAGTCATGAAAGAAGTGAAGCAGGAAGAAACGAAAAAAACAGATGGAGTAAAAGAACAAAGTGAGAAAGTAAAAGAGCAGAGTGAAAAAGGAAAAGAAGTGAAAAAAAACGTTACATATGCAAAAGCTCCATTAGAAATTCAAAAACAAGAACAACTTTTATATGAAAATGAAAGTGGAGCGATTCGGTATTTAGGGTATACAAAAGATAAAGTAACAGGGTATACACTATTAGCATTACGATATGAAGGGGAAATAGCTCATTTAGATGAGGATAATATGGCAGTTACTGTTATTGCCGAAGATAGTACAAGTGATATATTTGTAGACAGGATGAAAATAGAAACACGTGTTACTGATGAAGGAGAAGTTCATTTATATAAACTGGATAAGGACTTTAGTGGTAAAAATCTTGTTCGTATGGATGTGGTATTCGAAAGAAAAGCAGATGGTGGTTATGAGGAAAAAGATAAAAAAACAATCCAATTAAAACCATCAAGTGGAACAATGGATATTCCAGGTATTGAAGCAATTGATACGCCATCTTATAGTGGGCTATCCATGAAAAAAGAAGGAAAAGACATGGATGTGGAAGTGAAAGCAATTGAATTGTCGCCAGATTATAAAGAGATAAAAATTGCAGGTATTTTAGATTTGAAAAAAGATATAAAAGACCGCCCTGAAATTTCTTTCTATCAGCCTGTTACACGGTATGTAAGTTCAACAAAGGTAGGGATCAAATCTGAAACAAGTTCTTTATTTGCGGGAACAAAGATTCCATTTGAATCAACTATTAGTTTAAAAGAAACAGTAGGGAAAAAAGATGGTGTCATTTATTTCTCCGTTGAAAGTGCACTGTATGCCTTTAATTTAGCAACAGGAAAAGAATTGGATGAAGTATCATTGACTGGATTCCTAGCGATAGAAACAAATCGGAGTAACAAATTACCTTCTACTTATGGATTTAAAGATGTGAGTGGAAAATCGCATTATGATGCTATGAAAGCAGTTGGTGCCGATTTCGATTTAGGAAGTGAGACAACTAGATTTGGAAATTACCAATATCCAATTGCGGATGATTACAAAACAGTAACATTTAATATAGGAGCTGGAGAAGGAAAAAGTGTTCATACAGGTGATTATATTGTTCGTGTATATGGGGATGATTATAAAGTAGATAAGGTAACGAAACAAATTGTAGGAACACCAATTGTCGAAAAGAAAATCAACAAAAATAGTCCGATGGAACCTGTTACAGTAGATGTAGAGGGAATAAAAGTTCTTACTATTCATTATGATACGAATGTAAAAACGCCCCAAGGGGAAAGTTCCTATATCCCAATGATTATTTCGGATATGATCTTGAAGAAATAAAGTTCAATGGATTGAATATTACTATGTAAATAAAAAAAGTGAAAAGTTGAAATTGATATTGTAAAATTCAAAGAAGAAAGATTCTGAAGGGGGAGGATCTTTCTTCTTTTTGCTTAATTTGCATAACTTGTTGAATTGTGGATGCATCAGTCTGGGGATGATTGTTAAGGGACAAAACGTTGAAAAACCCCAAAAAGAAACATTGGTGAAAATAACAGGATAATTAGATGGAATGACATATAAAGGAATGCTATTTCCACTTGTAAAAGTAAGTAAAGTAGAAAAAATGAATAAGCCATTAGTTGCATATGTATAGGATAGTGTATCTCAATAAAAAGAGCTAATTCTTCATCTTTTTATGAAATAAAATCATAATTACAATGATAAAAAAATAAAGATAAGAGTAATTTGGATTGTTAAAAATATGTATAGAAGGAGCTATGAGATGAACTGGATTACTCATAAACCATCATTTGAATTTGATAATTATAGTCATATGATTCGGGCACATTCTGCGTGGAGTGGACATTTAGATTTCGCATATGATTTAGTACGATTTGAAAAGCCAGAAACTTTAGTCGAGTTAGGTACACATTTAGGAGCTTCCTTTTTTAGTTTTTGTCAGGGGGTAAAAGATGGAGGGTTATCGACTAAATGTTTTGCAATAGATACTTGGGCTGGAGATGAGCATACAGGTCCATATGGAGAAGGGATTTTTCTTTTAGTAAAAAAAGTTGTGAATATTAGTTATCCGAATATAGGGAATTTAATTCGATCTACATTTGATGAGGCCTTGGATCAGTTTCAAGATGAAACGATAAATTTGTTACATATTGATGGTTATCATACGTATGAAGCAGTTTCTCACGACTATAGAACGTGGCTACCTAAAGTCGCGAAAAATGGTATTGTATTATTTCATGATATTGAAGTTAAAAGCGGTGATTTCGGCGTGTATAAGTTTTGGGATGAGGTAAAAGAGAAGCACCCTCATTTTCAATTTGAGCATTCATATGGACTTGGAATATTATTTCCAAAAGGTTGTAGTGATAAGGTTGCGGAATTACTTAAAAACAAAGAAGAAATACAAAATATGTATAAATAAAAATGGAGCATGCATCATTTTAATGATGTGTGTTTTTTTGTGGATAAAAATGGTGATTCTTAAAAACTGAGGATAATAGTAAAAAATCTTATTGTGGCAAATATTAAAAAAGTTATTCTTGGATTGTTTTATATAAAAATGTAACATTTTTTATATTTTCCATTGCGAAAAGTAACATCTACTTTTACAATAGAAAAGGTGTTATATTATACTGGAAAAATAAATCGAAATAATATGAAAATTTTGTTTTGTCTTCGCTAATTGTATATTACATACATGTAAGACGACACACGTCATGTTATCGACTTGTAAGGAGAGAAAAAATGAAAAGTGTAAGATTACCATCAATGCTAGAAATCGTAGTTCTTTTATTACTATTTCTTGCTGTTGTCTTTTCCTTCCAAACGATTTTTGATCTCCCAATTCAATTGGCGCTATTTATTTCATGGTTTTTAGTAATTGCGCTTGGATTAAGATTAGGATTTCGTTATCAAGAATTGCAAGATGCAATTACGAAAGGGATTTCTAACGGGTTAGAAGCAATACTCATTTTAGTTGCAGTAGGTGCTTTAATTGGAACTTGGATTGCTGGTGGCGTTGTACCAACATTAATCTATTATGGATTAGAATTTATTCACCCTAGCATATTCTTATTAGCAACATTAATTATTTGTTCGATAACTTCTATCGCGACAGGAACATCATGGGGAACAGTTGGAACAGCAGGTATTGCTATGATGGCGATTGGTGAAGGACTTGGTTTACCACTTCCACTTGTTGCTGGTGCAGTTCTTTCAGGAGCTTATTTCGGCGACAAATTATCACCACTGTCTGATAGTACAGTTCTTGCGGCTTCTATGGCAAAAGTAGATGTTATTGCTCACGTTCGAGCTATGCTTGTATTAGATGTTCCGGCTTATATTATTACAAGCATTATGTTTACTGTAGCTGGTTGGATGTATGGCGGCGATAATGTAGATTTAAACCGAGTAGAGTTTTTGAAAGAAGCTTTATTAAAGCAATTTGATATTAAAATATGGATGCTTGTTCCAGCGGTCGTTGTTATTGTTCTATTAGCAATGAAGAGACCATCTATGCCAACAATTGCAATGGGAGCTTTAATTGGTGCAATTTGGGCAACTCTTTTCCAAGGGATGAACTTTGGAGAGGCAATTGGAACAGCTTATAACGGATTCTCAATTCAATCTGGTGTTGAGTTTGTGGACAAGTTATTAAATCGTGGTGGAATTAACGGTATGCTTGGATCAGTAGCCGTTATCATTTTCGGTTTAGGATTTGGCGGATTACTTGAAAAACTAGGTGTTTTAAAAGTAATCGTATCAAAATTTGAAAAGAAATTAAATTCTGCAGGTAATGTAACATTGTCTACATTAATCGTAGCATTCTTAGCCAATATATTTGGTTGTGCGATGTATGTATCACTAATTTTAACACCGAAAATTATGGAAGATAGCTATGATAAATTAAAAATAGACCGTCGTGTATTAGCGCGTAACTCAGAAGTAGGTGGAACGCTAACTTCAGGTATGGTTCCATGGTCTGATAATGGTATTTTTATGGCTGGTATTTTAGGTGTAGCAACGTTCTCATACGTTCCATTTATGTGGTTAAGCTTTGTTTCATTAATCTTAGCAGTTATTTATGGATATACAGGCAAATTCATTTGGTATGTGGATGATGCTGAAAAAGGAAAAGAAGCGTCATAAATCAAAAATCACCTTCTACGTTATGTAGAAGGTGATTTTTTTATCAGAGCGTACCTATTTAGAATGGGATGGATACCGCACTTATTCATGCTTCACATTGTTTCTGGCACATTTTATGTTAAGAGGCTGTTAAAAAAGTCTGAAATATTTATATATAAGAGTGAGAATTCTTATCATTTGAGTAAAAGTCTGTTATTATAAGAAATGTAGGTATTATATTTTCAAGGGGATGAAAACATGGAGTACAGAATTGAAAGAGATACAATAGGAGAAATAAAAGTTCCAGCTGATAAATTATGGGCAGCACAAACACAACGTAGTAAAGAAAACTTCCCGATTGGAACGGAGCAAATGCCGCTTGAAATTGTAAAAGCATTTGCCATTTTAAAGAAGAGTGCAGCACTTAGCAATCAAAAATTAGGAAAGCTATCAGAAGAAAAAGCAGAAGCAATTGTGGCAGCAGCTGACGAAGTAATTGCAGGGAAATGGAATGAACATTTTCCGCTTGTCGTATGGCAAACGGGTAGTGGTACGCAGTCAAATATGAATGTGAACGAAGTAATTGCAAATCGAGGGAATCAAATTTTGAAAGAGAAGGGTAATTAACTGTTACGATTTATTTAACCAATTATAACGAAAGTTAATTAAATATATCAGTAAGCCCTGCTAGTCAAGTGATTGGCTAGTAGTGAGGGTTAACTGCGGGCAATCCCTAAAGCTGATTGAACTACAACGTGGCTAGAAATAGCGAGCGTGAATGTCGCGAAAGCAGAAAAAATCAATCAGATGGTGCAAGGTTAAATCCTAAACACTAGAACAATGGGTCTTCCGCCTCGAATCATCTAAGTCAAAATGGATAAGATGAACGTTCAACGACTATCTCGTATAACTGACGAGAGTACATCACAAGCCTATGGTGGTGGAAAAATCCTCTATCTTTAAGTAGATAAACATATAGTCTGCGCTCATGTGAAAACAGGAGAAGTTCATAAGAGAACTGGCTAAGGAGTTGCGCCCTTAGTTGAACAAGATAAATTTTATTAAATCTATCAAACTTCATTGAAAATATCGAACGTACGTTCTCTGTTTTGTTCAATGAGGTGAGAGTAATAATGAAATTTTCACGAGTTAGTCAAGTATCGGAATTAACAGGTTTGTATCCTGGTAGTCTCAGGAGAATGCTGGTGGAACACGCTACGATTCAGAAGAACAAATCTTTCATTAAAGGAGTTACATTCTGATGATATTGGCGAAGAAAGTCAGACTGATTCCAACGCCTGAACAAGAAAAAGTGCTTAGAAACCATGCCGGTGCTGCGAGATTTGCTTATAACTATTGTAAAAGAATGAGTGATAGATACTATAAGCTATTTGGAAAATCTGTTTCACAGTTAGCTTTACAGAAACGATTTACAAAGATCAAAAAGCGAAAGAGATATGAGTGGTTAAATGACATCAATGCACAAGTTCCCAAACAGGCTTCAAAAGATTTTGATACGGCGAGAAAAAATTCGTTCAAAAAGTACAAAAATGGTTCTCACACTTCTTATAAATCCAAAAAAGATTTAATGCAAGGATTTTATGCCAATTATGAAAGACTGATTATAGGAAAGAAAGTCGTTCATATTTAGTCTATTGGAGAAGTGAAAACAAGCCAACAACTACCAAGAAACAAAAAACCATCCAATCCAAGAGTTACATTTGATGGTCGTCACTGGTGGATGAGTGTAGGATTCCAAGAAGACTTTGAATCACAAGAACTAACGAATGAGTCGATTGGTGTGGATGTTGGTTTAAAAGAACTTTTTGTAGCTTCTAATGGTATGAAAGAACGAAATATAAACAAAGATGCTAAGGTTAAAAAACTTTTGAAAAGGAAAAAGTCAGCGCAAAGAGATATGTCTAGGAGATTTAAAAAAGGTGTGAAAATTCAGTCTGCCGGATATGAAAAAGCGAAAGCTGAGCACCTGCGGTTATCTAGGAAAATTATGAATATCCGAAATAACCATATCCATCAAGCAACAGCTAAATTGGTGAAAACCAAACCAATGAGGATTGTTGTGGAAGACTTATCTATCTCAAACCTGTTAAAAAACAAAAAACTATCGAAAGCATTTACCTTTCAAAAATTACACTTCTTCTTTCAATGTTTATCATACAAGTGCGAGAAGTACGGCATTGCGTATGTAAAAGCTGATAAATGGTTCGCTTCAAGCAAGATTTGCTCATGTTGCGGAGTTAAATACGACCATTCAGTTCAACCAGAAGGACAGTGGAGTTTAAAAATACGTGAGTGGTGTTGTATTTCATGCAATAGCCATCACGATAGGGATGTAAATGCTGCGATAAATTTATCAAGATGGGTAAAATAAATGCTTGATAATAGGAGGTAACGATACTGCCTCGTGTGGAGTGTTATACCCCTCGTCCCTTTGGGGCTGCGAGAACACGATGAAGCACTAACTTGTGTAAATTTGATTGAATTGTATAGATTTAGTTAAGTTTATCGTATCGGATCTGACGTACATATTCATCCGAATGATGATGTGAACATGTCTCAAAGCTCAAATGATACATTTCCAACAGCGCTTCATGTAGCTTGTGTAATCGCAGTAGAAAATCACGTATTACCAGCGATTACGAAGTTAAAAGAAACGTTAGCAGAAAAGGTAACTGCATTTGAACACATTATTAAAATTGGTCGTACACATTTACAAGATGCAACACCTTTAACATTAGGGCAAGAAATTAGCGGATGGCACCGTATGCTTGAAAAAACAGAGCGTATGATTGCTGAGAGCAATACATATATGAAAGAGTTAGCAATCGGAGGTACTGCGGTTGGAACTGGTATTAATGCGCATCCTAAATTTGGTGAAATGGTATCAGAGGAAATTAGCCAATTTACAGGTAAACAATTTGTTTCTGCACCAAATAAGTTCCATGCCTTAACGAGTCATGATGAAGTTGTATATACTCATGGTGCATTAAAAGCATTAGCTGCAGATCTAATGAAAATAGCTAACGATGTACGTTGGCTTGCAAGTGGCCCACGTAGTGGTCTTGGGGAAATTATTATTCCTGCTAATGAACCAGGAAGCTCTATTATGCCAGGTAAAGTAAATCCAACGCAAAGTGAAGCATTAACAATGGTTGTAGCGCAAGTTATGGGGAATGATGCAACAATCGGGTTTGCTGCGAGCCAAGGTAATTTTGAGCTAAATGTATTTAAACCAGTTATCGCTTACAACTTCTTACAATCAGCACACTTATTAGCAGATGCGATTGTTTCGTTTAATGACAATTGTGCAGTTGGTATTGAAGCGGATGAAGAAGTGATTAATGAAAATGTGAATCGTTCATTAATGCTTGTAACAGCGCTAAACCCGCATATTGGATATGAAAATGCAGCGAAAATTGCGAAGCACGCTCATAAAGAAGGATTAACTTTAAAAGAAGCAGCGTTGCAATCTGGATTACTAACAGAAGAGCAATTTGATGAAATTGTTGATCCGAAAAAAATGATTGCTCCGAAAGAATAATAGAAGACGCCAAGGTTCTTAGTATAGAATCTTGGCGTCTTTTGATATTCCTTTTATGTTTTATCCACTTGCACTCCTGCAAGCTTCAAAATCTATTATTTGTTAGCAGGCATATTCAATACTTTCATATGTGGACAGTTTTCTTTTAAGAGTGAAATGAACTTTTCTTCTTCTAGTGGTACAAAAGCGGTAACTGAGTCAAATAAATTGTAATGGATTTCTAATTGCTGTCTAGTCCATTTCTTTGAATGAAGTTTTTTACCAGCGTATTTAACGTGACGAATGTCTTCAAATGGAATTTCAGTATGAAATATGAAACCGTGTTTTACAATAAGAGATGATGCAGTTATATTGTAGTGAGAAAAATAGAAGGAAGAAAGATTTACGACATTTAGCAGCATCATGAGAGTGAAAAAAATAGAATTTTTATTTTGGAAGAATAGCGAAATGAAAAAAATCATGATAAATAATGAAATGAAAATGACGTGAAATGGATTTTTTTTCGCTTTAAATTTCAAGTTGGTCACCTCGGTATACATGTACTTTAACTAAATTAAATCATAACATCGTAATAAAACGCGTGAATATGCAGAATTGCATATTCACGCGTTTTATTATTCATGTAAAATTTCTTGATGGGATAAATTCAAAAGAAGTTTTGTAATAGTGGAGTGGCATGAAATGACTTACAAGAATAGAAAGATAGTGTTAGTTATAATTAGTTGTATTATGATTATGGGTAGTTGTGCTAATACATTTGTTGAAGATAGAAACCGAAAGCATACATTTGTACAAGCAAGTAAGGTTTTAGTAGAGACTGTAAATAGAATATATAAAAAGTGAAGGGTGTTTTCTTATACGGAAACACCTTTTTTGTAGTTAAAATTGAATGTACTTTCTCCCAATGTCCATATTCACTAATCGCATAAGTATTTCGGGCGATTTGATTAACAGTAAACCAAGGATCTTGTAGAATAATCATGTTTTGCGTCACATCCTATCTTCATTCATGTATTAAATACATTCGCTTTTCGTTGTTTTAAACCCTTTTACAAGATTATTTAATAGACGTTTTTATAAAAGTTTATAAAATAGGCAAACGAAACATTGAAATGTTTATTTTCGGTATGTTAAGATGATGAAGTGATAACAAACGATATTATGAAATGTTTGTTTTTAAAATAAACGTTTTGAAGGAGTGTTTAGTATGAGCGATATTTCAGAGAAATTTTGGGATGCATCGGTGGAGGAATTGAAGAAAGGATATGTGTTTGATGCAGCGGCGGAAGAATATATTTGTTTAGCTTGCGGAGAAACGTTTATAAAAGGCGTTATTTATCAAGATAATCAAGTTTTGTATGAAGCAGAGAAGTTTGCCCAATTGCATATTCAGAATGAGCATACATCTATGTTTGATTATTTATTAAATATGGATAAGAAATTTACTGGTTTAACGGATTTGCAAAAGAAAATGGTGCAGTTTTTCCATATGGGACTGAATGATAAAGAGATTGTAAAAGAGATGGATGGCGGAAGTACATCAACAATTCGTAATCATCGATTTACATTACGAGAGAAAATGAAGCAAGCAAAAGTATTTTTAGCGTTAATGGAATTATCAGAAGAAAAATCAAAAGTACAAACGAAATTTGTACCAATTCATAGAACAGCAACAATGGTAGATGATCGCTACAATATTACGGAAGAAGAAAATGATGAAGTATTAAAAGCGCATTTTACAGAAGGATTAGATGGACCGCTTTCTAAATTTCCAAAAAAGCAAAAGCGTAAATTGATTATATTACGCCATTTAGTGAAGAAGTTTGATAGTAATAAAAAGTATACTGAAAAAGAAGTAAATACAGTGATAGAAAATGTATACCCAGATTTCGTAACTTTGAGAAGATATTTAATTGAGTATGGTTTTTTAGATAGAACAGCTGATGGAAGCCAATATTGGGTGAAGTTATAATAATGCATAAAAGAAAATGAATAGTAGCACATCATTATAACAACTATACAAAGAGATAGAGTTTGAAAATAGATTTTGAATAAAAGGAGAAATGAAATTTGAAACCACCTACAGAGAATAATAAAGAAGGTGCGGAGTCACACAAGTTAGAAAGTGAGAGTAAACCGATATGGAAATCAATGTCGGTGTTTTTAGTACCGTTACTATTAAGTAATGTATTACAATCAGTTGGACAATTATTTGGTATGGTAGTAGTAGGAAGATGGCTTGGTGTAAATGATTTAGCAGCTATATCAGCTTTCTTTCCGTTATTTTTCCTACTCGTTTCATTCGTAATTGGTATTGGTTCAGGAAGTTCTATATTAATTGGTCAGGCGTTTGGTGCTAAAAACGAAGATCGTTTAAAAGCGATCGTTGGTACGACGCTGACGTTTACATTTATTATTGGAGTTGTGTTGGCGATAATAGGTAGTATTTTTGCGATGGATATTATGCGCCTAATGGGAACGCCAGAAAACATTATTGAAATAAGTGTACATTATGCACGAATATTATTTATATCGATGCCAGTATTATTTTTATATTTCGCATACACAACATTTATGAGAGGTACAGGAGATTCTAAAACGCCATTTTATTTTTTAATTGTAAGTACAGCGCTAAATATGATCTTATTACCAATTCTTATTTTTGGATGGTTAGGAGCTCCGAAATTAGATGTGTATGGAGCAGCTTATGCTTCTGTTATATCTACAGTTATTACGTTTATTGTCATGTTAGTGTATTTAAAGAAGAAAAATCACCCATTACAATTGGATGGCACGGTTAGAAAATACCTTCGGATGGATGGGGAGTTATTAAAGCTATTGCTACGACTTGGTATTCCAGCGAGTATTAATATGATATTAGTTTCATTATCTGAAATCGCGGTAATTGCGTTTGTAAATCGTTACGGCTCGGATGCAACAGCTGCTTATGGTGTTGTGAACCAAGTTGCAAGTTATGTACAGATGCCAGCCGTTAGTCTTGGTATTACTGTCTCCATTTTTGCGGCGCAATCAATTGGTGCGAATCAGTTTGATCGATTGCAGAAAGTTGTAAAGGCCGGAATTATTATGAATTATGTCATCGGTGGTGTATTAATATCCCTTATTTACTTGTTCTCAAGAGACATTTTATCGCTATTTTTGACGAGTCAAACTACAATTGATATTGCCCATAGCTTAGTTATGATTACATTATGGAGCTATTTGATTTTCGGGCATGCGCAAATTATTAGTGCGACAATGCGAGCAAGTGGTACAGTACTATGGCCAACCGTTATCGGTGTTGTATCAATTTGGCTTGTTGAGGTGCCTGTAGCGTATTACCTTTCTTACCATACAAGCCTTGGAATAGAAGGAATATGGATTGGGTACCCGGCAGCGTTTATTGTCAGTTTAATATTACAGTATGCATATTATAAGCTTTCATGGCAGAAGAAACGAATTACACGATTAGTTAGTTAAATCATACAAATGTCCCTAAGTTATTACACTTAGGGACATTTTTTTTGTAAGTGTGGGTTTACAAATAGCTTTTTAAAGTTATATCAAAATGTTGTCTAATGAGTTTTTTATCACTCATATAAAACTCCCACGCTTTTTCCGGCTCACCGATAATTTCAAAGGATTCCTCTGTAATATATAAAGCACAATTATCTTCTAGTGCAATCCCTTCTATACTACCTTGATGATTTTGTAAAAAGGAATGAAAGGCGTTCATTCTGTTTAATTGGTTATAATGCGGGCAAAATCTTTTGTTCACTATACTCCATCCGTTACTCTCGATATAGCCAGACCCCTCATAATCCGATCGGATACTAGATGTAAACCAACACATAGCCCCAGCGCTATATCCTGCAATAAGTGTGCCGTGTTTCAAAGCCGATAGTAACTTTTCATTTAGTTCATGTTCTTTCCATTGTGTAAGCATGTGAATATAGTTTCCACCACCAAGATAAATAAGATCAGCTGAATGAATCATTTCGTCTATTTCATATTTCGAAGGTGTATCAGTTATAGTACGTAAAACTTCTACTTCACAATGTAATTGTTTTTCAAACGTGTCTAAAAACAGTTTTATATAGCTTTCATCATCATAACTAGCTGTAGGGATAAATAATACTTTTGGATACTGTTTATCTGTTAATTCTATAAGTCGTTCATTAATAAGCGAGTGATTGGAATCTTGTAAATCACCGCCACCAATGACAGCTAATTTCATAGTAAAGCACCACCTAATCATTTTTGTTATATAAAAATTCGATAGAAGAGAGTTACATTCCTTCCATAAATGAATGATGATATGGAAGGAGGAAAGAAAAATTATATAAGAATAGTAAGAGGTGCAGTATTTTTTACATAGTAAGGAATTAGAAACGATAGGTTGATAAATAATATGAGATACATATCGTTACAAAATATAGAAGTCATCTAGATGAATATTACGAAAAATCATTAAATATAGAGTATGTATATATAATCCGAGGAAATAGTAATGATTTCATAAAATGTTTTTTACTTTTTATGGGAACTTGTATTACAATATGGTAAAATTATTTAAATATATTTATTTAATATGAAATGAAGTGAGGGAGCGTGAAAGAGTGGATTTCCGATTTGAGTTTGCAGCGAAGGTAAAAGAATATTTGGATGATGAAAGAGATGAAAAAATAATAAAAGATGGACACAGAGATATCATTTTTCGATATTTATATCCGTTAGAGAGTGAGATTGGCATTTTTAAAAATCCTAACTTTACTTTTTTTGCATCAGGAAGACGTTCACATATAGTATTAGAAAATATTGAATTTAAAACAGAAGTAAACGTAGAAAGTAATATAATTGAAATTACAAAAATAGTGGATAATGTGGTTATTCCGTTAGATACTATCGTAGCGAGAGATAAGGAATTATTTGCACTTGGGCGCAATGAAAAGTTTAGTGCGCAAATATTAGAGTATTATCTCTTTGATACATTTGGAGAGAAGTTAGGTTTACAATGAGTGGAATGGAATCCATATTCATAATTAGTGGATATTCGGTTGTATTATTCAAGTTTGACCTTTCATTTAATTTATACTACAATTCGTAGTGTGAAAGGAGCTTCACTATGTTTACTCAAAACTATAAGTTAAATGAGCAAGGCTTAAATCACTTCTTTGGACCGCTTGAAGCGAAAATTATGGAGATTGTTTGGTCTACTGAAGGTATTACCATTAAAGAAGTGCAGCAGAAATTAAGTGAAGAATCACCGGTGAATTTTAATACTGTTATGACAGTTATGAACAGGTTAGTAGAGAAGTTCCACTTAGAAAAACAGACTGTGAAAAGAAGTGGCATATATCGTGCAGTACAAACAAAAGAAGAATTCTTATCCAATCAAACGAAGAAAATGACACAGGAATTAATGGGGGAATTTGGAGATTTAGTTGTAAATCATATGCTAGATGAGTTAGAGCAGGCTGATCCGACTTTAATCAAAAAATTAGAAGACAAATTGAGCCAATTAAAAAAAGAGGATCGATAAAATGAAATGGCAAACGCGTAAAATCGTATTGTTAGCAGTAATTGTAAGTACTCTCTTTTTCAGCATGTTAGTGTATTACGTTACATATCCATTTCTTTTTCAAAATAAGGCGTTCTTTCTTTCGAAATTTTGCTTGTTTCAGTTAGAAAAGCATATGAAAGAATTATCGCTCATTCGTATTATAATAGCTGGATTGTTATTACTTACTGTACTGATCGTGTGCAAAAGACTTTGGCGGCAATTTTTCTATAGTAAAAAATTGCAAAAAGTACTGTTCCCTTTCATTAGAAAAGGAAAACAAATATATATATTGCCGACTACGAAAGTAGCAGCATTTACAATTGGGATATTTCGTCCGAAAGTTGTCCTGTCAGAAGGGATGCTTCAAACGTTTTCAGAGGAAGAGATTGATGCGATTGTATTCCATGAAGAATATCATCAAAACAATCGAGATCCGCTAAAATTATTTTGCTTTACGTTGTTAGCAGAGGGCATGATATACATCCCGATATTAAAAGGGCTACTACAACGATATGAGGCGTATCAAGAGTTAGCAGCAGATAAATATGCGATGCAAAAAATGAAATCTTCATTCGAGTTAGGTAGTGCGTTATTAAAATTAATGAAAATAAAGACAGTGGAAAATCAATGTGTTACAGCCTCATTTGCAAAAACAGCAATCAATTTACGAATTGAGCAAGTGTTAAATGAAAAAGTTGTTAAGCTTAATATGCCGTTACATACGAATTCGGTATATGTAACATTATGTTTATTCTGTCTATCGATTGTACTTATTGTGGGAGAGTGCATATAGCCTCTTTTTTTAAGAATTAACACTACTTTATGTAGTGCGATTGGAGGAAGAAAAGTGAAGAAGCTAATTGCTATTATACTAGTAGGAGCGCTCGTTTGGGCGGGAGTCAACTTTTATAATTCAAAGAAAGAAGAAAAAGAAAGAAAAGCGAAACAAGCAGAATTACAAGAGAAAGAAATATTACCACAAGTAGGATTTAAAGCACCGAATATAACATTGAAAGGGTTAGATGGAAAGTTGTATTCGTTAAATGATGCAAAGGGAAAACCATACGTGATTAATTTCTGGGCGTCATGGTGTGGACCGTGTGAAATGGAAGCGCCTGACTTAGTTCATTTTTATGACAAATATAAAAAGGATATTGAAATCTTTGCAGTAAATGCAACTGTAAGTGACCCGGTACAAGAAGCAAGCGCATTTGCGGATCGCCATGGATTTGAGTTTCCTGTTTTATTAGATATGGATGGAGTAGCTGGATTAGATTATAAAGTATTCTCTTTACCAACGACATTTTTTGTTAATAAAGATGGCATTATAGTAGAACATGTACGAGGTGTATTACCTCCAGATCAATTAGAAGAGAAATTTAAGAAATTAATTGAGAATTAAGAGGGGATTACGTAGTGATGGAGTGGATCATGAGGTTACAACCCGTATCTCTTATAATTGGAAGTTTAATTGGATTTATGTTGATGAAACGAAAGATGATGCACCAAAGTGTGTCATATGAAAAACTTATGGATGCAGTAACAAATGCATTCCTTATCATCGTATTTGTATGGAAATTTGCACCGGCCATTTTAAATCCTGTATGGGCTTTTAGGTCGCCGGTGCAAGCGTTAGTAGCTGTAGGTAGTATGCAGCATATTATGGTAGGATGCATACTAGCGAGTGTATACATTGTTTGGAAAAGTAAAAAGGATCAATTTTCACTTCGTATTTTATTTGATGCATTGCCTTTTGGGTTGTGTATGAGTATTATCTTTTATTTTCTATTCCACCGAGAAGTAGGTGCACAAACGACACTACCTTGGGGAATGAAAATATATGAATCTAAATTTTTATACCATCCTATTTTCATATATGAGATCATACTCGCTCTTTGTATAATTAGTTGGTTATGGCTAAAAAATGAAAGATTAGGAAATGGAAAGAATATAAGTACTTTTTTTATCTTTGAGGGAATTGCACACGTTATAATTTCGCTAATTAGTGAACAAAATGCAGTTTTATTTGGCCTATCCATACAGCAAATAATGAGTTTTGTTGTTATTAGTTTAGGGATTTTGTTGATACCAAAAAAATAGCCATATACGGAATGTATCCGTACGTGGCTATTTTTATTATATATATTAAAAAATTGGCGGAGTAACAGAAAATAAGACAATCGCATTTTTTTCAAATTGATTTACCCATTTATGCTTTAAATAAGCAGGTATTTTTACACTATCACCAGTTTCTAATATGTATTCTTCTTCATTTAGGTGCAATGTAATGGTTCCATCCAATACGAAGGCCAATTCTTCTCCTTTATGTTCTAGAACATTTTCTGATGAGGCAGTATCCGGTGGGATAGTCATAATTGCCGTTGCTAAATTTCCTGTGAAATCAGGTGAAAGCATTTCATATGATAAATTATCGATAATCATTTTCTTACGTTTATGTGAGCGTACGATTAAATCATCTGTATTTGTTTCTTCAAGTAAAAAGCTAAATGTTGGAACATCAAGTGCTTTTGCGAGTACCTTTAACGTTTGAATAGAAGGATTAGCAGAACCACGTTCAATTTGACTTAACATAGATGGTGTAATTTCAGCCATCTTTGCTAGTTCTTTACTAGTTAAACCTTTTTCTTTTCTTTGCTTTTCAATCTTTTTACCAATATCTATATTTTCCATAAAACATTCTCCTTTATAATTGTTAAATTATATTTAAATAAATTAAATTAAAATTAACCAAAACTGTATTTTATGTTAAACTATATTAAAATTAATTTAATTATAATTTATTGTATAGTGAGCTACAAGGATATGAGGAGGAAACGGAATGAAGGAAATAGGGGAATTAAAAGCAGAGTATCCATTAGTTAATAAACTTATTGCAACAGAAGAAGTGTTTTGGATAAACCCGAATATAGAAAAGTATGAAACAGCAATAAAAGCTTCACCACTTAATGAAGAAAATGTAAAAGATGCGGAAGAGAGATTAAAGCGTTTTGCACCATATATTGCGAAAGTTTTTCCTGAAACGAAAGAAAAAAACGGCATTATTGAATCACCTTTAGTGAAAATACCTACTATGAAACAATCTTTAGAGAAAAGATATGAGAAGCCTGTACTAGGAGAACTATTATTAAAATGTGATAGTCACCTTCCAATATCAGGTTCAATAAAAGCTAGAGGTGGCATTTATGAAGTGTTGAAACATGCTGAGCAATTAGCATTGCAACATGGAATATTAACAGAAGAAGATGATTACTCCATTTTAGATAGTGATACATGTAGAGAGTTTTTTGCAACATATTCTATTGCAGTAGGTTCGACAGGTAACTTAGGTCTAAGCATCGGGATTATGAGTGCGAAACTAGGCTTTAATGTGACTGTTCATATGTCAGCAGACGCGAAACAATGGAAAAAAGATTTATTAAGAAGTAAAGGTGTAAACGTTATTGAATATGAGGCTGATTATAGTAAAGCAGTAGAGGAAGGAAGAAGGCAAGCGGATGCTGATCCTAGCTGTTATTTTGTCGATGATGAAAACTCCCATGATTTATTTTTAGGATATGCCGTCGCAGCATCACGTTTACAAAAGCAATTAGAAGAGTTAAAGATTATAGTAGATGAAGAACATCCTTTATTCGTTTACCTTCCTTGCGGAGTAGGGGGCGGACCTGGCGGAGTAGCATTTGGTTTAAAGCTCTTGTTTAAAGACAACGTACATTGCTTCTTTGCAGAGCCGACACATTCACCATGTATGCTACTCGGATTAATGACAGGACTTCATGATAAAATAGCTGTCCAAGATATCGGGATTGATAATGAAACAGATGCGGACGGACTTGCGGTAGGAAGACCATCAGGATTTGTTGGGAAAACGATGGAACCATTTTTGAGTGGAAATTATACAGTAAGTGATGAAGAGTTATATAAGTTGTTAAAAGAACTTGCGGATACGGAAAATATTTATTTAGAGCCGTCTGCACTAGCGGGTATGATAGGGCCAGTGAAGTTATGTAAAGAAGATGAGTATTTACAAAAGCAACAGTTAACAGAGAAGATGAAGACTGGTACTCATATTGTATGGGGAACTGGCGGTAGTATGGTTCCGAAAGATGTAATGAATGGATATTATAAGAAAGGTTCGGAATAAGCACCGATAAGAAAAATGAGGCTAATTGTAGCCTCATTTTTTCATGTACATAAAAATCTTTGTTATTTTCATAATAGTTCTTTATAGTATATATAAAGGATAACTAATATTGAATAAATACAACAAAAAGCTTTATTTTACATAATAAGAGGATGTGTATACGATGTCATTACAGACTAAATATATAGCGGGTATTTCACTTGGGGTTATGGGAGTAGGCTTTGCAGCTTCAATCCCTTTTCAAGGAACGATAGCTGGAGAGATTATTCAAGGAGGATTTGAGGCTGGATTAGTTGGCGGACTTGCAGATTGGTTCGCAGTTACAGCCTTATTCCGTCACCCGATGGGAATTCCAATTCCGCATACAGCTTTGTTACCTAAAAACCGTAAACGAGTAACGAAAGGACTCATCAATACGTTAGAAAATGAATGGCTAACGAAAGAAAGTATTACGAATAAAGTAAAAGAAATGCAGCTAGCGCAAATGGTGCTGCAAATTGCTGAGAGAGAAATGCAGTCTGATGCTGTGAAAAAAGGGATTGTAACGATTGCGGAGAAAGCGATTGTTACAATAGATACGGAAAAGTTAGCTGTTATTATTGAAAAAGAATTAAAAACGTATTTGCATACAATTAATACAAGTAACATCTTACAAGTGCTTGTTAATCAATTAGTTGTGCAAGAATATGATGAGAAGACACTGGATTACATATTAATAAAGGTGAAAGATTGGACAGCGCAAGATGAAGCTCGTTATCAGCTTGGAAGCTTAGGAATGAAGGCGATGGAAAATATAAAAGTAGATGGATTCTTGCAGTTTACTTTGAAATCATTTATGAACATTGTAGATGAAGATAAAATTGGTGGCATTTTGCAGAAGTTTATCATTAGCAATATTAACAGCTTACAAGATGCTGATAATAGCACAAGACAACTTATTTTAACAAAAATTCGTCAAGAAATTATAAATGTAAAAGAAAATGAAGCTTTACTACAGGAATTAGAAAATTGGAAAGAAAAATGGATTGCCAATTGGGATGCTACTGACAAAATTAAAGAGATGCTGGAGCAAGTACAACAAAGGGCAATTACTTTTGTGAAAAATGAAGAATTTACGGATAAGTATGTTATTCCATTTTTACAAACACAAATGAATAAAATAAAAGAAGATGAACAAACTGTTCAAAAAATAGAGGAGTGGTTACAAAAGCAAGTTGTTACACTCGTTGAAAAGAATCATTCGAAAATCGGAAAGCTTGTGCAAGAAAACCTTGATAAGTTAGATGATAAAACGTTAATCGAAATGATTGAAAATAATGTCGGCAAAGATTTGCAATGGATCCGTGTGAACGGGGCTGTTTGCGGATTTATGATTGGATTAGTGTTAGAGGGAATTAAAGCGATTATATAAGAAAAACCTTCCACAATTGTGGAAGGTTTTTTATTTTTCGATAACACTCATGTTTAAATTGTAAGCTTTCTCAATGTTTAACTTGTACGTCCCATTTCCAGTTTTAATCGAATTTTTATACCAATGTTCCTGCTTGTCTAATTCTGGATTTTCTTCTGAAGAATTATTTTCTTTTTTCGTTAAATCTTCTACTTGTTCCCAAGGTGTGTTTCCGTATGCTTCTTTTTGATTTGTTACTGCTGTTAGAGATACGTCACTTTCTTTCATTAAATGAACAGATACACCTGAGCTTTCTTGTACAAACCAATTGTTTTGTAATTGACCTGGATAAAGAGAAAGATCTCGATTAGAAGCACGAATTTCTACATGTTTCGTTTGTGGTAGTACAAGCGTCGGCTTTACGCGTGGTTCGTGACCAAACATTCTTTGATGAAACGGTAACGCCTTTAATGTTATATACATTGTTTCTCCAGTCGTTTGAACTGAAAGAAAATCTTCTTGCTTTAAATTTGGTTTTTCATTTCCTTTTGTCGTCATTTCGTATGTTCCAAGAAGGCTAACTTCATTTGAGTTTCTTCCGTCTATCGTTAGAGGATGGTTATCTGTACCTGCATCGACTACAATTTTATTGATAGATTCAGGAATGTTAAGTTTACTTTCTGGAATCGTGTTTGTTTGTCTAGTTGTATTAATGGCGTAACGAACTTCTTCTAGCAATCCAGTTGATAGTAAACAGTAAAAAGCAATTCCAACGCTTCCTAAAACGCCGATAAAGAAAATACTGAAAATATCATATTTAATAAATGATTGTTCCTTCTTAGAAAATAGAAGGTATAGTAAAATTTCCACGCCAAGTATAATAAGTAAAACAGGCCACCATGCTGTTAAAGAATCTAATGCTTGAGTGCCTTTTATAACTGAAAATAGTAAGAAGCAACCTAATGCAATAATAGAAAGCCCCATTGAGAATGTTCCAACACGCCATGTTCTCATTCGTTTGTCCCACCTTTGTTTTCTTTATTTCCAAGTAACAATTTAAAGCCGCCACCAATTAAGAGGAGTGCAACGATAGAGGTTTGGAAATAGCGATAATATAGTTCGCTAAGGTGAATATTAAATATAGTTGCAACATAATCATTCAAAATAGGAAGGACTGTTTGATCTAATAAATAATAACCACCGAGTGTAATTAATCCGATACCGATCCATCTTTGATGATTTATGAAATAATCAATAATAGGTTCGTCATGTACGCGTTCTTTTCCGTATTTTGCAGTTTGTTGTAACGCATCAAAAAAGCTATAAAACCAAATGATTGGTACTAAAAATAAAAATGCAGAAAGCCTTAATAAGTCAAGTAAGTATATTGAAAGTAAAAAGGCTGCCATAAGCTGAAGACCACGACGTTGTAAGCCTAAATACATATGTCCTGCTCCAGGAAACATTGCTAAAATAGAAGCGAATGTTTTATTTTTCTTTCCTTGTTCACGGTGCTCTTCAAACTCTTCGAAAATAGTACGATCATCTAGCTGCTCACCACGTTCTTTTTTCTGGAGTTGTTGAACAACATCGAAGAAATTATAAATCCATAAAACAGGTAACGTAACAAGGAAGATAAGGAAACTCCCTTGAGATGTTAAGAGTGAAACGAATATAATCATACTTCCAATCCCTGTACAAGCTACTAAAAATGTAAGTCCACGTTGCATAAGCCCTAATTGGAAATGACCAAGTCCTGGGATGATCGATAGGAGAATGATATAAAAACGTTCGCTCTCTTTAGAGGACTCTGTAAATTCTCCGGTTGCTTGTTTTTTCGATTGATTTACAATTGTGATAACTAAATCTAATAAGTTGACCACCCATAACACAGCTAGTAAAAATAGAGAAAGGAAGGCAAGTTCGCGCGCTATTAATTCTACTACGCAAAAAACTGCAAAAGAAAATAGTAATAAAGCTCCTCCACTATATAAAATAAACCGTCCTAGCTTTTTTAAATATAAATGTCCAAGCCCGGGAATTAGCCCTAATACAAGTGCTAAAAAGGGATTTTTATTCATGATTTGAACCTCCGTCCTGTTTTGATGTATGCGCTGCTTTGTTTACAATTTGTTGTGAAATAGAAGTTTCATTTTCTTTGGAAGATTTCTCAAAATTTGATGTCGCTGTGAAAATATATTGGAATAAACCGCTTGCCATGAAAATAATGGTAGCCGCAGTCGCAATTATGTAATGAATAATCGTGCGCTTTAGTGAGTTTGTTTTTATAGTTTCATTAGGTTGTAGCGTTTCAAAATTTATTTGCGTCATAACTTCGTTTGTAAATGAATCATCATTTATCATTGGAAGGTTTTCATGTTGCTCATCAATACTTTCCATATAAAGTGCTAAACAATGATCACATTCATAAAGGTGTTCTTCCATAGATTCACGTTCATTGTTTGCTATAGTATCTAATGTATAATTGCTCCAATCTTCTTTTGAATAATGCATCATAGAAACTCTTCCTCCTTCCAATGTTTTTTAATCCATTTTCTTGCCCGATACAGTTTCATTTCGACTGTTTTTACTTCAATGTTTTTCTGTAAGGCAATTTCTTGATAGCTTTTTTCTTCTAAGTAATGTGCGAGAACGACGTCACGGTAATTTTCCGGAAGTTCTCTCAGCTTTTGAGCAATAAGTAATTTTTGCTCTTTCGTCAATAGTAAATCCTCAATATTATGAGAGGATTTTATATTTCCCTCAGTTTCTTTACATAAGGAGAGTTCTTCGTTTTCTCTAGCTTTCTTTCTCTTATAATCAATAGCGTGATTGGTGGCAATACGCGCCATCCACGTTTTTAATCCGCGAAATTGATAATTTGGGAGAGAGGTGTGAATTTTTACGAATACTTCTTGTGTAACATCTTTCGCATCTTCTTCATGTCTTACAATAGAAAAGATAACTTGGAAAATATAATGACGATATGTTTGCACAAGGATACGAAAAGCATGTTCGCTTCCTTGCTGTGCTTTTTCAATTAATTGTTTTTCCTCAATGGGTCTCTCCCTCCTTTTTGACGCATTCTATTATATAGACGTAAGAAATGACCGGTCACCCTACACATGTTGTAAAAAAAGAATAATATATTTTTGGCAGGGAGGCTATATGAAAAAGGTGTGAAAAAATGGTAGAGAGAAGTATATAATGAGCAAGTAGGAAATGTTACGAGGAGAAAGGATGTGAATGTTAGTAGGAAAGATCCATACTAACAAACATGAAAATTAAAATATTAATAGCAGATGATAATTCTTTTATTAGAGAAGGCATGAAAATTATTTTAAATACATATGAAGAGTTCGAAGTGGTAGATACAGTAAATGATGGGAAAGAAGCGGTGGAATATTGCAAAAAGAACGACGTTGATATCGCTCTTTTAGATGTTCGTATGCCGAATATGAATGGGGTAGAGGCAACGAAGTTCATTTGTGAAGAGACGAAAACGAAACCACTTATTTTAACGACGTTCGATGATGATGAATATATTTTGGACGCAGTAAAAAACGGAGCGAAAGGTTATTTATTAAAAAATAATGACCCAGAGCGTATTCGTGATGCAATAAAAGGAGTATATAACGGCCAAACTGTTATGCAAGATGTTGTTCTTGATAAAATTAAGTGTAATTTAGTGGAAAGTAAAGGAGAAGAGTCTAAAATAGACAAGAGTCTTTTTACTGAAAGAGAGCTTAGTATTATCGCATTAATTGCAAAAGGGTTTTCGAACAAAGAAATTTCGAAGCAACTTTTCATATCAGAAGGAACAATTGCAAATTATATTACATCTATTTTAGGGAAAACTGGACTAGAGCATCGCACACAAATTGCGATTTATTACTTAACAGGGAAAGTAGATTAAAGATATGGAATTTTGGTTAATTGTAAGTAAATTAATTGTCTTTATATATATTGTGTTTAGTTACATTTATTTAAATGTTGCGAACTTACCATGGATTATACTTACTTTACTTGTATATCTTTCTGTAAACGTGCTAATTTCTATATGTAAAAAAGATACGTACAAAAGCATATTAACTTCTGTGTCAATTGGTGTAGTTATGTTATTTACATGGAAAATTCATCCGTTTTTTATTTTGTTTTTACCATTGAACTTATATGAAATTACATTTCGTTATATAGAGAAGAAATGGCAGCTCTTTATCATTATGATGATTCCTATTACCTTTACAGATGAAAGTATTCGAATGACATATGGATTAATTGTTGCATTTTCTTTCATCTTATTAACTATGGCAGAACGGTATATATCACGTGTATTAAAGCTTGAATCACAAAATGATAAGATGCGAAAAGATATGCAGCGATTGACGAAAAGTCTAAATGAAAATAAAGAGTACATAAGGCAGTCAGAATACACATTTAAGTTAGAAGAAAGAAATCGGCTATCACAAGAAATTCATGATAAAATTGGTCACTCGATGACAGGTGCACTCATTCAAATGGAAGCAGCGAAGAGATTAATGGACATAGATAAAGAAAAATCTGCGGAGTTATTGCAAAATGCAATTCATATTTCAAAAGAAGGAATTGAAAGCATTCGCATTACGTTAAAAAATATGAAGCCACCAACAGAGCAAATTGGTATACATCGTATGAAATTATTCATAGAGGAATTTGCCGGTAAGCATGATATAAATATTCCTTTCGTATATAAAGGGAATTTAGATATGATTTCGCCGATTCAGTGGAAGATTATCGGTGAAAATGTTACGGAGGCATTAACAAATGCGATGAAATATGCTGATGCGACAGTCATTTCAATCGATATTCATGTGCTTAATAAGATGGTAAAGGTGCAAGTGAAGGATAACGGAAAAGGTGCGACTCTCGTTAAGAAAGGTCTTGGTATTATGGGGATGGAGGAGCGAACAGCGTCTGTAAACGGAAAAATTATTGTAGATGGGACAAGTGGTTTTTCAGTAACGATGCTGTTACCGATATAAGAAAATGGGACGAGGATGAATCATCTCATATGAAAAAAGTGAATATTCTCATGTGAAAAGAATGAACTTCTGCACTGAGCAGGTTCATTCTTTTTGTTTATAATAAACAGCAGAGAAACCGAAATAGGGGTGAAATGATGAATACATTAGAAATTAAAAATTTAACGAAAAAATTTGGTGATTTCATCGCAGTTGATAATATGTCTTTATCTATTAAAGAAGGAGAAATATTTGGCTTTTTAGGATCAAATGGTGCTGGTAAGAGTACGACGATTAATATGATTGCTGGTTTGCTAAGAAGTAATGAAGGTGAAATTAGCATACTAGGAAAAAATATAAAGAAACATAACCGATTTGCGAAAATGAACATCGGCATTGTTCCGCAAGATATTGCGATTTATGAAGAGTTAACTGCTTATGAAAATGTGAAATTCTTTGCTGGGTTGTACGGGTTACGAGGAGCAGAACTGAAAGCGAGAGTAGAAGAAGCACTTCGATTTGTAGGGCTTAGTGATAAACATAAAAGTTATCCGAAAAACTTTTCTGGCGGGATGAAAAGAAGATTGAATATCGCTTGTGCAATCGCGCATAGACCGAAATTGATTATTATGGATGAGCCGACGGTTGGAATTGATCCGCAGTCAAGAAACTACATTCTTCAGTCAGTCCGAAAATTAAATGAAATGGGAAGTACGATTATTTATACGAGTCACTACATGGAAGAGGTAGAAGAGATTTGTACGAAAATAGCGATCGTAGATCACGGTAAAGTGATTGCAGAAGGTACAAAAGAACAGTTAAAAGCGATCATTACCGATACGAAAGACATTTGGATTGAAGTGAAATCTGTAGAAAATCTCGATGTAGAAACATTAAAAGAGATAAGCGGCGTGAAAGCTGTTCAAATCGAAGAGAATGTAATTAAAGTAAATTCTGATGCAGGATTAAACAATTTGAATAAAATTATTCAGCATTTCATTAATCATGATATTGAAATTCGTTCGTTAGAGGAGCAGGCTCCGAACTTAGAAACAGTATTCCTTACATTGACCGGAAGAAACTTACGAGATAAATAAAAGGTAAATGAAGAAAAGGTAAAGGGAGGTTCATCAATTGAACATCTTCAATATTGCAATTATGCATATTAAGAGAGATTTTAGGGACGTAAGAACTTTAGTTTTTATGTTAGCATTTCCGATTGTGCTTATGCTTGTTTTAGGCACAGCGTTAAGTAATGCATTTAATAGCGATAGTCAATCGATTAAGGATATACAAGTGCTATACAAAGATGAAGCGAGTAGCACATTTTCTCAATCATTTGAAGCATTTACGAAAGAAGTTGATAAATCAGGTATTCATTTTAAAAAAGTTTCTGAGGGCATAGATGGGAAAGAAGAAATAAAACAAAATAAATATGCTGCTTATGTAGAATTAAAAAAAGATGGCGCAAAATTGTACGGAAGTGACAAAAGTAGTATTGAGGGAAGTATTGTAGAAGGAATGCTAACAACATTTGTTGATAAGTACAATGTAGTGACCGAAGTTGCAAAAGTAGATCCTAGTAAGGTGAGCACGGTTATTTCAAACGGAAATCATAATGATTATATAAAAGAAACATCTTTACAAGCTGCGAAAAAGCCAGGTTCTATGGATTACTATGCGGTTGTAATGACAACGATGATTGCACTATATGCTGGGATGGGAGCGAGTTCTTTAATTCGAGGAGAACGAATACGTAAAACAGGAGATCGTCTCATTGCCGCGCCTATAAGTAAGGCTGAAATATTCATTGGAAAAGTACTTGGTAGCCTAGTAGCAAATGCCCTTTGCGTATTACTTGTCATGTTATTTAGCAAATTTGTATTTCAAGCGAATTGGGGCGACCATCTTGGAATCATATTTATTATTTTATTAACACAAGTCTTTCTAGCAATTAGCTTCGGTTTAGGGATCGGATATATTACGAAAACAGCTGAATCATCGAGAGCAATTATTCTTGTTGTTATACAGTTAGCTTCTATTTTTGGTGGTGCATACTTTGTAGTAGAAGAAAATTTCGTTACGAATTTATCACCATTAACGTGGGCAAATACGGCTGTCATGAAAATTATTTATGCAAATGATATAGGAGCAGCACTACCAGTCATTTCTTTAAACCTTGGAATATCAGCACTCTTTTTATTAATTGCAATTATTGCATTACGCAGACGGGAGGGGCTATAGTATGAAAGATATTTTATGGCTCATACAAAAAACGTTATCTGTACTTTTGAAAAATAAAAAAGGGTTATTCATTATTATTAGTTTGCCAATAATCGGAACGCTCATCTCTTTTTCGATATACGGAAATGCAGGGCAAGGAACGTTAAATATCGGGATTGTAAATAAAGAAAATGAGCCGATAGCAAATGACACGATAAAGTTTTTAGAAGGATTAAATCATGTGAATGTGAGTAAGGTTAAGGACTCTGAAGTAGAAGATAAACTCACTTCCAAAAAACTTGATGGAGTGATTACATTAGATTCTGGTTTTTCAAAAAGTGTTCGAGAAGGGAAACCAGATCATATTGAAATTTCATCGATTAAAGGTGATCAAGTAACAGGATTTATAAAATCATATTTATACAACTATATTGATAATGTAGCAGCTATTAGTAAAGTGGCAGGAACAGATCAAAGTGCATTTGATAATATGTACGCAGGGTATCAAAAAAGTGCATTTAAAATGAAAACTGAAACGCTAGAAGATACTTCGAAAAATAAAGATATGACAAACCAAACGATGGGTTATCTTATTATGTTTATGTTGTTTTCAGCAGTGAACTTATCAGGATTTATTTTAAAAGAAAAAGAGAATAGAACGTACTTTAGATTATTATCAACACCAATTGACGGAAAGAAATTTATATTATCCAATGTAGCAGTAAATATGATGATATTAACATTGCAAATTGTCATTGCAGTATTATTTATGACGAATGTTTTTCATACAAATATTAATATGCCTTTCATAGTAATGATTGGTGTGCTTATGATATTCGCTTTAGTTGCAATTGGTTTATCATTAGTCATTGTGTCTTTTTCAAAAAGTTCAGCTGCTTCAAATGCAATGCAAAATCTAGTGATAGTACCAACATGTTTGCTTGCTGGATGTTATTTCCCGTACGACATTATGCCAAAAGCTGTACAAAAAGTAGCTGATTTTCTTCCGCAGAGATGGTTGTTAGACACCGTATCAAAACTACAACAAGGAATCCCGTTCTCGGAGTTGTATTTAAACATTTTAATTTTATTTGCCTTTGCCATTGCGTTCTTCTTAATTGCTATTTATAAGTTTGGAAGAAATAATGATGCGAGGAACTTTGTTTAATATAAAAAGGGTGTGACGTTAAGTCACATCCTTTTTTGTATGAAGCATGAAATCTAAATTTGAATGACAAAATAGAAAGGTGGAAAGAAAACGAGCGGAAGGAAATTAAAATGATTAAAAAAATATTGCGAGTTACTTCTATTATTATTGCTATGTTTATTTTTATATTAATTTGGATGCAAATTGACGTTACACTCGGAAGGAAAATGGAAGCTGGAAAAAATATGCCGACAGAGTACGCTCCTCATTATAGTGACTTTCAATTATATGTAGAAGGGAAGTCATTTTATAAACAGTTGTTTACTGACATAAGAGAAGCAAAGCAATCTATTTACACGTATTTTTTTATTTTGTCGGATGATAAAAGTAGCCATACTTTTTTAAACTTATTAAAAGAGAAGGCAAAAGAAGGAGTAAACGTCTATTTGTCAGTTGATCGCATTAATGATTTATCATTTGAAAGAAAGATGATAAATGAATTGCAGAAAAGTGGTGTTCATTTTACATATAGTAGAAAACCGGAATTGCCATTTGGATTTTATTCACTACATCACCGTAATCATCGCCGTATTACGACGATTGATGGGGAGATTGGATATACAGGTGGTTTTAATATAGGAGATGAGTACTTAGGGAAAGATAAGCGATTTGGATATTGGCGTGATTATCATGTGCGGCTTAAAGGAGAAGGAGCGAAAGATTTAGAAGAACAGTTTGCTCTAGACTGGAAACGAGATACGAAAGAACATATAAAGAGAAGTACGAATAAAGCTAGTAAAGGGAACACGTTACATACGATGGCTAGTTACAATGGGCATCACGTCGCTGAAAAATATGTTGAGTTAATAAACCAAGCGAAGCATTCGGTTGTTGTTACGACGCCGTATTTTATAGCGAAAAATAAAGAGTTAATGAACGCTTTAATCGCCGCACAAAAACGTGGCGTTACAGTAAAAATACTTTGGTCATATAAACCAGATATTCCTCTCATTAAAGAGGCGGCATATCCTTATATACGTCAAGCTGTTAATAACGGGATTACGGTATATGGTTATAAAAAAGGGATGTTTCATGGAAAGTTAATGTTGATTGATAATGAATTAACTGTTATCGGTACAACAAATATAACTGCACGTAGCTTTTATATTAATGATGAGATGAATTTATATATTCATGGTGGAACTATCGTATCAGAAGTGAACGAGGCATTAGCTCAAGATATTCATGATTCGAAAGAAATGACGAAAGAATTTTTTGAGAAGTTATCTTTTTGGGAGCGTTGTAAGGAGAAGTTGGCAGGGTTGGTGGATTTTTATTTGTGAAAATTTAATGGGAATAAAGTGAGTGCAAAGAAGAAGTAAGAAAGAACCTTCAAAAATAGAAGGTTCTTTCTTGTTTTATACTTTATTATGGTAATAAAGGAGAATATATATGAAAATTTGGCAATTAAAAAGCTCGACTGATGATTATGAAACCTTTCAATTATTGAACTATGAAGAGGATAAAAAATATTTTAAAATTAGTTTTAATTCTATGGTGAGTTTGTTAGATTCATGGACGCCTAAGTTTATTGAGGTAGCAGATGAAGGGAAGTTAAGCGATTCTCCTATTTTTTGGGGAAAGTCTGGTGTACAAATAATTAGTGAAAAAGCCAAGAATGTTTTAGAACCTATAGTAGGAGATACTATTGAATTTTTACCATTAATTCATAAACAAACAAACAAAAAATACTATGCTATGCATGTTTTAAGAGTGTTGGAAGCACTTGATACTAATAAAACAATCTTTGATAAGTTAAGTTCAGGTTTAATAATAGGGTGTAAAAAAATTGTATTTATTCCTTATGTTGTCCAGGATGAACCAATTTTTAAATTGAATATAAATGGTAAGGTGCATCCTAACTATCTTTTAGTATCAGATCAATTCAAAAATGCAATTTTAGAGAGTGAATTAAAAGGTTTTGAATTTATTGAAGTGTGGGATTCAGAAGAGCTCTCATAAATAAATTCTAAAATTATAAATGGTCCTGAAAAAATTTAAGATAAAAACTTAAGTCCCCTTGTTATACAAAGTAGGGTACTATTTATTCTGGATTAACGAGCAGTAAGATTCCCACCTCGAAATTCGGCTGAAGCAAAGAGGCAAATTTTGAGGTGGGAGATCAGCTGCTTGTAAAAGGCTAATAATTCGTGGAGATGAACAAAACTTCCGATGAAAAATATTATTTTTCATGCACCAACATCGAAGCATCATCATTAATCAATGTCCCCACATGTTCACCTAAACAAATTCTTTTCATCACGCCAGGCTCATCAAAGTTAAAGACGTGTGCTGGTAAATTGTAGTCCCGAGCAAGCAGTAAAGCAGCTTGGTCCATGACTTGTATATTTTGCCTAACAATATCGTTATAGTTTAGTTTTTTATACATTTTCGCTGATTTGTTATGTTTTGGATCACTTGTAAAGACACCATCTACTCCTTGTTTTGCGACTAATATGGCGTCACTATTCATTTCAATGGCTCTTTGTACACTTGGATAATCTGTCGTAACGAACGGTTGCCCGTTACCGCCTCCAAAAATGATGATATAACCGTTATCTAAATGGTGGACTGCACGTAAGCGAATATATGGCTCAGCTACCGCATTAAAAGGGATGGAAGTCATAACGCGTACTTCTTTATCAGTTTTGCTAGTTAGAACGCCGCGAAGCATTAAGCTGTTAATTATCGTTCCTAACGTGCCTATATTATCAGCTTCTACGCGATCAATTCCCCATTCTTCAGCTAAATGACCTCTGAATATGTTACCACCACCAATTACGATGGAGACTTCGATGCCTAAATCAACGATGGATAAAATTTCGTTTGCGATATGTTCTAATCGTTTCGAGTTAAAGCTATTTCCAGATTGATCAGCAAGTGCGCCGCCGCTTAATTTAATTAAGACTCGTTTATATGGCTTCATAACAATTCCCCCTATATAGATCGCAATAAAAAAGGAACAAAGGCGAATGCCCTTGTTCCTTTTTATGAAAATGAAATAGAAAAGAAATAGATATAATGAACTTCTTCGCATGATTTTTCATAATATCCACTCCTTTTCATCCTTGTTAGTTTGAATACGTATATCTTTTAGATTATACGAAATAATCTGATGTTTTATCAAGTATATTTTATTTCTTTTTACGGAATATGTGTCAATGAATATTATAAGAAAAAAATTCGAATTTTTTGTGACGAACTTGTAGGTTTTTGTATGATTTTGTAGGTTCGCTTATATGATGTGTGAGTAGCTTTTATAAATACGAAATGAAAGCGTTCGCATAAAGGGGATGAACATAAATGAAAAAATTCGGATTGGCAACACAAATTTTTGTCGCGCTTGTTTTAGGGATTGTGGTAGGGGCAATCTTTTATGGAAATAAAACGGCGATTTCTTATATCACACCAGTTGGGGATATATTTATTCACTTAATTAAAATGATTGTAGTACCGATTGTTATTTCAGCATTAATTGTTGCGGTAGCTGGTGTAGGTGATATGAAGAAGCTTGGGAAACTAGGCGGAAAAACAATTCTTTATTTCGAAATTATTACGACGATTGCTATTTTAATGGGATTACTTGCAGCGAATATATTCCAACCAGGTACTGGTGTGGATATGAATAATTTACAGCAAAGTGATATTTCTTCTTATAAACAAACAGCAGATGCAACAGAGAAGAAAGGTTTTGCTGACACAATTGTTCATATTGTACCAAAAAACGTATTTGAATCTATTGCACAAGGTGACTTATTACCGATTATATTCTTCTCAGTTTTATTCGGTTTAGGTGTTGCGGCAATTGGAGACAAAGGAAAGCCTGTCTTTAACTTCTTTGAAGGTGTGCTCGAAGCAATGTTTTGGGTTACAAATCAAGTTATGAAATTCGCACCATTTGGTGTATTCGCATTAATTGCCGTTACAGTTGCAAAATTTGGTGTAGCAACACTACTTCCGTTAGGAAAACTAGTGCTAGCTGTATACGTAACTGTTATACTATTCGTTGTGATTGTATTAGGTATTAATGCACGAATGGTTGGAGTAAACATTTTTACATTAATGAAAATTTTAAAAGAAGAACTTATTCTTTCATTTACGACAGCAAGTTCAGAAGCTGTTTTACCTAATATAATGAGAAAAATGGAAGAGTTCGGTTGTCCAAAGGCAGTTGCCTCTTTCGTAATTCCGACAGGTTATACATTTAACTTGACTGGATCGGCTATTTATCAAGCGTTAGCGGCATTGTTTGTTGCGCAAATGTACGGTATACACATGTCACTGACGGAGCAAATAACGTTATTATTCGTTCTCATGTTAACATCCAAAGGTATGGCGGGAGTTCCAGGTGCATCATTCGTTGTTGTATTAGCAACGTTAGGCTCAATGGGCTTACCGTTAGAAGGTATCGCGTTAATTGCGGGAATTGACCGTATTTTAGATATGATTCGCTCATCTGTCAATGTATTAGGAAATGCATTAGCTGCCATTGTTATGTCGAAGTGGGAAGGCGAATTCGATAATGAGAAAGCAAAACAATATGTAGAAACAGTCAAAGAAACAAAAGCAGCATAAGAAATCGTTAAGGAGTGAAAAATTATGGCAACATTAACTGAAGTGAAAAATGGAGTACGTATTGAAAAAGATTTTTTAGGTGAAAAAGAAGTGCCTAATTATGCATACTACGGTGTACAAACAATGCGTGCAGTGGAGAATTTCCCAATTACAGGGTACAAAATTCATGAAGGCTTAATTAAAGCGTTCGCAATTGTAAAAAAAGCTGCAGCACTTGCTAATACAGATGTAGGAAGATTGGAACTAAATAAGGGCGGCGCGATCGCAGAAGCTGCTCAAGAAATTCTTGATGGAAAATGGCATGATCATTTCATCGTCGATCCAATTCAAGGCGGTGCAGGTACTTCAATGAACATGAACGCAAATGAAGTCATTGCCAATCGTGCTCTTGAATTATTAGGAATGGAAAAGGGAGACTATCATTATATTAGTCCAAATAGCCATGTGAATATGGCGCAATCAACAAACGATGCATTCCCAACAGCGATTCATATCGCAACATTAAATGCATTAGAAGGCTTATTACAAACGATGGGCTATATGCATGATGTATTTGAATTAAAAGCAGAGCAGTTCGACCATGTTATTAAAATGGGTCGTACACATTTACAAGACGCTGTGCCAATTCGTCTTGGACAAGAATTTAAAGCGTACTCTCGCGTGCTTGAACGTGATATGAAACGTATTAAGCAATCACGTCAACATTTATATGAAGTAAATATGGGAGCGACTGCAGTTGGTACAGGATTAAATGCAGATCCAGAATATATTGAAGCAGTTGTAAAACATTTAGCTACAATCAGTGAATTACCACTTGTTGGTGCAGAAGATTTAGTAGATGCGACGCAAAATACGGATGCTTATACTGAAGTATCTGCAGCACTTAAAGTATGTATGATGAACATGTCTAAAATTGCGAATGACCTTCGTCTAATGGCATCAGGTCCACGTGTTGGTTTAGCGGAAATTATGTTACCAGCTCGTCAACCAGGTTCATCTATTATGCCAGGGAAAGTAAACCCTGTTATGCCGGAAGTGATTAACCAAATCGCGTTCCAAGTAATCGGTAACGACCATACGATTTGTCTTGCTTCAGAAGCAGGCCAATTAGAATTAAACGTTATGGAACCAGTACTTGTTTTCAACTTACTGCAATCGATTAGCATTATGAATAACGGTTTCCGTGCCTTTACAGATAATTGCTTAAAAGGCATTGAAGCGAATGAAGATCGCTTAAAAGAGTATGTTGAGAAGAGTGTAGGAATTATCACAGCCGTGAACCCTCATATCGGTTATGAAGCAGCAGCTCGTGTTGCGAAAGAAGCAATTGCAACAGGCCAATCCGTTCGAGAACTTTGTGTGAAAAATGGTGTGTTATCACAAGAAGACTTAGAGTTAATTCTAGATCCATTCGAAATGACACATCCAGGGATTGCTGGAGCAACTCTTTTAAAGAAAAATTAAAAGAAGAGGGGGGACAAGCCCCTCTTTTTTGTTTACAATATAGAAATGCTATATATGAATAGAGGTAGGGATGTTATGAGCAAGTTTACAGTAGCTTCTAATGGTTCATTAGAAACGACATTAAGAGGAGTAGAAGTATTATCAACACCACTTTTAAATAAAGGGGTAGCTTTCACGCAAGAAGAGAGAGAAGGATTAGGTTTAAAAGGGTTATTACCGCCAGCGGTTTTAACGTTAGAAGAACAAGCGCGCCGAGCATACGAACAATTTTGTTCCCAGCCGGATGATTTATTAAAGAATGTATACTTAACGGCGTTACATGATCGAAATGAAGTATTATTTTATCGTATATTAACAGATCATTTACGTGAAATGTTACCGATCGTATATACACCTACTGTTGGTGTAGCAATTCAAAGGTACAGTCATGAATACCGTAAACCACGCGGCGTTTATTTATCAGTTAACGACCCTTCAGGTATTGAAGAAGCATTCAATAATATCGGTGCAACAGCTGAAAACATTGATTTAGTCGTTGTAACTGATGGAGAAGGCATATTAGGAATTGGTGACTGGGGTGTTGGTGGGATTAACATCGCAATCGGAAAATTAGCTGTTTATACGGCGGCAGTTGGAATCGATCCTAGCCGTGTATTACCAGTAATTTTAGATGTAGGTACAAACCGTGAGGAACTATTAAACAATCCATTTTATATTGGAAATCGTCATCCACGTATAACGGGTGAAGCTTACGATGAATTTATTGATACGTTTGTACAAGCGGTAAATAAACAATTCCCGAAAGCACTTTTACATTGGGAAGATTTCAGTTCTCGCAATGCACGAAAAATTTTAGATAAATACCGTCATGACGTATGTACGTTTAATGATGATATTCAAGGTACAGGTGCAGTTTCACTTGCTGCTGTATTATCAGCGGTGAAAGCTTCTGGTGTACCACTGAGTGAACACCGCGTTGTTGTGTTTGGCGCTGGTACAGCTGGAATCGGTATCGCAGATCAAGTAAGAGATGCAATGGTCCGTGCTGGCTTATCAGAAGAAGAGTCACATAATCGTTTCTGGTGTATTGACCGAAACGGATTAGTTACAGATAACATGGAAGATCTTCTTGATTTCCAAATTCCATATGCAAGAAAAGAAGCAGAAGTAAGTGAGTGGAAAGAAAATGATGTAATCGGACTTGCTGAAGTTGTAAAACATGTACAACCGACAATTTTAATTGGTACATCTACTGTGGCGGGCGCATTTAAAGAAGAGATTATTAAAGAAATGGCTTCTCACGTAGAAAGACCAATCATTTTACCAATGTCGAATCCGACGCCACTTGCTGAAGCAAAACCAGTAGATTTAATTGAATGGACAGAAGGAAGAGCATTAGTTGCAACAGGAAGTCCATTTGAACCAGTTACGTATAACGGTGTAACGTACGTTATCGGGCAATCAAATAACGCACTTATTTTCCCAGGACTTGGTCTTGGAACAATTGTTGTGCGTGCAAGCGTCATGACGGATGGAATGTTCGCAGCAGCAGCTGAAGCAGTTGCAAGCATGGTAGATACAAGTCAGCCAGGAGCACCTATCTTGCCAGAAGTTGAAGAGTTACGTAATATCTCCGAAATGGTTGCAGTTGAAGTAGCGAAAGTTGCAGTTGCAGAAGGTGTTGCTAGAGAGAATTTAAGTGATAATGATATCAAGATTGCAGTGAAAGAAGCAATGTGGATGCCAGAGTATCGCCAAATAAAAGCGGTAGAAAAGGTTAGAATATAGAAATAAAGCCCGTTTATTATTATAAGCGGGCTTTACTTGTACGATTGAAAAAATGCATAGGAAGTGGCACTTTTGAATTGGAATCAATTATGGAAGAATGATATGTCTCTTTTAATTATATTAATGGTCGTAGTTCCGATTGCTGGAGAGCTGAATTTTCATCCTTTTAACGATACGTTTCGTGTTAGCTTTGGGACACCGCTATTCTTCTTTCTATTACTATTTTTAAAAAGAGTGCCAGCTGCTGCTGCAGGTATTCTTGTCGGTATATGTGTAGTCTTTTTCCGTGTATGTCTTGATTGGGTGTTGCAAGGTTCATTTCATATGACAGAATCATTTTATTTGCGCTATCCTGTGTTCTTCTATTATTTTATTTATGGAAGTCTTTTTTCGCTTTGTAGAGTGAATAAGTTTCATCAGAAGCCAATCGTTATTGGGTGCCTTGGAATTACAATTGAAATTATCGCGAGTATGTCAGAACTTGCGATTTATCATATGGTAGTGCTCGGTACAACAATAACGGTTTCTGAAGTAAATAAGTTAATTATTATTGCTATTTTTCGTAGTTTCTTTGCACTCGGTTTTTTAAATATGATGAACTTATATGAAACGAAATTAAAAGAATCACAAGTGCGAAAAGAAAATGAAAATATGCTAATGCACCTTTCTAATTTATATGTAGAATCTGTTCATTTAAAGAAAACGTTACAAAATGCGGAGTTAATTACACAAGAAGCATATCAATTATATCGGAACTTGCAAGTAATTGATGATTCGAATGGTAAAACAGCATTGAAAATAGCGGGAGAAGTACATGAAATAAAAAAAGATAATCAAAGAATCTTTGCAGGATTGTCTAAACTATTATTAGATAAAAATGTAGCAGAGTATGTAGAAGGACATGAACTTGCAGAAATGATTGTGAGAATAAATGAGAAGTATGCTGAAATGTTAGAAAAAGATATACATTTTTCTAAACATATAGAAGGTGAGCACGCTGCATATCACGTGTATACAGTGTTATCAATTTTCAATAATTTAGTTGCCAATGCAGTTGAAGCAATTGAAGATAGAGGTCTCATTAGTATTAATTTATATAAACGAGATCAACATGTAATCTTTGAGGTAATTGACGATGGGCCTGGTATTGCACAAAAGTATAAAAAATTAGTGTTTAAGCCTGGGTTTACTTCAAAGTATGATCAAACGGGAACACCATCCACAGGAATTGGACTTTCTTACATACACGAAATGGTAACAGAGCTTGGTGGAGAAGTAAGATTAGAAGACAATGAAACTGGAAGAGGCTGCAAGTTCATCGTTTGTGTACCAGAGGATAGTTTAAAGCGGGAAGGAGAATAGGGTTGTTTTATTATATTGTAGATGATGATGAAGTTTTCCGTTCGATGCTTTCGCAAATTATTGAGGATGGCGATCTTGGGGAAGTAATTGGAGAATCGGAAGATGGAGCGTTTATTGAAGCGGAACAGTTAAATTATAAAAAAGTGGATATTTTATTTATTGATTTACTCATGCCGATGAGAGACGGCATTGAAACGGTTCGCCATATAGCATCTTCATTCAATGGGAAAATTATTATGATTTCCCAAGTTGAATCGAAACAGCTCATTGGTGAGGCGTATACACTTGGTGTGGAGTATTATATTACGAAACCACTAAACAAAATTGAAGTTGAATCTGTCGTACGAAAAGTAATGGAACGGATTCGCTTAGAGCGTTCCATACATGATATTCAAAAATCATTGAATAACGTGTTCCAGTGGGAGCAGCCGCAAATGCGCAATGAACCGGTGCAAGAAGCAAAAAAGATAGCAGATTCAGGACGTTTCTTACTATCAGAACTCGGTATCGCAGGAGAAAATGGAAGTAAGGATTTACTTAGTATGCTGGAATATTTATATGGGCAAGAAAAGGCGCAAACATTTGAATTTGGATTTCCTGCGTTAAAAGATATTTTCCACTATATTACGATAAAGAAATTAGGAGACGGAGCTTTACATACGGATATCGATAAAGAGAAAAAAGCATCTGAACAAAGAGTGCGCAGAGCGATTTATCAGTCGTTAAATCATTTGGCTTCTTTAGGATTAACAGATTTTTCAAATCCGAAATTTGAAAGCTATGCTCCGAAATTTTTTGATTTTACGATAGTTAGAAAACGGATGACAGAAATGACAAAGGAAGAATTTGCAGTTTCGGGTCATACGCGGATAAACACGAAAAAGTTTATTCAAGTGTTGTATTTTGAGGCAAAACGGTTGATGGAGATAGATTGAAAAAATACGATATAGGGTATAAACATTGATAAACCAAATCTTACATTGATTTGGTTTATTTTGTGTCGAAAAGTATTTTCTGAATAAATGAACAAATGGTGTTGAACGCTATTGAATTTGATAATAGGAATAGATTAATATAGTTATGAGTTTCCAAAAAAATGAAAAGAAAGGAGTTACTAGCGGAAACGGATGTATTTGAAAAAAGAAAGGGGATAAGTAGTTGGGAGGAAAATATAAGCATTTTAAAAACGTATTAACAATTTGTATAATTGCTATTTTATGTTTACAGTTACCAGGATTTTATGTAAAAGCAAATGGGGAAGAAACCATTAAGGAAGACAGAAAATTCGAAATCAAGAGTATACAAGAGGCTGGTAAGAGTAATAATCCAGACATATCAGTATCCACATTAGATGATAATGTGAAAGCGGAACAGCTAGCGAAAAAACTCGTTGGTGATGGAGTGGAAATTCGAAATGTGAAATATAAAGGTGCAAATCAAGCAGCCGGCACATTTCAAGCGAAGCAAAATATTTTTGGAATTGAAGATGGAGTCATATTAAGTACAGGTAATGCGAAAGGTATTATAGGACCTAATAAATATAGAAGTTATACACAGATTAATAATCAACCGGGTGATAGTGATTTAGAACGATTACTATGGAATGAGACAAAAACAATTGATGCGAGTGTTTTAGAATTTGAAGTTAAGCCATCGAAAGAAAGAATGAATATGAAGTACGTACTTGCCTCAGATGAGTATGAAGAGTTTTCTTGGTATAGGGATGCTATAGGAGTGTTTGTTAATGATAAAAATATTGCATTTGTACCAAATAATTATGATGAACCTGTAACAACTGCGTCTATAAATCAGTGGAAGCGAAGTTATTATATCTCAAATACAAAGGGTACTAAAAATACAGAAATGGATGGAATGAGTACAGTACTTGAAGCTAAATCTGATTTGAAAGTGAACGAATGGAATAAAGTGAAGTTAATAATTGCTGATGGACGGGATAGTGGTGTGGATTCAAATTTACTTATTCAATCCATTAAATTTGAAGATGCTGTGGAAAAAGAAAGTGAAATCGGAATTAAAAGTCTTTCGTCAATAGATATAAATGCAGAGAAAGTAAAAATAGTAGCGACTTTTCATAGAACAAATAATTTAGCAAAACAAGATAGTGTAGATTGGAAATTAGCTATACCTAAAATTAAGAATAGTACAGAACAAATAAAGCAGCAAGGGAAGTTAATATTTGAGGAAGGCGAATCAGAAAAGAGTATTGAAGTTGAAGTGAATAAAGCAGAGAGAGATTTACAGGTTTCGTTATATTCATCATCTGAAAAAATAAGAATTTTGGGATCTGGTAATTATAATTTGTTTTTAAGGGGTCTATCAATTCAGCCTACACCTATAAAATTAGCAATAGGAGAAGAACAACAATTTAAAGTAATGGCACAATATAGGGATGGTAAGGAAATCGATGTTACTGGGAAGGTAGAGTTAGAATTAAATAAATCCGATATTGTACAGTTGAATGCGAACGATAAAATAATTGGAAAACAATATGGGGCACTGGACATGAAAGTTACTTACGGTAATACACTTGGGTGGGGGTATATTTCAGTTGAGAAGACTCTAAAGGATATTGAAGTAATAGCTGATAGTACTTCTATGACTGAAGGTGAGTTTACTAAGATCAAAGTTAAAGGTGTTTATG
The DNA here is from genome assembly GCF_009739945.1 of Bacillus luti. Lineage (NCBI taxonomy): Bacteria > Bacillati > Bacillota > Bacilli > Caryophanales > Bacillaceae > Bacillus > Bacillus luti. The sequence continues at coordinate 3,412,720 of NZ_CP040336.1, read as the reverse complement.
AAGGAAATGAAAAAGAGGAAGTTTATAATGGGGTAAAAATCATCAGTTCTGATGAAAATATAATTCAAGTAAAAGAGGGTAGAATATTAGAGGCGACAGGTACTGGAGTAGCAACGATTACTATTGAGTATGCAGGGATTAAGAAGACTATAGAGATTAATGTTAAAGAATCGAACAGTAAAATTGTAGGGCTAAATTTCTATTACTATAATGAGTTGTTTGTAGGCGACGTAACTAGTTACTCAGTTCAAGCACAGTATGATGATGGACTTTGGAGAACATTGAATCTGAAGAATATACAGATAACTTCGAGTAATCAAGAAGTTTTAGAGATTGATAAAAATAATTTATACCTTAAAGCAAAAAAAGAAGGTCAATCAACTTTAAGAATTACCTATAAAGACTATACTACTGAAGTGTTGGTTAAGGTAAAAGAAAAAGAAAAAGAGATTCTACTAAATAAGGATAAATTTATAATAAAAGAAGGTGCGAAAGAAGAACTGGTTGTAAAAGCCAAATATGAAAATAGAGAAGAAGATATTACAAACCAAGTGAGTTTTTGGATAAATGATGGGCATCTTGCTGAATTAAAAGGGAATAGAGAAATTAAAGGACTTAGACAAGGACAGACTACACTTGTAGCTTTTTATAAGAACCATGAGATACGTGTTCCAGTATATATTGAAAACGGCCTGAAAGATATTGAATTTGAAACATCAAATATAACACTACCTATTAAAGGTACGAAAAAGTTACAAGTAACAGGAGTTTATGAAGAGGATTACCGTTCATCAATTAATAATGAAGCAACATTTTCTAGTAATAACGATAACGTGAAAGTTGATAAGCTCGGAAATATTGTAGCGCAAAAAGAAGGAGAATCTATTATTACAGTATCTGTAAGAGATATAAAAAAGGAAGTGAAAGTAAAAGTAGAGAATCCTCTTGTGGCACTACAAGTTGGTACGGAGAAAATTGCATTAAAAACGAAAGAGGCATACGAATTAAAAGTTACAGGAGTATATGAAGATGGTTCGCTGAAAGACGTTACGAAAAGTGCGAATTTTAAATCTTCTAATCCGTCTGTAGTAGCAGTAGATGCTTCTGGGAAGCTGGTAGCTCAAGATAAAAAAGGAAATGCAACTGTTACGATAACGAAAGATAAACAGAGTTTGAATATTCCTGTTGAAGTAACAGAGAAAGAGACTGGCTTATTACTAGAAGTACAAGATGGAAGTGGACGCGGAATAGATAATGTTAGCGTCGTTTTAGAAGATTCAAAAAAGAAAACACAAAAGTTAATAACAGGTAGCAATGGTACTTTGTCGTTAAAACCACAAGACGGTGCTTATAAAGTATACGTTTATAAGAAAGGCTATAAACCAGTTGCTGTAGACGTAGTTGTAAAGAATGATGAGCGGACGAAGCAAAAAGTCACATTAGAACCTTCGCAGTTATTTGATGGAAAAATGAACGTAACTCAAATGTCGAAAGAAGAAATAGAGAAGGCTGGTATTGATGTCAATCATCCAGATAATCGCCACGTGTATAAGTTTGAACTGCATTTGAAAATAGATAATGAGGATAAAAAAGTTGATTACATTATTAATAATGTAGGTAAAGTTATACAAGGTGATTTAAACGTGTCGATTGGTAGTGGTGCAAGTGAGGTTAATGTGTACCCAGTTGTTATTCAAAATGAACGTTTCCAAGAAAAAGAAGCGCCTCCTGCAGTTGGATATATGGTAGTCCCAGGGAAAGTAAGTTGGCTGAAAGAGTTCTTTAAAGTGGAAGTGATGATTCAAAGTTTCGCAGACGAACCATTTGAATTAACGAATACAAATGTATCACTAAATTTACCAGAAGGATTAAGCTTAGCTCCAATTTCCGAAAAACAAAATGAAATAATCCATTTAGGAACGATAGGTGGAAATGAAGTTAAGAAAGCTGAGTGGTATATTCGTGGAGATAAAAAAGGTGAATATCATTTGAATGCTAATTTCTCATCTACACTATATCCGTTTGATGAGCCACTTTCTGCCGGGTTTAAAACAGCTAAGCCAATTGAAGTGTACGGGGAAGACGGAGTGAAGATGCATATTAAAGTAGATAAAAAAGCATATAGAGGTCTTCCGTATGTAGTTAGGGTAGGGATTGAAAATAAATCGCCAAACGTTATTTATGATTTACAAGTAGAGTTAAATGAAGCAGAAAAGAAAAACTTTGTTTATACACCAGGAACAGAGTTGAAGCGAGTTGTTAATTCTATTCCAGCAGGGGAAACGGTATGGCTTGATTATTTATTGCTACCTAAAATTTCAGGAGATTTAAATATTGGAAAATCATTCATTAAAAAGGTTGGAGACGGTATAAACATAGAGACTGTTCTTTCTACAATTGATGAATAATTCGATGAGGTTATCTTTATTTCATTTTGAATGCAAAAGGGGAATACGGGATGAAAAATTGGCTTAAAAAAGTAGCTCAATTGAGTATACTGTTTGTACTATTTATAACATTGATATTTGATGGTGCAATAGCGTACGCTGCTAACGAGGTAAATAAAAAAACAAATCAGTTTCATAGTGCAGTTGAGAATAAAAACGAGCTTGTATTCAAAGATGTACCACCTTCTTACTGGGGGTATAAAGATATAAAGAGATTAAAAGAGATGAAGATTGTATCTGGTAAGGGAGATGGGTTATTTGGTCCAGAAGATCGCTTAACGCGAGAACAATTTTTGTCGATGGTCGTGTTACAGCAAGGATATAAAATTGTAACAGATCAAGAGACATTTAAAGATGTGCCGAAAAGTAAGTGGTCAAACCAATACATTGAAACTGCAATGAAAGAAAAGATTATTGAGAAGGAAGAATACGGAGATAACTTTAAGCCAGAACAGGAAATTTCAAGGGAAGAAATGGCGATTGTGATCGCAAAGGTTTTAAAGTTAAAAGAAGTGGATGAAGAAATAAAATTTGGAGATAAAAGTGAATTTACGAAAAATCCTAAATTGATAGCTGCATTAGTAAATGCAAAAATCATTTCAGGATATCCGGACGGAACGTTCAAACCGAAACAAACATTAACGAGAGCCGAGTCGGCAGCAGTCATCGTTAAATTACTCGATTATGGATACGTATTTGATGATGTACCACCTTCCTACTGGGCGTATAAAGATATAAAGAGATTAAAAGAGATGAAGATTGTATCTGGTAAAGGAAACGGAATTTTTGGTCCAGAAGATCGCCTAACGCGAGAACAGTTTTTGTCGATGATTGTGCTACAACAAGGATATAAGGTTGTAAAAGACCAAGAGACGTTTAAAGATGTACCGAAAAGTAAGTGGTCAAATCAGTACGTCGAAACAGCGATAAAAGAAGGAATTATTGAAAAGAAAGAATATGGGGATAGCTTCAAACCAGAGCAAGAAATCCCGAGGGAAGAAATGGCGATCATTATTACGAAAGTGTTGAAGTTAAAAGAAGTAGATGAGGAAATAAAATTTGAAGATAAAAGTGAATTTACGAAAAATCCTAAATTAATAGCTGCATTAATTCATGCAAAAATTATTTCAGGGTATCCAGATGGGACGTTTAAACCGAAACAAACGTTAACGAGAGCCGAATCGACAGCAGTCGTTAGTAAAGTGATTGATTACAAGAAAGATGAGCCAACTACTGGGGATGGTGATACCGGTGGTGGTACGGGTAATGGAGGAGACGGTGAAAAAGAAAGTATCGTATACAAAAAGAACGTATATGAAGTGAAAGAGCAATATAAAAACGACATAGAACAAACGCAAACAGATACTTTTACATTCAAAAAAGAAGCAGCAAAATTAAAAGAGTTGAAAAATGATAACATTTTAATTTTGCCCCCAATCCCAAATAATCCGCTTGGGGTTGTTATTAAAATTATCTCTATAACTGAAGGAAGTGATGGGGAGAAGGTTGTAAAAGCAGTAAAACCAGAGGCTAAAGAAGTAATTGAAAAAGTAGATATGAAGGGAAAAGTACCGGTTACGAGGGATAATGCGAAGCCTGTTTATTTAGCAGAAGGTGTGACGCTGGAAAATAATCAGCCAGGACTATTGAATTCTTTTCAACAGCAAATTAATGGGGAGAATAAGAATAATCGATATGCTTTAACGGGACCAGAGCAATTATTACAACGTGCGCTTGTTGAATATGACATTGATAAAAATGAATTTAGCATGAACGTCGATGTTAAAGTGAAGGGTAATGAGCTAGAACTCAGTGAGGATGTGGCATTTGCCCTAAAAGGTCAAATGAAAGTTAAAAATATAAATTTTGATGTGGCATATAAAAATGCAACTAATTTAGATGATCTAAAATTTATTATTAAAAGTGATGTTGAAAGAAATTTAAAATTCTCTATTGATTACTCTAAATGTGTTGGAACGAAAGTATCTTGTGATAGAGAAAAGTTAGATGATAAATCATTTGAAGAATGGACAAAAATTATAAATAAAAACGTTGTTTCGCTTAAGAGCTTTAAAAAATCTTTATTCATTTTTCGTGTGCAAAACCCAACTAATCCAGCTCTAGGTTTAATGGTTGAAGGCTCGTTAGTTGCTAAAGCAGATTTATCGTTAGGTGTAGAAGTAGATGTGACCCAAGTAGATTCATATCGATCTGGAATTGAAAACGGTGAGATTATAAGAGAACATACCCAGCGTGGTCCCGACGCTAATTTCACCGGCGAAGCAAAAATTGATGGAAAAGCAGGTGTGGAAGTAAAGGGTGGATTAACACTTGCCAATTTAATTTTAATTGGGGCTAATTTTGAAGCAGGATTCAAATTAGAAGCTATGATGAGAGCGTCGTGGGGAATAAAAGAAGTTGATTCTAATATTTTGAAAGGCTATGAAAATATTTGTGCAAACGGATCATTGGGATATTATGCACAAGCTGGTCTAGAAGCGAGTTTAATTGACGCTGATTTTATTTCTATTAAGAAATCGTTATTAAATATAGACGGTGATTTCGTAAAAATAAGCAATTGTGAGAAAATAGATTTACAATCAGCGCAAGATTATTTATTACTTGAAGAGGGAGAAGACACAAATTTAAAAGTAGTAAAAAGAATCTTTGATGAAGATCAATTAACAATGAAAGTAGATAAGTTATCGAAGGATCAGGAAATACGAGTATCAAGTAAAAATACTGGTATAGTAGAAGCAAAACGAAAAGATGCAGATAATTTTGTAGTTCACGTAAAATCAAATGCAAAAGAGGACCAGAAAGTTAATTTATTATTTGAGTTAGTAGAAGATGGCAAGGTACTATCTGAAATAGAAGTTCCAGTTTATATTGTGAAGCCAACAAAGCTACAAGTAGATCCTGAAAAAACATTTGTAATGAAAAAGCAAAAAGAACAATTGCAAGTACGTTTAGCGATACCTGTGCCGGTAGAAGTAATGAAACAATACGAAACATTAGGATTACCGATTGAACCGTATCGCTATAAAAAAGTAACACAACCGAATCTACTTACTTTCAAAAGTTCAAAAGATTTCGTTATCGTGAATGAACTCGGAGAAGTGACAGTAAAAGACGATGCGAAAATCGGAGATACGACTGAAATTAATGTCGCTTATAAAGGATTGACAGGTAAGGTTAGTGCTCAAGTTTCGGGAAGTGAGGAAGATAAGCGAGCACTATCAGGTTTATCTTTACAAAGTGCTCAGCAATTAATATTAGATGCAGAGCAGCACGCAAATAACATTTTACAAGCGGCAGTAAAATCGCCGGAAGAAGAAAAGTTTGAAGACTTACAAAAACAGATGAAAAAGTTTTATGAGCCAAAATTTACAGGGAAGCAATTTGAAAAAGCTTATAAGTATAATAGACAGTGGATATTAAATCCGTATTATTTATACCCTGTAACGAATGTTTATAATACAGAGGCAATGAAAACATTCACAAGTGTAAGTGAAACACCTTCAACATTAAGTGTGAAAGTAAGTGTACCAGTTCAAGGTGAGCAAGGTGAATCATTTACGTATACGTATGATTTAGTGAAAAAAGATGGATCTTGGTATTTAGATGACATCAATTAATTAAAAGATTAGCGCCTTTCGTTATGTAGCGAAAGGCGCTTGTTTTTGTTTTTCGTATGTACGACTTTACTTAATGGAGTATACATGTACAATATTTATAGAATGAAATGAGTGACGTAAGGAGTTGAACCATTGAGTTTTCATATAAATAAATCGATTATTAAAGAAGTATGTGGCGAGACTTCATATAAAAGAGGCGAAGCTTATTATAAAGCAAATAAAGTAATCTTGAATCATTATGATGTAAATAAAGAAATTTGCGAGGCGACGGTAAAAGGGAGCGAAGATTTTCATGTTACAGTAAAAAAAGCTAAAAAAGGTGATGTTGTTGCAAGATGTAGTTGTCCTTCATTAGCTTCTTTTCAAACGTACTGTCAACATGTTGCAGCAGTACTGCTACAAATAAATGAACAGCAACAAATGGGTGGAAGGTCCCTTACTAGTAGTGAAAACATGAGCGAGAATGATCAATTAACGAGCGGGATGTTTCAATTGTTTGCAGACAAACCACTGAAGCCAAAAAGTAAACAACATCGTTTTGATACACGTGAAATATTAGATGTTACGTTTATATGTTCACCAGTAGCGACGAAAAGCGGTGGGGCTCTTCTTGGAATTCAGTTAAAACTTGCGAAAACATATTTTATAAATCATATTAGAGACTTTCTTTCTAAAGTGGAAAAAAGAGAGGCTTTTCATTGTTCCAATGAATTTATATACACACCAGATGTACATAGTTTTAAACAAGAGACGGATTCAATTATTCAGCAGCTTATTAAAATTTATCATAATGAAAAAATGTATGAAGATGCGCTAGAAGTACATACAAAACAAGATGAAAGTATGATATTCATACCGCCAGCTTCGTGGAAGGACATGCTTTCTTTACTTTCTAAAATCGAGTCTGTACAGTTGAAACAACATGAACAACTGTTTCACGGTTTACAAGTTTCTAAAGGGTTATTGCCGTTACATTTCGAGTTTGCGAAAGGGAATAATGGCGGATTTACACTTCATATAGATGGATTAAACCGTGTACAAGTTATGGATATGTATAACAATGCACTTTATGACGGGAAACTATATCATTTACATATAGAAGAGTGTATGCGGCTTATTGAATTACAAAAGATGATGAATCGTTCAAATAGCAATCAGTTTTACATTCCTGAAAATAAGATGGAACATTTCGTAGCGAAAGTTGTGCCAGGGTTAATGAAACTCGGAACAGTTCGAATTGATGAAGTAATATCAGATCGTGTTGAAACACCGTCACTAAAAGCGAAGTTGTATTTAGATCGAGTGAAAAATCGTTTGTTAGCCGGTCTCGAATTCCACTATGGAAACGTTGTGATTAATCCGCTAGAAGAGGACGGACAGCCGTCTGTTTTTAATCGTGATGAGAAGAAGGAAAAAGAGATTATAGACATGATGAGTGAAAGCGCCTTTGCGAAAACAGAAGGCGGTTACTTTATGCATAATGAAGAAGCTGAATATAACTTTTTATATCACGTCGTTCCAACATTAAAAGGTTTAGTAGATATTTATGCGACGACAGCAATCAAATTACGAATTCATAAAGGAGATACAGCTCCTCTTATTAGAGTAAGAAGAAAAGAAAGAATTGATTGGTTGTCATTTCGTTTTGATATAAAAGGAATACCGGAAGCTGAAATTAAAGGTGTATTAGCGGCTCTTGAAGAGAAACGTAAATATTATCGATTAGCGAATGGTTCGTTATTATCACTGGAGAGTAAAGAGTTTAATGAAATTAATCAATTTGTAAAAGAATCGGGTATTCGGAAAGAGTTTTTACATGGTGAAGAAGTAAATGTTCCACTTATCCGGAGTGTAAAATGGATGAACGGACTTCATGAAGGAAACGTTTTAAGTTTAGATGAGTCTGTTCAAGAGTTAGTGGAAAACATTCAAAATCCGAAAAAATTAAAGTTTGCTGTGCCAAATACTTTACACGCTGTTCTGAGAGAGTATCAAGTGTATGGATTCGAGTGGATGAAAACACTCGCTCATTACCGTTTTGGAGGTGTTTTAGCAGATGATATGGGGCTTGGGAAAACGCTGCAAAGTATCGCTTTTATAGATTCCGTCTTGCCTGAAATTCGAGAGAAGAAGCTGCCCATCTTAGTCGTTTCACCGTCATCACTTGTTTATAACTGGCTTAGTGAATTGAAAAAATTCGCTCCGCATATTCGAGCGGTTATTGCTGATGGAAGTCAAGAAGAGCGCCGAAAAATATTGAAAGATATAGTGGGATTTGATGTCGTAATTACGTCATATCCATTGCTGAGAAGGGACATAAGATTGTATGCAAGGCCGTTTCACACGCTATTTCTTGATGAAGCACAAGCGTTTAAAAACCCTACAACGCAAACTGCAAGAGCAGTGAAAACGATTCAAGCTGAATATCGTTTCGGATTAACGGGGACACCTGTAGAAAATTCATTAGAAGAGCTATGGTCTATCTTTCATGTCGTATTCCCGGAATTATTGCCAGGAAGAAAAGAGTTTGGTGATTTAAGGCGTGAAGATATAGCGAAGCGAGTGAAACCATTCGTATTAAGGCGACTTAAAGGGGACGTACTACAGGAGCTTCCTGATAAAATAGAGCATATACAGTCATCGGAGTTATTACCCGATCAAAAAAGTCTCTATGCTGCTTATTTAGCGAAGTTAAGAGAAGAAACGTTAAAACATTTAGACAAGGATACGTTACGTAAGAATAAAATTAGAATTTTAGCTGGCTTAACGAGATTAAGGCAAATTTGTTGTCATCCTGCTTTATTTGTTGATGATTATAAAGGTAGTTCAGCTAAATTTGAACAGCTATTAGAAATATTAGAGGAATGTAGAAGCACAGGGAAGAGAATTTTAATCTTTTCTCAATTTACAAAAATGCTCTCCATTATTGGTCGTGAGTTGAATCGTCAAGCAATTCCTTACTTTTATTTAGACGGGAGTACACCTGCGCAGGAGCGTGTAGAGCTATGTGATCGTTTTAACGAAGGAGAAGGTGATTTATTTCTCATTTCATTAAAAGCTGGTGGTACTGGTCTCAATTTAACAGGGGCAGATACGGTCATATTATACGATTTATGGTGGAATCCAGCAGTTGAGCAACAAGCAGCTGATAGAGCATATCGGATGGGACAAAAAAATACAGTGCAAGTGATTAAGTTAGTCGCTCACGGAACAATCGAAGAAAAGATGCATGAATTGCAAGAGAGTAAGAAAAATTTAATAGCCGAAGTGATTGAGCCGGGTGAAGAGAAATTATCATCAATTACGGAGGAAGAAATACGAGATATTTTAATGATTTAATATAAAAAGCTATGCTTTCACATGTATGAGAGCATAGCTTTTTTAGTGTAATAATTATAATTTGTTTTGAACAAAGTAAAGAGATAATACAGAATTTATTTTTTAGCGCCTTTACTTTTATATGGCTTGGCAGCTGCCTTTTTCTTTGCACTTGATTGCCAACGATTCCATCCTTTACTTCCTGTACCTTGTCCTACACCTTTTTTCGGTTTTGCTTTCGTTTTACTCATATGATCACTCCGTTATATAAAAATCTTATTTGATAATAGTCAATGATTTAGAAAATACTCTTTATAAATGACTATATTTACTTTAAGTAAAAATAAACTGCTTGAATGCTATAGTATATCATGAATTTGCAAGTAAACTGAAAGGAATTACAAAGAAAATGAAAATAATACGAAATACTGCGGATTCTATATTTCGAACGATTACATTACTTGTTGTGTATATGTTAGTTTCGGTTAGTGAAACGTTTTTTGGATTGACAAGACAAAAGAAGTGAAGATGTTATATTGAAAACAATCAATAAAGCCGTAAAATAAAGAATTGAAAAATATTTTTAAATTTTTGTTGACTTTCTTTATTTTTTGTATAGAATAATCATTAATAAAATGTTTCAGAGATGTGACAACAAAACGACTATGAAAGGACGAGTAGTAGTAGGACGTAGTCTAAGCGAGTCAGGGGTGGTGTGAGCCTGATACGAAGCCTATTATGAAGAACCTCCTGGAGTTGCTAACCGAAATCCTTTCTAGGAAAGTAGACTTAGCCGGGAACTTCGCCGTTACAAGAAGAACAGTATCGAGATATTCCATCTCCGTACTGTATAAGTGAGCAACCTCTGTTGCTAATTTGGGTGGTACCGCGGAACCAAAGCCTTTCGTCCCAGTTTTTTGGGGAAGAAGGGCTTTTTTTGTTGGCTTCTTTTCACAACATCCAAACATTTTAGGAGGAAACCACCATGTATCAATCATTAATGACAGTAAGAGAGACTCAAATTGCAATTAAGGAAGTTAAAACATTTTTCGAGGATCAATTAGCAAAACGCCTTGAATTATTCCGCGTATCTGCACCATTATTTGTAACGAAAAAATCAGGATTAAACGATCACTTAAACGGTGTAGAACGTCCGATTGAATTTGATATGCTACATTCAGGAGAAGAATTAGAAATTGTTCATTCACTAGCGAAGTGGAAAAGATTTGCATTACATGAATACGGATATGAAGCTGGTGAAGGTTTATATACGAACATGAACGCGATTCGTCGTGATGAAGAACTTGATGCAACACATTCCATTTACGTTGACCAATGGGATTGGGAAAAAATTGTTCAAAAAGAATGGCGTACTGTCGATTACTTACAAAAAACAGTACAAACAATTTATGGAATATTCAAAGATTTAGAAGATCACTTGTTTGAAAAGTATCCGTTCCTAGGAAAGTATTTACCAGAAGAAATCGTTTTCGTTACTTCTCAGGAGCTGGAAGATAAATATCCAGAATTAACACCGAAAGATCGTGAACATGCGATTGCGAAAGAACACGGTGCAGTCTTTATTATCGGAATTGGTGATGCACTTCGTTCAGGAGAAAAACATGACGGACGTGCAGCTGATTATGATGATTGGAAATTAAACGGTGACATTTTATTCTGGCACCCAGTGCTACAAGCTTCATTCGAATTATCATCAATGGGAATTCGTGTTGATAGTAAATCACTTGATGAGCAGTTAACGAAAACAGGTGATGACTTCAAACGTGAATATGATTTCCATAAAGGTATTTTAGAAGACGTACTACCATTAACAATTGGTGGTGGTATCGGACAATCAAGAATGTGCATGTACTTCTTACGAAAAGCACATATTGGTGAAGTTCAATCTTCTGTATGGCCTGATGATTTACGTGAAGCTTGCAAGAAAGAAAACATTCATCTATTTTAATAGAATTATGAAGGAGAGTGGCTCAGGAATAGAGTTACTCTCTTTTTTACTTTGTAAAAGTGAGTTTTACTAATAACTGAATTCATTATTATGAGGGAATTCAAGGGAGGATTAGAGGGAAAAGATTGCAAGGATATATGTGATAAGAAGTGAGAAGAGTCCGTTATATTTCCTAGGAAAGGGTAAAGTGAATAATAAAATTGCTTTATAATGATTTTTTGATGTTAGTGATATGTTAAAAAAATGTTTGGATAGAGTATTGAAATCTATATGTAAAATGAAAATACATTTTTAAAAGCTCAAACAAGCATAACCACGTTCTAAAGTTAGGACGTGGTTAAAAATATAGTGGTTTCATTTATAATGAATTTCTGTTTGGCATAGCCAACAATTTTTTAAAAAATATCACTTACTTGTTACCAAGTTCTTCCGCTAAACCGATTAAAATTCCTTCAGTTCCGCGAATGTAGCAGAGACGGTATGAGTTCTCGTATTGAACTACTTCGCCAACGAGCTGAGCACCATGCTTAGTAGTAAGCCTAGATACCATTTCGTCAATGTCTTCAACGGTGAACATGACGCGCAAATATCCGAGGGCGTTTACAGGAGCTGTTCGATGATCTGCTATAGCGGGCGGAGTAAGAAATCGCGAAAGTTCAATTCGGCTATGTCCATCTGGTGTAACCATCATAGCAATCTCTACGCACTGAGAACCGAGTCCAGTTACGCGACCAGCCCATTCACCTTCGACAGTGGCCCGCCCTTCGAGTTTCAAACCAATCTCCTCGAAGAAAGAGATTGCGTTATCGAGGGATTCTACAACGATGCTGACATTGTCCATTCTGAGTAATTTGTTTTTCGTCATTGTCTTTATCTCCTTATATGTAAAAATATATTATCTGATCATCTTCTTAATTATACTATTAAAAAGTTGAAAATTCCTTTTAAATAAAAGACCTTGTCACAGTGTGGGAAAATGTGACAAGGTTTTTTCAGGTATAGTATACAACATCTTGTTAACGAACAACACTTCGAAAATCTTCTACTATTGAGATACGCATGAACTTTATTTTGTGAATGTTATCATGTTCAAGTAGTTTCAAGAATTTGATACTGGAGTTGTTATTCGATAGAACAATTTTGACTTTCTCGCAAAACATTTCTACCCTATTTTTATTTATATAGGAAGGAAATAGATTCATATAATTTGTTTTAAGTTTTACGAGTGGAAATTAACTCATCTGCACTAAAGGCTCAATTTTCGCCATAAATGATTGATGAAGTGCTTCAACACCTGTAACTAAATGAAGACGGTCAATAACGACAGACACTTTAATTTCAGATGTACTGACCATTTTAATATGAATACCTTCTTCTTTTAAAGTAGTGAACATATTAGCAGCAACTCCTGGGTTAGATACCATACCAGACCCTACAATGGATACTTTTGCTAAATGATTTTCATATTCTACAGATTCATAGTGAAGCGCCTCTTGGTTTTGTTCCAATACTTCTAATGTTTCTCTTAAATCATTAGAATGGATTGAGAAGGAGAGGTGAACAGTTCCTTCATTTGTAATACTTTGAATGATGATATCTACATTAATGTGTGCCGCTGCTAATGTAGAGAAAACGGTTGAAAGTGAACCTTGTTCTAATCCTTTAATGGTGATACGTGTAATATTATCTTCAAATGCAATACCTTTAACGATTGATTGTTGTTCCATGTTACATTCTCCTTTTACAATTGTTCCATTTTCTTGTTCCATACTTGAGCGAACTTCTAAAACGACATTATGATTTTTAGCAAATTCAACAGCACGTGGATGTAATACGCCAGCGCCGAGGTTTGCAAGCTCTAACATTTCGTCATAAGAAATTTCATCTAATTTGTAAGCAGTTTTTACAACTCGTGGATCAGTCGTGAAAACGCCTGTCACATCCGTATAAATATCACATTTTTTCGCTTTTAATGCCGCTGCTAATGCGACAGCAGTCGTATCAGAACCACCGCGTCCAAGCGTTGTAATTTCATAATCTTCACTGACTCCTTGGAAGCCAGCTACGATAACAATTGTGCCTTCAGCAAGATATGACTGAATTCTATCAGTGTTAATTTCAGTAATCCGTGCACTACTATGCACAGATTCTGTCGTAATACCAGCTTGCCATCCTGTTAATGAAATGGCGTTATAGCCTTTTGTTTGTAGTGCCATTGTTAATAATGAAATAGTCACTTGCTCTCCTGTAGATAGAAGCATATCCATTTCACGTTTACTTGGATTTTCTGTAATAGCGTTAGCAAGAGCTACAAGTTCATCTGTATTTTTTCCCATTGCTGAAACGACAGAGACAATACTATGTCCTCGTTCATATTCTTCAATAATTAAATTTGCTACATGTTGAATGCGTTCGATGCTTCCGACAGAAGTGCCGCCAAATTTTTGTACAATCGTTTCCATTATGAATTCCTTCTTTCGTCCATTTTTAAGAATAGGTTAGGACATATATAAATCCCAATATTCCTGTAGTTACCAGAGAGAAAAACAAAAAACACCATCTCAAATAAGTGAGGATGGTGCTGTTACAGGAAAAGGGAAACAGAAAACGGAGCTAATAAAAAAAACCGCCAAAAAAGGAATACCATGAAAATGATATCTCTTTTTTGTAGATAGCTCTTCATACGTACATGTCTGTACATATGACAGTTCTGTTTCTATTCGAAAACAGCCCCAATTGATAAATGCAGAGAAGTTTATCAATTTCGGCAACACTTCCTTTCCTCTAATTTCATAGACATCTCTGTGTCTCCATTAGAATACTTATAAGTATTGCAACCTCTATCTCACGTTTTAGGCGAGAGTGTTTGATTTATGAAGTTGTTGGTAACATTTGTTTTATAATAATTTAAATTTTTCGGGGAATCAAGTGTTTTATATATATTTTAAAAATTCTTTCTATTTGTAGAAAAAGTTTGTGAAAAATGTAGCAAAATAAATTCATTGCATGTACATTAAAAATATAGTGCATTGGAGGTGGAAGAATGCAAAGGAAAAACCCTATTTATGTTTCGATAGAAATGGAAACAACGATGGAGAAATTATGGGAATATACGCAAGAACCAGACATACATACAGAGTGGGATGCTCGCTTTACTGAAATTTCATATTTAGAGAAAAAAGAGGGAGAACCGCAGCAATTTTTGTATAAAACAAAGATCGGATTTGGACTTGAAATAGCTGGGGAAGGGGAATCGATAGGTGAGATTAGAAAAGAAACTGGAGAACGGATTTCGTCTTTGAAATTTTGGACAGACAATCAATTATCGCTTATACAAATGGGACGTGGGTATTGGAAGTATACACCGAATGATGAATACATTCATTTTGAAACACAATATGATTATGATACAAGATTTGGCCGTATAGGGAATGTAATAGATTCATATGTTTTTCGCCCGTTATTAGGCTCTGCGACTGCTTGGAGTTTTGATGCTTTAAAATTATGGTTAGAAAAGGGACTTCATCCTAAGTTGCTAATTAGAAGAACAATGACATATTGGCTCGTCTGTTTTTTATTCGCTTTTGTATGGCTATATCAAGGGATTGTACCGAAAATAATCTTTACTCATTCAGAAGAAGTGAAAATGCTTTCGGTCATAATTGGTTCAACTGAAAATAGTATTTTTATTCTTAAAATAATTGGGCTGTTAGAAGTTATTTTTGGTGTCATATGGTTACTTCCATTTCCAAAACGAAATGTATTTATACTACATATTTTCGTGTTAATAGCCTTAACGATAGCAGCAGGATTTACGAATATCGCAAGCTTTACAGAGCCGTTTAATCCAATTACGTTAAACCTGCTTCTAATTGGATTATCGATTGTCGGTTATATGAATAGCTTCGATTTGCCAAGTGCAAAAAATTGCAAGAGGACGAGAAAGGGATAGTGTATGGCTAATATTTATGAAAGACTATTAGGGGATTCTTATAAAAAACTTCATCCAAAATTACAGAAACGCTATGAAATTACAGAAGAGAATAGTTTTATTGGGGAAGGAAAGATGGATGAAATTTATGGTGGTTCTTTTTTCGTTAAATTGATTTTAAAGATTGCATCGATGTTTCGTATGTTTTTCTCAGAACGGGGAAAAAAGGTGCCTTTTGTAATACATAATACTGCTGGACGAGATAAAGCTGGAAAAGAAATGGTAAGGTGGAATCGCACGTTTTATTTTCATGATAAGGAAAGATATTTTAATGCGGTTATGCAACTGGATGAAGAGAATAATGAAATTGTAGATTATTTTGGTGAACCACATTTACTCGTCTCTACATTGAATTTTCATATTGATGAGTTAGGGGCAATGCATATTTCTTCAAAGAAACAATGGTTCTATATGTTTGGAAGAAAAATCCCTTTACCAAAGCTTTTATACGGAGAGGCAAAAATTGTTGAAAGTTATGATGAAGAACTACAATGTTTTCGAATTCATGTTCAAGTACGAAATCCGTTAATTGGTTCGCTATTTTCCTATAAGGGAACGTTTGTGGAAAGGAAATAAATGATATGAGAAATATAATATTTGGTTTTGCTTGTTATATTGTTTTTCTAATATGTGAGTGGCCGTATGTAAAACCTGTTGAAGCAATTATATTATTATCTATTTTGTTATTTATACCGATGTCTTTTTGTATTATTGATAAAAGAGCACGAAATGGATCGTATTTATTATTTTATAAAGCCGTATCGTTTTTATATCCAGTAGCAGCGATTTGTGCAATGCTAGCTTTCGTAACAAATCAATTTTTCTTTGCGATAATTTGGTTTGTATATACGGGGATCGTTGCGTTATTTGGTATAAATAGATTACTAGAAAGAGGACGGAAGCCATTAGAAGAAACGGCTATCGATAGTGCGTTTATTTATTTGTTTTTAGGTGGTTTCTGGTTTTTTGCTTCAGTAGCAAAGATTTCGATTATGCAATTTAGTTCTGACATTGTTTTACTTACAGCTGCACACTTTCATTATTCGGCATTTCTATTGCCGTTATCAGCGGGTTTAATTGGGAGGAAGAGAGAAAAGAGAAGTAAAGTATATGATGCAATTATGTTTATTATAGTCATTTCACCGATGACAGTTGCGATTGGTATTACATACTCAAGGATATTTGAATTTTTTGCAGTGTTCCTATATTTATGCGCTATTTATGGTTATGGGATTTATGTTTGGCGCACAAAATTTAATGCTATCAGCGCAAAGATTCTTTTAATCATTTCGTCTAGTACGCTCATGGTCACAATTATGTTTTCACTCATTTATTCATATGGGAATTTGAAACAAGTAATGACAATTACAATTGCACAAATGGTTTGGATTCACGGTGTCGTAAATGGGGTTGGAGTAGCGCTACCGGCATTTGTTGGTTGGATGATGGAAAAGAGTGCTCCTAATTATAAGTACTATGGAAAACCAATGAGTCGGTTAAGAGGAAGTGTAACAATTGGTGAGGCGTTTTTACATAGTAGAAATTTAGTAGATAGTAAGGAATACAACGGTTTAGTTGATAAAATGAATGATTTTCATAGTGAGGCATTTGACACGGCGAAGATTCCTTTAAGTATTATTCGTTTTTATGAAAATACAACAGCGTATAAGTTACAATCGCATATTAAATGGGCTCGTTGGTTCCGCCAGTTTGCATTTTGTTATGAGAAAATGAGTGAACGTGTCGAACAAGTACATTTAGGAATGGGTGGCAAATGGGAAACAATGCATGGCTCTATCATTGGTGTAATCGATGAGAAAGACGGAAGAGAAAACGTAAGAGCTTGGCTAAGAAAAAATGAAGCAGGGAAGTCTATTTTTTTAGCCTTGTATGCAATGCATACATATAAGAACGATACATATATGAATATCGCATTACCTTTACCATATTCGAATATGACGGGGATTTTAAAATTACGCAATGATAATAATGAGTTAATCATTACTAGTAAGCTAAGAGCAAATGGTAAGGGCGATGAAGGGATTTATTTACATACTCGTTTCTTTACAGTACGTTTACCGTTAGCAGAGACGTTTATTATTAAAGAGGGAAATGATCAAATGCTAACAGCTCACCATAAAATGTGGATATTCGGAGTTAAGTTTTTAGAAATTGATTATGAAATAAAGAGAATAGAAGAGAAATAAGAAAAGCTTGGAGAGATTCCAAGCTTTTTTTACGTGTGGGCAATTGTCATAGCGACTTGTTTATCTAAATCTTTGTCCCAAACACGTTGAATTTCAAACGTACCCTTTTCAAAAAATAATGGGAATCTTTCTTTAAACCAATCTTGCATAGGGAGATTTAATGCTGTATCGATTGGTACCCATAATAATTCACCCTCAGGAGGATTCATAAGGAGCTCACCTTCAAATGAATCTGTCCAATAGTTAAATACCATATATCGAACATTTTCCTTAGGGTTTACGTATTCGTCTAATCCCTTAAAAGTTAAATGAGAAACGTGTAATCCGGTTTCTTCTTTCACTTCTCGTATAGCAGCTTGTAGGATGCTTTCTGGGAATTCTACTTTTCCGCCAGGAGCTATGTAGCCAGGGAAACCTCGATGATCGGGGCGTTTTATAAGTAAAACTTCATTGTTACGCTGGATCATACACATTGTAAAGAGTTGGTGCTCGATGTTATGTGAATTTGGAGGCATAATGATGTATTCTCCTTTATATATTTATTTGATAAATTTACCATAACATAATGGTATCTTATATAATTAAAAATATAATATTGGGAATTTTTAGTTATTCTTATGAATTCTATAATTATTTGAAAAGAGGAGAGGGAAATGCAAGGAGAAATACAAAGAGAAAAAGGTTTAGGATATGTTGGAAAATTACTGTTGCCAGTTAAAGTGTCACGGCATTTTAAATTTTTGTGGATTGGACAATTGCTTTCAACTTTAGGGAGTTCTATAACGATGGTTATTTTGCCAGTCGTTGTTTATTCATTAACTGGTTCAACAGTTGTAATGGGGATGACGATGGCAATGTACATGCTACCTAATATTCTAGCTTTACCGTTTGCGGGGTTAGTTGTAGATAGAATTGACCGAGTAAAATTAATGTTATTTACAGATATAATTCGCTGTATATTAATGCTATTACTTGGATCGCTTATACTGATGGATGTATTAACAATTACACTTTTATATGTCCTCGTTGCATTATACGGACTTATGGAAGGGATCTTTCAGCCAGCATATTCTGCTGTAAGAGCAAAAGTATTCGTACCTGAAATTCGTAATGCAGCTAATGCACTCACGCAAATGAGTAATCAAGGCATACGATTAATCGGACCAGCACTTGGCGGGTTAATTGTATCAGTTGCATCTGCTGGGATAGGGTTTGGACTGGATGCAGCAACGTATTTATTATCATTTTTCTGTTTATTATTTTTAAAAGAAATTAAGTGTAAGAAAGTAAACTCGATTGAAAGGAGTAAGATCGATTATAAAAAAGAGTTTATGGAAGGGGTTCTAGTTTTAAAAAGTCATCCGTGGCTATGGATTACAATTTTAGTTTTTTCTTTCATAAACATTTGTTATGCGGGCATTATCGTCGTATTAATTCCATGGTTGTTTAATGTTCACCATCATTTTGAAGCTTACGTATATGGACTAGGCATGGCAGCTTCTGGTGGTGGTGCTGTAATCGCCGCACTAATATTTGGCGGGAGGGAACGATGGCATAAAAGAGGATTACTTGCCTATGGAGGTGTTTTAATTAGTGGCATCGCTCTACTAATTATGCCTTTCATTTCTTGGGCACCTGCTTTAATCTTCTTAATGGCAATCGAAGGATTCGGTATGATGATATTTGGACTTATTTGGGAAACGAGTTTACAAGAACTCGTACCGGAAGAAGCATTCGGAAGAGTAGCAAGCCTTGATATGTTAGGTTCTTTCGCTTTATTGCCATTAGGATACGTAGTTGTTGGTTGGTTAGCGAATGTAATAGGTGGCGAGATAACGATTGTATTGCTAGCAATATTAGTGATTATTACAATAGGTATGGCATTATCCGTGCGGAGTATTCGTCGATTTGATTGATGATAGGGTGGAAAGGGGACGACGTATATGACGATAGAAAACTTGCAAGATATAGTAGTAAGACAATTGGAAAGCAAATACACTTTGCAAGAAAAGGTTTTTGAAGCAAAAAATTTCACGGTCTATATCGCTACTCATATAGAAAATAATATAGTATATAATCGATTATTATTATTAAAGCATTTTTATAATAAAAAGCCTTCTGTACATATTTGGCACAAGCAAATTAGTACGGAAGCAACCGAAATGGAAATCACAAAAGAAGTGACAGAGGCAATCCAATCAGGTTTCATAAATGAAGACTAAGTTCAGAACTTAGTCTTCATTAAATACAAATGTTTGTTTCATCCTTTTACCCTCATTTACCGGATGGCCATTGTAAGAGAAATTCTTTTCTTCCCAAGTAATGACGACTTTGAAATTATGGCTGTTAAAGTCTAAAGGGAATACTATGTAGTCAAAATTTGTATGACTTTTAGAAATATTGATATTGGATGTAGTAGGTTTTAAGGTAGGAGTGTTATTAAGTATTTCCACAGCTACGTTTGATACATCATTACCGATGTTTTTTACAAGTAAACTATACGTATCGTATACATCCTGTTTTGGCTGTACTGTTTGCTTCTTTATGTTATGAGATTTATCAATTTCGATATACCACTGTTTAGACTTTGACGCAATTGGTAGTGATTGAAATGTGTATGCACTAGCTTGTATTGGTAGTGCTAAACAGGTTAGTGCAAAGAGAGAAAATATTTTTCGTTTCATTGTTAGAGAGCTCCCATTCTTTAACGGATTTATTTGTTATTATCTTCTCTTTGTAAGAGGATATACCATAATTCAATTGTGAAAAGTATAGTCTCTCTTCGTGAATAAGATGGAGCTATTTCTCTTGAGCTAACCAATCGACT
The DNA here is from genome assembly GCF_009739945.1 of Bacillus luti. Taxonomy (NCBI): domain Bacteria; kingdom Bacillati; phylum Bacillota; class Bacilli; order Caryophanales; family Bacillaceae; genus Bacillus; species Bacillus luti. The sequence goes on along the minus strand of NZ_CP040336.1, from coordinate 3,392,323 downwards.
GCAGCAATTGCACTATGGATTGGAACGATGTATTTATTCATAAAAAGAAAACCATATGTTGTGTCCTTAATTCCAGCAATCTTTATGACGCTCATGACAGCCATTTATATTTTAAATGCGAAAATAGGTTTTAATATTTCACTAAATACGTCTTATGTTGTAGGTGCGGTTATTACAGTTATTTTAACTGCTATATGTTTCATGAAAGCTGTGTAGAGATTTTTCTAAACAGCTTTTTGTAATATGAAAAAATTACCAAATGTATGTTAAAATAGTATTGTCATACAACAAGGGGGATTTGTTTTATGGAAAATGGACATCTTGCTAAAATAGATTTAACGAAAAGAATCGAATCAAAATCTAAGTATAATAAGAAACTTGAAAAATACCAGAGACGTTTATTAGCGCTTCAGCAAATTGTAAAAGAGGAAAAAATTGCAGTTATGCTCGTTATGGAAGGCTGGGATGCAGCTGGAAAAGGTGGAGCGATTAAACGAGTGACTGAGCATCTTGATCCACGTGGTTTTCAAGTAACTCCAATTGGAGCACCTGCACCTCATGAAAAACGGTACCATTACTTGCAACGTTTCTGGCGGAAACTTCCTCAGTACGGGCAAATTACTATTTTTGATCGCTCGTGGTACGGCCGTGTGTTAGTTGAGCGTGTGGAAGGTTTTGCTACACAGGAAGAATGGATGAGAGCATATGATGAGATTAATGATTTTGAAAAATTATTAACCGATGATCATTACATAATAGGAAAATTCTTCTATCATATTAGTAAAGATGAACAATTAAAGAGGTTTAAAGATAGAGAGAAAAACCCATTAAAAAGGTGGAAAATTACAGACGAAGATTGGCGTAATCGCGACAAATGGGACGAGTATGTTGAAGCAACGGAAGACATGTTTGAAAGAACAAATAAGCCAAATGCGAATTGGCATATTATCGAAAGTAACGATAAATTATATGCTCGTGTGAAAACGTTGAAAGTGATTATTTCATTGATTGAGGATTATTTTGTAGAGCATGGTATAGAATTGCCTTCTTATTATTATGAGATGAAAGAAGGTAAGCAAGAGGACTTTGAAACGAATCAAGATGTAATTGTAAAATAGTACGAAATTTGAATATGAAATATAACGAAGAACCATCCTGGAAATTTGAGAAACCAAATTACAGGATGTTTTTTATTTAGAAACATTTTACAATTAACAGAATAAGGTATATAATCAATAATTATATTAACATTGTTAATATAATTATTGATTATATACTGTGTGGGGGTCTTATTTTGAAGGGAAGAGATGTTGTTTTAGGTTTATTAATGGAAAAAGAATTGTCTGGTTATGATATTAAAATTGTGTTTGAGGACGTATTTACTCATTTCTTTGATGGAAGTTTTGGAATGATCTATCCAACGTTACGTCAGTTGGAAAAAGAGGGGAAAATAAAAAAAGAAGTTGTTATGCAAGAAGGGAAACCGAATAAGAAAATGTACTTTATTACAGATGAAGGTCGTGAAGAGTTTTATCAATACATGCAAACAGATGTAGAGAAAGACGTTTTACGTTCAGATTTTTTAATGAGGATGTATTTCGGTAATTATAGCGATGATAAGGCGATAAAAAAATGGATTGAAGAGGAAATTAAAAGGAAAGAAGCATATATTGCGGATCTTCGATTGAAATATGAAAAGTGGAGAGTAGGTATTACTTTTGTCGAGGAAATTTCTCTCGATGTAGGTATTGCATCGTATAGTGCACAAGTGGAGACATTGAAAAGAAAACTAGAGAAATTAGAAGCAAAAGAACACAATAAAAAGGAAGAATGAAAAACACGTTCGAAATAAAGGGGTAAATAAAGATGGAACAATCAAAGGGTATTAAGATTGTCTTTTTAATGTGTCTGGGTATCTTTCTTTGTATGATTGATACGACAATTATGAATATAGCTTTACCGGCAATACAATCGAGTGTAAATACTTCATTAGAAAAGATGTCTTGGGTATTAAATGTATATACAATGACGATTGCAGTACTTGCTATTCCGTTAGGACGGATAGCTGATATTTTTGGGAAAGCAAAGATGTATATTCTTGGTTTGATAATTTTTGGTGGCGGATCAGTACTTTGTGCTTTTGCTAATACGGGTGATTTTCTTATCTTTTCTCGCTTTATACAAAGTGTAGGTGCAGCGATTTTATTTCCAACTAGTATGGTAATTGGTGTATCAGCTATGCCATTAGCTAAGAGGCATGTTGCACTTGCGATTTTAGGGGTAACGCAAGGACTATCAGCTGCGATGGGACCGGTAATAGGCGGAATTATTACACAAAATTTCGGTTGGAGATGGGTGTTCTTCGTTAATGTTCCAATTTGTATTCTTGGAATCATTTTATGCTGCATTATGTTACAAATAAAAAATGAAGAACGTATCATCTCAAAAATAGACTGGATAGGACTACTATTAAGTAGCACAGCAATTTTTTCTTTTACTCTCATATTAGTAAAAGGCAATACATGGGGATGGCAAAGTAATATAGCTTTGTCTTGTTATGTAATTAGCACTATTTCTCTTATTCTATTTGTTTTAGTAGAACGAAAGATTCATAATCCAATGGTGAATTTAAAGTTATTTCAAGATCGAATGTTTGTTGGAGCATCTATCGTTGTAATATTAAGTAATTTATTTTTAATTGGAGTAACTGTATTACTTCCAACGTTCTTGACGAAAATACAAGGTCGAACGGAAATTGAAGCAGCTTTTTTAGTGACACCTATTTCAGCAATGATATTTTTCGTCTCACCAGTTGCAGCAACATTAATTAGAAAGCTTGGCAAAGTAACTATTATTTTGTCAGGATTTCTTGTTATGGGTCTTTCCTACTATTGGTTCCAAATGATTGACGTCAATTCAACAAATATAGAAATTATTATTCCATGTATGATATTAGGCGTTGGATATGGTTTAGTAGTGGGACCAATTACTGTTTTAAGCGCATCTTCGTTTGAAGGGGAATTGTTAACTGCTTCTCAAAGTGTCGTATCAATGTTGCGGCAAGTAGGAATTGTATTAGCGGTCGCAATATTTGTATCTAACTTAACTCACAACTTAACTGTAAATAAAGAGAATGTATATCGTTATGCAGAAGAAAAAGTAGGAAATATTCATGTGGATCGTACTCAGCAAACTGAGATATTACAAATGACAAAAGAAAAAATAGAGAATCAAAGTATAGAAACGAATGTAGAAAAGCATCAAAATAAAACATTTGTAGGGTTAAATAAAGAGAAAAAAGACGAACTAATTCACCAAAAAGTAGATGAAGTATTAAATGCTGTTCCAGTAGAATATAGAGACATAAAAAGAGAAGAAGTTATGAATCAAGTGATAAAGGAAGTTGAAAAGCAAGAGGAGATTGTAAAGAAAGAGGCACTCGCATTTTCAGATGACGTGAAGCATTATGCTAAGAATCAGATGGCGATGAGTTTTACAGATTTATATAAAGCGAGTGTACCAATTATTTTAGTTTGTGCTTTAGTAAGTTTGTTATTTTGGGAAGGAAAGACTTTGAGTAAAAAGAGAAGGGGAAGAGTGGTAGAGGAAGCGTAAAAAACAGGCTAATAGCAGCCTGTTTTTCTTTACGCTAGTATGGAAAATCTGGGTTTAATTCGTTAAACTTATGGCTATAATGCCTCTTATTATTAAAGCCAACAAAATCAATTCCGAAACAAGGCTCTAAATTGCCGTCTACAATCGTAGAATCCACGAAGCTAAAATGCTTTAATTTAGGTAGCTCTTTAATGAATTGTAGATTTTGTATGTTACCACAACCTGATAGAATGAGTATTTCTAAATCTGTTAAATAACATAAATAGTCGTGATTTTTCATTTTACTGCAATGATCGAATTCGACGTATTTTAATGTTGAAGCGTTGTTTTCAATCTCATCAATATGTTCTAAATTTCTTAAATAATTGAGTTCTAAATGCTTTAATTCAGGGAATGCTCTACATCCTTTTAAGGAGTTAATGTTTCCTTGTGTAATTCTTAGTTTTTCAAGTTTTCGTAAAGGTATTAATTCTTCAAGATTTTTTTGTTTCGGCTTGTATTTCCAAATGTATAGTTCTTTTAAGTTAGGACAAGATTCGAACCCTGTAATGTTTTTATTCCACTGTATGTAAAGTTCCTCTAAATTTGTAAAGCTTTCTAGTTCCGTGAAGTTTAGTGGGACTTGAGGTTCGTCTAGTGCTAAAGATTTTAAGTTTTTTAATTTATATAAAGCTGAATAATCAGTAATATATGTACTACCAATGTGTAAGCTTTCAATTTGTGGGCAGTGTTCTAGAAAATTAATATGGTTCAAACTATACCTAAGATCATTAATGTAAACGTCGGTAAAGTTGTTTGTATTAATGAAATGTACATATTCATCCAGGCTATTTTCATGAATTTGTACGGTGCCATCCATAACTAAAAAGTTTTGAGGTTTCTTTTTGATAGATATTTGTAAAGGATTCATGTATTGAAATATTTCTGTTTTATTTTCTAAAATAGTTTCAACACTTGTTTTTACAGTAGGAACATTGTCTCTTTCTTTGTAAGCTAATAAAATTGGCTTTATTTCTGACGAATCTGTTAATAAAATTTTTGGATTCATTTCATGCAGTATATCTTCATTTGAAGGTATACAGCTAACCATTGCATCTAGTGCTATTAGACTTAAAGGGTGTCCTTTAGTTAGCCAAGCTTTAATTCGTGTCCAAGTTAGTTGTGATACCGCGGCTAATCGCGCCCAATCGTTATGAAATGATACTGCATGTTTCTCTATCCAATCTAATGTTGCTGAGGATTGAAAAGAATGTAAACAAGTGAAGGATGTGGTCGGAAGCTCCCTCTCTAATACTGATTTTAGCTTTTCTATTACTAAAGGAAATGCTTCTTCAAATGGTAAACAGTAAGCGGCAGCATGTGAAAGAGGTGCAATTAAATCTTCATCAAAGTCCTTCCACAGTTTTCTTATCCAATCTGAGGCGTTTTCTCCTAAAACACTTATAACAATTTCGAGTAATCTAGTTTTAATTACACCATTTATCGTGTTAGAAAAGCGATTCATAACAGCATTTAATATTTCATTTTTACCATACCTATTAAGAGCTTCGATTTCTTCTTCTTGAAGAAACCATCGAGTCATTGTGTAATCAAGTAAGTTTTTTAAGTTTGAGCTAACTTCTTCTAAAGTAGGAGCGGATGTAAGAGTGTGCTCATCCATCTCTAATTCTGGCTGCACTGCTACACCATCTTCTTCATAAAAATCGTCGTGCAAATAATATTTATAAGGTGAATGAACGACTGCAAGGTTGTACCATTCATTAGGATGTAAAGATAATGAGATAAGATGTTCATGGCATTGATTGCATAATTTATAAGGTTGCTTTATTTCATCGGATTCTTCTATTTTATGAATAGGATTATGTTTGCAAGCTTCGCATAGTTTTAGGTGTTTTTTCATTGTGTTCTCCTTGCATATTGTGAATAGTAATATTTTTAATATAGCATGGGAGAAGACGAATTTGGTTAGAGAGTTTTTTAGAATGAAAGAGAAGAATGGCAAATGCCATTGAATATGTAACGTTAAACATAGTACATTAACAAGAGGGTTTAATTTTAAAGGGAGGATGAGGAATTGTTGGAGAAGGCGGGGGCTTTAAAAAGTAATCGTATGTATACAGAAGAAGAGCAACAAAAACTATATAAACGAACATTAATAATCGTAAGTATTTCGCAAATGTTCGGCGGGGCAGGGTTAGCTGCTGGAATTACAGTAGGTGCACTTCTTGCGCAGCAAATGCTCGGCACAGATGCATATGCAGGATTACCGGCAGCTATGTTTACGTTGGGATCTGCAGTAGCAGCTTTTATTGTAGGAAAGTTATCACAAAAACATGGTCGCCGCATAGGGCTTGCAGCAGGATTTATAGTAGGTGGATTAGGTGCTATTGGAGTTGTATTGGCAGCTATAACAAATAGTATTATGCTTTTATTAGTCTCTTTACTCATATACGGTGCAGGTACAGCTACAAATCTACAAGCTCGTTATGCTGGTACAGATTTAGCGAATAAGAAGCAACGAGCAACTGCTGTTAGTATTACGATGGTCATGACGACTTTTGGTGCAGTCGCAGGTCCAAATTTAGTAGGTGTAATGGGAAGGTTTGCTCATTCAATTGGAATTCCTGAACTTGCTGGTCCATTCATATTATCAGCAACAGCATTTATACTTGCGGGTCTTGTCCTTTTTGTTATGCTTCGTCCAGATCCGTTACTTATTGCTAATATGATAGAAGCATATAAACAAGAACATACATATAAAGGGAAACCGGTAACAGAAGAAGTGAAAGAAAATAAACGAGGCATTACCGTTGGAGCAATCGTAATGATACTTACTCAAATTGTGATGGTTGCCATTATGACGATGACGCCAGTTCATATGGGACACCATGGCCACGGTTTAAGTGCAGTAGGTCTTGTAATTGGTTTTCATGTAGGTGCAATGTATCTTCCATCTCTCGTTACGGGAATGTTAATTGATAAAATTGGAAGAACTACGATGAGTATAGCTGGTGGAGTAATTTTACTAGCAGCAGGTGTCATAGCTGCGATAGCACCGAGTGATTCTTTAATACTATTAATTGTTGCCTTGTCTTTACTTGGATTAGGATGGAACCTCGGTTTAATAAGTGGTACGGCTCAAATTGTTGATGCAACTATCCCTTCTACACGTGCAAAAACACAAGGGAAGATAGATGTGTTTATTGCGTTAGCGGGAGCTTCAGGCGGAGCGATGTCAGGAATGGTAGTAGCGAATTCAAGTTATGCAGCATTGTCATTAGCTGGAGGTGTTTTAGCTTTCATGCTTATTCCTGTTGTGATATGGTCTCGGAAAGCTTAACTATATAAAGATATGAGAAAGAAAGGGCATGCATGTCGCCCTTTCTTTTTTGTTTGAGTTTAAGTATTATAACAACAGATTTTCGAAGTAAATAGAAACATTTATTGGTCAATAGCCATTAATGCATTTTTGAGGAGATACGCCTTTAAAAGAATATCATTATGATATAATCTTATTTGAATTGGAATTTATTAGATATAAGGGCGGGAGATAATATGGCTTTTCAAACACCATTAACAATTAAGAAAGTTATTGAAAACGTTCATAATAAGAAGTATTTACTACCAGCTATTCAACGTGAGTTTGTTTGGGGAACAGATCAGATTGAAAGGTTATTTGATTCGTTAATGCAAGGTTATCCAGTAGGTTCATTTTTGTTTTGGGATGTTAAGAAAGAAAAAAGTAAAGATTTTCAATTTTATGAGTTTATTAGAAACTATCATGAAAAGAATAATAGGCATAATCCGTTGGCGAGCACGAGTGGTGAAGAGGGGATTATTGCGATATTAGATGGTCAACAACGTCTAACTTCAATGTATATTGCATTAAAAGGAACTTATGCTTATCGTTTGCCGAGAATGAGGAGAGAAAATCCGTTAGCTTATCCTGAACAACAGCTATATGTGGATTTATTAGGACCATCAGATGAGTTTGATACGGTTTATGATTTTAGATTTTTGACTGTTGAGGAGGCAAATGAAAAAATTGAAGGCGTTTATTGGTTTAAAGTGGCGGATATTCTAAATATAAATAGTCCGTTTGAAATAAGTCGATATTTAATACAAAAGGGATTAAATTCAATTGAAGAAGATGAGGCTTTATTTGCAAGTGAAACTCTACATAAGTTATATCAAGTTATAAATGAAATACCGAATATCAATTATTTTTTAGAGGAAGAACAAAACCTAGATAAAGTACTAAATATCTTTATACGAGTGAATAGTGGTGGAACGAAATTAAGTTACTCAGATCTATTATTGTCAATTGCAACAGCCCAATGGAAAAATAAAGATGCTCGACAAGAAATCATTAAGTTCGTAGATGAAATTAATCAAATTGGTGATGGATTTAGGTTTGATAAGGACTTTGTTTTGAAGGCGTGTTTAGTCCTGTGTGATTTCAAAGATATTGCTTTTAAAGTTGATAACTTTAATACCGAAACTATGGAGAAAATAGAAGACAATTGGGATCACGCAAAAGAAGCAATTAGATTGGCTATTAATTTAGTTGCAAGTTTTGGATACAATCAAGATACTTTAACATCTAATAATGCAATTGTTCCGATAGCGTATTATTTATTAAAACGGGATATTCCACATAATTATGTGGAATCAAAAAAATATAAGCAAGATAGAAATCTTGTGAAGAAATGGTTGATTTTAGGGTTGTTAAAAAGGGTTTTCAGTGGACAGCCTGATAATATACTACGAAAATTAAGAAAAGTTATAGCTGCTAATAATAATGACTTCCCTTTGCAACTGATTATTGATGAATTTAAAGGAGAAGCGAAATCATTCACATTTTCTGATGATGAAATTGATAATCTACTATCTTACCAATATGGTCAAAAGCATACATTTTCTATTTTAGCAGTGCTTTATCCACATTTAGATTTTAGGAATAGGTTCCATCTAGATCACATCTTTGCTAAAAGTTTATTCACAAAAAGGAATCTAGCTAAGCGGGGAATTCCACATGAGAAAATAGATGTGTACTTAGAAAATGTAAACTCTATCGTGAATCTTCAGTTGCTAGAAGGAATTCCTAATATAGAAAAATCTGATATGGAATTTGAAAAGTGGTTGAATGAAACGTATAAAGAGTCTACTAAACAAGAAAAATATATGGAAGAAAACTACATACCGATGGTTAGTTTTGAATTTGCAAATTTTGAAGAATTTATTGCAAAGAGAAGAGAATTACTACATGAAAAATTCAAATTACTTGTTTAGCTTATTTTTATGAGTATCTAGTAAATAAAACTTTAAATGTAATAAAAAAGGCTCTAGTTATTCCCTAGAACCTTTTTTATGTTTAACTCAAATTCCACTCTACAATAAGCCCTAAATGCGTAAGTCCACCACCGAATCCATATAGTAAAAGTGTGTCTCCATTATTTAATCTTCCTTCTTTACTAGCCAAATCTAGTGAAAGTGGAATAGAGACGGAAGATGTATTCCCCATAAATTCCACACTCGTTAATGTTTTTTGCATTGGAATTTGAGATTTCTCACAAATAGATTCGATCATTCGTAAGTTAGCGCTATGAGGAATGAACCAGTCTATATCATCTATTTGCATATTTGCGGTATGTAATAGTTCTTTTATCCCCGCTGGCACCGTGCGTGTTGCCCATTTATATACTTCTCTTCCATTTTGAACGATTTTTTCATTTGTTTGTAGTGGCGTGCCATTCATAGTAGTAGATAAATTTGTTCTATATAGATGAATGCCGCCGTCACCATTTGTGCCCATGTGATACGCGATAAAGCTTGGTTTGTTTTCATCTTTTTCTAATAAAATGGCTCCAGCACCATCACCGAATAAAATACATGTTGTTCTATCGGTGTAATCAGTAACTTTTGATAATGTTTCTGTCGCTACGACAAGTACTTTTTCATGCAATCCAGAAGTAATCAAGCTATTACCAACGTGTAGCCCATATGTGAAACCAGCGCAAGTTGCATTTAAATCAAAAGCTAGTGTATGGGGGATGTTGAAGTGTTGTTGTATTTGGCACGCAAGACTAGGAAAAACATAGTCAGCAGTTGTTGTAGCGACGATGATACAGTCTATATCTTCTAAGTTCTTTTTAAATGTTGTACATAAATTTTCAATTGCTTTAATGGCTAAGTGTGAGGAGTATTCATCTTCGCTAGTAATCCTTCTTTCCTTCATTCCTGTTCTTTGTACAATCCATTCATCATTCGTATCGATCATTTTCTCTAAATCATTATTAGATAATATTTGATCTGGAACATAAGTGCCAATTGCAGTAATACGAGATTTAGAATGCATAGGAACATCTCCTAACTTATTTTTATAACCTGATACTAATATCAGGTTATAAAAATGTCAATAAAGATTTTTTGTTTGTGAAAATCATTATATTTTAATAAAAAGAAAATGGATTTGAGGAGTGATGTCCAAATAATATACGGAAAGCTTCTAAAATTGATCATGAAGGGGTTTGAGATTCTTGAAAAGAATCGTATATGTATTGTCTCTAGTTTTAATTTGCAGCCTTACTTATTTTATTTTACCAGAGAAGTCTTACGCTTGTGAGTGTGTGAAAGCATCACCAGAAGAGAAGTTACAAAACAATGATGTAGTGTTTGAAGGTAAGGTATTAGAGGTTCAAGAGAAGGACGGAAAAATGAAAACATTATTTGAAGTGAAGAGAATTTGGAAAGGGACAAGCTCTTCGCAAGTGATTGTATATACAAGTTTTAGTAGTTGTACATTTCCTTTTTCAGAGGGGGGAGAGTACTTAGTCTTTTCTTCTTATAGAGGAGAGGAAAAGTTAGAGACATCTATGTGTAGTGGAACGAAGAGATTAGATGAGGCAGGGGCGGAAAAAGTTGCTTTAAGTCAAATTGCAAAAGAGTCTGTTCCAACGAAGAAAGTGGATTTAAAAGATGAGATGGTGAGCAGTTTAAGTTGGTGGCAAATTGCTATCATTTTTGTTGGTCTATTAAGCATTGCTTTTGTTATTTTTGTTGTGAGAAGAACTCGCAAAAAATGACGATTAAAGTAAAAATATAAAGATTTTCTTTCGCGTGATATAGGTTGTTAATCCTTGTGAAAGCGAATTACTTATGCTACACTTTATGTAACTTAAAATGAACGGAGGGGCTTCCTTTGATCTTAATCAGATTACGTCTCAATACTTTGTGCCAATAATTGAATAGCGCTCAAAGGCTCTGTCTGTGTGCAGAGTGAACGGGATTGGTCTGCCTATTTTAAAGGAACCCTTTATTAAGCTTATATGTGAAAAAGAGGGAGGGACGAATACGCCCTCTTTTTGTTTTGCCTTTATAAATAGAATGGGATCGTATAGGTGAACACTTATTGTGGATACGTATATGATTTTGAGGCTTATTGACTACGAGATAGGATGAAAGTAAAGCTTTCTCCTGTTTGTTTGGTGAACCCTTATCCGTTTACGAAAACACAGGCAGTGACCTGTGTTTTTTATTTTACGTAATCGAAATGGAGGAATTAATATATGGAAGAATTATTACAAAGAGCAGTTTTAGTTGGAGTAAATTTAGGTAATGAAGATGATTTTGCTTATTCGATGGAAGAGTTAACAAATCTTGCAGAAGCTTGTGATGTAGAGGTAATTGGGCAAGTAACGCAAAATTTACAACGAGTAAATCCGTCACATTATATTGGAAAAGGAAAGATTGAAGAAGTAGCAGCCTATGTTAATGAAGTAGATGCGAATATGGTAATATTTAATGACGAATTATCGCCTTCACAAATTCGAAATTTAGAGGCGGATTTAGATTGTAAAGTAATTGACCGTACCATATTAATTTTAGATATTTTTGCGCAACGTGCGAAAACGAAAGAAGCGCAGCTACAAGTAGAAGTAGCACATCTTCAATATATGATGCCTCGTTTAATCGGTCTTCGTGAGTCGTTAGGAAGACAGAGCGGCGGCGTTGGTACGAAAAATAAAGGTGTCGGTGAGAAGAAATTAGAGTTAGACCGTCGTAAAATTGAAGAACAAATTTCAGTTTTAAATAAAGATTTAGAAGCACTTGTTGCACAGCGTCAGACGCAGCGAAAGCAACGTAAGAAAAATGAAATTCCTGTTGTAGCATTAGTAGGTTATACGAACGCAGGAAAGTCAACGACGATGAATGCCATGCTTGAAATTTATAATGGTACAGAAGAAAAACAAGTATTTGAAAAAGATATGTTATTCGCAACGTTAGAAACATCTGTACGAAATATTGATTTGCCAGATAACAAATCATTCTTATTAACAGATACAGTTGGATTTGTAAGTAAATTACCGCATCATCTTGTGAAAGCATTCCGTTCAACATTAGAAGAAGTAGCGGAAGCAGACTTACTTATTCACGTTGTAGATTACGCAAATCCAAATTATGAACAATTAATTGAGATTACAAATGAAACGTTAAAGAAAATTGGAGTAGAAAATATCCCAACCATTTATGCTTATAACAAATCAGATATGGTAGATGTTGAAATTCCGAAAGTACAAGAAGATCGTGTTTATTTATCAGCTAAGAAACATGTTGGAATGGAAGAGCTTGTTGAAATGATTCGTTCACACATTTATAAAGAGTATACGAAGTGTGAAATGTTAATTCCATATGATCAAGGACAGGTGGTTTCTTATTTCAATAATCATGCGCACGTTCTATCTACGAGTTATGAAAACGAAGGTACGAAACTAGAAGTAGAATGTAAGACGAGTGATTACGAAAAGTATAAGCGTTTTGCGATATAAAAAAAGGCGATCCTGATATGTTTTAGGATCGCCTTTTTTGCGTAGATGCAAGCTTACCTATTGTCCTAACTTAGTATAAAAGAGTTTATATGAAAAAAATCTGATGAAACAGATGTGAAAAATATGTTATTTCAGAAGTGATATTTCTGGAAAAAGAAACGAAACCAGTATAGAATAGAAATGTTTCAAAAGTCAGAATTTATTATGGTTAAAGTTTTATTTTATTACACTTAATGTAATAAATATATTTTGTACAGGAAGGAGCGATTCATATATGCAGGCAGCTTCACAAAAAAACACAGTAGAAACACCGACAATATACCGAATATTATTTGCGATTAGTTTCGGACACTTTCTAAATGATTCGATGCAAGCAGTTGTACCGGCGCTGTTTCCTATTTTGGAAAAAACAATGAATTTATCCTATATGCAAGTGGGATGGATTGCATTTGCGTTAAATATGACGTCATCCATTATGCAGCCGGTTTTTGGTATGTATTCGGATAAGAAGCCATCACCATTTTTATTACCGCTCGGTATGTTTTCGAGTATGCTTGGAATGATTGGACTCGCGTTTGCACCGAATTTTATTATTGTTATTATTTCTGTTTTATTTATTGGATTAGGTTCCGCAGTCTTTCATCCAGAAGGTGCTCGAGTTGCCTATATGGCAGCAGGTGCAAAACGAGGGTTAGCACAAGCGATTTATCAAGTGGGAGGAAATACAGGGAATTCTCTGGCTCCTATTTTTACAGCATTAATTTTCGTTCCGCTCGGTCAAATTGGATCTTTAGGTTTTACTGCATTTGCAGCGGTAGGAATTGTATTATTAATTTTCGTATCAAATTGGTATAGGAATGAATTAGCAACTGGCGCTGTGAGAAGAAAAAAGAGAGCTGCACTTGAGGCAGAAAATGCGATTGTAAGTACACATATTAAATTTGTTATTTTACTTCTTGTTTTTCTTACTTTTGTACGTTCTTGGTACGGTGCTGGTATTGGGAATTTCTATCAATTTTATTTAATTGAGCATTACGGTCTATCTATAAAAAATGCCCAGTATTTCGTATTTGCATTTATGATTGCCGGTGTGTTAGGAACTTTCTTTGGTGGTCCACTAGCAGATCGATTTGGAAAGAAAACAATTATTGTATTTTCAATGCTTGGTTCAGCGCCGCTTGCACTTTTACTACCTCATGTTTCTCTCGTGTGGGTCGTACCGTTATTTTTATGTATCGGGTTTATTAGTTCAAGTAGTTTTAGTGTAATTGTTGTATACGCGCAAGAGCTTGTACCTGGAAAAGTAGGGATGGTATCTGGATTAATTGTAGGGCTTGCGTTTGGACTCGGAGCTTTAGGATCTGTAGTTCTTGGGAAATTGGCGGACATATATAGTCTACAATTCATTATGTTACTATGTAGTTGTCTACCATTAATTGGACTTACTTCATGGCTATTACCAAATGATAAGAAAACGACAGAATAGGGGATGCACTATGAAATTATGTGAAAACGTAACAGAATTAATAGGAGATACACCTGTTGTCCGATTATCTAAATTTGTTCCAGAAGACGCAGCAGATGTGTATGTAAAACTAGAAATGTTTAATCCATCGCGCAGTGTAAAAGACCGTGCTGCCTATAATTTACTGCACGTTGCAGAAGAGAATGGTCTTATTAAACCAGGAAATACAATTATTGAGCCAACAAGTGGAAATACAGGAATAGGCTTAGCGATGAATGCAGCCGCTAAAGGGTATAAAGCGATTTTAATTATGCCGGATAATATGTCCAAAGAAAGAATTAACTTATTGAAAGCATACGGAGCAGAAGTAGTTTTAACACCAGCAGAACAAAGAATGCCAGGGGCAATTGCGAAGGCGTTAGAACTGCAAAAGCAAATTCCAAATAGTTTTATTCCGCAACAATTTGAAAATCCAGCAAACCCGAATATTCACCGTTATACGACTGCACTTGAAATTTATGAACAAATGGATGGAGAGCTTGATGCTTTTGTTGCAACGGCAGGAACTGGTGGAACGATTACAGGGACTGGGGAAACGTTAAAAGAGAAACTACCAAACTTATATATTGCAGTAGTAGAACCGAAAGGATCACCTGTTTTATCAGGCGGTGTTCCGGGTCCTCATAAACTAGTAGGAACAAGTCCAGGGTTTATCCCAAAAAACTTAAATACGGAAGTGTATAACGAAATTATTCAAATTGCAGACGAAGAGGCTTTAACGACAATGAGAAACTTAGCTAGACAAGAGGGGTTATTAGTTGGGCCATCTTCAGGGGCGTCTGTTTACGCAGCAATTATGATTGCAAAACGATTAGGCGCTGGTAAAAAAGTTTTATGTATTGCACCTGATACAGGTGAACGTTATTTGAGTATGGGATTATTTGAATGAAAATGATAGAAACAGCTTAATCGTGAAATTGTCACGATTAAGCTGTTTGTTTTAGGGTGTAAAGAGGGGGAGAATGACAATGAAACTATTAAAACCAATGCATGAATATAGTGAACAAATTATGGAGTATCGAGAGGCGTTTTTACATGCTGATGAACAACCACATGGCAGTAGTTCTTTACAAAATTTTGATGTACTTGGTGGATGGTTTGAAAAAGTGAGTATACAAGAAGTAGGAGAAAATTTACAAGCTAATCGAGTACCATCTAGTCAATTTTTAAGTTTTGAAAAAGGGGAACTTATAGGTTTTGTGAATATTAGACATCGATTAAACGAAGAATTATTGCGGGAAAGTGGTCATATTGGATATAGTGTCCATCCGAATAAACGTCGCCAAGGTTATGCGACAAAACAATTAAAACTCGCATTAGGTGAAGCGCAAAAGTTAGGGTTGCAGAGAGTGTTAATAACTTGTGATAAAGTTAATATCGCATCGGCTAAAACGATTCAAAAGGTTGGCGGTGTGTTAGAAGATGAAGTATTTTCTTCTCATTCAGGCGAAATTGTTCAGCGTTATTGGATAGAAATATGATTTAGTAGGAACTTGAAAAGGTAATATTGAAATAGATAAATGAAAAAGTAATGATGTACTGCAATTTTAGGGGGAAATGAAGTGGGATTAAAAGAGAAAGCAATAGAAATGTCGGAGATTTATAGGGGCAATCCGAAAGTGGAGGCTATTATTTTAGCGGGTTCAGTAGCAAGAAAATTAGAAGATGAACATTCAGATATTGAATTACATGTTTTATGGTCAGAACCACCAGAGGATGAAGATCGTAGGGCTCCTATTAATAGTATTGAAGGGACAGTTTTGTCCTATCATCCTTATGAGGAAGAAGAGTGGTCGGAAACGTATTTGACGACAGAAGGAATTAAATTAGAGATTAGTAATTTTTTAACAGTGACTGTAGAAAAGATTATTTCAGAAGTTGTAGAACGTTATGATATAAATTATGAGAAACAATGTATTGTATCATCGGTTCATGATGGTGTTAGTTTGTATGGAGAAGAGAAAGTGAATGAATTAAAAGAGAGAGTTGTAACATATCCAGAAGATCTAGCGAAACGGATGATTTCAGAAAATCTTTGGTTAAGCAATCGTTGGTATAATCGAGAGGCTCTTTTAAAACGAAAAGATTGGCTTATGCTATATGATGTTATTTGTGAAGTGCAAAGAAATATATTTGGGACCTTATTTGGTTTGAATAAAATGTATGTGCATCATCCTGCATTTAAATGGATGCAGTATAATGTGGAACGAATGAGTATTAAGCCTGAAAACTTATATGAGCGTATGGCGAATACGTTGATGGAGAAACCGGAGTATAGTGTGCAGGAGTTAGAAATGTTAATAAAAGAGGTATTATATTTAGTAGAACACCATGCTCCTGAATTAAATATTGCTGAGCAACAAAAATATATTCAATATGCAAAATAAAAAGAAGAGATGTAACAATGAGTTACATCTCTTCTTTTTATTTTACTAATTTCCCCAATACAGGTAAACGTTGAATACGATCACCAAGAATATGTGAAGCAAGTCCACTTGTTAATACGAATAAAAGGTAAACAACCCCTCCTACAGCGCCACATATAAATACAATAAGCAGTGATTCGATATAAGATTGTCCAGGGATAATCCATTTTAAAATAGCTTTTAAAGCAATTACAACAGCAGACATTGCTGCGGAGTAAATCGTAATAAGGAGTACTGTTTTTGCTGTTTCGCCAATTTTAAATTTCGCAAACTTAATGATGCAGTACAACATAATAACATTGGAAACGAGGTATCCAAGAATTGTTCCAATTACAGCACCGTGTCCACCAAATAAATGTAAGAGCGGTGTATTTACTAAAACTTTAACGAGAATACCGACTGAGAAAGCAATCATCGTTTTTCTTTGATAATCGATTCCTTGTAAAATAGCTGCTGAAACTGTGAAAATCGCACTTAATATAGCAGAAGGTGCAAATGAAATTAAATATTGTGATCCACCATGTGCAATTTCAGGATTTACATAAACCATACGGAATGCATCGTAAGCGATGCTAGCAAGACCGAATGCAGCTGGGATAGTGAAGAATAACAAGACTTGAAATATCTTTGCAATTTGTTCTTGTAATTCTTCTAGTTTCCCGCTTGTATAAGATTTCGTTATTGCCGGAATAATCGTTAATGAGAATCCAGTTGCAAGTGAAGCTGGAATCATAATTAACTTTTGTGCATAGTTCGTTATATAAGCGAACACTGCATTCGCTGTTTCTAACGGCTCTCCCATTGCTCTAAGGACATCAGCTACAGTATATTGATCTACTAATGTATAGAGCGGAATTGCAATACCGACAAAGACAATTGGGATTGCATATCGAAGTAATTCTATATAAATATTTTTTAACGGAATATTGGATGCTCTTGATTTTAATTCGCCTTCGGGAGGTTTTAATCGGTTATATTTTTTCCAGTACATCATTAGAATAGAAACGCTGGCAAGCGCCCCGATAACAGCACCAAACGTAGCAACTGCAACAGAAGAAGCTACTGAACCCCCTAATAGTTTTGAGACGATAAAACTGCCGACTAAAATGAAAACAACACGCGCAATTTGTTCTACCACTTGAGAAACAGCACTAGGTTTCATATGTTGGAAACCTTGGAAATAACCACGGGTAACACTCATAGCTGGTACAATAATAAGTGCGAAACTTAATGCTCGCATCGTAAGTGTTACATCGGCAATAAATTGTGGATCTGGTGTTTTCGAGCGAATAATAAATTGTGATATATACGGTGCTCCAATAAATAAAATTAAAAATCCTAAAAAGCCCATAAACAACATCAATTTTACGCTCGAGTTATACAATTTTTTACTTGTACTATAATCACCAAGCGCATTATGTTTTGCAACAAATTTGGAGACGGCAATAGGAATACCAGCTGTTGAAAAGCTTAATAAAATACCGTACCAAGAGTATGCATATCCATATAAAGCAACCCCTTGCGTTCCAACTAATAATTGAAAAGGGAAGAAGTATATAAATCCTAAAATACGTGAAATCATTGTGGCACCGCTTAATAAAGCAGTTCCTTTTAAAACTTTTGACGTAGACAAAACTCTTTCCTCCTACTCACGCTATCTTACATTCATCGTATACTACTATAAACCTGCTAGAGAAGTTAATACAGTACAAACCATAAATGTTCTAATACTATTCATTTAAAAGTCATATTTTGAATGTTTAAATAGATTGTAATACATAAAAATTCAAAATATAAGTTGACACTATTTTTAATGTATGATAAAAATGATAGTAATCAATTCGGAAAATAATATTTGGGCAATGAAAGGGTATAGTAGTGAATATCTCCCTATTTCAGAGAGCTGATGGTTGGTGTGAATCAGTATATAGATTATTCATGAAGTTCGTCCTGGAGCATCTTTCATAAATCTCACATTGTGAGGAAATGAAAGACGGTAGTTTATACCGTTATCAAATAAAGTGGTGAAGATTGTTTCACAACTAGGGTGGTACCGCGATATTTATCGTCCCTACGTATTTACGTAGGGACGTTTTTTATTTAGGTCCTAACTTTGTTGTGGCTTCATAACTAGGGTGGTACCGCGATATTTTTATCGTCCCTACGTATTTGCGTAGGGGCGTTTTTTATTTAGGTCCTAACTTTGTTGTGGCTTCATAACTAGGGTGGTACCGCGATATTTTTGTCGTCCCTACGTATTTACGTAGGGGCGTTTTTTTATTATTAGGGAGGAAGTGAACGTATTAGAAAAGAGTATTGATAGAACAATATAAATACTGAACTGAAACAAAGAAAAAGAGACAGAGAGGAGATTAACAAATGAATTCACAGCAATGGACATCAAAATTAGGTTTCGTATTAGCTGCAGCAGGTTCAGCAATTGGTCTTGGAGCGATTTGGAAATTCCCATATATGGCCGGCATTGGAGGGGGCGGCGCGTTCTTCCTTATTTTCATCGGTTTCACATTATTAATTGGATTACCGCTATTATTAGCTGAATTCGTTATTGGAAGAAGCACACAAAAAGAGGCCGTTGATGCGTACAGAGAGATTGCTCCTAAAACGTTATGGCCGTGGTTAGGTAAATTGGGGATTGTAACTTGTTTCATATTACTTTCTTTCTACAGCGTTGTAGGAGGTTGGATTTTATTATATTTATGGAATGCAATTACAGGTAGACTATGGGAAGGAAATGGGGCATACGAAGCTACGTTTGGTGAAATCATTTCCAAACCGTATTTAGCAGTTGGATCACAGCTATTATTCATCCTTATTACTATTTTTATCGTAAGTAAAGGTGTACAAAATGGTGTTGAAAAAGTAAATAAATATTTCATGCCAGCATTATTCGTTTTATTCTTTGTATTAATTGTTCGTGCACTTACATTAGACGGTGCTGGAGAAGGAGTTCGCTTCTTCTTACAACCTGATTTCTCAAATGTAACGTCAGAAATTATTTTATATGCAATGGGACAATCGTTCTTCTCGCTATCTGTCGGTGTAGCCGTTATGGTAACATATAGCTCATACTTACCGAAAGAGGAAAGTTTACCGCGTTCAGCATTTTCTATCGTAGCTTTAACGCTTGTTATTACATTACTTGCAGGACTTGCGATCTTCCCAGTTGTATTCGCATTTGGAATGGAACCATCTCAAGGACCGGGGCTATTATTTATCGTATTGCCAGCTATTTTCAGTAAAATGGCGTTCGGAAAATTATTCTTCATCGTTTTCTTATTACTATTCTTCTTTGCTACTATTACATCAGCAATTTCGATGTTAGAAATTAGCGTTGCATCTTTAACTGCAAAAGGTAAAGGGAAACGTGAAAAAATGGCTTTAATCGTTGGATTATTAATCTTCGTTGTTGGGGTACCATCAGCATTATCATTCGGTTTGTTAAGCGATGTGAAACCATTTGGAAAAACAATTTTTGATTTAGCAGATTATACGGTTAGTAACATACTAATGCCACTTGGCGTATTGCTGGTTTCCATCTTCGTTCCTTTAAAAATGAAGAAAGATGTATTAATGAAAGAGCTTGGTGTAAGTAAAAATAAAGGCTATAAATTATTCGTATTATGGTTATTCTTACTTCGCTATATTGCACCAATTGCAATTATTATCGTATTCCTAAATGTACTTGGAATTATTTAATAAGAAAGGTAGCGTATCGTGGTATGATACGCTACCTTTTTATTTTGCTCTTTTTTGCAATTCATTTACTGTTACGAAATGATATCCCTTCTTAGATAAAGAGTCTAAAATACCTTCAATGGTCTGTAAATTTTCATTAGATTCATCATACATAGAGTGTAATAAAATGATAGAACCTGGTTTTACATTTTTATTAACGTATGCAATCTTATCGGCCGCAGATTTATAAAACGTATCAGGCTCAAGATCCCATGTAATCGTTTCGATATTGTTTTTATTTAAATAATAGGGCAGACCAATTAGCTTTTTTCCGTTAGGTGGTCTAAAATCAATTGCGCCTGTAAATCCTGTTTGGCGGATTAATGAATTCGTTTTTTCTATTTCTTCTTTAATAAAAGATGGTGTTTTAAAAACCATTCTGTTATGAGAGTATGTATGGTTTCCAACTTGGTGCCCAGATTGTACGATAGCTTTTCCTAACGATAAATTTTTCTCTAATTCATTTCCGATTAAAAAGAAAGTAGCTTTTGCATTGTATTTATCTAGTAGCGGTAATATTTGTTTTACATTGTTAGTAGGACCATCATCAAAAGTTAAAGCAATCACTTTTTCATTTGTTTCTACGCGATTTGTTAAATCTCCAAATAATTGAAAGGTCCTGGCATTCATCAATTTGTATGTTCCGAATAATGCTACAGTAATAATGAATAATGTAGCGATTGTAATGATTATTTTCTTTTTCATAAAGCAACCTCACTATACTTTTGTATTGGACTAAAAAGTATTATATCAAACTTAGTAGTTTCGTGCGTTAAAAAGGATGTGGATGCAAGTGGAAGGAATTTATCATATAATAAAATGTAAAAGGTATATTAGGAGGTGTTTACATGGCGATTATAATTCAATTGCCGGACACTGCAACGTCTCATGCAAAGCCAAGTATGGAAATGGCGATACTTTGCGTGAGGTAGACAAGTAATATACAATCGCCTAAATGAGCTCGTATCATTTTTATATTTGGCTTTGCACCTTATTGAAATGAACCATAAAAAATAAGGGGCGAGCAGAAATGAAATACGTAAAAGCTGCGACAGTTTTACCAGAAAGTTTAATTACTGAAATTCAAAAGTATATACAAGGTGAAACAATTTACATTCCAAAACAAGAAACGAAACATTATAAATGGGGTACACGATCAGGCGGAAGAAAACAACTTGATGAAAGAAATAAAGCAATTAAAGAAGCGTTTAAAAGTGGAATTGCTATTCATCAACTGGCAGAAGAGTATTTTCTTTCTGGAGAAACGATTAAAAAAATTGTGTATTCCAAATGAAAATAAAAGAGTCTAGTTCAAATGTTATTTTGAACTAGACTCTTTTTGCTTTTTATATATTGGATATATTGCGTATGAATGGGAAAGATAATAGAAAAATGTGCCGTTTTTTTACTAAATAGAATATTTGAGTGAAAAGCAGAAAGGTGAGCAGCTATGAATCATATTGGACAAATAACGATAGAGCTTTTAGTTGGCTTTTTTGTGCTGTTAATTGCTACGAAAATATTAGGGAAAACACAAATATCTCAGCTAACACCCTTTGATTTTATTTCTGCTATCGTCCTTGGTGAGCTCGTTGGAAATTCAATATATGACCCTAAAATTAAAGTGTGGTCTATTTTATATTCAGTATTTGTATGGGTAATTTTAATTTATACAATAGAAGTGATAACGCAAAAAATAAGAGGAACAAGAAGGTTTTTTGAAGGGTATCCTTCAATTATTATTCGTAACGGAAAGATTGATCGTGACCAATTAAGTGTAAATCATTTGGACATTAACCAATTACAACAAATGCTTAGGCAACAAAAAGACATATTTTCAATCCGAGAAGTTGAGTATATGATATTGGAACCTAACGGAAACATAAGTGTTCTGAAAAAAAGTAAATACGAATCTCCCACTATAAATGATTTAAGTTTAAAACATAAGCCTGTATACTTACCAATTTCATTAATTAGTGATGGGATAGTAGTTAAGGATAATTTGAGGGAAGCAGGTTTTGATGAAGGATGGCTATATAAACAAATAAAGCAAAAAGGGATTACTAAATTTGAAGACGTATTATATGCGGAATGGAAAACAGATGATGGTTTCTTTTGTCAGGAAATGAATCGTTAGAACATAATCAGAGTATGTAATTTTCATTTCTAAGTTATCTTTTACATATCAAAGAACGTAATCATTGTATACAATAGAACTAGATTAACAATTTGTATGGAGTGATAAAGATGGAAGCTTTTATTAGAAGTGATCAATATAATTTTATAAAATCACAAGCGTATATTTTAGCAAACGGGCATGCAACGGCAAATGATAGAGGTGTAATTCAAGCGTTAAAATCACTTGCGATTGAAAAGATAATACATGTATTTGAGAATTTAACGGATGAACAGACAGAGTTAATTGATACGGTATTAACAGTTCAAAATAGAGAAGATGCAGAATCGTTCTTAATGAAAATAAATCCGTATGTCATTCCGTTTCAGGAAGTTACAGCGCAAACATTAAAAAAATTATTTCCTAAGGCGAAAAAGTTAAAACTACCTGATATGGAAGAATTGGATATGAAAGAATTATCTTATTTAAGCTGGATTGACAAGGGATCAAGTAGGAAATTTATTATAGCGAAAAATGATAAAAATAAGTTTGTTGGTCTGCAAGGAACGTTCCAAAGTTTAAATAAAAAGAGCATTTGCTCATTATGTCATGGGCATGAAGAAGTAGGAATGTTTTTAGTTGAAATTAAAGGTGATGTACCAGGAACTTTCGTTAAAAAGGGAAACTATATTTGTAAAGATGGTGTAGCTTGTAATCAGAATATGAAGTCGCTTGATAAATTAAACGATTTTATTGAGAGATTAAAGAAATAAAATGGAAAACCTCTAGTACTTAAACTGGAGGTTTTTATTTTGGAAGAAGTAATAATAGGCTTCTTTTGTAGTTGTAGATTTATAAAAAAAGTCCGGTCATTTATAATGTGATTGGATAAAAACATCTATTTGGATACAGTTGCTTATATGCAAGGAGGTAAACATGAATTATATTTCACCGAAAGAAGAAGTGTTACAAGTGAAACGGTGGCCGAAAGATACGATAGCAGCGGGTCGTGGTCATACAGTTGCTCTTAAATCGGATGGAACAGTTGTGGCAGTGGGGCGAAATAAAGAAGGAGAATGCAATGTAAGCGGCTGGCGAGATATTGTAGCAGTCGCAGTGGGCAATGTTCATATGGCAACGAACACAGGTAATGCTCATACAATTGGTCTTACATGTGACAGTACTACGATAGCTGTGGGGTGGAATAAGCATGAACAATGTGATGTAAATGACTGGCGCAATGTTGTAGCCGTTGCGGCGGGATGGCGTCGTACCATTGGGCTTAAACCAGATGGCACGGTAATAGCTGTGGGGCGAAATAAAGAAGGGGAATGTGATGTAAGTAGCTGGCGAGAGATTGTGGCGGCTGCGGCGGGTGACTGGCACACAGTCGGTCTTAAATTGGACGGCACAGTGGCGACTGTGGGGAATAATCGATATGGCCAATGTAATGTAAGTGGATGGCGAAGTATTGTGGCGTTGGCAGCAGGTTATCTTCATACAGTTGGCCTTAAACGAGATGGTACGGTAATGGCAGTGGGTAATAATAAACATAACCAATGCGACGTAAGTGATTGGCGAGGTATTGTAGCGATAGCAGCTGGTACGAATCATACAATCGGCCTTAAATCAGACGGTACAGTGGTGGCAGTGGGTTGGAATGAGTATGGTCAATGTAATGTAAGCGATTGGCGCGACGTTGTAGCGATAGCGGCTGGTTGTGCGCATACGGTCGGCCTTAAATCAGACGGCACGGTGGCCGCGTTGGGCAATAATGAATTTGGTCAATGTGATGTAGGTAGCTGGCACAACATTCGATTGCCTGGCAAATAGTCAATTTACAATAAATCATTAGTAATATTATTCTATTTTAGGAGTAATTATGGAATAGGATATGTAGAAAATAATTAAACTTAAATCTGCTGAATAAGAATCCCTTTTGAAAAGGGATTCTTATTATTTTTCGTAAAAAGAGGGTCTAAATGGAATTTTTGAACAAACTTTATTTCAAAGCTACAGTAGAAAGTATAAATTACAAATAAAGCATAGGAGAGCTGAAGAAATGCTTAAAAAGTTTTTGCTTTCTTTACCGGATGTTTTACTTGTGTGTATCGTTCTCTACATAACATATACCAATTCTTTTAGTTTTGGACAGATGTTAGTAATTTCAATTGCAATCGGAATAATAGGTGCTCTTATTACAAGAATATGTAAGGATTTATTTACTTTCATCTGGTGGACAATTAAACAAAAGAAATCTTGAATATGTTTAATTGTGATAAGGAGAGATAAAATGACTAATAAAAAGAATAGAGTTAAAAACGAGATAATACTTTGGACATTAACAGCGGTTGTTCTCATAATTGTATGGTACTTTTTTCAAAAATAAAAACGCATCGCACTTTGAAATGAAAGCACGATGCATTTTTATTATTTTTTTTGCCAATTTTCTTTAATAAAATCTTCACGACCAGATTCCTTTTGCTCAGTAGCATATTTCTCTGGATTTTTTTTATAAAAATGTTGATGGTATTCTTCAGCCTCATAAAAAGGTGCAGCTGTGCGGATTTCAGTTACGATTGGATCTTTAAACATACCGCTTTTTGCAAGAGCTTGTTTTGATTTTTCAGCAAGCTCTTTTTGTGTTTCATTATGATAAAAAATAGCAGTGCGATAAGATGGACCACGGTCAAAGAATTGTCCACCATCATCAGTCGGATCGATTTGAGGCCAATATAAATTTAGTAATTTTTCATATGGGAAAATAGAAGGATCGAATGTAATTTGAACGACTTCTAAATGTCCAGATGTTCCGGCCTTTACTTGTTCGTATGTTGGATTTTCGATATGACCACCTGCATAGCCGGAAAGTACTTTATGAATACCAGGAAGTTCATCAAATGGTTTTACCATGCACCAAAAGCAACCACCTGCGAAGGTTGCGAGTTCGTATGTTTTTTCAGACATTACTATAATCCTCCTAAATATATATGTTTTATATAGTATTATACAATCTTTTTTATTGCGCAATAAAAAAGATTTAGAAGTAAAGAAAAATTGAAATATATTTCTTTATAAAGTCTTTAAAATTCCTTCAAAGTTTCTTTTTTTCTTAGTGTTATTATGTAAATCGAAGTGAATATGTGAGGTGATAGGCAATGAATCTACGTATGAAAATTAATAGTTTACAACAAAAAATGAAAGAGAGACTAATATGAAAAAGGAATTTATACAAAGCGATTTAAGAAATATATTGATTGCGGCATGCTTACTATTAGGGTTAGTTATTTTCGGATATTTTTTAATAAATAATTACCCAGGTACAAATGAAAAAAAGAAGTTAACAGATGCAACATCTACTTCAGAATCAATTACATCTCTTGCTAATTCAGATGCCAAAAAAAAGGTTACAAAAACTTTTAATATTACGGCGAAAGTAGCAAGCGTAGATTTAGGAAATGGGAAAAAGGTAGATGCGTGGACATTTGATGGAACATCACCGGGCACTCAAATTCGAGTTAAACAAGGTGAACGTGTTGTTGTAAATTTGAAAAATGAATTGCCAGAACCAGTTACAATCCATTGGCACGGATTAGATGTTCCTGCGGCGGTAGACGGTGTTCCAGGTGTTACGCAAAATGCTATAAAACCAGGTGAAACATATACATACGCATTTAATGCTGATCAGGTGGGGACATATTGGTATCATTCACATCAAAAAAGTGCAAAACAAACGGAGCGTGGACTATTTGGAACCATTGTTATTGAACCGAATAAAGCAGCTGTAAAATATGAAAAGGATTATACAGTGGCAATCCATGAATGGAAAGCAGGAGACATAAAAACCCGTAAGCATAATGGCGAACAAGATAAAGATTGGGATAGCTATCCTAGCAATCATATTCGAAATGAAAAGGCGCAAACTTTAGAAGGACCGTTAATGATGCCAAGTAATGATCAACTCAAAGATTTATCTGATGGAGATGATTACGATGTATTTACATTAAATGATACAAGTGAAGGGCTACAATTAGATGCAAAACCAGGTGAAATAGTACGCCTTCGCTTAATTAACGCCGGGAATAATACGCATTTAATGACATTAGTTGGGGTACCATTTCAAATTATCGCATTAGATGGTCGTGATATAAAAGGTGGGGACGAGCTAGATAAAGCAATTCTTCCGATGGGAGCTGCACAACGTTATGACCTTGTTTTTAAAATGCCGGAAACAACGAGTGTAAAACTTATTAACGTTGATCCATCTAAGAAAATGAATCGAATGTTAACAGCAACTATTGGGAGCGGTTCTTTGCCGAAAGAACCTATTGATATAAAGAGTTATCCATGGTTTGACTTTACGAAATATGGAGAAAAAGGAGTTGGCAAGTTTACGATAGATTCAAAGTTTACAAAGGTCTATGATATGGATTTGGCAGAAGGTGTGAAAGATGTAAATGGACAAGAAAAATGGGTCTATACGATTAATGGAAAGACATCACCTGATATTCCGCCCATTAAAGTAGAGAAAGGAGATAAAGTTAAGATTCGCTTTAAAAATAAGGGGGAAGAAATTCATCCGATGCATTTGCATGGACATACATTCCAGGTTATTTCTAAAAATGGTAACCCGATGGAGGGAAGTCCGATTTACTTAGATACAGTTAATATTTTTCCAGGAGAAGAATATGAAATTGCATTAGAGGCAAATAATAGTGGACTATGGATGGTTCATTGTCATCATCTTGTTCATGCGGAAAAAGGAATGCATACAATGATGAATTATGAGGGAGTAACTACGCCATTTTCTACCGGAGATCATTCGGGTAATCATCCAGAATAATAATACGGAGGTTTTCATGCTTTATAGAATGATAGTATTTATTGTAACAAGTGTAAGTGTATTTTTGTTTTCTCATAGTAGTGTATTTGCTCATACAAGTGTTGTAGGAACCAGTCCTAAAGAGGGGGAAGTTCTGACAGTACAACCAGAACAGATTATTCTTGAATTTAGTGAACTAGTTACAGGAAAAGTAGTTAATATTGAATTGCTAGATCCAAGTGCAAAGAGAGTGCAAGTATCAAAGGTTGAAATGTTAGATGATCCAACAAAAATAAAAGTGAAGATACCAAATTTAAATAATGGTACTTACACAGTAAGGTGGTCTATGATATCTGCAGACGGACATCCGAGTGAAGGAAGCTATACCTTTTCAATTGGAGAAGAAGTACCAACTAATGCCGTAGTAGAGGGGAATGCGAGTACCTCAGTATTTTCAGAGGTTATGATTGTAATCCTACGCTATATTGTAGAGGGAATGATTTTAATTGGAGCAGGAGTAAAGTGGCTCGATATGTTTGTGAAACATTATAATTTACCTCCTGTATTGCAAAGAATGAAGAATATGAAAATGATTTTCTTCTCTATACTTGTAGTAGGATTGATAGCCGAATTAATAGTGTATAAGTCAATTATTCCGAAGGGGAGTTTACTTATTCATTCGCCATTTTCAGTTATTATTATGATTCAATTGTTATTATTGATTCTTATGTCTTTGCAGCATATGGGGAACGAATGGTATGCGCTAATTTGGGGATTTCTTGTTGCGAGTTTTTCTTTCACAGGTCATGTATGGATTACTAATCCAAATTGGGCAGCAGTTATAATTAGAATGGTCCACGTTATGAGTATTGCAGTGTGGCTAGGAGCACTTATTTATTTAGCTCTTGTTATAGTGTGGACAACATTATACAAAATTACATTTGATCAAAAGAGTTTCCGTAAGCATTTTAGTATTATTGCTGGTATTTCATTTATTCTAGCATTTCTTTCTGGTGAATTAATTGTGTTTTTACAGACAAGAAAATGGATGCTGTTTAATGTGGACTCCGAATGGACAAACCTCTTAAATATAAAGGCGGTTACTGTATTAATAATTACAATTGTAGCATGGAGACAAACGAAAACATGGGGTAACGATATCGGAACAGTTAATCGCCGTTTATTGCTCTTAGAAATTGTTCTAGCTATACTCGTATTATTAGCTGGTATTTGGATGAGTCAAGTTTCATTTCCTGTGAGTTCTGTAACGAGCTAAAATTATTATGTTTATAGGAGTTCTGTAATGTCAATCCGTATTAGATTGCTGTTGTCGTATATTGCGATGGTAATTATTCCAATCGTTTTTTGTGGCATAGCAATTATGTTAATTAGTGTTACGTTATTTGGTGATATTCGTATTGCAAAAGCAATCATTGGTCTTAATCAAAATAGTCATTCTCTCATTGATAAAGAGCAGGAGGGAGCTATTCGTACAAAAGAAGATGAAGATGATATTTTTAGTAGGTTGAAAATTCTTTCATCGTATGCTCCAGATAAATTGGAGGATCTAAACTTTTTAAAGGAAACTGATAAAGAATTAAACGATAATCAAGCAGGGTTACTAATTCGAAAAAATGATGAGCTTACATATTCATCTCCATACTTTAAAATTTCTTCGTTTGATAAGTACCTACCCGCGTTTGAAACGGAAGGACAAAGAAAAGGAATGGATGTGAAAATAGAGGGTAATTCTTTTTACTATAAGCAATTTGATTACTACGATGAAGAGAGGGATAAGGTTAGTATTTTTGTATTTGAGCATGTAAATCCTTTAGAAGAAATAATTAGAGAATTTTCCCCGTATTTCGTATTCATGTTAATACTTGGATTAATTATTACAAATGGAATATTAACATATTTTATATCACGGAGTATTATTAAACCATTGCATTCATTAAAGCAGGCAACGGAAAGAATTCAAAAAGGTGATTTAGATTTTCAAGTAAAGCGACTTGCGAAAGATGAAATAGGAGAATTAAGTTTATCGTTTGAAGAGATGCGCGGCAGGTTGAAGGAATCGGTCGAGTTGCAAATGCAATATGAAAAAAATCGTAAAGAGTTGCTTTCAAATATTTCTCATGATTTACGGACGCCAATTACGGCTATTAAAGGTTATGTACAAGGAATTAAAGAAGGTATCGCTCGAACTCCGGAACAATTAGATAAATATTTAACAATTATTTACAATAAAGTGTTTGATATGGATCAATTAATTGACGAGCTTTTTCTCTTTTCAAAACTTGATTTGAAAGAGGAACCGTTTCAATTTGAAGAGGTTGAAATTAACCAATACTTATCTGATTGTATAGAAGAACTACAGCTTGAATTGCAAGATAAGGGAATTACAGTGAGATGTGATGCTCAAAAGGATACTTCTATTTTGGTAAAAGGTGATCGTGAAAAATTACGACGAGTTATTACAAATATTATTTGGAACAGTGTTAAGTATATGGATAAAGAAGAAGGATATATTGGAATTCGTATGACTGAATCTAGTGATTATGTAACAATTTACATAAAAGATAATGGGATAGGAATAGAAGAGAAGGCATTACCTCATATATTTAAAAGGTTTTACCGTGCAGATCATTCTCGAAATTCTAATACGGGTGGAAGCGGACTTGGTTTATCAATTGCACATCAGATTATCACACAACATGGTGGTGATATTTGGGTAGAAAGCAAGAAAGGTAAGGGAACGACACTTGCATTTACATTACAAAAAATCAATTAGAAAAAGGAGAGCATCTTGAAAAGAATTTTAATTATTGAAGATGAAGCTATTATAGCAGAGTTAGAAAAGGATTATTTAGAGGTTGCCGGGTATACAGTAGACATTGATTACTCTGGCGAAACGGGTTTACAAAGAGTTCTTTTGGAGGATTACGACTTATTAATTTTAGACATAATGTTACCGGGAATAGATGGATATGAAATTTGTAAACAAGTTCGAGTGAAAAAGGACATCCCAATACTTATGGTGTCCGCAAAACAAGAGGAAATCGATAAAATTAAAGGGTTAGGTTTTGGAGCAGATGATTATATTATAAAACCATTTAGTCCAAGTGAAATGGTGGCACGTGTAAACGCTCATTTAGCTCGTTATGATCGTTTAACAGGAAAGCGAGAGCAAATAAAAGATGAAATTCGTATTCGAGGATTACTTATTGATAAATCGGCCCGCCGTGTATTTGTAAATGGAACTGAGATCATGCTAACAGGAAAAGAATTTGATTTATTAACTTGTATGGCAGAACATCCGAATCAAGTGTTTAGTAAAGATCGTCTCTTTGAAACTGTATGGGGGATGGATGTAATTGGTGATGCAGCAACAGTTGCTGTCCATGTGAAAAATATTCGTCACAAAATTGAACTCGATCCATTTGATAAATCGTATATCGAGACAATTTGGGGAGTAGGATATCGTTTTACACAGTGAAAAAGGCCAGCAAAAATGCTGGCTTTTTTGCGTAAATAGATTAAGAAATTACAAACAAGATCCTCCGCTAACATCAATTAATTGTCCAGTAACCCAGCGGCTGTCTGGAGAAGCAAGAAATGCAACAGTATCGGCAATGTCTTCTACTTCACCTAAGCGATTGAAAGCGGAAATAGTAGTAGCATACTGTTTCATCATTGGATCGCTCAAGAGTTCTGCATTCATATCTGTTTTAATAAATCCCGGGAGTATTGCATTCACAGTTATTCCTCGTGCTCCAAGTTGTTTTGCAAGCGTGAAAGTCATTGTATTAATAGCGCCTTTCGTCATACTGTATGCAACAAAATCAGGTAAAGAAATGCGGGTGGCAGCTGATGAAATATTAATAATTCGGCTATTGTCACGTAAACGTGATAGAGCTTGTTGAATGATAAAGAATGGTGCTTTTGTATTTACTGAAAAGATTCTATCAAAAAATTGTTCGGTCGTTTCTTCAATAAAAGCACCAGGACCAATTCCAGCGTTGTTTATTAAAATATCAAATTGTGTTCCACCAGTTCTTTTTTGCAATTCAGTATCTAAAGCGCTATAAAGGTTTTCTACACCGTGTAAAGATTCAAGATCTGAACCGATAGAAAAAGCTAAACCGCCATTTGATTGAATTTCATGAACAGTTTCTTCAGCGTCTTCTTTTCGATTACCATAATGAACAGCGACTAATGCACCGTCGTTTGCTAAACGAATTGCAATAGCACGTCCAATTCCTCGGCTTGCTCCTGTAACTAATGCTACTTTCCCTTTTAACATAGTTTTCTCATCTCCTCATAAATTTTATAAGTTTTTCTTTATGTAGTAATGCAAGCATACTTAAGCAATATATGAGTGTATGTAAGTGTTTCATTCCGATTTTGTTTTGAGAAAAAATAAATAGCTTTCTAGTGAAATGAATTGAATTTTAATTTTTTTTAGAAAACATGTTGACAATGAAAAGTACAACGTCCTATAATACGTTTAATAAATAAAAGTCAATTAAGAATTTTCTGACTTTATAGTTTGTATATGCAAAGAAGAGGAAAGTATATGATTATGATTGTTTAAGAGAGCTACTCCAAGGCTGTGAGAGTGGTAACAATCGAATCATTGAAGATCACCTCGGAGCATCGCTTGCGAAAGGGAAACTGAGTAGAGGGCGGCGGCATCGTCTCCGGTAAAAGGACGGAGGTCTGATTGGACCTACAGAGCTTATATTTCGTGAGAAGTGTAAGGAAGCTGAGTGGTAACGCGGAACTCTCGCCTCAGCAATCAAAGCTACTATTAAGTAGTAGTTGATTGCTGAGGTGAGAGTTTTTATTTTAAAAAATAGAGTAAGTAAGAGAAAAAATGTGTAAGAAGGGATTTGACAAGATGAGAAGTGACATGATTAAAAAAGGTTTTGATAAAGCTCCGCACCGTAGTTTATTAAAAGCAACAGGTTTAAAAGATGAAGATTTTGATAAACCGTTCATAGCGATTTGTAACTCTTTTATTGAAATTATTCCAGGACATAAGCATTTGAATGAGTTTGGGAAACTTGTAAAAGAAGCAGTTCGTGCGGCAGGTATGGTACCATTCGAATTCAATACAATTGGAGTAGATGATGGTATTGCGATGGGACATATCGGTATGCGTTATTCCCTTCCGAGTCGTGAAATCATTGCTGATTCAGTGGAAACGGTTGTAAATGCACATTGGTTTGATGGCATGATTTGTA
Source organism: Bacillus luti (assembly GCF_009739945.1). Lineage (NCBI taxonomy): Bacteria > Bacillati > Bacillota > Bacilli > Caryophanales > Bacillaceae > Bacillus > Bacillus luti. The sequence goes on along the minus strand of NZ_CP040336.1, from coordinate 3,359,986 downwards.
TTCCAAACTGTGACAAAATTACACCCGGTATGATGATGGCTGCACTTCGTATTAACATTCCAACTGTGTTTGTTTCAGGTGGTCCGATGGCGGCTGGAAAAACATCTAAAGGAGAAGTTGTCGATTTAAGTTCTGTTTTCGAAGGAGTAGGAGCTTATCAATCTGGTAAAATTTCAGAAGAAGAATTAAAGGATATTGAAGATCATGGCTGTCCATCTTGTGGTTCTTGTTCCGGTATGTTTACCGCGAACTCTATGAACTGTTTATGTGAAGTGTTAGGTTTAGCACTTCCTGGTAACGGGAGTATTTTAGCAATTGATCCAAGACGTGAAGAGTTAATTAAACAAGCAGCAGAGAAATTGAAAATTTTAATTGAGAGAGATATTAAGCCGCGCGATATTGTAACAGAAGAAGCAATTGATGATGCTTTTGCACTTGATATGGCGATGGGTGGCTCAACGAATACAGTATTACACACGCTAGCGCTCGCACAAGAGGCAGGGCTAGATTATGATATGAACCGTATTGATGCTGTTTCAAGACGTGTACCGCATTTATGTAAAGTAAGTCCAGCTTCTAATTGGCATATGGAAGATATTGATCGAGCGGGCGGAATTAGTGCAATTTTGAAAGAGATGAGTCGAAAAGAAGGGGTACTTCATTTAGATCGTATTACTGCTACTGGGCAAACGTTAAGAGAAAATATTGCTGAGGCAGAGATTAAAGATAAAGAAGTTATTCATTCTCTCGAAAATCCTCATAGTGAAGAAGGTGGGCTACGTATATTAAAAGGAAACCTTGCGAAAGATGGGGCAGTTATTAAAAGCGGAGCAACCGAAGTAAAACGATTTGAAGGACCTTGCGTTATATTTAATTCACAAGATGAGGCGCTTGCGGGCATTATGCTTGGGAAGGTTAAGAAAGGGGATGTAGTTGTTATTCGTTATGAAGGACCGAGAGGTGGCCCTGGTATGCCAGAAATGTTAGCACCAACATCAGCAATTGCTGGCATGGGATTAGGTGCAGATGTTGCGCTATTAACGGATGGTCGTTTCTCTGGTGCTTCACGTGGTATTTCAGTAGGGCATATTTCGCCAGAAGCAGCTGCGGGCGGAACGATTGCACTTCTTGAACAAGGGGATATCGTTTGTATCGATGTTGAGGAACGCTTGCTAGAAGTAAGAGTGAGTGATGAAGAATTAGATAAGCGTAAAAAAGAATGGAAACGACCAGAACCGAAAGTGAAAACTGGCTGGCTTGGACGTTATGCACAGATGGTAACATCGGCGAATACAGGGGCAGTCCTAAAAATCCCGAATTTTGATTGAGCCAATTTAAAAGAGATAAGGATGATATGAAATGGTGCAAAAGGTAAAGGAGAGAGTGAAAATTGAAGATATCTTAATGGCTCATAATTGCATGAAAGATATCGTTATTAAAACACCGTTACAACGTGATACAGTTCTATCAGAGAAATATGATTGTGACGTTTATGTAAAACGAGAAGACTTACAATTGATTCGCTCTTTCAAAATTCGTGGTGCGTACAATTTAATCCAAAGTTTACCGAAAGAACAACTACAAAATGGTGTTGTGTGCGCAAGTGCCGGTAATCATGCGCAAGGAGTTGCCTATACGTGTAATTTATTGAAGATTCCGTCAAAAATTTTCATGCCGACGACGACACCTAAACAAAAAGTATCACAAGTACAATTTTTCGGTGGTGATTTTGCGGAAATTGTATTAGTTGGTGATACATTTGATAGTTCTTTCCAAGAAGCACAGCGCTATTGTGAAGAAAATAGGAAGACGTTTGTTCATCCATTTGATGACCCGTATGTCGTTGCTGGCCAAGGAACAGTGGCAGTTGAAATTATGCATGATATGGAGAAATCGGTTGATTATATCTTTACAGCAATCGGCGGTGGTGGATTAGCATCAGGTGTTGGCACATATGTGAAAGGTGTTAGCCCTGCTACAAAGGTCATTGGCGTAGAGCCAATGGGAGCTGCATCTATGAAAGAGGCTTTTCTTCAAAATGAAAATGTTGCCTTAGAAAAAATTGATAGTTTTGTTGATGGTGCAGCTGTTAAAAAGGTAGGAAAGTTAACATTTGAAACTTGTAAAGATGTAATTGATGACATTGTTTTAGTACCAGAGGGAAAGGTTTGTACGACGATTTTAGAACTATATAAGAAAAATGCAATTGTAGCAGAGCCTGCTGGTGCACTTTCTATTGCAGCACTTGATCTATACAAGAATGAAATTAAAGGTAAAACAGTTGTATGCACATTAAGTGGTGGGAATAATGACATTGATAGAATGCAAGAAATGAAAGAACGTTCGCTTATTTATGAAGGACTAAAACATTACTTCATTATTGAATTCCCGCAGAGGTCGGGAGCGTTAAGAGAGTTTCTTGATAAAGGATTAGGGCCAGAAGATGACATTACTCGCTTTGAGTATATTAAGAAACATAATAAAGAAAATGGCCCAGCACTAGTCGGAGTAGAGTTAAAACATAAAGAAGATTATGAGCAATTAATTACTCGTTTTAAAGAAAATAACATTCAATTTATGGAGCTTAATAAAAACCCTGTTTTATTTGATTTACTTATTTAATAGAAGGAAAGGGTTAACATACAGTTGTAATTGAAACAAAAAAAGATAGATACAAGCAAGAGAAACGCTGCTTGTTCTATCTTTTTTACAATTAAACGAAATAATTTCCATATTCAAGAAGGATAAAGCTAGTTAACCAAAAGAGTATCGCAATACGAATGATTACATACATAGTGAATTCAAAAGTAGTAAGTTTTCGTTCTCGTTTCATTTTTTTTAGAAGTCTAACAGAAAAAAATGAACATAAAAGTAGAATCGCTATAGATATTTTATAAATATTCTCTAACAAACTTACATTTTCTAATAAGTCTTTCAGCATATTCACCACCTATTCTCTAATGTATGTTACAGAGAAATAAATCTAGCATTGTCTAGTTGCGTTTGTTTATTATTTTCCCCGTACTATCAATTTCTACATCAGTTGAAATTGTTTGTAAATATTGTAGAGCTTTTCTCTTTTCTTCCTCATTTACAGGGGAAACTTGGTTGTTACGGATGATATAAGGATTGAATGACATTTGGACATCCTTTCCTTTAAAAGTTAAAGTTAATACGCCAGTTTCGGCGCTTTTTCCGTTCACATAACTTGGGAATAAAAAGTTTCCTAATGAGTAAGCGACAGGAACATTATTATAATATTCAAACCCTTGTAACCAATGTGGATGACTTCCGACGATCGCGTCGGCTCCTGCTGTAACCATTTTATTTACATATTGTTTTTGATAATCTACTGGACGATTTGATTTTTCAACACCCCAATGCATATAGACAATTAAATAGTCTGCATCTTTCTTTTGCTCTTTAATTGTTTTTGTTACAAGATTTAAATCATATCCATTCGCAACGCCAGGTTTATTGTCATCAGCTACCCAAGTAAAGTCAGGCATAAAGCGAACGAAGGAAAGAAATTTAAATTTTTTCCCTTTTACAGTCATTTCTCGTGCAGTATATGCATCTTTTGCATTCTTTCCGGCTCCGATGTAAGGGAACTTTAATTTTTCTACGTGAGAGATAGTATCTAATAATCCCTCTTGCCCATAATCAAGTGTATGGTTATTTCCAATATTTACGATGTCATATCCAGTATTTTTAATAGCTTGTAGTGTAGATGGGTCACTTTTAATCCAGAACAGTTGTCCAGGTGCTTTCTTTTCTTTCGTTGTAAATGCTGACTCTAAATTAACGAAAGAAATATCAGCTTTTTTTATTTCTTCTTTTACATGTTGGAATGGGTAGTCAGCCCCGTTTTTTTCGATTACCGGACGTAATTGCCAATCGAACATTGTATCACCAGAAAAGGTGAGTGTAATTTCCGGGTCTTCTATTTCCTTGTCGCTTGTTGAAGCGGTTTTGCTAGATTTGTTTTGGAAATCGGATTTGTCTTTCGCTTTTGAAGTAAAAGAGTGGTTAATTAATACAACAATTGGTGTAATGCAAAAGGCTATTAACAAAAATCGTTTTAGTAAAGTTTTCATAAATACCTTCCTTTTGAGTTTATCCCGCTATTTGTGGGCAGCAAAATTTCCGCTGATTAAAGCTTCACTTTATGTATTGCTACAAAAAATTGTGGTTTATGTAGCGGAAAACATTTGTTAATATTCTCAATATTAAGTTAACATATAGATAACCTGTAAATCAATGAATAAACCAAAATATAGAAATAAAGAATTCGAAGGGTGAAGAATAAGAAATGGTTATATTAGGAGCAGTTGTAAATGGGATTTGTATTATATTTGGTACTTTACTTGGTAAATTATTTAGTAGAATTCCAGAAAGTATGAAGGGAACCATAATGCACGCAATCGGTTTAGCGGTTACTGTGCTTGGACTTCAAATGGCATTGAAAAGTGAAAATTTTCTTGTTGTCATACTAAGTTTAGTCATTGGTACGGTAATCGGGGAATGGCTCCAACTAGAGGGGAAGTTAAAACTGTTAGGGGATTGGTTAGAAAATAAAGTTGGATCGAAAGGGAAAGGAAGCATATCAGAAGGTTTTGTAACAGCTACTTTAATTTTTGCAATTGGTGCGATGGGGATACTTGGTGCACTCGACAGCGGGATTCGCGGAAATCATGATATTTTATTTACAAAGGCGATTATCGATGGATTCATTTCTATTATTTTAACGACAACTTTAGGAATTGGCGTAGTGTTTTCAGCAATACCGGTGATTTTATATGAGGGTGGTATTGCAGTTTTTGCAACACAAATTAATAGTGTTGTCCCGAAAGAATTAATGAATCAATTTATAGTGGAAATGACAGCTACGGGCGGTATTATGATAGCCGCTATTGGATTGAACTTACTTGGATTTATTAAAATTAAAGTGGCAAATTTACTTCCAGGTATATTGGTAGTTGGAATAATTGTTTCACTTATTTACGGTTACGGTTTAATAGTAAAGTAGTAGGGGATGGATATGAATACGCAATTACTGGACAAGCAGGTCCGGTTGAGTTTTATGAGCGATGTTGTAATGCGTGTTTAATACCAATAATGGACAACTAACCAACTTCATTTAAGTGGAGTTGGTTTTATTATGAAAAAAATGTGGGAATGTAGTGATTTTCACTAGAAAATAGCGGATTTTGTAGTAAATCTTACAAATAAAGCAAATTACTAAACTTTTTATAAGAAAGGGTGTAGAATGGGTATCGAATGAAAGAAGGTGTGAAAATGGCCAGCTGGAAACGAAATTTAATGATTTGTTGGCTAGGTTGTTTTACCACTGCGGCCGGTATGAGCTTAGTAATTCCTTTCTTATCTTTTTATATTGAGGAATTAGGGGTGACTGGCACTTCTAGTATTGCACAGTGGTCGGGACTTGCATTTGGTGTAACGTTTTTAATGGGTGCGATCGTATCACCGATATGGGGAAAGCTTGGTGATATACATGGACGGAAATTGATGCTTATTCGTGCGAGCCTTGGTATGGCGATTATTATGACGCTTATGGGGTTTGTAACGGATGTGTATCAATTAGTCGCACTAAGATTTTTGATGGGAGCAGTATCTGGTTTCCTTTCAACGGCGATGACATTTATTGCGGCAGAAACTCCGACAGAGCATTCAGGTTGGGCGATTTCTACAATTTCAACTGGTGGCGTGAGCGGTTCATTACTTGGACCATTACTTGGAGGCTATTTATCTGAATTGATTGGAATGCGCCATGTCTTTCTTGTTACAGGAGCTTTTTTATTCCTTTCTTTTCTAATCGTCTTTTTCTTCTTACATGAAGAAAATCACTCTGCCAAGGCAAAAAAAGCACAGCCGAAAAAAGTATGGACGATGGTTCCAGCAAAGCATTTAATTATTAGTTTATTTGTAACAACATTTATTATTCAACTTGCTAATATGTCTGTTCAACCAATTGTTACATTGTACGTGAAAAATTTAGTAGGTCCTCAAACTTCACATATTGAAACAATTGCGGGTGCAGTTATGTCAGCGACAGGGTTAGCAGTTATTTTGGCAGCACCAAGACTAGGACGATTATCAGATCAGATTGGTCCTCAAAAAACGTTAGTGGTAGCGTTGTTTGCTGCAGGAATTATTTTTATCCCGCAAGCATTTGTAACCTCAGCTTGGCAACTATTAATTCTTCGATTTTTATTAGGTATCGCACAAGCAGGATTATTACCTTCCGTACAAACTCTACTAAAACAACATACGCCAACCCATGTAACGGGACGAATATTTGGGTATAATCAATCGTTTCAGTTTTTAGGAAATATGATTGGACCAATACTTGGTGGACAAATTGCGGCGCATGCAGGCTTCCAATATGTTTTCTTCTCTACATCATCACTATTATTTATCGCGTGCATTTGGGTTTATTTTCATAATAAGAACGAAGAGGTATCAGAGAAACGACATTTGGAAGTTAGTTAACTAAGTGAAAGAAAAAAGATGAAGCAACGATTGCTTCATCTTTTTCTTTAAAATTTGAGACAAAGATAACTTAATGTACCAAGTTCGTAACTACGGTGAATGACTTCACCGCTATTTTCACCACTGCCCATAGCGATAAATAAAGGAACAAAATGCTCCGCTCTTGGTACTGCTAATTGTGCATGAGGCGCATTGTTTTCCCAATTAAACAATGCATCTTTATCGTTAGTATGCATATGTTTTATAATCCAATCATCAAATTCAATTGCCCATTGTTCGGGTGTAGTTTGATTCCATTTCAAAGCTCGTAAGTTATGAACGGTAACACCGCTACCGATTACTAAAATATCTTCTTGCCCAAGTCCTTTTAATGCTTCTCCAATTTTAAATTGTTCTTTTGCGGGAAGGAATGGATTGACTGATATTTGTACGACAGGAATATTTGCTTCTGGGTACATGCGATGCAACAGTGTCCATGAACCATGATCTAAACCTCTCGTCATATTATGATGGACTGGAATACCTTTATTTTTTAATTTTGTTTCTAACATAGACGCAATGCTAGAAGAGCCTTTCGCACGATACTTGATTTCGTATAACTCAGGAGGGAAGCCTCCAAAATCATAAATTGTTTCATATTCGTTATCTGATGAGGAAATTGTTAATATTTCACTTTCCCAATGAGCAGTGAAAATAACAATTGCTTTCGGCTTGTATGTTTCACCAAGTGTTTTTAAAAAACTTGTATAATCTGTATCTTGAATAGCGAGCATCGGTGATCCGTGTGCTAAAAATAATGATGGCATCATAGTAGAAACCTCCTGAAATTATATAGTTACTTTATGTAAGTAACTATATAATTTTATTTATAATTCGTCAACATAATAGTTTGACAGCTAATCGGAAAAGGAAGGCATTTGTCATAATGAAAGCAATTGCATATAATATATAGTAAGAAAAATGAATAGCTATTCATTTTTTAAGAGATACATAATAGATTTGGGGGCTGACGAAATGAACGTACAGGAAAGTTTCGTTACGGCAATGGATGGATCGGAAATTTATTTGCGTAAGTGGGTACCAGAAGAAAATCCGCGAGGGATTATTCAAATTGCACACGGTATGACAGAACATGCGGGTGTTTATACAGAATTTATTGATGCTTTATTAGGCGCAGGATATGGTGTTTATGCTCATGATCATAAAGGGCATGGAAAAACAGTGAAAAGAGAAGAAGACTATGGTCATTTTGAACCAAATGTAGGATGGAATCAGGTTGTATCTGATGTTATCTTTGTTTCGGAAATGATAAAAGAAGAGCATTCATGTCCATTGTTTTTACTCGGACATAGTATGGGTTCTTTCTTATCAAGACGAGCTGTGCAACTTCGAGGCGAATTATATGATGGATTCCTCATTTCAGGAACTGGTGGAAACCCAGGGTTTTTAGGTGTCATCGGTCATAAAGTAGCAACAATTGAAATGAAACTGCGCGGAGTGAAAACGAAAAGTCCGATGCTGAATTTCTTATCTTTCGGAAACTTTAACTCACACTTTAAGCCAAATCGTACGAAATTTGATTGGTTATCTTCAGATAATAATCAAGTTGATAAATATATTGCGGATCCGTTATGTGGATTCATTTGTACAACAAGTTTTTATCGCGAATTGTTTTCCGGTGTATTAGAAGTAAATAAACTAGAAGAGTTCAAGAAAACACCGAAAAACCTTCCAATACATATTTTTTCAGGAGATCGTGATCCGGTTGGGGATATGGGGAAAGGTGTAAAAGAAGTGTATGAAAATTATAGAAAATGTGGCGTGAAAGATGTAACACTGCGTCTATATGTAAATGGAAGACATGAAATGTTCCATGAAGTAAATAGAGAAGAAGTATTTAAAGATTTGATTTCGTGGTTAGATGCGCATAATAGATGAGAAAACTAGGCCCAAACCGTTTGTAGTTTGGGCTTGTATTTATATATTTGTTAGAGATAAGGACAAAGAATTTTTAAAATTTGCTTCAAAAATATAGAAACTGTTTCAAGGAGATGAATATATGAAATTTGGAATTATTGGCCCATCGGAAGATGAAATTATGCCATTTATTGAAGAGATGACTAATAAGAAAATAACGAACCTTGCGATGTTAACGTTTCACAGTGGAGAATATGAAAATGTGGAAGTTGTTGCATTGTATTGTGGTGTGTGTAAAGTTAATGCAGCTATTGCAGCTCAAATATTAATTGATAAGTTTCATGTAACGCATATTATTGTAACAGGTGTTGCAGGAGCAATCGACAACGCATTGAAAATTGGAGATACAGTAATTTCAACAGAAATAGCATATCACGATGTTGATGAAGGGATATTGACTGAATATCATCCGTGGATGGAAAGTGTATATTTTAAAACAGATAGTACACTACTTGAATTGAGCCGTGAAGTAATAGAGAAGAATCAATTTACTCAAAATATTTATTTTGGAAAAATTGTTACTGGAGAAGCGTTTATTAGTGAGAGCGGTCGTACAGACATAATCTCTAAATACAACCCACTTTGTGTAGATATGGAATCCGCAAGTATAGCTCACGTTTGTTATGCAAATACGATTCCGTTTTTAGCAGTGAGATCAATAACGGATACAGAAGAAGCATCTGGTATAGAAGTGTTCGAAGATAATTGTGCATCTGCTTCACATCATTCCATTCATTTTGTTAAGAAGTTATTAGAATTAGTGAAAAAGTAAAGAAATATCGGAAGAAACCTCACTTTTTTTGAAGTGAGGTCTTTTAAGGTAATGGAGTAATGGTAGTATAATAGTGAATGAGGTGTTAATAGAATGGAAGATAAAACAATAGGTTTACTATTAGATGTTATTGGGGAATTATTTTCAGATGAAATTTCAATTGCTATATCGAATACGAAAGAATATATATACTATCGGCCAAGTAAACGAATTGATTTAAAGATTAGCGCCGGTGATCCTATCAAGGAAGGAACGATTGCTCATAAAGCAATGGTGACGAATCAAAAAACCTCTGAGTTTATTAATCGGGATGTTTTTGGTATTCCTTATCATGGTATGGCGGTACCATTTTCAAACAATGGAAAGCTTGAAGGTTGCGTGACAGCTATTTATCCAGCTTTAACGGATGGAAAGTCAGTCGTTACTTTAAAAACAACGGACGGCTGGATTCCGATTCCTTTCTCAAATGTCATGTATTTAGAGGCGAAAGATAAAAAAACGTATGTGAATGCAGAAGAGTTAACAGGAACACATAAATACTCTCTGCAAGAATTCGAATACTTGCTTCCAAAGGATTCATTTATTAGATGCCACCGTTCGTTTATTGTGAATGTTAATCATATTAAAGCTATTTATCCTGATACGCATTCTACTTTTTTACTTTCTATGGATAATGGTGAGAGGGTACCGGTTAGTCAATCATACGCTAGTTATTTTCGCAAACTTCTAGGGTTCTAGATTATTCTGCTTTGGAACCTAGATTCGCTGTTTTATCTGAATTTTTTGTATTGTATACTAAAATCCCTATTTGGATACTGTTAAAGTGTAAAATAATTGTGAATATTCATTGGGAGAGGGATTACATATGGAGAATAATTTGGATAGAATTAGGGATCAACGTCTGAAAGATCGAGTAGTTACACCTGAAGAAGCAGCTTCATGGATTCAAAGTGGAATGACTTTAGGATTAAGTGGATTTACACGTGCTGGGGATGTAAAAGCAGTTCCGTTTGCGCTTGTAAACCGAGTTAAGAATGATACATCTTTTAAAGTAAATGTTTATACCGGCGCCTCTTTAGGTTCTGATGTAGATAAATTATTTGCTGAGGCAGGGATTTTAGGGAAACGATTGCCTTTCCAAGCTGATGCGACAATGCGAAAAGGAATTAATAACGGAGACTTTTTATTTGTAGATCAGCACTTATCTCATACAGCAGAGTTACTCCGTGCTGACGTTATGGATATAGATTTCGCTATTCTGGAAGCGGTTGCGATTACTGAGGATGGAATGATTATTCCAACGACTTCAATCGGAAATTCTTTAGCATTTTCCTTAAATGCTAAGTCCATTATTATTGAAATGAATATGGCTCAATCCGCGCAACTAGAGGGGCTACATGATTTATATGAACCAGGTAAACAAGGAGAAAGGCTTCCGATTCCTCTTGTGAAAACGGATGATCGAATTGGAACGATCGGCATTCCAATTGATGTTGAAAAGGTGAAGGGGATTGTATTTACGAATCAACTGGATTCGCCATCGACAATTGTTCCTCCAGATGAGGAAACTGTTATTATGGCACAACATTTAATAGAGTTCCTTCGAAAAGAAGTCGAAGTAGGCCGATTAACAAATCGTTTAGCGCCGTTACAATCGGGAATTGGTTCAGTGGCCAATGCAGTTCTTCATGGAATGTTAGATTCGGAGTTTGAAGATTTAGAAGTGTATTCTGAGGTTTTACAGGATGCGGTCTTTGATCTTATGGATGCTGGGAAAGTCAATTTTGCTTCCTGCTGCTCGATCACGCTCTCAGAAGAGAAAATGCAACAAGTATTTTCTAACTTTGAAAAATATCGTGACAAATTAATGATGCGTCCGCAAGAGATTTCTAATCATCCTGAAATCATTCGTCGCCTTGGATTAATCTCGATTAATACTGCTTTAGAATTAGATATATACGGAAACGTCAATTCTACTCACGTTTTAGGTACAAAAATGATGAATGGTATTGGTGGTTCTGGTGATTTTGCAAGAAATGCCCGCCTAGCCATCTTCGTTACTAAATCGATTGCGAAAGGTGGTAACATATCAAGTATCGTTCCTTTCGTTTCTCATGTAGACCATACGGAACACGATGTAGATGTTATCGTTACTGAACAAGGGTATGCGGACTTAAGAGGACTTGCGCCAAGAGAAAGAGTGGAACTCATTATTGAGAATTGCGTACATCCAATGTATCGTGCCCAGCTACGAGCTTATTTTGAAGAAGCACAAACAAGAGGTGGACAAACCCCTCATGTTTTAGAAAAAGCTTTTTCTTGGCATAAGAATTATGCTAAAAATGGAACAATGCTTGAAGCGGTAGTGGAAACTGTATAGAAGTGTAAAAATGATTCTCAATATAGTATGTTATAAAGATTGAAAGAAAAATTGTTACCTATAATAAAAATGTATAAAAGAAACCTCTTATTTACGAAAATAAGAGGTTTTTTAAATTACTTTTCGAATCATTTTAATAGTTTACATATGAAAGGTGAGGAGAAAGAATCATGAAGATAAGAGAAGCGTTATTAAGTGAGGCAAATGAATTAAGTGAACTCGCACTACAATCAAAAGCAACGTGGGATTATAGTGAAGAATTCATACTTGCTTGTAAGAAAGATTTAACAATTACAGAAGATTACATAAAAAATAACTTTGTATATGTTTTAGAAAACGATAATACGAAGATTGGATTTTTCTCATTTTTACGTAATGATAAAGCTCTCGATTTCCTGTACATTCATCCTCGTTACAAAGGGAAAGGCTACGGGAAAATACTTTGGGAGTATGTAATAGAAAAAGCAAATGAACTAGGTTTAAAAAGTTTTACGATTGATAGTGATCCGAATGCAAAAGGATATTACTTGAAAATGGGAGCAAAGTTAATCGGAGAGACACCATCAACTGTTTTTAAGGATCGTTTACTGCCTCTTTTGAAATATGATGTGTAAAACTATTAATAGTAGGAGAAGCTGAAAATGGATCATATAAAGAGAAAAAGAATATATGAAGCACTAATAAAATCGTGGTCGATTGAAACAAGTTCAAAGTGGACTCTTGAAAATCCAGCAAAGGGACAATGTGGTGTAACGGCTCTAGTCGTTCAAGATATATACGGAGGGAAAATTAAAAAGACAAAAATAGGGGAGGTGTGGCATTTTTATAACTCTATAGGTGGGAAGAGGTTTGATTTTACAGAGACACAATTTAATAAAAAATTGAATTATATGGATGTGGAATCAAATCGGAAAGAAGCATTTGCAGATACAAATGAAAAGCAATATGACATTTTAAAGGAAAAGATAATGAAAGAATTCAAATTATCTTTTGACTCTTAATCTTTAATAAGTTACTATAATGGTGGTAACTTATTAAAGGGAACTTCATAGAGTTGAAAGGGGAAATACTTTTGAAAACAGCTTATGTAAGCGCTACTATTGTAACGATGAATGAACAAAACGAAGTGATAGAAAATGGATATCATTGTAGAAAATGATCAAATTATAGATGTGAATAGCGGAGAATTCGCTAATGATTTTGAAGTAGATGAAGTAGTTGACATGAAAGGAAAGTGGGTTTTACCAGGGCTTGTTAATACACATACACACGTTGTAATGAGTCTCTTAAGAGGTATTGGCGATGACATGTTATTACAGCCGTGGCTTGAGACGAGGATTTGGCCACTTGAAAGTCAGTTTACTCCAGAGCTTGCGGTCGCTAGTACGGAATTAGGATTACTTGAAATGGTGAAAAGTGGTACAACATCATTCTCTGATATGTTTAATCCAATTGGAGTAGATCAAGATGCCATTATGGAAACGGTATCAAGGAGCGGGATGCGAGCTGCTGTTTCAAGAACGTTATTTAGCTTTGGAACGAAAGAAGATGAAAAGAAAGCAATTGAAGAAGCTGAGAAATATGTGAAGCGTTATTATAACGAAAGTGGTATGTTAACTACGATGGTTGCACCGCATAGTCCATATACATGTTCCTCAGAGCTGTTAGAAGAGTGTGCACGTATTGCAGTAGAAAATCAAACGATGGTTCATATTCATCTTTCTGAAACAGAGCGTGAAGTACGTGATATTGAAGCACAGTACGGAAAACGTCCAGTAGAGTATGCAGCAAGTTGTGGATTGTTTAAACGACCAACAGTTATTGCACACGGTGTAGTATTAAATGAATATGAGCGTGCATTTTTAGCAGAACATGATGTTCGAGTAGCTCATAACCCGAATAGTAATTTAAAACTAGGTTCTGGTATAGCGAATGTAAAAGCGATGCTAGAAGCAGGAATGAAAGTAGGAATTGCAACAGATAGTGTGGCGTCTAACAATAATTTAGACATGTTTGAAGAAATGCGCATTGCAACATTATTACAAAAAGGTATTCATCAAGATGCAACAGCATTACCAGTTGAAACAGCACTTACACTTGCGACTAAAGGAGCTGCTGAAGTAATCGGCATGAAACAAACGGGATCGCTTGAAGTTGGAAAGTGTGCTGATTTTATTACAATTGATCCGTCTAATAAACCACACTTACAACCAGCAGATGAAGTGTTATCACATCTTGTGTATGCTGCGAGTGGTAAAGATATAAGCGATGTAATCATTAACGGAAAACGTGTCGTTTGGAATGGCGAATGTAAAACGTTAGATGAAGAGCGTATTATATTTGAAGCAAGTCGTTATAAACGAGGTTTACAAAGATAGGTATTTTCAGGATGTGGAGAAATTCTTCTCCACATCCTGTTTTTGTGTCGAAACCTGTTTTATTAATAAAACAGAAGAGAATAATTTAGAAAAAATCACTAGTTTCAAAAATCCTTCACGTAATAATGATTATATGAAGGATTTTGATGTTTCTTATTTTTTTGTCGCGTTGACCCATTTAATAATGTCCTGGATGACGTATTCAGGAACATTAGCGGGGATTTCATATTCACTAGGAAGACTTAATTCCCCATTACCCTCCGTGAAGAAATGATTCAATTTCGGATATTCTTTGAACTGAACATTCCCGCGGTTTGAAAGCCCTTCCTGCCATTTTGTATATTCATTTTTTACTGTTACTTGATAATCGCGTGCTCCTTGCAGAATCAGTAAAGGCTCTTTTCGTAATCTTGCCTCTTCAACTGGACGCCACCTAGAAACATCATACATAAAATGAGGCGCCCCCAAATTGTAGCCAGCTGGAGGATGATCAGGATTGAAAGTAGGATCTTGGATAAAAGCGAATTGTCTTTTTAGTTCATCGATTACTTCTTGTGACGCCCCTAGGTATTGATTCTGATCAATGGAAATGTCAGTCAATGGGCGTGCAGGTGGTGCGAGTAAGATACTTCCTCTAACAAGTGAGGAAGGTGATTTGCTTAGTATACGCGGCATTGTGCCAGCTCCTAGACTATGTCCGAGAATGAAAATATTATTTGGATCAATGCCTTCCTGCTGCGCTGTTGACTTTGCTGCATATATGGCATCATCTGTAGTATCACGGTCCAACGTAACAGGTTCTGCACTCATCTTTAATGCGTGTTCTAAGGTACGTTTTTCATAGCGTAACACTGCAATTCCGTTGGATGAAAGGCCTACCGCAAGGTCTCGTAAGATTTTTGTTCCCAAATAGGTAGCATCGCGATCATGGATGCCAGCACCATGAACAAGAACAACTACGGGTACCTTTTCACCAGGCTTATGTTTCGGAACTGTTAATGTGGCTGGTAATGGATAAGTAGAATTTCCAATGACGATTTCACGTTCTTGATAGGAAGCAGGTTGGTCATATCTAGGATGCGGGATAATATAAGATTCTGGAGGCGTCCTTACCCCAACCTCATCTACTTTCCCGCCAGGTGTGAATTTAAGGAGTAACGGTATGGTAGTTCCTTGGGTAGTTCCTGAAATTTCCACCGTCTGATGGACTAAGTTTCGTTCTTTTATCACGGGGGTTCCCATGCTTTTTATCCCGCTCCAGCCACTTTGTGTCCACCAGTTTTGTAATGTGTTTGCTGTAAACTTGGATTGAAAAGCAGCAGACGTCAACTGAAGTGCCTCTGCATACTTATCTTGCTGGAGATATTCAAAAAATAATGATGTACGCTCCGTTAAAGAGAATCGTTTTTTTTCTACAGATGGTTCCTCACGTGTATCCGCGTGAATAGCTGTTGTAAGTGGAAAAGATGAAATGCCTAAAGAAAAGAGCAGGGTAAAGGAAAGTACTGATTTTTGTATTTTCTTTTTTTTATTCATATTTTAACCTCCAATATGTGATGGTAAAAAACAGGTATGATAAATTAAGGTTCTGTTGTAACAACGTCTAAATCATTGATATGTTCATCTAAAACCACCAGTTCTGGTTTTGGCGTAATCGCTCTGGTAACTCCTAACCTCTCTTTCTTCCTTCACTTGATATTTTGACTATACGAAACAAAGTTCTCGTTTTTCTTACTTGATCCTTACAAAATCCTTAAGTGTATAAGATTTGTAAAATATCACTTTCTACTTGACCTGGACTCCAAAAAACAAAGTGGCATTGCTGAATGGAGATACGAAGATATCCCAACCTAACTGTACCCTATACATCTATTAAGTTAGTTATGGGGAAATTTACATGAAACAGAAGAAAAGTTAAAACAGAAAGGGAGGTATGCAATAAGAGATTTTTTATAAACACTTGAGCGAACAGTGCAGATTATATATTCAATCTTTAGCTATCCTTTTTAAAAGGATAGCTTTTTTTCTTGAACGAATAAATATTCAAAAGAATGTCGCATCTTTCTGTTCATATTTCTGCTATAATATATAACGCTTTATAATATTTCATATGTAAGGAGAACAATTCATGAAGTTAAAAAAGAGCCATTTAATGGTAATGGCACTTGTTACAACTTTATTATTAACAGCTTGTAATAATAAAGCAGATAAAAGTGAAACAGAGGTAAAAAAACAAGTGTTAAATGTAACAGTATCAGAAGAAATTCCTTCTCTTGATACTGCGAAAACGATGGATGGTACATCAGCACACATTATGCAAAACATATTTGAAGGGTTGTATGTATTAGATGATCAAGATCAGCCTATTCCAGCAGTAGCAAAATCGTTTAAAAGAAGTGAAGATGGTAAAAAATATACATTTGATTTGCGTAAAGATGCAAAATGGTCAAATGGAGACAGTGTGACAGCAAATGATTTTATGTTTGCATGGAAACGTGCAATTAGCCATGAAACAGCGTCTCAATATGCGTCCATGCTCTTTTACGTGAAAAACGCGAAAGAGATCAATAAGGGAACAATGCCTCTTGATGCACTTGGGGTTAAAGTTATAAATGATTATAAGTTAGAAGTGGAACTAGAGCAGCCAATTCCTTACTTTTTACAGCTGCTAGCATTACCTATATATTTACCACAGCATGAATCATTTTTGAAAGAACAAGGGAGCAATTATGGGCTTGAACCTAATAATCTCATATATAATGGCCCATTTGTGTTAGAGAAATGGAAGCATGAACAAGAATTTCAATTGAAGAAAAATGATACATATTGGGATGAAAAGAAAGTGAAGTTAGACGAAATAAACTTTCATATTGTAAAAGATACAATGACGGCTGTAAATTTATATGAAGCTGGTGATTTGGACCGAGTACCTATTAATTCACAAGTTGTAGACAAGTATAAAGGGAATAAGGAATTACATATGTCAAGTGATCCTGGAATTGCTATGCTACGTTTTAATGAAACAAATAAAGTGCTAGCAAATAAGAAAGTGCGTCAATCAATTTCACTCGCTTTAAATAAAGAGGATTTCGTTGCTCACTTTATTAATAACGGAGCAAAACCTGCAAGTGGACTTGTACCAGTCGGTCATATAAATGAAAAGACTGGCAAAGATTTTAGAAAAGAAAACGGAGATCTTTCTTCATATGATTTACAAACTGCGAAAAAAGTTTGGGAAGAAGCGAAAAAAGAACTTGGAGTAGAGCAAGTAAACCTTGAGTTTTTAACGTTTGAACAAGATAACGCAAAACGTATGGCAGAATATATAAAAGGTGACTTAGAAAAGAATTTGCAAGGACTCACGCTACAAATTAAACAACAGCCATTTAAACAAAAGTTACAGTTAGAACAAACAGGTGATTACGATATAACTATGGCAAATTGGGGACCTGACTATAAAGACCCAATTAGTTATTTAGAACTATTTACGACGGGTAATCCGAATAATAAAATGAGTTACTCTAATCCTCGTTACGATGAATTAATAAAGAAAGCGAAAAATGAGCTAGTACTAGATTCGGAAAAACGCTGGGAAGTGTTGCGAGAAGCTGAGCAGGTCTTATTAGAAGATGCAGCTGTTGCACCGCTTTATCATATTGGTTCAGCTTATGTACAAAAGGATTACGTAAAAGGAATTGAAAAGCATCAATTTGGTGGTGTTTATACTTATAAGAATGCTTATATCACTAATTAATAAATTCAAAAAACCTTACTTTTTAAAAGTAAGGTTTTTTACGCATAAATTTTATTAAACTGATTTTAATAAAGCATAAAAATTTGTGTCATAGGGAATATCATCTTGATACATATAATTTTTTAGAACGCCTTCTTTTTCAAAGCCTAGTTTTAATAGCACTTTATTTGATGCTTCATTTTCAAGAAAGACAATTGCCCCAATACGTTTTAAATGAAGGGTGTGAAAACCATATGATATAACTTCAGAAACCGCCTCAGTAGCATATCCATTTCCCCAGTGTTCAGGAAAAAAGGCATAACTTATATTGGCTCGTTTATGCTCAGAAGACCAATCGTGAAAACCGATTGTTCCAATAAGCTCTTTCGTATCTTTTAATTCGATGCCCCATTTTATACCGTGTCTTGCATTGTAACTTAATTTAAAATTATTAAGGATTTGTTTTACTTGATCAATATCCTGTAATGGTTTTTGGCCATAATAGCGCAGTACATCAGTATTAGAAAAGCATTTTAGTATACCTGGTGCATCTTCTTCGGTAAGTTCTCGTAGAATGAGTCGATCGGTTTTCAATATAGGAAACATGCTTTCACTCCATTTCTTCTGAAACTAGAATGTATTGTTATTATATAATTTAATCTGAAAATAAAGATTATTCAAGGTGTAATGAAGTTATTGTCTTAAAATAGACCATAGAATATATTTTGAAAAGGTGTTGGGATGTGAAGGGTGTCGAAAGTTTTTTAAAAGAGTGTATACAAATAATGAATTGAAAAAGGGTATTCCAAATTGAATTTGGAATACCCTTTTTCATTACCCTACAAATGTTTGATACAACAAGAAAATATTTAAAACGATAACAAGTGCAGCAATGATCCACGCGATGAGTGTTGTAATACGATGGTTGACGAGTGCACCCATTATTTTTTTATTACTTGTAAACATAATAAGTGGTACTAATGCAAAAGCAATACCGAATGATAAGACAACTTGGCTCATTACGAGAGCGTAAGTTGGATTCACGCCTAAAGCAATAATAACGAGAGGTGGAATCATTGTTATAAATCGGCGTAAATATAACGGAATATGCATGCGAATAAATCCTTGCATAATAATATCACCTGACATCGTACCGACAGAAGAGCTAGATAATCCGGCTGTTAAAAGTCCAACTCCAAATAAAGCAGCTGATACTGGCCCAACTAAGTTACTAAATTGGTTGAAAGCAACATCAAGGTCTTCGACGTGTAAGCCGTTTTTAAAGAATAGTGCAGCTGCTACTATTAACATACTTGCATTAATTGCTCCAGCGATAACCATTGCGATAATAATATCAATAAACTCGAAGCGGAAAATCTTTTTCTTTTGTTCATCATTTGTTCCGACTACGCGGCGCTGCGTTAAGGCGGAATGTAAATAAATTGCGTGCGGCATTACTGTCGCACCTAAAATACCAGCTGCCAGAAGAATACTATCTACACCTTGGAATTTTGGAATGAAAAGTCCTGAAAGAAGAGGACTTAATTCGGGTTTTGCGTAAAAGACTTGTACACCAAAAGCGATAACAACGATAAAAATCATTCCTGTTATGATAGCCTCTAATGGACGGAAGCCTCTGCGCTGAAATTCAAGAATAATAAATGATCCAACTGCTGTAATTAAGGCGGCAGGTAACATTGGAATGCCGAATAATAAGTACAATCCGAGCGCTGCGCCAATAAATTCAGCTAAATCAGTAGCCATAATAACGAGTTCGCCTTGTATCCATAAACCGATGGATACAGGTTTTGGGAAGTTTTCTCGAGCAATTTCAGGAAGGTTGCGTCCAGTAGCAATTCCTAATTTAGCGGATAGAGTTTGAATTAATACAGCCATTAAATTAGATGCGAGTATTACCCAAAGTAATAAATAACCATACTGTGATCCAGCCGCGATATTTGTAGCAAAGTTCCCGGGATCAATATAAGCAACTGATGCGATAAAAGCAGGTCCTAAGAATGGTAACAGTCTTTTTAAGCCTTTCGTTTGTCCGCTTAACGCTAAATGGGCGGATTGAACGGTTGTACTTTGAGAAGGGACTTGTTCGTCTTTTGATATATCTTTATTCATAGTAGTGTTCCCCTTTGAAATGTTAACTTGATGAAATTATTGTATTTATTCTCATGTATTATTTCAATACATTTAAATATATTATGTGTCATTTTCATTTGAACATGAAAGTTTCCTTAATGCAAATTATATGACTGTGCGCAAAGAATGGTGTAATAATGCAAAAATATTTTGGGAGTTTATGGTCGCTGAATAAAGGAGAAGATAATAAATTAGAGGGTTGTTTTTGAAATTTATGTGAACATACAGCCTATATTACAGCATATTAATTGATGGAAATGAAATTGTATGATATATAATATATTGGGATTGCAACATAACCGTAGTGTTTTGTTCTGTGATCTTGTTTTTATTTTTGTTAACTTATAGAAAAAATTGTAAATAGAAGAAAATAGGCTACGTACAATTTTGTATATATTTTCTTATTATATATGTTTTGATATGAACGTTAACTTATACATGATTTTAAAATTTAGATAGGTGGTAGAAATACATTGGCAACTACAAAACCATATAGAGTATTACTATATTACATGTACACAACAATTGAAAACCCAGAAGAATTCGCTGCAGAGCATTTAGAATTTTGTAATTCACTTGAGTTAAAAGGAAGAATCCTTGTAGCTAAAGAAGGTATTAACGGAACTTGTTCTGGTACTGTAGAACAAACAGAGAAATACATGGAAGCAATGAACAACGATCCACGCTTTGACGGTATCGTATTTAAAATAGATGAAGAAGAAGGACACGCATTCAAGAAAATGCACGTACGTCCTCGTCCAGAATTAGTTACACTTCGTCTAGAAGATGACATTAACCCACACGAAATAACTGGGAAGTATTTAGAGCCAAAAGATTTTTATGAAGCAATGAAACAAGAAGATACAGTTATCATTGATGCACGAAATGATTATGAGTTTGATTTAGGTCACTTTAAAGGGGCGATTAAACCTGATATCGAATCATTCCGTGAATTACCAGACTGGATTAGAGAAAATAAAGAAACACTTGAAGGTAAAAAGATTTTAACTTACTGTACAGGCGGAATTCGTTGTGAGAAATTCTCTGGTTGGTTAGTTCGTGAAGGTTACGAAGATGTAAGTCAGCTTCACGGCGGAATTGTAACGTACGGAAAAGATCCAGAAGTACAAGGTGAGCTTTGGGATGGACAATGTTACGTGTTCGATGAGCGTATCGCTGTACCAGTAAACCAAAAAGAACATGTTATTGTTGGTAAAGACCACTTTACAGGTGAACCTTGTGAGCGCTATGTAAACTGTTCAAATCCAGAATGTAATAAGAAGATTTTATGTTCTGAAGAAAACGAAGCGAAATATTTACGTGCATGTTCTCATGAGTGTCGTGTAAGCCCACGTAACCGCTACGTAATACAACATGAATTAACTGAAGAGCAAGTAGCAACTGCATTAGAGAAGATTGAAGCAGGGAAGTAAGTGGAATTCGTGTAATAAAAAAGGGTACTCCAAACTTCGTGTTGGAGTACCCTTTTTATATTGTTCGGTTCTGCTTTTTGTCGGTAAGTCGATATATTATAAAAATCGCTGATATATTTCGAGTTGCGCTGATATATCTTAAAAATCGCTGATAATAATTTCATTTACTGAATCCAGCCACGTATTTGTAATTTGAAAATAACCTTCTTTACTTCTTATCATTTTTCTCTTTCACAGCAGAAAGTACAGTTTGTTTTACCCATGCTTTTCTTCGTTTATGTTGTTGACTCCATTGGTATAAACTTTGCGCACCTAAAATAAGTGAAATGACGATGCCGCTAATTGCTATTAAAAGTGCGAAGAATTCCAGTGGCGACGATATTTTGTTTGAGTCGGTGTTTCTTAAAAGGTCGATCATAGTAAATCCTAACATTTGGCCTACTACAGAGTAGAGCGTTAAAATTAATAGTAAAAGGCTATCTTTTTTAGAGGCGACGTTTTCTTGATATTTAAACAAACTATCAAGATTTTGTTTTGCATTTGAGTATAGTACTTCAATGTTAAATAGGTTTCTTAAGCGGAAGAAAATATCTTCACTCTGTGATTGGGATACTAGCTCTAAAGAAAAGTAATTCGCTGTGAATGAATTGATTGAATAAATTAATTTTTCTATTTCATTTGTATCTTGTTCAATATTTAATTCAGCATAAGCGTTTGCCATTTTCAATAAAACAATTTTATGAAATAGATTTAATAATAAAGCGTAATAAAACTCCCCATACATTTGACTCGCAAGTTTAGTAAATTCGCGTTCTCCTTCATTTGTTACACATGTGAATATATGTTCTTCCATTATGAAATAGCGATTCGGAGCCCATCTTTGGTAAGCGTGTTGTTTTAAATAATCATGAATATAAGGCAGATTATTTGCACTCACATATGCCTTGCCATCACTTGTTAACCCGGAAAGACTAGAAGTACGATAAACATCCACTTCATTCAGTTCCATATCTTCTTTTATAGATAATAAAGTTTGTACGTACATTCGCTGATCTTCAAAGAAAGGAAAGGTTTGAAAGTAAGAACTTCTTAATCTCTTCTTCTCAAAGAAATCTGTTATGCCATGAAATAAATAACCAAAAATGAATCTTTCCACTTGGGAATACTTTTTTCCATTGCATTCAATACAAATAGTCTCGTTTGTATCATTTTTAGTTTCAAGTACACGGAAACGGGCCGCAAATTCAATTGCTTCTGATAATGTCATGTTTGGAGCGGTTTCTACTTCTGTCCGAATTGTTAAGAAGCCAAGCTCATAAGGACAAAGTGTTACGTCAATAGAATGAATGTTGAATGGAACGGAAATAAGATTTGTTGTTAAATGTCCAGTTAAGTTAAGATCTTTAGAATAGCGCTGCAATCCTTTTTGATGCTCTGAGTGAGGAAAGAGTATTTTATTTGTAAATGAAAGATAATATGCTTCCATATTTTGATGTGAAACTTGAAACTTTCCGTAGTATGTATTTTCATTTTCAAGATGATCGAGTCGAAAAGGGTGAAAATCATTTTTCTGTAAGAAAGGGAACATATTTTGTTCATATCCAGTTTTAAAAGAAAACGGGAATATAAATTGAAATATAGCTGTTGTTACATCTTTTTCCTCGATTGTTTGTATTGCCTCCATTTACTTTGTTTCCTTTCATATATGCTATAAAAACAACATGCCCAAATTCATTTGAAAATAACCACTGTTTTATACTTGATTAAGAATGAAAATTCTGCTTATTTAGTGAGGGACATGTATAATGTTATGTATACGAAATGTTATAAAATTGTATTTTGAAAAGGGGGATGTTGTATGCGTATTTTAGTATTAGGAGCGGGTGGCGTCGGAGGATTTTTTGGTGGCCGATTAGTCGAAAAAGGGGAAGATGTTACGTTTCTTGTTCGCAGTAAAAGAAAACAGCAATTAGAGGGAACGG
Source organism: Bacillus luti (assembly GCF_009739945.1). Taxonomy (NCBI): domain Bacteria; kingdom Bacillati; phylum Bacillota; class Bacilli; order Caryophanales; family Bacillaceae; genus Bacillus; species Bacillus luti. Next base: position 3,336,667 of record NZ_CP040336.1, on the reverse strand, counting down.
GACTTGTTATTCGTAGTGTGAACGGGGATTTTTCCTTTCAACCGAAATTAATAACGAAAGAAGATCGAACTTTTCCGTTTGATGTTATTTTATTCTCAACAAAAGCGTATCACTTAAACGAGGCAATTCAAGATTTGAAGCCGTTTGTAGGTGAAAATACTATGATTATTCCATTGTTAAATGGCATTGCTCATGTATCACTATTACAAAAAGAATTTGGCGTGGAAAAAGTGATTGGCGGTTTATGCTTTATCGAGACGACGCTAAACGATCAAGGAGAAATTGTACAAACTAGCGCTGCCAATAGACTTGTGTTTGGAGAAATGAAGTCTCAAGATTCAGAGAGAATACAGCATATCGCTAGAGCATTTGCAGGTACGAAATCTAGTTTTGTTTTAAGTGAAAATATTATGCAAGATATGTGGCATAAATATTTATTTATTACTGTAATGTCAGGTGTGACAACATTAATGCGTGCACCAATAGGACCGATCCGTGAAAGCGAAGGTGGACACGATTTTATCCGAAACTTATTTAAAGAATGTGTGCAAATTATGAGATATATTGGGGCACCACTTAAGGATGATATTACAAAGGAACATATGAAAACAATTGATAAAATTTCATATGATATGAAGTCATCGATGCAGCGTGATATGGAAAAAGGTTCGCCTATTGAAGGGAACCACTTACAAGGGTACTTACTAGATGTAGCAGAACAATTTTCTACAGAAGCACCATTATTAGGAGCAGTATATCAAAATTTGAAAGTGTATGAAGAAATGACCTTTAACAGATCAGCGATACAATTGGATGTATGAAAAAATAAAAAAGAAAGCAATATATAAGTGTATTGCTTTCTTTTTTTATGACAAATTATTTATTTCTTTTCGTTCTATCTGTCAAATTTATTTCCTGTTCACGTTTACCGTATAATTGATTAATTTCATTTGCTAACGCATCTAAATAGGAATCGGAAAAAATAGGCTTCTTTTCTTTAGACATATGAGTCTCCTTTATCGATTTTTTAGTATTCATTATGTATATTTACCGGCGGATTATGCGCAATCATTTTAATTTTTTCTTTTTCAAAATTTTTGTTTACATTTTGAAAATAAAGGAGTATTATAATCCACAGTTTCAATTTTCTAAATCGCTGAAACCGCATGGTACGGGGGACCCGTTCTTACGGATTAATTCTTAATCCAATGGGGTGAATCCTTGAAAAAGGTAGGGCTACTCATAGGCCCGAATCCGACAGCTAACCTCGTAAGCGTTATATTGAGAAGGAAGGTGGAGCTTGTGCGACAAAAAAAATAATGTCTACAAGTCTATTTCGCTATGGCTTGTAGACATTTTTTGTTTTCCGAAGAAATGGTTTACTGGCTGTAACAAGCAGAATCGTTCGTACAAAATTATTGGAGAGTGGACAGCTGTGGTTTCATCTATTAAAAGATTTTTAATTGGAAGGCCGTTAAAATCAACTGAGTTAGGAGAGCAAAAGCTTAATAAAACGAAGGCACTAGCCATTCTATCTTCTGACGCATTGTCATCAGTTGCATATGGTCCAGAGCAAATATTAATTGCACTAGCAGGTCTTGGAGCAATCGCTTATTGGTATTCTATTCCGATAGCTGTTGGGGTATTAGTATTATTGACAGCCCTTATTTTATCTTATCGCCAAATTATTTTTGCTTATCCGCATGGCGGGGGCGCATATGTTGTATCAAAAGAAAATTTAGGGATGAATCCAGGCTTAATTGCTGGAGGATCTTTATTAGTCGATTATATTTTAACGGTTGCGGTAAGTGTGTCTGCAGGTACAGATGCGCTAACATCTGCTTTTCCTAGTTTACATGCACATAATGTAATCATTGCGATTATATTTGTTATATTTATTACCATCTTAAATTTAAGAGGCGTAACGGAATCAGCTTCTGTTTTAGCATATCCGGTTTATTTATTCGTTTTAGCACTATTTATATTAATTGGTGTAGGGATATACAATATTTTAACGGGTCACGTTTCACCAACTTTACACACGCCGATTGGAACACCAGTTGCAGGAATTAGTTTGTTCTTACTGTTACGAGCATTTGCATCAGGTAGTTCTGCTTTAACAGGGGTTGAGGCGATCTCAAACGCAATTCCAAACTTTAAAGATCCTGCACCAAACAATGCAGCAAAAACATTGCTTGCAATGGGTGCATTACTTGCAGTTTTATTTTCAGGAATTGTTTTCTTAGCTTATTATTACGGAATTACTCCAAGTAAGGAAGTAACAGTTGTTTCACAAATTGCTGAACAAACATTTGGACGTAATTTCATGTACTATTTTATACAAGGTACAACTGCTTTAATATTAATTCTTGCTGCAAACACAGGATATTCTGCATTTCCGTTATTAGCAGTTAACCTTGCAAAAGATAAGTTCATACCGAGAATGTTTACGATTAGAGGAGACCGCTTAGGTTACTCAAACGGTATTATTATACTTGGAATCGCTTCAATTATTTTAATTGTAGCTTTCCAAGGGCAAACAGAACATTTAATTCCGTTATATGCAGTAGGTGTATTTATTCCATTTACACTTTCTCAAAGTGGTATGGTATTAAAATGGCTTCGTGAAAAACCAGAAGGATGGGCTTTAAGATTAACGGTCAATTTAATTGGTGCAGTCATTAGTTTTATCGTAATGAGCATGTTCTTTTTAACTAAATTTGCACAAGTTTGGTCAATTCTTATTTTCTTACCTGCTATCATCTTCTTGTTCCACCGAATTAAGAAGCATTATGATGCAGTAGGAGACCAACTAAGTTTAAAAACTTGTGAGCGAATTGTTCCGATTGAAGGAAATGTAATTGTCGTTCCTGTAGCTGGTATGACACATGTAGTAGAAAATTCATTAAACTATGCGAAATCTCTTTCAGCAGATCAAGTTATCGCTGTATATGTTGCTTTTGATAGAGAAGAGGAAAAGAAATTTGAAGAGAAATGGAAGAAGTGGCAACCTGAAGTAAGGCTTGTTACATTACATTCTCATTATAGAAGTATTATTCAGCCGTTAACTAAATTTATTGATACAGTACAATATAAAGCGAGTGAATCAAATTACCGAGTTACTGTAGTTATACCACAGTTCATTCCGAAAAAAGGTTGGCATAACATTCTTCATAATCAATCTAGTTTACTCATTCGTGCGTATTTACTCTATAAGCGAAATGTTGTTATTACGACAGTTCCATATCATTTGAAAAAGTAAGAAGATTTTTAGGGATAGCTTCAAGAAATTGAAGCTATCCCTTTTATGTATATGCTATGCATAATTGCATATGAGTTAAAAAGATATATTGATATAATTTTTGTGTCTATGAGTAAGTAGAGGTTTTTCTTGTGATATATGGATATTTCAATTGAAAAAGTGAAGCGGATTATATTTTGAAATAAAGACATGGAAGCTTGAAAATAAAGGGAATGAAAATACTTCTTTACGTTATATAAATAGCTGTGTTTAAATGACCTTACAGTACAAAACTTACATGAAAGCAAACCGAAATTTCATATTTACGCACGTTATTTAGTTTAAAATGAATAATATTTTTATGTAATATATTCACTGTGTGAATGTGGAAATTGCTATAAAATAGAAATTTTATACAATGTTATTCATACTAATCACATATGAAATGTTTTATAACGATAAGTAAGTACTGTAGCAATAAAAGTTGGGAGAGATGGTTCGTACGTGAATCACGGGGAGAACGTTCTCTATTTTAACTATCTCAAACTTTGTGCAAGAAAATAGAATAATAAAATGCGATAGTAATAGTTGCTAATACATAGGAGGAGTTAAGGTGAAAAAGACTTTAATTACAGGGTTATTGGTTACAGCAGTATCTACGAGTTGCTTCATTCCTGTAAGCGCTTACGCTAAGGAGGGGCAAACAGAAGTGAAAACAGTATATGCGCAAAATGTAATTGCTCCAAATACATTATCCAACTCAATTAGAATGTTAGGATCACAGTCACCGCTTATACAAGCATATGGATTAGTCATTTTACAACAGCCAGACATTAAGGTAAACGCGATGAGTAGTTTGACGAATCATCAAAAGTTTGCAAAGGCAAATGTAAGAGAGTGGATTGATGAATATAATCCGAAGTTAATCGACTTAAATCAAGAGATGATGAGATATAGCACTAGATTTAATAGCTATTATAGTAAGCTTTATGAACTAGCAGGAAACGTAAATGAAGATGAACAAGCAAAAGCAGATTTTACAAATGCATATGGAAAATTACAATTGCAAGTACAAAGTATCCAAGAGAGTATGGAGCAAGATTTATTAGAGTTAAATCGATTTAAAACGGTATTAGACAAAGATAGTAGCAACTTATCAATTAAAGCTGATGAAGCAATAAAAACACTACAAGGATCAAGTGGAGATATTGTGAAATTAAGAGAAGATATTAAAAGAATTCAAGGGGAAATTCAAGCTGAATTAACGACTATTTTGAATAGACCTCAAGAAATTATAAAAGGTTCTATTAATATCGGTAAACAAGTATTTACAATCACAAATCAAACTGCGCAGACGAAAACAATTGATTTTGTTTCTATCGGTACTTTAAGTAATGAAATTGTAAATGCTGCAGATAGCCAAACGAGAGAAGCAGCTCTTCGCATTCAGCAAAAGCAAAAAGAGCTACTACCACTTATTCAAAAGTTATCACAAACTGAAGCAGAGGCGACACAAATTACATTCGTTGAAGATCAAGTGAATAGCTTTACAGAACTAATCGATCGTCAAATTGCAACATTAGAAACGTTATTAATGGATTGGAAAGTTTTAAACAATAATATGATCCAAATTCAAAAGAATGTTGAAGAAGGCACATATACAGACAGTAGTTTACTTCAAAAACATTTCAATCAAATCAAAAAAGTAACTGATGAAATGAATAAACAAACAAATCAATTTGAAGATTATGTTACAAACGTTGAAGTACATTAAACAGAAAAATAATTAGCGATATAGGGAGAGAAGAAAAATGACAAAAAAACCTTATAAAGTAATGGCTCTATCAGCACTTATGGCAGTATTTGCAGCAGGAAACATTATGCCAGCCCATACGTATGCAGCTGAAAGTACAGTGAAACAAGCTCCAGTTCATGCGGTAGCAAAAGCTTATAATGACTATGAAGAATACTCATTAGGACCAGAAGGCCTAAAAGATGCAATGGAAAGAACAGGTTCAAACGCTTTAGTAATGGATCTGTACGCTTTAACAATTATTAAACAAGGTAATGTTAACTTTGGTAATATATCGTCTGTTGATGCGGCTTTAAAAGGAAAAGTGATTCAGCACCAAGATACAGCGAGAGGAAATGCGAAGCAATGGTTAGATGTATTAAAACCACAGCTTATTTCAACAAATCAAAATATTATTAACTACAATACGAAGTTCCAAAACTATTATGATACGTTAGTTACTGCGGTAGATGCAAAAGATAAAGCGACTCTTACGAAAGGTTTAACTAGATTATCAAGTAGTATTAATGAAAATAAAGCGCAAGTAGATCAGTTAGTAGATGACTTGAAGAAATTCAGAAACAAAATGACGTCGGATACGCAAAACTTCAAAGGTGATGCAAATCAAATTACATCTATATTAGCTAGTCAAGATGCAGGAATCCCGCTTCTGCAAAATCAAATTACAACGTACAATGAAGCGATTAGTAAATATAATGCAATTATTATCGGCTCATCTGTTGCGACAGCTTTAGGGCCAATTGCAATTATTGGTGGTGCAGTAGTTATTGCTACAGGTGCAGGAACGCCGTTAGGAGTCGCGTTAATTGCAGGCGGTGCAGCAGCTGTAGGCGGTGGTACAGCTGGTATCGTATTAGCGAAGAAAGAGCTTGATAATGCACAAGCTGAAATTCAAAAAATAACAGGGCAAGTTACAACTGCTCAATTAGAAGTAGCGGGATTAACGAACATTAAAACGCAAACTGAGTATTTAACAAATACAATTGATACTGCAATTACAGCGTTGCAAAACATTTCAAACCAATGGTATACAATGGGATCAAAATACAATTCTTTACTTCAAAATGTAGATGCAATTAGTCCAAACGATCTTGTTTTCATTAAAGAAGATTTAAACATTGCAAAAGATAGCTGGAAAAACATTAAAGACTATGCAGAAAAGATTTATGCTGAAGATATTAAAGTAGTAGATACGAAAAAAGCATAATAATAATTAAACTGCTATAGCATTATGTATAGATAAAAGGTCTTTAAATAATAGAGAGCTCCTGGTCAGTAGTGAGCAGGAGCTTTTTTTACCTCTAATGTTTCATATCCTCATAAAAAGAATAGGTGATAAGTATGCGCAATAATTTCTATAAAAAATGTCTTTTAACGCTAATGATTGCTGGGGTGGCAACGAGTAATGCGTTTCCGTTACATCCTTTTGCAGCAGAACAAAATGTAAAGGTGTTACAAGAAAATGCTAAAAATTATTCTCTCGGACCAGCAGGATTCCAAGATGTAATGGCGCAAACGACATCGAGCATATTCGCAATGGATTCATATGCAAAATTAATTCAAAATCAGCAAGAAACTGATTTAAGTAAAATAAGTTCTATTAACAGTGAGTTTAAAGGAAATATGATTCAGCACCAAAGAGATGCAAAGATTAACGCAGCGTATTGGTTAAATAGTATGAAGCCTCAAATTATGAAAACGGATCAAAATATTATTGATTACAATAATACTTTTCAAGCGTATTATAATGACATGTTAATAGCGATTGACCAAAAGGATAACGTAAAGTTAAAAGCGGATTTAGAAAAATTGTATGCCGAAATTGTAAAGAATCAAAATGAGGTAGATGTATTACTAAGTAATTTGAAAGCTTTTCGCGATAGAATGGCGAAAGACACTAATAGCTTTAAAGAGGATACAAATCAATTAACAGCGATTTTAGCAAGTACGAATGCGGGCATTCCGGCTCTAGAACAACAAATCAATACATATAACGATTCAATCAAAAAGAGTAATGATATGGTCATTGCTGGTGGCGTACTTTGCGTAGCGTTAATAACATGTCTTGCTGGCGGACCGATGATTGCCGTTGCGAAAAAAGATATCGCAAATGCAGAACGAGAAATCGCCAATTTAAAAGATAGAATTTCTGGCGCACAAGCAGAGGTCGCAATTTTGACAGATGTAAAAAATAAAACAACAAACATGACTGAAACGATTGATGCGGCAATTACAGCATTGCAAAATATATCAAATCAATGGTATACAGTAGGGGCAAAATATAATAATTTACTACAAAACGTAAAAGGAATCAGTCCGGAAGAATTTACATTCATAAAAGAAGATTTACATACAGCGAAAGATAGCTGGAAAGATGTAAAAGATTATGCAGAAAAATTACATGAAGGCGTGGTGAAATAAACAGTGGACTAGTTCTGCTGTTTATTTTTTATCTCGTTCTTAGTGAGAGTTGGACTTGTAATTTGATAAATAAATTTTCCATGTGTTTTATCAATGTAGCTTTTGGATAATGTTTAGTCAAATTGATACTAATAACCTAGATAAAGTGAAACTTTAATCAGTGGGGGTTTTCTTCATCCCCCACTGATTATTAGCCTTCACCAATCGGACTTTTATGGGCAGTTGATCCCCCACCTAACTTCTTTGCTTTCGCTGCATTTTGAGGTGGGGGTCTTACTGCCCATTAAAGCGGGATAAACTTCTGATCAAGCTTTTAATATTTAATGTTTTAATGAAAAAAGCTATACTATAATCAAAACTAAAAATTGGAAAGGAAACACCAGAACATGGAAAATTATTTGTTATTTATCCTTACAGCAATGCTAATCATAATGATGCCTGGTCCTGGTTTTGCACTAGTTACAAAAAATACTATCGCACATGGTAAAAACGGTGGGATAAAGACCGTCTTAGGAACGGTATCTGGAATGATGATTCATACAATAATGGCTACGTTAGGACTCTCTGCTATCCTAATGAAATTTGCAATGTTATTTACATTTATAAAATACGCTGGGGCTTTTTATTTAATTTACTTAGCTGTAAAGTCAATTAAAAGTGCCGTTTCTAAAAAAGAAGATATGTCATGTTCAGTGGAAATGAATTCTAAGGATATTGGAACGGTTAAAAGCTTTAGACAAGGGTTTACTACGGCAATTTTAAACCCAAAAACTGCTGTGTTTTTTCTTAGTTTTTTACCCCAATTTATTGTGAGTAATCAAAATCATTTCCTCCAATTTCTTTTATTAGGAGTCACATTTACGACTTTGACAGCAATATGGTATTTACTTTATATCTCACTCATACGTCAATTAAGAACTTTTTTAAGAAAAGAACGAGTGAACCGTACAATTGAGGGTATTACGGGCGCAGTATTATTAGTATTTGGAGTTAGGTTGTTTTTCCAAAAATAAATATGTAAATGTAATGAGAGATAAATAGTGGTGGTTATTTCTCGTTTCATTTATTATAAAGCTACAATTTTATAATTGATTTTACATTTTCATACCAATTTTCTTATCTCAGGGTATTTACTTTTCTTAGCTTGCTTGTGATATGGTGTGCCTCTATATAAAAGAAACCACAGTTTACATCAAAACTGTGGTTTTTTGAAGTGCAAGGAATTACATAAATCATTAGTCACTATCTAAATTGTAATCCCGATTTATTAATATCTATTTTTTTAACTCTACAACAGAAACAAGTCTAGTTTAGAATGAAAGTAATGCAATTGTTTAACATATGTATCGCCATAACATATGCAAGGGATCTGTTAGAAATAAGATAAGCCGCAGTAAGTATCACTGCGCCAGGTAAATAAAGAGCAAAATCCGAAAGCTGGTTCGTATGAAGAACTGTAAAAATTATAATCGAAATGATAGATGCAATTGCAGTACCAATATAATGCGAAAATCGATTTAATAATATATGACGAAACACAATTTCTTCAAGTATTGGACCTAGAATACCAAATACAAGCAATGTAAATATAAGAGGTATCTCCGCACCTGTTTCAAGGAGCTGTTCTTGGTTCTCTGGTTGACCAGTTGCGAGAAAACGCATGACAGCTTGTTCTACAATTACTGTAAATAAAACCACCATAGGAATGCTTACTATTTTTAAAATTGTCTTCTCTTTAAAATAAATAAAACTTTCAATAATTTCTTTTCTAAAGAAAATTATTCCTACAAAAGCAGGTACAGTCAAACCGATTGCACTAAGAGCAAATTCTGATTCAACTAAATTGCTGTTAGTTAAAAGGGATAGGCCAAATAATATGAACAAGCCAATTTGAAGTAGTGCAAACATTGTATAAACTATTAGCATAATAATTTCTTTTTTATTCATTTTTATAAAGTTCACTTTATTGCCCCCATAATTAAATTACCTAGAATTTTTATAATTTCTTTCTGCATAACGTTCTCCTTATTAGATTATAAACCGGACGGTTCGGTCCGGAATCTAATGATACTATAAGTTTCTAGTCTTTTAAACCCTTTTTACAAAGTATTAACAAAATCAAAATGGCAAAAAATTAAAATATTTATATCTCCGTTTCTTATTAACAATCAAATTTCAGTATTCATTAATTAATAACGGTTCCTCTATTATAGAATGAAGTGCTAAGGTTTTTGACTGCAAGACTACGGAAGCTATCTAAATATACGAAGTGAAAGGGGGAGTAATTCAAACCCTTTAGCTAAACATATTAATAAAAACTATATATAATAGTCATATGTCTATACACTAAAGTTAAGTGTATAATTTTTACATCTTCTAAGATTTTAGGTAAAATTAGTTGTATAACATGACTGAATTAAACAATTGGTCATGTTGTTTTTTTGACAGAAAATTCATTTGAATAATATAGATAATAAAATTTGACTAATCTCTTTTCAAACTGTATTGTTTGAGGTTTCCATAAGGTAGGGATTGATAATATATTTCTGTACCAAACTTATTTATACTTACAAAAAAATTATCTAGGATATTAAGCTCGTTTTTATTAGGAGGATTACAAAGCATGACTAAAGTTGATAAGGTAAAAGAAAAAATTATTGAAACATCTTTATATTTATTTAATACTAATGGGATAACTCGCACATCCATCCAGGATATAATGACAGCTACTGAACTACCTAAAGGATCTATTTATCGTAGATTCAAAAATAAAGAAGAAATTGTTCTTGCTGCCTACGACAAAAGTGGTGAGATTATGTGGAGTCATTTTCATAAAGCAATGGAAAATAAAAAGACAGCAATCGATAAAATCCTTGCAATTTTCCTTGTATATCAAGATGCAGCTAATAATCCACCTATTGCTGGCGGCTGTCCGTTGCTTAATAGCGCAATTGAAAGTACAGGAGTATTTCCAGAATTACAAAAAGCTGCAGCAAAAGGTTATGATAATACGGTAATGTTAATGGCTTCTCTCATAAAAGAAGGAATAGAGAAACAAGAACTTAAGGAAGATATAGAGATTATATCGCTCGCTTCTTTTCTTGCATCTTCAATGGAGGGGGCTATTATGGCAAGTCGAGTATCTAACGATAATATACACCATCATTATTTTATTGAACAAATAAAACATCATCTTTTCTCTTATTCTAAATAAGTGAGAACTTACATTGCTTTCATCCAATTTTATAGACTTAAATTGAATAAACACCCCTCATAAAATGTATTTACTGTTTATGAGAGGTATTTAAATAGCTTTTTAGACGATGTTTAATGTTTCTTATTGGACGGCTTTGTTATCGTTACTGTAAAAAGTAATAAAGAATGAATTACATATAAATCGATTTATATGTTTCAAGCGTATCTATATTGAGTTTGTAAATCTACATAATAAGGTTTCATTGTAAATACTAAGTGTAGTAGAAGTATGGGTAGATAAAATTCGGTAGTCGAAATTTCTTACATAAAGCTGTATAATGCTTGTAACGAAAAGGAAATACAGGAAAGGATATGTAATGAGTTACTATGGATAAAGATAAACAACAATTAAGCGTTGAAGTTGCAAGGTTATATTATCAATCAGATTATAGTCAGCAAGAAATTGCTAACAAATTAAATATTTCAAGACCGACGATTTCTAGATTATTAAAGTACGCGAAAGAAAAAGGATTTGTTCAAATTAGTATAGCCGATCCATTTGCGGATTTAGATAACGTTGGGAATTTACTGAGAGAAAAGTACAACTTGTTAGAGGCACATGTCGTATTTTCTCCAGTGCCAGAATATGCAACGATTACAGAGTATATAAGTAAATATGCAGCTGAGTATATGGAAAAGACGGTTAAAAACGGTGATATCGTTGGTGTAAGCTGGGGAATGACGATGTATGAAATCGCTAGAAAAATTGTACCGCAACATGTAAAAGGTGTAGAAGTTGTCCAGCTAAAAGGTGGTATTAGTCATTCGAGTGTAAATACATATGCGAATGAGACGATAGCTTTATTTGCAGATGCTTTTCAAACGACGCCAAGAAATCTGCCTCTTCCAGTTATATTTGATAATGCAGTGACAAAAGAATTAGTAGAGCAGGATCGACATATTCATCACATTATCGAAATGGGGAAACAAGCGAATATTGCAATTTTCACTGTAGGAACAGTGCGAGACGAAGCGCTATTATTCCGATTAGGTTATTTCGATAAGGATGAAACGAGTTTACTCAAAAAACAATCGGTCGGTGACATTTGTTCACGATTCTTTGATGGGGACGGAAATATTAGTAGCGAAGAAATTAATAAGCGGACCATTGGAATTGAGTTAGAGGAGCTGAAATTAAAGAAACGCTCTATTTTAGTTGCTGGTGGTAATAGAAAAATAAAAGCAATTGATGGTGCGTTACGTGGCGGGTATGCAAATGTATTAATTATCGATCAGCATACAGCAAAAGAATTGTTGCATTATCAAAAAGGTTAGAAATAAAAGGCTTTCTCAAGATGTTAATTTTGAGAAAGCCTTTTATTTTTAGTATGAATAAATCAATGTGTAGTACCTTGTAAAGTATTTGTAAGGAACGCTCTTTGATTGATCTCCCTTTTCAAAGGTTAGGGAGTTAGCCATAATATCTCTATTTACAAAAATCCACCCATCCTCTTCCATCATATTGATAAAAGGTTCCATTTTTCCGCGTTTTACTAAGTATGGCGATTCAGCATCTACTGAACTTACTTCTACCATCTCTTTATTTTGAATAACGATTTTAGCCATAGCTAAAGCAAATGGAATAGGGTTACCTTCTTGGAAAATAACATCCCGTTTTTGGAAAATAAATATGGATAGTGAGGTGCATACTAGCAATGTGAATATAAAGAATTTCGACTTAAACAAGTGGTTCACATCCTTTCATTTACAAGTTTACACCATTTTCAATTTTTCTCAATAAATTCCTTTTTGTAAAATGATGAACAAAATTTCAAAAGTGTATTTACATTTGTTCAACTAAGAGTTAGAATGAAGTTGTTAAAAGATATGAGGAGTGAAGACAATGAATATTGCAAAATTAATTGACCATACAATTTTAAAAGCTAATACTACAAAAGAAGATGTTATGAAAGTAATCGAGGAAGCAAAGGAATATAAATTCGCTTCTGTTTGTATTAACCCAACTTGGGTAAAATTAGCGGCGGAAGAGTTAGCTGGACATGATGTAGACGTTTGTACTGTAATCGGTTTCCCATTAGGAGCAAGCACTACTGAAACAAAAGCATTCGAAACAAAAGATGCTATCGCAAAAGGTGCAACTGAAGTTGATATGGTAATCAACGTAGGTGCTTTAAAAGATGGCGACAATGAGTTCGTTGAAAAAGATATTTATGAAGTAGTACAAGCAGCAAAAGGAAAAGCTCTTGTAAAAGTAATCATTGAAACTTGCCTTCTAACAGACGAAGAAAAAGTTCGTGCTTGTGAATTATCAGTAAAAGCTGGCGCTGATTTCGTAAAAACTTCAACTGGATTCTCAACTGGCGGAGCAACTGCTGAAGATATCGCATTAATGCGTAAAACAGTAGGACCAAACGTTGGTGTAAAAGCATCTGGTGGAGTACGTACACGTGAAGATGCAGATAAAATGGTAGCTGCTGGAGCTTCTCGCGTTGGAGCAAGTGCTAGTGTTGCAATCGTATTAAATGATGCAAAAGGTGCTACAGATAACTACTAATCATTAATGATGTCAAAAGCAATAGATACACAAAGTAAAGTGTATCTATTGCTTTAACAACTTTAAAAAATGTAAGCGGATACGAATGGGAGGAGACGGCTTATGAAATACTTAATTGGTATTTTTGGCCTCGTATTGATTTTAGGTATCGCTTGGCTTGCTAGTAATGATAGAAAAAAAGTCAAATATCGCCCAATCATAACGATGGTTATATTACAATTCATTTTGGGGTTTTTATTATTAAATACAAGCGTAGGGAATATATTAATTAGCGGAATAGCAGATGGTTTTGGAGAGTTATTAAAATATGCCGCTGATGGTGTGAATTTCGTATTTGGTGGATTAGTAAATCAAAAAGAGTTTTCGTTCTTTTTAAGTGTATTAATGCCAATCGTATTTATTTCAGCTTTAATAGGTATTTTGCAACACATTAAAGTATTACCTATTATTGTGAAATCTATCGGTCTAGCATTAAGTAAAGTAAATGGAATGGGGAAACTAGAATCATATAATGCAGTTGCTTCTGCGATTTTAGGACAATCTGAAGTGTTTATTTCAGTTAAGAAACAATTAGGATTATTGCCAGAAAAAAGAATGTATACATTATGTGCATCTGCAATGTCTACCGTTTCAATGTCTATCGTCGGATCATATGGTGTTATTAAAACCGCAATATGTTGTAACCGCTTTAGTGCTTAACTTATTCGGTGGTTTTATTATCGCTTCTATCATTAACCCGTATGAAGTTACTGAAGAAGAAGATATGTTAGAAGTGCAAGAAGAAGAGAAAAAGACTTTCTTTGAAGTATTAGGTGAATACATTATAGACGGATTTAAAGTTGCGATTACAGTAGCAGCTATGCTAATTGGTTTCGTTGCTCTTATCGCATTCATCAATGCAGTATTTAAAGGTGTAATTGGTATCTCATTCCAAGAAATCCTTGGTTATGTATTTGCACCATTTGCATTTATTATGGGTGTGCCTTGGCATGAAGCAGTTAATGCCGGAAATGTTATGGCAACAAAATTAGTATCAAATGAATTTGTCGCTATGACAGATTTAGCACAAGGAAACTTTAATTTCTCAGACAGAACGACAGCGATTATATCTGTATTCTTAGTTTCATTTGCAAACTTCTCTTCAATTGGAATTATTGCAGGGGCAGTTAAGAGCTTAAATGAAAAGCAGGGGAATGTAGTCGCAAGATTTGGTTTGAAATTACTTTTCGGTGCAACATTAGTAAGCTTCTTATCAGCAACAATCGTTGGCTTATTATTTTAATAGATTCATATCATATAAAAAGGAATGGTGATTGTAATGAGAATGGTAGATATTATTGCGAAAAAACGTGATGGCAAAGAATTAACGACTGAAGAAATCAAATTCTTTATTAATGGATATACAGACGGAAGTATTCCTGATTATCAAGTGAGTGCACTTGCAATGGCAATCTTCTTTAAAGATATGACAGATCGTGAACGTGCAGATTTAACGATGGCAATGGTGGAGTCTGGAGAAACAATTGACTTATCAGCAATTGAAGGAATTAAAGTAGACAAACATTCAACTGGTGGTGTTGGTGACACAACAACATTAGTGTTAGGACCATTAGTTGCAGCTTTAGATGTTCCAGTAGCAAAAATGTCTGGTCGTGGCTTAGGACATACAGGCGGAACAATTGATAAATTAGAAGCAGTAGAAGGGTTCCACGTTGAAATTACGAAAGAGCAATTCATTGATATTGTAAACCGTGACAAAGTAGCTGTTATCGGACAAACAGGAAACTTAACACCTGCAGATAAAAAAATCTATGCATTGCGAGATGTAACAGGAACAGTAAACTCAATTCCTTTAATCGCAAGTTCAATTATGAGTAAAAAAATTGCAGCTGGTGCTGACGCAATCGTACTTGATGTAAAAACAGGTGCTGGTGCATTTATGAAGACCGAAGAAGATGCGAAAGAATTAGCACATGCAATGGTACGTATCGGAAATAATGTTGGACGTCAAACGATGGCTGTTATTTCAGATATGTCACAGCCCCTTGGTTTTGCGATTGGTAATGCTCTAGAAGTGAAAGAAGCAATTGATACGTTAAAAGGTGAAGGTCCAGAAGATTTAACAGAATTAGTACTTGTATTAGGAAGTCAAATGGTCGTACTTGCGAAAAAAGCAAATACGTTAGAAGAAGCGCGTGAAATGTTAATTGAAGTTATGAAAAACGGAAAAGCAACTGAGAAGTTTAAAGAGTTCTTAAGCAATCAAGGCGGAGACAGCTCAATTGTAGACAATCCAGAAAAAATGCCACAAGCGAAGTATGTCATTGATGTACCTGCTAAAACTTCAGGTGTTATTTCAAACATTGTTGCAGATGAAATCGGTATCGCAGCTATGTTATTAGGTGCTGGCCGTGCGACGAAAGAAGATGAAATCGATTTAGCAGTAGGATTAATGTTACGTAAAAAAGTTGGCGATGCAGTAAAAGAAGGCGAGCCATTCGTAACGATTTATGCAAATCGAGAAAATGTAGAAGATGTAAAAGCTAAAATTTATGAGAACATTTCTATCGCTGAAACAGCAGTTGCTCCTAAATTAGTTCATACAGTTATTACTGACTAAACATAACTATATTTATTTTGAGGAGGAAATAATATGGATAAGAAAAAATATATTGAAGAAGCAAATAAGATGTTATCAAAAGCGTATATTCCGTATTCTAAATTTCCTGTTGGTGCAGCATTAGTTACGAAAGAAGGTAAAATCTATACTGGTTGTAATATAGAAAATGCTTCTTATGGTTTATGTAACTGTGCAGAAAGAACAGCAATCTTTAAAGCGGTATCAGAAGGTGAGCGCGATTTTAGTTACTTAGTCATTACAGGAGAAACGGATGGACCGATTTCACCATGTGGTGCTTGTAGACAAGTAATTGCTGAGTTCTGTGATCCGAAAATGCCAGTATTACTAACGAATGTAAATGGTGATGAAAAAGAAGTGACTGTTGAACAGTTACTACCAGGCGCTTTCTCAATTGAAGATTTAAAATAAGTGAAGAATCCGTTCCACAATTAATAGTTGTGGAACGGATTTTTTATTTTCAAAAATAGAATGTAATATTTTGTTCATATTCCGTTCATAAACTTTGCATAAAATGATTGCAGCGAATATGGAAAGTTTACAGCAGGAGGAATACAATGAAGAAATTATATAATGCAGCATTCATTTACTTAATAATTGGATTATTATCAGGTGTATTTGCAAGAGAGTATACGAAGGCACAAGGAATTAAAGGATCTACTATGTTGCAATTAGTGCATACGCACGTGTTAGTATTAGGATTCATATTCTTTTTGATTGCTTTCGCTTTATTTAAGGTGCTTCAAATACAAGAAACAAAAAGCTTTTATGCATGGTTTATTGTATACAATGTAGGATTAATTTTTACTGTCGTTACAATGGTATTTAGAGGGATTTTACAAGTGAATGGAACAGACTTTAATGGTTTAAGCCATATGGCTGGATTGGCTCATGTTATTATAAGTGTCGGGCTCGTTTGGTTTATGATTTTGCTTAAAAAGTCTTTTAAATAGGTAGGAGTGGAGGATATGAATATAGCACTTTTATCAAGTATCGTAGCAGTTTGTATGGCTGTTGGAGTAATGTTTCTACGTTTTAAAGCAGCGAAAAAACCGGTAACGAAAAAGAAGATTATATTACCACCATTTTTTATGAGTACTGGTGCTATGATGTACTTCTTACCAGAGTTTCGGTTAACGTCATTAGAAATAGTAGAAGCAATTACTGTAGGGCTTATTTTCTCTATATTTCTTATTAAAACAACGAAGTTTGAAATAAGAAATGAACAAATATATATGAAACCGTCTAAAGCATTTATATTTATTTTAGTTGGGTTATTAGCAGTACGAGTAGCAATGAAATCGTATTTAAGTCAATCAATTGATTTAACAGAGTTAAGCGGGATGTTTTTCTTACTCGCATTTGCGATGATTGTATCGTGGAGAATTGCGATGTATCGCTCGTTTGCTAAATTAGAAAAAACATTAAAAAGAGCTGGAATTTCTATATAGGAAATCCAGCTCTTTTTATGTTTTATTGAAATTTTTTAGCCCGGAACTCATTTACTAAATTTCAAACGATCTTGAGCATCTTGTAATGCAAATGGCGTAACATTAATACCATTTGGATCAACAATTTTTGTGTTTAATAAAATGGAATCTAAGCTTCCACGAAATGTTTTTGTATAATTTTGACGCAACATTTGTTGTTCTTGTTTTTCATCAACTGTTAATCCAGATGTTCTTTCTTTTTTTGCTAATTCGTTAATACGGAATAAAATGTTTTGCATTTTGTTCACCTCTTATTTTAAATTAAATTAGTAACTTACTAATTTATAGCTATTGTAACTTGTTTAGTTGTTTGTGTCAATACTATCTAAAATTAAGCTAAAAATTGACGAAAAATTATAACAATAATAGAATGAAGTGTATTGAATAATTAGTTTCACAATCATACATAAAACGCTAGGGGGATTATTATGAAATCAACATTTTTTGCTCAAAATAGAGAACGACTAACGAAAACATTACCAGACGAGTCTATTACTATTTTATTTGCTGGACAAGCACCTCAAATGTCAGCTGATGGACATTATAAGTTTGTGCCGAATCGAAATTTTTACTATGTAACAGGAATCGATGAGCCGAATGTTATTTTCATGTTGAAGAAGTTTGGAAATAGTGTAGAAGAAATACTTTTCATTGAAAAATCAGATCCAGTAATGGAAAAATGGGTTGGTAAAACAGTTTCTAGTGAAGAAGCAGAGAAAATTTCAGGTGTAAAGAAAGTTGTATATTTAGATAGCTTTGAAAAGACAATGTCAAATATACTTTTTACAGAAAATGCGAAGCACATATATTTAGATTTAGAGCGCCGAGAGTGGAATGGTACGGAGACAAAAGTTTTAACGTTTGCTAAACATATAAGAGAACAATACCCGCACGTAACAATTGGTAATGTATATCCGAATATTTGTGAATTACGAGTGTTTAAAACTGAAGAAGAAGTTGAAATTATTAAAGAAGCGATTGCTGTAACGAAAGATGGTATTTACAATGTGTTAAAAAATGCAAAAGCAGACATGATGGAATATGAATTAGAAGCTCATTTTGATTTTACACTGAAATCATCAGGTATTAAACACCATGCGTTTCATACAATTTTGGCGAGTGGTAAAAATGCCACAGTCCTGCATTATGAAGACAATGATGCACAAATTCAAAATGGTGATTTAGTACTGCTGGATTTAGGTGCTCAAAAAGACTATTACAACGCTGATATTAGTTATACATTCCCAGTAAGTGGAACATTCTCTAGTCGCCAAAAGCAAATATATAATATCGTGTTAAAAGCATTGAAAGAAACAACTGAACTTATTAAGCCAGGAGTAAAGTTTGCTGCATTAAATGAACATACAAAAAAGGTGCTAGCAGAAGAGTGTAAAGCAATTGGTTTAATTCAAGAAGACGAAGAGTTATCAAAATACTATTATCATGGAGTAAGTCATTTCCTTGGTTTAGATACGCATGATGTAGGAACATATAAAGATAGAGTGTTAGAAGAAGGTATGGTTATAACAATTGAACCTGGTCTTTATATTGAAGAAGAATCGATCGGCATTCGTATTGAAGATGATATTCTTGTAACGAAAGACGGACACGAAAACTTGTCAAAAGATATCATTAGAGAAGTTGAAGAGATTGAAGAGTTTATGAGTGAAAATAATGAAAATGTAAAAGGAAATCAAGCTGTAGTTAAATAATAAGAAAAAAGTCACCACTAATTGATTTGAACTCTACCTCGAATCGTGGACGATTAAAATCCATGATTCGGGATAGGGTTCTGTTTACCTTCGAAATACTAATCTTTAATTATTAACCCCAATAAGGTTGCAAACTGAACAGCTTGATATGTAGATACTTTACATCCTCTTAAATCGTTCACTGAAACTGTCAGTGTATCAAAATTAGAAGAACTAATATCTATTCCCTTCAGTGATGTCTGATCAAAATTAGCTTCGTCAAGGCTACAAAATTGGAATTCAACTTTTTTTAGTTTACAGTCAAAAAAATCTGCATTATTTAATGAAGTTTCATTGAAGATGATTTTTTCTAGTTTAGAATTTCCAAATGCAGCTAAGTTCAAAATGGAATTCTCAAATTTAACATTTCCTAAGCTAGATTCTGTAAAATTAACCCCGGTTAATTTACTGTTTTTAAATTCGACTCTGTGAACAGAAGAATTGCTTAAATTAACATTTGATAAATCGCAGTTTTCAAAACAAACATCTGTAATATCAATATTGCTAAAGTCTGTATTAGTGAACTTACAGTTTTTTATCACTGCATCATATAGTCGCACTCTATCCACCGATTCATTTTCGAAAGTGGAATCGATAATTTCACACATTTCTAACGTTGGATCTTCTTCATAAAAAATATCTTGAAAATTCTTTGAAGATAACTCTGGTGAAATTTTTGGTCTATCAATTTTCATAGTATATCAATCCTCTTCTTTTTGATATATAAGTGTAATTCAGGTTTAGTGAATTTCTGGAAGGAACATTAGTTCTCATTATACACAATCCTATGTTTTTTTGTGAAGAGCATTTTACTTACTTTTTATTTAAAAGCAGCCATGTGTTAGAACAGCTTTATGAATTGCAGTGGTTAGTGTTAATGTATATGTTGCTCATGCTCGAGCGAAGTTGAAGGATTATAATCGGGGAATGTTATGAATACCGAAACAATGATTACAACACTAATTGAAAGCAATAATAAAAAACGCCGGTGGATAAAGGTAGAAAAGGTTTCAGATAAAAGCTGAATCATACATGACATAGTTATCGTTATAGTAAGCAAAAGGCTAATGAACAATATACTATGGGCTTGTTGCGCATTTAGCATTTCTGTAATCATTGCTCCCATCATACTCGCCATTAATCCAGAGAACATTCCTTCTAAGGCAGTATATAGGTGAAAACGTAGACCAACTAAAAAACCGATACAACCACTAATTGAAATAGCAAGCAAAGTAGAATATAGTAATTCGCCTTTAAAGAGAATACCTAAATAAAAACCTATACTTAAGCCGAGACTCATACTAAAAGACATAATAAATACCATATACTCCATTAGGGTACCCTTGCGTTTAGAAATATATGATGTAATAAGAATTGAGATAGAGCAAAGAGTTAAGGCGGTTAATGTGTAAGCGAACATTATGATACCTCCCTGTCCTAGCGTTCATTTCATCATATGTTCATCTGGAGAGTACTTATGCTTATTTATATCTGCATATTATCTGCACATTTTATTAGAGGTGAGTTCGATATAATGTTCAAATAGTAATTTGTTCTTTTAGTAGGTGATGAGGATCTATAAAAAAGCATTACATCTCAATAATCATAGATCATATTAGTTACAGAGAGAAAAAGTATTATTACTTTGAGAGAAATATATAGTAAAAATGAATGGAAAGGATATTCCACTTTTGAACATCTTATTTGTGAATAAAAGGAGTTAGGATAGCAAGCAAGATAATGAAACAGAGCTTAATGATTTGTTTTTCGAACGATAATAAGGTGGTCGTAAGTTAAAACAATGTTGTATTCAGAGTTATTGCAAAGTTCATTTACAGCTTTGATAACTCCTGGAAACTGCTCAGTATAATCGTGAAAGAGAATGAATCCACCATTTACAACACGTGATACATAATGAGTGATGTCGTGTTTCACACTAGAATATTCATGATCACCATCAATAAATAAAGCAGCAATAGATTTAGGACAATCATCGTAAGCCTGTGTACTAAACTTTTTTATTGGAATAACAAAATCTTGTAGTCCGTGGTAATTTATGTTGAACTGAAATGAAGGATAATAACAATCAAGGAATGGATCAATAGCGTAGATTGGACGTTTTCTATTACTCAATAGAGAACTTCCCAGAGCTAAGGCAATTGTACTTTTTCCTTTATAGGAACCGATTTCAACTATCTCTCCGTCTAAGTGATCTAGCGCTGAAGGTAAGTGTAATAGAGCAAATTGCTCATGCGGCGATAACCAGCCTTCGGTATGCTCTATAATTGCTAATAAGTCGTGTATACTTACAAAATTTTTCATCATATCATCATCCTTTTCAAGTTTATAATAGCTTATGTTAGTAGAAAAAAAGTGATATGGTTGTAGAGTTTAACTTTTGTACAATTGAATTTACATTTATATTGTTTTAATTATAGGAGAAATAATATGTGAGTATCTCTATTGTGAACATATAAAGAATAAGCGTATAATATTATAGTTATCCCGTTACCCGGGGTAACCCGCGAATGATAAATAAGATTGCTGTTTTATCATCGCTTCTAAACATATATACAATGAAAGTAACACTGGAATACAGATAGGGAGTTATAAAATGAAATTAATTATTGCCGAGAAACCAGATCAAGGTTTGGCTCTTGTTTCACAGTTCAAATATCGCCGGAAAGATGGGTATTTAGAAGTAGAAGCGAATGAGTTATTTCCAAATGGAGCGTACTGTACATGGGCAATTGGTCATTTGACGCAGTTATGTAATCCAGAACATTATCACGCTGAATGGAAAAAATGGTCACTTAATACGTTACCTATGATTCCAGAACGTTTTCAATTTGAAGTAACAAAGTCGAAGTATAAACAATTTAACGTAGTGAAACAGCTGTTACATAATCCTCAGGTAACAGAAATTATTCACGCGGGCGATGCTGGGCGCGAAGGGGAATTGATTGTACGAAACATTATTAATCTTTGTAACGTGCAAAAGCCGATGAAACGACTTTGGATTTCCTCTTTAACGAAGCAAGCTATTTATCAAGGTTTTAAAAACTTACTCGATGAATCGGATACAATTAATACGTACTATGAGGCATATACAAGATCTTGCGCTGACTGGGTAGTTGGTATGAATGCATCACGCGTCTTTAGTATTTTGCTAAAGAAAAAAGGAATGAACGATGTATTTTCAGCTGGTCGTGTACAAACACCGACACTCGCATTGATTGTAAAGCGTGAGAAAGAAATTGAAAACTTTAAATCAGAGCCGTTTTGGGAAGTGTTCGCAACCTTTAATATAGAAGGAAAGAAGTATGAGGGGAAATGGGAAAAGGATAATGAATCTCGCTTAAAAGACCCTGATATGGCAAATAAAATTGCCGCATTTTGTCAAAATAAACCGGCGGTAGTAAAGGAAATGAAAACGGAGCGTAAAGAGTTTCAACCACCGCTTTTATTTAATTTATCATCACTACAAGCAACGGCAAATAAAGCATTTAAATTTTCACCGAAAAAGACGCTCGATATAACGCAAGCTTTATATCAAAAAGGGATTGTCTCTTATCCTCGTTCAGATTCCAACTATGTTACGCAAGGGGAAGCGGCAACGTTCCCGGATATTTTACAGAAGTTAAGTCAGTTTGATGAGTATAAAGGGTTATTACCAGCTCCAGTTGAATCGATTATGAATAACAAGCGTTATGTGAATGAAAAGAAAGTGACAGATCACTACGCAATTATTCCGACAGAGCAAGTTACAAACCCAAGCAGATTATCAGGTGATGAGAAGAAAATTTACGATATGATCGTAAGAAGACTCATTGCAGCACATTATGAAGTTGCAATCTTTGACTATACAACGATTGTAACTCTTGTAGATGAGCGTGCTGAATTCATTTCAAAAGGAAAACAGCAAATTCAAGAAGGTTGGCGTAAAGTTATTTTCCAAGACGATAAAGATGACGAAACAATTCTTCCAATTGTAGCTGAAGGTGAAGAAGGAAAAGTTGTAAAGGTAAAAGTGAAAGAAGGAAAAACACAGCCACCGAAGCGTTATACAGAAGGACAGCTTATTACGTTAATGAAAACGGCAGGTAAGTATTTAGAGAATGAAGAGCTGGAGAAAGTATTAAAGAAAACAGAAGGTTTAGGTACGGAAGCGACTCGTGCGGGTATTATTACAATGCTGAAAGACCGTAAATATATAGATGTGCAGAAAAACCAAGTGTATGCGACTGATAAAGGCAAAGTATTAATTACCGCAATCGGTGATAAAATACTAGCTTCACCGGAAATGACTGCAAAATGGGAACAACGTCTTGCAGAAATTGGGGAAGGTACAGCATCACCAGCTACATTTATGGAACAGACGAAAAAGTTATCAGCTAAAATTATAGAAGATGCGGTTGAAATGTCTGAGAAGTGGGATTTCACTGGATTACATGTTGAATCGATTGAACGAAAAGGCTCGAAATTTACAACAGGTAAAAAGGTTGGTAGCTGTAAAAAATGTGATGGCGATGTAATTGATAAATCTACGTTTTATGGCTGTTCTAATTACAACACGACACAATGTGACTTTACCATCTCAAAGAAGATATTAAGTAAAACAATCTCGCAAAAGAATATGACGAAGCTCTTAAAAGGTGAGAAGACTGATTTGATTAAAGGCTTTAAAAAAGGCGAGAAAACGTTTGATGCAAAATTAGAGTGGAAAGATAATAAGATTAATTTTGTGTTTGAGAATTAAGTAGTTTCAACAAATAAAAAATATGATAATTAAATTGTACCCTATAGAATAGATACTTAAAAAAGTCTATTCTATAGGGTATTTCTTTGAATAAGGAATGATTTTTATTTTGGGTATGAATAAAAATACAATAAAAATTTCTTCTTATTTGATAATTATTTATTGTAAAACAATAAATAATGTATTAAAATCATAATGAATGAGTGAGGTACTTTTATGGAAAAGGTAGCAACTTTGTTTTTAAATTAGAGGAGGTATAACTATGGACAGTAACAATTTGATTATTGAAAATATGGATAACCCTCATGAGTTGGAGAGAATGTATAGAAAAGACCCGAAAGCTTTTAAAAAGTCATTCTCACAAGCATGGGAACAAAATTCTAATTCTCAGGTTCTAGGTATTTGGTATGAAAGATTGCATTTCAAGGAGAAGGGGAATACAGAAAAAACAACTTTGTTTCAAAAAGGTTTCTTATTTATGGGCCTTTTGGCTATTCTAGCCGGTATAAGCACTAGAGTGATTTTTCACTTTGTCGAACAGGAAGCAATTGCTCCAATTAACTTGGCTTTTGGTGTAATTCCCTTTATTGCTGCTTATTTTATTTACAATAATACTCCGAAAAAAGGTATTATTTATTTCCTTGCAGCGTTCTTCCTGATTTCTGGGGTGTATCTTAATATGTTGCCATTAAATTATAAAGACAGCATTATCCTTGTTTATTTGCATCTACCTATATTGTTATGGGTCATGTTAGGGCTTGCGTTTACAGGGAATGAGTATTCAAAAGGTAGTACAAGATTAGCTTATATTAAATTTAATTTAGAATATTGTCTTCTCTATGCCAGCATGGCAGTGAGCGGAATGATACTAGCAGTATTGACGATGCGTTTATTTAGCTTTGTTGACTTGGATATAGGAGAATTCTATTTTAGTAATGTTGTTTTATTTGGAGCTGCCGCTCTCGCTATTGTGGCTGCATACTTAGTATTAATGAATCTTAAGTTTGCTAAAAATATTACACCATACATAGCTAAAATTTTTAGTCCGCTCGTGCTGATTACATTGTTGATCTATCTTATAACGGTTATATCGGTCGGGAAAAATCCATTCTTGGACCGCAATTTCCTAATGGCTTTCAACGGAATACTCCTTGGTGTATTGGCCGTTACCATATTTTCTATCGTTGAGAGTGACTCGGACGAGAAAAAGAGTATTTCAGATTATATAAACTTTGCCTTAATTGTTCTGGCGCTTATTATTGACACTGTTGCATTGTCAGCCATCGTATTCAGACTTTCTTCTTACGGGATTACACCTAATAGACTTGCTGTTTTAGGCGTAAACATACTAATCTGGGCAAATCTCATTTGGATTATGTTCTCCTATATGCGTTTTCTACAAAACAAATCAGGAACGACAGCTATCCAAGATGCCGTTACGAAGTATTTGCCAATCTACGGAATTTGGGCAGCTGTCGTTATATTTACTTTTCCTATAATGTTTAATTAGAAAGGGTTTGTTAATGTAACGAAAGGTCAATCTTCTATATCGTATAAAACTTTTAGAGTCGATCTATTTATTATAATTGGTGTTATTATGTTTGTAGTTTCGGTTATTTTACTTGTATTGATAAATAAGTATTGTATTTGATCTCTCCATAATAAAAAACGTCCCATTTTTGGGACGTTTTTTATTATGCGTATTGCTTTTTTTTCTTAATAAGCAATAAAAATTGTGAAACACAAGCAAGTACTGGCAACTCAATTAATGGTCCAATAACGAGTGCAAGTGCAATAAGAGGCTCGTCTGGAAAAGCTGTTACAGCTATAGCAAGTGCGACAGGTGAGTTTCTTGCTAACGTTGTTAAGTTTAGGCTTACTGTATCTTTATAAGATAAACTCATAATGCGTCCTATAAATTGCCCTAGTACAAAATTAATGATGAAGAACAATAGAACAGGAATCAGTAATAATAAAACAACATTCATGTTTTGTAGTAAATATTTACCTTGTGATGCAAACATCGCTACTATGGCTAAACTTAAAAATACAATTTGAGCAGAGCTGAAAAATGGAATGAGTTTATTCTCAAGTGTTTCAGCTTTTTTCATTTTATACATTATGAATTTTGTAGCGTGCGCAAGTAAAAATGGTAAGACGATTACGATAACAATACTTTCTATTAAAACAGAAACTGCTACTGTCTTCATTACACCTGCAAATAAAAATAAATAAACGGGTAACAGTAATACTTGTAAAATTAAATTTACAGGCAAAATCGCAGTGGAAAGTGCTACATTTCCTTTCGCTATTTCAGTAAAGATTAAGTACCAATCTGTACATGGAGTAACCATTAACATAATAAATCCAACCCAAAGTGCTGGGTGATCTGAAAGAAATAGTGCTCCTAACCCCCAAGCGAGTAAAGGTGTCCATAAAAAGTTAATGGTAAGGCTCGTTCCAGCGAATTTTAAATTACGGAATCCATTTTTTATTTCTTTCAATGGAATGCTGAGGAATAATCCATACAGCATGAAAAATAAGAAGGGGACAATAAAGTGCTCTGAATACATATGTATCAAATTAAATTGTCCGAGTACGATGCCGCATGTAACAGCAAAAAGAATAATAAAAGTTTGAATTTTTTCTATAGTGCTCATGAGTAAATCCTTTCTAAATATGAATTGCCCTCTCTACATCCATTATACAAACAATAAAGTTACAATGGGTCTTTTAATTGTATTGTAGTTTTTATTTTTAATTCGAGATATTATTTTTATTTAAAGTTACTTGACTAAAGTAAGTAACTGTATTACAATCACTTACATAAGGTAATTAAATAACAAAAAGTTTTTTGTGTTTGTACTTAAGGTATCTATTGGAACTTTTTAGTAGAATAAGAATTTTTATGATGATGAATAATGAATATGATAAGAAAGTTTAGGTGAAGAAAATGGGATTATTTAGCTCGTTATTTGGTAAAAAAGAAGAAAATACAAAAGTAGAGGGGAATAAAACAATGTCAAAAGTATTATTTGTAAAAGCAAACGATCGTCCAGCGGAGCAAGCAGTTAGTTCAAGAATGTATGAAACATTTGTAAGTGCTTATAAAGAAGCAAATCCAAATACAGAAGTGACAGAGTTAGATTTATTCGCACTAGATCTTCCTTATTACGGAAATGTCGCTATTTCAGGTGGATATAAACGTAGTCAAGGAATGGAGTTAACAGCAGAAGAAGAGAAGGCTGTAGCGACAGTAGATCAATACTTAAATCAGTTTTTAGAAGCTGATAAAGTTGTATTTGCATTCCCATTATGGAACTTTACAGTGCCAGCACCATTAATTACGTATATTTCATACCTTTCTCAAGCGGGAAAAACGTTTAGATATACAGCAAATGGTCCAGAAGGTTTAGCTGGTGATAAGAAAGTCGTTGTATTAGGTGCTCGTGGTTCAGATTACTCTTCAGAGCAAATGGCTCCTATGGAAATGGCAGTTAATTATGTAACAACTGTGCTTGGGTTCTGGGGAATTACAAATCCAGAAACAGTTGTAATTGAAGGACACAATCAATATCCAGATCGTTCACAACAAATTGTTGAAGAAGGTTTAGAGAACGTTAAGAAAGTAGCAGCGAAATTTTAATTGATAGTAAATGTAAAAAACCAACATGGATGACTATGTTGGTTTTTTAGTCTATTTCTGTGTCAAAAAATGTATATTTATAAAATAAAAGAAAAGTTTGAAAATAGTATTGCAAAATATTATATTTCAAACTATAATGAGTTCAAGAATAGTTGATACTTAAGTTGAAAATTCAGAAAATTCAATTAGTTAAAAATGGAAATGAGATAAAAGGATCGAAATGGAGGTTATATTATGACGAACAAAGTACCGTTTTCGTTCATAGTAGTTATTGGGTTAATGTTATTCGCACTATTTTTTGGGGCAGGAAATTTAATTTTCCCAGCTATGCTCGGTCAATCGGCAGGAGAAAATGTATGGATTGCTAACGCTGGATTTTTAGTAACTGGTGTTGGATTACCATTACTAGGTGTACTAGCATTTGGTTTTTCGGGTAAAGATGATTTACAGTCATTAGCAAGTCGTGCTCATCCAGTGTTCGGGATTGTGTTTACAACAGTTTTATACTTGGCGATTGGCCCGTTATTTGCAATACCAAGAACAGGAAATGTTTCTTATGAAATTGGTCTTAAACCGTTTATTCCAGAGGGATTAGGTTCTACATCTTTAATTCTTTTCACAATTGTATTCTTTAGCATCACTTGTTTTTTTTCGCTAAATCCTGCGAAAATTGTCGATATTGTTGGAAAAATCTTAACGCCAATTAAGTTAACTTTCATCGGTATTTTAGTAATCGTTGCATTTATACATCCGATTGGAGATATGCAAGCACCAGTGGAAGCTTATACATCACATGCATTCTTTAAAGGGTTCCAAGAAGGATACTTAACAATGGACACGCTTGCATCATTCGTATTCGGAATCATCATCATTAATGCAATTAAAGAAAAAGGTGCGAAAACGAAAACGCAAATTATGGTCGTTTGTGCAAAAGCGACAATCATTGCAGCATCTATTTTAGCAATTATCTATACAGCTCTTTCTTATATGGGTGCTTCAAGTGTTGCAAAGCTTGGACATTTAGAGAACGGCGGAGAAGTATTAGCGAAAGTTTCTAACTACTATTTTGGATCATATGGCGGAGTATTATTAGGATTAATGATTACAGTAGCGTGTTTAACAACTAGTGTGGGACTTGTATCAGCATGTTCTTCATTCTTCCATAAGTTATTCCCAAATGTTCCTTACAAAGCAATTGCAATCATGCTATGTGTATTTAGTGCGATTGTTGCAAACGTAGGATTAACACAATTAATCGCAGTTTCTGTTCCAGTATTAACAGCAATTTATCCACTAGCAATCGTACTGATTTTCTTAACATTCTTCCATTCATTATTCAAAGGAAGAGCTGAAGTTTATCAAGTGAGCTTAATCGTAACATTTATTATCAGTTTATTCGATGGATTAAGTACAGCTGGAGTTAACATTGAAGTAGTAAATCAAGTGTTTACTAAACTCCTTCCGATGCAGGAAGTAGGATTAGGCTGGATCTTCCCAGCGATTATTGGTGGATTTATCGGATACGGTATTAGCGTTTTAAAAGCAAAAAATCAAGTTCAACCAGCAGCAAATGCGAATAAGAAAATAAGTTAAATGAAAAAAGTTATAGAATTTGTTTCTATAACTTTTTTTGTTACTATTAATAAGGAAAGAAAAATAAAGTAGTAGGGGAAAAGTACATGAAAAAAACAATTGATCATATCGGAATCGCAGTTCGTGATATAGATAGTACGATACGTTTTTATGAAACGGTTTTGGCAGGAACTTTAATAGACCGTTACATAAGTGAAGCGCCAGGTGTTGAAAGTGAGGTAGCCATTCTTGAAGTAGATGGTGATAGAGTGGAATTACTTGCACCTACAAATAATACGACATCTCCAATCGCACGATTTATTAAACAAAAGGGTAAAGGTGTACATCACGTTGCATACCGAGTAGATGATTTAGATGTAGCTTTAGAGGAATTGAAAGAACAAGGTATTCGAACGTTAGAACATACACTTCGAATAAATAAACATGGTAGACGATTAATTTATCTTAACCCGGCGGATACGGAAGGGACAATTATTGAGTATTGTGATTATCCGGAAGAAAAATAAAAGAAGCGTATTTTTATGGAAGGTGTTACGTACGAATGTAACACCTTTTTATTTATCCCGCTTTAATGGGCAGTAAGACCCCCACCTCAAAATTCAGCGAAAGCAAAGAAGTGAGGTGGGGGATCAACTGCCCATAAAAGTCCGATTGGTGAAGGCTAATAATCAGTGGGGATGCCCTCTCTGCTGATTAAAGTTTCACTTTATGTATTTTTCAATGAAAGTATTTGGGGAATTTGAATATATATTGTGAGAGGCTATCCGCTATCTTATAGAAGTGGGTATAAGCAAAAGGGCAGCCTGTAACCAACTATTTATTTTTGTGCAATACATAATATAAAAAGTGAATTTGATGTATTGGAGAGTGGTTATCTGTGGGGAGTTCACATGGTGCTGAAGATTTCAACGTATTATTTGTTACATCTAGCGTTCCTGTATATTTCCCGGTATTAGAGGAAGCTATATATAATAGTTTGAAAAAGGCAGTTGGAACTGTAACGATGGTAACATACGAAAACTTGGTGAAAACAGCTTTAAAGATAAAACCATCTCTCATTATTGTCTTCCACGGTTTTGAAAAAGGGATAAGTAAAGGGATTCAACAATTAAAACAATATAACTTTAAGACTGCGCTTTGGCTTACAGATGATCCTTACTTTACAGATGTAACGAAATACTTAGTTCTTGATTATGATTATATTTTTACGCAAGATACAGGATGTATTGATTTTTATAAAAATTTAGGCTGTGAGAATGTATTTTATTTGCCTCTAGCGGCAGACCCCCCTATATATACGCCGTTACTGAGGGAAGAGGAATATCTATTTGATATTAGTTTCATAGGGACCGCTTTTGAAAATCGGCTTGCTTTTATTGATTCCATTTCAGAGTATTTAGTGACGAAAAACACTTTAATTATAGGGTGTAATTGGGATAAACTAAAGAGTTATGAGTTGTTGAAAGATAAGATTGTCCTTTTACCATTTTTAATGTATGAGAATAATGTGGAATATTATAAAAAAAGTAAAATTAACATAAATATACATCGCTCGATAGAGGATGTAACATTTAATAGAAATAGAGTGAAAATAAATGCTTGTTCCGTTAATAATCGTACATTCGAAATAGCTAGTACAGGTTCTTTTCAAATAACGGATATTCGTGCTGATTTGGAAAAGTGTTATATTCCTGGGGTGCAAATTGAGACGTTTACCTCATCGATTGATTTTATAGAGAAAGCAGAAAAATATTTAACGAATCCAGCGCAGCGAAATAAAATTGCGATGGCAGGATTTAAGAGAACGCTAACCGAACATACTTATGATAAAAGGGTAAAACAGTTGTTAGAAATAATTGAAATGAACCATAAAAATTAAAGTACTCGAACGTTTGAGCATACACTTAGAATGAAAAAGCATGATAGATGATTTATTATCTTAACCTAGCAGATACAGAAGAGAAATATAATAAGGGTGTTTTTGGAAAAGGTGTTACGTAATAACGTAACACCTTTTTATTTATGTATTTCACATTTTCTTCACAAATGATTCACGAGAACTTTTCTCCTTTGGGAACTTACATAAATATATTTTATGATATAATAACAATCGACTTTAAAAATGTAAGTTGTATTAATGTGAGTAGTAACTATTAAATTAAAAGTATAGAGGTGAAGGGGAAATAGAGTATTGCACTATATAGAAAGTTATACTTAACCATATTAATATTTTGATGAGAAATCGAAATCAGCAGTAAAAGTATTGGGAGTGTAGTAACGAAGAGGAAAGAAGTGAAATAAGCGTGAAAGTAATGAAAAGGTTAGGAGCATGGCTATTAATTGCGTGCGTGTGTATCATATTGATACCAAAAAGCGTATCTGCTCATGCATATGTGGTGAAATCCAATCCTACTGAAAATGAAACGTTGAAGAAAGCGCCATCTGTTGTGAAAATTGAATTCGATGAGGATATACAAGTTTCACGTTTTAATACATTATTTGTAAGAGATTCCTCAGGTAAAAGAGTGGATTTGAAAGATGCTCATATTGATAAACGTAATAAAAAAATATTAGAAGCTGGGTTAAAAGAGAATCTCAAAAATGGTCTTTACTCAATTCAGTGGAAGGCTATTTCAGCTGATGGCCATCCAATTCAAGGAGTTATCCCGTTTCGTGTTGGATTAGCGGAAGCGGGAGCAGACGATGTACAAGTAGAAGAGATGGGCTATGTCCCGCAAATTGATATGATTATGGAACGCGGGATTCTATATACAAGTTTCTCGTTATTTTTAGGCGTGCTATTCTTTAATCTTGTTATGTATAAAGGGAGTGCAGCCTTAGTTCGATTAAAGAGTAAGAAAATAATATGGATTTCATTATTGGGGATATTCATTAGTTTACTATTCAACCTACCGTTGCAAGCAAAAATGAATGCGGATGTTTCGTGGCTAGAGGCATTTGATCCTTTCTTATTAAAAGAAACATTACAGCTTTCTGTTTTTGGTTATGTATGGATTACTCAAATGGCTCTTATTAGTACGCTTATACTAGTTACATACTTTGCGGTGAAGCGTGAGAAGTTATCGTCATTTAAAGTATGGAGCATTCCAATACTATTGTTTACGGGGCTGCTTGTTATGAAAGCTTTAAATAGTCATGCGTATGGTTTGAAGTTTAAAGGCATTGCTGTTGTTATGGATTTTCTGCATTTATTTGCAGCGTCATTATGGATTGGCGGTCTATCATCAATTATTCTTCTTTTACGTAAAGAGGATGATAAGTGGACTAAGTATTGGGATGCAATTAAGCGTTTTTCACCGTGGGCAACAGGTGCTGTCATAGTAATTGTAATAACAGGTCTTTTTAATAGTACATTTTTTATTCCTACGATCCATTCACTATTTGATACGAAGTATGGATTAGCCTTATTAGCAAAGATACTTTTATTCGTTTGCATGGGAATATTGGGGATCGTGCATTATGTGAAGGGAAGAATGCGGGCGCAGCAAAGGTTAGGAGCTACGGTGAAAGTAGAATTTATCATAGGAATTATCGTTTTCATAATCGTAGCTTTTATGACAAACGTACAAACACCGCCGATGCCTCCTACTGGACCTTTTACAGAGAGCAAGCAATTAAATAATGGATATGAACTTACTCTACAGGTAAGTCCTAATAAGGTAGGACAAAATATATTTCATATTACTTTAAAGGATGAGAATGGACAGCCTATTACTGATATGGAACAAATTGTATTGACGACTCAATCGTTAGATATGAACATGGGCAAAGGTTCATTTAAAGCTTCAGCTGTTTCACCAGGAGAATATGAAGCGGAAGGTATGTATATTAACATGACAGGAAACTGGAATATACATGTACATGGATTAACAAAATCTCTTGATAGCTTCGATACAGATTATAAATTTATTGTAGGTGGCAGATAAAGAGATGTTTATAGATGAAAAGGAGTTAATAGAAAATGAAACGTATTAAAAAATTAGGAACAACAATGATAGCAACAATCATTGCAATGGGGATTTTTTCGTTACCTGTTAGTGCTCACGTAACTGTGAAACCAGCAACTTCAGATGTTAACTCTTGGGAGACTTATACGATAAAAGTACCAGTTGAAAAGAATGTGGCAACGACAAAAGTCACGCTGAAAATACCAGCTGGCGTCGAGTTTCAACAGTATGAACCGGTGCCAGGATGGAAAGTGGAAGAGAAAAAAGATACAGATGGAAAAGTTAAAACTGTAGTATGGGAAGCAACAGGAGAAGGGATTTTGCCTGGTCAGTTTCAACGATTTACTTTCGTCGCTAAAAATCCAAATAAGGAACAAAAAATAGCTTGGGATGCATATCAACAATATACAGATGGAGAAATTGTTGAATGGACAGGCGATGAGAAAGCGGAGAAACCACATTCACTTACTGCAATTACAAAAGGTACATCATTAACAGGAGAACATGGAGAAGTGTCTAGTATTGAAAAAAATGAGAGTACAAGTAATATGACAACGATAGCAATTGTCTTATCTATTTTAGCGATTGTATCGTCGGTGGGAATGTGTGTGTTTGTCGGACGTCGTAAAAAATAAGGTAAGAAAAAGAGCCTACAAGCAGTAGGCTCTTTTTCTAGATTGTGGAGAAGACTTTTCAGCAGCCAGAAAAGGTGTTACGTAAAACATGGAACTGGTAATCAAGTATGTCTAATTATTACGTATACGTTGTTCTGTATCAATATCGAAAAAATGAGCTTTAGTTAAACTAAAAGCTAACGGAATTTTATCAGTCGCTTTAATTTCGGAACGGGCATTGATTCGTGCAATAAAGTTTTGGTTCGCAAGTTTACCATGAATCATCGTTTCAGCACCTAATAATTCAGCAACTTCTACTGTAATTTCGACTGTGGATTCAGGAGAAGCTTGAAGAACAATTGGTTCATCATGAATGTCTTCAGGACGAATACCGAGTATGATTGATTTTCCATTATACCCCTGTTTGTTTAATGTTTTTAGTAGACCATCGGGTACTTTGAAGCGAATATTTTCTATATTAAAATATTTATCTTGTAATGTTCCAGTAAAGAAATTCATAGCTGGAGAACCAATGAATCCGCCAACAAAAATGTTTTCAGGATTATCATATACTTCTTTTGGGGTACCAATTTGCTGAATGAGTCCATCTTTCATAACGACTAGTCGCGATGCCATTGTCATTGCTTCTGTTTGATCATGTGTCACATATATAGTGGTCGTGTTTAAACGACGATGAAGTTTAGAGATTTCGGAGCGCATACTTACGCGTAATTTTGCGTCTAAATTGGATAGAGGCTCGTCCATTAAAAATATTTTTGCGTCACGAACGATAGCTCTTCCTAGCGCAACACGTTGTCGTTGTCCACCTGATAATGCTTTTGGTTTTCGTTTTAAGTAATCTTCAAGCCCTAATATTTTCGCTGCCTCATTTACACGGTGATCAATTTCAGCTTTTGGGAGTTTTCGTAGTTTCAAGCCAAAAGCCATATTCTCATAAACAGACATATGTGGATATAATGCGTAATTCTGAAATACCATTGCAATGTTGCGATCTTTTGGAGCAACATCATTCATGCGCACTCCATCAATATAAAATGAACCATCAGAAATGTCTTCAAGCCCAGCAATCATACGTAGAGTTGTTGATTTTCCACATCCAGAAGGTCCAACAAATACGATAAACTCTTTATCTTCAATATGTAAATTAAAATCAGAAACAGCAGTCGTTTTATTATCATAAACTTTAAAAATATGATCTAATACAAGTTCTGTCATGATTACTCACTCCTCCTTATAATTAATTGAATTATAAGATTATTATAAGCGCAGGTAAATTGGCATGGTGCACAAAAGAATGAGAGTTTTTTTATACAAGTTTACGAAATATCCAATGAAAGAAAAGCCATATAAACTGTTACTGCACCTTCAAAAGTTTTTATATTAATTCCTGTCTTTTCAATGAATTTATCAATTCGATATTGTAAAGTATTACGATGTAAATATAATTGTTTCGCTGCAAGTGATACATTTAAATTACATTGGAAGAATACTTTAACACTATCTATTAGCTCCTTGTTATTAGAAATAGGTGCTAATAATTGATTCGTGTATTTTGCTCTTTCTTCTTTTGGTAATGAAATCATTAATTGATAAGGAAGTAGTTGTTCAATGTGTATAATTTTTTGCGATAAATAGGGAGAAAGAACATAAAATAAATTTCGCTCCCATTGATATAGTCGAGCAATTTCATTTGTTTGTGTATAGTGTCTGCCCATAAAAAAGGATAGAGATATAAAAAAATCTGTTTCTAGTGTATCAAGGGCTGCCTGCAATACAGATTCAGGTATATTTTCTTCTAAGATGAGGGCGCCAGTTTGAGAGGTTTCCCATATTGTTGTAGTGGTGAAAGGAAACATAGACTGTAAAGCGTATTGAAATTCTTCTCTTTCTACTATAGGTCGCGTTGTGAAGAAGTGTAAAAAACGAACCGATACTATAGGGGTGTATTTATTTTTATATAATACTGCATACCATGATTTTTCTTTTTCAGTTTCATAAAATGTATCAGTATGAATAGGTGTTAAGATGGATGAAAGCAATAAATGTTCCTTTTTATGTAATCGAGTTTTTCGAATCCCTATCTTATGCTCTTCAACCAAAAACCAGCTATAATCCTCAGACAACACGGCTTCATTAATCTTTATATCTTCACCATAATATGCTTTTAATTTTTGAATCATAGGAACACCACATTTCTAAAATAATAGTAACAATACGTCCGAGATTTATAGATTTATCGCAGGTGTATTTAATTTTTTGCATTGAAATCCGTTTTATTTTTGTTAGAGTTTATAGTATTTCTATATTGTGAAGGAGATAGCTTCGTTTCTCGTTTAAAAGATTGAGAAAAGAATGATTGGGAAGAAAATCCTGTAATTGTTGAAATATTGGAAATTGGATAGTTGGTAGTTTCCAACAATAGTTTGCTTTCTCTAATCCGAATTTGAATTAAGTATTCAATAGGTGAAACCCCGGCAAATTTCCTAAAGGAATGCGCGAGATAATATTTATTGATATGACTGACTTTTGCTAATGTATCCAGGCTGATATTTTCGCGGAAATGCTGCTTAATATAATTTTTTATGAATTCAATATCTTTATTGATTTTTTGAGTAGAGGTTTTCTCCACGTTAAAAGCTTTTTTTCTCATCATTTTAAGCAACAAAATTTCTAAAATGTCTTGCATAATCAACTCATAATCTTCCTGATGATTTTCCGCTTCTTCAAGCAATTGCTCAAGGTAAAAGAGAAAGGTATTTTTCTCCTGTTTATAATTGTAAATAGTGATTTGACCCGGATTTTCTGTAGATGAAAAGGAGAGACCTTGAATACCAAGTGCAATATATTCGAGTGGGTGATCGGTATCAGACTTTTCCGTGTGCTCGACATTCGGGTTGATGATAATCAAATCATGCTCTTTCACGGGGACTTCTTCTTTGTAAAAGATAAAAGTTCCTTTGCCTTTGGTAATATACAATAGCTCTGTAAAGTGATGCGCATGGTTGGTACTATGCCAATCTTTATCGTATTTTGATTTTGTTACATAAAGCAGTTTTACTGGAAGATGACCTCTTTGAGATTGCGGAATCTCATACACCTCATTGGACAAATGACTCCCTCCTTCATAGTCTTTTTATCTATTATTATAATGATTTTAGGGAAATATTAAACAAAAAGCAAGATATCTAAAAAACAGAACAAGATGTGTGTTGTGAAAGCGTTATCTATTCTGTATTCTTGAGTTATGAAAGGAAGATTAGGAGATGGGGGTAAGATAAAGATGAAAAAAAAGTTTTTGTTATCTGGAATGACAGCTTTGTTATCTCTTAGTTTAATAGCCTGCCAGGGTAATACTACAAAAGTTGATAACTCTACGGGCGGTAAAGGATCCAGTAAAAAACAAACCCTTCATGTGGCAACACTTGAATCGGCTTATGGTAAAGAGATGTGGACCAAAGTAATTGAAGCATATGAAGCTGCTAATCCAAAAGTCGATGTTGAATTGACGGTGGATAAAAATCTTGAGGATGTCATCGGTTCGAATATGAAAGCAGGAAACTATCCGGATGTAGTGTTATTGGCAACCGGAAGAAAACAAGCACTGACAGAAACATTGATTAAAGATAAAGCATTAGAAGACATTACCGATGTTTTTGATAAGAACGTTTATGGTGAAGATGTCAAAGTCAAAGATAAGTTGGTACCAGGACTTACTGGTACACCTGCAACTAATCCTTATAACGATGGCAAAACTTATATGGCACCGATGTTCTATAGTCCAACCGGATTATTCTATAATGCCAGCTTATTCAAGGAAAAAGGTTGGGAAGTACCGAAAACTTGGGACGAAATGTGGGCTTTGGGCGATAAAGCGAAAGCAGAAGGGATTTCTTTATTTACTTATCCGACCACTGGCTACTTTGATACATTCTTCTACTCTTTACTATTAGGGGTGGGTGGACCTGAATTATACAATAAAGCTATGAAATATGGAGATGGCGTCTGGGAAACTTCTGAAGCAACAAAAGCCTTTGAAATTATCGGAAAATTAGGAAAATATACAGAACCAACAACTGTTGCTAATGCAAATGATAAAGATTACAAGAAGAATCAACAATTGATTCTTGATAACAAAGCATTGTTTATGCCAAATGGTACGTGGGTTGTTGGTGAAATGAAAGAAGCGCCTCGATCTAAAGGTTTTGAATGGGGCATGATGGCTTTACCGACAATTGATGCTAATAGCGACCGTTATGCATTTACTTTCTTTGAACAAATGTGGATTCCTTCGGCAGCTAAAAATAAACAAGCTGCTAAAGATTTCATGACGTTTGTGTATTCGGATAAAGCAGTTGAAATTTTTGCGGAATCTAGTGCGATTCAGCCTATCAAAGGCCTTTCTAATAAGCTAACAGGCGAAAATAAATCATTCTATAGTATTTATGATAATGGAGTGAAAGTCGGGGTAGGTGGATTTGCTGCAACGAAAGCCGTTGAAGGTGTAAGTATGCCAGATACATTATTTAGATCGATTGACAGCGTTATTTCTGGTGATAAAAAGGTGAAAGATTGGCAAAGCTCTGTTGAAAAAGTGAGTGACCAGTTACGGTCTGCATTAAAATAAATTAGTTTATTAGTTTTCACTACATATAATGGTGAACGGCTAGTTTCACCATTATATTTATTAATTGAGGTGATGGCATGAATAAGACAACAGAAAAAAGAATTTTTATTTTTGTGAGCACTGCACCCGCACTAATCCTGTTAGCTATTTTTATGATTGTTCCTACAATTGAGGTATTCAGAATGTCCTTATATAAGTGGGGAGGATTTTCTAATAATAAGGTATTTGTTGGGCTCGATAACTTCAAAATTTTATGGAATGATATGAACTTCTTTCGATCTC
This sequence comes from Bacillus luti, assembly GCF_009739945.1. Taxonomy (NCBI): domain Bacteria; kingdom Bacillati; phylum Bacillota; class Bacilli; order Caryophanales; family Bacillaceae; genus Bacillus; species Bacillus luti. The sequence continues at coordinate 3,298,036 of NZ_CP040336.1, read as the reverse complement.
TCCAAAACAGTATTGTATTGATTGTTATCGTTACACTTATCACCATGGTGCTGGCGATCTTGTTTGCCACTTTGTTAACGAGAGAAAAGATAAAAGGTAAGAGTTTATTCCGAATTATTTTCTACATCCCTAATATCTTATCTGTTGTGGTCATCTCGGGGATATTTTCGGCAGTTTATGATCCAACCACAGGTTTGTTGAATAATTTGCTTGCTTTGTTTAACCTTGAGAACCTTCAAAAAATGTGGCTCGGTAATCAAAAAATTGCCATATACAGCATCGGCGGAGCACTCATTTGGCAAGCCGTTGGTTACTATATGGTCATGTATATGGCGGCGATGGCGAGTATCCCGGAAAGTTTTTATGAAGCATCTTCTTTGGAAGGCGCTGGACGAATCAGACAATTTTTCAGTATTACCTTACCGTTAATTTGGAATAACATGCGGACGACGTTAACTTTCTTCGTTATTAGTACGATTAACTTAAGTTTTCTTCTTGTCCAAGCGATGACCGGCGGCGGACCCGACGGATCGACGGAAGTGTTTTTAAGTTACATGTATAAGCAGGCTTACACCAATTCTTCTTACGGTTACGGTATGGCTATTGGAGTGGTCATTTTCCTATTCTCATTTGCATTATCTGCGATTATCAGCCGTGTTACTAAAAGGGAAGTGTTGGAGTATTAAGGAGGTCCAAAAACGATGGAAACACAAAAAAGAATGGAGACAGAAACAGTATATCCAGATCGAAAAACGATGGAAACACAAAAAGGAATGACTGCAGAAAAAGCGTATCAAGGGCCAAAAATAATAAAAAGCAAAAAAAGAATGACGACAGAAACAGTGTATCGTTGTTTTATCTACGTAGCACTGATTACATTAGCAATCTCTATTATTATTCCTGTTGCATGGGTTTTCTTAGCCTCAGTGAAGCAAAACTCGGAATTTTATGGAAGCCCGTGGTCCATGCCAAAAAGCTTCTATTTTCAAAACTTCATTGATGCTTTCCAAAAGGCAAATATGGGTACCTATATGTTGAATTCAGTTATGGTAACAGCATTGGCTCTGCTTATTTTATTGATTGTAGCTTTGCCGGCAGCCTATGTTTTGGCAAGATATACTTTTAGAGGAAGTCGATTAATAAATGGTTTTTTTAAAGCTGGATTATTCATTAATGTGAACTATATTGTTGTTCCAATTTTCTTAATGTTATTGGGCGGAGATACCTTTTTACGGGGAGAACTTGGGGATGGATTTCTATTAGACAATTTATTTGTTTTAGCTGTGGTGTATGCGGCGACGGCGTTGCCATTTACCATTTACTTGTTGTCTAGTTTTTTTCAATCCCTTCCATCCACGTATGAGGAAGCGGCGTTGGTTGATGGTGCCGGATATTTTAAAACAATGATTTCAGTCATGATTCCGATAGCTCGTCCAAGTATTATTGCCGTCATTTTATTTAATTTTCTTGCCTTTTGGAACGAATACATTATTGCCTTAACATTAATCCCAGGACCGAATAAAACGTTACCTGTTGGACTAATGAACTTGATGGCAGCCCAAAAATCTGCTGCTAACTATGGTCAAATGTATGCAGGAATGGTTCTCGTCATGTTGCCAACGTTGATTTTATATATCATTGTTCAAAAAAGATTAACACAAGGGATGACCCTTGGTGGTTTAAAGGATTAAAGGAGGATTTATATGAAAAAGAAAACAGGTCGTGTTACCTTACCGAGTGAAGAAAATTTTCTTAAGGAAACAAAAGAATTGATGCAGCGCTGGGGTGCAGATGCGATTCGCGATAGTGATGGGACAAAACTGGATGATGATATTAAACAATTGGATGCGAAAATTTATACGACCTATTTTGTTGCTAGAGCTCACAATGAGTTTGCAGAGAAACATATGGATGAATGTCAGCAACTCTATTTAATGAGCTTATTCAATACGGCAATTACTGACACACTTGAAATTGATTTTATGAAAGGTTACTTTGAGGAACAATTAAAGCCGGATTACCTTAACAGTCCTAAGAAATACTGGGAGATCATCGACCGGACGACCGGAGAAGTTGTTGATGTTAATGATTGGGAAGTAAACGAAGAGAAAAATAGTGTGTTGATTACGAAGGCGATTCCTTGGCATGAATACACGGTGTCATTCCTAGTGTATGCGATTTGGGATCCAACACAAATGTACAATCATATTACAAATGATTGGGGCGATAAGCCACATGACATTCCTTTTGATGTTAGGCAGCCACACTCTAATGAATTTATGAAAACATACTTAAAACAATGGCTGGCAGAAAATCCGGATACGGATGTGGTCAGGTTCACAACATTTTTCTATCATTTTACCCTTGTATTCAATAATCTTGGAAAAGAAAAATTTGTCGATTGGTTCGGTTATGGTGCTAGTGTTTCAGTCGCTGCTTTGGAGGCTTTTGAACAAGAAAAAGGCTATCGTTTAAGACCGGAAGACATCGTTGATCAAGGCTATTACAATACTTCGTTTCGAATTCCAACTCCAGCCTTTTTAGATTATATGGATTTCGTACATAAGTTTGTTGCTGAAGAAGCAAAGAAACTTGTGGACATTGTCCATGACAGTGGCAAGGAAGCGATGATGTTCCTTGGTGATAACTGGATTGGTACGGAACCGTATGGAAAATACTTTGAAAATATCGGAATGGACGCAGTTGTAGGTAGTGTGGGCGGCGGAGCCACATTACGTATGATTGCCGATATACCACATGTTCGTTACACAGAAGGCCGATTCTTACCTTATTTCTTCCCAGATACATTTTATGAAGGTAACAATCCAGTGATTGAAGCCAATGAAAACTGGTTAACAGCGCGGAGAGCGTTACTGCGAAATCCTGTTGACCGCATCGGTTATGGTGGTTATTTAAGTTTGGCTTATCAGTTTCCAGAATTCGTATCATACATTGAAGAAGTCACCGAGGAATTTCGTGGGATTTATGACACAATTAAAGGCGTTCAACCATACAGCGGTCTTAAAGTCGCAATTTTGAACTCTTGGGGTAAGTTGAGAACTTGGCAGACACATATGGTCGCTCATGCACTATGGTATAAACAAATTTATTCTTATTTAGGTGTTTTGGAATCCTTGAGCGGGGCTGCCGTAGAGGTTTCGTTCATTAGTTTTGATGATGTCATTAATGATGGGATACCTGAGGGTGTTGATGTAATCATTAATGCTGGCGATGTGGGTACAGCTTTTTCAGGCGGGGCTCATTGGATTAATGAAAAGTTAGTCACTACAATCAGGGCCTGGGTTTATAACGGCGGAGGTTTCATAGGCATTGGCGAACCTACAGCCCATCAGCATGAAGGGCATTATTTTCAATTGGCGAACGTCTTAGGTGTTGATAAGGAACTAGGATTCAGCTTATCAACAGATAAATATTTTATCACTCCTGTCGAAAATCATTTTATTTCTGCGGATAGTACTCAATTCGATTTTGGTGAAGGGATGAAAAACATTTATGCGTTGTCAGATAAAACCGAAATAATAGAATATTCAGATGGTGAAGTGCATCTTTCTAGTCATTCGTTTGGAGAAGGCAGATCTGTCTATATAGCAGGGCTACCATACAGCGAAGAAAATACACGTTTACTGATGCGCGCGTTATACTATGCTGCTCATAAAGAAGGGGAATTCCAAACATTTCATGCTAGCAACATTTATTGTGAAGTCCATGCATATCCATCGATTCAAAAAATGGCGATTGTCAACAATTCAATGAGCGAACAAACGACGGCTGTTTACGACGGACAAGGAAACAGGAAAGAAGTTACGCTAGCACCTAGTGAAATCAGGTGGGAGGTTTTTTCAAATGAAAGCTAATGCTTTATTCATTATTAAAATTGTTGTGTTTATCGTATGCCTATCTTTGATTATCATCTACCAAAAGACAGCTGGTAAATTCGAACTGGGTATGATGTTAATTGGATTAGCTGGTCTCTTAGGGCTGCTTTATGATTACAATCGGAAATACGTATAAATCGACCAGAGGAAGTGGATGGATCAAGGAAACGCATATATATGTCAACGATAGCAATCATAGAAAATTACGCAGTTCTTCAAATACAAACTTAGGGGTGCGGACAAATGAAAAAGGCAGTCGGCATTGATATTGGAGGAACGAAGATTGCAGCGGGAGTCATTTCGGATACGGGCGTACTCCTTGAACGTGCGGAAGTAAAAAGTGATCCTTCAGATCGGGAAAAAATGTTTAGTAGAGTCGTAGAAGCTGTGGAACAAGTTCTCAGAAAATCATCGATTTCAATCGCTAACATCGAGGGCATCGGTGTTGGTGTGCCAGGAAAAGTGGATCGTGCGAAGGGGATCGCTATTTTTCAAAACAATTTACCTTGGAGACAATTTCCCATTACGTTCCGTTTACAGGAGCAATTTGGCATCGAGCGGATTACGATTGACAATGACGTCTATATGGCGGCTTTTGCCGAATGGAAAGCAGCACAGGGAAAAAAGGATGAGACCTTTGTCTACGTGACTATAAGTACGGGAATCTCTTGTTCTATCATCCATAAAGGTTCGTTTTTCAGGGGAGCAGGGTTTGCTGGGGAATTGGGTCTGATTCCAGCCCTTTCGAAGGGGACCAATAATCGATTGGAAAAAGTCGCTGCCGGGCCGGGGATCCAGAGAATAGCCGAAAGGGACTTACAGGTAGATATTATTTCAACCAAGGATGTTTTTGCTGGTTATATAAATGGGGTACAGGAATATCAGTCCATCATTAACGAGGTAACGGATTATTTAGCTCAAGGGCTCTATACGATTTCCTGTTTATTGGATCCGCACAAAATGATTTTTGGTGGCAGTGTCATTGTGAAAAATCCTTTTCTGTTGGAGTTGATTAAAGAAAAGCTAAAAATCTATCAACTTCCTGAACAACAACATCTTTTAGACCAGATGGGCATCAGTACATTGGCGCAGAATAATGGAGTTATTGGTGCAGGATTACGAGTATTTGAAGATATGTATTGAGGCACCACTGGTCTTCATTTATGGAGAAAATGATGACAAATAGGTAGAGGAGTGAACGGATATGTTTACATTAAGTCAAGAAAATTTAGTTTCGTTAGGTGCATCGATAACAACGGCGGAAATAAAACGGCAGCCAGATTTATGGGCCGAAACCTTTGCTTTATATATGGAGAAAAGCGGGGAAATTGAAGGTTTTTTTCAAAAATTATTAACGAAACACAGCCGGATTCGAGTTATTTTTACAGGCGCTGGAACGTCTGCCTATGTCGGTGATACAGTCACCCCTTATTTAAAAGAAAAGGTTGATGAGCAGCAGTGGGAAATGCTAAGTATTCCGACAACCACTTTGGTTTCAAATCCTTACCAATTTTTCAAAAAAGATTTTCCAACTGTACTCGTTTCATTTGCTAGAAGTGGGAACAGTCCCGAAAGTATTGCTGCTGTACAATTAGCTGAGCAAATAGTAACTGATTTGTATCAGGTAACGATTACTTGTGCTAAAGATGGTAAATTAGCCAAACAGGCAGTGGGGAATGAAAAGAATTTATTGCTATTGATGCCTGAAAAATCGAATGATCAAGGGTTTGCGATGACAGGAAGTTATACTTGCATGGCGTTAACGGCATTACTCGTTTTTGATTCTCTATCGAATGAAGAAAAATCAAAGATAGTGAAAATGATTCATCAAATGGGTGAAAGTGTCATTCAAAGGGAAGACGTCATCCAAGAGATGATTGATTTTGATTTTCAACGAATTATTTACTTAGGATCTGGTAGTTTAGAAGGCTTAGCAAGAGAAGCGCAATTAAAAATATTAGAGCTGACAGCTGGGAAAATCGTCACCGCGTTTGATTCACCGTTAGGATTCAGGCACGGTCCAAAATCATTTGTAAACGAAAAATCATTAGTTTTTGTGTTTGTTTCCAACCATCCTTATACACGTCAGTATGATTTAGATATGTTAAAAGAAATGCAGCAGGACAACATTGCCAGCTATATATGTGCCATCGAGGTTGATGGAGAAACCAATTATGCTGGGAACAGGTTTGCATTCGGCAAAGAGGCCCAGTCTGTACCAGATGCTTACTTAGCATTACCTTTTGTCATGATTGGGCAAACAGTATCACTGTTAGCCTCCGTGAAAGTAGGTAATACACCAGATACACCTTCACCGACAGGAACGGTGAACCGTGTCGTTAAAGGTGTTACTATCTACGAATATGAGTAACTAGGGTAGGGGAAAAATACATGTCTATTTTTATCTTTGCAGATAAGTTTTTTCTTGAGGGAAAGGTCGTAGGTCCTGGCTTTTTGGAAATAAAAGATGGAAAATTCGGTGTTTTTTCAGAAAACAGGCCAGAAGAAGCGGCAGAAATCATCGATTATGCAGGATGTTGGATTGCTCCTGGTCTAGTGGACACACATATTCATGGATTTAGAAATCATGACGTTATGGACAATAATTTTGAAGGACTGAACCAAATTTCGGTAGGGCTCCTTTCTTGCGGAGTTACATCCTTTTTACCGACAACCTTAACTTCTTCGGTAGAATTGTTGAATCATGTCGTTGAAATGATTGGTGCCAATTACACGAAGGTGCAAGGCGCAAAAATTAAAGGGATTTTTTTAGAAGGACCGTTTTTTACTGAAAAGCATAAAGGGGCACAAAACACAAAATATTTTTGTGATCCATCAGTTGATATGTTGAAAGATTGGCAGGAATTATCAAATGATTCTATTAAAAAAATTGCGATTGCACCTGAAAGAAAAGGTGCAGTGGAATTTATTGAATACGCTGCGCGAGAAGATATTGTAGTGGCATTGGCCCACGGTGATGCAACTTATGAAGAAGCAAAGCAAGCCGTTGAAAAAGGTGCATCCATTTTTGTTCATACTTTCAATGGAATGAGTCCGCTGCACCATCGTGAGCCAGGGATGGTCGGAGCAGCCATGAATCTAAAAGATGTTTTTGTCGAAATCATATGTGATGGACATCATGTTCATCCTGTCGCCTCAAATATTTTAATGAATGTCCGCGGCAGAGAGAATGTCGTTATGGTGTCCGATTGTATGATGGCCGGAGGTATGTCTGAAGGGACTTATCAACTGGGAGAATTTCCTGTGAAAGTAAAAGATGGGATGGCTCGTTTGGAAAATGGAAGTTTAGCAGGTAGCATTTTGCAATTAAAAGATGCTGTCAAAAATGTCGTCGTTTGGGGAATTGCCGCGCCTGAGGAAGCGATTTACATGGCGAGTACTGCACCAGCTAAAAGTATTCAGCTTGATAGCGAATGTGGGAAGATCGCTGAGGGATATGCTGCTGACTTTATTGTACTGACGCCAGCGATGGATTTAGCAGCTACCTATCTTGATGGTGTGTGCCGTTTTCAAGCTTAAATATTTTTCTGAAAGAGGGATTTCAAATGATTTTATCTGTCACCATGAATCCATCCGTCGATATTTCCTATTCGATTCATGAACTAAAGTTAGATGTTGTGAACCGTGTGGAAACAGTTCATAAAACTGCTGGTGGAAAGGGCTTGAATGTGGCGCGAGTGATCGCTCAAATGGAAGAAGTTGTCCTAGCGACAGGTGTGCTTGGTGGTACGATTGGCGAATACATTATTCAAGAGTTAAATAGAGGCGATATTCCAAATGACTTTTTAAAAATTAAAAAAGAATCAAGAAATTGTATTGCCATTCTTCATGAAGGGATGCAAACAGAGATTTTAGAATCGGGGCCGACATTATCCAAAGAAGAAGGGGCAACTTTTTTAGAAAAATTTGAATGTCTGCTAACAACAGCTTCACTTGTGACAATTTCGGGCAGTTTGCCGAAAGGGTTACCGAATAACTTTTATTATCAAATGTTAGAATTGTGCAATATCAATGGAATTCCAGTGATTATGGATTCGTCAGGGGAATCTTTGGAAAACGCCTTGGTGCATAAAGAAAAACCATTTGCCATCAAACCAAATGCAGCGGAATTATCTCAGCTGCTTGGCATTAACATGGGAGTAGGAATCGTTGATCTGAAGCAAGCATTACACCATGAACTATTTACTGGAATTGAGTGGATTATCGTGTCCATGGGTGGTGAAGGTGCTTTTGTCAAGCATGGCGAGGACTATTACAGAGTTACGATTCCAAAAATAGAAGTAGTCAATCCTGTTGGGTCTGGTGATGCGACAGTTGCAGGGTTAGCTGTGGCACTACATCAAAATCAAACGGTCGAGACTGTACTTAAAACGGCGATGACTACAGGAATGTTAAATACCATGGAAGCTGAAACTGGTTATATTAATGTGAATAAGTTTAAACAATATTTTGATCTCGTTAATGTTGAAAAAATAGATTGATAGAGGAGAATGTTGATGTTAGAACTAACCAAGAATAAATTGGAAGCTCTAAAACGTTTATCTGCTGAAAATGGCATAATTGGAGCATTGGCTATTGATCAACGTGGTTCATTGAAAAAAATGATTGCGTCTGGCGGTGCAAGTCATGTTGGAGATGAGGGCATTATCCGTTTCAAAGAATTGGTTTCTGAGGAATTAACACCATTTGCAACAGCGATTCTTTTGGATCCGGAATACGGACTGCCAGCGGCAAAGGTCCGAGATAAAGAATCCGGCTTAATAGTAGCGTATGAAAAAACTGGATACGATGCGTCAGAAGTAGGACGGTTACCGGATTTATTATCGGAATGGTCAGTGAAACGATTAAAGGCAGCAGGTGCCGATGCTATTAAATTCTTACTCTACTATGATTTCGATGAAGATGAAAAAATTAATAACTATAAGCATGTCTATATGGAACGTATCGGATCAGAGTGTGCTGCTGAAGACATTCCATTTTTCTTGGAGATTGTTACTTATGATGCTGAAAATGATGATGCAAAAAGTAAAGCGTACGCAAAAATAAAACCACACAAAGTGATTGAGGCCATGAAGGAGTTCTCGAAACCTCAATATCAAGTAGATGTTTTAAAAGTAGAAGTTCCGGTGGATATGAACTTTGTGGAAGGGTATACGGCAGGCGAATTCGTATACAGAAAAGAAGAAGCTGCTTCTTTTTTCAAAGAACAAAGTGAAGTAACTGAACTGCCGTTTATCTTCCTAAGTGCAGGTGTAAGTGCTAAATTATTCCAAGAAACATTAAAATTTGCTAAAGAATCCGGTTCTACCTTTAACGGAGTGTTATGTGGTCGGGCAACCTGGAAAGATGGTGTGGCACCTTTTGCTATAAGCGGCGAACAAGCAGGTCGTGATTGGTTAAAAGATACTGGTAAAAGGAATGCTGAAGAACTGAATCTCGTGTTGAAAGAGACAGCCAACTCATGGTTCGCTAAAGTAAAACAAACAGCGGAGCTTCAAAGTTAGTACAATATCTTTTCTTCTATATGTCCTTCATTGCTTTATATCTTGAAGAAATATTTACATCTAAACGGAATGAAGAAAAATGAGCAGACATTCGCCTGCTCATTTTTTAGTGTGTCCAGCATGGTCTTAAACTCTAGGATGCAAGTCTAGAGCAGTCAAGGCGATAGCAACCATAGCTCAAGATGTGTGGGGTGACATTTTATTTCTAAAGAAATGATAAGTACTAATTGCCGTGTACAATCAAATCGATTGAATTTTTGTGAGATGTAACCAAAAAGGAAGTGTACCTAAAAAAGGTAACAATGACCTTATTTTGTAAGCGCTTTTAAAAAGACAATATACCTAAAAAAAGAAACAATATCTTTATTGTGTAGGTACTTTAAAAAAACTATCCTAAACATAAGTGAAAACGATACCTTTCAGGTTTTGGTATATTTAAAAATTAATGTGCAGGTATCGTCTTTAACTAAAATTTAAAATTCAAAGGAGGAGAAGAATTGGAAAATAAGCATTTCAAGAGAGCTTTTAATACCCTTCTTGCACTTATGCTAATTGTGCCAACATTTTTAGTGAGTATGATTGTGCCATTACATGTAGGGGCAAATACGTCTAATCCATGGGTTACAATTTCATCTGGAGGAAACGAAATCAATGCACTAGTAGAACAAAATGGGAAGTCATACGCAAGGCTAGGAGCAGGTGCTGGAAACGATAATGGGGCTAAAGCTGCAATTTTTCAAGAGCAGAATAAAGTCGCTAAAGAATCAGGAACGATGGAATATAGCTTTATTCCAGAAACCAAGGGAGAAGATACTAGATTTGGTTTCTATCCTCATTATATTGACAATAATAATTTCGTTTTTGTAGGCTACGACTCACTTGGATGGTTCTATGAATACAAATATCAAGGGAAAGGTGACTGGTTAAAAACTAGACCTAATGTTCCACTTCCAGAGGCTGGGACTTCACATTCTATTAAAATTAATTATAATAAAACGACTTTGAATATTACATTAGATGGAAAAGATTTATTTGGACCGGTTACTTTATCTAATGATGTAAATAACCTTCTTACAGGTAAGGAAGCGATTAAACTTGGTGCTTATGGAGATAAAAATAGTCAAGTACTCATTGAATTAGGAAATACGCCTGGGGATGGAGGCACAGATCCGGGAAATGAAAAGCTTGTCGACATTACGGATAATAAATTGGAAGAAGGCGACTTGAAAATTATCTCAGGTGACGGAAATGTAACATATAATGAAGATGGTTCAGCAACTTTCCGTGTTACATCTACCCAAAAAAATCGAATTGTCTACAACCAAATGAAAGCGATTAAAAATGGTGTTTTTGAAGCGGACGTTACTACTAATACCGACAAGATGAATCGTTTTGGATTAATCTATCGTGTTCAAAATCCATCTACATACACATATGTGGGAACAGGGGATACGAACGATCAGTATTTTGGAGAAACTTTTGGTCCTATAAACAATTGGACGGCGATGACTTCAAATGTGCCGTTAAAAGCAAAACAAACGTATAATTTACGTTTAGTATTCATGGACGATGTTGCGACGTTATACATTGATGGTAAAAAGGTAGATTCTTGGACTTTAACAGGTGGTGTAGATCAAGCGGGCTTACTAGGGTTTGAAAAAAGCCGAGGTGCTGCCGATATTACGATTTCAAATGTCAAAATAAAGGAATATAGTGCACCAAAACCTCCAGATACTCCACCAGTAGAAGATACATTAAAGTCAAAGTATATGGACGTCACAATTGACCAAGTATTCCCACGGATTGTGAAATACAAAGTTGGCGATAAAGTAATGAGTGGACAGGAAGCTCCTGTTTACGGATTGAAAGTAAATGGCGGACTATACTATCCTAAAGTAAACTTTGAAAAGTTAAACGATAGTGAAGCGCTATATACATTAAAAGTTGTGGATGAAATGAAAAACCTTGATGCTGTATTTAAAGTATCTTTGAAGGTGAATGATAATAAGGTTGTTTATAGTTTCGATGAAATTAAGAATAATGGTAGTGCCAAAATCGAGACAGTTGAGTTTGCTGATATGAACTTTATTTCGGTAAATTCGGAGCAAAAAGGTGCAAAAGCTAAATTAACGAATATTAGTACAGATGTTAGGAAAACAGGTGATGTAGATGTAAAGGTAGATTCTTCTATGGAGGAAATAGGTACATCTACTAAAAATTATACAGCATTCTTGTCAACTGACGAATTGAGTGCAGGTGTATGGTCTAGTTCAGAAGTGGACGGCTATAAAAACTTAGTTGCTAATCGATATGTAAATAAAAATGGTGCCAAAGTAATGGGAATAGGTTCTAGTGCACTTTATTACCAAAGAGATTTTATGCCAGAACCACAAAAGAATAAACCAACTATTAAAATAGCTATTGCTAAAGATTTGAATAATGATAATAAGGCAGATTGGCAGGATGCGGCGATTGCATACCGTGATATTATGCAAGACATTAAAGGATACCAAGATGTAAACAATAATGTTGGCATGCGTATTGCAATGAATTTCGGATCACAAGCACAACAACCATTCTTAAAAACATCAGATAATGTGAAAAAGGTTGCTCTTGCTACAGATGAATTGGGGCAAGCTGTAATATTAAAAGGATATGCAAACGAAGGGCATGATAGTGGTCATCCAGATTATGGTGATGTGGGTGAACGTATGGGTGGCGTTAAAGATTTAAATACGCTTATTAAAGAGGGGCGTAAGTATAATACCCAATTTGGTGTCCATATAAATGCTCAAGAAACTTATCCTGAAGCGAAAGCTTTCAATAATGATTTTATTGATCGTCCAAGTTCTTTAGGATGGGGATGGTTAGATCAATCTTATACAATTAATAAATTAAAAGATTTGTATTCTGGATCGCGTGCGAAAAGACTAGATGAATTGAAAACTGCTGCTCCTGATCTTGACTTTATTTATTTGGATGTATGGTATCAAAATCAGTGGGAATCAAATAGAATAGCAGATCAATTTAAAGATAGAGGTTGGAGATTAACAACGGAATTTGGTGGTTCTATGGCCAATTATTCAACGTGGCAACATTGGGCTACTGATAAAAACTACGGTGGACCGGAAAGTAAAGGTATCAACTCAGAAGTACTGCGCTTTATTAGTAATCACCAAAGAGATTCTTGGGTGTTGAATTGGCCTGAAGTAGGCGGAACTGCTGACCATCCATTACTTGGTGGATTTGAATTAGCTGGTTTTGAAGGGTGGCAATCTGATAAGAATTTCGATAACTTTATTCGCATGACATTTGATACTAATTTACCTACTAAATTCCTACAAAAATACTATGTAACGAACTGGACAGATGTAGAAGGTGATAAAAGCAAGACAAACTTAGAAAAGGAAATAAAATTGAAGGACCCAAGTAATGGGGATGTTGTCGATGTAACTAGAAAAGACAATGCTAGGGAACGTGTTATTAAACTGAATGGAAATGTAATACTTGATGGAAAGGCTTATTTAATTCCTTGGGTGAAACAAGACTTTAAAAATCCAACTTCTGATTCTGAAAAGCTGTATCACTGGAATTTGGAAGGTGGTACAACTACTTGGACACTTCCAGATGAATATAAAGGTGCCTCTACTGTTTATGTATACAAATTGACAGATCGCGGTAGAACAGATGTGAAAGAAGTCAAAGTCGTAAATAATAAGGTAACTTTGACAGCTAGTGCGGCAACGCCTTATGTTGTTGTACCAAAAAAAGATAAGGGCTTGGAAATTCTTGACTATGATTGGAGCAAGGGTGCTCATATATATGACGCGGGATTCAATACAGGAAAAGTAAGTGCATATACAACTATTGAGGGTGATAACAAAGCTGTAAGCGTCGTCAGAACGAATCAAACTGGCAGCAACCGTAATTTAAGTAGTGGAGATTACTACTTGAATATTGATAGTCCATCAAAAGATACAACTGTTTCCCGTGTCCTTACTGGTTTGGAACCTGGTAAAGATTATGTAGCAGAGGTATATGTTGAAAACAATAGTGACGTAAAGGCTGGAATTACAGTAACAGGTGGGAAAGAAGATGCTAGTAATTACACACTTCGCAGCCTGCAAAAGAACTATGTTAAGGCAGATTCACATGCCACAAATGATGGATACAATAGCAAAATGCAAATCATGCAAGTGAGCTTTACAGCTGTAACTAATAAAGCTAAATTAACTCTCAGCCGTGATTCTGGAAAAGGAAACACAAAATTTGATGATGTTCGGATCGTTCAAAAGTCATTAAAAAATAATGTCTCACCGACGGAATTTAAACAAGATTTTGAAACGGTGGTACAAGGCATTTACCCATTTGTTATTGGTAATACAGAAGGTGTAGAAGACAACAGAATTCATTTGTCTGAATTGCATGCTCCATATACGCAAAAAGGATGGGCAGGCAAAAAATTAGTCGATGATGTATTAGGTGGAAATTGGTCCGTTAAAGTGAACACTGGAAACAAAGGTTTGCTGTATCGTACCATTCCTCAAAATTATCGTTTCGAATCAGGAGTAACATATAAAGTATCATTTGATTATCAAACAACAGCAAACGCATATCGCTTTATTTCAGGGGATCAAGAAATTGATGTTCGAGACATCGCAAGTGCAAAGGGACTAAGTGTGAATAACACTCTTAATGCATCGACCGACACAAAAACAGTAGAGTTTACGGTGACAGGTTCTGAGAACGGCCAAACTTATGTAGGAATCTTTAGTGATGGAACTAGTTTAAACGGAGATACTGGAGCAGGTACATTTATTTTAGATAATCTACGTATTGAAAAGCTGGCTTCAGGAGCAGAGGCTCATTAAGTTTTGAGGTAAAGAGCCTGATTCAAGTTGAAGGTTGTTTCATAGATAGAGTAACATCATAAAATAAAGGCCTATCTCTAAGGAGATAGGCCTTATTGTGTTCATTGAACCACCGGAAACTTCTCTTGAAAATCTTTTCCTTTCGTATGTTTTTTAGTGGATTTTTACAAATGAAAAGCAAGATGTCTAAAAAACACGACAAGATGTTTATTGTGGAAGTGTTTTTACATACGTATACTTTAATAAAATAGCTTACAAAATGAGCGGGCGACCGAGGTATGTTACTAGTTTATTGGGAGAAAGAGATTCTTACATGAGGGTGGAGGGCAACTCGTACGGTTGTCCATAAAATTATAAAAGATGCATGGAACTGGCATCTTAACAATCCAAAGGGCTATGAGGATCGAGGAGGAAAACGTTGATGATATATCAAACAATCCAGCAGTTAATTGATCGTGCTATTGAAGCTAAATTGATTGAACGAGAAGATGAAATATATGTAAGGAATAAAATTCTTTCCCTGCTTCGCTTAGATGATTTTGTAGTGGAAGTGTCAGCGTCTGTAAAGAAAGAAATTCCGGAATTATTAGAAGAATTAATTGAATATGCTTGTACGCATGAAATTATTAAGAAAGTATTTGATGAGAAAGAGATTTTAGCAAGCGTAATTATGGATGTCTTTATGTCCAAACCATCCGCTATTAATGCATTATTTTATGAGAAATACGAACAAGATCCGATGACTGCGACAGATTACTTCTATGAATTAAGTAAAAATAGCAACTATATCCAAATGAAGCAAATTGCTCAAAATATAAATTACAAAGTAAAAACGGAATATGGTGCCATTGACATAACGATTAACTTATCGAAGCCGGAAAAAAATCCGGAACAAATTATGAGAGAAAAAGCATTGGAAAGTAAGAACTACCCAAAATGTTTACTCTGTATTGAGAATGAAGGATATATGGGCAGAATTGGACATCCTGCACGTTCGAACCACCGTATGGTTCATATGAATCTTGCAAACGAAAGGTGGTTTCTGCAGTATTCTCCGTATATATATTACAATGAACACTGTATTGTATTGTCCGCAGAACACCGAAATATGAAAATTGATCGTCAAACGTTTATGCGTTTATTAAAATTTGTAGAAAGATTTCCCCATTATTTTCTTGGATCCAATGCAGATTTGCCCATTGTAGGAGGATCTATTCTAACCCATGATCACTATCAAGGTGGGAAATATGAATTTGCTATGGAAAAAGCACTGAACGACTTCGACTTTGAACTAGCTGACTTTTCAGGAATTCAATGTTCTATTGTCAAATGGCCTATGTCAGTTATTCGTTTAAGGAGTGAAGACTTAGAACAATTAGTAAATACGGGTGAGTACATACTAGGTAGATGGAAGGGGTACAGTGATTCTTCTGTTAATATATATGCTTTTACAAATGGAGTTTCACATAATACGATTACACCGATCGCACGCTACCGGAATGGTATGTACGAATTGGATCTAGTTTTGCGAAACAATCGTATAAGTGAAGAGCATCCGCTCGGCATTTTCCATCCTCATGAGGACGTACAGCATATTAAGAAAGAAAATATTGGCCTAATTGAGGTAATGGGATTAGCTGTACTTCCTGCTCGTTTAAAAACAGAGCTTCAGGAAGTGAAAAAGTTCTTGCTTGATATTCCATGTGATATTCCAGCGTATCATATACTGTGGGCGGAACAATTAAAACTTCAATATGGCAATAGGATAAATGAACAAAATGTACAGGAAATTGTAAGAGAAGCAGTTGGACAGAAATTTGTACAGGTGCTTGAAGATGCTGGTGTTTTTAAACGAGACGAAGAAGGGATATCGGCGTTTAAACGTTTCATTCAGACTTTAAAGTAGGTATGGACAGAGGTGCATGGTCCTAACGATACATTTGAAAGTGTCCATTTATTTGATGAGGGAGGAAATAATATGGAGAAGTGTGAGCATAAGGAACTACGAGAATTGAAACAAATGGGTGGTCCTATATTAATGGTGTGTATAAAATGTAATCAAATTCTTAAAGTACCATATGCAAAAATAAAGTGAAAAAACAATTAGAGGGGTATGAATATTTTGTGTAAATGGTTTTGTAGCAAAATGATAGTGCCAGTCTATAACGATACTTTTTAATAGGGTTCAAGAGGGAGAAGTATTGCAAATTTCGCAGAATTATCTTTAACGAATGTACGAAAGAACGTGTGAATGTAGGAATTGGAGCCGCAAGTGTGGCGAGAAATTACTTTAGCTGTGCCTTTATTAAATGAAGCCTCATTAGTTATTTGTTGAAGAATTTCAATAGTTGTTTGCAGAATAAGAAGAGTGTCTCATATATCGTAATGAGGCACTTTTTTAGTGTACTTTAAAAAATTTATGAAAAGGATTGACTTATCTTCTTGTTGTAACTATAATGATTACGTCGAGGTGGTGATTACGATGAAAATTAGTAGCCGCTTTTCTATAGCAGTTCATATTTTATCTATCTTAAAAAATAATCCATCTTCACTTTGCACTTCAGACTATATGGCTGAAAGTGTCAATACAAATCCAGTAGTCATTCGTAAAATTATGTCGTACTTAAAACAAGCTGGCTTTGTTTACGTAAATCGAGGTCCAGGTGGTGCAGGTTTATTAAAGGATTTACATGAAATTACATTGTTAGATGTGTATCATGCAGTGAATGTGGTAGAAGAAGACAAACTATTTCATATTCATGAGCAACCAAATCCAGATTGTCCAATTGGTGCGAATATTCAAGTTGTATTAGAAGTTATTTTGATTCAAGCACAAGCCGCGATGGAAGAAGTTTTGAGAAATATTACGATGGCGCAGTTGTTTGAATCGTTGCAAGAGAAAATGAATGCTTAAATCATGTTTATATTTTTTTGATATAAATGTAACTGTTTCGGTTACAACTATAAAGGTAAGGTGTAAAATTTATGACTGTAAAAATGAAAGTATACTCAGATTTTATATGTCCATTTTGTTTTTTAGCAAAAGGTCCATTAGATGAAGTAGCGAAAGAGAAAGATGTAGAAATCGAATGGATGCCATTTGAATTACGTCCAAGTCCATATTCAAAAATAGACCCTTGGAATGAACCAGATAAAATAGGTTCATGGGATGCATTCATTCTTCCTACAGCGAAGAAGTTAGGAATTGAAATGCGATTACCACGTATTTCACCGCATCCATATACACATTTAGCTTTTGAAGGATGCCAATTTGCGAAAGAGCATGGACTTGGAAATGAATATCATCACCGTGTATTCACAGCGTTTTTCCAAGAGGAACAAAATATTGAAGATATTGATGTTTTAACAAAATTAGCTGTAGAAGTAGGACTTTCTGAAGCGGAATTTAAAGATGCTTTAGTAACTCGTAAATATAAAGAGAAACATCAAGAAGCAATTCAGCACGCCTATGATGAAGCAAATATTATGGCTGTTCCAACGGTCATGATTGGAGATGAAGTCATTCAAGGGCTTGCTAGTAAAGAAACGCTACAAAGAGTCATTGATAAAGAAATTGAAAAGGAAAAAACAAATTCATTTGAAGGTATGCAGTGTAATACAGATGGATATTGCTAATTCAGTTGTTATGAAATAACAAAATAAATTATAAAATAAATATTTGGAGGAATTAAAATGTCAGCAACTACAACAAACTTAAAAGAAGCAATCGTGAACCGCCGTTCAATTCGTAAAGTAACAAAAAACGACGCAATTACGAAAGAAAGAATTGAAGAGGTTTTAAAAACAGCTTTACACGCACCAACATCTTTCAATATGCAAAGTGGCCGTATGGTCGTATTAATGGACGGAGAACATGAAAAGTTTTGGGATATCGTTAAAGAAACACTAAGAGCCCGCGTACCAGCAGAAAACTTTGAAGCGACTGTAGAAAGACTAAAAGGTTTTCATGCAGGTGTAGGAACAGTTCTATTCTTTGAAGATCAAGCAACTGTAGAAAAAATGCAAGAAAATGCACCATTATATAAAGATCAGTTCCCATTCTGGTCTCATCAAGGAAATGCAATGTTACAACATACTGTGTGGATGTTATTAGCTGCTGAAGGAATTGGAGCGTCATTACAACACTATAACCCAATCGTAGATGCGGAAGTAAAAGAAACTTGGAACATTCCAGCAGAGTGGAGTTTAGTAGGACAAATGCCATTTGGTGAAGCAAATGAACAACCGGGAGAAAGAACATTCTTACCTACTGAAGATGTAGTGAAATTTTATTAAGAAATAGAATATAAAACGAGAAGGGAGCTGTGCTTAGAAACAGCTTCCTTTTTTGTATGGGTGTTAATTTATGTGCATTTAGGGAAGAAATATAAGAAATAATCCTGTGAGAAGGGAAGCGGAAAAATGAATGATGAGAAACAGTATACAGTGGTAGGTACTGATGTGGAGGAAGTAAAGCGTTTAAATAAAAATTCAGGGTTAACTTATAATCAAGTAAAGGAATTATTAGCAAAGCGAATGCAAAAAAGAAATAAGTAAATTGAATTCCTTCATTTTTTCATTTAGCATTTTAATTAGAGAGGGTTATAAGGATAACTCTCTTTTCTAATATAATTGAGCAACTTTTAGAGTGGAGGAAACAGCATGAAGAAATGGGTAAAGATAATGTTGTCTATCGCTGGAGGTATTGTCTTATTAGCATGTACGGGTGGATATTACGTGTATAAAAATTATTTTCCAAAGGAACCTGAGCGTATTGTATATGATAAAGAAAGAGTGTTAAAACCGATACATAATCAGCTTAAAGAGATCAATATAGAAAATATAAAGATAAAAGAAAAAGAAGTTGTAAATGCAACTGTAGATGAGCTACAAAAAATGATTGATGATGGAAAGTTATCGTACGAAGAATTAACGGGAATTTATCTTTTTAGAATACAAGAACATGATCAAAACGGAATATCATTAAATTCTATTACAGAGATCAATCCTGACGCGATAGAAGAAGCAAGAAAGTTGGATCAAGAGCGGGGAAGAAACAAAAAGTCGAACTTATACGGCATGCCTGTTATCGTAAAAGATAATGTGCAAACCGCAAAAGTTATGCCGACAAGTGCAGGAACTTATGTATTAAAAAATTGGATTGCAGATGAAGATGCCACTATAGTGAAGAAATTGAAAGGCGAAGGCGCTTTTATTTTAGGAAAAGCAAATATGTCGGAATGGGCGAACTATTTATCCTTTACAATGCCAAGCGGATATAGCGGGAAAAAGGGTCAAAATTTAAATCCTTACGGTCCGATTACATTTGATACATCGGGATCAAGTTCAGGGTCTGCTACAGTAGTTGCGGCAGATTTTGCACCACTTGCAATTGGGACAGAAACGACAGGGTCTATTGTCGCTCCAGCAACGCAGCAATCAGTAGTTGGATTACGTCCATCTTTAGGTATGGTGAGCAGAACGGGAATCATCCCTTTAGCTGAATCACTTGATACAGCAGGCCCCATGGCAAGAACGGTAAAAGAAGCGGCAATGTTATTTAATTCAATGGTAGGTTATGACGAAAGAGATGCTATGACGGAGAAAATGAAAGACAAAGAGGGTATCGATTATATAAATAATTTGTCAATAGATGGATTGAAAGGGAAAAAGATAGGGATTCTTTTTTCTGTAGATCAACAAGATGAAAATAGAAAAGCGGTAGCAGAAAAGATTAGAAAGGACCTTCAAGATGCAGGTGCAATATTGACTGATGATATTCAGTTAAACGCTGAGGGGGTAGATAATCTGCAAACATTAGAATATGAGTTCAAACATAATGTTAACGATTATCTTTCACAGCAAAAAAATGTGCCAGTAAAATCGTTAGAAGAGATTATTGCGTTTAACAGTAAGGATAGTAAAAGACGAATAAAATACGGACAAACATTAATTGAGGGGTCTGAAAAATCTGCTATAACGAAAGAGGAGATTGAAAAAGTAGTACAAACGAGTCAAGAAAATGCAAGAAAAGAGCTAGATATGTATTTAGTAAAAAAAGGCTTAGATGCTCTAGTCATGATTAACAACGATGAAGTACTTCTATCAGCTGTAGCTGGTTATCCGGAATTAGCGATTCCTGCTGGATATGATACAAATGGAGAACCAGTAGGTGTAGTATTTGTCGGGAAGCAGTTTGGTGAAAGAGAACTTTTCAATATTGGATATGCGTATGAACAGCAGTCTAAAAATAGAAAATCACCTAAGTTGTAATAGAATATGCGAAAAAAATGGACTTCACAGAAATATATTAGTAGGCTGATTTCAAAAGAATCTAACAATATGAAAAGAAAAAAAGGATTCTTCCCAATTAGTAAGAAAGATTGTCTATAGAAGTTCATAAAATGTAATAGTATTACAATGAATACGTACGTTTTGTCATATATTCAATTTCCATCCACTGAAGGGGGAGGTTAATTCTTAATGAATGAAGTGAAAAATTTTTTTCGAAGTAGAGGGTTTCAACGGTTTCTCGTTTTAATAATAGTAGCGCTTGTATTATATGGGTTAAAAAGTATGATTAATTTAATATTAATTACGTTTATACTGACATTTTTAATGGATCGGTTCCAACGTTTTATATCAAAAAAATTGAATGTGAATCGAAAAATTGTTATCGCATGTTTGTATATAATATTAGTGTCCTTTATCGGCACAACATTGTATAAATATTTACCAGTATTAACGATACAAATTTCACAATTGATTTATCAATTTAAGCTCTTTTTTCAAAATCCACCTGATAATGAAATCATTAAATATGCACTTTCAACAATCAATGGAATGGAAGTATCAAAATATATAGAACAAGGTGTAGATGTTATATATCAATCGATAGCAAACATAGGCAAGGTAAGTTTACAAATATTATTGTCTCTAATTTTAAGCTTATTTTTCTTATTAGAAAAAGAGCGTATTATTACATTTACTTCTAAGTTTAAAGATAGTAGGCTAAAGATTTTTTATGAGGAGATTGCATATTTTGGTGAAAGGTTTGCAAGATCGTTCGGTAAAGTAATTGAAGCGCAGTTTTTAATTGCGGTTGTAAACTGTATTCTTACTGTGATTGCATTAATCGTTTTAGGATTTCCACAGCTACTCGTATTAGCTGTTATGATTTTCCTACTAGGATTGATTCCGGTTGCAGGTGTAATCATTTCTTTGTTTCCACTTTGTATTATTGCTTATAATGTAGGTGGAGTTATATACGTATTATACATACTTGTGTTCATTACAGTCATCCATGCTCTTGAAAGTTATTTTTTAAATCCGAAGTTTATGTCTGCGAAAACAAATTTACCGATCTTTTATACATTTATGATTCTCATCTTTTCAGAGCATTTCCTCGGAATATGGGGACTTATTATCGGGATACCAATCTTTATCTTTTTCTTAGATGTACTTGATGTAAATAATGAAGAAGCGATTAAAAAGTAATAGAAAATAACCGATGTTTACAAGGAACGAAAACATCGGTTATTTTTTATCTGGAAACATGTTAATTGATAGAAGGTAATACAGTAAAAACGGACAGAATGCTACTGATTTAAGCTTCACTTTATTCTTTCTTAGCCGGTGGAAGTTTAATGAATGTATTGGCTATTAAGGCTATAATAACAGCAGTAAAAAGAAATAATGCGATTATGCTAATTCCCATACCTGCCCACCCACCAATAAGGAAGATACTTATCGGTATTGTTAATAAGCAAATAATAAGTAGAATGAATCCGAGATTTTTGTCATATTTTTTAGTTGGAAATAGGGTTCTGATGATTAAAAAGAGGAAAAGTATTAAGGATGAAATAGCTAATAAAAGGATTACAATTGTCCAAGAATCATTCATAAAATCACTCCCTTCTATTATGGATAATATTATGGTTTAGAGTGAGGATGAACAATAAAAAAGCAATCCAAAGTAAATTGGATTGCTTTTTTGAATATAAGATTAAAGAACCGGAGCCATTGTTTCTTTTAATACTTGGACAGAGTGATCGAATTTTAATTCTTCGTCTTCACTTAATTCTACTTCTAAAATTTCACGAACACCACCGCGATTTAAAACAGCAGGTACGCCAATATAAACGTCTTTTTGGCCGTATTGACCTTCTAAGTATGCTGAGACCGTTAACACACTATTTTCATCGTTTAAAATTGCTTTCGTAACACGTAGGAGTGACATACCAATACCATAATAAGTTGCACCTTTTCGCTCAATAATATGGTAAGCTGCGTCACGAACGTTTATGAAAATTTTGTCTAAATCTTCTTGCGTATATGTGTTGTCTCTATCAAGAAGCGTTTGTAGTTTTTGGATACCAACTGATACATGACTCCAAACTGGGAGTTCAGTATCGCCGTGTTCTCCAATAATATAAGCATGAATGTTGTGTGGACCAATATTGAAGTACTCACCTAACATGTAACGGAAACGAGCAGAATCAAGTGTTGTACCAGAACCGATTACGCGTTCTTTCGGTAAGCCAGATTCTTTCCAAGTTACGTAAGTTAAAATGTCGACAGGGTTTGTTGCGATTAAGAAAATACCATCAAATCCGCTATCCATAATGCTGCGAACGATTTGTTTAAAGATTTTAGCGTTTTTTTCAACTAAATCTAAACGTGTTTCACCTGGCTTTTGTGGTAATCCAGCCGTAATGACTACAAGATCAGCATCTTTACAATCTTCATAGCTGCCTTTCCATACTCTAGTTGGAGCTGGCGCGAATGGAACAGCATGACTTAAGTCCATTGCTTCCCCTTCAGCTTTTGCCTCATTTACATCGACTAAAACAAATTCTTCAGCTACGGCTTGGTTAATCATGCAGTACGCATAACTACATCCAACTGCTCCTGTTCCTACTAATACAACACGGTTAATACCTTTTTTCATTTCAAAATTCCTCGCAATTTCATTAATTTTATTATGTAAGATAATACGTCTTACTTCTATAGAGTCATATCTAGTTTATTACATTTTATAAAAGATATTCAAGTATTTGAAAATGTATCCGTGCAATTCCTTGCACAAAACATAGGAATCAAATTAACCGAATATAATTCAGTAAAATCCTTTATAAAAGGGGAAAAGGGTATGCTGAAGCCATTAACGATAGAAAAAATGCTTCATATCATCAATGTAGGACTTGTAAAAACGAAAATGCCCAAACGCATTATAATTGCTGGTGCAGGGATTTCTGGTTTAGTCGCAGCATCTTTATTAAAAGAAGCGGGCCATACAATAACGATTGTAGAAGCAAATAACCGGATAGGTGGCAGAATATATACGATTCGTGAACCGTTTAGTGCGGGTTTATATTTTAATGCAGGACCGATGAGAATTCCTGAAACTCACGAGTTAACTTTAGCGTACATCCGTAAATTTAAGCTGCCGTTAAATCTTTTTATTAATAAAACTCCTTCAGATATCATTTATGCAAATCATATTAGAACGAGATTGAGTACGTTTGAAAAAAATCCAAGTATACTTAAATATCCCGTTTTAGAAAACGAAAAAGAAAAAACAGCAGAAGAGTTAATGTTAGAAGTTTTAGAACCAATACTTAATTTTATTAAAAAAGATCCTAATAAAAACTGGATTATCGTTGAAACAAAGTATAAAACATATTCACTTGGATCATTTTTAACAGAGTATTACTCAGATGGAGCAATAGATATGATTGGGGTACTTCTTGATATGGAAGCGTATATGGGAATGTCTTTAATTGAAGTATTACGTGAAATGATCTTCTTTACTTCAACGACGAAATATTATGAGATTACTGGCGGGATGGATGCATTACCAAAAGCCTTTTTACCGCAGCTAAATGAAAATATATTTATGCAGTATAAGGTTGGGGAAATTATACAAGAAGATAACAAAGTGACGATGCAAGTAAACCATGAACAAACGTTAGAGCAATATACAGTCACAGGTGATATTGCAATTGTTACCATCCCATTTTCGGCGTTACGTTTTGTTGAGATTCAGCCTTATGATTTATTTTCTTATTTTAAAAGGCGGGCAATTCGTGAATTAAACTATATAGCTGCGACTAAAATTGCGATAGAGTTTAAAAGTAGATTTTGGGAAAGAGCGGGCCAGTGTGGTGGGAAATCTATTACAGATTTGCCGATTCGATTTACATACTATCCAAGTTATGGGCTTCATACGCCAGGCCCAGCTGTAATTTTGGCTAGTTATACGTGGGCGGATGAGGCGTTAACATGGGATAGTCTTCCGCAAAGAGAGCGTATTCGTTACGCATTAAAAAATTTAGCAGAAATATATGGTGACATCGTCTATAGTGAGTTTGTTACAGGTACATCATTTAGCTGGAGTCAAAATCCGTATTCTTGCGGAGCATTTACAGCTTTTGAGCCGGGTCAAGAGCTAGAGTTATTTCCGTATATTGCGCCGCCAGCTGGAAAAGTGCATTTTGCAGGTGAGCATACGACATTAACACACGGATGGATGCAAGGAGCAATTGAATCTGGAATTAGAGTTGCGTATGAAGTAAATGAACAGTGAATCTAGTAGTTGTATTTACAAATGATTGTTCTTTTAATAAAATGATAAATATAAATCGTAATTATTACGCTTTGAATACGTTTGAAATAAAGAAATGGATGGTCGGTCGAATGAATAAAGTAGAAATTCATATATTAGGTGGTTTTTTAGGTAGTGGAAAATCAACATTATTACAAAATCTATTGTTAGCGGAGAAAAAGAAGAATAGAAAAGTTGCAGTGTTAATGAATGAGATTGGTGAGTACTCAGTAGATACAGATATTATTGGAAAAGAGAATGTTTTAAGAGAGCTACTTAAAGGATGTATTTGTTGTACATTAAAAGAAGAGCTTGAAATACAGTTGCATTCGTTATATCAGCAAGAAAGACCAGATGTAATTTATATAGAAACAACAGGTGTAGCGCATCCAATTGAAGTGTTAGATGCATGTGTATCACCAATATTAGCACCTTTCCTAGAAGTGAAATCAATTGTAGTCGTTTTAGATGCAGTAAGATGGTTAAATCGAAGTATATTAAGTGCAAACGTTCAGCAATTGTTGCATGAACAAATGAAGTTTGGTAGCCACATTTTAATTAATAAATCAGATTTACTAACAGAAGCAGATAAAAACAAAGTACTTGAAGATGTGAAAGCAATAAATAATCATGCGAAATTGTTTGAAACAAAGTATTGTAATATATCTTTAAAAGATATAGAAGAAGCTGAATTTATAAATGATGGGGAACACGAGACCTTGCATGTAAAACAGCATCTACATATACAAACGATGACGTATCAATTTACGAAATCAATTGATCAAGACAAATTATATGAATGGCTTTCGAATTTACCAGATAGTATTTATCGTGTGAAAGGTTTTGTGAAATTCCATGGAGATAAATACCCACACCTATTCCAATATTCATTCGGGGTACCAACTTTACTGGAACAAGATTTCGGTTTCCCGACTAACTTGGTAGTTATAGGGGAAGGGATAGATAAGAAGCAATTGGTTGAAGGATTAGCGAAGGTAGAAAATAATTAAGTACTTTTTAGGTAGGCTGCAAATAATTGACTTCATAACTTAAGTCAATTATTTGCAGTTTTTTTCGTGATGAATACTGTAATGAAACAGTAATTTCATTTGAAAAGCAGAATATATATTGATTGTATGTCCGTTTCCATTTAATAGGAAGGTGATTATAGATTTATGCCGAATGTAGAGGTTACTACAAGAGTTTTCCAATACAAATTTTGAAGTTGAAAAGTCATGATTACGGACAGGGGAATTTGGCGTGTTTGATTCTATCAGAAAGTAAAGTATGGGGAGGATCACAATGTCGACAAAAAAACGTAAATGGCTAAAAACGGTGGTTACTGGTTGTGTTTTAGGATCGCTATTGGTAACAGCAGCTTGTTCAGGTAAGAAGACAAGTACTGAGGATGAAAAAACGATTAAGGTAGGGGTTCTTGCTTCATTAACAGGTCCACTAGAATCGTATGGAAAACAAACAGTGAACGGGTTTGAATTAGGGTTAGATTATGCAACTGGTGGGACGGGAAAAGTGGAAGGGAAAAAGATTAAGTTTGTTGTAGAGGATACGGAAACGAAAGCAGATGTAGCAGTAAAAAAAGCTACGAAGTTATTAGAAGAAGAGAAAGTTGATTTCTTAGTCGGATCGTCCAGTTCAAGTGATACATTAGCAGTATTACCACTAGCTGAAGAATATGAAAAAATTATGGTTGTTGAACCGGCAGTTGCAGATAGTATTACCGGGAAGAACTGGAATAAATATGTTTTTAGAACAGGAAGAAGCTCTTCGCAAGATGCGATTGCTGGAGCTGCTTCAATTGCTAAAAAAGATGTAAAGATTGCGACGTTCGCACCAGATAATGCTTTCGGTCGCGAAGGAATTGCAGCATTTAAAGCGGGAGCGAAGAAACTAGGTGCGAATATTGTAAATGAGCAATACGCAGATACGAACTCAACGGATTTCACAGCTAATATTCAAAATATCATTAGCTCAAAACCAGATTATTTATTTATCGTTTGGGCAGGTGCAAATTCGCCGTGGAAACAGCTGAAAGATATGAATGTGGAAGCACAAGGTATTAAAATCTCTACTGGCGCGCCAGATATAGCGGCGTTAAAAACGATGGATGCATTAGTAGGAATGCAAGGTTTTTCTGTATATTATCACAAACTTCCTAAAAATAAAGTGAACGATTGGTTAGTTGAAGAACATAAAAAACGTTTTAATGGAGCAGTGCCCGATTTGTTTACAGCAGGAGGAATGTCAGCGGCAATTTCTATTGTGGAAGCTTTAAAGAAAACAAAAGGTGATACAGATGTAGATACATTGATTAAGAAAATGGAAGGAATGGAATTTGATACACCGAAAGGAAAGATGAAATTTAGAGAGAAGGACCATCAAGCGATGCAGACACTTTATTCTATCACATTGAAAAAGCAGGATGGTGTGGAGTATCCAGTACCTGTTTTAGAGAGAGAATTGACAATGAAAGAGACAGAACCACCAGTTCAGAATAAATAGACTGAATTTTCTGTTGTTTTTGTATAAAGAGGGGATACTCTCTTTATACGTATTTCTTTCATACTCAAATCTTTAAAGGGAGGGATTTTGTGACGCATTTGCTAGAAACGAAAAATCTTAGCGTATCTTTCGGTGAACATCATGTTATTAAAGATGTAAATTTAAAAGTACAAAAGGGAAAGCTCATTTCTATTATTGGACCGAATGGTGCGGGAAAGACAACATTATTTAATTTACTAAGTGGCCAGATTTCTCCATCAAAAGGTGCAGTGTATTTTAAGGGCCAAGATATTACAAACTTATCGATTTCAGATCGAACGCGCTTAGGAATCGGTCGTTCTTTTCAGCTTACAAACATATTCCCAGAGTTAACGGTACTTGAAAATGTTCGTTTAAGCGTTCAATCATTTGTTCAAGATTACTATAGTTTCTTTCCTAATTCCTCACGTTTGAAACAGCAAATCGGAGAGGCTCGACGGTATATAAAGACAGTACTACTTCATGAGAAAGAGAATATATTAGCGAAAGATTTAGCACATGGGGAAAAAAGAAAACTTGAGCTTGCGATGTTATTAGCTTTAAAAACGGATGTGTTACTACTTGATGAACCGACAGCAGGTATATCAGTTGAGGAGGTACCTGCTATTTTACAAGTAATTGAAAATATTAAGAAACATCCAGAGAGCACAATTGTACTTATCGAACACAAAATGGATATGGTAATCGATTTATCAGATCATCTTATTGTTTTATTTCATGGAGAGTTATTGGCGGAAGGTTTGCCGGAAGAAATTATGCAAGATGAGCGCGTACAAAGTGCTTATTTAGGGGGATTATATAGTGGCACTATTACAAGTGAATAACATAGAGACGTATTTAGATCAGTTTCATATTTTACAAGGGGTAAATCTCACTGTTGAGAAAGGGACGATTACTGTACTGTTTGGAAGAAACGGGGCAGGGAAGACTACGACATTACGCTCGGTTATGGGATTTCACCGGATTGCAGGTGGTGAAATTTATTATGATAGTGCACAAGTAAATGGATTATCTACCCATTTAATTTCAAGAAAAGGTATAGGTTATGTACCAGAAAATCAAGGTATTTTTCATGATTTAACAGTAGAAGAAACATTTGCTCTTGCTAGGGGAAAGGGAGAAGAAGCGGAAGAGAAAATAGATTGGATGCTCAAACTATTTCCGGATTTAAAGGAGTTTTGGAATAAAAAAAGTGGGCTTTTGAGCGGAGGACAAAAGCAAATGTTGGCCATTTCAAGAGCGTTTATTAATAGTGATGGATTATTATTAATTGATGAACCGAGCAAAGGGCTGGCCCCAATTATGGTAGAGAAATTAATGGTAGCTATTTTGAAGATGAAAGAGAAAACCACAGTTTTACTTGTCGAACAAAACTTTATGATGGCTAGTCAAATTGGGGATTATTTTTACATTATGGATAATGGGAAAATTGTGCATAACGGTTTCATGAATGAATTACGCGAGGATAAGGAAACATGTCAAAAATATTTAGGAATTTCTTAACATTGATACGGGGGGATAGAACGTGGATGTGTTAATTAACTTATTTGTAAATGGCGTTTCGACAGGGATGCTTATATTTTTATTGGCATCTGGTCTATCACTTATTTTCGGATTAATGAGTGTATTGAACTTTGCACATGGTGGTTTATTTGCATGGGGAGCTTTTACAGGCGTTTGGCTATTTAATATGACAGGTAGTTATTTTTTAGCATTAGTTGGAGCGGTAGCTATGGGAATGTTACTTGGTTTTATTTTAGAAAGATTTCTTATTAGGCCTGTGTATGGAAATCATGTTCGGCAACTACTCGTTACGCTCGGAGGAATGCTCGTTCTAAGTGAATGTATCAAAATATTTTGGGGACCCAATCCAATTAGTGCAAAATTACCTTTATGGCTACAAGGAAGTTTTACATTCGGAGGCGTTATATTAATTAAATATCGTCTGTTCGTTATTGTAATCGGGATACTCATTTACATTGCATTACTATTATTACTCAAAAAAACAAAGATAGGTCTTATGATCCGCGCTGGTGTAATGGATAAAGAGATGGTGCAAGCGCTCGGCATTAATGTAAAAGCGATATTTTCTTTCGTTTTTTTACTAGGAGCGGGAATGGCGGCGTTAGGTGGATTCCTACTTGCACCATATTCAGGCGTGATTTTCGCAGAAATGGGTATGCAATATGCAATTTTAGCTTTTATTGTAGTAATAATTGGGGGATTAGGAAGCGTACAAGGTTCAGCCATCGCTTCTTTAATTGTCGGATTAGCTGGTGCGTTTACAGCCTATTTCATGCCAGATCTATCACTTGCAATTAATATGTTAATGTTACTATTTTTCTTAATAGTGAAGCCAACTGGACTTGTTGGTGAAAAGGGGTGAAATGGTGAACGGCACATCGAACCGAATTAAAGTATACTTTGGAGTATTTACGCTCATTTGTTTAAGTGTATTTCCGTTCGTAAATGATTCACGGAGCCTGTTAATTTTATTCACTCAAATCTTCATCTTTGCTATTTTTGCAATGAGTTTCGATGTATTGCTTGGGTATACAGGAATTGTATCGTTCGGTCATTGTATGTTCTTTGGAATAGGAGCATATGGGGTAGCACTTTTATTTGATCGGCAAGGAGTATCGATAACGAACTTTTTAATAGGAATTGTAGCTGCAATTATCGTTTCGGCAATTGTTAGCTATATAATTGGTTTACTTTCTTTACGATTGAAAAGTCATTTTTATGCAATGTTAACACTTGCTATTTCACAGTTATTTTTCGTACTTGCTGAAAAATGGCGTGGGCTTACCCACGGAGGAGATGGTTTTACATTTGGTGTACCAGATGTATTCCGTGATCGTTTTACATTTTATTATGTAACATTCATATGTCTAATTACTATTTTCATTGTGTTGCGTCTTTTCACAAAATCATCTATTGGAAAAGTATTGAAGGCGATCTCACAAAATGAACAACGTGTTGAAGCGCTTGGGTATAAAGTTCTTCATTATAAAATAATCGCGAGTGTAGTGGCGGGAGTAGTAGCTACAATTAGCGGTGGGTTATTTGTTATCACATTGCGTTTTGTAAATACGACGGTATTTTCAATTGAAATGACATTAAATGCATTGTTGATGACAATGATTGGAGGAGTTGGAACATTAATAGGGGCCATTGCTGGAGCTGGCATAATTGAATCGCTGAAATATTATTTATCAGAACTAGCGACAGAGTATCCAATTTTTGAAAGATGGACGATTATGTTAGGTTTATTGTATATTATCGTGTTGCTAGTTTTTCCGAAAGGGTTAGTTGGAACGGTTAAGAAGTTGAATGGCTTTAAAAGGAGTAAGAAGGAGAAAAGCGCAGGAGTGGAGCAAAACGTGTGAAAAATCAATTGTATATAATATGAAAATCCCTCTTTTCGATTAGTGAAGGAGGGATTTTTATTGGTGTAAGTAATTTATTAGTTTGTAAACAAAGTCATTATATTAATCAAATAGTTCATCAGGGATATGTTTTATAAAGTTTCCATTCGTAAAAAAATGAACAGCTAATTTCTCTATGGGAGCATCTTCAATGGTTACTAATATATCATTTTTAACTGGTAAAAAGGCTATTCCTTTTCCATCATTAATGAATTCTTCAATAAGCGGATAAGAATCCAATTGTTGAAGTTGATGCTGGGATAGACCGTTTTCTTTAAGAAATTGTATTGTCTTATTTCGAAAAGGACACTTCTTATCGTTACTTACGAAAAAAAGTTCCTTTGAATAGTCAATGGTATACTTTTCTTTCGTTTTTAATAAGCCTACTGAAATTGGTGTAGTAAACACTTTTTTAAACGCTACGTCGGAATAATCCTCATACGTTATGACCATATCAACTTTTTGTTGCTGTAGTAGTTTTTTTAAATGGCTACTACTTTCTATGTATATTTGATAATTCCTGAAATTTTCTTTAATACGCTTACTTAAATAACTTGTCAAAATAGATTGTGATGTCGCTATTACAAAAGCAGTACCGCTCGCTTTAATTTCATTTTTTGCTTCTTCTAATAGAGTTAATATTTTATTTGTGTAGTCTAATAAAATGTCACCAGAAGGTAACAGAGAAACACCTTTGTTATCTCTATGTAGTAAAGGGGTTTCTAACTCTTGTTCTAATTTTTTAATACGCTCCGTTACGTTCGGTTGAACATACCCTAATTCTTTAGCAGCTTTACTAATAGAACCTTCACTGGCTACAGTTTTGAATATGATAAGATCATTAATTTCCATTTATCTCAGCCCCTTGTTTGGTATCATTATAAATGATATCAAACATAATTTATACCTATTTTACGTTAGCCGGTCGTCGATTTATCATTATATATATAAGATCGAAAGAGAGTGATAATCATGATTGGAATGCAATATAAGATCATTTTACCAAAGGATTATGACATGGGGATTATTAAGAAAAGGGTAAAGGATAATGGGTATAAAACAGATGGTTTTCAAGAATTGAATTTCAAGGCGTATTTAATTACTGAGGCAGGTAAAGATGGGAATTTCTATAACTGTTATGCCCCTTTATATATTTGGAATGGTCATGAAGGGATGAACAAATTTATATTTGAAGGGTATTACGATAATATTTTACAATCGTTTGGGTGGCAACAAATAAATATAGGTGTCCCTTTAGTGATTAATTTAAGTAATGAGTTTAAAAAAAGTAGGTATGCTGTTGAATATGTAGGGAGTATTTCTCAAAAGGAATCATTGATTGGGACTCAATTTAACAGTTCGAATCAGAATGTCCAAAATACAGAAAATTGCTTGGGAAATGTGATAGTATATAATCCGGATAAATGGGGATATAGTCAGTTTCATTTTTATGAAGAGAAGCCTGAAATTGAAGAAATGAAGGGTATTACAATATATGAGATAGTATATATATCGCAGTAATTATGGATTTGAAGTGAAGGTTAATGCCCCTGAAATATGATTGTTCTGTTTTATAAAATATTGAAAGATAAATTATAAATCTCTTGAATTTTGATCAATCTTTTTTCGAAATTCAAGGGATTTTTTTATGATGAAATGAATCTACGCAGTAACTTTTTAAACAAAATTTATTTTTAAGTCAACATTTTAATAAAACCAAATTTATCCCGCTTTAATGGGCAGTAAGACCCCCACCTCAAAATTCAGCGAAAGCAAAGAAGTTAGGTGGGGGATCAACTGCCCATAAAAGTCCGATTGGTGAAGGCTAATAATCAGTGGGGGATGAAGAAAACCCCCACTGATTAAAGTTTCACTTTATCAGTTCAAATAGCGACTTAGAATAGGGCCTTATCTTATGTAAGTATGTGGGAGCGAGCTTAGAAGTAGAGGTATTTGTAGATTTAAATTAAACTTCATGTGTGTACCAAAAAGCGAAATTTATTTATAATAATATTAATACAAAGATGATTAAGAAGGGACAATCAAAGTGAAACCAACAATTTATGATGTTGCTGAAAAAGCAGGTGTATCAATTGCGACTGTATCCAAGGTAATTAATCAAACAGGGCGTATTAGTGAAAAAACAATAAACAAAGTAAATAAGGTAATGGATGAATTAGATTATCAGCCAAGTAGTGTAGCAGCAGCGTTAACAGGTAAAAAAACATATACGATTGGGGTACTTGTTCCAGATATCTCAAACTCCTTTTTTGCAGAAGTAGCAAGAGCTTTTGAAAATAGTGCGCGAGAATCAGGGTATACACTCATTTTATGCAGTACAGACCATCAAACAACACGTGAGCATGAATATATTGATTTACTATTTAAAAAGCAAGTAGATGGTATTATTATTGCAACGGAACTCAATGATTATAAACTAGTTAAAAAAATAGTAAATCGAGATTTGCCACTTGTTTTATTTACTGTAGATCATCCTTCCATCACAACTCATGTAGTGACAACTGATGATATGAGGGGAGGCTATCTAGCTGGACATTATTTAACACAGAAAGGTCATAAATCTTTAACGATTATGATGGAGAAAGATAGAAAGAGTAGCATAGGGAGACTAAGTGGTTTTAAACAGGCTCTTATGGATTCTGGGGTTTCCTTAAATGATGATGCTATAATTAGCTGTTATTCTACAGTTGAAGATAGCAAACGTGCGAGTAAAGAATTACTTAAGTTACCTAATAGACCTACAGCAGTATTTGCTTGTACAGATCTAATTGCTATATGCCTAATGAATGAAGCAAGAAAACAAGGGCTTTCTATTCCAGAAGATTTATCAATTATCGGCTTTGATAATACTATTTATGCTGAGATTGCAGATCCTGGGTTAACAACGATTGAACAGCCGATTAAACAAATGGCATCTTGTACGTTTGAACAACTGCTAAAAACGATGGAAGTGACAGCCCATGCTAAGCAAAAAATCACAATTATCCCACAATTAGTAGAGCGCTCCTCGGTAAAGGATATTACATGATAGCTGTTTTTAGTATCCTATTTGAAAGTAACAAAAAGGGCATCGTAACTATGTGCAGTTATGATGCCCTTCTTTCTAGTAAGAACTTATACGGAGTATTGCTCTCCACCTTCAGTATTTAAATCTTGTCTAATTTTATTTTCTTTCGGAATAGTAAGGAAATGAGTTAAAAATGCACCAAAGAAGTATAAACCAGCAAAGATCCACATAACGCCGCCTACACCTAATGGGCCGATGAATGCAGTTACAACTAATGGACCAACAAAGGCAGATAATCCTGAACCTAAATTTAAAACAGACATTGCGGCCCCTTTATTTTCAGGAGCTAAAGATGGTACTAAAGCTGTAAGAGGTACATAGCCAGCAAGCGTTGCTCCATAGCAACATGCAACAAATAATATTACCCAATAGTTATGTCCTACGAGTTGTGGTACATAATAAAGTGCGAGTGTTACAATTCCGCATCCTACTCCCCCGAACCATTTAATCGTATTGACCCAACCGAACTTGTCTCCAACAATACCAAAAATTATATTAAACACCATATTTACAAAGAATAGAGTACCCCAAATTTGAAGCCATTCAGTCATTGTAAAATTAAATTTCATCATATAAGTAGGTAGGAAAACGACAAATCCAAATTGAGCGGCTGAGTTTATAATTTTAACAATACCACCTATACCAACTTTAGGATTTTCAAATGCGATGGTAATGCCTTTTAGTAATTCGCTTGACTTGTTAGCGCTTACGGGTTGTTTTTTAAATTTGTCTTTATTTACAACAATTGAGAATAGTCCCCCGACAACAACAAAAATTAAGGCGCTCCATAAAGTAGCAACTTCCCCGATTTTAGGAACCATATAACTAGAATAAAAGGCTCCTATAACACTTAAACCAAGCTGGAATACGAACCAGAACCATCCGACTGCCCTTGAAAGCATTTGTTGAGGAGTGCTGTAAGATACCCAAACTAAGAAAGAATAAGCAAATAGCGGATAACCAAATCCTCTGAGAGCGTAGCAAAGTAATATAACGGGATAATTCATACTTTCAATGCCTATACCTATGAAACCAATTGAACCTAAAATGAATGATACTAATCCAAATGTCATTACTTTTCTTGGTCCCCACATTTGTACAAATACCCCTGAAAACCAAGAAGAAGCAGATACAGTAATTCCATAAATGGTAAATAAAAAAGCAGTGTGCTCTAACGTTAAACCATTTTCAACGAGATAAGGGGATAACCATCCCTGCTCTAAACCGTCCCCGATCATAAAAACAATAATTCCTATGTATCCCCAAGTTAAATTAGAAGGGATACCAATCTTGTCCATAAATGTTCTGTTTGAACTAATTGCGTTCATTCTCCCACCACCGATTATTTTTTTGGTTAAGCGCTTAATTCTTTTTGATAAAAAAAGTATACGCTTACATAAAGGGAGCGTCAATAAAATTTTTTGACAATTTACAACTTTCTTTCATAAAGGTGCAACCTATAGGCTTATTAGGTACTAAAATAATCGTAAGTATGAACAGAAATTAATAACTTCAAGATGGGAGTTTACTATATAAAGGGTTTAATTCTCTTTGTTATATCGGTGTTTTTTAATGGATTACTTGTAATTATTTAGATTCTCCTTTTCTTATTATAAATTTTCAAGCGAATTGTAGTAGTGTTGTACAGGAAATTTGTAATTTGGATAAAAATAATTATAAAAAATAAAATTGTTTGAATTTTAGGATTTAGTATGTATAATGAAGAAAAGTAGGGAAAGCGCTTAACTAAAATGATGCGCTAAACCTTATAGACTTTCATTTCGTTTCTTAAATTTAAATGAAGAGGGAGAAATCATATGAATGTTTTAACGATTGGGATTATTGGTGCTGGACGAATTGGAAAATTACACGTTGATAATTTACAGCTTATGCCACAAGTGAAAATTAAAGCGGTTTCAGATGTGATAATTAATCATTTAGAAAAATGGGCTCAAGACAAAGGGATTTCCACTTTGACAACTAGCTATCAGGATTTATTAGCAGATCCAGAAATTGATGCTGTATTTATTTGTTCACCAACAAATACACATGCGCAAATTATTAAAGAAGCGGCTCTTGCAAAAAAACATATTTTTTGCGAAAAGCCTGTTAGTTTTTCGGTAGAAGAAACATTAGAAGCATTAGAAGTGGTAAAAGAACAAGGAGTATCTCTTCAAGTAGGTTTTAATCGCCGTTTCGATCCTAACTTCAGAAAAGTGTATGATCTTATTCAACAAGGAGAAGTGGGACACCCACATATTTTAAAAATTACGTCTAGAGATCCACAACCGCCAAGTATAGAATATGTTCGTTCTTCAGGTGGATTGTTTATGGATATGATGATTCATGATTTTGATATGGCCAGATACGTAATGAATAGTGAAGTTGTTGAAGTATTTGCATATGGAACAACATTAATTGATCCGTCCATTCAAGAAGTAAACGATGTTGATACGGCAATTGTCACATTGAAATTTGCGAATGGAGCTTTAGGGGTAATTGATAATAGTCGCCAAGCTGTTTATGGATATGACCAGCGTCTTGAAGTGTTTGGTGAAAAAGGAGCAGTCGCTGCGGATAATTGCTGCCCAACAACAGTCCAAGTGTCAAAAACAGAAGGTGTTGTAAAAGATAAGCCGCTTTATTTCTTCTTAGAGCGTTATACGCAGGCTTACATTGAAGAAGTAACACAATTTACAAAGTCAATTATAG
Source organism: Bacillus luti (assembly GCF_009739945.1). Taxonomy (NCBI): domain Bacteria; kingdom Bacillati; phylum Bacillota; class Bacilli; order Caryophanales; family Bacillaceae; genus Bacillus; species Bacillus luti. The sequence continues at coordinate 3,261,351 of NZ_CP040336.1, read as the reverse complement.
AAGGACAAGCTGTTATTTGCAGTGGTAATGATGGGTTACAGGCAGAACGAATTGCGAAAGCTGCGAAGGAATCTTTATTAACAGGAAAACCTGTTCAAATTGAACATAAACAGCCCGCATTAAACCAGTAAAGAAAGCGCTTAATTAGGGGTGGTTAAAGAGTTGTACATAGTATGGTCATCAAAAACTCTTAACCATTCCTTTACATAAAGAACGGGAGGTAGTAATAATGAATCCACTTATATTTAAAGAAGATTGTCCATTAGATCTTATCGCAGTTGGACGTTTATGCGTTGATTTAAATGCCAATGAAACACAACGTCCTATGGAAGAAACAAGAACGTTTACTAAGTATGTGGGGGGATCTCCTGCCAATATTGCGATAGGTACGGCACGTCTTGGCTTACAAACGGGATTTATCGGTAAAGTGTCCGATGACCAAATGGGCCGCTTTATTACAGGGTACCTTAAGGACAATAATATTAATACAGATCAGATCTGTATTGATCGTACTGGGGCAGTGACTGGTCTAGCGTTTACAGAAATTAAAAGTCCTGAAGATTGCAGTATTTTAATGTATCGTGACAATGTTGCAGATTTAAATCTTGATCCAACAGAAGTATCTGAGGACTATATTAAGCAATCAAAAGTACTCTTAATTTCAGGGACAGCTTTAGCAAAAAGCCCTTCTCGCGAGGCGGTATTTTTAGCACTAGAATATGCGCGTAAGCATGATGTAGTCGTATTTTTTGATGTTGATTACCGCCCTTATACATGGCAGTCCGAAGCTGAAACGGCTGTGTATTACAATCTTGCGGCTGAAAAGTCTGATGTCATTATTGGAACGCGTGAAGAATTCAATATGATGGAAAAACTATTAAACTACGAACAATCTAATGATCAAGTTACAGCTGAAAGATGGTTTTCTCATCATGCGAAAATTGTTGTAATTAAACACGGCGGGGATGGTTCAATCGCTTATACGAGAGACGGTCAATCTCACCGAGGCGGTATCTTTAAAACAAAGGTATTAAAGACGTTCGGAGCTGGTGATTCATACGCTTCTGCATTTATTTACGGTTTAATGCAAGGGCTTGAGATTCCTCAAGCGATGCGATTAGGAGGGGCTTCGGCTTCAATTGTTATTTCAAAACATAGCTGTTCTGATGCAATGCCAACAAGGGCAGAGATTTCTACATTCATGGAAACGGCTGAGGAAATTGTATAGAAACTTCATAAAACAATAATCTAGTAAGGGCGTATCCTAAGGACGCTTCTACATTAAATAAAAGGGAGAGAATTAATATGACAGTACAAACAGCACAAATTGTAAAAAACTACATTGGTGGCGAATGGGTAGAATCTTCTTCAACTAAGATGGAAGCTGTATATAATCCTGCAACAGGAGAAGTGATCGCTCAAGTACCACTTTCAACGAAAGAAGATGTTGAACAAGCTGTACTAGCAGCAAATAAAGCGTTCCAACTTTGGTCTAAAACAGCTGTGCCAAAACGTGCTCGTATTCTATTTAAATATCAACAATTACTAGTAGATAACTGGGAAGAGTTAGCGAAACTTATTACGATTGAAAATGGGAAAAGCTATAACGAAGCTTACGGTGAAGTTCTTCGTGGTATTGAGTGTGTGGAATTTGCAGCGGGTGCTCCTACATTAATGATGGGAAAACAGCTTCCTGATATTGCGACAGGTATTGAGTCTGGTATGTATCGTTATCCAATTGGTGTTATAGGCGGTATTACACCTTTTAACTTCCCGATGATGGTTCCATGCTGGATGTTCCCACTTGCAATTGCTTGTGGTAATACATTTGTATTAAAACCTTCAGAGCGTACACCAATTCTAGCGGCGAAATTAGCTGAATTAGCTGAAGAAGCAGGCTTACCAAAAGGCGTATTAAATATTGTAAATGGTGCACATGATGTAGTAAACGGTCTTCTTGAACATAAATTAGTGAAGGCAATTTCATTTGTAGGTTCTCAGCCAGTCGCAGAATATGTATATAAAAAAGGAACAGAAAACTTAAAACGTGTTCAAGCACTAGCTGGTGCGAAAAACCATTCTATTGTATTAAATGATGCGAACCTTGAACTAGCAACAAAGCAAATTATTAGCGCTGCATTCGGTTCAGCTGGTGAGCGTTGTATGGCTGCTTCTGTTGTAACAGTACAAGAAGAAATTGCAGATCAATTAGTTGAAAGGCTAGTAGAAGAAGCAAATAAAATTGTAATTGGAAATGGACTGGATGAAGATGTGTTTTTAGGACCAGTGATTCGTGATAACCATAAAGAGCGCACAATTGGTTACATCGATTCAGGTGTGAAACAGGGCGCTACGTTAGTTCGTGATGGACGCGAGGATGCAGCTGTAAAAGGGGCTGGTTACTTCGTAGGGCCAACAATTTTTGACCATGTTACAAAAGAAATGAAAATCTGGCAAGATGAGATTTTTGCTCCTGTTTTATCAATTGTTCGTGTGAAATCATTGGATGAAGCGATTGAAATTGCGAATGAGTCTCGCTTTGCGAATGGGGCTTGCATTTATACAGATAGCGGGGCAAGTGTACGTCAATTCCGTGAAACAATTGAATCAGGTATGTTAGGTGTTAATGTTGGGGTTCCAGCGCCAATGGCATTCTTCCCGTTCTCTGGCTGGAAAGATTCTTTTTATGGTGACCTTCATGCGAATGGTACTGACGGCGTTGAGTTTTATACAAGGAAGAAAATGCTTACATCTCGTTGGGAAAAATAATGATTAAGAGAGAAGTAAAATTGCTCTAGTTGTTTGTAAGCGAAAGTAACGGAAGTATTAAAACATAAGAAGGAAGTATTAGGAGTCTAGCAAATTCCTAATACTCCTTTTTCATATGCAAAATGACTGATAGAGATGGAAAGGAGCAAATGATATGCAAACTGTTAGAATGACCACGGCGCAAGCCTTAGTGAGATTTTTGAACGAGCAGTATGTAGAGTTTGATGGAGAGCAACAAAAGTTTATTAAGGGGATCTTTACAATTTTTGGTCATGGAAATGTAGTAGGCCTAGGTCAAGCTTTAGAAGAAGACGCAGGCGAATTAGAAGTATATCAAGGGAGAAACGAGCAAGGAATGGCAAATGCTGCGGTTGCTTTTGCAAAACAAAAACATAGAAAACAAATTATGGCATGTACTTCTTCTGTTGGTCCTGGATCAGCAAATATGATTACCTCTGCTGCAACGGCTTCTGCAAACAATATTCCCGTTTTACTACTTCCAGGTGATGTATTTGCAACGAGACAACCTGACCCTGTTCTTCAACAAATTGAACAAACGCATGACTTATCTATTTCTACGAATGATGCTTTTCGTGCAGTAAGTAAGTACTGGGACCGGGTAAATCGTCCTGAACAATTGATGACAGCCATGATTCATGCCATGCGTGTTTTAACGAATCCGGCAGATACAGGAGCTGTAACAATTTGTTTACCACAAGATGTCCAAGGAGAAGCTTGGGATTTTCCAAGTTATTTCTTCCAAAAACGTGTTCACCGTATTGAACGACGCCTACCTACAAAAGCCAGCCTAGCTGATGCGGTTGAAATGATTAAGAGAAAGAAAAAGCCAGTTATGATTTGCGGTGGTGGTGTAAGGTACGCAGAAGCGGCAGAAGAACTAAAACAGTTTGCCGAAACATTCCACATTCCATTTGGAGAAACACAAGCTGGAAAAAGTGCGATTGAAAGCAGTCATCCGTATAATCTTGGCGGCGTTGGGGTAACTGGAAATTTAGCAGCTAATACAATTGCAAAGGAAGCGGATCTTGTTATTGGGATCGGGACGAGATTTACTGATTTTACAACGGCATCTAAACAATTATTTCAAAATGAGGAAGTTGAGTTTTTAAACATTAACATTTCAGAATTTCATGCGAATAAGCTTGATGCATTGAAGGTTATAGCGGATGCGAAAGAAGCGCTTCTTGCTCTAATAGAGGAACTGCAAGCAATTGATTATCGATCTAGCTATACAGCAGAAATCGCTGATGCAAAAGAGGCTTGGGAAACAGAATTAGTACGCCTACATAATATTCGCTTTACAGACCAAGAGTTCACACCAGAAGTTGAAGGACATTTCGATGAGAATATAAATGAGTATGTAGACGCACTTGGTACACAATTAACACAGACTGCAGTCATTGGACAAATTAATACATTACTTCCTGAAGATGCAATTATCGTAGGGGCGGCCGGAAGTCTTCCGGGTGATTTACAAAGAATGTGGGCATCGAGACAACCAAATACGTATCATATGGAGTATGGATACTCTTGCATGGGCTATGAGGTTGCGGGCGCACTTGGTGCAAAGCTAGCTGAACCATCGAAGGAAGTATATGCAATGGTAGGGGATGGTAGTTACCAAATGCTTCATTCTGAGCTCGTCACAAGCCTTCAAGAAAATAAAAAAATTAATATTTTATTGTTTGATAACTCCGGATTTGGCTGTATTAATAACTTACAAATGGGCAATGGAATGGGGAGCTTTGGAACAGAGTTTCGCTACCGAGACCAGGAAACTCGTGAATTAAACGGAGCTATTATGAAAATTGATTTTGCAGCTAGTGCGGCGGGATATGGTGTGAAAACATATCGTGTTACATCGATAGAACAATTACAGGAAGTGCTTGAAGATGCGAAAAAACAAACGGTTTCTACATTGATTGATATTAAAGTATTACCAAAAACAATGACAGATGGATATGAGTCATGGTGGCATGTAGGTGTTGCAGAAATATCTAATAGTCAAAGTGTACAAGCTGCGTACGAGAGTAAAGTAAGTAACTTGCGAAAGGCAAGATCTTATTAGAGTAGAGCACAAAGAGAGCTTTTTATCCACATGTATATTGTTTAGGAAGCTCTCTTTTTAACGAACAGATAAGAGGATTTAGCAGAATTTTATTATCTTTTACAAAGAGGAGAGATATGGGGATGTTCAAAGAAAACACGATTAAGCTTGGAATTGCACCAATTGCTTGGACAAATGATGATATGCCAGAACTAGGGGCAGAAAATACGTTTGAACAATGTATTAGTGAGATGGCACTAGCTGGATTTAATGGAAGTGAAGTAGGTAATAAATATCCGAGAAATACAATTGTATTGAAAAAATCTTTGGGATTAAGAAACCTGGAGATTGCTAGCGCATGGTTTAGTATGTTTTTGACAACGAAGCCGCTTGAAGAGACTATACAAGCATTTATTAAGCATAGAGATTTCTTGCATGATATGGGTGCAAAAGTCATCGTTGTTTCAGAGCAAGGACATAGTATTCAAGGCTTAATGGATGTACCGCTATTTAAAAATAAGCCTGTTTTTACAGAAGAAGAGTGGGATAAGCTTGCGGAGGGGTTACATCATCTCGGTAAATTGGCTCAGGAAAAGGGGCTACATATTGTATACCACCATCATATGGGTACGGGTGTTCAAACAACGGCAGAAATTGAAAAGTTAATGGATATGACGGATCCAGAGCTTGTATCCTTGCTTTTTGATACAGGTCATCTTGTTTTTTCAGGAGAAGAACCGCTTTATATTTTGAAAAAATATTTACCCCGTATTAAACACGTACATTTAAAAGATATTCGCCAAGAAGTAGTAGATGCTGTAAAGAAAAACGAATTAAGCTTCTTACAGGCTGTGAAGAATGGTGCATTTACAGTTCCTGGGGATGGTGTAATTGTATTTGATGAAGTGTTTACTATCCTTGCAAATTCTCATTATAAAGGGTGGTTTGTAGTAGAAGCAGAGCAAGACCCGGCTTTAGCAAATCCTTTTGAATACGCATTAAAAGCCCGGAAATTTATACAAGAAAAAGCAGGTCTTTAGTTTCCGTATTGTGAGATTGCAAGTTTCAATGTCGTATAAAGAATATGTAGTAGTAGGTAAAGGAGGTGTCATATGAAACCAACAATTTATAGTGTTGCAGAGGAAGCAGGTGTATCTATATCAACTGTTTCAAAGGTAATCAATCGGACTGGAAATATTAGTGAGAGTACGAGGAGAAAAGTATTTCAGGTTATGGATCAACTAAATTATCACCCAAGTGTCGTGGCATCTGCTTTAACAGGAAAACAAACAAAAATGATTGGTCTTCTCATCCCTGACATCTCCAATCCATTTTTTGCTGAAGTAGCAAGAAGTATTGAGGACCGAAGCTATGAACTAGGGTTTCATGTGATGATATGTAATACGGATAATGATGCACAGAAAGAAAAGAAGTATTTATCCTTGTTAACTCGTCAAAGGATTGATGGTCTTATTGTCGCTTCAGCTTTTAGAAATGCTAGTTTACTAGAGAATATGGTAAAGCAGGATGTACCGGTTAGTTTAATCGCTTCAGAAATCTACAATCTATCCGTCAACACTGTAACTGTAGATGATTATAAAGGCGCTTATTTAGCTACTTCCTATTTACTATCCTTACAGCATAGGAAGGTTGCAATTATTACAGAGGATGCGAAAAGTAATCAGCTTCGCTTACGTGCTTTTAAAGATGTTATGCAAGAAGAGGGAATCATTGTACCCCGAAATTATGTAGTAAAAACCGAAGCGACAATTCAAAGTGGATATGAGAGTGCTAAGCAACTCTTGAGACTACAAGAAAGGCCGACTGCGATTTTTGCCTGTAATGATTTGTTGGCCATTGGGGTCATGAAGGTTGCCAAAGAAGAAGGGCTGAATATCCCTGAAGATTTATCAATTATTGGTTTTGATAATACTGTACTTTCTACTACGACAACCCCTATGTTAACGACCATTGCACAACCGATGAAGCAAATGGGTACAAGGGTAGTAGAGATGCTCGTTGAAGAGATGAAACACCCGAAACTTTGTAAGGAACGTTTGCTTCTTACCCCGGAGTTAATTATTCGGCAATCAACTTGTCCTCTTACATAAGGAGTAAAAAGACGAGACATTTGTGTTTCCATTTAATAAATAATATTGAAAAAGGTGAATGTGTAATGCCATTAGTTCAAATGGAAGATATTTTAATCAAGGCAAATCAAGAGAATTATGGGGTAGGGGCTTTCAGTGTCGCTAATATGGAAATGGTAATGGGAGCTATTAAAGCAGCAGAAGAATTGCGTGCTCCGCTTATTCTACAAATTGCGGAAGTTCGTTTGAATCATTCGCCAATTCATCTGATTGGTCCTTTGATGGTTGCTGCGGCGAAAAAAGCGGCTGTTCCAGTAGCAGTTCACTTTGATCACGGTATGACGTTTGAGAAGATCAAAGAGACGTTAGAAATTGGTTTTAGTTCAGTTATGTTTGATGGCTCTCACTATCCGTTAGAAGAGAATATTCAAAAGACAAAAGAAATTGTAGAACTTGCGAAACAGTACGGAGCGACAGTAGAGGCTGAGATTGGCATAGTAGGTGGTAGCGAGGATGGATCAGAAGATATTGAAATGTTGCTTACAAGCACTAAAGAAGCAAAACGATTTGCGGAAGAAACAGACGTAGATGCGCTAGCTGTTGCGATTGGAAATGCGCACGGTATGTACAATGGAAATCCTGATTTACGATTAGACCGCTTACAGGAAATTAATGAGGTAGTTCGTATTCCACTAGTATTACATGGCGGTTCTGGCATTAGTCCAGAGAATTTCAAGCAATGCATTCAGCATGGCGTTCGTAAAATTAATGTAGCAACCGCAACATTTCAGAATGTAATCACTGTGGTTAACACCGCAGTTCGGAATACTCCTTATTCAGATTATTTTACGTACCATCAGGATGTTATTGAGGCCGCATACGAAAACGTTAAAAATCATATGCGAATATTCGGAAGTGAAAACAGAGTATAACGAGAAAAGATTTCTTCATTAATAGTTAGAAGAAACTCGAAATGTAGTTAGCTGAAAAAGGTAGAGAATGATAGAAAATATCCAATTAACAAGGGGGAGAACGTCATGTTAGGAAAATTAGGCGAATTAAAAGAAGGGTATAATGTATTAACAGAAATGAACGGTCAATGTAGTGATATGTTAATGGATATAGGTATATATAAGATGTCTAATGGAAAGGAAGAGTTGCTATTTGATAATAAGAATGAAACGGCAGTTCTTTTACTAGAAGGGGTAATACGTTTAGAGTGGGAAGGAAAGGAACAAGTTATTCAAAGAAAGTCTGTTTTTGAAGAGAACCCATGGTGTTTACACGTTGCTAAAAATGTGAAGGTTACAATTACTGCTCTTTCAGATAGTGAAGTGCTTGTTCAAAAAACAAATAATGACCAAGAATTTGCGTCCAAGTTGTATACTCCAAATGAGTGTCAAAGTGTTGTAGCTGGAGAAGGCGTATGGAATGGAACGGCACAGCGTGTTATTCGGACAATTTTTGACTATAATAACGCAGCATATTCTAATATGGTGGTAGGAGAAGTTATTTCTTATCCAGGACGATGGTCCAGTTATCCACCTCATCATCATGATCAGCCAGAGGTATATTATTATCGCTTTAACAAGCCGCAGGGATTCGGATGTGCAATGGTTGGTGAGGATGCTTATCGCGTTGTACATAATAGTTTTATTACAATTCCGGGTGAGCTGGACCACCCACAAGCAACGGCGCCTGGATATGCGATGTATTTTTGTTGGATGATTCGACATCTTGAGAATAATCCATGGAATGATCGTATCATGGAGGAAGACCACAAGTGGTTATTAGAACCAAACGCGAAAATTTGGCCAGAAAAGGAATAGACAAAAATAAAATGAAACTTTAATCAGTGGGGTGTTATCTCCCACTGATTTTTAGTTGGTTTTATCAAAATGTAAGACGAATTTTGAGACTTATTCAAAAAACAGCTAAATATAAGAGAAAAGAAAGTATAAATAATTTTAACTTGCTTTATTATCACTTGCGTAGTAAAGTGATAATAAGATGAACGCTAGGAAGTGATGAAACATGCGTGATAATACGATAGGATCGTTAATATGGTTACGTTTAATACGATTTACGAACCAAAGTAATCAGATGTCAAATGAGTTTTTAAAACGTTTTGATTTAACGACAGCTCAATTTGATGTACTTTTACAAATACGGACTTACCAGCCGTTAACGCAAATGGAATTAGCTGAGAAGGTTACTGTTACACAAGGTGGTATTTCTCGAATGTTAACTCGCCTTGAAAAAGAAGGCTATATTATACGGAAACAAGATTGGAAGACGAAAACCATTAGTCTTACAGAGCAAGGGGAAGCGGCTTTAGAAAGAGCATTGCCAGAGCAACTTGCATTTCAATCATCATTTTTTGATGATGTATTAAATGAAGAAGAGCAGAAAATACTTTATGAGTTGATGACAAAAGTTCATAAGCATAGTGAAAAAAAAGAATTACCGAATGAGTAATTTTTTTTACAGAATCAATTGACTAATCAAGTGATTAAGGGGAAATTAATACCGATTAATAAAGGAGAGAGCAATTATGGAAAAATACCGTATGGATACAAGTAAAGGAATTGAGTTTGGATTATATTCAATTGGGGATCATATTTTAAATCCGCATAATGGAAAAAAATTAAGTGCAGGGGAGCGAATTCGTGAGCTTATTGAAACAGCTAAGTTAGCAGATGAGGCTGGACTTGATGTATTTGCAGTTGGTGAAAGTCATCAAACGCATTTTACAACGCAAGCCCACACAGTAATTTTAGGGGCTGTTGCACAAGCAACGAAAAATATTAAAATAGCGAGTTCTGCAACAATATTAAGTACATCAGATCCAGTTCGAGTATATGAAGATTTTGCTACAATTGATTTAATTTCTAATGGACGTGCTGAAATTGTAGCTGGTCGTGGTTCTCGTATTGGGGGTTATAGTTTACTTGGTTACGATGTAAATGATTATGAAGAGTTATTTGAAGAAAAGATGGATCTTTTACTGAAAATTAATAAAGAAGAAAATGTAACATGGAAAGGGCAGTTCAGAGCACCACTTGAACATGCGGGTATTATTCCAAGAGCTAAAAATAATAACTTACCAATTTGGCGCGCGGTTGGTGGTCCACCAGCTAGTGCCATTAAAGCAGGGAGCGCAGGTGTTCCGATGATGATAACAACGCTTGGCGGACCAGCTATTAATTTTAAAGTGTCAGTAGATGCTTATCGTGAGGCGGCTGCGCAAAGTGGATTTGATCCAGCTAGTTTACCGATTGCAACAACGAGTTTATTCTATACAGCAGAAAATTCACAAGATGCGTTAAGTGAATATTATCCTCACATTAATGCTGGAATGATTGCGTTACGTGGCGCGGGATATCCAAAGCAACAATTTACAAATGCGTTAGATTACCGTGACGCGTTAATGATTGGTAGCCCGCAGCAAATCATTGAAAAAATGCTTTATCAATATGAATTATTTGGACAACAACGTTTTATGGCACAAATTGATTTCGGTGGTGTACCATTTGACAAAATTGAGAAAAATATCGAATTAATTGCTACTGAAATTTTACCGGCTGTTAGAAAACATACAGCGAAATAATTTGAAAATACCGAGAATCTAACTGATTCTCGGTATTTTTTTATGTAATTGTTTAGGTTGAAAAAATGACAAAAAAATGAATTTTTAGTTTAGGGAGAAGGGAGTTGGTTTCTATTTTTGAATAACAAAATGCTAGGAATGAATTTTGAAAATACATTTTTCTCTTGACAAAAATCTTGTATTTTTCTCTGTTGTTTTCAAGGACATTTTTTTGAATGAAAGTCAAGTGTGTAAAGAGAAAAACGATGTTTGTATTGATGTAAAAGTAAGTATCACATTCAAAAAATGCATTTTAATAATACGAAAAAATTTATTCAAAAAAATACCAAAAGACATATTTCAGACAAAATGATGTCAATAATACGTCAAAAATCATCTGAATTTATTATGTAAGTATATTATACAATTCGATTAACGAATCAAAACACTACAGAAATAGTGAAAAGGTAAAAAATAGCATTGCAATAGTTTGAAAAACTGAAATTTCGCATTTTTCGACAATACATACAAGATGTTTTTGTCTTTTCGTATTTCTTAATAATTGAGTTTTTTAAGATTGCTCAATTAATTTTTATTATAAAAACTATGAAGGAAGTGATTTTAGTATGGAAACGCTCGAATTGGCACGAATACAGTTCGCATCAACAACGATTTTCCATTACTTTTTTGTTCCACTGTCAATTGGTTTAGCTTTTATTATTGCGATAATGCAAACGTTGTATGTGGTAAAAGGGCAAGAAATATATAAGAAGATGGCGAAGTTTTGGACGCAATTATTCCTTATTAACTTTGCAGTAGGGGTAGTAACAGGTATTTTACAAGAGTTTCAGTTTGGTATGAACTGGTCAACATATTCACGTTTCGTAGGTGATGTATTTGGTCCATCACTTGCAATTGAAGGATTGCTGGCATTTTTCATTGAGTCTACATTTCTAGGTTTATGGGTATTCGGTGAGGATAAATTACCGAAGCGAATTCACTTATTATGTATTTGGCTCCTTTCAATTGGAACAATGTTATCAGCATTTTGGATTTTAACTGCAAGTGCATTTATGCAGTCACCTGCAGGGTATGAAATGGCAGCTGATGGGCGTGCGCAAATGAATGATTTCTTAGCGATTATTCAAAATCCGCAACTATGGGTACAATTCCCACATACAATTACAGCGGCAATTGCAACAGGGGCATTCTTTATTGCAGGTGTAAGTGCATGGAAAATTACAAAAGGACAAGAAACTGTAGTATTTAAAAAATCTTTCCGCATTTCTATCATTGTTGGAACGATTACAACGGCGCTTGTATTATTCTTCGGTCATGCACAAGCACAACAATTAATTAAGACACATCCAATGAAAATGGCAGCAGCTGAAGCACTATGGAACACGAGTGAGGATCCAGCACCATTTACAGTATTTGCGAAAATTGATACAGAGAAGAAAGAAAATTCGTTTGAAATTCAAATCCCTTATATGCTAAGTCTATTGTCGTACGATAAGTTTAGCGGTCAAGTTGAAGGGATGAATCAAATTCAAAAACAATATGAAGAAAAATATGGGCCTGGAGATTATATTCCGCCGGTTCATACAATGTTTTGGAGTTTTAGAGCGATGGTTATGAGTGGAACATTTATGCTTCTTCTAGGAGCTTACGGATGGTTCTTATCAAGAAAAGATCGTTTAGCTGAAAAAACATGGTATTTAAAATTAATGGTGTATGCAATTTCTCTTCCGTTCATCGGTAATACAGTAGGATGGATTATGACTGAAATGGGTCGTCAGCCTTGGGTAGTATTTGGTGTAATGAAAACAGAAGATGCTGTATCACCAAATGTAACATTCGGTGAAGTATTATTCTCACTTATTTCATTCACATCAATGTATTTAATTATGGGTGGAATTTGTGTGTACTTATTCGTCCGTACTATTAAGGGACATACGAATAAGAAAACGAAAAAGGATTATCAAAGCCATGATCCATTTGATAAGGAGGAAGAGTATGTTATCTCTTAATGAGTTATGGTTTTTAGTTATTGCAATCTTATTTGTAGGATTCTTCGTACTGGAAGGTTTTGATTTTGGAGTAGGAATCGTTTCGAGGTTTTTAGGGGAAAATGATTTTGAAAAACGAGTGTATTTAAATACAATTGGACCGTTCTGGCACGCGAATGAAGTATGGCTTGTTTGTGCTGGTGGAGCTATGTTTGCGGCATTTCCACACTGGTATGCAACTTTATTTAGTGGTTTTTATATTCCGTTTGTATTTATGCTTCTCGCCTTAATTTTAAGAGGTGTTTCCTTTAAATTCCGTGCGAAAATAGATAATCATAAATGGAAGAATGCATGGGATTGGGGAATGTTTATTGGAAGTATGTTACCTCCTATCCTTTGGGGAGTCGCAATTGCAAACTTTATGGTAGGTGTACCTATTGATGAGAGTAAAAATATGGTAGGTGGATTCCTACAATTACTTCATCCATTTGCGTTACTTGGAGGAGTAATGTTCCTTCTACTATGTATTGTTCACGGATTACAATTCCTTACAATACGTACAACTGGTAAATTGAGAGAACGTGCACGAATTGCTGCAATAAAAATTGCACCATTTTCATTAATTACGCTTCTTATTTTTGCTGGTATAGGGTTATGGAAAACCGATATTTTTACTGCCCATGGAACAGAATGGATTATGGTGCCGATCGGAGCTTTTGTAGCACTATTAGTATCCACCTTATTAAATAAAAGAAGAAGAGATGGTTGGGCTTTCTTTATGACAAGTTTAACAATCATTTTACTAAGTGCGAGTGTATTTATCGGTATGTTCCCACGTGTTATGATTAGCTCTTTAGGAGCGATGAATGATTTGACGATTTATAATGCAGCATCAGGGGCTTATGCATTAAAACTTATGACTTACTTTGCGATTGCTATTTTACCTTTCGTTATCGGAAGTCAAATATGGAGTTATTATGTATTTAGACAACCTGTTAAGTCAGACAACGATTTGGAGTACTAATGAAAAGAAAAAGAGGACTTCCGTCTTATCCCGGTAGCCGTATTTTATACGTATCGTTAACGATTATTAGTATTTTAGAAGCTTTTAGCATTATTGCACAAACAATCTTTTTAGCGCGCGCTATTACGTTTTTATTTCATGGAGAGACAGTACAAACAGTGTTAAGTGAAATTGTTTATTTTGGTATCTCGTTTGCAGCGCGTCAAATATTAGTTCGAACATCACAAATATTAGTGGAACGTTTCGCTGAAAAAACAGGGGCGTTACTAAGAAAACAGTTAATAGAGGCATATTTCACATTGGGTCCAAGGTATGTTCAAACTGTCGGAACAGGTCATCTGGTTACCTTATCGATTGAAGGGATTGAGAAATTTAAAACATATATTGAATTAACAATTCCTAAAATGATTAGAAGTAGTATCGTTCCAGCCCTAATTGTTTTATATGTTTTTACGCTAGATATTGAGTCTGGGATCATTTTAGTTGTAACGATTCCTATCGTGATTATATTTATGATTCTTCTAGGGCTAGCAGCTCAGAAAATGGCGGATAGTCAATATGAGACATATCGTGTACTTTCTAATCACTTTGTAGATACGTTAAAAGGATTAGAAACATTGAAGTATTTAGGGAAGAGTAAACAGCACGAAGGAAAGATTGAAAAAGTAAGTAAAAGATATAGAAAAGCAACGATGCGAACTTTGCGAGTTGCTTTTCTTTCTTCTTTTGCATTAGATTTCTTTACAAGTTTATCAATCGCATTTGTAGCAGTAGGATTAGGGATTCGTTTAATAGATGGAACGATTCTTTTATTGCCTGCTCTTACCATATTAATTTTAGCTCCGGAATATTTTCTGCCCATTAAGCAAGTTGGAGCGAATTATCATGCTACTTTAGATGGGCAACTTGCTATGGAGCAAATTGAAGGGATTTTACAGCAACAAAAGGTAATGGAAATAAAGGATTCAAATGTAGAGGTTACATGGGATTCTTCGAGTAGCTTAAAGTTACAAGCTATAAAAGTAAATAACGATGAATCTGATAAGGCTATATTAGAAGGAATCGATTTTACTTGGGAAGGTAACGGGGCTATTGGTGTTATTGGTGAAAGTGGGGCAGGGAAATCAACGTTAATCGACATACTAGCAGGGTTTTTAGCACCTTCTAGTGGACAGATGTTAGTTAATGGTGTGGAAGTTAGTGGATCCATTCGAGAAGAGTGGCAAAAAAACATTGCTTATATTCCACAGCAACCTTATATTTTTCCGCTTTCATTAAAAGATAACATTTGTTTCTATGAAACAAATACAACTGATGAAGAAGTGGGAAGAGTTATTAACGAAGTCGGTCTCCGTTCACTCGTTACATCACTTCCAAATGGGATGCATGAAAGAATTGGAGAAGGTGGACGTATGCTGAGCGGCGGGCAAGAACAGCGTGTTGCTATGGCACGTGCACTTTTAAGTAAAAAGCCAATTATTTTATTAGATGAGCCTACAGCGCATCTTGATATTGAAACTGAATTTGAAATAAAGCAAGCGATGTTACGTCTATTTAATGGAAAATTAGTATTTCTAGCAACCCATCGTCTACATTGGATGAAACAAATGGATCATATTCTTATTTTAAATAAAGGGGAAATTAAAGAAAGTGGGACGTATGAAGAACTTTTAGAGAATGAGACATTACATTTTCATAAGGAAGAGAGGGAGAGAAATGAGTAACTGGGTTAAACCTTATATAAAGCAAAATAAAGGTAGAATGACTTTAACTATATTCCTTGGGCTTCTGGGAGTTAGTTCAGGTGCGATGTTACTTTTTATTTCAGGTTATTTAATCTCTAAATCTGCTCTCAGACCAGAAAATGTAATGGCTGTATATGTTCCTATTGTTGCAACACGTGCGTTTAGTATAGGGCAAGCTGTGTTTCATTATATAGAGCGTTTAGTCGGACATGATGTCGTACTACGTATATTAGAAAAAATGAGAACGAAACTATATAGAATAGTTGAACCACAGGCGTTATTTTTCCGTTCGCGATTTCAAACGGGTGATATGTTAGGGGTGCTCTCCGAAGATATAGAGCATTTGCAAAACCTGTATTTACGTACAATATTCCCTAGCATATTAGCGCTAGTTGTTTATAGTATCTTCGTACTTGTTATCGGAGCGTTTGACGTCGTGTTTGCATTAATTGCAGGGTGTATGTTGGCTATTATCGTTTTTCTGCTACCATTTGTATCATTACTATTAATGAAGCGACATCATGTTACTTTGAAGCAAGGAAGAAACCGCTTGTATCAACAATTAACAGATGCTGTTTTTGGATTATCAGATTGGCAGGCAAGTGGTAGAAAAGATGAATTTATTAATGAGTATGTAGAGCAAAATGCTCAGTTGTTAAAAACGGAAAAGAGAGTGAAACGTTGGTATCATATTCGAGACAGTCTCATTCAGTTAGTAGTAGGGATTGTAGTGATTTCAATGATTATATGGACTGGGAATGAAGCAGCAAGTGAACAGATTGCTCCTACAGTTATTGCGGCTTTTGTATTAATGACTTTATCTGTAACAAACGCGCTGATTCCTATTGCAGATGCCATTGATCGAATCCCGTCGTATATAGAATCTACCCACCGTCTAAATCGCGTAGAAAGTGATAGTGTTGTACATGATGAAATGGATTTACGTGGAGATAAAGATTACACTCCGCCAAAACATGTAGATATTGAACTGAATCACGTATCGTATAGTTATCCAGATAGTAGTGAGATTGTATTAAAAGATGTATCATTGCAAATAAAACCTGGAAAGAAAATTGCTATTTTAGGAAGAAGTGGCACAGGGAAATCTACTTTATTAAAATTGTTAACAGGGGCGTTAAGTCCAGTGAATGGCCAAGTTTTATTGAATGGTGAACAAGCTCATACAAATCTTTTATCCAAATATATTTCTGTATTAAATCAAAAGCCTCATTTGTTCGATACGACGATTGGAAATAATGTACGAATCGGTAAACCAGATGCGGCTGATGAAGAGATATGGAAAGCTTTAGAGAAAGCACAATTAGCTGCGCATATTACTACTCTTCCAGATGGATTACAAACAAAAATGCATGAGATGGGAAAGAGGTTTTCTGGTGGGGAAAGACAAAGGGTTGCTTTTGCTAGAACGCTTATGCAGGAAGCACCAATCATTGTACTTGATGAACCGACTATCGGTTTAGATCCCAAAACAGAATTATCTTTAATCGAAACAATGTTTTCTGCAACGGAAGAAAAGACGGTTATTTGGATTACCCATCATCTTGTAGGAATAGAACATGTAGACGAAGTTATATTCCTTGATCGTGGTCAAATTGTAATGCAAGGCAGTCATGAACAACTTCTTAAAGAAAACGAAAAGTATCGTAAGCTTTATGAACTTGATAAAGGCATTTAAACATGGAATGAAAAGCACAAATTCTTGATAGCTCGAGGTTTGTGTTTTTTTGTAAGATCCAAATCGTTCCACTAAAGATAGTGTTTAAAACCTATCTGTTTAAGGCAATACTGAGCCATAGTGAAAGCATAGTTGGAAGGCGTGATTATATGTTTGAAGAGGATGGAATTGTTTTAATTATGGAACCAGCTGATGAACGGAATCTGAGGAGATTTATTTTTACGGTGCCAAAGTCAGTGTACGAACAGAAGGGACTTTCATTACACTATGGAACAGCTATAGGACAAGGGTATATGGACATAATTGAAGATATTATTAGCGTACATATAGAAATAGATGTTGTAACGATAATAGGGCATGTGAGAGGGTAGATAGTTATTTGAAAAAGGTTATAAGCAATTTAGCTAGAAGTTTAGAAGGGAAGCGAAAAGAACAGTGAATTATAAGGAGGTAGGAGTCTGAAATGAAAATAAAATCTATTTTATTCGTATGTATAGTTTTGATTGGTTTAATGGGATGTTCGATAGTAGAGGAAGGCAAGAGTTCATTAGATTATGCTCAAAAAGCAACAGATTATGTCAATGAAGTAAGTGCTTTTGCAAATGAAGCACCAGCTTTAGCTGAAAAGGCTATTAATGATGGTGAAGCTCGAAAAGAATTGGAAGCGAAGCTGAATGAAATTAAGCAAGATATACCTGCTTTTAATGAATTAACACCACCAGATGTAGCGAAGGATCTTCATGAGCAAATTGTGGGCTATAATGAGAAATTAAGTGCATTGATTGATACATCTATGAAAAAGATAGAGGAAGGAAAAATGGATGTAGAGCAATTTAAAAACTCTGAACTTATGCAGACGGTAGATCAAGTGCGGGATTTGAAAGATAAGATACAAAATTTAGGACAATAATAAAAAGCTCTGTTTTTAATAAACAGAGCTTTTTAATGTTTTCTAAAGGGAAAGCTCATTATATTTTCTTCCTATAATATAAGTGTTGTTAGACGTTCCATTTTTCTAAAATATGTATTGTCTTATTGGTTGCATCCATTTCTATTTTAATACCGATAGGCATGGTGATCATTGGATGGGTATGACAACAATCAAAGTCAGCTAACAAAGGAATTCTTTGATTTTGTAGTACTTCTAATAGTATTTCGTAAGGTTTTCGATTTGTACCGCAATCATCAAACTGCTCATGTTTTCCAAGAATAATACCTGAAACTTTATCAAATACACCGTTAATCTTAAGTAAGGAAAAGCTTCTTTCAATAGTAGCTGCATCTTTTGAGCTATCTTCAATAAATAGAATATCTCCTTCCTTAATATGAGGCATATAGGGGCTACCCAAAATTCCTTGTATTGTATTTAAGTTACCGCCAATAATGCGCCCAGTAGCACATCCATCTGTTGCAGAAATCCAATCATTTGGTCTCAGTTCTTTTTCTGCCGTTTTCTCTTCCCAATTTATATATTCATCTGACCAAAATAAAGGTTGTTTTATATGATAAGGGAGAGTTTGATTGTGTAGTAACGTTTCTGCAAAATATTTATATGTATAATCTACAAAAGGTTCAAATTCTCCAAAGGAAGGAACAAGTGCGGGACCATAAAATGTAGGAATTCCGGTTTTTGCATAGATGCCTAGTAATAAGGCGGTTGCGTCTGAATAACCAATCATTATTTTAGGGCTATTTTGAAAAGCGTCATAATCAATATAAGGTAATAATGAATTAGAATTCATGCCACCAATTGTTGACATAATGCAAGAGACGTTAGGATTTCTTATCAAGTCATTTAGTTCCTCAGCACGCTTCTGTATACTGCCAGAACGATAGTAATCATGTCGGCCTGTTAGGGAACCCTCTAATATACGAAATCCTTTCTGCTGTAAGTAAGATTTTGCTCGTTCAAATCTTTTGGGAGAAGTATAGGTAATAGGTGAAGAGGGCGAGTATATACCAATGGTGTCTCCGTATTTCAATGATTTTGGAAGTATCATTTGTTTGAATCCTTTCTATTATATAGTGTTTTTTGGGCTCTTTATATAATTGAATTTTCTTATATTTCGTTATTTTAATTGTAGCATAGTTAGAAAAGTAAAATACATTGAAATAATAATTGCTACAGCTGAATAAATATACTTTTTATCTTGACGATATAAAGTAATTGTTGTTAAGGTTAAATTTGAGTGTATAAAAGGTTTACAAAAGGAGTTTTCAAATGAAGCAGTTAAAATGGGGAAGAATAGCAATCCTATTAGTAGTAATTTTGGGTATATGTTGGTTCTTTTTCCAAGGGGCTCAAAAGAGTGGGATCAGCGCAGATGCTAAACCTTTACAGGTAGCTGAATTACCTAAAACAGGACTATCTGATAAGGAAGTTCCACCAAAATATATCCCACCGGAAATTAATGCGAAAGCAGCTATCGTTATTGATGCGAGTGATGGAGATGTTATTTATCAAAATAACGAGAATGAGGCTTTTGCGCCAGCTAGTATGTCTAAGATGATGACAGTATATCTTCTATTAGAGAGTGTACATAATGGAAAAGTTCGCTGGGAAGATCCTGTGAAAATGAGTGCGAAAGCGGCACAAACAGAGGGTGCAAGAATTCCAGTACAAGTTAATGACACGTTAACTGTAAAAGACTTGTATCATGCGCTAATGATTGAGTCAGCCAACAATTCGGCAGTGGCTTTAGCGGAGCATATGGCAAAGACGGAGAAAGATTTTGTTCAGCTGATGAATGCGAAAGCGAAACAGTTGGAAATGTCGGAATATGCTAAATTTGCAAATGCTTCAGGGTTACAAGAGCCTGATGGAAGTGAAACGAAGATGACGGCTGCTGATGTAGCAAAATTAGCGTATAATCTTATAAAAGATTATCCTGAAATATTAGAAGTAACGCATTTAAGACAAAGTCAACTAGCATTTAATAATACTACAGTTACAAATACAAATGAAATGTTAAATGAAAATAATAAAAGTTTACATATAGAAGGAATGGACGGGCTAAAAACAGGATTTACAGATAGTGCAGGGTATTGTTTTACAGGGACTGCAAAACAAGGTGATACTCGAATTATTACAGTCGTGATGGGGACATCAGGTAAAACAAAACGTTTTACAGAGACGAATAAGTTAATGACGTATGCATTTGGATTAGTTAATTAAGTAAAATATCGTTGTAGATCGCTACATAAGCAAGACTGCTTGTTGTTACCTGTTTTAGATAACAACAAGCAGTCTTTTTATTGTAATTGCAAAAAGGGGAAATGTGCTAAATGTAAGTGTTATCGTTTGAGTTTGTGTCTTAGTATTGATATTATAAAGTTATGAACTTATTAATAATAAGTTCAAGGGGCGTAATATGATGTATACATATGAAATGGCCTCAAATGAAAATTGGAGGGAATTATGATGGCAAAAGATTTTTACTCAGCAATTGAAGACAGAAGATCTATTTACGCAATAAGCAAAGAGCAAGTAGTTTCTGATGAAAAAATTCAAGAAGTGATTTATCATGCTGTAAAACATACACCTTCAGCTTTTAACTCTCAAAGTGCTCGTGTTGTTGTTTTGTTAGGAGAACAACATGATAAATTATGGGATATTACGAAAGAAACGTTACGAAAAATTGTACCTGAAAATAACTTTGCAGCTACTGAAGAAAAAATGAATGCATTTAAAAGTGGTTATGGAACGGTTTTATTCTTTGAAGATAGTCAAGTAGTGGAAGAACTTCAACAAAACTTTGCATTATATAAAGAAAATTTCCCGATTTGGTCTCAGCAATCTTCAGGTATGTTACAGTTTGCGATTTGGACAACTTTAGAAATTGAAGGATTTGGTGCTACATTGCAACATTATAATCCGTTAATTGATGAAGAAGTGAGAAAAGAATGGGATATTCCAGAAAACTGGAAGTTAACTGCACAAATGCCATTTGGTAAACCAGTAGCACTTGCTGGTCAAAAAGAATTCCAACCATTAGAAACTCGTGTGAAAATTTATAAATAATGTAGAAATTATAAAAGGTGAACAGGAATATAACCTGTTCACCTTTTTATACGTAATAAGGATTTTTTTGTTCTGCATTTTTCATCTGATTTTTTAATTCGTTTTTAAGCGTTTCAATAGTTGATAATTTTTGTAATGTTATAAATGAAGCGAATTGAATAACAGCATAGTACAGTTCTATATTTTTATTTATAGGGTTATCTATTATGTTTTTCACAAATGCACCTCCCCTTTGTATTCAAATGAGAATCTCATTAAAAAAATCAATCTGCTAAAATTTCATTTTATATAGATATACAATACTAGAATTATCCTGAAAATTCCATAGTTAGAAAAAGAGAACAGTTGGTGGGTATGTGTTTTCGTTAAAGTAGAAATGGGATTTTGTGAACTAAATCTTACAATTCGCCAAATTATTTCAAAATTTTAGATAGTATAGGGAATTAGTTTTCTAAAAATATTATACTATTGATAAATAAAGTCTTTTTTGTCATGATAAGAGTACACTTCATGTAAACAACTTTATAAGGAAACACATACTTTGTTTTGTATTAGATTACTAGAATTTTTTGTAGTGGATAGAAAATAGAAATTCTATATTAAGATATTAAATGAAATGTCGAATTTTAATGAGATACATAAGAAATTTGAAAAAAACGTTGCAAAAACAGTATGTTTAATGGTAAAGTTCACATGAAGTTCACACGGAATTCACTTCATTCGTTTAAAATGAACTACGTGTGAAAAATAAAACTCTTGTTAAAAAATGGAACTTGATGAATATTTTACTTTGATAATATTGTAAAGTATTAAGTTTATAAGTTTTTTTAAGAGGATAGTAGGGAAAGGAAGTAAAGACAACTTATGAAAAAAGTAATTGCAGGTTTAGCAGCAGCTTCAGTAGCAGGTGTTGCAGTT
Organism: Bacillus luti; assembly: GCF_009739945.1. Lineage (NCBI taxonomy): Bacteria > Bacillati > Bacillota > Bacilli > Caryophanales > Bacillaceae > Bacillus > Bacillus luti. The sequence goes on along the minus strand of NZ_CP040336.1, from coordinate 3,239,422 downwards.
CCAGGTATGGATTCTGCTCATGCACAAGTTTCAAACGAGGCGCTAAAAGAAATTAATGGACAAACACAAACTCAAACGACTGTAACTGAAACAAAAACGGTAGAAACAAAAACGGATTTAAAATACACAGTAACTGCTGATGTATTAAATGTTCGTTCAGGTGCTGGTACAGGACATAACGTTATTTCTAAAGTGAAATCAGGTCAAGTACTACAAGTAATTGGACAAGAAAATGGTTGGTTCAAAGTTAATGTAAACGGTCAAACTGGTTATGTAAGTGGTGACTTCGTAACGACTGGTGGCAAAACAGGAACTACTGTTCAACAAGGAACAGGTACTTACACAGTAAACGTTTCTTCACTTAACGTACGTACAGGCCCAAGTACATCTCATACAGTATTAGGTTCTGTAAATAAAGGTAAAACAGTACAAGTTGTAGGTGAAGTACAAGATTGGTTTAAAATCAACTTCAATGGTGGAACTGGATACGTAAGCAAAGACTTCGTAACAAAAGGCGGATCTGCTGTATCTAACCAAACACAACAACCAACTACAAACAACAATACTACTACAGTTCAAACTGGTGGTTCTTATGTTGTTAACACTGGTGCTTTAAAAGTACGTACAGGCCCAGCTACATACAACGCTGTAATCGGTGGCGTAACAAACGGTACAGTATTAAACGTTACTGGCGCTGAAAATGGTTGGTACAAAATTAACCATAACGGCCGCACAGGTTACGTAAGTGCAGACTTCGTTAAGTTTGTAAAAGGCGGAGTAAACAACGTTACAAATAACAATAACAATAACAATAACAATAACGTTACAAATAACGTTCAACAACCAGGTAAAGACGTACAAAAACCAACAACAGGTGGAAATACATCTTCAATCGCTGGATTCGCTAGATCTTTAAATGGTTCACCATACAGAACTGCTGGTACAACACCTGCTGGTTTTGACTGCAGTGGATTCATTCACTACGTATTAAATCAAACTGGTCATAAAGGCGCTCGTCAAACAGTTGCTGGATACTGGAGCTCTAAAACAAAAACTAGCAATCCACAACCAGGTGATTTAGTATACTTCCAAAATACTTATAAATCAGGTCCTTCTCACATGGGTGTTTACTTAGGAAACGGTCAGTTCATTAGTGCAGAAACTGATGCAACTGGTGTACGTATTAGTTCAGTAAGCAACTCTTACTGGAGCAAGCACCTATTAGGTTACACAAAAGCATACTAAGAAAAAGTAGTTTATATACTTTTCGTATAGAGAAAAGGCTTTCCAGGGAAACTTGGGAAGCCTTTTTATAGTTAAATACATTGGGAGTGTAGTAGTTTTTACTGTAACTTCCCATTTAAAAATCGATCGTATAGGTCATGGAAATAGTTGGGGCGAAATAAGTTTGCTGCATGTCCTGCTAAAGGTATTTCTTTATATAGAACGTTTGGCAGAATAGATTTTAAATCGAATAGACAAGATTTATAGAGATGATCATGTTCGCCCATTACCCATAGGATAGGGTGGGGAAGTGATTTTAATTTAGACTTTAAATCGAATTCTAACCGATGTCGTAATGATTGAGCAATAATTGATGAATGTAATTGTAATCCGAAACGGTAGTAAATATTTCTAGAAATGACTGCGAACGGATTCGCTTTTAGTATGCCGCTCGGAAAAATAGTATTTGCGTATTGAGAGAGCCATTTAGAGTATTCATCTCCTCGCTTCTCCCAAAATTTTTGAAATACGTTATATAAAAGGGAAGGATTATTATAGTGTCCACCAATATGACAAATGCTTAATACTTTTTCTGGATGCATTTGTGCAAAAATTGTAGAGATATAACAGCCGTAGCTTAAAGCACAAATATGAGCTTTTTGAATGCCTTCTTTTTCGTATAAATTCAATAATTGATTAACGAGACGCTGTAATGAAAATTCGATAGCTTCTCCTTTATCATCGCCGTGACCTAATAAGTCATAAGTAATAATGTTGTAAGAGGCGGAAAATCGTTTATGCTCTTTTTTGAAAGCACGACGATTGCCGACTAAACCATGAATAAAAATAATTGTTTCCTTTTCGGGATGTATATTTGTTTGCAAAAAGGATACTCCTTTCAATAGCTGGAGATTTATATAGTATTTTAACTAGTTATCTATAATTCACATAGAATAATATTAAGTACCAGGTAATAATATCAGATATTTATATCTGTTGTAAAGATGCGTTTGCATGTATATTTTGTAAAAATAGAAAATGTGTGTTTACATTCAGTTTACATTTGTATTGTATTCTAATTTTAGAAAGAACAGTTTGGTATAGCGCGAGGAGATGAAAAGGAATGGAAGTTAGAAATGAAGTACAGAAAAAAGGGAATTGGAGGCAGTTTTTACGCCTTATTCAAGATACAAATCCTCCGAAAGGGATTCTTATTTTTGCATTATTAATGAGTTTACTTTCTACAGGAGCGAGTTTATTTATTCCGATGTTAACAAAAGGATTAGTAGATAATTTTTCGCTTTCTTCAATTAGTGCAGGACAAATTGTTGGGTTAGTCGCATTCTTTATTATGCAAACCATTGCTGCAGGATTGTCTATATATTTATTAAATTATATTGGACAGAAGATTGTTGCGGGGTTAAGGGAACGTTTATGGAAAAAGGTGCTTATTTTGCCGGTATCTTATTACGACAAAAATAGAACAGGTGATACAATTAGTCGTATGACAAATGATACAGGTGTTGTGAAAACGTTAATTTCTGAGCACTTATCAAACTTATTAACTGGCGGTATTTCAATAATTGGATCGTTAATTGTATTATTTGTTTTAGATTGGAAAATGACAGCTTTACTTTTAACGGTTATTCCGTTGTCTGTACTAATTTTAGTACCACTTGGACGAAAAATGTATAAAATTTCAAAAGCACTTCAAGATGAAACAGCTTCTTTTACGAGTGTGTTAACGCAAGTATTATCAGAAATCCGTTTAGTGAAATCTTCGAACACGGAAAAAAGAGAATATGAAACAGGTAATGCAGGTATCCAAAAGTTATTGCAATTTGGTTTAAAAGAAGGAAAAGTGCAAGCGTTAATTTCACCAGTTATGTCGTTTGTTTTAATGGCATTACTTGTTATCATCGTAGGCTATGGTGGAATGCGAGTTTCTAGTGGTGCATTAACAACAGGTGAACTTGTAGCGTTTATTTTATATTTAGTTCAAATTATAATGCCGATGAGTCAATTATCTATGTTCTTTACACAATTCCAAAAGGCAATTGGTGCAACAGAAAGAATTAATACGATTTTAGAATATGAAGTAGAAGACCATGAAACTGGTGTGAAAGTTACAAATGCTAAACAACCAATTATTCTTGAAAATGTACATTTCGAGTATAACGAAGAAGAGCAAGTCTTAAAAAATATTGATTTCACAATTGAATCAGGAAAAGTAACAGCGATTGTAGGTCCAAGTGGTAGCGGGAAAACAACGTTATTCTCACTATTAGAACGCTTTTATGAGCCAACTAGCGGTGCCATTAAATTAGGAAAAGATTCGATTACGAACTATTCATTGCAATCATGGCGACGTCAAATCGGTTATGTTTCACAAGATAGTCCGTTAATTGATGGAACGATTCGTGATAATATTTGTTACGGTGTTGAAGGTGAAGTGACGGATGAAGAAATTGAAAAAGTAGCAGCGATGGCATATGTTGATGCATTTATTCATGATTTACCAAACGGATATGCAACAGAAGTTGGAGAACGTGGTGTGAAGCTTTCCGGGGGACAAAGACAGCGAATTGCCATTGCCCGAGCATTACTTCGAAATCCACAAATTCTTATGTTAGATGAGGCAACTTCAAGTTTAGATAGTAAATCAGAGTCTGTCGTTCAAAAGGCATTAAATAACTTAATGAAAGGCAGAACAACGTTAGTTATTGCACATAGGCTTTCTACAGTTGTAGATGCAGATAATATTATCTTTATTGAAAAAGGGAACCTTACAGGAAGTGGTACGCACGATGAATTGTTACGTACACATGACATGTATCGTGAGTTTGCAACGCAACAATTGAAAATTAAAGAGGGCGCATTATAAAATGAATAATCAGTGGGGATTGTACGCCACTGATTATTCATTTTTAAAAATTATATAATAGATGCTAAGTAGAAAAGAGATGGTTCCTTTGATACCTAAAATTTTAATAGTAGACGATGATCCGCATATTAGAGAACTCGTTTCTGTATTTTTAGAGCGAGAAGGTTTTCAAACATATGAGGCAATTGATGGATTAGATGCTCTTCGGAAAATAGACGAAGTGAAAGTTGATATGGTTATTCTTGATATTATGATGCCGAATATGGATGGGTTTGATGTATGTTTTGAATTAAGAAAATACTATGATATCCCAATTTTGATGCTAACTGCCAAAGGGGAAACATCTCAAAAAGTAAAAGGCTTTCACCTTGGAACGGATGATTATCTCGTAAAACCATTTGACCCGATAGAATTAGTAGTGAGAGTAAAGGCGTTACTGAAACGTTATCAAATTACAGTATCGCAATCGATTCAAGTTGGAAATGTATTATTAAATCGTAAAACATTCGAAGTTACAACCGGAAAACAAACGGTTACGTTACCGCTAAAAGAATTTGAATTGCTCTTTACATTAGGATCTAAAGCAGGAAGAACTTGTTCGAGAGAGCAATTAATAGAAGACGTATGGGGATATGACTTTGAAGGGAATGAACGCACATTAGACGTTCATATTAATCGGTTACGTGAGAAGTTTCAAGAAGAGAAGTCAAAGTTTAGTATTAAAACGATAAGAGGACTAGGTTATCGTTTAGAGGTAAGTAAATGAGAAAAAGAGAACGAATGAGTAAATTCAAGATGTTGAAAGTAACGGGAGCGGTAATAGCGCTCTTTTCCTTTCTTACTATCATTTGGTCTATCGCATTTTATGTAGCGTCTAGTATATTAGATGCCCTTGAAATAAACGTATCGCCGTTTGTTACTTTTTTAATTAGTGATATGGTCGGCTTTATATTTATTGTCCTTATTTGGATAGTGATCGGAGTATTAATGAGACCGAAGCGAGAGGCAATGATTTGGGCTATTATTGAACCGATACAAAAAATTGCAAAAGGAGACTTCTCCGTAAAAATACGAAATGAAGAAAAGTATGATGGAGAAATTGGTGTACTCGTAAAAAGTATAAATGATATGACAGATGAATTGAATGCGATGGAGAAAATGAGACAAGAATTTGTATCGAATGTTTCTCATGAAATACAGTCACCATTAACTTCTATAAAAGGGTTTGCTAGAGCACTACAAGACGATAATCTTTCCGAGGAAAAAAGAAAGCATTATCTTACCATTATTGAAACGGAAACGACGAGATTATCTAAACTAAGTCAAAATTTACTGAAGCTAACTCTTTTAGAATCAGAAGAGTATACACCAGAAAAAGTGACCTATCGATTAGATCAACAGTTAAAGCAAATTGTATTAAATAGTGAACCGCTATGGGCTGATAAAGAAATTGAATTAGAACTGGAATTAGAAAAAGTATGTGTTATTGCTGACCAAGAAAGTTTGAGTCAAGTTTGGATTAATTTAATTCATAATAGTATTAAATTTACGCCAAGTGGCGGCACAATTACAATTCAGTTAAAAGAAAATGAGAAAGTAGTGGAAGTTCGTATTCGTGATTCGGGAATTGGTATATCAGAAGAACAGAAACAACATATTTTTGAACGTTTTTATAAAGCGGATTCTTCACGAAATCGTGCTTATGGAGGAAGTGGCTTAGGTTTAGCCATCGTAAAAAAAGTACTCGACCTTCATCAAGGAGAAATAAAAGTCGAGAGTGAGGAAGGCAGTGGTACGGAATTTATTGTGTGTATTCCTAAATATGAAGAGCAATAGTGTTAGAAGGAAAATCTTCTAACACTATTTTTCTTTAAAAATACATTCCCCATTACTGCAACTATATTGATAAGCTCTTCCTTCGCTATTCATACGGTATGAGTAATCAGATTCTTTATCATTCTTAAAGTCAACGTACGCTTCTGCACCGTTTTTATCATCATCTATATCAATGAATTGAACGGATCGTATAGAATAATCTTCCTTTTCACTTAATCCCTTTTCTTGCAAATTTTTATGTATACCGTCTACTAACTCGTCAAACAATGACCAGTTTAAATTAAGATTTTCAAATGACTCAGTATGTCTTCCTAAAATGCCTTCGTCTTGTATTATTTTATTATTATCGTATGTATAAGAGTATGTAAAATAGGGTTCGTCTTTATATACTACTGTTGCATAATAGCCGATATTATAAAGGGGAGTATATTTTCCGGTTATGCTTTGTATTTCTTTTTGCTTATATCCTTTTATAGTATGGAGATAGTCGCTAGTATCTTTTTCTATTACTTTATAATGTAGTGGATTACCAAATATAAAATACATAGCCAAAAATATGATACATAGTCCGACTGCAGTTAGTGATAAGAACCATTTTTTTCTTTTCATACACATACACTCTCCTATGCTGGATTTATTTTTATTTTACATGAATAATGGAAAAAACATGAGATTTATAAATAAAAACTTTCCATAGTTACCTATAAGTAACCTACGCACATGAAAGTGCATCATTGCCTTTTTACATAAATATAGTTACACTTTTAATATAATAATAAACAACTGAGACGATTAAGGAGTGTTATATTTGGCAGAATTATTACAAGGCAAAAATGCTTTAATTACAGGAGCAGGTAGAGGGATTGGTCGTGCTGTAGCGATCGCATTAGCGAAAGAAGGCGTAAATGTAGGTCTATTAGCTCGTTCAGAAGAAAATTTAAAAGCTGTAGCGAAAGAAGTAGAAGCAGAAGGCGTAAAAGCTGTTATTGCGACTGCTGATGTATCTTCATTTGAAGAAGTGACTACTGCAATTGAGACGTTAAAAAACGGTTTAGGATCTATCGATATTTTAATTAATAACGCCGGTATTTCTAAATTTGGTAAGTTTTTAGAATTAGACGTAGCTGATTGGGAAAAAATTATTCAAGTAAACTTAATGGGTGTATATTATGCAACTCGTGCAGCTTTACCAAGTATGATTGAACAACAATCAGGTGATATCATTAATATTTCATCTACAGCAGGACAAAAAGGTGCACCTGTAACAAGTGCATATAGTGCTTCTAAATTTGGTGTTCTTGGTTTAACAGAATCGTTAGCGATGGAAGTTCGTAAACATAACATTCGTGTAACAGCTTTAACTCCAAGTACAGTAGCAACTGATATGGCTGTAGATTTAGGGTTAACTGATGGAAAACCAGATAAAGTAATGCAAGCAGAAGATATTGCAGAGTTTATCGTAGCGCAGCTGAAATTAAATAAACGTACATTTATTAAATCGGCTGGACTTTGGTCTACTAATCCATAGGAATTAAATTTATATTTAAAAGAAGGGATATCTATTCTGTAAGGGATAGATATCCCTTCTTTATTTTTGTGTATGAAACAGAATTTTCGGTATAATCAAAAGTGAATGGTAGAAAAGCATTGAGAAATTGAAGGGGATGGTATTTCCATGAGTATGATCGAGAAATGGACGGCTGTTGATCAATATATGAGTGATGTATTAATACCGAGAGATTCTACATTAGAAGAAGTTCTTCAAGAAAATGCTACAGCTAATTTACCAGCGCATGATGTATCACCAATGCAGGGGAAGTTTTTACAATTATTAGTACAAATTCAAGGAGCTCGAAATATTTTAGAGATTGGTACTCTAGGTGGATATAGTACGATATGGCTCGCAAGGGCATTGCCATCTGGAGGCCAGATTGTAACATTGGAAGCAAGTGAAAAACATGCTGAAATTGCACGTAGCAATATTGAACGTGCTAATTTGACTGATAAAATTGAAATACGAGTAGGATTAGCTTTAGATTCTTTACAGCAAATCGGAAATGAGAATTATGAACCATTTGATTTTATTTTCATAGATGCTGATAAACAAAATAATCCTGCTTATTTTGAATGGGCACTGGAACTATCACGCCCTGGCACCGTAATTATTGGAGATAACGTAGTACGTGAAGGAGAAGTTATTGACAGTACTAGCAGCGATCCTCGCGTACAAGGGATACGTCGTTTCTATGAGCTAATAGCTGCTGAGCCACGTGTAAGTGCTACAGCGCTTCAAACAGTCGGAAGTAAAGGGTACGATGGATTTGTAATAGCAGTCGTAAATGAATAACGAAAGGAGATGAATAGAATGAAAAAGATATTTGAAAAATTATAACATGTATCGTATACAACGCAGTTAGCTCGTGGACCTCCTATATAATAGCACTATATTTTATATAAAAAAATTGGAGGTTGTGAGTAGATGAGAACTGAAAAAGAAATGTTAGACTTAATTATAAATACAGCGAAAGAGGATGAAAGAATTCGAGCTGTCATCATGAATGGATCACGTGTAAATCCAAATGTGAAAAGAGATTGTTTTCAAGACTATGATATTATGTATGTTGTAAATGATATACAATCTTTTACGTCTAATCATAATTGGATTCATAGATTTGGAGCAATAATGATTGTACAAATGCCAGAAGAAATGTCATTAGTTCCACCAGATGGAGACGGGAAGTTTCCGTATTTAATGCAGTTTATGGATGGGAATCGGATTGATTTAACACTAGTTCCAGTTGAATTAATAAATAATTTCGTTGGACAAGATAGTTTAAGTAAATTGCTTCTCGATAAAGATAATTGTATGGAGGAATTCCCACCAGCAAGCGATAAAGATTACTTAATAAAAAAGCCTATAGAAAAAGAGTTTTTAGATTGCTGTAATGAGTTTTGGTGGTGTAGTACAAATGTGGCAAAAGGATTATGGAGAGAGGAACTTTCTTATGTGAAAGGGATGCTTGATGGCCCAGTGCGAGATATGTTAATCGTAATGCTAGAATGGCATATTGGTATGAAAACAGACTTTACAGTTAATACAGGGAAGTTTGGGAAGCATTTCGAACAGTATTTTGAAAAAGATATGTGGGAGCATTTTAAACAAATATTTTCAAATGCTGACTATGAAAATATTTGGGAGTCATTTTTTGTCATGGGTGATTTATTTAGGGCAGTGGCGAATGAAATTGCTAAAACATATGGATATCAATATCCGCAAGATGATGATGAAAAAGTGACGAGCTATTTAAAGCATGTGAAAGCTTTGCCGAAAGATAGTACATCGATTTATTAATATTGCATAGTGGTAAGACTGTCCTAATTATGGACAGTCTTATTTTTGTACATGAATAACGATTTCTCTAACAAAGTGCTGATGAATCACATATGAAATTTTAGGGAGGTTTTTATCATGTATTATTTTTATTTACCAGAAATGTTCGTTCCATTTCAATGGGGGTTAGAGCGAAATGTTTCGTATGCCTACGTGCCATATAACTCATTTTATTATGGAGACTATATAAGCTCATTGCCATACGCATATATTCCTCAAAATTATAAAGTACAAATGGAAGCAGATGAGCGTGGGTCGTGGACACCATTTTCATGGGTCGAAAAATATGCGTATGCATTTTCAGGACCGTACAATAAAGCGGAAGTCGCTCTTACATTTGATGATGGACCAGATTTAGTATTTACGCCAAAAATTTTAGATAAGTTAAAACACCATAATGTGAAAGCGACTTTTTTCTTGCTTGGTGAAAATGCAGAAAAGTTTCCGAATGTAGTAAAGCGTATTGCAAATGAAGGGCATGTAATTGGTAATCATACGTACAGTCATCCGAATTTAGCGAAAGTAAATGACGCTGAGTACCGTAATCAAATTATAAAAACGGAAGAAATATTAAAACGTTTAGCCGGCTATGCTCCTAAATTTATACGTCCACCGTATGGTGAAATACTTGAAAATCAATTGAATTGGGCAACTGAGCAAAATTTTATGATTGTACAGTGGAGTGTTGATACGGTTGATTGGAAAGGAGTAAGTGCTGATACGATTACAAATAATGTGTTAGGGAATTCATTTCCTGGTAGTGTCATACTGCAACATTCAACTCCAGGTGGGCATTTACAAGGATCTGTTGATGCGTTAGACAAAATCATTCCGCAGTTAAAAACGAAAGGGGCCCGTTTTGTAACACTTCCAAGCATGTTTCAGACATCGAAAGAAAGAAACTGAATGTGTTATAAATTGGAAAAAATAGGGTGGTGTCGTATAATGAGAGTGTAAGTTAGGGGGGATATTATTGATTGATGCACTAATAAACATAGGAATGAGCATATTGATTGGGGTTATATTTATACTTGCTGCTCTTATACTTCAAAAAAATCCACCGACAGATATTAACGCGGCATATGGTTATCGTACGAAACGATCTATGAAAAATAAGGAACTATGGGATGCGGGTAATAGGTATAGTGCAGAAATGATGAAACAAAATGGTTTCCTCATGATGTTGATTGGAAGTGTTATTAGCATACTGTTTAGATATCCACATACAATGATAGCGATTATGATCGTTATGCTGTTGTTAATTATTCGCCTATTTATACAAGTAGAAAAAAGATTGAAGCTCCTTGAACAATGATGATAAATCAAATAGGACTCCCGGATATTATAAGCTAGGAGTCCTATTTGATTTACAAACTATTATTTTTTAGCAATTCTTTTCCTTGTTCTATAACAAACTTATAGTATGCAAGATCATATGGATAAATATCTTCAAACGTTATTGTTATCGGATTATTGTTTAAAACAGAAATAGCTGTAAAAGATGAAATCTCTCTTTTTAATAGTTGTAGAAAAGAAGTTGCATGTATTTTCATCACATCGTCTACTTCTTCACCTGGTGCGAATGGAAGTGTATTGATGACGTTGTGAAAATACATATGACAAAACTCGCGATCAGTAAGATTTGAAATTTCATAATCTATTTTAAAGATTCCCTTGTATGTTAAATCAGTAGTTTGAAAGGAAAGCCCTAATTCTTCCTCAATTTCACGAAGACCACCAATTTGTACATCTTCATCATGCATAATATGTCCAGCTGAAGTAATATCCCATATACATGGAGCTTCTTTTTTATTTTTAGAGCGTAATTGGAAATATAAAAACATATCTTCATTATCTTTTTCTACAAACCAGCAATGAAATGTTTCGTGCCAATCACCGTCACGGTGCACTTCATCACGTAATTTCTTCCCAAGTGTATTTCTTTCAGAATCAAATATCGTTAACCATTCTGTCATTTTAATTCCCCTTTCTGCAAATTTTATTATACAATATTTGTATTGAATTTTGGGAAAATAAAGAAAAAAGGAGAGGTGTAAGTGGGGATAGAGAGTAAAGAAATAAAATCGATTATTTCAACAGAGGAAGAATTACGAGAAATATTAGGACAACCAAGTGAGCGTGCTTTGAAAAAAGTTATTTCATCACTAGACCATCATTGCGTAGATTTCTTGTCTAAATCGCCTTTTCTAGTATTATCTACTGCAAATAAATTAGGAGAGTGTGATGCTTCGCCGAGAGGAGATGCACCTGGATTTGTATATGTATTCAATAAAAATAAAATTGTCATTCCTGAAAGACCGGGTAATCGACGCATAGACTCTATTTTAAATATTATTTCAAATCCACACGTCGGGTTAATCTTTTTATCCCTGGTCTTGGGGAGACACTCCGAATAAACGGCCGAGCATATATTACAAGCGATGAAGAAATCTTAACAGAAATGCAGGCGAATGGACGCAATCCATCACTTGGAATTGTTGTTGAAATAGAAGAATGCTATATTCATTGCGCAAAAGCTTTTATTCGTTCTAAGATGTGGGATCCAGAATCTTGGTTAAATAAAAAAGAGTTACCTTCAGCAGCAAAAATGTTATTGGAGCATGCGAAGGTGAATGCTTCAGAAGAAGATGTTGCACGTTCTTTAGAAGAAAGTTATAGGGAAAGATTGTATTAAAAATTACTTTTTAAATATAGTGTTGGAGTATGAAATTTTAAACGTTTTAGAGTGAGACTGTAATATGAATATTGTTAGTTTGTATGTAATGAATAGATATGTAAGAGTAGAAATCTGTATGAGATGATTTGTTATTTTAAAATATAATAATTCATACTTTTAAAAATAGTGAAGAAAAATAGGCTTGCTTTTTAAAAAGTTGATAACTATAATAAGTTAACAAATAGACATGAACGAAAAAGTAACGATAAGGACATGAAATCATTTTTACGGTTTACAGAGAGGGAAGTCAAGGGTGTGAGCTTCCTAACACGAGAAATGGTTTTACCACCTTTGAACTTCAATAGTGAACGAGCAATCTAGTAATTATTGACGGAATCAGCCGTTATCTGAACTTGAGCAATCTAGGAGGAAATGCGTCTGGATTGGAACAAGGGTGGAACCACGAAAACACATTCGTCCCTTTCCTAGGGATGAGTGTGTTTTTTTATGAATTATCAGATTGAAAATTTAAAATAATTAAAAAATGGTATTGATTTTGTTTTTTATGCGAGTATAATGAGTTAACAAATAAACATGAACGAAAAAAGTAACGATAAGGACACGAAATCATTTTTACGGTTTACAGAGAGGGAAGTCAAGGGTGTGAGCTTCCTAACACGAGAAATGATTTTACCACCTTTGAACTTCAATAGTGAACGAGCAATCTAGTAATTATTGACGGAATCAGCCGTTATCTGAACTTGAGCAATCTAGGAGGAAATATGTCTCTAGGTTGGAACAAGGGTGGAACCACGAAGACACATTCGTCCCTTTCCTAGGGATGAGTGTGTTTTTTTATTACTTTGAAAGGAGGTGCTGTAACATGAAACGATTTGTACGTACGGAAATAACCACCACCTGCATGATTAAAAAGCAGAGCAAGGTGATTGATAGGGATAAATAATAAAATTGTAGGAGGAGATTAGAAGATGAATAATGTTATTAATGTTGGGGTAATCGGATTAGGTACGGTCGGAAGTGGTGTTGTCCATATTTTGAAAGAACATTATAAAAAAATTGCTCTTGATACAGGATATGAAGTAATGGTAAAGGCAGTCGTTGTACGTGACTTAGAAAAAGAACGTGATGTTTGTATTGATGGAATCGTAGTAACAAGTGATGTCGATGAAGTTCTAAATGATTCAAATATTGATATTGTAGTAGAGGTAATGGGCGGAATTGAAGAAGCAAAACAGCATATCATTAAGGCTTTACGAAATAAGAAGCATGTTGTAACAGCAAATAAAGATTTAATGGCTGTATACGGTGCAGAGCTTCTCCGATTAGCGAATGAAAATGATTGTGATCTATGTTATGAAGCAAGTGTAGCGGGTGGCATTCCAGTGTTAAGAGGATTAACAGACGGATTAGCTTCAGATCAAATTGAAAAAATCATGGGAATTGTAAATGGAACAACAAATTACATGTTAACAAAGATGAGTCAAAATGGATGGTCATATGAGGAGGCGTTACAAGAGGCGCAAAAATTAGGATTTGCAGAATCAGACCCGACAGCTGATGTAGATGGACTAGATGCGGCGAGAAAAGTAGCAATTCTTGCAAACTTAGGATTTTCGATGAATGTTTCATTAGATGATGTCCAAGTGAGAGGGATTCGAAGGGTAGAAAAAGAAGATTTACAAATGGCTGAAAAGTTAGGATTTACTATGAAATTAATTGGGAAAGCAGAGAAACAAGGATCAGCCATTCATTTAAGTGTAGAACCGACGCTTTTACCAAGTCGTCATCCATTATCGAATGTAAATAATGAATTTAATGCAGTATATGTTCACGGTCAAGCGGTAGGAGAAGTAATGTTTTACGGACCTGGAGCTGGAAAGTTGCCAACTGGTTCTGCTGTAGTAAGTGATATTATTTCAATCGTTAAAAATATGAATCAAGTTCCGAAAAATAAAAGTGCATTAAAAGAACCAGTGCCGTATGAATTACAAGGAGATGAAGAAGTCGTTTCGAAATATTTCTTACGTATTTCATTACGAGATGAACCTGGGATGTTACAAAAAATAACAGAATGTTTCGTTAATTACTCTGTAAGTTTAAAAGAAGTTATACAATTACCTTTAAATCGCGAACTTGCAGAAGTTGTTGTTGTGACACATCAAACTTCAAAGTATCAATTCGAACGAGTGTTAGGAGCGATAGAAGATGTCGCAAGTGAAATAAACAGTTACTACATTATTGAGGAGGAAAAACAATATGTATAAAGGATTATTAAAACAATATGCTTCTTATTTACCGGTGAATGAAAATACACCTGATGTTAGCTTAATGGAAGGAAATACACCCCTTATTCCGTTATTAAATATATCAAAACAATTAGGGATTCAATTATACGGTAAATATGAGGGCGCGAATCCGACAGGCTCTTTTAAAGATCGTGGTATGGTAATGGCAGTCGCAAAGGCAAAAGAAGAAGGTTCCGAGGCAATTATTTGTGCATCAACAGGTAATACATCAGCATCGGCCGCAGCATACGCGGCACGCCTTGGAATGAAATGTATTATCGTAATCCCAGAAGGAAAGATTGCACATGGAAAATTAGCGCAAGCAGTTGCCTATGGAGCTGAAATCATTTCAATAGCAGGAAATTTTGATGATGCACTTAAGGCTGTAAGAAATATTGCTGCGGAAGAGCCGATTACATTAGTTAACTCGGTAAATCCTTATCGTATTGAAGGACAAAAAACAGCAGCTTTTGAAATTTGTGACCAACTGCAAAGCGCACCAGATGTTTTAGCGATCCCTGTTGGGAATGCAGGAAATATTACAGCGTACTGGAAAGGCTTCTGTGAATATGAGAAAGAAAAAGGCTATAAGAAGCCAAGAATTCACGGATTTGAAGCGGAAGGAGCAGCTGCTATTGTAAAAGGACATGTAATTGAAGAACCAGAAACAATTGCAACAGCGATTCGCATCGGTAATCCAGCAAGTTGGTCATATGCAGTAGAGGCTGCTGAGCAATCTCGCGGTGAAATAGATATGGTATCGGATGAGGAAATATTACATGCATATAGATTATTAGCAAGATCAGAAGGAGTTTTCGCTGAGCCAGGGTCCAATGCTTCATTAGCGGGTGTAATTAAACATGTTCAATCTGGAAAAATCAAAAAGGGAGAAACGGTTGTTGCAGTTTTAACTGGAAATGGTTTGAAAGATCCTGATATCGCTATTTCTTCTAATACATTAGACATTGCAAGTGTTTCAAATAATATAGAACAAATTAAAGAGCATATAAAAGGGGTGATTATGTCGTGATACCATTAAGCGTTCGTGTTCCTGCTAGTACAGCGAATGTTGGACCTGGATTTGATTCAGTAGGAATAGCATTATCATTATATTTAGAGGTCATTGTAAAGGGGGCAGCTGATAAATGGCAAGTCATCCACTCATTTGAAGATTCAATTCCGACAGACGACAAAAATTTAATTGTTAGTACGGCATGTAAAGTGTGCCCCTCTTTGTCACCATATATAATAGAAGTTACTAGCAATATTCCGCTAACAAGAGGTTTAGGAAGTAGTGCATCAGCAATTGTAGCAGGAATAGAGCTTGCGAATCAACTAGGGAATTTGAACTTAACAACTGATCAAAAAGTTCAAATTGCTACAAATTTTGAAGGACATCCAGATAATGTTGCGGCTTCTATTTTAGGCGGAACAGTAATCGGTGCCTTAGATGGAAAGAATGTTTCGCTTGTAAGAATTGAGAGTAAGGAATTAGGCGTAATCTCTCTTATTCCAAATGAAGAGCTAAATACGGATGAAAGTCGATCTGTATTACCAGATATGTTTCCGTTTCATGAAGCCGTTAAGGCTAGTGCGATAAGTAACGTATTAGTAGCTGCATTATGTCAAAAGAAGTGGGAAGTTGTAGGTGAAATGATGGAAAGAGATCATTTTCACGAGCCCTATCGTTTAGAACTCGTACCGTTATTACCATCTATACGTAAATGTGCGAAAGAATTCGGAGCATACGGCACAGCGCTTAGCGGGGCAGGGCCATCTATTTTTATACTAACGCCGTATGAGAAACGTCAAGAAATTGCTGAGCAATTAGCAAGAGTATTTTCAGCTATGAAAGTATGTGAGCTTGAAATCGATCATACAGGGATTACTGTAAATAAGGAAGAACATATTGAATTATAAAGAGAGCTAGCATCGCTAGCTCTCTTTATGTTGTAAATATTTTTTAAATAGGCATATAAAATGAAAAATCATATTGTATAATTTAGTAAATAGTGCATTATTTTGGAGGTGATTATATGAGTAAAGAGTCACCAGAAGAAAAAAGAGAACGCATAAGGCAAAGTGAATTGAACAATAACCCTACTGGTTCTTTACATGATGGGCTCAATAGAGCGGAATCAGGTAGCCCTGTCGATATGACAGGGGGTATGAATTGGAGAAGTACAGGGGTAATCATTTTAGTGCTAATTTTAGGCTACATTATATACACTTATTTCTTCGGCTAAGGAATGCTTGTTAAAAATTTGATTTATTTCGTTTCATAATTTGTGAGAATGGAAAAACGCGGTTATTGTATTACATATACTTTAAGCGGAAGCAGGTTATAGTTGTTCATATACATTTATCCCGCTTTAATGGGCAGTAAGACCCCTACCTCAAAATTCAGCGAAAGCAAAGAAGTTAGGTGGGGGGCGGGCTGCCCATTAAAGTCCGATTGGTGAAGGCTAATAATCAGTGGGGGATGAAGAAAACCCCCACTGATTAAAGTTTCACTTTATTTTTAATACACGCAATAGAGCTAGCGATATGTTAGCTCTATTATTTTTTTGCCACATTCCTGTAACAAAGCTTCTGTATATTCAGTGGTGGAGGTGCAGAAGATGAAAAAAATGATAGCAATATGTCTTCTTACAACGATGTCATTTTCGACTTTAGTTGGGTGTGATATAAAAGGTAGTAATGCTGTACAAGAGTCTAAAATAAAGAAAGCGACGTATAAAGATTTTACGTACGATGTAAATCCAGAGACGTTCACGTTAACTGTAGAACATGATGGTGTAAAAGAACAGGCGTCACAACCCCTGCCGAAAATGAAAGTATCGAATGTGAAAAAAGAAAAGAATCGCACATCTTGGGAATATCCAGATGAAAAAGTAAAAGTAAACTTAGAAAAGAAAAAAGACCACTTAAATATTGAAGTGGAATCGACTGGTGCAGAAAGTTTTACATGGCCAAAAATACAAGCTGAAAATTATACACTCCCGTTATGGGAAGGTAAGCAAATTCCGAGTAATGATGAGAATTGGAAGAAGTTTTTAAAGGATGATGCATATTCATTTGCTGAATCATTTTCTATGAAGTTTTTCGCATTAAATGGTTTGAAATATTCAATTGTATATATTGCGAACAATATGTTTAATAATGAGGTGAAATTTCATTCGGATCCGAAAATCGGGTTTGATTTTACACATGAATTCCCGAGTATAAATAAAAATAAAACATATGGTTTTCAATTATATATGACAAACAATGATGCGGTAAGTATTGCTAAACTGTATAAGGATAATATTGCTCAAAAAGGTGAATTTAAAACATTACAAGAAAAGGCTAGAAAAAATAAAGAGATTGAAAAACTTTATGGTGCAGCTCATTTTTATTTTTGGAATCAAAATGGTTTGTCTGACAGTAATGTAAATTGGCCGAAGATAAGAGAGCAAATAAATAGTCCTCTGTTTAGTCATATAAAAGAGCTCATTCAAAAGAATAGTTCGGAGCCTGGAGAACTAAATGTATTTGAGCAAGTAAGTAAACAAGATTTCATTGATAAGTATCAAAAAAATGTTATTTTGCGTTATGTAAACGAAGTATTATCAATGAAGGAATTGTATAAAGAGGATGTTTTTCCGAAGGTTGACCAAAAGGCTAGTGAGTTATTAAAAAAAGGTGTAGATCACTTATCGAAGGCGGAACTGTATAACTTAAATAAGCATTTATTAAAGTCAGTACTCGGTGATTCAGTTGAAGATGTAAGTAAATGGGGAACCTCAGATGGAACGGGTATAATAAATGAAATGAAAGAAGCAGGAATAGACAAAGCGTGGATTGGCTTACCGAACTGGGAGCAAGGGTATATGCAGCCCGATTTTGTTACAGAAGCGAAGGAAGCAGGATATTTAGTGGGTCCGTATGATTCTTATCATTCTATTCACGAAAAAGGTGATAAAAATTGGAATACAGCTTCCTTTACTGATCCGTCGTTATATGAAGAGGGTACTGTCACGAAGAAAAATGGAGAAAAAGTACAAGGGTTTCTAGGAAGAGGTCGAAAATTAAATCCGACTTTATCGCTACCTAGTGTAAAAGAACGAATGAACGATATATTGCAAAATGGTCCTAAATATAATTCGTGGTTTATAGATTGTGATGCGACGGGCGAAATTTACGATGACTATTCGGCAAAACATATAACGACACAACAACAAGATTTAAAAGCAAGGTTACAACGAATGGATTATATTGCGCATGAAAAAGGGATGGTAGTTGGATCAGAGGGTGGAAATGATTTTGCAAGTAGTACGATTGCATTTGCTCATGGAATTGAAACGCCTGTAATTAAATGGGACGATGAAGATATGAGAAAAAATAAAACGAGTCCGTATTATGTCGGAGGATATTGGTCGCCAAATCAAAATGTTCCAGAAAAATATGCGAAGCAAGTGCCGTTAAAAGATGAGTATAAACAAGTGTATTTAAATCCAGTTTATTCAGTACCCCTATATAAATTAGTATACAACGATTCGGTAATTACAACGCATCACTGGGAATGGGGGAGTTTGAAAGTAAAAGATGAAGTAGAAAATCGTATGCTATATGAATTATTGTATAATGTTCCTCCGTTGTATCATGTGGATGAAGTAGAATGGAATAAGCATAAAAAAGAAATTAAACAGCATTTGAAAGTTTGGAGTGAGGTTCATAAAAAGGCAGTGAAAGAAGAAATGACGAATTTTGCATATTTGTCAGAGGATAAATTAGTACAATCCGCTTCATATGGAAAAGATATTAAAATCATTGTGAATTTCTCTAACGATGATGTGGAAATAGAAAAAACGAAAGTTAAAGCAAAATCAGCGTTAATTATTAATCATGGGGAGAAAATCTTGTATAAACCAAATTAATAAAATTAATATATATAAATTTAATGTTTATTTTATATAAATACTCTCTTGCCAAAAATAAGCACAAGAGTATAATGTGAAATGGAATACATTTTGGATTCATGAAGTAACCTTACAAAATTGTAAGGTAATTGAAAGGAAATTCAATATGAAGATTAATAGACTTACATTATACTAGGGAAAGAGAAAGAGAGGCGAATGGGTATGAGCTCTGAATTAGAACAAAATACGAGAAGTAATAAAAAACGTTCTAAAAGAAAGTCAATAAAATGGTTCATTATAATTCCATTTTTCTTACTTATTTTTGGAGGAGTAGGATATGGATCGTTAATATATAACAAAGCAAAAGCAGTTGTAAGTGATGCGTATGCACAAATTGATAAGTCATCGAAGCGTGATAAAGAAGTTGAACCTTTAAAGGATAACATTTCAATTTTAATCATGGGTGTTGATGGTAGTGAAATGCGAAAAAGTCAATACGGTGAAGCTGTTCGAACAGATGCACTTTTATTAGCGACAATTAATAAAGATGATAAATCTGTTAAATTAGTTAGTATTCCGCGTGATTCACGTGTGTATATTCCGTCTAGAAAAAAATTAGATAAAATTACTCATGCACATGTATTTGGTGGTGTGGAAAGTACACGAGATACTGTGGAAAGATTTTTAAATGTGCCAGTTGATTATTATGTGAAGTTTAACTTTGAGTCATTTGTTCAAATTGTAGATTCACTTGGTGGCATTGATATTGATGTACCGGTTACTTTCACAGAGCAAGATAGTAAAGACCAGGCAGGTATGATCCATTTAGAAAAAGGCTTCCAGCACTTAGATGGAGAACAAGCACTTGCACTTGCAAGAACACGTAAAATTGATAGTGATGCAATGCGTGGACAAAGACAACAACTTGTAATAGAAGCAATTGCCAAAAAAGCGATGTCTGTCCAATCAATTAGCAAAATGGGATCTTTACTTGATGCGGTTGATAAAAATATGAAAACGAATTTAACATTCGATGATATGCTTGCTATTACGAAAAATATGGCAGGATCTAACTTGGAAATGGAAAAAATGCAAATCGAAGGTACAGATAAGCGTATCGGCGGTATTTATTATTACATTCCAAATGAAAAAAATGTGAAAGACATTTCAAATAAGTTGAATCAGCATTTAGGTGTAACGCCAAAACCAGTTCGAAATGAATAGTATAAAAAAAAGATTGGCTCCGCCAATCTTTTTTTATGGGAATGTATTTGTAACTTTTCTATAACGTTTTTTTATTTTAGAAAAATAATAGTTAAATCATTTTAATTTATATAAACAAAAGGTGCAATTATACGATATACTAGAGAAGACGATTTGGAAATTGACTCCTAAAGAGGGAAAAAGGAAAATCTATTTCATCATTGTAAATAAAGAAGAAATAGGGACAATAATTTTGATAAAACTCCCATTATAATACATATGTAGTCTATTTATATAGTGAAAATAAAGTAAATAGATGTATAATTATATTGGGCGATTTATATATAAGATTAATAGGGAGAGGAATTCGATAGAATGGAAAAAGCTTTTAATATGAAACGAGTAGTAGTCGTTTTAATAGCGATTGCAGCAGTAGCAATTGGGTATTTCATGTTTCAATCTATTACTTCACCAGCAAAAGCTGTTGCGAAACAGGAAAATGTAGTTCAGCTTGCAAGTGAACAACCGAAAGTCGAAATGAATAAAACGGCACCGAGTCGTTTTAATGGAAAGGAAAGAAAAGTTGCTTACTTGACATTTGATGATGGCCCTGGGAAATATACGGCTGAATTATTAAATACGTTAAAACAACATGATGCGAAGGCGACATTCTTTTTAATTGGAGCGAATGTAAAAGAGTTTCCGGATTTAGTAAAACGTGAAAATGCAGAAGGTCATTATGTAGGGATGCATAGTATGACACATAATTTTGCTAAATTATATAAAAATGGCGAGTATGTAAATGAAATGAAAGAAGATCAAAGCCTAATCGCAAATATTATTGGAAAATCACCTAAATTAACGCGTCCGCCGTATGGTTCGATGCCTGGATTAAATGAAGGTCTTCGAAATAAAGTCGTAGAAGGCGGATTTAAAGTATGGGATTGGACAATTGATTCATTAGATTGGAAATATAATAAAATGCAAGTTGATGCAGCGGCTGCACAAATTGCTCAAAATGTATTAACAAATGCAACAAAACCACAAGAAGTCATTTTAATGCATGACATTCATCCGCAATCAGTAGCTGCAGTACCAGCAATTTTAAAGGGCTTAAAAGAAAAGGGTTATGAGTTTGAAGCTTATCATGAAGAGAGTCACTTCCCAGTGAACTTCTGGCATGATAACCGTATGTAATGGAGGAATGAACGTTGAAGTATGGAAAAGTAGCAGTAGTTGGAGCGTTATCAGTAGGGTTATTATCAGGTTGTTTCGGTGAAAAACCTGAAGAAAATCTATATACGGCTTTTGAAACAGCAGCAACACAAGAAAAATCTTTAGTTGATGAAGCGAAAAAATTAGAAAAGCTAGAGAAGCAAGGCCAAGAATTATATTCTCAAATTTTACAAGAAGGTAAAGACCATAATGAAGCGGTTACGAAAAAAATAGAGCAAGCTACTGCAAATGTAAATGATCGCGAAAAAGTATTGAAAAACGAGAAAGAAATGCTAGAAAAAGCACAGAAGGAAACGAAATCCGTTCAAAGTAATATAGAGAAGCTTGAAGATAAGAAGGTGCAAAAACAAGCGAAAGCGGTAGAAGAGTCTTATAAGAACCGTTATGATGCATTCCAAAAGATGAATGAAAATTATACAAAAGCATTAGCGACCGAAAAAGAACTGTATGAAAAATTAAAAGTAAAAGAAACGAAGTTAAAAGAGATTGGTGAAAACGTTAAAACTGTCAATGAGTTAAATGTGGAAGCACAAAAGTCGAAAGAGCAATTTAACAAGTATACAAAAGAGTATAATGACAGTAAATTAGCATTCTACAAAGATGCAGAGATTAAGATTAAAGAGCAAAAATAAAGAAACATCTTAATAGGAATAAAAGCCGGAAAAACATCGTTAAAAATGTTTTTTCGGTTTTTTGTGTTAAATGAATAGAAAAGGCTGGAATTGATATCATAAAAGAGTTATAGTGAATTATTCGAAGGGAATCATTGGAAAGTAAGGAGAATGAAATATGTCATATGAATTTTTACTCAAATTAGGTTTAGCACTCTTTTTAGGATTATTCATCGGGATAGATAGGCAGCTAAAGAATAAACCACTTGGTGTGAAAACAAGTATGGTTATTTCTGTCGCAAGTTGTTTAATTACGATGGTTTCAATTGAATCCGTGCATGTATATTCTGTTCCAGGACATACAAATATGGATCCAATGCGTCTAGCTGCTCAAATTGTTAGTGGGATTGGTTTTCTTGGTGCAGGTGTCATTTTACGAAGAAGTAATGACGTTATTTCTGGATTAACGACAGCTTCTATGGTTTGGGCTGCTTCAGCTTTAGGTATTGCAATTGGAGCGGGATTTTATATACAAGCGACGGTTGCTATGATTTTAATTATTTTAGCGATTAACGTACTTCCACATCTTGTGAAGATTGCAGGTCCATATTCATTGAGACAAAAGGACTTATCTATCAAAATTACTGTAAAAGAGCATCAAGAATTGGATGGTATATTTAAGCAAATTAAAAATTTAGGTATGCATGTGAAACGCGTAAAGATTAAAGATATAGATAGTGGAGCATATCAGCAACTGGAGATGGTTATTTTAGCTCCAGAAGACTTATATACAACTGAGTTATATAGTTCACTAAAAGAGATTGATCGTGTTGTTTCAGTTGAAGTGGAAAGTAGATAATTGTAAGAGGAAAAGAGTGAAGAAAATTCACTCTTTTTTATTTGGATTTTTAAGGGAATAACTTGATATAATGATGAATAAACAAGGGGGAGAAATGATGGAAGTACATATTAGAAGAGCGATGAAAGAGGATATATCAGGTATAGCAAAGGTACATGTTGACAGCTGGAAAACAACGTATAAAGGGATATTTGCTGATGGAATTTTAGAAAATGTAACATATGAGCAAAGAGAAAAACAATGGAAAAATATTTTTCAACAAGAAGATAAATACCAATATAGATTTGTAGCAGAGACGTTAGATGGGGCAATAATTGGATTCATTGACGGGGGAGTGGAAAGAAGCGGTGCATATAATTGTGATGGGGAATTATATGCGATCTACCTTTTACAAACGTATCAAGGAATGCAAATAGGACAAAAGTTATTTCAAGCTTTATTATCGGAATTAATAAAAAATGATATAAAATCACTTTTAGTTTGGGTCGTTACGAATAATCCTTCTAAAAAGTTTTATGAAAAATTTAATCCTGAAAAAATGGATACGAAATTTTTAGAGAGAGTACAGGTAGAAGAGACAGCGTATTGTTGGAGGGATTTGAATTTGTTATACAAACAGTTATATAGCTTAGTGTAAATAATAATATTATGTAAATAAAAAGTGGAGAAAGGTATACCAAATAAGGTATACCTTTCTTCACTTTTTGATGGATTTATAAAAAATAGTAGGTAATTAGTTTGAAAACAAGAATTTTTTTAGTGTATTTTTAACTAGATTAAAAAAAGAGAGAAAACAATAAAAATTAAATTAGATAAAAAAATTCTGAAATATACTATTGAATTGAATATCATTATCAATTAGAATCATAATTGATAACGATATTCAATTATTGTTTATTATATAAAATTTCGATAGCTTTAATATAAAGAGGAGGACCAGTATGCAGCATGCGAAACAAATCGCAGAACATGCAACATTACAAAGCTTTTTAAACTGTTATTTAAGAGAAACAGGGAGTGGAGAATGGATTACAGAGGATGAAAGAATGGAAAGTATGTTCAGTAATACATTGAATAGAGATACAGTCCCCACATATTTATGTTGTCGGCTATCGGCACAGAACGTTACTTTGTATGGAGAAGTTAAATATAAATCATCAACAGATCGCCATTTGTTTGGAGACCAATTCTATTATCAAATTGGAGATAGTAATTCTGTTATTAAAGCAGATTACGTTACAGTTATTACATTCTTAATAAAAGAGATGTCTATCAACTACGGAGAAGGGACGAATCCGGCTGAACTTATGCTTCGAGTTATTCGTAGTTGTCAAAATATTGAGGAATTTACAAAAGAGAGAATAGAAGATACATCTGTATTATATGGTTTTCATACAACTTTTATAGAAGCGGAGCAGTCATTATTATTTGGGCATTTAACTCATCCTACACCAAAAAGTAGACAAGGTATATTGGATTGGAAAAGTGCAATGTATTCTCCAGAATTAAAAGGGGAATGTCAGCTTCATTATTTTCGGGCACATAAAAGTATAGTAAATGAAAAATCATTATTATCAGATTCTACGACAACGATTATAAAAGAAGAATTAAGTAATGATGAGATGGTTAGTAAGGAATTTATAGCGAAGTACTGTAAGGAAGATGAATATTCATTAATTCCAATTCATCCGCTTCAGGCAGAATGGCTATTATATCAAGCTTACGTACAGGATTGGATAGAACAAGGAGTACTTGAATATATTGGACCTGCCGGAAAGTATTATATGGCAACATCATCACTTAGGACGTTATATCATCCCGATTCAAGGTATATGCTTAAGTTTTCATTTCCGGTGAAAGTAACGAATTCAATGCGTATTAATAAACTGAAAGAACTTGAGAGTGGTCTTGAAGGAAAGGAAATGCTAAATACAGCAATTGGTGAAGTTTTAGAAAAGTTTCCAGGCTTTGATTTTATTTGTGATCCAGCATTTATTACATTAAATTACGGAGCAGAAGAATCTGGTTTTGAAGTGATTATACGAGAGAATCCTTTTTATAGCGAACATGCAAATGACGCTACGTTAATTGCTGGACTAGTTCAAGATGCTATACCTGGAGAACGTACTCGCTTATCGAATATTATTCACCGCCTAGCAGATTTAGAAAGTAGAAGCTGTGAAGAAGTAAGTTTAGAGTGGTTTAGACGATATATGAATATTTCTTTAAAGCCGATGGTATGGATGTATTTACAGTATGGTATTGCATTAGAAGCTCATCAGCAAAATAGCGTTGTTCAGCTAAAGGATGGTTATCCGGTCAAATATTATTTCCGTGATAATCAAGGTTTTTATTTCTGTAATTCAATGAAAGAGATGCTTAATAATGAGTTAGCTGGTATTGGAGAACGTACTGGAAATTTATATGACGACTATATTGTAGATGAAAGATTTCGTTACTACTTAATTTTTAATCATATGTTTGGACTCATTAATGGATTTGGTACAGCTGGATTAATTAAGGAGGAAATTCTTCTCACGGAATTAAGATCTGTACTTGAATCGTTCCTTCCTTATAATCGTGAACCTTCTACCTTTTTAAGAGAATTGTTGGAAGAGGATAAGTTGGCATGTAAAGCAAATTTATTAACGAGGTTTTTCGATGTCGACGAGTTAAGTAACCCTTTAGAGCAAGCAATTTACGTACAGGTACAGAATCCGCTCGTGAGAGAAGTGGCTGTTCGCTCATAAATAGCGTTAAAATTTCACGTAATACAAATAATGGTATTTTTCGTAAGGTAGAGGGGGTTATAAGAATGGACATGTATCATTCGAAAATATTGAAAGCGCTTGAGTCAGACGATTACATTTCAGTACGAAGAAGAGTGTTACGTCAGTTAGTAGAATCGTTAATTTATGAGGGGGTCATTACGCCAGTTCGTATAGAAAAGGAAGAACAAATTCTTTTTCTTATACAAGGACTTGATGAGGACAACAAAAGTGTCACGTACGAATGTTACGGAAGAGAACGAATGACATTTGGACGTATCTCGATAGAATCATTAATAGTAAGAGTTCAAGAGGAAAAACAAGAAATACAATCAGTTTCGCAATTTTTGGAAGAAGTTTTTCGGGTTGTTAACGTAGAACAAACGAAATTAGATTCTTTTATTCAAGAATTAGAACAAACGATATTTAAAGACACGATTGCACAATATGAAAGAAATAATAAGGAAGAATACATTCAAAAATCTTACGATGAGTTTGAAAGTCATTTAATAGACGGTCATCCATATCATCCTAGTTATAAAGCGCGCATTGGATTTCAATATCGTGACAATTTTCAATATGGATATGAGTTTATGCAGCCAATAAAACTCATATGGATTGCAACGCATAAAAAACACTCCAGTGTAGGTTATGAGAATGAAGTAATTTATGACAAAATTTTAATAGAAGAGGTTGGTGAGCGGAAATTAGAAGAGTTTATGGAACGGATTCACAGTGCGGGATGTAATCCAAAACAGTACGTGTTTATACCTGTTCATCCTTGGCAGTGGGAGAATTTCATCATTCCGAATTATGCTAGTCATATACAGGATAAATGTATTATTTATTTAGGGAAATCAGAGGATGATTACTGTGCACAACAATCTATGAGGACGTTAAGAAATGTTACGAATCCAAAGAAACCGTATGTAAAGTTATCACTGAATATACTCAACACTTCTACACTTCGTACGTTGAAACCATATTCTGTTGTGAGTGCACCAGCTATATCGAATTGGTTACATGATGTTGTAAGTCAGGATTCGTATTTGCGAGATGAATCACGCATAATTTTGCTAAATGAGTTTTCGAGTGTCACGTATGATACGAATAAGAAATCAGTATATGGTTCATTAGGATGTATTTGGCGTGAAAGCGTTCATAAGTATTTGGATGCACAAGAGGATGCAGTTCCCTTTAACGGCTTATATGCAAAAGAGAAAGACGGTACACCAATTATTGATGCGTGGTTAAACAAATATGGGATAGAAAATTGGCTGCAATTACTTATTCAAAAAGCGATAATACCGGTTATACATCTTGTTGTAGAGCACGGAATTGTATTAGAATCACACGGCCAAAATATGATTTTTGTTCATAGAGAAGGGGTCCCTGTCCGTATTGCATTAAAGGACTTTCATGAAGGAATTGAGTTTTATCGTCCATTCTTGAAAGAAATTGACAAATGTCCGGACTTTACTAAAATGCATAAAACATATGCGAATGGGAAAATGAATGATTTCTTTGAAATGGATCGTATCGAATGTTTGCAAGAGATGGTATTAGATGCACTTTTCTTATTTAACTTAGGAGAATTAGCTTTCGTACTTGCGGATGAATATGGATGGAAAGAAGAAAGTTTTTGGATGATGGTTGTTGAAGAAATTGAAAATCATTTAAGAACATATCCACATTTGAAAGATAGATTTGAAAACATTCAATTATACACTCCTACATTCTATGCCGAGCAATTAACGAAGCGTCGTTTATATTTGGACGTGGAATCACTTGTTCATGAAGTCCCAAATCCATTGTATAAAGCAAGGCAACTTATCATACAAAAATCAGTTGTTACAGGGGGAAATTATGCTAATCGTTAATAAACAAGAGTATAACAAAAGTGATTTTGAATCGAGAGTACGAGTTTACGAGGAAATGGAACAAATCCAAGAAGCGATGGGGCATAGATTGGCACTTTGTTTGAAAGATCCATTTGATATTATTACACTTGTACTTTTCTTAAGAGAAAAGCAATCGTCTGTACTGCTTATACATGAAGATACGCCAAAAGATACGGCTATTGAAATGGCAAGACGTGCAAATTGTGCGGGGCTTTTATATGGAGAATATAGAGACTTCACAAAATTAGAAGTAGTGAAAACATTATTAGAAGAGCCTTCTTTATTACAATATAGCTCAGGAACCACGGGAGAACCGAAACTGATTCGTAGAGCATGGACGGAAGTTGATACAGAAATTACTGCTTATAATGAAGCTTTAAATTGCGAAATAGATGAAGTGCCAATCGTTATGGCTCCTGTTTCACATTCATATGGATTAATATGTGGTACGTTATCTGCGATTACGCGGGGGAGCAAACCGATTATCATTACGAATAAAAACCCTAAATTCGCATTAAATATAGTTCGCAATACAGAAAAACATATCATATATGCAGTACCACTTATGCTACATATTATGGGAAGTTTTCCACTAGGAACATTCCAGTTTCATAAAATTATGACATCTGGATCACCTTTGCCAGAAGCATTATTTTATAAATTAAAAGAAATGACAACGTATATGATGCAGCAATACGGTTGTTCTGAAGCAGGTTGCATTAGTATATGTCATGATATGAAAAGCCATTTAGATATAGGAAATCCATTAGCTCATGCGAGTATAAGCATAGGTTCAGATGAAAATATGCCTGAAGAAATCGTAGTGAAAATGAACGAGAAGGAAATTTTCACGAAAGATTTAGGATATAAATCTGAGCGTGGCCTTCATTTTATGGGGCGCATGGATGATGTAATTAACGTTTCAGGATTAAAAGTCTTTCCTATAGAGGTAGAAGAAACGATGCTTCGATTAGAAGGTGTCCAAGAGGCAATAGTATATCGAGGAAAACATCCTGTGATGGGCGAAATTGTTAAAGCGAAAGTGATCTCTCAAGTAGATCCCGTGCAAATAAGAGAATGGTGTATGGAGCACTTACCGTCTTATAAAGTTCCGCATGACATTGAAAGTGTAACTGAAATTCCGAAAAATAAAACTGGAAAAGTAAGTAGAAAGTTACTAGAGATGGGAGAGGTTACAGCATGAGACGAGAAGAGTTAAAGAATGCAGTGTTGAAAATTATGGAAGAAAAAATGGAATTGAAAAATGTAACGAATTTAGAAGAAACGATGCGATTAAATCAAGATTTATATATAGATTCGGTCATGATGCTACAGCTCATCGTATACATAGAAATGGATTTGAAGTTATGTGTCCCAGAGGATGAGGTAGATCCAAAGGCGTTTCTTACTGTAGGATCTTTACTTGATTTTATGGAGGAGTTACAGCCGTTACAAGAACTAAATATGAATAACTAACATTTTAGGAAAGTGGATGAGAATATGACTTCAATTAAAGTGCACTGCTTAGTGAGTTGTTTTTGTGAAATTATAAAAAGGCGTAGTGATATAGATTTTCGTCCATTTTATTTTGGATTATGGGATGGAGATTTTGATATAACAGAAGGCGGAATTATTTCATATCACTCTGAAAATATTAACCATGATAATTACTTACTTTGGTATGAAAAATTGTACGGTATTAAAGTGAACGAATGGTATGATCATGGAAGAGATAAAAGTAGTAATGTAGAAACATTTTTAGAATTAGTAGAAAACAAACCAGAGAATCGCTATGTAATTGTAATGGTTGATATGTCCCTATTACCTGAGAGGGAAAATAAATTCCATCAAAAACCGTTTCCGCATTATTTAATGATATCGAAGACAGAGAAAGAAGAAGAATGGTTCATGCTAGATCCTGATTTTCGCTGGGAAGGGAATATGGAAAGAGAAAAAGTGCTTCACTCTGTTCAAGATAACCCTTTTGGCGGAGGATATTTCATTGATGTAGAAGGAATTCAAGAACCAACACAAGAAATGGTAGCTAGTTATTTCACGGAAACATTCAAAAAGAAGGACAATGAACTGACTATGGAGCTGAAAAACTTAATTATAAAAATGGTAAATGAGGAAGAGGGGTATGAGCTTTCTAGGCTTGTAGCAGCAGTAAAACAAATTCCAGTACTTGCGATTCGTAAATATAGTTATGAGCATGCCTTTGCATACTTCCGTGAAACGTTACAATATTCAGAGAAAGAATTTGATTATTGGTGTGATCGAGTAGAAGATATTGTACAAGGATTTACAAATGTACAGTATCGTGCAATTAAAATGGCAATGACGAATAATAAAGGTATGCTAGTATCGATTGTTGAAAAACTGGATGAAATGAATGCAATTGAACTGCAAATTAAGGAAGAATTAGAGAAACAATTTCTATCGTGGAAAGCTATCAAAATAAATCAGTCTATCGTAACTCTTTAAAAAATTTACTGAATTTAAGATAAGGGAGTTTAAAGCTATGAAATATTCACTATGTACCATTTCATTTCGCCATCAATTAATTTCATTTACTGATATTGTTCAATTTGCATACGAAAACGGTTTTGAAGGAATTGAATTGTGGGGGACTCATGCACAAAATTTGTATATGCAAGAGCGTGAAACGACAGAACGAGAATTGGCTTTTTTAAAGGATAAAAATTTAGAAGTTACGATGATTAGTGATTATTTAGATATCCTTATCAGCAAATTTTGAAAAGACGATAGAGAAGTGTAAACAGCTCATAACGTTAGCGAATTGGTTTCATACAAACAAGATTCGTACGTTTGCTGGTCAAAAAGGGAGCAAAGACTTTTCGGTTCAAGAGAGGAAAGAGTATGTGAAGCGAATTCGAAAAATTAGTGATTTATTTGCTGAGCATAATATGTATGTACTGTTAGAAACACATCCGAATACGTTAACGGACACGTTGCCCTCTACTTTGGAATTATTAGAAGAAGTAAATCATCCGAATTTGAAAATAAACCTTGATTTTCTTCATATATGGGAGTCTGGTGCAGATCCAATAGACAGTTTCCATCGATTAAGACCGTGGATACAACATTATCACTTTAAGAATATATCCTCAGCGGATTATTTACATGTGTTTGAACCTAATAATGTATATGCAGCAGCAGGAAGCCGAGTTGGTATGGTCCCATTATTTGAAGGTATCGTAAATTATGATGAGATCATACAGGAAGTGAGAGGTACTAACTATTTTGCTTCACTGGAATGGTTTGGGCATAATGCGAAAGATATTCTGAAAGAAGAAATGAAGATATTAACAAATAGAAAATTAGAAGTAGTAACTTCATAAAGTGAAATGATGTAAGAGTCTCGTTTAGGAGACTCTTTTTTCTTGTATGAAAAAATAACCAAAAATTACCATGTATTTAAAATCGAATTTAACACAATTTATATATAAATAAGGAGGTGATCGGTAATGGCTAGAAATCGTAACGCTAATCAATTGGCATCACATGGAGCACAAGCAGCTCTAGATCAAATGAAATATGAAATTGCACAAGAGTTCGGTGTACAACTTGGAGCTGATACTTCTTCACGTGCAAACGGTTCTGTAGGCGGTGAAATTACAAAACGCCTTGTAGCGATGGCAGAACAACAGCTTGGTGGCGGATATACTCGCTAATTGTAGAAGGTTATAGGAGAAAGGAAGGATTCTTCCTTTCTTTTTTTTTCAATTAATTGGTATGGATATATTGTGAACTTGATTCAAAGAATAGGAATAATACTATATTTTCCCCAATTTCTTTTGTTGTGAATGGGAAGGTAGTAACGATGTAATAGCCCTGGTGGAATGAACATTACGTTCCAGCAGGGCTATTATATGGTAAGAAATATATGATGAAAGGTTCCGAAGTCAACATGTTAAAAAAAGAAAACTGTTGTTTAATTGCGCTTGCATCAGTTCCACTTGTTATGACATTAGGGAATTCAATGCTCATTCCAATCCTGCCGACTATTGAAAAGAAATTACATATTTCATCGTTTCAAGTATCCATGATTATTACAATTTACTCTATCGTAGCCATTCTACTTATACCGATTGCTGGTTATTTATCAGACAGGTGGGGACGAAAGATGGTAATGGTTCCGAGTTTATTGATTGCAGCTATCGGCGGTGCAGTAACTGGCTGGGTAGCATGGAAAGTTGATAATCCCTACACTTGGATATTGATTGGCAGAGCAATCCAAGGTATTGGAGCTGCCGGTGCTATGCCAGTTGTCATACCATGTGTTGGTGATTTATACAAAGATGAAAAACAAGTTAGCATAGGTTTAGGAATCATTGAAACATCCAATACATTTGGAAAAGTACTCAGCCCTATTTTAGGATCAGCTCTAGCTGCCATTGTATGGTTCTTACCGTTTTGGGCGATTCCCGTTTTATGTGTAGTATCGATTGTTTTATTACTCGTACTAGTAAAGGCAAAAAAACAAGAAGGGGAAGTACCGCCACTCAAAGAGTTTATTCAATCTATTGTCTCTACGTTTAGGGAAAAGGGAAGATGGTTAATTGCCATTTTTATACTCGGTGCAATTATTATGCTTATTTTATTCGGAATTCTCTTTTATTTGTCGACTATACTGGAATCAAAGTATGACATTCATGGTATATGGAAAGGGTGTGTGCTTGCTATCCCGTTACTTGTACTCTCACTTAGTTCATATATGGCCGGTAAAAAAATTGGAGATAATCAAAATGTGATGAAGAAGTGTATTTATATTGGTTTTTTAATGGCTTCTGCTTCAGTCATTATTCCTTTATTTATAAAAGGGATTTATTTACTACTTCTTTGTCTCGTTATTATGGGAATCGGAATTGGTATGGCACTCCCATGTTTAGATGCTTTAATTACACAAGGGATTGAAAAGGAGCAAAGGGGGACAGTTACGTCATTTTATAGTTCCATGCGATTTATCGGTGTAGCAGCTGGACCACCTCTATACTCTTTTTTCATGAAAGGTGCTGACCATGAAGTGTTTTATTTAACAAGTATATTCGCGGGTATTGGTGCTGTTATAGCAATCATTTGGATTAAACCAGCAAAAGATGCAAAGAACGTAAAACCGGAACCGGAACCTACTTCATAATTTGAAAGAGAATTGCATGATGTTTTCAGTAACATGCAATTCTCTTTCGTTCATTAGGAGTAAATAACTTGTTTTAACATATAAAGCGCGACACCCCATATGATGAGACCCGAAAACTTATTTAATAATACAATTGTCTTTCCGGTTGAGTCTAGCCTTTTTAAAAATTTCCCCGCTAAAGCTAAGCAAATAAACCAAATCCAAGAAACAATAATAGTGGAAACTGTAAAAGCCCATTTTTCACTTCCTATGTATTGAATCGAATTTGTTCCAATTACACCGATCGTATCTAAAATTGCATGTGGATTTAATAACGAAACCGATGCAGCGAAAAGGATTTGCTTTTTTAATGGCATGCTTATTTCTTGTTTTACATCATTGGAAGGGGTACTTCTCCAAATAACCAAACCCATATATAGGAGAAAGAAAAAGCCAATCATATATAACGCGTTAGTTAGCCAAGAAAAAGTAAGTAGTACAAGGGAGACACCTTGCACTGCGATTAATATTAGTAACGTATCGCATATAGAGGCAGTTAATACTACAGGAGCTGCTCTCCAAATGTTTGGTTGGCTCGCACCTTGGTTAAAGACGAAAACATTTTGGACGCCTAATGGAATAATAAGTCCAAATGCAAGAATGATACCATGAATAATTGCTTCACCCATCATATTACCTCCTACTTAAATTCATTATGATAGTGTATATTGTATAGAAGAAATGAAAATTTGTATCCATCCATATGGTTGGGGAGGTTGCCAACCAAAAAGAATGTAAGGTGATATGATGGAAAGATTCGTTTGGAAACCGAATACGTCTCTAGCGACTCCTTTGTATAAACAAATAGAAACGTATATAAAAGAAAAAATCGTTAATGGAGAATGGACTGTTGGAACGAAATTACCTTCACAAAGAGATTTGGCACATACATTTGGTGTGAATCGAAGTACAATTGTAATGGCCTTTGATGAACTGGTAGCAAAGGGATACCTTGAAGGGAATGGCAGGAAAGGAACAATTGTTGTAAATAATAATGAGAATGCTTCAACATACGCACCCCCGCCTAATTGGCAGTCTTATGTAGAAACAGGAATTCATTATCCGAATCTGCCTGCTATTCAAGAGATTAATCAAGCTGAGTTTTATCCGCATGTAATTCGTTTAGGAACAGGTGAGCTCGCGCCAAGTCTTTTACCTGAAAAAAAGATGAAAGTAGTAATGAATAAGCTTTTAAAGTCAAACGTGATACTTGGGTATGAACAGCCAAAAGGTAATCTTAATTTAAGGAAGCAAATTGCGGACTATTTAAAAGGACATGGGATATATGTATCTCCTGACTCTATATTGATTGTTTCAGGAGCAATTCAAGCGCTTCAACTTATTTCTATTGGGCTTCTTCCGAAAGGAGCGTCAATTTTATTAGAAAAACCATCATATTTATACTCTCTCAATGTTTTTCAATCAGCAGGAATACGTTTAATTGGAATGCCATTGGATGAGAGCGGGCTAGATGTGTCATATATTGCGAAATATAAGAAGCAATTTAATGCTTCTATTTTATATACAATCCCGTCTTTTCATAATCCAACGAATTTTAGCATGGATACGAAGAAGCGGACAGAAGTGATGGAGATATGCAATGAAATTGGATTGCCTATTATAGAGGACGCAGTATATCAAGACTTATGGTTTGATGCCCCTATTTCGAAACCTTTAAAAGCATATGATAAAAATGGAATCGTACTGCATATTGGAAGCATGTCTAAAGTAATTAGTCCAGGATTAAGAATTGGATGGATTGTTGGACCAGAGCCAGTCATTCAAAGATTGGCAGACATAAAAATGCAAACAGATTATGGATCGAGTTCTATATCTCAGCAAATTGCCACAGAGTGGTTTAAAGATGGATTGTATGAAGAACATTTACAGTTTGTAAGAGGTGAGCTTAAAAAACGTAGGGACTTTATGGTGAGTATGTTAAAGAAGTATTGTAGTGAAATAGCGACATGGTATGAACCGGCAGGTGGTTTTTATATTTGGTTACATATGAGTGTTCCGATTTCAAATCGTAGTTTATTTGACAAAGCATTGAAAGAAAAGATGTTATTAAATCCAGGTACTTTGTATGATAGAAGTGCAAACCAATTTTTGCGGCTATCATATTCATACGCAACGTTAGAAGAAATTGAAATAGGTATAAAAAAGCTTGCACAACTAATGAAAAAGTAAGAGGAGAAAATAATGAAACAATATGTAATTTGCCAAATTATCAATGGAGATAAGTATTTAGCTGCTTATGCGGATACGAAGCAGGAAGCAATTGAAAAAGCAGAATTGTTAGGATTACGAACGGGAAATCGATACACCGTTATTACTGCGGAGGAAGCTGAAGGGTTAACGTATCCTTAAGCAAAGTATAATAATTATATAGGAAGTAAATAAGCCTAGTAATATATCATATTACTAGGCTTATTTTTTTTGAAAGCGCTACGTGTTCTCGTATGAAAAATAATAGTATTATGAGTCAAGTTGACGGAAATACCGATTTGTTTTTCGGTCTTGGTTTCCGTCTCTATATTCATCAATATATTGTCTGAAGTTCCAAGATTGTAAAAACTTATTTGCGGCGTTATAACCAGAATTGTAAAGCCACTCTTTTTCTTCCTTTGTTAACTCAAAGTTTGTACTTGTAATGGACCCTGTTGGAATTGTAATTGTTCTTGCTTTTGATTCCTTGTCTAAATGACGTAAATCATGGGCTTGCATCATTGTTTTAAATAGTCCTTTGAACATGGAGATAGGCTCGTTATAGTGGGCAGGATCAGCTTGAATTTCATCCTTTACGAAATGAAACCCAAAAGTTGGCCAGCGAGGAGAGGTGGGTGAGTCGAAAATCCAAATTGGGTAATTGCTTAAAATTCCTCCATCTACCATATAACAAGGTTGCTTCCATTTTGGAGTTCTCCATTTTACCGGTTCAAAGAAGAAGGGGATTGTACTACTCATTCTTACAGCCTTAGCAATAGAGAAGCGATAATTTAAAAATCCGTAGTTTGGTAAGTCATCAGGAAAGACAACCATTTTACCATTACTTATATCAGAAGCGATAATTTTAAGCTTATTTAAATCAGGTAAATCTGTAAATAAGTGAACTCCTTTTTTTCGAAGTAATTCTTCAATCCATTCTTCTATGAAAATATTAGAGTAAATACCAAGAGTAGTCCATGCGCTTAATCCTTTTCCGATAAACGGGATCCTGTCAATAAAGGTTCTCTTCGTAAATTTATTATAATCAATATCAGTTATAATCGTTTTTAACTCTGAACAAGAATATCCTGCTGCTAGGAGCGCAGCAATAATGGAACCAGCTGATGTTCCAGCTACACGCTCCCATTCATATCCTTTTTCAGCTAACGCGCAAATTGCTCCTACATGCGCAATTCCGCGTACACCGCCTCCTTCAAAAACACCATCAATCTTCATTAATCATACTTCCTTTCAAATAAAAGGTTTGAAAATGGCAAAAAAGCACGTATTGTACGTGCTTTTTTACAATAGTTTTTAAATTTACTAGCAGCCTACAAAGCCGCCCCAACAGCTAGCTCCGATGATGATTAGAAGGATAAATAAAACGATTAATAAAGCGAAACCTCCATAACCACAACCGCCGCCACCACCGTATCCGTAACCACAGCAACTATATCCGTAACCCATGTGGAATTCCTCCTTAAATTAAAAATAAAAATGAACGAGGGGAAAATGTACTGGAAGAAATAATGAACTATCGTGTTTGTAGGAACAATGTATACTATGCTTTTTTAAACTTGTTCGCGTATGGAGGAAGAGCCCGTTTTTTTGAAGGCTTGTTGTTTTTACAAAGAATGGAGTATAATTTTTGTGCGATGATACAAATAAGTATGTAAATATAAGGAGAATTTATGAATAAACAAATTGAAGTATTAATTGATAAATATGGGCTGACACATTTAAAAGAGGAACTTATTAATACTGTATTTCCTTGTGTAAAAGTTGTGCCAAAGATGGAGGAAAGCGTTACGATAGGTAGTTCGAAAATGGGAGGAATTCCTGATTTTCCGGCTACGTTTGAATATCCAACGCACAAAGGAAATCCGTTACAGTTTATTGCACAATTTAATTTAAAGGATTTACAAAATGTTGGTATGGATCACAATCTTCCTAAGACAGGGATGCTATATTTCTTTAGTATTGAAAATTACTTTGAAGAAGACGTGAATCCAACTGAAGCGGGGCGTGTACTTTATTATGATGTTCCTGTAGAGCAATTACGAAGAGCAGATGAATTGCAACCGAATTATAACCAGTGTGCAACTACTTTTGAACTAACGTATAAATTGCCAGAGCTTTTCATTGAAGATGAGGCTGATTCAGATCGTTTCTTGCAATTACTTGAAGAGCTAATTCCAGATAACTACGATAACCATCAAATGTTTGGTGATCCATTCTCTGTACAAGATGAGGTATTGTACGAGACTGGACAATATATGAACATAGATCCGCAGCAAATGACGCTTTTATTCCAAATTGATTCAGATACTAAAAATTGTAATATGATGTGGGGAGATTTAGGAATGCTTTATTTCTGTATTGGAAATGAAGACTTAAAAAATCGACGTTTTGAAAATGCATGCTGCGTATTACAAACTTGTTAATGAAAAAGGTTGTTCTTGTAAAAAGAACAACCTTTTTACAATGTTAAATATGCATAATCTCATATGACCTATACGAAAAAGTATTGTATACTCTGAAACTATACGATACTTTTTCGTATAGTTATAGAATGTAAGGAGTGACGAAATGGGAAAGACAAGTAAGTATATGACAGCTGCGCTGCTTTGTTCTACTATAGTAGTGGGGGGCTTACAAGCGTCATCTGTATCATATGCAGCTACGAATTCAAC
The DNA here is from genome assembly GCF_009739945.1 of Bacillus luti. NCBI lineage: Bacteria > Bacillati > Bacillota > Bacilli > Caryophanales > Bacillaceae > Bacillus > Bacillus luti. The sequence continues at coordinate 3,201,524 of NZ_CP040336.1, read as the reverse complement.
TGTAGCGACAGCACAATCAGATGCAAAGTTGTTAAATGATTTCAGAAAAGAATTAAAAAAACAGATTGATAATCGAGAAGAAAATATTACAATCACATATAAAACAAAAGATAGAAATGCTAGAAATATTATGGATCAATTGTATGGCGAGTTTAATAAAATTGTAGATGCTGATGAGTATGTAAAATATAATGTAGCGTCTACTAAGTATTCTATTAAAGGACTGCCCGGGAACTATACATTTACTCTGCAAGTGAAATACCGTGAATCAAAAGAACAAACACAATATGTAAAATCCCAGGTGAAATCGATTATAGGCTCAATTGTAAAACCGGGGATGGATGCACATGAAAAAGTAAAAGCTATTCATGATTACGTTGTAAAACATGTATCTTATGATACGTCGTATCAAGCGTATACAGCATATGAAGCGTTAGCGAATCGTTCTGCCGTTTGCCAAGGGTATACATTATTAACATATGAGTTACTAAAAGAAGCGGGTATTCAAAATCATATTGTAACAGGTACGGGAAATGGACAAGCTCACGCATGGAATTTAGTAAACATTGAAAACAAATGGTACCATCTTGATACGACATTCGATGATCCAGTACCAGATAAAGCTGGGCGCGTAACATATTCATATTTTAATATGTCTGACGAGCAATTAAGTAAAGATCACGACTGGGATCGTAGTAAATATCCGGCAGCAACTACAAGTTACTTTGGTGAATTAACAAACAAAATAAAAGCGGGTAGTTCAAAAACTGTTGCATATGAACAAATGTTAAAAGAAACAAATTTAAAATACTCGTCTGCACAATATGGAGCAGAAAATTATAATGAGTTTAAGCAAAAATTACAGCAACAATTTGCAGCTAAACCAGAAAAAGTAGAAGTACGATATAAGCAGTCTATGGATGGGACAATGCAAGATATAAAGAAAGTGTTAAATGAGATAAATTGGCCAAAAGGTGCAAAGCGTGTATCTTATCAAGTAGCGCCTTATAGTGCAATGGCAGGTTATTCATTAGCGACAATTACATTTACCTATTAAGGAATGAAAAAGAGCATCTGTAAAAGGTGCTCTTTTATTATGTACCACTTTAAAAATCAGAATTATGTGATAAAATTAAAGTGGAAGGATGTGGAATGTGAATGAATTTGTTCGAAAGTAATATTTTCACATTGATATATACTTGTTTAGTAATCGGACTTATCGTTTTATTTTTTCTATCATTTACTTTGTTTATTAGAAGAGTGTTGCAAAGCAGTGCTGCAAAGAAACAGCATGTGATGAATATGAACCAGAAGCTAGATCGAATTATTGAATTGCTTGAAAAAGATAAGAAATAACGATAAAAGGTGTATGAAAAGGGGAAGAAGATGGCTAATTATATAAAAGAATTACGTAAAAAAGTAGGGCATGATTATGTTTTTTTAAACTTTGCGGGTGGTTGTGTATTTAATAAAGAGGGAGAAGTATTACTGCAAAAAAGAGGAGACTTTAATGCTTGGGGGTTTCCTGGTGGTGCAATGGAAATCGGAGAATCTGCCGCAGAAACTGCGATTAGAGAAATAAAAGAAGAAACAGGTTATGATGTAGAAATAAATGAGCTTGTTGGAGTATATACAAAATATTTTCAAACATATCCAAATGGAGACAAAGCCCAGTCAATTGTGATAGTTTTTACATGCTCAATTGCCGGAGGAGAGAAAAAAATAGACGGTGATGAAACGTTGGATTTGAAGTTTTTCCCGTTAGACAAAATGCCGCCGTTATTTTGTAAACAACATGAAGATTGCTTGCAAGATTTATTGGAGAAAAGAGTAGGGGTATATCGTTAAAGCATAAAAAAGAAGCTAAAAGAGATTAGCTTCTTTTTTATGCTCTATTTCCACCAATCATCAAACATTGACGCTGGTACTTGTCTTTTATGTTCACTTACTGTGTAACGCTTTTCGATTTTTTCAGCAACGTCAGCTGGAACTGATTTGCCTTCTAAATAATCATCTAATTGATCGTAAGTAATGCCTAATTCTGTTTCATCAGCTTGACCTGGCTTTTCATCTAATAAATCAGCTGTTGGCATTTTTAAATAAAGTCGCTCGTCTGCACCTAATTCTTGTAGTAAAGCACGTCCTTGGCGCTTCGTTAATCCTGTTAATGGTAATAGATCTGCACCACCATCTCCAAATTTTGTAAAGAATCCTGTTACAGCTTCTGCAGCGTGATCTGTTCCGATAACAAGAAGGCCGTTTTGTCCACCAATTGCATATTGTGTAACCATGCGGATACGTGCTTTCACATTACCTTTATTGAAATCTGTTAGTGATTCACCTAATAAGTTTTCGTATTGACTTGAAAAAGCATCAACAGTTGAAGCGATATCAAAGGCAGTTGATTGATCAGCTTGAATAAATTGTAATGCTAATTGTGCGTCATCTTCATCTTTTTGTACTTTGTAAGGAAGACGAACAGCGATAAACGTTGCGTTACCACCTTCGTTACGAATTTCTTCAACTGCAAGCTGGGCTAAACGTCCCGCTAATGTAGAGTCTTGTCCGCCACTAATTCCAAGTACAAATCCTTTCGCACCTGTTTTTTTTACATAATCTTTTAAGAAATCAACACGTTTACGAATTTCTACTTTTGGATCAATTACAGGTTGAACATGCAATGCTTTCATAATCTGTTCTTGTAATGTCATTATGTTTTCCTCCTTTTCATATTAAAGCTGTAAAAATTTTTATGTATATATTGGTACATACTCCTATCCTTTATTATTTCGCAAAACTAACGAATATACAATAGGATGCGTGTATGAATATGAATGTAGTCATTATAATGAAAGTGCAACGTATAATCAATTTTTTAAACCTTTCAAAACTGTAAGGTTTTTGTCATTTGAATCGATGGAATGTATTTCCGTACTTTACTAATATAAGAACATAGTTAGTAGAAGGGCGGAGAAGTAATATGAATATTAGAGAACTCGCATATCGGAATGTGACGCGAAATAGACGAACATATTCAGCATATTTTTTAAGTAGTGCATTTGCTATTATGGCCTTTTTTGTTTATTCATTTTTTGCGTTTCATCCGGCATTAAGTGCTGGAGAATTGGGCCAGTACGTGTTCGTAAGTATGTCTTTTGCACAGTCCATTATTTACTTATTTACATTTTTCTTTATTTTATATTCGATGGGAATGTTTTTAAAAACGAGAAAGCGTGAATTAGGAATTTTAATGATGTTAGGTATGACGAAATATCAATTAAAGCGTCTTATCTTTTTTGAAAATATTATGATTGGTATAGGGGCAATTATCTTTGGAATTCTAGCAGGAATGTTATTTTCTGGAATATTAATATTTGTAGCTCCAATGATATTAAAGTTAGATATTTCCTTACCCTATTACATTCCAATGAAAGCCATTGTTGTAACGAGTATTATGTTTTTCGTATTATTTATGATCATTTCATTGTTTAGTGCAGGAATGATTCAGAAGAATAAAATTATGAAATTGTTTAGAGGATCAGCAGAAGCGAAGCCGGAACCGAAAGCATCCATTATTTCTTCTATATTAGCAGTCATTTTGCTTAGTATGGGATATGCAGGAGCGCTTATGTCACACGGTGCAATGGTTTTTGTCATGATGATTCCTGTTACAACGGTAGTCATTATTGGTACGTATTTGCTATACAAGCAGTTGAGTGTCTTTATTATTAGACTATGTAAAAAAAGTAAACGTTTCTATTGGACACAGACAAATATTATTACGTTGTCAGATTTAGCTTACCGTATGAGAGATAACGCAAGAATGTTCTTTATTGTAACCATAATTTCAACTGTAGCATTTTCAGCAATAGGTACATTAGTTGGCTTTACATCAATGACAAAGGCGATTATGGAGAGACCAATTGCGTTTCACTATCATTCTAAGCAAGGAAATAGTAATGAATCACAGCATTTGAAGATGATTGACGAAGGATTAAAGAAACATAGTATAGCAGCTTCAAAAACGAATATTTCCACAAAAAAAACGGAGGAGCAGTCGTTAAGAAGCGCCACCTTTATAAAAGAATCAGACTATAAGGAATATGCAAAGCTAACAGGAGAACCCTTTAATACGGTATCAAATAAAGAAGTTTTATTTTTGTTAGTCGATATACCAGGACCTCCGATGAAAGAAAGAAATGAAATTACATTACCAAATGTGGATGAACCTTTACAAGTGAAAAAAGTTAATACCTCGTCATTAAGTAAAATATTAAGAGGTAATGTTTATGTAATCTCTAACAATCAATATGATGCATTACAAAATGGATTTAAAGAAGAAAAAGATTATGTGTACAAAACAGAAGGAACGAAAGATGAAATTGAGGTTGGTAAAGAACTTACGCAACAGATGAAGCCTTATGAAGAACATACAACGTTTAGTGCAGAAGAATACGAACAAAATCAAAGTTTACAAATCGCAGGACCAATTCTATTTGTAGGTTTCTTTATTGGAATTGTATTTTTCGTTTGTGCAGGAAGCTTCCTTTACTTCCGTTTGTTTTCTGATTTGGAGGATGATGCTCGTTTATTTGAAATGATTCGAAAAGTAGGCTTAACGAGTAGGGAATTATCGAAAGTAGTTACAATTCGATTGGCACTTTTATTCTTCGTTCCAATAGGTGTTGCAACATTACATGGAGCAGTAGCGTTAACTGCGCTAGGGCAGATGTTTGAGTACTCACTGTTTAAGGAAAATGCGATTGTAATAAGTATTTTCATAGGAATCCAAGTTGTATACTTCCTAATGATACGATCTCGTTACTTAAAACAATTGAAAGAGAGATTACGTATTCGTTAACTGTGTTTTTTTGACTTGAGTACAAAAATTTCTAAAAAGAGGCAAGCATTACCAAATAATGATAAAATGGAAATAGCGAGGTGGAAAAATTAATAGAGAGTAAGGGGGGAGTAATATGAAAGCAACAGGAGTTATTCGAAAAGTAGACGAACTAGGACGAATTGTTATTCCTAAAGAATTACGAGATGTATTAGGGATACAAATCAAATCACCACTTGAAATTTTCGTAGAAGAAGACAAAGTAATTTTACAAAAATATCAACCTTACAATGCTTGTCAAATAACAGGTGATGTTTCAAATCAGAACATATCATTAGCAAATGGAAACATTACTGTTAGTATAGATGGAGCGAAACATTTAATAAAAGAGATAGAGAAATTTTTAAACAAGAGTGAGGTTTAATCTTCATTTATATTATTTTTGAAGAGTAAATTTAATTCTTTTAAAAGACTATAAAAGGACCATAAATTGGTCCTTTTATTTTTGTTATTGGTTGAATCACAAGAAAAATAAAAAAGTAGTAAGTTATATTGAGAAATATTTGAAATGAAGGAGAATAGAACAGATAAAACGAATGTTAAATTTAAAGCTATTCAACAGTGGTCTGAAATGAAAATAATACATTTTCAGGAGGGATTACGATGAACAGTAGTACAGCGAATAAACAAAAAGGTATACAGTTGATTCCTTTTACAGTAAACAAGGTGGTTGAACAAGTAAATGAAATTCCACCAGGTGTACAATTGATTCATGCTCCACAAGTATGGGAGAAGAGTGAGAAAGGAAAAGATATTGTCGTTGCCGTTTTAGATACAGGGTGTGATAGCAATCATATAGATTTAAAAGACCGCATTATTGATGGGAGAAATTTCACGAAAGATTATGAAGGTGATCCGAATATTTATCTCGATAATAATGGACATGGAACACATGTAGCGGGGACGATTGCAGCGACTGAAAATGGTGTCGGTGTATTAGGAGTGGCACCACTTGCTAAAATGTTAGTATTAAAAGTTTTAGCAGGAGATGGTTCTGGAAGTTATGAGCAAATTATTGAGGCCATTCATTATGCTGTAAATTGGAGAGGGCCGAATCAAGAGAAAGTGAGAATCATTTCAATGTCACTTGGTGGTCCGCAAGACGTCCCGGAATTACATGAAGCAATTCAAAATGCGGTAAGACAAGATGTACTCGTTGTGTGTGCTGCTGGAAATAATGGGGATTGCGATGATGACACAGAGGAACTAGACTTCCCAGGTGCTTATTCTGAGGTAATTGAAGTTGGTGCAGTTAATTTAGAGCGGAAAATTGCTTGTTTTAGTAATTCCAATCAAGAAATTGATTTAGTAGCGCCAGGTGATGAAATATTATCTGCGTATCCAGATGGGAAGTATGCTGTATTAAGTGGAACTTCAATGGCGACACCGCATGTTGCTGGAGCATTAGCACTTCTCATTAAGCAGTGCGAGAGAGAGTATGGTAGAAAATTATCAGAGCCAGAAATATATGCGCAACTAATAAAAAGAACCGTACCTTTAGGGTATGAGCGTACATCTGAAGGGAACGGATTAATAGATTTATTAAAAGAATAGCCATACTAAAAAACTTCTCATATTCATATGAGAAGTTTTTTAGTATGGCTCTGTCGCATGTAATACAACTTGTAATAAACCAGGGAATCTAGCGTTTAAATCTTCCTCGCGAATTGAAATGAAACGTTGTGTTCCTTCAAGACGCGTATACATAACACCTGACTCACGTAAAACTTTAAAATGGTGAGATAAAGTTGATTTGGCGATAGGGATGTTTAAGGAGCCACAAGATTGTTCATTTTTCTCTAGTAATATATTTACAATTTGTAAACGGATTTGATCGCTAAGTGCATATAAGACAGAAGAGAATTGAATTTCTTCTCGATTTGGATGATAGAGAGTACGCATTGTTTCACCTGCTCGTATAAGTTAAGTTATTTGCACTATAACATATAAAGTGCTATATTTCTATTGTTCGAATATATTCGAACAATAGAAATATAGGGGGGAGAAAAAATGAAGTATACAAAATTGCAAAAGGCAGGATTAACTATTTCTAAGTTGGGGTTAGGAACAAATGCTGTAGGGGGACATAATTTATATAATGATGTGAATGAGGAAGAAGGGAAACGATTAATAGAAGAAGCTATTCAGCAAGGAGTGACATTTTTTGATACAGCGGATTCATACGGTTTTGGTAGATCAGAAGAATTAGTAGGACAGGTATTGAAAAGAAATCGCCATGAGTTTGTACTTGCTACAAAAGGTGGAATTCAGCCGTTATTAAATGGAGAAACGTATATTAATAATGAACCAAGCTATTTAAGAAATGCTGTGGAAAATAGTTTAAGAAGATTACAGACTGACTATATTGATTTATATTATTTACACTTTACAAATTCTGAAACAAGTTACATAGATTCAATCGGAGAGCTTACTCGCCTAAAAGAAGAAGGGAAAATTCGTTCAATTGGAATATCCAACGTAAATGTAGAGCAATTAAAAAAAGCGAATCAACATGGTTATATAGATGTAGTACAATCGCCTTACAACATGTTAGATCGTACTGCTGAGGAAGAACTATTGCCGTATTGTATAGAAGCTGGTATTTCATTTATTCCGTATGGACCTCTTGCTTTTGGAATACTAGGTGGTAAATATACAGAATATTTTAAATTAAATGAAGGTGATTGGCGCAAAAGTGTAAATCTATTTGAAGAAAATACATATAAGAATAATTTTAAGAAAGTGGAAAAGTTAAAAGGTTTAGCTGAAGAAAAGAATATCGAAGTATCGCATATAGCCTTAGCGTGGTTATTAAACAAACAAGGAATTGATACTGTTATTCCTGGAGGGAAGCGAGCAGAGCAAATAAGAGAAAGTGTAAGGGCGGTGGATGCTTTATTGAATGAACAGGACATGAAACAGATTGAATCGATATTAGAGGTATAGTCAGAAAGAGGGGGAGATGCTAAACTCCCTTTTCTATACCCTATAAATAGCATATAGTATAAAAAATATTAATTGCCGTATTTTACGAGCGTAGCGATCAGAAAAGATGGTCCGTTGACTTGGAGGAGAGTTAAAACGGAAATTTCGAGCAAATAAAAAATCCCTATAGAGATAGGGATTTATATATCGGCATATCGTTCCTTGGAAAAGGATGTACTTAGTTTACCATATTGAAATATAAGTATTTGTGAAATAGATGTGAAACTAATGTGAAAAATGCTTATGGTGAAAATTCTTGTAAATAAAAAGCACTGTTTTAGCTAATGTAACTAAAACAGTGCTTTTCTCTTCGATTGTACAGTTGCTGCATTTTCATCATGTATGCCTGCTTCTTTAATAATTCGTTGTTTTGCTTTATTTAACAGATGGTTTACTGCTTCACCAAAATAGTTAGCTTCGCTTTTTGTGCGGGCTTCTCGTAAACATTTATAGTTTTCTAGCAGTTCCTCTTTTTCGGTGTTTGTTAAGAAATCTTCTACTTTCTTTTTTGTCATACGAAACACCCTTTCTTCTGACAAACGACGCAATAGAAAATATTTATTGTTCATTATAACAATAATTTAAAAAGAAAGTATATACTAACGTCGTAATAATTTGTCAATTTCTTGAATCTTCTCATCAGCTTTCCCAATTTGCGTATTTTTAGCCTGTTCGCCACCAAGAGCCTGATGAAGTAAAAATGTTTGACCGGAAATAGCAGTCACAATGGACACCTTGATTATTTCTTTTATTAAGGTGGCGTCGAATAAAACGAGTCCGAGAAGTGCTGCTAGGCAGCCGGTAAAAATATCAGTTAAAAAACCAAAATGAAAAAAAGTTTTCAAACGGCGTGGAAGCAATAACTTGCCTTGGTTATTGATTAGATGGGAAACGAAGCCGGTAATGCCACCAACGAGAACAGCGGTTAGCCATTGATACATTTCCATCGAATCCACTCCTTTTAGTGAATAAGATTCGATTTTTACATATTGATTCCTTTTCATATCTCATATAACCATATTGAGAAAGTTTGTTTGGGTATATTTCGCATTCAATTTAATTATGACGGAAGATTACGATACATTTCAGTCTATTATATGAGGCGTTTTAGCTATAACCAACACTATATTTGGTTTCATGTGCTAGAAGATGAGATTAGTCATCGTGGACAAATTAAAATGCTAAAAAGTAAGTTATTTGAAAATTACGTTAAATAAAGTGGCTTTTTAACGAGATATTCCATATAATGAGAGTAATTAAAATAAGATCGGGGTGATGTATTATGGTGAATTTAACTTATATGAATCATAAACAAAATACAAAGGTGGATGGAAAGGGCGATACTATATAAGTGAGCGCACTATCCTTCCACTTTTCTTAAACTAGGGAGGATATCAATTTGAATCAAAATATTTTAGAATCGTTCGGCTGGGATTCTTTTTTTGAAGAACAAGCTGTAGAGAACTTTGAAGTAGGTCGTATTTTACTTGAGCACAAGCATATATATCGCATAATTTGTAACGATGGTGAATATATGGCAGAACTGTCTGGAAAGTTTCGTCATGAAGCGTTAACGAAGGGAGATTACCCAGCAGTTGGTGATTGGGTATATATAAAAAAAATAGAGAATGAAAAGAAAGCGATTATTCATCGTGTTTTTCCGCGAAGAAGCTCCTTCTCAAGACAAGAAGCTGGTAACCGAACGGAAGAACAGATTATAGCCGCAAATGTAGATTATCTATTTTTAGTGAATGCACTTAACCATGATTTTAACGTAAGAAGGATGGAACGTTATTTATTATTAGCGTATGAAAGTGGTGCAATGCCTGTTATTGTGTTAACAAAGAGTGGTTTATGTAATGATGTGGAACAGAAAATCGTAGAAACGGAAGCTGTTGCAATTGGTGTTCCGATCTTCGTTGTTGATAGTTTAGAACATACAGGTATTGAATCGTTGCAACAATTTGTTGCTTCAGGAAAAACAATTGCTTTAGTCGGATCATCGGGGGTTGGAAAATCAACTTTGCTAAATGCGCTTATAGGACTTCAAGTAGCGAAAACAGGAGATATTCGTGAAGAAGATAGTAAAGGAAGGCATACGACAACTCATAGAGAGTTATTTCAATTGCCAAGTGGTGCTCTCGTAATTGATACTCCTGGCATGAGGGAGTTGCAGCTTTGGGAAGGAAGCGATGCAATTCAAACAACATTTTCTGATATTGAAGAATTAGCAAAAACATGCCGTTTCCGAGATTGTAAACATGAGAATGAACCAGGATGCGCAGTACATCATGCAATAAATAACGGACTTATTACGATAAATCGTTTGCAGAGCTATAAAAAGTTGCAAAGAGAATTGGCGTATTTTATGAGAAAACAAGATGCGATTCTTGCAAGGGCAGAACGTGATAAGTGGAAAAAACTTTCTAAACAGTATAAAAAAATGTGAAAAACCAAAGGACTGTTCCTTTGGTTTTTTTGTATTTGTAAATTTTATAATAATGTTATTCATATATATGGACAAAGGGAAGTTATTTGTTTAAACTTTACAAAGTGTTCATCGTAATAGGATATGAAAATAGTAACTAGGGATTGGGATAAATTGTTAATTAAATCAATGATTTTTACAAGTAGGAGGCACGAAATGGGTAAACTATTAAATTGGTTTCGTAATATGAAAGTGGCTAAAAAGCTATTAATTTCATTTTTTGTTATTTTAATTGCGGCAGTTTCTATTATTGGAGGCATGTCTTATCAAACGGCTAAAAAGAATTTTGAAACACAAATTATGAGCAGTGCTCACGATAACATAAAGATATTAGATAATTTAATCAATCAAATGATTGAAGCGAAATTTAATGATGTGAATAGTTTTGCACGGGTAATTCAAGGTAATATGTATCAAGGGGATAATCAAGATGAATTAAGGAAAACGTTATCACAATATATCAATTTAAATAAAGATGTTGAACAAGTATATGTTGCTGGGAATGATAAAAAGTTTGTACAAGAACCAAATATACAAATGGCAGCAGATTATGACCCAACAGAGCGTCCTTGGTATAAAGATGCAATGAATAAGCAAGGTGGAATTATTGTTACTGAACCGTATAAGGCGCAAGGAAATGGACATATTGTTGTAACGATTGCAAAACAAACAGAAGATAAAAGTGGTGTTGTTGCGGTAGATTTAAGCTTAGATAATTTATTAAAAACAACAAAGTTAATCAATATTGGTAAAAAAGGATATGCGTTTATTTTAGATGGGAAACAAAAAATAATTGCACATCCTCAAGAAAAATCAGGAGACAAGGCAGCTGATTATTGGGCGAAGAAAATTTATGAAGATAATCATGGTATTTTTTCATACATGTATGATAATAATGAAAAGAAAATGGTATTTGCTACAAACGTAAAAACAGGTTGGAAGATTGTTGGAACGATGTACTCTAATGAAGTAATTGAAGCTGCTCAGCCAGTATTTTATAATATGTTAATTGTTATGATTATTTCATTAGTTGCAGGAGGAGCACTTATTTATTTCGTGACACTTTCTATTACAAAACCTTTAAAGAGATTGGTTGTCACTTCTAAAGAAATAAGTGAGGGAGATTTAACAAAAACAATTGAAATTCATTCTAATGATGAAATTGGTCAACTTGCAAAAGGCTTTAATGAGATGACAAACTCGTTACGAACGTTAATTGGAAGAATTAATGATTCAGCTGGACATGTTGCAGCGGCATCAGAAGAGCTAACTGCAAGTGTAAGACAAGCGAGTGAAGCAACTGAGCAAATTACAATGGCAATGGATGAAATCTCAAGTGGGGCAACGACGCAAACAACGAGTGTAGAGAACGGCGCTATGTTATTGTTTAGTGTGACAGAAGGTATTCAGCATGTAGCAAATAGTTCATCATCTATTAATACAGCTTCTGCTCATACTCGTGAAAAAGCAGAAGATGGTGGAAAGTTAGTAGGGAAAACAGTAAATCAAATGCAGTCTATTGTGGAATCTGTTTCGCAATCAGATGCAGTTATACAGTTATTAAATAATAAATCAAAGCAAATTGGTGATATATTAGAAGTAATCCAAAATATTGCAGATCAAACAAATCTGCTAGCTTTAAATGCTGCAATTGAAGCGGCGAGAGCTGGTGAACACGGAAGAGGATTTGCGATTGTTGCAGATGAAGTACGTAAATTGGCAGAGCAATCTAGCGTATCTTCCAGTGAAATTAGTAAATTAATAAGTGAAATACAAGATGATATGAGTAAGACAGTAAAATCTATGAATCATGTAAATGAAGAAGTTCAATCCGGACTAGTTATCGCGAATGAAACGAAGCAAAACTTTGCAGAAATTCTACAATCTACAAATGAAATAGCAGATCAAATTAAGACGATGGTTGAAACGGCAAATGGAATGTCAAAAGGTGCGAATGAAGTATCTATTTCTGTAGGTCAAATTGCAATGACAGCACAGAATAACGCAACGAGTACACAAAGTGTTGCAGCGTCAGCAGAAGAGCAACTAGCTTCAATGGAGGAAATTGGATCTGCGGCGGGCACATTATCTCAAATGGCTGAAGAGTTACAAGTATTAATTGAAAGATTTAAAGTTTAACAAAGGACAGACTATCTTCAACATAGCAGTATGCTATGTTGAAGATAGTCTGTTTTTATTATGTAAAATCAAATGGGGATGGAGAATGTTTTTGTGATATTTAAAGGTATATTTTGTATAACATTTGTCGAAAAATAGAGGTATTTGTTAACTTTGTGTATAATTATAATCATATAGAATACAAATAAAGGAGATTGTTATGGGAGTGTATTGGGGTACAAAAAGACATTCTTGGCTTAGTTATGTCTCATTTTGGTTAAGTATTTCATTTTTTATCGTTTTTTTAATTGAAGTGTTTATTTTAAAAACACTTTCGAATAGCTCGGTGCAAATTGTTAAATACTTTTATTTTATACTTGTACCAGTAAACATTCTTCTTAGTTTAAAGTTACTATTTAAGAAGAATGAAAAGAAAGCATTACCTATTTTTAGTTTCATTGTATCGTTATTATTTACAATCTTAATAATAGTATTAGCATTAGCTGCTACAGGGAAATTCTTTTAAGAAGGGTGATATAAATCACTCTTCTTTTTATTTGTGGCGGTCTTGCTACCAAGGGAATGATGATCTATGAGCTAATAAAAAGTAGGAGAGCAGAATTTTCACGCATTAAAGGTTAATGATATTTGAAACCTTTAGGAGAATATTACGTAATAGGGTAATATACATAATAATGAGGATAGAATTAGGTCTTTTGTGTGGGTTTATGAAGCAAATGAATACGGTAAGAACGTTGATATATGGTACAATACATATGGATAGTGATAGAGATAAAGGGTATATAAAATACTCATCGTTTTTTAGTAAGAGAGGGGTTATCTTATGCTATACGAGGATTTGATGACATTATTTCAAGCAGCTCCAAAAGAAGAAGCTAGAGGCGGCTGGAAATATATAATCCAGGAACAAAATGATAAATATGAAATTGCTGATGAAATGTTGAAAAATGAAATGAGTGTTGAATTGTATTTTAATGAATATGATGAGGTGAAAATCACTTTATATAAAGATGGAATTCCTATTGCTACTATGCAAAGAATTGCGATTTCAAAAGTTGAATTAGACGAAGAGGAAGATGGCATTCAATTTGTTTTAGAGCGTATGCCTAGTCGAATGATTCGCTTGCAATTAAAGCCACATTTAGCATTGGAAATGGGGCCATATTGGGAAGTATGTGACGATTGTGAATGAACATAAAAAAGCAGCCAAGTTATTGGCTGCTTTTTTATGTTTTTTGAATTTGTTTAAAAGCAATGATCGGAAGTAAGATGATGCTTACCCATCCGATTATAGGATATAGAATATGGAGTAACTCACTGTAGCCAACGTAACTAAAGCAATAACTTATTAGTAAAATGAAGAAAATAATATTGTTACTTTTCCAACCGGTGATGGATTGCATTTGTTTTGTCATTCCGAACACATTGCCAACTAAAGTTGTGAACACTTCACCGAAAATGATAAGAACAAAGAAAAAGTGAAAAGTTGCATTGAATTTTCTTATGACTTCAGCCATTGGAATGTTATATTGATAAAATTGGTCGACTGATAAGATAGCTAAATGGCTACATAATAATATTAAAGAAAGTCCTGCCCCGCCTAAAATACCGCCCCATAAAATGGCCTTTCGATCTTTTACTTCACTGGCTAACGGGACGAGAACGCTTTGGGCGAGAGAAAGATTTAAGGCGACATATGTAATAGGACTAGTTATCCATTTCATATTCCAGCTTTCTGCAGGAATAGTGTTACTAATAGGAGTTGTACCGTGAAAAAACGTTGTAATAGCAAGTCCGATAATGAAAATCATCATAATAGGTACGACAAGTGTATTTACTTCAAAAACTCCTTGTAATCCGCGGCTACCTATGATGAGACAGGCGATAACTGTAATGAAAATACCGAGTTGTCTTGGTAACCGAAGTTGCTCTTCAAATACCGCTCCAGCTCCTGATAGCATGACACTCGTTACACCAAATAATACAAGTAGTAATAATGTATTTACAACATTTCCGAATACATCCCCAAATAAATATTTGTTAAATTCTTGCGCTGAAAATGCACCGATTTGTGATGAGAGTAACATCATCTTCGTACCGAGCCAAATAAAAAAAAATCCACTTATACATATACCAATTGTTCCGTATAATCCGTTCACTGTAAAAAATTCAACAATTTCTCGTCCAGTAGCAAATCCAGCTCCAACGACTGTTCCAATATAAGTAGCAGCGACTTTCTTTGCTACTTGCCATTGTTGATTGTCCATGTTATCCCTCTTTCTACTACGATGAGCTTGATTTACTATTATGCATATGTATGAGCTTGGACAATTAGACGTATGAACTGTTAGAAAACATACATGAATTAAAAGATATTAGGGAAGTATTAAAGGTGTTAAAACTTTGTTACATATGAGCCAATCGTTCGAAAGGATAGGAAATGTATGGTAAAATGTAACTAAGTTATTAAAAGATAAACATTATGAAATGATAAGAGGAGTGGATTGTATGAGTACGAAAACAAATGTTGTTGAAGTATTAAACAAGCAGGTAGCAAACTGGAATGTGTTATATGTGAAACTACATAATTATCACTGGTATGTGACAGGACCACACTTCTTTACATTACATGAAAAATTTGAAGAGTTTTATAATGAAGCCGGAACATATATTGATGAGTTAGCAGAACGTATTTTAGCGTTAGAAGGTAAACCGTTAGCGACAATGAAAGAATATCTTGCTACATCTAGTGTCAGCGAAGGGACAAGCAAAGAATCAGCAGAAGAAATGGTGCAAACATTAGTGAATGATTACTCTGCACTTATTCAAGAATTAAAAGAAGGTATGGAAGTTGCTGGTGAAGCAGGTGATGAAACATCAGCCGATATGCTATTAGCAATTCATACGACATTAGAACAACATGTGTGGATGCTAAGTGCGTTCTTAAAATAAAGATAAATATATAAAGAAAAAAACCATTGGAAAATTCTTTTAATGGTTTTTTCTTTTATGATTTTTCAGTTTTCTTTTATGCTATAATATAGTAAAAAGGAGGCGATGCAATGTTTCGTTTTTTTAGAACTGGAAAAGAAGAGCGGGAAATTACGAAAGATGAATTAGAACAAGCGATGGCTAAATTTCTTGAAACGAATGCTAATATCGTTTATACAGTATTAGTAAATGATGATTATACAGTAAACTATGATTTGTTAAAGCCGTATTTACCTGTATTTCCAACCAATGTTTTTCTTATTACGAAGGAAACGCTTGAGGTATTTGAACATACAGCAGAAAATTTAAACCTAGTTAAAGAAATTGATATCGTGCAAAAGGCGGTAGATCAATACGTAACAGAAAAAGAAATGTTCCCAATTGTTGAAGATAGCGAAGATCGCCTCATATGCGGAGTTAAACTAGGACCTTATTTAAATCGTATATTAAAAAGTGACTTATATATTTCAGAAAAACATTATTTAGTTTCAAGTAAGCCAGATAAGAAAAAAAAGAATAGTGGGTAGACGTGATGAGAACAACAATACTATTATTGTTGTCTTTTTTTGTTTGTTAAAATATTGATTTTTCAGTCTATTAAACTTTATACTATAACTAGTGGATAGGAAGGAGTGGTGTATTATGCGTATACATACATTAAATATCATTCTGAAAATCAGGTATTATTAAGTTGAATTATAGAATTTAATTACTTATACCGTGATCCTAGAATGATAGGAAGAGTAGGAAACAATTATTATAAAAGGTTACGGGGGAATTTGTAATGAAAAATAGTATGACTTATATTCAATTATTAAATGAAACGTTACGTTGCTATGCAAATGAAGGAAGTTTTGAAGCGTACAATTATATAATGGAACATGCTACAGGAGTAATAGGGAATGAAGCGCAAATATATAATTTTAAATATGCGCTCGCAAGTGCAGCAGGATTAGAAAAAGAAGCATTACATTTAATGAGAGAGGCCATTATAGAAAATGGGTTTTGGTATGAAAATGAGTATTTAATTTCCGATGATGATTTAAAACCACTACATAAATTTGAAGAATTTCATACAATGGTTCAATTATGTAAAGAAAGAGAAGAATTAGCAAAGAGAACGGAACGAGCAGACGTGAAATATATAGACAGCAAGAAAAAGGGAAGTCTATTCGTTGCAATGCACGGTGATCAAGAAAATATAGGAATAATAGAACCATATTGGAAATCTGTTTTGACACAAGATTATACGTTAGCTTTACCACAGTCTTCGCAAATTCAGTTTTCAGATGGATATGTTTGGGATGATATAGAAAGAGGAAGAGAAGAGTTAAAAGGACTATATGATAAGGTTATGGTAAGTAATACTTTTAAAAATCGTATTATTGGTGGATTTTCTGCTGGGGCAAGAGTAGCGTTACATTCCATGTTAAAAGGCGAAATAGAAGTAAACGGTTTTATTTTTATGGCACCGTGGCTCCCGGAAATTGAAGAATGGGAAGAACTGTTAGGAATATTACATAATAAGGGCACAAAAGGATATATAATATGTGGCGATCAAGATGAAGACTGTTTGGAAGGAACAGAGCGATTTGTACAGTTATTAAGAGATAAAAATATAGAACATAAGTATAAGGTTGTACCTAAATTAAATCATGATTATCCTACTAACTTTGATGAGTTATTAAAAGAAGCTATTGAATATCTAGGAAGTGAAAACAATAAGTAGTAAGAGAAGGAGATGCATCATGTGTGATGCATCTCTTTTTTTAAATTATAAATTAAAAGCATTTGCTAGTAAGCGATAAGATTGTAACTTATGTTCAAATTGATGAGTAATCGTGACAATCATAAATTCGTCAGTATTGTACGCTTTACTTAAATTTACTATTTGTTCTTTCACAGAAGATGGATCACCCACGATCATACGTTGGCGATTCTCTTTAATACGGAATAAATCATAAGCACTGTATGAATAATTTTGAGCAGCCTCGATAGAAGGTGTACCAGTCGTTCGTTTTCCTTGCTCTAGTAATAAGATGGATAAATCTAAACTAGAAGCAATTCTTTCTGCTTCTTCATTTGTTTCTCCGCAAATAACAAAAATAGCGACGATTGATTTTGGTTTATCTCCTAAATAGGAAGGTTGGAATTGTTCTTGGTAAGCCCTCATAACTTCAGGACCTCCGAATCCATTAATAAATTGCGCGAATGCAAAAGAAGCGCCATTATTTGCGGCAATTTTAGCACTTTCTCCGCTAGAACCGAGCATCCACATTTCAGGAGATGTTGGAATAACTGGAGTAGCCTTTAAATTTGCATAATGATGGTTTTCTGGTACTTGATCATGTAAGTACATTGCAACATCTGCAATTTGCTCTGGATATTGATCAAGTGAGACCATTTTCCCTTCTTGAAGTGCGCGAGTTGCTATAGGCATACCACCAGGTGCTCTACCAACACCAAGGTCGATACGGTTTGGATAAAGCGCTTCTAAAACGCGGAAATTCTCAGCAACTTTATATGGGCTATAGTGTGGCAACATAACACCACCCGAACCAACTCTCATACCATTCGTTTTCGCTGCAATATGAGAAATAAGTATTTCAGGACTTGAACCAGCAAGGCTTACAGAATTGTGATGCTCAGATACCCAAAATCGTGTATATCCGAGTTTTTCAACTTCTTGTGCAAGTGTAACAGTATGTGAAAAAGCTTGGGCTGCTGTGCTACCATCTGAAATAGGTGATTGGTCTAACGCACTTAATTTGATCATAGAATATACCTCTCAATCTTAATGTACATCCTATTATATATTTACTTACGAAAAATGCGTAATGAAATGCTCAAAATGAAACGCGGATAATACTATATATGCTTTTAATGAGAAAATCCCCTTTCATAATGATTCATTTCGACTAGGTCCAAAATATATTCATAGTTGTCAATTTCACGTTTGATATGTTCATGTTCTTTGTCACATAGTTTCCTATCACTAAGTTTTTTATTTAGGTTTTGTTTCTTTAATTCTAAATATTTTTTTGTAGCGTGATAATCATAAGTATGTTTCATTTTCAACCACTCCTTCGTTACAGTTGCTATATTATACGAAGCGTTAAGAAATGTGAGATATATCCTTTATGTACCTTTCGTGAATATTCCAATTGCTACAGTGTTATGTTTATGGAAATTTATGAATAAAATGCACTAAACCACTAATGTTCATTTTGTGAAGTAAGGGGTGGAATTGTGCAGAAAGATATAATGTATAACATTGAGATGGATGCAACGTTACAAGTTATAGATAAAGGTTTGAAAAAGACGACAATTCCGAAACGTATTATTGTAGTAGGGGCCGGTATGGCTGGATTAGTTTCGGCATCTTTATTAAAAGCGGCAGGACATGAAGTGAAGATTTTTGAAGCAAACAACCGGGTAGGTGGCCGTATAGAGACCGTTAGAATGGAAGATACCGGATTATATTTAGATGTTGGAGCGATGAGAATTCCGTATTCGCACACTTTAACGATGGCATATATAAAAAAGTTTGGGCTACAGGTGAGCCCTTTTATTAATAGAAATGAGACTGATATCATTTACGTAAATGGTCGAAAAACGACATTAAAACAATATGAAAAAGATCCAAGTATTTTAAGGTATCCTGTGGAAATGAATGAAGTCGGAAAAACGTCTGAGGAACTATTATTGTTAGCGGTACAGCCCATTATAAATTTTATAAAAAAGAACCCAGAGAAAAATTGGGATGTTGTAGTAAAGGATTTTGGGAGATACTCTACAGGACAATTTTTAAAGTATCATCCTTATCAATATAATACTCACTTTTCGCCAGTAACAATTGAGATGATTGGTGTTCTATTAGATTTGGAAGGATTTTTAGAACGGTCATTCGTAGAGACGTTACGTTTTTTATACATTATGCAAGAGGAGAGCGGATTTTGTGAAATAGTAGGCGGGAATGATAAATTACCAAAGTCTTTTTTACCACAATTAGAAGAAAATCTTATATATAATCAAAAATTAATGAAGTTACATCAACATGATGATGGTGTGACAGCTTTCTATCGGAACGAGGAAACTTTTGAATATAGTAGTATTACAGGAGATTTAGTAATCGTTACCATTCCGTTTTCGACAATGCGTTTTGTAGAAGTAGATCCATTTGATTCTATATCTCATGAGAAATGGAAAGCAATTCGTGAATTGCACTATATGCCTGCGACGAAAATAGGAATTCAATTTAAAAGTCGATTTTGGGAAGAACAAGGGCAATTAGGCGGCAGAATAATAACAGATTTGCCAATTCGCTACTCCTATTATCCAAGTTATGGAATTGGAAATGAAGGACCCGCTATGATGTTAGGGAGCTATACATGGTCTTATGATGCTTTGTTATGGGATGGGTTATCAAAAGGGGATCGTATTTATTACGCATTACAAAACTTAGCTACGATATTAGGCGGTCAAGTATATGATGAGTTCTTATCTGGAATATCAAAAAGTTGGACGTTGGATCCATATGCGCTTGGGGGTTTTGCGTTATTTCAGGCAGGTCAAGAATCTGAGTTACAACCAGCGATTATAAAACCAGAGGGGAGATTATACTTTGCCGGAGATCATACAACGTTATATCATGGATGGATACAAGGGGCAATCGAATCTGGTGTTCGTGTAGCGGTGGAGGTGAATGAATTAAAAGTGTAAAATTCGGAAAATTCTTTACTGTATACCTTGAGATAGATATTATTATATATAAAAGAATTATAGGGAGTGTTTACAGTGAATCCGTTATTATTCGATTTTTCTTCTGAATTTTATACTGAAAGACTATTCATTCGAATGCCGAAACCAGGTGACGGTAAAGTTGTATATGATGCAATTCAAGCTTCTATGAAAGAATTAAAACCTTGGATGGTGTTTGCACAAAAAGAGCAAACAGAAGAAGAAATAGAAGAGAGTATTAGAAAATCGCATATTCAATTTTTACAGCGTGAAGATTTGAGATTACTAGTATTTTCGAAAGAAACAGGTGAATTTATTGCTTCTAGCGGATTACATCGTATTAATTGGGATATACCTCAATTTGAAATCGGGTATTGGATTGATTCAAGGTTTAGTGGAAAGGGCTATATGGTAGAGGCTGCGAAAGGTATAACGGATTACGCGTTCTCTGAACTGAAAGCAAACCGAGTAGAAATTCGTTGTGATTCTCTAAATAAGAAGAGTAGAGCCATACCAGAGAAATTAGGATTTAAGTTAGAAGGTATTTTAGAAAGTGCGAGTGTTGCGGTCGATGGAAATGGATTAAGGGATATGTGTGTATTTGCAATGACGAGAAATACATATGAAAAAGAAGAGCTGTAAGAAAGCAGCTCTTCTTTTTTATATTATGGTACAGGATGCCCGTTAGAGCTTTCGAAAATTGTAAACCATTGTTGACGATCTAAGTTAACTTTTGTAGCAAGAGCGGCTGTTTTTACACGATCTAATTTACCAGAGCCAACGATTGGCATCATATTAGCTGGATGAGCGAGTAACCATGCGTACATAACAGTATCGATGCTATTAACACCTAGCTCAGTAGCAACTTTTTGAACAGTTTCACGTACACGTACAGCGCGTTCTGATTGACCAGTAAAAATTTCACCACCTGCAAGTGGTGACCAAATCATTGGGTTGATTCGTTTCTCCTGACATAAATCAATTGTCCCTTTTTCAAAATGCTCAAGCTGCAGTGCAGATACTTCAATTTGATTCGTAATAAGCGGGAAATCTAAGTACGAACTTAGCATATTAAATTGAGAAGGTAAGAAGTTAGATACACCAAAATGACGAACTTTTCCTTCTTGCTTTAAGCGTGAGAATGCTTCCGCCACTTCATTTGGATCCATAAATGGATCAGGACGATGAATGAGCAGTACATCAATATAATCCGTATGTAAATTTTTAAGTGATGCTTCTGCACTTTGAATAATATGTTCTGCACTAGTGTTGTAGTGAGCAACATATCGCTCCGGAAATTTTGGTGATGGGGGAGCGATTCCACACTTTGTGATAATTTGCATGTTTTCACGTAAGGAAGGCTTTAATTGTAGCGCTTCTCCAAACAATCCTTCACACGTATATCCGCCGTAAATATCAGCATGATCGAAAGTGGTAATCCCCATATCCATACATTCTTCAATGAAAGAAAGTAATTCTTGTTTCGTCATATTCCATTCTGCTAAGCGCCAAAATCCTTGAATAATACGAGAAAATTCTAGCGTTTCGGCCATTTGAACTCGTTCCATTATAAGTACCCCCTTGATGAATGGTTATTTTTTGAAAAGGCTTTCTTACTACATATTATTATATAGTTAGAGGGGCGTACAAACAATAAATATGTTTTGCTACAAAAACGATTTTCTCTATATGCTATAATGTAGAAACATATAGCTATAAGGAGATGTAGGAAATGATTCCAGTAACAATATTAACTGGTTTTCTTGGATCAGGGAAAACGACATTATTAAATCGTATTTTATCAGAGAATCACGGCCAAAAATTAGCAGTGATCGTAAATGAAATCGGACAAATTGGTATTGATAATCAGTTGATTATGAATGTTGAAGAAGAAATTATGGAAATGACAAACGGCTGTTTGTGCTGTACTGTACGTGAGGATTTACTCGTTGCTTTAAAACAATTACTGGACGTAAAAGCAGAAGGTAAAATGGATTTTGATGGTTTAGTAATTGAAACGACTGGCCTTGCAAATCCAGGGCCGATTATACAAACATTCTTTTTAGATCCAGTCATTCAATCTGCATATCAAATTAACGGTGTTGTAACAGTAGTAGATAGTTATCATATACATAAACATTTTGAAAAAGGGCTAGAAGCAAAGGAACAAATTGCATTTGCTGATGTCGTTTTAGTAAATAAATTAGATTTAGTGAATGAAAGTGAAAAGGAAAATCTATTGCAGGAACTGCAAGGTATTAACCCAACTGCAAAGTTAATCGAGGCCACTAACTGTGATGTAGATATTCCATCGTTACTACAAATTCAAACGTTTAAAACGAAAGATACGTTACAAATTTATCCTCATACAGAACATAACCATCTAGAAGGTGTAAAATCGTTTGTATTACGTGAAGAGCGCCCGTTAGATTTACAAAAATTAAATGAGTGGATGTCAGCTGTCGTTCAAGAGCTAGGGGAGTATTTATATCGTTATAAAGGAATTTTATCTATCGATGGAGTAGATAAACGTATCGTTTTCCAAGGTGTGCATACATTGTTTGCTGCATCATACGATAGAGAGTGGCAAGAGGGCGAAGAACGAGTAAGTGAAGTCGTGTTTATCGGAAAAGATATTAATAAAGAATGGTTCCAAGAACATTTTGAGGAGTGTGTGAAATAAGCCTGCGTATATTGCAGGCTTTTTTGTTTACTAAAATTGGAATTTATATTAAGATATTCTGAAAATACTAAACGTTTAGTATTTTTGGAGTAGGGGGAGAAAAAGTGCGTTTAATGATTCTTGGATTGCTTACTAAAAAGGAGTCGCTATCTGGTTATGAAATACAGCAGGCGCTATATATGGTGCAAAGTAGTAAATGGGCAGAGGTGTTCCCGGCTTCTATTTATCACGCGTTAAAAAAAATGACAAATGAGGAATTAATTCAAGTAAAAGCAATTGAAATGACTGGTAGACGTTCAAAAACGATATATTGTATTACAGAAAAGGGAAGTCAAGAATTTAAAAGACTATTAAAGGAGTCGTTTCAAAAGTCATCAGTTGTGTTTCCGAAACATTTATATACAGCATTAACTTTCCTTTCAGAAGAAGAGGGTATGAGAGAAGAGATTTTAGAAGCTTTAGATGAACAGAAAAGAGAAATATTAGCTACTTATGAAGAAATGAGGGAAGGAGAAAGACTGAAAGATCATGCACCAGAGTATGTGAAACTTATTTTCGAAAATATGTATGAACAATGTGAGATGCAACTTCGATTTATTCATAAATTAGAAAAGCTATTACAAAAATAAAAATATGGTGGGAAGAATATGAAAATTGATCATCTTGTTGTAAATGTAAATAAAGAGATACAAGAAAACAAGGAAATGATTAAAAACGTACATTCTATCGGACTTCCATATGTTCCGAAATGGGGAAAGGGAACGAAAGGCTTCAAAGTATCTAACGTATGGATTGGAAAGGAATATTTAGAATTAGTAAGAGTAAAAACAAAAGATGGTGGTGGCTGGGTACAAGAGTGGGTTCAGAAATATTATGCCGGTCATCGAGGGTTAATCGGACTAGCGATTGATGTTGAAAATATAGATAAAGTGTATGAAAAAATGATAGAAGGTGGAATTGAAATTACAAAACCAGAACCATTACAATATAAGTGGTTTTTTAATTTGTTTAAGAAAACTATGCCGTGGAAAAATGCATACATACAGCCTATGAAGGGGATGCCGTTTCAATTCTTTCTACAACAAATGGATGATCAAAAGAGCAGAGAATATATGGAGAAATATATGTATCCCAATAGTGTGGAACAGGGCATTTCAGGAATAATTGCGGTAAAGCTATATGGAGAAATAACAAAAGAAGATAGAGAAATAATTAGTTGTCTATTTTCAGATGTTACAAATGAGGGAGATGAAATAATAATCCATTTAAACAATCAAGTAATTCATTTAATTCAATCGAATGAGCATTTTACGGAGGTAATACTAGATTGTAAAAGCGAAGTAAATAGGGAGAAGAAATTAAATATAGAAAATGTGACATTGATAAATAAATAATAACAAGCCTGTTTTCACAGGCTTGTATGTTCATCTAAAAGTAACTCCATTACAACACCTACAACTGGGCCTTCATCATCAATATCCCCGTTTAAACGGAAACCAAATGATTCGTATAGTCCCATTGCGAGTTTGTTGTCTGGATGTAAACTTAAATAAATTATATTACATTCAAATTTATCTTGTAAGAATTGAAGGAGTATGCGAAGGAAACGTTTTGCGTATCTTTTTCCTTGATATTGTTGGTCAATCATAAAGCGGTCTAACCACACACTTTTACGCTTTTCCCAATACCATCCGTACATTGCATATCCTACAAGTGTTTCTCCATCATATAAACCTATTGACGTTCCGTTTCCTTCATATAATGATTCTGCTAAAGAAAACGCATTACTTTCAATAAATTGCTGCTGGTCTTTTGCGACGTTTAAAGCAGCTACTGAACGCCAATTTTTTGCTGTTACTTCACAAATGTGAAGAGTCATAATTCCAACTCACCTTCTAAATTAATATAGCTCAAAAGCTAATATGGATAATTTTACTTGTTATTTTGGTCAAGTCAAGCAGAAGCGCATAAAAAAGAAGCTGAATGTCATATTCAGCTTCTTATCAAAAGTTGATTAGTTAGTAGCTTCTTTCAATGTATTTACGTTTTCTTCCATTAAAGTGAAGTAATCTTTATTATTTTTCGCATCGTCTTCAGAAATAGTAGCTAAGTGATTTAAGCGTAAAATCTTTGTACCTGTTTCTTTTTGAATAACGGATGCTACTTTTGGAGTAGAGAATGTTTCAAATAAAATATATTTTAAGTTATGTTCTTTTGCTGTTTTTGTAATATCAGCAAGTTGCTTTTGAGATGGTTCATCAGAAGCTGAGATTCCAGCGATAGGAATTTGCTTCAGGCCATAACGTTGTTCCCAGTACCCATATGCAGCATGAGAAACTAAAATTTCTTTCGTTTTTGCATTTGCTACAGCAGCTTTAAATTGATCGTCTAAATCAGTAAATTTTGTTTGAAGTGCTGCGAAGTTTTTTTCGAACTCTTGTTTATGGTCAGGTTGTAATTCTACAAGTGCATTTTTAATTTTTTCTGCCTGTTTCATTGCTAGAGTAGGGTCTAACCAAATGTGTGGGTCTTTATCGTGATGATGTTCATCCTCTTTGTGGCCATCTCCATGATCATGATGCTCTTCTTCAGTAGAAGTACGCAGTTCAATACCTTTTGATGCATTTACAATTTTAACATTTTCTTTTTGTAATGCTTTTTCCATTTTTTCAGCAAATGGCTCTAATTCAGCGCCGTTATAAACGAATAAATCGGATTTTGCAACTTGTACTGTTTGTTTTTGACTTGGCTCAAATGTATGAGAATCTGCACCAGGTGGATAAATTGCTTCAACATTTACATAGTCGCCACCAATTTTTTTTGCGAAATCAGCAAGAGGGAAGATGGTTGTATAAACAGTTAGCTTTCCATCTTTCTTGGCAGTACTTTCTTTTTTATTTGAGCAACCAGTAAACATTAAAGTGAAAATAAGTAAGAATGAAAATATAGTCAATCTCTTAGGCATGAAGTTCTCCTCTTTTCTTTTATACGGATATATTTTCCCCAATTATAGAAGAAAAATATCATTTTAATACAAAACGGAATAATTACGTTTTAGTTTGCGAACTTAGTATAATACATCTTTAATAAAGTTGCAATAAATAATAATCATTCCGATTTGATTTTGTTATAAAGTTGTCAAATATATATGTATTATTTTTGCTAATGCATGCATATGTGACAACGCTGCGTTCATATATTTGAAAGGAGGGCGTGGAGGGGGGATGAGTGTTTGGGATATATAATGGAAGCTATATTATTAATATTAGCAGTAGTATTTCCATTAGCTTTAGTTTTAATTTTTTTAAGAAGATTAATAAGTAATTTAGGGAATGCATCAACAATAACGAAATTGCCAGAGAAAGATGAGAAAAATGAGTAAGTAAAGCACTATGCGTACGCATAGTGCTTTACTTATGGTAAAATGGAAGAACGGAAACTCCTGTTAGTGGCGATTAGCTATAGGAGAGAATAGTAAATAAAGAGGTATACACATATATGAATAAACGAACAGCGTTAGTACTTGGTGCAAGTGGCTTAGTTGGACAAGAGATAACGCGTCTATTACTTGAATCAGATTACTACGATTCGGTTACTATTTTTGTAAGAGAAACAATGCAATGGCAGCATGAAAAGTTACAGCAAAAGCAAGTAGATTTTTCTGTATTAGAGGAATATAAAGAGTTTTTTGCTGTAGATGATGTTTTTAGTTGCCTAGGAACGACAATAAAAAAAGCAAAAACAAAGGCGAATTTCAAAAAAGTAGATTATGAATATACGTTACGAGCAGCTTGTCTAGCTGAAAAACAAGGGGTTCAAAATTTCCTTGTTGTGTCTTCTATGGGAGCAAATCCTAAATCGTTTTTCTTTTATTCACAAGTGAAAGGCAAAATGGAAGAGGAACTGCAAAAATTAGTGATCGGTGGTATTCACATTTTTAGGCCATCATTATTAGTAGGGAATCGACAAGAATTTCGTTTTGGTGAACGAATGGCTGAAAAGTTATCTCGTATTATTCCTTTTATCTTTAAAGGGGCTTTCAAAAAGTATAAACCAATTTCAGCTAAAGATGTGGCGAAAGGGATGTATATAACCGCACTGCGAGAAGAATCGGGTATTCATACGTATAACTCAAATGAAATTACATCGATAAAATAAATGAAACCGAGAAGAATGACTTCTCGGTTTTATTTATTCGTACTGATTTTCCCTGGAGCTCGCTCGTATTGATACGGTTCTTGTAATTCAAAACCAAGTTCATTTGCTGCTATTCTTGGGAAGTATGGATTGCGAAGTAACTCACGTCCGATAAAAATTAAATCTGCCTCGCTATTATTTAAAATTTGCTCCGCCTGTGCCCCGGTCGTAATCAATCCAACTGCACCTGTTGCAATGTTAGCATGCTCCTTAATATGTTTAGCATATTGTACTTGATATCCCGGATACACATCAATGCGTGCTGGTACAACAGCGCCAGAACTACAATCGATTAAATCTACCCCTTGTTCTTTCATCCACTGTGTATACTGAATGTAATCTTGAACCGTTAACCCTTCAGGATGATAATCATTTGCTGAAATACGTACAAATAACGGGCCACTCCATACTTCATTTATTGAGTCAATGATTTCACGCAAGAAACGATAGCGATTTTCAGATGAACCTCCATATTCATCAGTCCGCTTATTGGAAAGTGGAGAAAGAAATTCATTAATAAGATAACCGTGAGCGCCGTGTAGTTCAATAACATCAAAACCTGCTTGTTTTGAACGCAGTGCAGCCTTTCGAAAAGCTAATACGGTGTCTTTAATTTGCTGTATACTCATTTCTACTGGTATTTTCATTGCGTCATTAAACGGAATTGCTGATGGAGCGAAAGCATCCGTCTCTAATTCAGCTTTTCTTCCGGCGTGAGCGAGTTGGATGGCTGCTTTTGCACCATTATCATGTATAAATGTTGTCGTTTTATGTAAGCCTTCAATTAGGCTATCATCCCATATGCCTAAGTCTTTGTTAGAAATTCGTCCTTCTGGTAATACAGCTGTTGCTTCAATCATCACTAAACCGACTTGACCGGCAGCCCTGGTTCCATAATGAACGAGATGAAAATTAGTTACTTGGCCATTCTCATTTTCTGAAGAATACATGCACATAGGTGACATGACGATACGATTTTTTACTGTAACATCTTTAATTGTATAGGGTGAAAAAAGTTTGGAATGCATCAAATAGCCTCCTTGATTGAATTTTCTTATATTTTACCATTCCCTTTTTCGTTTCTCTAATAAAACGCCTATACGAAAAATTTTGTCTATTCGTGTTACAATGACTAATATGAAATGAATGGGAGGATGACATATGTATCAGGCTTATTATGATAGTGAATTAGGTTTGTTGGAAGTTACAGCAAATGAAGAAGGAATTATGTCTGTTATATTTGTTGATGAACGACAAGAAGAAAATAAAAATGAAATGATAGTTCAATGTATAAATGAGTTGGATGAGTATTTTAAAGGGAAAAGAAAAGAGTTTACGGTCCCACTGTCTGCTAAGGGAACACCATTTCAAAAAAATGTATGGGATGCGCTCTATACTATTCCTTATGGCGTAAGCGCTTCATATTTAGATATTGCAGAGAAAGTTGGAAATACGAAAGCTGTACGAGCGATAGGAGGAGCAAATAGTCGTAATCCGATATCAATAATCGTTCCGTGTCATCGTGTAATAGGGAAGAGCGGGAAACTTGTTGGGTATGCGGGTGGTTTATGGAGGAAAGAGTGGTTATTAAAACACGAAGGTATTTTGAAATGACGTATGGATGGGAAGAGGGATTGTTTTGGAATGTATAAATTGTGGGCAACCTTGCGCGGATGATCAGTTAAATTGTGCAAGTTGTCAGCGTAACTTGCATAATGAACAAGATGAGGGAAACTTGCTAATAGATAAAGAATTAGAAGTATATGTAGGGGGACAGTACCCGTATTATAAAAGAAAATGGGAGCTTGAAAATAAGCGGATTGCTAGGTGGAGCTGGAATGGTTGGGCTGCTATTTTCAGTGTAGGTTGGCTTGGGTATCGTAAGCATTATGTACCTGCTGCTTTGTTTTTACTGTTATTAGTAGCATGTGATGCATTTTCATATTATATGGGGTTTAATGTAGCATTGCCAATCGTTAATATGGTACCTCTTACATTTTTATTACTCATATTTATTCTATTTGGGATGGGGATTTTTGCGAATGGATTCTATTATCAATTTGCAGAAAGGCGTATATATAGAATAAAAGCACGGGGAATTAAAGATGAATCGGTTGAAAAATATCTTATTCGTGATAGTGGCGGCACAAGTAAAATGGGAGCGACAATCGTTACTATGTTAGCAGTTGCTACTATTTTCTTTAGCCATTTCTTTTTTCCAACTGATCGAGATATTATTCAAAAGGTTCGTACAAACTCGCTTTATGAATATCCGTTCTTTTCAATTGGTGAATCATTTGAAAATTATTTTCAAAAACCAGAGTGGATATATTACCGCGGGACGGAAGGGCTAGAATTAGTAGAATTCCAAGGGTATAGCCCTGGGATGCCAAAACAGCAGGTGATAATTCAATTTGTTGTTGATTATAAATTAGGTGAAGTTGAGCCATACTCACTTTCGATTAATGGCGAATCTAAAAATGAAGAAGAGTTTTTGAAGATGATGGACGATATATTTAAGGTTCAAAACCCATTTGACATTGAGGATGGATTACAAGTACATGTTATACAAAAAAGCGGGCGGAAATTGATTTCTGACCGCTTTTTTATTTTTCATTAAAATAAATATTTAAAATAATCAGAATCTTTTGTATAATGATATATATTATACGGGCTTTAACTTATACATATAGATTGGGGGAAGGAAGAATGAAGAAAAAGACAACAACAATTGCTGCACTTGCGTTATCGACTAGTGTTTTGGTTGCAGGATGTGGGACTGGGGAGAAGGCTTCGACAACGAAGAAAGAACCAAATAAGGGAGTGGCAGATAAGCAAGTATTAAATCTGCTAGAATCAGCTGAAATTCCTTCAATGGATACATCTAAATCGACAGATTCTGTATCCTTCCGTGTATTTGTAAATGCAATGGAAGGTTTATATCGTTTAGATAAAGATAATAAACCAACGCCAGGTATGGCAAAAGATGTGAAGATTAGTGAAGATAAAAAGACATATACATTTGAATTACGTGATGCAAAGTGGTCAAATGGTGATCCAGTCCGAGCGCAAGATTTCGTATATGCTTGGCAACGTACATTAGATAAAGCGACAGCTGCAGAATATGCATTCATTTTATTTGATGTGAAAAATGCACAGAAAGTAAACAAAGGGGAATTACCGTCAGATCAATTAGGTGTTAAAGCGAAGGATGATAAAACGTTGGTAGTAGAATTAGAGCAACCGGCACCTTATTTCCTTGAACTTACGTCCTTCCCTACATTTTTCCCATTAAATGAAAAGTATGTAAAAGAACAAGGGGATAAATACGGATTAGAAGCAGATAAATTATTATACAATGGTCCATTTACAATGAGTGAATGGAAACATGAACAAAGTTACCAGTTAAAGAAAAACCCAAATTATTGGGATAAAGAGGCTGTAAAGTTACAAGAAATTAATGTTAGTATCGTGAAGGAAACGAGCACTGGAGTGAATTTATATGACAGTGATCAAGCAGACCGTGTTATTTTAAGTTCTGAGTTTGTTGATAAATATAAAAAGAATAAGCCAGATGAATTTAAAACGAAATTAGACCCGCGTATGTATTTCTTACGCTTTAATCAAAAAAATGCAACATTTAAAAACCAAAAAGTTCGTGAAGCAATTGATTTAGCATACGATAAAAAAGGGATTGCTGATGTTATTTTAAATGACGGTTCATTACCAGCATATTTCCTAGTACCTGAGAAATTTACGACAGGACCGGATGGAAAAGACTTCCGCACTGTAAATAAAAACTTCCGTGATAGTAAAGATAATGCAGCGAAGGCAAAAAAAATATGGGAAGAAGCGAAGAAAGAACTTGGTCAAGATACAATTACAGTAGAGTTACTAAATGATGATAACGGTAGTCGTAAAAAAGTGGGCGACTTTATTAAAGCAGAACTTGAGAAAAACTTACCTGGTATTAAAGTGAATTTGAAACAACAACCGTATAAGCAGAAATTAGATTTAGAAAAGAAATTTGAATATGAATTCTCATTATCTGCATGGAGTCCAGATTATCCAGATCCAATGACTTATATTGATATGTTCGTGACTGGAAGCTCATTTAATGAAATGGATTATTCAAATCCGAAGTATGATGATTTAGTAGCGAAATCTAAAGGAGAACTATTAAAAGATGACGCAGCACGCTGGAAAGCACTTGCGGAAGCTGAAAAAATCTTAATTGGTCAAGATGCTGCTATTTCTCCTGCGTACCAACAAAGTACAGCGTATTTAGAGAAACCTTACGTAAAAGGTATTGCGAATCATACGTTTGGTGGGGACTTCAGTTATAAATGGGCATATATTACAAAAAAATAGTATAATAAAAGGTGAGTGAATTTTCGCTCATCTTTTATTTGTATAGGAGGAAGTCCAGTTGTTAAAGGGAATCAATCATCTATGTTTTTCAGTATCTAATTTAGAAAAATCTATTATGTTTTACGAAAAAGTACTAGAAGGAGAATTATTAGTTAAAGGGAGAAAACTAGCGTATTTCAACATATGTGGAGTATGGATAGCGCTTAATGAAGAGGCGCATATTCCGAGAGATGAGATTCGCCAATCTTATACACACATTGCATTCTCTGTTGAAAAAGAAAACTTAGAAAGCCTATTGCAGCGGCTAGAAGAAAATAATGTTCATATTTTACAAGGAAGAGAACGAGCTGTAAGAGATTGTGAGTCTATATATTTTGTTGATCCTGATGGTCATAAGTTTGAGTTTCATTCAGGGACGTTACAAGAACGTCTAAATTATTATAAGGATGAGAAATCTCATATGACGTTTTATTAAGGGAGGAGAGAGCATTTGCATGCGCTTGTAATTGGTGGAACAGGGATGTTAAAGAAAGTATCTATGTGGCTTTGTGATCAAGGGTTCCATGTTTCTATTATTGGACGAGATGAAGTGAAGTTAGAAAATGTTAAGCGAGCGAGTTCGGCACCTAAAAGTATTACATGCCTTTCGCTAGATTATCATGATGATGACGATGTGAAGGTAGCTATTAAAGATACAATTGAGAAAAATGGTCCAATAACAGTAGTTGTCGCATGGGTACACTCGAGTGCAAAGCATGCTCTATCAAACATCTGTAAAGAACTAGATTTGTCGTCTGAAACATATAGTTTATTTCATATTTTAGGCAGTAAAGCATCGCGTATGGCCGCATCACAAATAGGTGGTACACAATGTAGTTATCACAGAATTATATTAGGTTTTATTTTAGAAGATACATATGGAAGATGGCTTACCAATGAAGAGATAGCGGATGGGGTTATAAAAGGGATTGAAAGTAAACGAGCGGAATGGATTGTAGGGAGAGTAGAACCGTGGGAATTACGACCAAAATGGTGAGGGGGAATAAGAAATGAAAACAACGGTATATGTAACAAGGCATGGTGAAACGGAATGGAATGTAGCGAAGCGCATGCAAGGAAGGCAAAATTCAGCATTAACCGAAAAGGGTATGTTACAGGCGAAACAATTAGGGGATCGAATGAAAGATTTATCGATTCATGCGATCTATAGTAGTCCGAGTGAAAGAACCCTACATACTGCAGAGTTAATAAAGGGTGAACGTGAAATACCGATAATCGCGGATGAGCATTTCTATGAAATTAACATGGGTATTTGGGAGGGACAGACAATTGATGATATAGAAAGACAATACCCAGACGACATACAGTTATTTTGGTATGAGCCACATCTTTTTCAGTCAACATCAGGAGAAAATTTTGAGGCTGTTCATAAAAGGGTAATTGAGGGGATTCAGCTTCTATTAGAAAAGCATAAAGGAGAAAGTATATTAATTGTCTCCCATGCGGCAGCGGCAAAACTACTTGTAGGACATTTTGCGGGTATTGAAATAGAAAGTGTATGGGATGATCCATTTATGCATAGTGCTAGTCTAAGTATAATAGAATTTGAAGAAGGAAAAGGTGAAGTGAAGCAATTTGCAGATATAAGTCATTTTCAATAAACGTAAAAAAGGCCGCAAAACGGCCTTTTTTGTAGGCATAAAAACTAGCAATTACGTTTTTTGTACCAGAAGTGATCGAATTTCTTGTTTTTGCAAGATGGGAATTTATGTCCGCCTTTGCAATCATTCCACTTATGCCCGTCATCGTGACAGTCTCTACCATGATCGCATGAATCATCGCAAGAGTGACCGTTTCTATGCGGGAAGAATTCGCACTTTTTACAGAAACTTCGTTTTGTCCAGAAAAATTTCTTTTCAAAGCGTATGCATTTTGTAACGAACGTACAATGTTTCCTACGTGTCACTTTCGTAACTAAAACGCATTCTTTTCTACGCGTTACTTTCGTAACAAACGTCCATTTTTGAACGCGTACACGAGTACATTTTGTAACAAATGTCCATTTTTTTACATGCGTACATTTTGTAACGAACGTACAATGTTTCACGCGAGTACATCTTGTTCTTGGGCATTTACCCCCAGTTGTACATTTACATCCAGTTGTACATCGGTGATGAGAGAATTTATCATCATCGCACTCAAAAGCACTTGGATCTTGATGTAAAAAATCCTCCATCCCAGCACTTTTGATTTCTTCAACCGCTTTTCTAATATCACGTTTCATAGAAATCCTCCTTATCATGTATTAAATTGAAAAGGTATTCTTTTTCCTTAACAGGATATGTACGTGGGTATCTTTCTGAACAGGACAAGAGTGTAATTTTATATAAATAGATGATAGCGGATGTATGGACAAGACAAGGCGCATACATTGAATGAAGAGAACTGAGAAGGGATGAGAAAACATGCTACCTTCATATGATTTTTTTATTCATCCAATGTACTTAGTGGAATTGAAAAAAGACATTTGGTCAGACAGTCCAGTGCCAGCAAAATTAACTTATGGAAAAAAGAAGTATGATATTGATATCGTATATCGGGGTGCTCATATTCGTGAATTTGAGAAAAAGTCTTATCATGTTATGTTTTATAAGCCGAAAAAATTTCAAGGGGCGAAAGAGTTTCATTTGAATTCTGAGTTTATGGATCCGTCTCTCATACGAAATAAATTATCTCTAGATTTTTTTCGTGATATTGGTGTACTTTCACCAAAGTCACAACATGTATTTGTAAAAATTAATGGTCAAATTCAAGGCGTATATTTGCAGCTAGAATCAGTTGATGAAAACTTTTTGAAAAATAGAGGGTTACCGAGTGGTTCTATTTATTATGCGATAGATGATGATGCGAATTTTTCTTTAATGAGTGAGAGAGATAAAGATGTTAAGACAGAGCTTTTTGCGGGTTATGAATTTAAATATTCAAATAAAAACAGTGAGGAACAACTGAGTGAATTTGTATTTCAAGCGAATACATTGACGAGGGAAGCTTATGAAAAAGAAATAGGGAAGTTTCTACATGTAGATAAATATTTACGGTGGTTAGCTGGAGTCATTTTTACGCAAAACTTTGATGGCTTTGTTCATAACTATGCATTATATCATAACGATGAAACAAATTTATTTGAAGTTATACCGTGGGATTATGATGCGACTTGGGGACGCGATGTACAAGGAAGACCACTTAATCATGAGTATATTCGCATTCAAGGGTATAATACGTTAAGTGCAAGGTTGTTAGACATACCTGTATTTAGAAAGCAGTACCGCAGTATTTTAGAAGAAATATTAGAAGAGCAATTTACAATTTCTTTTATGAGGCCGAAAGTAGAAGGATTGTGTGAATTGATTCGTCCGTATTTACTACAAGATCCATATATGAAAGAAAAAATAGAAACATTTGATCAAGAAGCTGAAATGATTTTTCAATATATAACCAAAAGAAGAAAGTATATACAAGAACATCTACATGAATTGGATTAATTTTGAAGAGATTGAAACATTATCAATCTCTTTTTTTGTATAATAAAGAGGTATCAATAAAAGGGAAATAGTATTTATTTGATAAAGAATGGGGTTGTGTAGAGATGACGATTAAATGGATTGATTGGGTAAAGCAAATACAATCTATAGCACAGGCTGGGTTAACGTATTCTAAGGATGTGTATGATATAGAGCGTTTCCAACAATTAAGAGATATTTCAACTTCTATGATGTCACATTACACAAAAACAGATTGGGAAGTTGTTGAGAAATTATTTGCAAGTGAGACAGGCTATCAAACACCTAAAGTTGATATAAGAGCGGTTATTTTTCAAAATGAAAAACTATTATTTGTGAAAGAAAAAAGTGATGGAAAATGGGCATTGCCAGGTGGATGGGCTGATGTCGGTTATACGCCGACAGAAGTAGCTGCGAAAGAAGTTCTAGAGGAAACAGGTTATGAAGTAGATGATTTTAAGCTATTTGCTATATTTGATAAAGAAAAACATCTACCATCGCCTTCAGCAACACATGTATATAAAATTTTTATTGGCTGTAAGATTATTGGTGGCGAAAAGAAAACTAGTATTGAAACAGAAGCTGTGGAGTTTTTTGGTGAGAATGAATTGCCTAATTTATCGATTGCTAGAAATACAGAAGAGCAAATTAAAGAAATGTTTGCCTACATGAAAGAGCCTCGGAAAGAAACATTAATAGATTAATAATGCTTATTCCCGATAATATTGTTGGAATGAAGATATTGGCAGAATGCAACCTTTATGTAATAATGGGATGGTATGTGAAGAAAAAAGGAGATAGAAAATAAAATGTTAGCAAGCATAATAGATCAGTTATTGCAATTTTTTGCAAGCTTAGGTTACTTTGGAGTAGCGCTAGCTTTAATGATTGAAATTATCCCGAGTGAAATTGTACTTTCGTATGCTGGCTTTTTAGTCGCGGATGGTAAAATTAGCTTTGTCGGTGCAGTTATTGCTGGAACAATCGGTGGTACTTTAGCTCAAATCTTTTTATATTGGCTTGGATACTATGGCGGACGTCCAGTTGTAGAGAAATATGGAAAATATCTACTTATTAATAAACATCATTTAGACATAGCAGAAAATTGGTTTAAGCGTTACGGAGCAGGAGTAATCTTTTCTGCACGCTTTATCCCAGTCGTACGTCATGCCATCTCTATTCCAGCAGGATTAGCTAAGATGCCATTAAAACTATTTACACTGTATACAGTAGTTGCGATTATTCCATGGTCAATACTATTTATATACTTAGGTGAAAAGCTAGGTGGAAATTGGCGACACATTAAAGAGTATGCATCTGATTACACACATTACATAATTATAGGAGCGGTTCTCTTTGTTGCTCTATACTTCGGTTTAAAGTATTTCAAAAAGAAAAAAGCAGCGCGTTAAAGTCAATGATTTTTCATTGGCTTTTTTTATTTGTTTCGGTTCGGTTCTAAAGAAAGGGAGTTGTCCATAATGTGTAATAATAAAGCGTAGCGGAGGAATGTGATGAAAGGGTCACCGTTTATACGTGGAACGATATTTTTAACGATGGCAACGATGATATCTAAAATGTTAGGATTTATATATGTAATACCATTTACAGCTATGGTCGGTACGAGTGGGTACGTTTTATACACATATGCATACCGTCCATATACGCTTATGCTCAGTATTGCAACGATGGGATTACCACTCGCTGTTTCAAAGATGGTATCAAAATACGATCAACTGAATGACTATCATACGGTTAAAAGAGTGCTGAAAAGTGGTATCGTATTTATGCTTTTAATGGGAGTTCTCTCATGTTTTACACTGTATTTGTTAGCACCACATTTAGCTGAACTGGTGATTGATGGAAATGATCAAACAGGGAATAGTGTAACGGCTGTAACTCATAACATTCAAATTGTAAGTTTTGCATTAATACTTGTACCAGTAATGAGCTTATTAAGGGGATTCTTTCAAGGGTTTCAATCGATGGGACCTTCTGCGCTCAGTGTAGTTGTAGAGCAATTTTTTCGAGTCTTAACCATTTTGATAGGAAGCTTTGTTGTTTTATATGTGTTAAAAGCCTCTGTTTCATTAGCAGTTGGTATTTCTACGTTTGGTGCATTTATGGGGGCTATAGGTGGATTAAGTGTATTAAGTGCGTATTATATGAAAAGAAGAAGGCATTTAAAGAAAAAAGAGATGGCAAGTATACCGCAAACAACGAAATCTTTTTTCTCGTTATATAAGGAGCTCTTTACATATTCAATACCGTTTGTTGTAGTTGGTTTAGCGATTCCGTTGTATCAGACGATTGATACATTTACAATTAATAAACTACTCATACAAATCGGATATATGCAAGGAGAAGCAGAAAAGATTAATGCGATCATCGGCTTAGTTCAAATGGTTGTGCTCATTCCAGTTTCTGTTGCGACAGCTTTTAGTATGTCTCTCGTACCAGAGATGACGAAAGCTTATACAGCGGGAAATACGAAGTTGTTGTACAAACATTTCACGCGGACGAATGTATTAGTAGTAGGGATTACGGTACCGGCGGCGATTGGGATGATGGTGTTAGCAAAGCCGGTATATACTCTTTTATTTGGTGCAGGAAATGATCCGGAGATGGGAAGGATTATCCTACAGTACTATGCTCCTGCTTGTATACTATTTTCTCTCTTCACCGTAACGGCTGCTATGTTACAAGGAATCAATCAACAACAGAAAACAGTGCTAGGATTAGGTATTGGACTTATTGTAAAAATAGTTTTAAATATTGTGCTGCTGCCACATTTTGATTATGTAAGTTTTATCATTTCAACATACGCTGGCTATACGATTTCAGTTGGCTGTAACTTGTGGATGCTTTCTAAATATGTTATAAAGGCAACATAAGCTTTTTAAGGCAGAGAACACTCTGTCTTTTTCTATGTTTATAAATTTTTTCTAATAAAAACGTTTTCAAAATAATTTTTCTATTGAAATTTAAACGTATGTTTCATATGCTGAACATGGCGGTTCAAAAACTGTTGTTTAAGTGAGGTAGATTCCCACATGTAAAAAGAATCGGGGTGATAGTATGTTAAATATGTATTTAACAGACCGAAACGGAAAACTACAAGAGATTGAGGAAATGCAAAAGGGTTGCTGGATTAATGTACTTCATCCAACGGAAGAAGAAATTCAATATCTAGTACAAACTTTAAATGTAGACTTAGATTTCATTAAAGACCCTTTAGATGATGAAGAACGCTCTCGTATTGAAAAGGAAGACAGTAATACTTTAATTATCGTGGATATTCCGACAGTTAGACATGATGAAGAAGGAAATTCGATTTATGACACGATTCCAATAGGTATGATTGTCATGCCAGATTGTTTTGTTACAATTTGCTTAGAAGAAAACCCAATTTTTGAACGTTTTATTAACCAACGTATTAAAGAATTTTATACGTTTAAAAAGACACGCTTTGCACTTCAGCTCTTATATACAATTTCTACTTATTATTTAAGATACTTAAAGCAAATTAATCGAAAAACAATCGATTTAGAGCATCAATTAAATAAATCGATGAAAAATAAAGAGATTTTCACATTGTTAGGCCTTGAAAAAAGTTTAGTATACTTTACAACGTCATTAAAGGCTAATAAAATTGTAATTCAAAAATTAATGCGTAATAGTACATTTTTAAAAATGTACGAAGACGATCAAGATTTATTAGAAGATGTATTGATTGAAAATAAGCAGGCTATTGAAATGGCGGAAATATATAGTCACATTTTAAGTGGAATGATGAACACTTTTAGCTCCGTCATATCAAATAATTTAAATAGTGTTATGAAACTGTTAACGTCTATTACAATCATTTTATCTTTACCAACGATGGTTTCTAGTTTCTTTGGAATGAACGTAAAGGTTCCGTTTGAAGGGGAAGCGCATGGCTTTGTAATTGTACTCATCATATGTGTAACACTATCTTTCACATTAGCATTTGTGTTTTGGAAGAAACGTTACTTTTAACGATAAGAAAGCTGCTCTAGCATAGTTATAAAACTACGTTAGAGCAGCTTTTTTATTATAAAATCCCAATTTTGACAAAGGATATAAGGTGTAAAATGTAATGTCTAGAAAGGGTATGAATTCCTTATAAGTCTTGTTCAAATAATAAAATGGGGTTAAAATTACATATTGTTAATGAAAAGTTGGAGGAAATACATCATGGAATTGTTTCAATTACCGAAAGCATTCCTGCAAATGAATACAATCTTTATCTCAATATTGATCGAAGCACTTCCGTTTGTGCTAATTGGTGTATTTATTTCAGGATTCATTCAAATGTTTGTGACAGAAGATATGGTAGCAAGATGGATGCCGAAGAACCGATTTCTGTCTGTTTTGTTAGCTACTTTTTTAGGCATGATGTTCCCAGGCTGTGAATGTGGAATTGTTCCGATTGTAAGACGATTAATTGGAAAAGGCGTTCCACCATACGCGGGGATTGCATTTATGTTAACTGGACCAATTATTAATCCAGTTGTATTATTTGCAACATATGTTGCCTTTGGAAGTAGTATGCACATGGTATGGTATCGTTCTATTGTAGCGATTATCGTAGCAATTATCGTTGGAATTATATTATCATTTATGTTTAAGGAGCATCAATTAAGAGATGATCACTTCCCAGAAGTGAATCATAAGCGTCCATTACGTAAAAAAATGTGGGACGTATGTACACACGCTGTTGAGGAATTTTTCTCAATGGGAAAATATTTAGTGTTAGGAGCGTTAATTGCTGCTGCAGTTCAAACGTTCGTACAAACCTCAACACTTCTTGCTATTGGACAAGGGCCGTTTTCTTCATCAGCTGTTATGATGGGACTTGCTTTTATTTTATCACTTTGTTCAGAAGCGGATGCATTTATTGCATCGTCATTCCAAAGTACATTTTCAACAGCATCACTTGTCGCGTTCCTCGTATATGGACCGATGGTGGATATTAAAAATATGTTTATGATGCTTGCGACATTTAAAACGAAATTTGTAATTGTCGTTACGGTTACAGTTACACTTGTGGTTTATGCGAGCTCACTACTCATATATGCGATGGGGTGGTAGATTATGTTTCGAGCATATATATTATTAGGTTTTACAATTTTAATTGCGCAACTTCATATTTCAGGTAATATTACGAAGTATATCAATATGAAATATGCTTATTTATCAAAAACAGCGGCTATTATTTTAGGATTTTTAACGATTATACAAATTATTATCGTTTTCCAGAAAGAGCATCAAAAGGAGAAAGAACAGCACAATTGTGGATGTGATCATAGCCATTGTGGGCATGATCATTCAAAAGATGAAAATACTTGGTGGAAACGAACATTTTCTTACACTTTGTTCTGTTTCCCAATTGTTTCAGGATTATTTTTCCCGATTGCGACATTAGATTCGGATATTGTTAAAGCGAAGGGCTTTCATTTTCCAGTAGCACAGGCAGAAAGTAAAGATCCATTTATGACAAGGCAATTTTTAAGACCTGATACGAGTATTTATTACGGAAAAGAAGGCTATCGTGGTGTAATGGAGAAAGGGAAGAAAGAGTTTGTTACGAAAGATAATATTGCTTTAAAAGATGAAGATTTCTTAAAAGGTATGGAGACGATTTATAATTATCCTGGCGAGTTTACTGGGAAAAAACTATCCTATAAAGGATTTGTTTTCAGAGATGATTCATCTAAAAAAGAACAATACTTCTTA
Organism: Bacillus luti; assembly: GCF_009739945.1. NCBI lineage: Bacteria > Bacillati > Bacillota > Bacilli > Caryophanales > Bacillaceae > Bacillus > Bacillus luti. The sequence goes on along the minus strand of NZ_CP040336.1, from coordinate 3,160,710 downwards.
TTCCGTTTCGGTATCATACATTGTGTAGCGGATTCTGGTGTATATGGTATGTTAGTGAAAAAACCAGAAGGGGTAGAATGGAACAATGATGATTGGATTCAAGTTGAAGGAGAAATATCAACTGAATTTTATCAACCATTCCATGCGAACATTCCTGTTTTAGAAGTAACGAAATGGAATAAAGTTGAACAGCCGAAAGAACAATATGTATTTAGAGGAGCCGATTGATAACATCGGTTCTTTTTTATGGACTAAATGTTCTAAAGATTGCTAATATTAAACATGTAGTTCACATGATGCAGTATGTATGGATAAATAATTAAAGGGGTGAAAACAGTGACAGGAGTTAAGGGGAAAACAGCAAATGAATCTAGAGTGTTTAAAACGAGCCGAGTATTTCCAACAGATTTAAATGATCATAATACGCTATTTGGTGGAAAGATATTAGCGGAGATGGATATGGTTGCTTCCATTTCAGCAACGAGGCATGCAAGAAAAGAATGTGTCACAGCTTCTATGGATTGGGTAGATTTCTTACATCCGGTTCGTTCTTCAGATTGTGTAAGTTATGAATCCTTTGTAATTTGGACGGGAAGAACTTCAATGGAAGTATTTGTGAAGGTAGTAGCTGAAGACTTAATTTCAGGTGAGAAACGTATAGCAGCAACTTCATTCGTTACTTTTGTTGCTCTTAGCAAGGAAAATAATCCAGTTCCAGTTCCGCGTGTCATTCCTGAAACAGAAGAAGAGAAAGAACTACATCGCATCGCTGTGTTACGTGCAGAACAACGTCATATACGTAAGGCAGAAAGTAAGAAAGTAGCTACATTACTAACTTTTTGAGTTGAATATGTAGTCATCAAAATAACCATCAAGACTGAAATAGTTTTAATATGGAAAAGAGGACACCTTAAATAGGTGTCCTCTTTTATAGTTTTTTCATCCACATATCATATGACAGTAACTACTTAGCAGAAGCAAGCAGCACCGACGATGATTAAGAGGATAAATAATACGACTAATAGCGCGAATCCATTACCATGTGCGAAGCCCATTGTTATTTCCTCCTTTTATTTTAAGATACAACATACAATATGCAAATGAGCTATCGTTTGATATGGACATATATCATGTAATGGCATATTTTCTTGCATGATAATGTATTAAAAAAGGGAAGATATAGAAATAACAGTAAGTGGAGAAAGGAAAATATCCATGAAACACTTTTTCGCTATACTCCTTTGTTTAATAGGTGTATTCATTTGGATGAACATCGATGTGGAAATGGGGAAAAAAATGGCTAGTGAATATGAATTAGGACAAGTTCGATTAGGGGAATTTCAACTATATACGAACGGTGAAGAGTTATATACGAAATTATTTGAGGATATACGTAATGCAGAAAAGTACATATATATCCATTTTTATATTGTAGGTAAAGATGAAATAAGCCAAGAGTTTTTGCGGTTGCTTGAAAAAAAGGCATCGAGTGGAGTAGAAGTAAAATTGTCAGTTGATCGAATAGGTGGATATAAGCTGAAGAAAAAGATACTCCGTCAACTAAAAAGAAATGGTGTCCAGTTTACGTTTAGTAAAAAGCCTAAACTGAAAAATATTTTCTATTCATTGCATCAACGGAACCATAGACGCATTGTTACGATAGATGGAAAAGTATCATATGTCGGCGGCTTTAACATTGGAAAGGAGTACCTTGGACAAGATCCGAAATTTGGTCCGTGGCGTGATTATCATGTACGAGTCAAAGGGAATGGTGCCACGGATATGGAAAGAAAATTTGCTGTTGACTGGAAAGAAGATACGGGAGAAAAAATGCCTCTACATGAAAGTTTACCTGTGATAGGGAATGTAAAATATCAATATTTATTTTCAGATGGAAAAGGATTATGGGAAGAATATGGAGCGCTTTTAAAGCAAGCTAAAAAGTCTTTAATTATTGCTACGCCATACTTTGTACCAAGTAAAGAAATGATGAAAGAGTTAAAAGATGCATTAAACCGCGGTGTCAACGTGAAAATTCTCGTCCCATTTAAAAGTGATGCCGTATTGTTAAAACAAGCTGCCTATCCGTATTTGAAAGATATGTTACATGCTGGAGCGGAGATTTATCAATATCGGAATGGCTTTTTTCACGGGAAAGTAACAATCATTGATGGAGAAATTGTGGATATTGGGACAGCGAATTTTGATAATAGAAGTTTTTATTTAAATTATGAATCTAACTGTATCATATATGACAAAACAGTTGTTGATGACGTATGGAGTCGATTAAAAGAAGACTTTCATAAATCAAAACGATTTTCTGAAGAAGATTTTGAAAAAATAAGTAGCTGGGATTGGTTTCTAGCAAGAATAGCGAATGTAATCGCATCATATTTATAGCATATGAATAAAAGGTAAGGGAGGAGTTTAAATGGACTGTATGAAAGAATTAATGAGATATAGTTATATGCTAATCTACAAGGTAGGAGAGTATACTGGAAGGGTTCGTGATGAAGAGTTAAAGGATTTATTACAACACCATTTACCGTATATGTTACAAGCATATAATGAACAAGTGAACTTTCAAGAAGGAGAAAATGTACAGCGAATAACTTGTGAACCAATGTCGTTTCATTTACCCGAAATAGAAAAGGGAATAGACGATAAATATACCGGGGATATTCGTATTGCAATTTGTTATATCTCGCATTTAAAACGATTAGCATTAAAGTTGGCTCAAGTAGCAGTTGAAGTTGCAAATCCAGAATTTCGCTCGTTTTTGGAAAATTGTTTCTTGAAAATGAATCGCTATGCTTATAGTGTGTGGCAATATGTTATGAAGAAGGAATATAAAATTAACCATGCATATGAAAATGAGAAATTTGCATAAAAAACTAAGGTGACAGGGGCCTTAGTTTTTTTGTTATTAGAAAATTTACAAATATTTACCGTATATTTACTATTTGTCAATCTCTCCTTTAAAAATAGAGAGTAATATGGGATTGTACATATTCTATCAAAAGGAGGAAACGCAAATGAACAAATGGGTTAAATCATTAACTGCTATGGCACTTGCAAGTTCTTTATTAATGGTAGGTTGTAGTAAAGATGAGGACAAGAAGAAAGAAGACGATACAACAACACAACAAGAGGATAAAAAGGATAAAGAAACAAGTGGCACTGAGAAGTCTACGGATTCTAAAGAAAAGAAATAAAGTAATAATAGAGCTTCCTCTTATAAATGAGGAAGCTTTTTTGTTGTAAATTGATTGAGATTATTGAAAAATAGAGAAAGAATGGAAAGAGGGGGAAAACAAATGAAAGTATGTATATTGGGAGCAACAGGGCGAGTAGGTTCAAACGTAATAAAATTAGCATTAAAGGACTCAGCTGAAGTGACTGCATTAGCGCGTAATTTAAATAGAATAGAAATACAGCATGAAAGGTTACGAGTTATAGAAGGTAATGTATGGAACGAACAGGATATAAAGAAAGTGATAAAAGGAAGCGATATAGTAATTAGCGCACTTGGTACGGATCAAAATGGGACGTTAGCGAAGAGTATGCCGCAAATTATAAAGCAAATGGAAGAAGAAGGTGTAAAGAAAATCATTACTATAGGAACAGCTGGTATTTTACAGGCAAGAATAAATCCAAGTATATATCGTTTTCAATCAGCGGAATCAAAAAGGAAAACGACAACGGCAGCAGAAGATCACTTAGCTGCGTATAAAGAACTTAGTAATAGTAATGTATGCTGGACTGTCGTTTGTCCGACACATTTAATAGATGGTGAGGTGACAGGCGTATATCGAACTGAAAAAGATATCTTACCAGAAGGCGGCTCGAAAATTACAGTTGGTGATACAGCACATTTCACATGGGATTTGTGCCATAAAAACATATACGAAAATAGTCGAGTAGGTATTTCCTATTAAAAAACCATCCCAAAAGTGGGATGGTTAGAAAATGATATAACATACGAAGATGATAATCATAATGATTTGTAGAATGGCTTTGGCTACAGTACTGCTTAAAAATCCAACGACAGTAGCAACTCCTACTAGAAAGGCGTCTTTTGGCGCCTTTTTATGCATTAGCTCAGTTATAAAAACCGATAAAAATGGTATTATAATTAAACCGAATGGCGGGAAGAAGAATGATCCGACAATGATCGAAACCATACCAACACGTTCGCCCCATTTTGAACTGCCGTATTTTTTTAGGAAATATCCATTTGCAATAAAATCAGCAACGAAAATAAATAGTGTGAAAATCGCTTGAACAATCCAAAAAGAAATCGTTAGTTCTCCGCCATTTATACCAAAATGGTAAATCAAATATCCAGCCCATACAGCTAGAATACCTGGAATAATGGGATAAATAAAGGCGAGAAATGAAACAATGAAACAGGCAATGATACAGATTGTTAATAATGCAGTCACTTTATAACTCCTTTTTAATATCCAATTTATGTACAGCTATTTTTTTAATTTGATGTCCATCAAGTTCTAATGCTTTAAATTGAAACCCATCATACTCAATGGAATATCCAGATTCAATATTTACATCAACTGCTTGAGAGAGGAGCCAGCCTCCGATTGTATCCAAGTCGCTATCATCAATATGTAGACCGAATATATCATTTACTTCAGAAATAAGTACTTTTCCATCTAAAACAGTAAGCTTAGGGGTACGCTTTTCAATCATAGGCGATTCATCCGCATCAAATTCATCTTGAATTTCCCCAATGATTTCTTCAAGAATATCTTCCATTGTTAAAAGTCCAGCAGTACCACCATATTCATCCATAACGATTGCCATCTGAACACGATTCTTTTGAAGATGGACTAACGTTTTACGAATTGGAACAGTTTCAAATACAGTGAGTACGGGATGTATATACGACTCAAGTGGTTTATAAATCCCTTTCGTTTGATCATGGAATACTTCTTTCGTATTAATCATCCCGATAATATCATCTTTATCTTTTTCAATGATAGGATAACGTGTGTATTTTTCGGTTGCGACGATATCCATGTTTTCTTCTAACGTATTTTCAGTAGATAAGCAAATCATTTCAGTACGAGGGACCATGATTTCTTTTGCAACGCGGTCATCAAATTCAAAAATATTATTTACATATTTATACTCGGTTTGGTTTATTTCGCCGCTTTTAAAACTTTCACCTAAAATAAGTCGTAACTCTTCTTCAGAATGGGCAAGTTCATTTTCTTTAGCAGGTTCTAAACCAAATAGCTTTGTGAAAAATATAGCAGTACTATTTAATAACCATATGAAAGGATACATAATTTTATCAAACCAAATGAGTGGTTTAGCAAATTTTAAAGCAATGGTTTCTGCTTTTTGAATAGCAAAAGATTTTGGAACTAATTCTCCTAATACAACATGGAAAAATGTAATTACACTAAAAGCGATAATAAAGGATAAAGTATTCGCCATTGTTCCAGTAATATTAATTTTTTCGAATAGTGGTCGCAGTATGTGCTCCACAGTCGGTTCACCAAGCCAACCAAGACCTAAAGATGTAATTGTAATACCGAGCTGACAAGCAGATAAATAGACGTCTAAATTAGATACAACGCTCCTTGCAGCCAATGCCTGCTTATTTCCTTCATTTGCAAGCTGATCAATTCGACTTTTTCGTACTTTTACAACAGCAAATTCTGATGCAACGAAAAAGCCAGAAATAAGAATAAGTACAAAGATGAGAAAGATATTTAATATGTCCAAGTGTGTTCTCCATTCCAAAGTGTGGAATAAAGATGTCACCTCCTGCAATTATGTTATACTTTTATAATAAATCTAAATGAAAAGAATAGTCAAAGAAAAAGGGCAAATATTGGTATGTTTCTGTAATAGTTTTTGAATTTGTTGTTATTTTGTCCGCTATACAGAAGGAATAACCCTCTACTTGGAGATTATAGAGGGTCATTCCAAATTACGGTTTTGAAATACTTCTCGTTAAGGCGTATGATTGTTGTTTGAAGTAGTTTGTTGTCCAAAGTGTTTGAAGGAAAGAAAGTATGCTATATGGGATATAGAGTAGTAATAGACCGATTGTAACAATGATGGGTACATTTCCGCCAAATTGGACGATAAATTGTAATAATCCGTTTGCATGGAAAACGCATTCCATAAAAACGAATGAAATAATAATGGAACTTAAAATAGATTTATGATTTGAAGTAAGAGCTAAAAATAATGTATCTACAAGAAAAGAAGAGTGTTTTATTTCATATTCATTTGTGTTATTTAAGAAAGGAATCCATTTTTTTATTGCTTGCATAACGATAATCATGGAAGTACTACATACGATGATAAAAGATGAGTAGTAAGGAAGGTTTATAAATTGTGCGACGTATAGAAGCAGTAATAAGACTGAGCATTGTAATATTACAGTACAAAAAGAGTAAGGAATCCATTTTAATAGGGTAGTAAATTTTTTAAACGAGTTAGGTGCTTTAAAAAATAAATGGCCGATACCTAAACTTATGAAGAATCCGATCGCAAGAGTAAAGGTAAAACGAACAATTGATAAAAAATATATTTCCCATATGTAAGGGAATAACGGTGTTGGATGATTCGAAGTATGTATCATTTGATTTGCTGAGACAAAGATAGATTCATGCATCCAATCAATTTTTGGAATTGATATAGAAGAAAGATGAGCGAAGTTTTGAAAAATGCTAATAAAGCCATTTTGATAAGAGTAATTGTGTGTAATAAAAAGAGCTGGAATAGGACTTATGACAAAAATAACAATAACACCAAATAAAAATTTGCATATATGTGAGCGTAACAATGACATATAACCACCTACTCTTAGAATATTCAGAAAATTCTTATTCTTATTTTAGCGTTTTTTGAATGAAGTTACAATATATTTTTCATTGAGTTATTGAGAGAGAAGATTGATAGTGAAAAATATGCAAGTGAAGGATTCATGAATAAATTATGACAAGAAAAAGAATAATTTTCAGAAAAATAAAATAAATTATTTATTTTTTTCTGAAAATATAATATAGTTATGGCACAGAAAGTATTTTAACATAAGGAGGCTATTTATGAGGATTAAAGGGAATTATGTGCCGAAAAGGGAAGTTTTATTTTGCTCAAGTTCAATTACGATAGGGGAAGCACTGGAGCATTTGAACAAAACTGGCTATCGTTGTGTACCAGTTTTAGATGGAAAAAAAGAAAAATATTTAGGGAACATATATAAAGTAGATATTTTAGAATATAAAGGATCACTAGAAGAAAGTGTATTACAATTATTGAACGATAAAGATGGATATGTGAGAGAAGATTCTTCTTTCTTTAAAGTCTTTTTTACAATTAAAAAACTACCTTATTTATCAGTAATTGACGAAAAAGGGGTGTTCCTAGGAATTTTAACCCATAAGAAAGTTTTTGAGTTACTAGAGGATGCATGGGGCGTTCATTCTAGTAAATACTCTGTTATGATTGGAACGCAAGATTATAATGGAGCGATCCAAAAGTTATCGACAGTGTTAAAAAAATATACTGGCATCCAAAGTTTAATGACTTTTGATAATGATGCGTTATTAGTTCGTAGAATTATGTTTACATTAGGAGAAGAGTTTAACGATGGTGAACTAGAACTGTTATTGAAAGATTTAGAAGACCACGGATTTAGAGTTGTGTATGTAGAAGAGATGAATAATCCACGTGAAGTTGAAACGATAGAGTAATTCGCAAAAGCCATCTCATATGTTGGATGGCTTTTGTTATTTCATTTGCAAAAAAAGTATTTTAAAATAACTTTATGTAAATGGTGTAATGACCGAATAAAGTTTGTGTAGAAGAATGAAAAAGTAGATAATTGTGATTTTCAAAAAAATCAATTTGAAAATATGTTTTTATTTTTCAACTAAATATGTTACTATATGTGTGATAAAAACAAAGAGGTCTGACAACTAAACTCCACGTAATACCACTCTAATGACTTGAATATTCAAAAAAATCAAAAATCAATAATTGTATTAATAATTAGAGTAATAAATAAGGGGAATGGAGAAATTATGGAGAAAGACACTGCTTTGTAAGGGGCATTTTTATCATCTTGAGCAGAGAGGAGGATGCATAGCATATTGTAAAGATAGAGATAAACAATGGAAAAGTGCTATGCAAATGAAAAGTATGAAGGGACGTTTAAGGCCAGGTGATACGGTAGCAATTGGTTTAATGCTATTTGCATTATTTTTAGGAGCAGGGAACTTGATTTTCCCGCCAGTTTTAGGGCAACAAGCTGGAGAGAATGTTTGGATTGCTACAATTGGATTCCTTGTAACGGGAGTCGGATTACCCCTATTAGCTGTTACAGCTGTCGCGTTTGTAGAGGGGGACTTGAAAGCGCTATCTTCTAGAGTTCACCCTATATTTGCGTTTATTTTCCCATTGGTTAGTTATTTAGCAATTGGACCATTTTTCGCGATTCCGCGTACTGGAGCTGTTTCGTTTGAAATGGGTATGAAGCCATTTCTATCAGATGCAATGGTTTCAGAATGGTACATGCTATTTCTTTTCACTATAATTTTCTTCGGAATAACGTGGTATTTATCATTAAATCCATCTAAATTAGTGGATTGGTTTGGAAAGTTCCTTACACCATTATTAGTATTAATTGTTGCTGTTATTGTCGGAAAGGCAATTATTGATCCGATTGGAGAACCAGCTGCGCCGTTAGCTGCTTACAAAGAAAATGCTTTCTTTGGTGGGTTTATTCAAGGATATTTAACGATGGATGCAATTAGTGCGCTTGTATTTGGAATTGTCGTTGTACAAGTTATCCGCTCTAAAGGGATAAAAGAGAGTAGTCAAGTTGCAAAAATAACAGTAGTATCAGGTATTATTGCAGTACTTGGTTTAACGTTAATCTATTTATCACTTGCTTATCTTGGTTCAACAAGTACATCACTTGGGGTATCAGAGAATGGTGGACTTATTTTAACGAATGTTGTAAATGAGTTATATGGAACAAGTGGTAAAATTTTATTAGGACTTGTTATCATACTCGCTTGTTTAACAACTTCTGTTGGATTAACATCTGCTTGTGCGGGGTTCTTTTCAAATTTATTCCCGAGATTTTCGCATAAAATGATTGTAACGTTAGTATGTGGATTTAGTTTAATTGTATCGAATTTAGGATTAACACAATTAATTACAGTCACTTTACCAGTGTTAATGATCATTTATCCAGTTGCAATTGTATTAATCGTTCTTTCGTATTTCCATAAGTGGATAGGAAAGCGTAATACAATTTATATTGGAGCAATACTTGGTGCCTTGTCCATTAGCTTATTTAATGGTTTAGAAAGTGCGAATATCAAAATTGACGCAATTTCAAATGTACTCCAAATGTTACCTTTATATAAAGAAGGAATAGGGTGGTTAGTCCCAGCGTGTATTGGGGGGATTATCGGTTTCTTCTTCTATAAATCAAATGAATCAAGTGAATTACAAAAGAAAGGTGCTTAGGCGCCTTTCTTTTTTTAAAGGGGATTTATAGATTTTGTCTAAGTAATAATTGGGAGGAATGATACGATGGCTAATTTTGAAGATTTTTTAACTTTGGATGTAAGAATTGGAACGGTAATACATGCAGAGGAATTCAAAGAAGCGAGAGTTCCAGCGCTCAAACTAAAAATTGATTTTGGGGAAATTGGGATAAAGCAATCAAGCGCTCAAATTACGAAGAGATACAGTCCGGACGATTTAATCGGTCAGCAAATCGTTGCCGTTGTAAATTTTCCACCAAAACGGGTAGCTGGATTTAAATCAGAAGTGCTTGTTTTAGGAGGCGTACCTGGAGCGGGTGATGTTGTATTACTTCAGCCTAATATGGAACTGCCAAATGGTACAAAAATTAGTTAGTGTAAAGGCGGGGGAATATGGATATTGGACGAGAATATTTACAATGTGCCATTTCGAATTTTAAAGCAACAAAGAAGCAAGGAGAACGGGTGCTTTCTCAATTATCATATGAACAGATTGAATGGTCTTCTCATGAAGAAACAAATAGCATAGCAGTTATTATAAAGCATCTGCATGGTAATATGAGTTCGAGATGGACGGATTTTTTAACGTCTGATGGTGAAAAAACAGGTCGTAATCGAGATGCTGAATTTGAAGGCGGTTATCATTCTAAGGAAGAGATTCTCGCGATATGGAATGAAGGCTGGGAATATGTCTTTAATACCATGAATGTGCTAACGCCGGAACATTTATTGCAAACCGTATATATTCGCGGTGAAGCACATACTGTCATACAAGCAATTGAAAGACAAATTTCACATTATGCTTTACATATTGGACAAATGATTTACATCGGTAAAATGTTAAAAGAAAATGAGTGGGAATGTTTAAGTATTCCTAGAGGACAGTCTGCATGTTATGTAGAGAAAAAACGTTCAATATAATAATAGGAAAGAAATCGATATGAAATTGGAAATAAGAAAATAAGCCAAATAATAGATGGTTCTGTAATCATAAGAATACTGCCAAAAATAAGTCCAAATATAATAAGAAAGAAATTAAAAAGTGTATTTACAGGGATGAACCTTGAGATGAACACTTGCTGTCGTTTAAAGCAATCAATGTGAAATAAATACAAGTGGAAGTACCATGTGGCAGTAATAAGATCTTTCTTTCGCGTAATTTTTTTTTGGCATATATGACAGATGAACGGTGGTTGCATTTCATTACGCTCCATTTTTTATATTTGTAATAATGTAAGTCAAAAGTAGGTATAAGGTGTATATCCCTATATATGCTCCTGCTATAAGAAAAAATGGATTTAGTAAAATACCATGAATGCTTGTCATGAAAACTAAATCTTGTATTAAAACATCGTATATATTAATAGAAATAATTGTACCGAGTACATATAGCGCTAAGTACGCTGAAATATGTAATGCAATACGGATTGTAGGATGCTTAGCAAGCCAATAAAAAATAAATGATAATACAATGGGTAATGTTCCTATTAGTAGCTTCAATTCATTTCACCTCATTAACAATATAGCCGGAATTTAGACGGTCTATTCTCTACAGCTTGTACATAACTTGGAATAGAGAGGGTGATAGTATGAATCGAGGCTTTTTTTATGTGAAATTAACAAGCGTGCGCAAGTTAATTTTATTTGTCATTACAACGGTATTAGTGACTTTTTTTCTTATTAGTATGATGGTAACTTCGTTGAAAGAGACGAAGTCAACGTATTTATATAACTGGTTAAATGAGTTATCAATGAATGGATACATGTACGTTCTTGGGAAAGAGAATCATTATTTTACACAAGAATACCGGAATTTAAATCAAGATTTTTCTATTTCTTCATTCCTCTTTTCTATGGCTACGAATATTCGTTTTGATGATGTTCGTAGTTTTGTAGGGAAAGAACTTCCGGGGTTTGGCAAGTATGATACGGAAATTGTTATCGCTGGTGAAGGAACAAATTATTCTAACTTACCGATAGAGTCGAGCGTTCCTCTTGAAGAAGTAGTAAAAGAACGGACTGGAGAAACCGGACAAGTTCCTAAGTCTGATTCGAATACAGAGAAGAAACAACCAGCCCAAACAACAGGGAAAAGACAAGTTGCATTTATATATCATTCGCATAGCTGGGAATCATACTTACCATTACTTAATTTAACAAATGATCCAAATCCGAATAAAGCGACAAGTTCTGCAACGAACATTTCAATAGTCGGTGATCGATTTCGTGAACAGTTAGAAGGCGAAGGAATCGGGGCTACAAATGATAAAACTGATGTCGGTCAAAGGTTAATAAGTAAAGGATTAAATAGTAATAGTTCTTATAAATTGTCACGAGAAATTGTACAAGAAGCGATGGCTGGTAATAAAGAACTACAATACTTTTTTGACTTACATCGTGATAGTGCACGGAAAAATGTTACAACAAAAACAATTGGAGATAAATCATACGCTAAACTCGCATTTGTGATTGGAAAAGGTAATAAAAATTATGAAAAGAACTTGCAATTAGCAACGGCTTTACATGAGGCGATTAATAAAAAATACCCAGGGGTGAGCCGAGGAGTCATTCAAAAAGGCTTTCAAACAGGAAATGGAGTCTATAATCAAGATTTATCAGGACAAGCGATCTTAATAGAAGTTGGAGGAGTAGATAATACAGAGGAAGAATTAAATAGATCAATTGATGCACTTGCTAAAGCGTTTGGTGAATACTTTTGGCAAGCTGAAAAAGTGAATGGATAAAGTGAAACATAAATTAGTGGGAAAGTCTGAAAAACGTGAGTGTAATACTTGCGTTTTTTTGCATTGATGAGACGTCACAGAATAGACATAATTTGTCGTTGTTATAGTAATATCGAAATTTGTCAAATTATACTGGGAGATTTGCAAAGGGATTTTCGGGAAAGTAGAGAAAATCTTTTTACAAGGAAAACTTTTTATTATGAAATGGGTAGGGTGATTGAAGTGATTAGGGAAATCAAGGTAGAAGATGCAGCATCATTTTTGCAATTGAGTAAGCAATTAGATGAAGAAACGAAATTTATGCTATATGAACCAGGAGAAAGAACAGCTACAGCTGAGCAACAAGAACAAATGATACATCGATTTGTAGAAAATGAATATGCAACAATATTTGTAGCCATTGAAGACGAGAGAATAGTAGGGTTTGTTTTAGTGAATGGAAATAATATTCAAAGAAAGAGACATGTTGCAGCCATTGTAATTGGTATATTGCAAGAGTATAGCGGGCGAGGTATTGGGACTAGATTGTTTAAAGAGGTCGAGAAGTGGGCAAGATTACATGATGTATGGCGTTTAGAATTAACGGTAATGGCCCACAATACAAGAGCTCAGGCACTATATAAAAAAGTTGGATTTAAGAAAGAAGGTGTCAAAAGAGCTGCTCTTATTATCGATGGAGAGAACATCGATGAGTATGAAATGGCCAAATTATTAAAATAAGAGGTCGTTATATGAAAAAAAGATGGATACTACTTGGTATCGTAGCGGCGATACTCATTGTTGGAGTAGCGGGAATCAATTATAAAATGTATAAGGATAAGCAGGCGCGCGAGGTAAATGTAAATAATATATTTCCGAAAGCGAAAGAAACGATTGCGAATATGGATGGGGATATTGCGGTAATTAGTAATCCGAATTCAATGCTTGTGCTTGTGAATAAAAGTAGGCGTTTACCAGATGGGTATAGACCGCCAGATTTAGTTATTCCGAAAGTGCGCTACTCAAGTGAAGGTGATCAAGAAAAGAAAAAAATGAGGAAAGAGGCAGCCAGTGCGCTTGAGGAAATGTTTCAGCAAGCAGATAAGGAGCGTGTTTTCTTATTTGCAGTCTCTGGATTTAGATCTTTTGATCGACAAAAAGCGTTAAATACAATGTATAAAAACAAGATGGAGAAGCCAAAACAGCAATGTCGAGTGCAGTTCCTGGAACGAGTGAACATCAAACAGGACTAGCTATGGATATCACATCACAATCTGCTAAGTTTCAGTTAGAAACCATTTTTGGAGAAACGAAAGAAGGTCAGTGGCTTTCTGAAAATGCTCATAAATTTGGTTTTGTCATTCGATATACAAAAGAAAAAGAATCAATGACTGGCTATCGGTATGAACCATGGCATGTAAGGTATGTGGGGAACCCACAAGCTACATATTTATATGAAAATCAATTGACACTTGAAGAAGTAACAGAGTGAATAATTGAGGGGAGAGAAATATAATGACGATGTTATATAAGAAAAAGGTACATGCATATGTGACAAGAGAAAAAGAGGGGAGTATGCAACTACTTGTTTTTAAGCATCGTGATATACCTAAAGCTGGTGTCCAAGTACCAGGTGGAACCGTTGATGAAGGAGAAACGTTAGAAGCAGCGATTTTTCGTGAAGTACAAGAAGAAACTGGATTACGTCATTTATGTATAGAGCGTTTTCTAGCAGATTATATTATTCATGTGAAGGAAAAACAGGAATATCAAAAGCGCCACTTTTTCCATATAACGTTACTTACAGATGTAAAAGATACTTGGGAACATATTGTAAGTGCTGGTGAGGAAGATGAAGGTTTAGTATATTGCTACGAATGGATTGATATTGCCAAATGCCCGGAATTAGCCGGGAAACAAGGTGAGTTTTTATATTTGTTAGATGAAGTATACGCACAGTAATAAAAGAGTCTGAAGCGGAAGTTTATTCGTTTCAGACTCTTTTTATTTTTCAGGAAATAAAAGGTTTTTATATTGGGAAGTTGAATTCTTTTAAAGGGCTTGTAGTTGTATATGCGAGGAGCGGAGAAAATGAAAAAGTAATAGATACATGTTATCAATAAAAGGCTGTATAGAAGGAGAATGACGATGGAGATTCAGTTCAATACACGGTTGCAAAAAGAATTAACAATTCATGATATACAGGCAGCGATGGAAGCTGGACAATTAACTTCAAAAGAGTTAGTTATGTATTACCTCCATAGAATCGCAAAGTATGATCAAGATGGACCAAAAATCAATTCTATTTTAGAAATCAATCCAGATGCTATCTTTATTGCAGAAGCGTTAGATTATGAAAGGAAGATAAAAGGTATAAGAGGTCCATTACACGGTATACCGGTTTTACTTAAGGACAATATTGAAACGAATGACTCTATGCATACAAGTGCAGGTACGATTGCTCTAGAACAAAATATAAGTAGTGAAGATGCATTTCTCGTTACGAAACTGCGAGAAGCAGGAGCAGTGATAATAGGGAAAACAAATATGACAGAATTAGCGAATGCAATGTCATTTGAAATGTGGGCTGGATATAGTGCAAGAGGTGGACAAACAATAAACCCTTACGGTACAGGTGAGGATGATATGTTTGTTGGCGGCTCTAGTACAGGATCTGCGATAGCAGTTGCTGCTAACTTTACAGTAGTATCTGTTGGAACGGAAACGGATGCTTCTATTTTAAGTCCAGCTGTTCAAAACTCAGTAGTCGGTATTAAACCGACTGTCGGTTTAATTAGTCGTAGAGGTATTATTCCGTTCACATATTCGCAAGATACAGCGGGTCCATTTGCGAGAACAGTAACAGATGCTGCTATTTTACTAGGGGGTTTAACTGGGGTAGATGAGAAAGATGTAGCTACTCATAAAAGCGAGGGAATAATAGAACATGATTATACAAAGTATCTTGATGTTAACGGTTTAAATGGAGCAAAGATTGGTGTATATAACAACGCACCAAAAGAGTATTATGAATCTGGTGAGTATGATGAAAAATTGTTTAAGGAAACAATTGAAGTATTGCGTAGTGAGGGAGCGACAGTAGTAGAAAATATTGATATTCCGTCTTTCCATAGAAAATGGAGCTGGGGAGTACCGCTTTATGAACTAAAGCATAGTCTAGATAACTATCTTTCTAAATTACCTTCTACTATTCCAGTGCACTCTATTTCGGAGTTAATGGAGTTTAACGAGAACATAGCAGAAAGAGCTTTGAAATATGGGCAAACTAAGTTAGAAGGAAGAAAAGATTTTCCAAATACGTTAAGAAATCCTGAATATATCAACGCAAGATTAGAAGATATATATTTTTCACAAGAACAAGGTATTGATTTTGCACTGGAAAAATATAATCTTGATGCGATTCTATTCCCTTCTTATATAGGTTCTACTATATGTGCGAAAGCAGGTTATCCGTCTATAGCAATACCTGCGGGATATATGGAGAGCAGGAGACCGTTTGGGATTACGCTTGCAAGTACTGCTTTTCGTGAAGAAACTTTGATTAAACTAGCATATGCTTTTGAACAAGCGACAAAACATAGAAAAATTCCGGGTTTGTCATAAATAGAATATATAAAAAGGACAGGAATTCCTGTCCTTTTTACTTTATTAATTACCGTGAAATATCTTTCGATTCTGTCTTATGATATTTTAATAAGTTAAAAGATAAACAAGCAGAACATAAAATAAGAAAAGAAGCGATGATATAAATAGTACGAACACCGAATATATCAGTAATAATTCCAACGCTAAGCATAGAAAGGCCAGAAGCTGTTGAGAGAAGAGCACCGTGAGCTGTATACATCTTCGATAATAAAGATGGAGCGACGCTGGATTGCAAAACAGTCGTTTGAGAAATATCCCTAATTTGGTAACATGGTCCCATTAGAACACATAGGAATAGCGCGATAAATCCGCTGCTTGTCATACCGTATAAAAATGTAAGAATACTAAACATAAGAGAGCCTATCGCCATAGAGCGTATTAAATTATTTTGAATGTATGTACTCATTTTCCACGCTAATA
The DNA here is from genome assembly GCF_009739945.1 of Bacillus luti. Classification (NCBI taxonomy): domain Bacteria; kingdom Bacillati; phylum Bacillota; class Bacilli; order Caryophanales; family Bacillaceae; genus Bacillus; species Bacillus luti. Next base: position 3,144,359 of record NZ_CP040336.1, on the reverse strand, counting down.
GACCGCCAATTAACGTGCCAACGTAATAACTTGTATTAATATATCCCCACCATTCTTCTCCTTTATGAAGAACAGTCGTTACATAAGCCATCGTAATAGCACCAATCCATATTGTTCCTGCGAAAGTTTCAATTAAGTCCATTAGTGTAACTGTGCGCAAAGAGGGGTGTTGAAATAGTAGTTTCCAGCCTTCTAATAAAGCAGTACTATTTGAAGAGGAAGGATCTGTTACTTTTTCAGTATGTATGGGACGTAATGAAAAATACAATGCAATACATCCGAAAATCATCAAAATATTATTAATCATGAGTGTAGAAGTAACGCCAATGAGAAGTACTACAATACTTGTAAATGAATAAGCAGCCGCTTGTGTAATTTGTGTTGAAAAGGAAAAGATACTATTTACTTTTACCAATTTTCCTTGCGGCGCCAGACGTGGAAGGATGCCGTATAATAATGGAGCACTCCAACCACTACATAATGAAATGAAAAAAATGAAAGTTAATAGGGCTAAAATACTTGTGGAAATGACTGGAAATAAAACCGTTAATAACAGTAAAAGAGTTGTTTTCATCCATTGCAAAGTAAATAGCAACGAAAAAGACGGAAAACGATTCATGATAAGTGGTGCAGATATGTTAGCAATTAGGTTAGTGATAACTTGCAATAATGGAAAAAGAGCAGTAATAGTAGCTGATTTCGTTGATATAGATATGAGTTGTAATAATCATTACGTATACGATGTCAGCGAGAGTAATGCATATTTTCGACCCTAGATAGTAAGCTAGTGAACGATATTGCAATCAGAATCATCCCTTCTTAAAAAAATACAATAGTTAGAAATATTATAATTTAGGGATTTAATTTTTGAAAGAATTTAATTTTTTGTCATTTTTTGAAAGGAATTTTCATGTATAATGAAGAATATATTAATATAGTATTTTAATAATACTCATTGTAACAGCGAATATATACAATAGCTTGTAGCAAACGCCCATGTATGAGAAAGGGCGGATAAACCATTCTTTTCTTCATATACATATAAAAAATAGCAAGAAAGTGAGGGTTGCATATGGCTGGTTGGGTAATTTGGTTTATAATAGCTGGTATTTTATTTATAGCAGAAATGTTGTCGATTACGTTTTATATGCTGTGGCTTGGAATTGGAGCTGTTGTCGGAGGTCTTATTGCTTTGTTCGCTCCTGATGCGCTATTTTTACAAGTTGTTGTTGGTGGGATTGTAAGTTTAACATTGACGTTTTTTACGAAAAGAATTTCAAAAAACTTTCGAGAAGCAAAAGGTTTTACTGATACAGTAGATATGCTTGTCGGTAAAAGGGCAATTGTTATGCAAGCGATTACAAGTGAAGAGAATGGTATTGTGAAAGTAGATGGAGATACTTGGACAGCTATTGCAGATGATCCAATTGATGTTGGAGAAAAGGTTGTTGTTATAAAGAGGCATAGTACTATATTACAAGTGAAAAAGGAGAGTGAATAAATATGGTAGCATTAACGTTAACGATTATATTCGCGCTAATTGTAGTTACATTTATTGCATTAACAATTAAAATTATTCCTCAGCAAAAAGTTGGGGTTATTGAAAGATTTGGTAAGTTTCAACGTATAATGCATCCAGGGTTAAATATTTTAATCCCGATTGTCGATCGTGTTCGTGTATATCATGATTTACGTATTCAACAAACAAATGTACCACCGCAAAAGGTAATTACGAAAGATAACGTTCAAGTAGAAATTGATACAATTATTTTCTATCAAATTGTTGAACCAGAACTTGCGACATATGGTATTTCAAACTATGAATATGGTGTACGTAACATTACTTCTGCAACGATGCGTCAAATTATTGGTAAAATGGAACTGGATGAAACATTATCTGGTCGTGAAAAAATTTCAACAGAAATCCGCTTAGCGCTTGATGAAGCAACAGAAAAATGGGGCGTACGTATTGAACGTGTTGAAGTTGTCGATATTAATCCGCCAAAAGATGTGCAAGCATCAATGGAAAAACAAATGAAAGCAGAACGTAATAAACGTGCGATTATTTTAGAAGCGGAAGCAGCGAAACAAGATAAAGTCCTTCGAGCTGAAGGGGAAAAGCAAAGTAAAATTTTAATGGCTGAAGGGGATAAAGAAGCACGTATTCGAGAAGCTGAAGGTGTTAAAGAGGCGAAAGAATTAGAAGCGCAAGGGGAAGCAAGAGCGATTGAGGAAATTGCAAAAGCAGAACAGAACCGCATTGAATTACTTCGTGAAGCGAATTTAGATGAGCGTGTACTTGCTTACAAATCATTTGAATCTTTAGTGGAAGTTGCAAAAGGGCCAGCTAATAAAGTATTTATTCCGTCTAATGCAATTGAAACACTTGGTACTCTTGGGGCGATTGGAGAAATCTTTAAAGAAAAACAAGCGAAGAAATTACCTTCGAATGATACAGACAAAGAACAATAAGATTGAGGAAGAGAAATGGGATGCCATTTCTCTTTTTATTTTTGAGCAGGATAACAAATAGTAGTCCCTTTAAGATAACAGATTCTTGTTTCAGGTATTTCTTAATGAATAGAGATGCAATTAGGAGCGAATTGTTTCTATCGCATTTTCATTAAGTTTCATGATTTTAATAAAAAACAAAATTATATATTTATTTTTTGTAATGTATTTCATATGATTTTTAAGAGGGGAAAACAGGGGGGATTTTATGTTAGTAATATTAGCAACAATTGTAGCGTGTATTTGGTATTTTTTTGACCTGCCAAGTGCTACAACCGTAGTATTGGTTTGTGGTTTAATTATTGTGCTTTCTACAATTGCAAAAAGAAATGTAAAAAGTGTGTTGTTCTTTTTAGGTACTGTTGTCTTATTCTTTGTTGCTCTATCTAATTCGATTCTTTATGCCGCCTTTGCTTTCTTTGTTGTATTATTTGCAGCAGGAATATTGTTTGATTCATCGAGTTCTGAAGAATTAGATGACGAAAGAAATAATGCTAGAGGTTTTAGCAGTGGCCGAGTTAGAGAAACTAAAAAAAGAGTTGCTGATGCAAGCTATGAGGGCTTTTATGGACATGATGATGAAGTGCAATACGACCGAAATAATTCTAGATTTTCTCATACAAGTGCAAAAAAACAGAGTGGGATGTCAGACGAGGAATATCGAAAGAAACAAGCAGAGGATGATGCATACTTTTATAGAAGACATAGCGGTTATAGACATAAGGTGGATGAAGCAGATGATATTTTAGGACGTAGTCAACGAGACAGAGACTATGAAGATGATAAATATGAAGTTCGCTGTAACGGTTGTAATGAGCCTGAAAGCCATTGTAAATGCTGCGGAACTTGTGACCAGTATCCATGTCGTTGCTGTCGTCGATGTGATAGTTATCCGTGTGAATGCTGTAATGAATGTGGGGAGGCGAATTGTCGCTGTTGCCGTCGATGTGACAGTTATCCGTGTGAATGCTGTAATGAATGTGGGGAGGCGAATTGTCGCTGTTGCCGTCGATGTGACAGTTATCCATGCGAATGCTGTAATGAATGTGGAGAGGCAAATTGCCGCTGTTGTCGAAGGTGTGATTCATATCCATGTGAATGTTGTAATAGCTGCGGTCAACCGGAACGATATTGTAGATGCGATAGATAAGGGGAAACACCATCTTGTGATGGTGTTTTATTTATATAGTTGTACATAATTTAGCAATAAATTTCTTAGTTTTGTAATGCGTTATGTATGTCAGTGACGATGCGGACGAAAGTACTATAAAAACTTGTCATTTCTCTTTTAGTGCGTATATTACGAAAGGCTTGTACATATCCATGTATAAAGAAGGTGATATAGTGAAAAAGTATGCAACTCGTATACATGGAAAAAAACTAATTTCGTTATTTTTTTTATATGCACTAGTAGTAATTATTATAGCGTCGATTTTGACGTCTCTTTTACATACAATGAAATCAAATTATGCGAATCAATGGTTTGGAAAAGTATCTATGCAAGGTTTTGTTCAAATGATAGAAAGTGAGAATCGCTATTATGGATTTGATTATTTTAAGCAGAATAAACGGGAGTCAGTTGGGAATGTAATGTTTTCTATTGCGACAGATTTGAAAATTAAAGATTTAAGGACATTTGTCGGTAAAGAAGTGCCAGGTATGTCAAAGTATTACTCTAACATTATTGTAGCTGGAGAAGGGACAAACTTTACAAATATCCCAAATGAATCTAGTGTACCGATTGAAGAAGTAACGAAAGAGAGAGAAGTTGCAAAAGATAAAGTTACAGAAGCGGAAAAGAATAATCCAGTGCAGAAAAAGAACGGAGCGAAAAAAGGGGAAAGTGCAGTGTATATTTACCATACACATAGCTGGGAATCCTTTTATCCGTTATTACCAGGGGCTACCGATCCATCGAGTCCAGATGTAAACGTGTCCTTACTAGGGAAACGGATGAAGGAACAACTGGAAGGACAAGGAATTCCAGTTGTTCATGATAAAACGAATATGGGGGATTTATTAGCGAGTAAAAAATGGAAATGGCCGCAATCGTATAAAGCATCTCATGAATATGTAAAAGAAGCATTAGCGCAAAATAATAAAATTGCGTTTCCGATAGATATACACCGTGATGACCAGCGCAAGAAAGTAACTACAAAAGTAATTAACGGGAAATCATATGCAAGGTTATATTTTATAATTGGGATGGAAAATGAAGGGCGTGCAGAAAATGAAAAAATTGCAAGAGCAATCAATAGTTATTTAGATGAAAACTATTACGGATTAAGTAGAGGGATTTTTCCGAAATATAAAAAAGATGGAAATGGCGTTTATAACCAAGATTTATCTAAAAATGCGATGTTAATTGAAGTTGGTGGTGTGGATAATACGTTAGATGAATTATATAACACAATTGATGTATTAACGGAAGCACTTAGTAAGTATTATTGGAATGATGCGGAGAAGGTAAATGGGTGAGGAACGGGAGACCGTTCCTTTTTGTTATGGAAAGTAAAAAAATATGATATAATGTAATTTTGTGAATATTGAATCGGGGAGTGGGGGAACGAATGCAAATACTACTAATACGACACGGAGAATCCGAAGCGGACATTCTGAATGTACATGAAGGACGAGCTGATTTTGAATTAACAGAAAACGGAAGACAGCAAGTGCAAAGACTTGTGCAGAAAGTGAAAAAGGATTTTGTACCAGATTTCATTTGGGCAAGTACATTAAAACGTGCGCGCGAAACTGCTGAAACGTTAGCGGAAGCAATTGGTTGTCCAATTCAATTAGAAGAGGAATTAATGGAGTTTAATAATGGGGTACAAGCAGGTCTATCATTTGAAGAAGCGAAGAAGTATCCTGAGCCAAAGTTTCTTCATGACCGTTTTGAAAATGGAGAATCATTTATTGAGTTTCGAATGAGGATAGAAGGAATCTTTTCTAAAATCGTTACAGAGAATACATATGATCGGATAGCAATCGTTGCACACGGTGGTGTAATAAATAGTTTATTACGAGCATTTTTCCAAATGCCAATTTCAATGGATTATTACTTTAAAATGGGAGATACGGGAATAAGTTTAATTGAAATTGATGGTGAACAAAAAACGGTACATTTCATTAATGATACGAATCATTTAGACGGGATGTAGTGACTTATGTATAAAGTTGTATTTTTCGATGTTGACGGTACGCTTTTAAGTGAGATTGATAGAAGTATGCACGAAAGTACAAAAGAAGCAGTAAGAAGGTTAATAGATAAAGGGATTCATGTAGTTGTTACAACAGGGAGACCATATAGCTTATGCTCACAATTTAAAGAGCTGGGCATAAATACGTTTATTTCTGCAAATGGTGCACATATAAAGTGTGAGGATGAAGTAATACATAAATCGGTACTTTCAAGTGAAATTGTTCATGATATTTCAAACTTTGCTGAATTACATGGTCATAGTGTTTCTTACTTTACAGAAGAATTTGCAATGAACGGAATAGCCTCGGATAATGAACGTGTAATTCAAGCGCTTAACGAGACGTTAAATTTAGCAAAGTATCCTGAAAAAAGCAGGGATTTGTCAGAAGAGGTCTATTGTTTATGTCTGTATGGGGATGAAATTGAAGCTCAAAAATTTCTTGAAAGATATCCAATGCTTACGTTTGAGCGTTTTCATAGTTACGTTATAAATGTATTGGAAGATAATAAAGTATCGAAGCTAACTGCAATTCAAAAAGTATTGGATCACTTAAACATTTGTAAATCAGAAGCTGTTGCTTTTGGAGATGGCAGAAATGATATTGAGATGTTGCAGTATGTAGGATTAGGGATTGCAATGGGAAATGGCGGAGAAGAGTTAAAAACAAAAGCTGATTTCGTTACAAAGAAATCAAGTGAAGGCGGTATTTCTTTTGCCTTAAAGAAGTTTAGTATGATTTAAAAATAATAGCTAATCAGTTTAAAAAATCCTGTTTGAATTGCAGGATTTTTTTGTTTAACAATATTCTTGCAATAAAAGGAAAAATGTGAGTATAATGAAAAGTAGTTAGGTAAGCTAATTAATTAAAAGGAAAGGAGAGTGAAGATGAATGAATTCAAAAAATGCTTCTCTTCCTTTAGGGATTGGGCCGTATGCAGAGCTAATAAAAAAGACAGCATCAGCGGATACGGATCCAATCGCAGCAAAACTTGGTTTGTTAATGTTATGGACGTCTGATAATGTTCTTGATGCTGTTGACGTAGATTTAGCTCCGCTTGGTATTTCGGAAAGTAAATTAGATTTTTTACTATTGTTTATTTTGCGTGAAATGGAATCAAATGGAGAAGAAGTGAACATGAGTCCTTCGGATATTGCGAGTCGATTAGGGATAACACGTGCTTCTGTCACTGGCTTATTAGATTGGATGGAGAAACGAGAGTTAATTGTAAGATTTCATCATTCTGAAGATCGAAGAAGGTTAAAGGTAAAAATTACTCCGAAAGGAAAAGAACTAGTTACGCAATCTTTACCAACTTTTTGGTTATCTTGCGCTTCATTAGTTGACGACTTTAATCAGGAAGAGCGTCAAGTTTTAGAGAAGTTATTAAATAAAATGCAAGTAAATATGCAGGTGAAATTAGGAGAAGGTAGGTAATTAAGTTGATTGTGAGAGTCAACTTTTTTATCCCGCTTTAATGGGCAGTAAGACCCCCACCTCAAAATTCAGCGAAAGCAAAGAAGTTAGGTGGGGGTCGGGCTGCCCATAAAAGTCCGATTGGTGAAGGCTAATAATCAGTGGGGGATGAAGAAAACCCCCACTGATTAAAGTTTCACTTTATTTAAACATATAATTAGGTTATCTTATTATATGTTTAGCTAATTAAAAGGGACGATGATGTATCTTTTAACGTAAATGAATTAAGGGAGTGTTGATGGAATTTCATGTTGAGTCATTTACTTTAGAAGTTTTAAATCGATGAGGAAAATCATTGTAAGGGGGAGATTTTATGATGGAAATATCAAAAGAAGTAAGTAGTGAAAGGAATTATACAGTAATAACAGCTGTATTATGTTGGGCAGGTATGGTGGTTATGTCCAGCCTATATGTGACGATTCCTTTAATTGCTCTATTTTCAGACCTTTTTCAGGTTACATTAGCGCAATCTGCGGCTACAGGTAGTATATTTTCTGTAGGGTTTGCTATAGGTTGTTTGTTATTTGGGGCAATCTCTGATAAGTATGGACGAAAAAAAGTGATCTTTATTGGATTGCTTGCACTGGCGATTATTTCTTTTTTATTGGGGTTTGTGGATAGCTTATTTTGGCTTGTTATTCTTCGGGGATTACAGGGGATAGCAGCAGCTACATTTTCTCCAGTAGCGTTAGCTTACGTTGTAGAAATGTTTCCAGTAGAGAAAAAGGTTACAACAATAGGATTTGTTAGTACCGGTTTTTTAGTAGCTGGAATTGCAGGGCAAGTAATAAGTACTGCTGTTAGTCAGTATTTTGGCTGGCATATGGTTTTCTTTCTTCTTAGCATTGTCTATATCATCACTGCTGTATGGGTTCATTATTCTCTTCCGAAAGGGGAAATATCTCAAGCTTATACGGATATTTTGGCGCCAATTAAACAGATGGGGAAAGTTTTTACACATAAAAGCTTAGTATGGAGCTATATGATTGCGTTTGTTTTATTAATGGCTTTTGTTAATATGTATACTGTTTTAGGCAATTATTTGAGTTCGCCTATCTACAATTTAACAGCAGAACAAATTCTTTATTTTCGCTTAGCGGGGTTATTTGGTATGTTACTATCACCACTTGCAGGTCGTTTAACAAAGAGGTTCGAAGTAAAGAAAGTTCTTCAAGGAGGATTGTTGGTTGCTATTTTTAGTCTAAGCTCAATGGGATTTATTTCGACGCTGCCGTTACTTGTAATGATGAGCGTCTGTTTCGTAATAGGTATTGCTATATCGGTTCCATCTTTAGTTTCTCTTGTCGGCCAATTAGGAGGGAGAGCAAGAGGAATAGCAGTTTCTATTTATACTTTCATTTTATTTTTAGGAACTAGTATAGGACCAATTATTTCTATTTATCTTATGAAAATAGGGGACTATGCTCAGACGTTTATGTTATTAGGAGTAATACTCTTTATTGGTTTTGTTTCCACTCTTTTTATTCAAATAAAGGAATGCAAGAATCTTTAACATGCTCACATAATAAAATTTGAATTTGTCCGCGATGATGATAAAAGTGTGCAACCACTTCAAGTAACCATTCGAATCTAGAATAAGAAATACCCCAATAAGCAGTCTTAATTTCCGCTAATTCTTCATTGGAATAGGATGAAAAAGTTTTAGAAAGTAAATCGTATCCTTGGAGCATCGTTTCTTGCATATGAGCAATTGTTTCAGGGGTATATTCTATATAAAAGGTATGTAACTCTTTTTCCGTAATGCCATTTAAAATGAGTAAATCTGCATGGCAAATAAGTGCGAGATGTGTGCACATTTCAAATAATGACCGCTTTGATTCAATCGGCTTTATCTTTAAATCATTTTCAGTATATTGATTCAGCATCTGAATAGATGTATCAATAGCAACTTTAAGTTGATGTAATGCAGATTGTACAAACATTGTAATTCTCCTCGTCTCCATATATAATAGTTTCTTGAGGGTATTATATCATACTCAAAATTCCGAAAATTCTAGTAGTTTGACTAGCATAGTGAAAAGTATTATATTGTAAAAGGTCATATGAAACGTGAAATAGAATGGAATGCAATTATTGAGTTAGGAGTTAGACCAATGAGTTTGAAATATGGAAGAGATACAATTGTTGAAATCGACGTAAATGCTGTAAAACATAATGTAAAAGAATTTAAAAAACATGTGAATAATGAACAGATTGCAATGATGGCTGCTGTAAAAGCAAATGGGTATGGCCACGGGGCAGTGGAAGTTGCGAAATCGGCTATTGAGGCTGGGGTAAACCAACTCGCTGTTGCATTTGTAGATGAAGCAATCGAATTAAGAGAAGCTGGAATTACTGTACCAATTTTAATATTGGGTTATACATCAGTTGCAGCTGCTGAATATGCAATTCAATATGATGTTATGATGACTGTCTATAGAATAGAAGATTTACAAGGCATAAATGAAATTGCGCAACACCTTCAAAAGAAAGCACATATTCAAATTAAAATTGATACAGGAATGAGTCGTATCGGTTTACAAGAAGAAGAGGTTAAACCATTTTTAGAAGAATTAAACCGTATGGAGTATGTAGAGGTAGTGGGCATATTTACACATTACTCTACGGCAGATGAAATTGATAAATCATATACGAATATGCAAACAAGTTTATTTGAAAAAGCTGTCAATACAGCGAAAGAATTAGGAATTCACATCCCATATATTCATAGTTCAAATAGTGCAGGATCAATGGAACTTAGCAACACATTTCAAAATATGGTTCGTGTCGGCATTGGAATCTATGGAATGTATCCTTCAAAAGAAGTGGATCATGCTGTTGTATCCTTACAGCCTGCGTTGTCATTAAAATCAAAAGTGGCACATGTTAAACATGCGAAGAAAAATCGCGGTGTAAGTTATGGAAATACGTATGTAACAACTGGTGAAGAATGGATTGCGACTGTACCGATTGGGTATGCGGATGGATATAATCGTCAGTTATCTAATAAAGGGCATGCTTTAATTAATGGGGTCAGAGTACCTGTTATTGGCCGCGTTTGTATGGATCAGCTTATGCTTGATGTTACGAAAGCAATGCCAGTACAAGTAGGAGACGAAGTTGTATTCTACGGCAAACAAGGTGAAGAAGAAATTGCGGTAGAAGAAATAGCAGATATGTTAGGTACAATTAACTATGAAGTTACATGTATGTTAGATAGAAGAATTCCACGTGTTTATAAAGAAAATGAAGAAACGACTGCGGTTGTAAATATATTAAGAAAAAACTGAATCATATCGATTCAGTTTTTTTATTTGTTATAAATGAAAAGAGGGCTATGTAACAAGTTATAGTAATTATGCTTCATTATAATTTCAAAGCCGCAATGTGTATAAAGCTTTAAAGCATTATTATTTTTTGTTTCAACATCTAGTATAATCGTTGCAACATCTTCAGAAATGAGGCGATGAACTATAGTAGTGAGGATATCTTTCCCATATCCTTGTCCTTGATGAAAAGGGTGCACAGCGAATCCTGATAATGTAGTAAAATGCTCTTGGTGAGCAACTGTAATTGTTCCTATCACGTTGTCATTGATAAGAGCGCTGTATACTTGGTGAGAAGATGAATGCAACATTTTTTGTAACCATATAGCTGTATTTTCTACAGAGTCGCCGAAAGCTTTACTAGAGACATCGATAAGATCAGGAAGTGATTCTGTAGGTGCAAGTGTAAGTTGTATAGTATTCTCCAGTTTTTTTTGTGTTTTTTTTGATTTGAACTCCATACTATACTCGCTATATAGATAAGGTAATTTCAAGTAATCTGCAAATGATTTTCCTGAGGTGGAGTCGCCATTAATAATAAGAAGGGCTTCATCTACCTCTCTGTTCTGTATTTCTTTCATTGCGGTTTGTAAAAGAGTAGTGCCTATTTGTTGTTTTCTATAGTTCGGATGAACGAATCCTATTAACTCTAGTTTTGTTGGTCTTTCAAAGTCATACATGCTTAGTGCACCGATTAATTGAGTATCATCATAAAATAAAAAATCATTTATTTCTTCTTTATTACGAGTAGTTAAAAAGTTTTCATGTAAATCTGACGAGTAATCAATTTGGTCGTGTTGGCCACAAATATAAGCTAAATCTTTCATTTGCTGCATTTCGTTTGCTGTTACAGATTTCTTTTTTTTAATACTCATTTCATAATCCCTCGCAATCGTTATTAAAAATAGGATGGATGACATAACCACTTTTCTAATTCTACATTACCTTGAACAGATAATAACCGATACAAATATCGATAAGGTTGTCTACATTCTTCAAGATGAGGAATAGGCATAATAGTCTCATAGCCTTGTTTAAAAGCATGAGCTTCTTTTTCTGTAAGTACATATTCTAATCCAATAAAATCAAACTCTCGTGGAGCAACTGCGTAAGCTTCAGTATCTACTAAGCCCGTAATAGTTGTACCATCCGATAAAAACTGAGTGGGATCCATATCGATTAATACGAGTGTAGATTCCTTTGGTATCGATAGGGAAGAGAGCTGGGATTCAAAAGTGTGAAATGCGTTATGTATGCTTGTATTATCGGAATAAAACATATGTATAAGGTCTTTACTTACTTTTAAAATGTGAGAGTTAAATTCTTCTAGTGGAATTTGGAAAGTACTTAATGGGCTTCCTATAAAATCTGCCTGAAACGAATGAATTTCTGCTAGACCCTTTCCAAGGCTAAATAAAATAGAATCAGGTTGTCCTAGAAAGGATTGTAGCGTACTTCCTGTTAGTTTTTCGGCGATAACATACTCTCGTCCATTTAAAACATGTTTTTGGAAAATCGTCGGGATAGGTAATGTCGTATGCTTTTTTAATAATGCGTGTAGTTTTTCTAGATGATGTACGTTCCGTGGATCAATTCCAAAAAGGTTTTTGCATCCCCACCAAAAATCATTGTTTGGTTCTTCAGTCATTTTTGAAGAACGAACAATAACTTCTTCAGCTTCTGTTTTAACAAGAAACACGTCACTTGCATGGTCTTCATAACCTGGATGTAAGGGGTGAACGGATAAAATAGGTGAAGTGAATAGTTGTTGTAACATGAAAGGACTCCTTATTCTGTAAATTCTATAAATTGATTATATAACACAATGTAATTAAAAAGTGAAAATTAGGATGGTTAACATTTCTGTATATATTGTATTAGAGTTTGAGATTCTACATAAGAATTACCAAAAAGGTGAAAAATGTGTGTATATAAGGCAATTTCTTTGTATTTGCGAAAAAAATTAGTTATGATAATACTAAGAAAATATATAAGTTTTGGGGGTAATGAATGAAAAAAGTATTTGAATACGTATTATTAACAATTGGCTCCATTATTGTAGCAGGTTCATTAGAGCTTATTTTAGCACCTAATGGATTAGTAGATGGCGGGGTAACGGCTATTGCAATTATGGCAAATAAAGTTGCAGGATTACCGCTTTATGGTGTGTTTTTAGGACTTAATATCCCAATTTTATTATTTACTGCAAAAGTAATGGGAAAGAAGTTCTTTATCCGTACATCTTATGCAAATGTTGTTACAACACTCGGATTGATTTATTTAAAACCATTCCCGGCAATTACAACTTCTGAACTATTAATCGTACTTTATGGTGGAGTACTGTTTGGAATTGGTGTAGGGATTGTAGTGAAAATGGGCGGTGCAATTGACGGATCAGAAATGTTAGCAGTTTGGATGAACAAACATTTTAAAGTACCGATTAGTACATTTTTACTTGCTGTAAATGCGGTTATTTTCATATTTGTAGCGATTTTATTTTCAATCGAACAAGCGATGTTCTCATTAGCAATTTTCTATATTGTTACGAAGATGATTGATTTCATATTAGATGGTATTAATCAAGGTAAGAGCGTCATGATTATTTCTGGTAAGAATAAAGAAATCGGCGATCTATTAATGAAAGAATTACAATTATCCGTTACGTATCTACATGGAGAAGGTGGTTTTTTAGGAGAGCATAAGAGAATCATTTATTGTATTACAAACCGTTTCATTTATCCGAAAATGAAAGATCTCGTTCTCTCTGTAGATCCAACTGCAATAATTGAAGCTTCTTATTCAACAGAAACAACGGGTGTTAAGCGTCCGGGAAGGGCTTCACGATCAGGTGAATAACTAGAAGAAGGCTGTTTCAAAAATTTATTTTGGAACAGCCTTCTTTTTGTTTTATCCCACTTTAATGGGCAGTAAGACCCCCACCTCAAAATTCAGCGAAAGCAAAGAAGTTAGGTGGGGGATCAACTGCCCATAAAAGTCCGATTGGTTCAACTAATAATCAGTGGGGGATGAAGAAAACCCCCACTGATTAAAGTTTCACTTTATTGAATTGTTAATGTATTACAAGTTAAACGAACTGTTAGCAAATGCCCTTTAAACTAGGAAACCAAGCGTTCTTTAATAATTTAACTACCGTTTCAATTTTGTTTTCGGGAATACTACCAAAACCGAGTAATATGTAGGGTTCCTTACGTAAGTCAGTTACAAAATCATATGGAGAAAGTGGATATAATTTAACACTTTGTTTCTTAGCAGATTCAATAAGTTCTTCTTCATTCATACTGTTATGGACGCGTAGAACGATATGAAGTCCGGATTGTTCGCCAAGAATTTGAACGTTAGTACCCATTTCTTTCGTTATGGATTTTACTAATGTATGATGTTTTCTTTTGTATAATGTACGACTCCGATTAATGTGACGTTCCCAATTCCCACTTTGTATAAAGTGAGCAAATGCAAGTTGTTGTATAGTAGAGACTGTTTGTTTAAAAATACCGTGCAAATCTTTATATGTTTTTAAAAGGTGCGGTGGTAAAACCGCATATCCCATTCGTAAAGAAGGGAGAAAAGACTTTGAAAATGTCCCCATATAAATAACACGTTCATTTGAGTCGAGACTTTGTAGAGACGGAATTGGTTTGCCGGTGTAGCGAAATTCCCCATCATAGTCATCTTCCAATATGTATCCGTTACAATCATTGGCCCACTTTAACAATGCCAATCTTCTAGACAAAGGCATAATCATTCCGAGTGGAAATTGGTGTGATGGTGTAACATATGCGACATTAGATTTTGTATTGTATAAGCTAGAAATATGAATTCCTTTTTCATCTAATGGAATAGGATGAATTTTACGATTGCAACTTTTAACAATTGCATGTACACGGTGAAATCCGGGGTTTTCAATCCCGTATTCTTTTGTGGGACCAAGTAGTTGGAGTAGTAGCCAAAGAAGTGGCTGTGTCCCAGCGCCAATCACAATTTGATCAGGTGAGGCATGTACGCCGCGCGCATGATATAAATATGTTGAAATATGATCTCGAATAACGAACTCGCCTTGGGGGTCTTCTTTAGCAAACAAAGTATTTTCGTACTTTAGTATTGCTTCTTGTAATGCTCTTTTCCAGTGTGTAATTGGAAAAGCGGTTTGATCAATAAGCCCTTGGCTACAGTCATATTCAAATTGTTCATCTATAGAATTGCTCGTTTCCTTTGTTACGTCTAATCTTTTATTTGGAATCACGTCAATATCGACGTTCGCTACAAAAATACCACGTTTCGGTTTGCTTTCTACATAACCTTCAGCTAGTAATTGTTGATAAGCGGATTCAACAGTAATACGACTCACGTTAAGTTGTGCTGCTAAATTTCTGTGAGAAGGAAGACGTGTACCGGCAGATAGTGATCCTTGAGAGATTTCTCGTTTCATATATTCGTAAATTTGTAAGTAAATTGGTATTTTGCTTTTTAATTGTAATGGGATAGTAAGATCCATTATTGGCCCCCTCCTTTACAAACTGGCCTTATAAAAAAGAATTAATCTGTCACTTAAGATGAAGGCAGTTACTTTCTATAATAATGATATAACATTTAGAAAATTATATAAATAGTTAGGGGAGAGTTATAATGAACGTTAAAGAAGTAGTAACAGAAGAACAATTAGATGAAGTATTACCTGTTTTGCAGCAATTACGAACGAAACTTTCAAAAGAGGAAGCAAGCTTTTTATTTCGAAAAATGAAGGAAGAGAATTATAAATTATTCTCTTTATACGATGAAATTGGAGAAGTTGTTAGCCTTGCGGGTGTAACGATTTGCACGAATTTTTATAACAAAAAACATGTATTTGTATATGATTTAGTAACAGCAGAAGCACATCGTTCAAAAGGATATGGGAATGTATTGCTTTCGTATATAGAGAACTGGGGAAAGGAATACGGATGTGAGTCTATCGCTCTTACATCAGCGTTTCCTAGACTAGATGCCCACCGTTTTTATGAAAGGGAAGGATATGATAAAGTGAGTTATTCTTTTCATAAAAATTTATCCCGCTTTAATGGGCAGTAAGACCCCCACCTCAAAATTCAGCGAAAGCAAAGAAGTTAGGTGGGGGATCAACTGCCCATAAAAGTCCGATTGGTTCAACTAATAATCAGTGGGGGATGAAGAAAACCCCCACTGATTAAAGTTTCACTTTATAAAGGAGGAGAGGTTCTATATGACATAATATATAGAACCTCTTTCAATTAGAAAGGTTTATAATTTATTTTGTTGAATTGTTTGTATAAAGTAAGAAAGAGAATGATTGGAGCGCTTATACTTGAAGAAAATAAAGAAATTATCAATCCCTAATGATGTAAGAGTAATCGTAATATCTGATATTCATGGCGAATTATCACTTTTAAAAGAATTACTGCATAAAGTTAACTTGAAAGATGAAGATTATTTAATTATTAATGGAGATCTTTGTGAAAAAGGAAGAGATAGCATTGGTGTAATAAACTATGTTATGAATCTTGTGAAGAACAGTTCAAATGTTCACGTTGTTGAAGGGAATTGTGAGGTTTTAGTGGATGCTCTTCTAAATGAAAATCCTGGGCTCATTAATTATTTATGCTCGAGAAAGTATTCGATTTTTAATGAATGGTTAGAGCGATTGCATTTCTCTATTCATGAAGATACTTCTATTCGAGAAGTAAGGGAATTATTAATAAGTCAGTTTTCAAAGGAAATACATTGGCTAACAGAGTTGCCAACAACAATTGAAACAGAAGATTATATTTTTGTACATGCAGGGTTAGAAGATAGAGAAGATTGGAAAGAAACAGAGAGGAAAAATGCGATAGCAATGCCGGAGTTTTTCAATAAATCACATAGTGTAAATAAGTATGTAGTGGTTGGACATTGGCCGGTTGTGAACTATTCAAATAAGGCACCCTCTAACAATCCAGTAATTGATAAAGAGAAAAAGATTATTGCAATTGATGGGGGAAATGCGATTAAAGAGGCAGGGCAATTAAACGCATTTATCATTCAGAGGACAGATGCTGGTGATACGTTTTCTTATACATATGTAGACTGTTTTCCAGAGTATGAAGTAATAGCAGATTTTCATGCCGATGTAACAATGCAGGGCGGGGTTACCTATCCATATTATTACATTGAGCCTATTGAGAATAAGCAAGATTACACAATATGCAGGCAAAAGGAAACGAATAAATTACTTTCTGTGAAAGATGAATACATAAAGCAACTAGATTCAGGTGAATACACAGTGAAAACGGATATTTCATGTGCGCAAATAAGCGTAAGAAAAGGTGAGATTGTTTCTCTCATTGATGGAAGCTGTTCAGGATATGATTTAGTTAAAAGAGATGGAGTAGAAGGCTGGATAGAGAAAGGGATTTTAGTTGAGATAGAAAAAGTGAAAAAGAAAACATTAAGCTGAAATAGGAGGGATGTAACCTCCTATTTTTTTAATTACTTTTTTAAAGGAGTAGATTGCTTGCTGTCTTTAATAAGTAAATAAATCGTACTCGGTAAAATGATAATCGTCATTCCTAAAATAATCGCTAGTATGCCATAACCTCTATACGGAGCAGAAACGATAAACGGAAGTATCGCTAAAAAAACACCTGCTATCATCATTGAACTACCGCAAATGTTTGAAGCACTTTTTTCAAGATGCTTATCATTCCATTCCAATGAAACTGTTGATTTAGTCGTATCAATTTTGGAACTGAAATAGCCTATTAATATAAATAAAAGCCCTAATGCTAAAAATATTAAATGATCAAGAGGAAGTGAGAAACCAAGAGCAATGAGTGCAATGACAATATCAACAAAAAATAAGAATAGTAACATTGTATTACCAGTCCAAATGAGAAATTTTTGGTTACCTGCAGCTTTAGATAAAGCTAAAAATAGAAAGAATAAGAAGGAACATATAATTATATTTACGATCACAAAAGTGCTTTTATCCATTGTTGATGTAGGCGTTCCATTGAAGTCCCATTTTGTAACAATACTTGATGGCAAGAAGAAATAGAGAATAATATTTGTCGTAATAATAGTGAGAAATAAAGCAATACTAAATCGATTATTCATTAAATCACCAGCTTTCTAAATGAATAATTGGTATCTTATAACAAAATTATACAATATAATAAACGATATTTGTTTTGATTTTTCTGAAAAAATATTATAATTATATATGAAATGAAGAGGGATGTAGGAGGTAATTATGCAAAACGTTATATTAAAAGGAAAGAAAGTTACTATTCGTACAATAGAAGAATCAGATATAAAAACATTATGGAATTTAGTATTTAAAGAAGAAAATCCAGAATGGAAAAAATGGGATGCGCCGTATTTTCCGTTTTCAATGCAAGAATATCCGTCTTATAAAGAGAAGATGCAGGTTCGTTTACAAGAAGAACCACTTTCAAATTTAATTATAGAACATAACGGCCGAATGATTGGGAAAGTTGTTTTTTATTGGGAGCATAAACCGACGCGTTGGTTAGAGATGGGAATTGTTATTTATGATCCAGCATACTGGAATGGTGGTTACGGTACAGAAGCATTAACATTATATCGAGATTTACTATTTGAAAAGATGGAGATTGGTAGAGTAGGGCTCACGACTTGGTCTGGTAATGAACGAATGATGAAAGTAGCAGAGAAAATAGGAATGAGATTAGAAGGTAGAATGCGAAACTGCCGATATTATAATGGAACGTACTATGATTCTATTCGAATGGGAATGATTCGTGAAGAATGGGAAGCGCTGTGTGTAAAGAAGGGGTGAGGAAGTATGTACGCTACGATTGCTACATTTGATGATGTATTTACTAATAAAATTAGAGCATTGCAAAATGAATTAACAAATATAATTGGAACAAATCAACTAGCTGGAGTAGAACCACATATTACACTTGCCGATTATAATGAGTTAGATGTTACTGTATATATTGAAAAATTAAAGAAGTTTGTAGCTACTCAAGAAAATTTGGCTACAGTAGACTTTCCTTCTATTGGAACTTTTCCTACTAATGGAACAATTTTTCTAGCGCCGACTACTACCGATGAAATGTTAAGGTTTCATCATTCTTATCATGATTATTTCAAGACGTTTCACGATAATCTAAATTCGTATTACGTACCAGGAAAATGGATTCCGCATTGCACGATTGCTAATAGGGTAAATATAAATCAGTTTTTAAATGTAATGGAATATGTATATGAAAAATTTGATTTCGCAACAGCTTCAATTGAGAAATTAAAATTAATTAAGGTAAATTATGAAAATGGTTCTGCCATTTCTTCTAGTATATTAGCAGAATATAATTTAAAGAGAATGGAGACATCGAGATGACATATATAATTAGAGAAATGAAGCAAGAAGATATTCATGCTGTACAATCAGTGGCGAAAATAGCTTGGCATGATACGTATGAAGGTATTATTCCGAGAGAGATTCAAGATCGTTTTTTAGACGAGGCATATTCTGATGAAAAAATGAAATACCGTCTTAAAAATACACATTTATTTGTTGCAGAAGAAGAGGGGGAAGTGATTGGCTTTGCAAATTTTTCACCTGTTAGACTGCAAAATGAAGCGGAATTAGGTGCGATTTATTTATTGCCAGATCAGCAAGGAAAAGGAATAGGTAGTGGTTTATTACAAAAAGGGCTGACGGTATTAAAAGGGATTCGGAAACTATACATACATGTAGAAGCGGCAAATGAAAAAGGAAAGCGTTTTTATGAAGCGAAAGGTTTTGCTGAATTGGAGCAATTTGAAGAAGACTTCGAGGGACATTTAATGCAGACGGTAAGGATGGTTTTATACATATAAGGAGGACTTGAAATGAAGATATTTAATTTTAGTGAAAAAGTAGGAAAACACTTATCGGTATTTCAGTCTAATTTCATAATGTCGAAAATAGTAAACTATCAAGGGAATATACATATCGGTGCTATGCATTTACAAGCGAATGGAATTATTGGATATCATGAAGCAGTTGTATCACAACTGCTTCTTATTGTGGGCGGAGAAGGGTATATATGTGGGACAAATAAAGAAAAAGTAAAAATAAAAGCTGGACAAGCTGTGTTTTGGGAGAAGGGAGAGTTTCATGAGACAAGTACAGAACATGGATTAACGGCAATTGTTATGGAAGCGGAGAATCTGGAACAAGCGATAGTAATGCCTATTATTCAAGGGGAGTTGTGAAAAATGATAATTAAGGCAAATCAAGAAGATACCAATGAAATATTAAAATATGCAGCTCAGTCACTTTTTGAAGGGACGAGAGGGAATTGTCAGCTAAGTATAGAGAAAGCCTTTGAAATTACAAAGCCGATTTTAGAAAAAGGAGCATATTATTTAGTCGTTAAAGAAGAAAATAAAGTACTAGGATGGATATTAATAGGGGAAAGTGTAGACTATTTTTCTCGTGAAAAACTTGGATTTATATATGAGCTGTACGTTTTTCCAGAATATCGCGGTAGAGGATTATCACGAGAATTGATGGAAGCTGGTATTAAGGAATTGAAGGAGAAGTATTTAGAAATTCGTTTGAATGTATATGCTGGAAATTTTGCGAAAGAGATATATGAAGGTTTTGGGTTTGTTGAAAGGCAAGTGATAATGAGTTTGAAGTGAGAAAAATAAACAATAAATCACTGTAATAACCTTCTATCATACTATTTGATGGGAGGTTATTGCCTTTCAGAAAAAAGTGTAAAGAACTTTATAGTAAATGTATAGAGTATGATTGGAAAATATATAAATTAATATTATATAATATATTGTTATTATAGTAAAAGAGAAATTTTGGAAAAATACCATTTTTTTGTTTAGAAATTTTTAAATTATTGATATAATCAATTTGTAGAATTGATGTTGGATTAATTTTACTATTCTTAAATTTTAAGGGGGATTTAATAATGGCAGGACAAATTCGTATGTCACCAGAGGAGCTTAAATCGAAAGCGACTCGATATGGACAAGGGGCAAATCAAATTGAGGACATTTTACGTCAGTTACAAAATTTACAAAATGAATTAAGAGGGGAATGGGAAGGGCGTGCTTTTGAAGGATTTGATCAACAGTTCAATCAATTAAAGCCAAAAGTACAAAACTTTGCTCAGCTATTACAAGAAATTAATATGCAGCTTAATAAAACTGCTGAAGCTGTTGCTAGACATGACGAAGATCTTTCTCGTAATTTCGGTCTACAATAAGACAGATAAAAGAATTATATAATTTAGCCATGCAACCATACGTTGTATGGCTAAATTACTTTAAAACTAGAGTAAGATACGAAGTCTTTAACTTAATAGACTCACAGTCGCAGGAGTGATAGGTAGTGAAAAAGTTCAAGTGGAGCATCTTGTTGTTTATTATTTTAGCTCTTGTGCTATCAACAGGAGTCTCCTATTTAGCGTTAAATCAAAATGTTAAGAAAGTAAATGAGAATACCACACAAAAAATGACAGTTGCATTGGTGAATGAAGATCAAGGTACTGTATTTGAAGGTAATAAAATAGCGTTTGGAGATCAATTTGTTAAAAATGTAAATAAAAATACGAAACAAGAATGGTACGTAGTTAGTCGTGGGGTAGCAGAAAGTGGTTTAAAAAATAATAATTACAATATGATGATTGTAATACCTAACGATTTTTCTAGAAAGGCCGTTGCGATTGATTCAGAACTTCCAGAGAAATTAACGTTAAATTACAAAGTAAATGCAACTGGAAATAAAGATTTGAAAGCTGAGGCGGAAAATACAGCTTCTGCTATTTTAGAAGATTTTAATAAGCAAATTATCGATGTTTATTTTGCAAGTATTATCGGTAAGTTGCAAGGTGCGCAAGATAATATAGGTAAAATAATTGAAAAAGGGACCACTCAAACGACTATGTATAAAAAAGATGTACATAGCCCGTTGGCAAATTACACAAACCAATTTAAAACGGTACAAGATTACACTGGTATTTCTGTTAATAGTTTTAAAGGATTCCAGGATGTTTTAAAAGGGTTTGGTCAAGCTTTAGATGAAGGGAATAAATCTAATAATACGTATGTAGAAGGATTTAATAACTTTCAAAAAATGCAAACTGATAATAATCTGTTAGCGAATAATTTTACAAATCAATTTAATCAGTATATGAGCAATATGAATACAGGCGATGTTTTAACACAATTAAGTGCACTAGAATCTGCAAATAAAATTATCGCAAATCAATTTACGCTTTCAGAGAAAGATCCTAATATTTTAGCTGATGCTTCAGCAATTCAAAAATATTTAACTGATGTAAAAAAACAAGTGTCAGAATATGATACAGAACTTGCAGGGAAGTTAGAGAGTGACATTCAAGCGACAATCCTGAAACGATTACAAAAGTCTATTTCAAATGATGGACAACAGGAAGTAGTTATAAATTCGTTGATGAAACAACCGGATATTCGAATTAAGCAACAAATTGAAAATTTAATTACGAAGTTGCCTAGTTTAAATATGGAAGAAATCGTTCAAAGTGATTTGCCTGATGTAACGAAATTACAATTGAAAAACGTAATCCAATTTACAAATAAATATAGTAAAGAAAATAATTTTTATTATGATCCTGCAAATAACATATCTTTAGGAAATTCAATTAAAGAAGTAAAGGCAAGCCTTCATAGGTATGGAATTATATTCAATGATACAGCGCGAGTAATCGGAATGGAATCTTCGCAAACTTTGAATGTAAGTATTCCGAGTGGCTTTGAGCTATATGGAAGTACTGATTCACTGTTAATTGATGGTGTGGACCGTACAAGTGAATTCTTGCAAAACGGAGCAGTTGCAATATCTGCACGTAATGATGGAGACTTAAGAATTAGCCTTCGTGTGAAACTGATAGATCCAAACAGCAATATAGATGTTTTCTCTCCGGTAACGTGGGAATGGAAACTGGATGGGAAAAATGAAAAGGAAACTAGTTCTGAAAAAGAAGAACCTAAAAAAGAAGAACCAAATAAAGAGAATGAAGGAACAAAAACAGAAAACGGCAAGGTAGAAAATGTAGTTAATAAAACGCAGTATGGAATAATGCCGCTAGTAAACACTGTTAAAAAGCCTATCATTCAAAAGACAGAACAGAATAACAATAATACCGAAGGAAACCCAGGAGGCGGAACAGGGACAGATAACGGAAACGGAGGAAACCCAGGAGGCGGAACGGGGACAGATAACGGAAACGGAGGAAACCCAGGAGGCGGAACAGGGACAGATAACGGAAACGGAGGAAACCCAGGAGGCGGAACAGGGACAGATAACGGAAACGGAGGAAACCCAGGAGGCGGAACGGGAACAGACAACGGAAACGGAGGAAACCCAGGAGGCGGAACAGGGACAGATAACGGAAACGGAGGAAACCCAGGAGGCGGAACGGGAACAGACAACGGAAACGGAGGAAACCCAGGAGGCGGAACGGGAACAGACAACGGAAACGGTGGAAACCCAGGAGGCGGAACGGGAACAGACAACGGAAACGGTGGAAACCCAGGAGGCGGAACGGGAACAGACAACGGAAACGGTGGAAACCCAGGAGGCGGAACGGGAACAGATAACGGAAACGGTGGAAACCAAAATCAAGGTGGAGGCTCAAAAGTAATTGAACGTACAAATAATCATATTGTACACCAAAAAACTGAGACGCTAACAGATAATACATCTAATGTATTAATTAAAGAAGCAGTGGAGACCGTTCAAAGTTATCAAGGTTTAATGAGTCTTTACCAAATGTATTATGGGATTGATTTAAGAACGAATGACGTGGGGCCTAAGCTTGAAGAGGGAAGTTTAGATGCGATTGCGACTGATCATTCATTGTACTATATGTTAAATAAACAAAGTGTAATTGATTTAATTTCAAATCTTGTTTCAGCTAGTATTACTAGTGAAGTAAAGCAAGATATGACAGGTTTAAAACAAAAAATAGACTCTTACCAACAGATCATTACTAGTGCAGATCAAAATTCGATGTTGCTAGCAGAGAAACTAAATGAAACGATGCAGCAAGCAACTAGTATGAATCAAAATTTAGGAGAGTATTTAAAAGGTTTAGCGAAATGGCGTGAGAGTAGCTTAAAGTTAGTTGAAGAGCAACAAGTATTAACGACTAATAATGCTGGTGAACAAACAGCTGTACTATCGTTAGACTCTGGTATTAAATCTTTAACGATGCAAACTCAGTCATTAGTAGAGAGTTCGAAGCATAGTTTAGCGACATCAGATGATGTGTATAAAACATTTGACCAAATTAACGGACAAGCAAAAGAAATTCAAGAAAGCGGAACGACAATTGTTTCGAAAGCAGATTCTTTATTAAATGATTTTACGAAGAAAATGGAAGATGATAAAGCATTCTCGAAAAACTTTACAAAGATTTTGGCGAATAGTCGTATTGGAGATCGTCAAAATGAGATGCTATATGAGTTTTTATCTAGTCCAGTTCAGAAACAAAATGATGGGGTAATTGTAGCTGGTAATGCCTTTACACCATACTTAATCGTATTAACTTGTTTCATTGTTGCGTTATTTACAGCATACGCAATTGCGAATCAAGAAAAGAAACGAACGCAATCAGATCATTTTGAAGAGAAATTCTCTTTAATTGATATGAATGTACCAACTACAGTAGTAGCATTCGGAATATCGATTGTGGAAGGGATCAGTATAGGGATCATTTCGGGGCGCCTTTTAAAGTTCGGTCAGGATCAAAGTTTACTGTGGATTGCTTTTATCACAATTATTATGATGGCGTTTGTATTAGTTTCAACATACTTACTACGACAAATAAAAATGGTAGGGATGTTTATCTTATTAGTATTTTTAAGCATGTATCTATTTTTAACTGAAGCAGTTGGAAGTAAAGTAGATCAGCTTTCTACTGTTGGAAAGATACGTCAATTTTCACCGCTTCAGTATATCGAAAGTTTTCTAAATGATTTTATTAGCGGTAAAGATACTGGAAAGGTTATTTTTATCGTATTGTTTGTAATTGCCATTATAGGGTTAGTTAGTAATCTATTTGTATGGCATAAGAAATGGGAGGAAAAAGAAGTAAATGATCAAACAATGGAGCATAGTGGTTAAGTTATCATTTATTTGTTTCCTTTTACTGTTTGTCGCGCTACCGATAAGGAGCGCGGCTGACAGTTATCTTGGTGATGATGGAAAGATTCAGTTTAAAGTAGACCGTTTTGAAGATAAAGACCAAGAAAAAAATAAAAAGGAACATAAGGAAACAGAATTAGATAAAGCATCGATTGAGTTGTTTAACGAAGAAGTAGAAGAAGAAATTCAGAAAAAGAAAAAGAAAGAACAAAAAGAGATGGAATCTTTACGAGATTCTCTTTTTATAAAGCAAAAAGAAACAAATAGTATGAAGAATACGAAAAATAGTTTGTTTAGCAGTGAATATGTTGTCAGAAAAAGCGCTGATGAAGTAGCAAGTAATCAAACAATGAATGAAAAGCCAATCAGTACAACAATAATAATATTGTTAGGCGGCAGCGTTTTACTTATTTGCATCGGTATCTATACGGTTCTTCGAAAAAGTTGGAGGTAAAGTAATGGCGATACAAACGCATATTAACGTAACAGTAGATTTTAGTAAGTGGAATGGAAATACATATGATTTGCGTATTCCGAATCATCAATCTATTAAATATTTATTGAAAAATTTAATAGATACGTTAAAGATTGATAATCATAACGGTTCACATTTTGTAATGAAAATAAAAAATAAATCAATTGTTTTAACAGATAATGATCGTTTAATCGATCACCAAATAACAGATGGGGATATATTACAAGTTCTATAAAAAATATTTCTTACCTTTAGTTATTTGAAAATAAGTTATTACGGGTTATAAAGAAAAGGAGAAGAGGATAAACATGACGGAAAAAACAATTCAAATTGATGCAATGAACTATCAATTTCAAATAGAAAAAGAAATTTGGAAATTGGAGATGACAAAATCTCAAACACGTATAAAAGATTTCCGTCAATTCGATATAATTACGGGCGCGTCATCTGAGTTTGTACCATTAACGATAGAAGAAACGGATGACATGTTTACGTTTCTATTTCAAGTAGATAAAAAATTACATAAGTGGGACAATCTTGGACGTTTTGGAAGAAATGAGAAATTAAGACTGCTTCGCAATGTTGCGCAGTTTCATAAATATTTAAATAAGCGAATCACATTCTTTTTACATCCAGACAATATAGTTTTTAATGCGAATTTAATGCCAAGTATTATACATAGAGGAATTCGAGATATTGTTCCACCAACCCCGTTGTTAGAAGAGCAATTTTTAACGCAATATAAGTGTCTAATTATTGCTTTATTCTCCGAAAAGCACAATTTTGATGATTTATATGCTGGGTTACTAAAAGATGCAAAAGAAACAACATTTGAACAAACAGTTGCTCAAATGGAAAACTTAGATGCATTACTGCAGTTTCTTGATGACAGCTTTGAGAAGGAACAAACAAAAACAGAAAAAAATATGCAGTTAGTACCTAAAAAAAGCTATAAATCGTTTAAATACTTAGCTTTTTCCTTCATAGCGGCGACAGTTATTTTAGCTGCTCCTTTAATATATTTCACTTTTATAAAATTTCCTTATCAAAATAAATTATTAGAAGCAAATGCGAGTTTCATAGCAACTGATTATGACAAAGTAATTACACAATTAAATGAAGAAGAATTTGAATCATTACCGATTGCCTCTAAATATGAGTTAGCATTTGCATACATTACAGCTGAAAAACTAGGTGAAGATCAAAAGAAAACAATTATGAAAAATATTAGTTTGAAAAGTGATGAAAAGTATTTGCTGTATTGGATGTATAACGGAAAAGGTAATTTTGATAAATCATTAGATTTAGCTAAGACACTTGATGATCCGCAGCTTATTATGTACGGCCTTGTTAAACAAATTGAATCGCTGAAAAATAATCCGGATTTATCAGGAGAAGAGCGTGATCAAAAGTTAAAAACATATGAGCAACAACTAGATGAGTATGATAAGAAATATGGAAAATCATCAAACGATAAAGACTCGTCAAGCACAGAGAAAAAAGAGTAAGCAAGCACTTGATGAGACAGTTGAAAAGGAGCAGTGAACACGCATGGAGCAACTATTAGTATTGACTTATGGAGACAAAATATATAAGTGCACATTACATCCAAATGAGCAATCAATAGTGTCGATTGGAAAAGAATGGACAAATGATATTACGAATCCTAGTTTAGAACAAGAAATAGAATTAAAGTGGAATAATGAAGTAAACGCTTGGATGGTACAAAATCAATTGATCGAATTCAATAAGGAATTTGAGATTGGAAAAACTAAAGATGTGAGCTTGAAAATCTTTATATCTATTATTGGCACAACGAAAGTGTTTGATATCGGAACGAAACATTCTCTTACAATGAGTCAAAACAGCTATGATGATATTTCCATTAACGGGAGTAGTGTAGATTTAATGCTATCTCGTGAAACATTATACGATTCTTTTAAAGTGAACGTATATGACGGGGAGGTATTTCATAATTATACGAAGCTAAAAGATAGCGTGCTGTTAGAAACAGGAGACATATTATATTTTGATGGTGTTTTAGTGGAGATAGGCAGTGAAGATATTCAAGTACTCTCTTCAGAAGATAATGTGAAATCAGCGTTACCTATTTTAGTAGAATCAGCAACGAATTATCAAAGTGGTTATCCAGATTATCATCGTTCACCACGTATTATTTACCGTGAACCAGAAGAGAAAATGACAATTGCAAAACCTTCAAGTATGCCGTCAAAACCGACTGAGCATTTGGCGAGAATCATTGCACCTTCTCTTGTCATGATTGTCGTAACCGTATTACTTGCTATTTTTATGAAATACGGAATGTTTATTATTGCTTCGATTGCGATGACATTAGTAACGATCATTGTTTCTGTCACATCATATATAAAAAATTTAAAGCAATATAAAATCGACATTGTGGAACGTGATAAAAGCTATAGAGAGTATATAAAACAAAAAACGAAAGATTTACATGCAGAAAGTGAAAAGCAGCGTCATGCATTGCAATATCATAATCCGAATGTTGAAGTAATACGTAATATGGCTGTGCAAGTAAATCCACGTATATATGAAAAAACAATGCTGCATCATGATTTCTTAACATTTAGCGTTGGGACAGGACAAGCTAATACGAGTTTTGAAATCCAATTTAATGAAGAAGAATTTAGTCAAACGAAAGATGAGTTAATTGATATAGCACGTGAAGTAAGACAGCGCTATCTTACTTTGGAAGAAGTACCTGTTGTAACCGATTTGATAAATGGGCCGGTTGGCTATATTGGACAACGCTCTTTAGTGTTAGAACAATTACAATTATTAGTTGTACAAACCGCGTTATTCCATAGTTATTATGACTTGCAGTTTATTACTATTTTTCCGGAAGAAGAAAAGGAAAAGTGGGACTGGATGCGCTGGTTACCTCATGGAAGTGTTCGCGATATAAATGTACGTGGATTTGTATACCATGATCGTAGCCGTGATCAAGTGTTAAATAGTTTGTATCAAATATTGAAAGAACGAAAACTAAAACTAGATGAAAAAAGTTCAACTAATGAAAAAATGTACTTTGCACCGCACTATGTCGTTCTCATTACAGATGAAAAACTAATACTAGACCATGTTGTGATGGAATTCTTTAATGATGATCCGAGTCAATTAGGTGTATCACTTGTATTTGTACAAGATGTTATGCAAAGTTTACCGGAACACGTGAAAACGGTAATAGATATAAGAGATGCAAAACACGGGAACATCATCTTGGAACAAGGCGAGCTTGTTAACCGTCAATTTAAACTAAATCGCGTACCGAAAGATTTCAATTTAGAAGATGTTTCACGAGCATTAGCGCCGTTAAATCATTTGCAAAACTTAAAAAATAGTATTCCAGAAAGCGTAACATTTTTAGAAATGTACGGTGTTGAAAAAGTAAAAGAACTGAATATCACAAGTCGCTGGCAGAAAAATGCGGCGCATAAATCTTTAGCTGTACCACTTGGACTACGTGGGAAAGAAGATATCGTAAACTTAAATTTACATGAAAAAGCTCACGGACCACACGGATTAATAGCAGGTACAACAGGTTCAGGTAAATCGGAAATTATACAATCGTATATTTTATCTCTAGCGGTCAATTTCCATCCTTACGAAGTAGCCTTTCTACTAATTGACTATAAAGGCGGCGGTATGGCGAATTTATTCAAAAACTTACCGCATTTATTAGGAACAATTACGAACTTAGATGGAGCACAAAGTATGAGAGCGCTCGCATCAATTAAAGCTGAATTACAAAAAAGACAACGATTATTTGGTGAAAATGATGTAAACCATATTAATCAGTATCAAAAACTGTATAAAGAAGGCTTAGTGAGTGAACCGATGCCACATTTATTTTTAATTAGTGATGAATTCGCGGAACTGAAGTCAGAACAACCAGAATTTATGAAAGAGCTAGTTTCAACAGCGCGTATCGGTCGTTCGCTCGGAATTCATTTGATTTTAGCTACACAAAAACCGAGCGGTGTTGTAGATGATCAAATTTGGAGTAACTCGAAATTTAAACTAGCATTGAAAGTTCAAAATACGTCAGATAGTAATGAAATTTTAAAAACACCAGATGCGGCTGAAATTACATTACCAGGACGTGCTTACTTACAAGTTGGGAATAATGAAATTTATGAACTATTCCAATCAGCTTGGAGCGGGGCGGACTATGTAGAAAATAAAGAGGATAAAGAACATTTAGACGCAACGATATATGCAATAAATGATCTGGGACAATATGAAATATTAAGTGAAGACTTAAGTGGACTTGGTAGTAGTAAAGAAGTAATAAGCGTACCATCTGAGCTAGATGCTGTTATTGATTACATTCACGATTACGCAGAAGTAAATGAAATTGAGCCGTTAGCAAGACCGTGGTTACCACCACTTCCAGAAAGCGTATATTTACAAGACTTACACGCTATTCAGTTCAAAGAAGCATGGACGAAAGAAAAGAAACCATTACAAGCAACAGTTGGTCTACTAGATCAGCCTGAATTACAATCACAAACACCATTAACATTAGATATTAGTAAAGACGGACACGTAGCAGTATTCTCAAGTCCAGGTTACGGAAAATCAACATTCTTACAATCAGTCATTATGGATGTAGCTCGTCAGCATAGTCCGGAGCATTTACATGTGTATTTATTAGACTTCGGAACAAACGGTTTAATGCCATTAAAATCTTTACCGCATGTGGCAGACATCATTACACTAGACCAAGTTGAAAAATGCGAGAAATTTCTTCGCCGCATAGAAGATCTATTAAAAGATAGAAAGCAATTGCTAAGTAAATATGGCGTTGCGAGTCTTGAAATGTATGAGAGAGCTAGTAAAGAAGTATTACCAACAGTATTAATTACGTTAGATAACTATGATTCTGTTAGAGAAGCTGGATTTGTCGAAGACTTTGAACGCATTGTTGCACAAATCGTACGTGAAGGGGCAGCGGTAGGAATTCATTTAATGCTTACGGCTACACGTCAAAATGCGTTGAGAGTACAAGTAAATACAAATATTAAACTACAAATTGCTCTATATATGATAGATGAGGCAGAATCTAGAGCTATTGTAGGAAGAACGGACTTGAAAATTGAAGAATTAGCAGGACGTGGTTTAGTTAAAATTGACGAACCAACAATTTTCCAAACAGCTTTACCGACCAGTGGAGAAGACGTACTTACTCGAATTGAAAATATACAAGCTGAAGGAAAAGAGATGGATTCCTTCTGGGATGGAGAAAGACCGAAAGCAATTCCTATGGTGCCTGAAGTTCTGGAATACAAAGAATTTATTGCATGGCCAGAAACAAGAAAAATTATTGAAGCAGGCAAACTAACATTTGGTGTAGAAACAGAAAGCGTTACACCTCTTGAATTAGATTTAACGGAAGCGTCTAATATTGTTGTAGGGGGAATCAAGAAAGATGAAGTTGAAAATGTAGTTCATCAATTCCTTCAACAGTTAGCTGAAAGTGGACACTTTGACTTAGGCTTAATCGATACAAGAACACGTAATTTCTCGAACTATAGAGAGAGCGCTGCTTTATATGTAGCTGAAAAAACAGGGATTGAGAAAACGATCAAACAAGTTACAAATGCTTATAAATCAAGAGAAGCGGCGTTTAAAGAGGAGCAGGAAGCATCAAGTGAAACAGTGAACCCAGCCGAATTTATTAAGAAATTTAAGCCGATTGTAATCGTAATTGCAGATGTAAATGATATTTTAAGTAATTTAGAAGATAGCGATATATATAGTTTAGCGGAATTAATAACAAATGGTGCATTTATGGGTATCCACTTCGTAATTGGCTGTGATGTTGATTCAATTGACAGTCGATACGATTTAGTTTCAAAAACAATAAAAACGCAATCTCATGTTATTTTACTTAGAAAATCATCAGGCCAAATGGTCTTTGATGTATCTAATAAAGATTTAAGTAGTACAAAGTTAAACCCATTTGAAGGGTATTTTGTTGAAAATCGTTTTGCTACTAGAATTAAAGTGCCAACTATTTAAGGGGTGATTTGCATGGGGATAGAGGAATTAAATAGTCAAAAATCTGGTTTGTTAAGTAGTATAGGTCATCAACAAGGGCAATTGGCTGAATTACAAATGAAACTAAGAAGGCTAATAACTGCTAAGGGGAAATTTGTAAATAATCTTGAAGCAATTAAACAAAATCAAGAGCAGTTTAAGTCTTTAGAAATAAACGAGAGTAGTTGGAAAGGGCAAAGAGCAACTACTTTTAAAGAAACATATGAACAACAAGTCGTTTCGAATTTAGGGAAGTTTATTGGAGAACTAGGGAGAGTTCAAGAAGACATCGATCAAGCCATACGGCGGCTTGAAAGAGAAATCGCTACATGTGAGTCTAGTATTCTTTCTTTAAGTAGAAGTGTTTCAATGGTTGACGCTAGTATTCAAGTAGAAGTACAGAAGGTGGGGAAATGATAAATGGGGGAAATTAAATTAAATAAAGGGGTATTTGATGCGAAAGTAAGTGAATTGAAAAGTGGTGCTAGTGATTTAGGTAAGACTAAATTTAATGGTATGCAGTTACATCGTACGAATTTAAGTAAACTGAAAAAATATTGTGAAGCGATTGAAAAGTTATCGAAAAAAGTGCAGCAATATGAACAAATACTACAAAAAGATATTAGTAGAATTCAGCAAACAGGACAAGAAATAGTTCAGCAAGATGAAAAGCTTGGAAAAGATTTGAAAGACAGTTCAGCGCACCGTGCTATGTAAAGGGAGAGGGGGGAGAAAATATGAGCAAAATCATAGAGTTACAAGAAGTAAAAGAACTTCAAGATCGCTTTAATTCAAATGCTGAAGAGTTAAATCAACATTTGGAAACATTGCAGCAAAAAATAGAGGACTTTACACAAATTAACTCTTTCCAAGGGAAAGCTGCTGCTGATATTAAGGAATATTTATCGACAGTTCATGGAACTATTATCACCGGATTTACAGCTACAGCCGAAGTATTAAAAAGTCAATTTCAAAAAGCAGTAGAGGAGTTTAACAGTGAGGTTGACAGCGATGCAGATGCAAAAATTCATGAAAGTTATTTGGATGGTGTAAAGAAAAAAGTTAATGGATATAGTGAGGGATTTAGCCACTCTAATGAAGAGGCGAAAAAAACAGTAGGTAAGATTAGTGACATCGTCGCAATTCAATATCCATCATCATCAAGCATCACTGAAGGCGCTGTAAAAAGCCAAAAAGAAATTAGTGATACATTAGAAAAATTAGAGACTTATAATAGTAAGCAAAGTGATCTGCAAGAGTTTGATGAATTAATGCGTAAAATAGATGAGGGAATGAAACAAATAAAAGTGAATAATGGGAATTTGTCTAGCGCTTCAATAGGGAAGCTATTAGCTGACACATCAATTGGAAATATCATTAAGGGATTGGCAGATGCCATGACTAAGTTTGATATTGGGAATAAGGGAGCTAAGGCTACTTTAAATGCCTACATACGCATGCATTATGTTACAAAGAAATTGGGTTTGGAAGTTCTTTTTGATCCTAAAGGCCGAAAAGGTAAAGGGGCATATACATTATCGACTTCTAAGAAAGAAGATATGGTTTTAGCAGAAAGAATACTTAAAATGGATAATAAAGATGACGTTTTATTCAAATATTTACAGGATAAATTAGAATTTAAATTCGAGGGTTTGAAAACAACAAAGGAACAAATAAAAAAGGCACGCAGAAATATTTATAAATTACCAGAGTTTCAAAATTACGCAGATTTTCGGATGGATCGGGAGAACAAAGGATGGCCTACCGCGATTGGGAAAAAAGGACTGAGTTCATTTAAAGCTGCTTGGGCAGACGGCGTAAAGGATATTAATCCTATGAAATGGAAAGAAGCTTTTAAAGGCCTAGGTAAAGCGGGAGGAATATTGAAAGGAGCAGGTATTTTTGGAGCGGTTGTGTCAGTTGGAGGTAATATTGTAGACGCTAAGCAAGGTGTAGATGATAGAAAAGGTGGTTGGCAGTTAAAAGATGTAGTGGATATAGCAACAGATTCAGCTGTAGATATTGGAGCGAATGCTGGAGCGATGGCAGCTGGTGCTGTAGCAGGATCGTTTTTCCTTCCGCCGCTTGGTACTGTGGTTGGAGCTGGTGTTGCAGTTGGTGCTACAATGCTACTGAATTACAAATTGAATGGGAAAGACAATGCCATTGATTATGCTAAAAAAGGAGTTAAAAATGTAACTAAAAAGATAGAAGAGAAATTTAAAATAGGAGAGAAACTTAAATCGGTATTTTGGTAATTAGACTACACGAGAGGTGCATATAGTTGATGTGGAATATAAAAGAAGAAGATTTAGAAAAATTTAGAATGACATGTAAAGATCGTTTAAGCCCTGAGGGTGCTACAGGATTTATGTTTGGAGGAATCCTTTATAGTTCAATAGCTGTTTTTTCTATTATTGTATCAGGTGATTGGGATTACTGTATGGTTCTCCTTAATATAGGAATTGTTAAGCTGGAAGTGTTGTTATATGCTCTGCAAGTAATTTTTTTCATTCTATATTTATTTCCAAAAGCTCAATTTAAATTTCAAAAGCTACAAACACTTGTCGTATTATTAAATGCATTTCAAATGGCAATAATATTACTCGTAGTTTTGATTGGTACTAAAATGGCTAATAATTCAATTGATCAGATTACATTACTGTATGCAGGATTGTTATTTTTAGGAGCAGTTGTTGTTCATATTGTTACAACGCTTGATACACTTAAGCAAGCGAGTGAAGGTGCGTTTAGTATGGATGAGAGGTCTACTTCTTTCTTTAGTAAAACAAAAGGGAATATGATGAAGGGGGCTACACTTTACGCAGCAACTATTTTTATTTTGATATACTTTCATAATGATTACGGGTTTGATACTTTAGGTATGTATGTAGTAGGGACCTTTTTAATGTATACGATAGCCATAGGTGCAGCTGAATTTCAACTATTAGCGTATTGTAGGTTTAAATTCCCTTCATTTAACATATCATGGGAGCAACATAAAAGAGAGTCTCCAAGATATCAAAAGAAAAATAAAAAAGGTAAATCAAAACGTAAGGCGTAAAGGAAATGAGTATAGTAGGTTTAAATGTTCGACATTTACTATAATGTGGAAGGAATATGAAGGAGAGCGTAAGTGACATTTGAAGAAACATAAAAAATATAGCTAAGAGAAAGTATAGTAAAAGGAGTAGGTATTATGAAAATTCAATATAAAGCATTATCACTCTTAAATTTAATTAGCATTACCCAAATTGTAAAAAAAGAAGATTGGTTATTACCTGCTATCGCACTGAGAAATCAAGTTGTTCATAATGGAATATATGCTGTAGGTCCCGTTCTTTTTAAATATCAGCCATTGGAAAATGAACCAGAGTATGGCGAATATACATATTCTGTTCCAGTAAATGAACGTGTTAAATTAGGAGAGAATTCTGCATATGAGTATGTTGATGGATTAATTATTGAAGAGGCATTAAGTGTTCGATTTACTGATGAAGATGGTGATATTGAAGAGGCTTATAATTTAATACATGAGTTTGCAGAACAGCATCATATTAAATTAGATAACGGTTTTTATCATGTATGTTTAGACGTATACGGTGACATGTGGCTAGATATTTACGCTCCTATTATAGAAGTAGGTGAAACAATAAAATGATAATTGAAGGACAAAGTATTGCATATACAAATGTTGTTTCGAAAGAGTACTATTTTCATTACGAAGATATGGAAGAAGCAATTGAACATTTTATGTCAGAAATTGCAACAGCGAATTTAACAGTAAAAGGTCCGATGTTTTATGCTTTGAAAAATATACCATCTGATGAAAATATGTACGTTGAATTATTCATGCCAGTAAATGAGGATAAAATTCCAGCATCAGAAACACTTCAATTTAGGAGCTATTATTATGTTGATGAGATGCTCATGAAACGATATACGGGAGATTATGAAAAATTAACAGAGCAGGTATATGGTGAAATGCTTCTGTATATGGAGGATAATAATCTGAATTTAGCCTCGCCAATTTATCATGTGTTTAGCGGTGATGAGTCTTTACAGTATGTTGAAGTGAAGATTGCTGTATTTAATGAAGAATAATATTTTAAGTTTGTGATTTTTAAAATATGGAAATATCATAAAAGAAATAGTTTTCAATAGTATTTGGGGAAATAACATAAATAAAACCTTCTCTTCTCGTTAGAATGAGGAGGTTTTTCGTTCTCAAATCTACATATAATTAACTTAATATTTCGACATGTGATTTTCAGTTGAATCATTCTGTATTGGTAGTAGTTACGTTCTATAGTTCACTTTGTTGCTATTTTGAAGGGGTAAATTTATTCAAAAGTTAATTTGTAAAAAGAGGAGGTTGTTAATTTGAATAAGGATCGAAATGTTTTGGAAACAGAGAAAAGTTTTTTTGAAAAGACAATAGTATCTATCTATAAAGCGTTAGAATTTATAATGAAATATACAATGATTCTAATCATAATAATGTCAATATTTGTGATAATTGCTGCTATTTACTTTAAAATATATGAGGGTATAGGAGCGGGTATATTTCTCTTAATCTCGTCATTATTTGCATATTTGGTGTTTTTTAAGAAAAGTAAAAATGCCTAGAGGAACCAACGAGGTGTCAGTATGAAGTTAAAGAAAAAAGCTAAGATGATGATAGTTCTGTCAATAGTATCAAGTTTATTAAGTGGATGTGGTTAAGTACGGATACGGGACCAATATGAAAAATTGCTGCAGTCTTATAAATGAATATGATCCTTTGTATGGCGCCATTAAAGCCGCAGATTTTGTAATACCTGGACAGGTTTATAAAATGGAAAATGGGGATATTTCGGTATTTTTATAGTTAGGAAAAAGTTATTCTAAAAGGAGTATGTTGGGTGAATCATAGACGTAAGAAAAAGAAACCGAAACAAATAAGAAAAGAATCTGTTAAGAAAAAACCGATAGTAGAAGAAAAACCACTAAAGGAGAGTAGTAACAAGTTAGTTGACATTCTCCTAGGTATTCTCCTTTTCCCAATTTTTATATGGGCTGTCTTGGAAGGTTCTACAACACAAGTAAGCAAAGGGAAGACTTTCCTTATTATCGTTTTCTTTATCTTAATTGCAATAGGGTTATCTATGATAGGAAACAAATAAGGGGGAGTTCAGATGTTTAAGAAGAAGGAGAAAAAAAGCATTTACGTTAGACTGGTAAACACACAAGGGGAAATCATTCGAGAGTTTAATTGTACAGAAAAAGACTTGCGAAAAGTAAAAGAAAATGGTGCTGAAATTCGTTTGGTTGGAGATAACTCATATGAGATGGTAGCAACCGATGAACAACTAGAAAAACTAGCAAGTACTGAAGCGGAAATTGAAGCTGAAATTAAGGCATGGGAAGACGCTTTAAATGAGAGTTTGGATGAACGCGAAGAAAGAGAAGCGAGACAGAAGGAATTGAAAGAAAAGAATAAATGGAGTACAAAGAAGAAAGTAATCGTATTTGGACTCATATTCTTTGTATTTATTGGATTACCTATTATCGAAGGGTATCAAAATAGTAAACTAGTTGAAGAAGGTACATCATTACATGCAGAAATTGTAGGTAGGCATGTAGAGAAGGAATTCATGTTTACACATCCCACATTAGTAGTTGAGGTAGACGGTAAAAAGCATAATGTATGGGTAAGTGAAGAGACATATAACGGAGCAGAGTGGTTAGGTAGACTAAAAGTCATCAAAACAAAAGATGGTAAAGTTGAGAAGGACCCTAGATATGAGGGTGAAGACTTAATCACGAGTTATTAAGCAGTATGTTTTTAATATTCGCTTCTCGAATTAAACAACATTATTATTTGCAAAAATCGAATCCATTAAAATAAAAAACAAATTTTAAATAACTTTAATAACCTCCTAACATATTATTGATGGGAGGTTATCACCTTTCTGAAGATAAAATTAAAGAGCTTTATTATCTCGATACAATTGTGATGACAGTAACGTTTTTACTAAGTGAGTGCAGTTTCGGGGAAATGAAAATAGAGTATGAGGAATTAGAAAAGGTATTGTATGAAGGGGAGATGAATACGATTATGCCTGCAAGTGATGAGGGATATGCTTAAGTGAAAGAGAGAAGAATATTTAGAGCTTTTGAGGAGGAAGAAGGCTATTTGAACTATCAAAAGCATTCTGATTATGTACGGCAATTAATGTAGTGATGATATACATAAAAGATTATCTAAATTTAGTTATACAAAAGATGAAGATACTTAAAAAAGTTACGAATGTAATGGGATTTTAGTGAATGAAAATTATTTAAACTGTATAGAAGGTGAAAAACTGAATGTGGAACATAAAAGAGGAAGATTTAGAAGCATTTCGGATGACATGCAGAAGGCGTTTAAGTCCTGAAGGTGTGACGGGATTTATGCTAGGAACAATAATTATCGATTCATTAATGATGCTATTTATTATAGGAGCATTGGTGAAGTTTGGTTGGGGTTTTTATACTACTATGTTTGAAAAAACACTGGTTAGTATTGAACTTGTGTTGTATGGCTTGCAGATAATTTTTCTAATACTATATTCCTTTCCAAAAGCACGTTATAAATTTCAAAAGTTACAAACGCTCGTTGTATTATTATATGCATTTCAATTAGGAACAATTACATTTACAATGTTAGTTCTTCCTGGAATGACTGACTATTCAATTGATCGAATGACTTTAATTTGTGTAGGGTTATTATTTATAGGAGCAGTGATATTTCATATTGTGACAACAATTGATACGTTTAAACAAGCAAGTGAAGGTGCGTTTAGCATGGATGAGAGGTCTCGTTCATTTTTTAGTGAAACAAAAGGAAGAATGATAAAAGGTAGCATGATATATATATCAGTTCTTCTTATAATCATTTATTTTCATAATGATTATAACTTTAATACATTAATTTTATATATAGTAGGGACAATTTTAATGTATGCAGTGGCCATAGGTGCAGCTGAATTCCAACTTTTAGTGTACTGTAGATTAAAATTCAAGTCATTTAATATGACGTGGGAAGAGAATGAGAGAATGCGTGGGAGATTTCGAAAGCGAAATACAAAATCCAAAACGAAAAATAAATAAGAGTGAAATAGAATGTAAGTGTATGAGAATTATTTAAACTTTATTGAGGGTGAAGAGTCAGGATGTGGAATATAAAAGAAGAAGATTTAGATAAGTTTAGGATGACATGTCAAGGCCGTTTAAGTCCTGAAGGTGCGACGGGTTTTATGCTTGGAACAATATTTTATATTTCAATATTTATGTTTATTATTTTTGTAGGGGATTTGAATTACTACAACAATTTTTTTGATAGAACTATTGTTAAAACTGAAATTGTGTTATTTAGTATTCAAATTATATTTTTAATTATATATCTATTTCCGAAAGCATGTTTTAAATTTCAAAGGTTACAAACGCTAATCGTATTACTATATGCGTTTCAACTTGGAACGATATTATTTGTAGTTTCGATTGTTTCTGAAATGGCTGATAATTCAACTGGTAGGATGTATACCGGGCTATTATTTGTAGGAGCAGTTATTATCCATATTGTAGCAACGCTAGATACATTTAAACAAGCAAGTGAAGGTGCGTTTAGTAGTGATGAAAGATCCACTTCGTTTTTTAGTAAAACAAAAAGAACTATGATAAAGGGTGCTACAATATATACACTAATAATTCTTATATTAATGTATTTTCAAAATGATTATTCGATTGATTTTTTAGTTATGTATGGAGTAGGAACTGTTTTAATGTATGCGGTTGCAATTGGAGCAGCAGAATTCCAACTATTGGCGTACTGTAGATTCAAATTTAAGTCATTTAATATGACGTGGGAAGAGAATGAGAGAATGCGTGGGAGATTTCGAAAACAAAATAAGAAATCCAAAACGAAAAATAAATAATATATTAATAGAATTTTAGTGCTCGAAAAATAATTGAAACATATAGAAGGTGAAGAGCCAGGATGTGGAATATAAAAGAGGAAGATTTAGAAGCATTTCGGATGACATGTAGAAATCGTTTAGACCCTCAAGGTGCTACAGGGTTTATGTTTGGAGGAATACTATTTAGTTCAATAACCATTTTTTCTATTGTTTTATCAGCTGGGTGGGATTACTGTATGCTTCTCTTTAATATAGGAATTGTTAAGTTAGAAGTGTTCTTATATATCCTACAAATAATTTTTTTCGCTATTTATTCATTTCCGATAGCTCAATTTAAATTTCAAAAACTACAAACCCTTGTCGTATTATTATATGCATTCCAAATGGCAACAATAGCTCCTACTGCGTTGACTGTTACTAAAATGGCTAATAATTCAATTGACTGGATTACAATACTGTATGTGGGTTTATTACTTTTAGGAGCAGTAATTTTTCATATTCTGACAACAATTGATACGTTTAAACAAGCGAGTGAAGGTGCGTTTAGTATGGATGAAAGGTATGCTTCTTTCTTTAGTAATACAAAAGGAAAGATGATGAAGTGGGCTACACTATACGCAGTAACTATTCTTATTTTAATATATTTTCATAATGATTATGGGTTTGATGATTTATTTATGTATGTAGTAGGGACCTTTTTAATGTATACGATAGCAATCGGTGCAGCTGAATTTCAGCTATTAGCATATTGCAGGTTTAAATTTCCGTCATTTAATAAAGCGTGGGAGCAACATAAAATGGAGACTCCAAGATATCGAAAGAAAAATAAAAAAGGTAAATCGAAACGTAAGGCATAAAGAAAGTGCATATTGTAAGTTTTGGTGGTGAAAAAGTAATAATTTATAGGAGAGTATTTGAATTACTAAAAGAAAATTCACTTATGTAAGGTGATTAAAGTGATTAGAAGATTATCTGATCGAAAATGTAGAGAGTGTAGTGTGATGATGAAATGAACACAAAAAAGATTTCTAAAATGATTACTATCATAATAACAATCAGTCTACTACAAGCATGTAGTTTTTTTGAAGAAAAGGTAGAGTATGAGCCATTTATTAAGGCATTGGATGAAGGTGACATGAAAAAGGTTATGTCTTCGAGTGATGATGGGTATGCTTTTGTGGAACAAAGAGGTATATATAGTACATTTGAACAAAAGGAAGATGGAGAACACAGTAAAACAATTCGTCAAACTACGGAAGGTGCATATAATACAAAAGATAAAAGTTTATATGGAGAGACTATACAAACAGTTGCGACTGATATAGAAAAAGAAAAGGAGAAAAGGACAAATGAAAATTATAAAAAAGAGACTATTTATAGTACTCATGTTAAGTATGAAAATGGACAGGTGAAAAGTCCGGATTCAAATCTAGATGTTTCATACGTGAACTTAATTGTAGATCGTTTAAAAGGTATAGGGAAACTAAAGATGAAGCCCGGGGATGATATAAAAAAGTTTGATCAGCCTAATTCAGTGGGATATCGACTAACTGAATCCGAATTCCAAAGTATTATTAATGATAAGTTAAAAATTAACTATGATGAATATGATGGATCAACAATTTCATTTACTTTTGACTCTGCAAAAAATCCAAAACAGATATTACAATTAAGTATTGATATAGATTATAAGAAAAAGAATGAGGATGGAAAATTAGTAGAGAATATGTTCCAAATTATAACTTATTTTAATAGGAAACAGGATAATAACCAAGATGCGAGACAGGAATATATTGATTTTAAAGCACAGTACAATAAGAAGCAGTAATATTAAGAAGGGCATTTGCACGTAAAGATAATAGCGACATAAGTGTGAAAAATGGTTCATAAATATTTCTATTTGTAGTGGAAAGAATTTGAGAATAAACAGGTAGCCCCAGTTGCTGGAGTAGATGCAACTGGGGCGTTTATCTGTCTAAATTTAGCTTGAATACATGACATATTTTAGTTAGGGGCATGGCTTTACAAGTAGTTTCTCCATCTTCATAATAACGGTGTGGGTTATTTTGTAATTTGCTTGTATTACTAAGTTACAACTATTTCCTCTTATAAAGTATTGCTTATTATCGATGCATCGTCCACATCCCGATGTCTTTAAACCCTAGACGTTTATAAATTCGTCCAGCAGCTGGATTGTTATAAAATAAACAAAGTGTTCGGCCTTCTTTCGTAAAGTCTTGAATCATTTTTTGTAATAGGAGTGAAGCATATCCATTTCCGCGGTAATTCGGTTGTGTACATACGCCCACAACCATAGCGGATAATGAATTTTCAGCGGAAGTAGAGGCGGATGCGATGATTGCACCGTCTTTTTCAATATAATATGTACGTCCTGTATTTGTTTCAATAGCTTGCCTTAAAATTTTTTCTGATTCATTAGCAGTCGGGAATTCAGCGATTTTACTTCTTAATTGCATAATTCGCTCTACATCATCTAGTGTGGCAAGTTTAATTGTTTCTTGGGCAGGCGTACTAGGTAAGTTGTCGGCATTTAGACATTCGCAAAAATACATTTCATTTTTCGTACCTAAATGTATACTTGAAACGGTTTCAAATCGTTCAACAATAGTTGACTTACCAGAGAGTTTCAGCGGCTTATATGCGGAAAGAAATGGCTCATAGTCAGTTACTACAAACTCTTCTTTACTATATGGTATAAATGCATCATGAAAGCGGAGTAAAATCGATTTTAATGTTCCATTCTCTTTAAATACACCCCATAATTCTTGAAAGTCTGATTCATAACCGAAAGCTTCAATATCTCCAATAATAAACAAGTTAAGGGCGGCTTCTTCTTTTAAGTAAGCGAATACTTGTTCATGATCTTTCTTTGTTAATTTTCGCATCATAACGAATTGGACCTTTTTTTTGTTTTTTCTAAATATTACAACTTAAGTTTTTTGAAATCAATATAAAATTTTATGTTTAGTTCACCAACTTTCGGAAAAACTAGGAAAGATATGACAAAGGAGGTTATGAACGGTGGATCATCCAATTCAAGGGTTAATGAAAGCGGCAATGGAAAATTTAAAAGAAATGGTCGATGTGAATACGATTGTTGGAGAGCCTGTTCAAACGGCTGACGGTGGTGTGGTGTTAACGGTTTCTAAAGTCGCGTTCGGTTTTGGAGCAGGAGGTTCTGATTTCCAGACGAATGATGGTCAAAGAGCGAATGGTACCCCTGCATTTGGCGGAGGGAGCGCGGGTGGTGTTTCTATTACACCAGTAGCATTTCTTGTGGTGAATAAAGATGGAGTAAATATTCTTCATTTACAAAATGCGACACATTTAGCGGAAAAAATGATTGAATTAGCTCCACAAACAATTGATAAAATTCAATCGATGTTCCAAA
The DNA here is from genome assembly GCF_009739945.1 of Bacillus luti. Lineage (NCBI taxonomy): Bacteria > Bacillati > Bacillota > Bacilli > Caryophanales > Bacillaceae > Bacillus > Bacillus luti. The sequence continues at coordinate 3,101,746 of NZ_CP040336.1, read as the reverse complement.
AAGATGATAAGAAAGAGGGAAATCATCATCCTCAAAACCCAGATGATATCCTTTAAAAACACCTGCTTATGAGCAGGTGTTTTTTCTTGTAATCACTATGTAATAAAACACATGAAATTGTAAATAGTTTTTGAAGTTTTTTCTATGTTTCTAAAATTTTTCATGTTAAAATATGCTATAGAATTGAAACATACAAAACGAAGGTGGCTAGGTGCTTTGTCTGGAGGATCTGACCAAGTAAAGAATATGATATATATTAATGGTAATCGTCGGGGTCATTGTTTTATTACATCAGGAATTACGTTTAAAGAGTTTGCAAGTAACATCCCTTCACCGCTTCATCAAGTGTTGCTTTTGAAGCATAACTTTGAATGGACAGATTTTCATTATCATACTTTATTTGAATATGTTGAGGAAGAAAATATACATAAGTTAATTCAAGCAGAGATTGATGAATTTGATGAATTTTGTTGGGTAGATTTTGATGATGCAAGCGATTTAGATGAATTAGAGCCAAAAGAAATTGCAGAGCTTTTATATTTGGCTCACAAAAAAGAACCACTTGCTAGAACATTCTTTCCGCTATTGAAAAATAGATTTGTTTATTTTTCACATGATGACGGGTGGTACAACAAAGTGTACTATCGTAGAATTGCTGATTTTGTAGGAATGTTAAGTAAAGTCATTCCTTATAAACTCGGTGCTTTCGGTAAGAAACGTTTTTCTTTCTTCCAAAAATCAAAAATTTTCCCAGCAATTTCGAAAGAAGTGATCATGGGGCTTCTTCCATTAATGGAAGATGGTCTTTATATTGATCTGGCAGGGAAGATTGAGTCAAGAAGAGGTCTTGAAATTCCGGTATATGTAGTTGGTTCGTATGAGAGTACGGATGAGGTGCTAGATAATATTGATGAATTGAAAGAAGAAGCAACAGAGACAGGTTGGCTCATTTTTGATAAGAAAGAACAAGAGTGGCAATGGGTTGTGGACTAAGAAAACTTGGCGCATGAAGTCAAGTTTTCTTGTCTTTTGAAAGGAGAACAAATGAACAAATATTATACAATTGTGGGTATTGTAAGTATTATTCTCGTAGCGACATTACTTATAACTTGTCCGAAAGAATCAGATTTCAAATTGTATCTAGAAGATAAGTATGCATTGAAATGTAATGAGGATAGCTTTGAATGCACGCAAAATGTAGATGAAAAAAAAGAGAAATTGCAGTTTGAAGGTATTGATACACGAAATGGTGTTTTCTTTATGACTGTAAAGCAAACATATAAAACTCAAGCTGGGGTTACGAAAGAATACAGCGGAGTAGGGATGTTTGGTACATTTCTTTTTGTTTCAGAGAAGACTTTCTAGTAATAGAAGGTCTTTTTTTTATGCGTATGTTCATATAGATGGAGTAAGACAAGCATAGGAGGGATATCGATGAAAAAAGAATGTATTGTTTGTGGTGGAGAAGAGTTTTTCACTTCAACGTTATATGCACGTACGAAACAAGATTGGGCATATGCACCTAACATGTATCGATTTGAAAAAGTGTTTATTGAGCATCGGGATGAAGAAAATTATCCGGTCTTTCAAGAAATTACAGCGAAGCATTGTTGTGGATGCGGCCATATTATGTTGTATCATGAATGAACACACCAAGTATAACTTGGTGTGTTTTTTTAAAACGCTGACAAAGCAAGCGGATAAAGTAAAGTAAATAAAACAGAAAAACTACCAAAACCAATTGCTGTATACCCGAGTGTTCTCGCTCCGAAATTGACAGCTAATAAGCCAATTAAAATCGCAAGAGAGCCGAGTGTAACAGGATAAAAAGCGATGGAGAATAACGAAAGAAATAAAGCGACATAGCCAACCATTGCACCGGTATTGGTACCTTCTATTTCATTTGCAATTTCTTTCCGTTTATGTCTAATTGGAATGCCTGCTGGTGATATTTCAGCTGCATACTCTTCGTGTTTTTCACCACTTTTAAAATGATGATTTCTCTTTCTTCGCATGTACATCCCTCTCTTTCAATTGGGTGTACCTATAGTATCTGTCATCAGGAGAAGAACATGAGTATGAGTTAAACCCAAGTAAAGCAAAAATTGGAGAATAGAGATTCTAACTTTAGCTTGTACATCTCCTTATGAAGATAAACAGGAATTTTGGAAAATGATGTAGAATGAAATGAATGATAATACGTGAAGGTAGGGGAATGTATGACGAAATTTAATTGGCACGAATCAGCAGAGAAGAAATGGGATAGTAGTGCAGAGTTTTGGAATCAAAATAGTCAAGAGATGTGGGACAGTGGTAGCAGAAGTACAATTATTCCATTTTTTGAGCAGTACGTGGAAAAAGAAGCTCAAGTGCTCGATGTTGGTTGTGGTGATGGATACGGTACATATAAATTAAGTGGATCGGGTTATAAAGCAGTTGGAGTAGATTTATCGGAAGTAATGATTCAAAAAGGTAAAGAGCGCGGAGAAGGCCCCAATTTATCTTTTGTGAAAGGGGATCTTTCTTCCTTACCTTTTGAAAATGAACAATTTGAAGCGATTATGGCGATTAATTCATTGGAATGGACCGAGAATCCATTATTAGCATTAAATGAAATAAAGCGTGTTTTAAAGACAGAGGGCTATGCATGTATTGCGATTTTAGGACCGACAGCAAAGCCTCGAGAGAACAGTTATCCTCGTTTATACGGCAAAGACGTTGTTTGTAATACGATGATGCCTTGGGAATTTGAACAGTTAGCGAAAGAACAAGGTTTTGAAGTTGTAGATGGCATCGGTGTGTATAAGCGCGGAGTAAATGAGAAGATGTTAGGTCAACTACCTACAGAGTTACAACAATCATTAACATTCTTATGGGTATTTATGTTAAAAAACGTATAAAGAAAAGAAGAATTTTTAGGAGGTAAATAAGTGCAGAAAATACAAAAAACTGATACAATATCATCAGAACCAATTAAAGGGGGACTAGGGTATATGACAACTACTACAACAGTTAAATCTGATATTGAAATCGCACAAGAAGCAAGTATGAAAAAAATTCAAGAAATTGCAGCTGATTTAAATATTTTAGAAGATGAATTAGAGCCATACGGGCATTATAAAGGTAAGTTATCTCTTGATATTTTTAAGCGTTTACAAGATGAGAAAGACGGTAAAGTTGTTTTAGTAACAGCAATTAACCCAACTCCAGCTGGAGAAGGTAAATCAACAGTAACAGTTGGTTTAGGCCAAGCTTTTAATAAAATTGGTAAGAAAACAGTAATTGCACTTCGCGAACCATCTCTTGGACCGACGATGGGACTAAAAGGTGGAGCAGCAGGTGGTGGTTTTTCACAAGTCGTACCAATGGAAGACATTAACCTTCACTTTACTGGAGATATTCATGCGATTACAACTGCCAATAACGCGTTAGCAGCGTTCATTGATAATCATATCCAACAAGGAAATACACTTGGAATTGATACGCGTAAAATCGTTTGGAAACGCTGTGTTGACTTAAATGATCGTGCCCTTCGTAACGTAGTAATTGGTCTTGGTGGACCAGTTCAAGGTGTACCACGTGAAGACGGTTTTGATATTACAGTAGCATCTGAAATTATGGCCGTATTCTGCCTTGCAACAGATATTCAAGATTTAAAAGCACGTCTATCTCGCATCGTAGTTGCTTATAACTTTGCAAATCAACCTGTAACGGTTAAAGATTTAGGTGTAGAAGGTGCGTTAACATTATTATTAAAAGACGCATTAAAACCGAACTTAGTACAAACGTTAGAAAATACACCAGCTATCATTCATGGCGGACCATTTGCGAATATCGCTCACGGTTGTAACAGTGTTATCGCTACTACAATGGCAGCAAAATTAGGTGATTATGTTATTACAGAAGCTGGATTCGGCGCAGATTTAGGTGCAGAGAAGTTTTTAGATATTAAAGCTCGTGCAGCTGGAATTAAGCCAGAAGCAGTTGTTATTGTTGCGACTATTCGTGCGCTTAAAATGCATGGTGGCGTAGCAAAAGATCAATTAAAAGAAGAAAATGTAGATGCATTAGCAAAAGGTATGGAAAACTTACAGAAGCATGTTGAAACAATCCAAAGCTTCGGTGTGCCTTTCGTAATTGCCATTAATAAATTCATTACAGATACAGATGCAGAAGTTGCTTACTTACAAGAGTGGTGTAATGAGCGTGGCTATGCAGTATCCTTAACAGAAGTTTGGGAGAAAGGTGGCCAAGGCGGAGTTGACCTTGCTGAGAAAGTATTAAAAGAAATCGAAAAAGGTGAGAATAACTACGCACCACTTTATGAGTTAGAATTACCATTAGAAGAAAAAATTCGTACAATTGCTCAAAAAGTATACGGCGCAAAAGATATTGAATTTGCTCCGAAAGCACGTAAGCAATTGGCTCAATATGAAGGGGAAGGCTGGAGTAACCTACCAGTTTGTATGGCGAAAACACAATACTCTCTTTCTGATGATGCAACGAAATTAGGTCGCCCATCTGACTTTATCGTTACAATTCGTGAACTAAAACCATCTATCGGTGCAGGGTTTATCGTTGCGTTAACAGGAACAATGTTAACAATGCCAGGTCTTCCAAAACAACCAGCAGCACTACAAATGGATGTAAATGAAGATGGAAAAGCAGTAGGTTTATTCTAAAAGGTTGTAATTCATCTCGTTTATCTGTAAACTATATATACATCAAGTGGCGCCTTTCCATCGAAAGGCGCCTGTTTTTTGGAGGAAATTATGTTTGATCCAACTGCTTTTGATAATTTAAAAGTAATCGTAGAAGGTGCTGTTTATGATTTTGATTTACACGGAGACATTCTTGTAACAGATCGAAAGGATATGATGGACCTTGCTTCATTAAGTCGTATATATCATATTTCATTTCAATTAACAGAACCATTCGAACCGTTAGTAGAAGCAACATTTTCACTATCTGTGGATGCAAAGAACTTGTCTGGTGAAATATTAGAAGTACCACAGTTTACACCAGGTTGTGAAATGAAGTTAGCATTTTCATTCCCGATAAAAAAACCAGAAGTAGTGTGCGAAGAAATTGAAACTTTCATGCATTCTATATGGGGAAAAGAAAGAATGATTACGCAAAAACTTTCATACGAATATAATAAGCAAGCGATTTCATATCATAATAAGGTAGAGGTTCTATTTCAAAAAGCGATTACAGAAGACCATGTTGATGATTTAATAGCTGTTATTTCACACATGATAGAAACGGTGCGAACAATACAACATTTTCTTCAAAAATAGAGATAAAGGAGAAAAACAAATGATAAAAGATATGCAACCATTTTTACAACAAGCTTGGGAGAAGGCTGGTTTTAAAGAATTAACTGAAATTCAAAAACAAGCGATTCCAACTATTTTAGAAGGACAAGACGTTATAGCTGAATCTCCAACTGGAACAGGAAAAACATTAGCGTACTTATTACCCCTTTTACATAAAATTAATCCTGAAGTAAAACAGCCACAAGTTGTTGTTTTAGCGCCAACACGTGAACTTGTAATGCAAATTCATGAAGAGGTTCAAAAGTTTACAGCAGGAACTGAAATTTCAGGGGCATCTTTAATTGGTGGTGCAGATATTAAGCGCCAAGTTGAAAAATTAAAGAAACACCCGAGAGTAATTGTCGGTTCACCAGGACGTATTTTAGAATTAATTCGTATGAAAAAGCTAAAAATGCATGAAGTGAAAACAATTGTATTTGATGAGTTCGATCAAATTGTGAAACAAAAAATGATGGGCGCTGTACAGGATGTAATTAAATCAACGATGCGCGATCGTCAATTAGTATTCTTCTCAGCGACAATGACAAAAGCAGCAGAAGACGCAGCACGTGATTTAGCAGTGGAACCACAATTAACACGTGTAACACGTGAAGAGTCAAAAAGCTTAGTTGAGCACACATATATCATTTGTGAGCGACGCGAAAAAAATGATTACGTAAGAAGAATTGTGCATATGGGTGATGTAAAAGCAGTTGCTTTCTTAAACGACCCATTCCGTTTAGATGAAATTACTCAGAAACTGAAATTCCGCAAAATGAAAGCAGCAGCTCTTCATGCAGAAGCAAGTAAACAAGAGCGTGAAGCAACGATGCGTGCATTCCGCGGAGGGAAATTAGAAATCCTACTTGCTACTGATATTGCAGCACGTGGAATCGATATTGACGATTTAACACATGTAATTCACTTAGAATTACCAGACACAGTAGACCAATACATTCACCGCTCAGGACGTACTGGACGTATGGGTAAAGAAGGAACTGTCGTATCTCTTGTAACTCCACAAGAAGAGCGCAAATTACTACAATTTGCGAAAAAACTAGGCATCGTATTTACGAAGCAAGAAATGTTCAAAGGAACATTTGTAGAATCGAAGCCACCAGCACCTAAGAAAAAGAAACCAGCATTTACTGGGAAGAAAAAGCCTAGATAAATAATGGGGAAGGCGTAACTATTTGTAGTTACGTCTTTTTTATTTGCAATCGAGTGATAAAGGGAATTGTATTAGTGTTTTTTTAATGTACCTATCATATATATCAATGCTTCTACCAGAAATATCGATAAAAGGTTAGCTTTATTCATTTAGTTTATACGAGGAAATAACATAAAAAGAGTCGAATATTAACATGATGCGAAATAATAAAAAGAAGGTACATGTATGGATAGGAAATTAGGAATGTTTTTAAATACGAAACATATTGAAGTAAACGAAGGAATAAAAAAGGCGAGAGAATGGGATTTAGATTATATTCAACTATATGCTATGAATCCGACTTTCAACTTAGCTAACATTTCAAAGGGACAATGGACCACATTAAAAGAAAATTTATCCTTTAATGAGATTCAAGTCCCATCATTAGCAATTAACTTTGGAGAAAATGGAATTATAGGAACTGAAGCTGAATGTGCAATAGAGAGTTTTAAATATATTACTGATATGGGGTTAAGGTTAGGAGCTAACATAGTAACAGCCCATATTGGGAAAATCCCAGATGATGAAAATAGTGAGTACTATGATAAAATGATACGTGTTTGTAATGAAATAGGGGACTTAGCGTTCAGATTTGGGGGACTCTTCGCCATTGAGACGGGATCTGAAAAAGCGATAGTGTTAAAGCGGTTTTTAGAAAATATAAATTCAAAAGGATTAGCGGTTAACTTTGATCCAGCAAATTTAATTAGCGATATAAATGAAAACCCGATAGAAAGTTTATTACTATTAAAAGATTATATAGTACAAACTCATATTAAAGATTGTACAGAAGTGAAAAACGATAGTTCAAGTAAGTATATTGAAGTTGCAGCAGGGAATGGTGAAGTAGATTTCGATATATTCTTCAAGGTGTTAGACGAAATTGGATTTGGCGGATATAACATGATTGAAAGAAATGATTACTTTAACGAAATTGACGGGATGAGCCAGTCGATAAATTTTGTAAAGAAGTACATATAAATACGAAAGGAATAATAATAGAAATTGTAGAAAGCTACATAGAATGTAAAAACCATTAGGAGGAAAACAAATGATCCATAGAGTCGGACAAATTATGTTGTATGTAAATAATCAAGATGAGGCAGTAAATTTTTGGACGGAAAAGGTAGGGTTTCATGTAGTTGCAGAGGAAGATAATAAACAAGGAATGAGATGGATTGAAATCGCTCCGACTAAGGGTGCGGAAACGAGCATTATACTACATAATAAAGAAGTTATTGCCAAAATGAGTCCAGAATTAAATCTTGGTACACCATCTTTAATGTTCTTCTCAGAAAATCTTGATCAATTATATACAGATTTAAAAAATAAAAATGTTACTGTTGGAGAAATGGTAACTATGCCTTCTGGTAAAGTGTTTAACTTTGCTGATAGTGAAGGGAACTATTTTGCGGTTATGGAAAAGAACCAATAATAATATTGCTATGTCAAAATCCCCCTCAAATATATTGAGGGGGATTACATGTTTGAAGTGGATTTTTCATGAGAGAGCTGTTTAATAAAAAATGCGCCTTTTTCAATAGCAGTTTCAATGTAACCGACAATTTGATTAAACGTAAACACCTGTAAGTCTTCATGCAAGTGTTGCTTTGGATACAACATATCTTCAAAAAGATACTTTCGAAAAGCTAAAACGTTTTCTTTAGAAACCTCTTCAATATCCATAATGTGAGCCTCTTGATTGAGAAGAGAGAAGAGTTGTTGTTCTTGATCGTAATGATGAAGCAACTTTGCATTTAACAATTTAAAATCGTTATAGTACATAGGTGCGATGGTTTCGTCATTTTCTATTCTATTTTTTAGCCAAGGTAGAAAAAAGCCACTTAGCCAATTATCATCGGCAATGAGGTGGGTATAATAACCTAAAATATAAGGAGAATCTATATAATCTTCGTATTTATGAATAAATGAATCATAATCTATTCTTCTCGTATAGTTCTTCGTTGTACCGGCGTAAAAATGTGAAGTTCCTTTTTCTGCCTTTGAATGAACAGCATCAGGAGCTACACCTCCAAGTAAGAAAGAAGTTTTATCTTGAATAGATAAATTCTCAGCAATCCCGTTAGCAATAATAACATGCATAATTCGTGATCCCATATATAGCCCCCTTTTTTTAGTATTCATTTTAGGGAGCTGACTGAACGTTTAGTATGACTTTCCCTGTACTTTGTCTACTTTCGACCCATTCATGTGCTTTCCCTGCATCTTGGAGTGGAAAAGATTTCGTAGCCTTGATTTGCAAACGTTCGTCACGCAAATAACGGAAAACTTCATATGCAGTTTCTTGGAGTAGTTCAGGTCGTTTTTTTCGTGTAGTACCAAAGCTAAAGCCGAGTATAAATCGGCAACTTGCGTGTAAATCTTTCGTTTGAAAATTACCAATTTCACCGCTTGCATTACCGAAATGAACGAGGCGGCCATAATAAGCAAGACATTTTAAACTGCTTTCAGAGATAGTTCCAGAAATAGAGTCCAAAATGATATTCACTCCTCCGCCGTTTGTCAGCTCATTGACTTTCGCTACAAAATCTTCATCTTGATGACAAATTACATAATCAGCTCCAGCATCTAAAGCGATTTTTCTTTTTTCAGCACTTCCGACAGTACCGATAACTTTTCCAGCCCCTAATAGTTTTGCAAGTTGAATAGCTGTAGTGCCAATTCCGCCAGCAGCCGCATGAATGAGTACAGATTCACCTCGTTGAAGCCTTGCAACATTTGCGAGTAAATTATAGCTTGTAAAAGATACGATAGGACAAGCAGCTGCAGTTTGAAAGTCAACTTCATCAGGTAATACGAAAGTAAGATTTTCATTTGCAACAACATATTCAGCGTAAGATCCATTTTGAGGAAAAGCGATGACACGCTGTCCCGGATGAATATTCGAAACTTGAGAACCTACACGTTCTACAATACCAGCAGCATCTATCCCTGGAATAAAGGGAAATGCTTTATTTCCTTTTTTACCATACCGAGATTTAATATCAGCGAAATTTACACTAGTAGCAACAACACGAATTAAAACTTGATTGTCTGAAATAGCCGGCATATCTACATCTGTATATTTCATCACTTCAGGACCACCGAAAGACGTTATAACGATAGCTTTCATCATATATCCTCCTAAATTTGACTATATAAATCATTTTAAATCTTCATTAGGAATTGGAAAATTATATAATTGTTATGCATGGTTATAAGTGAAGCTTATGAACTCATTGAATTATTATATTAATTAATATAAAAAACTTTTTGAAAAAATCGAACGAAATATCAATTACTTGCCAATATATAGTGTAAGACAAAGGAGGGGTGGTATATGAAGGATGAAACAGTGTATATGGATTTAATCCAATTAACTTTATTGGGCAATAAAGAAGCGTATAGCGAATTGTATGATAAAACGATTCAAGAAGTATATAAAACGGCGCATTTCTTAATAGATGATAAAACGGATGTAGATGATGTCGTTCAAGAAATATACATACAGCTATATGAATCGCTTCGTAAGTACGATAGCGAGAAGCCATTTCGCCCTTGGTTAATTGGACTTACGATTAAACAAATTCATTCTTATAGAAGAAAGAGGTGGATGCGACTACGAATTATAAAAAAAGCAGAAGAGCAAAGAAAACCAGTGCAAATTGATTTTTCAAACGATGTTGTAAGTAAAATATCAAACCAAAAACTAGTCGAACTCATTCATAAATTACCGTATAAATTGAAACAAGTAATTATTTTAAGATACTTACACGACTACTCACAAGAAGAAGTAGCACAAATATTACATATTCCACTTGGTACTGTGAAATCTAGAATTCATGCGGCCTTAAAGAAACTACGTCAAAAAGAGCAAGTAGAAGAAATCTTTTTAGGAGAGGTAGGGAATGTGAAATGAGTTTAGATTGTAGAGTTAGAGAATCTATACAAGAAGAAGCGAAGGGGGTTGTAGTCCCGCCGGAGTTAAAAGAAAAAGTAATCGTTCAAATAAAAATGAAGCGCGGGGGAAGTAAGGTGAAGAAACGCCTTATCGCAGGAGTGCTTGCAGCAGCATTTTTAATCCCTACGACTGGTTTTGCTTATCAATCTATCATGGCAGATGGTATATACGGATCTTTTGAGAATTTAAAAAAACATGCCGGCGCGGTGACATTAGAAGCGTATATGCGTTTTAATGCAAAGTTATCACAAGCGAAAGATGAAATGGGTGCAAAGGAATATGAAGAGTTTACAAAAGAACTAAAAAAATTAACAAATGCTAAGCTTGAGTACGGAGATTCGAACGGTAATATTGATTACGATCAATTATCACCAGCTAAAAAAGAGGAAATGAAAAAGGTAGAGATGGAGCTTCAGCCGTATTTTGATAAATTAAATGGCCAGAAATCTAGTAAAGAAGTATTAACTCCTGAAGAGTATGAACAATATATGGAAGCATTAATGTCATATCAAACTGTATTAGTAAAAGCGAAATCGAGTGGTGGGATAACAGTAGAAGAAGTACCTGAAGCGTATAAAGAAAGATTTATTAAAGCAGAACAGTTTATGGAGTATGTAGATGAAAAGGTGAGATAAGTAAAAAAGCTCATAGCTTACGCTGTGAGCTTTTCTTATTGAAAGGTAAATATATTAACCACCTATTCCTTTTGCTAGCAATAAGAAATATACAACTACTAGTATTACGCCATTTAATGCAGTACCAACTATTCCGAATAACCAATTTTTTGATGCTATCGCAAAAATAATTCCGAGTAATGAAAGTATACTTAGTATCGCAATAATTAACGTCAAGTTGGCATTAGGTCCTCTTAAAATAAAGAAAGAACATACACTTACGATAAACGTTAGAAATGAGAAAGCCCCTAATTTATACATAGTAAGTCTCCCTTGGTTAAAATACATTTTGATTTAATGTACGATTTCCTTTAGTTTAACATAAATTTCCTATTGTATATTAAATATATGAATAATAAAAAACGAGTAAAAAATCTAAGTGATTTCATACTCATTTTTGCTATTCATTAAATTTTCTTACCGCATGTATAACGAATCTTACAAGTAATATCACACTTATAAATAAAGCGCAGTAACCAATGACATTTAAAAATTAATCATCAATCATATTTTTTCATAGTTGCAGAATCTTTTTGTATAAAACAATCTAAAAGGGAATAACCAGCTATTAAACTAATTATCGTAACAAAAGTTGTATTCACAAGAATAATATTAGTTAAATAAGGTAGGTATTTACCAACTGGTGAAAAGAGTAGTGCTGGGGAAAAGGAAATTAATATTGTAGGAACTGTAATCGCAATAAATTTATCCGGTTGAAAGCTCCAGTTTTGTTTACTCGTTTCGCGATTAATAGATTGAAGGAAACGTAATAAAATGCCGACTACAAGAGGAAAGAGTGTATAGTAGAAAAGCCTTGGATAAATGTTAAAGTTTACTTGCGCGTCTGTATCTAAATAAAATTGAATTTTCACTCCTACAAATAATAATAAGACGATAAATAATGTAAAGCAGAGGTATAGCATCACTTTTTGCATTGCATTCCACCATCCTTTACTCAAAATATATTCAAAAAAAGAAGAGATATACAATTACTACTGTTGTATATCTCTTCTTTTACTGTTATTTAATAGTGGATTTGGATTTCTCTTGCTTCGTGAAATAATCAATAATGCCCATTGCGCTAATTTCTATATCTAGGTGTAAAATGTTATAAACGGAATGATCGGATGGGACGTTTAATTTTGTAAGGTGAGAAGAGATGTTATCCATTAATACAGTTTGTAAAGCCTTAGTCGCTTCATCGAAGTCATTATACTGTTCAAAGACCTCTTTACCAGTATGAACGAAAATAGGTAACCAATGTTCCAGCTGGTTATATACTTCTGTAACATTGGATGAAGCGCCGTAATGGCCGAAATAAATAGTGTCTACATTCATACTTTGAATGTGATTTTTAGAAGCAATCATTGCATCTGGCTGAAATTGTGAAGGGGACGTTGACGGTAGATACAACTCTACACCAAGATCTGCAAGTTCTCTATAATAAATTCCAATTGTATCGCCAGTAAAAATGCCGTTTGTTAATGAATCGTGAATGCTAATATGGTGCTTCGCATGCCCCGGTGTATCATAAAATGTAAGGGTGCGGTCTTCTGCAATTTTTAACGTATCACCGTTTTGGACAATATGAACACGTTCTTCTTCTATAGGAAGAATTGGATCAAAAAGTTTATCGAAATCTTCTTTGTACACAGCTTTTGCGCCTACAATGAGTTTTGTTGGATCGATCATATGACGAGCACCACGAGAATGCACATATAAAGTAGCATTTGGGCACTTTGCCATCATTAAACCAGCTGCCCCAGCATGATCTAAATGAACATGTGTAACGATAATGTTTTTTACATCGTTTAAGTCAATATGTAATTGTTGTAAGCCGTCTAAAATATACGGAAGAGAAGGGGCTGCACAAGTTTCAATTAAAGTAATATCATCACCTAATAAAACATACGTACCTGTTCGTTCATTATGCTGTAAATCGAAATCATCAATTAGATATAGGTGAGAAGATAATTGCTCTACTTTTTTCATATTTACCACTCCTTATATACTGCATGTTTCTATTATACGCTAAAAAAGAAAAAAGGCAGAAAACGAAAGCTCGTCTTCTGCCTTTTTGTAATGTTGTTATTTTGTTTGTTCTTTATTGATAGACATAACGAACAATCCGACAATACCACCAACGATTGGAAGCATAATCTCTCCTGCTAAATTAAAGTAGGAGCTTAAAAACAAACCATTCACATCGATTACCCAACCAGTAACATACAATAACATCATATATAGTACGAAATAAAACTCGCGATTTGAAATCGTTTCACGTTGTGCAGTTTTCATAATGAACACCATCCTTTTCTTTTATAATGGAATATAAACTGTCACATTTTGTTCACAATTTAATTGTAAAACTTTCCATCATAAAAGTCTAGTAGATTGTGTCGAATTTTAAACATAAATAAAGCGCTATCATTTCAGCGTGTAAATACGTAATAAGAGCTGTATATTCACGAATGTAGTATAGTATAAACATAGAATGATAGTGTAGAGAGGGGCAGGAACAATGACAATTTATGATTTTTCAGCTAAAACAATTACAGGTGAAGAAAAATCGTTAAAAGATTACGAAGGAAAAGCAATTCTTATTGTAAATGTAGCTAGTAAATGCGGGTTTACACCGCAATATAAAGAATTACAAGAAGTATATGATAAATATAAAGACCAAGGACTAGAAATACTCGGTTTCCCTTGTAACCAATTCGGAGGGCAAGAACCAGGAACAGAAGCAGATATTACTAGTTTTTGTGAGTTAAACTATGGTGTAAACTTCCCGATGTTTGCAAAGATTGATGTGAAAGGTGATAAGGCTCATCCTCTGTATACATACATGACAGAACAAGCACCAGGCTTACTCGGCATGAAAGCAGTGAAATGGAACTTTACGAAGTTTTTAATTGGAAAAGACGGGAAAGTAGTAGGGCGTTTTGCGCCGCAGACGAAGCCGGTGGATTTAGAGGTTGAGATTGAAAAGGTACTTGGGGAATAACTAGGAGTTTCACTTTATTAAAAACGCCTCAAAGAACTATATTGTTCTTTGAGGCGTTTAACATTAAATCACTGTATTGAAGTCATTTGATTTAGGCGGAGAAGCTGCTTTTTTCATAAGCACTTCCCATAAGTGTACGGATTTCTTCCATTCGGCTGCGGTCTGGCCCTTTTGGTACATAGCGTTCTCATAACTGAAAGTAAGTTGTTGCATATCGGCCGAGTTGTAAAGTGTATCGATGTGGAGAGCGTATTCTCGGAATGTTTGACTTTCACCCCGTGGTATGCCAATTCTCGCAAATTGTTTTAAAAGTGCACCGTAAGCTTTTGGGTAAACAGCATCATCTTTTCGGTATTTATAGAAATGAATAATAAAAAAAGTAATCCATTTCATTCTAGTAATGAAGAGAATGTATCCCATTATACTAACCGGTACCATAGAGAGGAATACGTACCACCAAGAAAAACTAGTTTTAGAATTTGTAATCTTTTTAGTAGAGGATTCCCCTGTATTTTCTATTAAACTTTTGAGTTTTGCTTCATTATTCCGCTCGTGCATTTGCACATTTTGAGAATTAGTTTCTTCGCTATTTTGTGAAGCAGGAGCAGGAGTATTATTTGTAAAATTATAGGGATTTGTAAATCCTTTTGTTGGTTCGAATGGAATCCATCCGTATCCTGGGAAATAAACTTCGACCCAAGAGTGTGCGTTATTGTTCGCGATTTTATAAACATTTTCACCTTCAGCACTAGCAATTGTATTTTCGGGAGTTCCTTCTGTAAATCCTTTTACCCAACGGGCAGGAATCCCAGCAGAACGAAGTAGCACAATCATAGACGTCGAAAAATTATTACAGTAGCCGCTTTTCGTATCGAAAAGGAATTGATCTACATAATCTTGGTTTTTGGCAGGGAATAAGACATTCGTTGTTTCATATACAAAAGAGTTGTCTGTGAAGTACTTTTCAATAGCTAATACTTTATCATACCGGTTGTCTTTATCATTTGTAAGATTGGCAGCCAAGTCTTTTATTCGCTGTGGTAACGATTCAGGAAGTTGTGTGTACTTTGCCATGAAATAAGAACTTGTTTCATGCCCTTCATTCGTATTTACAGCTTTCAAGCTTTCTATGGGAAACTCTGGGATCTCATATGTTACCTTATACGAATTTAAAGTAGTAGAAGAGTCTCCGTGCATCGTATAGATTTTTTCTGAAAATGGGTCAACGCTGTATGATACATCAGAAGAAGCCTCAACTGATATCAATCCCGCCGGATAGGTAAGGTGAGGAGTACTTTTTTGCATAGTGATTGTTGCTTCGGTTGTCTCTGTTTTTGTATTTTGTTCGTACCAGCTCACGACATCGTTTTTATTTTTAAAAGAAACCTTCTTCGGATTTTCAGAAACCTCCCAGCCTTTTCCTGTATAAAAATCTTTCGTTTCTACTCTCCAATATTGTTTGTTTTGTGTTTGTGCTGTAAAAACAATTGTATTATCTGCTTTAAAGGGACCGCCTAATTGCGAGTCATCTAAACCATACCCAACTGTAGAAACTTCTTTTTCTTTACTTGTTTCGGATGTGTTGAATTTAAAAAAATCCATTGGGTTTGGCCATTGAGGACCAAATTTTGGAGCAAAGTATGCGATGGTTACTGACAATACAATAAATAGTGTAAGAGGTTTAAGTAATTTTGAGATTTCTCTAGCATAATTTTGTAAGTGTTCCATCTCTTTTATTCGGTCTATTTGAAGAAGACTAAGCATAAAAAAGCCGATGACAACAGTACGAATAATAGCGTAGTTTGCATTGTATAAATGTAAGTTATGGAAAGTTACGATATAAATAATAGTTAATACAAGAAATAACAACCCACGTTTTTTATGAATCGTCCAAAAGGAGGTGAAAGAACTCAAAAACCAAAATGATAGAAAAAATAAAACTGTTGGAAAAACTGGCGAAATATCTAATAAATTCCCCTGAAAAAACAGGAAGGAATTGCGAGACATATCAGAAAAAAATGTCGTTAGCCAAGATGGATTTATAAAAGATTTTTTATAATATAAGGAATGAATGATGAATAATATTGTGACGATCTTTATTGGAATCTGCCACCTTGTTTGAAAAAAAGAGAGAGTGGAGCAAAGTCCAATAAATAGTATAAAAATATCTAATCTACCTACGTTTGTAATACCTACAAGGGGTCTTAACCATTCTAGTAAAAGAAGAAATACACATACATGCATGAAAGATCTGTTCATATCCCGTTTGTATTTTGTTTGTAATGTTATCATTTGCTCACCTCAAAAAACACGTTTGTATACTGGTTTTCATAAACCACGTTTACAAATATTTTTCGTTTTTGTAGAGTTTCTAGTATACTTATTTCTCGATAAGAGAGTTGGTTTACTTTTTCTTTCACGACAAACACCATTAATTTTCTATTTTTTGTAGCGGCACATTCAGCCGCTTTTTGAATATCGGGTGAAAGATCGCTTGTCACGAGTATAATCGTTACGGGCTGATACATTTTTCTTAATTCCATTTCTACACTCTGGGAGAGCGGGAATACACTGTCTGCTTGTACTTTCGCTAAATGAAAAAAGATTTGTTGCAACTGTGTATCTCCATTGTCTAAAGGGAAAATAGTCCGTTCTTTTCCAACAGACACGAATGCCGCTGTTGAATTTTGCTTCAAGACAGACCTCACAATAGAGGCAGTAAACGTTACGACTGATTCGAATAGAGGAGACTCAGTTCTGTCCATGAATATCATGATATTATGGCTGCGCTGTTGTTCAAATTCTTTCGTCATAATATTGTTTGTTCGTGCAGTTGCTTTCCAATCAATCCACGAAAAGCGATCACCAGGCTTATAGTCTCTAACACCGACAGAGACTGTAGAGTTTCTTGCTAAATTTATATTTGCTGAAAGCGCTCCTTGTTCGAAATGATTTTCCAATTGCCGATACGTTATATCTACATACTGGGGATAGACTAAAAATGTATCTGGAGCTGAAAAAGTTACTTCTTTCTCCACTATGCCGAATAGATCACCAGTTTTGATACGTACGCTTGAAAAAGTGTGCTCTCCTCTAGGGATTGTATCAATAACATATTGAAACGAAATATTTCGTTTTACTCCTGGAAAGAGTATTACTTTATTCCTTTTTGTTTGTCTACAACTTGTGAATTGTGGTGGTAGTTCATCTTCTATAACTAAATAAAGTAAGGGAAAAGGAATTTTTCTTCTTATTGTAATCGTGCTTAAAAATGATTCTCCTGCTACATAATCGTTTTGGTTTGTTATTCGTTTTACTTCAGCGTCCCGTAAAGCGTAGAAGGGGAGTAGCAGTGAGTAAAGACCAATAGGAATCGTACTGTAAAACAAAAACCAACTTACAAACCCTCCTTGAAGCATGGCGTACACAAATGTTAAGACTAGGAATAAAGGGATTAGTAATAACTTGGTAACGTGATAGAGTACTCGTAGTAGCCTTTTCATCAGGGGTTCAGCGTCCTTTGATTCGGCACGGCAGTTCGTGCAACGATTTTTGCAATAACTTGTTCTCCTGTTATTCCTTCAAATTTTGCTTCCATTTTTAGAATGAGTCTGTGAGCTAAAACGTAAGGAGCTAAAAATTTAACATCGTCTGGAATAACATAATTTCTGCCATGGATGAATGCATAAGCCTGTGAAGCTTTCATTAAAGCAATTGAGCCGCGTGGACTTGCACCTAGCTGTATAGAACTATAAGAACGGGTCTGATTAACAAGCTTTACAATGTAATGCTTAATCCCTTTGTCCATGCTTATTTCCCGTACACTTTGTTGTAAATAAAGTAATTCTTCAATTGTAGTAATAGCTTTTAAATGGGAGAGTGGACTTGTTTTTTCCATCCGGTTTAAAATTTCAAATTCTTCTTCTGGTGTAGGATATCCCATTTTTAGCTTCAACAAGAAACGATCAAGCTGAGCTTCTGGTAAAGGATATGTTCCCTCATATTCGACCGGATTTTGTGTAGCCATTACAAAAAATGGCTTTGGTAGTGGTCTTGTAATCCCATCTATTGTGATATTGCCTTCTTCCATACTTTCAAGTAAGGCAGATTGTGTCTTTGGAGATGTACGATTAATTTCATCAGCAAGTATAAAATTCCCCATGATTGGTCCAGGCTTGAACTCAAATTGGAGCTCTTTCGGATTATAAATAGAAACACCTGTTACATCTGACGGTAGTAAATCAGGTGTGAATTGAATTCGCTTGTAATCAGCATCAATTGATTTCGAAAGAGCACGTACTAGCATCGTTTTCCCGACACCAGGAACATCTTCTAATAGTACATGACCTTCAGCTAAGAGCGCAGTCAAAGCTAAAATCGTTTCTTTTCTTTTTCCGACCATTAATTTTTCAATATTGTTGATTATTTTCTCTACAGTGGGATGTAATGAATCAAACTGGGGCATCGTAATCCTCCTAATTTTATTATCAATTTCTAATCTATTTAGTGGAAATAGAATGTATCACCCTACTTGCGGGCAGGAAAGATTCTATCTTTAATTCTAAGAATATTCAGATTATTTATTCCGATTACATCTAGTATAATTGTTTCCGTAACTAAGGGCAATACAGTAAATAATGATTTGTAGTTTTATATGAAATATGTCTTGATATAAACTAGTATTGTCGGTAAAACGTAGAGGAGGGGAAGGAAGGAGTGACTTCGATGAGCAAAATAAATAGCGTAGGGAACCCTACGCGTAAAGTTGGAAACATATATCATACGCCTTGTGATTAAAATTTATATGAGTAATAAATAAAGCCGACTTCATTAAGAGGCCAGCTATTTAAATTATTACAATCCTTTATTTTTATCTTTCTTATATTCTTTTCGTTTATCTAACCAAATATGAATTAATTCTACCAATTCCATTGTTTCAATCTCACAATATTCTCCTTTACCATCTTCGGCTAAATTGTCTAACACAGTAGTTGTATCGTTCCGAATTTCTAAACCGCAAATGTTGCCATTTACTACTACATAATTTTTTTCTCCGTTTAAAACACTATGTATTTCTTCTAAAATCCAATCTCCAAAAGCTGAAACTTCAATTCCTAAAAAAGTTTCAACAAGTTTAATTTCTTGAGGAAGTCTCATAACTAAATCTCTACTGTTAAGTACTTCAAAACTATATGGATATTTCATAACTATTTTACTCCTTTATTTCCGGCTTTAGGGACTCTATTTACTTCGCCATTAATCTCATAAGCTCTATTAAGGTAAGAAGTTCTTATACTATCATCACTCTTGTCCTACTTGAATTATAGTAAAAGTAGATTATTATTAAACTTATCTATCCAATATTTCGCTGGTGTAGGTATGAATTCAGTGAAATCTTCATATGTACCAATCCAATCTTTTGGTACATAGTTTTCGTATGATGCCGGTTCTGGAAACATTGAATATAGTATTTTATTATCAAAGTTAATTAATAAGACTGGACTAAAATCTAATAGATCTTCTCCTGCATTTTTCCTTTTAATATTTTCAAGTAGTAAATAATTTAATTCCTCTTTAGTTGTTTTATATTGATTAATCCTTAGTAAAAATACTTCTACATTTTCATTATTTAATACTTGTATTCCATTTCTTTCTTCCGTTTCCTCATTATCTTCAATGCTTACACCTAAATTTTTATATGCATGATCTAATTTATCATAATCTAAAAACCATAGTTCTTTATCTGTTACATACCATCTAAACTCATTTGTATATATGACACCTACTATAATGTTTTCTGCATAAAGCGGTTCTAATATCATAATAGCCTCCTTTTAATATTATCTTATAATCTTGCCATTCATGGCGTATGCTTCTCTTCATTCGATCCAAGGTGCTGGCAACTCATAAGAATTTACTGGCGTTTTTTGGTTCAACTATACTCAGGACAGTTCCCCTTGGTTTAGTGAGTTTGATTTAAAGTATTGCATTTTCATTTTTAAATACATTTAACGATTTAGGTATATCAAATACAACTAATTCTAAATTAATACCTCTATTATATAAGAAATATTTTGCGTGCTCATCGTTATCTGTATTTCATCTTAAACTTTGGTAGAAGAGAAGAAGGAATTTAACAGTCAGTGGAGGATGTGCCCCACAATGATTAGATTTTCACATTTTCATGTTTTCTCAAGAATTTTTGACAATCTCTTGAACTGTGCGAAATGTCACATCTGTATTTTACAACCTCTCTTATAGTAAGGGTATGTAAGAGAGACGTATTAAAGGAGTGAACAGTATGAAGAAGAAACCTTCAGCACTATTGAGACGTTTAAAATATTTTTCACCAATAGATCGTTATAACGATAACCATACACAAGAAACGTATGAAGATCGTGAATGGGAGAATGTGTACAGAAAGCGTTGGCAGCATGATAAAGTAATTCGTTCTACACATGGTGTGAACTGTACTGGTTCATGTAGCTGGAATATATATGTGAAAGATGGAATTGTAACTTGGGAAGGGCAGGAGCTTAACTATCCGACTACAGGTCCTGATATGCCTGATTTTGAACCACGAGGATGTCCACGTGGAGCGAGTTTTTCATGGTACATTTATAGCCCGCTTCGTGTGAAATATCCGTATGTACGTGGTGTTCTTTGGAATATGTGGCAAGAAGAACTGCAAAATCACAAGTCACCACTAGATGCTTGGAAAAGCATTGTGGAAAACCCTGAAAAGGCACGTACGTATAAGCAGGCGCGTGGTAAAGGGGGATTCATTCGTGCGAATTGGGATGAAGTGTTACAACTCGTTTCTGCTTCATTACTTTACACAGTAATGAAATACGGTCCAGACCGAAATGTTGGTTTTTCACCAATTCCAGCTATGTCGATGTTAAGTCATGCAGCAGGTAGCCGTTTTATGCAACTTATGGGTGGACCGATGCTTAGCTTCTATGATTGGTACGCAGATTTACCGCCAGCTTCTCCGCAAATTTGGGGTGATCAAACAGATGTACCAGAGAGTAGTGATTGGTATAACTCTGGTTATATTATGACATGGGGTTCAAATGTACCGATGACAAGAACGCCAGATGCTCACTTTTTAGCAGAGGTTCGATATAAAGGAACGAAAGTCGTTTCTGTCAGTCCTGACTTCGCTGAATCTACAAAGTTTGCGGATGAATGGATTAGTGTGAAACAAGGTACAGATGGTGCACTTGCGATGGCAATGGGGCACGTAATCTTACAAGAATTTTACGTAGATAATCAAGTGGAATATTTCACAAAGTATGCGAAGCAATATACTGATTTTCCTTTCTTTGTCACATTGAAACAAAAAGGAGATCAATTCGTTGCGGATCGATTCTTAAATGCTTCTGATATCGGACGTGAAACGAAGTTAGGGGAATGGAAGCCTGTACTTTGGAACGAGAACACGAATGATTTTGCAACACCTCAAGGCACAATGGGATCACGTTGGGATAACGAAAAGAAATGGAACTTACGCTTAGAAGATGAACAAACAGGTGAAAAGATTGATCCACGTCTTTCTTTACTTGGAATGGAAGATGCGGTTGGAACGGTACAAATTCCGTACTTCTCTGATGATGGAAATAAAGTATTAGAACGTACAATTCCAGTGAAAAAGGTTATGACAGAAGAAGGCGAAGTGTTCGTTACAACTGTATACGACTTAACGTTAGCAAATTACGGAGTGAACCGAGGACTTGGTGGACAAGAACCGAAAGACTTCAATGATGATATGCCGTTTACACCTGCATGGCAAGAGAAAATGACGGGAGTGAAGCGAGAGCTTATTGTTCAAATTGCTCGTGAGTTCGCACAAAATGCTGTTGATACAAATGGTCGTTCCATGATTATTGTTGGAGCTGGTATTAACCATTGGTTTAACTCTGATACGATTTATCGCGCTGTTTTAAATCTTGTTCTTCTTGTTGGGGCACAAGGTGTAAATGGCGGCGGTTGGGCGCATTATGTTGGTCAAGAAAAATTACGACCAGCAGAAGGGTGGCAAACAATCGCGATGGCAAAAGATTGGCAAGGGCCACCGAAATTACAAAATGGTACTTCATTCTTCTATTTCGTAACAGATCAATGGCGTTATGAAGATACACCAGTTGGACATTTAGCATCACCAATTGAAGGTAACTCTCGTTATCAACATCACGGTGATTACAACGTATTAGCGGCACGACTTGGCTGGTTACCTTCTTATCCGACATTCGAGAAAAACGGAATTGAATTATATAAAGAAGCTGTTGCTGCTGGTGCAACGACGCAAGAAGAAATCGGAAAATACGTTGCGCAAAAACTAAAAGAAAAAGAATTGAAATTTGCGATTGAAGATCCTGATAATAAAAACAACTTCCCGCGCAACTTATTCGTTTGGCGTGCGAACTTAATTTCAAGTTCTGGTAAAGGACACGAATATTTCTTAAAACATTTATTAGGTACAACAAACGGATTAATGAATGATGATAGTGATTCAATACGACCGGAAGAAATTAAGTGGCATGAAGAAGCACCAGAAGGGAAATTAGATTTACTCATTAATTTAGATTTCCGTATGGCTGGAACAGCGCTTTATTCTGATATCGTCTTACCTGCTTCAACTTGGTATGAGAAGCACGATTTGAGTAGTACAGATATGCATCCATTTGTGCATCCGTTTAACCCAGCAATCGGTTCACCGTGGGAAGCACGCTCTGACTGGGATATTTTCACGGCTCTTTCTAAAGCTGTGTCAGATTTAGCGAAGAAAATCGATCTTGAGCCAATGAAAGAAGTCGTTGCAACACCACTTCTTCACGATACACCGCAAGAATTAGCGCAACCACTTGGCAAGATTAAAGATTGGAGCAAAGGCGAGTGTGAACCAATCCCAGGTAAAACGATGCCGCAAATTCATGTTGTCGAAAGGGATTATAAAACGATTTATGACAAAATGACTGCACTAGGACCAAATGCCGGAAAACAACCGATTGGTACGAAAGGGATTTCTTGGTCTGCGGAAAAAGAATATGAGCAATTAAAGAGTCGATTAGGAGTCGTTCGAACGGATTCTATTGCGAAAGGTTGCCCAGACATAAAAGAAGCAATTAATGCTGCTGAGGCGGTATTAACACTTTCTTCTACAACAAACGGTCATATGGCTGTAAAAGCATGGGAAGCACTTGAAAAACAAACAGATTTAAAATTGCGTGATTTAGCAGAAGAACGTGAAGAAGAATGCTTCACATTTGAACAAATTACTGCACAGCCAAAAACAGTAATTACCTCTCCAGCCTTCACAGGTTCTGAAAAAGGTGGACGCCGTTACTCACCATTTACAACAAATGTGGAACGTCTTATTCCTTGGAGAACGATAACTGGTCGACAATCTTTCTACTTAGACCATGACATGATGAAAGAATTTGGTGAAACGATGGCAACATTCAAACCAATTCTGCAACATAAACCGTTCCGTAAATCACGGCCTGAAGTAGAGGGAAAAGAGATTACATTAAACTATTTAACACCGCATAATAAGTGGTCGATTCATAGTATGTACTTTGATTC
This sequence comes from Bacillus luti, assembly GCF_009739945.1. Lineage (NCBI taxonomy): Bacteria > Bacillati > Bacillota > Bacilli > Caryophanales > Bacillaceae > Bacillus > Bacillus luti. The sequence goes on along the minus strand of NZ_CP040336.1, from coordinate 3,077,991 downwards.
ATTACCGATGTTAACGCTGTTTAGAGGTGGTCCAACTGTTTGGATGAATAAAGATGACGCTGCAGAAGCTGGCGTTGCAGATAATGATTGGATTGAATGCTTTAACCGTAACGGTGTTGTTGTAGCACGTGCTGTTGTAACGCACCGTATACCGAGAGGAATGGCATTTATGCACCATGCGCAAGATCGTCACATTAACGTACCTGGTACGAAATTAACAAGTAATCGCGGAGGAACGCATAATAGTCCGACTCGAATTCACGTGAAACCGACACATATGATTGGTGGGTATGGTCAATTAAGTTATGGATTTAACTATTATGGTCCAACTGGAAACCAGCGCGACTTAAACGTTGTAATTCGCAAACTGAAGGAGGTAGATTGGCTTGAAGATTAAAGCGCAAGTCGGAATGGTAATGAACCTAGATAAATGCATCGGCTGCCACACTTGTAGCGTAACATGCAAAAACACCTGGACAAATCGTCCAGGTGCTGAATATATGTACTTCAATAACGTAGAAACGAAACCCGGAATTGGTTATCCGAAGCAATGGGAAGACCAAGAGAAATACAAAGGCGGCTGGGAATTGAAAAATGGTGACCTTCAACTGAAATCCGGTTCGAAAATGAAGCGTCTTATGAATATTTTCCACAATCCAGATCAACCAACAATTGATGATTACTTTGAACCTTGGAACTATGATTATGAAACGTTAACGAATAGCCCGCAGCGTAAGCATCAGCCAGTTGCTCGTCCGAAATCAGCAATTACAGGCGAATTTATCGACAAAATTGAATGGGGTCCAAACTGGGAAGATGATTTAGCTGGTGGACATATAACAGGATTACAAGATCCGAACGTAAAGAAAATGGAAGAAGAAATTAAAACGGATTTTGAAAATGTCTTTATGATGTATTTACCACGTATATGCGAACATTGTATGAATCCATCTTGTGTATCTTCTTGTCCATCTGGTGCGATGTATAAACGTGAAGAAGATGGGATTGTTCTTGTAGATCAAAATGCATGTCGCGCATGGAGATTCTGCGTATCTTCTTGTCCATATAAAAAAGTGTATTTTAACTGGCAAACGAATAAAGCTGAAAAATGTACAATGTGCTTCCCGCGTATTGAAGCTGGTATGCCAACAATTTGTTCAGAAACATGTGTAGGACGTATCAGGTATATTGGGGTAATGCTATATGACGCTGACAAAGTAAAAGAAGCGGCTTCTGTTGAAGATGAAAAAGATTTATATGAATCTCAGCTTACTGTTTTCCTAGATCCAAATGATCCAGAAGTAGCGGCTGAAGCGAAAAAACAAGGCATTCCTGAAGAATGGATTAAAGCGGCACAACAGTCGCCAATCTATAAAATGATTATCGATTGGAAAATTGCTCTGCCTCTTCATCCAGAGTATCGTACAATGCCGATGGTTTGGTATATCCCGCCGCTTAGCCCAATTATGAACATGGTGGAAGGAAAAGGTAGTAACTGGCAAGCAGAAGAGATTTTCCCTGCTATTGATAATATGCGTATTCCAATTCAATATTTAGCGAATTTACTCACTGCAGGGGATGAATCACATATTCGTCTTACATTGAAGAAAATGGCCGTTATGCGAACGCATATGAGAGCATTGCAGATTAATAAAGAACCAAATGAAGCTGTATTAAAAGAACTTGGCTTAACGAAACAGGATGTAGAAGAGATGTATCGTCTTCTTGCTATCGCGAAATATAAAGATCGTTTTGTCATCCCGACGTCTCACCGCGAACAAGTTGCAGATTTATATAGCGAACAAGGAAGCTGTGGCCTTTCCTTCACAGGTGGTCCAGGCTCTTGTATGACAATTTCTTAAATAAAGGGGGCAGAAAATTATGAAAGAAAGTTTACAAACTGCTTTTTCTTGTTCTTCTTTTCTTCTCTCCTACCCTGAACTAGGGTGGAGAGAAGCTGTAACAGAATTAAAAGAAGAGATTGAAGCGATTGAACAGGAAGAAGTTAAAACTTCACTTACAGCATTTATAAAACAAGCGCTAGATAAAACGAACGATCAACTTATTGATAGTTACGTATATACATTTGATTTTGGTAAAAAGACTAATATGTATTTAACGTATATGAACACCGGTGAACAAAGAGAAAGAGGCATTGAATTACTAGAGTTAAAACAGCATTATAAAAAATCTGGTTTTGAAGTAACGGATAAAGAACTACCAGATTATTTACCATTATTACTTGAGTTTTTTGCAAATGCAGATGAACAAGATAGTGAGCCGATTATGGGTAAATATAAGGAGAATATACAAGCATTGCATGTTCAGTTAAAAGAAGCAGACAGTATGTATGAACCAATTCTTGGAGCTGTTCTCCTCGCTATCGATACATGGGGTGTACAGACAAATTAGAAAGGAGAGTTGTCAAAATGATGGATCAATTTCTATGGGTGTTGTTTCCCTATATCATTTTTGCAATCTTTATCGGTGGACATATTTTCAGATACAACTATGATCAATTTGGATGGACATCAAAATCTAGTGAACTATTAGAGAAAAAAATGCTCCGAATCGGAAGTCTATTATTCCACTTTGGGATTATATTCGTAATTGGCGGTCATGTTATGGGGATTTTAATTCCAGAAGCTGTATACCGTTCAATAGGTATTTCTGAGCATATGTATCATGTAGTAGCAATTAGTTTCGGGCTTCCAGCAGGGGTTGCTTCTATCATCGGTTTAATTATATTAACGTACCGCCGCGTAACAGTAAAACGTATTATTGCAACGAGTACAAAGGGAGATTATATTGCGCTTATTTTATTACTTATCGTTATGCTGGCAGGACTTTCCTCAACATTTTTAAACATTGACTCAAAAGGATTTGATTATCGTACAACGATTGGTCCTTGGTTCCGAAGTCTCTTTATTTTCCAACCAAAAGTTGAATACATGACAGAAGTACCAGTTTGGTTTAAAATTCATATTCTCGCAGGGTTGGGGCTTTTCGCAGTATGGCCATTTACAAGACTGGTACATGTATTTAGTGCCCCAATTAAATACTTAAGTCGTAGTTATGTAATTTACAGAAGACGTATTCCAAATGAATTGAAAAAATAGTTTTGTTATACATGTTTAGTACTTTATAAGAAAAGCCGAGATCTAATTGGACATCTCGGCTTTCCTTATAGGTATAAGTATCTAAATAAGATGCTAATCAATACTACAAACAGAGGCAGAGCAATCTTCACAAGCAATTTCACATTTTAAAAATTGTAAATCGTGAATTGTAATCTTTCCTTTATGAATAGAAATTGTACCTTGCTTTTTTAATTCATTTAACATTCGATTTACACTTTCGCGTGAAGTTGCACAGAAATTAGCAAGTTCTTGATTCGTTAACGGTAAATCGATGAGAATCCCATTTTCCTTTAGTACACCATAACTATTTGTCATTCGAATGAGAGTAGAATACAGGGCACCTTTTTTGCCGTGTAATACTAAATCTCGGAACTTCGTTTGCATTCTTCTTAAATGTTCACTAATCCATTTCATAAATTCAAATACGAGCGCGGGCTTTTGGAGTAATGCTTTTTCTAAGGTTTCACGCTTTATTACCCCTACTTCAACATCTTCAAGGCATTTTGAGTTTAATAAATACTTCGCATTGTCCGTGAACAATGTTAGTTCACCAATAATGTCGTATGCCGAACAAATACGGAGTGTTAATTCCTGCCCATCAGCACTTAGTTTACTAATTTGTACTTTCCCTGAGTGGATGATATAGAGTTCTGTTGCTTCCATACCTTCTTGAAAAATAAAACTTCCTTTTTTAATCTGCATTTTATATTCAACAGATGCAAGTAATTCCTTTAAGTCTTGAGATAATGTCATACTGTTTGCCACAGCGATCACCTTTCTTCTTATAAGCAATACATCTCCTATTTTGAATGTAAGTATGATGAAAATGCAAGAGATATTTTTGGAAAGAAGTGAAATTTCAATGACTGGATGGAGTAGGGCTTGAGATGTGAACAAAATTCGAACGGATTTGTGAAAAATTTTGGAATGGGGAAAGTAATGTGAGAAAAGTCACATTGAATATGTAGCTTCTTTTTTATAATAAAGGCAAATGAAAATATGAAACTTACTAAGGATTTGAGTAGAAAAGAAGGGATATAGATGCACGAGAAGATGAGAGATTCGTTAGAGCGGCCACTTCAAGATTTACGTATTTCAGTTATTGATCGTTGTAATTTTAGGTGCACATACTGTATGCCTGCTGAAGTGTTCGGACCTGATTACACTTTTTTACAGGAAGAGTTTTTATTAACGTTCGATGAAATAGTAAGATTAGCAAGATTATTTATAAGTATGGGAGTCAATAAAATTAGACTTACTGGCGGCGAACCTTTATTGCGTAAAGATTTACCGAAGTTAATTGCAATGCTTGCAAAGCTAGACGGTTTAACGGATATTGGACTCACAACAAACGGTATTCATTTAGCAAAGCAAGCAAAGGCGTTAAAAGAAGCGGGACTCAAACGTGTAAATATTAGTTTAGATGCGATAGAGGATCATATCTTCCGAAAAATTAATGGACGAAATGTAAGTACAAAACCTGTATTGAAAGGAATTGAAGCAGCAAAGGCTGCTGGATTAGAAGTAAAAGTAAATATGGTCGTAAAAAAAGGAATGAATGATAGTCAAATTCTACATATGGCTCGTTATTTTAAAGAACAAGAAATTCAGCTCCGTTTCATTGAGTTTATGGATGTAGGAAGTACGAACGGCTGGAACTTCGAACAAGTTATTACGAAGGAACAATTAATAGAGAAGATTAATCGTGTATATCCGATTGAGCCTGTTAAACCTCGTTACTTTGGAGAAGTTGCAAAATTGTATCGATATGTAGGGAGTGATGCAGAAGTTGGATTTATTACTTCAGTATCTGAGTCATTTTGTTCTTCTTGTACGAGAGCTCGTATTTCGGCAGACGGCAAGTTTTTCACGTGCTTATTTGGAACGAAAGGAACGGACTTACGAACGCTTCTTAGAGAAGATATTTCGGATACTTCACTACTAAAAATTCTCCACCATACATGGGAGTTTAGAACAGATCGATATTCAGATGAAAGAACGGCGGAAAGTACAAATAAACGTCCAAAAGTTGAAATGTCATACATTGGAGGATAGAGAAAGGAGGATTCCCTATGCAAGAGCGATATTCAAGACAGGTACTATTTTCTGAAATTGGTGAAATAGGACAAAGAAAAATAAGAGAAAAGCATGTGCTCTTAATCGGTGCGGGTGCACTAGGGGCTGCAAATGCGGAAGCTCTCGTTAGGATGGGAATTGGGAAATTGACAATTGCTGACCGTGACTACGTCGAATGGAGTAATTTACAACGGCAACAGTTATATACAGAAGAAGATGCGAAGCAGTGCAAGCCAAAAGCAATTGCAGCAGCAGAACATTTAAGAACGATTAATTCTGAAGTGGAGATTGAGCCAGTTGTAACAGATGTCACAATGCAAGAAATGGAAGAGTTAACAAAAGAAGTGGATCTCATATTAGATGCGACTGATAACTTTGATACGCGTCTACTTATAAATGACATTTCACAAAAAGAAAATATACCTTGGATATACGGTGGTTGCATTGGAAGTTACGGTGTAACGTATACAATTCTTCCGGGAAAAACACCGTGTTTTCGCTGCTTAATGGATCATCCTATGGGTGGTGCAACATGTGATACAGCAGGAATTATTCAGCCAGCTGTACAGATGGTTGTTGCTCATCAAGTAACAGAGGCGATGAAAATATTGGTGGATGATTACCAGTCGCTAAGAGGGACCATGTTATCATTTGATATTTGGAACAATCAATATCTCTCATTAAAAGTAAATAGACAGAAAAAAAGTACATGTCCATCTTGTGGAAAATCACGAACATATCCAAGTTTAACATTTGAAGCGCAGATGAAAACTGAATTGTTATGCGGGCGGAATACCGTTCAAATCCGTCCAGGAATAGAGGGGACTCTTAATTTAGAAGAAATACAAAAACGCTTACAAAAAAGTTTGGATGTCAAAAAAACACCATATTTATTATCGTTTCTTGTTGATGAATATCGTTTCGTTTTATTTACAGACGGTAGGGCGTTTATTCATGGGACAAATGATATGAAAATAGCAAAACGATTATATGCAAAATATGTAGGGTAAATAGAATGAGAGCTTCTATTTTTCAAAACGAGGTGAAAAAAATGTTATTAAAACGTAATCCAATTCCAGTGGCAGAAGCAGTTGCACGTGTAATGGAATATGCTCATGAGGGTGAAACGGAAAAAGTTTCTCTTATAGACAGTTACGGAAGAATCCTTGGAGAAGATGTTGTTGCAGATCATGATGTCCCGCATTTTGATCGCTCTCCGTACGATGGATTTGCGATTCGAGCAGAAGATACAAAAGAAGCGAGTAGCAGTAACCCAATTCGGTTTGAAGTGATTGGTGAAATCGGAGCAGGTTTTGTTTTTACAGAAGAAGTGAAACCATTTCAGGCTATCCGTATTATGACAGGTGCGGCAATTCCAGCAGGGTGTAATGCAGTTGTTATGTTAGAACTAACGGAAGGATTTGAAGAAAACGAAAAGACTTTTATGAAATTAAAACGCTCTTTTGCTTCCGGGGATAACATTTCTTTTAAAGGAGAAGATGTAAAACGAAATACCATCCTTGTGAAAAAAGGGACTGTTATTAATCCTGGAGTTGTAGCACTTCTTGCTACGTTTGGTTATAGTTCCCTACATGTTGTAAAACAGCCGATTATTGGAATTGTGACGACAGGAAGTGAACTGCTCGAGGTACATGAACACTTAAAGCCAGGGAAAATTCGAAATAGTAACTCCTATATGATTGCTGCTCAAGTTCAACGATCGGGCGGAGTTGTACAGTATTATGGACAAATCGCTGACGATTTAGAGACGTGTTATAACACTGTAAAAAAAGCGATAAAAGAAGTTGATATTTTAATTACGACTGGTGGCGTTTCGGTAGGAGACTATGACTATTTACCTGCTATTTATGAGAGATTGCAAGCTAATGTACTTTTCAACAAAATAGCGATGCGGCCAGGAAGTGTGACAACTGTAGCTGAGGTAGAAGGAAAACTACTATTTGGTTTATCTGGTAATCCTTCTGCTTGTTATGTCGGATGTGAATTATATGTTCGACCAGTCATTGGAACATATTTGCATAGAAAAGATCCGCACGTATTTCGTGCAGAAGCAATTTTACAGAAAGACTTTCCGAAAGAAAATCCATTTACTCGTTTTGTAAGAGGGAGAGTAGAAATTGTAGATGGACAATTACAAGTTATACCAGTTGGTCTAGATAAATCTAGCGCAATTTCTTCACTTGCAGAGGCAAATGCATGTATCGTCCTGCCAGGAGGAACGAGAGGGTTTGAAGCAGGAATAACTGTTTCGGTACTGTTATTAGAATCAAACGCCGGAAGTGAGTGGCCGTGGGATGAACCGCTTCGATCATATAAATAATAGAAAATAGATTGCTAACTTATACAAAGATAAGAGGTGCAAAATGACACAAACGTATTATGAAGTAATTGATACACCTATTTCAATTGAAGAAGTTATAAACAAAGTAATTCGTCGTGAGTGTGGTGCTGTTACTACTTTCATTGGCACTGTAAGAGAATTTACGAAAGGACGTCGTACACTATATTTAGAGTATGTAGCATATAAAACAATGGCAGAAAAACAACTTGAGAAAATTGGCACTGAAGTAGAAGCGAAGTGGTCTGGGACATATGTCGCCATTACACATCGCATTGGTACATTACAAATTTCTGATCTTGCTGTTGTTGTCGCCGTTTCTACACCACACCGGAAAGCAGCATATGAGGTGAACGAATATATTATGGAGCGTATAAAACAAATTGTTCCGATTTGGAAGAAAGAGTTTTGGGAAGATGGTGAGTCTTGGATAGGTGATCAGTTAGAGAAAATAGCATATGCAAATGGTGAGCCTGGAAAGGAGATGAGAATATGATTGAAGTACTATTATTTGCACATTTACAAGAAGAGGTCAGTAAGCCAGCATTACACATAGATTGCGAAAATATTACGGTTGCGAAGCTAAAGGAAGTTCTGGTTAAGGAATATAATGTAGCAATTTCAAATGAGATTATGGTTGCGATAAATGAAGAATATGCAAATGAGGATGACATCATTCAAACTGGCGATGTCGTAGCAATGATTCCGCCAGTAAGTGGTGGTTGATTCTTTTCAGCCTGATCATGTAAGGGCGTGATTAGGCTGGAGGGAATGAATATAACTATGCATACATAGGAGGGAACAGGATGAAAAGTCCTAATTTTCAATTAAGTTTACAAACTTCCAATCTAGTTATCGGTTTTATGGTGTGGGTTATTTTATCATCATTAATGCCCTATATTAAAGTAGATATCCCATTAACTGCAGGACAAATTTCTATGGTAACAGCAGTACCGGTTATATTAGGTTCTGTTCTTCGCATTCCGATTGGTTATTGGACAAATCGTTTCGGAGCAAGAAAATTATTCTTTATTAGTTTTATTCTATTATTATTTCCTGTCTTTTATATTAGTGTTGCCGATTCAATGATGGATTTAATTATTGGTGGTTTATTCGTCGGAATCGGTGGGGCGGTATTCTCAGTAGGGGTAACTTCTTTACCGAAATACTTTCCGAAAGAGAGTCATGGTTTTGTAAATGGTATTTACGGTGTCGGTAACGCGGGGACAGCAATTACTTCATTTTTAGCTCCTGTAATTGCGACATCAGTTGGTTGGAGAACGACAGTACAGTGTTATTTAGTTTTACTTGCAGCGTTTGCACTTATAAACTTTTTATTAGGCGATCGTAAGGAGAAAAAGGTGAATACACCATTAATGGAACAAATAAAAGGTGTATATAAAAATGAAAAACTTTGGTTTCTATGTATCTTTTACTTTTTAACATTCGGATCATTTGTCGCATTTACAGTATACTTACCAAACTTTTTAGTATCTCACTTCGGATTAGAGAAAGTAGATGCAGGTATGCGGACAGCCGGATTCATCATACTCGCAACAATAATGCGTCCGATTGGTGGTTGGCTAGGTGATAAGTTTAATCCATTTAAAATATTAATCTTCGTATTTATCGGATTAACACTTTCAGGTATTATTTTATCATTTATGCCTAGCATGAATGTGTACACATTTGGTTGCCTACTAGTCGCATTTTGTGCAGGGATTGGAAATGGTACAATCTTCAAACTCGTTCCAATGTATTTCTCAGAACAAGCTGGTATTGTAAATGGACTCGTTTCAGCTTTAGGCGGACTAGGAGGATTCTTCCCGCCGCTAATTTTAACATTACTATTCCAACTAACAGGTCATTATGCAATTGGGTTTATGGCATTATCAGAAGTCGCACTTGCTTGTTTAATCATTACTGTGTGGATGTATAGTCAAGAAAAGCTGTTAGTGCTGTTAAAGAATCATTAATAAAGAAAAAGAACCATCCCAAAGTATTTTGGGATGGTTCTTTTAGTAATAGGCTTCAACACATTCTTTTATGACCAAATTCTTTAGTAAGGCTAATGGATATTGTGAAATAGTACACTTAAACGAAAGAATACAGTTTAGGTCGATAAGATAAAATTATGAATTTGTATAAATAATCTATAATTTTCTTTAAGAGTCATATTTGCTATGTTAAAGAAAAGGGAGGGATATGAGAATATTAGATGCACATTTTCGTATTATCGATTTTAATTTTCTAATTATTGATAACTAAGGAGTGTTTCCGCCTAACTTTGTTGTAGAAGATTATTAGATTGGTGCAATAGAATTGTCCAAAGTTGCATCCATTTTAGTAAAGGGTTTAATGAAACTATAATATATTTGGAATGAGGTTTTACATGTTTGTTTTTATTATATTAGACGTAATATTACCAATATTAATATTGATGCTAATTGGTGCGATCTTACAAAGAAAGTTCCAATTTAACTTAAAGCAGCTATCTACACTTATTAATTATTGCTTGATGCCAGCGGCTGTATTTGTGAATATATATGATATTCGTATAGAAACAGGTTTGTTGCTCCAGATAATGTACTATTTAATGCTTTATAGTCTGAGTCTGATCATAGTAAGTCATTTCATTTCAAAAATATTAAAGTTAGAAAAAGGAGAAAGTGCAGCCCTAAAAAATAGCATTTCGTTAATGAATTCCGGTAATTATGGGTTACCAGTAAGTCAATTGATTTTCAGTCATAATCCAGTGGGGGTTTCCATTCAGATTTTTATTGTTATTTTTCAGAATCTTTTAACTTATTCATATGGGATATATAACTTACTATCAGCAACAAAAACAATCGGAAGTATTATTCAATCATTTCTAAGACTGCCTGTATTCCATGCGCTCGTATTAGGGGTTCTCTTTCAATCTTTTACAATTCAATTACCTAATTCTATCTTGCTACCTCTTAATCAGCTTGCGAATGGTTTTGTTGCAATAGCACTCATATTGTTAGGGGCACAATTATCCAACATTAAGCTTAATTTTTTCCATCGAGTCATAACATGGGCTTTAATTGGAAGGTTACTGATGGGACCATTATTAGCACTTGCCATGATCTACCTACTAAACATCGATGGTATTGTTGCACAATCATTATTTATTGCAAGTTCTTTTCCTACTTCAAGAAATACATCGACCATTGCTATGGAATATCAAATAGAGCCTGAATTACATGCACAAATCGTTTTATTTTCAACACTTTTCAGCATTATTACAGTAACTGTCGTTATTTATTTTTCATATATTTTGTTTTGAATATACGTGCAAAAACGAATAGATTTGAGGCGGTAAATGATGGACGAAAATCCCATCGATATGAGAAGAAAACGGTTTTTGATATATTGGGTGTCGTTTACAATTGTACAATGTCTGATAATCAAGCGGCTTAATTCAAAAAAAGGAAACTCATTAGGGGTTATTTCGTATGCAAATCTTTAAAGCATTTACATATATACTTGCGAAAAAAGAAACAATCTCGCTAATCATGTAAAGTTACATGAGCTTAGGATGATAGCAATGGGTGAAAGTGTCAAGTAAGAATTTTATCTTTATTGATTTTATGCGGTTTTTCCTCATAATTGTAATTAAGGGAGATGATTCTAATTTGAGTGAACAGAATATTAGCACAACAGTTTCGGGAGATTTGATTGTTACACATCTAATTGGCCAGATTAAAACAGAGGATGTGTATGAATGGTTTAATGGTTTCGAGCAGGTTTGTCAGCAATTCATTTCCGAAGGGCGGAAATACAAATTGTTGGTGGATAGAAAAGGATACACGCCAAATCATTTTTCTGTTCAAAAAGTATGGAAAGAGAAGTTCTTCAATGAAACTATTTTGAATCATAGTAAGGCAATTGCATTTCTTCTTGAAGAAGGAGAGATACTGAATTATTTACAGCAATCTAATACGAAAGAATCTGTAAAATTTTTTGATGATTATGAACAAGCGTTAATTTGGTTGGATGAATATCAAATGTAAAAACTGAATTGAACCAGTTGCTCGTAATATTGTATTTGTCATACAATTCATTAGTTTACAAGTTGCCAGCACCATTCATTTTCTTCGTAATTTGCTTGTGAAACTTTAAAAAACAATATCAAAACAAAAAGGACAAACGTTTCTAAAAAACGTTTGTCCAAAGGTAATTACTATTTTAGCTAAGTGATAGATTACAATTTGTGAGTACGAGAAAGCTTTTTTATAAGTTTAGGAAGTATAGATGTTAATTCCTTTTTCATACGCTTCGTAAACGATGGATCCCTACCTGAAGTTGAAATCGTTACAACATATTCACCATTTCGGATGACACCAGGCGTGTGAAATGATGATTCTGTACCATCACTTACAACGTTAACCCATTGAAAATCATGGGCGGCCTGTTTGACCATCATATTTACAGCATGTTGATTTGTAGCTGCATAAATAAGGTGGGCATCTTTAATATCATCATTAGAAAAAGTTTTTTGCTTCCAGGTAATATAAGGAAGCTCCTTCATTTCCTCGCAAATTTTTGGGCTGACAACGGTGACAAAAGCGCCTGTATCTTTTAATCCAGACGCTTTTCGATATGCGATTTTACCTCCACCAATGATAACAACCACCTTTTTATTTAGATTAAGCATAAGAGGGTACATGTTATACATACACACATTCCTCCATTCGTTCTAACAATGTTAATTTCATGTATGTATCAAATTGAAGGCAGTTACAAGTCGTAACGTGATCATATTTTTTTGTATGCAACTTAATTTTCTGAAGCAACAATCCGGTAAAGAGAAGGTACGGCATGACATATACATGGGACGCAGTCGATGTTATAGCCTTGAGTTCAGCAGTAAAAGAGGGCGTTCCTTTCGTTAAAAAGGAGCAACATACTGGCATACCGAGTTTTCGTTCGACAGCTGCTCCGATTTGTTGTAATTCATGTATCGGCTGTGGATCACTACTGCCTCGCCCTACGAGTAAAATACTACTCTCTTGCATTGGCATAGCTTCACGTATTCTTTTCACTACAAGTTCCACCATATGTGAATGTGTACTAAAAGGTGGTACAACTGAAAATGTGATATATGGATATTTCTTTTGCATTTTCTCTATCTCAAAAGGTATATCACGTTTATAGTGAGCTGCTGCAAATAATAAAACAGGTACAATCATTATTTCGGTTGCGCCCTCTAGTATTGTTTCTGTAACTGCATCTGAAATAGTAGGTGTTGTTAGTTCCAAAAAAGCTATTTTTTGAATTCTTTCGTTACGTTCTTTCATAACAGATTGAATAAAGTGAATGAATTGATTGTTACCTTCTTGGAGTCGGCTCCCGTGTCCAACATATACAATTCCTTTCATTGTCTCACCATGTCTTTCTTCATAATAATGTCTTGTAATTGCTTATCTACATTATGAAACCCGACTTTATTCGCATAGTGTAAAGTTGGAATGTCGGTATACGAGAATGGGAGAGTAAGAATATCGATAAAGCCAAGGCGTTTTATTTCTGCTAAAAATGTATCAATGGAAGCACGTCCTTCAAATACAATGCTATCCCATGAAAATTCAGAAAGCATACGAGAATGAATTTCATCGAAGCGATGATCAATTGTATACTCATGAGTCATCATGTAGAATCCTGCACCAATTTTTTCTTGAATAAAAGCAATTCGGTTAATGTTTCGACCTAAATAAATAGTAGACTGAGAAGAAAATTGTGCTGGTTTACTTAACAATCCATACTGCATAAGCTTTTCTTGAACAGAAAGGTTCATAAATTGAAATTCCACGTGTAAGGAACGAATATCTTTATGATATTTACTGCATGATCGCATTAAGGTTTCTACACTTTCAGCTGAACAAAATACAAGGCGATCAACGTTAAAAATTTCATTGATTTGTTCAGAGGTTAATGTGTATTCTTTCTTTTTGAAAGTTGGAATTTGATATATTTCTGCACCGGATTCTTGTAATTTTTGCTTCATTAAACTTGTTTTATTTGTTGCGGATGCAAATAAAACTTTTTTACCATGTAATGGTGTACGTTCTTTCCAAGCGATTTGATTACGTAAGGAAACGACATCACCAACAACTGTCATTGATGGATTAGAAATATTTTCGTTTTTGACGATAGGCACAATGGTTGAAAGTGTTCCTGTGACAACGCGCTGTTTACCAGTTGTACCCCATTCAATGACTGCTACTGGCGTATCGTCTTTTTTTCCTGCTTGTAGTAAGTTTTCACAAATTGTAGGTAAGTTTTTTATACCCATGTAGTAAGCGATTGTGTCACTATTGTGGGATGAATTATATTTTCCATGATTGGCTAAAGGACCTTTTGCATGCCCAGTTAGTAAAGTTACACTATTACTGTAGTTACGGTGGGTGAGGGGGATACCTGCATAGCTACTAGCGGCGATGCTAGATGTAATACCTGGTACAATTTCATACGGAATGTTCGCTGTTGCTAAAGTTTCTGCTTCTTCACCAACACGGCCAAAAATAGATGGATCTCCGCCCTTTAATCGAACAACGATTTTTCCTTCTTTCGCAAATTGAAGAAGGTGGGCGTTAATTATTTCTTGTCGCATAATATGATTCTTTGGCATTTTTCCGCAATAAATAAGTTCACATGTTTCTTTTGTATAACTAAGAAAGAAAGGGTTTAATAAACGGTCATATAAAACGATATCTGCACGTTTTAAACAATCTATCGCTTTCTTTGTAATAAGCCCTTCATCACCTGGTCCTGCACCAACTAAATATACATATCCGTTCATAATCGCACCTCATCTATTTTTATTTAAAAGGAAGCCAGGGGGAGGCTTCCTTTTGTAAATTACATGTATATATAAATATCACCATCAATAATTTCTACCTCGTACGTTTGAATACAGCCGTCATCAGGTTTTTGAACTTCACCTGTTATTAATGAAATTTTCCAATCATGTAGTGGACAAAAGACGAATTCACCAGATACAATTCCTTCTGCTAACGGTCCGTTTTTATGAGGACAACGATTTTCTACAGCCCGAATATCGTCATTTGAAAGACGGAATAGAGCGATAGACATACCTTTCATTTGCACCTCTTTACCGATTTGTATAGGAAGGTCTTCTGCACGCATAACTTTTATTTTTTCTTTCGTTTGTATCATTTAGATCACGGCTCCTTATTTCACAGTTTCTACTTCATACATCGCTTTTAATGATTTCGTTTCTAATGCTTGTCCCCATGCTTCCGTATATGTGCTACGAGCTGTTTGGAAGCGTGCATTTAGCGTAGTAACCATACTCGCATCTTGTAGTATTTCTTTTATGTGATCGAAGCCTAAACGTTCTGTCCAGTAGGCAGTACGCTCTCCGTAAATACCAGTTTCACGATAATATTGCATGTAAGCTGTAGCGATGCGCAGGACATCATCTTCAGTAGGGACAATCATTACAAAATCAGCTTCACGTACTTCTGTACCACCATTTCCGCCAATATAAAGTTGGTATCCATTTTCGACACAAACAACGCCAAAATCTTTCGTCAATACTTCCGCACAGTTACGCGGACAGCCAGTTACACCCATCTTCATTTTATGAGGTGTATCTACTATTTCTAATGATTGTTCAAGGAGCATACCAAGTCCTAATGAATCTTTCGTACCGAAACGGCAAAAACGAGAACCAACACATGATTTTACATTACGAAGCGATTTTGAATACGCATATCCCGAAGTCATATTTAAGTCAGCCCATACGTTAGGTAAATCTTGTTTTTTTACACCATATAAGCCGATTCGGCTCGCACCTGTAATTTTCACAAGAGGGACGTCATATTTTTTTGCAACTTCAGCAATTTTCATTAAATCATCAGCTGTTGTAACGCCTCCGTACATACGTGGAATAACAGAGAATGTCCCATCGTGCTGGATGTTACCATTCATTCTTTCATTAACGAAACGGGAGGCTTTATCATCTTCATATTCTTCTGGAATCGCCATACGTAAATAGTAATTTAAAGCAGGACGACATTTCGAACAGCCATCTTCATGTACAAAACCAAGAACATTCCGTACTTCTTTTGGAGATCTTAAACCTTTCTCGTGAATGGCCGCTACGACTTCATCTCGTGATAAACTTGTACATCCGCACATACCAGCAGACTGCGCAGAAGCATCAAAGGCATCTCCGAGTGTATGAGATAAAACTTGTTCCACAAGCGGACGGCATTTACCACAAGATCCCGCGGCTTTCGTACATCCTTTAACTTCTTCAAAAGTAGTTAACTCTTGCTCTAAAATGGCATGAACGATTGTACCTTTCGTAACACCATTACATCCACAAATTGTGTCATCCGCACTCATTGTAGCAACGTCAAGTTCACTTTCTTCACCAGCTTTGTGAAGAAGGGAAGCGGTTGTATATTCTTGTACATCTTCTTCTTTCTTTAACATACTAAAGAGTCGTGTACCATCAGCAGTATCCCCGTATAAAACGATACCAACGACTTTATTGTCACGAATTAATACTTTTTTATAGGAACGTTTACATTCATCAAAGATTGATATTGCTTTCGTTTGATCATCTTCATAAATTTGGCCAGCAGAGAATAAATCACAACCAGCAACTTTTAATTGCGTACCAACGATACTGCCCGTGTATCCATTCGTTTGTAAATTCGTTATATGTTTCGCTAATATTGTGCCTTGTTCATAGAGAGGGGCAACAAGTCCATATGCGATACCATCATGTTCTGCACATTCACCAACTGCATAAATGGATTCATCATTTGTTAGCATACAGTCATTGACTACAATGCCGCGATTGACAAGTAAACCAGCATCTCTTGCTATTTGCGTATTTGGGCGTATTCCGACAGCCATTACGATTAAATCACAATCTACAACTTCACCATTTTCAAATTGAATGCCCTCAACATGGTCTGTCCCAAGAATTTTTACAGTTTTCTTTTCCATTAGAAACTTCATGCCTTGTGCTTCTAAATCTTCGCGCAGAAGAGAAGCGGCCTTCGTATCTAGTTGCTGCTCCATTAAGCTAGGCATTAAATGAACAACATGTACGTCCATTCCTAAGTCAATAAGACCTCTTGCTGCTTCTAAACCAAGTAATCCACCACCAATGACAACGGCCTTTTTCTTTTCTTTAGCGATATCAATCATAAATTGTGTATCTTCAATAGTTCGAAATCCCGTTACACCAGGAAGGGTGGAACCTTCAACAGGTAAAATAAAAGCGCTAGAACCTGTTGCGACAATGAGTTTGTCATATGTAAGAGTACGATTCTTTTCTGTGATAATGATTTTTTCTTCTCGGTTAATACTCTGAACTCTTTCATCTGCATGCAAGGTTATTTCGTTTTCCTCATACCAACTGTATTCATTCATAATGATATCTTGCATATTTGTTTTGCCTTGTAAAACATGAGAGAGCATAATGCGATTGTAGTTTGGGTGCGGTTCATCTCCAAAAATAGTAACCTCATATAAATCACTATCATGTTTTAGTATTTCTTCTATACAACGTATGCCAGCCATACCATTTCCGATCATAACTAAACGTTTTTTCATTTTCGTTTCCCCTTTTTTATGTGAAATATTGAACAAAGGATTATATTTTTATTATAGAAAATCAAAAAAGGGGGAGATGTGATATTTATCACATCTTTATAATAATTCACAAATTGTTAAAATTCGGATTTGTGTGAGGGGGAGGTGGATATTTTTCGCAAAATGAAAAAGCAGGACATGAGTATTTTTACTCATGTCCTGCGCTATATTTATGCTCGTGTAATTGCACGAGGAAATAAAATATTATTCTCTAAATGAATATGCTCAAATAAATCAGACTCGAGCGCTTCAAGGCGTTGATAAACAAGTCGATAAGTGCCGCAAGCTCCTTCTGGAGGAGTAAAGTCATTAGTCACTTTACGAAGTTCTTTTATAATATTTCCGGCATGATTGTGCTCACTTTCTAGTTCATCTACTACTTTACGTAACTTTGCATAGTTTTCATCAGTTGGATTTCGTTCGAATTCTAAAATTAATGGGAAATCTTCCGTTTCTTCCTTAATTAAATGCTGCTCTAATTCCATTTTAAGTTCATGAAATAGCTTATGAATTTGAGCTAAATGAGGCTGACTTGCCCCATGAACGCGTAATACTTTCGTTACATAAGGGCTTAACTGTGGTAATTCTTCATTTAAATAGCCATGATGCTTATTAATTACATAATCAATCAATTCGCGATAAGAAGCGTTTTTCCAATCTATTTCAGATTCATTTAAGAGTTTCGTATTATGATAAAGCGTATTTAACTCTGTCAGTACTTCTGTTGCTGATAAATTTCTTTCATGAATTGCATCAATCAGTGGCTTATTACCGCCACAACAAAAGTCTATTCTATATGATTTAAAAAGATCACTAGCTTTTGGAAATTGTGTAACAATCTCACCGACGATAGAAGTTTCAGTAAATGTATGTTCCATATGAATGCCTCCATAAAGTTTATTGTGATAACTAAACCAAGAATAGCAATAAATTAAAATGAGTGTGGTGATATAAATCACTTAATATGTGTCATTTTTGAGAACTCGTCTAAAAAGAGAAAGAGGTAGTAAATGTAAGACGTTACAATAAAAAAAGAAGCTTCTATTAAGCTTCTTTTTTACTATTTTTCGCATGCAACTCCATCGCCATCACGATCAAGATGAGAGCTATATCCTGGTTGCCCTTTATATAGAGGGGCTTTCCCAGCAGTTCTTACTGCAGCACAATTTTTGTAGTATGTATTACTAGCATTTCCCGCAGCTGGTTGTGCTTGGGCCTGCTGAGCTTTTTGCTGTTCTTCTTGTTGTTTACGAGCTAGTTCATCAGCTTGGCGTTTTTGTTCCTCTTGTTGTTTACGAGCCTGTTCATCAGCTTGGCGCTTTTGTTCTTCTTGCTGTTTACGAGCCTGTTCATCAGCCAGGCGCTTTTGTTCTTCTTGCTGTTTACGAGCCTGTTCATCAGCCAGACGCTTTTGTTCTTCTTGTTGTTTACGAGCCTGTTCATCAGCCTGGCGTTTTTCATCTTCTTGCTTACGAGCTAGTTCATCAGCCTGGCGTTTCTCATCTTCTTGCTTACGAGCTAGTTCATCGGCTTTACGTTTTTCATCTTCTTGTTTACGAACTTTTTCGTCCGCTTCTTTCTTTTCTAGTTCTTTTTTCTGTTCGCTATCTTTTTGTTCTTCATTGTTTGAGGCAACTTTTTGGTTAGTTGCTGTTGTTTTTTCAGAAGAGGGAGCTGAAATACTTGAGAATGTAACAAATAGGACAAATAAAACAGCTGTAATAATAAATTGTTTTTTTGCTACACCTGTTTTCTTAATAACAGATAATATTGCAAGAATAAGGAAGAAGATAAATAGAATGAAACTTAAAGTAGAAAAAAACTCGGCGACTGGGTGTTCCGATTTTGTTGTGCCAGTCGTTATTAACATGATAGAAATCATAAATAGAATAACGGTAGGACGCCCATATTGTTTTGCTTTTCCAGTTTTCTTAAAGAATGAAACGATGCATAAGATTAAAAGAATGATAGCAATTAAAAATAAAGCTACACCAATATTACTCAAAATAGCCATTTTCATACCTCCATTTGTAAGATTTTCACTATTGATTATATAGGAACTTATTGGATATTACACGTTTTATATAAATTTAGAAAATTGATGTTTTTAATAGACTTATAAACATTTATTCTGTATATAAAGAAAAATAGATATAAATCCTATTACTTTTTGAAATAAAATTCATAGATTATAGTATATCGATTGAAAGGAGGGGAGCTGAATGGAATTTCAATTGTTAGTAAATTGTGTACTACAAGAAGGTAATGCGTACTTTTTAGTAACGAAGGTGGACGATGTGATTACGTTAAAAGTACCGATTACAGCGGGAGTTGCAGGATTGTTTTTAGCTTTTGGTGTACCAAGATGTTCTTAATTTAAATCCCTATAGTAGAAAGGGGAGGACAAGCCTCTTTCTACTTATACATAATTATATTATGTTAACTTAAATGTTATTTTTGTAATAGCACGTTTAAAAGGGACATGCATATACTATAATGTTTCATTTGCTGTTATTGATGAACACTAGTCTTAAGAAATGTATGGAGTGAATTTTTTAAAGTTATGAAAATAAAAGAGGTGCTATTATATATGAAAAGACGAACATTTGATATTCCAGTTGTATTGCGAAGCGAGTGGTTTTTAATAGAATTAGCTCATTTAACGAAAAAATATGGAATTGAAATTGCAACTTGTCAAACGGAAGCTACACCGTTCTTAAGGGATCAAGTTACGGAATTAAAAATAGGATCAGGGCTCCAATACGATAAATATGATGATGAGTATGTCATTGATTTATAATAAAGAAGCTGCGTATAAACGGTTATGAACAAGACCTTTTATACGCAGCTTTTTTGTGAGAACTGTATTGAGAAATTTTTAATGCGCTCATTAAGAAAAGGAATGAGTAAATGTTGCGAGAATAACGATTTATAAGGAAGGACAGTTACTATTTATTGTATATGCAAAAGAAAGTTAGAAATAAATAACTAAAATAAAAATAGTGCTTCCTTTCAAAAAAGGGGGAATGTTAATGAGGATTTTGCAAAGATGTACAATACTAATTCTCGCATTTTTTATTATGATTCCAATGGCTGTTAGTACGAAAGTAGAGGCAGAGGGAGTAAAAGAGCTTAAAACAGGATTTCCTGATCAAGAAGTATTTGCACCTGGGGATTGGTTTTTAGGTCAAAAGCCAACTAATTATGATGAGAGTAAGCCTCCAATCCTGTTTGTCCAAGGAAGGAATGGTAATGCGGATAGTTGGTATGGACAGACAGTATATCACGATATAAATGATATGTATGACTACGCTTTGAAAGCGGGATATCAAACCGTATTTATACAATTATATGATGCTGCGGGGAAAGGATCGGCTAGTCAGTGGGACAACGGAAAATTGTTAGCACAAAAACTTGAAGAAATATATAATCATTTCGGTAAAAGAGTTAATATTGTAGCGCATAGTAAAGGTGGTATCGATACACAAGCTGCACTAGTTGGATATGGAGCGAATCGATTTGTTGGAAATGTTATTACACTCGCTACACCGCATCACGGATCAAATTTAGCAGATTTATCATATAGCTGGTGGGCAGGTTGGCTTGCTTCTATATTAGGTCAAAAAGATGATGGTACGTACTCATTACAAATGGGAGAAATGGCAAAATTTCGTTCTACAATAGATAATAATCCTGCAGTTAAATTAAACCGTTATTATACAGCTACTGGTACAAGCTGGGGGCCAGTATTTTCTGCGTTATCTATGGGCGGTTTGTATTTGTCATCGTACGGTTCGAATGATGGATTAGTAAATGAGTGGAGTGCTAAGTTACCATATGGAACACATTTATTTACAGATTCAAAGTTTGATCATGACAATATACGAAAAGGGTCAGCCGTTTTCTCACGAATTGAACCATATTTACGTACAGCAAGTGTAACTATGCCAACATTAGTGACATCTAGCGCTAGTTCAAATGAAAATATAGAACAATTAAATACAACTTCAAATCAAAATATTTTAGGGGGAGAATTGCCAGAAAATCAGTGGATCGAACAAACTGTTACGGTTGATAAAAAGGCGGAAGGGATAGTTTCTATATTAACAGCTTCTTCTGATGTAGACGTGCAAATGATATCTCCAAAAGGAAAGATGTATACAAATAAGGATAGCGTTATAACTACTGGAGAAGGTGAATCTTTCTTTGGTGGGGCGACAATTAGAACATTTAAATTTGATAAAATGGATGTAGGAGAATGGAAAGTTAAAATGATGGCGAAGCAGTCAAAAGATGCTTATTTAGTTGTAAGCGATTACAAAAGTGACGCGCCATTTGTGCTTCAAATGCCTACAAAAGTTAAAGCGAATAAATCTGAGTATAAATTAAAAAAATCACCTGTGGCACCTGAAATGAAAGGGGACCTTTCCATAACCGTAAGAGTCGTGAATAAAGAAGGGAAGCTAGTATCTGAAAGTAATGAATTACAAAATGTTAATAACAATACATTTACAGGTGCTTTGAAAGACATAAAGGAACCAGGGGTATATAACGTAACGATGGATATAAAAGGGATGAATAAAGAAGGACAACCATATAGTCGTACGCTAGTTAAGTCGGTTTATGTGGAGAAGTAAGATAGAATAAAAATGTATTAATATAAAAATGCAGAAATCTTGTGTTAAAAAGGTTTCTGCACTTTTTTCGTGTGTATTATATGAATAGAAAAGTGAGTTTACGTTCTATAAGAGAGATGGTAGAAATTGAAGAAAATCGTCATTCAATAATAAAAGATACTGAAGTAGCATCTGAATGTGAAGGAATACTATTAACCTAGTTTTGTAACTGTTAGTTCAAGTGAATTTATACCATTATCACAAGTTACGATACTTTGATGATTAAAGCCGCTATTATTTCTAAGTTGCAGAGTGGCATTAGCTGGTACTGTAACGATAGTTTCACCAACTAGTTGAAGACATTCATTATTTGCTGAGGTATTCATTTGAAAAGCGAAATCACCTTGGCTATTAGCAAGTGGATTGTTGTTTAAAAATATAGTTATAACTGGAATATGTGGAAATACAGGATTTAAAGTAGTATTAATACTGGAAATGAAAGAAACTCTATAATCACCAGCTTGACTAATTTGTAGAGTAGTTGGATTTAGTAAAGAAACTCCTCCTGCCTTTGGCCCAACGTGATTAAATGGAAAAGAACTGCCGAAAGGGACAGTTATAAATTCAGTTTGCCAAAAAGTTCCGTAAGCTGGCTTAGCTGGTTTATGTGAATCGTGGCATGAACATTTTTTGTATGAACTAGAAGAAGAGGAGCATGGACATTTTTTATATGAACTAGAAGAAGATTTGCATGAACATTTTTTATATGAACTAGAAGAAGATTTGCATGAACATTTATTATACGAGTTTGAAGAATGATAGTATGAACCCAATATATGACCTCCTATTATTAATAAATTTAAGACGCATAGTAGTTTATGCAAATGAACCATAATTGGCGTGTATGCTTGTACTATAAAAGGAAATAGATTTGGAGTATAAAGTGCTCCAGGGATGAAGTTTTTCATAGATTTACGTATAGAAGAAACGCTTTGTATATTAATTCCACCTGAAAAAGAAACATTTACTAATCTTAATTGCACGCATGTTATCGTAAAGTGAACTTCTAACATTTTAATGTTTGTATATTAGAGCTCTTAGTCATTGCTTTTTTATTTGTGCAGCTGGGCAGGAAGAAGACGAAAAGTATCGAATGAATGTAGTTATATAGCATTGTTTGCTTTTGGTGTGAATAGTAGTTAAAGATACGTTGAAATATTTTAATTCGTAACGAAAGAGTGATTAAATAGTAGAGGGAGCAACTTATATGGAAAATATATTAAAAGTATCTTCAAAATCAAGTCCCAATTCAGTTGCAGGCGCAATAGCAGGTGTACTAAGAGCAAATGGCAATGTGGAAATTCAAGTGATTGGGGCTGGTTCTTTAAATCAAGCAATCAAAGCAATTGCGATTGCAAGAGGATTTGTCGCTCCAAGTGGTATTGATTTGACTTTTGTTCCAGCATTTCAAGAGATTTCTATCAATGATCAAGAAAGAACAGCAATCAAATTAATTGTAGGTCCTAGAAAGAAAAGGTCTTAGTAAAGAGTGTTAATAAGATGTAGTTTGAAAGGGACGATAGAAATCGGCCTTTTCCTTTTTTATTAATAAGTCTATGCATAATGTCGTAAAGCCGCATTCTTAGTAACAAACATAGATATTACAAATGAAAAGTGTCATAAATGCTTATATAACAGGCATCTGTGACACTTTTTTAGTTTTATATAATATAAAATATTCGTTATTTTAATTTTATTTTTCAACCAAATCGTTATTTTGTCAGTATCAAAAAAGAGCACCCAGTATAGATGCCGAAATAAAAATTATTTAATGATAAAGATAATTACTTACCACCATTTTATTTGTATGTTTCAATTAAAAAACATGAACAAAAATTGTACATGTCTATATAAAATCTATGTTTTGTCTATGTAAACATTTGTTTGTTTTATGAAAATAATGAAAGAACAGAGAAACGTGATTAGTGTCTCTCTGTCACTTTTATATTATTCACAAATAAATCCGGTTGCTATCCCAGTTGGAGCAACACCTACTGGGACCGTATCAATAACCGTATTTGTAGCAGTATTGATGACAGAAACAGTATTACTAGATTGGTTTGTAACATAGGCGAGAGTGCCATCTGGTATGATAGTCACTTGATCAGGGGATAGAGCAACAGGAATCGTATCGATTACAGTATTTGTCGCTACGTTTATTACCGATACATTATTGCTAACTTTATTTACTACGTAAATATGAGTGCCATTTGGTGTAATAGCTATACCAACAGGTTCAGTTCCTACGTTAATTGTATTAATAACGGAATTGGTAGCGGTGTTAATAACAGAAACAGTATTGCTGTTTTGATTTGTGACATAAGCACGAGTCCCATCTAGTGTAAAGACGATTATCCTAGGGCGAATGCCAACAGGAATGGTAGCACCAACTGTGTTGGTAGCAGTATTAATAACAGAAATTGTGTTGCTTAATTCATTTGCAACATATGCAAGGGCTCCATTTGGAGAAACAGTGATTCCTTGCGGAGCAGTGCCAACAGGAATGGTAGCGCTAACGGAGTTAGTAGCTGCATTAATAACAGAAACTGTATTATTCCCATGATTTCCAACATAAACAGTTGTGTTATTTGGAGAAACAGCTACGCCGATCGGATCAGTTCCAACAGGAATGGTAGCGCTAACTGTATTGGTAGCAGTATCAATAACGGAAACAGTATCAGAAAAAATATTAGTAACATAAGCACGAGCACCATTTGGTGAAACAGTTACTTCAAGAGGTGCATTACCTACCGTAATTGTATCGACTACAGTATTTGTTCCAGTGTTGATCACAGATACTGTATCATCTGTAGGGTCATCTATGACTCCTGCGTTTGTAGCATAAACAAGGAAATTACAACTAGGTCCCGTCGACCCAGTAGGTCCCGTCGACCCAGTAGGTCCCGTCGGCCCGGTCGGTCCAGTAGGTCCCGTCGGTCCAGTAGGCCCCGGTGGGCAATCACAATCTCCCGATGGCCCAGTAGGTCCCGGTGGTCCTTGGATGCCTTGAATACCTTGCACACCTTGAGGTCCAGTAGGTCCTTCAGGTCCTTCAGGCCCTTCAGTTCCTTGAATGCCCTGCACGCCTTGGGGCCCAGTAGGTCCTTCAGGCCCTTCAGGCCCTTGAATGCCTTGCACGCCTTGAGGTCCAGTAGGTCCTGGTGGACCTGGAACTCCCGTTCCTGTCCCTGAACCAGTAGGCCCTGGTGGTCCTTGAATGCCTTGAATACCTTGCACACCTTGAGGTCCAGTAGGTCCTTCAGGCCCTTCAGGTCCTTGAATACCTTGCACGCCTTGAGGTCCAGTAGGTCCCGGTGGCCCTTCAGGCCCTTCAGGTCCTTGAATGCCTTGCGCACCTTGAGATCCAGTAGGTCCTTCAGGCCCCGTCGGCCCCGTTGTTCCAGTAATGTTTAATAGTGAGCTATTCAAGATTCCTTGCAAAATTAAGTTAAATGTCTGCTGTAACAAGGGGTCCAGTATATTTGAACAACTAATAAGTGAAGACAAGTTTTGGAATAGAAACTGGAATAATGCTGAGATTTGAGTGAGAGATGCAGTAGGTAAGGAAATGATTAATTGATTTATAGTTCGTATAACTAAATTTCTATTTGGAGTATTTGGTTGTACTGCAATTAATAAATCATGTAATGCTTGTAATGCAGATTGAAGTATTTGTGTGTTTGTCGGATTTGGTGTAGTGAAGAAAGAAAGGATAGCTTGGTTTAATTGGTTAAGTAAGATTAATAATTCTTGTTGTTGAGAATTTGAGAAAAAAACAGGTGTACAGCAATTACTTTGATCACAAGGGGATATAGAAATAAAGCAGGATTGCTGAAATTTATCACACGAATTTGGTGAGTTTGATTTTCGATTATATTTCATAAATACCTCCTTCTAAAAAATTTTCAGGTATGTTTTGATAAATTATATTAGCAACTAAGTTTAAAGTATTTGTGGGAATATGTTTAATATGAAATGTTTTTTCCTTCAAAGTATATGCCAATAAAATTGAGGCGTTCATATGGGACATATAAGCAATAATTAGTTACTAGTAGGATATTGCAGGAAAGGAAATAAAAGTTATAAAGTGAATAGACGAGGGAGTTCATTTTAAAAATTTAACAAAATAGTTATTTTATTACATTTTATACAAACAAAGAAGAGCCTGATATGGTTCTCAGGCTCTTCTCTTACTGCCAATATACAATAACTATTCCATTTTAGTACATGTTATGTGAAGGATAGGGGGAAGAGAGATGGAAATAGAAAAACCGCCTATTTAAATGACGGTTTTTTATTTCTATGTAATTAGAATCTACTTTTAGATAATGCTTTTAATATAGGGTTTATGATTTTACTCAACAAACGAAATGCTCTGAAAAGAGACCTTATAACCTTCATAGTATTGTCTCTTAATATCAGATTTCCTATTTCAAAGTCTGATATTTTTGGATATATTTAGGAATTTGTATGTTTTTATCTTAAATCAATTATATCTATAAAATTAAGAAAAATTCTGTTATAGGATGCATCAGTGCAAGTTATTAAATTCTTTATCGGATTTATGTCAGTTACAGTCATATATCTAGTTAGCAAATGACCATCTCTATAATAAGTAATCGATATCTTCTCTTCAGAAAGGTATGCACATAATAACTTGTTTTCAATCATTTCTTGTTCGTCTTGGGTTAATGTAGGACGCTCCACTTTTGTTTGTTTTTTTATAATCTTACCAATACCGATGAACTTCTTCGGTATCGAAGCGAATGGCGTCCGCTTAGCCGTTCCTATTTCTTTTGGCATATTTGTATCGTTCATACTGTCTATCTCCCTAGTTGCTATTAATAACTGTATGATTATATCAAACTTTTGAGATGTTGGTATTGTTTATAAAAATATAGTGTATCTCTAATAGGGTTCTTATTAAATGTAGAACCCCACTCTTTGTTTAATCCAACTAAATTGTAAATTAAAAAATCACTCTTTTGTCATTACCATTTTGTCTAAAATATGGATAGACAAAACCACACGTTTTACTCGAATTTTTGCTTCAATAAAAACAACCACGAATTAATAATAAGTAGTGATATCACAGAAAAACGTTATTAAACAAACTTAGATTTAATGCACGGTATGAAATAAGATGAAACGGTATTAAAACAAAAATATATCTTCCGCATACAAGTTCAACAATGAGAACGGTAATACCTATTTATCAAGATGATTGTAATTCAAGATTTATCATAGAGATTTATGTTAAATGAATTGTTTTTAAGATGAAATTCGATCTAATACGGTTTAATTAAAAGGCCATTATTTACTCACAAATAATATAAAAACACATGAAAAAATATGAAATTCTTTTTAAAATAGAACATAATATAACAAATAAAAAGTGTCACAAATGCTTGAATAACAGGCACTTGTGACACTTTTAGATAGGAGAAAAGGAAGAGGGAAATAGAAAAATCGCCTATTTAAATGACAGTTTTTTATTTCTATATAATTAGAATTTACTTTTAGATAATGCTTTAAGTATTGGCCTTACGATTAAACCTATTAAACGAAATCCTTTAAATATAGATTGAATAACCTTCATATAATCTTTCCCCTTAAATTAAGTGAATCATACCAACTTTATGTAATGTTTACCCTCACTTCAAGGTGCTCTTCTTTTATTCTTCATCTTCGAAAGCATGTAGACTATTAAGTAATTCTGTGAATGTTGAGCAAACAGGGTAGAGTGAATCTTCTATCTCTTCCTCCTCATGATCCCAAAATATGATTGTTGGTGATTCAGGGTTGCTTCGATAATCAAAACATATGAAATTGCCAAAAGAATCACTTGCGAAAGGATAAACCCCATCCATTAATCTATCTTTTATATTCTCATATTTTTGAACTATCGAATATTTATCATCAATATGTAGAGTTAATAGATCATTAAATGTACTTTCGTCTAGTCCTTGTATATCGAACACTTTCGGCCGTGGATAGCCACCATCATATTTCTTTACACATTCAATAAAATCATTAGGAAATTTAACACCCAAATATTGTTCTACTTGTTGAATATGTTCATCTGTAATTTCTTTTTTATTTACCCCAATCCAAGTAACATTATTCATTTTAATACCCCCTATTAAAGAAGGGGAGTGCCTAGTATGTATGTCCATTATTCTATTGTTCTTTATAGGAACTCTCCTGAGAAAATATTGCAGATATAATTATAACAATAAATAGTTAAAGTTTCCTTGGAAAAAATGTATTTTACAACATATGTGTTTGTTATAGTTCTAAATCGGTAATGTAGTATAACGTAGAGGTGAAATACAAATGGGAAAGTAATAAATTGATGCTAATGATTTATATTATGCTGTATTGGCTGAAAAGGATGGTTGGTTAAATCTTAGTGGAGAACAATGGATTAAAAACGATCCATCTTATGTGAAGTTTAACAAGAAAAGTACAGTAGATTCCTCTATTGTAGGGAAGCGAGTTGTTTCGAAAGTTAACAATCTACGTTTTTATGATGCTCCTTCTTGGCAGGATAAAGATGTTGCTGGTACAGTTGACGTAGGATTTGGATTTACAATCGACGCAAAGGTAAATGTCAATGGGTATCCACAGTATCGTGTTTATAATTCGAAGGGGCATAAGTACTATATTACGGCTAGTGATTTTTATGTAAGTTGGCTTAGATTTAGATAATGAAGAAAGCCGCCCATTTTTAGGTGGGCAGCTTGTCCGTTAATATTTTATTTCTCTTCTTTTTCTTTGTAGTTCAAAGCAATCTCTACTATTTCTTCTGGAGTTAAGTCTCTAAAATCCCAAAAAATCAAGTCACTCGGAGCTGGGTGAGGCACATTCGCCTTTAAGATATCAATATACTTACTACCCAACTCATCTGGTAATTTAGGATCACATATTTGTTCTACAAGTTTAATAAGCTCATCTTTAGTCATTTTACTGTTCATGTTATCTACCCCTTATAAATTTATAACCCTTTTTTTCCAAAATGATAAGCAGGGTCTAAAATGGTTTGGTGAGTCTTAGGAGATACAATAATTAAGTTATCAAGGTTATAGACATCGCCCCCTTGATGAATAGGTTGCTTGTGGTGTAAGACATACACTTTATGTGCTCCATACTGCTCTGATCCGGGAGTATAAGGTGCTTTACCTTCCAGCATCCTCATCCTGTTCATGCGATTAAATTCGTTTGCGTAGCTCGAATCAGCAACTGTTTTCCAAAACTCAGCTCTAAATTCATCGAATGATTTGAATTCCTTTCCAACCAACTTATTTCGAATTTCTTGCGGAATAACACCAATTGTCCCATCGTATAAACCCTTTCTATATTTCTATGAACGTATTAAAGAAGGGGAGTGCCTAATATGTATGTCCATTATCCTATTGTTATTTATAGGAACTCTCCTGGGAAAATATTGCGGATATAATTATAACAATAAATGGTTAAAGTTTCCTCGAAAAAATGTATTTTACAACATATGTGTTTGTTAGAGTTCTCAATAGGTAATCCCGATAATACCTATTTATCAAGGTGATTGTAATACAAAATTTATCCCGCTTTAACGGGCAGTAAGACCCCCACCTCAAAATTCAGCGGAAGCAAAGAAGTTAGGTGGGGGATCAACTGTCCGTAAAAGTCCGATTGGTTCAACTAATAATCAGTGGGGGATGAACAAAACCCCCACTGATTAAAGTTTCACTTTATTGTGGGAATTTATGTTGAATGAATGGTTTTTAAAATGAAAATCGCCCTAGTACAGTTTAATTAAAAGGCTATTATTTGCTCACATTTTGCTCACAAATAATATGAAAACACGTGAATTAAGATGAAAATTCCTTTTGGAATAGAATAAATATAATATAACAAGTAAAAAGTGTCGCAAATGCTTGTATAACAGGCATTTGTGACACTTTTATAGTTTTAAATAACATAAAATAAACAACCCTAAAACTGCTCATTCTTCTCCCAAGATTCAACGATATAATGTGCAATCGTAGGATTGAATCCTTTCCCAACTAAAAACATAATCGCAGCAACTTCAGTTAAAGCGTGTTTATGTGATGTATGTTTTGCTTCATTTAAACCGTAATCTACCCAAGGTTTTACGAAATCTAGCACAGGCTTTTTAAAAGGTAAGAACTGTGTACCGACAACTTGCTGGATTTGTTGTTGCGTAGGTTCTGTTATAGGGCCAGGTGGTAAAATTTGTGGCTGTGTAATATCTAATGTTGGTCCTGGTGGTAAAATTTGTGGTTGCGTTGGATCAATTGTTGGTGGTTTAGGTGGTGAAACACGTGCGTCGTAGTTTGGTTGATAGATTTGTTGTTGGTATTGCGGTTGTTGTGGCTGAGTTGGGTATGGATTTTGTTGAAATTGTTGTTCTTGAGTTTGTGGTGCTACGTATGGATTTTGTTGAAATTGTTGTTCTTGAGTTTGTGGTGCTACGTATGGATTTTGTTGAAATTGTTGTTCTTGAGTTTGCGGTATTGCATATGGATTTTGTTGAAATTGTTGTTCTTGAGTTTGCGATTCTGCATATGGATTTTGAGGATATTCAAAATTTGGACGTGTGTCATAAGGGTTTTGAGGGTATCCAGGTCCTTGGTTCTGTGGTGTTGCATATGGATTTTGTTCATATTGTTGCTCTTGCTGTTGTAACTCTTGTTCTTCATATTGTTCTGTATATCTTTGTTCTTGCTCCTGTTGCTGAGGGTAAAATGGTTGCCTTGGGTAAGGCGGTTGATTATTATAGAACATATTTATTCCTCCTTCATGATGATGCCTACCACCTAGTGTATGGGCGGACAAGAAAATATGTGATGAAAAAATGCGGGCGTGTTACAATAAGTAACTGGGTGAAGATAAAATGACAAAACAAGAAAAAATTCAAAAAACAATTACTTTTGTAAAACATATTTTAGAAAAAGATGCGAGTGGGCATGATTGGTATCATATTGAGCGCGTACATAAACTGGCGATTTCTTTATCTGAGCAAGAAGGGGGAAATCGTTTTATAATTGAAATGGCAGCATTACTTCACGATGTAGCAGATGAAAAGTTAAATGAAAGTGAAGAAGCAGGAATGAAAAAAGTTTCTGATTGGTTAGAAGAATTACATGTAGATGGGGAAGAAGGGAAACATATTCTTCATATTATTGCTAACATGTCTTATAAGGGTGGACACGGCGGGGCAGTTGAGTCACTTGAAGGTAAAATTGTTCAAGATGCGGACCGTTTAGATGCCCTTGGAGCAATTGGAATTGCACGTACATTTGCATATGGCGGAGCGAAAGGGAGATTAATGTATAATCCAACTATTCCGCCGCGTGAAGTAATGACGAAAGAAGAATATAGAAAAAATAATGATCCATCTTTAAATCATTTTTATGAAAAATTATTGAAATTAAAAGACTTAATGAATACGAACGCAGCAAAACAAGAGGCTGAAGTTCGTCATTGTTATATGGAACAGTTTATTGAACAATTTATGAAAGAGTGGAATGCACAAATATGAAAATGTTAACTGTGGAGAACTTATCAAAATCATATGGAGAAAAGCCGTTATTTGATGGATTATCATGTAGTATTACAGAAGGACAACGTGTCGGAATTATTGGTGTAAACGGTACTGGTAAATCGACATTATTAAAAATTATTGCAGGATTAGAAACTCCTGATACAGGTGATATGACGCATTCACGTGGGTATACAATAAGTTATTTATCACAGCAACCAGAGTTTGATGAAAAACTAACAGTATTAGAGCAAGTGTTTCATGGTGATACACCTTTAATTCGTCTTCTTCGTGATTATGAAAAAGCACTGTTAAATATTGAAAAAGATCCAAGTAATGAAAAAGTACAGGAACAATTATTTGCAGTGCAGCAACGTATGGATGCAATGAGTGCATGGGAAGCAAATGCAAATGCGAAATCTCTTTTAACGAAATTAGGAATTACAGATTTCACTGCAATTGTTGGGAATTTATCTGGTGGACAGAAAAAACGTATCGCAATGGCACAATGTTTTATTGAAACACCTGATTTATTAATTTTAGACGAGCCTACGAACCATCTTGACCATGAGACAGTTGAATGGTTAGAAGAATATTTAGCAAGATATACAGGTGCGGTATTACTTGTTACCCATGATCGTTATTTCTTAGATCGTGTGACGAATCGTATTTTCGAATTAGACAACGGAAAGCTATATAGTTATGAAGGTAACTATAGTACGTTTCTAGAGGCGAAAGCACTTCGTGAAGAACAAGAAATTGCGCAAGAATCAAAACGTCAAAACTTATATCGTCGTGAACTAGCATGGATTCGCCGTGGGGCAAAAGCTCGTTCAACAAAACAAAAAGCACGTATTCAGCGTTTTGACGAATTAAAAGGGCAAGAAGGACCAGCTGCAAAACAGTCAGTTGATATTGCACTAAGTGGAAGTCGCCTAGGAAAGAAAGTACTTGAGTTAAAAGATGTAACGAAAAAATTTGGCGATAAGACGGTATTACATAATTTTAATCATATTGTGAAACCGGGTGATCGTATTGGAATTATTGGGGCGAATGGAAGCGGGAAATCTTCCCTATTAAATATGCTTGCAGGTAAGTTATCTCCTGATAGTGGTGAAGTTGAGGTAGGACAAACTGTAAAAGTTGCTTATTATACGCAAGAAAATGAAGAGATGAATTTAAATCAGCGTATGATTGAATATATTAAAGAGATTGCAGAAGTTATTCATACGACAGATGGAAAAGTAATTGGTGCATCTCAAATGTTAGAACGTTTCTTATTCCCGACTCATTCACATGGTACACCGCTTGGTAAACTATCTGGTGGTGAAAGAAGACGTTTATACTTATTACGTATATTAATGGGGGAACCGAACGTACTTTTACTTGATGAACCTACGAACGATCTAGATACACAAACATTAACAGTACTAGAAGATTATTTAGAAGATTTCCCAGGTGTCGTTTTAACTGTATCGCATGACCGTTACTTCTTAGATAAAGTA
This sequence comes from Bacillus luti, assembly GCF_009739945.1. Taxonomy (NCBI): domain Bacteria; kingdom Bacillati; phylum Bacillota; class Bacilli; order Caryophanales; family Bacillaceae; genus Bacillus; species Bacillus luti. The sequence goes on along the minus strand of NZ_CP040336.1, from coordinate 3,045,025 downwards.
GTAGATGAACTGTTCATCTTTACTGGCGGAGGCGAAGTGCGTGAGTTCCTAGGTAGTTATACAGATTATTTAGAAATGGAAAAAACGAGAGAACTTATAGAGAAAGCGGAAGTTCAAAAAGAGAAAAAAGTAGTAGAAGAAGCTCCAAAACAACAACGTAAACGTAAACTTTCATACAATGAGCAGCGTGAATGGGAAACGATTGAAGATACAATTGCCGAACTTGAAGAGAAAATTGAGTCAATTGGAGAAGAACTTGCGAAAGTTGGATCTGACTTCACAAAGGCACAAGAATTATCTGAAGCACAGCAGAAAACAGAAGAAGAGCTAGAAAAAAAGATGGAAAGATGGAGTGAACTATCAGACATCGTTGAAGGTTTAAAATAAAAACAAGCTGCATATATTGAAAAGTAAAGAGAAAAACTTTACACTATTGGTAGAACCTATTTTAGGAGGGAAAAAATGAGAACATCTAATCCAATGTTGAAAAAAGAGGCATTCCGTAAAGAGGGAGCAAGTGCTTCTGCGATGACTATTGGCGGAACAGTAGGCAAAACGTTCATTATGCTTATCTTGCTACTTGCAACGTCTGTCTATTCATACATACAGATGATGCAGGGGACGATGAAGATGCCAGTATTAATTGGTGCTTTAATCGTTGCGGCAATCATCGCATTTGCGTCTATGTTCTTCCCGCGTATTTCACCTTTTGGTGCGCCAATCTATGCAGCAGTAGAAGGGATTGTGTTAGGTAGTATTTCAGCAGTTTATGCGATGAAATTCCAAGATTCTATCGTTTTAAATGCTGTATTACTAACAATCTCAATTTTATTTGCAATGTTAGTTTTATATGCAACACGCGTAGTAAAAGTAACGGATAAATTCCGTACAGGCGTTATGGCAGCAACATTTGGAATTATGGTTATGTATTTAATCGTGTTCCTATTAAACATGTTTGGTGTTACTGTTCCATATATTCATCAAGGTGGTACAATCGGTATTATTATTAGTGCGGTTGTTATCGTAGTTGCTTCATTAAACTTATTACTAGATTTCGATTTAATCGAAAATGGTGCACGTAGTCAAGCTCCAAAATATATGGAGTGGTACACTGCAATGGGACTAATGCTTACATTAGTATGGTTATACTTAGAAATTCTTCGTTTCGTTTCTTACTTTACGAAAAATGACTAATAAAAAAATCCTGCATGAAATATGCAGGATTTTTTTATTTTCAAAGATAAATTGAAGCTTTGATTAGTCAGCTTTCCGTTAATGTTGAATAAGTTGAAAAAACGGTATAATTTGAATGTTATTAACTTGAATTGAAGAGGATGGAATATGATGAAAGAGAACAAAGGAATTATGAAAAAACTATTTTCTAAAAGTTTTTTCACTTGCGGCATACCAGAGAAAGTGGTGGACGTTATTTTTTTACTTTTCTGAAAGATAATCTTGTGCTAAGGTTAGTATCGATAAATAGTTGAAACATAAGGAATAGGGGCTATGACGATGCTGAAACAAAAGATAGAAATCTCAAATGTGGCTTTAATGTATTTCACTGTTAGAATTCAAAGTGGTGGAAGAGTAGGAACTGGATTTTTCTTTGATTTCTCAAAAAAACAAGATGGGAGCTTGATTTTCCTTGTTACGAATAAACATGTGATTGCAGGATCGGATCGTATTTCATTTACAATACATACGAAAGAATGTGTTCATGAAGGGGAGTATGATGAATTAGAAGATAATATCTATGAAGTTGATCGCCCATTTCTGGAAGAATCATGGGGAGAATATTTAACAGCTATTTTCCATCCGAATGAAAAGATAGACTTGGCATTTATTCCTGTTATGGAACTGTTAAGGGAGATAAAACAAACTGAAGCAATCCCTTGCATACATGTTCTTTATTTTGAATATATCCCAACTGATGAAGAACTATTGACCATGGGCCCTATGGAAGAAGTTGCGATGATCGGATACCCAGCCGGACTGATAGATGAAGAAAATAATTTCCCTATATTCCGTAGAGGATATACAGCAACACATCCATATTTTCCTTACGATGGCAAAGAAGAATTTTTGATTGATGTGCCTACAGTAAAAGGTAGTAGCGGAAGTCCCGTACTTGGTATACGTAAAGTGTATAAATGGGATGATGACGAGAAGAGCGTAACGTGTGAAGAACGATACCAATTACTTGGCGTGATATATAGCGGGTATTTTGATAAAATATCTATTGAATCACAAGCGGATGAAGAAAATGAAGTAAACCAGTCAACATTTGAGATTTCCAAACATCTAGGAGTTGCCATTCATGCAAAACAACTTTTCGAGGGACAAGAATACATCTATGAATGGTATTACAATACAAGGGCTGGTTATTTACAAGATTAGTAACGTTAAATTGAAATAATTCATAGTATGTAGTAGAGGATGAAGTAACTTGTTCAGCTACCGAGATATATGGAGCCAAATCTAATGAATAACTAAAATTTAAAGCAAAACCGATTATTTTCTATTTAGAAAAATGTATTATATCGGGTGGAAATAAGGATGGATTGCAGGAGAGAATATATATTTTGCAGTGAAATTTACGTAATGTATTTTTAGAAACACTACATAATTGAATTATGTAGTGTTTCTTTTTTTCTTTTATTATATATAAAGTTATTATTTCTGTTTGAAAATATACAGTTTCTCAGTTTTTACCTATCGATACATTATCTCTATAATGAAGAAAAATATGTGAGGTGGTATAACTTATGATGAATCGAGTTGTATTAATCGGTAGATTGACAAAGGAGCCAGAATTATACTACACAAAACAAGGCGTCGCTTATGCACGAATATGTGTTGCGGTGAATAGAGGATTTCGAAATAGTTTAGGTGAACAACAAGTCGATTTTATTAATTGTGTCGTTTGGCGAAGATCGGCTGAGAATGTAACTGAATATTGTACAAAGGGGTCACTTGTTGGGATTACCGGGCGTATTCAAACGAGTAATTACGATGATGAACAAGGAAAGAGAATATATAGAACGGAAGTTGTGATTGAGAGTATTACATTTTTGGAGAGAAGGCGGGAGGGGGCATCGTAACAAGAGGAGAATGAGTATTAAAAATTTAGAGGGCTTAGTAGCATAGCCCTCTATCACTTTTGATTAATACCTTCCCAAATAACATCTAATTGTTGATTGAGTATATTTTTCACATTTACTTCATTTGCATGTAAAAGTGAATGGGACATTAAGGTGTAAAAATAAGTGCTCATAATAGTAGAAGTGATAATGTTTATATCCCACTGACTGTTTAATTTTCCAGCCTCTTTCGCTTCTGTAATAATTGAAGACAAACCTTCTTGTAGCTGTTGTATACTTTTTAATTCATTTTCTACTAAGTAGTTTGACTTTATAATCTCAAAGACGGCATGCTTCATTAAATCACCATGTCCAGTAAATCGATCCAGTAAATCTCCTAAAACAAGTTGGATTCGCTCTTTCGGATGTTCCACATTTGCATATGTTTTTAAACTTTTATTCCATAAATCAATTTGAGAATCACCTAAAAATAATAATATGTTTTCTTTTTTCGGAAAGTAGTTGAAGAAAGTTCCCTTTGCAATCCCGCATGCAGTAGTAATATCTTGAACCGTTACGTTTTCGTACCCACGTTCTTGGAAGAGCTGTACTGCTTTTAGGAAGATAAGTTCTTTTAATTCTTTTTTTCTCGTTTCTCTAAGCATATATAATCTACTCCTAACACAAACAATTATATCTGTTTAATAGATAAACTCAAATAGAATCTTACGTCACGATTAAGTTTATTGTTTTATAAAGCTTTATATAATCGAAAGCAGGATAGAGAGAACTCTATTTATACTTATCATTATAGTTTCTTGTTATAAATGAAAACTATATAGTTCGTGTGCTTGCCTTTCAGAAATCCATTTTGGAATACGTTTCATTACTTCATTTCTTACTATAGTTAAAGGTTTACTTTCTATTTGCGCCATTTTTCCAACTTTCCATGCAGTGTTTGAGATTTTTTCAATTCTAGCTCGTCTTTTTTGTTCGTATTCTATAAATGCTTGACGATAGTGAGCATTATTTTTGATACATTCAGCTAAGATGATGGCATCTTCAATTGCTTGACAAGCACCTTGACCTAAATTCGGAGTAAGTGCATGGGCAGCATCCCCAATAAATACGATGCGTTTGTCAAAAAACTGTTTCATTGGAGTAATGTCTACAATATCACGATGAATCATCTCAACGTCCGATGCATTCTTTAAAATAGATGGGATTGGATTATGGTAAGTTTTGAAATGATTATATAAATCTGTTGTTGTGTAAGCTTTGTATTTTGGATCTCTGGCTTTAGCGTTTATGAGCGCATACCAGTATACTTCGTTGTTGGGCAGGGGGACGATACCAAATCTACCGTTTGTTCCCCAAGTTTCAATGAAATCGTTTGTTAAAGAAAGATTATTAGTAGGAGTTACGCCGCGCCAACATGTATATCCTGCATAACGATAATTATCGCCTTGTGTTACTTGTTTTCGAACGACAGAATGAATACCATCAGCAGCAATGAGTATATTGCCGAGTGCTTCACTACCATCTTGAAATACTATTTTTAAGGCTTTTTCTTCATTTTGTTCTGTTTTTACGCATTCTTTTCCCCATTCGACAGTATCTTCTTTTAGTTCAGAAAGTAGTAATTGATGTAAATCTTTTCTATGAATGGAGTACATTTTTGGATAGCAAGTTGGAATAATTAATGTATTGAAAATAGTTCCTTTTTCAGATACAAGGTTAAAACCATCACTTTCGTTGCCGAATTTTTTGATTTTCTCTGAAATACCGAATAGTTCCAGTGCTTGTATTGCATTTGGGGCAATGATTATACCTGCACCAGCAACAGTAGATTCCATGTTTTTGTCATATACTTTTACATCTAATCCTATTTTTTGTAAGGAAATTGCTGCGCAAAGTCCAGCGATACCGCCACCAATAATTATGACATTATTCATTCGTTATCCCTCCACCTATAAATGACTTTGTTCATAAAATGACCATGGTCATTTTGTTAGTTAAGGTTAATCCCTTTTTATATTATTGTCAATTATACGTTTAACTATAGTTATGGAACGATAAGGTAAAAATAGAATAAAGTAAACTTCTAAGAAATGTAGAAAAGGAATTAGCAAAATTAAGCATCCGAGTAGGAGTATAGAGTGATAACATGTTACAATACACCTAAGAACACGCAATAAAGGAGAGTTTTTTACGTGAAGATTAAAGCAATTGAACCGACGCCAAGTCCAAATACAATGAAGGTTATTTTGAATGAAGTATTACCATCAGGAGCGCGTAATAATTATACAAATGAAAATAAAGAACAAGCACCAATGCAAGTGCAAGAAATTTTAAAAATTGAAGGCATTAAAGGTGTATATCATGTAGCTGACTTTTTAGCAGTGGAGCGAAATGCAAAGTATGACTGGAAAGTTTTATTACAACAAGTTCGTGCTGTTTTCGGTGAAGAAGTAGTGGGAGAAAGTGAAGAACAACAACTTGCTCATTTTGGAGAAGTGAAAGTGTTTGTTCAAATGTTCTTTACAATTCCAATGCAAGTAAAGTTAACAGATGGAACGACGGAAGAACGTGTTGGTTTACCTGACCGTTTTAAAGAATCAATTATGAAAGTTCAAATGTCTGCACCAAACGTTGTGAAAGAACGTAAATGGGTGGAACAAAGTACACGTTACGGTAATTTTGAAGAAATCGGGAAAGAAGTAGTAGATGAGATTGTTGCTGCTTATTCAGAAGAACGTGTAAATGAAACGGTTAAAGAATTATTAAATCAGGCAGGTGCTGTTGAAGTAACGATTCAAAAGCGTGAGCCATATAAAGTAACAGAAGAGATGATGAAAGATGCTGACTGGAAAAACCGTTTTGCAGCATTAGAACAAATGGATCCTACAGAAGACGATATTCCAGTGTTGAAGATGGCGTTAGATGATGAAAAAGTTTCAATCCGTCGTTTAGCAACAGCATACTTAGGTATGGTAAAAGGTGAAGAAGTATTACCGTTATTATATAAAGCACTATTAGACCGTTCAGTAAGTGTTCGCCGTACAGCGGGCGATTGCTTATCAGATGTAGGTGATCCAGCAGCAATGTTCGTTATGATTAAATCTCTGAAAGATTCAAGTAAATTAGTACGATGGCGTGCAGCTATGTTCTTATTTGAACTTGGTGATGAAAGTGCGATTCCAGCATTAAAAGCAGCGCAAGATGATCCAGAGTTTGAAGTAGCGATGCAAGCGCGTCTAGCGTTAGAGCGTATTGAAGGCGGAGAAGAAGCAAAAGGTTCTGTATGGAAACAAATGACGGAGTCTCGTAAAGGGGAATAATGTATGATTGTTTTCTATGATAGTTGGTGTCCGATGTGTACGGCAGTTGCAGAACGTACGAAAAAATTAGATAAAAAGGGTAAGATGAAATTTGTTTCATTTCGAGATGAAGATGTAGTTGAGAAGTATGAGCTTTCTCAAGAACTACAAAGTAAGATGGAACAAAGATTGTATATTTTAAAAAATAATAAGTGGTATGACGGCATTCATAGCATATATGTATTAGCAAAGGCCGTTCCATCTTATTGGTTTGCCGTGCCTTTTATAAAGCTATCTATCGTACTTGGATTTGGAAGTAAAGTATACGATTATATCGCTAACAATAGAAAACTTGTTCCAGTGGGACATTGCCGCGGTGGGGTTTGTGAAATCCCTACAAAAAAATGAAATCATCGTTATCTTTCTTTTGCACCTATTAATAGAGCGTGATATGATGAATTTGGAATGAAAGTTGAAGGAGAGATTACAAGATGTCAAATGCTTATGAAGAATACATGCGCCAAATGGTAATCCCAATGCGCCAAGAGTTAGTGCGTTCTGGGTTTGAAGAGTTAACTACAGAAGAAGCTGTAACAGAATTTATGGAAAATACATCAGGTACAACTTTAGTAGTTGTAAACTCTGTTTGTGGTTGTGCAGCTGGTTTAGCACGTCCATCAGCAGGTCAAGCAGTTGTTCGTGCTGAAAAACAACCTGATCATCTTGTAACTGTATTCGCAGGTCAAGATAAAGATGCTACTGCAAAAATGCGTGAATACTTCGGAGAAATTCCTCCATCTTCACCATCTATGGCATTGTTAAAAGGAAAAGAAGTTGTTCACTTCATTCACCGTCATGAAATTGAAGGTGCAACTATGGACGAAATTATTACGAACTTAGAACAAGCTTTCGAAAAGAATTGCTAAAGAAGGGGGAGAGTAAATCTCCCTCTTTTCTTTATATAGAGGTGAAAAAATGATCGTAACAACAGCAGGAAGAACGAACAAAGAAATGACAGATTATGCAAACCAGGTTGCAGCCGAATTAAATAGTGCGTTCGTTAGACGTAATGACATACCGGTACATAAATTGCATGAGCAGTACGAACAAGATGTGCTTGTTGTAGGCAAAAACCGATTAGCTATTTATCCAAAAGGAACGGAAGAATCTTTTTTCTTTCATCCAAACTCAGCGATGTTTCGTGTGAAAAGATTAATGCGCGGAGAACACGATCCGTTTGTACAAGCTGCTAAATTAGAGAGTGGAATGACAGTATTAGATTGTACGCTCGGTATGGCATCAGATAGTATAGTAGCTAGTTATATTGTTGGTGAAAGTGGAAGAGTAACCGGACTTGAAGGTAATGAATATATGGCTTACATCATGGAAAATGGTTTAAAAACATGGTCTTCATCCGTTTCTGAAATTGATAAAGCAATGCAACGAATTGATGTAAAGCAAACGGAGCATTTCGCATTTTTAAAACAATGTGAAGATGCTAGTTATGATGTCGTTTACCTTGATCCAATGTTTGAAGAAACTGTCATAGAATCAGACGGAATAAAAGGATTAAAACACTTCGCTTTGTATCATGATATTACTGACGAAACAATTGCGGAAGCGAAGCGAGTGGCGAGAAAGCGTGTTGTTCTGAAAGATCATTTCCGTAGTTCTAGATTTGAAAAACATAATTTTCATGTATACAAAAGAAAAAGTGCGAAGTTTCACTTTGGTGTAATTGACCCTTGCTAATTGTTTGAAAAGATGTATAATAAGCAATAATTAATTAAATATACTGTCTGTGATGAAGAGAGTAGTCTTTTTTAGAAGGAAAGCGAGCTAGGGATGGTGTGAGCCTAGTGCGGAAGAAAAAGATGAAGCGCACTTCGGAGACGCTTCTTGAACGAATAGTAGAGTAAGCCGAGGCCCCCTGTCCTCGTTATAAACGGGAAAGTGGTTCGTAATGAACAACAAGGGTGGTACCACGGGTTAAAACTCGTCTCTTTTTAGAGACGAGTTTTTTGTGTTTTAAAAAATAAGGAGGTTGTAGTATGGATTATAAAACGCAGTTTGCGGAAAGTTTATCCGATATTTTTACGAATGAATTAACGCAAAATCAAATTTTAGATTTAATTGAAACACCGAAACAAGATGACTTCGGGGATGTAGCGTTCCCATGCTTTTCATTAGCGAAGCAATATAAAAAAGCACCAGCTCTTATCGCGAAGGAAATTGCAGAGAAATTAAATGATCCGTTCTTTACGAAAGTAGAAGCCGTTGGTCCTTATGTAAATGTATTTTTTAATCGTGAAACTGTAAGTGATGATGTATTAAAAACGATTTTAGCAGAGAAAGAAGAGTACGGTCATAATAGCTTTGGATGTGAAAAAACGGTAGTTATCGATTATTCCTCTCCTAATATCGCGAAACCTTTTTCAATGGGGCATTTACGTTCTACAATGATTGGAAATTCATTGAAGCATATCGCCGAAAAATGTGGCTATGAAGTTGTCGGAATCAATTATATTGGAGATTGGGGAACACAGTTTGGAAAGTTAATTACTGCTTATAAAAAATGGGGGAATGAAGCAGTAGTTAAAGAGGATCCAATACGTGAACTATTTAAGTTATATGTGCAATTTCATGAAGAGGTCAAAGAAGACGAAGAACTAGAAGAAGAAGGTCGTGCATGGTTTAAAAAGCTAGAAGAAGGTGATGAAGAAGCAGTTGAGCTTTGGAATTGGTTCCGTCACGAATCCTTAAAAGAATTTTCTCGTATTTATGAACTACTCGGTGTAGAATTTACTAATTTTCAAGGAGAAGCTTTTTATAATAATTTAATGGAAGACTTTATTGGGATTTTAGAGAACCATGATTTGCTTGAAGAGTCAGAAGGCGCATTAGTCGTTAATTTAGAAGAAGAAGGAATGCCGCCTTGCTTAATTAGAAAATCCGATGGTGCGACGATTTACGCAACGCGTGACTTAACGGCAGCTTTATATCGTCAAAACACATATGCATTTGATAAAGCGTTATATGTAGTTGGCCCGGAACAAAGTTTACACTTCAATCAATTTTTCACTGTATTAAAAAAGCTGGGCTACACTTGGGTTGACGGCATGGAACATGTACCGTTTGGATTCATTTTAAAAGATGGTAAGAAAATGTCGACACGTAAAGGAAGAGTTATTTTACTCGAAGAAGTACTTGAGGAAGCAATCGAACTTGCAAAACAAAATATTGAAGAGAAAAATCCAAACTTAAAACAAAAAGAAGAAGTAGCAAAGCAAGTCGGTGTTAGAGCAGTCATCTTCCACGATTTAAAAAATGAGCGTATGCATAATATTGAATTTTCATTAGAAAACATGCTGAAATTTGAAGGGGAAACAGGACCGTACGTACAGTACACACATGCACGTGCTTGCTCTATTTTAAGAAAAGAAAGTGTAGAATTTGAAACGTGTACGTTTACCTTAAAAGATGATCATAGCTGGAATGTCGTAAAATTATTAAACAAATTCCCGCAAGTAATTGAAGCAGCATGTAACAAAAATGAGCCATCAATCATTTCGAAATATGTATTAGATGTGGCACAATCGTTCAATAAATATTATGGAAATGTGCGTATATTGGAAGAGAGTGAAGAAAAAGATAGCAGACTTGCATTAGTGTATGCTGTGACGGTGGTATTAAAAGAGGGGTTACGTTTACTTGGGGTGGAAGCACCTGAGGAGATGTAAAATAAATAGGTATACGTATCATATTAGATATGTATGCCTATTTATTTTTATAGAAAATATGTAAGTAGCAGTTATGTTTTATTAAATCTAAATTTTTTTGGAAGTGTTTCAATTGTAGGAATGTCTTTATTAAATGGAGAATTGTAATGTCATATATAAAAAGGGGGCATTACAATTGGCAACATACGATTGGAACAGTAAACTAACATATTTAAAAAACACGAGAGATTTATATTATAATGACGATTATGTAAGCTTTTTAGTAAATACAGTTTGGAAGATTACTAAGCCAGTACATATCGTTGATTACGGTTGTGGATATGGTTATTTAGGCTTAATATTAATGCCTTTACTTCCAGAAGGGTCAAAGTATACAGGCATTGATAGTGGAGAAACATTACTAACTGAAGCGAGAGAGTTGTTTCGTTTACTTCCGTATGATTCAGAATTTCTTGAAGGAGATGCTACAGAAATTAAATTGAACGATAAATATGATATAGCAATCTGTCATGCCTTCTTGTTACATATGAGTTCACCAAAAACGATGCTAGAAAAAATGATACAGTCAATTAAGGATGGTGGTAAAATAATCTGTTTCGAACCACATTGGATTTCAAATATGTCTTCATACGTGTTAGGTGGGGAGGAGCAATCGAAAATTATTCAGCTAGGTATTTTACAAAAATTATTTGAAAGTGATACGAAGAGAAACGGTAAAGATGGCAATATCGGCATGAAAATACCGATGTATTTAAGTGAATTAGGTGTGAAAAATATTGAGTGTCGAGTGAGCGATAAAGTGAATTTTTTAGACTCTAATATACATCACAAAGATAAAAATGATTTGTATCATTCATTAAAAGAGGAGGGAATAGCGGGCAATCCGGGAGATAAACAGCAATTTATAGAACGTCTAATGGCCAGGGAATTAACATATGATGATGCGCTAGCTCAATATGAAGCTGAACTACGATTTTTTAAAGCATTTCATATACATTCTTCTTTAGTATATGCTCCGAATATGAAAATTACATATGGTGAAATAGTATGTTAAAAGGTGGCGCCTTATTTAGGATTGCTACCTTTAATATATGGGACCATGAGAGTCTTTGGTTTGAGAGATTAGAAGTTATTTATGAGGAGATTTTGAAAATCGCCGATATAATTTTATATACAGAGTTCACCTTTTGAAAGATAGGAACCTCATGTTACGTTATTTCATAAAATCAAACAAAATACAGAGAAAAACAAACATTTTTACTATATTCTGTTATGAATTAGAATAATATTAAATAATACCATTCATTATAAGAGATTATAGTTGAATACCGACAATATGATGTGTAAAATCTAAGCAAGTAGCAGTATAAATATAAATTCGAGGTGAATGCATGCTAGATTTTAAGCAGTTAGAAACTTGTTTAAAAGACAAGAGATTTGTAGATGGATTACAGGAAATAAATAAAGAAATTTCATATATAAAAGAAACGAATACTTTATCTTATGTGAAAAAATGGCTTGCTAATATTTCTTCACATGAGGAGTTTGATATATTAATTCGCCTTACTGATGAAGGGCTTATGCACCAATACAGTTCATTCCTCATTCGCTACGCTTATAAAAAATTCCCAAATATGAGAACGCTCTCTTTATATTGTGATGAGTTAATTGATGAGCGGAAAATTCTTGAAGCAGAACAGTTGTTAAAAGACTCTTTAGAAGAGAGTAATAAAGAAGAAATAGATGCCGATTTTTTAGCGAAAACATATTTTACTTTAGTAAGATGTCTTTTAGAAATGAAACGAAATGAAGAAGCGCTAATCTATATGCAAAAAGCAGAGGAGTACAGTACACGTGCTGTATTTGATAAATGGGGCTACGTCTATATGCATACAGGTGAATGGGAGAAAGCGGAAGAACAATTTATAGCCGGCATGCAGCATAAAGATTGTGAAGAACTATCCACATATTTATTATCACAGTTATATGCGAATAAAGGGGAACAAAAACGTGCATTACAGCTAATTGATGATGCAATTGTAAAGTTTCCACAAGTACCATATTTTCATTTTGAAAAGGTAAAGTATTTATTAGATGTTGGGAAATATGAAGAGATGTTAGCGGTAATAGATAATATTAATCATCAGCTTCCTTATCATGCTTATGAATCTTACTTTATATATTTACGTGCAGAAGCGCTGTACAAAATGAATAAACTTGTAAACTTACAACAGTTATTAAAAGAAGAAAAAAGTTTAAAAGGCTCTTTATATCATAATTTAGAAAAAAATCCAGATGGAAAAAAGGTTCACCTGCCTATAGTACCTATTGTACAAAAGGATAATTATTGTGTGCCGACAAGTTTAGAAATGATGTTGCAAATTTGGGGAGAAAAACGTACACAAGACGAAATTGCAGAGTTTATTTTTGATATGACAGGTTCGAAGTTTTCGGATACTGTTTCGTATATAGAAGAATTAGGTTATGAATATCGTTATTTTAAAGGGAATGAGGAAAATTATAAGAGATTGCTTGACCGAGGAATTCCCGTTTTATTAAGTATAGATATTGAGCATGCTTCGCATGTGCAAGTACTATCTGGATATGATGATACGTTACAAGCTTTTTATGTTCAAGATCCAAACTTTATAGAACCAGTTCTTGTGGAATATAGTAAATTGCAAGAAAAATATCGCTATACAGGTTGTTTGGCAATCACGTTTGTTCCGAAAAAAAAGAAGGAACAATTGGTGTTTTTAAGTGAAGAAGAAAATCAGTATTTTAAATCCATTTTTTCTCTTACGGATCATTTAGATGAACACGATAAAGAGGGAATTAGTCATTTAGTACAGTTTTTGAAAGAGACGAGTGATAATCCGAATACGTGGTTATATACGATTAAACACTTAGATGTGGAAATAGATAAAGAATTTATTCTTAATTGTATAGAAAAGTTAACGGAAAAGTTTCCAGATTCGGATTTTGTTAAATTACATGGTGCACAGTGCTTTATTCGTCTTCAAGAAATGGAGAAAGCTGGGCAAATGCTGGTAAGTGTTGAGAGGAAAAATAATCGTGCTTTATATCATTTGATAAATGGAAGGTATGCATTTGAACAGGAAAATTATATAGAAGCGATTTCAAGTTTTCGTTCATCATTGCAGTTGGATGCAGATCAGCCGATTGCATGGAGTTTTCTTGCTTTATCTTATATGTATATCGATCAATGTGAAAATGCGTTGCAGTTTTCTCAAGTTGCTTTAGAGCGCAGTCCTGAAAGATTCACGTTAACGAATCACGGTTTAATATTAATCGATTTAGAAAGATATGAAGAAGCGTATGAAATCTTTAATGATTTGTTAAAAGAGTATAAAAATGAGGCGCATGTATGGTATGAGCGAGCGAGATGTGCGCATCAATTAGGAAAATTACATTTAGCAATAAAAGGGCTTAAAGTAGCGATTCATTTGGATAGTAATGCACCTTACATTTATACGAAACTTTCGGAAATATACGAATCAGATTTGAAGGATGAAGAAAGTACGAAAGAAATATTATTAGAAGGCATTGAGAATTGTGATGATAAAGCACCTCTTTACGTAAGGTTAGGTGACTATCACTTTCAGAATGATAGTTTGGAAGAAGCAGAAGTATTGTATAAGCGTGCTTTAGAAGAAAATGATGAAGATGTTTATTCTCATTTCGGACTTACTCAAGTGTATATGGCAAAAGAGCAATATAAAGAAGCGAAACAATATATTCTCGGTATCGAAAAACAGATTGAAAAGAGTCAAGATTTCCTTATGAATGCTGGGATGGTTTTATGGGATGCGGAGATTGAACTGGGCGGGAATGAGGAAGAACTAAAATTAGCATTGGCTAAATTAGAGAGTGGTATAAAGCAGGGAGATTATAGTGTAGCAAGTGCATTAGATGAATATGTAAATCGAATTAAAGGAACTGTGTTTGTACAACGAGGTATAGCGTTTTTAAGAACGTTACAAAAAGAGAGAAATGAAGTAAGTGAATACGGTTGTTATATAGGTATTTTATATGAATCTATCGGGCAGTACGGCCAAGCAATGAAAAGATATAATAAGGCGATAGAACAAAAGAAAACGGCATTACCTTATTATCGAATTGGCGAAACACTTATGGCATTAGGGCAATTGGCAGAAGCAAAACAAGCGTATGAAACATGTTTAGAACTTGATGGGAATTTCGTAGGTGTACATTTGCAACTTGCAGAGATATATGAAAAAGAAGAAAACCATTCAAAGGAACAAAGTCATATGGTTCAGGCGATGAAAGAGGAACCATTGCATATAAATATGGAATACTTGGCACAGCTTTCAGTAAAAGTAGAATTACAGGAAGAGTTGTTAGCGGAATTAGAACGGTTAGCTGGAGAAGTACCTGAAATATGGCGATTAGATGCGATTGCATATGTGTATGGAGCAATGAATGAAATCGATAAAGAAAAAGAACAAATTGAGCAAGCGATACAATTAGATGGCGAACATACGGAAGTTCTATATCATTATGCGAATGTATTGGTGAAAAAAAGAGATGTAAAAGCAATGGAAGTTGCGATGAAAGTCATGCAACAAGATATAGGTAATGAACGTATTTTTGATGTTTATGTAAGAGCAGTAGAACAACAGAAGAAATTGTCTAACATACGTGATTTCTTGCATATATTGAAAGTGAAAAAAGCAGAAAAAAGTACAGCATTTATGTATGCAGCAGCTGCGGTTACTGAAATGTGGATTGAACGCCAGCAAAATGAACAACCGAAAAAGTCTATATTTACGAGAGCGTTTTATCGTATGAAAAATCGTGCGAAAGAAATTTCGATGATAACGACAATCATTGATTTATATGAAATTTCGTTAAAGTTAAATCCGAAAAATAGTATGGCAGCGCAGCGATTTGCACAATTTTACGAGAATGCAGCGATGAATAAAGAAGCGATAGAAGTTTTGGAAACGTCGTTAGAAAATAAATGGGATTATGATGTAGCGAAGCAACTAGTAAATCTTTTCATCGAGTGTGAGGAACAAGATAGATTACAAGATGCTTTGGAACTAACGAAGCAAATGGTTCGAGAGTTACCAGATGACTATGATACTCTTTTTTTACAAGCACAAGTTTTATTTAAAGCCGGAGAAGAAAGAAAAGCAGAAAAGCTTTACTTACAATTAACGGAGAAAACACCGTTTGTAAATAGAGGATTCCTGGCTTTAGGAGAAATGTATGAAAGTCAAGAGAGATTTGAAGAGGCAATTCACCTACTAGAAGGCGCTTCTATACATCATCCAAATGATACCGCAATTCTTCTTTCATTAGCATCTTCATATCATGAGGATGGACAAACGATAAAGGCAGAAAAAATAACTAGCGAAGTATTAACAATAGATGCAAGTGATTTATTAGCAAGATATGATCACGCTTGTTACTTAGCGCTTTTAAACAGAAATGATGAGGCTAAAAAAGAACTCGAAATTGTACTTCGTGAAGATGACTCGGGATTCTTTGCTGAGCTTATAGAGGAAGATGAAGATTTAGCGGGAATACGAGAATTTGAGAAGTAACTGTATAGGAATAGTGAAAAAAGGGTATAATTAAATATATATTTCGAATTAGTTGACAATTAGTTGCCCGATGGCATAGAATAGCTTTTAACAAAGTATACAAATCTGAAGACGAGAACGAGTAAAATAATGGACTGTTCCCCAGAGAACCGGTGTATAGCTGAAAGCCGGTGTTCAGACGTTATTTGAAAATCATCTCCGAGGAGCCGAGGCTGAACATAAGTAAGCTCGGACGGATGTCTACCGTTACAAAGAACACGTATGATAGTACGTTGCTAAGTGCTATTAGTGAATAGCTAATAGAATTAGGGTGGTATCGCGGGTAAACCCGTCCCTACTTTATAGGGACGGGTTTTTTGTGTGCTTTAAAACATTCAAAAGGAGTGATTGTAGATGAAGAAAGTAGATGTAAAAGAGTCAGCTGTAGGGAGAGAAACACGTATTCGTAAACAGTGGAACGAGCAAAGCATTTTCGAGCAATCAATTCAGAATCGAGAAGGCGCACAATCTTTTGTGTTTTATGAAGGACCACCAACGGCGAACGGATTACCGCATGTAGGTCATGCACTTGGACGAACAATTAAAGATGTAGTAGCAAGATATAAAACGATGGCAGGCTATAAAGTATTAAGAAAAGCGGGCTGGGATACACATGGTTTACCTGTAGAATTAGGTGTTGAAAAACAACTCGGTATTTCTGGTAAACATGAAATCGAAGAATATGGCATTGAGCCATTTATTAAGAAGTGTAAAGAGAGTGTATTCACATATGAGAAGCAGTGGCGTGAATTCACTGAAAGTATCGGTTACTGGGTAGATATGGATGACCCATACGTTACGTTAGAAAACCCATATATCGAAAGCGTATGGCATATTTTAGGGACGATTCATGAAAAAGGATTATTGTATAAAGGGCATAGAGTTTCACCATACTGCCCAAGCTGTCAAACTTCGTTAAGTTCACATGAGGTTGCACAAGGGTATAAAACAGTAAAAGATTTAAGTGCAACAGTTAAGTTTAAAGTGAAAGATAGTGAAAATGAGTATTTCCTAGGTTGGACGACAACACCTTGGACACTTCCAGCAAATGTTGCGCTCGCTGTACATCCAAATATGGAATACGTTAAAGCGAAACAAGAAGGTCATGTATACATTGTTGCGAAAGAACGTGTACAAAATGTATTAAAAGAAGACTATGAAGTACTATCAGTTCATAAAGGTGAAGAATTAGTAAATACATCTTACACAGCACCGTTTCCGATGAAAGAAGTTACGAATGGTTACCGCGTCATTGCAGCGGATTTTGTAACGGCAGATAGTGGTACAGGGCTCGTTCATATCGCTCCAGCATACGGAGAGGACGATTATAGAGTCGTTCAAAGTGAAGGACTGTCATTCTTACATGTTGTAGATGAAAAAGGTGAGTATACGGAAGCAGTACCATTTTTGAAAGGTAAATTTGTAAAAGAATGTGACGTAGATATCGTTCGCTATTTAGCGAAGGAAGGTTTACTTTATCATAAAGAAAAGTATGAACATAGTTACCCACATTGTTGGCGCTGTGATTCACCACTTCTTTATTATGCAGGAGAAAGTTGGTTAATCCGAACGACTGCAATTAAAGATACATTTTTACAAAATAACGATTCTGTTACTTGGTATCCAGACCATATGAAACATGGACGATTCGGTAAGTTTTTAGAAAACATGGTGGACTGGAATATTAGCCGAAATAGATATTGGGGAACACCATTAAACGTATGGGAATGTGAAAGTTGCGATCATCAATTCGCACCGAAAAGCATTGCTGATTTAAGAGAGCATAGTACGAAAAAGACACCTGAAGATTTAGAATTGCATAAGCCATATGTAGATGAAGTGCAAGTTTGCTGCGAAAAATGCGGAGGAACAATGAATCGTACACCTGAAGTAATTGATGTTTGGTTCGATAGTGGTTCCATGCCATTTGCACAATATCATTATCCATTTGAAAATAAAGAGTTATTTGAAGAACAGTTTCCGGCAGATGTTATTGCAGAAGGTATTGATCAAACACGCGGCTGGTTTTATAGTTTATTAGCGGTATCAGCGCTATATACAGGAAAAGTACCGTATAAACGAGTGTTATCATTAGGGCATGTTCTAGATGAAGAAGGACAAAAGATGTCTAAAAGTAAAGGGAATGCACTAGATCCAGTTGATTTAGTAAATAAGTTTGGTGCAGATGCTTTAAGATGGGCTTTACTCGTTGACAGTGCTCCGTGGAATGCGAAGCGTTTTTCTGAAAGAACAGTACTAGAAGCCAAATCTAAATTTGTAGATACACTAGTCAATGTGTATAGTTTCTACGTTTTATATGCAAATTTAGATGAATATAATCCGAACGAAACGTATGATGTAAAGCGGACGAAATTAGATGAGTGGGTATTATCAAGATTGCATAGTACAACGAAAAAGGTGAGAACAGCACTTGATGATTATCAATTTACGAATACAGCTCGTGAAATTGCGGCGCTTGTAGATGAAGTAAGTAACTGGTACGTAAGACGTTCACGCAATCGATTCTGGGAATCTGGTATGAATGCTGAGAAAGCAGCTGCGTATGACACACTTCATGAAGTGCTTGTGACAATTAGTAAATTAATTGCACCATTTACACCGTTTGTCGCTGAAGATGTTCATTTGAATTTAACTGGAAGTAGCGTTCATTTAGAAGATTATCCAGTTGTAAATGAATCATTACTTCAGCCGAAATTAGAAGCGGAAATGGATGCTGTTTTACAAGTTGTTGAACTTGGAAGAAGTAATCGTAATCAGCATTCTTTAAAAGTAAAACAGCCGTTAGCGGAACTTGTATTACTTGAGCATAGAGAGAATGATATGGATTGGGAATCTTATCGTGATATCGTCATGGATGAGTTAAATGTGAAGGCATTCCATGTTGAACTCGATGAAACGAAATACACGTCCTATCAATTAAAGTTGAATTTTAAAACGGCTGGGCCGAAGTTCGGTAAAAATGTGAATGCAGTAAATGGCTGGTTAAAACAATTGTCACAAGAAGAAGTACAGAATTTTGTTTCAACTGAAAAAGCGGTATATCAAGCCATGCCAGGAGAAGAAGTAGTTGTAACAGCTGAAGATGTATTGGTTGAGAAAGTTGCAAAATCAGGCTTCTCCAATACGACTAACGGACAATATACGGTTATGTTAGATACGAATGTAACGGAAGAATTGCTACAAGAAGGAGTAGCACGTGAATTTATTCGCGCCGTTCAAGAATATCGTAAGCAGTTGAATTTACCAGTTAATTTACGAGTAGATGTTATTCTTGATACAGAGGAAGAACTACAGCAAATGTTAACGAATCATAAAGAGTTGTTGGAAGAAAACTTACTCGTTAAACAATTTACATTTGGTCACTTAACGAATGAAGACGATGAACTTTCTTTAGGTGAGATGAAAGTTCGTATTAAATTAAGCGCGGCTAAGTAAAGAAAAGGAAGTTGGAATCATTCCAACTTCCTTTTTGTATGATGGGAATTTATCCGGCTATTTTTCGCATAATCCATTCGATAGGACCTCTAGAAAAATTCTTTCTCCATAACACGCTAATTAAAATGCTGAAAATGAAAAATGCAGTAGCAAATAATAAAACGAAAGGTAGTGATTGATGTTCCATTCTATTTAATAGACTTAATGTTCCAATGCCGATAAATACATGACTTACGTAATGAGTTAATGTTAATTGTCCTGTTTGTACAATGGAAGTAACAAACCAATTATTTTCATGTTTTTCAGCGATATAGAGGCAAAATATTAATGTAGTAATAGCGGATCCTGTAGCAGATAAAATGTACAATACATTTGGTAATATAGGTCCTGTATTAAACAAAAATGTAGCTGCTTCTTTGCCGATGTATGGAATAAAGAAGTGTGTAAGTCCTTTTGATAAAAGTTCTGTTAGTATTGTAATTGTAACACTGAATAAGAGTAATCTTTCTTTAATTTTCTTATTATGAAGATCTAACCTGCCAATTATCATACCGATTAAAAAGAACGAGAACCAAGGGAAAATAGGGTGATAGCCATTAAAGAATAAATTGCGAAGAAATCCTTTTATTGTCCAGAAATCTACATAGTTTATGAAGGGAATAGGACCTCCCCAACCTTCAAAGGTATTGAAAGTAAGCTGAAGATATTGTGCGGTGAACAACAAAATGATAGAAAGTAAAAGTAATAGTTTTTTGCGTACAGTAATGAGGAATGCAGCCATGAAAAGATAAACACCGTAGTAGTGTAATATATCCCCAGTCCACTCCATTACATATAGTAGTAATCCTAAAATAAATAAGAATAGTGACCGTTTCCAAATAATCTTTCGGCTATTAGAAATTTTTATGTTTTCATTGCTAGCAACAGCTGACCTAGTCATTAAAGTTATACCAATGCCAGCAAGTATGACAAACAAGGCAGAAGCTCTACCTTCAAAAAGTGACATGAAGGTTATTAAAAATGGAGGACCATTTTCTTCTGCACTTGTTATTACCATGAAATTAACAAGTAACATCCCGAACATCGCCCAAGCTCTAGCAAAATCTAAGCCGATAATGCGCTTGTTTGTATTCACTTCAATCCCTTCTTTCAAAAATGCTATTTACAGCTTCAATCCAAATTTGTTTATAATCTATATTTACATCAATCATCATAAAATTTCCGATATTATCAATCACTAATGCTAACATATGAGCTTTTGAAACTAAATTTTCATTTTCAATTAATTGAAGTTCATTTGCTTTTGTAAGGAGTACTTCAAAGCCGTGTAAATATTCTGTTTGCACAGTTAATAATCGATCTTTGTACATATTGTTTCTTGAAGATAGTAATACATACTCTTGCAACACACGATTAAAATAAGGATCGTTTCGCTGTTCATCAATTATTTTAAAGCCAGTTGCAATACATTTTTTAATAAAATTTGTTTTCGTAAACTCTTCTGTATGAAAATATAAAGAGAACTGCATAGCTTTACATAATTCAGTAAACATACATTCAATTAAGGCATCTTTAGACTTAAAGTAGTAATATATAGATGGTTTTGCGATACCAACTTCCTCAGCAATCATCGTATAAGTTGTTTTAGCGATACCATACTTAGCAAAAAGGCGATAACTTGCTTCCATTATTGAAGAGAGTGTTTCTTCACTTTTACTCATAATCAATCCTCCTAAAAAAGATTATTTAAATCGTATCATTCATAAGTGATTTTTTCAACCTACCGTTAGGTAAAAACTAACCTGTTTTTTGCACAATAATATGAAAAGTTTCAGGGCTAAGGAATGGATTTAGAAATTTATTTCTAAAATATTGTTTTCACTTTACACATAAATATTGAGAAAATTTCACTCACCCTAAATGGAAAGGTAATAGAATTGTTCTTAGAGAATTACTCGTAGATTCAATTTTTATCCCCCCATTTTGTGGGGAATGATTGCCTAGTGGTAATGGGATAAGGTTGAGCTACTTTATTAGGGGGAGTGGTTCTATGTTTAATAAAAAAATGGTGGCAATGGCAATGACTGTGCCATTAGTAATGGGGACGATTTCTACGGTTTCGGCATTGGAAAAACAACAGCAGGTAAAGCTAGAAGCTTATTCACCACAGAAGAAAGCAACTGAATATTTAAAAGAAAATGCTGCACAGTATGGATTAAAAACAGACCTTTCAGACTTGCAATATATTTCTACAACAGAAACGTCAGTAGCTTCATATGTTAGATTCCAACAAGTTGTGAATGGTGCACCTGTATTTTCAAAACAAATTACAGTTACTCTTAACGGAGAGGGAAAGGGGGTACTTGCTGTTTCTGATTATCAATCCGTTAAAGGTGTGAAGGAAGTAACGACAAAAATTAGTGAAAAAGATGCAATACAAAAATCAATGGCGTATGTTGGAGAAGCAAGTGAACAAAACTTATGGGCTCCTACAGAGAAAGAATTCGGATATATTGTTGAAGAGGGAATTGCTCGTCCAGTATACAAAGTTGTAGTCCATTCTAATAATCCATTTGGTGCATGGGAAACATTTATTGATGCAGAAAATGGAAAGTTAATTAAAAAGATTGATATAAACCGAAAAGCTGAAGGGTCAGGAAAAGTATTTTTACCTAATCCAGTTGTATCTAGCGGTAGTAAAGTAGGTTTAAAAGATAGTAATGATGCCGATTCAACAGCGTTAACGAACCAATTAAAGACTGTTACGTTAAAAGGTTTAGATGGAACAGGATTTTTAATTGGAGAATATGTAACGATTTCTTCAAAAGCAAAAACGAAATCTACAAACTTACAATTTAACTATACACGCGCAAATGATAGCTTTGAAGATGTTATGTCGTATTATCATATTGATACACTACAGCGTTACATTCAAGGGCTAGGTTTTAAAAATATTAACAATCGTTCAATTAAAGTGAACGTAAATGGTACAACAGATGATAATTCATTTTATTCACCATCAACGAAAGCATTGACATTTGGTACTGGTGGAGTAGATGATGCAGAAGATGCTGGTATTATCGCACATGAATATGGGCATTCGATTCAAGATAACCAAGTTCCTGGCTTCGGTAGTTCAGCAGAAGGTGGAGCGATGGGAGAAGGGTTTGGCGATTTCTTAGGTGCTACGTATGAAGATGCAGTATCGACAACAGGGTACGGAAAAGCATGTGTTGGAGAATGGGATGCGACTGCTTATTCTAGTTCAGATCCAACGTGCTTACGCCGATTAGATACGAATAAAGTGTATCCGAAAGATATTACAAATGAGGTACATGATGATGGGGAAATTTGGGCACAAGGCCAATACGAAATGGCACAAGCTTTTGGCCGTGATGTAGCAACAAAAATTATTTTACAATCACATTGGTCATTAACACCAAATGCGAAATTCCGTGATGGTGCGAAAGCAATTAAGCAAGCAGATGCTCTTTTATACGGCGGACAACATGCCGCTGATATCGATCGTATTTGGGCAGCGAGAGGAATTAGTACGAACTAATATAAAAAATCGTGGCAGTAATAAGCCACGATTTTTTTGTTTTTTCAAGAACTCGTATTAGTAAATTAAGCTATATCAATGATAGTGTGAATAGATCTACATTTCATTTATTTTTTTGTGTCTTTAAAAACAAAATGCTCTTTAAATTTTTGAGACGCAACTTTTTGACCGTTTCTTATCGAACGGAAAGGGTGTTCTTGCCATGTAATAATTACATCAACTTCATCTGCTTTTGTAGCAAGTGGAAAATTAGCATGTTCAAATCCAGTTTTTCCACTTGCTAAACGACTTTCCTTTAGGGAGAAGAGTTCATATTTCGTTTTTGTTTTTGGCTCATTGCGGAATACTTCGACTTGTACGTTATATACTTCACTGCTTCCAACATTTTTTACTGAAAATTGATATGTTTGAAATTCATCTTTTTTAGCTTGAAGCATATTTGTGCTTGTTTTTTTCGATTGATCAATATTCACTTGCCATTGATCAGAATTTTGGGAGATTGGTAAAGATTTTGGTGAATAGGCGTACGTTTCATTCACTACAATTAAGCATAACAACAGGAGAAAGAAACTAATTGCTTTTTTCATATGTATACCTCCGTTACAATTTTGATATTAATATGTGTGGGAAATGTTTAATTTATGTAATAAAATGGAAATCGTTATTGAAAAGACTAATACAAATTTAAATGGGTAAATAATAATAAAACGAAAAAATACTTACTAAATAACTGGAGAGGAAGCGAACTTAATAAAAAGGGCTTGCATTTTATAAATATAAGAGTTAGAATACTCTGTAAATACAAAAAGTGATGATCAGGAAAAGTACATGATGTAAGGGTCTACAGAGAGCAGCCGATTGCTGGAAAGGTTGCGATACCACATGATGGAAAGACACCTGTGAGTGTTGCTTTGAACGTGATAATTAGTAAAAGCAAACGGTACCTACCGTTATCAGGACTAAGATGGTCAGTAAGACAATTTGGGTGGTACCGCGGAAAAATCCGTCCCTATTTATAGGGGCGGATTTTTGTATTCTTTGAAAGGAGGTGAGTGACCGTGGATGATGATGACGACAACGACAACAATAACGTAAATAAAAATACTGGAGGGAAATGTAATGGGTCAAATAATGAAGCGTTCACTCACACGAGAATGCACGGAGCATAGCGGGAAGGTTGTATTACTACAAGGATGGGTAAAAAAGATTCGTCATTTAGGAAATGTTAGTTTTTTATTATTAAGGGACCGAACGGGAGTTATCCAATGTGTATTAGAAAACGAGTTAGCAGGATACAAACTTGAGATGGAAAGTGTTGTCCAAGTAACAGGTGAAATAGTTGAGACATCGAAAACAGAAGTAGGTGTTGAAGTACTTGCTCATGAAGTGAAAGTATTAAATGGTGCAGAACCACTTCCATTTGAAATAAATAAAAAGAAGTTGCAAGTTGGCTTAGATCAACTGTTGAATGAGCGAGTATTATCTTTAAGACATGAGCGAACCGCGGCGATTTTTAAAGTGAAAGCTACACTCGCTCAAAGCTTTAGTGAATATTTAACAGAGAACGATTTCACACGTATATTTACGCCGAAAATTGTCTCGCAAGGAGCAGAAGGAGGAGCGAATGTTTTTAAGGTTCCATATTTCCAAAAAGAAGCGTATTTAGCTCAATCACCACAGTTTTATAAACAAATGATGGTAGCTGGTGGACTCGAATGTGTTTTTGAAATTGCCCCAGTATACCGAGCTGAACAGCATAACTCTTCACGGCATTTAAATGAATATATATCGTTAGACGTAGAGATTGGCTTTATAAATGATTTTCATGAAGTGATGCAATTGGAAACGGATGTTTTACGACATATGTTTCAACAAGTAGTAAAAAACTGTGAAAAAGAACTACAACTATTACAAATAGAAGTACCTGTCATTACAGAAATACCGAAAATCCCATTGTTAGAAGCGCAAGAAATCTTGAAAGATAAGTATCATAAAGAATCTCCTGTAGGGGATTTAGATACAGAAGGTGAAAAATTATTAGGGAAATATGTAAAAGAAACATATAATAGTGAATTTGTTTTCATTACACATTACCCGAAAGAAGCCAGACCGATGTATACGATGCCAAATAAGGAGAATGCAGCTGTAACGGATTCTTTTGACTTATTATATAAAGGATTAGAAATAACGTCAGGCGCACAGAGAATTCATGATTATAATATGTTACTCACTTCTTTTAAAGAAAAAGGATTACATTCAGAGAAATTCCAATCGTATGTAGATACATTCCGCTACGGATGTCCGCCGCATGGTGGCTTTGCAATTGGACTAGAACGAGTTGTTTATAAGCTTTTACAATTATCGAATGTGAGAGAAGCGAGTGCTTTTCCGAGAGATTGTTCACGACTTATCCCGTAATAATGAAAAGAGTATAAAGTGAAAAAATCCGTTGTGCTATTAAATAGTACAACGGATTTTTTATTGTTTTCTGAATAGAATTTAGCACTTTCTCATCAAATTTTAATTTAAGCTTAATTGAGCTCTCTTTTTTCACCTTTAGTATGAGCCATAGAAAGTAAAGAGATATACAAGGTGAAGGGAGAAATAATTTATGCGTATTTTAGTTGTACCATCAGGATTTAAAGAAAGTTTAGGGGCAAAAGAAGCTGCTGATGTAATGAAAGAGGGGATTTTAAAAGTAATGCCACTAGCTACTGTAGAAACTTTACCTATGGTTGATGGCGGGGAAGGTTTTACAGAGGCGATCATTACTATTACAGGTGGAAAAATGTATAAAGTACACGTAACTGGACCTGTTGGAGAAGAAATACAATCTCATTTCGGTATTTTTGAAACGAAAAATAAGGAGCGAACTGCTGTCATTGAAATGGCTGCTGCAGCGGGGTTACGCCTTGTACCAAGAGATTTACGTGATCCTAGAAAAACGACTACTCATGGTGTTGGACAGTTAATAGAACTAGCTTTAAATAAAGGGGTAGATCGTATATTAATAGGATGTGGTGATTCAGGCACGTCTGATGGAGGAGCAGGTATGGCTGAAGCTTTAGGTGTAAAGTTTTTAAATGAAGATGGAAAGGAGGTACAAATTCAAGGTGGAACCTCTTTATTACAAGTTTCGAAAATAGATACATCACAAGTAGATCCTAGATTAAGACACGTTCAAATCGATGTTGCTTGTAATTGGTTTAATCAATTATGCGGTGAACAAGGAGTCGCACGAGTGTTCGGTCCGCAAAAAGGTGCTAACGAAGAGCAAGTAATAGAATTAGAAAAAGCGCTGGAGCAATATGCATCCATTATAAAACAGGATATAGGCATAGATGTACACTATACACCAGGAAGTGGTGCATCTGGTGGGCTTGGTGCCGGACTCCAAGCTTTAATTGGTGCAACTCTTCATCCGAGATACGATATTATTATGAAGTATATGGATTTAAATAAACTATTGCTAGAATGTGATCTTGTATTTACTGCAGAAGGAAGTATAGATTTTCAAACACCACGCGGAAAAATTCCGGCTGAGGTGGCTAAATGTGCAAAAAAATATGGATTACCTGTCATTGCATTAGTGGGGACTGTTGGTAAAGGCGCTCGCATTAATTACGATTATGGAATTGATGCATATACAAGTATATTACCAATGCCATCTTCATTAGAAAACGCATTTTCTAATGCGGAGAAATGGCTTCGGGATTGTACAGAGAGTACGATGCGTACAGTTTTGGTCGGTTATCAAATTGCTTCTCGGTTGAATAAAAGTGGGTACGTATCATGATTGAAAAAAATG
Source organism: Bacillus luti (assembly GCF_009739945.1). Taxonomy (NCBI): domain Bacteria; kingdom Bacillati; phylum Bacillota; class Bacilli; order Caryophanales; family Bacillaceae; genus Bacillus; species Bacillus luti. The sequence continues at coordinate 3,018,426 of NZ_CP040336.1, read as the reverse complement.
TAGTGGAGTTACATGTAAGCAGTACTGATAATCCGAAAACTAAGTCATCCTGGGTTCTGCCCGTAGTACTTATATTAATAGTAGAAATAGTTCTTTTGCTTCCATCATCATTAACGATGGAAGCGGAATGGAGTTTGTTTGGATTTTGCTGTGCGATTATCTTATGGACAACAACAACGATAAATGCAGCATATATTGCACTAGGGTCTGTCTTATTTTTAATCATTTCAGGAACGGCAAAGCAAGATCTTTTATTCGATTCATTAGCTTCAGATGTCATTTGGCTTATGATTGGTTCCTTTATTTTAGGAAGGGCACTTCAAGTTACTGGTTTAGCTGAGAAAATGACGTACTTTGTTGTAAGTCGTGCGCGGAATATATCGGGTTTGTGCGGGATTTTGACAATGATTATTCAAATGCTCGCCTTTTTTATTCCATCAACATCTGGACGGGCAGCGGTTGTATTACCTGTTTTTCAAGCTATATCAAAAGAAATTGGGAGTAGAAGAATTACGAAAGCGTTAGCAATTTTAATGCCTACAGTTATTTTAGTTTCAACAAGTTCTACAATTATTGGCGCAGGTTCCCATTTAATTGCCCTAGATATGTTAAAGGAATTTAATAATAAGGATATTACATTTGTAGAGTGGCTAATATGGGGATTACCATTTGGAATCACAATGAGCTTTATATGTTGTCGCGTAATATTAATCTTATTTTTAGATAAAGAAGAAGTAAAAATGACATTACAACAGAAAGAAGTAAAGTTTAATTTATCACGAAACGAAAAATATACAATAAGTATTTTACTAGCAATGGTCATGTTTTGGTTAACAGAGTGGTTGCACGGTTTGGAAATTGCAACTGTAACTATAATAGGAGTGTTTTTATTAACTTTACCAAAAAGCGGGGTGATGCATTGGAAAGAAAGTTTAAAAGGTGTCTCATGGAATTTAATTGTATTTGTTGGTGCCGCTATCGCATTAGGCAAATCATTAATGGAAAGTGGTGCAGCGAAATGGATTATGCAGAAGCTATTTTCTGTAACAGAGTTAATTGATAAGCAATCGATCTTTATCGTGCTAGTAGTCATTGTTATTCTCTCAGTAACATCACATTTATATATAACATCACACACAACGAGAGCGGTAATTTTTATCCCTCCATTATTATACTTTGCAAGTAGTCTACAACTAAATGAAGTAGCTGTACTATTCATAGGGGTAGTTGGTATGAATTATTGTTTAACTTTTCCAGTCAGTTCTAAAGCATTACTTTTATTTCAAGAAAGTGATAGAGAAACCTTTCAACCGCAAGATTTATTAAAATTAAGTAGTTATTTAAGTGTCATTTATATAGTGGTAATGGTTTTGTTTTATTATGCATATTGGCAATGGGTTGGATTGTCTCTCTAAAAATCAGGAATATATTTTGTTCCTGATTTTTTTCATTAAGTCGAACAGAATATTGGTTATTATTCCTTTTGGAGGAAAGTATTACTTGTTATACTGAGATGGTATAAATATATATTGCGGGAGGTTTTTATGGGAGAAAGGATTTTAATCGTTGAGGATGAAGAAAAAATTGCTCGTGTCGTGCAGCTAGAATTAGAATTTGAAGGATATGAAATTGAAATTGCAAAAACAGGAACAGAGGCAATGGAAAAATTTCTTAATAGTAACTGGGATTTAATATTACTGGATGTAATGCTTCCAAATATAAGTGGATTAGAAGTTCTTAGAAGAGTACGTTTGAAAAATGCTGTAATACCTATTATTCTATTAACTGCTCGTGATTCAGTGGTTGATAAAGTTAGTGGCTTAGATCAAGGAGCAAGTGATTATATTACAAAGCCATTTCAAATAGAAGAGCTATTAGCGAGAATTCGCGCTTGTTTAAGAATTTCACATGCAATAAAAGAAGAAGAGTATAGTAGTTTTCACATTGCTGATTTATTTCTAGATGAAAAAACGAGGGAAGTAAAAAGGGGAAATAATGTAGTGGAATTAACTCCACGTGAATTCGATTTGCTCCACTTTTTAATGAAGCATGAAAATCAAGTGTTAAATCGGGAGCAGATTGTAACGAATGTTTGGGGATTCGATTATTATGGTGATACGAATGTTGTCGATGTGTATATTCGATATTTGCGTAAGAAAATAGATTGTAATGTGGACGTACCACTCATCCACACTGTTAGAGGTGTGGGGTATGTTTTAAAGGTGTAATATATGAAAATAAAAAACAAGATATATTTATTTTCTACAGTATGGTTACTACTTATTTTGTTACTTATTAATAGTTCTATATACTTTTTGTTTTATAAAGTTACAACGAACGGAGAGTTAGATCGTTTAAAACGTGAGGCATTGCATATTATAGAAGGAATGAATACGGATGCAGCAAAAGAAATAGATGCAGTAAATTTATTACAACCATATTTACCTTCAAACGGTATGATTAGAGTTATTAATGTAAACTCCAAGGTAATGATCAGGCAAGAAGTGGACAGTACAAAACCAATTCCAGCATTGAATACGAAATTTGAAAGAAAAGAATCAGATGGAGTTTATGAGAAGAATGGAGAAAAGTTTGCTTATATAAAAATGCCAATCATTTGGAATGATGGGAAAATAGTATTGTTAGAAATGACAGAACGTTTAGATAGTTTGCAAGAGAATTTGAAAATGTTGCAAAATGTATTAATTATAGCATCTCTTTTCGTTTTAATTCCGTCATTTTTTGCAGGAAGAATGTTAAGTAAACTCATTTTAAAACCAGTAAACTCTTTAATACAAACAATGGAGCACATACAGGATAGAGGGATATTTAAAAAAATACCTCTCGAGAAAAAGTCAAAAGATGAATTGTACAAAATGGGTACGACGTTTAATAAAATGATAGATTTATTACAGCAAAACTTTGAAAAACAGCAGCAATTCGTTTCAGATGCTTCACATGAGTTGAGAACCCCATTAACTGTTATTGAAAGTTATGCAAAGTTATTAAAAAGATGGGGAATGAAAAAACAAGATGTTTTAGAAGAATCTGTAGAAGCGATATACTCCGAAGCAGTAAGAATGAAAGGCATGACCAATCAAATGTTACTCCTTGCTAATAATAGCGCAGAGTGGAGTATAGAGACTAAAGAATCAGATATAATTCGAATATGTAAAGTGACTGCCGAACAACTAGAAAAAGCATATAATAGAAATTTTCAAGTAATAACAGAAGAGGAAAAAATAATCGTTAAGATTGATGAACAAAAAATTAAACAAGTATTAGTTGTATTGTTAGATAATGCGATGAAATACAGTAAAGATTCAATTGATATTATAGTAGGAATACAAAAAGAAAAGGTTTTCTTTTCTATTCAAGACTACGGTATGGGAATTCCTAGAGAAGATATACAGAAAGTATTTGATCGTTTCTTTCGAGTGGATAAAGCGAGAAGTAGGGAAACAGGAGGAACTGGTCTAGGTTTATCGATCGCTAAACAAATCATTGATGCTCATGAAGGGAGTATACAACTTGAAAGTGAAGAGGGAAAATGGATGAAAGTTACAGTATATTTGCCTCGTTTTTTATAGGGAGATAGGAGTTTGAAAATGAAAAGGAAATGGAAGATCGTATTGTTAATTTGCTTTGCGGTTGTAAGTGTAGCTTTTGTATCGCAACGCATCGTTTCTAAGCAAGGAGAAAGAATATTATCAGAGAAAGAAATTCAGAATATTGTTTCTGATCAGTATCCTGGAAAAATAAAAAGTCTGAAGTTAATAAATAAAGGGGAACGAGATGTTTATAAAGTAAACATCTCAAATAAACAAGGGGCTTATGAAATAATAGTAGATGCCGAAAATGGGGATATAAAACATGCAAAAGAACTCTCGATAAATAATAATGCAATAACGAAAGAGAAAGCGGAAGATTTAGCACTTCAGAAAGTAAATGGAGTAATTAAGGAAACTATATTGGAAAAACGAAATGGAATAGAAGTGTTTGTTATAACGGTAGAAACAGATATGACACAACGTACGATTATTGAAGTGGAAATAAAAACTGGTAAAGTTCACTTGTTAGAGAAACAAGACATAAAAGTTACAGAGCAGCAGGCAAAAGAACTCGCGGTTCAGCAAGTACCAGGAAACGTGAAAGGGATAAAACTCAAGCAAAAAAACGAAAAAAAAGTATATGAAATTGAGATAGAGAAGAATGCAAGTGAGAATGTAATTGTAGAAATTGAAGAAACGACAGGTGCTTTTGTTGGCACTTCTCAAATACAAAAAGTCATTACAGAAGAGCAGGCAAAAGGAGTTGCGTTACAAAAGGTGCCAGACGGATCAATTGAAAAAGTAAGTTTAGCCCAATTTAATGGCGCATCTGTCTATCAAATTATTATAAAAAAACAAGCAGAAACTCTCGATATAAGGGTACATACAATCACAGGAGAAGTCGTGTCTACTACAACGATAAATAACGCTATTCAGCAAAAGGAATCATCTAATACATCGAAACAACAAGATGATGATCAAGAAGAAGGTAATGATGACCAAGAAAACGATGATGATTAAAAAACAATGCCTCATTGTACACTAGCGACAATGAGACATTGTTTTTAATTTTTTTCCATAAATCTCTGTTTGAACGAAAAAAGAAGATTTCTTTTTTCGTTTTTTTCTTTTGATAATACACTTATTAAAAGTGAATTATCGATATGAACCATTTCATCTTTTAATGCATGTTGCAATCCAGATAACATCATGTATACAGCTAAAATAACAATAGTGAAAAATAAAACGGGGCCGAACGCTACCCAAGGTAAAACATTTAAAAACTGGTGATTATGACCAAGTAAAACAAGTGTACCCGCAATGTTAAATGAAATGGATTGAAACAGTGCTAAATGCAATAATAATACTAAAGTTTGCAGCATTTGTTGATTTATCCAAATGAAAATTTTGGGTATAAGAAAGGGTTTAAGATGTAATTTACAAATGTGAAAAAAACCACCACCTAATGTTTTGGAACTTGTCACAAATTCATTTTGTAGTAATAAACGAATTTCATTGCTGAAAAGTTGTACTAAATTAGGTACACTTATAAAAGTTAAAACCGAAATCGTATAAGTAAGCCAAAGGTGTTCATCTTCTGGACGTACGAACATGATAGGTGATAGTAAAAATATCGCTAATAAGGTGCTAGGGACGTATTGGAATGTTTCAAATAGAACATCTAAAAAGCGTACGTATCGATAAAAATATGCATGAAGAACACCAAATATAAGTGAAAAGGTTATACGGAAAAAGCTAATAATTATTGCATAAAAAATGGGTGTTTTTGCATTGTAGAGAGTCCGAATTAACACATCATTCCCGTGCATATCTACCCCGAAAGGATGAGAAAAAGATGGCGGTGCTGGGGCTGTACGAGTTATTTTACCTTCGATATATTGATATTCAGGGATAGGTTTGATTTTTCCTGTGTCTACTTTCTCTTTTGTAATATAACTTGAAATAATAATGGATACTAAAATCAAGAGTCCGATTAAAAATCGTATGTTAAAAACTATCTTTTTAAGCATGTAAATCCCTTCTTCCTGGTAAAATGCGTTTTAATAGTTCAAAGGAGAGATAGAATGGAATTGTTAAAATTAATATGCTTACAGTAATAATTTCCGGTGTTTGGTGCGTAATTAAAAATTTAAATAAGCCGTATGAATTAAATAAATACTCGAGTACGATCATATTGGAAATCATAAATAAAAAAATAGATTTTGCATTATAAAAGATGGAGAGTAAGGCGTTAATGAGTACGTGTTTATATAAAATGTAAAATGGCTTTAATCCTTTTGCGACCGCAACGTTTACGTAATCCTTTTGTAGTTCATCTTTATAGTTTAGTAGGCTGATTTTGTATAAGAAAATAATTGGTAATATACTTAACGTTACTATCGGTAACAAATATGTTTTTTCTTGCATAGTAGAAAAGGGAACGGTAACGAGTAAATTTGTATTTTTATAAATCCAAATGACAAATAACTGTACGCTGACGACAAAAAATAAGTCAGGCAATGATTCTAGTACGTGTAAAGTTTTAAGAATAAGAGATTGAATGCGTCTAGGGAAGTAAAATGTAAGTATAGTAAAAGTAGTAGAAAGAAGCACGGCGATAAGGAAGGCACAAATCATAATCGTTAATGTATGCGTATATGATTCTAGTAAGTATGGAAACAAGTCGCGGTCGGGCGATAGAGTGCCAGCATTGTTAATTCTATAAGTAATACTTGTAGGGTGAAACAAAGAAGAAATAACATTTGATATCGAGTCTAAATAGTTACTAAAATTAAATTGTAAAGTTGGTGTAGGCGGAATTGCTAGCGATTTTGCTGAGTTTGGAGGTGTACCGAAAAACAATTGTGGTAAGGAACAAATCGCAATAATACCAAGAATGATGAAAAATGAGCGGATAACAAAAAAACAACCATTCTTTAATAGTGACATAACATTTTAATCTCCTTTTGTAAATGTCTGATTTGGAAGGCTAATAAACAGTAGGGGATGGACAAAACACCCACTGGAATAAAGTTTTACTTTTATGTAAATATTTTCTATGAATTTATAGAAAACTCCTTTTCGACAAAAAAATTAATATATACCTTGACAGTTATACATATAACCGATATACTTCATATTAATTTCAAAAGAAAATATATTCTAAATATTAAAATGTGTTGAATAGGAGTAGTAAGGTCATGTATTTGTACAGAGAGCTATGGGTTGGTGTGACATAGTCAAATGACAGCCTGAACTCGCCTAGGAGCAGTAAGGTGGAACGGAGTTACATTCTTAGTAAATCTTAACGGTTAACCTTCGATATTAGGTTTGTAATCAAACGATTACTACTAAGGTGGATTCATAATGGAATCAATAAGGGTGGTACCGCGTTAAGTAAATGGCTTAGCGTCTCTTTATATAGAGACGTTGGGCCATTTTTTTATTTTATAGAAATAGAAATGGAGGGTTTATTTGGATAAGTTCATAAAATTTAATTATTTATATAAAAAGATTTATTAGGAGGAAAATAAGATGAAACAGACGGAGCAATGGACTTCGAAATTAGGATTTATAATGGCGGCGGCAGGATCAGCAATTGGACTAGGTGCAATATGGAAGTTTCCTTATATCGCTGGGAAGAGCGGGGGAGGAGCATTCTTTTTAATCTTTATATTATTTACTGTATTAATTGGACTACCACTACTAATAGCTGAATTTATGATTGGACGTAGTACACAGAAACAAGCAGTTGGAGCATTTAAAAGTATCGCGCCAAATACAGGATGGCATTGGATTGGACGTCTTGGGGTTGGAACATGTTTTATATTACTTTCGTTTTATAGTGTTGTAGGTGGATGGGTATTAATTTATTTATTCAGAGGAATAACTGGACAGCTTATTACTCCAGGACAAAACTATAGTGCATTATTTACTGAAACAATTGGAGATCCCGCTTGGGCCATTATCGGTCATTTCGCTTTTATGTTCATTACAATTTGGGTTGTATCAAAAGGTGTACAAAATGGAATTGAAAAAGCGAGTAAATATATGTTGCCAGCATTGTTTGTTTTATTTGTCGCTCTTATTGTTCGCTCACTAACACTTGACAATGCAATGGAAGGTGTGAAGTTTTTCTTACAACCAGATTTTTCAAAGATTACTTCAGAAAGTATTTTGTTCGCAATGGGACAATCATTCTTTGCGATTAGTATCGGGATTTCGATTATGGTTACGTATAGCTCGTATTTAAACAAAAAAGAAAGTTTACCAAAATCAGCAATAACAATTGTTGGATTGAATTTATTTGTTTCTTTATTTGCGGGTCTTGCTATTTTTCCGGCCGTATTTTCATTAGGCATGGAGCCGACAGAAGGGCCTGGACTACTATTTATCGTACTACCATCTGTATTTAGTCAAATTCCATTCGGCGGATTGTTCTTAACGGTATTCCTTGCACTATTTACATTTGCTACACTAACATCAGCGTTCTCTTTACTTGAAACAGTTGTTTCAGCAATGGCGAATGGGAAGCCAGAAAAAAGAAATAAATTATCATGGATCATTGGTTTCTGCATTTTTCTAGTAGGTATACCATCAGCACTTTCATTTGGAGTATGGAGTGATATTACGATTTTCGGAAAGAATATTTTTGATGCTGTAGACTTTTTATCTAGTAATATATTAATGCCACTTGGAGCACTATTTATTAGTATTTTTGTTTCATTCAAAATGGAAAAGAAGGTGCAAGCAGCAGAGTTTTTTGTAGGTGGAAATTACGGAAAGAAAGTATTCACTTGTTGGGCATTTTTACTTCGATTTGTAGCACCACTTGCAATCATCATCGTCTTTTTAAATGTAATAGGGATTATTTAATAACAAATGTTATAATATTCAGTAAAAAGAAGGTGATGATTATAAAGACGAATTTGATAGAATCAGGGGAATACATGAATATTAGAGGGAAAAAGCTATATGTTGAAACGCATGGAAATCCTAAAAATAAACCAGTCCTATACTTACATGGTGGACCGGGAGAAAGTTGTTATGATTTTTCATTTCATCAAGCGGAACGTTTAAAAGATTATTTATATGTAATTATGATAGATCAAAGAGGTGTTTGTCGCTCAGAAGAAATCACTGAAGACGAAACTTTTGGATTAAAAGATTTGATTGAAGACTGTGAGGAATTAAAAAAAGCATTACAAATTGAGAAGTGGTCTATAGTTGGACACTCTTTCGGTGGATATTTAGCATTGTTATATGCAGCGACATATCCAAATTCAATAGAGAAAATCATATTTGAAGGGCCAACTTTCGATTTTGCATTAACAAGTAGATCTTTACTACAAAAGACAGGAACTTTATTAAAGAAATATGGAAAAGAATTAGTAGCAGAAGACTGTTTTACTTATTCATCTAGTAATGCAAATGCTAGTTCAAAAGAGTTGCTCGAAGCTTATATAAGTTTAAGCGCTGAATTAGAAGAAAAAAGAATGGAGATTTACAATTATAAAGAAGATGAAACTGATGATAGTTTATATAGTGACGCAGAGTGGGATGTATTTTCAAAGCGTTCCAACATCCATTTCGATAGATTAAAGTCAGAAGGGGCATGTTATACGTCATTATTAACTAAAATAAAAGATGTACAGATTCCGATGTTATTAATAGTAGGAAAACATGATGTAGTAACGTGTGAAAAACAAATTGACATATTTAATAAAGATGCTCGAAATGGTACGTATATTATGTTTGAAGAGAGTGGGCATACACCTCATTATGAGGAAGCGGATCGATTTGCTGAAACAGTCATTCATTTTTTGAAGTGAAGAAAAGGTTGCTTCTATAAATGAGAAGCAACCTTTCTAAATTTTTGGATAAGTGATGGTTATGTTAGGCCACTTGTTTTGCCAATTCTTTTTAGTAACTCTTTTATTGTACACATGTATCAGTTCTTTCGTTTTAAGAAAGTGAGCTGTCGGCTTCACTTGTAATGAAAGTACATCTTCTATTCCACATGGAGACGTTAATATGACATTGTTTTGTTCATCAAGTGTCACGCCTAAAGCAGTTGCTGTTTCAGGAAATTTAGAAATAGCATCAATAGAAGAAGAATATGGCGGCATGTTATTCACTACATGCATGCGAGCTTGATTTTTTACTGACCAAGGTATAGAAGCATCCAAATTTATCAGCTTCTTTTCTAGTAATTGTTCGTATGCCTCATCCTTATGAAAAGAATCAAAATAAATGACATCCACGTCTGGTGTAGTTGTTCTTACTTCGTAGTTATGTAAAGTATCCCAAATTTTAGAACGGACAAACCCGGCGCAAATCCACCAATCAGGTAGCTCTAGTGATTTTGCTATTTGTAATACATTCATCATCCATTCATCGTTTTCTATTGAACGAATTATATCTTGCTCTGTTTGTATCTTCATTGATATATTCACCTTTCTAGTAAATTAATGCATGAGTTCAATAATCCATAAAATCCAGTAAGCACCTGGTACAAATAGGAGCTGTGCTAATAATGTACCGAAAAGTCTAGATATCATTAGCCAACCATACATTTTACCCATAGATTCAGCACCATTTTCTGATTGTAAAGCACGCTCTGTTAAAAGAGCAATGCGTGGATCGAGTAGCACCGTTAATAAAATGGTAGCAAAACCATTCACAAGACCGGAAGCTGTACTTGCGTTCGTAGCATAATCTGGATTTAGAAAAGAAGCATAAAGGGCTGACAGAACCCCCGCTGTATAAATTGCAGTAGCAAACATGTTAATAAGCATAATACGCTTTGGGATACCACCGATCCTCATTCGATGAATCATTTCTAGCTTTGGAAAGCGTACATATTTTTTTGTGTACTTTAATTTTTGAATGTTATTTGTTTTCATCATTCGAATGAATGAACCATCTGTTTCAAAGTTTTGAATGACATACCCAAATAGCTTTGTCAAAGTCGGATAAAGTATAATTGCAAGTAATGTACCGATAGAAGCAGATAATAGTACGAGTCGTATAATATGCTCTAAATCAATAGAAGAATCTAGCTTTGCTTCATCGACAATACCACCGATTAAAAAAGCTTGTAGTAAGTTAGATGTTCTAGAAATAAGCAGTACCATTCCTACGACAGATAAAGCAACTGCAATCTTTTTTAAACGAACCCCCGCTAATCGAATACTATAAGAACTTGTTTCGACTGCGTGGATGACAATTGTGAAAGCCATTATAAAAAGTAACGTAATTGACATTTGTTTCACCAATTTCTATTAAATTAATTGTAACTGTTTCACTTTATCATATATATCGTATTTTGTAACTGAAAGTACGTGATATAGGAAAAGTAACTTGTCAGAAAAATGGATAATAATAGTATAATAGGGGAGAGGTAGGTAAAAGGTATTTTTCGTTTACATATACAATGAGGTGAGTGGAGGAAGGAAACATGTATAAAACATTTTTATTTGATTTAGATGGAACATTAACGGATCCGAAGGAAGGGATTGTAAATTCAGTTTTATACGCGTTAAAAAAAGTAGGGATTGAAGAATTACATGCAAACGAGTTAGATTCATTTATTGGTCCTCCTATTCAACAATCATTCATAGAGAGATATAATATGAGTGAGGGAGAAGTTGAACGAGCTGTTTTTTATTTTCGGGAGTATTTAAAGCAAAGTGGATTGTTTGAAAATAGTGTATACGAAGGTATTCCAGATATATTGCAACAATTAAAAAAATCGGGTAATCATTTATTTGTAGCAACATCAAAGCCTACGGTATTTGCGAAACAAGTACTAGATCATTTTCAATTAACGAATTATTTTGAAGATATCGTCGGGAGTAATTTAGATGGTACGAGAATAAAAAAAGAAGAAATCATTTCTCATATTCTACAGACAAATGATGAACTTAATAAAGAAGAAATTGTTATGATTGGAGATAGGAAGCACGATATAATTGGTGCGAATCATAATAGAATTGCTTCAATTGGAGTTTTGTATGGTTATGGAAGTGAAAAAGAGTTGAAAGAAGTTGGTGTGACCCATATCGCGAATGATGTAGAAGGGTTATATCATTTTTGTATAGAAAATAACTTGATAAAGCAGTGAATATAGACATTAACAGTCCCTTTATAACGTATGACGATGAAATCGTTATTGTTTAAAGGGATTTTTCATATGTAATCGAATATGTATAATTAGACATTTTTAGCATGAAAAATTTGTAACAAATAGAGGAGGTTTGTCATGAAAGAATAGAGTGTGACAAAATTACAGAAGTTTGTCAAAAGAAGATTGAATTTTCAGTTTAAAGGAGGGGTATAATTGGAGCTAGTTATTATTTTATTAGCACTTAGCTTACTTATGTTTGTAGCATATAGAGGGTTCTCTGTTATTTTATTTGCACCGATTTTCGCATTATTTGCGGTATTTTTGACAGAACCTAGTTTTGTATTACCTTTCTTTTCTAATATTTTTATGGAGAAAATGGTAGGATTTATTAAATTATATTTTCCAGTGTTTTTACTAGGAGCAATATTTGGGAAAGTAGTAGAAATGTCAGGAATTGCTGATTCAATCGCAAAGACAATTGTAGAGTTAGTTGGGGAAAAACGTACAATTTTAGCGATTGTTTTAATGGGAGCTATTTTAACATATAGCGGTGTTAGTGTGTATGTAGTGGTATTCGCTATATTCCCGTTTGCGGCTAAGTTGTTTCGACAAGCGGATATTCCAAAGCGTTTGATCCCTGGAACGATTGTTCTCGGAGCAGCGACGTTTACAATGGATGCACTTCCTGGATCACCACAAATTCAAAATGTAATACCTACAACTTTTTTTAAAACTGACATTTACGCAGCACCGATATTAGGCATTTTAGGAGCAATCTTTGTTTTAACGTTAGGTTTATTATATTTAGAGAGTAGACGTAAAAAGGCTAAGGCAGCAGGGGAAGGGTATTTCGGATTTAATGATGGGAATAACGAAATGGCTGCAACTTTACAAGTAGAACAAAAAGCTATGCCAGTAATGCGCGGTATTGAGATTACGAAAGTACAGCAAGTAATTGCGTTTGTACCACTTATTTTAGTAGGTGTAATGAATAAAGTTTTCACAATCATGATACCGAAGTGGTATCCGAACGGTTTTGATTTTTCTGCAATTGGTATGAAAGCATTTGGAAAGGTAGAATTAAGTGCAGTAGTAGGGATTTGGTCAGTAGAATTAGCGCTTATTATTGGGATTGTTTCAACACTTTTATTATATTGGAAACGAGTAGTAACAGGTTTTCAGGCTGGATTAAATACAAGTATAGGGGGAGCACTACTTGCAACAATGAATACAGGAGCAGAGTTTGGCTTTGGTGGTGTGATTGCAGCGCTTCCTGGTTTTGCGATAATGAGAGACAGTATTTCTGCAACGTTCACGAATCCTTTAGTGAATGGAGCGGTAACGACGAATATATTAGCGGGTATTACAGGCTCTGCATCAGGAGGAATGGGAATTGTTTTAAGTGCTATGGGAGATAAATTTATTGCAGCAGCCAATCAATTTGATATTCCATTAGAAGTTATGCATCGTATTGTATCAATGGCATCAGGAGGTATGGATACATTACCGCATAACGGTGCAATTATTACTATTCTGACAGTAACAGGATTAACACATAAACAGTCATATAAAGATATATTTGCTATTACAATTTTGAAAACGGTTGCTGTATTTGCAGTCATCGCGTTCTATACTTTAACAGGAATCTATTAATAATTTTTGAAATTCGAATAGTAAGGATTCATCAAATCGATAGTTTATTTCATAAAATATTAATTAGGGTAAGAAGGGGTGGAGTACTTGCAAGAAGTTGCTGAGTTTCGTATGCCGAAGTCTGTATTATATGGAAGAAATTCGCTTGAAAAACTGGGAGAACAATCAAAAAAGTTAGGGAAAAGAGCTTTTATAGTTACTGATACGATTATGGAGAAATTAGGTTATATAGAAAGGTGTATAAAACAACTAAACAAGAAAGGCATTACTGTTATTACATATAATAAAGTGAATGCTGAGCCTACAAACATACACGTATTAGAAGCGTTAACTATTTGTAAAGAAGGAAAGTGTGATTTTATTATCGGTATTGGTGGTGGGAGTTGTATTGATGCTGCGAAGGCGGTAGCAGTGTTATATACTAATGGTGGAGAAATTGAATATTACGTTCAAAAGGATATTGAAATAGAAAATGATCCACTACCACTTATTGCAATTCCAACAACTTCTGGTACTGGATCAGAAGTAACAAGTGTAGCAGTAATTACGAATAAAAAAACAGATGTAAAAATGATGATGAAGCATCCGAGTTTTATACCACAAGTAGCAATTATAGACCCTATTTTAACATGTTCGGTACCACCCCAGATTACAGCAGCAACAGGGATAGATGCATTGTGCCATGCAATAGAAGCATATATTTCTAAAGTTTCACAGCCACTTACAGATGTACTTGCTCTTTCAGCTATTGAAAGTATTATGAAATATTTACGTATTGCATATGAAGATGGAGATAATATGGAAGCAAGAGAAGCGATGATGATTGCTTCATTACAAGCTGGAATCGCATTTTCCAATGCATCCGTTACATTAGTTCATGGAATGTCTCGGCCAGTGGGAGCATTATTTCATGTACCACATGGTATATCGAATGCCATACTATTACCTACAGTTTTAGAGTTTACAAAAACAAGTGCAGTGAAAAGGTTAGCAGAAATTGGACGTAGTTTAAACAACGATTTTTACTCATATTCTGATGAAGAAGTAGCAAATTACACGCTTGCTGAAATAAAGAAACTTTGTTTTAATCTTCGTATTCCAAATTTAAAAGAATACGGAATCGATGAAATTGAATTTGAAAATGCTATTTCTAAAATGGCGTCAGATGCAATTGAAAGTGGTAGCCCAGGAAATAATCCACGAGTACCTTCTTATGATGAAATCAAACAGTTATATCGAGAATGTTTTAATTACAAATATGCAGATTCTATAAAAACATCGGAATATTGATTTCTGAATATTCTATAAATATTTCCTTGGAAATGAATATAAAATTAATTTTCAGTATTGACATCTTAAATTAGTTAAAACAAGACTTTATATTATAAACTTAAAGTCTTGTTTTATTATGTATAATATACATAATAAAATGTTGTTATTAGTTTTATAAAAACAGTTTAGGTAGGTTTTTATATGAAAACGATAGGTCTTATAGGTGGTATGAGTTGGGAATCAACTTCTGAATATTATCGAATTATTAATGAAGAAATAAAAGAGAGATTAGGAGGATTACATTCAGCAAAGTGTATGATTAATAGCGTTGACTTTGAAGAGATTGAACGATTCCAGTCTAACGGAGATTGGAATGGCGCAGGAGAAGTATTAGGGAATGCGGCATATTCACTGCAAATAGGAGGAGCAGACTTTATAATCATTTGCACAAATACAATGCACAAGGTAGTTGACAAAATAAAGGGGAATATTAACATTCCAGTCTTGCATATTGCTGATGCAACTGCAAAAGAAATTAAAAGAAAAGGTATTCAAACGGTTGGGCTACTTGGAACGAGATATACAATGGAGCAAGATTTCTATAAGTCACGAATAGAAGAGAATGATATAAAAGTAATAGTTCCATCAAAAAAAAATAGAGAAAAAGTAAGCGAAGTAATATATACAGAATTATGTTTAGGAAAAATAATATCTCAATCTAGAGAATGTTATAAAAAAGTCATAGAAGAGTTAGTGGAAAAAGGAGCACAGGGAATCATATTAGGTTGTACAGAAATAGGGTTATTAATAAAGCAAGAAGACGTACCAGTCCCAGTATTTGATACTACTCATATACATGCAATTGAAGCTGTAAATGTCTCCTTAGAAAAATAGATTATAATTATATTATGTAAACTTAGTGCGTCTATCTGGAAAACATTCAGAAAATATTTTATAATGTAAGTGGTTACATTTAAGGGGGAATGCGTATGTTTTCATTTCAACCAATCGCATTTGTACATAATGAAAGAAAGGAAATAAAAGATGATGAGTGGGGGGAAGTTAGATCCTGCATTACTTTAACTGATATGTTTACAGAAGAAAGTATGCAAGGAATTGAAGACTTTTCTCATATTGAAATTGTTTTTTATTTTCATAAAGTAACTGCTGAACAAATTCAATATGTAGCAAGACATCCTAGAAATAATAATGATTATCCTAAAGTAGGTATTTTTGCACAGCGTGGAAAAAATCGTCCGAATCGCATAGGTGTGACAATTGTAAAAGTAATAAAAAGAGAAGGTAAATCAATTATTGTTGAGGGATTAGATGCTATTGATGGAACTCCTATATTGGATATAAAGCCAATAATGAAAGAGTTTATGCCGAAAGAGGACATACAACAGCCTAAATGGGCAACAGATATAATGAGACAGTATTGGAAGGGGAATGGAGTAAAATGAGAATATATGAGGCAACAATTGCAGATTTAGATGGACTAGCATCAGTTTTTAATAACTATCGTATGTTTTATAAACAAGATTCAGATATAGAAGGCGCAAAAGTATTTTTACGGAATCGCATTGAGAGAAAAGAGTCCGTTATTTTCGTGGCAGTTGAAGAGGGTGAATATATTGGGTTCACACAATTATATCCATCATTTTCTTCAATTTCGATGAAAGAGTTATGGATTTTAAATGATCTGTTTGTACAAAAGGCGAAGCGCGGAGCCGGAACAGGTAAAAAATTATTAGAGGCTGCTAAAACATTCGCATTAGAAAATGGCGCAAAAGGTGTAAAATTACAAACAGAGATTGATAATTTATCAGCGCAGCGATTATACGCTGAAAATGGTTATTTAAGAGATAATCGTTATTTCCATTATGAATTAACGTTTTAAAATATATAAAATTAAAGAGACATTTTAAAGTAAAAGAATTTCTTTGTAATGAGAAATTCTTTTTATTTTTGTCAAAAAACATGGTGAAAACAATAATGTTATGATAAAAAACAACAATAATTTATTGTTAAACGATAAAACGTGTGATAAAATCATATTGTCATTAAATAAGTGAGGTATTGTAAATGAATGTTAAACGAGGTTCAACTACTTTCTTAAAAGTAATTATTTTTCTGGCTGGAATTGCAGTGCTTGCTTTATGTATATTTTTAGTGCCCAAAATGGCGAATTTCGCGGCAGAGTTGTATCCAAATATTATCCTGATGAAATATTTTGTTTTTATTGTCATGTATGGAGCCGCTTTACCTTTTTACATTGCTCTCCATCAGGCTTTTAATCTTTTGCAATATATTGACAGGAACAGAGCTTTCTCGGAATTATCTGTAAAGGCGTTAAAGAACATAAAATGTTGTGCAATTACAATCAGCGGTTTGTATATAGTAGCTATGCCACTCTTTCGTTTTATAGCGAAGAAAGTTGATCCTCCAATTGGATTAATGGGATTCATCATCATTTTTGCTTCGCTCGTTATTGCTGTTTTTGCTGCCATCCTCCAACGCCTTCTACAAGAAGCGATTAATATAAAATCAGAAAATGATTTGACAGTCTGAGATGGAGGGTATGACAAGTATTGTTAATATCGATGTTATTTGTTCAGAGAATTGTATTGATAGTAGTGATAAAAATATGATGTGATTTGTAATGTTTGTTTCTCAAAAGGCAACGTAAACAATGTTTTACATTGTGGCGTGTGAATCAAAACCTGCAATATAAATCCTCTCTTACAAAAACAAGAGAGGATTTATATTGCTATTTTTTTATTTTACAGAGTGAAACGTCTCTTTTAAATTGTTTTACAGTTGATTTAATATCCAGTTTGTTGCATCTTCAAAGTTTTCTGCAATGTAGTTCGGCTCAATATGTGCCCACTTGTCTCGGTACGTATGTAAAGCATCATATCCAGCGCCCGTTCGTACTAAAATCGTTGTCGCGTTTACTTCTGCTCCTGCAACAATATCAGTCCATCGATCACCAACTACAGCGCATTGCGTTAAATCTAGTCCATGTTTTTCCGCTGCTTTAAGAAGCATACCTGTACTTGGTTTACGGCACTCACAATCATCACTGTGTTTGTGGGGACATAGGTAAATATCATCAAAACCGAAACTTTCTAATTCTTGTACAAAGTCAGTTACAGTCGCTATTCCATCTGCGATACCCGGTTGATTTGTGAAAGAGAAAAGCTTTATATTTTGAGCTTTTAGTTTTTTTAAGGCTGCTTTTGTAAAAGGAAATAATGTAAAAGAGCCTGGGTAATGTATTGTAGTGTCGCCGCCAATTGTACCGTCACGATCAATGAAAATTGCTTTAATGTTTGTCATAGTTATAGTCCTTTCAATTTATAAGTAGTTTAAAAATGTTTTACAAATCGATATCCATTTACTTCATATCCTAATTTTTTGTAAAAAGGATGAGCTTCTACCCTTTTTGTTCCACTAACTAGCCATGTGCCAATGCAATTATGCTTCTTTGCTAATTGCTCTGCATAATCCATTAACACTTGTCCAATGCCTTTACGCCTTATTGTTGAATCAACGCTAATAATTGAAATTTCTCCATACCGAGTTACATCTTCTAAATTTTCACGTATACGAAACCCAAGTAATCCAAATATAGTTTCTTCTTCCTCGTAAACATATAAAAATCAAGAGGACTCATTTGTACGAATTGCAATCGGTTATTCATATCTTCATAGGAAATAGAGGAACCTTTTAATTCTTTCGTTAAAGAGCAAAGTGCATCAAGATCGCCTATCGTCGCTTCACGAATTTGAAAAGACATACTATCCACTCCAATAAAATGTAATCAAACATTTAATATTCTGTTAAAAAGCGTTTTTTCCTGCTAGGAAAATAAATATTTTATAGTGATATATAGATAGTTGTATGTTATTCTTTTCCTTGATTGTATTGAAAATGGAAATAAGGGGAATGTATGTTAAAAGTAAATATCCGCTCTGCTGGATATGAAATAGGTGAAAAAACAATTCATGATATTGCTTTTTCCATCGAAAAAGGTGAACTAGTTGCTCTTATTGGTGCGAATGGTGCCGGGAAAAGTACGACGATTAAAACGATGCTCGGTTTACTTGTAAATATGAATGGTGAAATCTCATTTGGCGAAAAGAAAAATCCGTATGCATACGTGCCAGAACATCCAACTTATTATGATTATTTGACGCTTTGGGAACATATTGAATTATTAATGGCAGCTCGTGGAAGTGAAATTGGAAGCTGGGAAGAACGGGCGGAACAATTATTACATACATTTCGAATGGATAAGCATAAGCATGAGTATTTATCAAAGTTTTCAAAAGGTATGAAACAAAAATCGATGCTCATATTGGCGTTTTTAACTGAACCAGATTTTTATATAATTGACGAACCTTTTATCGGTTTAGATCCAGTAGCTACAAAAGAATTTTTAAGTTATCTATATAAAGAGAAAGAACGCGGGGCAGGAATTTTACTTTGTACGCACGTATTAGATACCGCTGAAAGAATTTGTGAAAGATTTTTGCTCATTTCACAAGGAACATTAGTAGCGGATGGAAACCTAAACACGATTCAAACGTTAGCGGAAATGCCAGGGAGTTCATTATTAGACTGTTTTGATGTAATTGTAAGGCGTGAACAACATGATTAAACAACAGTTTTATAAAAGATTGCGTCATGAACTTGAGCGGAAATGGAAGTCTATACGTTCGGTAACAGATTGGACAGTTGCGTTATATATTATTATTCCAGCTTTTATATTTATGGGAATCTATTACCGGTCACTATGGGTAAATGAATTATCAATGGAAGAGACGATTTACTTCGGATTAGGGTTACTCGTATTTTATCTTGTAACATATTCGAGAGGAGTTCGCTCATTTTTTGAACAAGCAGATAGTTTGTTTTTAATTTCGTATCCAGCTCATATGCAAAAATTAGTTCAGTATGGCATGATTTACACATTTGTTCGAATAGCGATAACGAATGGAATAGTAGTCGTTATTATGTTACCAGTGTTGATGAAAGGCATCAAAGTAACAGAGATACAAATCGTATTATTTTGGGCATTCTTTACTGTATTTCGATTTTTACTGTCGTTGTTGACGAGATTTATTCATGTACGTGTTGGGAAACGATGGGTTTTATGGATTGTAAAAAATGTAATATTTTCTATGAGCGTATCCTTTACGGGAATTAGTTTATTTTTTATTTATAAAAATCCATTTTATTCAATTCCATGTATCAGTCTAGCAATTTCTTTAATTATTGTATTAGTAAAAGAGAAGATGAATTATAAAAATTACTTTTATAAAGAAGTCGAAAAGGAAAAAGAAGAAAGTATGCGCTGGACGAGCGGGATTATGCAAGTTGGTGGCCATACTGTTAAGCCGAGTAGTTCGAACAAAAAACCATGGATGTTTCCACGTTCTAAAAGGTTTTTAGGGAAGAAAGCTGATTCTCGTATTGTTGAATCTTTTTTGAAAGAATTTTTCCGTACAAGTACTGTGCGAATATTTTATATTCAAATTGTATGTATAAGCACTGCAAGTATAATTATGACTCCAAGGTGGATTGCAGCTATTATTCTCGTATTTGCTTTATTTGCAATTTCACGTTATGCACGTGATTATTGGAATGCGTTTACGCAAAAAATGTTTCTTCATTTATATTGTGAAGAAGGGAAATTACTTTTGTTAAGGTGGAAGGCGGATCGTTATTTACTACTTCCAGTAATACTTTTGTATGGAATCATTATACTTTCTCATTTTTATTTATTTCCAGCTGTAATCGCCGGGATTGTTTTTATATTATTGATGGGTTGGATTGTATTTTTACCATAGAAAAAGAGCCTGAAAATGGCTCTTTTTCTAGTCTGTAACACATTGATAAATAAAATATACTAGAACGAGTATGCTTGCGGCAGAATACATGACATCTAAAGTCATCTGGTCGCCTCCTCATTGTTGTTATTTATAGTGTATGAAATCTTACAATTTCATATTCAAGTGAAAAATATGTGAACGTTAACAAATTTGTAAAGTGCAAAAATTACAATCATTTTGTATAATAGAAGAAACAACCGTTATATAAAATATAATGAGTGAAAGGGGAGGGAACATAAATGCCAAATTGGTTTAGAAAAACCTTAGTCGCATTAATTACCGTATTTACATTTGGTTTAGTGACGCCTCCTTCCATATTGCTTGATAATGCCAAAGCTGCGGACAAGCCTACGAGCACAGCTAGGCAACAAAATTTGGAGAGTACGTCCTATACATATGAAGAAACGAATGATAGGTTAACCACCGATACTTTTATTACTTATGCAATGCAAGAAGCAGAGAAACAGTCGATGCAAAAGTTTGGTACTAAAATTGGTCCAGTAATTGAAGATGAGTTTAAAGATGTAGTTTTACCGAAAATTGAAGAAGCAATTGCTGAACTGGCAAATGATGTACCAGAAGAATCGTTACAATCGTTAGCGATTTCTCAAAGACCAGCTGGTGGAAATAATGAGAAAATTTTTCACGTTTATGATACAAAATCAGGAAATGACTTACTGCGATTTCATGTAAGAAGAGATCATCCACCGCAAGATGGTTATTATTTTAACTTCCACTATCACCGTTTTGATGATGGATACTCAGGACATCATGAGTTAGGAAATATTTATTGGAATACGAATGTACCGCCAAAATGGCTGTCTTAAAAAGAACAAGAGAAAATCTTGTTCTTTTTTATGCTTATAGAAGGGTAAGGAAACAATGTTGTTGAATAACAGAGGTTTAGGAAAAAAAAGAAATAAAGGGAGTATGGGGATGCAAAAATATATTGTTTTTGACTTTGATGGCACATTAGTAGATTCACAAAATATATTTGTACCGATTTATAATCAACTTGCTGAGAAGCATGGCTATAAGACCGTTAGTGAAGAAGAAATTGAGCCTTTACGAAAATTGACTATGTCTGAGAGATGTAAAAAGCTTGATGTACCACTGTATAAGCTTCCTATTTTAGCGTTAGAGTTTTACAAATTATATCAACCCGCTATAAAAGATCTCATTTTATTTCATGGAATGAAGGATGTATTAGATGAATTACATAAAAAAGGATACGGAATTGCAGTCATATCATCGAACTCAGAAGAACATATTCGGGCATTTTTACACAACAATGGAATAGAAAACATTCAGGAAGTGTACTGTTCTAAAAATTTATTCGGTAAAGATAAAATGATAAAAAGATTTTTAAAATCGAAAAAGCTAACAGAGCAAGATATGTTATACGTTGGTGATGAGCAGAGAGATGTAGCAGCGTGTAAAAAGGCTGGTGTGAATGTAATTTGGGTATCTTGGGGGTATGATGTCATTGAAACAGTAAAAAAAGATGCACCGGATTATATGGTTCATACACCGATGGAAATTGTGCAAGTAGTACAAGGAGCGTATTCATCATATTGAATTTTGGGTAAAGGATTTAGAGGAGTCCATTTCTTTTTATGATAAGTTGTTTTTCATAATTGGATGGAGAAAGTTAAACGAAGTAGCATATAGCACAGGAGAAAGTGAGATATATTTTAAAGAAGTAGATGAGGAAATAGTAAGGACTTTAGGGCCAAGACATATTTGTTATCAAGCTATTCATAGAGGAGTAGTTGATGAAGTAGCAGAGTTTATTTTTAGCACAAAAGTGAAAGTAATACGGGGTCCGATTGAAATGAATCATTATTCGGAAGGGTACTATACGATTGATTTTTATGATCCGAATGGGTTTATTATAGAAGTAGCGTATACACCAAATGTAGAAATGTAAGGGGAATATACATGAAGACAATTACAGTAGGGCAAAACAATATACAAATAGTAAAAGATGCAGTGGATATTAAAGAAATTTCTAAAGGTTTCTCACCTGATAAGAAATATATAATTACGAATACGAATAATGAAAAATATTTATTGCGGACAGGCGATATAAAAGAGTATGAAAGAAAGAAAATAGAGTTTCAAATTTTAAATGAAATGCAAAACCGTAGAGTGCAAGCACAAAAACCAATTGAAATGGGTTTGTTGGCAGAAGAAGGTTTATGCTATGGCATTTTTTCATATTTAGAAGGGGAAGATGCGAAGAAGCTATTGCCTACGTACTCACCAAAAGAACAATATGAGATCGGTATAGAGGCAGGGAAAGATTTAGCAAAAATGCATACATATGAAGCTCCTAATGATATACTTCCATGGTATGAAAGAGCAATGAAAAAACATCGAAAATATTTAGATGCATATAAAACATGTGGCATACAAATAAAAAATGATGATAAAATCATAAAGTTTATAGATGAAAATGAAAAATATTTAAAGAACCGCCCAAATCGATTTCAACACGATGATTTTCATTTAGAGAATATAATCTTACGGGACGGGAAATATGTAGGTATTGTTGATTTTAATGGCTACGATTGGGGCGACCCGCTTCATGATTTCGTAAAAATTGCACTATTTGCAAGAGATATTAGTATTCCGTATTCCATCGGGCAAATAGTAGGCTATTATAATGGAGAAATACCAGAAGAGTTTTGGAGGTTATATGCAGTATACGTTGGAATGACGGTTTTCTCTTCAGTTGTTTGGTCTTTACGAGCAGCACCGCATATGTTAGATGATACGTTAGAGCGTCTTACTATTGTGTTAGAAGATCATAAAAACTTTGAACTATCGAAGCCAATTTGGTTTGAGAGTGAAATAATAAATGAAAAATAGGAAAAGTAGGTGTGTAATTCCACACCTACTTTTTTGATTACTATTAAATGAACTATTTAGCTTTCGTAAATGCAAGCGGCTGTGTACTTAACATAGCAGGTACATGTAACTGAAGGGATGGGAATTCACCACTTACATTCATTTCATAAGCAAATAATAGGCTCATTTTCATTTGGAATAAGTCGATTGGTGCCGAGAAAATGTCGTAGTGATGATGCTGCAATGGAATCTCCATCTCCATAAATTGTACATATAGGGATTCATCTCGTTTGTATACTTGTAATGTTCCATAAGCAGGATGTTCAAAAGTACCGGTGTAGTCCTCTAATTTGTGAGAAGGTGTAGTCCCGTTTATTGCTTCAGGAAGGGATTCCAATGTCTCCTTCATCATTTCTCTCATTTTTTCACTATCTTCTACAGCACGTTCATGCCAGTCGATAAATTCTAGTCCGAGAAGTTCGTCATATATATGTTTTGTAATGTAAGTAGGAAGTAAAGTTTGCCCGGAATTTGTTAGTACAATAATACCGATCTTTTCGTTTGGCATAAATGACGCAAGAGCAGAAAATCCATCAATATTACCACCATGATGAATAAGTTTATAACCGCGGTAAGCGCTAATAAACCAACCTAATCCGTAGCTGTTTAATGGTGATTCACTTGTTGCTAGTATTGGCTGATCCGGGATTGGTGTATGTGGTGTATACATTTCTTGGAGTAGTTCAGTAGAAATCAAATCATGATTTTCTATTTTCCCTTCGTTTAAATGGAGCTGGACCCATTTTGCCATATCTTCAATGGTAGAGTTAATACATCCAGCAGCTCCAACTGTATCAATATTTCGGAATGGTATTTCTTTTATTTCACCATTTTCTTCAGCGTAAGGTAATGCGTAATCATCTGTATGTTGTGAATCTGTAATAGAGAAGTTTGTATGCCTCATATGTAACGGCTCTAAAATATGTTCTGTAGCGTATTGTTCCCACGTTTGATTCGTAATGTTTTCCACAATATAGCTAATTGTCGCATACATTAAGTTGTTATAAAGAAATGCTGTGCGGAACGGAGCATCAAGTGATAAATGTTTTATTTTTTCTACTAAATCTTTACGAGTTAAAGAAGAACTGTACCAGAGGGCATCGTGACGACTTACTCCAGTGCGGTGGGAAGCTAAATCACGCCCTGTAACTTGTGAACTAGCTAATATGTCAGATAAAGAGAAGTTAGGTATATAAGACTGGACAGGGGTATCCCAATTAAACTTTTTTTGTTGTGATAATAAGCTTAGTGAGAGTGTACCAAAAGCTTTCGTTGAGGAACCGATTGCGAATAAAGTATTTGGTGTAACGGGCTCTTTTGTCTCTATATTTCGATAGCCAAAACCTTCTGAAATAATAACTTCGCCGTCTTTTATAATAGCTATAGCAGCGCCAGGAACTTTTAAATCCTTCATCATTTTTTCAACCGTTGTTTGTAAAGAAGTCATAATAGGCGTTTCAATTTTAGACATATTTCTAACCTCCAAATATAAATTTTTCCCTACCGCACTATACTTTCGGTAATAGAAAATGAAAACCTTTTTAAATATGGAAAGTTAATAATTTTGTAAGAATTACTGAAAGAAATTTTATTAATTAGGATTATTAAATTTATGGTTTTTCATGTTATGATAAATTGCATATAAGATTGAAAGAAGGTTTTTCTACATATGAAACATGCTGAATATGAATACTTAAATTTATGCCGTCACGTAATGGAGAACGGTACGAAAAAAGAAGATCGTACAGGGACAGGAACTGTATCTGTATTTGGATATCAAATGCGCTTTGATCTTAGTAAAGGGTTTCCTTTATTAACGACAAAGAGAGTACCATTTCGCCTTGTAGCAAGTGAACTGCTTTGGTTTATGAAAGGTGATACAAATATTCGTTATTTATTGCAACATAATAATAATATTTGGAATGAATGGGCGTTTAAGAGCTGGGTAGAAAGTGACGAGTATACTGGTCCTGATATGACAGATTTCGGTCTTCGTTCACAACAAGATGAAGAGTTTAAAGTGCAATACGATGAGCAAATGGAATTGTTTAAAAAGAACGTTTTAGAAGACGATGCATTCTCCAAGAAGTTTGGATATTTAGGAGACGTATACGGAAAACAATGGCGTGCTTGGAAAACGACAGCTGGTGAAACACTTGATCAGCTAAAAGATGTAATTGATATGATTAAGAAAACGCCTGATTCACGTCGCTTAATTGTTTCTGCTTGGAATCCAGAAGATGTACCAAGTATGGCCTTACCGCCTTGTCATACGCTATTCCAGTTTTATGTAGCAGATGGAAAGCTTTCTTGTCAGTTATATCAAAGAAGTGGAGATATATTCCTTGGAATTCCCTTTAACATTGCAAGCTACTCACTACTAACACATTTAATTGCACATGAATGCGGACTTGAAGTGGGAGAATTTGTTCATACAATTGGAGATGCACACATTTATACGAATCATTTTGAGCAAGTAGAAAAGCAATTGGCACGTGAACCACGTCCATTCCCGAAACTTACATTAAATCCAGATGTGAAATCTGTGTTTGATTTTGAAATGGAAGATTTAACAATTGAAGGATATGATCCACACCCAGCAATTAAAGCACCAGTTGCAGTGTAATTGTAGAGGAGATGAAAAGATGATAGTTTCATTTATGGTCGCAATGGACGAGAATAGAGTAATTGGTAAAGATAATAATTTACCTTGGCGTTTACCAAGTGAATTACAGTATGTAAAGAAAACAACGATGGGTCATCCACTTATTATGGGAAGAAAGAACTATGAAGCGATTGGTAGACCGCTGCCTGGAAGACGTAATATTATTGTAACTCGTAATGAAGGGTATCATGTTGAAGGTTGTGAAGTTGCTCATTCTGTAGAAGAAGTATTCGAACTATGCAAAAATGAAGAAGAGATTTTTATTTTTGGCGGAGCACAAATTTATGATCTCTTTTTACCTTATGTAGACAAGTTATATATAACAAAAATCCACTATGCATTTGAAGGAGATACATTCTTCCCAGAAATGGATATGACAAATTGGGAAGAAGTTTTTGTTGAAAAAGGTTTAACAGATGAAAAAAATCCGTATACGTATTACTACCATGTATATGAGAAGAAACAATAATCAAAAAGATTGATGTGAAAATTCACATCAATCTTTTTATTTGTATTCATCAATATAAGTTTATAGATGAGATTCGATAGTGCTATAATAAAAGATAGCATGTAAAAAAATGCTAAAATTTTCAAAGTACTAGTATAGAAAGAGGAGGAGAATCGATTGAAAAAGATATGGGGGATTCTTTTTCTTTGCTTAACATTCATGTTAGTCGGATGCGGTAAAGAAGAAAAACCACAAGAAGCGTTTGATACATATGCAAAAGCATGGAATAAACAAAAATTTGCAGATATGTATGAGCAATTATCAGAAAATGCAAGAAAAGATATTTCAAAGAAAGAGTTCACTGAGAAATATGAAAAAATTTATTCTGGCATTGAAGTGAAGAACTTAAAAGTTGAAACAGGAGAAATAAAAGAAGATAAAAAAGATGAAGGTCCTGTTCCTTTTAAAGTAAGTATGGATACAGTTGGTGGCAAAATTACTTTTGGGCATGAAGCGAAAATGGTGAAAGAAAAAGATGGAGATAAAGAATCTTGGAAAATAGATTGGACTCCTGATTTTATATTCCCAGGCATGACGAAAGATAGTAAAGTTCGTATGCAAACGACAGAGCCAAAACGTGGAGAAATATATGACCGTAACGGTAAATATCTTGCGGTAAATGGTAAAGCTTCTGAAATTGGAATAGTTCCAGAAAAATTAGACGATACTGCTCCGCAAACGAAAGAGACTGTAGCGAAGTTGTTAAACATGTCTGTAGAAGAGATCGATCAAAAGCTAGCTGCTAAATGGGTAAAACCAAATTATCTCGTACCAATTGGAATATTACCTGAAGGGGCAACGCAAAATTCATATATTGATTTACCTGGTGTTTCAACAAAGCCTGTAAATGTTCGTACATATCCGTTAGGAGAAGCGGCAGCACATCTTACGGGCTATATTGGAAAAGTGAATGCTGAAGATTTAAAAACGCTACAAAAGAAAGGCTATCAAGCCGATGATCCAGTTGGTAAGGCTGGATTAGAGCAAGTATTTGAAGAAAAGCTCCGCGGTAAAAAAGGTGGCCGTGTCTTTGTAGAGGATGCACAAGGAAAAGAAATAAAGAATTTAGCAAAAACAGAAGCTGTTGATGGAGAAAATGTAACTTTAACGATTGATAGTGCTGTTCAAGAAGAAATTTATATTGAAATGAAAAATGAGGTAGGATCAAGTGCAGCAATTAATCCAAAGACTGGAGAAACACTTGCACTTGTGAGCACGCCAGCTTATAATCCAAATACTCTTACAAGAGGGGCGTCAAAGGCACAACGCGATGCAGTAAATAATGATCCGAAAAAACCGATGACAAATCGCTTTACACAATTATCAGTACCAGGTTCTGTATTTAAACCAATTACAGCTGCAATTGGTCTTGAAACGAAAACGATTGATCCAAAAGAAGAGTTGAAAATTGAAGGATTGAAATGGACAAAAGATTCTTCTTGGGGTAATTATTATGTAACGCGTGTAAAAGATGCAAATCCGATTGATTTTGATAAGGCGATGAAATATTCTGATAATATTTATTTCGCACAAGAAGCTTTGAAAATCGGAAAAGACAAATTTATGAGTGAAGCGAAAAAATTCGGATTCGATGAGAAGTTACCAATTGAATATGGATTCCCAGCTTCGAAAATCGCAAATGATGGTATTAAAAATGATATTCAAATGGCAGACACAGGTTATGGACAAGGGCAAGTGTTAATGACGCCGCTTCATCTAGCATTAACGTACGCACCAATTGTTAATGACGGAAACATACCTTCTCCATATATTATTAAAACAGATAAGCAACCAAAAGTTTGGAAAGAGAATGTAATTTCAAAAGGAAATCAAGATATATTAAAAACTGCTATGACGAAAGTAATTAATGATCCAGATGGTACAGGGAAAATTGCTAAAATTGATGGCATGACTCTTGCTGGAAAAACAGGCACAGCAGAATTAAAAGTATCAAAAGAGGCAGAAGGAAAAGAACTAGGTTGGTTCGCTGCATTTGATTTAAATGCGCCAGATATGGTCATTACAATGATGATTGAAGATGTAAAAGGTAGAGGCGGAAGTAATATTCCAGCTGAAAAAGTAAAACATGTATTTCAAAAATAATATGTAATAAAAGGCTAGCTCTATAATTTGTAGAGCTAGCCTTTTTATATGAAAAAATTCTTAATATTTGTATACTAAATTTTAAGGAAATAAAATAAATCATTAACTTACGAAAAAAAAGTAGCTATTTTTTATTGACATCGAACATAACTTTTTGTATTATACTTACATAAGGTAAGTTATTTACTTTCAAATTATAAATCTCAAATTAAAGATAAAGTGTGAAAAGGGAGAGAATACAATGACAAAAGTACTATTTATTACAGCAAATCCAAATTCAGCAGAAGGTTCTTTCGGAATGGCAGTAGGGGAAGCTTTCATCGAAGCTTATAAAAACGAACATCCACAACACGAAGTTGTAACAATTGATTTATTCAACACTACAGTACCAGCAATCGATGCAGATGTATTTGCTGCTTGGGGTAAATTTGCAGCAGGTGAAGGCTTTGAAACTTTAACTGAAGCTCAACAACAAAAAGTTGCAGCAATGAACACAAACTTAGAAACATTTATGCATGCAGATCGTTATGTATTCGTAACTCCAATGTGGAACTTTAGCTACCCACCAGTAGTAAAAGCATACTTAGATAACGTAGCAATCGCAGGTAAAACATTCAAATATACTGAAAATGGTCCAGTTGGCTTATTAGAAGGTAAAAAAGCACTTCACATTCAAGCAACAGGTGGCGTATATTCTGAAGGAGCATACGCAGCTGTAGACTTCGGACGCAATCATTTAAAAACTGTATTAGGATTTGTCGGTGTAAATGATACTGAATATATTGCAGTTGAAGGTATGAATGCAAACCCTGAAAAAGCACAAGAAATTAAAGAAGCAGCAATTGCTAATGCTCGTGAATTAGCAAAACGTTTCTAATATAGAATGCTTAAAAAATGTCCAAACACTTGCTGTTTGGACATTTTTTCTTCTTTTTCCTTCGTTTGTCTAGTATAATGAAGGTCGGAATGATAATAGGTGGGGGTTCTGTATGATTCAAACGTTTTTTAAAATCTTTTATTTAATTTTAATCGTAATTACGATTACACCGAGAATGTGGCGTCTTAAAAGACAAGTAAATACGATGTCGCCACAAGAAAAAGATAATGCTGTGTACAAAACGACAAATTGGTTTGGTAAGAAAATGGTACGTGTAGCTGGGGGAACAGTAGAAGTTAAAGGACTTGAAAATGTTCCGAAAGACAAGCCGGTACTAGTTGTAAGTAATCACCAAAGTAATATGGATATCCCTGTTTTACTAGGTTATTTAAATAAACCAATTGGCTTCGTTTCAAAGGCAGAGATTAAAAAGTTCCCAGTTGTACCAACTTGGATGGAACTTATGAATTGTGTATTTATGGATCGTAATGATCGTCGTCAATCTCTTCAAGCGATTAAAGATGGAATTGAGCTGTTAAAGAATGGACATTCTATCGTAATTTTCCCTGAAGGAACGAGAAGTAAAGGTGGCGAAATTGGAGAGTTTAAGGCTGGAAGTTTTCACCTTGCTGTAAAATCTGGTGTAGCAATCTTACCTGTAACATTAGATGGGACATATAAAATGTTTGAAGCGAATGGAAATCGCATGAAACGAGCGCATGCAACAGTAACGATTTCTAAGCCAATTACACCTGAAGAATATGCGGATATGGATATTAAAGAATTAACGAAGCATACTCAAGATGTCATCGCATTTCAATTACATAAGTAGTAAAAAAGGTTTCAGCTTATATCAAGCTGAAACCTTTTTTATTACGCTGTAGGTAAGACATAAAAGAGTACGCAGAAGAACATCATCGCACTACCACCTAAAACGAAAAGATGCCAAATGGCATGATTGAAAGGTAACCTTTCCCAAAGGAAGAATATAGCTCCTACAGAATATAAAATTCCGCCCGCTAACAGTAGTGAAAAACCATGGCCAGTTAAATTTTCATAAAGTGGTTTAATAGCAACGATTATGAGCCAGCCCATTATGATATAACATAGCGTTGATGCCTTAATAAAGCGACGTACAAAGAAAATTTTGAAGATGATACCTCCGATTGCTAGTGTCCATATAATAGCGAGTAACGTCCAGCCTAATGGTCCACGAAGCGTAATAAGTAAAAAGGGAGTATACGTGCCAGCGATTAATAAATAAATGGCTGAGTGATCTAAAATAGTGAACAATTTTTCTACCTTTGGATGGTGAATGCTATGTAACAATGTCGAAAACAAGTACAGTAAGAACATGCTTACACCATAAACCGTAAATGCAACTACTGCAGATGCGGTACCATGCTTAGAGGCATGAATAATCAATATGATTAAGGCAGGGATGCTTAAAATGGCACCGATACCATGTGTAATTGCATTTGCAATTTCTTCTTTCACAAATTGGGTCATTCGTGTCATTTTTTCAGTCATAATGAAAATCCTTTCTACTATCATAAAATAATATGTCGTTTCCCTTACCATATCATACACAAGGGCAATAGAAAATGAAATTTGTATAATTGATTATATTTTTGAATTTTTTTGACAAAAGCCAATGGATTTGTTGACGTTTTCAAACTTTTTTGACAAAATAAAATTATGTAATAGTAGGACAAGGAATCTACTAATAAAGGGGATGGGGAAATGTTTTCAAATATTGGCTTTCCAGGGTTAATTTTAATTTTAGTAGCTGTACTCATTTTATTTGGACCTAAAAAATTGCCGGAAATCGGGAAGGCTTTAGGGGAAACGTTAAAAGAGTTTAAAAAGTCAACGAAAGAATTGACAGATGATGCATTTCAAGAGAAGGAAAAGAAAGAAAAAATGTAATGAATTTTCCTTGTAATGGATAAATAAAGTGTGGTGAACGAGATGGAAGATCAAGAAATGAGCGTAGTAGAACATATTGTTGAGCTTCGTAAACGAGTAATATATACAGTCTTATCATTTGTATTATTTTTAATTATTGGATTTACTTTTACGAAGGATATATATTTTTGGCTCGTAAAAGATTTGCCGATGAAGTTAACAGTTCTGGGACCGAGTGATGTATTGTGGATTTTTTTCTCGATTGCTACAGTATTTGCTATCGTTTGTACAATTCCTTTTGCTGCTATACAAATTTGGTTATTTGTAAAACCGGGGTTACATCCAAATGAACAAAAGATGACAGTGATGTATATACCGGTATTGTCTATATTATTTATTTTAGGTTTATGTTTTGGATATTTCGTTGTAATGCCGTTTTTATTTCATTTTTTAACTACGATAGGTAATGAAATGTTTAATACGATGTTTACTACAGAAAAATATTTTCATTTTGTACTTAATTTAACAGTGCCATTCGCTGTGATTTTTGAATTACCTGTAGTGGTGATGTTTTTAACGAGTATTGGACTTTTAACAGCAGAATTTCTTGTGAAAATAAGAAGATATGCTTACGTAGCCTTGATAATAATCGCATCGTGTATATCGCCACCAGATTTTTTATCACATAGTTTAGTAGCGGTACCGCTTATTTGTATTTATGAAATTAGTATCGCTTTATCAAAGATTGTTAGTAAACGAAAACAAAAAAGAGAAGAAATACATTCGAAAAGTGCCTCGTTATAAAGGCACTTTTTTATTTAGTTGTTATACTATAGCTATAAACGTATACAATATAAAGAAGAAAAAAATTATAGAATCTCCAAAATTTAGACAAACTTTGCGCTTTTATACGTTTATACTGAATTTATTAAGTAATTTACGGATAATGAGATTCCCGTCTCAAAGTGTATTTAGATAGGGGATGGATTAGGTGGAGATGGGTAGTGTATAAATCTTCTAACCATAAGGACTATAGGGATTGTCTAAGGATACTGTTGTATTCATGAGAGTCTCCACTTTAAACAACGTGTTACAGCGTAAAGTAGAGGAAGTTCAAAAATCCAGTGAAAAAGAGGATTGATATTGTGATTACGAAAAGTTTTTATTTCACTCATTCAACAGGGGATTGTATTAAAATATTCGAAATCCCCGTCCTACAGGCGCAGCATCCATTATCGTTTCTAATTCAGTCCCGTCTTCAATTATTTATCGCAAAAATTCAAAAACAAAAGCACCCAAGATTTTCATATTCTTTCCGTGAATATTTACAAAATTGTTTGAAGTGGAATGATTATTTAAATGTATATAAAACAAATACGCTTGAAAAAAATGCATGATACAGAGTAGGGACAGGGTTAAAAACTCTGTCTTTTTCATTTTAGGTATAAAAATATAATTAATTTGATGAAATTTCGTTCCAAATTGTTGAAAGCAATGGGAATACTAGTATAATAACAAGGAGAGCGTATTGGAAAGGGAAGAATATAATATGCAAAAAATTAAAATTGTAACAGATTCAACAGCAGATTTATCACAAGAGATAATTGAGAAGTATGACATTCATGTTCTACCGTTATCAATCTCTGTAAATGGACAAACATATTTAGATCGCGTTGATCTACAACCAGATGAATTTATTGAAGAGATGGCAAAATCAGAAGAATTACCAAAAACATCACAACCAGCTATGGGTACATTTGTAGAAATGTACGAAAAGCTTGGAGAAGATGGGAGCGAAGTATTATCCATCCATATGACAGGTGGAATGAGTGGTACTGTTGCAACAGCAAATAGTGCTGCATCAATGACCGATACAAAAGTAACAGTTGTTGATTCTCAGTTCATTAGCCATGCATTAGCATATCAAGTGATTGAAGCAGCAAAAATGGCAAAAGAAGAGCGCTCACTAGAAGATATTTTAAATCGAATTGATGAAGTGAGAAAAAATACTCGCTTATATGTAGTCGTAGATACGTTGGAGAACTTAGTAAAGGGTGGACGTATTGGTAAAGGAAAAGCATTTATTGGTTCTTTACTGAATATCAAACCAATTGCAAACCTCGAAGGTGGAGCATACAATCCAGTGACAAAAGTTCGTAGTCAAGGGCAGATTGTAAAGACGTTAACAAAAATATTTGAGCAAGACACAGCTGGAAAAGTTGTGAAAGCGGTTGGGATTCCTCATGCAAAAGCAATTCCTTTAGCTGAAAGTGTGAAAGCAGCGATTGAAAAAGCGAGTGGATTTGCACAATCCGAAATATTCTATACAACTCCAATTATTAGTACTCATACAGGTCCAGGCGCAATTGGATTTATGTATTTAGCAGAGTAATAAAAAAGCTACTTGAAATATATTTCAAGTAGCTTTTTTATGTGAAGAGCAAGTAAGAAATCAGAAGAGTTATACAGGCGCTACCGCTAATGATATAGCGAATTTGCAAATATTCATTCATAGAAAACACCCTTTATGATTTTCTATAGTATATGATGGGTGCAAGAAATAAGTAGTTACGTTATACGTGTAACGTTTCAATTTTTTTATTTACGTGTTTATCATTTGTTACATTATTGTAAGTGAAAGTTTGGCCTAAAAAGAGAACATGCAGTTGTTCCCATGGTAACATACGTAAATTCCAGTTGTTTCGAAGTCTAGTTATTGCCTCACGAGGTGTTTCATCTGCGAGTGCAAAAGCCCCGTAGTGCATGGGAATAAAATGTGTAGCGTTTAAATCTAAATAAGCTTGCACTGCCTCTTCAGGTGAAACGTGAGATACTTTCATAAACCATTCTGGTTCATAAGCGCCAATTGGCATAAGAGCAACATCAATTGAAAAGCGCTTGCCAATTTCTTTAAAGCCTTGGAAATAACCACTGTCACCGCAATAATAAATGGTTTCTGTCGTATTCGTATTATCAATAACCCATCCACCCCAGTGGGAAGTGTTTATATCAAATAATGATCTTCTCGTCCAGTGTTGTGCAGGTACAAAGTGGAAAGCTACTTCATTAAGGGTTATGCTTTCCCACCAGTTGTATTCTTTAACCTTTGTGAATTTTTTACGAGTAAATAATTTTTTTAGCCCGATAGGTACAAGGTATAGAACATCATCATTTAGTTGGCGAAGTGTTGAAAAATCTAAATGATCATAATGACCGTGCGAAATAAGGACAATATCAATTTTAGGTAATTCTTCTATAGAAAGTCCAGGTTCTGTAAGTCTTGGAACTAGCTTTAATTTATTGGCCCACACGGGGTCTGTTAATATATTAAGTCCATTCGTTTGGATAAGAAAAGTGGAATGCCCAATCCATGTGACAGTCGTTTTTTCAATATTGCTTTGCAAAAATGGACTTTGTTTAACGGGTGATTGTTCTACTAAGAAAGAAAAATCTTTTTTGTTTTGCTTTCGTTCTTTACGCCAGCGTAAAAAAGAGCGAATTGATTTTTTTGTGCTAACATTATCCATATTTTCATAGCGCTTTGCCATGAACATCACCTCATTTAAAATCGTTGTATTTGTATTGTACCGAAATGTTGTTAAGGAATACAGTGAAAAACATGGATTAATGTTAAAGGAATTGTTAAAAAATAGGGGGAGGTATTTACAAAATTAACAATAAAATTAGTTTTGCAAATACTATTTAGAGAAATAATAGTGAAAAAAGATATTTTGTCTAGTAATTAGCTTGAAATAAAGAAGTAACATACGTAAATTCGTACGATTTCGTGAACAAATGTAGTAAACAATTTTCTCGTAGTGTTAACTTTTGTTATTATGAACATAACCTATTTAAATTTAGGATAGAGAAAAGAGGTTTATAAATGAAGCGTTATCAAAAAATAATTGGTCTTATGGTTGTATTTTGTCTCTTTGTACTTGCTGGATGTAGTGGATCGGGTTCAAAGCTTCGTAAACCATTAAATTGGGATTTAGAAACTTTCCAATTCACAAATCAAGATGGAAAACAATTTGGAACAAAGGATTTAAAAGGGAAAGTTTGGGTTGCAGATTTCATGTTCACAAACTGTCAAACAGTTTGTCCGCCAATGACTGCTAATATGGCAAAATTACAGAAAATGGCGAAGGAAGAGAAATTAGACGTTCAGTTTGTATCATTTAGCGTAGATCCTGACCTTGATAAGCCAGAAAACTTGAAAGCTTTCATTCAAAAGTTTACAGAAGATACAAGTAACTGGAACTTGTTAACAGGTTATTCGTTAGAAGATATTACAAAGTTTTCAAAAGATAATTTCCAATCACTTGTAGATAAACCTGAGAATGGTCAAGTTATACATGGAACATCATTTTATTTAATTGATCAAAACGGAAAAGTAATGAAAAAATATAGTGGCATAAGCAATACGCCATACGAAGACATTATACGTGATATGAAGCGATTAGTGGATTAAAAAGAAGGGTGCATAGCACCCTTCTTTTTTTACATTAGTCTATGGATAAAATGTCATGTTGCTGTGGAAGTTTTGGTGCACGAATTTCTAACACACCGTTTTGATAAGAAGCTTTCGCTGCTTTTTTATTAATTAAATAAGGTAACTTAATCATTCTCGATGCTTCTGAAATGGACCGTTCTCGGCGATAATAGTTATGAGATGTTTGCTCTTCTGTCTCTTCAAGTATCTCTTCTTTCACAGAGACTTTTAAGTATTCACTTTGTATTTCAATTTGAATTTGTTCTTTTTGTATACCTGGTAGTTCAGCAGTAACAACGAGTTCCTCACCAACTTCATATAAATCTACAGGGAATGTTAATAAACGGTTTCCTTTTTGGAAAAAATGATTTAAATCAGCGATTACGCTGCGAAGTGGTGTTTGCTCGAAGAAATCATCAATTTGCTTTAAATAATTGCGAACCGGTGGGCGAGAAGAATCTTTTTTTTCTTCACTCATGGTATTCCCTCCTAGAAATCAATTTGCAATATCATATGACAAAAGCGGAGAAAGGTGATTGCCTAGTTTTCATGTTTTCATAAAAAATTGTTAAAAATGTGAAATGGAGTGATTTTTTTATAGTTTTTGGTCGCCATATTCAGTTGATTATGCTAGTATAAATAGGGTTGATATAGTAGTATAGAGACAGAATGAAAACTGAAAGAGGGTAAGAAGTATGTGTGGTTTTGTAGGATGTTTATGTGAAAACCCTAGAGAGTTTTCAGAAACAGAAAAACATCAATTTGAAAATATGAACACGATGATTTTCCACCGCGGTCCAGATGACGAAGGATATTTTCGTGATGAACATGTACAATTTGGCTTCCGCCGTTTAAGTATCATTGACTTAGAGGCAGGACATCAGCCACTAACTTATGAAAATGATCGATATGTAATTATTTTTAATGGTGAAATTTACAACTATGTAGAATTACGTGAAATGTTACTTGAAAAAGGTGCAACGTTTGCAACGCAATCTGATACAGAAGTTATCATTGCATTGTATGCACATATGAAAGAAAAATGTGTAGATTACCTTCGTGGTATGTTTGCATTTATGATTTGGGATCGTGAAGAAAAGAAACTATTCGGTGCACGTGATCACTTCGGTATTAAACCATTATATATCGCACAACAAGGTGATACTACATTCTTCGCATCTGAGAAGAAAAGTATTATGCATGTAATGGAAGACAAAGGAGTTAATCCAAAGTCACTACAACATTACTTTACGTACCAATATGGTCCAGAACCAGAAACATTAACAGTTGATGTTAATAAAATCGAGCCTGGCCATTACTTCGTGAAAGAAATTGGAAAAGAGATGGAAATCCATCGTTACTGGAAACCTTATTTCAACGCTTCAAGCGCAACGAAAGAGGAGCATATCCAAGCAATTCGTGATGTGTTATATGATTCAGTAAAAGTGCATATGCGCAGTGATGTACCAGTAGGTTCATTCCTTTCTGGTGGTATCGATTCATCTATCATCGCTTCTATTGCAAGAGAAATGAATCCGAACCTATTAACATTCTCTGTTGGTTTTGAACAACGTGGTTTCAGTGAAGTTGATGTTGCCAAAGAAACTGCTGAGAAACTAGGCGTTAAAAACCATAACGTATTCATTTCAGCGAAAGAATTTATGGATGAGTTCCCAAAAATCATTTGGCATATGGATGATCCTTTAGCAGATCCAGCAGCTGTACCATTATACTTCGTTGCAAAAGAAGCGCGTAAGCATGTAACAGTTGTTCTTTCAGGTGAAGGGGCAGACGAGCTATTTGGTGGTTATAACATTTACCGTGAGCCAAACTCACTAAAAATGTTCTCTTACATTCCTAGCCCAGGTAAGAGCGTTCTAAAAGCATTAAGTGGAGCGCTTAAAGAAGGATTTAAAGGAAAGAGCTTCCTAGAGCGTGGATGTACGCCAATTGAAGAGCGTTACTATGGAAACGCGAAAATCTTCCGTGAAGAAGAGAAAGCTGAATTAATGAAGTATTACGATGAAAGTGTTAACTATATGGATATCACGAAACCATTGTATAACGAGATTAAAGATTATGATGATGTAAGCAAAATGCAGTACATTGACATGTTCACATGGTTACGCGGTGACATTTTATTAAAAGCTGATAAAATGACAATGGCAAACTCATTAGAACTTCGTGTACCGTTCTTAGATAAAGAAGTATTCGATGTTGCATCTAAAATTCCAACTGAATTTAAGATTGCTAACGGAACTACGAAAGCTATTTTACGTGAAGCAGCACGCGGAATCGTTCCAGATCACGTGTTAGACCGTAAAAAACTTGGATTCCCAGTACCAATTCGTCACTGGTTAAAAGACGAAATGCATGATTGGGCTATAAATATTATTAACGAAAGTAAAACAGATCATTTAATCGACAAACAGTATGTATTAAACTTACTGGAAGCACATTGTGCAGATAAAGGCGATTATAGCCGTAAAATTTGGACTGTACTTGCATTTATGGTATGGCACCAAATTTATGTTGAGCATAAATACGATACGAATAAGTTCCACGAAGAAACAAAACGTGCGTATAGCTTAGTTTAATAAGAAAAACCTTAAGATCACAAATGGTCTTAAGGTTTTTTTCATAAATAGAACGTGTTATTGATACAATAATAGTAAAAGGATGGACAACATATGATTACGTTTGAGAAAGTAACTATAGAAAATAAAAGCGTTGTTACAGAAATGTTCAGCTCACATAGTTTAGGTGAGAAAAAGGTACAGTATTGTGTGAAAGTTGATGATACATATATTGGTGTAATAGATTATAGTGTTCAAGAGGAAAGTGCTATCTTATCTCAGCTCATTATTCATTTTGATTATCAAGGTTACGGTTATGGTACAAATACGTATTTCACATTTGAAGAAATGATGAAACAAAGGGGCGTAAAAGAGATACAAGTATTACAAGAGCAATTGACAGAACAAGCTAAATCGTTCATAGAGAGCTTTGGCTTTATTGAGGTAGATGAAATGTATGTGAAGAAAATATAACGATGATTAGTTATGCAGTAAAATAAATATAAGGCAGGTGGATGTATGACGATGACTTCTGGTCTTGTATTAATTGGAGGATGTTTTATAGTAGCAGAACTAAGCCATATATACATTCGGAATAAAATGAATAAGAAAAGAAAGCCATATGAAATACAATACGTCCCTGTATTTTTATTTTTGTTTTGTATGCTTGTTACATTACAAAATATAACTAACTTCCCACCACTTTTGAATATTTTTTTAAAGTTTGGTTTGCTGTATAGTGGTGCTGGAATAGCTCTTTTATTTATGTTATTTTGCATACGTTATATTCACTATCAATCATATATATTTATTTTAAATTGGTTAAAGCAAAATGATAGAAACCGCCTTACATAAGGTGGTTTTTTATTTGTGTATTACTAATGATTATAAAAATGAAACGTTGTATTTAGTTATTATTTCGATTATATATTGGTCTGTTTCTAAGAGA
Organism: Bacillus luti; assembly: GCF_009739945.1. NCBI lineage: Bacteria > Bacillati > Bacillota > Bacilli > Caryophanales > Bacillaceae > Bacillus > Bacillus luti. Next base: position 2,978,931 of record NZ_CP040336.1, on the reverse strand, counting down.
AAAGCATTTCATATGATTGTTATGCTTTGCCTCTCTGGATATATAGGGATAGCGGTAAAAGACTTCATGAAAATCCCGCGTCCGTATACATATGATGGAATTTCGGCTTTATATGAAAAATCAGCTTCAGGTTATTCTTTTCCAAGTACACACGTACAGCTAGCGACAACATTTTGGGGCGCATTTATGACTTTATGCCAAAAGAGAATCATTTGGATTATGGGAATTATTTTTATCCCGCTTTAATGGGCAGTAAGACCCTCACCTCAAAATTCAGCGGAAGCAAAGAAGTTAGGTGGGGGTCGGGCTGCCCATAAAAGTCCGATTGGTTCAACTAATAATCAGTGGGGGATGAAGAAAACCCCCACTGATTAAAGTTTCACTTTATTATGTTGGTTACTATTTCTCGTCTATATTTGCGTGTACATTGGCTCAGTGATATACTAGGTGCCGTTTTATTTAGTGCTATAGTTGTTTATTTATACACGAAAGTTACAGTGGAATTAAGTGATAAGAAATTCATTTTGTTACAGCGAATTGTATTGGTAGTTTCAATCATTACATATTTTATGACAGAGCAAATAGATCATTTTAAACTATTGGGAGTTTTAACAGGTTCTACGATTGGTACAATGCTAGAAAATCATTTTATTAAAATGAATGAAACTAACAATTTTAAAATACAAGTCGTAATAATAGTTTTAGGTCTCAGCTTTATGCTACTGATTCAGCTCATACTAAAAAAGTAATGCCGGATATGTATTACTTACGCTATACATTCACGGGAATTACAATAACGTTCTTATGTCCATGTATTTTTCACATGTTACAGTTTAAAAAATGTGAGTAGCAAATAAAAAATATTTTGAATAAAAATGAGGCCCAAATTATATATATTGAAAAAGTTTTCTGATATATCTATTGACAATGTATGAGATATACATTAGTCTTTAAAATGTAAATGATAATCAATTTCATCTAGGAGGACTTATGACACGCACTAAAAATATGTTAATACTTTGCATTATGTTACTAATGATCATAATTGCAGGGTGTGGTAAAGAAGAGAAAAAAGAAAATGATACGTCAGCGAAAGCAAAAGATTCATATACGATAAAACATGCTATGGGTGAAACGACAGTAAATGGCACGCCAAAAAGAGTTGTTGTTTTAACAAATGAAGGTGCTGAGGCACTGTTATCTGTTGGAGTAATACCGGTTGGAACTACAAAACCACGTGCTGGTGATGAATGGTATCCTCATTTAGCGAAAGAGTTAAAAGATACGAAAGTTGTAGGAACTGAGCGTGATATTAATTTAGAGGCAGTAATGAAGCTTAAACCGGATTTAATTATCGGAAACAAAATGCGTCATGAAAAAATATACGATCAGTTAAAAGAAATTGCACCAACTGTTTATGCTGAAACATTACGCGGGGATTGGAAAGAAAACTTTACGCTTTATACAAAAGCTGTAAATAAAGAAAAAGAAGGGCAAAATGCTCTTAATGATTATAAAAAGCGTATTGCGGGAATAAAAGAAAAATTAGGTGATAAAGTTAACTCTAAAGTTTCCATTATTCGCTTCGTTCCAGGTGATGTTCGTATTTATCAAAAAAATTCATTCTCAGGCGCTGTATTAAATGATATCGGATTTAAACGACCGCCGTTACAAGATAAAGATGAATTTGCAATTAAAGGAATTACAAAAGAGCAAATTCCTAATATGGACGGGGACTACATATTCTACTTCACATCTGATAAAGATGCAGATAAGAATAATGAGGGAAATACATTAGCAAAAGAATGGACAGAGGATCCACTCTTCAAGCAACTGCAAGCTTCTAAAAATAATAAAGTATTCCAAGTAGATGAAGTGATTTGGAATACAGCAGGCGGTATTGTAGCTGCAAACCTTATGTTAGATGATATTGAAAAATATTTTCTTAATTAAATAGATGAATGATGAAGTACATCGCTTACGAAGTGATGTACTTTTTTATCGCTTTAAAATACAGAAAATTCCTTTAATTGAGTTGTTATAAGTTGTACAATTAAATCAAGTATAAATAAAAGGAGTGGAAAGAATGAAGGCTACTCATAAAGATTGGATCTTGTTCAATGGAAGAATTATAAATACGAAGGAAGAACAGCCGATGGTCGCGCTAGAAGAGCGAGGCTTCCAATTTGGTGATGGTATTTATGAAGTATTTAGACTATACGATGGGAAGCCTCATTTATTAGATTTACATTTGGAGCGTTTCTTTAATTCAATGGAAGAAATAAAACTAATTCCACCGTTTACGAAGGAAGAGTTAGTGGAAGAGTTGCTTCAAATGATTGGAAAAAATCAATTTCAAGAAGATGGGAATGTGTATTTGCAAATATCAAGAGGAGCACAACCACGCAATCATGTATATGAAAAAGATTTACAACCGACATATTTTGCAAATATTGTTTCGTTCCCAAGGCCGATTTCTTCAATGGAATCAGGAATCAAAGTAACGGTAGAAGAGGATATAAGATGGAAATTCTGTCATATAAAATCTTTAAACTTGTTACCTAACATTATGATTAAAAATAAAATAAATGAACAAGGATACCAAGAAGCGATATTAGTACGAGATGGCATTGTTACTGAAGGCTGTCATTCAAATTTCTTTATCGTGAAAAATAATAAATTGATTACACATCCAGCTGATCATTTCATTCTACACGGCATTACACGTCACTACGTTATTACATTAGCGAAAGAGTTACATATTGAAGTAGAAGAACGAGAATTTTCACTACAAGAAGTATATGAGGCAGATGAGTGCTTCTTCACAGCGACACCACTTGAAATATTCCCAGTCGTTCAAATTGGTGATGAACAGTTTGGAAGCGGCGAAAGAGGGCCAATTACGAAAAAACTACAAGCTGCATATGAGGAAAGTATTAGTTTGTTTAAAGTGACAAATTAATGATGAAGAAAAAAGCTGGTATTCCCCCAGCTTTTTTTCATGATATAATTCAACCGTAGGACAAGTTTTGAAAACGCTGTAAAAAGGGGATTTAATGTATGAATTATGAAGGTTTTAAAGAAATAATTCACGGTAGACGAAGTGTTAGAAAATTCACGGAACAAGAAGTATCCACTAGTGATATAAAAGAAATTATTGATTGTGCTCGTTACGCACCGAGCGATACGAATTCACAAACGTGGGAATTCGTGGTCATTATGAATCGAGAGAAAATTAAAGAAATTGAACAAATGACGTGGGATGCATTACATAAACTTGCGGCAAAAGCGGCAGAAAACGGAGAAGAAAAAGCGGGGAAATTACTTACACGTTCTTTCGGACCGTATGCGACAGCTTTCTCTGAAGCGCCAGTATTAATCGTATGTTTGGCAACACCATATGAATCAAAGTTTCGTGAAAAGATATTTGATCCAATTGCTTTCGTTCCTGATTCAGTTTGGGAAGAAGAAGGGATTAAGAGTAGCTGTTTAGCGGCACAAAACTTAATGTTAGCGGCACATGCGAAGGGGCTTGGCACTTGTCCAATGACAGGACCGGTATTGTTAGCGCAAGATGAACTGCGAAAATATTTACAGATTGAATCTGAAAAACAAATAAATATGGTTATTTCTCTTGGTTTTCCAAAAGATAAGCCGAAGAAACTTCCAAGAAAAGAAGTAGATGAGATTACGACATTTGTTTATTAAATACTTGATTAAAAGACATTGGAAATAACAATGTCTTTTTAATTTTTGTGGATATTTTGTTGCGAATTTGGGCTAAAATGATGAATAAGAAAGAATTTCTATTTATTGCATACAAAAAATTAATGTTCTATTAAGGAAAGTATGATACAGTAATCGTGAGTAAGCTTAAGTTTGTTCATGAAAGTGTTGAAAACTAGTTTTAAGACCTATAAATTATTTTTGTATAATAAATTATAATGAAATTACCGGGGGGATGAATTTTGAAGAAATTCATAATCGCTGGATTGTCTGTATTGTTATTAGTAGGCTGTGGTACTCCAAAGGAAAAAGAGGACGCACAGTCAAATCAGGAAGAACAAGTTGTAAATGCAAGTGATGAGAATATGGTCGTATTTCCTGAAGGAGTAATGCCAGTTGGAGAAGGAAAAGTAAAAGTTATTACACCAAATGGTACTTCTGAAAATGGTAATATACCGACTGTATTCATCAAAAAGGATACTTTAATTCAGCAAGTTGAATTAGAACTGTCTAATTTTCAAAACGATATAGAAACATTCGTTTTTGTAGACAAAGTGTATGCAGATAAACATCAAGTAACTAGTACAACACAGACAACAGTACAATTAAAAGAAAAGACTCTTGAGACAGGTAGTCATACGATAACTGCAGTTCAGTATGAAAACAATGATCCGAAAGGAAAGGTCATTAGTTTTAATCAAGCGACGTTTGAAACGAAGCCCGCGTCTTAATATGAATAAAAGTACATTACTTAAAAAGTAGTGTGCTTTTTTGTTTGTATTGAATGATCTAACAGTGAATAATTTGTTTTGCGTTCTAGTAGTAATGGGTAATAAGAAATCGCTTATTACTACTATGACAGAGAAAGAGGTTGAAGATGTGAATCGGTTTGCTCGTATCGTCTTGATTAGTATGATGATGTTAGTAATTTGGTTTACTATACAAGAGATTATTCACGTGACGCTCAATTATCAAATCCATGACATGATAATGGGAATAGTATGTTTTGTCTTTGCTTATCCCGCTTTAATGGGCAGTAAGACCCCCACCTCAAAATTCAGCGAAAGCAAAGAAGTTAGGTGGGGGTCGGGCTACCCATAATAAAAGTCCGATTGGTTCAACTAATAATCAGTGGGGGATGAAGAAACCCCCCACTGATTAAAGTTTCACTTTATTTGTTTTATGATAAACTCAGACTAAGGTAAGTTTTGCAAGAAAAATGTAGGTATTTCATTCGAAATGTCGAATAGTACATACGATGTCGTAATAACAAATTTTCTATTGTTTACTGTGAAACAGGAGAAGGAGAGATAGAAGTAATGAAGAGAGCTCTAATAAATATTGATTATACATACGATTTTGTAGCAGAAAAAGGTGCCTTAACTTGTGGAAAACCAGGTCAAGAAATCGAGAAAGAACTTATACATATAACGAAGCAATTCATAGAAAATGGAGATTATGTTGTATTTGCAATTGATAAACATGAAGAAAATGATGTACACCATCCAGAAGCGAAGTTATTCCCGCCACATAATATAGCAGGGACAAATGGTAGAGACTTATACGGTGAATTACAAGGTGTATACGAAACATATAAAAATGCAGAGAATGTATATTATATGGACAAAACGAGATACAGCGCATTTGCTGGAACAGATTTAGAGATGAAGCTGAGAGAAAGAGGAATAGAAGAAGTCCACCTTGTAGGGGTATGTACTGATATTTGTGTTCTTCACACAGCAGTAGACGCTTATAATAAAGGATTTAAAATTGTTGTTTTTGAAAAGGCAGTTGCATCTTTTAATGCACAAGGTCATGAATATGCACTTGGACATTTTAAATCTTGTTTAGACGCAGAAGTGAAGTGAAAAAAGAGGCCTTTAAAAAAGGTCTCTTTTTTACTTTTAAATTGAGACGACGTTTTGCTCGATTAGTTTTTTTAGGAACGGACTAATTTTTTCTGGTAAACCATTTAAATCAAAAAATTGTACATGTAATGATTCAAACCCATCGGCTTTTAACGTACCACCTGTAATGTCTTTGCAAAGATATGCGATCGTTATGGGGTAAAATTCATCGCCGTTCGGTAATTTTACAAAAAATTCTTTTCCAGAAAATACGTTTATTAACTGTAAAGTTCCTATTTCAATACCTGTTTCTTCAAGTACTTCTCGTCTTCCGGCTTCTTCTGTTGATTCAGCAAGCTCCACAAAACCTCCAGGAACGCCCCAAATACCATTTCGTCTTTGTTGCAATAGTATTTGTCCTTGTTCATTGAAAACAGCTACAGCAACACCTGCTAAATTGAGTGACCTTGATCCAACAACTTCTCTTAGCTCTTCGATATATCCCATTGTTTGTAACCTCCGTGAGAAAAAAGTATCAAATGAACTATTCGGTATTGTGTAAAAATATTCCTTTGAATGAGTTAAGTATTGCAGCAAACTTGTTTATAAAAATTTCTATTGTAATCTCCCTTTAGACTATTAAAAAGGGTATATTTATAATAAATAGAAAAGGGCATCTAAAATGCAAAGATTGACGGAAGGGTTATATTGTTGAAGAGGAACAATGAATACAAATACATAAGTAAGAAAGTGCGATTTAAGATCAGGATACAGGGTGTTCCGATAACAAGTGTCGAGATGATAAATATGTATTTATAATAAATCAGCTCTGTATGAAATTTTCATTAGTTAAGGAAGTGGATGAATGGGTGTATTGACGTATACGGAGGAATTTTTTAATTTTGTAAGGGAGTTTTTACTTTTAAGGTTTCTACTATTTGCTTTAGTTCTTCTAATTATTTCTTTTGTCATAAACCGTATTATTGATTGGTTTTTTAGAAAATCAAGCTTTTTTGATGAAGAGGTAGAGCAGACGATACAAAGTGTAATTCGATCTATTTTTAGGTATATCATTATCATCAGTCTTATCATATATTTAATTAGCCAATTTGTAGATATAAAAAGTATTATTGCAGGTGCAGGGATAGCTGGAGTTGTCATCGGTTTTGCTGCACAACAGATGCTAAAAGATGTTATTTTAGGATTCGCAAGATTAGCGGACAAAGAGTTTCGTGTTGGTGATTTTGTTACTTTTAATGGAACAAATTCAGGAACGATTGAAGAAATTAGTATTCGTTTTATGCAAATTCGTGAATGGTCAGGAAAACTTCTTACTATACCACATGGAGAAATCAGAACGATTCAAAACTTTAATAAAGGATGGATGCGAGTTATTGAGCGGATCACGGTAAGTTATCAGGAAGATCCTACAAGAATTAAGGAATTATTAGAAGAAGTATGTGTGAATTGCAATGAAAAATTAGATCAAAGTCTTTATAGAGTAGAGGACGAGGCTGTTGAACCATTTAAATATGTTGGTGTTACAGACTTAAATCCTAACCTTAAATATGTTGGGTACGAATTTTGTATTATAGGTTTGATAAAGCCAGAAGATTATTTTGAAACTTCTAGACAAGTAAGGTTTGAATTAATGTCTATGTTTCATAAGAATCAAGTGCAAATGCCAGCAGCAAATATGTTCGTTACTACTGAAAGTTTACAGCCTATTCATAGAGGACAAACTTCATCGGATAGTTAAAAAATAAGCTGGAGTTTCTTTTGCTAGAAAATGATTTTAATACTTGGCGTATATAGTAACAAGAATTACACTACCAAGTTTGGAAGAGGAAACATTCATATGAAGAAAGAGCTGAAGGAATTCAGTTCTTTTTTGTTTGTAGAATTTAGAAATTTCTTAATGTTATAATGGTAATTGGTGATGAGAATGAACTTTGATGAACAAGAGATATATCGTTTAGAAGCATTAAAAGAAATTGCTGAATTATTGAATGAAGCAACAAATTTACAGGATATGTTAGAAAAAGTATTACACACATTATTACAAGTTATGAATTTACAAACAGGATGGATATTCTTTATTGATGAAGGTGGAGAACATCGAATGCTTGTAGATCAAAACTTACCACCAGCGCTTACATGGCAAGAAAAGAAGCCAATGTGTGAGGGGGATTGTTGGTGTGTGGAGCGTTTTGTGAACGGGAGATTGGAAAAAGCGACAAATATTATTGAATGTAAACGAATAGAGGATGCGATTGAATGTAATTGGGGTGAAACAGAAGATATTACACATCATGCAACAATCCCGTTAAGATCTGGATCGGATAAATTTGGTCTATTAAATGTGGCTGCGCCTCATAAATCACATTTTGCAGAGGAAGAGTTAGCGTTATTAGAATCGATTGCGTTTCAAATTGGAACGACAATACAACGTATTCAGTTAGTTGAGAAAGAACGTAAATACGTAGTGGTAGCTGAAAGAAATCGACTTGCACGTGATTTACACGATTCCGTTAAACAATTGTTATTTTCTATTATGCTAACAGCTAAAGGCACTCTAAATATGACGAAAGATAAAGCCTTGCAAGAGATGTTAAGTTATATTGGAGATTTATCGCAAGAAGCCTTGCAAGAGATGACGCTTTTAATTTGGCAATTAAGGCCGGAAGGGTTAGAAAAAGGATTAGCAGAAGCAGTTCAAAATTACGGAAAGTTGTTAGGGATTCATGTGGAAGTTCGAATTGATGGAATGGTCTCAATTGGAGATGAAATAGAAGAAGTATTATGGCGTATTAGTCAAGAAGCAATACATAATTGTAAAAAACATGCTTCGTGTGAAAAGGTGTATGTTCATTTAAAGATAGAAAATAACCAGTTGCATTTTTACATAGAAGATGACGGAATAGGATTTATACAAGAGCAAGTAAGAGAGTCCGCACTTGGTTTGAAAAGTATGAAGGAACGAATTGAATTAATGAGGGGATCGTTTCAAATAACAACAGAGCCGAAAAAAGGTACAAAAATAGAAATTCAATTACCGGTTTGAAGGGGAGAAGCTAGGTGAAGATTAAATTGCTATTAGCAGAAGATCATCATATCGTTCGAAGAGGACTTGTATTCTTTTTGAAAACAAGAGATGAATTTGAAATTATCGGGGAAGCAGAAAATGGTGAAGAGGCGTTATGTTTTGTAAAAAAAGAAAAACCGGATGTCGTATTAATGGATGTATCTATGCCGAAGATGGATGGAATTGAGGCGACAAAACGCATTAAAGAATACGATGAGACGATAAAGGTACTTATGCTAAGTAGTTTTTCAGAGCAAGATTATGTTTTGCCTGCACTCGAAGCTGGAGCAGATGGTTATCAATTAAAAGAAGTACAACCTGAGCAACTTGTCGCTTCTATCATTGCAGTACATGAAGGAAATGCGAATTTCCATCCGAAAGTAACACCTGCATTATTAGGGCGCCCAGCAGTTAAAAAAGAAAAAGAGAATCCTTTTGCTATGTTAACGAAAAGGGAGCAAGAGGTACTTCGTGAAATTGCGAAAGGAAGAAGTAATAAGGAAATTGCAGCAGCACTTCATATTACAGAGCAAACTGTGAAAACGCATGTATCAAATGTTTTAGCTAAATTGGAAGTAGATGATCGTACACAGGCTGCATTATACGCAGTGAAACATAGGGGAAGCTAATAATAAGTATGAATAATTGTGTTATATGTTATGACAGAATACATAGGAACCATTAAAATGTATAGTGATTCCGAATAAAGGTTTTTCTTCTTTCAATAATTAGGTACAATAAAGTGAAACTTTAATCAATGGGGGCTATTCCCACTGATTATTAGCCCGCACCAATCGGGTTTTTACGGGATACAGCTACGATGGAAGGGGAAGATAGGTATGCCTAGTACAAGAAGTGGGATTGGAAAGATTCAGGCTTCGTTAAATGGTTTATCACCGAAATTGCGAAGTATTGCTGAACATATTTTGAAACATCCACAAGATGTTGTACATAAATCAATTACGGAATTAGCTGAAGTTACGAATAGTTCCGAAGCTACGATATTCCGTTTATGCAAACACCTTGGTTTTCAAGGGTTTCAAGATTTAAAGATTACGTTAGCTCGTGAAATTGTGCATACACCGATGCAAAATATTCATGAAGAAGTATCAGCAGAAGATAGTATGGTAACTGTCGCTAAAAAAGTTTTTCATTCGCATATTACAGGACTGCAAGATACATTACATTTATTAAATGAAACGGCACTCGAGCAGGCTATACGGGCCTTGCAAGAAGCAAGCCGAATCGAGTTTTATGGGAATGGTGGTTCTGGTATTATTGCGATGGATGCATATCATAAATTTATGAGAACGGGTATTTCTTGTATCGCTCATACAGATTCTCATTTTCAAATTATGGGTGCAGGTTTACTTACAAAAGAAGCGGTCGTAATTGCAATTTCTCATTCTGGTAGCAATAAAGGATTACTTGAAGCATTAGAAGTAGCAAAGAAGAGAGGAGCTCGTATTATTGCGATTACGAGCTATCAGAAATCAGCACTTAGTCAACTTGCTGACATAACACTATATACTTCGACTCGTGAGACAGAATTTCGTACGGAAGCAAGTTCATCACGATTAGCACAGCTAAGTTTGTTGGATACTTTGTATGTGGGATTATCGTTACAGCGTCAAGAGGTAACACTACAAAATTTACAAAGCATTCGTGAAACGATTTCGATGAAGCGAATATAAAAAAGCTCTTCAAATGAGGAGCTTTTTTATATTCGTTAATAGTTTGTTGATATAGTCACTAAATCTACTCTATGTGCACAATTTCCCCCAATAAACACCGATATACATATAATAAAATTTCAGGTTTCCTTTCAAATACTTTAAAAAACTATTTGGCTAAAAATTCAAATATTGTTCAATATTTTACAATATGCTTACAAAATTACATGTTATGATGAACATGTAATGATGATTGAACACTTAAATTTGGTGCAATAATTGACCAAAACAGTGAAGACAGAAGTTGTGAGGTAAACTCATTGAAATTCTAAAACACTAAAGGGGAGATCACATATGAAAGCAGTAGTTGTAAATAAAAATAGTAAAGCAAACATTGAAATTGTTGAAAAAGAATTACGTCCGTTACGTTCAGGCGAAGCGTTAGTAGATGTAGAATATTGTGGCGTTTGCCACACTGACTTACACGTTGCGAATCATGATTTTGGTAACACGGATGGCCGTATCCTTGGTCATGAAGGTGTAGGTATTGTTACAAAACTTGCTGATGATGTAACTTCACTTAAGATTGGTGATCGTGTAAGTATTGCATGGATGTTCCAATCTTGTGGACGTTGTGAATATTGTGTAACTGGTAGAGAAACATTCTGTCGTGAAGTTAAAAATGCTGGTTATACAGTAGATGGCGGTATGGCTGAACAGTGTATCGTAACAGCTGATTACGCGGTTAAAGTACCAGAAGGATTAGATCCTGCTCAAGCATCATCAATTACATGTGCAGGTGTAACTACATATAAAGCTATTAAAGTATCAGATATTAAACCAGGTCAACCTATCGTAATCTATGGTTGTGGTGGATTAGGTAACCTAGCTATCCAATATGCTAAACATGTATTTGGTGCAAAGGTAATTGCAGTAGATATTAATGATGACAAACTAGCCTTAGCAAAAGAAGTTGGTGCCGATATGACTATCAATCCAATTACGCAAGGGCCTGCTGATAAGATTGTACAAGAGGAACTCGGTGGCGCTTATGCTGCTGTAGTAACAGCAGTTTCTAAAGTAGCCTTCAACTCAGCAGTTGATGCGGTACGTGCTTGTGGTAAAGTAGTTGCGGTAGGTTTACCAGTAGAAACGATGGACTTAAATATTCCACGACTTGTACTAGACGGGATTGAAGTAGTTGGTTCTCTAGTCGGTACTCGTAAGGATCTAGAAGAAGCATTTATGTTTGGTGCAGAAGAAAAAGTAGTGCCGGTTGTCCAAACTTGTCCACTAGATGAAGTACAAGACGTATTCAAAGAAATGGAAGAAGGTAGAATTCAGGGACGTATGGTCATCGATTTTAAACAACATGATTGTAATTGTAAATAATTCATTTTGTTTAAATCATCGTTAGTGCGAATCTCTTTAAATAATAGAACGATAGTTTTGAGGCATGAGTCCGGTATTGAACTGGATTCATGCCTTTTCATGTTTCCTTAATTCGTTTGTAGTAGTGAATATAGTTCTTCAATTTTCGTTTCATATCCCATATAACCTTTCATGTTAATGAGAGAAATTATGATTGTATGCAAGTGGAAAGAAAGGACTTATATTTATTTATGAAAAAAATTTTCTTTTTAAAACTTGATTTAAGAAAAAATATTTTATATACTAATTCATGTAAACGGTTTACTAGATTATATTTTGCTAGAAACGAAGGGAAGATTCGTATGGAAACAAGGGGGAGAGTAATCGGGATTGATATCGGTACCACAAGTACGAAAACGGTTGTATTCACAGAAAAAGGAAAAGTCGTTGCATCACATGCAATTGATTATCCTATTATTCAGCCGAACGTCGGATGGGCGGAGCAAGATCCTGATGTAATATGTGCCGCTGTATATAAAACTGTAAGCGTTGCCATCGAAAAGGGTAATGTGTTACCAGAGGATATTTCTTCAATTGGTATTAGTACAGCAATGCATGCATTAATTGCAGTAGATAAAAACGGTGCGCCGTTAACGCGCTCTATCATATGGGCAGATAATCGAAGCACAAAGCAATCAGAAAAATTATTACAACAAATGAATGGTCATGACATTTATAGAAGAACTGGTACACCGATTCATCCTATGTCACCACTTTCTAAATTATTATGGATGAAAGAAGAGGAACCAGAGTTATATAAGAGTGCTTATAAATTTATCTCTATTAAAGAATATGTTATTTACCAACTATTCTCACGTTACGTAGTTGATTATTCGATTGCTTCTGCTACTGGGTTATTTAATTTAGAAATATTAAACTGGGATGAAGATGTTTTAACGATGTTACAAATATCATCAGAACAATTATCAACACCTGTACCAACTACATATGTTTTATCGGGAATGAAACCGAAATTAGCGCAAAAGATGGGCATTCATGAAGATACTCCAGTTGTTATTGGTGCAAGTGATGGAGTTCTTGCAAATGTAGGTGTTGGTGCAATATCGCCTGGATCAGCTGCGATTACAATTGGAACAAGTGGTGCAGTTCGAACAATTTCATCAAGTGTTAATACAGATGAAAAAGGTAGAACGTTTTGTTATGCATTAACTGATGAGCACTGGGTTATTGGTGGACCAACGAATAATGGCGGAATATTACTGAGATGGTTACGTGATGAATTTGGTAGTCCGGAGCAAGAAGTAGCAAGGAAGCTTGGAATTGATCCGTATGATTTATTAATTAAGTATGCGGAAAGTGTACCAGCTGGAGCGGGTGGATTACTGTTCTTACCTTTTTTATCTGGAGAACGTGCACCTTATTGGAATGCAAATGCTCGTGGTACATTCTTTGGAATTAATCTTCAGCATAAACGAGAACATTTTATACGTGCAGTCATGGAAGGGGTTTGTATGAGCGTATATTCTGTTGCACTCGCAATCAGGGATTGTACAGGCCCACTTACTGAAATACGCGTTTCAGGAGGATTTGCGAAATCTGCATTTTGGAGACAAATGTTATCCGATATGATGGGGAAAGAATTGCTTGTACCTGAAAGCCATGAAGCATCTGCGCTTGGGGCAGCGGCAGTTGCTTTATATGCTATAGGAAAAATTGATTCTCTTGAAGAGGTAAAAGATTGGATTGATATCGTTCATCACCATGTACCGAATAAAGAAAATACGGCAATTTATTTAGAAATGTTTTATATGTATGAACGACTTTACAATCGCTTGAAAGAAGAATTTGATTGTATAGCTGCTTTCCAACGTAAACAATAGGGGGATTGGGAGAAATGGTAGTTGGGATCGTATTAGCGGCAGTTGTCATACTACTTCTACTTATTACGGTAGTGAAATGGCATCCATTTGTCGCGTTAATTTTAACAGCAATCGGAGTTGGGCTAGCAATGGGGATGCCCTTGGTTGCAACTTCACCACAACATCCAGGGATCATTGATTCTATTAAATCGGGGCTTGGAAGTACGTTAGGATTTTTGGCAATTGTTTTAGCTTTAGGAACGATGCTTGGAAAAATGATGGCTGAATCTGGCGGTGCTGAACGAATTGCTAACACATTAATTGACCGTTTTGGGAAGAAACGTGTTCACTGGGCAATGATGTTCGTTGCATTTTTAGTAGGGATTCCGGTATTTTTCCAAGTTGGATTTGTACTACTAATTCCATTGGTATTTACAATTGCATTAGAAACAGGGGTATCACTTATTACAATCGGTATTCCGCTTGTAGCAGGGCTATCCGTTGTACACGGACTAGTGCCGCCGCATCCAGCAGCGATGGCAGCGGTAGGTATTTTTAAAGCAGATGTAGGGAAGACAATTTTATATGCATTAATTGTCGGACTTCCAACTGCAATTATTTCAGGTCCGCTTTACGGGAAATGGATCGGTGCTCGCATACATAAAGAAGTGCCTTTAGATATAGCAGAGCAATTCATTGAAAGAGATAAGAAGAAGGAACTTCCTAGTTTCGGAAATACATTGTTTACTATTTTACTTCCAGTATTTCTAATGCTAGGTGCATCGATTGCGGAAGTAGGGCTAAACAAAACAAGTCAACTTGCACAAGTATTGCATTTTATTGGAGATCCAATAGTCGCATTATTAATTGCAACGATATATTCCTTCTTTAGCCTTGGCTATGCAAAAGGATTTTCTAAAGATAAAGTATTACAATTTACAAACGATTGCTTAGGGCCGATTGCGAACATACTGTTAGTTATTGGTGCAGGCGGCGCGTTTAATAAAGTGTTATTAGATTCAGGAATTGGAACGACAATCGCAGAAATGGCGAAAGAATCACATATTTCTCCGATATTATTAGGGTGGGGAATTGCTGCACTTATTCGAATTGCAACGGGGTCAGCTACTGTTTCTATGATGACGGCGGCTGGAATTGTCGCGCCAATTGCAGCAAGTACACCAGGAGTAAATGTAGAGTTACTTGCACTTGCAACAGGTGCCGGATCATTAATTTTATCACACGTGAATGATTCAGGATTTTGGATGATTAAAGAGTATTTTGGAATGACTGTGAAAGAAACATTATTAACATGGACTGCAATGGAGACGATATTATCTGTTGTAGCACTTGGATTAATTTCGTTATTAAATATATTTGTATAGAATGGGAGATTGATTAATATGAAACTAGGTTTAATTGGATTAGGAAAAATGGGATTCCCATTAGCAGAACATTTATATGAAGATAAGCATGATGTAGTTGTATATGACGTAAATAAAGAACTTGTTGAAAAAGCAGGGGCTTTAGGGATTACTGCTCGTCACACATTAAAAGAAATGATTGCTGAACTAGAAGCTCCTCGTACAATTTGGGTGATGGTACCTGCGGGAGAAGTTGTTGAATCGGTACTAAAAGATGTATATCCATTATTAGAGGAAGGCGATATCGTTATTGAAGGCGGAAATTCATTCTATAAAGATACGTTACGTCGTGCTGAAGAAGCGAAAAGCTTTGGATTACATTATGTAGATATCGGGACATCTGGTGGTGTAGAAGGAGCTAGATACGGTGCTTGCTTAATGGTCGGTGGAGAAAAAGAAATTTACGATCAATTAGAACCTTTATTTAAAGATTTAGCAGTAGAGAATGGGTATTCTTATGCAGGACGCGTTGGTAGTGGACATTTCTTAAAAATGGTACATAATGGTATTGAATACGGAATGATGCAAGCAATCGCTGAAGGATTTGAAGTGTTAGATAAAAGTGATTTTGACTTCAATTATGAAGATGTTGCAAAAGTATGGGCGAACGGATCAGTTATCCGCGGTTGGTTAATGGACTTAACGGAAAAAGCATTTGCAGAAGATCCTAAACTAGATGGAATTAAAGGTGTGATGAACTCTTCAGGAGAAGGGAAGTGGACTGTTGAAACTGCACTTGAACTGCAAGCGGCAGCACCAGTAATCGCAATGTCATTATTTATGCGCTACCGTTCTCAGGAAGATGATACATTCCATGGAAAAGTAGTTTCAGCACTACGTAATCAGTTCGGCGGACATGAAGTTGTGAAGAAATAGAAAATGATGTTTAAAAAGAAACTTGTGCGTATGTACAAGTTTCTTTTTTGCAAGTGTATAATGCGTAGTTAACGAAATTACTATTTTAAAAAATATGAATCAACCATCGTTTCTTTAATACAAATAATAGTTTCAACGTACATTCATTAAACAATGTATTCTATATTGTTATTTTTTTAAAATAAAAAAGTTGTAAAAGAAGCATAAGTATACTGAGCAATAAAAGAGAGGAAAATAAATTGTGAAGAATTCATACGAAAGTATGAGTTCTTTTTTACGTCTATCATACTATTTTATCAACATAGTTCACTCTTTATATTGTGTTTTGTATAGAAATTTCTGATAATATATAAGTATAACTTGAAAACAAAGGGGAGAAAGCATTATGAAACTAGTTGTTATTAACGGTACACCAAGAAAATTTGGTAGAACGCGAGTGGTGGCAAAATATATTGCAGATCAATTTGAAGGGGATTTATACGATTTAGCAGTAGAAGAGCTTCCTTTATATAACGGTGAAGAATCGCAACGTGATTTAGAGGCAGTAAAAAAATTAAAAGCGTTAGTGAAAGCAGCAGATGGTGTAGTACTATGTACACCAGAATATCATAATGCGATGAGCGGAGCGCTGAAAAATTCGTTAGATTACTTAAGTAGTAGTGAATTCATCCATAAACCTGTTGCATTACTTGCAGTTGCAGGAGGCGGTAAAGGAGGAATTAACGCGTTAAATAGTATGCGCACTGTAGCTAGAGGTGTTTACGCAAATGCAATCCCGAAACAAGTAGTACTTGATGGACTTCATGTGCAAGACGGTGAACTTGGGGAAGATGCAAAACCATTAATCCATGATCTTGTTAAAGAATTAAAAGCATATATGAGCGTTTATAAAGAGGTGAAAAAACAACTAGGGGTTGAGTGACGTGTCAACTCTGTATAAAGATTCTCGCTTGTATTACATTCTAGGAGCCAATAGTTTATCCGCTATTGGTTCCGGGATTGTTATGATAACGATTCCGTGGTTGTTGATTAAAGAGAGTGGAGGAGATACAACGTTTGGTTATGTATCCATCCTCTCAACTCTTATTATGTTTTTACTAACACCGTTTATTGGGCAAAGTATTGATCGTTTCTCAAGAAAATCTTTATTGTTATGTAATGAAGGTATTGGGATAGTCATTATAGGAATGATGGCTATATGGGGATTTACTGGGCAATCGTATCATTCTATTCACTATATACTTATTTATATAGCT
This sequence comes from Bacillus luti, assembly GCF_009739945.1. Classification (NCBI taxonomy): domain Bacteria; kingdom Bacillati; phylum Bacillota; class Bacilli; order Caryophanales; family Bacillaceae; genus Bacillus; species Bacillus luti. The sequence continues at coordinate 2,961,793 of NZ_CP040336.1, read as the reverse complement.
GGATCATTCTACTATTTATTATTTTATCCTACAATATTTGCGTTCAACCAAGAGATATTTCCAGCAGAACATTATAAAAATTTAAGTGGGACAATGGAAATACAAGGACAGTTAACTCAAGTTATTTCTGGAGCAGCTGCTAGCTTCCTTATTGAAATCATTTCTTTAAAATGGATCTTGTTAGTAGATATGTTAACTTTTGCAGGAGCCTTCGCCCTTTTCTTGTGTATACCCTACGTAAAGAAAAAGGAAGTAAAAAGGAAAGTAACATTTAAGAAGCAATTGTTCGAAGGAATTCACTTTATGAAAAAACGTCCTAAGCTCTTTTGGTTCTTACTTGCCACTTATATGCCATTTATAGGTGTCATGATGGCAAATTATTTAATTCCGGTTTATATTTCGGATATACTCAAAGCCAAGGCCTCTGTATACGCAATAGAGGGCATGATGTACGGTGTCGGAGCGGTTGTTGCAGGGATCTGTATCCCACTCATAATGAAATATGTCAAAACAGAAGTTTCAATCGTAATGACGATGTTCATTTATGTAATTTCAATTACCGCAATGATTATTGAACCTTCAGTATTATTTTTATATGGACTAGCGATTTTTCATGCGATTGGAAATGCGGGGACAAGAGTGGCGAGAAATGTATTGATGATGGAGGAAATCCCAAATGAAATAATGGGACGTGTAGACAGTTTATTTCGATTAATTGGTACAGGAATACGAATTGTATTATTAATGCTGTTTACAGCTGGTGTATCTAAAGCTGGGGTAATGCTCCCGTTTTACGTACTTAGCTGTATATTGATTCTATCATTAGGAATTGCTCTTTATTATGTATATTCACAACGTAAAGTAGGGACGAACGTTTCTAATAAATCAATCGTTTAAAAAAACCTTCTGCCTTCCTTTCTTTTTTTATATAATAAAAAGAAAGGGAGTGCAAACGTATATATGAACAAATGGATATTACTTATAATCTTATTATTACCTCCACTATACATCCTTTATATGACGTTTCGAATGAAGAAAGTTGCTCGTGAAAAGTTGAGTCATCACTCTCCATACGTTCTTATATTAGGTGCAAAGTTATTTGGTGATAAACCATCTTTATCTCTTCAAAATCGGTTAGATATAGCGTTGGAATATTTATATTCTCATCCTGAAGTGAAAGTAATTGTTTCAGGTGGTCAAGGAGAAGATGAAGATATACCAGAAGCTCACAGTATGAGAAACTACTTAATAGTACACGGTATAGACGAGAGTCGTATTTTAATGGAGGATCGCTCTACAAATACGTATGAAAATTTAAAGTTTAGTATGGATTTATATGATTTAGAGCATGCAGTAGTTGTAAGCAATACGTATCACTTATATCGAACGAAAATAATTGCAAAACGTTTAGGAATGAAGATGGAGGCATTAGCTGCTGAAACACCAATACGTTCTAAGAGAAAAATGTATGTGCGTGAATATGCTGCAATAATGAAAACAATATTGTTCGACCGTTAGGGCTCAAATGGGAGCTCTTTTTTAATTTTAAAGCGTATCATTTGAAAAGAATTCCATATTCCATCAAAATAAAGGAAACAACAATAAAGGAGTTGTGTTTGTGATTCAGTTTAATCATGTGTCAAAATCGTATGATGATGGCACAAAAGCAGTGGATTCATTGCATTTAGAAATTAAAAAAGGAGAATTCTTTGTTCTCATTGGTCCGAGTGGTTGCGGGAAAACAACGACAATGAAGATGATTAATCGTTTAATTGAAACGACAGAAGGTTCAATTTTAATCGATGGAAAAGATATTCAACAATATAATATAAACGAATTACGTTGGAATATAGGATATGTGTTGCAGCAAATTGCTTTATTTCCGCATATGACAATCGCTGAAAATATTTCAGTTGTTCCTGAAATGAGAAAATGGACCAAAAAAGAAATAAAAGCGCGAGTCGATGACTTGTTACAGATGGTTGGGCTCGATCCAGATGTTTATCGCGATCGTATGCCTGATGAATTATCAGGAGGGCAAAAACAACGTGTCGGTGTTGTACGGGCATTAGCCGCAAACCCGAAAATTGTTCTTATGGATGAACCGTTTAGCGCATTAGATCCATTAAGTAGGGAACAACTTCAGAAGGATATCGTACAATTACAAAAAAAGATTCAAAAAACAATCGTGTTCGTAACGCATGATATGCAAGAGGCATTATCACTTGGAGATCGTATTTGTATTATGAAAGAAGGAAAAGTTGTTCAATTAGATACACCAGAAGGGATTATACATAATCCGAAAAATGAATTCGTAGAGGAGTTCATTGGAAATCGTGGACGACATTGGTATGAAGGGCTGAATATAGAAGATGTATTGCCACTAGACGATAGTATACGAGTAGAGGGGCCTGCTTTATCTGTACATTCTTCTTTACAAGAGGCGCTAGTCCGCTTACAAGCTGAAGAATCAGTGCCGGTTGAAGAGAATGGGGAATATGTTGGCATGTTAACAAGTCGGCATATTGTTAAATATATTGTTGAACAAATGAAGGAAAGAGGTTAAACAGTGACTGATTTTATTCAAACGTTCCAAGAACGAAAAATAGAATTATTAAGTGCATTAAGTGAGCATTTACAAATATCACTTATTTCACTATTTTTTGCAGTAATGATTGCGGTGCCGCTCGGCATTTTATTAACGAGAAAAGAACGAATGGCTGAATTTATAATCGGGACGTCTGCAGTTATGCAGACGGTGCCATCACTTGCATTACTCGGACTATTAATTCCGTTAGTAGGTATAGGAAAACTTCCGGCCATTATTGCATTAGTTGTGTATGCACTATTACCTATTTTACGCAATACATATACAGGGATACGGGAATTAGATGAATCTCTAATAGAAGCAGCAAGAGCTATGGGGATGAATAGCTGGAGAAGACTGTGGAAGGTAGAGCTTCCTCTTGCATTACCAATTATTATGGCCGGTATTCGTACGGCGATGGTATTAATTGTTGGAACGGCTACATTAGCAGCTCTTATAGGTGCTGGTGGGCTCGGTAAACTCATATTATTAGGTATCGATCGAAATGATCATGGACTTATCATTTTAGGGGCCGTACCAGCCGCGTTACTCGCTTTATTCTTTGATGTAGTGCTTCGAGTACTTGAGAGTCCAAAACGCTCTTCTAAGCGTGTTATATTGACGATATGTATTGTTTGTATAATGATTGCTTCTCCATTTCTTTGGAATACACAAAAGAAAGATATTGTTATTGCCGGCAAACTTGGATCAGAACCTGAAATTTTAATCCAAATGTATAAGCAACTTATCGAACAAGATACCGATTTACATGTAGAATTAAAACCAGGTCTTGGAAAAACAGCATTTGTATTTGAAGCGCTAAAATCCGGAGAAGTAGATATATACCCTGAATTTTCGGGAACAGCTTTATCTACTTTTGTGAAAGAAGAACCGAAGAGCACAAATCGTGAGGAAGTATATGAACAGGCTCGCATTGGAATGGAAAAGAAATATGATATGAAAATGTTAAAGCCAATGGAGTATAACAATACATATGCATTAGCTATGCCGAAAAAAATAGCAGATCAAAATAATATAAATACAATTTCTGATTTAGGAAATGTTGCACAAAGTGCTAAAGTAGGATTTACATTAGAATTTGCTGATCGTGAAGATGGTTATAAAGGTATGCAAAAGTTATATAACTATAAGTTTTCAAATGTGAAAACGATGGAACCGAAGCTACGTTATAGCGCAATTCAATCTGGGGATGTTAACGTAATTGATGCATATTCAACAGATAGTGAACTGGAGCAATACGGACTTAAAGTGTTAAAAGATGATAAAGGGCTATTTCCGCCTTATCAAGGGGCACCATTATTAAGAAAAGAGACATTACAGAAATATCCTGAACTTGAACAAGTATTAAATAAATTGGCTGGAAAGATTACAGATGAAGAAATGAGAAAAATGAATTATGAAGTAAATGTAAATGGTAAAAGTAGCGAAGAAGTCGCAAAACAATTTTTACAAAAAGAGAAGTTACTTCGTTAATTTTACAATAAATATACAAATTTATCTGTCTAAAATGACCGTTCATTACAAAATGAACGGTTTTTTTGTGCATACTTATACATTTTTTCAAAAAAGTATTCCATTTTTCTTCATTTTCTTTTAGAATAAGTAATGTTTTCCTGAAAAAATATAAGAGAAACGTCTATTAGAGAAAAAGGTGACTTTAATAGTTGAACGAACATAACACCTAGAATGACAGATGGGGTGGTACAAATAGAAAAGAAGTTAGGATTTTTTCCATTAATCGCATTAGTAGTTGGAACAATGGTTGGTGGCGGTGTTTTTAGCTTACCGCATGATTTAGCAGTAGGAGCAAATAGTGGTGCAACAATAATCGGTTGGTGTATTACAGCGATGGGAATGATCCCACTTGCGCTCGTATATCAAACGTTAGCAAGAAAAAAACCGGAGCTTGAGGGCGGAATTTATAGTTATGCACGAGCTGGTTTCGGTGAATATATTGGATTTAATAGTGCGTGGGGATATTGGCTAGCAGGAATATTAGGAAATGTCGCAACCATTATGTTGCTGTTTAGTACATTAGGTTATTTCTTCCCGATTTTTAAAGGGGGAAATAATGTTGCGTCAATTGTAGGTGCATCACTTTTATTATGGACACTTCATTTTCTAATTTTATTTGGAATTCGTGAAGCTTCCATTATGAATGTTATCGCAACAATAGGAAAACTTGTTCCGATTGTATTATTTATTGTTGTAATGGTGACGGCGTTTCGTTGGGATACATTTACACATGACTTTTGGGGAGAAGGAACAATTTCAGTTTCCTCTGTACTTGGTCAAGTGAAAAATACAATGCTTGTAACTCTTTGGGTGTTCATTGGGGTTGAAGGAGCAGTTGTGTTATCTGGAAGAGCGAAAAATAGCCGAGATGTTGGAAAAGCGACAGTACTTGGATTAATTTTAGTAATGTCTATATATATTTTAATTTCAGTTTTATCAATGGGAGCGATGACAAGAGGAGAACTTTCCGCTTTAGAAACCCCGTCAATGGGACATGTATTAGAACATGTTGTTGGACCATGGGGGGCAGTTGCGATTAACATCGGTTTAGTTGCTTCACTAGTAGGTACACTAATTGGTTGGTTTTTACTTGTTTCTGAAATTTCTCATGTAGCAGGAAAAGATGGTGTGTTTCCGAAAGTCTTTACGAAAACAAATAAAAAGCAAACGCCGCATATGGCATTATGGATCTCAAATGGTGTTGCCCAGACTATATTTATAATCGTTCTGTTTTCAGAATCAACATATCAAATTATGTATTTCATAGCATCAACATCAATTTTAGTACCATATTTATTATCAGCTTTATTCCAATTTAAATTGGTAATTACAAATGAACTAAAAGATGCAAAAGTAAAAAATGGTTCGCTAGCTTTAATTGCTTCTATTTACTCTGTATGGCTTATTTATGCAGCTGGTTTGAAGAATTTATTGCTCGTTTCAATCGTATATGGAATCGGGATCATTGTTTACATGTATGCAAGAAAAGAAAAAGGGAATCGTTGTTTTACTGGCATAGAGAGATATGTAATGTGGGCAATTGTAATTGCAGCTGTCACATCTCTTTATATGTTGTTAACTGGAAATATAAAAATGTAAAAGTCCTTTTCATTTAAAGGGCTTTTTTCTTTGTTTGGAGAATATTTAATACATAAGATATTCAGGAGGGATGAAAATGGAAGAAAAAGAACAGTTGTCTCGAATAATTGATTTAGCCAGCGAGTTAAGGAAAGTATTAGTACAAGAATCTTTTTTAATCATCATCCTGAACTACGAGGAGTGATTGAAAATTTAGCGAGTTCTGTAGAGAATTTAGCGGGATTACAGCAAAATAAAGATGAAAATGCAGAAGATCGATTACGATACGTACTTGCTAAAATGAAAATTGCTCACAACGCTATTTTACAGGAGAAAAAAGCGTTTCCTTCTCATTAATATATGTTTTAATTATGAACCTGACGGATAACGTCAGGTTTTTTATTTCTAGTTTTTCTTTTCTTTCATACACTAAGAATAGTATGAAAAAAGAAGGTGACTAAGGTGAAATTACATAAAGCTCTTCAGCCAAGCTTTATAAAACGAATGTACTATATGAGGTTTATCGGAACATTTGTAAAAGCGGAGAGAGAGAAGAATGGAGAAAATTTCTTTGTAAAATGTCTATCACCGGTACCATTCACTTTACAAGAACAATTTAAAAATGAACATTATGTATTTGAAGGGTTATGTAGTAATAAAAAAAATGAAAAAATCTTTTTGGAATTAAAGAAAAGAAAGTTAGAAAAGCAATTGGTCATGTTTCGTCTCTACTATGAAAGAGGAAATGTGTATGCGGAGTTAATATGTACAGAAGAACCGAGAGAAATAGCTACTGGTTATAAAATGATTCCAGCCCCTAAAATTTCCGATTATAAAAAAGGAGAGTCTTTAGAACGAAAACTTAGTAAAGGTTATTTATCATTTCTTATGCCAAAATTCCCGAAAGACTTTGAGCCTCCCGAATTATTGTGGCACGATGGAAGGTTATATGGAAATATAGCATTAAAGTCATCGATTAGTTCCATTGCGTATTTTGAACAGAACCGGGAATGCAAATATATAGACTTTAATGATTGGATGAAGCATGTAGAAATAGCCGTAGAAGACCAATTGTATTTTGTAAGTGATCAAGTGTATGAGCAATTAAAAAAACGAATAACTGAAGAAGGTAAATTAGTTGAAATAGAGGATATAAAAGTACAAAAAGATGAATGGGAATGGGATGAGCGTGAATTATCCTTTTTACAGTATGTACAAAGTATGGTGCGCAATAAAGGGCTATATTTGGATGAAACGGATATTTATAACTTCCATATCAGTGCGAAAACAAATATGTTAACGATTCTTGGTGGAATACCGGGCGTTGGAAAATCGCGTTTCGTGCAAGCTTATGCAGAAGCACTTGGATTACAGTATGGGGAAGAATTGATTTGGATTCCGATTTCTCCTTCGTACCAAGAACCGCATGATTTGCTTGGATATCTTCATCCAAATGGTACTTTTATAGAAAGTGAAACAAAGTTAGTTAGAGCGTTAATGAAGGCGAAAGAAAATCAAAATCAATTGTATATAATCGTCTTTGATGAAATGAATATGTCACATATTGAGCATTGGTTTACTCCATTTTTATCGGTTCTTCAACTAGAAAAGAAAAATCGTATGTTGAATTTGTATGTGGGTGCGCAGGAGCAAGAAAATCAAATTCCATCAACAATTGAAATCGGAGAAAATATTATATTTGTAGGTACTGTAAACTTTGATGAAACAACGAAAGAGCTCTCCGATCGATTATTAGATCGAACAAATTTAATTACTCTACAAAAAATTCCGTTTTGTGAGATGGGTATTGCACAAGAGAAAGCTGTATTACAACCACCTCTGAAAGTAACAGCGGGAGAATTTCGGATAAATTGGATTAGAAATAAAGCGATGATTGAGGTGTTTTCAGAGGAAGAGTTGGAGCTATTAGATAAGTTGCATGTTGTATTGTCATCACATGATGCGTCAAAGGGAATTTCTTTTCGATGTGCAAATGCAATTGCTACTTACTTGCAAAATATACCGTTCCAAAATAATCATTCTTATATGATCAGTAGGGAAGAGGGTTTTGATTTACAAATAAAGCAACGTGTACTAACGAAATTAAGAGGGACTGAAATGACGGTTGGCTCATTACTTTCTGAAGAAGTAAAAAGAGGAGCGACTTTAGTACCTCTTTTGCAATCTCCACTTGCAAACAGAGTCTCTACATTTGAACACTCTTTAGCATATATAAGAGAAAAACGTAGAGAACTGGAGTTGTATGGATATGCGAAATGAAGAGCAGTATAAAACAGAAATTGTTGATACGAAAGAAACACTCCCTTTTGTATTGAAGTTAATTATTGGGACAGAAGGAAAAGGGGATCATATTTTATTAAATCGTCTTTGTACATCTACTACAGCATTAGTTCAATGTATTTATAAAATACAAGAATTAAAACCGATTAGATTGCATTACTATTATGAGAATCCAGTGAATATAACTTTTATATGGAATAAAGTGTACGAGGGGCAAAAAAATATAAAAGAGTCACAATACGAAATAAATGAAAAAAAACAAAGGGTATTAATATATGAACACGGAAAAACGGAGTTCTTTTATCCATGGCGATGTGGTTTATATCATTTTGAAGTTCGTATAGAAGATAAAACGTATTACGGTGCTTTTCAAGTCGTACCAAAAAATTTTTTTGATGATCAATTTGAAATGATTCAAAACTATGTAAAATCCATTTTAAATGAGTTAATTTTAGATAGAGGCTATTATAAAAAGACATTCTCTGCACTAAGCGATATTGAGGATTCTTCTTATTTAGTGTTACTAAGAAAGTTGCCGCAAAAAATGAAAAAGATAAAGCAAATTTTTAAGAAGATAGAATCGAATTTTAAATTTATACATGAATATAAATGGGAAACGAAGGAACGGAAGGCAACACGAAAAGGAACCATAATGGCGGAAAGAAAACCTTATGCAAAATATTATAACCGCAAGTTTATAGAACAAAAAAATAGTCAGGAAAATGCATTTCTTAAATTTAAAGCGATGCAATTTTATCAGTATCTACTTGAGGCCGAAAGTTTTTTACGTCAAACAATTGAAATTTTAGAAAGAGCAAAAAAGAAAAAATTAGAAGAATTTCAAGCTGTTAAAACGATTATGCAAACAATTGAGCGAAATGGATCTGTGACAGATAGAGAGAAGCAAAAATATAAAAATATACATTTACTAAAAGAAGCGGATGTACGGAAAAACTCTGTGAAAATACAAGAGTATAAAATATTAGCGCATATTGTGCATGGAAGTGTACAATACTTTAAAACTTTAATGTATTCTCCATTTTGGAGAGAAGTTTCGGAAACGGGTAATATGAGTGCGAATGATTTACCTATACCACATCAGCAATTACTGCATCATTTAGATTTACTTCCACAACATATAGAACAATCACCATCTTTACTATTTGTATATAAACCAACGTTTTTAGTGTATGAATATTACGCTTTTTTTATCGTTATTTCAATGCTGCAGCAAATTGGTTTTGAAGCTAAGCATTCCATTCGTGAACAAATACAAGAACATTTTTATGTAGATGGATTACAAGATGGAACGACAGTAGTCTTACATCAAGAGGATATAATGGTACATGTCGCATTTAATGACTTAATTGAAACACATCCTCTTATTGCATTAAGTAAGGGGAGTAATTTTTATAATGGTGAAGATACAAAAAAGCCAGATATTCGCTTAGACGGTTATGTGAGGGAGGAAGGGAAATACGTATATAAATCCTCTATTATTATTGAAGTGAAGTATAGCCCAATGTACAATATTTTTCAGCACGTTGGAAATACGAAAGCAACTGAGCAAATGTATAAGTACTGGTCTATAAAGTATGTAGAAGAACAGAATGGAAAGCGAGTATTTCATCGAAGGGCAATCTATGAAGTTATCTGTGTATATCCAGGAAGTCATATGCATAGTAAAAAAATTGAATCTGGATGCGGTGTTTTCTTGCAATTATATCCATATAAAACGAAACAAGGGGAAGAGAAATTAGCTGGAAAACATGGAATGGTTCAAATTTTTGATAAATGGTTAAAAAGTATAAAGTAGTAAAAGAAATCCTTTTTCATAAAGGATTTTTTTAGATTAAGAAGAATTATATGCTGTATAGACAGATGCACGATGTGTTTTGAATTTGTAAAATGAGACACAAATGTTGAGAAAAGAACTGTGCATGTGGGATAAAAGACGATTATGTTGGAATTTAATTCATTTTGCAGAATATAATAAGTCATAAATATTTTTAGTTGCATACGAAGATTTGTTCTTATATGATAGATAGTGAAAGCGTTGTCAAAACAGAGCGGCGATGGGAAAGGCGGTTAAATATGTTCCAGCGTGTTCAAACAAAGGAAGAACATTTTTGGTTCGAGCAACTATGGGGAGATTTTTGTGAAGAAAGAAACTTAATGTTTGTAGAACGTAATTTAAATCCATCACGATTTTTATTAATAGAGGATGAACATCATATTGGTACAGTAGAATGTATTAAGTATACGGTACCCGAACAATCGAATTCTGAGTTTTTCTATCCGTTTTCTAAAAATGAACTAGTGAAAGATTTGAAGAATGTGTATGAAATAGGTAAGTTAAGTATTGCGAAAACGTCTCGTGGGAGAGGGCATTTCAAAAGGTTAACAGCTATTTTATTTGTGCATGCATTAGAAACGAAAGCGGAATGGTATATTGCAGCAGTTACAAAAAGAATGTATATGTATTTACTTACACTCGGTTTTCCAATTGAGCCGATTGATAATCCATTTCAGTTTCATGATACTTTACAAGGTGTACCAGTACGAATTCATGCTCGAAAAGGGGTTACCCATTTGTATTCTTTAAAAGAATTTCGCGATGTAATTCAAGGGAATGCACATGCGCAAGCATTAATTGCAGAATACAGTAAAAATATTATGTTAACAAAATAAAGAGAAGTGAATATGTATAAGTATAGAGAATGATATTAATAGGATATAATTCTTTATAAAAAAAGACCCTTATTGTTTAAATAAGGGTCTAAAAATTATAATCCAAATATACTAAAAATCATTTTACGGCGCTTTGGCTTCTTTTCTCTTTCATATGTCGGTTTTGAATCAGGAGTAATATATATTGGTTCTTCTTTCTTGAGGGCGGTTTCTAGCTTTTGAATTCGTTCTAACATTTCCTCCATTTCGCGGCGATGTTGTAAGAGTTGGTACGTAACGACATCATTTGCCTTATCTTGCATTTGCTCTTCCATGCGATCTAGCCTTCTCGAAATGGTGTTTAATTGAGAAGCTAGTTGCTCAAAATCATTCGATGATGAGTTTTGAACAATTGTGTTTACTTGAGTTTTTAATTCTTCAACATCACTTAATGAGGTTTTTTGAGTAGGCTGAGTGGTTTCAGTCTGTTCCATTTGAGAACGATGGTATTCCAACATTTGTTCTAGATCATTTTGTGTAAAAATAAAGTGACCATATTTATTTTTTTCTATCGTAAGATTTAATTGTTGTGCAATCCGGACAACAGCCTTTGGGCTAACACCTAATTTTTTTGCGATAAATGGTGTTTTATATTCCAAAATAATCCCTCCTATATATATCCTGTTGAATGATTTCGATCTATGAAGTAAGTTCCCTTCTAGTGTGACAAAAGAAGTGGGGAATCGGCAAAGAAAGTGTTTTTTCACGAAATTTAATTGTGAAAAATATATCGTGTATATCAAATTGTTTTGTCTTAAGAGTTAAAAGAATTTGATTTGACGAGGGGAAATGAATTAGATTATCATAATGATAAATATCTTTTTTATGTATGCATATAATATATAAAAAGGTGGTTGCTAATGTAGAATTTTGTTAGAGTATTAGAATGCTTACTTCACTTGAATAAAATTAAGTAGGAGGTGGCTTCCTTGCTTACACTGTAAGTAAGGAAAAGTATTTGGACATATATAGTATAAGTATAGTGATTGTTTTAATTGCCTTAACGGCATTTTTCGTTGCAGCAGAATTTGCAATTGTTAAAGTGCGAAGTTCACGAATTGACTATTTAATTGCAGAGGGAAATAATCGCGCAACATCTGTCAAAACAGTCATTACAAACTTAGACGAATATTTATCTGCTTGTCAGCTAGGAATAACAGTTACAGCTCTAGGGATTGGGTGGTTTGGTAAACCTGCATTAAAGCAAATGTTTGACACGCTTTTTGCAAATTGGAATATTTCTACTCAGCTTGCAGACATTTTTGCTGTAATTTTAGTATTTTTGTTTATTACTTTTTTACATGTTGTAATTGGGGAATTGGCCCCAAAAACATTTGCAATTCAAAAAGCTGAACAAGTAAGTTTGTTTGTTGCCAAGCCGTTAATTTTCTTTTATCGTACTGCATTCCCATTTATTTGGATCCTAAATGGATCAGCTCGAGTCATTACGAAGTTGCTAGGGCTGAAACCACCAAAGGGACATGATGAGGTTCATTCAGAAGAAGAGTTACGGTTGTTAGTTTCAGAAAGTTATAAAAATGGCGAGATTAATCAGTCTGAATATAAATATGTAAATAAAATTTTTGAGTTTGATGATCGTATTGCAAAAGAAATAATGGTACCTCGAACTGAGATGCATATTATTAGTAAAGAAATGCCTGCTGAAGAAGCTTTGCAAAAAATGTCTCAGGAAAAATATACGAGATATCCAGTTGTAGATGGCGACAAAGACCACGTAATAGGCTTTGTAAACTTTAAAGATATTTTTACAGATTTTGTGCAACATAAAGCTGTTAGTAAAAAGAAAGTAGAACAATATATTAGACCAATTATTTTAGTTATCGACTCGATCCCAATCCATGATTTATTTTTAAAAATGCAAAAAGAAAGAACGCATATTGCTATATTGATAGATGAATATGGTGGTACGTCTGGACTTGTTACTGTTGAAGATATTTTAGAAGAAATAGTTGGAGATATTCAAGATGAATTTGATACGGATGAACAGCCAGAAATTCAACAAGTTAGTGAAACGAAAACGATACTAGAGGGTAAAGTACTTGTTAGTGAAGTGAATACGTTATTAGGTTTAACGATTGACGATAATGGTGTTGATACAATCGGTGGTTGGATTTTAACGAAGAATATAGAGATTGCTGAAGAGGATTCCATTGAAATTGAAAATTATAAGTTTTGTGTGAAAGAATTAGATGGACATTATATTAAAAGATTAGAAGTGACAAAAAAAGTAGAATCGATTGTTATTTTAGAAGATGAAAAACAGATTTCGTTACAAGAACAAATTAGTTCGTAGACTCTGCTATATGGCAGAGTTTTTTTGAGCATAATGTTTTTAGAGACGTAAGGGCTATGATACAATGACACAAGTCAAACCTTTCACTAGGTGAAGTATTAATGTATACATATATTCGGAAGGAGAAGAAATATGAAAAAGCATTTATATATAATGGAGATTGGAAGTCAGTAAACACATATAAACCATTATATGCACCATATTCTGAAGAAACGCTAGCGGAAATTGCACAAGGAACGGAAGAAGATGTTCAAGAGGCTGTAAGTTCTGCAAAAAATGCAATGAAAAAAATGAATAAATTATCTGCATACGATCGTGCGACTATATTAGAGAAGGTTGCGCAAAAAATGGATGAACGAAGAGAAGAATTTGCAGAAATTATTGCGAAAGAGGCTGCAAAACCAATACGTGCTGCAAGGGGAGAAGTAGATCGTACGGTTCAGACATACAAATTTGCAGCTGAAGAAGCGAAGCGTATATACGGTGAGACATTGCCGTTAGATGCAGCACCTGGTGCAGATGGGCGTATTGCATATACAATGCGAAAATCAATAGGCGTTATAGGAGCTATTACACCATTTAATTTCCCATTAAATTTAGTGGCGCATAAAGTTGGTCCTGCAATTGCTGCCGGAAATACAGTTGTGTTAAAGCCAGCTGATCAAACGTCATTATCATCTTACGCATTAGTAGAATTATTTGAAGAGGCAGGATTGCCAAAAGGAGCTTTAAATATTATTTCTGGTCCCGGTTCAACTGTTGGTGAGGCAATAGTTACAAATGATGATGTTGCTTTCATTACTTTTACTGGAAGTCCGAAAGTTGGAATTGGAATTAAGAAAAAGGCTGGATTAAAGCGAGTTACGTTAGAACTAGGATCAAATGCTGCAGTTATTATTGATGAAGATATAGAATTGACAGATGAAATAATTGAACGTGTAAAATGGGGAGCATTTGTTAATAATGGACAAGTTTGTATTTCAGTACAACGTGTTTTTGTACATGAAAAGAGAATGGATGAATTTCTATCGAAGTTACAGAAAGCGATGGAAACAGTTGTTGTTGGTGATCCGCTGATTGAGGAAACGGATGTATCAGCTTTAATTTCGAAAAAAGATGTAGAGCGTATCGATAACTGGGTGCAAGAAGCAGTTAAAGAAGGAGCAAACGTTTTATATGGTGGTCACAAACGTGATGAAAGGATTTTTGAACCAACTGTCTTAACAAATGTTCCAGAGCATGTATCTGTACAGTGCCAAGAAGTATTCGGTCCACTTATGACAGTAAATACATTTAAAGAATTTGATGAGGCCATAGAGCAAGTAAATAATTCACGTTACGGTCTACAAGCAGGCGTATTTACAAATAATTTGTTTAAAGCAATGCGTGCAATTGATGAGTTAGAAGTTGGTGGTGTCATGATAAATGATATTCCAACGTTCAGAGTAGATCATATGCCTTACGGTGGTGTGAAAGAAAGTGGCACAGGGCGTGAAGGAATTAAATATGCAATAGAAGAAATGACAGAAATGAAATTTGTATGTATTAAAAAATAAAGTATATAGAACTTAAGCATCACAATAAAAAACGAGTAGGGGATGTTTACGATTCCATACTCGTTTTTTTACTGTTTGTTTTACATTTTTTAGAACGATTTCATTTAATGAAGTGTACCTTTTACTTCATTTCTTGTTTGAAAATAGCATCCTCTACATAAATTTGTTCTTTGTCAACAGCGGTGCTGTGAGCTAATACTAAACCGATTGGTGTTTCTGTACCTTTATTTTGAACAATTGTGAAAGGAACATTTTTTTCATTTGCTAATTTAATGTATTTTGATAAATGTGGGTAAGCAATGCCACCATTTAGGAATATTTGTAATGATTGAGAAGAGCGCATGCTACTAGCTACTTCAGAATATACATTACTTTGCATTACTTGACCGATAGTTAAAGCGATTTCTACTCGCTCACGTAATGTAGTTAAATACATATTACGTTCTTCTGGTTTGTTCTGCTTTTGGCCATAAATGCCTTCTTGGAGATAATCTTCCACATTTTTATTTACCATATTTTTCACACCTTTCATTTTCTATTGTACGCAAGAATGAAGCAGGATGCAAAAAAGTTGTATGAAATGTAATGAAGTTTGAACATGGGGAAGAAAAACAGGATTTATTAATATGACAATTTATTAAGAAGCGAAAAAATTTTATCAACAGATATTAACAAAATGTGACAATAATCTATTAACGAAATGCTTTTTTTGTGTTAACATTCAAAATATAAAGGGTATTCGTCGTATGGAAATGGAGGGAATGGGGGTTTTTCCAATCGATAAGGATATTAAAGAAGTATTTTGTACGTACTTGAAAAACAATAGGCACCAATTCGTAGAGAACTGGAAAAACAAAATGATAATTTCCGAAAAAGATCCATTTAAACAAGAAGTAGTTCAAAATGGAGAAGAGTTATTCGAGTTAATTATTGAGCTGACTATGGAAGATAAAGGTATTGAATATCTTCAACCATTATGCGAGAAAATTGCTATTGAGCGTGCGGGAGCAGATGCGAATATTGGAGATTTTGTCTATAATGCAAACGTGGGAAGAAATGAACTTTTTGAAGCGATGTGTGAATTAGATGTAAGTGCTCGGGAACTAAAACCAATAATGGCTCAAGTACATACTTGTTTTGACAAATTAATTTATTATACTGTTTTAAAATACTCGGAAATTATTACGAGAAATTTAGAAGAAAAACAGCAATATATTAACGAAACACATAAAGAAAGGCTGACGATTTTAGGACAAATGTCGGCTAGTTTTGTACATGAATTTCGTAATCCGCTTACTTCAATAATGGGGTTTGTCAAATTATTAAAAACAGATCATCCTAGTTTATCGTATTTAGATATCATTTCACATGAATTAGATCAATTAAATTTTCGAATCTCGCAATTTTTACTCGTATCGAAAAAAGAAATGTGGAATGAATCGGAACGGTTTTGGCTTAATGACTTGTTTCAAGATATTATACAATTCTTATACCCAAGTTTGGTCAATGCAAATGTTTCAATTGAAAAGAATTTGCCGTATCCAATTCCACTTGTTGGCTATCGGAGTGAAGTGAGACAAGTATTTTTAAATATTTTAATGAACTCAATCGACGCTCTGGAATCAATGAAAGAAGAACGAAAAATTATTATTGATGTATTTGAGGAAGATCAATCTATAAGAATTGTAATAAAAAATAATGGACCAATGATTCCTGCAGAAAATGTTGAAACGATTTTTGAACCATTTGTAACTACTAAAAAGTTAGGAACTGGTATTGGATTGTTTGTATGTAAACAAATTGTAGAAAAACATAATGGGTCCATTATGTGTCGTTCAGATAACGATTGGACAGAATTTCAAATTGCATTTCAAAAATAAACAGTCTACACCAAATAAATGGTGTAGACTGTTTTAATTTGTAAGAATAACGGTTTCTAATTTAGGATCTTTAGAGGAGTAACCCACTATGGAAATTGTATAAATAATATTCGGTTCCACTTTGAAATTCGGTATAGTTAACAAGACGCTTGGATTATCTGCGAGTGAAACTTCAATATCTGCTGTACCAGGACTAACTTCTAAAAAATCTGTTATTTGTTTAAAGAGTACATTTTCAAATAAATGATCTCCACCTTTTAAATCTACATTTACGACAGGCGTATCTGGAGAAAAATGCGCAAATCGTATTTTTGCTTGGCCTGCTGGTAAATGTGTATTATCAAGCATAGGTTGTAATTGTATATGATTATCACTATTTATTGCGGCAAAAGTATAAGTGTGATTTCCCATTATTGGTACTAAAGCTGAAAAGATGGGAGTCTCATTTCCGACAGGAACGATATCTATACGGTATTTACCTTGCACTAATGTTAAATAGGGACTAAATTGTTTAAATGAAATGTTTTTAATAACCTTTTGCCCGTTTACTAAAATATCAACTGCAGGTGTATTTGAAGCTGAGTGGAAAAATCTTATGTGTGACGGTAAAGCAGCTTCTTGTGCATCTCTTTTTTCATATGCCTGTACAAGTTTCGTAAGTGCATCATAATATTTCATATATAGTTCTACATATTTTTTCGGATTATGAAATTGATAGTAACGAGCGAGCTGTTCGTAACGTGCAGCTTCTTGTCCATATTTTTCGATTTCAGATTGAGACATGAACATTCCTCCTTTATCATCATTAAAACTATATGCGAAGGGAGAAAGAGGTTATGCGAAAAACTTGGTTTTTAAGTATCAATCGGTAAATCGAAAGCATGTCAAACTAGGGATTTTTTAAATTATAGGCGAATACACATACAAAGTGATAATTGTCCTACATAAATTATAAAGGAAAGGTAGTTTGACTATGAGGAAAGGAGTGGGGATATCCCGATAGTAATGGTGAACGGAGTTATGGAGAACTTTGTGCGAAAGGCTGTAGGATGCATTTTAAATTTGAAGTATTGCTGTTTCTATTTATTTTAGCAAGTGACGGTATTAACTGAAAAAAGAGCGTCGTGCCGAACTGATTAATGTGGTTAATCGGTTCTTTTTTTGTTGTATAAAACGAAGGGGAATGTATGTGAAATATCGGTTGCTTTAAGAATAATTGCTATGCATTTAGTAGGATTAATTGTCGAGATTTGTTTGAAAATATGCAATATAAAGTAGGAGAATAGGAAGGAGTTTAAAGGGAGTTTCGTCGAAGTTTACACAATGCCGGCATTTGAGGGAAGCTGGCATTATGTTAGAAAAATATTTAGTAGAGTGTTAATTTTATATAAGGGAGGGTTATTTGAGCGTATAAATAAGGGTTGGTCTTTGAATAGAGTTCTGAATTTTCTGTTTTTAAAATTGATACTTAGCACTCATTTGTATATTTTATAATAGTTTTTTGATAAATTCACTGCTTTCGCAGAGGATTCTTTTTTATGAAAGAAACGTCAATTTTCTTCATATATATATACAAATTGGAGAAATGGGGGAGCGCTATGCGCGATTACTTAATTAAACCACTTGTTGGTCAGCCGTATCCAATGATTTCACATGGAAAAGGTGTTTATTTGTATGATCAGAACGGTAATAAATATTTTGATGGTTCGTCAGGAGCAATTACGGCAGGTATTGGGCATGGTGTACAGGAGATTGCAGACGTTATTAAAAAGCAAGCAGAGGAGATTGCTTTCGTTTATAGATCACAGTTTACGAGTGAGCCAGCTGAAAAATTAGCAAAGAAGTTAAGTGATTTAAGTGTAGGAGATTTGAACTGGAGCTTTTTTGTGAATAGTGGTACGGAAGCGAATGAAACAGCTATGAAAATCGCAATTCAGCATTTTCAGGAACGTGGTATTCAAGGTAAACATAAAATTATGTCAAGATGGATGAGTTATCACGGCATTACGATGGGAGCCTTATCAATGTCTGGGCATCCACTGCGCAGACAACGTTTCGTGTCAATTTTAGAAGATTATCCAACTATTCCGGCTCCATATTGTTTTAGATGTCCGGTGCAAAAGGTATATCCAACTTGTCAGCTTGCTTGTGCGACTGAACTAGAAAGATCAATTGAAAGAATTGGAGCAGAACATATTGCAGCTTTTATCGCTGAGCCGATTATTGGAGCAGCTGGAGGCGCAGTTGTTCCGCCGAAAGAATATTATAAAGTTATTAAAGATATTTGTAGTCATTACGATATTTTATTTATTGCTGATGAAGTAATGACTGGGCTTGGTCGTACTGGTGCATGGTTTGCAATGGAGCATTGGGGTGTAGAACCAGATATTATGACACTTGGTAAAGGATTAGGAGCTGGATATACACCGATGGCAGCGACGGTTGTAAGTGACCGTGTTATGGAGCCGATTTTACGAGGATCACGTTCTGTTATGAGTGGGCATACGTTAAGTGCGAATCCATTGTCGGCAGCAACAGCTTTAGCTGTTATTGAATATATGGAGAAACATAATCTACCTGAAAAAACAGCGGAAAAGGGAGAGTATTTAATAAAAGGATTACAGAAAGTTCAGCAACAATCGACAATCATTGCTGATGTGCGCGGAAAAGGGTTGCTGATTGGAGTAGAATTGCAACCGTTTACAAAGGCTTCGGAACTTATTTCGGTTGCAGCTAAAAATGGACTTCTTTTATACCAAGCTGTTTCAGGGCAAGCAGGAAAAGAAGATAGTGCACTGCTTGTAGCACCGCCAATGACAACTACATATTCCGAGTTAGATGAATTACTTTCAATTTTTGCAAAAAGTGTAGAAGAAATGATGCAAAAAGGAGGGCATAGTATCGCATGACAACAATTACAAATACGTTCGATAAATTAAAAGAGATAGATGAAGTAATTTCTTTGTTCCACGATGATATGACATTAATGTTTGGGGGATTTGGGGGGATTGGATCCCCTCCATCTTTAATACAGGCTATTTTAGAAAAAGGAATTACAAATTTAAATTTAATAGGAAATGACACGGGATTTCCTGATGTAGGCATCGGTCGTCTCGTTACGAATGAAAGAGTAAAATCATTAATTACTTCTCATATTGGCTCAAATCCAAATGCAGGAAGACAGCTAAACGAAGGAAGGTTACAAATCGAGTTTTCTCCCCAAGGAACATTAGCAGAGCGTATTCGCGCTGGAGGTGTTGGGCTTGGTGGAGTTTTGGTTGACGTTGGTTTGGATACGATTGTAGAAGAGGGAAAACGGACAGTTGAAATGAACGGAAAGACATATTTAGTTGAAACAGCATTAACTGCTGAGGTTGCGATTGTATATGCGAAAAAAGCTGATCCGTTTGGTAATCTTGTGTTTGATAAGAGCGCTCGTAACATGAATCCTCACGTGGCTATGGCCGGGGATATAACGATTGTAGAAGCAGAAGAAATTGTTCCACTTGGAAGTTTGGATCCAGAGGAAATCGTGGTTCCAGGTGTCTTCGTTAATTATATCGTGCCATCGGAAGGAGTGAATTGGAAATGGGTATGGGCGTAGAAGTGAGAGATAAGATTGCTAGACGTGCGGCGAAAGAAATACAAAATGGAATGATTGTAAATTTAGGTATTGGAATTCCATCGCTAGTGCCGAATCATTTACCAGAAGATATAAACGTCATGTTTCATGCGGAAAATGGAATCGTTGGTATGGGGCCTACGCCAAGTAAAGGAAATGAAGATGAAAATTTATGTAACGCAGCAGGTTTACCAACTTCTCTTATTGCGGGAGCAAGTTATTTTGATAGCTGCACAGCGTTTGGGATGATTCGAAAAGGCTTACTAGACATAACAATTCTTGGCTCATTACAAGTGAGTGAGAATGGTGATTTAGCAAACTGGATTGTACCAGGGAAACGTGTTCCAGGTATTGGGGGAGCGATGGATTTAGCACAAAAAGCGAAGCGTGTCGTTGTTGTGATGAATCATGTTGATAAGTATGGAAATGCAAAAATTGTTTCAGCGTGTACATTGCCATTAACTTCAAAGAAATGTGTAGATTTAATTATTACGGATATGGCGGTAATGGAAGTGACGCAGGATGGACTTATTTTACAAGAATTAATGAGCCCATACACAGTGGAAGATATAAAACGACATACGGAAGCTGATTTTCAAATTGGCTCGAATTTACTAGTAATTGAATGAGGGGAGACATAATATATGGAGCAATTAAAAAAGCAGGTTTGCGATTATATTGAGAGTCATGAAGAGGAAAGTGTGAAATTTTTAAAGCGATTAATTCAAGAAAAAAGCGTATCTGGTGATGAAAGTGGTGCACAGGCAATTGTGATTGAAAAGCTACGTGAGTTAGGTTTAGATCTTGATATTTGGGAGCCTTCTTTTTCTAAAATGAAAGATCATCCTTATTTTGTATCACCTCGTACAAGCTTTTCAGACAGCCCAAACATTGTGGCTACTTTAAAAGGAAGCGGCGATGGGAAATCTATGATATTAAATGGGCATATAGATGTAGTTCCAGAAGGAGATGTGAATCAGTGGGATCATCATCCTTATAGTGGTGAGAAAATAGGGAATCGTATATACGGTCGTGGAACGACGGATATGAAGGGCGGAAATGTCGCACTTATGCTTGCGATGGAAGCAATTATTGAATCGGGTATTGAATTAAAAGGAGACATCTATTTTCAAAGTGTAATAGAAGAAGAAAGTGGAGGGGCAGGAACATTAGCGACTATATTGCGAGGATATAAGGCAGATGGTGTTATTATTCCAGAACCGACAAATATGAAGTTTTTCCCGAAGCAACAAGGATCCATGTGGTTTCGCCTACATGTGAAAGGAAAAGCAGCACATGGTGGAACGCGTTATGAAGGTGTAAGTGCAATTGAAAAAAGTATGTTCGTTGTGGATCATTTGAGGAAATTAGAAGAAAAGAGAAATAGTAGAATTACAGATCCGTTATTTAACGGGATTCCGATTCCAATCCCAATTAACATAGGAAAAATTGAAGGCGGTAGTTGGCCAAGTTCTGTTCCCGATTCATTAATTTTAGAAGGAAGATGCGGAATCGCGCCGAATGAGACTATAGAGGCAGCAAAAGAAGAGTTTGAGAGTTGGATTGGTGAATTACATGATGTGGACAATTGGTTTGTAGAAAATCCAGTAGAAGTAGAATGGTTTGGAGCGAGGTGGGTTCCTGGCGAGCTAGAAGAAAATCATGAACTGATTACAACACTTCAGCATAACTTTGTTAAACTCGAAGGGAACGAACCAATTATAGAAGCATCTCCGTGGGGGACTGATGGAGGCTTATTTACACAAATCGCAGGTGTACCAACGATAGTGTTTGGACCAGGAGAGACGAAAGTAGCGCATTATCCAAATGAATATATAGAAGTTGATAAAATGATAGCTGCCGCAAAAATTATTGCATGTACATTACTAGATTGGTGTGAGGTGAAAAAATGAAATACTATGAATCTTTTAAAGAACAGTCGAATTACTATACAGTAGAAGGCGTTTTAGATTTTTTTAATAAACGTATTCGAGTAGATCACTATACAGGAAATGTTGAGAGCATTATACAAACTATTGATGAACTAGCAGAGAAACATTCTTTCACTAAATGTATTATAAAAGGAAAGGGAGAGCATGTTTCAACATGGCTCTCTTTCGGTTTCTTATTGGAAGCAACAATACCACATTATTTTCAAGGACACGATGCATACTTCTTTGTGAAATATAATAATGATGAAAGACGAAATAGTATTCATTGGGCTGAGGAAGATACCATTTTAAGTGGTGTAAAAGCAAAAGAGGTTACGGAAAAAATAGTCCCGAAGGAATTTCTGTTAAGAAAAGCGACAGAAGCGGATGCGGAAGAGTTAGCAGCTGTCTTTGGACAAGTATTTGAAGTGTATCCGACACCTTTAAATGAAGCGAGTTATGTATTACAGACGATGAGAGAAGACGATACAATTTACTACGTGTATGAATTTGAAGGGAAAATCATTAGTACAGCATCCGCAGAAATGAACATAAAAGAAGGAAATGCAGAATTAACAAATTGTGCTACTTTACCTGAATATCGTAAACACGGGTTTATGAAAAGTCTACTCATTAAGTTAGAGGAAGAGCTCCAAGAAAAATCGATTTTCTGTTCTTATACAATTGCTCGTTCGCTTTCTTTTGGAATGAATGCGGCCTTTCATCAGTTAGGATATACGTATACAGGAAGACTCGCGAACAATTGTTATATTTTCGATAAGTTGGAAGATATGAATATATGGGTGAAAGACTTATCTAATCATAAATAGGTGAAAGAAATATATAAGCATCATAAAAATAATAGGACGGAATCGTCATGCTTATAATCGCACAGAGGGATGCCAAAAATTCGGCGCTTAATTTGCTGAATTTTTGGCAAAAGGGGGGATGACATTGCTAGCAGTTTCGACACAAGAAGTCATTGAGGCGATTTTGGGCAGTATAGATGAGGCCATACACGCAGTGGATGAAAATGGGATTACGATCTTTTATAATACAGTTGCTGCAAAACATGATGGATCCAAAATTGAAAAAGTATTAGGTAAGCATTTGTTAGAAGCATTTCCTTCTCTATCTAGGGAAACAAGTACATTGATGAAAGTATTAGATACGAAAAAACCAATTGTACATCAAGTACAGCATTATCAAAATTTAAACGGAGAAGACGTTTGTACAGTAAATACGACATTACCTATATTTATTGATGGGAATATTGCTGGTGCTGTTGAAATTGCAAAAGACTATTCTACAATTCAACAACTTACTGATACAATTGTCGATTTACAGTCAAAAATAAAGCGATCATCTAACAATAAAGTGATTAAAAAGCATGTTGCGTTTGAGACGATAGTGACTAATGATGCTCGGTTTAAACAGACGAAAGAATTAGCGCAAAAAGTAGCGCCAACTGATGCAAATGTTTTAATATATGGGGAAACAGGAACAGGGAAAGAGCTATTTGTACAAGCGATTCATGAAGCTTCTAAACGGAAAAATAAGCCATTCATTGCACAAAACTGTGCAGCGTTGCCGGAATCGCTATTAGAAAGTTTATTGTTTGGAACGACTAAAGGAAGTTATACAGGTGCAATTGAAAGAGCAGGGTTATTTGAACTTGTAGATGGAGGGACATTATTTTTAGATGAATTGAATTCAATGCCGCTCGATTTACAAGCAAAAATGCTACGTGTATTAGAGGATGGGGTTATTCGTCGTATTGGTGATAATAAGACAAGAAAAGTAGATGTTCGCGTTATTACCGCAATGAATCAGCCACCAGAAGTATGTTTAAGGGAGAATAAAATTCGCACTGATTTATATTATAGATTAAATGTCTTTTCGTTATATATCCCACCGTTACGCGAAAGAACGGAGGATGTCGTATTATTAGCTTCTTATTTTTTGAAAGAATATAATAAAAGTTATAAAAAAGGTGTACTTCAAATGGATAAGGAAGCGAAAGAAAGATTACAAGCTTATCAATGGCCTGGAAATGTTCGTGAGTTAAAACATACGATTGAACATGCAGTCATTATCGCAGAAGGGCATACATTAACAGCCAATTGCTTACCACGTACATTTCGGAAAGAGAATCTTCCAAAGAAGAAGAGCGTTTTACCACTTAGAGAAGCACTTCATCAAACGGAAAAGGAATTAATAGATCAAGCGTTAATTGAAACGGAAGGGAATATATTACAAGCTGCAAAAATGTTAGGCATCCCTCGTCAAACGCTTCAATATAAACTGAGCAAGTACGACAAAACCGCCGAATAATCGGCGGTTTTTGTGTGTTTGCACCAATAAAAGAGCGTTTACATATATAAAAAGTAATGAATATGATGTTAAGTATTGATTTCATAAAACGCTTAAAAATATTTTTTCGCTTATGTAATAGGGTTCTCCGCACATTTACTTATCAACAATGTAAAGTTGGCATAACTATTGCTTATATAAAGGATGAGCGTATAAAAAGGGGGAATAGCAATGTTACATGATGTATACAAACCAAATCGTCACTGGAAGGATATCGAATTATGGAAGGATGTTACTGAAGAGCAATGGAATGATTGGGTTTGGCAATTAACGAATACGATCAAAACGTTAGATGACTTAAAGAAAGTAATTAATTTAACACCTGAAGAAGAAGAGGGCGTTAAAATTTCAACAAAAACGATCCCGTTAAACATTACACCGTACTATGCTTGGCTAATGAATCCTGATGATCCACGCTGTCCGATTCGGATGCAATCAGTACCGATTTCGGAAGAGTTATATAAAACGAAATATGATTTAGAAGATCCTCTTCATGAAGATGAAGATTCACCAGTTCCAGGGTTAACGCATCGTTATCCAGACCGCGTATTATTTTTAGTAACGAATCAATGTTCTATGTATTGTCGTTACTGTACACGCCGTCGTTTTAGTGGACAAATTGGAATGGGTGTACCGAAGAAACAATTAGACGATGCGATCGGTTACATTCGTGATACACCACAAGTACGAGATGTATTAATCTCTGGTGGTGACGGTCTTCTAATTAACGATAAAATTTTAGAATATGTATTAAAAAGTTTACGAGAGATTCCGCATGTCGAGATTATTCGTATTGGAACGAGAGCACCAGTAGTATTCCCGCAGCGTATTACAGAGAATTTATGTAACATTATTAAAAAATACCATCCAGTATGGTTAAATACGCACTTTAATACATCTATTGAAATTACAGAAGAATCGAAAAAAGCATGTGAAATGTTAGCGAATGCAGGTGTTCCAGTCGGAAACCAAGCAGTAATTTTAGCTGGTATTAACGACAGCGTTCCAATTATGAAAAAACTTATGCATGACTTAGTAAAAATCCGTGTACGTCCATACTACATTTATCAATGTGACTTATCAGAAGGTATCGGTCATTTCCGTGCACCAGTATCGAAAGGTCTTGAAATTATTGAAGGCTTACGCGGACATACGTCTGGTTATGCGGTTCCGACATTCGTTGTCGATGCACCAGGCGGTGGCGGTAAAATTGCGCTTCAGCCAAACTATTTAATCTCACAAAGTGCAGATAAAGTGGTACTTCGTAACTTCGAAGGTGTTATTACGACGTATCCAGAGCCAGAGAGCTACATCCCAGGAAGAGCGGAAGGATACTTTAAAGAGATTTATCCAAACTACGAAGAAAAACGTTCAGATGTTGGTATCGCAGGTCTTATGAGCGATAAGAAATTTAACCTTGTTCCAGACGACTTACAGCGTATGACCCGTCGTAAAGACTATGAAGATAATGACACGCATGCATCTTTAAAAGATAAACGTGATAAGCGCGACCAATTAAAAGATAAAAAATATCAAGCGCAAATGGCAAAATTAGAAGAAAATGACAAAAAAACCGAGGGTGATGCAGTATGAATTGTATGTGGTGTGACAGTACAGAAGCGAAAGAAAGCTTGAATACTGTATATTGGGAACTACCAGATGGTACGAAAGCCATTGAAATCCAAGAGACACCATGTATTTCTTGTTCCTCATGTGGAATGGACTATCAATCAGATCACACAGTAAAAGAAATTGAAGATCAGTTATTTTTAATTTATACGAAAGATTTGCCAAAACAACTAACATACGAAGAATTAATGGGAAGACCACGTTTATTAAAAAGGAATTATTTCGACTTTTAACCAGCTTTTATGCTGGTTTTTTTCTTTTTTGCCTTGTATAATGTACCCAAGTTAGAAAGGTAGGGAATACGTTTGAAAAAGACATTTTACCATTATATGATGAAGCATCGTGCAGCTTTATTTAGAAATGAAATTTCAGATTTAGCAGAGGCGATGTATGATGATTTAAGTTTTCCGAAGCAATCTGAAGACTATGATGAAATTAGTTCATACTTAGAGTTGAGCGGAATGCTAGAAAGTATGTCTATATTTGATGAAGCATGGGATTTATACATACAAGAGAGATAAAACATACAGAATACATTACTTTTACAAAGTGAAGTATTCTGTATGTTTTTTATCACGCTATTTGTTGGTGGTAAGACTTCCAACGCAGAGCAAAGAAGGTAAACGACCGATCGGTGTGGGTTGAATACAACCCCTATCGATTAAAGTTTCGCTTTATATGAAATATCTTGATTTGGAGCTAGTCTATTTACTAGCTTTTTTTGTGTTTTACATAAAATTTTATGTAGTGATATTTTTTTATCGAAAAAATTTATGAATATAAGCTTCTGTGATAAGCGTTTTTATGTAGGTTGCATATACTGATATCAAAATCACGACGTCAAAAAAAGGAGAGATAGAGATGGCAAGAAAAAAACAACCTAAATACAACGTAGGGGACATAGTCGTGATTACGCTATATGGAACCGTTGGTAAAATCACAAATATGAAAGTTTTAGATGGAGTTTACGTATACGAAGTAAATAATCACGATGGGTTTTACGTAGAACAAACATTGCAGCATGTTTCAGAACAAGAAATGAAAAAGGGCGACACAGAGTGGATTGAATTAAATTATAATTTCACATTTGGTGATCTCGTGCAAGTAACAGGATATGATAAAGATGTTTTCCGTATTGTCGGTTTCCGAACAGAAGTATGGAGATATAAAAATGACGCATGGGAAGACACCATATATGAATTGTCACGAATTACAGATGGTGAATGGTTAGAAGCGGATGAATCAGATTTAACGTTACTTGCCAATGCTCAAACGGCAAATGCAATTTTGAAGAAAATGAAGCAAGATAAAGCTGGTATGAATAAATTAGATTTAGGAAAATTAAAGTCAATTAACAACTCGAAAAAAGTGAGTGTTAAGACGAATCGTCAAGAAATCATTGATGGATTACTTGATATTTATAACGATTATCAATTGTTATTTGATACATTTAAAGATGAAGAATATAAAATTGTAATGGATGTTGTTCATAATTATTTAGTTAAATTGACAGAGAAAAAATAGTTAACTAGAAAGAGAGAATAAATTGAACAACAACATATGCAGTATAAGGTATGCCTACAATTATTAAAAAATAAAAAGCCATTTAATAAGAGAGTCTGCCCATTGATCTTCATGCATGAACTCTTCTTTTGTTTGCTCTACTTCATATTGATATTCCATTCTTATTTCCCCCTTTGGATAGCTTGTACTACCATCGTATGCACCTTGTCCGAATGATATGACCTATAAAAAAATAAAAACTATTTTTCTAATCTCATATACATAATTTTGAGATTTTTTCATAAAACAGAAATAAAGGAGTGATGCTCATGAAGGAAATTGAAGTCGTAATTGATACGGAAGAGATTGCGGAGTTTTTTTATGAGCAACTAATTGAAAGAGGATACGTCCCAAAACGAGAAGAAATTGAAGATCTCGCAGATATTACATTCGAGTATTTATTAGAGAAATGTATGATTGATGAAGTTTTTGATGAAGAGGATGAGTGAAAGTAACGACGGGCTTAACTCGTCGTTTTTTACTCTTTACAAACTTGTCACAAACATAGTCGGCAATTGTTGGTATAATTAAAAGAAAATTTTACTCAAGAGGTGAAGGGATGTTCAAAAAAATTATTGATTCTTTATTAGGAAAGAAAAAATATCGTTCGTATTCGAGTAGTGATTATCGTCATAGAGGGCGCTCTTATTCAAGTAGCGATTATAAACGACGTTCATCTGGTTATGGACATCATCATTATAAAAGAAAACGTAAAAGCCGTAGCTTCTTTTCAAGTAGCTGATGAAATGGCGTCGTGTACTAGCTTTATTTGATAGACCACTGCGAAAAAATACAATCGTTGCAGAACGTTATAAAATTGAATCAGTAATTGGAATGGGCAGTTATGGGGTTACATATGTCGTTAATGATTTACAAATAAATAGATATAAAGTCTTAAAACAATTAAGACGAAGTAAACAAAGATACGAATCTGGTAGAAAATCATTTGAACAAGAGAAAATGATTTTACAAACATTAAATCATCATACAATTCCTAGTTTATATGATCATTTCGTATGGGAGAAAAAGAGCTTTTTTGTAATGGAATATATGCCTGGTAAAAATTTCGAAGATTATATTTTTTTAGATGGACATATATATACAGAACGTGAAGTTTTTGAAATTTTATACGAAATATTAGAAATTGTTTCGGTGTTTCATAGTAAAGGCATTATTCACAGAGATTTACGTATTCCGAATATATTAATGAAAGAAAAACAGATTAGTATTATTGATTTTGGATTGGCTAAATATAAAGGTGAGGGTGATGAGCGAGTTACAACTTATGAAGGTGAACAAGCTTTGATGCGAGAAGTTCATTTTCGAAGTGATTTTTATGCTCTTGGTCATTTCTCGTTATTTTTATTATATGCCAGTTATGAATCTACTGAAAAACATGAAAAACCATGGTATGAAGAGTTAACTTTGGAAAATTATAATCGAGAAATACTCATGCGGATGTTACAAATAAAAACGCCGTACTATGAGAATGTACAAGATTTAAAAAAAGAGGTAGCTTTTGCTTTAGAAAGGATGGGGGCCCCATGTTTCAAAAGTTTTTAGCAAGCGTTGGTATTGGTAATGCAAAAGTAGATACTGTTCTTGAAAAAGATGAGTATATTGTTGGAGAAGAGATAGTAGGTAAGGTGCATATAACTGGTGGTTCAGTTAGCCAACAAATTGAAAGCATTTACTTAACGTTATCGACCTCGTATGTACGAGAAGTCGATGATAAAAAAATAACAGCAACGTACGATTTAGAGAGAGTTCGTTTAACAGAACCTTTTTTGGTAGAGCCGAATGAAAAGATGGAAATTCCTTTTTCATTTAAAATGCCAGTGGAAGCTCCACTTACACTCGGAATGAAAACAGTTTGGGTACATACGGGTCTTGATATTAAACGAAGTATTGACCCAATTGACCGTGATTACATTCAAGTGTTGCCAAATGCACTGTTAAGTAGCGTATTAGATAGTGTAAATCAATTAGGCTTTAAAGCACGTCATATAGAATGCGAAGAATTACCGTATCGATTACGTAAGCAAGTTCCATTCGCACAAGAATTTGAGTTTATTCCGGTTTCTGGAGAGCATTATGGGAAGTTAGATGAGTTAGAATTATTAATCTTGCCGAGTGCTTATGACCGTCTAGAAATCGTTATGGAAGTAGATAGAAAATCTCGTGGATTAGCTGGGTTATTTGCAGAAGCGCTTGATCTTGATGAGAAAATTATTCGCTTCATAGTAACGAATGAAGATATCCCAACGATGAAGCAAAAAATTAACAATTATCTTTTTTAATAATCTATGCATAAAAAAGAAATGGAGTGGGAAACTAAAACAACCGCTCCATTTTTTTGCATAGTGAGGTTATGTATGTGAAACGATATCGACATTTATACTTGTTAAGCTGTACTTTACTTATTTGTTTTGTCGCACTATCACTTTCGTATCATACCGCTTGTATTGAAAAATTTGATGATGTAGTTGCACACTTTATTCAAAGTTTTCGAAACGATTACTTGACAGCCTACTTTACTTGGGTGTCTTTTATCGGTTCCAAAAGAATATATTTCCCGTTACTCATAATTCTTGTAATGTATTTTCTCGTTAGAAAAAAGTTACTTAGTGCATTACTTCTAACAATTAATTACTACGGATCTCGTTATTTGAACAGTATGCTTAAACTATGGTACGAACGAGCAAGACCAGATGTAACGCAGCTTGTTACTGCAACTGGATATAGTTTTCCGAGCGGTCATACGATGAATGCTACTGCTTTTTTAGGATTTATTGCATACGTCACAATTACAGAAGAGCGTATTACATTGCATAAAAAATTGTTAATTATTTTTATAGCGAGCTTTGTTGTATTATCTATTTCAGTTAGCCGAATATATCTTGGCGTTCACTATCCATCTGACATATTAGCGGGATGGGCAGCTGGCGGTAGCTGGCTCGTTTTATGTGTTATATTTCATAAAGCGTTCATTAAAAAAGAACCTATATCAAAATAGGTTCTTTTTCCATTGGTTCAACATGAATGTGTGCATGGTAAATGCCAAACTTTTTCCGAAGCATAGCCTCGATGTTATCAGTAATACAATGACTTTCACCCACATCCATACGGGCATCTACTTCTATTGTTATATCAACGTACGTTTGATTCCCGTACATACGAGCGCGAATATCTACGATTTTTTCCACGCCACCAATATGTTCAATCGCATCGGCATATTCTTCCATTTTATCAGGATCGATTCCATCCGTTAACATATGAGAAGCTTCTACGAAAATATCCCATGCGGTTTTACAAATGATAAGGCCAACAATTAAAGCGGCAATAGGATCTAAAATAGGCATTTGGAACTGTGAACCGACAATACCTACTACAGTACCAATACTTACGAGCGCATCTGATAAATTATCCTTTGCAGCGGCTTCTAATGATTTACTTTTTGTTCGCGCTGCAATCTTTTTCGTATACAAATACACAAAGTACATAACGACAGCAGAAAATAAAGCGACCCACGCAGCGAGTAAATTAGGCGCTGCTTGTTTCGGATTTAAAAACGATTGAATGGCACTAATAACAACTTCTAATCCGACTGTTGCCATAATAAAGGAAGCAACAAGTGATGCGATTTGTTCTGCACGTGAATGCCCATATGGATGATCTGGGTCACGAGGTTTACGAGAAATTTTTAGACCAATTAATATCGCTAAAGAAGCACCGATATCCGTTAAGTTATTTAAACCGTCAGCACGTAATGCACTAGAGAGGGTAATATAACTGATGATGATTTTCATAGAGGATAAAAATATGTAGGCCATAATGCTGACAATAGCACCTTTATCAGCTTCTTTATGAGAAAGAGTATCCATTTTAATCACTCACCTTTCTTTAAAGGAATTTCTTTCTATACATAGAGTATCAAACGCAACTCGTGTGGGTCTATACAAACATTGTTGACGTTTTATAGCTTTTTAAGAAGCGGATAACAAAGTTTCGCGAAGGAAAAATATGTTGTAAAGTGCAAAGTAAGGGATAGGAGGTAGATGGGGGAAGAACCGAATACTTTTCTTAATATGTATTATTCTTATAATGACTGGGTGTAATTCATCAAGTGATGAAAATATGAAGAAGTATAGTATTTCTAAATTATTGATATATACTTTTAAAGGCCACAGTGGATGAAATGAAACAAAATAACTACGAAAGATAATTGTGAAAAAAGAGAAAAACCTCTGAAAAATATTTTTCAGAGGTTTTTCATCTTAGTATGCTTCTAAAAACTCAGTAACTTGCTCTTCAGTTTTTGCATTAGCGCTATGTAAGTGGCCTAGCTTCTCGCCATTTTGATATACAAGTAAACTTGGAATACCCATTACTTGATACTCTTCAGCGATACTTGGGAACTCATCTTTATTAATAGAATACCATTCAAATTTATTGAACTCTTCCATTACATCTCCGATAAAGTTGTCCATACGAACGCAATCTGGGCACCAAGTCGTAAAGAACTTAACAACTACTGGCTCCTCACTTGCGATGATGTCTTTGAATTCTTGTTCAGATTTGATTTCTTTCATGTTTTGTTGCTCCTTTTTCACTTATAATATTTGAAGTTATTTAGGTGGTGTTTTCGGTTAGAAACGAAAACTTTTAACAAAATTCTAACGAGAATTTTTCTTTCCGAATAATTCGTTAGCGAATTGATCCACCGCGATCTTTTGAAGTCCTGGTACAACAAGCGAGTAGGTGTCCAGTCTGATACCTACTCTTGTATGTCTTAAGCGTTCATTTGCAATTTTTGGATATATATCTTAAATCTTAGAAACGAACACTAGGAACCTCACTTTTCTTTATAAGCTTTTTTATGAGCTGTGTCAAACATATGAATTACAGGGATTACCGTTATAGGAAGGGCAAATTAAATCATAATTATTGTACCGAGCGTCATAACATTCTAGTACCGTTATTAATGACAAGTGCAAAAAAGTATGGAGAAACTAGAAATTGGTACTTCAATTTCTTTGGGCAATGAAATTATTCAAATGGAATTTGAAGATTGCGAGAGATTTATTAACACTATAAATAAAATCCAAAAGTATTTACTTAAATAAAAGCACATGGATGCTTTTTTCTTTGATATATAGAAATTACACACTAAACATATATTAATCGCCTTTGTTACTACAAGTTAAGGAATAGTAACAAAACGATGATACCAATAAAACCATATAAAAACAAAAAGAATCCGAATATAGGTAGTTTTGTATGAAAGTTGAGCATGGTAAACCTCCTTTTGTATATAGAAGATTTTAATATATTGTTGGTCAATTTAGAAGAATAACTATAAATTGGATGATTACACAGTAAATGTTAATACGAATGAAAGAATTGCAGTTAAAGATTAATAAACTTGAAAAAAAGCACGATGTGGAAAGTGAGAAACGTGAAATCGTACAATATTCTTGGGGTATGTAGTGAAAAATCAGGATATAAACGCTGATGAGGTGAAAATAGCTCATTACATCTCTTTTTCGGAGGAGGTGAGTTAGGCTGTTGAAATGGGGAAAGAAACTAATTTGAAGCCCACCTTGTTTGAGACATAATACAAGGTAGGCTTCAATGAAACGAAACGGATTGAATTTGTTTTCAAATTATACATGAACAAGGAATTGAAAGAGATGCATCATATCTAGTCTATTTTATTCCATATATAACAAAGCTGGTTAGCTTCTGATTCAAGTGCTATTAAATGCTCATTATTAATAGAGTTATTCGTGAACATTCTGTTTTTTTGGATGTTAAGGACTGTATAATTCACATCGTTATGTTCATTTGAAAATGTTGATTCATTTAATAATGTTAGTGTTGAGTTGATGTTGTATTTATCAATTCGCTCTCTTTTTCCTTTGAAAAATAGTTTGATAAGATGCGGCTCATCATTAATGAGCAAACCGAGTTCAGGTGATGAGCGGACGATTAAATCATCTGATATCCAATGTGATTTACCTGGATCGAACCAAGAGATGTCTTTGTTTTTAATAAATTTTTTGTACTGTTTTATGACGTCAATGTAGTTTTGCTTTTTCTTCTGATCAACTGTTTGCACTAATGTTTCGAAACATTCAAAAGGTAGTTCATTTTGATGAAATTTAATAACAGTTTCTCGTAATTGTTTCCAGTAATCAAAAATTGGTTGGTATTCAGGTTGAGATTTTAGATTTTTTACAAAGGTTGTTTTAGCAGCACTACCTTTCAGTGTGAAGTCTAAAAATTGTGTAAGGCTCACTTTAATTTCTGCCATAGTACACCACCTTTCTAAATTTTACCAATTCGATAATAGGAAGGAAATCCTTCCTAAAAGAGCAGTTAGCAAAAGCTAACTGCGCGACTCATGGAATATTGAGTTTTATAAAAGTCGAGATAAAATATCTTTGATTAATCCTGAAGCCCCAATTAGGAGTATCGACAGAAAAACAATTGATAATATACTTTTTTTCGGTTTTTTAAACTCTAGGTATAAGTTAATAATTGCACCAATTGCAACAATAATAAAGACAACGAGTCTTAATGTATCTGTCATGAATAATACCCCTATAAATTACTTAATTGTATTATAAAGGGATTTCTCTTGTGATTAGGTTGTTTGAGTAAGATTTAAGGTAATTTTAAACGGAAAATTGTATGAAAGAAGATATGTGAAAAAGGGATGGTGTAGAACTCAAGTTTTTTAAATGAAAAATAGGGGTTTGCCTTAAACATTAATTGCAGTCAAGAATATTTATAACAATATGAATAAAGAAATAGGTCCAATTTTTGTAATGGTGGAGGGGATTATTGTGGACATAACTCAAAGTGTGGTAAGAATAGTGGTTAATGGGAAAGACCTTCCGTTCACTTCAGTTCAAACCTCTGCATGGAATCATGGACCTGTAAATGATTTAATCGTTTCAACCAATCAGAGAGTGAATGAGCTTTATCAATCTATGTGGTCACAAGTACCGGTTACGATTTCGGTGTATTTTCTTCAAGGGGCAGACTTACTGAGATTCGTTAGAGTAGCTGGAATTAATGAACTTGTAACGGGAGAATATACATATCATTTCATTTGGGGATAATAAGAATTACAAGTAGCCTAACAGCTGCTTTTTTACTTTGTCATTTGAAGAAAATGTAGTCAAAAAGTGCCCGGAAATTGTTAACAACAAAACAAAAAAGAATCCAATTGGGCATTCTCTTTTGTTTACACATAAATTGATTATGAAACTTGCACTATTGTTAATGTAGCGCCAGCACTTCCGGGTAATAAAACAGCGGCGCCGAGTAATCCGAAAAATTGTAACTTTATAGTACTTCCCGCTGTTAACAATACTATAATTGTATTATTAAACTGGCTAACTGAAAGTACTGGATCAATTGTAGAAGCTGTATTAGCTGCACCATTAATAATTAATCGTGTGCTTAATAATAGAGCTGCGGTTAAATTGACTCCGTAGTTAATTAAATAACGACCAGCATTTGGAACGGTGAAAGTAGTATTTGTACCATCAACTGTAATACCACCAGAGAAAGTTTGATCACTAGGAAGAGGTACATCGGTTCCACCTAAAATTACAGCAATTGTTGCGCCGGTAGTATTGGCAGCGAAACTTGATACATTTGTAGTCCCGGTTCCAGTTAATCCAGTAGTTCCAGTCGAGCCAGTGGTCCCGGTAGCTCCAGTGGTCCCAGTTAATCCAGTAGTCCCAGTGTCGCCAGTAGCTCCAGTAACCCCAGTAGTCCCGGTATCGCCAGTAGCTCCAGTTAATCCAGTAGTCCCGGTGTCGCCAGTAGCTCCAGTAACCCCAGTAACCCCGGTAGTCCCAGTGTCGCCAGTAGCTCCAGTGGTCCCAGTTAATCCGGTAGTCCCAGTGTCGCCAGTAGCTCCAGTTAGTCCAGTAACCCCGGTATCGCCAGTAGCTCCAGTAACCCCAGTAACCCCAGTAGTCCCAGTGTCGCCAGTAGCTCCAGTTAATCCAGTAGCTCCAGTTAATCCGGTAGTCCCAGTATCGCCAGTAGCTCCAGTTAATCCAGTAGCTCCAGTTAATCCGGTAGTCCCAGTGTCGCCAGTAGCTCCAGTTAATCCGGTAGTCCCAGTTAATCCAGTAGCCCCGGTGTCGCCAGTAGCTCCAATTAATCCAGTAGCCCCGGTGTTGCCAGTAGCTCCAATTAATCCAGTAGCCCCGGTATCGCCAGTAGTCCCAATAGTCCCAATAGTCCCAGTAGCTCCAGTGGCTCCGGTGGCTCCGGTAGCTCCAGTGGCTCCGGTAGCTCCAGTGGCTCCGGTAGCTCCAGTGGCTCCGGTAGCTCCAGTGGCTCCGGTAGCTCCAGTGGCTCCGGTAGCTCCAGTGGTCCCGGTAGCTCCAGTAGCTCCAGTATCGCCAGTAGCCCCAGTGGTTCCAGTTGGTATTGTAAATGTTGGAGATGGTGGTAGTGTCGGTCCAATTAAGTTAGGATCGAATGCAGCTCCATAAAGGATTTCATTTGAATTGTTTTTATTTTCTTTTGCCATACAATCACCTCCGAAAATCAAAGTATTATTATTAGATGAAAATTGTAATTAAAATATGTAATCAGAGGGGAATTTAATCAAATTTATCGTAGTTTTGATTCATTATTAATATATTCATTGAATATAAGCTGGCGGACTAGCTTGTAGCACGCACTGAAATAATGAATCATATCATACTTAGTAATATTTAATATGGAAGTGGGTTGAAAAAATGTTTCATTCATATTTTTATTCTCAGGCTGGCATGCGACCAGCGTATGGTACGTCAATAACGTATAGCGGAGCACAAAGTACAGTTCAAGCTGTTCAACAAGCACTACAAATGCAGCAACAAATGCAAATGCAGCAAGGTGTACAACCGTATTATTCATCCGTGGAGTATTATTACCCGGTGCATCATATAACACCGTACGGAAGTTCTTTTCTTACTATTCCATATGGAACTGTTTACAATTTATAAACTGGAAGGAATCTAGTTGTATATAAAAATATAAGGGTGCAAGTATAGGGCACCCTTACTAGAAAAAAATATTAGCTCGTCCAAACATTACTAATCACTCTTACATAATATGCAGTAATAAACATGAAAGGGGAACTAGTATGTCTTGTTATTACTATTGTAAATATTGTAAGGAGTACAAAAAGAAACAGCATGACTGTTGTAAGAACACAAGTAAGTGCAATGACAATAAAGACAAGCTTGTAAGGGCATCTGCATTTAGAGCTAGAAATACGGTGGATCAAACTGTTCCTGCTAATACTTTTGTAAAGGTATTGTTCCAAAATGAACAATTTGATTTAGCAAATGAGTATAATCCGGCAACGTCTATTTTTATTCCGAAGACTAGAGGGGTTTATTCTATTATTGGAACAATTGGTTTCTTTCCAAACAATCTCAACTTAAATTATAGAGCGCGTGTAGAAATTCGTGTGAATGGAAACGCTGCAATAGCTATAGATAACGACTTTTTTGGTCCGATAAATTTTGGGAATGTAGTAAGTGTTTCGACGATAATTCAATTGAATGAAGGAGATCAAGTAGAGGTTTATGCGCAAAGTAGTATAGATGGAGTTTTAAGTCCTTTAGAAGATGGGGCACATTTTGAAGCTGCAAGATTTCCTTCTCCAATTAAATAATGAGTATACAGAAGATAAAAGGTAAAGCCTCATCATGGGTTTTACCTTTTATTAAAAATAGTAATAGTTTGTCCAAACAATTCTAATCTATTTTACATATTATATGATAATAAGTTTAAAGGGGGAGTTACTACGTCTTATTATTATTGTAAGTATTGTAAAGATTACAAAAAGCAAAGTCATGACTGTTTTAGGAAAAGTAGTCAATGTGATAGGAAGTATGTAAAAGTAAAGTGCTGCGATGATAAGAAGGACGAGCTTATAAGGGCGTCTGCATTTAGAGCTGTTAATACAATGAATCAACCTGTTTCGGCAAATACTTCTGTTAAAGTATTATTTCAAAATGAGCAATTTGATTTAGCAAATGAATATAATCCAGCAGCGTCTACTTTTATTCCGAAAACTAGAGGGGTCTATAGTGTATTGGGGAATATAACATTTTCTCCAAATGATATTGCTGTGAATTACAGAGCTAGAGTTGAAATTCGTGTGAATGGAAATCCAGCAATAGCGATAGACAATGACTTTTTTGGGACAGGGGTATTTTTTAATAATGATGTCTCAGTAACTTCTATTCTTCAATTAGAAGCAGGGGATTTCGTTGAAGTTTTTGCAGAGAGTAGCATTGCTGGTGTAATCGTACAAAATGTTAATGGTTTCAATACGGTTCACTTTGAGGCTGCGAGATTTCCTTCTCCAACTAAATGAAGCTGAAGATTAGATATTTTGTAAGAATGTTTTAAGACCCTCATCAAATGGTGAGGGATTTTTATTGTTTTTCTAATATATATAAGTGAATTAATGAAATATATTGTTATTTGAGCATAATTCCGTGCCTTTAGGATTATGAAAATACAAAGTTGAATAAAAGCGAGATGCACTTCTAATTAATAAAACGGTTAACAAGTTTATATATACAGAAGGATATGGATGATGGTTAAACAAAAAAGAGCATACATAAAAAGTACGCTCTAAAGAAAGATAGGTTTTATGAGTGGATAATCTCCATACGATAATATATGTGCATTTAATGAAAACGTGTAAGGAATCAATAAATTATCAATGAAATATCATGAAATGAGTAATTTAAGCCAATTAATGAAGTAGTTTTTCAAAATTATCGAAGTAACTAAGCTGTAAAACTGCGAATTATGTGGATTAACAACGGGATAGGGATTGTACTTCGGTTTCATATTTCTTATAGTCTGGGTATTGAGTGATAGTTTGGCATTTAGGGATGCGAAGTTGATTAATTATAGAAACATTTGTAATTACTTCATTACAAGGACCGAAAAATGTAACTTTTAGTTTTGAATTTGGTGGAACTTTGAATACGATAGGTTTTTTTTCCATGAAATCAGCTCCTAATATTGAGTGTGACTTACGATTCACTTTTTGATTCATGTGAATAGGTGTATTAATATAATATGTAATTTTAGTGAAGTTGATTGTAATAATGTGAAAAGACATTTTTATTATGGAATCAATAAAAAAATGGTTTTTTTTTTTGGAAAATAATGATTCTCCTTATTTATATAATAGATTGCTAGCATTAGGCATATGAGACTTACAATAAAAGAAAGCAGTGAATATGATAATAAAAAGGAGTTGAATTGTATGGGTTTTATTGTAGATATTTCAAAATGGAACGGAACTATTAATTGGGATATTGCAACACCTCAATTAGATTTAGTTATTGCTAGAGTTCAAGATGGCTCGAACACAGTGGACTTTATGTATCGAAGCTATGTGGATGAAATGAAAAAGCGCAGTATTCCATTTGGTAATTATGCATTTTGTCGTTTTATATCTATTGCTGATGCAAAGAAAGAAGCACAAGATTTTTGGGATCGTGGTGATAAAGCTGCTAAGTTTTGGGTGGCGGATGTAGAAGTTCAAACGATGGTAGATATGCAAGGGGGAACTCAAGCATTTATAGATGAATTACGTCGTTTAGGTGCGGAAAAAGTGGGGTTATATGTAGGGCATCATACGTATGTATCATTTGGAGCACGAAATATTGAGGCTGATTTCGTTTGGATTCCTCGTTATGGAGGAAATAAGCCAGCATACCCATGTGATATTTGGCAATATACGGATTCTGGAACTGTTTCTGGCATTGGAAAATGTGATGTGAATCAATTAATAGGAAATAAGTCACTTTCTTGGTTTATAGGTTCGAATTAAGTAAATCAAATAAGCATAGTGGACACGCAGTAGTCAAGTAATATTCTGTTAGGTACGGAGCAAATTAATAGGACGAGCTTGAATGTATGAATGTTAAGGGGAATATAGCTGGATCAAAATCTTTCCGTATGGGAAAGAGTAAAAAATATGGTGGATATCGGGCAAACACATTGTATTAGTCAGTAATGAAATGTATTTTAATGAATACGTAAATAGTCTTCTTACTATTAAAATAGGAAGACTATTAACATTAGAAGGTAAAAGAACATAGTCGATTCAAATGAAATGAATTACATGTAGAAAACACACTGTTTTCACAATAGCAGTGTATAGTTACTTTTACATATTGATAAAAGTGAGGTATTTGAATTGAAAAAGAAACAGCTATTTTTGGGAACGATTATTTCATGCGTAGTGCTGGCATTATCTGCATGTGGTTCCTCTGACAACGTAGTAACATCAAAAGTAGGAAACATTTCAGAGAAAGAGTTAAGTAAAGAACTGCATGAAAAATATGGTGAAAGTACTTTATATCAAATGATGTTAAGTAAAGCATTGCTAGATAAATATAAAGTTTCAGATGAAGAAGCACAAAAGAAAGTAGAAGAAGCGAAAGATAAAATGGGTGACAACTTTAAATCGACTTTAGAGCAATTAGGATTGAAAAATGAGGATGAATTAAAAGAGAAAATGAAGCCAGAAATTGCATTTGAGAAAGCGATTAAAGAGACTGTTACAGAAAAAGATGTAAAAGAGAACTATAAACCAGAAATGAAGGTAAGTCACATACTAGTAAAAGATGAAAAGACTGCTAAAGAAGTAAAAGAGAAAGTAAATAATGGTGAAGATTTTGCTGCTTTAGCGAAGCAATATTCAGAAGATACTGGTTCAAAAGAACAGGGCGGGGAAATACCTGGGTTCGCTCCTGGACAAACAGTGAAAGAATTTGAAGAAGCTGCGTATAAATTAGATGCAGGACAAGTAAGTGAGCCAATTAAAACTACTTACGGTTACCATATTATTAAAGCGACTGATAAAAAAGAGTTGAAGCCGTTTAATGAAGTAAAGGATAAGATTCGTAAAGATTTAGAAGAACAAAGACTACAAGATACGACAGGTAAATGGAAACAACAAGTAGTCACTGATTTATTGAAAGCTGCTGATATTAAGGTAAATGATAAAGAATTTAAAGAGACATTTGAATTTCTAGAAAAGAAATAAATTAGAAAAGGGAACTCATATAGAGTTCCCTTTTCTAATTAGTGTGTGAGTTATAAATAGATAGTAAGACAATACAATATTACATTTTAATATTAAGAATTACAATGTAAAATTATGGATATAATTAAAGGGGAGAAAATAATTGTTTTATAGATTGTTGGTATTATAATGTTTTAGTTAATTAATTTTATTAAAGTGGATAACATTATTTGAAGAATAATACATATAATTGTATTGAAAAAATATTGCCGTTATAAGAAATGACAAGCTGAGCATTCTGTGAAAAAGAATGCTTATTTGTAATTGAATTAGTTATTAAAAAAATTAAGCTAGGAGAGATATTATGAAAGTCATTTTTCAAAGAGAAGGCGGAGGGAAAGTTTTTGAATCGTATGATGAAAATATAAGTGATTTAATGGTGATATTAAAAGAAACGAAAGGGATTAAAATCGGGATGGTTGAGTATGGAGTTATAAAATATAAACTGGAGTATTTTCGTCATCCGAAAAAAGCAGAAACAGAGAGAGAGTTACATATAATAATACAACCTAAACATATTTAATCGAGTATGTATGAAAAGAGAGTGTTGCTATTGCTCTCTTTTCATAAAAACTTATAAGGAATGGATTTTTTTCATTATAAGTTTCTTAAGTTTTGTGAGTTCGTTCATTATTATATATGTGTTTTTGTAAGGATGGTTAATACAAAAGATCAAAACTTTGTAGTATAGGCAGGGATTTTATATTTAGGTAGATAAATATATAAGAAAATAGTTTTTAATGGAATATTGGAGGGCAAAAAATGAGTTTAGCAAGTTATGTAGGCTGTAACGTTAAAATCCCGCTAACAGATCCAGATTCTAATACTCTAATTGTTTTTGGACTATGTTTTTCAGATGATAGTGCACTTGAAGTTGTGCAAGAATTTCAGTTCCAAACAAATTATACGTATGAAGTTTCATCTGGTTGGGGAATTGAACTAGTTGAGTGGCAAACTTTAAAGGAGAAGAAAGAAGCTAAAGAAAAGCTTTTAACTTTATGTTCGATTATGGAAGGATATTTGAATGAGGGGGACTATTTTGAATTATTTAGTTGTTGGGTTGGTGATGAAGATCAGGAACGAGTAGGAGATTTGAAATTGAAAATAAATCATTTTAATATAGATGAAATTTGTATTCCAGAAAGAACACTAGTTAGGATAGAAAAATAAATGTTGATAACATCAAGTATTAGAAAAAGCGATTTCACACTGAGTGAAGTCGCTTTTGTCGTTATTACATGTACTTAATTTTGGGAGTGAAAAAATTTTGTTTGAAAAAGGAAAAAGAAACAAAGGTTATAAGTATGATTCCATAATAAAAATTACGTTAAATTAAAAAATATAAGCATGCCTCTTCTCAAAAGAATGTATGTTCGTGTATAATTAGAACAAACGTTCTTTGTGTGGGGCGTTTTATGATTTAGAAATACATACAATCTTAGTAATTACGAAAAAATGATTGAGGAACAGAATGTTTGAAATAGAATAGATAAATGAGCAAGGAGATAAAGAAATGAATGAGGTAAAGGTGCAGAAAGAAAAAAAAGTGTGGGTTCCATTTACAGTCATGTCGGAACAATTGTTAAGTGTGCGCAAAATTGTTGGTGAGAAATTAAAAGTACAAAAGCCGATTTTAACAAACGAAGCAAAAGAAAAAATTTCTGATGAATTGTTAACTTCCTTCTTGTCTGAGAAAGAGATGTTGGTTACATATTTTGAAGATGGTTACATACTAACAAGCTATATGACAGTCGTACATATAAATCCAGTAAAGCAAATTGTAATGTGTACAGACGCTTTTTACAAAACGTATGTATTTAATGGTACGGATATTATTAACGTACAAGAAGTTGAAATGTAACATGTAGGTTTTTTGATTGATGAATAAGGAAAAAAGGAAAAAATCATACGAAGAAGCAGCTAGCTTCATACTAGCTGCTGAGCCCCAGGGAAAGGGAGAAAAGATAGGGTACTCCAAAAATCAATAATAGCTGTATAACAGCCTGATTATAGTATAGACAAATTTAAAAATCCTAAACAGAATGATGAAAATATAGCGTTAGGCGGTACCTACTTGGTTTTGATCTGCAAGGTCAGAATCAAACGTATTAGTCGCACTAACACCGCTAAAAGTATTAACGACAAAACCAACATTCGATGCGCCAGATCCATTATAAGCTTTCGTATTTTCTTTCGGAGAAACGTTGTAGAAATCACCTAAGTTAAATGAACCGTTACTATTTTGTACAACTAAATTCCCTACAACTGATGGCATAATTTTCACCTGCTTTACATTTAATTGTTAACACTAATATATGGAGCTATAGTCCAAATGGTTCATTTAACAAAAATTGTGGAATAGTAAAACATTTGAATTATCGTTTAATCCTTTTATAAAAGTGTGTTAAAATTAATGTAAGTTTAAGTAATTCAAAGATTAAATTTGTATAATTAATATATATGAAAACAAAAGGAGGCAAAATGTTATGAATAATGTTATAAAAAAAGTGGATTTAACAGATGCAAAATCAAGTCCTCTTGTTGCACTTATTTATAGCAATGAAGTTATATTGGTTGAAGAAGCATTTTGTCCAAATGAAATAAAATTAAAGTTTAATGAAATAGCAATTTTATCGGCAATTAAAACAGCACATATTACGAAAGTATCTATTAGGAAAGACCTCGAAGTGATTTTTCATGATACTGGTGTTTTATTAGTGAAGCAAAATGTTGATTATAGTAGTAATCAATCTATTACTATGCATTTTGAACAATTCAAAAAGTTGCAAAATGAAATTGAGTATTTACATAAAAGTATGTAAATAGGTTAGATGAAGATTCTTGCATGAAAGTGGACTGTTTTGTGGTGAAAATTTTTTGGAGGAATCGCACTGTAAACATAAATATATTTTTATTTAGATGCAAGATAGTGAGGTTTTTAAACTGATATATTAGGTGTAGCTCACATTTTTCAGTGTGAGAAATGTTGAGGAATTAAAAGTAATATTAAATTTATGGATATATAAACAGGAGTAACCGCTATGGTTATTCTTTTTTTTCAATATCAAAAATGCTACTAAAGTATGAAGTGAGTTGATACTTTAGTAAATGGCTGAATAAAAGTGAAGAGAGTAAAATATGGAAAGGGAGGCGAGGGAATTGAAGCAAAATGAAATTAGGAAACTTGTACTAATTACAGGAGTGACGCAAGGATTAGGACGCGCAATGGTTGAAAGATTTCATGAATTGGGATGGAATATATGTGGATGTGGACGTTCAAAAGATAAAATTGAAGAA
Source organism: Bacillus luti (assembly GCF_009739945.1). NCBI lineage: Bacteria > Bacillati > Bacillota > Bacilli > Caryophanales > Bacillaceae > Bacillus > Bacillus luti. The sequence continues at coordinate 2,917,749 of NZ_CP040336.1, read as the reverse complement.
CTAAAAAAACATTACGGTAATACACATGATTTTCAAATCATTGATGTTTCAGATTCTCAGCAAGTTAGTAGTTGGGCAAGCTATGTACTTCATAAGTATAGAACCCCTGATTTGTTAATAAATAATGCATCAATTGTTAATCAAAATTCACCAATTTGGAAAGTTACAGCTAGTGAATTTGATAATGTAATGAATATAAACGTTAATGGTGTAGTAAATGTAATAAGAGCATTTGTCCCAGCGATGGTAGCTAGGAAAGAAGGAATTATTATTAATATGAGTTCTAGTTGGGGGAGAGAAGGTGAGGCTGAGCTTGCACCGTACTGTGCTTCAAAGTTTGCAATTGAAGGTATTACGAAATCTATGGCACTGGAATTGCCTCGTGGAATGGCTGTTGTCGCTTTAGATCCAGGAGGAAGCATTAAGACCCCGATGCTGTATTCATGTGCACCACAATATGTAAAGGAATCACCTACACCTGAAATGTGGTCACATAAAGCAATTCAATATATATTAAATATAACAGTAGAGAATAATGGGGATTCGTTGACGTGCCCAGAATAGCATCAAAAGTAAGTGTATATTGACTGATATAAATGTTTTTAACTGCATATATCTTCATTGAGAAATGTGTTGATAAAAAAGTACCGTAAAGGTGCTTTTTTTGTATGATTAACACTCTATAGAATGCACAAAATTACATGTGCAAAATAAAATAAGAGATTAAGGGCGATGTTTGTTTATTTCGAAAGCAGTAGAAAATTTTTGTACGGGTGATAAAAATGAATCTGCGCAGTTTAAAAGTGACAGGGGCATGGTTTCAAGTAGGTGGAAATCTTACAGCGGCTATCGGAACAACAAGAGGATTTCATGGAGAAGAAAAGGTTGAATCGGATCTTGTTATTGTAGGAAGCTCATTACAAGCCCTTGGGTATATATGCAAATTGTGGAAAGTAATTGTAGTAAAGATGATGGGGAAAAAGAAAATCAAAATATATATTTGGAGAATAGAAGTAAAATACTTGATAAAATGGGGATTGAGTTATTAGCATTAGGAAATATATCGAATGTAATAGGAACGTATTTTAATATAAAGGAACAACTGAAAGAGAATGATTATCTTATAATTGTCGGGAACAGTTTACAGTCAATTGGTGCTTTTTTAGGAGTAGAAGCAGCATTGATGGAGAGAAAAGCTATACAAAGAATCATTATTCTAGGAAATTCTATGCAAAGTTTAGGGGCTGGGCTTCAAGCATATCAAGGCATTATTAATGTATCAAAGGATGAAGTTGAAAATGAAGACAGTATCATGGATAAGGAGAATGAGAGGATAATAGCACTCATTGGTATTTGGATACAAGCAATAGGAACTGTTATTTCTGCAATTGGATTAACAATAATAGAGGGAGAAGAGAGGGTAGAAAACAATCAAGGTGTTAAAATATCCATTTAAAGAAAGTATGTAAAATTTCAGTTTTACGTACGGGACAAAATTGATATAGTAGGTTTTTCTTTCATATGAATAGAATATATAACAGTAAAGGAGTTTTTATTGTTCACTTGAAATGTATGAGACACCCAAATAAACGGGTAGATTAGCGCATGGAAAGAGGAGAAATAAAAAAATAAAACAAGGAGTTTTCAAGCGATGATGTATTTATTAGCAATTTTTCTTCCACCTGTAGCGGTATTATTTTGCGGAAAGCCATTTCAAGCAATAATAAATTTTATATTAACATTAATATTTTGGGTACCAGGAGTTATACATGCAATTTTTGTTGTACATGAAAAAAAAGCTGATCGACGTTTGAAGAAACAAATTCAAGCATATGATGAAATTAATAGGAGAAATAGAAGGTAACTAGATCGTGAAAATTTTTTAAAAAGAAAGGAGGAATTGTCCCCCTTTCTTTTTTATATGGTGTTTAAGTTTAAATTTTCGTGTAGCGGTAAGAATTTTTAATATAAGTATTATGATAATAACTTTTAGAGTGTGCATTTAATAAACCAGTGTAAATATTTTCTGGTACGTTAAAGAAATCATACATACCATTCTTAAGTTGAATTCTTAAAATCATAGACAAAGGATTATAGCCAACAGCAACTATATTTTTTGAGATAATGGGAGATAACTTCATCATTACGCAACTCCTTACTTTTCATTTTTGTTGATTTCTTGTAAATATTGGGATTATGTTGTTGAAATTCAAATAATTAAAGAGGTATTATACTTATATGCAATATATTAAATGTTCGTTATACGTAATTATAAGGAAGTTCACACGAAGTACATATCGTTGTGCTATTTTTATTTCACCTTTGATTTATAAATAAGAAAATATTGACCATTTGAAAAAAAGGTTTATTATTTATACGAGGTATTAAAAATTCACTTTTTACATTCTATGCTTTAAGGGGCAGCATTATTAGGAAAAATAGAAGTGAAAATAGCTTGTATAAGAAGTATTCTAAAATTTATAATCTGTGAATTGGGAAAATATTGAATGCTCCAGGTCGATATACTTTCTTAATAAAATTTTTTAGAAAGTGACCTCAATATTTTTAAGTAAATCAACGGGAGAATTGAAAGGCAGGAGAAAGTAACATGTCAGAAAATTATCGTTCTCGTGAGGAGCGACGACAAGTTAAAAAGAAAAAACAGCCAGCTTCTAAAAATCAAAAACCAAAAGGTAAAACATCATTTTTTCGTAAGTTTTTAATTAGTTGTTTATTGCTTGGTATAATTGGTTTAGTGGCGGGGGTTGCTACCTTTTTTGTAATGATTAAGGACGCACCAAAACTTGAGAAAGCAAAACTTGTTAATCCGTTATCCTCAAAAATTTATGATAAAAATGGCGATTTGGTATATGAATATGGGAAAGAAAAAAGGACGAATGTTACGTACGATCAAATTCCTAAATTAGTAGAAAATGCCTTTTTAGCGACAGAAGATGCGCGTTTTTATGAGCATAGTGGTGTGGACTATAAAGGTACTGCACGTGCGGTGTTAGTTAGTCTTAAAGGAGATTATGGTTCTCAAGGTGGAAGTACGATAACGCAGCAGGTTATTAAGAACTACTTCTTATCTATGGATAAAACACCAAAGCGTAAGGCGCAAGAAGTGTACTTAGCGTATAAGCTAGAACAGCAGTATTCAAAACATGAAATATTAGAGATGTACTTAAATAAAATCAACCTGGGAAATCGTTCATATGGAATCGCAACGGCAGCACAAAACTACTATGATAAAGAGTTAAAAGAGTTAACATTACCAGAGGTTGCGATGCTTGCAGGTTTACCGAAAGCACCAAATAATTATGATCCAACGAAACCAGAAAATGTTCAGAGGGCAACAGAAAGAAGAAATGTTGTTCTAGGTTTAATGAATCGACATGGTTTTATTACAAAAGAAGAGATGGAAAAAGCATCAAAAGTTCCAGTGACAGATGGGCTCAAGCCAGCAACTGAACTACAAGCCATGCCACATACAGCATTTATGGATGCAGTAGTGAAAGAAGTAGAAAAGGAAATACCAGATGTAAATATAGGTTCTGATGGTTTAGAAATTTATACAACATTAGACCCGAAAGCACAGCAATTGGCTGATAATATTTTGAATACAAATATTATTAATTATCCAAATGATAAATTCCAAGGTGCTTTCACATTTATGGATACGAAAACAGGAGAAGTTCGTGCTATAGGTAGTGGACGTGGTGAAAATAAAGCAGTATTTAAAGGACACAATATGGCAATTGAATTAGATCGTGCAGCTGGTTCGACAATGAAGCCAATCTATGATTATGGTCCTGCTATTGAATATTTAAAATGGGCTACGTATCATCAAATTGATGATTCTCCATTTAAATACTCAACTGGACAAGAAGTTCGGAATGCAGACAGAAGTCATTTAGGCCCAATTACAATGCGTGAAGCATTAAAAATGTCGCGAAATGTTCCGGCAATTAAAACTGCAAAAGAAGTCGGAAGCAGTAAATCAAAAGACTTCTCCGAGAAATTAGGTATTCCATTAAAAAAAACACCGGATGAATCTACAGCTATTGGTACGAATGAAGTATCGCCAACTGAAATGGCAGGTGCTTATGCGGCTTTTGGTAATGATGGTAAGTATACGAAGCCACATTTCGTTAAGAAAGTAGTTTATCCAGATGGTAAGTCACAAAGCTTTGGACAAAAACCAAAACAAGTTATGTCAGATTATACAGCGTATATGATTACCGATATGCTTCGTTCTGTAGTTACATCTGGTACTGGTACAGCGGCAAATATAAGTTCTTTAGATGTAGCTGGTAAAACAGGTACAACGAACTATGATCCAAGACAATTAGCGAAATATAACATTCCAGAAAGTGCAACTCGTGATAGTTGGTTTGCAGGTTATACACCTCAATATACGATGGCAGTATGGACTGGATATATGAAAGATGGTAAAGAAGAGTATATTAGTAGTAAAAATACGAAAATTGCACAGTTAATCTTTAAAGAAATGATGAGCGAGATGGCTACAGATAAATCACGCTTTAAAATGCCAAGTAGTGTTGTTCAAGAAGGTAGTGAATTGCGTATAAAAGGTGAGAAACGCGATTCCTCTCCAAATACGAGCGTACCGGATACAACGGAACAACCAAAGCAAGATCAACAGCAAAAAACTGAAGAAGAGAAAAAGCAAGAAGAATTAAAGAAACAGGAAGAACTTAAGAAACAAGAAGAACAAAAGAAACAAGAAGAGCAAAGTAAGCAAGAAGAACAAAAGAAACAGGAAGAATTAAAGAAACAAGAAGAACAAAAGAAACAAGATGAACAAAATCAAGGAAATACAACGCCGCCGAATAACGGAGGAAATCAAGGGAATACAACACCGCCGAATAACGGAGGAAATCAAGGAAATACAACGCCGCCGAATAGCGGAGGAAATCAAGGGAATACAACGCCGCCAAATAGCGGAGGAGGCCAAGGAAATACAACGCCGCCAAATGATGGTGGAGGTCAAGGGAATACAACCCCAACTCCACCAGCGACAACCCCACCGAGTAATAGTGGGAATGCAGGAGAGGTTCCTGTCAATAATGGACAATAAATAATGCATTTAAAAGCACCAAGGATACCGGGAAAAACGGTTTCTTTGGTGCTTTTTGTATTATAACGAGTAACATTATTTTTAAATGTTAAACGTACCATAGAAATTTTGGAAATAAATGGATGGAAAATGATAAAAGACTTGAGCCGGGGGGAGTGGAGCATAACTGTGGTGATAAAAGGTAGTACTACTTGGATGCGTACCATGATGCCAAAATGAGGGGGTGACTTGACCTGGTAATTGGTATTGTTGCCAAGTTGCGGGAAGTTCAATGCCAACATCGGAACTTGCTGTATGGACAGCAGGAGCATGTATTGAGGGAACAGATGGGACTGCAGTGGTTATTCTTAATGGTAGTTTCATGAAACGATCACTCCTAAGTTAAATAATAAAATAATATATTCTTTTTGAACGTATAAAGGTACATATACAGGACTTTCGTTTAGAACATAAGTACAAAGTCGTAAGACCAATCTAGATTGGTAGTAGACCATTTATTAAGAAAAGATACGTCTATTTGCTGAGGGAAAAGAGATGGAGAAAATATAAAATAAAGATGTTAATCGCAATGTTGTACGTATTTATGGAGGTGTTTTTATGGAACGATTATGGACGAGATCATTTATTCAAATGACTTTCGCGATGTTATTTTTATTTACAGGGTTTTATTTACTTGTTCCAACGCTGCCTCTTTTTATTAAAGAGATTGGTGGAAATGAATCACAAGTTGGACTCATGATGGGAATATTTACAATAGCGGCAGTCGTTATACGTCCAATTATTGGAGGTATGTTAGATCTATATGGTAGGAGATCATTTATTATTTTCGGACTCATCTTTTTTGGAATAACGATGTATTCTTATAATTTAGCATCGTCTATTCTCCTTTTAGCTTTTTTACGTGTAATTCACGGAGTGACATGGGCTGTTTCTACAACAGCTGTAGGAACCGCAATAACTGATATTATTCCAGACTCACGACGCGGTGAAGGTATGGGCTGGTACGGGATGGCGATGACAATTGCAATGGCCATTGGTCCGATGATGGGATTATGGGCTGTAGAAAATTATTCATTTCATAGTCTATTCTTATTAGCAACTCTTTTATCTTTTATAGCAGTCATATTATCATTAATAACGAAAATGCCATTCACGCCACAAAAAGAAAAAGGAAAAATTCAGCTGTTTGAAAAATCCGTTTTATCAATTACAATTGTTGTTTTCTTTTTATCGTTTGCATATGGGGGGATTACAACTTTTTTACCGTTATTTGCATCATCCATTGAGGTGAATCCTGGGACGTTCTTTCTTGTATATGCAATTGCTCTAACCATTGTAAGACCAGTTTCAGGTAAATTATTAGATAAATATGGAGAAGTATTTATCATACTCCCAGCACTATGTATTACCATTTTAGCTATAGTTGTATTAACTATTTCAAATAGTTTAACGGGTGTAATTATCGCAGCGGCATTATACGGTGTTGGATTTGGTTCAGCACAGCCTGCTTTGCAAGCAGCGATGCTTACAATTGTTCCTCCGAGTAAAAGAGGGGTTGCTAACGCTTCATTCTTTACTGCATTTGATTTAGGTATTGGACTAGGTGCAATTTTACTTGGATTTGTTTCACAAATATTTGGTTACCGTATTTTATTCACCGGCAGTGCAATTTCAGGATTAATAGCTTTAGTTATATTTGTGATTTTGGTAAAGCAGCGATTAGGCAAAAGGGATTTTGCTTAATCGATAGGAGTAGAGATGAAATTTTTACTTGATCGTGATACTCTACAATGGTTTAAGGAAGAATTGCTTATAAAGCATGATGAATCTATTTGATTTACTGTAAGGTACGGAAGACAAAACTAGTGAAATAGTGTCGGGTGAGAAAGATGGTATGTTATTTTTTACATGTTGATGAACTTTGGTACTCCCAAAACTATGATTTAATTGCCAGTTATCATAAAGAAACGTAAGAAATTTAATTTAATTATGTAAAATAATAACTTTACTAAAAATGAATAAGTTTTATATAAGAATTGTATTTATGGGATAGTGAAATAAATATCATATAAAAACGGGCTGTATATGTGTACAGCTCGTTTTTTCTATTTCATAAATAACTTTGGAATAATGATATATTTGGCGGGATTACATGAATCATCTTTATATGTTGTTTTGAAAATAAATATAAAGAAGTCTGTCCTTTCTTTCGAAAATATGAAAATTATTTTTGAAAAATGCTATTGTTACATCGGTAAAAGTATAGGAAACTTATCATTATAAAATAAATTGAAATCTTCTAAAAACTCTGATACATTGAAATAGAAATGTAGTTTCACAGTATTGTAAAGGCTTACAGTTATGTGCACGAAGATCTATTAGGATTGGAGGAAATAATGATGAAAGCTGAAGAAAAATTTTCCCCGGGATTAGATGGTATAGTAGCAGCGGAGACGAAGATATCGTTTCTCGACACAGTAAAAGGTGAAATTGTAATTCAAGGGTATGATTTAATTGAACTCTCAAAAACAAAAGAGTATTTAGACATTGTGCACCTTTTATTGGAAGAACATCTACCGAATGAAGATGAAAAAGCAACACTTGAAAAGAAATTAAAAGAAGAATATGCGGTACCAGAAGGTGTATTCAACGTGCTAAAGGCATTACCTAAAGAAACGCACCCTATGGATGGATTACGTACAGGTGTGTCCGCATTAGCTGGTTACGATAATGATATCGAAAACCGCTCTTTAGAAGTGAATAAAAGCCGAGGGTACAAGCTATTAAGTAAAGTACCGAACATTGTAGCAAATAGCTATCATATTTTAAATAATGAGGATCCAATTGAACCTCTTAAGGAATTATCGTATAGTGCGAATTTCTTCTATATGTTAACTGGAAAAAAACCGACTGAACTTGAGGAGAAGATCTTTGATCGTTCCCTTGTTTTATATAGTGAACATGAAATGCCAAACTCTACATTTACAGCTCGCGTAATTGCATCAACACAATCAGATTTATATGGTGCTCTAACAGGTGCAGTTGCATCATTAAAAGGAAGCTTACATGGCGGTGCAAATGAAGCAGTTATGTACATGCTTTTAGAAGCTGGTAATGTTGAGAAGTTTGAAGAGTTACTTCAGAAGAAATTATATAACAAAGAAAAAATTATGGGCTTTGGACACCGTGTTTATATGAAGAAAATGGATCCAAGAGCACTTATGATGAAGGAAGCTTTAAAGCAGTTATGTGATGTAAAAGGTGATTATACACTATATGAAATGTGTGAAGCTGGAGAAAAGATTATGGAGAAGGAAAAAGGAATTTATCCGAACCTTGATTATTATGCAGCTCCAGTATATTGGATGCTTGGTATTCCAATTCAACTTTACACACCAATCTTCTTTAGCTCTAGAACAGTAGGACTATGTGCGCACGTGATTGAGCAACATGCAAAAAATCGATTGTTCCGTCCACGTGTAAATTATATTGGCGAGCGACATGTGCTTAGTAAATAAGAACAACTGGGGAGTTGTTAGCACCGCCCGCCAGATGGGTGTTTGACCGACACCCATCATTAATAATAACGAATTTTCGACAGAAAGGGAAGATTAGCATGATTAAAACAAATGAAATTAAACAAAAAGATGCATTATTAGAAGAAATTACGGATTATGTATTAAATAAAGAGGTTACTAGTGCAGAAGCATTTAGTACTGCTCGCTATGTATTATTAGATACACTTGGATGTGGAATTTTAGCACTTCAATATCCAGAGTGTACGAAATTATTAGGACCAGTTGTACCAGGAACAATCGTGCCAAACGGTACACGTGTGCCAGGAACGTCTTACGTACTAGATCCAGTGAAAGGTGCATTCAATATTGGATGTATGATCCGTTGGTTAGACTATAACGATACTTGGCTTGCAGCAGAATGGGGACATCCATCTGATAACTTAGGCGGAATTTTAGCAGTTGCAGATTATATTAGCCGTGTTCGCGTTTCAGAAGGAAAAGAACCGCTAAAAGTACGTGAAGTATTAGAAATGATGATTAAAGCTCATGAAATTCAAGGTGTACTTGCTTTAGAAAACAGCTTAAACCGTGTTGGTCTTGACCACGTATTATATGTAAAAGTAGCAACAACTGCTGTAGTTGCGAAAATGCTTGGTGGAACACGTGAAGAAATCTTTAATGCATTATCGCATGCGTGGATTGATAATTCTAGTCTTCGTACATATCGTCATGCTCCAAATACTGGATCACGTAAATCATGGGCAGCAGGTGACGCAACGAGCCGCGGTGTTCATCTTGCAATGACTGCTCTAAAAGGTGAAATGGGTTACCCTACAGCATTATCTGCACCAGGATGGGGATTCCAAGATGTATTATTCAATAAACAAGAATTAAAATTAGCTAGACCATTAGAGTCTTATGTAATGGAAAATGTATTATTTAAAGTTTCATATCCAGCAGAATTCCATGCACAAACAGCTGCAGAATGTGCTGTGAAATTACATCCAGAAATTAAAGAAAGATTAGATGAAATTGACCGTATCACAATTACAACTCATGAATCAGCAATTCGTATTATTGATAAAGAAGGTCCATTAAATAACCCAGCTGATCGTGATCATTGCTTACAATACATTACGGCAATTGGTTTATTAAAAGGAGATATCGTTGCGGATGATTACGAGGATGCAGTAGCAAATGATCCACGTGTAGATGAATTACGTAATAAGATGGTTGTTGTTGAAAACAAACAATACAGTTTAGATTACCTTGACCCGAACAAGCGCTCAATCGCCAACGCTGTTCAAGTTCATTTCAAGGATGGCACTGTAACAGAGAGCGTGGAATGTGAATATCCACTTGGTCACCGTTTCCGTAGAGACGAAGCGATTCCAAAAGTTGTTCAAAAATTCACTGCGAATATGGCAGGTCATTATTCTAATAAGCAACAAGAACAAATTCATGAAGTTTGTTTAAATGAAGAAAAACTAGAAAATATGAATGTAAACGAATTTGTAGATTTATTCTTAATTAAATAATAGGGGGAATCTAGAATGGCTTGGGTTGTGGATAAACAGTCAACACAAGAAGAGCTTGCGAATCGCTTCCGAGCTTTAGTAGAAGCAAATGAAATTTTACAAATTCCAGGTGCTCATGATGCAATGGCAGCTCTTGTTGCGAAAAATACAGGTTTTTCAGCTCTTTATTTATCGGGAGCTGCTTATACTGCAAGCAAAGGGCTACCAGATTTAGGAATCGTGACGTCTACTGAAGTAGCAGAGAGAGCAAGAGATTTAGTAAGAGCTACAGATTTACCTGTTCTTGTTGACATTGATACAGGGTTTGGTGGTGTATTAAATGTAGCGAGAACCGCTGTAGAAATGGTGGAAGCGAAAGTAGCAGCTGTCCAAATTGAAGATCAGCAGTTACCAAAGAAATGTGGCCATTTAAATGGTAAGAAACTCGTTACGACAGAAGAATTAGTTCAAAAAATTAAAGCGATTAAAGAAGTTGCGCCGAGCTTATATATTGTAGCACGCACAGACGCTCGTGGTGTAGAAGGATTAGATGAAGCAATTGAAAGAGCGAATGCATATGTAAAAGCAGGAGCAGACGCGATTTTCCCAGAGGCGCTACAATCAGAAGAGGAATTCCGTCTATTTAATAGCAAGGTAAATGCACCTTTATTAGCGAATATGACTGAATTCGGAAAAACACCATATTATAGTGCAGAAGAATTTGCGAACATGGGCTTCCAAATGGTTATTTATCCTGTAACTTCACTTCGCGTAGCAGCGAAAGCGTATGAGAATGTGTTTACTTTAATTAAGGAAACAGGTTCTCAAAAAGATGCACTTTCTAATATGCAAACGAGAAGTGAGTTATATGAAACAATTTCATATCATGACTTTGAAGAGTTAGATACTGGTATTGCAAAAACAGTATTATCAGAAGATCAATAGATAAAACAGCGAAGGCGATGAAAATACATCTTTGGCAAAATAAAATGCTTGATGTGAAAAATCATCGCCTTCTATTTTCAAAAAAAGATATTCCACTCATCGTAGACGAGCATAAGCAAAAAGCTATGAAAGCCGAATGATAGGGGGATACATATGGAGAAAACGAAGTTACCATGGGCTGAATTTTTTTCACTCAATAAAGATGTAAATCATACGTACTTTACACCAGAAGATTTTTCAGGTGATGAGGAATTAATCGCAAAAACAACTGAACAATTTGTTAAACAAGAAATTGTTCCACAAATGGAGAACATTGAACAACATAACTATAAGGTTTCTCGTCAATTATTTGAAAAGGCTGGGGAACTTGGGTTATTAAGTATCGAGGTCCCAGAAGAATACGGCGGGTTTGAGTTAGGAAAGGCAGTTTCAGGACTAGTAGCAGAGAAAATGGGTTATGCTGGTGCATTTAGCGTTTCATTTAATATACACGCTGGTGTAGGTACATTGCCTTACATATATTACGGAACGAAAGAACAAAAAGAAAAATATTTGCCGAAAATTGCGTCTGGAGAATGGATTGGCGCTTATGCTTTAACTGAGCCAAATGCTGGTTCTGATGCTTTAAGTGCAAAAACGAGTGCGGTATTAAATGAAGATGGTACTGCTTGGAAGTTGAATGGTGAGAAGCAGTGGATTACAAATGCTCATATGGCAGATGTATACGTTGTTTTTGCGAAGACAAATAAAGGAATGACAGCGTTTATTGTCGAAAGAACATGTGAAGGTGTATCCATTGGATTAGAAGAAAAGAAAATGGGCATTAAAGGTTCTTCAACAGCGACTCTTATTTTAGAAGATGTTGTCATCCCTGCAGAAAATGTTTTGGGAGAAGTTGGGAAAGGGCATCACGTAGCTCTTAATATTCTTAACTTTGCTAGACTAAAACTTGCCTTTGGAAATATTGGAACAGCAAAGCAAGCAATTGGATTGTCCGTTCAATATGGAAAAGAACGCAAACAGTTCCAAACGGAATTAGTAGACTTTACGATGATTCAAGAGAAAATTGCAAATATGATCATTGCTACTTATGGAGCAGAAAGTGCAGCGTATCGTACAGCAGGTGTAATTGATGAAGCAATTCATGAGAGTGATGAGGATCTTATGAAGAAAATGTCTCAATTTGCAATTGAATGTGCACTAAATAAAGTAAATGCTTCTGAAACACTTGGTCACATCGTAGATGAAGCTGTACAAATTCATGGTGGTTACGGTTATATGCAAGAATACGAAGTAGAACGTTTATATCGTGACGCTCGAATTAGTCGTATTTTTGAAGGTACGAATGAAATTAATAGATTAACAGTTGCCAAAATGTTAATGAAACAAATGGAGCAAATTGAAGATCATGAAGTAGAAAGTGATTTAGAAAACGTCGAAAGAAACCATCGTTACATTTTATTAGCGAAACAATTGTTGAAACAATCTTTGAAAACGCTCTCTAAAACTCCAGGGTTAAAAATTGATCAAGAGCAAGAATATTCACGTGTATTATCAAATATGTTAACGGACGTGTACGTCATGGAATCAGCATTTTTACGTACGAGTAAAGCAATTAGTAAAAATGGTGAAGAGAAAGAACGTACGAAACAAATGATAACGGACGTTATTTGTGAAGAAGGCTATCGTAAAGTAGAAGAAGCGGCGATTTCTATACTTTCAGCGGCTGTTACAGAAGAACGAGATAGACACGTAATTTTAGCTGAAATTCGTCAATTATTAGTACCTTTATACACGAACGTATTTACGAAAAAGAGGGAAATTGCGAAGGTTAGTATAAATCGCGGAAAATATATTGTGTAATTAGGAGGAAAGCGATATGAAAAAGATTGGTTTTATCGGCTTAGGTAACATGGGTCTTCCGATGTCTAAAAATTTAGTTAAATCAAGTTACACAGTATATGGAGTGGATTTAAATAAAGAGGCTGAAGCTTCCTTTGAAAAAGAAGGAGGAATTATTGGCTTATCAATCTCAAAACTAGCAGAAACATGTGATGTGATTTTTACAAGTTTACCTTCACCTCGTGCTGTAGAAGCAGTATATTTTGGAGAAGAAGGATTATTTGAAAACAGTCATTCGAATGTAGTTTTAATTGATACAAGTACTGTATCTCCACAGTTAAACAAACAGTTAGAGGAAGCTGCAAAGGAAAAGAAAGTAGACTTTTTAGCAGCACCTGTTAGTGGTGGGGTAATTGGAGCTGAAAACCGTACATTAACGTTTATGGTTGGTGGATCAAAAGAGGTATATGATAAAACTGAATCTATCATGGAAGTGCTAGGAGCGAATATTTTCCACGTTAGTGAGCAAATTGATAGTGGTACAACAGTTAAATTAATTAATAATCTATTAATTGGTTTTTATACAGCTGGTGTGAGTGAAGCTTTAACATTAGCGAAAAAGAACAATATGGATTTAGATAAAATGTTTGATATTTTAAATGTAAGTTACGGTCAAAGTAGAATTTATGAGCGTAATTATAAAACTTTCATTGCATCAGAAAATTACGAGCCGGGCTTTACTGTAAATCTATTAAAAAAGGATTTAGGTTTTGCAGTTGATTTAGCTAAGGAAAGTGAACTCCACTTACCAGTAAGCGAAATGCTATTAAACGTATATGAAGAAGCAAGTGAAGCAGGGTATGGTGAAAACGATATGGCTGCTTTATATAAGAAAGTTAGTGAACAACTAATTTCTAATCAAAAATAATAGACTTATAAACATCATAAAAAAGGAGAGAATATAATGATTACAACTGAAATTAAACGAGTAAAAAATCATATTAATGGTGAGTGGGTAGAATCTACAGGGACAGAAGTAGAAGCAGTTCCAAATCCGGCAACTGGAAAAATTATCGCTTACGTTCCACTATCTCCGAAAGAAGATGTTGAAAAAGCTGTTGAAGCGGCAAAAGCAGCATATGAAACATGGTCTAAAGTACCAGTTCCGAATCGTTCAAGACAACTATACAAATATCTGCAGCTTTTACAAGAAAACAAAGATGAACTTGCAAAAATCATTACGTTAGAAAATGGAAAAACGCTAACGGATGCAACTGGTGAAGTACAGCGTGGTATTGAGGCAGTAGAACTGGCAACATCTACGCCAAATTTAATGATGGGACAAGCCCTTCCGAATATTGCAAGCGGAATTGACGGATCGATTTGGCGCTATCCAATTGGGGTTGTTGCTGGTATTACACCGTTCAACTTCCCAATGATGATTCCATTATGGATGTTCCCACTTGCAATTGCTTGTGGTAATACGTTCGTATTAAAAACATCAGAAAGAACGCCACTTTTAGCAGAGCGACTTGTAGAGTTATTCTATGAAGCTGGTTTTCCAAAGGGAGTATTAAACTTAGTGCAAGGTGGAAAAGATGTTGTAAATAGTATTTTAGAAAGCAAAGATATTCAAGCTGTTTCGTTCGTTGGCTCTGAGCCAGTAGCTCGTTACGTATATGAAACAGGTACGAAGCATGGAAAACGTGTGCAAGCATTAGCTGGTGCGAAAAACCATGCAATTGTAATGCCAGATTGCAACCTTGAGAAAACAGTGCAAGGTGTAATTGGATCTGCATTTGCAAGTAGTGGAGAGCGCTGCATGGCATGCTCTGTTGTAGCGGTAGTAGATGAAATTGCTGATGAATTCATCGACGTACTAGTAGCAGAGACGAAGAAGCTAAAAGTAGGCGATGGTTTCCACAAAGATAATTATGTTGGTCCATTAATCCGTGAATCTCATAAAGAACGTGTGTTAGGCTATATTAATAGCGGTGTAGCTGATGGGGCAACTTTATTAGTAGATGGCCGCAAAATTAATGAAGAAGTTGGAGAAGGTTACTTTGTTGGTGCAACAATCTTTGATGATGTAAATCAAGAAATGAAAATTTGGCAAGATGAGATTTTTGCTCCTGTATTAAGCATTGTACGAGTTAAAGATTTAGAAGAAGGTATCAAACTGACAAATCAATCTAAATTCGCAAATGGTGCGGTTATTTATACGTCAAATGGTAAACATGCACAAACGTTCCGTGATAACATCGATGCTGGTATGATCGGTGTAAACGTAAACGTTCCAGCACCAATGGCATTCTTCGCATTTGCAGGAAATAAAGCTTCCTTCTTTGGCGATTTAGGTACAAATGGTACAGATGGCGTTCAATTCTATACACGTAAAAAAGTTGTAACTGAGCGCTGGTTTTAAAAAAAGCATGTAAATTGTTACATAAGAAAGCCACTCAAAAGAGTGGCTTTCTTATTGTGTATTAATTATTTTTTTCAAATGCTAATTTAATACCGAATCCAATTAAGACAATCCCTGTTAGCCCTTGAATATAACGCTGTGTTTTTGGTTTCTTCATAAAAGCACTAATTTTATCAATTAAAAATATATAAAAAGCAAACCAAATAACTGTTAAAACGAGGTAAGTAAGGCCCATTACGAGAAGTTGGATAAGTGTATTATGATTTGGATTTAAAAATTGCGGTAAAAATGTTAAAAAGAAGACTGCAACTTTAGGGTTTAATAAATTCGTAAGAAACCCTTGGCGAAAGCAAGAAGTGTGTTCGTCTTCATTATTCAAAGAAATATCGTTCGTATCAACGCCTTCTTTATTTCTTACTGCTAAAAGGGCTTTAATACCAATATAAATTAAATATAGAGCTCCAACGTACTTGAAAATAGAAAATAAAAGAGCTGACTTTACAATAAGTGCGGAAAGTCCGATTACTGCTGCTAAAGTATGAATCAATAGTGCAACACATGTACCGAACACTGTTTTCACTCCACCCACCTTACCAGCAACTAATGTATTTTTCGTAGCCATTGCAGTATCAGGGCCCGGTAAAATAATAAGACAAATAGACATAATGATGAAAAGAAAATAATTTTCAATCACAGTCGCTCCTCCTTTTTTATTTTTAGAATATTTGATTAAAATTAGTGTAGCATACATTCTGATTTAATAAAATTAAATTTTATTAAAAAATATTAAATGATAAAAAGGCTATATAGTCATTTAATTACATGACTATATAGCCTCAGTTTTATCCCGTCTGAACGGGCGATTGGTGAGGACAAATAATAAGCAGGAGATGAACCTCCACTTATTAAAGTGTCACTTTATGCATTAAGTAAGTTAAAGAATCGATTTACATCTTCTTCTGAAACATCACTTAACTGCTTATATTTATAATTCGGATTTTGATCCTTATCAACGACAATGGAACGTACCCCTTCGAAGAAATCTTCATGCCTCATAAAATTTTTAGCAAGTATAAGATCTGTTGCGAAACAATCTTCAACTGATTTTCCTTCTCCGTCAATAAGTTGCTTTAATGTTACTTTTAAGGAGATAGGAGATTTAGACAATAATATTTCTTTTGTTTTTAAAGCGAAAGGATCGTGTTCGTTCTCTAACGATTGGATAATTTCTTCAATTGTATCGAATGTAAAGTGAGTATTAATTTCTTCTAATGAAGTAGCGAGTTCGCTTTCTAGGTTAGGAGTAGATGTAAATGTTTGAATAACAGCTTTTAAACGAGTATGTACATCTTCAGCATGCCAATTTATATTATCAAGTTCGGCTAGAAAAGCAGGTAATGAATCAGAAGTCATAAAGTAATCAGCAGCATGAATAAATAATACGTCAGGAGCCTTTAAAATGGATGCCGTTAAAGCAACGTAACGACCTGAATATCCAGGTGCTTTATTTAAGAAATAAGCAGCACCGACGTCTGGGAAGAAGCCAATGTTCATTTCAGGCATTGCCCACTTTGTACGCTCTGTCACAATTCGATACTTCGCACCATTTGTAAGACCGACACCACCACCCATTACAATACCATCTAAACAAGCGATAATCGGTTTTTTATATTGATAAATGTAAGTGTCAATCTCATACTCTTCCTCAAAAAAACGTTCAGCATGCTGTAAGGCAACTTCGTTTGAACGTGCTTCGTAAAGAGTTTTAATGTCACCACCTGCGCAAAATCCTTTTGTGCCAGCTCCTTTTAATACGATAACGGCAATACGCTCATCGTGCTCCCACTCTTTAAGTTTTTGTCCAATTGGTTGTAACATATCATAGGATAAAGAGTTAAGTGCTTTTGGACGGTTTAAAGTAATTGATGCAACACCGTTTTCACTAACAGAAAATAAAACGTGTTCAGTCATGATTCATCCTCCTTTACATATCTTCTTATTCTTAATTCTTTATATGTAGTGAAATGTCCTCTATAAATTTTGTCTAAAGTTGACGGTATGTGTTAAAATGTCCACCGCATATTTTGACGAGTAATATTTGCAGGATTTCGGAGATTGAAGATGAATATTACAACATTACTGTAAGAGTAAATATTTGAAGTCATGGTGATAAAAGCGCTATTATATATGTGTAAAATGTGGATAGTTACTCCAAAATAAAATTGTTGAAATTCAAAAGAATGGTTTGCATGTTAATTAGAAATAGGGGAAGGAGAAATCGGAATGCCAGGACCTTTACTATTATCGGTTATTATTTTGTCTTCGTTAATCATAGGGATAACTCAGTATTTTCATCATACAGATACAACAGAAGAAGTGAAGGATAAAGTACGTCTCGTATTTCCGATTTTTATAATTTCTATTTCCTTTTGCATTCTATTAAATAAGGATGGATACATTGTTGCTGTATTTTCATTTTTTGTAGCAATCGTTTTAATTACAGTTTTATATTATGTAATGAAAGACTTTATACAAAAGTAAAGATGCTGTAATAGGCATTTTTATTTTAAGAATATATAAAATTTCATATACCGCATTTTACATAAATACATAAAACATCTCATAATAGAAAAGTACTTACTTTGTCGTGTATTTACTTGTCAATCTTGCATAGCCACTATACTATTAAAATGTAGAGATTATAAAAAGGGGTTGTATCTATCATGAAATTTGAGATGCACACAAAAATTGTTTCCAATGAGAAAGAAGTAAGATTACATATAGAAGAAAACATATTTCAATTCATTTTGGATGGTTATCACTTATTTACAGTGCAAGAAATATTACCTTTATATAAATCAAATGAAGAAAGAATTGGTAGTGCAATGATACAAAAGTTAGAGTGGGAGAACGGAAGAACTACGGTAACCTACCAACTCGTATCACTAAAATCAGTAAATTAAAGGAGTAGGAAATCATGAAGTTATTCCATACAGCGGATTGGCATTTAGGTAAGCTTGTTCATGGCGTATATATGACTGAAGATCAAAAGATTGTATTAGATCAGTTTGTACAAGCTGTTGAAGAAGAAAAGCCAGATGCCGTAATTATTGCCGGGGATTTATATGACAGAGCAATTCCACCGACAGAAGCAGTAGACTTATTAAATGATGTGCTGCAAAAATTAGTTATAGATTTACAAACACCAGTTATTGCGGTAGCTGGAAACCATGATAGTCCAGATCGTATCCATTTTGGAAGTAATTTAATGAAGAAACAGGGATTACATATTGTAGGACAATTTCAATTCCCATATGAACCTGTTGTATTAAATGATGAATATGGAGAGGTTCATTTCCATCTCGTTCCGTATGCAGATCCAAGTATAGTTAGACATATATTGAAAAACGAAGACGTACGTTCTCATGATGATGCGATGCGTATTTTTATGAATGAGCTTTCTGAAACGATGGATAAAGAGGCTAGACATGTATTTGTTGGACATGCATTTGTAACTTCTTCTGGAGAAGCAGAGGAGAATACAAGTGATGCGGAACGACCACTTTCAATTGGTGGTGCTGAATATGTAAATAGTCATTATTTTGATAAGTTTCACTACACAGCGCTTGGGCATTTACATCAAGCGCATTTCGTACGTAATGAGACAATTCGATATTCAGGTTCGCCACTTGCATACTCTATTTCTGAAGAAAAACATAAAAAAGGATATTACATTGTGGAGCTGGACGAGAAAGGTGAAGCAACAATTGAAAAAAGGCTACTTTCACCACGTCGTAAAATGCGAACAGTAGAAGCGGAAATAGATGATTTATTACAGCATTCAATAAGTGAAGATTACGTATTTGTTAAATTATTAGATGAAAATCCTGTCTTACAGCCGATGGAGAAAATACGCTCTGTATATCCAAATGCAATGCACGTTGAAAGAGCGATTCAAAGACGAGAGTTCACAGAGTCAAATGAAGTAACTGTTTCTAGACATAAAACGGATGATTTATCTCTTTTAAAGGCTTTCTATAAAGAAATGAAAGGCTTAGATTTATCAGAAGAGAAAGAACGTCTATTTGTAGAAGTATTACAAACAGTGCAAGAACGGGAAGGTGAACGAGGATGAGGCCGATTCAGCTAATTATGACGGCATTTGGGCCGTATAAACAGAAAGAAGTAATCGATTTTAACGATCTTGGAGAGCATCGTATTTTCGCCATTTCTGGGAATACAGGAGCTGGAAAGACAACGATTTTTGATGCGATTTGTTATGTGTTGTATGGTGAGGCTAGTGGAGAAGAACGTAGTGATACGAGTATGCTTCGAAGTCAATTTGCTGATGATAATGTGTATACAAGTGTCGAACTAACCTTCCAGTTAAAAGGGAAACGCTATGAAATAAAACGACAACTTGGTCATAAAAAACAAGGGAATAAGACGATTACAGGGCATGCAGTA
Source organism: Bacillus luti (assembly GCF_009739945.1). Lineage (NCBI taxonomy): Bacteria > Bacillati > Bacillota > Bacilli > Caryophanales > Bacillaceae > Bacillus > Bacillus luti. Next base: position 2,897,934 of record NZ_CP040336.1, on the reverse strand, counting down.
GAGTTATACGAAATTATTGATGGAGAAAAGGTACCAGCTGTAGATCGTTTTCATGTAACGGATGTAAATAACAAAGTGGAAGATTTAATTGGTTTAAGCAAACATCAATTTAGTCAAATTGTTATGTTACCACAAGGAGAATTCCGAAAACTATTAACATCTGAGACAGAAAACAAAGAGGAGATCTTACGTCGTATTTTTAAAACAGATCGTTATAAATTAATGCGTGAGTTACTAGATCAAAAACGTAAACAATGGAAAGATGTTCTGCAAGAAAAACAAAAAGAACGAGAACTATATTTCCGTAATGTTTTTAAATTACCAATTCGCGATGGAGCATTATTAGAGACATTAGTGGAACAAGAGCATGTAAATACGCATCAAGTAGTAGAAGCATTAGAACAAGAAACAGGCGCGTATAAAGCAGAGGTTGAGCAATTACAAGTAGAACAAGATGTTCAAACAAAGCAATTAAAGGATGCAGAAACACGTTTTCATGCAGCAAAATCTGTAAATGAGAAATTTACAGATTTACAGCAAAAGAATGAGAGATATAACACATTACAAGAAAACCGTACAGTCATTGAAATGAAAGAGAACTCTTTTAAACGTGCGGAACAAGCGAAGCGTTTATTACCATTTGAGCAATGGTATGAGGAAGCAATGCAAAATGAGCAGAAAGCTGAAAGTTTGTTAAAACAGATAATCGTAAAAAAAGAACATATACTAAACAATTTTGAACTTGCTCAGGAGAAATATGAAGCAATAAAGAATAAAGAATCAGAACGAGAAGATGCTAAAAAACTTGTTCAAAGATTAGAAGAGTTACAACCAATTATCGCATCATTAGCTGAGAAAAAGTTGAATTTACAAAATGCTGAAATTCAAATAGGGAAATTTAAAGAAAGTATGCAAAAGTTCGATCAACTACTAGAAGAGCATACAAATCAAAAACAGAAAATGTCCGGTGAATTACAGCAATTAGAACATGCACTTGAGCAATATGTAACTAAAGTAGAAGAACTAACAAATATGCGAGAAGATGCAAAGGTTTTAAAGCAAGCATATGATGTTTGGCAAGAAAAACAAAAATTCGAGCAAGAAAAAGAAGTTGCATTTACTAAGATGCAAGAGGCGGTTCGTGCGTATGAAAATATGGAACGCCGCTGGTTAAGTGAACAAGCAGGTATATTAGCACTTCATTTACATGATGGTGAATCTTGCCCAGTATGTGGTAGTACGAATCACCCGAAAAAAGCGACAGAGCAAAGTGATGCGATCGATGAAAAAGAATTAAACGATTTAAGAGAAAAGAAGAACGTTGCTGAAAAATTACATGTTCAAGTAGAGGAGAAATGGAATTTCTATCGACTACAATATGAACAAGTGATAGAAGAAGTGATGAAACGAGGGTACCACTCAGAACAATTAGTTGAAACATACAGTGCGCTCGTTCAAAAAGGAAAACAATTAGCAGCAGAAGTGAATGCGTTAAAAGAAAGCGAAGAAAGACGTAAACAAATTGCTGTGAATATAAAAAGCATAGAAGAAAAAGTAGATGAACTTCAGAAACAAAAGCGTGAAGTAGAAACTATGCAACACCGTACAGAAATGGAATGTATACAGCTTCGTATGTCATATGAACATGATAAGCAAAATATTCCAGATAACTTACAAACAGTTCAAGATTGGAAAATACAGTTTGACCAAGCAATGCAACAAAGTAAGAGAATGGAAGAGGAATGGAAGAAAGTACAAGAAGCATATCAACATTGGCAAAATGAACATATACGTATTCAAGCAGAGCAGGAAGGTGCTTCTAATCAATTTGAAAGTGCAAAATTGAAGAAAGAAGAGACTTTCACGCGCTTTATGAAAGAGCTTGAGCAAAGCGGATTTACAGATCAAACTACGTATAAAGAAGCTAAATTAAGTGATGCTGAGATGGAAATGTTACAAAAAGAAATTCAAAGTTACTATTCATCTCTTGAAGTACTTGCAAAGCAAATCGAAGAATTACATGCTGAATTGAAAGATAAACAGTATATGGATATTACTTCGTTAGGTGAACACATACAAGAATTAGAAATTAATCTTGATATAATTAAAGAAAAACGTCAACGCGCGCAAAATGCTGTCGCATATATTTCTGATTTACATGAAAATATTAGACGTATTGATGAACAAATTCATGAAGAAGAAAAAGCATTCCAAGAACTTGTTGATTTATATGAAGTAATGAAAGGTGATAATGAAAGTCGCATATCCTTTGAACGTTACATCTTAATTGAGTATTTAGAACAAATTGTTCAAATCGCCAATGAGCGACTACGTAAGTTATCAAATGGACAATTTTATTTAAAACGAAGTGAACGAGTTGAAAAGAGAAATCGTCAAAGTGGATTAGGTCTAGATGTATACGACGCATACACTGGTCAAACACGTGATGTAAAAACATTATCTGGCGGTGAGAAATTTAATGCATCGCTTTGCTTAGCACTTGGAATGGCAGACGTCATTCAAGCGTATGAAGGTGGCATTTCCATCGAAACGATGTTTATCGATGAAGGATTCGGTTCATTAGATGAGGAGTCATTAACGAAAGCAGTTGACGCCTTAATTGACTTACAAAAATCAGGCCGATTTATCGGTGTCATTTCGCATGTACAAGAGCTGAAAAACGCAATGCCAGCTGTATTAGAAGTAACGAAGCAGAAGGATGGGTGTAGTGAGACTAGGTTTGTGGTGAAGTAAGTTCTGGAACCTATCTGATTTATCGATCGTTTCCACTGTTTTTTAGGTTCGAGTCACACTAGCGGTCACACTTTTCGAATACTTCGTCGAGTTTTTCAGCTACAGAACGTTGCATATCAGGTAGCACGTGACTGTACGTATTTAACGTCGTGCCTATATTAGCATGACCTAAACGCTCTGATATGAGTTTTACATTTACATTCTGTTGGATTAATAAAGTAGCATGCGTATGTCTTAAATCATGAAATCTTATTCTAGGTAATCCAAGTTTTTCAGTTACATTGTAAAAGGATCTACGTATGCTACGAGAATCTAAAGGTTTCTCATATTTAGATGGGAGAACCAAGTCTAAGTCGGTGTATTTAACGCCGGCTTTTTCTTTTTCATATTCGACGAACTTACGGTGAGTTTTTAGCTCTTCTAATAAAATTTTCGGAAAATGAATCGTACGTATACTCGTTTTATTCTTTGCACCATATTTTAATTCCCCACGCTCAGATAACGTTTGTCTGACAAAAATTCTATTATTTTCAAAGTCGATATCTTTCCAACGTAGCCCCAAAATCTCACCTTGACGCATTCCGGTAAATACCGCTATTGAAAAGCTAATACGAAATCTTGTAGCGTTCCTCATTGTCTTACTACCATTCAAAAAGGAATTTACCTGATCCAACGTCCAAACGTCCATTTCAGTTTTAGATACTCTAGGCAAAACAACATCGGTTGCTGGATTATCCTTTATAAGTTTAAGTACCTTCGCTCTTTTCAAAGATGTTCTTATAAAACTGAAAGCTAAATTTATTGTACCTTTTGAATATCGATTTTCCTCAATTAATGAGTTGATATAGTGCTGAAGATGCATAATTGTAATGTCTTGAATCCTCAAGTGACCGAGACGAGGTTTTATGATATTTAAGTAATGCGTGTAATTTGCTCGAAAGGTAGATTTTTGAAGTTGATTTTGCCTTTCTTTAAACCATTGGTCCATAAATGCCTCGTATGACATATGAGAAAGCTTAAGAAAATCATCGTTAAGATATTCAGCCTATAAAAGCGTCATTTCTTCATTTGCTTTCCGTTTAGAAGGGAAACCTCTACGGCGTATCTGTTTACGCTTGCCTGTCATTGGATCTTTAATAGCGAAGACAAAGTCCCATTTACCTATATCCGTATTTTTACTTACTGTACCACTCAATCTTATGTCCTTCTTTAAAAAGTCACAAGAAAGAGAATTATACCATCCATTATCCGTATTTTAACGTTTTGGTCACGCTTTGTATAGAGATATATAAGATGAAGACAATTACATAGGGGATCGATATTTGTAGAAAGCTAGAGTAAGAAATATATGATATTATAGAATATAGGGAAATAATGTAAAGGCTATTAAATAAAAACTATATTTTATACAAAGGGGAGAGAATGCATTAATGGAAGATAGGGAACATCAAATTAAAACTGATTTTCTAAATAAAAATAAACATAAATTCTTCCCACAAGGAATTGATACGAATGAAAAAACTCAGGAAATACTTCAAAAAATCGCAGAACTACGTACGCATTTGATAGAATCAATTAACGTATCTCTACGACCTATAATTGATATAGATTGGGAAGAGTTTGAGCGAAAGGAAAAGAAGTCAGCTGAAAATCTAGGGAGAAGAGGCTGGACTCTTCCAATGAACATGACATCAGGAGAAACCATTGGACTGTCAGAAATTGCAGATCAAGATGAATTAGACTTAACACTTTTAGATTTTTACTCAAAAGACGAAGAATTCGAATTTATAAAGACAAATATTCTTGAACATGAATTAACTAAGGAGTGGAGAGAGCTTCTTATACAATGTTTTGATAGTTATGAAAAAGGTAATTATCTAATAGTTATTCCTAATTTATTAATTATTATTGAAAATATCGCACATATTCTTATTTCACCGAGATTTCAAAAATATTTAAAGCCTGATAAAAAAACTTCTTTAAAGACCAAGTATAATAAAGTCCATAGAGAAATTAAAAGAGACAGGACTTATATTGTATTCTACGTTTCAGTAGCAGCATTTTTAAATAGAATATTTGAATTTGGCAATTTCGACAATAATCCAACCCGTTTACCAATGATAAATCGAGATTGGGTGTTGCATGGTCGTGACTATCCGAGTAATTGGAAACAAGTGGATGCTTTAAGGCTATTTAACGCACTACAAACAATCGTAGAATTGGATTTCTTACTGGAAGATCTAGAAAAGGAAGAGAATGATGCAGGTTTAGTTAAATAATAATCTATTTACACAAAGGGGTATTAATATGGACTTTATGAAATTATGGTTTGATCAACTGGATTCCTATATTGAAAGCAATATAAATAAATTCACTTGTAACAACTATTCTCAATTATATAAGTCTTTTTTAAGAATCCACAAAGAAAGATGCGGTACTTCACAAAACCTTACTGGAATTAGTGAGTATTTAGCTAATAGAATATTTTTATATTTAATAGATAACAAAGAAAGTTTTACTCTTAAATCACAGGTACGAGTAGAAGGAGTAGAAAGTTACAATATTCCTGACCTGTTAATTTATAAGAACAATGAAATACATACATTGGTTTCTGTGAAAGCTTTTAATGAATTAGATAATAAAATTATTTATCAGGACTTACAACGAATTGATAATATTAGAGTAAATAATTTAAATTCAATTATGATTAACTTCCTTTCTCACAAATCTACCAATGAAAAAACTATGTATAAATATCAAAGAGAGAATCATAAGTTACTATTCCTGGAACACAACAATAATAGCTTGATTGAAGAAGTAAATGATTTTCTGTTTTGCAGTTAAATAAAAGTTTAATTTTACTCAAAGGAGCGATAACATGAGTTTTATACCCTGGATGTTTGACATAGGTAAGAAGATATGAGTAGGCAGACATTCAATATTTGCAAATGAGGAATTAAGAGGTAAAAGTGGAATCGTTATAGATAGAAAGAGTGAAGAAGAGAATAGGTCGCAAAAATATACAGTAGACTTTGGAGAATTAGGTATATATAAAGATTTACCAGCAATTGTTTTTGATGGAAGATCAAGAAATAGATTGACTTGAGATTATACTAAAATCAATAGTTAAATAAAATAAGAGTTTTATACAAATTAAGGAGGAATATATAATGGGTACAAATGAATGGAAAGTAGAGTTTACGATAGGCGAAACAAAAATTAGTACACCATCAGGTATACAATCGTTGTTAGATATTCAAGAAGAAGGCGAAAGAGTTATGGAAGTCAATAGAGCTGTAAACAATATAAAAAAGGAAACAGGAATAAATCTAAGAGATATAATAGAAGATGTTCATTCAAATGCTGCAATACGGCTTGCATAAAATTCTCTTTTTAATCAAAAATGGAAAAGATTAATTGTCTATTAAAAGAAAAAAAGTAGAGTTAAATCCTTTTTTTTAAAACTAGCGAAAGAACATTATCATTTTTGTGAAATTTTACAAATTTTATATTGGCTATCTCGTATAAAAGGAGAAATGAGTTTGAAAAAAGCTTTAGAAAGAATGAGTGAAGCTTTTAGTTATTTATTTTTTAATGAAAATCCTAACTATGTAGTTCTAGCTGAAATTGGATATAGCATGTTTATGTGGAGAAAATTGCAGATTTTCACACTTCATTTTTTAGATAACCTTGTACTAACAGAGATATCGGTTGCAGAATTGTTTTTACAATTGAAAAAATTTTTGATGGAAGAATCAAAAAAACTGTATGAAAAGTCTGTAGGTGAAAAATTAAATATGCTTAGTTACAAATGGAAGAACCAAGTTAAAGCATCTAGGAGTAAAATAATCTCTAATCTTGTAGAACAAGTAGAGCTACAAGGTGTTTTTTTGAAAATGACAAGAGTGTTTTAAATATTCATGATGCCAAGGGTCAAGAAGCAGAATGCGTATTAGTAATGGCTGAATCAGGAGTGCAGCTTATGGAGTGGCTTGAAAAAAATGAAGTGCTTGAAGAAGCACGCGTAGGGTATGTGGCATTTTCCAGAGCTAGAAAGCTATTGTGTATTTGGGCTCCTTTTCTGCAAGAAAAGGACTATATGTATTTACAAAAATATGTGCAATTTATAGATAAGAGCTATGCTGCAGAATCAGTGGGGAAATGAAATATACTTTTAGAAGGAGTGTACAATTGCTATCAAATTCATAAATTTTATTCTTCACTAAAATAAAAAAGTGAGATAGAAGATGGTGTAGATGGAGAAATTCTATTTTCTGTCTTTCTTGTATAATAAAATAAATTAAGAATATATAATTGTGTCATACATATAATGAGATATGGGAAAAGGAGAAAGGTGAAAATAAGATAAAGGAACTAAGAAGCAGGAGGGACAAAACATATAAAAGAAGTAACGCTATAAATTATAAGAGAAATCATTGTAATTAAATAGGAAGGGAACTTATCGATTTCTGCCTAATAAAGCATGGGTAATAAACCGATAAGTTCCTCTTTTCCAAAAGAGAACACGGTCTACCCATGCTAATTTTTTTGGAAAAATTAGATGGGACGTGATTATGTTGATGAATTTCGGCGAACAACCTGTTAATTTCGACATTGAAAGTGTTGAAGCTTTAACAATTAAAATGAAACGTATTTCGCAAAATCAAAAGAAAACATTTGAAGAGAAGTTAAAGTGGTCTAGAGATATTCATGATTTGGCAATGAACAATTTAAACATGTATAGTGAGCTATTAAAAAAAGAATTTGGGAGCGTATTTCGATATAAAATTCGAGAAACGATTGATGAAAAAGATGCACAAAAACGAATATTACTAGATTGCGAGAAGTTTATAGATAATATAATTCAGGTGTATTTCCCTGAAGAAGTTTTACCGATTTCGTTGAGTAACGGATATCGCGTATTAACAGCAAATGATGCTTATCCAACGACTGTAACAATCTCAAAAAAAACTAAAACAGCAAATAAAGCATGTGAGTTCTATAGCTTACCGAACCTACAATACTTTACATGGATATATTGGGACGAATATTTGGAACACATTAAAGAAGTTATTATTGTGAAGCAACCTTTTCGCATTTTCGAAAGAATTAAACTTAACCCTGAGTTCAAGTTTCAAGAGCGAGAAGTAGAGAAGGGATATTTTGTTTCAATTCCTGTCGAACAAGAATTATTTAAAGAATTGATTGTATTGCATTTAAAGCTCGAAGACTGTATGCATTAAAAACTCTAATTTCCCCCAGCTGAAAGTTGAGGGGATTTTTTTGTGTAAACATCATGTATTTTATGCTTTAGACTATGAATGGAGCACTTTATAGATAAATCAAAAAAGAAACCGATTCCTATTATAGAGTTGGTTTTCGTATTTATTCCGTATTAAAGAGGATCGCCTGAAAACCTCGTAAACGGCCCGTTTAGCGCTGTATTGTCTTGCTGAATTATTCCCGCAAGTTAATGCCCCATGTGTTTATGATAGCGGGGGAGTGAGGGGTTGCTGGGTAGTAAAGGTCACCTGGCGAAAATGGGTCCATTGGGCTAAACACCTGCCGAGGTGGAATCATAAATGTAACCGATCCAACAAATGGTTTAACTCCTTCAGGTGGAGCGTAAATATCGTTTTCCCCGTCGTCACATTCCCTGTTTTGTACCGTTGTGCTAATGCCATCCTAACGATAACGAGTTTTCCGCAAAGGTATCCATCATTAGAAGGGTATATATCACCATCACAAGTATCTTGATAATTTTGTACCGCTATAGTTATAGTTTGCGGTTCGTCAGTCTGATTAAGTACAGAAACTTGAATGAAGTCTGTGTCCGCATTACGAAATAAAGGTTCAGATGTTAACGTTTGGTAGCGAGGCCCACAATGACAATCACAGTCGCATTTTTTATGCTTCTTCCGATAGCACTTATGCGAACGGTCGTAATAATAGTTTTACATAAAAATCACGTACCTCCTTTTTAGTATATGCTATGTGAAGAGTAGGAGGGAGGTTTGGACAATAAAGTGTGATTGGATTGATAGTGTAAAGAGATTAGACGAATTTATTTAATTAGTTCCCGAAAATTGAATAAATCACGTATTACAATACACCAAACTATCATTTAAGTTGGATTGTATATCTGTTTATTAAATAACAAAATGAATATTTTAATAGCTACGATGTACCATCTATATGTTAAAATAATATAAATTATACAATAAACTCTACTCTTATTCGTTGAAGGGGGAACTATTATGAAGTTTAGATTTATTACACCATTTTACAAGTTGAAGCTAGATACTGTACTTAATAGAGGAATAGGTATTTTCCCAGGAGCAAGAATTACAAATGGTCCAGAAGAGAGATTAAAAATAACAAATACACAATTAATGAAAGATACTCTTGGAATTCATTCCATATGGGAATTTGATGATGCAACATATTTATACATAGATGGAGAAATGGACTCTATCAAGAACAAAGAACAAATGGATGAAATAGGAGCAAAGTACACTTATTATTATCTAAGACTTGCCCAAAGTTTTATTTATGAATTATGGAAAATCAAAGATAACAATATTTATGTCAGAGATGGCTTTCTACTGGCATATTATGATAAGTTCGAAGACGGTTTTACTTATAAAGCATCGCTATCAGAAATATGTTATTATTCTACGTGTGAACACAAGGAATCATCTTTTTCAAAAAGTGAAATTCAATCGGTAGCTCGTGAGTTTACCCCTTTTGCAATAGATGAGTATGAAGATAGACATTTTGGAGGTAAGTATCCTGATGCGGATCATCTATTCAAGAGTAAAGGATCAAATCGGATAGATAGAGCATATTATTTTACCCTTATGGCAAGAACCAGCTGTATTTTACCAATGAAAATAGTATCTTATTGCAATGCATTAGAATGTTTATTTACAATTGGAACATCTGAAGTTAACCATAAAATAGCAGAACGTGTTGGCTTGATGTTAGGTACATCAAGTGAATCAAAGAAGGAGTATTTTAAACTTATAAAAAAAGCTTATGATTATCGTTCTCTGTTAGTTCATGGCCAACACCTGAAAGGTGAAGAAGGTAGTTTAATTGAGATTTCCAAAAAGTTAGATGATATTTTAAGGCAACTACTTGTTGCAAAACATGATGTATTTTCAAAAAATGATAAAGAGATGGGAGAATTTTTTACTGATTTACTATTTAACGTATACTAAAAATCTCACTCATTTTCAAAGGGGAATAAAAATTTGAAGAACGAAAAAAATTAAAATAAGTAAAAGCCGTCCTATTGAACGGCCTTTTTTGTTGCTATTAAACTTAGAATTTACTTTTAGATAATGCTTTTAATATAGGTTTAACAATTAAACCTATTAAACGAAAACCTTTAAATATAGAGCGTACAACCTTTATGAAGATGCCTCTTAAATTTAAAAAATATATCAAGTATTTATTATACTTGAGCGTTCATAAGTAGCTCTTTTAGTTTTTCGGTAGAAAGTTCATCTATTTGTTCCAAGTGATTTGTATTAAACCATAGGGTTGAAGCAATTCCCCAGTCAGCAAAAGGAGAAAATTTTCCGTTATATTGAATATCACCATTTGCAACTTCATCCGAAACACTAATTGCATCATATGTTTGAGACATGTTTTCAAAATCAATTTTATAAATCCCTATAGCAATTTCTTTTCCGTGGAGATTTGTAGGGGCTTGAACAAATGTAGAAATTAAATAAGACGGAAGAATTTCTAACGCATCTTTTACTGTATTTAAGGTTAAAATATTCGCTTCGGGTTTGATGTTAAATACAAATCCTAAAGGATTACTGTATTCAAAATCTACATGCCCAGATAGCAACCATTTAGATCCATCTGCTACACTATAATCTGCAGTCCAAAGTCCACCTTCAGGACGATTTAAATGATTGCTTATAGGTTCAAATTGTTGTTTGTTAAAAGGTTTATTTTTAATAAAAAGTTGGTTGTTCATGCGTTGTAGCGATGCTATAGTATCATAACTCATGTAATGATCTCCTTGTTATATTGTTAGTTTACTTGATTAATATGCTTTGTTCACTTTTTGAAATTCTAAATGTGTAAGACCATAGGTGTTTAAAGTCCACCCTGCCATTAACATAATTGGTAAAGCGAATGTTACGAGTTTATGAATGTCTTTGTATTTATCAAGTACTCTTATGTTCTCCATACGATCTAAGGCTTCATCCATATCGTTTGCTGTTTTAAATACATCTTTATATTTCTTATTATCCTTTGGAGCTTCTCCTAGTTTTAACAATAATTCATCCTTCTTGAATTGAAATTCTACCAGTTGCTCACAAATATAATACGGATACTGTTTTTCAGATGTTCCTGTTTTCAACATAGCTTTACTAGTTTCCTCAGTCTTAGGGATAGAATCTTTTTCTCCTACTCCACAACCTACTAATAATAGAATAGGTATTGCTAATGATACGAGTTTCGTGGTTTTCATTATGTATTACTTTTTGGAAATCATTTCAATTAATTAATATATTGTACCATGATATAGATTGAATAAATAATATGAATCCCCCCTTTTATTTTTATAATTCTGAATGTTTAGTATTTTTGTTTTTTATGCTAACATAAATTCACTATCAAAGTAGAACTGGTCCATTAAGTTGTTTACACTTCTGTTGAATTTATTATTTTTTATCTAATTCGTCTAATAGATCCATCAGTCGGTTGTGTTCTTTAACGGCTTCCTCCACATTTACATTTTTATCTTCTAAAAACTTAAATACACACTCTTTAGAGCAGTATCGACTTGAATCAAATTGATTAGTTAGATATTCATTCACAAGGTAAAAGTATTTGTGAGTTTGGATATTTACTTTTCCACCACATGTTGGACATTTGAATGTGAAATTAATCTTTCTCCTTGTGTTCATTTCTCTTCTTTCGTATGCATCTTCATTAGTAAGTCTATTATTCATTTAATACAACCCCCATTTCAATAGTATTTTTAGATGCCGTAGATATTACTTTATAATATGAAAATAGATCCTTAAAATAAAAAGTAAATGGTATCAATTTAAATGTAACATATAAATAATTGAATGTATTTTAAATTTAACATATACTGTAAATGTAGTCTTCTATATTATTTATAAGCTAATTACTTTGAATAGATTAATGTGACAATTAATAAAAGGAGAATTTAAAAATGGGATTTAGAGATTTTCTATATAATGTACAAAATTCAAAGTTAGGATGTAAAATCACAGAAACAAAAGATGCAGTAAGATACAGCAAGGTAGGATGGGCGGTAAGTGACGCAAAAGACAAAATAGCAGATGTTACATATTCAGCGAAAGAAGCCATCGAACAAAGAAAATTCCAGAAGGAACTTAGTACTAGTAATCTAGAGTATGATATTATTTCTCCATTTCAAACAGGTATTCCCCCTAAATTCATTATGAAGCCTCGAACAAAGCTAGAGCCAGGTTTGGGTTCTCCAATATACTGTGACTTAGGATTTGGGACAATGGAACATTCAGGTATATACGTGGGGAACAATGAAGCTGTTCAGTTAAATGGAAAAGGTCAAATTGAAAAAGTAAACCTATATGAGTTTACTAGCAATGTGACATCAACACTCAAAGAGATAGTAATACCACTAGACAAAACTTTTTGTATGCCGATCTCTTTTGAATCTGCTTATCATAGAGCGTTAAATAGTGTTGGCAAATCAAGAGATTACAATTTAGTATTCGATAATTGTCATCAATTCACTAGTGGTTGCCTAACTGGAGACTTTGAATCCTGCGACAACTTTCTAACGTATTTAAAATGGACCACTGAGAATTTATGTGTAGATAAAATTAATTGGGTAAACTGGAAATGGAAATAAATATCTTATCAACGGCTATGGAGCTTAGTAGTTAGGATGTTTTTTGTTTATCTCCATTCTACGCATGTAGTTACAGTTAGAACACTGCACTTCTTGTTTTTTTATATATAGCCTAACGAAAAAAGAAACAATGGAAGTGTAGTGAATGCTCCGATATTAGAAGTTTGGTAAGAACCTACTGTTTATTGGTTCTTTTTTTGTTGAAATATCATTCAACTATTTTATAAAACTGAGTGATATAATCATATTAGAATATAGAATTATAAGATAATGGGGGAGTTCTATGGATTTAAAAGAGTTTGCACTCAAGAATAAGATGTGGATATTGGTGATTGCAGGGTTATTAATAATTGGGTACTTCTTTTTTGGTAGAACTAATGGAGTAACAAAAGAGCAATTCGAGGATAAACTGAATGAAATGTCAGATGGCAAAATTGCAATCGTAGACTCTGAAGTTACATTAATATCGAAAGATAAAAGTCTATATACTGCTAGTTGGAATGGGATGGGGATTTCTGCAGGTGTAGATAAAGACAATAATATTACGATGCCATTTTTAATAGGGATTAAGCCTGGTAGTCAAATAAATGAGATAACGATAGGACAATATCAAGAACTGATTCAGCACATTATCAGAATAAATGATCCTAAGCTATCAGAAGAAGATGTACAACATTTGATTACAAATGAGTTAAACTTTAATAGTTATATTACGAATAGAGAAAAACACTCTATAATAAAGCATGATATACGATACGAGCTTAGTCCAGGAGGGGATTCTGCTCCATGGTTTACATTGGTGATTACTCCAAGTAAACAATGATACATATAAGAGAAAGTATTAAATAAATATATAGTTGTTAAAATAAAGCTCTGTTTACGCAGAGGTTTATTTTATACCTAAAAACGTCATTCTCAATTTGCTCAAACATTTAAATGGTGTATATAATGAAGTTTATATTTGAAATATTTAATCTTATAACGTCTCGTGTCTATAAAGTATGAAAAAGAAGAATGGGAAATATTACGGGTGATAAATAAATCTCAGGTAGTATTGAATAGGAAGGCACAAGGGGATGAGGGATGTCACGGTACAATGAGATTTCCTTCACACAATAAAAAGAATGCTTTAAATGAATTTTAAAGAAGAATGAAAAATATTACATAATATGAAGTTTATATATATATGGTAAAATATGATACTTTACTAGTTGCAGTGAGAATTTTAAAAAAGGGGATATATATATGTTGAAAAAATGGGGAGTTACGTTATTGATAGTGGCATTAGTGGCTGGATGTTCGTCAAAGACAGATACAGTCAAAGAAGAAACTAAAAATGAAGAATCAAAAGTAGAAGAAACTAAAGTTGAACAAGTTAAAGAAGAACCAAAAGTTAGTTCAGTTGAAGAGGAGAAAGAGAAGAGAAAAAAATATGTTGATAATATTATTATCATTATGGATAAGACTGCAATGGCAAATGATATTATTCAAAAGTTACTAAATCAAGCAGAATCAAATCCAGCGTTGTTTGGGGATAGTAAGTGGAAAGATGCTATAATAAATGGATACAAAGCAATTGGAAATGATTATGGTACATTAAAAACATACCCACAACAACATATTCCAGATGCATATAAACAACATCATGAAACATTAATAAAAAGTTATGAAGTAATGATGGATAGTGGGATAAAAATATTGCAAGCAGTCAATGAAACAAATTCAGATAAAATGAAAGAAGGATTAGAATTAAGATATAAATCTAAAGAATTGTTTGATAAATATGGTAATGACCTAGCGAGCGTTCCAGACCCAAAATAATTAAGAAAATGGGTAGTTATACATTGTAAGCCAAACTCTCACGACGCACGTCCAATTTCTGAACTCCACTCTTTACAAAGGTGGAGGAACTAACCAATATTATTTAGACATTATACAGATTTGACTTTAACGACTAAAATAAAAAAACGTAGGAAAAATCCCTACGTAATGGACGTTATAATCTCTTGATTTGTAACGGTTTATAATATAAGTTTTATCGTTCTATCGGTCACACTTTGTACGAATATCCTTACTAAATACCTCCTAAAAAGCCTTTTGAATAGCCATTTTCGTATACGACGCATACACCGGTCAAACACGCGATGTAAAAACATTATCTGGCGGTGAGAAATTTAACGCATCGCTTTGCTTAGCGCTTGGAATGGCAGACGTCATTCAGGCGTATGAAGGCGGTATTTCCATCGAAACGATGTTTATCGACGAAGGATTCGGTTCATTAGATGAGGAGTCATTAACGAAAGCAGTTGACGCCTTAATTGACTTACAAAAATCAGGCCGATTTATCGGTGTCATTTCGCACGTACAAGAGCTGAAAAACGCAATGCCAGCTGTATTAGAAGTAACGAAGCAGAAGGATGGGTGTAGTGAGACTAGGTTTGTGGTGAAGTAAGTTCTGGAAACAGAGTAGGATCCCATTTGATACTTTTAGTGTAGTTTGTATAATTAACAAAACGTCGTCTCTTCAATTGAGGCGACGTTTTGTTTTGCTAAATGTTTATGAATTATCAGAAGATGGCGGCGTATTTGCCAAACGGTTATAAGCCTTAAAAGCTGCAATTGCCGATATAACACCACCAGCTAAAAATAAAGTTGATCCACCAACTAAAATGATCCGACTGACATATGTCTCACGTGCTTCTTCTACTTGTTCTTGTAACGCTGTAGGCATATGAAATCCTCCTTTACATAATTGTTTTGTAAATAGTATATACAAACGCCTAAAATATGTTAAAATCACTGGATAGTTTAATAGGTGGAGTATCAATTTAGGATATAAGTGGTTTAACAAATCTTCATTATAAATTTATGTAAACTTCACATACAGCACATATTAAAATTGTATTATGTATATGTACCAAATAAATAAAGTGAATAATAGTAAGTTCTATTTTTGAAAATTGAAAATCCTATTATTTTTATATAAAGGTCTTGATTAGGAATTTTTAGTTTTGGAAATGGTTCTTAATAAAAAGGAATTCATATAAAAGGGGAATGTCTTATGACAACATATACGAGTGAGATGAAGAAAACTTTAGTTTCAGAAGAAGATGTAGATATTTTAAAAATTATGGCGCATCCAATCCGATTACAAATTGTAAATGAATTAAGCACAAGAAAAACGTGTAACGTAACACAATTAACAGAATTGCTAAATATTCCACAATCGACTGTTTCGCAACATTTATCAAAAATGAAAGGTAAAGTGTTACGTGCAGAGAGAAGGGGTTTAGAAATTTATTATCACATTAATAACTTAAAAGCGAGCAAGATTGTTAGTGTTTTAGGATATATAAATTAATGAAGTAAAACAATATAAAATAGCCTCTGCTGCTAGGCAGGGGCTATTTTATATTGTTTTATGTACTTGCATTTAAAATTTTATAGTTTTTATGATTTACAATTGTTCGATCAAATTCAAAAGTACCACCGCTTACATTTGTAATTTCAACTAAGACCGATTCAGTATATAGTTTTAGTACAGATCCTGTAATCTTTAAATTATTTCGTTGAAAAAGTATAGTATCCCCTACGTTTGCTTTCATAGTACCTCCTCATAAAAGACAGAAATATTTTTTTATTATATATATTAAACCACGGATAGATATATTAGTGAATATTTAGTTTTGTTTATCAATAAAATATTTCTTGTCTAATAAAATAGTATAGAGTACTCCTATATTAAAAGTTATATTTTATTTACGTTTATTATATGCAATGTAAATTGTTTCAGCATTAGCGAAAAAATGTTTCTATGTAAATACTGCAGCTAAATAAATTATTCAAAAGACAGATACTATGTAGCCAAAAACGTAAAGTAGATAAGTAAAGTTTTTTGTAGGAGCGCAAGAAAAAATATACGTTTAGGAATAAAATCTCATTTCGGTCAAATTCCAATTAAAAACATAGAAAAACTTTAATATAAAAAGGTAATCAATTACAAATGAAGAAGTAATATATACGAAAGGAGAGATTTATATGAATAAAGAGAAAAAACAAGTTCGTCAACTTAGTTTTCTGGTGAATTTTTTGAACGACAAGGGGAGTCTGGTGAGAATTTAATAGTATTATAGTATCCCCTTGTGAAAAAATGGTTGGGGGAATATATAAATGATAACAGAAATGAATATTAAAGTAGTTTGTGAAGAATCGTTTTCAAAAAGAGAAATAAAAATTTTAGAGACGTTGCTTTCAACTTTAGCAGGGCATTCTAACGCTTTCGTTACAAAAGAGGGAATGTTTTTAAATCCTTTAAGTAAAGAGAAGAGTGTGATTTATTGTCACAATTTTGTATTTGTAAAATCACTTACAGAAGAAATGTGTACAGAATTAAAAGAAGTTTTAACAAGACGTATTAAAAATGCTTTCATTATGATGGAATTTGTAGAGCCAATTGTTACATTTGAAGAAACAATTATAAACGTATAAAGAAAGTCAGGCTTATGAATTGACCTAATAAAACCGTCTCTTTAATAAATTATTAAAGAGACGGTTTTATTGTTTCACTATTTAAAAAGGGGTTCAAAAACACATGTAAATCGAACTTATACAAAACAATATAAATAACTATTACGTATTTAAAAAGCATTTTGTTGTATTTCGTCATTCGTTTTCTGTAACTGATTCCATGTTTTTGACGCTCTAGCTTGTAAGTGCTTACATAAAGGGAAACATTTTATACAATGAAGGTGTTAAATCAAATGAGGTGGTCAAAATGAACATTAAAAAAGCAAATTTGGCGTATGGCATTGAAATAGAAAGAGGAGGCGGGATCATATGAAAAAATCAAATGTAAATCCATGGCTTGTTGTCCTTGGCACAGTCATTGTACAAATGGGGCTTGGAACGATATATACATGGAGCTTATTCAATCAGCCTTTAGTAAGTAAATACGGTTGGAGTCTTAACGCAGTTGCTATTACTTTCTCAATTACTAGTCTTTCTTTAGCGTTTTCAACTTTGTTTGCGAGTAAATTGCAAGAAAAATGGGGCCTTCGTAAACTTATTATGATAGCTGGACTAGCATTAGGAATGGGGTTAGTGCTTAGCTCACAAGCGTCCTCACTAATATTACTTTATGTATTAGCAGGAGTTGTTGTAGGTTACGCAGATGGTACAGCTTATATTACTTCACTATCTAATTTAATTAAGTGGTTCCCAGAGCGTAAAGGTTTAATCTCTGGTATATCTGTAGCTGCATATGGTACAGGTAGCTTAATTTTCAAATACATAAATGCAAAGTTAATTGATACAGTTGGTGTATCGCAAGCGTTTATATACTGGGGCTTAATTGTTACAGGTATGATAGTACTTGGTGCTTGCTTAATTCATCAGGCTGCAGATAAAGGTGCAGTGAGTGAAACAAACAGTAAGGACTATACAACAAAAGAAATGCTAGGTACAAAACAAGTATACTTATTATTTATTATGTTATTTACATCATGTATGAGTGGTTTATATTTAATTGGTATGGTAAAAGACATCGGTGTTCAACTTGTAGGGCTTAACGCAGCGACAGCAGCTAATGCAGTGGCTATGGTTGCAATTTTCAATACATTAGGTCGTATTATTCTTGGACCGTTATCAGATAAAATCGGCCGTTTAAAAATTGTTACTGGTACTTTTGTTGCTATGGCGTCTTCAGTCTTGGTTCTAAGTTTCGTAGATTTAAATTATGGTATCTACTTCGTATGTGTTGCAAGTGTAGCGTTTTGCTTTGGGGGAAATATCACGATTTTCCCAGCTATTGTTGGTGATTTCTTCGGTATGAAAAATCATAGTAAGAACTACGGAATTGTGTATCAAGGATTTGGATTTGGAGCACTTGCAGGTTCCTTTATCGGTGCACTTCTAGGTGGATTCAAACCAACTTTCATGGTGATCGGCGTATTATGTGTCGTGTCATTTATTATCGCAATTTTAATTCAAGCACCTAATCAGAAAAAAGAACAAGAGGAAGAGTATCGCAGCGTAGCGTAAGGATTTAAATCTTCTATAACACTATGATTATGAAAAAGCATCCTGTTAAATAGGGTGCTTTTTTTATGAATTACTTTAACGAGACTATTTAACCTTTGGCATTTTCTTGAGAGAAAAGAGAGTAAAGTATTCGTTTGGATTATATTGGAATATAATAAACTGGTACATCATATTTGAAACATTAATTAAATCCTAAATGCTAAAGAAGATATTCAATTGTATTTACAAGATATATTTTCAGAAAAATATTGAGAAAATATATACTCGTGTTTTTGGTAAAGCATTGTAAATAAAGATATCTACAGTTTATCATCGACAATATTACAAAGAGGGTTTTGAATTCTGTTTATAAAGTAAGTACTTTTAATGTGTTTAGATATGATTTTATTAAGAAGCATTAAAAAGTTTTATCTGAAAAATAAAAAAAGATTGACAAGTATATTGAGAAACATTATCATTTCGGTGTAACAGTTATAAATGAAAAACATTATCAGTTAGTTCGGTTTTGATGAAAAGTACACTTGACCAATTAGTTTAGTAAGTGTATTATTTTTTACAACATCAATGATAATGAAAATCATTATCATTGATGTTGTTTCACTAGATTAATTTTCAAATGAAAGGATAGAGAAAATGAACTTAGGGGAATTTGATGGGAAACTCGTTTTAGTAACAGGTGCTGCCCAAGGCATAGGCAGTGTTGTTACCAAAATGTTTTTAGAAAGAGGATCTACAGTTATTGCGGTGGATCAAAATGAAGAGGGGTTAAACGTACTCCTAAATCAAAATGAATTAAATGAACCACGTATTAAAACGTTTCAATTAGATGTGAGTAATAGCACAGCTGTTGAAGAGATAGTAAACCGTATTGAAAATGACATCGCACCGATAGATATTTTAGTAAATGTCGCAGGGATTTTACGTATGGGAGCGATTCATTCTTTAAGTGATGAAGATTGGAATAAAACATTCTCTGTAAATTCTACAGGAGTTTTCTTTATGTCCCGAGCAGTAAGTAAACATATGATGCAAAGAAAGTCAGGGACAATTGTTACAGTTGGTTCAAATGCAGCAAGTACTCCAAGAATGGAAATGGCAGCGTATGCTGCATCAAAAGCTGCAACGACGATGTTTATGAAGTGTTTAGGATTAGAACTTGCAGCATACAATATTCGCTGTAATTTAGTATCACCAGGTTCTACTGAAACTGAAATGCAAAAATTACTATGGGCTGATGAGAATGGAGCAAAAAATATAATTGCTGGCTCTCAAAGTACATATAGACTCGGTATACCGTTACAAAAAATTGCACAGCCTTCGGAAGTTGCTGAAGCAGTATTGTTTTTAGCTTCAGATAAAGCGAGTCATATTACTATGCACAATTTATGTGTTGATGGCGGAGCAACATTAGGAGTTTAAAAAAAAATTTAGGGGGATACTATACTATGAATGAATTTACGGCTGTAAAGGAACTGTCAGAAAAATTATTAGAAGATTATAAGACTGAATCTTCATTCTTTTTCACTTCACCAAATCGAACGATATTGACAGAAGGAGAGTTTACTACAGTAAAGCATCGTGAAATTGAAAGTTTCCCAGAGCTTGTGCAAGCCGTATTATGTAATGCGAAACAAGCTGGAAATCCACATCCTATTGTTGTTGGTGCTTTGCCATTTGATCGCAGAAAAGAAGTTCAACTTATCGTACCAGAACATAGTAGAATTGCTAAGAAATTACAGTTAGAGGCAACAAATGAGATGAAACAAAATGAAAAACTGACATTTAAACTGACGCCTGTACCAGATCCTGAGGTGTATATGAATGGTGTGAAGCAAGGAATTAAAAAAATACAGGACGGCGATTTAAATAAAATCGTTATATCTAGATCGTTAGATGTTAAATCTTCCGAAAAGATTGATAAGCAAAAACTTCTTCGAGAATTAGCAGAGCGTAATAAGCACGGTTATACATTTGCTGTGAATTTACCGAAAGATGAAAATGAGAATAGTAAGACGTTAATTGGAGCAAGCCCTGAATTACTCGTTTCACGTAATGGTATGCAAGTTATTTCTAATCCGTTAGCTGGTTCAAGACCTCGTAGTGATGATCCAGTGGAAGATAAAAGAAGAGCAGAAGAATTACTTGCTTCTCCAAAAGATTTACATGAACATGCGGTAGTAGTGGAAGCGGTTGCTGCTGCGCTTCGTCCATACTGTCATACATTACATGTTCCAGAAAAACCATCCGTTATTCATAGTGAAACGATGTGGCATTTGTCTACTGAAGTGAAAGGTGAACTAAAAGATCTAAATACTACTTCTTTAGAATTAGCAATTGCTCTTCATCCTACGCCAGCAGTTTGCGGAACGCCGATGGAAGAAGCGAGGGAGGTTATTCAAGAAATTGAGCCATTTGACCGTGAATTCTTTACAGGAATGCTAGGGTGGAGCGATTTAAATGGAGATGGTGAATGGATTGTTACAATTCGTTGTGCTGAAGTACAAGAAAATACACTTCGTTTATATGCAGGCGCTGGAGTTGTTGCTGAGTCAAAACCAGAAGATGAGTTAGCTGAAACATCAGCTAAGTTCCAAACGATGCTGAAGGCTTTAGGACTAGGAGATAGTTCACTTAATGAAAAATAGGGGGAAGAAAGAATGTTAGCAGGATATACGGAATGGCCAAAAGAATTTGCCGATCGTTACCGAGAGGAAGGGTGTTGGATTGGTGAAACATTTGGCGGAGTGTTAAGAGGGCGTGCTGAAAAATATGGAGATCAAATTGCAGTTGTAAGCGGTAATACGCATATAACGTATAGTGAGCTTGATAAAAAAGTAGATCGCTTAGCTTCAGGTTTACTGAATTTAGGAATAAAGAAAGAAGATCGAGTTGTAATCCAATTACCTAACATTATCGAGTTTTTCGAAATATGCTTTGCGCTATTTCGAATTGGAGCACTTCCTGTTTTTGCACTACCTTCACATCGAAGCAGTGAAATTAGTTATTTTTGTGAGTTTGGTGAGGCGAGTGCGTACGTTATTTCAGATAAGGCTCTTGGCTTTGACTATCGAAAACTAGCAAGAGAAGTGAAAGAGAAAGTGCCAACTTTACAACATGTAATTGTAGTGGGGGAAGAAGAAGAGTTTGTAAACATAAGTGATCTGTATGTAGATTCCGTACCATTACCAGAAGTTCATTCGAGTGATGTTGCATTTCTCCAATTATCAGGAGGGACAACAGGACTTTCTAAATTAATTCCTAGAACGCATGACGACTATATTTATAGCTTACGTGTTAGCGCTGAAATTTGTCATTTGAATACAGATAGCGTCTATATGGCCGTTCTTCCAGTAGCGCATAATTACCCGATGAGTTCTCCTGGGACATTTGGGACTTTCTATGCGGGTGGAAAAGTAGTTTTAGCAACTGGCGGTAGTCCAGATGAGGCATTTGCACTTATAGAAAAAGAAAAAGTTACGATTACTGCTCTCGTTCCGCCATTAGCAATGATATGGCTTGATGCTGCATCTACTCGTAATAACGATTTTTCGAGCCTAGAAGTTATTCAAGTAGGTGGTGCTAAGTTTAGTGCTGAAGTTGCAAAACGTATACGCCCTACATTTGGTTGTACGTTACAACAAGTGTTCGGTATGGCAGAAGGGTTAGTAAATTACACAAGATTAAATGATTCTGAAGAAGTTATTATTCACACGCAAGGTAGACCGATGTCTACATTTGATGAAGTAAGGGTTGTTGATGAAAATGATAACAATGTAAAACCAGGAGAAGTAGGTCGTTTATTAACGCGAGGGCCATATACAATTCGTGGCTATTATAAAGCAGAAGAGCATAATGCACGATCATTTACAAAGGATGGATTTTATCGTACAGGTGATCTTGTGAAAGTAAATGAACGAGGTTACATCATTGTAGAAGGAAGAGATAAAGATCAAATTAACCGTGGTGGTGAGAAGGTTGCTGCGGAAGAAGTTGAAAATCATCTATTAGCACATGATGCAGTCCATGATGCAGCAATTGTATCTATGCCTGACGATTATTTAGGAGAACGTACTTGTGCATTTGTTATAGCCCGCGGACAAGCTCCAACGGTAAGTGAATTAAAAATATTTTTAAGAGAACGCGGTATAGCAGCGTATAAGATTCCAGACCGAATTGAATTTATTGAATCATTCCCGCAAACAGGTGTTGGAAAAGTCAGCAAAAAAGAATTACGTAAAGTCATTGCTGAAAAACTTATGACAGTAAAACGATAAAAAATATAAAAATTGGAAGGAAGTGATTAGATGGCTATCCCATCTATTTCAGTATACAAAATGCCAGTTGAATCAGAACTACCAAAAAATAAAGTGAACTGGACGCCAAATCCGAAACGTGCGGTTCTTCTAATTCATGACATGCAAGAATATTTTCTCGATGCATATAGCGATAAAGAGTCACCAAAAGTAGAACTCATTTCAAATATTAAGGTGATAAGAGAAAAATGTAAGGAACTTGGTATACCAGTTGTTTATACAGCACAACCAGGTGGACAAACGTTAGAACAACGAGGGTTATTACAAGACTTTTGGGGTGACGGTATTCCTGCGGGACCAGATAAAAAGAAAATTGTTGATGAACTTACTCCTGATGGGGATGATATATTTCTAACAAAATGGAGATATAGTGCATTTAAAAAGACAAATCTATTAGAAATTTTAAATGAACAAGGAAGAGACCAACTCATTATTTGCGGTATTTATGCGCATATTGGCTGCCTATTAACAGCTTGTGAAGCATTTATGGATGGTATAGAGCCGTTCTTTATAGCTGATGCAGTTGCAGACTTTTCACTAGAGCATCATAAACACGCGTTAGAGTATGCATCTAATAGATGTGCAGTAACGACATCAACAAACATTTTGTTAACGGAGTTACAAAGTTTAAAAGATAATGAACTTACTTTATTGGAAGTACATGAACTAGTTGCACAATTACTTCGTGAATCAGTGGAGAGCATTGATATTGATGAGGACTTATTAACTAGAGGACTTGATTCGGTCAGAATTATGAGTTTAGTAGAGAAGTGGCGTCGCGAAGGGAAAGAAATCACTTTTGCAGATTTAGCAGAACGTCCAACCGTTGCGGGTTGGTACAGTTTACTATCTTCACAAACAGCACAGGTGCTGTAATAAATAGACTACATAATAAAGGGGTAGTAAAGAATGCCTAACAGTCAAAAGATTCGTCATTCGTTATCGTCTGCGCAGTCTGGTATGTGGTTTGCGCAGCAATTAGATCCACTTAATCCGATTTATAATACTGGAGAATATGTAGAAATAAACGGAAATATTCATCAAGAAATTTTTGAATTAGCTGTACGTAAAGTTGTAATGGAAGCAGAAGCGCTTCATGTTTGTTTCGAAGATGATGAAATTGGCCTATGGCAAGTTATTAAGGAATCACAGTTTCATATGCATTTTATTGACGTTCGTAAAGAAGAAAATCCTGAAGAAGCTGCTAAAGTATGGATGAAAAAAGATTTGTCTATGCCAGTTGATTTAAAAAAAGATAAATTATTTACGGAAGCACTTATTCAAGTTGAAAATAATCGTTTCTTTTGGTATCAGCGCATCCATCACATTGTGATGGATGGCTATGGATTTTCACTTCTTAGCCAAAAGGTAGCGAATGAGTACACATCACTTATAGAAGAAACAAACAAAAATGAAAAGCCATTTGGTTCTCTTGCAAAAATTGTACAAGAAGATATTGAGTATCGTCAGTCTAATCAATTTCAAGAAGATCGTACTTTTTGGTTAGAAAAGTTTGTGGATGAACCAGAAGTTGTAAGTTTGGCAGAACGAGCACCGAGAACATCAAATGGATTTTCACGAGAAACAGCTTATTTATCTAGTTCTAGCACGAAAACTTTACTAGAAGATATCAATGTTTCATTAACAAGTTGGCCGGAATTTCTTATCGCTGTAACAAGTATTTATATGCATAAATTAACAGGTGCAAATGATATTGTTTTAGGTTTACCGATGATGGGACGTCTAGGTTCGGCATCTATTTATACACCCGGTATGGTAATGAATTTAGTTCCACTCCGTCTTACTGTAACTCCAAATATAACTCTTGCAGAATTATTACTACAAGTGTCTAAAGAAATTCGAGACGTACGTCGTCATCATAAATACCGTCATGAGGAATTAAGAAGAGACTTAAAGTTATTAGGTGAAAATCAAAGGTTATTTGGTCCGTTAGTGAATGTTATGCCTTTTGATTACGGACTTAATTTTGCTGGAAATCGTGGTGTTACACATAATTTATCGGCAGGACCTGTCGATGATTTATCGATAAATGTGTATAAACGTTTTGATCAAAATGAGTTAATGATTCATTTTGATGCGAACCCAGAAGTGTATAATGGAGCGGAACTAGCATTGCATAAAGACAGGTTTATGAATCTATTAGATGTAGTGATAAAAAATTATCAGAAAGACGAGTCGATTGGAAAAATAAATATTACTCTTCCTGAAGAAAATCATAAAGTTTTATTGGAATGGAATGAGACTAAGGAAGCTGATAAGTTAAGCCCTCTACCTATATTATTTGAAAGACAAGTACAAAAAAATCCAAATAAAATAGCGATTACTTGTAACGGTGTGGATCTTACGTATAAAGAGCTAAATGAACGAGCGAATGAATTAGCACACTATTTAGTAGAAGAAGGAATACGCCCAAATCAGTTTGTCGCTTTAGTATTTCCAAGGTCAACAGAAATGGTAATTAGTATGCTAGCAGTTTTAAAGGTTGGTGCAGCGTATTTACCTATAGATCCAGAATATCCAGCTGAGCGAATAAATTATATAGTAAATGATGCAAAACCAGTATGTATCATCACACATTCATCTATTTCATCTACTTTAGTTATAGAAAATGATATGAAAAAAATCGAATTAGATAGTGAAGAAATGAAAATAGCGTTAAACACATATTCTTATATGAATATACCATTAAAAAATGATGAATCACTTTTAAACCCAGCTTATACAATTTACACCTCAGGCTCAACCGGAAATCCTAAAGGTGTAATTGTTCCTATGAAAGCTTTAAGTAACTTTTTATTGGCCATGGATGATATGTTCTCATTACATGAAAACGATCATTTATTAGCAGTTACAACATTTGCGTTTGATATTTCTGCTTTAGAAATTTATTTACCTCTTATTAGTGGTGCGAGTTTAACAATTGTACAAAAAGAGGTAATCCAAGAACCGTCGGCGTTAACGACACTTTTACAAGAAGAAAGAGTAACAATTATACAAGCGACACCGACGTTATGGCAGGCGTTAGTAACGGAATATCCAGAAAGGTTACAAGGACTAAACGTGCTCGTTGGTGGTGAAGCTCTACCAGCACATTTAGCAAATCAATTAAAAGAATTAGGTTGCTCTATTACAAACTTATACGGACCAACTGAAACGACAATTTGGTCTACTGTCATGAACATTACTGAGAGTGAAAGTAGTATACCTCCTATCGGAAAGCCAATTTGGAATACAGAAGTGTATGTGCTGGATACAGGATTACAACCCGTTCCACCTGGAGTTATTGGTGAATTATATATTGCAGGGGAAGGACTTGCGAACGGATATTTAGGAAAACCGGAGTTAACGGCTGAACGGTTTGTTGCAAATCCTTATGGAAAACCAGGGAAGCGTATGTACCGCACAGGTGATCTGGTAAAATGGCGTCACGATGGTGTGCTCGAGTACATGAGCCGAGCAGATCATCAAATTAAAATTCGTGGTTTCCGAATTGAATTAGCTGAAATTGAAATGGTATTACAACGACATGAAAATGTTAAGCAAGCAGTGGTTATAGTACGAGAAGACCGCCCGAATGATAAACGAATCATTGCGTATATCGTTGTGGAAGAGAAGGAAACGATTAACCTTACAGAAATTCGTTCTTATGTTTCAGAAAGTTTAGCGAATTATATGGTGCCATCAGCATTTGTATCGCTAGAAGAATTACCATTAACACCAAATGGAAAGGTTGATAGAAAGAAATTACCTGCTCCAGATTTTAATGGAACAAATAATGAGAGAGTTGCTAGAAATCCGAAAGAAGAAATATTATGTGATTTATTTGCAGAAGTACTTGGTGTTTCACACATTAGCATAGATGATAATTTCTTTGAAATAGGTGGTCATTCGCTTCTTGCATCTCGTTTGATGGCAAGGATTCGTGAAACATTAAGTGTCGAATTAGGAATTGGAAAACTATTTGAATCGCCAACTGTTGCTGAACTAGCGAAGCAATTGGAACTGGCAAGAAGCGCAAGACCAGCAATTAAGAAAGTAAGTAGACCAAATGAAGTTCCACTTTCATTTGCACAGCGCAGGTTATGGTTCTTAAATTGCTTAGAAGGTCCGAGCCCTACTTATAATATTCCGTTAGTCATTCGTATTTCTGGAAAGCTGAACGAGGAAGCATTGCAAGGTGCATTTTATGATGTAGTTGAGAAACATGAAACACTTAGAACAATTTTTCCTAACGTACTAGGTAGTTCCTATCAGAAAATTTTAGATATGGAAAATTTAAATCTAGAAATGATTAAAACAAAAACATGTAAAGATGAATTAGAAAGTGTGCTTGCGGAGGCGGTAAGATATAGCTTTAACCTCGATGTTGAACCAGCAGTTCGTTTGCAACTTTTTACAGTGAGTGAAAACGAACATGTAATACTAATTTTATTACACCATATTGTAGGGGATGGCTGGTCATTACAACCGTTAACGAGAGATTTTACAGCGGCGTATAAAGCACGATGTCATGGTGACAAAGTCCAGCTGGAGACACTTCCAGTTCAATACGCAGATTATGCCCTTTGGCAACAACAATTACTCGGTGATGAAACTACACAAGAGAGTCTTATTTCAAAGCAATTAGATTTTTGGAAGAAAGAATTAGAAGGTTTACCAGATCAATTGGAGTTAACTACAGATTACCAGCGTCCAATTGAAACGAGTTACTGCGGAGAAACAATTCATTTTCAAATAGATGCAGGTATGCATAGTAGGTTAGTAGGGCTTGCACGAAAAAGCGGAGTTAGTTTATTTATGGTGTTGCAAGCAGGACTTAGTGCGCTATTTACAAGATTAGGTGCAGGTACTGATATACCAATCGGTAGTCCCATTGCTGGAAGAAACGATGATGCACTCTCTGACATAGTCGGTTTATTTGTAAATACATTAGTGTTACGTACAAATACTTCAGGAGATCCAAGTTTTAAAGAATTATTGAATAGAGTGAAGCAGTCAAATCTTGCAGCTTATGAAAATCAAGATGTTCCATTCGAACGACTCGTTGAAGTGTTAAACCCAGTGCGAACTCGAAATAGTCATCCGCTGTTTCAAGTTATGTTAGCTTTTCAAAATACGCCAGAAGCAACTTTTGATGCTCCAAATATAGAAGCTAGCCTTGAAATTCAAAGCGTTGGCTCTGCGAAATTTGATCTTACATTTGAAATTAGCGAGAGTAACGGAGTTGATGGTACTCCAAATGGTTTACATGGGTTAATAGAGTTTAGTACTGATTTATATAAACGTGAAACGGTTCAAAAATTAGTTGAACGATTCATCCTGTTATTAGATGATGCAACGGAAAATCCTGATCAATCAATTGGTAGATTAGAAATATTAACTTTAGCAGAGAGAAATACAGTGTTAGAAAAGTGGAATGGTGGTTTTCAAATTATACCAGAAATGACATTATCGCAATTATTTGAAAAACAGGCTCATATAAATCCAAATTCTATTGCTGTCATCTTTGAAGATGAACAGTTAACTTATGAAGAGTTGAATAAAAAAGCAAATAAAATAGCTCGATTGCTAATAGCGAAAGGAATCGGTCCTGATCAACTCGTTGCTTTGGCAATGCCAAGATCTTTAAATATGGTTGTAAGTTTACTTGCGGTTCTTAAAGCAGGAGCAGGTTATCTTCCATTAGATCCAGATTACCCGTCTGATCGTATTTCATTTATGCTCCATGATGCGAAACCGTCATGCGTTTTAACAAATTCAGATGTGAAAATTGAATGTGATGAGGAACTGAAAATTTTAGTTGATGATGTAAAAATAATCGAAGAAATTGAGAAATATAGTGACGATAATATAGATGGAATGGAGCGTATAAAGCCGTTAACTCCTTCACATGTTGCTTACGTTATTTATACGTCAGGCTCAACAGGTAGACCGAAAGGCGTTATGATACCACATCAAAACGTAGTAAGACTGTTAGGTGCAACTGATCATTGGTTCCAATTTGACGCAAACGATGTATGGACGATGTTCCATTCATATGCTTTTGATTTCTCGGTTTGGGAAATTTGGGGACCTTTATTATACGGGGGGCGTTTAGTCGTAGTACCACATACTGTAAGTCGTTCGCCGAAAGAATTTTTACAACTTCTCGTTAAAGAAAAGGTTACGGTTTTAAATCAAACTCCATCAGCGTTCTATCAATTGATGCAAGCTGATCGTGAAAATGAAGAGATTGGCCAAAAATTATCGTTACGATATGTTGTTTTTGGTGGAGAGGCACTTGAGCTAAGTCGATTAGAAGATTGGTATAGTCGACATCCTCATAACGCACCGAAGCTCATTAATATGTACGGTATTACTGAGACGACAGTACATGTTAGTTATATTGAGTTAGACGAAACAATCGTTTCTTTACGGGCAAATAGTTTAATTGGGTGCAGTATACCTGACCTGAAAGTATACGTATTAGATAACTATTTACAACCAGTGCCACCTGGAGTAGTTGGAGAAATGTATGTTGCAGGTGCAGGGCTTGCTCGTGGATATTTAGGAAGAGCAGGCTTAACTGCTGAACGCTTTATCGCAGATCCATTTGGCAAGCCAGGTACAAGAATGTATCGTACAGGAGACTTAGCTCGCTGGCGTAAAGATGGGACGCTAGATTATATAGGACGTGCAGATCACCAAATAAAAATTCGTGGATTCCGAATTGAGTTAGGGGAAATAGAAGCGGTACTAATGAAACACCCTAAAGTTGAACAAGTAGCCGTTATTGTACGGGAAGATCAACCAGGGGATAAACGGTTAGTTTCTTATATCGTCGCATCAAATAATGAAATGATTGATACGAATGAAATGCGTAAGTATGCTGGTGGTAGTTTACCAGATTACATGGTTCCATACGCTTTTGTAGTAGTAAATGATTTGCCTTTAACTCCAAACGGTAAATTAGATAGAAAGGCATTGCCAGCTCCAGAATTTATCGCATCATCATCTAGTCGCGGACCGAGAACACCACAAGAAGAAATGTTGTGTGATTTGTTTACAGAAGTTTTAAGTGTGCCGCAAATTGGAATTGATGACGGGTTCTTTGATTTAGGTGGCCATTCACTTCTTGCAGTGCAGCTTATGAGCCGCATTAAAGAAGCGCTTGGGGTGGAACTAAATATCGGGACTTTATTTGCAGCACCTACCGTTGCGGGATTAGCTGAAAGGCTTGAAATGGGGAATGGTCAAAGTGCACTTGATGTGTTGCTTCCATTACGAACAAGCGGAGACCAATTACCACTATTTTGTGTACATCCAGCAGGTGGATTAAGTTGGTGCTATGCAGGACTTATGAAATCTTTAGGAACAGATTATCCAATCTACGGTGTCCAAGCACGTGGTATCGCTAAAAATGAAGAACTTCCAAAAAGTTTAGAGGAGATGGCGGCGGATTATTTAAAATACGTGCGTACAGTACAGCCTTACGGACCATATCGTTTGCTCGGTTGGTCACTTGGAGGAAATGTTGTTCATGCAATGGCAGCGCAACTACAAAATGAAGGGGAAGAAGTAGAATTACTCGTTATGCTAGACTCTTATCCTGGTCACTTCCTACCGAATACAGAAGCACCTACTGAAGAAGAAGCACTAATTGCATTACTTGCTTTAGGTGGATATGATCCAGATAACATGGATGGTAAACCACTTACTATGGAAAGTGCGGTTGAAATACTTCGTAAAGATGGAAGTGCATTAGCAAGTCTTGAAGAAGAGACTATTTTGAACTTGAAGGAAACATATGTAAATTCAGTAGGATTGTTAGGGAGATATGTACCGAAAGTTTATAACGGAGATATTTTATTCTTTAGATCCACCGTTATACCAGACTGGTTTGATCCTATTCCTCCAAATACGTGGTTAAATTATTTAGATGGGGAAATTGTGCAACATGATATTGATTGTAGACATAAAGATTTATGTCAGCCAGTTCCGCTTACAGAAATTGGACAAGTATTGGCGAAATATTTGAAGGAAAAGAAAGGAGTAAGTAAAATATGACGAATCCGTTTGAAAATGATAATTACACATACAAAGTATTAAAAAATGAGGAGGGCCAGTATTCTCTCTGGCCTGCCTTTCTTGATGTACCTATTGGATGGAATGTCGTACATGAAGAAGCTAGCAGACAAGTTTGCTTACAATATGTTGAAACTAACTGGAAAGATTTGAATCCAAAAAGAAATCAAGTTGGTGGAAAAATATTAGTAGGAAAACGATAATGAAGGCAAAAATAAACCCAAAAGTAGTTGTAAGTATCGTTTATATTACAGCGATGTTTATGGCTGCAATGGATGCAACGATTGTAAATGTAGCACTACAAACGATAAGTAAGGAACTACAAGTGCCACCATCTGCGATGGGGACAGTTAATGTTGGGTATTTAGTTAGCTTAGCTGTTTTCCTTCCAATTTCCGGTTGGTTAGGAGATCGCTTTGGTACGAAAAGAGTATTTCTAGCTGCTCTTTTCGTATTTACAACTGCGTCTGCATTATGTGGAATAGCAAACGATATTACTTCATTGAATATATATCGCATCATTCAAGGTGCTGGTGGGGGGCTTTTAACACCAGTTGGGATGGCGATGTTATTCCGAACATTTTCACCAGAGGAAAGGCCGAAAATTTCTCGGTTTATTGTGTTGCCAATTGCTGTCGCACCGGCAGTAGGACCAATTATTGGTGGATTTTTTGTAGATCAAATGTCTTGGCGCTGGGCATTTTATATTAATTTACCATTTGGAATTATGGCGTTACTATTCGGTCTTCTATTTTTAAAAGAGCATATTGAAAAATCAGCTGGTCGCTTTGATTCTCTCGGTTTTATTCTTTCAGCACCAGGATTTGCGATGCTAATCTATGCGCTTAGCCAAGGACCATCAAAAGGTTGGGTTTCTCCAGGGATTATAAGTACTGGAATAGTTGGGATTGTATTCATTACATTGTTTATTATTGTAGAACTTAGAGTAGAGCAACCGATGTTAGATTTACGCTTATTAAAAGAACCAGTCTTTAGAAAAATGAGTCTTATTTCATTGTTCTCATCAGCTGGTTTACTAGGAATGTTATTTGTTTTTCCGCTTATGTATCAAAATGTAATAGGGGTTTCCGCACTGGAATCAGGCCTTACGACATTCCCAGAGGCGATTGGATTAATGATATCGTCACAGATTGTGCCATGGTCATATAAGAAATTAGGAGCTCGTAAGGTAATTTCTATAGGGTTAATTTGTACGGCGATTATCTTTGTTTTATTAAGTTTTGTAAATCATGATACGAATCCATGGCAAATACGGACATTATTGTTTGGCATAGGTATTTTCTTAGGTCAGTCTGTTGGAGCAGTTCAATTTTCTGCATTTAACAATATAACGCCACCTTCTATGGGGAGAGCGACTACTATTTTTAACGTACAAAATCGATTAGGATCTGCAATAGGAGTTGCTGTTTTAGCTAGTATACTAGCTGGTTTTGGGAATAATAGTGTACAAAATAATGCTCCAGCCGATTTCTTACCATATCAAGCAGCATTAATTGGATCTGCACTATTTTTACTAGTAGCATTACTATTTTCTTTACGTATTTCTGATAAAGAGGTAATGTCAAAGAAGAAAGAAAAAATATTATCTGTATCACAAACAGAGAAAGAACTTGTCAATGAATAGCAATATACGTAAGCTTTTTAATAAAATTTGATATTAGTAGTAAAAAGGAGAGTTTACATGATAGAAAGTAAAGTTGTAGATTCTATACCAACTCTGAATGAGAATGATTGTCAAATATGGTGGGCCAGAATTTCAGATTTACAATCATGGCATTACAATTTACTAAATGATGTTGAGAGAGAGAAAGCAAATTCTTATCATCATTCGGCAGATCGTGCCCGTTTTATAATAGGTTGTGTAATTAGTAGATTAGTTCTTGGTAAAATACTTTCTATGTCGCCAGTTCAAGTACCGATTGACCGAATGTGCCCAGTATGTAAGTTACAACATGGCAGGCCACAATTGCCAGAAGGGATGCCACAACTATCAGTATCACATTCAGGCGATTGGGTTGTCGTTGCATTTACAAAATCTGCACCTGTGGGCGTTGATGTTGAACAAATGAATCCAAATGTAGATGTTAGGAAAATGGCAGAGGGCGTATTAACAGACATTGAAATAGCGCAAGTTATGAAATTACCTAATGAGCAAAAAATAGAAGGTTTTTTAACATATTGGACTCGAAAAGAAGCGGTACTGAAAGCGACAGGTGAAGGATTATTGATTCCACCAGTACATATTACAGTATCAGCTCCAAATGATCCTCCAAAATTGTTGAATTTTAATGATAGGCAAGAGTTAGTTGAAAATACAGTGATAGAAGATGTAAGCCCTTGTTTAGATCATATGGCTTCCGTAGCAATATTCAGTAAAGAAGTGACCGAAATTACACAATTAGACGCAGTATCGCTTTTAAATCTTAAATAAGTTTAATAAAATATTTTATAGAAGAGGTGTTCCTCATGTTAGTAGCCGAAAATAGAACAAATGAATCCACTTATAATGTACAAGCAATTAAAAATATTTTATTTTCTGGAGATACGTCATCTATTCATGCTTTAGAAAAGCTTTTGAATGATACAGTTCAGTTTGATGTTTTCGAACAAGAGATACTTGATAGACAGTACATTCCGAAAGAAGTAAAGAATTTCTTTGATAAAGATGGAACATTTCTTTACCGTGTATCTAATGTTAGTTATAAAGGTAAGGTGTTATCTGAAAATCTAATTTTTGCGGACACTTCGTTTTTACCGGACACAATTAAGAGTGAATTAGAGACTGGAAATATTCCAGTTGAAAAGCTTATTGAAAAGATGGAAGTAAGAAGAAACGTATTATATGAAGGGTATCAGCCTTCTGGAAATATTATTGAGTTGTTTGATGGATGTTCTGTTACGTCGAATGTTTATCTAACTAGAAAATATCAAATTGTAAGTAATTGCAAATGTATATTTTATATTTGTGAAGTATATCATGCGGAAAATATAAAGGAAATGCTTAAATAAACAAAAAACCAGCCGATAAAATGGCTGGTTTTTTTGTTTATTTAACAGCTTCTTTTAATTCTTTACCTGCTTTAAATGCTGGAACTTTACCAGCAGCGATTTGAATTTCTTCGCCAGTTTGTGGATTACGTCCTGTACGGGCAGATCTTTCACGCACTTCAAAAGTTCCAAAGCCAATTAATTGAACTTTATCGCCAGATTGTAATGCATTAGCAATTGTGTCAAATACAGACTGTACAGCTGCAGAAGCATCCTTTTGAGAAATATCAGCTGTTTGTGCCACATTTTTAATTAATTCTGTTTTATTCATGTTTTCACCTCATAAAAAAATTTTGGAATGAATGTTTTAGTATAATGGATAGTAAAGATAAAGCTACTACTATGATTAGAAAGAATGCTATATAGTTATGTTAATTTCGTTGCTAGAGACTGAATCCCTGCTAATAATTGGGGATTTATTAAGAATTGATGTATAGAACAAGCTGTATGATGAAGATGAGGGGGAATATACAGATGATTTTTCGTGAAAAAAATGAGAAAGAGAGTATATTAATTCGTCAACATGATCACGGTTTTTTAGCTGGTGAGATTGCTAGTCATATAAAAGAAAATTTCTTTGAAAATCAAGAATATTTAATGGAAACTATTGATGCAATATATGAACATGATAGAGGATGGATAGGGCTTGATAAAGTACCAATTTTAAATGATGTCAAAAATATCCCGTATACATTTATGGATTGTCCAAGCTCATTGCGCTTCGTTTTTTATACGATTGGTTTGAATGAAATTGAAGAGTCTAATCCATATGGGGCATTACTTTGTAGTAAGCACTTTTTATCATTTCCATTAAACGAGGAAGATGAAGAGATGATGTCTTTTTATAAACATGAATTGGAACGACAAAAAAGAATATTGAAAAAGTTAACAAAAGAACAATTTACGATAATTGATAAACATTATAGATTACTGAAGTTTTGTGATGAGCTTTCTTTATATGTGTGTATGAATAAACCTGGTGTCAAAAAGAAAGATGAAATTGACTTATTTAAATATGGTTTTGAGGGATCAGAAATGTTTAATAGTAAAGAGGAGCAACCTATTCAAGCTGAATGGTTGGATGAAGAAACAATTCGAATTACACCGTTTCCATTTAAAAGAGAATTTTATACGTATGTAAAATATAAAACTATAAATAAACGTTCAATAGAAGAAAAAGGGATTATAAAGGCTGATAGAGAATCGGAAATGAAGAAACGAAAAATTCGTTTTATAGGATAGGGAGGCGATTTAGATTGAAGGATTACATGTTAAAACAGTTTGATTACCATGCTTGGGCTAATACAAAATTATTCAATCGACTAAAGGAATTACCAAACTATGAGACAATTTTTAATGAACAGATACGGAGTGTATTCCCATCAATTAAGGATACTTTTTCGCATATTTATATTACAGATCAAGTGTGGTTACACATATTACATGGTAAAAGTATGAATGAGGCAATACAAGACCGAGAACATTTACGAAAACAAATCGAAACTAAATCGTTACATGAATTAGAAAAAATGTTTGAAAACATGGCAAATCAATATAAAGAATTTTTAAGTATAATACAAGACGTAAATACGGTATTTGTTATCGAGAATCCATATGCAGGGAAATTAGAAACTTCAATTTTAGAATTAGTACAACACGTCGTAAACCATGGTACATATCATAGAGGGAATATAACAGCGATGCTTCGTCAACTTGGTCATTCGTCGACAATGATGGATTTTGTACTTTATTTACATATGGTTCAGAAGGGAAAAGAATTGAAATAGAGAAAAAGGAATGGCTTGTTTTAAATGAGCCATTCCTTTTTAAGTGACTAACTTGCTTGTTTTTTATGATTTTCTTTCAATTTCTCTGCTTGTAAAAAGCGATTTGTTTCAGCGACAACAATACCACTTAATCCGATTAGACCAATTAAGTTTGGAATCGCCATAAGTCCATTTGCAATATCAGCAAATGTCCATACGATGCCTAGTTTTAAATTGGCACCAATAGCGATCATAACAATGAAGATTGCCTTGTAATATCGTACTGCACCTTCTCCAAATAAATACGCTACACATTTCTCACCGTAATACGACCAACCTAAAATAGTAGAGTAGGCGAATAAAATAATTGCGATACCAAGAATCATACTACCAGCAGTGCCGAATACAGATTGGAATGCTAGAGTTGTTGCTTCAACGCCAGTTTTACCTGATTTCCATGCACCTGTAGTTATTAATACAAGCCCTGTAATGGTACATACGATAAATGTATCAAGAAAAGTACCAGTCATAGAAACCAGTGCTTGTTTTGCAGGGGAATCAGTTTTTGCTGCCGCTGCCGCGATAGGAGCACTTCCTAAACCAGCTTCGTTCGCAAATACACCGCGTGCCATCCCGATTTGAATAGCTGATGCAACCGTTGCACCGATAAAACCACCAGCAGCTGCAGTCCCATTAAATGCACCAGAAAAAATAAGTGAAAATGCTTCTGGAATTTGATCGTAATGATAGAAAATAATAATAAGGCCAGCGATGATATAAAAGAAAGCTTTAATAGGAACGATATATCCAGTTACTTTCCCGATTTTTTTTACACCGCCTAAAATAACAATCGCGATTAAAAATGACATTAATATACCAGTTAAAGCAGGGGGGAAAGAGAAATTAATCCGCATTGCCTCTGCAACTGAGTTTGATTGCACCATATTACCAATACCGAAAGAAGCAGTAGTACCAAATATAGCAAATAAAACAGCGAGCCATTTCTTACCTAAACCACGTTCTAAATAATACATTGGTCCACCTGAATATTCGCCATTTTCATTACTAACACGGTATTTCACCGCAAGAATTGCTTCGGCATACTTTGTTGCCATACCGAACAAAGCAGTAATCCACATCCAAAAAATTGCACCAGGACCACCAATTGTAACTGCGGTTGCTACGCCAGCTATATTTCCCATACCAATCGTTGCTGCCATAGCTGTCATGAGTGCTTGGAAATGACTAATATCTCCAGAGGAAGATGTATCTTCTGATTTTTTAAATGCAAGTTTATGAGCGTATAATAATTTACTAAACTGCAAACCTTTTAGACGCACTGTGAGAATGATACCAGTCCCAACGAGTAACAACAAAGTTGGTAATCCCCACACGTATTGATTCATTTGTTCTAATACTTTACTTACTGTCTCCATCGTTATTCTCCTTTTTTTAGAAAAAATAAAAACCACTTCAAGTAAATGAAATGGTCTCTGGAGAAACAAGGAATAGAAAAATAAACCGATACAAATCGGCTTTTTCTTTCGCTTGTCTCTGTCCTTTTACCTGAGAGATTATCCGCTAAAATAGCGGATTTGCTCCTTCGGTGCTCGTTTTCCTCCGCGCTACAAAAAAGCGAGAGGGAGTCTCTCCAGAGATTCGTCCCCATGCAGTTCTACTTGTAACCAAGACCTGAGAGTTTCAAAGTTGATTCAGCAACTTTTTGCCCCGTCGGTAGATCAATAGACCTTCTCCTGAATGGTTCATCCGAATTATAAAATTTATAAAAATATTGATTGTAAATCAATAAAAACATTATAGACAGACAAAATGTGAAATGCAATCTTTTTTTATTTTAAAATAGTAAACAGTTTTATTTTTTGCAAGTCCTAATTTCTCTTCAACTTCAGTTAAAGTAGATAAAGCGATGACAATATGTTGATCTGCAAGCCCTAAAGCATGTTTTGTATTTTCAATTATTGCACTGTTGGGAGTAGAGTTAGTGGTTCCGTCTATAATTAAATCCGCCGCGTTTTTCATAAATTTAGAAGCAGTCTTAAATTCAGTTGTGAAATAAACTAGTTGTTCTTGTATTTGTACTTCCGATATATTTTCTTTAATTTTCATAGTGTCTATTTCGTTCATAATTTTTTCATATTGTTTGGAAATAGTACTCATTGTAACTAATAGTTTATCTCTGTTTACAGAATCTCCGTTCGTGTTAATTTCTTCCCAAGCAGGTAACCAATCTTTTTCGATGATATCATTATAATTATTAGTTAATTCATTAATTTTAGGTTGCAATTTAGTTTTGAATGTTTTTGTATCAACCGTTTCTACAGTGACTTTTTCGTTATTATTTTTATCTTTAATTGTGTAGAAAACTGTACTGGTAATGATAAAAATAGAAATAACAATTGTCCATTTATTTAAAAGCCATTTCTTCAATGTGTAACGCCTCCAAAGTTAAAAATTCTATAATTACAATATACAACAGTAATGTTATTAAAGGTAGGTAATTTAGGATATAATTAACTGTATACTTAAATAATCGAATTTAGTAAAATGATGAAAGTACTATGCGAGAAGAAAGGATTTTTATTGAAAATGAATAGAAGAAAACTAGTTTCAAATATTTCAATTGCTGTGTTATTAGTTAGTTTAATTGCATTCATATTTATGAATAAAGAATCTAAAATTAAAGATTTTCCAGTGCCAATGTCAGCAATTCATATTAATGATGATAATGAAGAGGATTATAAATATATAAGTGTAATGCCTATTAAGAAGGTAATTGGATGGGAGGACTTAGGCGAAAACGGGCATACTGTTAGTTTTAAAAAAGGGGAAAGGAAGGTAACGATATTACATTATCCGGGAGAAATTACATATTATATATTTGAAAAATAATTGATAATGAAAGAGATAGGAAGTGAATAATATTGTAGGATTGTTTACTTCCTATCTTTTTTGAATTTTAATTCTGAATTATTTGAATTATAATTACTATGTGTATAGAATAAAATAATATTTAGTATGGAGATGAGATGATAATTTGCCAGGTATAAAAAAGATAGGTCGTTTTTGTCCTACTGATGATGAAGGGTATATTATAAATGATGCACATATTGAAAAAGTTCAACCTATATTTATGGTGGTAATACAAGAAATAAAAAATACCTGTTGTGAATTGTTACAGGATGATTTACACAGTGTTTATATAAGAGGCTCAATTCCAAGGGGGATTGGAATTGAAGGAATCGCAGATATAGATGCAATTATAATAGTACGAAAGGATCCTAAATTAATAGACTTAAGCTGGCGAAAGAAACTAGAAGTTCAAAGTTTGCAAAAGTTTAATTGTATAGCAGGAGTGGAATTGAGTTTTTACAGTGAAAAAGAAGTGATAAATTCCAAGAGTTTTTCTTTTATAAGCTTCATGATACAGACACATGGAGTATGTATATTTGGTGAAGATGTAACATTGTCTTTACCTAAATATAAAGTTAGTCAGGAGTTAGCCTATGAACACCTTATTCAATTGCGGAAACAAATTGAACAAGCACGCAAAGAATTAATTCATAATAAAGGCGTGGATGATATTGCGGATTGTTGCCGTTGGATAATGAAGATCATAATTAGAGCAGGTCTAGCATTAACTATTGATAGAGAAGGGCTGTATTCAAGAGATTTATACCCAGCGTATACACTATTCAGTAAGCATTTTCCCGAACAAGAAGAAAATATGAGAAAGGCATTACAATATGTAATTGAACCAATAAATGATATAAATGAAATTTTATTATTTTTAAATACGTTTGGTGAATGGCTGATAGAAAGAGCGGATGCTTTTTTGAATACTATAGATAACTAGAAGAATATAATCATGTTATGTAAACAAACAAATGATCTAAATGTTCGTGATTTTGCAG
The DNA here is from genome assembly GCF_009739945.1 of Bacillus luti. Taxonomy (NCBI): domain Bacteria; kingdom Bacillati; phylum Bacillota; class Bacilli; order Caryophanales; family Bacillaceae; genus Bacillus; species Bacillus luti. The sequence goes on along the minus strand of NZ_CP040336.1, from coordinate 2,858,078 downwards.
ACTATTATGGGATCCCGGAAGATGTGACAACAGGAAGTTCAAATGGATGTTTAGCAGCGTATCTTTTAAAGTATCGTAATTTTTGGAACAGAAAAGATAAATCTGTGTGTTGAACAAGGATACGAGATGAAAAGGCCTTCTTTAATACATATAAGAGCTGAACAAATAGAGAGTAAAAATAATATTCGTTTAGGGGAAAAAGTAGAAAGTATTGCAGATGGGAAATGGAATGTAAGATAAGGGGGAATTAAAAATGTTACTAAAAACAATCTACTGTAAGGTAGCAGAAGAGAAAAAGGAATTGTTTTCAAGAGCACAAGAAAAATGGCGTGATATACAGCACCTAGATGGTTTTCATGGACAATTTGGTGGATGGAATGAAGATGAGGCATGTGTATTTACTTTATGGGAAGATAGAAGTAAATATCAATCATTTATGAATGGTGTTCACGATACAATTTATTTAAATAGTAAACAAGAGGATACGTTCCTTTCATGTGAAATTGAATTGTTTCAAACGTTGTATGATATAACTAATACGCCTTTGAAAGATGTTGTTACAGAAGGATCATTCGTAAGAGTTGCTATATGTGATATAAAGTTAGGAAAGGAAAAGTACTTTTTACATAAACAAGAAACAATTTGGAATAAAGGAATGGAAAAAGCAAAAGGGATGTTATGTGGAGTAGTTGGGAAGTCTTTAAAAACTGAAAATCGTTACATCGTGTTAACTTATTGGAAAGATGAAATGGCACATCAAAATTATGTAGAAGAGATTTTCCCAGAGTTGTATAAACTAGCTAATATTCATGAGGATTTAGAATATATAAGAGGAAAACAAGCTGTATGTAAGGAAGAATGGCTTGTATATTAAGTGTACAAAACGTGCATAAATGAATGTATAATAAAGATATTTTCTTATAAACGAGTAATTAATAGAAGACGTCATATACCCTTTCATGTTAATATATTTAAGTTATAATAGAAGGCTTACCCTTTTGTATTGTACGGTAGTAGCAGTGTGAGCTTGAAATATTGTTTAGAAAAGGATGTGCCTAATTTGCGTATCAATAAATTTATTAGTGAAGCTGGAAAAGCGTCTCGACGTGGAGCAGATAAATTAATTAATGAGAGAAGAGTAATTATTAACGGTAAGGTTGCAAAAATTGGTGACCAAGTAAATCCAGGTGATGATGTACGTGTAAATGGAGAGCAACTTCGAATTGCTCGAGATCACGTATATATTGCTTTAAATAAACCAGTAGGTATTACATGTACAAGTGAAAAATCAGTAAAAGGTAATATTATCGATTTAGTGAATCATCCTTTACGAATTAGTCATATTGGACGTCTCGATAAAGACTCAGATGGCTTAATTTTGTTAACGAATGATGGCGATATCGTTAATGAAATTTTACGTGCGGAAAACAAACATGAGAAAGAATATATCGTTTCAGTAGATAAGCCGATTACACCAGAGTTTTTAGAGAAAATGGCAGCTGGTGTAAAAATTTTAGATACAAAAACGCTTCCATGTGAGATCACACAGTTATCAAAATATGAGTTCAAAATTATTTTGACACAAGGGCTAAATCGCCAAATTCGCCGTATGTGTGAAGCTTTAGGTTATCAAGTATACACGTTAAAACGTACGAGAATTATGAATATCGAATTGAATAATTTACCAATTGGACAGTGGAGAGATTTAACGAAGAAAGAGAAAAGACGTCTATTTTCAGACTTAAATTACGAACCACAAGATTGGTAAAATTGTGAAGTGAAACCAAAAATCTATTTTTGGTTTCTTTTTTTATTAAATAAAATTTTTTTTTAACACTTGCAAAAATAAAATGAATAAGATATAGTAAATAACAATTAATGGATGTACTTATAAAAGCAAAGAAAAGGACACGAGTTATTTTATCCGGTTATACAGAGAAGGAAGGAAAGCTGAGAACTTCCTAACGCAGAAAAATAACTTACCACCTTAGAGCTGCACTGGGGAAATTAAGTATCTAGTGCCGTGTAAGCGACGTTATCGCAAAAGAAGCCATTACATTTTGTGATGGGAATCTGGGTGGAACCACGGATATAAGCATATTCGTCCCTATTTTAGGGATGAATATGCTTTTTTGCATTCAATTTCATAATAAGCGAAGAAAAGGACACGAGTTATTTTATCCGGTTATACAGAGAAGGAAGGAAAGCTGAGAACTTCCTAACACAGAAAAATAACTTACCACCTTAGAGCTGCACTGGGGAAACGAAGTATCTAGTGCCGTGTAAACGACGTTACCGTAAAAGAAGCCATTGTATATTTACGGTGGGAATCTGGGTGGAACCACGGGTATAAGCACGCTCGTCCCTATTTTAGGGATGAGTGTGCTTTTTATTATGAAATGGAGAGATGAAAAATGAAAGAACAGATGATTGAAATTAAATTTCCGGATGGTAGTGTTAAAGAGTTTGTAAAAGGAATTACTTTAGAAGAAATTGCTGGATCCATTAGCAGTAGTTTAAAAAAGAAAGCAGTCGCAGGGAAAGTAAATGATCAGCTTTTTGATTTACGAAGAAACGTTGAGGAAAATGCAAAAGTTGAAATCATTACTATAGATTCAAATGACGGTGTAGAAATTGCAAGACACTCTGCTGCACATATTTTAGCGCAAGCTGTAAAAAGATTGTATGGTGATATAAATCTTGGAGTAGGGCCTGTTATTGAAAATGGATTTTATTATGATATGGATCTTCCAAGTAGTGTAAACATTGAAGATTTACCAAAAATCGAAAAGGAAATGAAAAAGATTATAAGTGAAAATATAAATATAGAGCGAGTTGAGGTTTCTCGAGAAGAAGCAGAAAAATTATTTCAAGAAATGAACGATCAATTGAAATTAGAACTTTTAGAAGCAATTCCTAATGAGGAAAGTGTAACACTTTATAAACAAGGTGAATTTGTAGATTTATGTAGAGGACCACATTTACCATCTACTGGTTATTTGAAAGCATTTCAATTAACTCACGTTTCTGGTGCATATTGGCGAGGAGATAGTAACAATCAAGTGCTTCAGCGTATATATGGTGTTGCTTTTGCTTCTCAAAAAGAGTTAGAAGAGTATTTGCACTTTGTTGAAGAAGCAGCAAAGAGAAATCATCGTAAGTTAGGTAGTGAACTGGAGTTATTTATGTTTTCTGAAGAGGCACCGGGAATGCCGTTTTATTTACCGAAAGGACAAATTATTCGTAACGAATTAGAAGCATTTTTAAGAGGAATTCAAAAAAAGTACAATTATCAAGAAGTACGCACTCCGTTTATGATGAACCAAGAATTATGGGAGAAGTCAGGGCACTGGGGACATTATAAAGATAATATGTATTTCTCAGAAGTGGATAATAAAAGTTTTGCATTAAAACCGATGAACTGTCCAGGACATATGCTTATGTTTAAAAATAAATTGCATTCTTATCGTGAATTACCGATCCGTATGTGTGAGTTCGGTCAAGTGCATCGACATGAATTTAGTGGTGCGTTAAACGGATTATTAAGAGTACGTACTTTCTGCCAAGATGATGCTCATTTATTTGTAACACCAGAACAAATTGAAGATGAAATTAAATCCGTAATGGCACAAATTGATTACGTATATAAAACTTTTGGATTCGAATATGAAGTAGAGCTGTCTACTCGTCCAGAAGATTCAATGGGTGACGATAAATTATGGGAGCAAGCAGAAGTGGCGTTAGCAAATGTATTACATTCATTGAATTATAAATATAGACTAAATGAAGGTGACGGTGCATTTTACGGACCAAAAATTGATTTCCATATTAAAGATGCTTTAAATAGAAGTCATCAGTGCGGAACAATTCAGCTTGATTTCCAAATGCCAGAGAAATTTGATTTGAATTATATAGATGAGAAAAATGAAAAGAAAAGACCAGTTGTTATCCATCGAGCAGTTTTAGGATCTTTAGATCGATTTTTAGCAATATTAATTGAACATTTTGGAGGTGCGTTCCCAGTATGGGTAGCACCAGTTCAAGTGAAAGTAATTCCAGTTTCGAATGTAGTACATGAACAATATGCAAATGAGGTTGTAAATAAATTAGCGCAAGCTGGTATTCGTGTTGAGCAGGATATACGAGAGGAAAAATTAGGATATAAAATAAGAGAAGCACAAATGCAAAAAGTACCGTATGTTCTTGTTATTGGAGATAAAGAAATGGAAAGTAAAGCTGTAAATGTACGTAAATATGGGGAAGAAAAGTCAGAAGTTGTTTCGCTAAATATATTTGTGGCAAATATGGAAGAGGAAATAAAGAATAGAAAATAATAATTGATTAGAAATTACACCATTTTAATAAAGTGAACCCGAATAGTGGTAAATGAAAAAACACCTCCTGAATTGGCATACCAAGTATGTAAATTCAACGGAGGTGTTTTTCATTTGAAGATGAGCGTAAATTGCTCAGAATAAGCAAGGTGGCGAGTGATTGATTTTATATTGACAGGCCCCAGTATGTTAGATGTATCTAACACATTGGAGGCCAATTTGATTTCTATTTAGTCATTTATTAAATGGAAAGCTGGTTAAATTGTCTTACAGATTTTCTGCAAACAATTCTGGTAAAAATATACTGAACTGACTCATTTCTTCTACATTGTGTTTATATAAACCACTTAGATTAATAAATGGGGGTAATCCTTTTGGAAAAATGAATGTAGAAGTCATTACTGTACCGTTTTCGTATTTTTCGTATTGATGTATTACTTGTGAAATTACATCGTCGTCATCATCTAAACATGAACCCATTAAAACATGACTGTAATGGGTGTTTATAGGACAATTTTTAGGGTCTTCCCATCTAATTCTTAGTGGGAATTCAAGTCCATCCCCTGCAGATTCAATTGAAGCTGATATGGCTCCTACATGTCCATGTACTTTAGGGTCAACTAACCATTTAAAATCAACATGTTCTTCTGGGTGCCATAGTTTATATCGTTCAGAGTTATCAATATTATCCCACCACCAGTCAATCATTTCTGGTGTTACGTTTTTCAAATCATGTTCAACTACTAGTGATACTTGGTTTTTCATTTTTGTTCCTCCTATTTTTTAACCAACACAGTGTTGGTTATTTATATTAAGTATTATAGTAGCTGTATCTTCTAGGTTCAATAAACAGAAATAGCGGATCTGTTGTATTCTGAACACCTTATATAAATATGTCTAAAAAAATTTAGAAAGGAAAAATTTACACATCAATGTACTGATATACGTATAGCTCGTCCTAAAGAAGCAATACGTGATGCACGAACTAAATTAATACATGAGAAAGGGATTGATTCCATTACATTTAAGGATATTAAATCTAAAGCCAACATTAATCGAGGGACATTTACTCCGAATTAAAAATGTTTCTCAAATTGAATTGGAGCAGATGGTTTAGGTGTTTGATAGGTGTCACGTTTTGGGTTTCACTTCATATTAAAGGGGTGTATTTTTTCTACCTTACAAAATTGTAAGGTAAATGTAAGCGAAATCGAGGGAACGAGTTGTAGAAAAATGAGAATATGAAGTAGGCAAAAGGTTCATGGTCCCCGTGTAATTATTTTTGTTTGAAAAATTAAAAAAATATTAAGGATTTACATGAGAAAAAGATAAGAAATATATGAGAAATTTATACTATACAAAAGGGATGGAGTGAAAGAGATGTCAACAAATGTAGTGACTGTAGAAAGTGTAGAAAAAACGTATGGGAAAAGAAATGAAAATCAATCGAAAGCGTTAAGGGGTGTTTCATTAAGTATTAAAGCGGGAGAATTCGTCGGGATTATGGGTCCTTCTGGATCTGGAAAAACGACATTACTTAATGTGATTAGTACACTTGATCAAGCGACAGGTGGCAGTGTGACAATTGCGGGCACAAATATTACTTCTATGAAGGGGAATGCATTATCAGATTTTCGATCTCAAAAATTAGGATTCATTTTTCAAGATTTTAACTTACTAGAAAACTTATCAATTTATGAAAACATTGCTTTACCACTTTCTTTGCAAGGTGTACCGTCAAGTGAGATTACAGGAAAGGTAAATGAAGTGGCAAAGAAATTAGGGATTACCGAAATTTTAACGAAATATCCGACTGCTGTTTCTGGTGGACAAAAGCAAAGAACAGCGGCAGCACGAGCTTTAGTACATAATCCGGCAATCGTATTAGCAGATGAACCGACAGGAGCGCTTGATAGTAAAAATGCAAAAAGCTTATTAGAAGCGATGCAAGATTTACATGAAAATCACAATGTAAGTATTTTGATGGTTACACACGATGCATTTAGTGCGAGTTATTGTGAGCGTATTTTATTTATTCAAGATGGTCTTCTATATAAAGAATTAAAGCGTCAAGGAACGCGAGAAAATTTCTATCAAGACATTTTAGGTGTGCTTGCTCATATGGGCTCAGCTGCTGAGTCTAAGTAGGGGGCGAGACAATGTTATTCAAATTATCACGTCATAGTATGAAAAAAATGTTAAAAGATTATATGGTTTTACTTATTGGTCTCGTTATTAGTATTAGTATTTTTTACATGTTCCAAACGATGGCGATGAATAGTGAATTTACGAAAGATAATAGTCTGATTAGTAGTATTAGACTCGTATTCTGGGTAGGTGCCATATTACTATCGTTTATTACCGTATTTTATATTATATATGCTAATTCATTTTTACTTACATTAAGAAGAAAAGAACTCGGCATGTACATGATGCTTGGAGCGAAAAAGAAAAAAGTAGCACAGCTATTATTTATTGAAACATTTGGTATGGGTATTGTTAGTATTATTATCGGTATTTTAGTAGGAATGTTACTAGCAAGTGTAGCAGGAAACTTTTTAATGAATGGCATGGAAATTTCAGCAAAAGGTAGTTATTCATCTGTATATACACCAGCAATTATAGTTACAGCTATATTCTTCTTAATACTATTTTTTATTACTGGTTTAATGAATAGCATCCGTTTATTACGTAAAACAGAACTAGAGTTAATTCGTGAAGATGAAACATTAGATGAAGTGAAGAAAAGTAAAACTCGCATTATCATCATGACGGTGCTTGGTGTATTACTAGTAAGTACAGGATACTACTTTATGGTGAATATAAAATTATTTGCGGAAGTCGGTTTTATAATAGCGACAATCGTTACAACACTTGGAACGTATTTTATTTTCAGTTCATTGCTCCCATTTTTTGTGATGAAAATTAAAGGAAATAAAAAACGAAATGAAACGGGTTTAAATAGTTTTACATATGCACAGCTACGTTTTCGAGTAAATAGTTTATCGAGAGTATTAGGCACTGTAGCGATGCTAATTGCATTAGGTGCAGGTGCAATGACAGCGGGTATGGCATTTCAAAAAAATGTAGGTATTATGACAGACTTCTCACGTGTATATGATGTTGTCATTCATGATCCAAATGAACAAGATCAAGCAGCATTAAAAGAAATGGAAATTGTTGAAGAAAGCAAGTATAAGTATAAAGTAGATGGAGAAGCGGTTTATTACTTACGTAACGATTTAACTGCAAAACCGCCACTAGTTTCCGATCATTTTGATACAAAAACTTTAAAAGAGCCTGCACGTAAACGTGTGGCTGAACCTTTAACTGAACCGGTCTATTCTGCTTTGGAAGCTCCCGAAGCAGCGAAAAAGTTTCCTCCTATGCCAAAAGATTGGGAAGATGCAGTTGTAAGAGAAATACAAATTACGCATAATCAATTTAACGGAAAACCTGTAAGAATTGCTGATGAGGAGCATTATAAGGGAGTTCAAGGAACAGAACATAGTGTAACGTTAGTAAAAGTAGACGACATGAAAAAATATAAACCATTGTTGCTCGACATAGATAAGAGACAAAAAGAATTAATTGAAAAAACAACAGGTGCAAAAGTAGAACTATATACGAAAATGACAATTTATCAGTTCATGAACAGTTTCATGAGCGGAACAATGTTTATGGGATTTTTCCTCGGAATTGCCTTTTTAGCAATGATGGCAAGTTCCCTTATGTTCAAAATATTAACAGGTGCTTCTCGCGACGTACGTCGTTATGAAATGTTACGAAAAATCGGTGTGAGACGCAGTATGTTAACGAAAAGTATATATAAAGAAATTTCATATTTATTTATCTTCCCAGCGATTATTGGCATTTCCCACGTGTTAGTAGGGCTTAACTTATTCAGCTTTATATTAGTTGACCCATTTGTGAAAGTATGGGTGCCGATAGGGATCTTCTTAGTCATTTACTTTATGTATTACTGGATAACGGTTCAACTTTATAAAGGTATGGTAATGCCGAAGGAAGAGGTAGCGAAATAGTTTAAGAAAAGAGTCCTTGTTTTGAAAACAAGGACTCTTTTCTAGTATGTAATGAATTAAGAAGGAAAATGTTGGATAATGGTCGAAAAATATAATACAGCTCCGAGAAATGACAGGAATCGCAACGTTTTGTCGAGAGAGCGGTGATTTCATTACAAGGTATAGGCACAATACACGGGATTTATTTCTGAATATTCATTTAAATAAAAGGGGTAATTGTTATGTTTATTCGAATTGGTAAGTGGTGTGGGGTTACATGTTTACAATTGTTTGCCGCATTTATTTGTATTCTTTTTTTAGGGGCACTTCCGCGTTTATTTAAGGGATTGCAAATTGATTTAATCGGTTTTTGGAATACAGTTGTGTTTCTTGGAGAGAAGTTACTTCAACCGGGTGAAATTACTTATGGATTTCGGAATTCAAGAAAGTTATTTCCACAAATATGGATTCATTATGTAGAGACAATGTTTGTGTTTCTTTCCGCATTTATACTATCTTTACTCATTGCGTATCTTATCGTTGTGTGGGTATTACAACGTTCTCGATCAAAGCAACGAATATGGAATGGAGTTTTTGTAGCGCTTGAAAGTATTCCAGATATTTTATTAATTTTACTATCTCAGCTTCTAGTAGTAATTATCTTTCAAAAAACAGGACTTATGCCGGTGAAACATGCAGGATTAGGTGAAGAAAAAGTACGTATGTTACCAATAATATGCCTTGCTATACCTACAACATTATTATTTATTAAGCTACTATTATTACGTTTTAGGGAAGAATTAGAGAAAGATTATAGTATATTTGCAAAGAGCAAAGGACTAAGTTTAAGACATATTTTGATGCACCATATTTCAAGGAATGTCTTGTTAACAACAGTCTATTATGCAAAAACAAATATTTTATTTATGTTATCAAATTTATATATTATTGAATGGCTATTTAATACGTACGGCATGTTTGTTTTTGTAAAAGAAAATTCTAAATTAGAAATATTTACAGTGAGTTTAGTTATATTATACGTACCGCTTTTTATACTATTTCGTATATTACATACGTTGCTGCAAAATGTTATAAAGGAGCGTGTGTAACATGTGGCAAGTTGTAAAAAGAGATGTTAGATTTTGGCTAGGTGTTACTTTTTTGAGTGTATTAATGATTGTTAGTATTGGAAATACGGTGTTTTTTGATGGGAATATTCGTGAACTAACGATGATGTATAACGAAAAGGGACAATTAGAGGCTGCTCCGTTTTCACCATCTAGTAAATTTTGGTTTGGAACTGATGTGAAAGGACGCGATCTTTTTCAATTAATAATAGAAGGGGCAAAATGGACCGTAGGAGCGAGTATCGTTATCGCCGTTTTACGTGTAGTAATTGGCGGAGCTATCGGTTTATTACTTGGTATGTACAGTAAACGCTCATTTCCAGTTATCTCATCTTTTTTTGATCCGTTTAGTATCGTACCGATGATTATGATTTCCTATTTTATATTAAAGGAAGTTTTAATGTTCGACAGTGGGGAGGCAGCTGCTCCGTTTCATTTGCGAGTTGCGTTTCAAATTTTAGTTCTTACATGTCTTGCAGTACCGACAGTTATGTTGTACGTAGCGCAAGAAGTGAAGCGTATTAAGAAAGAAGAATTTATGTTGGCGGCAACAGTGCTTGGAGGAAGTAAATGGCAGAGACTGAAGCGCCATGTATGGCCACATATGTTACCATCTTTTCTTTTATTAGTAGCTCAACAATTTGTAAGTGTGCTATTACTTCTTATGCATCTTGGTTTACTTAAGTTGTTTTTCGGAGGAACGATATTGTTTGGATTAGATCCAGATAGTGTAACAAAAGAATGGACAGGCTTAATTGGCCAAAATTTCCGTCACTTAACTACACACACATGGATTGTACTAATACCAATCGCTTTCTATAGTATGACAATATTGTCGGGAAATCTGATTAGTAATAGTATGCAAGATGCGATAAAACTAGGAAACGTAAGAATGCCAAAGAAGAAAGATAAAGAAGTGAAAATAGAGAAACCATCGCAGCCTACCGTGAACGATTTTTCATTTCATAGAGAGGTATCAAAATAGAGAAAGGTAGCTGAAAATAATAAGTTTTCAGCTACCTTTCTCTTATATTTTAAAGGGGAGGTAAAACTGCAAATCCTTGTTTATCCGGAAATGCAATTTTCCCAGCAAGTGTACCAGGAAAATTATAATTTCCATTTATAAAAATGAATCCATAGTAAAAAAACTAAAAATAGGTATATGAACAAGGTGCATCATCTAGTGATAGGTCATATTTTGTTGGTGTACGTATTGAACTTAGTTTATAGCGCTATTTTTACTTAGATTTAACAAACAGAAATATAGGAAAGCATCGATGGGGTCGTAGTTAACAAACGGAGGTTATGAAAATGAATAATTTTCAACAAGAACTACAAGCGTTAAGCCTGAATGATTACCATTCTGGAAATATTGTGTATTGGGACCAGCAAAATCAATATCCATATTACTATATAGAAGATGCTGCTCGTCGCTGTGGCGGTTGTGGTCGTTGTGGCGGTTGTGGTGGTCGTTGTGGTGGTGGTGGATTTCGTTGTGGTGGATTCCGTTGTTTTGGTTGCTTCGGTTGCTTTAATTGTGGCGGCTGTGGCGGTTGTGGTGGTTGCTCTAATTGTTTTAATGGTTTTACTGATACTACTGGTACTATTGTAACATATGAATATTGATAAGAGACAAAATGAATCCATTTTGAAAAAGATTGATTAAAACGGATTCATACTTTTTAAAGTATTATACAATTTTTGTAAAAAAGCGCTAACAAGTTTGCAAACGAACTTGCTAACACGTATACGAAATAGATATAAAATATCGCTGATATGTCACTTGAAAAAACAGACTTAATTAAGTAGGTAATATTAATGTAAATACTCAAAAAATCATTCGTGATGTTAGTAATAGTATGCAAGATGCAGTTAAGCTAGGAAATGTGAAAAGGCCGAAGAGGGAAAATAAAGAAGTGAAAGTAGAAAAGAAAATACAGTCTAATGTGAATAATTTTTCTTTTTATAGAGAGGTACAAAAATAAAGAAAGATAGCTGAAGACAAATTGTTTTCAGCTATCTTTTTCGTTTAAAGGGGAGGTAAATCAATTTTACCTTCTTCAAATAATTCTTTTATCATATGTTTCGTATAACCAGCTGCTTGACCAAATGTGATTTTTGCTGGCATCGGTGCTTCATTTACATCTACAACTACATCAATAATACACGGTCTGTTTTGTTTTACTGCACTTTCGAAAGCAGGAAGTAGTTCATCTAAATTTTCAACACGGTATCCAATACCCCCACAAGCTTCCGCGTATTTTGCAAAATCAGGATTTGTTAAGTCTGTACCGAATTCGATATTCCCCATAACCTCTTGTTCGAATTTAATCATTGCAATCTTATTATTGTTTAATACGACGACAACGATTGGTAGCTTATATTTAACAGCTGTTACAAAATCATTCATTGTCATTCCAAAACCACCGTCACCACAAACTGCAAATACTTGTTTATCTGGGAACGCAATTTTTCCAGCAAGGGCACCAGGTAAACCGCAGCCAAGTGTTGCAAGCCAGCTAGAAATAATAAATTGTTGGTTTGTCATACGGAAGTGCCTTGCTGTCCATACTGTTACATTTCCGACATCGACTGATAGAATTGCATCATCTTCTGCTACTTTCTGCAAGGCATGCATAACTCGCTGTGGTTTAATTGGAGTGGAAGAGTCTTCTTCTTGATTGTGTAATTTTTCTTCCCACTTTTTCATCATTTCCTGGTGGTGTTCTAAGAAAGTATGATCTTCATGTTTTTCAACATTTGCAATTAACCATTTTAATGTTTTATCAGCGTCACCAGCTAAACCGATATCTGTCACATAACGTTTTCCGATTTGTGCAGGGTCCGTATCGATATGAATTGTTTTTGCTTTTTCAGGTAAGAAACCAGTAAACGGATAAGAAGTACCAACCATAATTAAAGTATCCGCATGCTTCATTGCTTCATAAGAAGGTTTCGTCCCAATTAACCCTAACCCACCGATGCAAAGAGGGTGTTCATCAGGAATAATTCCTTTAGCTGGTAAGGTAAGTACGATTGGAGCACCAATATGTTCTGCAAATGCAAGTAAAGATTCTCTCGCATGTTTTGCACCTTTTCCAGCTAAAATAACAGGCTTTATCGCTTCATTTATCGCGAGTTTCGCGGCAGCTAAATCTTCTTTTTGCGGAAATAGCTCAGGGAGTGTAAAAGAAGTGTTTGTAACACGAGCACCATTTTTCACTTCGAATTTCGGAACATCATCTGGAATCGTAAGAACCGATACACCTTTTTTCGTATATGCCATTCGAATTGCTTGATTCACGACAGCAGGTAACTGTTCTGCAGACATAATGCGCTGGTTATAAACCGCAACATCATCAAACATTCTTTCTAAGTTTACTTCTTGGAAAAAATCGGTTCCGAGTAAATCAGATTCCACTTGTCCTGAAATTGCTAACACAGGGGCTTTATCGAGTTTCGCATCATATAAACCATTGAGTAAATGGATTGCACCTGGTCCTGCAATAGCCATACATACGCCTAGTTTTCCTGTTAATTTCGCATAGGCAGCCGCTGCTAATGCGCCAGCTTCTTCATGGCGAACTTGAATGAATTTAATTTTATCTTGTTTTTTTCTTAAAGCTTCAATAATAGAATTGATGGAATCTCCAGGCATTCCGTATATGTGTTCTACTCCCCAGTCAATTAATAGATCAACTAATGCTTCACCGGCTGTTTTTCCAAACATAATTGTTCCTCCTTATAAATAGGTAGATAACATTATGATTTGGAGAAAAAGGAAAAATATACAAATGATAATTTAATTCACCTTAGTGATGACCAGTGAATAGAGTAAATACTGAAATTAATAAAAATCCACTAGTTGCCCACGTTAGAAATGAAAGGATAGAGAGCTGTTTCTTTGCCTTCCAAAGCATTTCATGAATTGTGACATAGCCAAGAGAACCGATAGCACTTCCCATAATAAGTCCTTGCAGGTGAAGAGCTTTTCCTTCCATCAAAATTCCAAAAATAGTACCTGTACCGAGAATAAGAGAAAGTAATAAAGTTGTTAATAAGAATGAAATATATTTATGCTTTGTAAAGAGAAAGGGGATAATTAAAGCTAATCCTTCTGGAATATGGTGAATAACGATTGCCATTAAAAAGGGAATGGCAGAGTCAGCATGATTAATAAAAGCTGTACCTAACGCAAAGCCACTTGGCATATTGTGAATGAATATAGCGAAAGAAAGAAAAAGGAAAGTTTGCCATGCTTGTTGATTTTTTTTATGTATTATTGGATGATGACAATAGTTATCTAATAAGCTCATAACTAAAATACCGATAGCTATACCAAGTATAGGCCCAATTATTTCATAGCTTGAAAATGTTTCAGGAATAATTTCAAGCGATAATAACCCAAGTAAAATTCCGCCACATAATGCGTATAAACGATGCATTTTTTCTTCAATTAGCTGGCGTGTTGCCACTCCAACTGCCCCCCCTAATAGTAATCCACCGAACGAAAAAAACGTAACAATCATTGGAATCCATAATCGTTCCATCGTATCACACTCCGATTCTATACCCTTGTTTTTAGCTTACGAGAAGGAAAGTCAGATTAGTCCAAATTATTATGATTAATTATAGAGAAAAAACTGTAAATTCATTATAATTTATATATTGAAATGAAATGGAGAATATAAATGCAAACAAAATGGAGTTTATCTGAATACGAAAATCCAAAACGATATGATATTGAAAATAAAAGTTTGTCAGATTTTCCGTTCTTACTATCATGGGCACAAAAACTAAATATACAAAATGAATGGATTCTAGATATTGCTTGTGGAACAGGAAGAATTACAATTCCATTTATAGAAAACGGATATCAAATGATCGGTGTAGATATACATGAAGGAATGCTTGCTGAAGCGAAGAGAAAAACTACGGATTGTAAGAAGGTAAAATGGTTACAACAAGACTGCTTACAATTGAACATTGAAGATACCATTTCGCTAGCATTTATGGTAGGGCATGGATTCCAGCATTTCAAAATCAATTATTAACATCTATTCATCATGTGGTAGCTGAGAATGGTATATTCATATTTCATACACGTTTCCCTTCAAAAGAAGAATTAATACAACCATCTACAGAAGAATATTGGACAACAGTTAATGATGAAAAGGGTAGGAAATGTGATTTATATACTGAGATGACATACGATTCAATTCAGCAAATACAGCACTACATAACAACAAGAAAGTTTTATGAGGGTGATACGCTAGTAGAAGAACTAAAAACAACGATTGATTTTCGTTATACGTACCCGCAAGAATTAGAAAGATTGTTAGAATTGAACGGGTTCGAGTTGCTACATATATAATGATTGGGAAGGGAATGAGTTAGGAGAGGATTGTTATTCAATGGTGGTTGTTTGTCGGAAGAAATAATAGTATAAAAAACCTCTAAGGATTAAATTGGTGTCTTACATAATTAATATTTTAAATAAATGATATTATTTTTAAGAGGGTGAAAAAATGTCCTGGTATTTAGATAACGTTTATGAGTTAAATAAAGAATCTCCATATACATTTTATGTTCCCGGTGCAGAAGTTTTAGAGAAATTAAAGGCCGGAGATTTGGTAAAGTTAATTTTTGTAACTAAAAATGAAGAAGAAGATGGGTTTCATGGTGAAAGAATGTGGGTTGAAATCACTGAAAGAAATGATAAGAAGTTTGTAGGGAAACTGAGCAATAATCCGTATCGTTTAGATTTAAAAGTAGGTGATGAAATTTCATTTGGAATTGAAAATATAGGTGATACGGAATATAATGATCCAGCTTCAAAAGATTGGGATTTTTATTTTGACACGAAGGTAATTGTTAGTAATGATGTACTTGACAAAAGAGAATTTAACTTCATGCTTAAAGAGGATCCAAGAGAAGAGGGTGACTCTGGTTGGTCAATATTAAGTGGCTATGAAAGTGATGACTATGTAAATAATCCTAAAAACTTTCAAATTATTTCAATTGGCGTCATATTGAATATGGATGATTCTATTTTAGAATTTATTGGGGAACCGCCTTTATGTGCGTATGAAAGAAATGATAGAGGTAGATTTTATAAGATTAAAGACTATGATTGGGATACTTATTTAAATGGATAGTAGAAGTTACTACGTTTTAAAGAAAGCAATATATATTATTTCATGCTATGCGCTGGTACAGATAATAATTGAAGAGAGTAGTAGTAAATGGAGGGATTAGTTATGCAGCAAATTAAAAAAATAGGAAACTCATTTTGGTATATGACACCTGTTTCCGAAACAGATAGACCTATATTAGGAATGGTCGTTGGAAAAGAAAAAACTTTAATGATTGATGCAGGGAATTCAGAAGCACATGCACAATTATTTTTAGAAATGCTAAAAGAACAGAATGTATCAAGTCCTGACTTTGTAGCATTAACGCATTGGCACTGGGATCATATTTTTGGGTTGCCTGTATTGCAAGATGCATTAACTATTGCGCATACTGAAACAAAAAAGGAGATGCAGACACTAATATCTTATGAATGGACAGATGATGCGCTGGACGCACGTGTAAAAGAAGGTACTGAAATTGAATTTTGTGCGGATTGTATCAAAAAAGAGTTTAGTGAACAAACGAGAAACATTAAAATTATTCCTCCAACTGTAACGTTCCAAAATCAAATTGAATTAGACCTTGGTGAAGTGACATGTGTGTTAAAACATGTTGGCGGAGATCATGCACATGATTCAGTTGTTATGTATATTAAAGAAGAAAAGATTTTGTTTTTAGGAGACTGTATATATGCAGATATTTTTTCTTCGAAGTGGAATTATACGACGAAACGAACGTTTAAATTAATAGATGAATTAGAGAAGTTTGATGCTGAGACATATATTCTTTCTCATGGAACAGCTATAAATCGGGATGAGTTTTTACAAGAAATGCATTTACTGAAAACAGTAGGAACTTATACAGAAATACATAAAGGCGATGAAGAGAAAATCAAGGAAGCGTATATACGCGACATAGATAGAGAATTAAATGAAGATGAACTAGAAACAATAACGTTTTTTGTAAATGGCTATGAAATGAACAATCTGTAAAATACAAATCTAATCAAATAGCATTAAATTACACAAAAAGAGTATTGAGAGTAAGTGCAATACTCTTTTTGAAATTAAAATTGAAGTGATGAAAAATCATCAATAATTTCCATCACTTCAATTTTTCCATTAATCAATAGCTCAGGAAGTTCATTTTCAACGTTTCCTTTCCAATATTCTTTAGCTTGTTCAATTTTTTGAGAGAAAGGAATACCATCTTCTTTTGGTAAAAGATTACCGTCACCTTCAAAAGAATTTCCGGTCACT
This sequence comes from Bacillus luti, assembly GCF_009739945.1. Lineage (NCBI taxonomy): Bacteria > Bacillati > Bacillota > Bacilli > Caryophanales > Bacillaceae > Bacillus > Bacillus luti. The sequence continues at coordinate 2,841,201 of NZ_CP040336.1, read as the reverse complement.
CGTAGTTTAACAATCTGCAAAACTTCTCGATTATAGGAATCAAATAATGCTTTCCATTTCAAAGCATCTTCATAGTTTTTAGCAGCATATAAGCAAGACAATCTTGATGGGTATTCAGGATATTCTTGTAGCCTAACCATTTCTACAATTGTTTCCCTAACTGCTCTAATTGTTTGATCCATATAACTCATAACTACTTTCGCATTTTCATTTTTTATATGTAATCCGCCATTTACATAATGATTTTTTAAAATTTGCATCGAATCTTCACTGTTAGAATTTAATTGTTCTCTTTCAAAAAAGAAGCGATATAGGGTATTCGTTTGATTTTTGTCAAAATGAATGATTTGTCCAATACTCATTTTTTTCCTTGTAACGATGTGATATGCGTAAAATTCTGCTTTATGCATGGTTATCCTCCTAGTAGTTATATATTTCAATGTTAAATTTAATAATTCAACATTGAAATATATAAAACCTCTATAAATAAAAGTGAGAGTTCGAGTTGAGAGGAAAGAAAATATATGAAAACGTTTTAAATTTGTTCACAAAATGTTCACTTACGAAGAGGTTTCCAATATCGATATAATGACAAAGACTCAAAGAGAAGGGATGATGAAAATTGCCAACAACAAGAAAGGAAAACCTCCAATTTGGCATGATGATGTGCCTAGGGATGGTTATCGTAATGACGTTTTACAATGTATTGATGAATGGAGCAGGAGGACCAATTCATATTAAGGAGATCGTATTAGAACTACTCATTGGATTTATAATTGCACTATTAATTGAAATATGTATCGTTGGACCTTGTGCGAAAAAAATTGTATTCGCGTTACCGTTTGATAAATCGAAGAAAATAAATATTATTGTTGCGATGGCGACAGCAATGGTAATCGGAATGGTGTTCTTTATGTCATTTTTCGGTATGGCTATGATGTATTTACATAATGGGCTACATGGCGACTCATTTATTTCTATTTACTTTTCAATTTTTATTAAAAACTTTATGATGGCGTATCCACTACAATTAATTATTATGGGACCGTTAGTACGTTTCTTATTTACAAGGTTTGTTATGAAGAAAAAATCTATTACTATAGCGTAATTTTCATTTATAAAATATTATATATAAATAAAATAATTAAAGCACACCTCAAATATTCTGAGGTGTGCTTTTTCTTGTTCATTCCTAGTTATTTTCAAACTGATGTGACATTTGTCCTTTTGCCTTTATAAGGTTATAGCTTTTAATTAAGTCAGAAATAAAAGATGAGGAGATGATTTTTTGAAAGGTATTATATTTGCTATTTTTGCTGGTTTATTTATAACACTTCAAGGAACCTTTAATGCGAAACTTAGTTCACATATCGGCATATGGTCAACGAGTATTATAACTCATTTAATTGGGTTTCTTATTGCAACTGCTGTATTTTTGGTAAAGAAAGAAGAGAAAGTAACGGATTTAAAGGGTGTGAAAAAAGTATATTTAGCAGCCGGTGCATTTGGTGGTTTGATTATTTGTGCAGAAACTATGGCGATATATTCAATGGGAGTTACATTAACGGCTGGAACACTTATGGTTGCACAATTATTAACAGCAACTGTTATTGAAATGAAAGGACTGTTTCATATAAAAAAGATACAAATGGAGAGATATCACATTGTGGGAACAATAGTAATGATTATAGGTATCGCTGTATTTAATATGTAAATGAAAGGAGGAAATGAAAGTGGAGAATAAATCAGAATTAATTATGCATTATTTGAAAACTTATAAAATACTTGAGGTTTTTTCGGAAATAGACACAGATTATTTTCAAGTAAATCATTTTAAAAAAGGTACACTTATTTGTGATAAAGATGAGGAAATTCATCGTTTATATTTTGTTGTTAAAGGTAAAGTAAAAGTTTACACGATTACACCAGAAGGAAAGAAACTCATCCTTCGCTTTATTAATCCATTGGCGGTTGTTGGCGATATTGAATTAATACAAAAAAGTAAGACACATAATGTCGTTGAAGCTTGTTCAGATGTTATAGCTATCTCCATTTCTAATACGGTAATTAGAAACAAGTTAATACAGGATCCTATATTTATGAACTTCCTACTTGAAAACATTGCGAACACATTAAAGATATCGACTCGTTTTACAGCTCTTAATTTACTTTATCCAGTAGAAGTACGTGTAGCTAGTTATTTACTTTCCATTTCTACTGATAGTAATGGAAATATGTATAAAGAGGATTTGGATGCAACTTCGGTATCAAGTATCGCAGATTTTATAGGAGTAAGCTATAGACACGTAATTCGTGTGTTACAAAAATTTTATAATGAAAAATTAATTGAAAAGAGTAATGGAGTTATTGTAATTAAAGAAATTTCTAGAATGAAGGAAGTCGCGAAAGATAATATATATGAGTAATAAAAGGGAGAGAAAGATTATGATTGGATTTAGTTTAGCTATATTTGCTGGAGTATTAATTAGCTTACAATCTGTGTTTAATGCAAAAGTGAATGAAAATGTGGGACAGTGGTTAACAACTGCATGTGTTCTTGGAGTAGGTCTCATAAGTTCGGTTTTATTTTATATCATTACAGAGAACAGTATTAGCATTAAATTTTATACTACAAATTATTTATTTTACGTAAGTGGATTGTTTGGCATTGGATTAATTATTTGTATAATGGGTGCAATAAAGAGTTTAGGTCCAGCGTATACGGTGCTAATTAGCCTTATTACTCAATTGGTCGTTGCCTTATGCATTGATTCATTCGGATTATTTGGAATGGAGAGCATTCCATTACAAATAAATAAATTAGTTGGCATAGGTCTATTAATTGTCGGGGTAGGAATTTTTAAAAATCTATTTTCGAATAAAAAAGATATCCATATAAATGAGGATAGTGTCTAAAGAATATAAAGGGAAAAAGTGTTAATGGTCAGAACTTATACATTTAGATAGTAATAAGTGAGCGATAAGGAGAGAGAGAAATAAATGATCCAGTTTATGTTGCAAGATGGTGTACACTATTTGAAAATCAATGGGATTTTGCATTGGTGTAAAGTTGCAGGGAGAGCTCATAATACAGTTCCTCTTATTATTGTACATGGTGGTCCAGGTGGTAATCATTATGTATTCGAAAGAACACTTGGGTTGAGGTTAGAAGGAAATAGGACTGTTGTTTATTATGAACAAAGAGGATGTGGACGAAGTGAGGCACCACAAGATGATGGTGAGTACTCAATCAATACTCTAGTTGAAGATTTAGAGGAATTAAGAAAGCAATTAAATGTAGAGAAAGTAAATTTGTTAGGATATTCTTTTGGTGGACAACTTTGTTTAGAGTATGCTTTGAAATATCCGAAAAACATTGAAAAAATGGTATTACAAGCACCATTATTAGATGATTTTAATGATATGTATACGGTGCAGATAGAAGGTTTTCTACAAATAACGAAAGGAGAAATGAAAGAACAAATATCGAAAATAAGTAAGTCGGAAATTGCGTTAAAAGAAAAATACAATCAAGTTTGGAGTATAGTTGATACAGTAACTATAGATCGATTATTGTTTAAAAATGAAGAATTTGCAAAGTTAAATCGCAGTCTTTGGAAGGAAAGTAAGTTAAGTAATACAGGGAAGATGAGTAAAGTTATTTTTGAAACAAAATCACCTTTACCGCTTATTGGGCGCATTAAAGATTTAGAAATTGATACGTGTGTCATAGTCGGGGCGCATGACTATAACACGGGTGTAGGAATGAGTAATAGAATAACGAGACAATTGAAAAATAGTAAACTTGTTATATTTGAAAATAGTGCGCATTTCCCAGATATAGAGGAGACGGATAAAGTATGTGAAACGATTATTGAGTTTTTGGAACGATAGGGGAATCGCTAGCATTTTGGAAAATCCTCACGCTAAGAGCATACGGAATTTTATACAGCTTTTTGGTTAATTCAGTAACAAACAAGAACCCTAAAACCGAGCCAGGATAGGAATGTATAAAAAAATGCATAGATCCATAAAACAAAAAAAGGAGGCCCCCTTGTGAGAGTAGGGTTCCACCTTTTTTTTGCTACCGATAATGAGACGGTATGTTAACCAAGCATGTATAGGATATACAAGAAAACTTTTTTATATGTGTATTATCTAAATGATATAATTGAGAAGAGGGAGGTGTATGTATGAAAAAGGGTTCTATAAGAAGAATATTTCTGAAGGAATGGGCGTTCACTCTGGTACTGATAGCAATTTTCCTTAATGTTTATATCCAAAAAACAGGTATAACACACATTTCCCTGCTCAAATTACTGTTTATTCCCGCTATCTTTATCATTGCTCATTTCATAGATAAGAAATTTGCAAAGTATGCAAGTTAAGCATAGAAGAGGGAGCACCAACATCTCACGAATTTTGTACGCTAAGGCATAACGTAGTCATTGATTGAAAATATTTCGTAGAATTTTATAAATGTAGAAATCCACGAGGAATATTCTTTAAAGGAGAGTGATTACTTTATGTTAAGGGAATTGATAAATAAGGTAAAAGAACCTAAATGTATTCATATATATAACTTTATTAAAACTCAAGATAGTGAAAATTTTAAAACGGGACAGATCGGTACAGCTAGTTTTTATAAGTGTGAAAAGTGTGGAAAGGAAAAAATTGAATATAAATATAACAGTGATATAAATAGTGACTATTGGAATATATAAAGTAAATTGTTTAATGAAACGGAGATTTATTAATATTAATTATTCGTTATCCAAAAATGAGCAAGGGATTGCTGCAATATTAAAAATTAGCTTCCAATAACGATAATTATGGTGCGACAAGAAGTCGCATTCCCACAGGGTAGCTTCTGCTACTAGATTAGATGCAAAGTCTATCTCCATCCGAAACTGCGGACTTGGTAACGGGCTCGTGGGTTGCATGAGGAAATGTGGAAACAGAGAGTCTGTACATGACTCGGAATACCGCTAGGAGAAGACAGGTACGGTGAACGAGAGTGAAGGCTCGTAAGCTTCGTAATCGTTAGCTTGGGATAATGTACAGCTCTACCCAGGTCTTGATAAGAGGAAAGGCATTCTCATAATACTGCCGCGTTGCATCCCGCAACTTATCCGGAGTAAAGAGTCCACCTAACCCTGTCGTATCTGTGGAATGTGAAACTTGGTAAGCCCTATGTCATCTGCGCAAGCAGTAGGATGACTGTAAAGTCAAACGATGTGGCAGAGGGTAAAGGATATAAGAGAAAGCAAAAGCCGCTAGCCGAAAGGAAACAGGAAAGCATAGAAATATGTATAACTGAGCGGATATTGTCGTCCTTACGGACAAACCCATGACAAGCCTGAAAGGGAGCCCACTTCTTATAGGTCTTCAACATGGAAATACATTTGTAAGTTATCTTCTGACGAATAGGAGCGTGCAGTTATGAACACCTCAGAACGAGCGTCGGCGCACGTCTCGTATACAAACTGGAAAGCAGTTCAGATGTATGTGACGAAGTTACGACAAAGAATTTACCGTGCCGAACAGTTACAGCAACAAAGAAAGGTAAGAAAACTTCAACGCTTACTCATGAGAAGCGAAGCAAACTTACTGTTATCAATTAGACGAGTAACACAGCAGAATAAAGGAAAGCGAACAGCAGGTGTTGATGAACATACAGCCTTGAGTCGCAGAGAAAGAAATCTTCTCTATGAGCAACTCAAAAAGTTAAATACGCTACAACACCGACCAAAACCAGCAAAACGTATATACATTGTGAAGAAAAACGGAAAATTGCGACCGTTGGGCATCCCAACTATAAAGGATAGGGTATATCAAAATATAGTGCGAAATGCCCTTGAACCACAGTGGGAAGCCAGATTTGAAGCTATTTCTTACGGGTTTCGTCCTAAGCGAAGTACCCATGATGCCATACGAAGCATTTTCAATAGAATCAACGGGGGCACAAAGAAGAAATGGATATTTGAAGGAGATTTTCAGGGCTGTTTTGATCATCTCAACCATGAGTGGATACTCAAACAAACTTCTTACTTCCCAGGAAGAAAACTATTGAAGCGATGGCTCAAGATGGGATACATGGAGCAAAGCTTTTTCGCGGAAACGCAAGAAGGTACTCCGCAAGGAGGAATTATCTCGCCACTTCTCGCTAACATTGCCCTTCATGGAATGGAAGAAACCTTGGGAATTACTTACAAGAAAAACTATAAAGCTAATGATAGTTATATTATGAATCCTGCTTGCAAATTTACCCTTATCCGTTACGCAGATGATTTTGTGGTCTTAACGGAGACAAAAGAACAAGCACTCTCTGTATATATGAGACTTCGTCCCTACTTAAAGGACAGGGGATTGGAATTAAGCCCTGAAAAGACGAAGGTTACACATATTGAGGAAGGATTTGAGTTCCTAGGATTCTTGATTCGGCAGTACCAAACTGAACAGGGGAATAAACTGTTCATCAAACCAAGTAAGGGCAGTAGACAGAAAGCGAAGAAGAAAATTGGAGATACTTTACGTGTCATGAGGGGTCAACCCATCGGAGAAATCATCCGAGTGCTTAATCCTATTATCAGAGGATACGGGCAATACTGGAAACATGTCGTTTCTAAGAAAATCTTTGGTACAATGGATAGCTATATCTATTGGAGAATCGGCAAACATCTTCGACAGCTCCATCCAAAGAAGTCGTGGAAATGGATATATGCAAGATATTACAGGCATCCACATCATGGTGGAAATGCTTGGACACCAACCTGCCCGAAAACAAATATCCAACTCTTACATATGTCATGGATTAAGATTGAGAGACACAACATGGTGAAATTCAAAAATAGTCCTGATGACCCAACATTGAAAGAATACTGGGAAAAAAGAGACCGTAAGGTATTTGATACGGAAAACACGATGGATAGAATGAAGCTGGCTAGAAAACAAGGTTACCGCTGCGCTATCTGCAAAACTCCACTACAAAACGGGGAAAAGGTAGTCGTAAAAGACATGCCTGTTCCGCAACACCTCATATTGTCTAATTTAAACTTAAAATTAGTTCACTTACCTTGCCTATACTAAAGGGACTGAAATCGGATAAAAAGAAGGCTTGAGCCGTATGATGGGAAACTGTCACGTACGGTTCTGAGGGGAGTTGGGGGCAGCGATGCCCCCCGCTTACCCGACTAAATAAGCTGTCCGTATGGGCAGCTTATTGTGATTTTTTATTTAGCTTGTTTTTCTTCAATCATGCACTGGATTCTCATAGGAAATTGTAGTGTGATGAAACTTTTGATTTTGACATATTTCAAATTCTTAGCTAGATGGTGATGAACCGATCCCCATAATAAAAAGGCAGGAACATTTTGTACATATCAAATATGTCCTGCCTTTGATTTTATTAAGTTTAACATCTATGCCCTAAATTAAAATTTATTAAGGTCTACTTTATTTATTATTTTTCGAACCGCAAATGAACAAATTTCAACATTTTTATTAAGTTTACAATTTTTATCATTATACGTGTGCTTCCATCCCAATCTTTATTTGTAGGTATATCTTTAAAGAACGGGGAACAATTTAACACTTTTATGTTAGATGACCATTTTTCTATTATCTTTGGATTGTTTACGTAAAAATACATCATAGCACCGTTATTACCAGATTTTTTTACAGTAGAATTCGAAAGCTTCAATGCGAATTTTGATTCAGCATCAAAATATAATTCTCCTCCAGGAAACCGGTTTGACATAGCGACTATGATTTCTTTTAAATCTTCTTCTTTAAAGTAATAAAACACACCTGCTGATATAAAAAGAATACCATCGTTCGGATCATATTTTATATCGTCAAACCAAGAAGTATCAAAAAAGGATTTAGAAATGCTAATATTTCTCGGTGTATCTTCAATTAACGTTTTTCGAAAAGAGATTGCGTTGGGTAAATCAAGGTTATACCAGTGTATTGTACCATTATCAATTCTTGAAAAAGTAGTGTCTAGTCCAGAACCGATATTGACAATAGTAGCATTCGGATGTTTTGTTATAAATCTTTTTATCGTATCGTCTATTTTTCGTGCCCGGGTAATGTATGTGATACATCCGTATTCACCAAAGGTATTTGCTATTGTTGAAAAGTTAAAATCACATTCTTTAATAATCCGAATAGCTTCTGTATCATCTAAAATATCCTTGTTTTTCTCACTACCATATGCTCGCCCCCAGAGCGGAATAAGCATCGTACCTTGTACGGATTGTAAATCTAATTCTTTAACCATGAAACATCCTCCGTTTAATAATAAACAATATATTTAGTCGTTATTTAACATTTTTGAAAGCATTCTATTTGTTTTATATAGTCCATAAGTTAAATCTCGTTGCTCTTCTTCAGATAATTTATCGAGATTAACTGTGAAATTATTATAAATTTGTTTCCACCTCTCATAGTGTACCTTTTCAGCTTTTTCTGTCAGAGAAATTAATATAGCTCTTTTGTCTATAGTATCTTGTTTTTTTACAATATATCCGTTTAATTCTAAGTTACGTACTGTCACACTTAATTGTTGCTTAGGGATGTTTAAATAACTAGCAATCATTTTTAAATTTACAGGCACCTTTTGTTGAGCGATATACTCCACTACATGTTGCTCCAAATGTGTAAATTCAGAGGATTTCTCCGATAGTAATTTAAAAGTACCTGACATGTTTAATAATAAATTCATGTATTCGTTTAATAATTTTTTATGGGACATTGTTTTCTCTTCCTTTATGGATTTAGTCATTATTTTATTACTAATTTAACTATAAATCAATTAATTTAATTTAATATGGTAAATTTTCATTTACTAATTTGTCGTTTTTGAATTTATGTGGACTGAAGTGGATGTGTTTGAGTAGTTGTTTTAGGAAAGGAGAATATGATCGAAAATAAAATATTACTAAACGTATATAACTAATGAATATAATGTCTTTTTCAGTTATTATGTTGTAAATCATTTTATGATAAAATCTATTACATAATTTAATAAAGGGGTAGTATTTTATGGGTTATTTCTCAAATAGTTTATTAGTTTTGTTCGTTCTTATCGTATGTAGCTGTATGATTTTTGGTTGATAATATAATGGTAGTTTTATATAAAAGAAGTTAACTGTGGTGAGGTTAACTTCTTTTTATTATATGTTGAGAAGGAATTATATTGTTCTTATGGAAGTTTGTTTAAGTTCATTTCATATTAAGGGTAATTTTACGAAATACAAACAAACGAGAGAATAAGGAGTATTCACATGAATAATAGTATAAGCTACACAATTGAACACCCAACAGACTTCAATGGATTATTAGCGTTATATGAATCTTTAGGATGGAATTCTCTTAAATTAACGGTTAACGAGTTAGAACGAATGTGTAAACAAAGTTGGTATGCAATTTATGTTTTTGATGATAAGAAGTTAGTAGGGATGGGGCGTGTCATATCAGATGGAGTCATAACAGGCATTATTTGTGGAGTTGGTGTATTGCCAAAATATCAGTCTAGTGGCATCGGAAAAGAAATAGTGAAACGATTAATCCAGCACTGTGAACAACATAAGGTTATTCCACAACTTATGTGTGTAGAAAAATTGCAACCTTACTATGAAGCTATCGGATTTGAAGCATTCTCGATTGGAATGACAAAACATATGAAAAGATGCTAAAAAACAATCTAATTATTACATGCATTTACAATCTTAATAAATAATAAACGAGCATGTTTGAAATTATTTCAAGCGTGCTCGTTTATTAAAGGAAATTTATTTAATATTAATGATTTAACCCGTTCCAATAAAAAGATACGATTTCTTGTGCTAATTCATCTATATTTGGAAGAATAGGATTGTGATTTTCATCTTTAAAATTCCCGATTGATAATAAAGATACGAAAGCATGAGCGGCAAATTTGGCGTTTCTTTTCGGGATTTCTCCAATTTGCATTGCATTATCGATTGCTTTTTCTAATACTTCATACATGCTGTCTTCAGCCTCTTTTAATTCTTTCAATTGCTCTTCAGATAACGATAGTTTTGCATCTTTCATGAAATTCTTCATATCAATATCCATCGTTGCATGTAAATAGACTTTAGCGAAGTCCAATAATCTTTCTTCTAAAGTCTTATTTGTAGAGAGTATTTGAGACATATTTTCTCGTATACGCACCATCATTTGAATCATAGTAGCGGTAAATAAATCGGCTTTTGTTGAATAATAATAGTAGACGGTTGCTTTCGTAACACCGCATTCCTTCGCGACCTCATCCATGGAAACTACTTGATAATTTTGAGTAAGAAATAATCGAGTTGCAACTTCTAAAATTAGTTCTTTTGTAGATTTTGTATTTTTATTTTGACGAGGCCTTCCAAGAGGACGTTGTTTTTGTTCCAAATTCATTCGCTCCTGACATGTATTGTTAAGATAATTATAACACAAATTTTTATTCATTCTTGATTAATTAACCGACCAGTATATATAATTAATAATGGAGGAAAAAAGGAAGGTGGGTTTTTTATGAAAAAGCACCCGTTACATATGTTAGGGAGACTTGTAGCAGGGAAAAATACGCAATGGATAACTTTATCGGTTTGGGTCCTTATTACATTATTACTTTCATTTACGTTACCACAAGTAAATAATACGAAAGAACCGAATCCGAAAAATTTACCTGAAACTGCTATGTCGCAGCAAGCTGAAGCATTAATGAAAAAAGAATTTCCGAATAATGCAGGGAATCCGTTATTAGTAGTATGGCATAGAGATGGTGGACTACAGTCAAAGGACTATAAGCTCATACAGGATGTTTATAAAGAGTTAAAGACTAATCCTTTAAAAGAACAATCAATGTTACCACCATTTGATACAATACCGGAACAAGTATTATCAAAAAGCGCATCAAAAGATGGTACATCTTTTGTTACGCCGGTATTCTTTAATAAATCTGCTGGGACGGATATATTAAAAGGAAATCTTGAAGATTTAAGAAAAATAGTGAATAGTAAGGTGGATGAAGATCCATTTAAACAAAAAATAAACGACTCCGGTTTACATGTTCGCTTATCTGGACCGGTAGGGATTCAAACGGATGCAGTTAGTTTATTTAGTCAAGCAGATGTGAAATTATTAGTTGCTACCGTATTACTCGTATTAGTGTTATTAATTTTATTGTACCGTTCACCGGTTTTAGCAATTTTACCTTTACTTGTTGTTGGCTTTGCATACGGTATTATTAGTCCTACACTTGGTTTTTTAGCCGATCATGGATGGATTAAAGTAGATGCCCAGGCGATATCAATTATGACAGTATTACTGTTTGGCGCTGGAACGGATTATTGTCTATTTTTAATTTCGAGATATCGGGAGTACTTGTTAGAAGAAGAAAGTAAATACAAAGCATTGCAACTTGCGATTAAAGCATCTGGCGGAGCAATAATAATGAGTGCATTAACTGTCGTACTTGGATTAGGAACATTATTACTTGCTCATTATGGAGCCTTTCATCGATTTGCAATACCATTTAGTGTTGCTGTATTCATTATGGGAATCGCTGCTTTAACAATTTTACCTGCGTTTTTATTAATTTTCGGTAGAGCGGCATTCTTCCCATTTATCCCAAGAACAGCTTCAATGAATGAGGAATTTGCAAGAAAGAAAAAGAAGATAGTAAAAGTTAAAAAATCAAAAGGTATCTTTAGTGAAAAACTTGGAGATGTTGTAGTACGAAGACCGTGGACAATAATTATGCTCACTGTATTTATATTAGGTGGATTGGCTTCATTTGTACCACGTATTCAATACACGTATGACTTATTAGAATCGTTTCCAAAAGATATGCCTTCACGCGAAGGGTTTACGTTAATTAGTGATCATTTTTCAGCTGGAGAACTAGCACCAGTAAAAGTTGTTGTTGATACGAAAGGAAAAGAGCTTCCTATTAAACAGGAATTAGAGAAATTTTCTTTCGTAAAAACAGTGAAAGATCCAAAAGAGGGTAAAGAAAATAAGCAAATTAAAATGTACGAGGTGTCTTTAGCTGAAAATCCATACTCAATTGAAGCGTTAGATCAAATCCCTAAATTGAAAAACAGTGTAGAAAAAGTATTAAAAGATGCAGAGATTAGTAATGCTGAAGATCGACTATGGATTGGTGGAGAAACGGCTTCATTATATGATACAAAGCAAATTACAGAACGTGATGAAGCAGTTATTATTCCAGTAATGATTAGTATTATAGCTTTATTGTTACTTGTTTACTTACGATCAATTGTTGCGATGATTTATTTAATTGTAACGGTCGTTTTATCATTCTTCTCGGCATTAGGAGCAGGATGGATATTACTTCATTTCGGTATGGGAGCACCGGCTATTCAGGGTGCAATACCGTTATACGCATTTGTATTTTTAGTTGCTTTAGGTGAAGATTATAATATCTTTATGGTTTCAGAAATATGGAAAAACAGAAAGACACAAAATCATTTGGATGCAGTAAAAAATGGTGTTATACAAACAGGTAGTGTCATTACATCGGCAGGTTTAATTTTAGCAGGAACTTTTGCGGTGTTAGGTACGTTACCAATTCAAGTTTTAGTACAATTTGGTATTGTAACAGCAATCGGTGTATTACTAGATACATTTATTGTAAGACCATTACTTGTACCGGCAATTACAGTTGTTTTAGGCCGCTTTGCTTTTTGGCCAGGAAAACTTTCAAGAAAGAATGAAGAAATCCCAAAAGTGGATGCATAGTTGAAAAAGCCAAGGATACTTTCCTTGGCTTTTTTCAATGTAATTAATTTTTTGAAGTCAAATCATCAGTTGCAGCATGATCAGTATCTTCAATATCGGTTTCTGGCATTCCATATAAGCCGTTCATTGCTTGTTCTTCGATAGTAAGATTTACAGTGTTATTATTTTGAATTGGTGTAGCATTTTCGGTAACAGTTTCTTTTTTATTTACATTTTTGTTATTCATGTATGAATCCTCCAAATTTCATTTGATGTATGTATAGTATGTGGATGGATTTCCAGAAATATGTGAATTGATTCTTATAGATGTTATATAATTAAATAAACAATTAGGTTGAAATGTAAACGGTTAGGAGTGAACAATTATGGTGAAAGCAAGGAAATTAGCCTTCTAAAATAAAAAGAAAATTTTAGGAGGCTATTAAAATGAAGTTTCATGTAATTGATAGAGAAAATTGGAATAGAGAGCAGTATTTTGAACATTATTTAAAATTAAAATGTACGTTTAGTATGACAGCAAATGTTGATATTACACTTTTGACAGAGAAAGTACGTCAAAAGGGAATTAAATTTTATCCGACTTTTATTTATATAATTTCGAGAATAATAAATAAACATAAAGAATTTCGAACATGTTTTAATGATGAAGGAGTTTTAGGCTATTGGGAGGAAATGATACCCAGCTATACAGTTTTTCATAAAGATGATAAATCTTTTTCGAGTATATGGACGGATTATTATAGTGATTTCCATATTTTCTATAAAAACTATGAAGAAGATATGAGATGCTATGCTAATGTTCATGGTCTTTTCACGAAAGAAAATATTCCGCCGAATGTATTTCCGATTTCTAGCATACCTTGGACTAGTTTTACTGGATTTAATCTTAATATTAATAATGATGCTGATTTTCTAGTACCAATTATAACTTGTGGGAAATATTTTAATGAAGAAAATAAGGTTATGCTACCAGTTTCATTGCAAGTTCATCATTCGGTTTGTGATGGATATCATGCGAGTCGATTTATAGAAGGTTTGCAGGAATTAAGTCATACTTGCAATGAGTGGCTGAAATAACAACCAATTTTTAATTATATACAATTGAAAATGAATAATAGAAGAGATCATGTTTATATTGCATGGTCTCTTCTATTATTCATTAATACTAAGTAATTGTGGAAAATATAGGGTGATTTGTAGTTTAATAGTAAAGAGAGTGATTAGTGTTAATTTTCTTTGTTTTTAAATATTTTAATAAGGGGAAGTAAAGTGGAATTCGTAAGCATTGAAAAAGATGAGATCCTAATTCATAATATAGCAAATTTATATTGTAAAGCATTTGAGAAAACAAATTTCAATGAAATGATCGAGCGAGTGAAAAGACATATAGAATATGAAGATTTTAAAGGGATAGTAGCAATAAATGATGAAAATGAAATAGTTGGTTTTACGTATGGTTATTGCTCATTAGAAGGACAGTACTATAATCAATTAATGAGAGAAGCATTACATATAGAGAAAGTAGAGGAATGGTTACAAGATTGTTTTGAATTTGTAGAGTTAGCAGTTCACCCAAAATATCAAAAGGAAGGTCTTGGAACGAAATTACATAATAGATTATTAAACGGTATTTCAAATAGAACGAGTGTATTAACAACACAAATAAGCAATGTAAAGGCACGTTCGTTATATGAAAGATTAGATTGGGTAAATATATTGGATCCATTTTATCCAAGTAAAGATGATGTTCCTTATGTAATAATGGGGAAAATATTAAAAACAAAAGTTATTGGTTTGTAAGCATAAAGGGGAAAACAAAAATGACGATAATATCTATAGAAAAAGCTACAATTTTAGACGCAGAAGAGTTAACGGAAATAATGAAAAGAACTTTTGATGAAGAAGTAAAACAATGGTTATGTGGTCAAGATGATGTCATTGATTATAACATTCAACCACCAGGATATTCTTCCGTTGAAATGATGAAATATTCGATTGAAGAATTGGATTCTTTCAAAGTGATAATGGATAAAGAAATAATCGGAGGAATTATAATTACGATCTCTGGTAAATCTTACGGCAGAATCGATCGTATTTTTGTAGATCCTAAATACCAAGGAAGAGGAATAGGATCACAAGTTATAAAATTAATAGAAGATCAATTTATAAGTGTAAGGATTTGGGATCTCGAAACATCGAGTAGACAAATTAATAATCACCACTTTTATACAAAGATGGGCTACCAAACAATTTTTGAATCGGAAGATGAGTATTGTTACGTGAAAAGAATAGAGACGAGCTCAAACAAAGAAAGTGTAGTTAAAAATGAAGATATGGAAAATGGCCAATACGAAAATTGTAACTTGGAAAATACAGAGTATTATCAAGTGAATTTAAAAAATAGTGTATTTGTTGGTAGCAATGTAATGAATATGAATATGAGCAATTGTAATGTAAGTCAATCCAAGTTTAGAAATATTAATTTTAGAAGTTCTTCATATGCAGATTTAAATCTTTCTGGCAGTAAATTTAGTTTGGTGACTTTAGGTGGAGTTCAATTTAAAGATACAAACCTTGGGAAAGAGAAGGCTCCTATTTCATTTAATAGATGTGATTTGGAACGTAGCATGATAAGTAATAGTAATCTTAAAAATATGGAAATAGAAAATTGTGATGTAAACGGTATGAAAATAAATGGTATTCCAATAGAAGATTTGCTGGCATTGTATAATCGAGTAAATAATTAAACAAACCAACAATTAAGGAAAGTTAGTTAGTTGGATGATATATAAATATAATTATATAAAAATAACATAAAGAAATACGAATGAGAAGAGATTTAATATGAGTTATAAGAATGTAGGTCTATATGGAGGGAATGAAAATGGAGATTAACATTAGAGCAGTAGAAATACAAGATGCTAGAGCGATTCATCATATATGTGTACAAGATGACGTTTTACCTTATATGGTTTTTTTACCTAGCATGCGTGTGGACGCTATGGAAAATAGAATTCGAAACTTAGCACCAAATCAATTTGAATTCGTTGCAGAGTATGATGGAAAAGTTGTAGGTTTTATTGGCTTAACCCAAAGTCCGGGACGAAGATCTCATTCGGCTGATTTGTTTATCGGGGTAGATAGCAAATATCATAATAAAGGTGTAGGGAAAGCTCTTCTTACAAAGATGCTTGATTTAGCAGATAATTGGTTAATGTTAGAGAGAGTAGAACTTGGTGTTTTAGAAACAAATCCGAAAGCAAAAGCACTATATGAAAAATTCGGATTTGTAGAAGAGGGGATAAAGGTAGGGAATTTAAAGGCTCACGGAAAGTTTATTAATGAAATTATGATGAGTCGTTTTAGACCGGATGGTTTACTTGTACATAATTAATTGTTAAAAGCATGACAAATCAATGTCATGCTTTTTGGATTGTTATTTGTGATTTGGTAGTTTCGGTTGTAATAAAAATAAGGCTAATCCAATAAAAATGAGTGAGATTCCTAGTGATTGTTGTAATGAAATTGTTTCATTTAAAATAAAATAAGCTAGAATACATGTTCCAATTGTTTCTCCTAAAATACTCATTGAAATTACAGTAGTACTCATCCATTTTAATAACCAATTGAATATCGTTTGTCCTAAAATCGTTGCAATGAAAGCTAATCCTATGAAGGACAACCATGTTTGTGTAGAGTAATGGAAGAAAGATTCTTGCTGCATGTAAGCAAATATACCGAGAAAGCAGGCGCTACTTCCATAACTAATTACTGAATACGGAATAAGTGATAAATCTTTACGAACGTGTTGGCTAATGAAAAAATAAGCAGTAATTATTCCGGCTGCAATAAACGCTAAAATATCTCCGTATAAAGCTTCTCCACTTATTTGGAAATCTTGCCATCCAATGACGATACTTCCTGAAATAGCGATGAAACAACCAAGAACCGCTCCTTTCGTAAACCTCTCCTTGAATAAAAAATAACCACCAATCATTGAGAATAAAGGTTGTAACGTTACGATAACTGTAGAGCTTGCTACAGAAGTATATCGTAATGATTCAAACCATAATACATAATGTGCAGCTAAAAATAGCCCAGATATGAAACCGAATCTCCACTGTTTTTTCGTTAATGTTTTCAGCTCGTTTCGATTATTTTTATTACATATTAGAAATGGTAGTAGAATGATTGCTGCAAATAATAAGCGGTAAAAAGCAATGATTACTGCAGGAGCAGCGGCCAATTTTACAAAAATTGCTGAAGTTGATAAGGCGAATACGCCAAAAAATAAGATGAAATATGAAAGAGTAGATGATTTCAAAGTCTGTCCCTCCGATAGTTTGTTTATTATAATGTAATATTTACGATATAATGTACAAAGGTAAGTATATAAGGGCTAGAAGATGAAAGGAAGTATTATTTGACTTTGTTTATTATGTCAGCACAACGGGAATGAAACATACATTATGATGGACGAAAGGGAGTAGTTATTTTGATTCACTATCGACTTGGACAAACTGTTTTAAGTTATCGTAAGAAAAATAATATGACAATTCGTGAATTTGCTGATTATGCAGGGATTAGTACGTCACTAATTAGTCAAATTGAAAGAGGACATGCCAATCCTTCTTTAAGTGTTTTGGAATTAATAGCGAAAGCATTAAATGTACCACTATTTACACTGTTTATTAACGATATTGATACAGATTCACTCATTTCTAAGAAGAAAGATCGAAAGAAAGTATATAGGGAAAATAGCGATCACATCGTATATGATGTGTTAACACCGGATTTCATGAAAGCACGTATTGAAATGTTAATGATGGATTTAAATAAAAAAGCAAATACAACAGAAAGTCACTATTCACATGAAGAGAAGGAAGAAATTGCTGTTGTTATGAAAGGAGAAGTGTATGTGGAATTAGAAGGAAAAGAATACTTTTTAGAAGAAGGTGATGTTGTGCGTATCCCGCCGAACGTGAAGCATCGCTTCTTGAATAAGAGTGATAAAGTGAATCACATCTTGTTTGTGTTGACACCATCTTTAGGATGAAAATAAATTGAGTTTTATTATGGGGAGATAGAAAGATGAAAAATAATAGTGTTTTAAAAGATGGGCTTTCAATTATATCTCAATGTAAAAAAGAAACAAATGATATTTGGCACGCACATTTCGGAGCAGCTGCAATTGCTAGTTATTTTTTCGTGAAAGATAATAATATTGATGAAGAAACAGCACGTAATATTTATTCGCAAACAAGGATGATGCTGAATAAGCAAAAGATAGGTGAGATTATTAATCATAAAGAAGAAATTGATTTTCAAATTGCCGAGAATATGATTATAAAATCTTTGGAACATACGATTGATGAACTTCATTGGGTGGGCCATAACGTCATTTATGCAGCATTAAGTTTATTAGCTATGCAAGAGTTGCGAAATTGGGGAAATTATCAAGATATTGAGGGGATTACTAACTTGATATTATCGTTTCAAAAAACAATTCCCGGTAGATCATGGATTGGTTTTAAGACGAAAGAAGTAAAGCAATTACGTATTGAGGACGAGATACAAAGTGAATTGAAAAGTCCGAAACAATTATCGAAATTTATTTTAAATGAGCTAACAAAATTTAATATTATTTATCGAGCGGAATCGCATCATGATTTAATTGGGCATATGCTTACTTATTCTCACGCAATCAATATTATGTATGATTTAGGGCATAGAGATATATTTCAACGAGGGATACGTCCACTTTTGAAACTAGTATACGTACTGCGAGCGAGCCAAAAACTCAAGCCGAATACTGAAATAAATTTACACTCACCTATAGATCGATTACCTTTAATCGAATCTAAACGTGCAAATGTATTACCAATTGAAAATATATTTTGGGCAAAAGACTATAGTGAATTAGATTGGGATTTTGGGCATGTCTTTAAATTTTCATATAGTTATTTTGATCATATAAAGAAGGATCCAGAATATAAAGATATAACATTAGAAAAATTTTGTTATATTATAAATTCTTAATGGTATGTGATAATCGGAAGGGACTTAATTTGAGTCTCTTATTTGTTGGTAGTATATTATTTTGAAATTTGTAAGATTTTACATGCTCGTTTTACTTTTACTAATTATGTAAGTAGGCTATACTAAAATACATACATTTTATTATTGGAGAGAAATAAAACGACATGGAATTATCGAAATTAGAAAAAGTAATTGAGATTAAAAAAGAAGAGCTTTTATATTTAGTATCGGATTATGGATTTCAACATGAAAAAGTACTGACATTGAGTCAAGAAATAGACAAATTGATTAATTACTTTATGTTTGTAAAATAGAAAGAACTATGACGTGATTTGAAACTGTTATAGTTCTTTTTTATTGAGTAATAATACATTTAGGGCATTTATTAATTAAGAGTATAAACATAAATGTGTTCAAATATATTGTCTAATTTCTTACAGAATGATCAAGCTGCTAGTCGGATATGAGGACTTTTGGGTATAATAAAAAAGGAATTATTAATTGTATCGGTTAGGAGCGCAGCAAATATGAAAACAGTTGTTGTTATCGGTGGAGGTATAACTGGACTTTCTACTATGTTTTATTTAGAAAAATTAAAAAAGGATTATGATATCGATTTAAATTTAGTCCTTGTCGAAAAAGAAGAGTATTTAGGTGGTAAAATCCATAGTGTAGAAGAAAAAGATTTTATTATGGAATCAGGAGCAGATTCGATCGTTGCTCGTAATGAACATGTTATGCCGCTTGTAAAAGATTTAAATTTAGAAGAAGAAATGGTATATAATGAAACAGGTATTTCTTACATATATTCTAATAACATGTTACATCCAATTCCTTCTGACACTATATTTGGGATACCAATGAGCGCCCGGTCGTTGTTTAGCAGTACGCTAGTCTCAACGAAAGGGAAAATTGTTGCTTTAAAAGATTTCATAACGAAAAATAAAGAGTTTACGAAAGATACATCACTTGCTGTATTTTTAGAAAGCTTTTTAGGGAAAGAGTTAGTAGAAAGACAAATTGCCCCTGTACTTTCAGGTGTATATTCTGGTAAATTGAATGAACTTACAATGGCATCTACATTACCGTATTTACTGGATTATAAAAATAAATATGGAAGTATTATTAAAGGTTTTGAAGAGAATAAAAAACAATTTCAATCAGCAGGAAATAAAAAGTTTGTATCATTTAAAAGAGGATTATCTACTATAATAGATCGCTTAGAAGAAATGCTGAATGAGACTGACATAAAAAAAGGTGCTGTAACGACAGCTGTAAGTAAACGAGAAAATCGATATGAGGTCTCTTTTGCAAATCATGAGTCAATCCAAGCAGATTATGTTGTTTTAGCAGCTCCGCATGATATCGCGCAAACTTTATTACAGTCTAATGAGTTGAATGAACAGTTTAATACATTCAAAAACTCATCTCTAATAAGTATTTACTTAGGTTTTGACATACTAGATGAACAACTACCGGCTGATGGAACAGGGTTTATCGTGACGGAAAACAGTGATTTGCATTGTGATGCTTGTACATGGACAAGTCGGAAGTGGAAACATACATCGGGCAAACAAAAACTATTAGTAAGAATGTTTTATAAGAGCACAAACCCGGTATATGAAACGATTAAAAATTATAGTGAAGAAGAATTAGTACGAGTAGCTTTATATGATATTGAAAAAAGTCTTGGAATAAAAGGTGAACCAGAAGTAGTTGAAGTTACGAATTGGAAAGATTTAATGCCGAAATATCATTTAGAACATAATCAAGCAGTTCAATCATTACAAGAAAAAATGACGGACCTTTATCCGAATGTATACTTAGCGGGCGCTTCTTATTACGGTGTTGGAATTGGTGCTTGTATTGGAAATGGAAAGAACACTGCAAATGAAATAATTGCAACATTAAATGAAACATCAAATTAATATAGAATACATAAATAAATAAATAAATAAATAAATAAATAAATAAATAAAATGTCCCTCCGTTATGCTGGAGAGACATTTTATTTATTTCACTTGAATTGAGACCTTTTTATTAGTTGTATTATTCTCGGTAATTGTTAATGTTATGTTACCGGATTCTTTAAATGAATATGATGAGAATTGATAAAGTTCTTTTATACCATGTTTCTTTTTTAATTTATTGGTAGGAAGTAATGTTATGTTCGGTTTCCATGTTTCCTGTTTACCTGAAGGATACTTTACTGTTATTACTGGATTATTTAATTGCATTGGTTCCCAAGAGGCAAAATGTAGTTCAGCTTCGCTATCTTTTTTTAGTAATTCTTCTGAAAAATATCCAAGCTCTCCAACATTACCGAAAACAGTAAAGTTTTGGTTTTGCAATGTGATATCTAAATAGTTAGGTTGATATGTTGCTGCGTGATAGATTCCATATGAAAGAGAAAGAGTGGCAGCGATTAAAATGCTGATTGAAAATGTCTTAAAGCTATTGCCTTTAAAACTAGTCATCATGAATGAGTTTGGGGCGACCTTTTTTGCAAATAAAAAAATGAGTAATATGAGTAAGAGGGATAAGCCGATGAAAATATACATAGGAAATTTACACCTCCGCAATAAAATAATATATTAACTATATTTTACCATAAATGTATGGGGTAGGGTGTTATTTTAGAAGGGGAATTTCTTCTCTTAGATATTATGTTCGCATCTAACTTTGCATTAAATGAAGCGCGAGAACGAATCGGGAGGAAGTGGGATAGTACAGAAGTATATCCGTTTGTTAATGAGTTAGATATACTACTTAGAGAAACTGGTTTTTCAAGTATAAATTGGAGACAAACAGCTCCATGTCATTGGGCATTAGTTGCACATAAATAGGAATAAAGAGGTGATCACAGTATTTTGATCATCTCTTTATTTTTTCTAATCATGCAAAAGTAAGAAGGGTTACTCTTAGTTCGTATTGAATTAAGAGGATAAGCTTCTCTTGAAATATTTGATTAATGGGACATTGAGGACTTTCCTAATTATACCTATGTTTTCTGCTATAATAAATGAGTAGAGAGAAAGGAGTGATCCTATGGTTATGGCATTTCCTATATTAGAAACAGAACGCTTACGTTTAGTAGAAATAGAACAATCTTATTGTCAAAAAATATATGAAATCTTTTCATTGGATGAAGTAACATGTTATTATGGTATGAATTCTTTTACAGAGTTTGGACAAGCTTCTCGTATGATTGAGTCTTTTTCAAAAAATTACTTTGAGAAAAAAGCGATACGATGGGGGATTGTGTTAAAAGAAACAAATACCTTAATAGGAACAATCGGACTAAATAATTTACAACTATGGAGTAAACGATCTGAGATTGGATATGATTTACACCCTCAATATTGGGGAAATGGTTATGCGTCAGAGGCAGCCAAGGAAATTATTCATTACGGATTTCGAGATTTAGGTTTATTTAGAATAGGAGCTATTACATATCCTGAAAATATAACTTCGTGTAATATGTTATCTAAAATAGGATTTCATAAGGAAGGATTATTACGTGGGTATATTCATCAAGGAAATAGGCAACATGATGCATTAGTATATTCTATTGTACGAACTGATTTAGAGGATATAAATTTATAATAAAAACCCCCTCTTATTAAAAGAGGGGGTAAGTAAAATTAACCTAACTTAGGTAATAAACGTTCTCCGCTTTTCATGCTACTTTTACATAAAGGGCATTTAGGCTCTTCTTCAAATGAAAAGTTCTTTCTCATCCATCCTAAACAATCCTCTGATTCACATTCCCAAACAGGGGTTTGTTCTGGTGGTACTTCTGCTACATCGTTCTTTCGATTGCGATACATGTAACCACTCCTTTTATGTAAAAATTTTAGTTATATATTAAAAAGGTTGTTAACCGAGCTGGTAACAACCTTTTTATTGTTTGAATTATAGCTTTACAACGTTTTTAGCTTGAGGTCCACGGTTACCGTCTTCAACTTCGAAGCTAACTTCTTGACCTTCGTCAAGAGACTTGAAGCCGTCGCCAGTGATAGCTGAGAAGTGAACGAATACGTCGTTACCGTCTGCAACTTCGATGAAACCGAAACCTTTTTCGCTGTTAAACCATTTTACTTTACCTGTTAATGTCATGGTAATGCCTCCTAAAATTTAAAAAGATTACAATATGATCGGCCTTATTTGAATGAAAATAAAATTTCACATATTATCAAAGACCCATAAGGAGGACGAAATGTCCCTGATTGATACTTGATAATATGCAAAGAAAATGCAGTGTTAAATTGACCTTAATTACTATCTTACAACAAATGGTGTGAAATAGCAAGTGCTGGTAATACCAGTAAGAAATAGGATGGGAAATTGGTAAAAGACACAAAGGCATCTCTTTTATTTATATATTATTCCTAATTTTGGTTTATGCTAAACTAAGAACATTTTTATTAAAAATTTGTATGAGGGAAAAGATATATATTTAAGAATAAAGGTGATGTAATTGTTAAGGAGGAGAGAATATTGCAACTCACCCAATTTAAAATAATTGAAGCAGCAAAAGAAGGAAGAAGAAAGGTTCATCCTGTATTCGCGGTTATACTTGCAATTGTATTTTTAACGTTAGGTGAATTATTTATGTTATTTATGCTGTTTTTACCGAAAGCAGAAACAACGTTTTCTAAGGCGATTTATAGTGATATTGAGATGATACTTACGTTTGGCGGGGCTATATTTTTTGTGTTTTTTTGGATTAGATTTGTAGAGAAAAGATCAATTTCATCAATTGGATTTTGGAGAAATCAGTGGATTGGAAAATATTTGAGAGGTGCATTAATAGGTTTTGTTTTCATTTCAATACCAGTAATGATACTTGTATTAACAGGAATTGTACAACTACAAATGCAACAAATTACACCAACCGCTATACTTGGAATTGTAGAATCTTTAGTTGCTTTTTTAATACAAGGTGCAACAGAAGAGATTGTTGTTCGAGGTTGGTTATTCCCAGTTCTTTCTGTTAGAAGCCGTATATGGGTTGGGATTATTGTGACGTCTTTTTTATTTGGTTTTCTTCATTTACTTAATCCAGGTATTACAATTCTTTCGATATCGAATATAATATTAGTTGGTGTATTCGCAGCTTTTTACGTTTTAAAAGACAGTAGTCTTTGGGGGATATGCGCGTGGCATTCGCTGTGGAATTGGTCGCAATATAATGTATACGGTTTTGCAGTTAGTGGCATGACGATATATTCAACGCCATTATTTAAACCTGTAACAAATGGAGCAGAAATCCTTCATGGAGGTTCATTCGGAATCGAGGGGAGTATCATTACAACAATAATGCTCTCTATCGCTTCAATTGTTTTATGGAAACAGTTATGGGGGAGAAAAACGAAACAACGAGATTTTAGTTAATAAAAGAGGGGGAAACTATGGGGATTATAGCGTTTGAGGGAGCTAGTGCGGTTGGTAAGAGTAGCACGTGTCGTGAGTTAGAAAAAAATTATGGTGCGTACATTATACCGGAAGTGAATTTTTTATTTGAAAGACCAAAAAATGAACATAGAACATGGTATTTTGAAAAACAAGTAGAGCGCTGGAAAATAGCAGTGCAGAAGTCAGAGCAATATGAATTAGTAATACTTGATGGCGACATTTATCAGCCACTTAGTTATAATTGGTGTTTCCATTTTGAAATATTTAATCAACCGTTATCTTTAATAGAAAACTTTTATAAAGAAAAGATGATACATAGGGAAATTGGTTTTCCAGATCAATATTTTTATTTATATACGAATGATGAAGAACTTAGAAAACGGAAAGAATCTGACGAGACAAAAAGAAGAAGAAACTTTGAAAAACATTTACATATATCAAAATCGTTTCAACGTTATTATGAAAATTTAAATACCGTTACAGACGGGTACTGCAAAATAATTGAAGCGAAAAGTGTAAAAACGAATGAACTAGAAATTGTAAAAAAATTAAACAGTTTAAATGTGTGTGAAGAAAGACGTTTTGATGTTTCGAGGTTAGGTAATATTACGAAGTGGTTAAAAGAACATCGTGCATAAAACAACGAGTGCCATATGAGGCACTCGTTGTTTTTTTATCCTTTTCGGCAAGAAGACTCCATCTGATTTGTGTTACGGGTGAAACCCAACAATTCAGGTGGAGATGAATTGCCGTCAACAGGTAGACGAAACAATTTTGTTTCTTTTGTCTTACGATATAATCTGCCCTAGATAAGGAGGGAATATATCGTAGGACAACGAAATCAGATAATGATAATCATAATCATTTGGATGTTTGAACCAAAAAGAATTACGATGAAGACCATGTTCACATTTTGTTCCGTTCTAAATCTTGATTTGTCAAAAGTAATTAACAGTTACAAAATTATTTCTTTCCTAAGAAAAAACACGATCTTAGGAAAGAAATAATTGTAATGAACTCTCTGAGAAAGGTGGTGAAAACAATGGCTAGAAAGAAAGCAGTGAAAGTATTACGGAAACAAAAGAAAAGAGAAACCATGCAACGGTTCACGCAGAAACAGAGTATCGGACGAGCTTGCCTCACAGCTAAAGAATTTCGTTTACTGCAGCGCATGTCGCATAGTTCAAAAGCGTTGCGAAATGTTGGGTTGTACACGATGAAACAAAGTTACTTGAACAATAACAGGATGGCTACTGTAAAAGAAGTGGACAATGCCATGCAAGCCGATATAAACTACCCGGGCGTGCAATCAAACTCTGTTCAAGCGATTCGTAGAGCCTTATTTACAGAAGTGAAGAGCTTTTTTAAAGCGTTGGAACAGTGGAAGAAACATCCTGAGAAGTTCACAGGTCGTCCGAAGTTTCCGAATTATTCTCGTTCCACTGACAAAAGAATTATTGAAATCTATCAAGTTCCAAAAGTGGATGAGAACGGGTATTGGATGATTCCGATGAATGTTGCATGCAGAAAAAAATTTGGTTCCATTAAAATACGCATGCCTAAAAACGTAAGAAATAAAAAAATTTCCTACATTGAGATTGTACCGAAGCAAAAAGGTCGGTTCTTTGAGGTGCATTATACATATGAAATGCACGTTTCTCAAATGAAGAAACCATCCACGACTACTAGTAACGCTTTGAGTTGCGATTTAGGTGTAGATAGATTAGTAAGTTGCGCAACGAATACAGGTGATGCATTTTTAATTGATGGGAAAAAATTAAAATCCATTAACCAGTACTTCAACAAAATGATACGTAATCTCCAACAGAAAAATATTGAAAACGGACTGTCAAAACGTGTTGTAACGAATCAAATGGCTACACTTTGGCATAAACGGGAACGACAAATAAATGGTTACATTTCACAAGCGGTAGGCTTGTTGTTCAAAAAAGTGAAAGAATGTAACGTAGATACAATTGTCGTAGGGTATAACACGGGTTGGAAACAAAAATCCGATATGGGAAAAAGGAATAATCAAACATTTGTTCAAATCCCATTTCATAAACTGATGGCAGCAATTGAGAATAAATGTGTAAAAGAAGGCATCCGATTTTTAAAACAAGAAGAAAGCTATACTTCAAAAGCCAGTTTCCTAGACAAAGATAAGGTTCCAGTTTGGTCTAAGGATGATAGGACTCAGTATCGCTTTAGTGGTAAACGAATCACTCGTGGTCTGTACCAAAGTAAAGCAGGAACATGTATCCATGCTGATATTAATGGTGCGCTGAATACATTGCAAAAATCAAGAGTTGTAGAATTAGATGAAAATCTCAAAGTGAAAACGCCGATTCTATTAGAAGTGCAAAAACGTAAGGCTGTTGCTTCGCGCATAGCATAGTGGGTGCGTCAACCATCCATGTGTACTCGACTTGTCGGGGCTTGTAGCACACGCCGGATTCATCTGAGTGGTGGCTTCTTCCACAAGGAAGAACTGCTCTTTTTCGAAAGGGTGGTGCAAGTGGGAAAACAATCATTCGTTGCCAGTACCAACCAAAAACATACTTGGGGTGTTACCATAAGGTGGCATGAATGCTAGAGCGTCAAACAGTCTAGTGATAGACGAAAAGACCTAGCATTCAAACTCAAGCCCCCACTGAAACGTTTTATCTCAGTGGGGGTAGTTGACGTATTATATATTGATTGTAAAATTTGTAAGTTTGCTTTTTCGTTTTTCTTAATGGCATTTGTATATTTAGCTAGAAAGAGCTGAGAAGGATAAACTGGTAGTTCACCACAAATATCGATACCATAGACGTCTTTATTCCTAATAAGAGAATGAATACATTTTAAAAGTGTAGAGAGTTGCATATATCCTTGATCCCAATTCGTAATTGTTGCTTTTGAATCTAAAACATCTTTATCAATGCTTACATATATAGTTTCTGTATGAATATGCGAAAGTATTGTAGGTACGGATAATTCGTTTGATGTATCTATCGGGAACACTTCAACGCATGAATAATCATTAGAATGGATCGTTACAGAAGAAGGTCCAATAATAATTGCTTTCTTTAATTTCGGGTTATTTTGAAGAGCGAATGATACCCATGAACCGCAAGAAATAAGAGTATGCTCATTTTCTTCTTTTAAGTTCATGTCAGTGTGGTGATCAAATAAAATAAGGCTAAATGGTTCATCTATTTCTTTTAGTAGTAAATAAGATACATAATGATAATTTCCAGAACCGATAAAAGTGACTCCTTTTTGCTTTCTATGATATAACTTCCGTTTTATACGCATTAAAGAAGGAATCTCGCAATACAGATTTGAGTGTGCTAAATGGCTAAAATCAATATCTTCATGTGAATAAGAATGAAGTTTATTTTGTAATAAATACGTATCATCAAAGTTTAAAAAAGTTAAACCGCTATAAAATAAACTCATATTTATTCATCTCCTTTATATTTCGGCTAGCATATATGTTTATAAATTTAAAACCAAATGCTTAGAGATGGATTTGTATTTGAAATAGATGAGTTATTTTGACAGAATAATCTTTCAATTTATAAAGAAAAGAAATATAATATAAGGAAATATATATGTGGTTCAGGAAATAGGAAATATGTAATAAATGAAAATGAGATATGAAATTGAATTGAGGAAAAGGTAGGTAAAGATTAACTGCCTGCAGAAGATCTGTTGATTCAATCAATAATCAATATTTCGAGTTATTATTTGCGAAAGGAGAATAAAGGTAAGTATGAAAAAGATTATTATTTCAGATCTTGATGGGACTTTATTAAGAAGTGATAAAACAATTTCAGAGAAATCCATTAATATTTTAAGGGAATGTAAAAATAATGGAGACGAATTAATTTTTGCTACAGCAAGGCCGCCAAGAGCTATAAAACAGTATATTCCCAGCGTGTTAAAGAGTGAGATTATCATTTGTTATAACGGGGCTCTAGTTCTTAAAGGTAGTGATATTTTATATGAAATGAAGATTTCTAAAAATGACATTTTAGAAATCATAGAAATAGCAAAAAAGTACAATCTTCATCAGATTTGTATTGAAATAGGTGATAAGTTGTATTCAAATTTTGATGTTACTAATTATTTTGGTAATGTACCATGTGAAATTATGGATGTAAGAGATTTAGACTTTGAAACAGCTTCTAAAGCAATTATTTGTACTAAAGGCTCAATAAATAAGGAATTCATTAAAGAATTGCCTGATGAATGCAAGGCAGTTATTACAGATGACGGAACATTGTGTCAAATTATGCATGCAGAAGTTTCAAAATGGAATAGTATTCAACATGTTCTACAGCACTTAAATCGAGACGTATCTGAAGTTATTGCCTTTGGAGATGACTACAATGATATGGAAATGATAGAGAAGTGTGGGATTGGTGTAGCAATGAGCAATGCTGTTGAGGAATTAAAGTTAGTTGCTAAATTTATTACTAAAAGTAACGATGAGGATGGAGTTGCTACATTTCTAGAAAGTAAAAGTTATGTTTATGCTAATTAGTATGAAAAAATTGCAGTAAGCTTAAGTTGCGAAAAAGAGACGCTACATCTGTTTTGATAAATAGATATTATGAATGGGATATGCGGGAGGAAGCAAGCAAGATGAAAACATTATTTAAAATAATAGGTATTATAGCTGGTATGGCGGTAATTGGAGTAGGTTTAACATATGGTATGATATATTATTTGAATAATAGTAAGCCAGTTGCGAAGAAGACAACACCAGCGGCTCCAGCAGTAGAAGTACTAGCTGATAGTAACGTAAAGGCAGAAGATGCAAAGGTTTTAGAAAATGGCAATCATTCCTTACCAAATAGTGGTTTTAATAAAAACTTTAAATGGACAGATGAGAACATACAGACAGCGCTACATGAAATGGCACATCAAAAAACGAAAGCAGATCAAAAGTGGGGCTATATTTTTATTACACAAGAACGTATTGAGAGTTTACTAGATATCGTAAACAGTAATGATCTAACACAGAAAAGTACATATGTGGATATTTTAGAACGATGGAAACAAGGGAAATACGAAAAGGTTGATGCGGATCACAATAAGATTTGGAAATTACAAAGTGGGAATTTAGGCGAAGGAAAAGGAGTAATGTCAGAAAAGGAGCAAAAAGAATTAATTAATCAAGTGTTTATACAAAAAGGTACATATTCAGGTAGTAAATTAATTGCAGGTGGGGGACAGCCTAATAAATAAGAGATATGCTGGTTTTGAAGCACCTTTGTTGCCATAATTACAAAGGTGTTTTTGTTGACACAAGAAATAAATGGGAATATGATTCATATGTGAAATAAATTAGAGGGGCTTAAATATACATATGAATAATAGAGAGCTTTACGGTAATATTCGTGATGTTTATCATTTACTCCAAAAAAATCTAGATAAGGAAATTGAACAGTATGATATAAGTTACGTACAATTTGGAGTGATTCAAGTACTCGCAAAATCTGGGAAAGTATCTATGTCAAAGTTAATTGAAAACATGGGATGTGTTCCAAGTAATATGACAACAATGATTCAAAGGATGAAGCGTGATGGTTACGTAATGACAGAGAAGAACCCCAATGACCAACGTGAAACGCTCGTTTATTTAACTAAAAAAGGTGAAGAAACGAAAAAGCAAGTAGATGTGCAATATAGTGATTTTTTAAAAGAGAATTGTGGTTGTTTTACGAAGGAAGAAGAAGGGTATTTAGAGGCTTTATTATTAAAGTGGAAGAAGCATTTGAATGAAATATAGTAAAAATGTAACACTCTGTTACATTTTTATTTATATAAATACTTCATATATGAAATAAAAACTGGTGCAGTAAAAATTGAAGAAGGAATAATAACAAAGAATTATTTCATATATGAAATAAAGGGGAGTTATATATGGAGTTAAAGTCAATGATACGTATTTTGGCAATTGTAGCTTTTTTTGTTGGGTTAGATTCATTATTAGTGGCACCTTTATTACCAGTAATTACAGAAACAATCAGCATCCCTGATGGGAGTGGAGGGTTATTAATTACTATTTATGCACTTTGTTATGGAATAACTGCACCCGTATTTGGAACGATGTCTGATAGAGTTGGAAGGAAATGTATGATCATAATAGGGTTTGCTATTTTCTCTATTTCTACATTTTGTACGGGATTAGCGAAGAATTTTGAAATGCTTTTATTATTTCGTGGTCTAACAGGTTTATCTGGTGCGATGATTATGCCAAGTATTTTTGCATTAGTAGGAGATAAAGTTGCATATGAGTCAAGAGGAAAAGCGATGGGAACAATTATGGGAGCAATGGTAGGTTCGACAGTCATTGGAGTACCTATAGGCGCATTTTTATCTGAAGTAGGAAAATGGCAGTGGACATTTTATAGTATAGGACTATTAACTTTATTTATTACATTACTAGTTAATCACATATTAAGAAATGAAAAACAGAGAAATGATGTGCATGTTTCTATAGCGAAAACGTTAGGTGCACCATTTAAATTAGTTTTAGTAAATGTTTCAGTTTTATTTGCATTATTAGCAACGTTTCTATGGACAATTGGATTACATGGCATGTTTTCGTACATAGGTGTTTATTATGGGAATAACTTTGGACTTTCCGTTGGTGAAATAGGTATTGTAATCTTTCTGGCGGGAGTTGGTAGTATAGCTGGTAATATTTTGGGTGGAAAGTTTGCTGATAAAA
Source organism: Bacillus luti (assembly GCF_009739945.1). Lineage (NCBI taxonomy): Bacteria > Bacillati > Bacillota > Bacilli > Caryophanales > Bacillaceae > Bacillus > Bacillus luti. The sequence continues at coordinate 2,810,234 of NZ_CP040336.1, read as the reverse complement.
TTGGAAAGAAGAATGTTATATTCATTGCCAGTATTGCAACCTCAATTAGTGTAATATTATTCTCGATTTCTATAAAAAATCTAGTAATTGCAATAGCTTTACATATAATTTGGAGTTTATTTATTGGGTTTGGTCAAGCATCATTAACGGCACTAATTTCAGAATTAAAACCAGATGTGCGGGGGACTGTGATGGCATTAAATAGCTCTGCTATGTATATTGGGATGACTATTGCTTCTGGCGTAGCGTCACTTACCGTAAGTAATGGTTTTCCGTTTTCTTCTTTGGGAATAATGTGTGCAATTGCTAGTTTACTTGTCCTTCCGATCATATTCGTTCTAGTTAAAGAAAAAGCATCATCTAATAAAAAGAAGATGACTATATAAGTAGTATTAAAGAAAACGTGGGTTGATATTCTTCAAAGGATTTCAACTCATGTTTTCTTTAATATTATTTTTATACTTTTATTACCTTTAATAGTGAAAGAAACGACTGTACTACAGGGGATACCCATCTAGATTTATGGTAGATTACATGACTTTGAATAATAGCTGGAGTTTCAATAGGTTGAAATTGTATTTGTTCCTTTTGGCAATTCTCTTGTACAACGATGTGAGGAAGAATTGAAATTCCTAACTCGCACATTACAGCTTGTTTAATTACCTCAACATTGGAAGTTTCAAATGTTTTCTCTGGAATATTTCCGCTTTGACGTAAAAAACAATCGACCATTGGCCTATAGCCGCAGCTTTGCTCAGTAAAAATAAACTGAGTATCCTGTAATAAACGAAATGGATCAGCGTGTATGGGAGAACGGATAGGCAAAATCCAACCAAATGTTTCTTTACAAAAAGTGCGCGTAATAAAATCATTATGTTCTATACTTTCTCCAATGATAAAGATAACATCTGTTTCTCCTTCACGTAATTTTTGTAATGCTTGTTCATTTGTGTTTGTTTCAAGTACGATATTTACTTTCGGATTTTTCTGTTTGTAAGTACGTAATAATTGTGGTAATCGGTACACCGCTAATGATTCATTAGAAGTAATACTTAATGTACCTTCCAAATAATCACCATTTTGAGGGATTTCTTGTGCTTTTTCATAAATTGCAAGTAGTTCTAATGCATAAGGATGAAATTGATGACCTGCTTTTGTAAGAAGTACTTTTTTCCCTAACCGATCGAAAAGAGGAATGTGTAAATCGTTTTCTAATGCTTTCATATGCGCTGTAACAGTAGATTGCGCATAACCTAATACATGAGCAGCTTTAGAAAAACTACCATACTTCACAATGGCACAAAATGTTTTAACGTGTCTCATTTCCATAAATGATCCCTCTTTTATTATCATGATTTGTGAATGATTATATCATATATTTCAATTTTCCAAATGATTAAATTCTTTATAAAATGAAGTTATAGAAATATTTATTCATTTGATATTGGAGGAGAAAAAATGAGTGAAAAGGGCTATCATATAGCTGTAGTTGGGGCTACAGGAGCAGTAGGACAAAAAATCATTGAGCTGTTAGAAAAAGAAAGAAAGTTTAATATAGGTGAAGTTACGTTGCTTTCGTCAAAACGCTCTGCTGGTAAGGCGATACAATTTAAAGGGCGGGAGATAGTCATAAAAGAAGCAAAAACAGATAGCTTTATAGGTGTAGATATTGCTTTTTTTAGTGCTGGGGGAGAGGTATCTAGACAATTTGTTAATCACGCAGTCTCTAGTGGTGCAATCGTAATTGATAACACGAGTGAGTACCGAATGGCGCACGATGTACCACTCGTTGTTCCAGAAGTAAATGCGCACACTTTAAAGGAGCATAAAGGTATTATAGCGGTGCCAAATTGTTCAGCATTACAGATGGTAACAGCGCTCCAACCAATTCGAAAAGTACTCGGATTGGAACGAATTATCGTTTCCACATACCAAGCTGTATCAGGTTCTGGCATTCATGCGATTCATGAATTAAAAGAACAGGCTAAGTCTATGCTTGCAGGTGAGGAGATGGAGAGTACCATATTACCAGCAAAAAAAGATAAAAAGCATTACCCAATTGCTTTTAATGTACTGCCTCAAGTAGATATATTCACAGATAATGATTTCACCTTTGAAGAAGTAAAGATGATTCAAGAGACGAAGAAAATTTTAGAAGACTCCAACCTAAAAATGGCAGCTACTTGTGTCCGGGTTCCAGTTGTATCAGGACATTCAGAATCGGTTTATATTGAACTTGAAAAAGAAGCAACTGTAGCGGAAATTAAAGAAGTATTGCGAAATGCACCAGGTGTTATTTTACAAGATAACCCTAGTGAACAGTTGTATCCAATGCCATTATATGCAGAAGGGAAAATAGAGACATTTGTCGGGAGAATACGTAAAGATCTTGATACGCCAAACGGATTCCATCTTTGGATTGTTTCAGATAATTTATTAAAAGGTGCAGCTTGGAATTCGGTTCAAATCGCAGAAGCGTTGGTGGAGGAAGGGATTATTTAGTATAGAATTACACAAGTACTATAAGAACTAGGAAGCTATAGATTCCTAGTTCTTACTTTTGTGAGAATTTAATATAAATTAGTTTTTATAGCGTTTTTATAAATATCTATTTTATTCGCGGAAAATATTAAAGTTTTATGTTCTTCATTAATAGTAAGATTTATATGAATTGTTAAAGGTAGTTCAAGGTTTTTTACTACATCTGCTATAGCAATATACTTATCTTCTTTTTCGGTATAGTAAACTACAGACCTAATTAATACCTCATCATTTTCAATATCAATTTCACACATCATAGGGAATTTTTCGCCGTTATGTAAGAGTAATTCGCCTAGTACTATTGAACCATTTAACTCTTCTGTAAAATTAGTGGTTAATGCAGGTGTTACCCATGTTTCATCATACTCTTCGTTTTCTTCTTCATCTATTGCCCATTCCCATATTGGGTTTTGTTTCAAATCCTCAATCGTTAATTCATCAATTGGTTTGCATTTACTCATGGGTATGTTCTCCTTTTGTTCTGTTAAATAAGTTTCTTAATTTCATGAATAGGATCATTGCTTATAAATTGGTTCAATGTACTGTTTTGCCAGTTTGATATAAATCTACTTTGTTTTGAAATACTACTATTATCGTAATATTAGCAAGGTTTTAATTAGCTAGCAAATAATTGTTAGTAGAGATTTTAAAATAGGATGGCGTTAAGGGAAGGTAGCAAAAAACATCAAGAATGAATAAAGGTTATTTGGTACGATATGGATAAATTCAATAAGGGGGAATTAGATGTATCAAGTAAAGGGGTATTTTTCATCGCTCAAAGGAAGTCATTATGAAATCGGTAAGCAACAAGGTGAATTTGTGAAACAACATCCTTATCTTATTCCGCAATTTATACAGGAAGAAAACTTAATATCGCATAACCATTGGACAGAATCTAGAAATATATTAAATCAATATTGTCCAGGAATTAATGAAGAGATTGAAGGGTTTTGTGAAGTGTTAAAAATTCCATCTGAGAATATGATGTATTATTATCAAACACTATTAAAAGCAGGTTGTAGTCATTGTGCCGTATTACCTAAAAAGACAGATTCAAAACACACATATGTATTAAGAAATTATGATTTGTCACCAAAAATAGATGATATGCGTTTTTGTTCAACTCATGTTGAAGGGGCGCATGCTCATAGTGGCTTTTCTACTCAATATTTTGGCCGAACGGAAGGGGTTAACGAGCATGGGTTATCTGTTACATTTTCTGCATGTGGTCAACCAGTTGGGAATATTGAAGGTTTAAGAAAACCAAAGGTAAATGGATTACAATGTTTTGTCGTAATCCGGGTATTATTGGAGACATGTAAAAATGTTCAGGAAGCTATATCATTAATAAAAGAACTGCCTATTGCAAGTAATATTAATTTAATTGTAGCTGATCCTATAAATGCAGCAAATATTGAAATATTTGACGGGCATAAATCCATATCAACAAATGAAGATGGCAATCAAGCTTTCATCGTATCAACGAATCATGCAGTTAGTTCATCTATTCAGAAATTAAATAATAGAAAATTAGAACAATCTACAAAGAGATATCACATTTTACATGAACATTTAAATCGAAATGAACAAGTGAGTATGGAGTCTTTAAAAAGATTAGTAGAAAGAGAGTATCCTACTGGGCTGACAGTACATAATTATGAAGAATGGTTTGGAACTTTGCATTCCGTCTTATTTGATTTACATAATCGTACAATGAATATTTGTTTTGGATCGCCACTGTTAAATGATTGGTATTCATTGAAAGTAGGAGAAAGTCTGCCGTTTTCTGAGGTGAATGTGAACTTTAAAAATAAAACGTATACTAACTTTTGGAGAGAAGAGAAAAATGATTGTATACCTAAAAGATAAAAAGATACGTAGGGATAAGAATAAGGTGATAAAATGAAGGGAAATGGAAATATATTGGAGGGGATGTCATTGTTAGAAGTTATATTACCAATTTTTATTGTTGCTGCTTTGGTTATCTCAATGTATGTTATTTATAAAAAGAGAAAAAGAGCTGGGGTAACAGGATTGAAAAGTTTATTAACTTCTATTTGTTGTTTATTACTCGCAATATTAAATTTGACAGCATATTGGCTTCATTTTGGTGGTATTATTACTTGGCTATTTTCAATCGTATTATTGCTAGTTGGGGCATATTTCACAAAATATATTCCAATATCTAAAAAGGTACATTGAAATTTATCCCACATTAACGAGCAGTAAGACTCCCACCTCAAAATTCGACGAATACGAGGGATTTAGATTAACTGTCCATAAAATCCCGATTGGTTTAACTTATAATCAGTCTTATAAGAGGTGAATTTTGGTAAAACAATGAAATTAAATAATGAGGAATCTATCCGCTTATTAGCGTTGGCATCAATAGTAACAAAATAACCTTTAGAACAAGGGAGTTAGCTTGGCTACCCTAAGACAAATTCATTAGCTATCAAAAGTAGCGATTAACCGAGAAGCCCCCACTTTAAGTAAAATCGTAAGAAATACTAAGTGATGGTAGTTCACTAAAAACGTCATTTTAATAAAAAAACAGGAAAACGAGTGGAGTGAAAGAAAAAGAACCCTTTATATAAAGGGTTCTTTTGGCGGTTAATCTAACACTCATAATCATGGTCGTATTTATGGCAACATTCATCGCAAGGATTGTTCTGATCATTGCAGCAAATACAAAATGTCTTTTGAATAAATATATCAATAAAATCAATGACATCGGAATTATTTGTTAGAGTAAGACTTTGGAAATCTTCTACTTGAAAAATTCTTATTTCATTAGGAACTATTGTAGCGATAATGGGTCTGCTAGAACTTCTTGTACGAATAGTTACTTCAATAGAACCGGAACCGCTAGGAACAGATACCTGAAGTAATGTTTTGTTGTGATTACTAGTAAAATCTTCAAAAACCGCTCTTGAAGTGTTAGGGGGTACGATAATAGATAGAGGCACATTTCCGGTTGAGGGGGTTCCCGAACCGGCTATGGTATGGGTTTCGATAAAACAGTTATCATTTTGGTTAAGAGAACGTGATTGTTCTTTATAATAATCATTGTAGTTATTACAGCAGATGCAAAACGTTTTTTGAATAAAAATACCAATATCGCTACTTGTATTTGTATTATTTGTGACTGTTAGGCTTTCAAAATTTTCCACTTGAAGAATCCTTGTTTCACCTGTAGCTATTGTAGCGGTAATTGGTCTACGAGAATTTCTTGTACGAATAGTTACTACAATGGGCGTAGAAGTACCAGGAACATGAAACTGAAGTAATGTTTTATTATGATTATTAGTAGAATCTTCAAAAACTACTCTTGAGGTGTTAGCTGGTACGATAATATCTAACGGTATATTTGAACCAGCAATCGTATGCGTTTTAATGAAACAGTCCTCTTTTGTATGGTGAGAATGTGAATGGTTTTTATAGTACTTTTTACCATGTTTATAAAAATAATCTGCCATATTTATGTTACTCTCCTTTTTGGGGAATATCTATATATTTTATTCATTAGAAAGGAGAACTGCTTATACAGAAAGATAAAATCCGCTTTATAAATTTGGACCAAAACGATATTTTAATAGCGGGGGGAGAGCGGAATAGTGCACCTAAGAGGGTATACCGTTTACAAAGGTGAATCGCTCATACGTATTGGGACTATACAGGAGTGTGCTCAGAATATGGGAGTATATGGTGATGCTTAATATGAAAAGAGAGCCTAAAGGCTCTCTTTAATAATTGTGGGATTCACCAGCAAAATGAAAAGCTTCAAGTACATCAATACATTAGAAATTTTGTGAACATGAAGTACAAGGCCCACCTGTAGGCTGAAATACAACATTATCAATAAAAGCTGTTGGGCCTTCTCCACCTGTAGCAATATTTTGAAAAGCGACACATGCCATAGTAACACCAGGAGGTATACAAACAACAAGAACAAAATGTTGGAAACCAGATTGCGGTTGGTTCATAACTGGTATAATATGTGGAATATTTAATGTGCCAAGAGTTGAAGCAAGAGGAGGACATCCGTGTCCAACAAGTTCTGGGAAAGATACAGAAGCTATAGGAAATGCACCATCCCTTACATCTGCAGCAAAAGAAAGTGTATAACAACAACCTTCGTCGACATCAACTAATTGATTAATACTTCCACCTGCTCCAATTGCCACAGCTAAGAGACTAAGTGTCCCATTTGAAAGAATACGACCACTATGAACGTTTGGAACACCTACTTCTGCAACATTCCCAACTTGATTCCAACCTGGAACTAAATCGCCTATTAATGGTGGTTCGTCAAATCCAGGGTTGTCAAGAACATTAGTACAAGGACAACACCCTACTGCTGTTGGACCTGTTGGACCTGTTGGACCTGTTGGACCTGTTGGACCTGTTGGACCTGTTGGACCTGTTGGACCTGTTGGACCTGTTGGACCTGTTGGACCTGTTGGACCTGTTGGACCTGTTGGACCCGTTGAACCTGTTGGACCCGTTGAACCCGTTGGACCCGTTGGACCTGTTGGACCTGTCGGACCAATTTCCGGTGGAGGTAAAGGGGGGCCAAAACATTCGCATGGAATATGAAATTTCTTTTTAAATTCACTCATTTTACACCATCCTTATCATTCACCCACTTACACAATATAGTTTATGAATTAGCTTGCACACACGTATAAGGAAAAAGCCTTTAAAAATAAAAATAAGTTCTAATGTCATAAATATAAACCCTTATATAAGGAACATGGGTTCACTATATATAAGGGTTCTGCTTCCTGAATCAATACCGTTGAACCTGTTGGTAAAGTGAATGACGAAAAATAGGGAGGAGTGTTGAACTAATTAAACTTAGTTTAACAGCAGTTCGATGTAAACCAATATTTTCTTCATTTATAACTTCACCTCCTATGACGAGCAATCATAGGAGGTGAAGTTAGCAAAAAGCGAATCATAAAGTTGGAAAGCAAGTATATAAAATCTCAAGGATTATTAAGGGAAATTAAAGAATGTATCGAAAGTGAGATACAACGTGAAAGGAAAATGTAAGAAGAATTATACGATTATAGTGGTTGGAAATGTTATAAGCAAATGAAAAGGTCTAATAAAAAATTCATTATGTATAAGTTTAATAAATAAAAAGAGCACTTAAAAAAGTGCTCTAGTGACAAGATCGTTCACTTGTAAAAAATACCTTATTTTATATAGAAAGGAACACAAAATATTAAATGAATAATAGGTTATTATAGAAAAAACAAAAAATGTAAAGTTTTATTTTATTATGAGAAGAGATTATTCTACTAGGTCGTTGCGAAATGGCTTTATAGGACAATCTCTTTTGTTCATTTAGTGTTGTAAAGAATGCACGGTTATTTTTAGTTGCTCAATAAATGCTCGAGTTGCAGCACACATATATTTATCTTTCCTGTAGATAAGTCCGATATCAATCGTTGGAGTAGGATCTTTTATTTTAAGAGCTTGAATGTTTGTGTTTTGCAAAAAGTCTATATACGGTTTTGGTAACACTGTAATTCCCATACCTTTTGAGACCATTTGAATTAAAGATTCCATTGTACTAATTTCTAGAATTGGTTTTGGTGTAAAGTCAAACTGTTGACAATGAGATGTAATGAGTTCAGTTAAAAAGAAATTTTTGGGTAACAGAATTAAAGGATAGTCCTGTAATTCTACAATAGATATATGGCTACGTTCAGTTAATGTATGACCGGTTGGGACAACTAATGTAAGTTCACTTTTATATAGTGGGATAGAAACAATTTCTTTATCTTGCACTGGTAAAAATGTAATACCAATATCTAATTCGTTTTGTAACAATTTTTCTAGAATATCTCCAGTACGAAGCCCTAACACAGAAAGCTCGATATTTGGGTATAGTTTGTTAAAATTTAATATGGCTGGTGGCAGTAAATAATTTACGACAGTTAATAAAGAGCCGATTGTTAAGGAGCCATGTTGTAATCCATTTAAATCTTGAATAGCAGAACGAGCTTGTTCAATTTCACGAAAAATCGTTTTAGTATGTAATAACAAAATTTTACCTGCTGCAGTTAAAGATATTTTTTTGCCAATTCTATCAAAAAGTGGCATACCCAATTCGTGTTCTAATGCACGTATTTGTTGACTGAGTGAAGGTTGTGAAATGTTTAATTTCTCAGCTGCTTTTGTAAAATGCAACTCTTTTGAAACAGCTAAAAAGTATTTTAGTTGTCGTAATTCGATTGGAATCACCTCAAGTTTAATGATAGGTTATACCTATCATTATTATATAAATAATCGAATTGAACAATGATTTTGTAAAGTTTATAATCACCTTATTAGAAATAAATTGAAGGGTGTTGGAAGTAAGTCTAGATAAGTATCGTAGCAGAGATATTTGATTAAGTATTACGTTTTTCCCACCTCTTGTCATTTAAAATTAAAAAATAGGCAGAGAGTTTGAAAGAATAGATTAACCTTTCGAAAATTGTGCGATAAGTAAGAGGAGCGATTACGATGAATAAAGTGTATGAGGTACTATCTTTAAATATAGGGTTGCCCAAGGAAGTTATGTATGGAGGAAAGTTAATTCAAACAGGTATTAATAAAGTGGAAACAAAGGAACCTATATATTTATCTTTTCTAAAATTTAAAGGAGATGGTCAGGCGGATTTGGTTCATCATGGCGGAGTAGATAAAGCTGTTTGTGTTTATTCGGGAGATCATTATGAATATTGGGAAAAAGAATTGAATCAAGATCTTGTATATGGGGCCTTCGGAGAAAATATAACGGTGAGTGGTTTGCGGGAAGAAGATGTTTGTATTGGTGATACTTTTAAACTTGGAGAAGCAATTGTACAAGTAACGCAGCCAAGGCAACCTTGTTTTAAATTAGCGAAGAAATACAATGTCCCGAAATTGCCATTATATTTTCAAGAAACAGGATATACAGGTTTTTATTTTCGAGTATTAAAAGAAGGATGGGTATCACATGTCGATACGTTAAAATGGCTAGATTCTGACCCGAAAGGTGTTACAGTAGCGTTTGCTAATCGCATTATGCATAAGGAGAAACAAAATGTTGAAGGCGTACATAGAATTTTGGGAGTAAAAGCACTTTCTACTAGTTGGCGAAAAACATTTGAAAAACGAATGAAGGGAGAAGAAATTAGTACGAAAGAGAGAATTGAAGGGGAAAAAGAATAAATAAATTTTATTATAAGTAGTGCATTTCTATTAGTAAAAGCTAACTAGAAAGCACTATTTTTATGTAATTAACTTATTAATATTCAAAAATCTTAATATTGGTTTATTCGACTTATTTTCGAATGATCGAAACATAAAATTTATTAGACTATTTTTTTATATTTTATGATACTATATTGATTTGTAAGGCCTATTATTTTATGAGTAGGTCATACAAGTATATCTAAATTAATGGAATTGACGTATGGAGGTACAGCATGGGGAATGTTGAAAAAATTGCAAATCTTCTAATAGAAGAACCAGAAAGAGAGCAGTTATTTCCTTTATTTGAAGAAGTGTTTGGTATTACAAGTCAAACATTGAATGATTTTTCGGAGAAAGGATATTGGGATGATACATATAAAGCTTTGTCCTTTTTACAAGAAGATAAGGTAATTGCAAATGTTGCGGCATTTTCACTACCATTGCTAATAAATGGTGAAAGAATAAATGCAGCGGGCATCCAATCAGTAATGACGCATCCTAATTTTCGTAGACAAGGATTAATGACGCAATTAATGAGTAGGATGATAGAAGAAATCGATAAGCAATGTAATTGTGCGTTATTGTTTACTGAAACCCCAGAATTATATAAATCATTTGGGTTTAAAGTTGTGCAGGAACATCTGATGACTATACCATACGATAAAAGTAATAATAAGGATTCTTTACTTAGAAAGTTAGACTATCATACTGAAGAGGATAGACAGTTAATACATGAGACTGTTGATAGTAGTCAAAGGCTTTCAAACATATTTTCAACATTAAACTTCCAGTCTTCGTTTTATTTGAATATGAATAACTCAAACTGGAATGAAAAACTGTATTATTCAGAAAAACTAGATGCTTTAATTGTATATGAAGTAAAAGATCAAAAGTTGAAATTATTTGGAGTGTTCGCACCTGTACTTCCAGTTTTAGATGAATTATGTGAAGAAATTAATGAAGAATTTACAGAAATTGAATTTTATTTTTCTCCAGATCAACTAGGAATTGAGGATGTACAATTTACAGAAGTACAGTCTAGTAAGTATTTAATGGTTCGAAGCAGTAAAGAGTTAGATTTTAAAGGTTATAAATTCCCAGTATTAACGGAGTTCTAAAAAGTATCTTGCTGGAGGACATAGATGATAAGCCTATTAAAATAGATTTTTACACATGTAGTCCATCTAGTAATAATGAATTCGAGACTGAATTTTAAAATTTAACAAATATAGATGAAAAACCGCATTCTTATAACGAAGAATGCGGTTTTTATATTTCCGTAATAAAAAGCAAATTTATTGACCAGATAGAAATTAATACTTATCATTTAATAATGTTAAATATTAATTTACATAATATAATAGAAGTAATGAAGAAATTACAAACTATATTGCTTAAATAAGGAGGGATAAAGATTATTCAGTGGTAATTTCATGGGAAAAGGAGATTATGTATGAAATCATTTCGTAAGCTATTACAGTATTTAAAACCATACATGTTCTTCGCTATTATTGGACCGCTATTTATGGTACTTGAGGTTGCGATGGACTTAATTCAACCGACTATTATGCAACATATTATTGATGTTGGGATTGCAAATCGGGATTTAAATTATGTAATAAAAATGGGGCTTCTTATGATAGGGGCAGCGGCGCTCGGTTTAGTTGGAGGACTTGGGTGTATGATGTATTCTACAAAAGCAGCTGTTAATTTTGCAACAGACATACGAAAAGATGTCTTTGCGAAAATAGAAACTTTTTCTAGCAATAATCGTGATTCATTTGGAACAGGAAAATTATTAACGATTGTGACAAATGATATTACTTCAATTCAATCGGCGATGACGATGACATTACGTGTTCTTGTTCGTGGCCCGTTGTTATTTATAGGAAGTATAATTATCGTTTTTGTAACAGCTCGAGAGTTATTTCCTATATTACTTGTAGTCGTTCCGATTTTATTACTGGCGATTATATTCATTGCAAGTAAAGCAAGCGGAACGTTTAAAAAAGTACAAGAAGCATTAGATAAAGTGAATACAAAGTTACAAGAAAACTTATCTGGTGTCCGTGTTATAAAAGCGTATGTAAGACAAAAATATGAAATTGGTCAGTTTGGAAATGTTAATACAAATTTAACGAAGATAAATATTCGAGCTGTGCAGCTTATTTCCATAATGATGCCAATCATTATGTTAGTTGTAAGTGGTGGGATTGTTGCGACATTATGGATTGGTGGAGAAAAAGTATTTAATGGAACTCTTCAAGTGGGAGCGATCTTGGCATTTATTAACTATTTGAATATTATTTTAATGTCACTTATGTCTATTAGTATGGTATTTATTCAAATTGCTCGAGCTTTTCCATCTGCAGACCGTGTACAGCAAGTTTTAAATACGGAAGTTGATATTATGAGTGATACAAAAGCATTCGTCCCTGTGGAAATCGAGGGAAATGTTGACTTTAAAAATGTTAGTTATAGTTACACGAAAAATAATGAATATGTTTTAAAGGATATTTCATTTAGTATACGAACAGGGGAAAAAGTAGGGATTATTGGATCAACAGGTAGTGGGAAATCTACTTTAGCTAAACTATTACCACGTCTTTATGATGTTGATCATGGTGAAATATGTATAGATGGAATAAATGTTAAATCGTATGATTTACAAAAATTGCGTGCATCAATAGGTTTTGTACCACAAAAGGCATTGTTATTTTCAGGCAGTATAGAAGGGAATTTACGTTATGGTAAAGAAGATGCCACGCGTGATGAACTGGAAATGGCAGCTTCTTCAGCTTGTGCGACGGAGTTTATCAACAAGCTGGAAGAATCTTATCAATACAATTTAACACAAGGTGCGACAAATTTATCAGGTGGACAAAAACAACGCGTATCTATTGCAAGAGCGCTTGTAAGAAAACCATCGATTCTTATATTAGATGATTCTACATCAGCGGTTGATGCTAGGTCAGAATCAAAAATTCAATCAGCATTAAGAACAGAATATAAAGGAACTACGACATTATTAATTGCTTCTAAAATCTCATCTATAATAGATGCTGATAAAATCCTCGTACTAGATAATGGTGAATTAGTTGGTGATGGTACCCATGAACAACTGTTAGAACAATGTGATGTATATCAGGAAATCTATCTTTCCCAAGGTGGCAACTTAGATAAAGAAGGTGGGAAAGAACATGCGTAATTTTCAAGGGCAATTTGCAAATAAAGGTGGACGTAACGCACCGAAGATGGGAAAAGCGAAGAATACTAAAGGAACTGTAATGCGAGTATGGAACTATATGGGGTATCAAAAGGCTGCACTTATGTTCGTTATATTTCTAGTAGTTGTTACGACGCTACTTGGGTTGTTAGGTCCTTATTTTATGGGGGTAACTATAGATCAATATATTGTACCGAAAGATTTAAGTGGTACAGCAAGAATGTGTATGCTACTTATAGCGATTTACGGTGTAACGGTGTTTTTAACATGGTTACAAACATACGTCATGATTAACGTTGCATTAAAAACCATTCAAAAAATACGCCAAGATATTTTTGAGAAAATCCAAACGCTTTCTTTACGGTTCTTTGATGTACGTTCTCAAGGCGATTTAATGAGCCGTGTGACAAATGATATCGATAATTTGAATCAAGCGTTGACACAAAGCGTTGTGCAAATTATTTCATCAGCGTTAACTTTTATAGGTGTGACGATTGCGATGTTTGCATTAGATTGGATTTTAGCAATTGTAACTTTAATTACAGTACCTATTATGTTTATTGTTACAAAAAAACTAGTCGCCTATAGTGGTGAAAATTTTGCGAAGCGTCAAAAAGATTTAGGGGAATTAAATGGGTTTATTGAGGAGGCTATAACTGGTGCGGATGTTACAACGTTATATGGGAAAGAAAAAGAAACCGTACAAAATTTCAATAAAATTAATGAACAGCTAAGAATTTCAGCTACGAAGGCGGATACATTTTCAGCCTTTATTTTTCCGAGTATGAACTTTATTAATAATTTAGGAATGGGGCTTGTAATTGGAACTGGATCAGTTATGGTTTTAAACGGAATGACAACAGTAGGTGTCATTGCAGCTTTTATTAATTATTCGCGTCAATTCTCAAGACCATTAAGTCAATTTGCAACTTTAATGAATACAATTCAAGCGGCAGTTGCTGGTGGAGAACGTGTTTTTGAAATTATGGATGAAGTACCAGAAATTCAAAATAAAAAAGATGCATGCGTTGTACAAAATTTACAGGGGCATGTCGCACTTGAGAATGTTTCATTTGGCTACGCGGAAAATAAAATGATTTTAAAAGAAGTGAGCCTTAAAGCGCAGCCAGGAGAAACAATTGCTTTAGTTGGTCCGACTGGATCGGGAAAAACAACAATCATTAATTTGTTAACTCGCTTTTACGATATACAGCAAGGTCAAATTCAAATTGATGGAAAAGATATAAAGGATTATGACATTAATTCTTTACGAAGTAAAATAGGAGTAGTTTTACAGGATACGTATTTATTTGCTGGATCGATTATGGATAATATCCGTTATGGCCGATTAAATGCTAGTGATGAAGAAGTAATCAATGCAGCTAAGGCAGCATCAGCACATTCGTTTATTAAACATTTACCGAATCAATATGAAACAGAGATTGCCTCAGAAGGATCGAATTTAAGTCAAGGACAAAAACAACTTCTTGCGATTGCACGTGCAATTTTAGCGGATGCAGATATTTTAATTCTTGATGAAGCGACCTCAAATATTGATACGAGAACAGAATTACAAATTCAAGCGGGGTTAAACAATTTAATGAGTGGTCGAACAAGTTTTGTAATCGCTCATCGACTCAAAACAATTGAAAAGGCAGATCAAATCCTTGTAATAAAAGATGGAAGTATTTTAGAGCGGGGAGATCATGAATCTCTTATGGAGGATCGAGGGTTTTATTTCGATTTATATACAAGTCAGTTTAAAATTTAATAAAAAATTCATATGGTGCGGTTTCTCTGGAAAGGAGAAATCGCATTTTTAATATTTTTGCACATCCATTATATGTAAAGCAGCTTAGTTCAAATGAATGAATTAAAATGGAAGTTTTTAAGTTACGAAGAGGAATTAACAACGAAAGAATTGGATGTAAATAATGAGTCGGATTTAAGGAAGTAGTATTTTGTTTGTGTTATCAAATCATTATTTGACAGGGTACATAGACAAAGAAGAGCCTGATATGGCTCTCAGGCTCTTCCCTCAATAGCAAAGAGTAAGTCTTTTAATTACCCTTCTGTTACATAATACATAAAATATATGTGGATGTATAGAACAGGAAATTCCAATATAATTATTTGAATATAATGTTTAAAAATAAAATTAGTAAAATAAAATATGGAATTAAATTGTAAATGTTGATTTACCGCATGATACGGATGGTTTTTTATTAATCGAAAGTTAATAAAGTAATATTGAGATAATAAAATATGAAATATTGCATATTTTATTACAGAACGCGAAGAAATGAATTGAAAAGGATGTATTCTATTATTTAAGGAGAAATAATGAGTGGGGGAGGAATAAAACTGTCACTCATTAACGTTTCATTTTTAAAATTGCAACGATAATTAGAAAATAGATATCCATTTCTATACATGTTACGTAAATAGAAACGAAATAGAAATTAAGTCATAAATGGAAGTAATAATTTACGTGGTATTGTAACAATTTCAAGAGCTATTTTGGTTGAATAAAGAAGAATATGCGTTAACTCTAAAGCGTGTGTTAATAGTAATATGAAGCTGGTCAGAATTACAAAACTTCCCCAAAAGAAACTTATTGAAGTGTTACGGAAATCTTTTATTAAAGAAAAGAAAGAAAAAAATGTTATAACAATGAGAATGAAAAATTTATACTTATCAGCCATTATAATCCTCCTAAAGAACAGTACCTTATATTATATCTTATTTTTTGTATTATAATAAAGGAATTTACGAATGAGGATTGTGAAAAGGTGATAAGTGGCAGGATAAATCGAAAAATAATTACAAAAGGGGTTAGTAAACTATGGCCTTTTTCAAAATAAAAACCACAACTTAAAATGGCAGTTGTGGTTTTTATTTTGGAGATTCTTTGTTTGAGAGGATAGATAATTTAGAATTCAAAAGTTATCAAACAGATTAGCGCCCTATTTATTGTTTGTTGTAACTATATTGAATATTTGGCCGGACAATAAGACGAGCTTTGAATATAGTAATAAAAAAGGGGATGTAGAACAATGGCTAGATATAGTTTACATGGAGGCCACAATAGTATAGTACAGGGTGCAAATTATGGGAATCGGAAAGAGCACATTATGGATCGACAAATTAAGGATGCGGTTGTAAATAAATTAAGAGCTTTGGGACATACAGTTTATGATGATACTGATGAGGTAGGAACAACACAAGCACAAAATTTAAGTAACATTGTAGCAAAAACGAACTCGCACGATGTAGACTTAGTCATTTCATTTCACTTAAACTCGTATGATACGAATGCTAATGGTGTTGAAGTGCTTTACTATGACCAGCAGGCGTTAGCAGCAAAAGTAGCGGCGCAACTTTCAAAAGATATTGGTTGGTCAAATCGTGGTGCTAAGGAACGAAAAGATCTTTATGTGTTAGCAAATACAAAAGCACCGGCAATTTTAATTGAACTTGGATTTATCGATAACGAATCAGATATGGCAAAATGGGATGTGGATAAGATCTCTAATTCAATCGTTTATGCTTTAACGGGACAATCAGGCGGGACAACTCCGCCATCAAAACAAAATATCATC
Source organism: Bacillus luti (assembly GCF_009739945.1). Lineage (NCBI taxonomy): Bacteria > Bacillati > Bacillota > Bacilli > Caryophanales > Bacillaceae > Bacillus > Bacillus luti. The sequence goes on along the minus strand of NZ_CP040336.1, from coordinate 2,793,629 downwards.
CAATCAGGAGCTTTTTCACCATATGAAACGCCTGATGTTATGGGAGCATTAACATCCTTAAAAATGACAGCTAATTTTATCTTACAATCTGATGGTTTAACGTATTTTATTTCTGAACCAACTTCAGATGCCCAACTTAGTGGAATGACGGACTACCTTGATCGTAAAGGTTGGTGGTATGAAGTTAAATAAAAAGATTGTGGTTTAGCGGCAGAGTTAAATATCGATAGATCGAAAAAGAGGACTACTTGTTTTTAGTAATCCTCTTTTTCTAATTTTATCCCGCTATTTGCTGGGCAGTAAGATGTCTATCTCAAAATTACGCGAATGCAAAGGAGTTAGGTGAGGTGGTGGACTGCCCGTAAGTGGAAGATACATAGAGAATTTCAACTTTATTGGAATAGAATATTTTTAATAAGAAAAGAAATATAGTATTTGAATTTAATTTACTACAATTGAAAATGCACTGAAAACTAATAAAATAGCCATAATGATGTTAAATAATCGATTATGTTTTAATAATATTTTTTGAAACATTGAACCGAATAGGCTCCAACTAAACGTACTCATTAAACCGACTAAACCTAGAAATAAGGAAAAGAAAACGTAGCTTAAATAAGATTGGTAATAAGGGAGTATAAAAGTCGATACTACAGTCAGTCCAAATAATATCCCTTTAGGATTGACAAATTGAAGGGATATCCCCACTGTAAATAAGTTTGTATTATTTTTTTCAGTGGGCTCTGTATTGCCTTTACTAGTAAGTATTTTGAAAGCTAAATATAGCATGTACGCTACACCTAAAATTTTTAAAGGCAATTCGATTGTGGGTAGTATATTAATGAGTACAACATTAAAGAAACTGCATAAGAAAGTGAGGATGAAAAAACCGAAAGCTACGCCAATGCAAAATTGTATGCCCCTCTTTAACCCATGTTGATTGGCATATGTCATAGCTAAAAAATTGTTAGGACCGGGTGTGAAGCTACTTATAAAAACAAATAATAAAAAAGAAAATATAGGCATTTCAAAACCCTCCCGATAAAATGGTATGTTATAATGACCGAAAAGAACAATATAACGTGTGCTTTTTATTATACATAACGGTCGTTATATTGTATATAGTGTAGAGGTGTTTTTTATGGAAGAAATTCAACTTATTCTGGCGAAAAATTTAAAAACAATTCGAGAGAAAGAAAAATTAAGTTTAGAAAAGGTTTCACAATTAACTGGTGTAAGTAAAACGATGATTGGACAAATTGAAAGAGGAGAATCAAGTCCTACGTTAACTACAATATGGAAAATTGCAAATGGATTGAAAGTTTCTTTTACTTCCTTAATCAATAATCCACAGCCGGATACGAAAGTAGTTTTACGAAATGATGTTCAAGTATTGTCTGAAGACAATGGAAAATATAAAGTTTATACCTCTTTTCCTTTCCAAGATGATAGACATTTTGAAATTTATACAGTTGAAATTGAAACAGAAGGAAAATTAAGCTCCGAAGCGCATAAAGAAGGAACGGAAGAATTTATTACTGTGTTTGAGGGGGAATTGACAATTGAAGTAAATGATTGCCAATATAAATTAAGTAACGGAGATTCAATTCGTTTTATGGCAGATAGAGCGCACACTTATAAAAACTCAGGACAAACATTAACTCGATTAAGTATGACAATTTATTATCCTGTTACTTAAGCTTGTACTTATATTAAGTAATATAAAGAAAGGTGTAACGATAAGACCATCTTTAAGGGATGGTTTTTTATTTTTTGTAATTTACAAAAAAGACACTCATTTGAGTGTCAACATAACACTTAATATAGATATTTTCTACTATACATATAGTACAATTTATTTTTATTGTTTGATCATCGATATATAATCATTTGAATATCATTATTTTTATCCTTTTCGGCAAGAAGACTCCATCTGATTTGTGTTACGGGTGAAGCCCAACAATTCAGGTGGAGATGAATTGCTGTCAACAGGTAGACGAAACAATTTTGTTTCTTTTGTCTTACGATATAATCTGCCCTAGATAAGGAGGGAATATATCGTAGGACAACGAAATTAGATAATGATAATCATAATCATTTAGCTACTTGAAACAAAAAGAATTACGATGAAGACCATGTTCACATTTTGTTCCGTTCTAAATATTGATTTGTCAAAAGTAATTAATTGTAATGAACTCTCTAAGAAAGGTGGTGAAAACAATGGCTAGAAAGAAAGCAGTGAAAGTATTACGGAAACAAAAGAAAAGAGAAAATATACAGCGATTCACGCAGAAACAGAATATCGGACGAGCTTGCCTTACTGCAGAAGAATTTCGTTTACTGCAACGCATGTCACATAGCTCAAAAGCGTTGCGAAATGTTGGATTGTACACGATGAAACAAAGTTATTTGAACGATAATAAAATGGCTACCGTAAAAGAAGTGGACACTGCTATGCAAGCCGATATAAACTACTGGGGCATGCAATCAAACTCTGTTCAAGCGATTCGTAGAGCCTTATTTACAGAAGTGAAGAGCTTTTTTAAAGCAATGGAACAGTGGAAGAAAAATCCTGAGAAGTTCACGGGGCGTCCGAAGTTTCCGAATTATTCTCGTTCCACTGACAAACGAATCATTGAAATCTATCAAGTTCCAAAAGTGGATGAGAACGGGTATTGGATGATTCCGATGAATGTGGCATTCAGAAAAAAATTCGGTTCCATTCAAATACGTATGCCAAAGAACTTAAGAAATAAAGAAATCTCCTACATTGAGATTGTACCGAAGCAAAAAGGTCGGTTCTTTGAGGTGCATTACACATATGACATGCACGTTTCTCAAATGAAGAAACCATCCACGACTACGAGTAACGCTTTGAGTTGCGATTTAGGTGTAGACAGATTGTTAAGTTGTGTGACAAATACAGGTGATGCATTTTTAATTGATGGGAAAAAATTAAAATCCATTAACCAGTACTTCAACAAAATGATACGTAATCTGCAACAGAAAAATATGGAGAATGGACTTTCTAAACGTGTTGTAACGAATCAAATGGCTGCACTTTGGCATAAACGAGAACGACAAATAAATGGTTACATTTCACAAACTGTAGGCCTGTTGTTCAAAAAAGTGAGAGCATACAACATAGATACGGTTGTCGTAGGGTATAGCGCTGGTTGGAAACAAAAAGCTGATATGGGAAAAAAGAATAATCAAACATTTGTTCAAATCCCATTTCATAAACTGATGGCAGCGATTGAGAATAAATGTATAAAAGAAGGTATACGATTTTTAAAACAAGAAGAAAGCTATACCTCAAAAGCCAGTTTTCTTGATAAAGATCCGGTTCCAGTTTGGTCTAAGGAGGATAGGACCCATTATCGCTTTAGTGGCAAACGAATCACGCGCGGTCTGTACCAAAGTAAAGCAGGAACATGTATCCATGCGGATATTAATGGTGCGCTGAATACATTGGAAAAATCAAAAGTTGTAGAATTAGATGACAATCTGAAAGTGAAAACGCCGATTCTATTAAAAGTGCAAAAACGTAAGGCAGTTGCTTCGCGCATAGCTTAGTGGGTGCGTCAACCATCCATGTGTACTCGACTTGTCGGGGCTTGTAGCACACGCCGGATTCATCTGAGTGGTGGCTTCTTCCACAAGGAAGAATTGCTCTTTTTCGAAAGGGTGGTGCAAGTGGGAAAACGATAGTTCGTTGCCAGTACCAACCAAAAACATACTTGGGGTGTTACCGTCAGGTGGCATGAATGCTAGAGCGTCAAACTGTCTAGCGATAGATGAAAAGACCTAGCATTCAAACTCAAGCCCCCACTGAAACGTTTTATCTCAGTGGGGGGTAGTTGACTATGGAAATAAATGAATCATTTTTTGATTGATTCGTATAATTGTTAAAGAGGAACCTGTTGAATTATCTCCAACTAAACTAAGGATGGATACTATGCTGAATAGTTGAAAGTATTCCTTAATGATAGAGCCTAATATGAATTTGTTAAAATTAAGTGGAATGAGGTAGTGTTATGAAACGGAATGACAAATTATCGATGAATAAAGGTATGGTAGGACCTGAGAATATTGGACCTACATTTCCAGCTCTTCCACCAATTTATATTCCAATGGGAGCAACAGGAGCAACAGGAGAAACGGGAGCAACAGGAGAAACGGGAGCAACAGGAGAAACGGGAGCAACAGGATCAAAGGGAGTAACAGGAGCAACAGGATCAAAGGGAGCAACAGGTGTAACAGGTATAACAGGAGCAACAGGATCAAAGGGAGCAACAGGTGTAACAGGTATAACAGGATCAACAGGAGTAACGGGAGTAACAGGAGTAACAGGAGTAACAGGAGTAACAGGAGTAACAGGAGCAACGGGAGTAACAGGAGCAACGGGATCAACAGGTGTAACGGGAGTAACAGGATCAACGGGAGTAACGGGAGTAACAGGGTCAACGGGAGTAACGGGAGTAACAGGGTCAACGGGAGTAACAGGAGTAACGGGGCCAACGGGTATAACAGGACCAACAGGAGAACCTGGATTTATTGGACCTATACCAACAACCAATTTATTATATTACACTTTTGCAGATGGAGAAAAACTGATATTTACAGATGAAGATGGGATAGTAGAGTATGGAACAACAAAGATATTATCTCCAAGTGAGGTTTCGTATATTAATTTGTTTATTAATGGAATTTTACAGCCACAACCATTTTATGAAGTTAGTGCAGGGAAGCTCTCCATATTAGATGATCAACCACCCTCTCAAGGGTCTTCAATTATACTACAATTTATTATTATTAATTAAAAAAGACAGATCCTTCGATGAAAGGGAATCTGTCTTTTTTGTTCAAAATTACATTAATAAAATTAAGTGACGATAAACTCAATTGTAATGGGAATTCCGCCGTCTAATGCATCTCCGCCAGGAATTGTAATCGCACCAGTAGGACCAGTAGTAACACTGGAATTCACGCTTGGCTGTAGAATGCCATTTACATAGAAGTTGTAATACGTAAAATTCGGAAAGGCAGTTGCAGTAGTACCGGCATCGTTTAAACAAGCTGTGGCAGCAATCGCGAAAGCTGCACCTGTACCTGTTCCAGCACTTAGTGTAGATGTAAATCTTCTAGATGCCATAAATGGTTGAATGATAGGCAATTAAATTTCACCCCTTTTCATATTTTATTGGATCGAAGTATAGAATAACTTGTCCACTATATTGTATGAGAACTCTCTATAATAGAAACGGCTTCATGTTTATAGGATGAACCCAATTTTAGCAAGGAAATAATCTATATTTATATGCAAAAAGTAGTATTATTACTTGCGGGAAATAAATTAATGGTGAATTTGAGTTTTTGTATTCAAATTAAAATGTGTGTTTGGACCTAAGAGATAAACGTGGAAAAATAAAATAAACTCTTCAGTTTAGGTGATTAATCTAAGCAGTCAATTATTAAAAACATATAATTAATATGTGAGTCATGAACATAATTAAATAATGTTTTAAAGTTTAATTATAATTCATGTTTTCTATTTTAAGTTAGACATATAACGCAGACTCTTTTTTATTACATTTCATATTGTTCTTAAAATAGGAAAACACTCGAATACAAAATAAGTAAGGAGGAAATAAATGACACATAATAATTGTTTTGGTCATAATAACTGCAATCCGATAGTTTTTACACCAGATTGTTGTAATAATCCACAAACGGTTCCAATTAGTAGCGAGCAATTAGATAGATTAAAAGCTATACTAAATTCTTTGATTTCGGCAGTTGCAGCGTTTTTTGCAAATCCAAGTGACGCAAACAGATTAGTTTTACTCAATTTGTTTACGCAACTACTCGCGTTACTAAATGAATTACCACCTTCTCCAGAAGGTAAATATTTAAAAGAATTAATTACAAGCATTATCACTGTATTACAATCTCCTAATCCAAACTTAAGCGAGTTACTTTCCTTGTTACAACAATTCTACAGTGCTCTTGCACCATTCTTCTTTTCATTAATTATTGATCCTGCAAATTTACAAATGCTATTAAACTTATTAGTTCAACTAATCGGTGCTACTCCAGGAGGAGGCCCAACAGGTCCAACAGGAGCGACAGGTCCAGCAGGAGCAACAGGAGCAACAGGTGCAACAGGAGCAGGAGCAGCAGGAGCAACAGGAGCAACAGGAGCAACAGGAGCAACAGGGGCAACAGGCCCAACAGGAGCAGGAGCAGCAGGAGCAACAGGAGCAACAGGAGCAACTGGTGCAACAGGAGCAACAGGAGACACAGGAGCAACAGGCCCAACAGGAGCAGGAGCAACAGGAGCAACTGGGGACACAGGAGCAACAGGAGCAACTGGTGCAACAGGAGCAACAGGAGACACAGGAGCAACAGGCCCAACAGGAGCAGGAGCAACTGGTGCAACAGGAGACACAGGAGCAACAGGAGCAACAGGAGACACAGGAGCAACAGGAGCAACGGGAGCAACAGGTGCAACAGGAGACACAGGAGCAACAGGAGCAACAGGTGCAACGGGAGCAACTGGTGCAACAGGAGTGACAGGAGCAACTGGCGGAGGAGCTATTATTCCGTATGCTTCAGGTACAACTCCAGCTGCGCTAGTAAACGCGTTAGTAGCTAACACTGGAACTCTTCTCGGATTTGGTTTTAGCCAACCTGGCGTAGGAATAGCGGGTGGAACTAGTATCACGTTAGCTTTAGGTGTAGGTGATTATGCATTTGTAGCACCACGTGCAGGAACTATTACGTCATTGGCAGGTTTCTTTAGTGCAACAGCTGCATTAACGGTATTAACACCGGTACAAATTCAGATGCAAATATTAATTGCACCTGCAGGAAGTAATACGTTTACAGTACAAGGAGCACCTTTATTATTAACACCAACATTTACTACAATTGCTATTTTGGATACAGCATCAGGTATCATAGCTGAAAATATTCCAGTAGTTGCGGGAGATCAAATACTGCTGTACGTATCATTAACAGCAGCAAGTCCAGTAGCAGCAGTAGCTGGATTTGTAAGTGCAGGTATTAATATCGTTTAATTCGTTACAATGTTTAGTTCAAAATTAAACAGAGATTTGTATATAGTCCTTCCTAGTCAATCTAGGAAGGACTATATTTTTTGCGAAGAATAAGTCATAAATTAATAGATTAGTTATTCTTTGTTAGGTTGTATAAAAAATAAGGATAATGACCATTTTATAGTTTATGAAGTATGTTATATTGTTTGAAAAATTCCTCATAAAACAAAAAAGATGAATTCTACTAAAATAGAATTCATCCATAAAATAAACTATTTATTTTTATTACAGTTACATCCTTTTTTCTTTACATAGCCTTGCTCAGCTAAATCTCTTTGCGATTGGGAATTGGAAGATTGGGAATTCGAAGACTGAGAGGATGCTGACGAGCTACTATTTTTATTATGAGAGTAGTTTTTTCGATAGTTATAATTACTCATAGTACTATCACCTCCAATTAATTATATAAATATTATATGTATGTACACTATTAATTGTTACGATAAAGAATAGGAAGAGAAGGTACAATAAAATATCTCCTCAGTATTTTCCGAAGAGATAAATGATGATTCTATTTAAAAGATATTTATTAATAACCCCAGTAAGGAGGGAAGTAATAGGTATCTTGATAATATAGATTATGTTGTTGAACAGGGGGCTGAGTTGGCTGATTTTTTATTTCACGGTTTTGGTTACAGTTTACCGGAGGACCAATTACTGTAGTGGATTGAATAGGAGATACTGCTTGTTTCCATTGTTGTTCATTGAGACAATACGTATGAGCCATCATACTAGCGGGAGTTAATCTTAAAATATCAGAACCAAAAATAACTTCTGGGGTAGGTGCATCGAAAATCGCTAATAAATGAGTATGATCCGCTGAAGCGATTTCGTAATGCCACCACGCTCGTGGAATGTTGGCAACTTGCCCTGGGTTTATCGGTAAGTTTAATATTTGATTTGTAAAAGGATTAAGTAAAGAAACAACAGCAGATCCTGAAATACAGTAAACAAGCTCAGCTGCATTTTGATGAATATGTGGTTCTACAACATTACCTGAACTTAAATAAATATCTAATAAAGAAGTATTTTCTAAAGTGTTTAATTGTTTCATGCCAAGTACATTTATATAATTTTGGGCATCTTTCTGAAAAAAATTACTTTTATTTAAATCATAAGTGAAATTAGTTGAGGGGGAGGTGTAGTCAATATGAGAAGTCATTCGTATTACCCGCCTTTCTTGTGCTGGATTGCAATCTGAAATTAGGGTATGAGTCTAGTTGGTGAAATGTGAAAGGGCGCTGCTTTTAGTTTGTTAAATTATACTGTTATTAGTACGTATACAGTATGATTGGATTAAGAAGAAATAGTATAAAATTAGTTTCGTTGCGAAAAAAAGCACTATTAATTACAATTAATGTAATTGATAGCGCTTTTTTATTATGGAATGCAAGGGGAGTGTAGAAAATGAATCATACTATTTTAAAAGAGTTGGAAGTTGAATTGAAAAATTACTTTAAACCGTTTTTGAATGCACCTGCAACAATAGAAGAAATTCAATATGCCGAAAGTGAAATGGGGATTTCATTTCCAGACGAATTACGTAATCTGTATCTCGCGCATAACGGTGAGGTTAAATCAGGACCAGGATTATTTTTTGGTTTGCCATTTCTCTCATTAGATGAAGTTTTGGATGAGTGGAGAGTATGGAAAAGTATTGAAGATGATGCGTTTTTTAATTTTGATGCATTTTCAATACCAACAGAATGCATTAAGGAAAGCTATGTGAATCGCAATTGGATACCTATTAGTAAGGATTATGGAGGGAATAATATTGGAATAGATGTTGATCCGGGGGAAAAGGGGAAAGTGGGACAAGTTATTAATTTTGGACGAGATGAAGAAGTAAAATATGTAATTGCAAATAGAATTTCAGATTTGTTACTATTTATTTTACAAAAGCTAAAAAATAAAGATTTCACCATTCACCAAGAGGAAGATTATTTATATTGGAGTTATGGCGCTAACGATAATATACATTTTTTAGACGCTTTATTTAATATTGAATTACCTGTTTTACATCCTCAATTTATATTTCAATCTGAAAAAAACGTTAAAGGTTGGTACGATAGTTTAGATGAGAATTGGAAAGATATAGTGGGGACATCTGAACGTGCAGACAAGTTTATTAGAGAGAAGAGGTTATATTTAGGTGGAAATGAGTTGATAGATATAAGTCCACTACAGATGTGCACAGAAGTGAGAGAACTAATTTTATCTGGAAATGAAATTAAAGATTTAACAGGATTAGAACGAATGAATTCTTTAAAGAAGTTATATTTAGTTAATAATCCGGTACAAGATTTAACACCAATATTACATTTGCAGCACTTAGAAGAAATGAACATGAAGAAGACGAATGTAAATAATTTATCGGCACTTGTAGAAATGCCATCATTAAAAAAATTAGATATTTCACATACTAGTATTCAAGATTTTTCGTTACTAACGCAGTTTAAAAAGTTAGAATCGCTTACTGTACATATTTCAAATCGTGAGCAGCTCTATGCAATTTCAAAAGTAGATAATTTAAAGCATTTACATATTTTAGGTTTAGAAAATGTTAGTGAATTGGATTTGCTTGTTTTACAAAATTTAAATAAGTTAATAACAATTGAATTTGAAAATAGCATCATTGCTAATTTAAATTGCTTTGAACACAATGCGTCAATTCAAAATATAAAGTTGACAGATACAAAGGTAAAGGATGGAGCGGCATTAGGTAAAATGAAAGGAATAAAGGAATTAGAATTAGATGGCGCAACAATTGATAACCTTGAAACGATTTGTTGTTCTCATTCATTAGAAATATTTACAGGATCGTTTGAACAATTTTATATGTTAAAAGACTCATTTGATAGAAAAATAGATTTTTCAAAAGTAATAGGAGGGATGAGTGAAGAAGAAAGTGAAATTTGGCACCAGCATGTAATGAGTTAGAAAATAATATTATTATGTAAACAAATTCATTTGTAGAAGGTATAACTGTTACAATTCCAGAAAAGGTTCACGAACACTTTCTGGAATATAAATTAGTTTTAAGCCACTGTTTGACAGGTGATACTGCAATAAAGTGGTTAGGAAAAATAAATTATGTGTAACGGAATGTCACATCCCTCCTTAATCGTTCGTCTCGTATGTAGAACGGATAAGGAGGGATTTTATTATGAAAAATTTTGATGTAGCAATTATTGGTGGTGGGCTTGCTGGATTAACAGCATCTATATATTTAGCGAAAGCTGGAAGGAAAGTTATTGTATTAGAAAAGTCCAGTCACTTAGGTGGTCGAGGGATGACTATAAATAAAAATGGCATTTGTATGAATCTTGGTGCACATGCTTTATATAGAGGCGGGGCAGCGTTTATAGCTTTTAATGAACTAGGTATGAATCTTCCAGGTGGAATCCCATCTACAAAAGCACACGGAATATGGAAAGGGGATATTTTCACCATCCCAACAGATTTTCGCTCTATTTTATCAACGCCGTTACTTTCATGGTCTGCAAAAGTACAGTTCTCTCGTCTTATGATTCAGTTAGGGAATTTAGATGTAGGAAAAATTCCTAAAATGAGTCTAACTACATGGGCAGAAAATGAAATTAAAGATCCAATGGTTCGAAATATATTTTATGCATTATGCCGAACAACAACATATACGTATGCTCCAACAATACAATTAGCATCTTCAGTACTAAAGCAAATACAGCTTTCTATGAAAGAAGGAGTACTTTATGTAGATGGTGGTTGGGAGACGATAATAACAAATTTAAGGGATATAGCGAATACGAATGGTGTGCAATTTCTGACTAAAAAGCATGTTTTGAAAATAGAGCATTGTGAAGGGAAACAAAGAATATACTGTTTTGACGATGAAGTATTTGAAACAGATGCAGTCATTGTAACAATTTCACCGAAAGAGGCTTGTAAAATGATAAAAGGTGCTGAAGGAACAAGTTTGCAAAAATGGAGTGAACAATCTATACCAGTGACCGTGGCAGCGTTAGATATTGGTTTAAAACAATTGCCGAATCCTTTGCATCATTTTGCATTGGGATTAGATCAACCTATATTTTTTACGAATCAATCAAGAGCAGCTAAATTAAGTGAAGATGGATCAATTGCAGTGAGTTTAATTAAGTATCATAATCCTGTGTTAGAGATGAATCATATTTATGAAGATAAAGAACAGTTAGAAAATACGATGGAATTGTTACATCCAAATTGGAAAAGGGAAGTTGTTGCAAGGCAATATTTACCGAAAATAACGGTAGTACATGATTTTCCTCATATTGACCGTGTTGAAAAACCGGGCCCTAATATACCAGAAATGCCAGGTGTTTACGTTGCAGGAGATTGGGCAGGGCATGATGAAATATTAGCTGATGCTGCGGTAGCAAGCGGAAAACGTGCAGCCTTACACATTTTAAAGCAATCCGAAAGTGGGGCAGTTTATCATGGAAACGGAGCAATTATATGAAACGTATCAATCATTATTATTTTCGTTAGCATACCGAATCCTTGGGAGTGTTATGGATGCTGAGGATATCGTCCATGATGTATTTATATCGCTTAATAATTTGGAGGATGTTCAATCTATAGAAAATATGAAAGCATATTTATGTAAAATGGTAACCAATCGCTCAATTGATAAATTACGTTCAGCAGCACATAAACGTAACGTATATGTCGGAATGTGGTTACCAGAGCCATTTGTGGAAGAGAGTGATGACCCATCAGAGTCCTTTGTAATGAAAGAATCAATTTCTACGGCATATTTATTACTTTTACAACAATTGTCTGAGGTAGAGAGGGTTGTCTTCATATTAAGAGAGGTTTTCGGTTATGACTACGAAGAAATCGCTTCGATTGTTGATAAGAGTAGTGTGAATTGCAGAAAGATCTTTCAACGTGCACGAAAAAGCATTTTGGAGAAACCGAAGGAATCACAATTAAGCACAAAGAAAATGGCTGCTTATGTTGAAAAGTTTGTATCTTCCTTACAGTGTGGAGATGCACAAGGTATGTTAGAAGTATTAAAAACAGATGCGATATTCAAATCAGATGGTGGCGGTAAAGTTACAACGGCTATTAATCCGATTTATTCTGCGGATAAAATTATACGTTTGCTCTTTGGAATTGCAAAACGATTGACAGAGGAGTATACAGTTGAATTCAAAAAGGTAAATGGTACACCAGGAGTTATAGTTTCAATAAATAATAAAGTGACTTATGTACTTTCATTTACATTTGACGATGAGAAAATTTCAAACATTTATATGATGGTTAATCCTGAAAAACTTATGCATTTAAATATAAAATAAAGACGCATTTCAACTGAAATGCGTCTTTATTTTATTACTTTTCTAACATTTCAAGAGGTACATCTTTTTCGCCGGCTACCTCAAATTTAATTTCCCCGTCTTCTTCATAAATACGTGTAATAATCGGTATAGTAATCATTAATTGTTTATGCTGCTTTCGTTTTCTAGCAGCATCTAAGCTAATCACGTTCATAAGTAAGCATCCTTTCCTCTAAGAAATATATAAACAAAAGAAAATGCGTCCGAAAAGGGCGCTTAATTGAATTTGAAATACCGATTCATTTAAATGGGGTTTATATTATTTTATAACTGCAATTTCAATGTGAAATAATATGAATGGAATAATTGCACGTAGAAATTAACTTTACCAAAAAACGAAACAATATGCTATAAAAAATTATAAATCTTTGTCATATAACGGGAAAAAGGTTTTTGTTTCGCATATAATAAAAAGTAGACGGGCAGCAAGAGCTTTTTCATCATATTGCTTGGAAAGGTGATGAAAAGAATGGATACTTTAGATTCATTATTATTGCAACTTGAACAATATGGAGAAGAGCATGATCGGAATAAAAGAATACGGGAAGAAAAATTAAGGAATGTTTCTCGTGAGATGGGGCAATTTTTATCGATTTTAGTTAAAGGGAGTAATGCAAAAAACGTTTTAGAAATTGGAACTTCTAATGGCTATTCTACACTTTGGATAGCAAGTGCGGTAGAAGAAACTAATGGAAATGTAACAACTGTCGAGCTTTCTTCGGAACGAGTAGGAGAGGCACTTGTAAATTTTGAAAAGGCAAATCTTTTACAAAGAATCGATGTTCATAATCAAGAAGCGGGGGCATTTTTAGATGCACAATTAGATCATTCATTTGATTTTATTTTCCTAGATTCAGAGCGAACACAATATATGTGGTGGCTTGAGCATATTAAACGTATGTTACAACCAAAAGGCCTTCTTGTTGTCGATAATGCAACTTCTCATGCGAGTGAATTAGCTGAGTTTATAAAAATGATCGAAGAAGATGATACATTTGAAACAGTGTTATTAGCGTTTCAAAAGGGAGCATTTGTAGCGCGCAAGAATAAATAGAAGGGAACGTAATATAAGTATCACATTGAAATCGGATAGATGTCAAAAGATGAGCACTGCATAAGGGTAAGAACGCAAATTATATAGGTAACATACGAAGAATCCGTCTTCAGCATGTTGTTCTCTAGGTCTTAAGTCTGAGGAAAATTATGTTGATTACAGGTATACTTATAGTAAGAAACAGGGAATGACTGCATAAACAGGCATTTCTAAAAAATCGATTTCAAGCAGTCAGAATGTATATGAAATACGATATAATAGATGAAATATAGTGCATATAAATTCGCACATATAAATAAAGGAGCGATTTTGTTGACTGAACTCGAGAAAAAAGAACCTGTATCGATTGTGAAAGACAATAATGTAGAGGTAGTAGTAGATACAGTTATAAAAGATGAAGAACTAGAAGAACTGAATAAAGAAGCTGATCTTTATGTACAAAAGTTAAATAGCGAGCAAAATACAGATTTATCAAAAGTATTGTCTCAGCTAGGAGATTTAGGGGATAAAGAGCAACAAGCAGCAGGACAAACGTTATCAGCGTTAAAACGTCCTGTAACAGCGATGATAAATGGGAAAAATGAAGAAATTCCAAATACATTGTTAGAGTTACGAAAAGTAGTATCTGAATTAGATCCAAACTCATTAAAAGCAAGTGGTATGAAAAAAATAATGTTTAAAGTATTTAAGAAAAACCCTCTTGAAACATACGTGCATAAATATCAATCTATAGATAAGCAAATCGAGGAGATTATAAGATCACTTTTAATTGGCCGTGATAACTTACAAGAAGATACAGTTGGTCTTGAGATGCTTAAGGAGCAATCGCACGATAAAATTCACGCTCTTGATAAACAAGTATACTTAGGGAAAAAGCTTGCCGGCATGCTCGAAGCTGAGAAGCAAAATCCAGAGCGTCAAAGAGATATTCCATTAATTAATGATGCATTAGAAAAGATACTTGTACGTACACGTAATATGCAGCAAGCGAAAAGTGTATTATTACAATCTATCGCATCTGTAGACATCATTAAGAAAAATAACGAAAAATTAACAGAAGCAATTCGTAATGCAATTACGATGACGCAAAACGTTGTAACAGTTTCAGCTGCTATCCAACTGGCATTAACAAATCAACGTAAAACAATTGATGCTGTAAATGCGACAAATGAAGCAATTGAATCAATGGTATTAAGTAACTCACAAGCTTTAAAACAAAATACAGAAGAAACAACAAAACTTCTTGAAAATCCTGCAATTAGTATGGATAAATTACGTGAATCATTCCAAAACGTATTCGCTGCGATTGAAGCTTCTGAGAAATCATCAGAACGTATTATCGAGTCAAGTAAGAAGTTTGTTATTGAACTAGACACATTTAACGATGAGATGAAGCAGAAACTCATTCAGCGTCCAAGGAAATAGCAGATTATTAGAGGAGGTGAAAAAATGAGTTTCATTCAAACAGTACTAGTACTGTTAGGTACATTACTTTTAATCGCATTTACTGTCGTTGTATTAGTTGTATATTTCGGACGAAAACTGTATTTTTCATGGACGAAACCATATAAAAGAGCACACGATTCTTTAGATAAGTTGTCGAATAAATCATTACCGTTTCTACAAGAATTTACACAACATCCACTCTTTTATCGCTGGATTCGTACGGAAGGGAAGAAAGAACAGCATACATTAAATACTCTTTTCTGTGCATCAGGACAACGTACGAGAGAGCAAGTTTTCTCAATGTTACCGAAAGAAAAGCAGAAAAAAGTACATGTAATGGCAAAAACAACAAAAAAGCTTACAAATGAAGATATCGACTTAGCAACTATGAAAGTGAAAGATTTCTTAAGACAAGAATCACAACAAACAGTAAAACCGACAGACCTATCGTTTTATAAATTGTATTTTTATGATCGATATCCAGATGCACTAAATACAATTCAAGCGTATAAACGTTCAATAAATCCTTCATTACAAAAAACGGTTGATGATATTACAATCTCAGTATTAAATGCACTGCCGTACTATCAAGAGCAGCGTATGTTTGAACAACAACATAAACTTGAAACGTTCTTAATGAAAGATTTAACAGCGATGTTATCTTTAGTTGTACAATTACCACCATCACAACGACCAGAAAAAGAAGAAGAATTAAAAATCTACTTGCAAAATTTCCAAAAAGAACTGGAAGAAGTAGAGCGAGATATTCGCGATGCCATTGATCATGATTTGAATGTGAAGATGAGAGCAGCGACTGAGAAGTTTAAAAATAAGTAGGAGAGATTCTCTTAAAAAAGCTGATAAATATAGCTTTTTTAAGGGGTCTCTTTTTATTTTGATAAAAATTATAGTTTAATCAGAAATTGCGGAATTAGTTGAAGTATTAATAAGTAAGTAAAAGACTTTTAATATGACATTATTATTGCTATACTGACAAATGTTGAAAATGTAAGATTCCAAAAAAAAGTGTTTTTATATAAAAATATCCAAAGTCATGTATAGATAACTAGTTTGGGTCTTATGAAATACATAAGTAGAGGAGTACATTTAAATAGTGGATACTTTGTTAATGTTTATTGGGATGATTGCTTTAATTGGAGCGATAGTATTTTTTATTGCTATGATAGGGACGTTAGTTATAAAGAAATATCGTTCACGCTTGAAAAAATTTGCTATTATTTTTGGTTCATGTTTATCGGTATTTATAGTTTCATTAACTTTAAGTCATATCTTTTATCCAATAACTGTGGAACAACAAGCTGAAATGGATAAAAAAGCGGAAGAAAAGAAGCGATTAGCAGCTAAAAAAGAAGATGAAAAGAAAGCGGAAAAAGAAAAACTAGAGGAAGAAAAAAATGCTGAAAAGGCGAAAAAAGAACAAGAGAAGAAATTAGCAGCTGAGGAAAAGGAAAAAGAAAAAGCTGAAAAAGAAGCAGCCGAAAAAGCAGAGGAAGAAAAAAAGATTAAACAAAAGGAAGAATCAGATAGGTTAAAAGAAGAGGAAGAAAAGAAGAAGGTAGAAGAAGAGAAACAGAAGAAAGAAGAAGAAGCAAAGAAAAAGGCAGAAGAAGAGCAACGTAAGCAAGAAGAGGAAGTGAAAAAGAAAGCTGAAGCGGAGGCACGCAAGGTAGAAACACAACAAAAAGTATTGGAATCAAATTATAGATCAGCATATGCTACTCATAGTAAAAAACTTACAGATTCTTTAAATCAGACGGGTAATCTATTAATTAATAATAAGATTGGGAATGAAGAATGGACGATTAAATTAGCTGCTAGCTTAATCATGTTACAAGATGTAACTGAAAATCCACCAAATGTTCAGGTACCTGATAAATTTAAAGAAGTTAATAGTTTATATATGCAGGCTTTAGAGAAATTTAATCAGTCTGCGAAATTAACTCCAGAAGCTTTAGATGAGGGAAACACAAATAAAATGCAAAAAGCTACGAATTTAATGAATGATGGCGGAGAAATACTTAAAAGTGCTAACACTTTATTAAAAGAAATTATGTAGTTTAGTATTTAAATGATAGTATGAAAACTACCTATTCATAAAAGAATAGGTAGTTTTTTGTTGTATACTATTTTGCTTTTATAGTGGTCTTACTAGATGCAACACTTTCATTGTGCAATCGATCAACCGCAGTTACTACATACGTATACGTCTCTCCAGAAATAACTGTTTTATCTACATAAATTTCTCCAAGTTTTATTTTTCTTACAGTAGTAAGTAAATTTTTCGGATTTTTTATATCCACTTCATTTTTTCCATTCACGCGGTAAATGGCATAATAAGCAGTATCATTCTCTCTATCATCAATGATACCTACAGCAATACCTCCCTCTCTTGGAATAGCACCTTTTAAAGTAGGTTGTTTTGGTGGTTCATGATCAAGCCAAGGCATAGGCGGGATTAATGCAGGATGTTTATATATGTCTTTTGCGAGTCTATCTTTTACTCCTAGTGGGTTGTTATTAATATCTTTTAAGCTAAAATGCATACTTCCTTTTATTTCTGGATATAGCCGGTTTAATGTAATTTGTTTTGGATATTCTTCAGGATCAGACCAAGCAGGGACAAAGTTATTATTAATTTTATAAGCCGCCTGACCGATGTATAGGTGGATCGGTTTATTATTTGTTTCTTTTACCCACCAATCTACTAATATGTCATATGCAGCTGGTGTGAAACCAATATTCCAGTAAATTTGCGGTGTAATGTAATCTATATATCCTTTTTGTATCCACTCACGTGTATCAGCGTAAAGGTCATCATAGTTTCTTTGACCTGCGGTTGTGTTAGAACCAGTCGGATCGTCGGCTATATTTCGCCATACGCCAAACGGACTTATGCCAAACTTTACGTATGATTTTTCTTGTTTAATAGCAGTATTTAAACCTTTGACAAGTTCATTTACATTGTCACGTCGCCAATCCTCTATATTTGTAAAGCTACCGTTATTATATGTTTCGTACGTTTTTTGATCGGGGAATTGTTCGCCCGCTACTTTATATGGATAAAAATAATCATCCATATGAAGGGCATCAATGTCATAATTTTGCACGATCTCTAAAGCACCTTCTGTTATAAATTTTTTCACTTCTGGAATACCGGGATTGTAATATAACTTTCCGCCATATGGTACAACCCAATCGGGATGTTGTCTTGCAGGGTGATTGTCTGATAATCGATTTATATCAGTATGATTCATCGTTATTCGGTATGGGTTAATCCATGCGTGGAATTCTATATTTCTTTTATGTGCTTCTTCAACCATAAATGCGAGTGGGTCGTTTCCAGGGTCTTTTCCTTGTGTACCCGTAATGTATTCAGACCAAGGACCGTATTTGGAAGGATAAAAAGCATCAGCAGTTGGTTTAATTTGTACAACCACTGCATTCATACCAGTGTTTTTTACATCGTCTAGCAATCTAATAAATTCTTGTTTCTGCTTTTCAATAGGTAAGCTAGTTTTTGAGGGCCAATCAATATTAAGAACAGATGCGATCCATACAGCACGTAATTCGTGTTTTTTGGACGTAGTATTTACTTCAGCGTAAGTAGAGTGAGGGGAAATGAAAGAGAAAGGAATAAAAAAGATGACGATACAACATATCATTAATAAACGTTTCATGATCATTTATACGCCTCCTTATTATATGGTTAACTAAAATAATATCCGAGATGAGGTTGTTCTGACAATTGAGAAAAATAAATATTGAAACATTAATTTAATAGGAAAAATATTTTTGGTGAAATTTACTTTCATCACAACTAAATTCTTTCACTACTTCATATGCTTGTTAGTAAAGTGAAACTTTCTTTCATTTGAAGGAAACAATTTATAAGTATAGGAGGATTCAATAATGAAGGTTTTATTCGTTTGTTCTGGAGGAATGTCCAGCGCAATTGTTGTAAACGCTTTAAAAAAAGAAGCGGAGAAAAATGGTGTGAACATGGAAGTGCATGCAATTGGAACAAGTGAGGTAGAGGAAGAAGTAAAGAATGGTTGGGATGTTGTAATGGTTGCACCTCAAATTAGACATCGATTTGATTCAGTAAAAAAATTTGCAGAAGAGGAGTCTGTTCCTTGCGGTATCATACCGCCGCAAGCATACACACCGCTTGGTGGACCAACATTATTGAAAACTGTAAATGAATTAATGAGTTAGGGGGAAGCGTTATGAATAAGTTTGTCACGTTTCTTGATAAAAATTTATCTGGACCGATGGCAAGGCTTTCTGAACAGAGGCATTTACAAGCAATTCGAGATGGAGTTATTTCGGCGTTACCATTTATTATCGTAGGAAGTTTCTTTTTAATAGTAGCATTTCCACCATTACCGAAAGATAGTTTCATATCAGTGTGGGCATTAAAGAATCAAACAAGTATATTAATACCATATCGGTTAACGATGTTTATTATGTCTTTATATATAGCATTTGGAATAGGATATAATTTAGCGAAAAGTTATAAGTTAGATGCTTTATCAGGAGCACAGCTTGCAGTATGTTCACTGCTATTAACATTAACGCCTGAATTAATTGATAAAAAAGGATTTATGCTTCCAATGACAAATCTCGGAGGTCATGGATTATTCGTGACGATGATTGTTTCCATTTTATCAGTGGAGATTTTAAGGTTTTGTAAGAAGAAAAACGTCACAATCAAAATGCCAGAACAAGTGCCACCATCAGTATCTCGTTCGTTTGAAGCACTTATACCTGCCGCTTTCGTTATTATCATTATGAGTCTTATTACTGTCGTTTTTAAAGTGGATGTACATTACGTTGTAGATAAATTAGCCGCACCGTTAGTAAAAGCTGGTGACAGTTACTTTGGCGTTATTATACCCGTATTTTTAATTACGTTTTTCTGGTCTTTCGGAATACATGGTGTATCTGTTGTAGGAACAGTGGCGAGACCGCTTTGGGATGTATATTTAGGAAAGAATGGTGAAGCTGTGGCAAGTGGTGCGAGTCACTTTCCATTCATTGCACCGGAGCCGTTTTATCAATGGTTTATATGGATTGGTGGTTCGGGAGCAACGTTAGGGCTTGTGTTAGCTATGATCGTATTTGGTCGATCAAAATATTCGAAAGCATTATCGAGAACCTGTATTGTGCCTGGAATTTTTAACATTAACGAACCGGTTATTTTCGGTTTACCGATTGTATTGAATCCAATTTTAATTATTCCTTTCGTTATTACACCGCTAGTAACAGCTACGATAGCGTATGCTGCAACTACAATGGGACTTGTAACACCAACTCATATAATGCCGCCGTGGACATTACCAGCCCCAATAGGCGCTTATTTAGCTACAGGAGGAGATTGGCGTGCAGTTGTATTAGTTTTAATAAATATAGCAATATCATTCCTTATTTATTTACCATTCTTTAAAATGTACGACAAAAATATGCTTGAAATTGAAAAGAATGGTGACGGAGAATCTGTTAATTCGTAAGTTTTATGTTTTATTTTTTAGTGATAGGCATTTTGCCTATCACTTCTTTCACATGAAATCCAGAGAGGGTGAAATGGGATGCATATAAAATTTAGTTATAAAGGTGTATTTTTATTATTATTTGGAGTAATATGTGCGAATTTACTTTTTGTACCCTTATTAAGAATGCTTAATCTATCACAAATGCATAGTATATGGCTCGTTACAAGCATTGCGGCAAGTATTTTACTTACTGTAGTTGTTTCTTTCATTGATGGCTCGTTTGCATCAAAAGCTCAGTTGTGTTTTCGATTTATATTATTTTCAGTTGGTTGTACGTTTTTCACTTACATGATTGTTTTTTAGTAAATAGGAGGTCATGCATGTTATGTATATTGCAGGGATAATGTCCGGTACTTCATTAGATGGAATAGATGTAGCGCTCGTTCATATAGAAGGGAGTGGTGTAAAGTCTAAGGTCGAACTTCTACATTTTACTACTGTTCTATTTTGTGATGAGATAAAAAAGGAAATACAACAATCATTATCGATAGAAAGTTCAAATGTCCAACTCATATGCAGTTTAAATTTTAAGCTTGGTTTATGTTTTGCCAATGCTGTAAAGGAAGTTTGTAAAGAGGCCAATTTTTCTTTGGAACAGTTAGATTTAATAGGTTCTCATGGACAAACGATTTATCATCAACCAAAGCAAGATGGTAATATGATACCGTCCACATTGCAAATTGGGGAACCAGCAGTAATAGCATACGAAACGAACACGGCAGTTATCTCTAATTTTCGAACGATGGATATGGCAGCAGGGGGACAAGGTGCACCACTTGTGCCGTATTCAGAGGTCATTTTGTATCGTCATCAAACTAAAAATAGACTACTACAAAATATTGGCGGGATCGGTAATGTTACAGTGATTCCAAGTAAAAGAAGTAATGAGAGTGTAATTGCTTTTGATACTGGTCCAGGGAGTATGGTAATTGATGAAGTATGTCAAAGGTTATTTCAGTTGCCGTATGATCAAAATGGTGAGATTGCAAAACAGGGAGTAGTTGTAGATGAAATTTTGACATATTGTATGAATCATCCATTTTTGAACTTGAAACCACCAAAATCAACAGGTAGAGAACAATTTGGAAAAGAGTTTGTAAGTGAATTATTAAAACGATTTGAAAAGTATAGTAAAGAAAGTATATTGACCACTGTCACGATGTTTACAGCAAGTTCAATTGTTCATCATTATAAGGAGTTTATTTTGCCGTATTATGAAATCAATGAGGTGATTTTAGGGGGTGGCGGCAGTTATAATCGTACCCTTGTTGAAATGGTGCGAAATGGATTGAAGGAAGAAAAGTGCGCAATATTCAACCAAGAAGATATAGGCTATTCTTCAGAGGCGAAAGAAGCAATTGCCTTTGCAATTTTAGCGAACGAAACGCATCATCGTAATCCGAGTAATGTGCCAAGTGCAACGGGTGCAAAGCAATCTGTAGTTTTAGGGAATACAACATTCCCTCCAATAAGATGATGAAAATGAGGCGAACATATGAAGTATATGATTGGAGTAGACGGCGGGGGAACAAAGACAGAAGCAATTGCATTTGATAAAGACGGAAACGAACTTGTAAGAGCTACAAGTGGATTTGGAAACATATTAATAGATTTTGAAGAAGCGCTTTTTCATATTATGGAGGCGATTGATCAATGTCAAAAAGGTTTATTAAATGGATATTGCGTTTGTATTTGTTTAGGATTAGCAGGTGTAGGTGGAGCACATACGAATGAATTAACAGAACGTCTAAAAAAGAAGTACGGAACACAAATTGAAATTTTTAATGACGCAATGGTTGCACATACAGCTGCTTTACAAGGAAAGGATGGAATTTTAACAATTGGCGGCACAGGCGCGATTTGTCTAGGAAAGAAAGGAGAAGTGTACGAGTATAGCGGTGGATGGGGACATATTTTAGGTGATGAAGGAAGTGGATATTGGATTGCGTTGCAAGGTTTAAAGAGAATAGCAAATCAATTTGATCAAGGAATTCCACTTTGCCCATTAAGCTTAAGTATTCAAGATCAGTTTCAACTTTTGACATCGTCTCACATAAAAAGTCTAGTATATAGCTCTTCAAAAGACAAAGTTGCAGCAATTGCACCATTCATTATTGAGGAAGCGAGAAATGGGAATGATGACGCACATGAAATTATGATGCAAGCTGGAAAAGAATTAGCAAGAATTACAGTAGATATTTATAACAAGATGCAGTTTGATTTATCCACTCCAATTGCAGTAAGTGGCAGCATATTGCGTTTCGTTCCTGAAATATACGATGAATTTAAGAAATGCTGTGAGAAGAGTATAGGAGAAGTTACATTTATATCACAATCAGCAGTGAAAGGAACATATCATTTAATGAAGGGTTTATATTTTAAAAAATAGAAGCATGAGAATTTTTGTATGATTTGTAAAAATATGATGTTAAAATGTATAAAGGGATGTAGATAAAAAAGTACAATATATATAGTCATTGAATATTGTATATGTATTCCCATATAGAAAGTGAATGATTACATGATTAATAGTATGCAGTTTTTATATTTGGTGGCTTCTTATTTATTTGGCAACATATTGACCGCGTATATAGTAACAAAGTGGAGACATAACGTTGATATTAGAGATGAAGGAAGCGGAAATCCTGGTGCAAGAAATATGGGGCGCGTATATGGAAAAGGATATTTCATCGCTACATTTTTAGGTGATGCAATTAAAGGGGCGATTGTAGTTTCTATTGCAAAATACCTTTTTGAAGATTCTACATTTGTAATGTTAGCTTTACTGGCTGTTTTACTTGGACATATCTATCCAATTTTATTTAAAGGCAAGGGCGGTAAAGGCATTTCGACATTTATTGGAGGACTAATCGCATTTGATTATTTGATAGCGCTTACTCTTGTTGCTGTTTTTATTATTTTTTATTTAATCTTTAAAGGATTTACGAAGCCAGGTTTAATTACAATCGCTTGTTTGCCAGTTTGCATGATTTTGTATTCATACTCTATTGTTACGACTATTTTAAGTGCTCTCATAATTGTACTTATTTTATATGTAAACCGAGAATGAAATGAACTTTTAATAAGTGGGGTTAATCTCCACTTATCATTTTATTAAATACACAAAGGAGATAAAACATGGGGTTAATTTATAAAGTGGCTGATCAAGCTTGGGAATTTGAAAGTATACATAAATTGAATTATAAAACATTTGTAGAAGAAATTCCGCAACATGAAGAAACGAAAGAGCGTGTTCGTATTGATCGTTTTCATGAAGAAAATACATATTTAATTTGTTTAGATAATGATAAGTTAGTAGGTATGGTTGCATTGCGAGGAAAACGACCATTCTCGTTAGATTATAAAATTTCAAATCTAGATTTTTATTTGCAAGAATATGGAGAAAATGTATATGAAATTCGTTTACTTTCAGTAGAGCGTGAATATCGAAATGGGAGAGCGCTGTTAGGATTAATTCGTTTTCTACATCGTTATCTGCTTCTAAATGGATATGAATTGGCACTCATTTCTGCTACAACACGCGAACTACCTTTATATGAGCAAATGGGATTCAAACCTTTCCATACGTTAGTAGGTACAGAAGAAGCTGCTTTTCAGCCCATGTATGTAACACCTGCTATGTTTGAACAATCTAGTGTGGGAAGCATTATGATGAAAGAATATACGTTTTTACCTGGCCCAGTAGATATTGAAGAGCATGTTCAAAAGGCTTTTGCTACGAAGCCTATTTCTCATCGTTCTAAGTCATTTCAAGTGACGATAGGTAATGTAAAGAAACGATTACTTCAGATGACAAAAGCAAAGCGTGTACAAATAATGTTAGGAACAGGGACATTAGCGAATGATGCAATTGCTTTACAATTACGTTCTTTAAAAGGAAAAGGACTAGTATTAACAAATGGGGAATTTGGTAATAGATTAGTTGGACACGCAAAACGCGCGCAATTACATTTTGATACGTATAAAAAAGAAATGGGAGAACCGTTTATTTATACAGAATTAGAAAAAATAGTGGAAACTGGAAATTATGAATGGCTTTGGTTCGTTCACCATGAAACATCAACTGGAATGTTAAATAATTTAGAAGAGCTAAATGCTCTTTGTAACACGCATCAAATGAAACTATGTGTAGATTGTATTAGTTCGATTGGAGCAATACCGATAGATTTAAAGGCTGTGTATTTTGCAAGCGGTGTTAGTGGAAAGGCAATTAAATCGTTTACTGGAGTATCTTTCGTTTTTCATAATCACAATGTGAAAGTAAACGAGACATTACCGGCCTATATGGACATTGGTATGTACGAAGAAAATGAAAGCATTCCATATTCTCATTCGTGGAATTTAATTTATGCTTTGCAAGAAGCATTGAAGAGATTTGAGGATGAAAAAGTATATGTGAAAATTAAAGAGACATATGATTATATGGAAGAAGCTATTATTAGTATAGGATTAAAACTTGTTTCACCTAAAGAACATGCCGCGCCAATTATACTTACTATTGTATTAAGCGAAGGTCTCTCTTCTAAAGCAGTAGGAGATGCGTTAGCGTTACAAGGATATATTGTCCATTATGAATCAGCGTATTCACAAAAGAATAATTGGATCCAAATTGCATGCCTAAATCATTATAAAGAGCGTGATATGAAGAGGATGTTGAATTGTTTGCAAATGTGTGTATTACAGAGCGGGGTTCATATATAAAGAATTGTCTTTAACATAGATGGTTTCGTATAAAGGAGCTGCGACTTACGAAAACTTAGGAATAGAACATTAGAAGAGGTGTTAATATGATAACTAAAAAACTACCATTACATATAGCAGACATTAAAAAAGCTCAAAACATTTTAGACAGAAATGCCCGTAAAACGCCATTAGTAAAATCTTTTTATTTGACTAGTAAAACAGGTGGAGAAATTCACTTGAAATTAGAAAATATGCAATTAACGGGTTCTTTTAAATTCCGTGGCGCATTTAATAAAATGTCACAGCTTACAGACGAAGAAAAAGAAAGAGGAGTTATTGCATGTTCAGCAGGTAATCATGCGCAAGGAATTGCTTTATCTGCTCATTTACTCGGTATTAAGAGTAAAATTGTTATGCCGATTTCTGCACCTCAGGCGAAAGTTGATGCAACTAAAGGATATGGATCTGAAGTAGTTTTACATGGTGAAACCTTTGATGATGCGAAAGCAAAATGTGAAGAGATTATTAGGGAAACAGGTGAAACATACTTACATCCATATGACGATGTAGAAGTAATGGCTGGTCAAGGTACAATAGGATTAGATATTCTTGATGATATGTGGGATGTTGATACTGTCATTGTACCAATTGGTGGCGGCGGGATTATTTCTGGTATTGCTGTTGCATTAAAATCTTTTAATCCATCCATTAATATAATTGGTGTCCAAGCAGACAATGTTCATGGGATGAAGGCATCTTATGACAAAGGCACAATTGTAGAACATTATGAGGCACCTACTATAGCAGATGGTTGTGCGGTTAAAATACCAGGAAATTTAACTTTTGAAGTTGTAAAAGAATTAGTAGATGATATTGTAACAGTATCAGAAAAAGAGCTAGAAGTAGCGATGAAAGACTTATTACAACGCGGGAAAGCTGTTGTAGAAGGTGCAGGCGCACTAGCTACTGCTGCACTTCTTGCAAGAAAAGTTGATAGTTATATAAAAGGAAAAAAAGTAGTAGCTGTTATATCTGGTGGGAACGTAGACTTACAGCGCATATCAAGTGTATGTGAGCACTTTTTTGTCGCTAATGAAGTGAAATAGTATTTATAAACATTAATTTTATGAAAGAAGAGCTAAGAGAAATTATCTTAGCTCTTTTTTTATTATGCTTGTGTGGAAGTAAATAATGACTCCATTTTCAATTTACTCTTTTCTCGAATTTTAGCAATTGCTATAGCGCATAACATATTTATGCGCTATAGCAATTGCTAAAACATCATCTAATAAGCCAATCCCAATAATAGCAGCTATATCTGGAATGAAATCGATTGTTAATACGTAATAAGATAAAGCGGCTAATATTATGAATTTCGCTTTAGTAGGTAATTCTTTCTTTTTCATTGTATAGAATAAAATAATACTTTCATATACGCTGGATTTACCGAGGTTTACAGAGCTTTTTTTGAACTTTTTCCAAAGTGTCTGTTTCTCCATATAAACACTCCTTTTATAAAAACATAGATTTTTTAAAAGGATGGACAAAGAAGTGAGAGATTAATCAATTTTATTGTTTTTCTTAATTATATACTTCCATAAAAATAGGGGAATACCTGTTCAAAATAATATAATGTGGATTATTTTGAACAATGTTCCGTTACATAGTATGTGTTCGTTCCAAGTAAAGGGACTACGCAGGTAACGTTTGGTGGTAATACGTATTAAAGTTCATTTTTTACATTAATCTCTGCTGTAATTCTTGAATAGCCCCTTTACTCGCTGGTGATTCATAAGCTTCTAATGTAATTCTGGTATTAATTGCAAGATTAGCCACTTCATCTAGCATTTCAGGTGTTAATTTGTTTTGAACCATTTTTCCCTCTCTTTTCTCCCGTCTTCTTGAAAGTTGTCACTTCGGTGATGGCCTTTTTATTTTCTCAAATGAAGCCGACGAGTTTGAGTTTTAGAATTTTATCGTGGTATTATTTATGTAACAAGGGGATGTTGTAAGAAAAAATACAATTTGAGGGGAAGATGAGAATGGGGATTTATAACTATGAAGCGAAAGAGGATTTGCAAGTAGGGGAAGTTTGTTTAGAACGAGATATTTATGAAATTATTAATTTTTATAAGAAAGGGTCAATAGTTTTATGTGATTCAGTATCTCGTTTCAGTGCGAATTCAGACAGGATGTTTGAAGTGATAAATAGGATAGAAACATATATGCATAAAAATGAAGACTATACATATCAGGTTTCGGATAGACCCAATTTGATTTATGTAGTTGAGCAGGTAAGATAAGGAAGTATCCATAACGGGTGCTTTTTTCTTTGTTATATAGAAATGACATATTAAACGTGGATTTGAACTAAATGGATATTTGGATGCAAATTATTTGTTGATATGTATAGTAAAATGTATGTGTATGATTTAGTTATTATTATGCATTTTATAAGCGGTATGGGGGAAGAAAAATGAAAATAATAGAACTACCAATTGAATTCGAATTTAACGGGCAAAAACAATGTATTTATCCAAGTTTAATTATATTACATAATGAATTAGCGTTAGTCGATACAGGATATCCAAGTTTTTTACCCTTAATTGAAAATGCAATATTAAAACATGGATATGAGATGAAAAACTTAAAAAATATAATTATTACCCATTATGATGACGATCATATAGGATCTTTATATGATTTCAAAGTGAAATATCCTCACATTAATATTATTGCTAGTGAAGTTGAATCCCACTACATTAATGGTGATATAAAATCAGAGAGATTAGTTCAAGCTGAAGAAATGTTAGAACGTATGCCAAATGAAGAAAAAGAATTTGGTAAATGGTTTATACAACAGTTAAAAAATATAAAACATATTTCCGTCGATGAAAAAGTACATGATGGTCAAATGATTTTGAATAATGAATGTCAAGTAGTGGAAACGCCAGGACATACTTCGGGGCATATTTCATTATATTTTCCGAATTTAGACTGTGTAATTACAGGAGATGCAGCGGTTCAAGAGAATCGAGAGTTAGTTATAGCTAATCCGAATTTTTGTTTAGATATAGAAAGGGCGGAACAGTCTTTAAATAGGATTAAAAGTCTTAAAGCAGCGCAGTATTATTGCTATCATGGAGGGAATTTCAATATATAAAATAATAAAAAACCGATCTTTCTTATATAGAAAAGATCGGTTTTTTAATTCATAGATTCTGCAATTTGAAGTAAATCCTTTACGTTATATTTTCCTTGTATATAGCGTTTGTTACCAATTGCAATTGTATATTGAAAACCATTCTGCTGAAAGATAAGCTTATATGCTGAATCAAAATGAGGATTATATAATGCTTTTATATTATTTTTTAAGGTGTAGAACTTAGCTCCCCTAAGTACATAGAAGCCTAATTTGTTTTGAACTGGTGAAACAGTGATTTTAAAAATCCCATTAATATCTTCATTGTAGTATTGGAGGTTTAAGTAATCGTTATAGATGTACCCTTGAAATTCGTGAATTTCGAACGGGAATTTTGTAGGAGTAAGTATATGTTCCTTACGCTTCATTTCATATTCTTTTACGATAGTAGCTTCTTTCATAAGTGGATTCCCATCATAAATTTGATTCATTTGAGATATTTTATTATTTTTTGTTACTATTTCTAAAATGAAACCGATAGTAAATTCATCATTAGTGCCTTTGAAATAAGAAATAAGAATTGTGGTATCTTCTTTTGGAGATGGTACTATTTTAATTTCATGAATAGGTTTTTCCTTTTGGAAAGTAGGTAGTTCAACTCCTTCTGTTACATATGACTGCATTAATTTTTTATCATTTTTGAGTAAGGCATGTTTGAATGCACTTATTACATCTGTTTGAGGTTTCGCCATAATAATTGTGGTGGATTGAAAATATAATAAGATAAATATGCAAAAAATTTTTATGAATGTAGTGGTCAATTTTATCACCCTATAACTATATTTCCGTAACATTGAAATATATATGTATAGGAGGAGAGAAGATGAGTTTATTATTTGATCTAATAATGGATATAATTATATTTTATCCACGAAATGATATGAAATTAAAACATCATATTGCAAAGTTAAGTGAATACGAGTGGTTTCGAAGGCTACACGAAGATAAAAAGTATACAAGACTAATTTGGAGTAATAGAAAAATTAAAAAGTTCATTTTGTCTACTACTAACATGGGGGCATTAATGAATTCCGAGAAAAAACAAAAAGAATTTGTTCATCTAGTACAGGATGAATATAAAAAAAGAAGATAAGAATTTTTTTATTTTTCATATTTGGCGAAACAAATGGTACAATGAAAGCTAATGTGAAAAATAAGGAAAAGAAGTGGTCTATTTGAAAAACTTTTTAGAATTAGGAATTAGTGAAACTTTTAATCATACATTACGTGAAAATGGAATTACAGAAGCAACACCGATTCAGGAGAAGGCAATTCCTGTTATTATGTCAGGTAAAGATATTATTGGGCAGGCGAAAACAGGGACGGGTAAAACGTTAGCATTCGTGTTACCGATTTTAGAAAAAATCGATCCAGAGTCTAGTGATGTTCAGGCTTTAATTGTTGCACCAACAAGGGAGCTAGCACTGCAAATTACAACTGAAATTAAAAAAATGCTTGTTCAAAGAGAAGATATTAATGTATTAGCAATTTATGGCGGACAAGATGTAGCGCAACAATTGAGAAAATTAAAAGGTAATACACATATTGTTGTAGCGACACCAGGACGATTATTAGATCATATACGACGTGAAACAATTGATTTAAGTAATCTTTCAACGATTGTACTAGATGAAGCGGATCAAATGCTTTATTTCGGTTTCTTATATGATATTGAAGATATTTTAGATGAGACACCAGGTAGTAAACAAACGATGTTATTCTCAGCAACGATGCCAAAGGATATTAAAAAATTGGCGAAGCGTTATATGGAAGAGCCGCAAATGATTCAAGTACAAAGTGAAGAAGTAACGGTAGATACCATTGAACAGCGTGTCATTGAGACGACGGATCGTGCAAAGCCAGATGCACTTCGTTTTGTTATGGATCGTGACCAGCCATTTTTAGCTGTTATTTTCTGCCGTACAAAGGTTAGAGCAAGTAAGCTATATGATGATTTAAAAGGGAGAGGTTATAATTGTGCTGAACTTCATGGTGATATACCTCAAGCGAAACGTGAAAGAGTTATGAAGAGTTTCCGCGAAGCTAAAATTCAGTACTTAATTGCGACTGATGTAGCAGCTCGTGGACTTGATGTAGATGGTGTAACGCACGTATTTAACTTTGATATTCCTGAGGATGTAGAAAGCTATATTCACCGCATTGGCCGAACAGGACGTGCTGGTGGATCTGGTCTTGCAATTACGTTCGTTGCAGCGAAAGATGAAAAACATTTAGAAGAAATTGAAAAAACGCTTGGTGCACCATTGCAAAGAGAAATAATCGAACAACCGAAGATAAAACGTGTAGATGAAAATGGAAAACCGTTACCAAAGCCGGCTCCAAAGAAATCAGATCAATATCGTCAAAGAGATAGCCGCGAAGGTTCAAGAAGTGATTCAAGACGTGATTCGAGAAATGGCTCAAGAAGCGATTCAAGAAATAGTTCGAGAAATGATAACAATCGATCATTTAATAAGCCAAGTAATAAGAAAAGTAGTACAAAACAAGGTCAGCAAAGACGTGGCCGTTAAATAGTTATTATGGAAGAGTCGCAATGCGTTGCGGCTCTTTTTTGTTTGTACATTGAAGTCGATATGAGTGGAGGGGGATGCTAAGGAGTAATCTTAAAATTTCATTTACCGTATTAAAATAATTTTTAAAATACATAAAGGAAATAAAAAGTGTGGTGTTGTATATGTACAATAATTAGGAAACTTTTTACTAACTAAACATATAATTTAAATAGACCGACAGTCGGTCTGGCAGGAAGGAGAACGTGAATGCGAATTGTAAAGGAGTATGAGGAGCGACGAAAGGAAATTTTAGAAACTGCTGAAAGTTTATTTATTACGAAAGGTTATACGAAAACAACAGTAAATGACATTTTAAAAGAAATAGGGATAGCAAAAGGGACGTTTTATCACTATTTTAAGTCGAAAGAAGAAGTAATGGATGAAATTATTATGAGGATCATTAAAGAAGATGTTGCAAAAGCGAAAGTAATCGTTTCTAATTCAAATATCCCAGTATTAGAAAAGTTATTTCGAGTTTTGATGGAACAATCGCCGAAATCAGGGGATGTAAAAGATAAAATGATTGAGCAATTTCATCAACCAAATAATGCAGAAATGCATCAAAAAAGTTTAGTACAATCCATTATTCATTTATCTCCTGTATTAGCGGAAGTTTTAGAACAAGGAATCGCAGAAGGCATATTTTCTACTCCATACCCACAAGAAACAATTGAATTATTACTCTCTTCAGCACAAGTCATATTTGATGATGGTTTATTCCAGTGGAAACCAGAAGAAGTGATGAGAAGAGCTAAGGCTTATATTAAAATGATGGAAGCATCTGTTGGAGCGAAAGAGGGAGCTTTTGATTACATGATGGAAGTTTTAATCAAACAGAAATAGTAATTTTCTGTTTGATGTTTATCGACCGACAGTCGGTCTAACTCACATGAAGGATGTGATTAAGGTGCCAACCAGCATAAAATCTTCTATAAAAGATTTTCACTTAATGGTGAGTGGGCAAATTATTACTATTTTAGGTTCAACACTATTACGTTTTGCCCTGTCTTTATATGTATTAGATATAACAGGGCGTGCAGATATATTCGCAGGGTTATATGCAATAACGAGTATTCCGTTTCTGCTAGCACCTCTTGGCGGAGCAATAGCAGATCGTTTCAATCGCCGTAATTTAATGGTTATTTTTGATTTTATCAATGCTGTGATTGTATTAAGCTTTATAGTTTTATTATTTAATGGATCTGTATCTATTCTATTGATTGGAACAATTATGTTTTTACTAGCAGTCATTAGTGCAATGTACGCACCAGTTGTAATGGCGAGTATTCCGCAATTAGTTCCAGAGAAAAGGTTAGAACAAGCGAACGGTATCGTAAATGGTGTGCAAGCATTATCTAATATAGTTTCTCCTGTATTAGGAGGAATATTGTACGGCATAATTGGTTTGAAAATGCTCGTAATAATAAGTTGCCTCGCTTTCTTTTTATCTGCGATTTTAGAGATGTTTATTACAATACCTTTTATAAAAAGAGCGCAAGAAAGCCATATCATACCGACAATTGTAAAGGATATGAAAGAAGGTTTTGTATATGTTTTACAACAATCATTTATTTTGAAATCTATGCTTTTAGCCGCATTACTAAATTTAATACTAACACCGCTGTTTGTTGTTGGTGCTCCAATTATTATACGAGTAACATTGGAAAGTAGCCACACGTTATATGGAATCGGAATGGGATTGATCGATTTTGCAACTATTATAGGTGCATTATCAATAGGTTTTTTTGCGAAAAAGCTACAGATGAAAACATTGTATTATTGGATGCTTTTAATAGCTTTATTAGTAATACCAATGGCACTATCAGTTACACCATTTATTCTTAATTTAGGATACTACCCACCATTTATCCTCTTTATGCTTTCTTCTATTCTAATTGCAATGATTATGACAATTGTATCCATTTATGTGATTACTGTAGTTCAAAAGAAAACACCAAATGAAAATCTAGGAAAAGTAATGGCAATTATAACAGCTGTATCTCAATGTATGGCACCGATTGGGCAAGTCGTTTATGGTTTTATGTTTGAAGAATTCAGTATGAAAATTTATTTACCTATATTAGCAATTAGTTTCATAATGATATTAATAGCGGTTGTGACGAAGAAAATATTATCGAATGAAGGGAACTAGCTTCATATGATTAGGAGAATATTAAAAAGAGATTTCTCTCAAAATAAAATGATAATTACCATTTTATTTATGTTTATCATGTTATCGAGTCTTTTAATGGCTAGTGCCTCAAGTAATGTTATCAATCTATTGAACTCCATGGATCAATTGTTTAAAGTATCAAGCGCACCTCACTTCGTACAAATGCATGCCGGAAAAATAAACCAAAAATCAATTGATTCGTTTGTAGCGAAAACTCCTTTTGTAAAAGAACAGCAAACGGCTGAGATGGTTCAAATAAATGGATCTAACATTTTTATAAAGAAGAAAAATCAAGCAGAACATCATAGTGTAATGGATATAAGCTTCGTTAAACAAAATAGTAAGTTTGACTTTTTATTAAATTTAAATAATGAAGTGGTCGATGTTAGGAAAGGGGAAATAGGTGTACCCATTTATTATATGCAAAAGTATAATTTGCGTATTGGAGATAAAATATGGATTATAAAAAATAATATTGAACAAGAATTTACGATATCAGCATTCGTTCGTGATGTTCAAATGAACCCATCAATTGTTAGTTCAAAACGATTTGTAATAAGCGATGAAGAATTTGAAAGCATAAAACGAAATTTTGAAGAAAGTGAATACCTTATTGAATTTCAGTTAACAGATGTAAATAAAATAAATGAATTTGAAAATTTATACGAGTCATCGAATTTACCTCAAAAAGGCCCCTCTATTACGTATTCACTATTTAAAACACTCAATTCATTAACAGATGGAATAATAGCTACAGTGCTTATCATAATAAGCGTATTATTAATGTTAATTGCAATGTTATGTATTAGATTTACGATCATTACTTCGATGGAAGAAGACTATCGGGAAATTGGTGTTATGAAAGCTATCGGCATTACAAGTAAAGATATTCAAAAACTATATGTAACAAAATATGTTGTTATTTCAGCTGGTGGATGTATATGTGGATATATACTTTCACTATTTGTTACAAAGATATTCACTTCTAATATCACTCTTTATATGGGGGCGGCAGATAAAAGTATTTTACACAATGTTGTGCCATTAATAATCACAACATTGTTATTTTTAGTCATTCTCCTGTTTTGTCGCATCATTTTGCGGAAATTTAGGGGAATTACAGCAATAGATGCTTTACGATCAAGAGATAAACTAGGAAAAAGAAAGATTAAAAACTCCTTTTCACTCAATAAATCAAAAATTAAAAATGTAAATATATTTATTGGTATACAAGATGTTGTGAAGCGATTTAAGTTATACAGAGTGTTAAGTCTCGTTTTAATAATAGCGGTGTT
The DNA here is from genome assembly GCF_009739945.1 of Bacillus luti. Taxonomy (NCBI): domain Bacteria; kingdom Bacillati; phylum Bacillota; class Bacilli; order Caryophanales; family Bacillaceae; genus Bacillus; species Bacillus luti. The sequence goes on along the minus strand of NZ_CP040336.1, from coordinate 2,759,128 downwards.
CATGATTGTTGTACCTGTTAACTTTTTGTATACGATTCAGTCACCGCAGTTTGTAAATTATATGGGAACAGGAAAAAGTGATATTCGAATAGATTTACAGCAAACTGAAAATATAGAGAAACGGTTTAAGGACGTTATATCATATTTACAAAATGATGATGAAGTAGAAAATTATGCAGCATTTGTAACGAGTACATTTAAAATGGTAAACGCTGATGGTACACATGAAAACTTAAATGTAGAAGTGGGGGACTTTACTAAATTTCCATTAGATTATATTCAAGGTATGGCACCAAAAAATGAAAATGAAATTGCTCTTTCTTATATGAACGCAAATGAATTAAAAAAGAATGTAGGGGATAATATTGTTTTATTTGTTGATGGGAAAGAGAAAACACTAACTATTAGTGGTATGTATCAAGATGTAACGAACGGTGGGAAAACAGCTAAAGCTAGTTTTTCTTATAATACTGAAAATATATTATGGTATGTAGTAAATGTAGATTTGAATCCTAATGTAAATTTGCAAGAAAAAGTGAAGGAATATAAACAAAATTTTCATTCAGCAAAAATAACAGATACGGATGATTATTTAAAGCAAACTTTAGGAGAGACAATTAAACAATTAAGACTCGTGACTCAAGTGTCAATTTGGATTTCAATATTGATATCAGTTTTAATTACTGCAATGTTTTTTAAAATGTTATTGGCAAAAGACTCCTCCCAAATATTAATAATGAAAAGTATTGGTTTTTCTAGCAAAGATATTCGTATACAGTATGTAACTCGCTCAATTGTCATTGTATTAATAGGTATTTTAACTGGGACATTTTTAGCTGCTACGTTTGGTGAAATATTAGTAAGTTGGTTGGGCTCGTTTATGGGAGCAGCTCATATAAAGTTTGTCGTAAATCCTATCGTTTCTTATGTAATATGTCCAGCTATTTTATTTATATCTGTGACTGCAACAGCACTTTTCAGTAGTTTTACTATGAAGCAAACAAACGATGTAAAGCCAAATGGGGAGTAGGGGTGTATAACTTGAAAAAAATTTTAGAAGTAAAGCAATTAAACAAAGCATATTCAATAGTTGGAAATGCAAATTATCACGTGCTAAAAAATATAGATTTAGAGGTTTACGAGGGAGAATTTGTATCGGTTATGGGACCTTCTGGTTCCGGAAAATCGACGTTACTTTATACTATTAGCGGAATGGATCAAATGTCATCTGGAAGTGTGAAAGTTGATAGTAAAGAATTATCATATATGAAAGAAGAAGCGTTAGCCAAATTGCGCCTTACTGAAATAGGATTTATTTTTCAGCAGAGCAACCTTCTTAGAAGCTTGAATCTATTTGATAATATCATTTTGTCTGCATATTTAGTGAAATGTGAGAGTAAGAAAATAATAAATAAACGTGCTCTAGAGCTAATGAGGAAAATGGGTATAAGTGATATAGCGTCTCATTATATAACCGAAGCATCTGGAGGGCAATTACAAAGGGTCTCTATATGTAGAGCGCTCATTAATAATCCAAATATTATTTTTGCTGATGAGCCAACGGGTGCTCTAAATTTAAAATCAACAGAAGAAGTAATGCAAATCCTATTAAATATTAACCGTGATGGAACTACTATTATGTTAGTGACTCATGATGTAAAGGTAGCAGCGAAAACAGAAAGAGCCCTATTTATGGTGGACGGAGAAATTGTAAGTGAAATACAGTTAGGTAAGCTTTGGAACGATGATTTAAAAACGCGAGAAGAGAAGTTGTTAAAATGGTTATCTATACTTGGATTTTAAATAGAAAAACTCCTATTGAATGTAGGAGTTTTTCCATTTGTCTGAAAGTTCTAAAAGATATATAATAATTTTCTGGCTATTTAAATTTGGAGGGATACAAGTGAAAAATGAAACGTTGCATAATCATGAAGATATTTTAAAAATGCTAGATTCATTATTAAGACCGGCAGAACCGTTTTGGAATGAATTTTATACGAATAGAGAAAAAGATGTTCCATTTTTTGAAAATGTACCAGATGAGAACCTAGTTTCGTATATACAAAAAAAGTGGGTTTCAAAAGGAAAAGCACTAGAACTTGGATGTGGTCCGGGTAGAAACGCAATTTATCTAGCAAATGAAGGATTTGATGTAACCGCAGTGGATTTATCTATAGAAGGCATTAATTGGGCGAAAGAGCGGGCTTTAGCAAAAGGGGTAGAAATTGAATTTATTTGTGATTCGATTTTTAATTTAGAGGCTCAAAATGAATTTGATCTTGTGTATGATTCAGGTTGTCTTCATCACATTCCACCACATAGAAGAATGAATTATATAGAGTTAATTGAAAAATCTTTAAGATCGGGTGGTTATTTTGGATTAACATGTTTTGCGGCAGGCGATTTAGATGAGCGAAATGGATCAGAAATAACAGATTGGGACGTATATAGAGGATGGAGTTTACAAGGTGGTCTAGCATATTCAGAAGAGAAATTAAGAGAGATATTTAAAGAATTTGAAGTGATTGAAATTAGAAAGATGAAACAAATTGAACAACCAAATACTATGTTTGGAGAATCATTTCTTTGGACAGCATTATTTAAGAAGAAGTAAGAAAGTAGATAATTGACAAACTCATCGTTTTTATAGACAATACACTTATAAGAATATACGTTCGGTTTTGTTGACTGATGTATATTTTGCATAAATACATAACAAGGGGTTGTCTCTATATGAGTAACACAAATCAAAAAATTACTACGTTTTTAATGTTTGAAGGAAAAGCTGAGGAAGCGATGAACTTTTACACGTCGCTATTTGATCAATCGGAAATTGTAAATATTTCTCGCTACGATGAAAATGGACCTGGTAAAGAGGGAACTGTAATTCATGCAACTTTTACGTTACACGGGCAAGAGTTCATGTGCATTGATAGTTATGTAAATCATAATTTTACATTTACACCAGCTATGTCTCTTTATGTAACTTGTGATACGGAAGAAGAAATTGAAACGGCTTTTAATAAACTAGCTCAAGATGGAGCAGTACTTATGCCTTTAGGTGCCTATCCGTTTAGTAAAAAATTTGGTTGGTTAAATGATAAATATGGTGTGTCTTGGCAGTTAACTCTTGCTGAATAAAGATTAAAAAAGAAAAGCGTAACCTATTTACAGTTACGCTTTTCTTTTTAAGAATTTTGTTGGCCGAATCTTTTCCCAAGTTTAGCTAACAGTTCAGGATGATCCCCTTGGCTCATTACAACTTCAACAAAGGTAAGTTGATTCTTATCAATACTTATTTTTGTTAAGACTTCTGCTAACTCTGTTTCATTTTCTACTTTAAATGTTTGGCTTTTTTCTTCTGTTCCAAATACGTTCGTTAGTTTTGTGTAATCCCACATTTGTATGTCATTATACGGTTGATTTTGGCCGTGAATTGCACGTTCAACAGTGTATCCATTGTTATTGATTAAAAATATAATCGGTTTTAAATTTTGCCGTAGTATAGTCGATAACTCTTGGACAGTTAATTGGAAAGAACCATCACCAATAACTAAAATGTTGCGCCGCGATAAATTAGCGAGCTGTGTACCAAGTAGGGCAGGTAATGTATAGCCGATTGATCCCCATAATGGTTGCGCTACATATGTTGTGTTATTCGGTAAAGGGATAGTAGCACTACCGAAGAAAGGTGTTCCTTGCTCTGCAATTAAAATGTCGTTTTCGTGTAAAAAGTGGTATATTTGTTGCCAAAAACGTTTTTGTGTAATCATTTGTTCTTTTGGGTTAAATTCTTCAGTAATAGATAGTGATTCTGAAATTAATGGCTTAATATCAAGTGTTTCCTCATTGCGATGTTCAATTGCATCACTTAACTGTTGTAAAACATCTTTCATTACAACTGGTCCATATTTTTTATCTATAATTTTCACAGTATAGGGGTGGATTTCTATCACTTGCTCTTTCGTAAAACCTTGTGTAAAGCCGCCGGTAATAGTATCAGTTAATTTCACACCGATACTAATAATACAATCAGATTCATCAATTCTTTTTCTTAAGTATGGAGAACTAACATCACCAGTATAAACTCCTATAAATTGTGGGTGTTTTTCAGGAAATATTCCTTTCCCCATACTTAACGTTGCGATAGGAAACCCAGTTTTTTCTACGAAATGCAGTAAATCTAATTCGGCATGAAATCGATCCACTTCAAAATCAGCTAAAATAACAGGTTTTTTGGCATTATTTATTTTTGAAATGGCATGTAGAAGCATTTTATCTAATGCTTCTTTATTACTTAAAATAGGTTTATTTATAATAGGTTCTGTCGGTTTATTAATTGGTTTATTATATACATCAATCGGTAAATTAATATGAACAGGTCGTTTTTCATTCCAACATGCACGTAGTACACGGTCAATTTCTTCAGCAGCATGCTCAGCTGTTAAATTTGTCTGTGCCACCGTGATTTCTCGATACATATTGGAAAAATGATCGAACTTTCCATCACCTAACGTATGATGAACAAGTGCTCCGTTTTCCATTACTGTTGTTGTTGGTGTACCTGTGATTTTTATAACTGGTACGTTTTCTGAGTATGAGCCAGCAATTCCGTTCATGGCGCTTAGCTCTCCAACGCCGAAAGTAGTAATTAGAGAAGCGATTCCTTTTATGCGAGCGTACCCATCTGCTGCATATGCTGCGTTTAATTCGTTACAATTGCCAATCCACTCTACATTTTCATGTGCTAGTACATCGTCTAAAAAAGCCAAATTATAATCACCAGGGACCCCAAAAATATGCTCAATTCCTAATTCACTTAGTCGGTCTAATAAATATGTACTTACAGTATATTGCGTTTTCAAGTGAATCATCTCCTAATTCTGCAATGAATATTTCAATAGACTAAAGAAGTTCCAATGCGGTCATTAAAATATTGATTATTGGATTGTGGTATAATTTACATACAGGGGGAAAGTAGATGACACAACATAAAGAAGAACAGATGAATGAAGCATTAGCATTATTTTACTTTGCATATAAAACATTTACTGAAAAGCCAGATGAAATTATAAAAGAGTATGGCATTCAACGAGTGCATCACCGAATTTTATTTTTTATCGCACGCTTTCCAGGAATAAGTGTAAATGAGTTATTATCACTGCTAGAAATAAGTAAACAAGCTCTTCACGGGCCGCTGCGTCAACTTGTGGAAAAGGGATTAATTGAGAGTAATGAAGCTACACATGACCGTCGTGTGAAACAGTTATCTTTAACAGAAAAAGGTGCCGATTTAGAGAAAAAACTGAGTGATGTACAAAGACAACAAATGGGTGCCATTTTTTCAAAATTTGGTGAATCGTGTGAAGAAAATTGGCATCAAGTTATGAATGAAATGGCAAATAGTCGTTCTGGTTTTGATGCATGGATATCAAAACGGGAACTACCAGTTGAGCAAAAATAATGAAAAAGCTTCTGTTTTTATAGTATGAATAAAAACAAATTCTATCCATGTATGTGGAAACTATGGATTAACCTAACCATAGTATGTATGAATAAAAAAATTACATTACCAAAAACTTTATAGGTGTACGCAATGGAACAACAAAATTCACATTTCCGAGAGGGGAATTATAATGATAAAACTTGTACTTATTCGTCACGGACAAAGTTTATGGAATCTCGAAAATCGTTTTACTGGTTGGACAGATGTAGATTTATCAGAGAATGGACTAAGTGAGGCAAGAGAAGCAGGAGCAATATTAAAGAAAAACGGATATACTTTTGATGTTGCTTATACATCTGTATTAAAACGAGCAATTCGGACGTTATGGATTGTACTTCATGAGATGGATCTTGCCTGGGTTCCAGTACATAAATCTTGGAAGATAAATGAAAGACATTATGGTGCATTGCAAGGGTTGAATAAAGATGAAACTGCGAAAAAATATGGTGAGGAGCAAGTTCATATTTGGAGAAGAAGTATCGATGTGAGACCACCTGCTCTTACTGAGGATGATCCTAGGTATGAAATGAATGACCCAAAATATAAAGCACTTAAAAAAGGTGAGTTTCCATTGACAGAATGTTTAGTGGATACGGAGAAAAGAGTACTTGATTATTGGCATTCAGAAATTGCGCCATCATTAAAAAATGGTGAAAAGGTCATTATTTCATCGCACGGTAATACGATTCGTTCGCTAGTGAAATTCTTAGATAACCTTTCAAGCGATGGTGTTGTTTCGTTGAATATTCCAACGAGCATACCACTCGTGTATGAATTAGATGATGATTTACGTCCAATTCGTCATTATTACTTAAGTATGGACGGAGAAGTACCTGAAGGGGAAATTCCGAAACATATTTCTTTTTAACATGAAAATTTGAAACGCATGCTTGTCTACATATACAATGTAGATTCATGATCAAAGACGTGGCACCTTCTAATGTATATGCGTTATAGCTAAATTTAGAAGCTTGTCCACGTCTTTTGTCATAAAGAGAGCTGCTTGTGCATGTAATGATATCGTGAGTAGTTTTTGAATGGAGGGTGATGTCATTGGTGATCTCTAACATTCGAATCGGCTTATTTATTTTAGCAATCGTTTTTCTAGTACTTGTTTTCTTTTATTGGAGAAATGAAGAGTTATACGAGGAGAAAAAGCAACGTATTAGAAAGACTTGGTATGGTTTGTTTATAATATCAGTCACCGTGTATTTCATGATAAAAGGAATTGATTTAACCCTCTGGAAAAATCTTTTAATGTTCACTGCAATGGTTATTTTCGTTGATATCGCATTTATTTTAACACCAAATATTTCAGAAATATGGGGAGCAAAATTTAGTGATATCGGCAAGACTGTCCAATCGATAAAACGATCATTAATTGCTTCTAAAGCAAGAGGAGAAATTTACACAACAATTATTCAAAATGTTAATCCGGCAGTATTCGGTACAATGGAATGGCATACGGAAGAAGAATATACAAAAGTTTAAATGCATTTTTAGATTCATATGGGGAAAAGATTGGGGCGAAAATTGTTGTATTTGAAGCAGCAAAGGAATTAAATACAAACTTTCGCGGTATCCGTTCTCAATTTAGTATTATCGTTCCGTTTGAACACATCGAGCAATTGAATGAGCAGAAAGCGGTGCAAGTAGAAAATGTCGGAATTATACCAGCAAAAATAGTGAGTGATGTTTTCATTGTTATTGATGGGAAGAAACATAACCTGCAAGATCGAGATTTTGAAAATGTATATAATTTAACGATACATCATAGTTATTTTAGTAAATAAGGACAGGGTTTTCTACTGTCCTTTTCACTTATACATAAAGGGAAAGTAAATTTAGATAACCTTGTATAAAATCGGACAATCATTCCTACACTAGCACGTAGAGGTGATTGTAGTGATAAAAGATTATGATAATGATTTTTTTAAAGAAGAAAATGAAGATATAACAGATTTTTCTTTAATAAAAGGAGATACTTTGCAGCAAGTAGAAGATTTAGAAGAAGAATTAAAAAGAAAATCATAAGTGTACACTCTGTCTACATTTGCTATATAATATAAATAAAAGGTTGTATCTTTTGAAAAGGGGGAGAAGAGATGGCTGAAATAAATGTACAAAAGTCTTCGTTTTTTAAAGAAAAAAAAGAAGAATCAAATACAGATTTCTCTCTTGTGAAAGGTGCATTAACGGAAAATATAAATCGTTTAGAAAAACTTATGAATAGTAATAGTTCGAAATTTATACAGGTGAAAAAAATAAAAGAAAATGCATAGCGCATTTTCTTTTATTTTTATTTAATATTAAATTTTTCTTGTACTTTTGTAGGTAAATCTGATTTCTGAATTTCTTCATAGGACTTTACTTCAATTGATGATATTTCCTTTTTATTATCATCATCTTGATCTACATAAAGGCGTAAAAACGCATTTTCATTTAATTTATGGTCGTTTTCTTTTTTTGTACTTCTAAATGTAATTTGTTTTTTGACTCCGTCTTCATCATATGCGGGTAGCGTAAAGTTTCGTAAGTTTCTATCTTCTACTTTTTCGGTATCTCCTTCAATTGGTTTCTTTACACAGTATAAGGCTATTATGAAATGAGAAAAATTGAAATAGATTACAACATCCTTACAATGTTGTAAGAGTGTTGTACATAAAATGAACAACATATTAAAAAGTTAAAAGAAAGGTAAAATAATGAATCATGGTATAATGATAAAAGACTTACATATTATTTTGTCATTTTGAGAGGAGCTTAAAAATGTATTCTACTTTAGAACAATTAACAAAGCACCCTGTATTTTATCATTTTGCAGAAATTTCAAAGATTCCTAGAGGATCTGGTAATGAAAAAGAAATTAGTGATTACTTAGTAAATTTTGCGAAAGAGCGCAGCTTAGAAGTTATTCAAGATGAAGCATTAAATGTCATCATTAAAAAAGAAGCAACTGCTGGCTATGAAAATGTACCAGCTATAATCATTCAGGGGCATATGGATATGGTATGCGAAAAAAACCAAGCAACGGTACATGATTTTGAAAAAGATCCAATTGAATTACGAATTATTGGAGACATGTTATATGCGAATCAAACAACTTTAGGTGCTGATAATGGTATTGCAGTTGCATATGCATTAGCTTTATTAGACTCAAAAGATATTCCGCATCCAGCACTTGAAGTTGTTATAACTACTGAAGAAGAAACAACAATGGGCGGAGCTTTTGCAGTTGATGCAAATAACTTTGACGGAAAGATTTTTATTAATATTGATTCTGAAGAAGACCATAAATTACTTGTAAGTAGTGCAGGCGGTGCAAAGGCAGTTGAAACAATTCCTGTAATTTGGGAAGAAGCACCGGTAAATATGGATACATATCGTCTATATGTTGGCGGACTTAAAGGCGGACATTCTGGCATGGAGATTGATAAACAACGCGGGAATGCGAACAAAGTATTAGGACGTGTTTTACGTGATTTATCAGTCAATATTCACTTTAATATAAGTGAAGTTCACGGCGGATTAAAAACGAATGCAATTCCGCGTGAAAGTGTAGCTACACTTTTATTACGTCAAGAAGATTTGGAGCAAGTAGAAGAAAAACTAGAGTCATGGACACGAGTATTACAAGAAGAAATGCGTGCTGTTGATCCAGATGTTCATGTTACACTTACAAAATTGGATGATAAAGTAGAAAAAGTATTTGCTAAAGAAACACAAAAGCAGCTTATTTCATCAATATTCTTAACTCCAAATGGCATTCAAAGCATGAGCATGGATATTAAAGGTCTTGTAGAAAGTTCAACAAATTTAGGTGTTATTGAAACGTTGCAAGATGAAATTAAATTACGTAACGAAGTGAGAAGTTCTGTAAGTAGTTTAAAACAACATGTTGCAGAGGAAATTAAATATATTGCCGAATTAGTTGGTGCTACATTTGAAATAGAGTCAGAGTATCCAGAATGGCCATACAATCCGAATTCACAAATTCGTAATTTGTTTGAAAAAGTGCATCAAGAAAAATACAATAAAGATATTGAAATTTTCGCTGTACATGCTGGAATTGAATGTAGCGCATTCGTTCAAAAAATGCCTGAATTAGATGCGATTTCATTCGGACCAGATATATTCAATGTTCACACTCCAGATGAACATATCAGTATCTCTTCTGTAGTGAATAACTGGGGATTTTTCGTTGATGTAATGAAGGGTACGAAAGAATTAGCTAAGTAATAATGAAAGTAGCCTATATAATTTTATAGGCTACTTTTTTGCATTGAATTTTATCCCGCATTAACGGGCAGTAAGACCTCCACCTCAAAATTCGGCGAAAGCAAAGAAGTTAGGGTGGGGATCAACTGCCCGTAAAAGCCCGATTGGTTCAACTAATAATCAGTGGGGAGTGAACAAAACTCCCACTGATTTAAGTTCCACTTTATGAGAACTATGGATGTTAATTTTCATTATGAGTTTTTTAGTTGATAGTTTTGTTCTTATTTCTAGAAGGAATTGTACCAAAGATTGCTCCAGATATTGCTCCGATTAAAGTCATAAAAATTGCACTCCATGCTGCAAATGACATTATTTCACCTCCAAATAATAAATTATTGTTTCTTAATCCCTTTAATAGAAATGATGATTGCAACAACTACTAAGAAAATAAGAGGAGACCAAGAATAGAAAGACATGTAGCATTCCCCCTTCAATATCCATTTAAGATATTTATATAAATTAATTATCACATGTTTTTAAATCTAACATATAGAATATGCAATATTGCATATTGAATTGTAGAACTTAAAGAGGTGGAAACAGTTGTTGAATAAAAATGATAATTTATCCCGCTTTAATGGGCAGTAAGACCCCCACCTCAAAATTCAGCGGAAGCAAAGAAGTTAGGTGGGGGTCGGGCTGCCCATAAAATTCCGATTGGTGAAGGCTAATAATCAGTGGGGGATGAAGAAAACCCCCACTGATTAAAGTTTCACTTTATATAGAAAGTAAGGTTTTTTTAACCCTTAAAAAGGGCAAACAATGAAAAAACTCCTCTATCTTATATAAGGTAGAGGAGCTTTTAAAATAGTTTTTATCTAATAACAATAGTATGCAATATATATTTACTGGTTAGATAAACGTAAATTATTTTGAGATTTTAAAGCTGCCCCCATAATAATAATTTTCTCCAAGTTTCATAACGGCTACGTATGTTCCTGGATTATAAACCGTAGTAATAGGTGTTACAAATCTACCATAATTATGTTTTAAACCTGAGTCATAAATGGTTTTATATCTATGCAAGTTTATTTCATCATTTTCATTTTCGCTTAATCTATATATTTTTACAATACCAGTATCTTTACCACCAGTATATATAGTAACATCGAATGTATCTCCATGTTTTAAGTCACCAACTGCCAATTCTTCTATAAAATCTGCATTATGGTGTAATAAAAAATAGCTTTGCCACCGCCAATTATCTAAAAATCGTGATTCTTTTTGTGTAAGTTGCGATTCAGCAGACACAGGTGGGAGCGTACCAATTGTATTCGAAAATAAAAATCCTCCAACAGTCAATGCACCAATAATTGTTGATTGCCTTAAAAGTTTCATGTTCTAAACCTCCTATTTACTTAAGGATTCAGAAATCGTTTTTGTGAAAAACTAGCTGTGAAATCTAATGGATGATAATATCTTCTATAATCATATTAACATTTATTGATTTATCAGACAAATCAATAAAAAATAAAACTATATCGAGGGAGTTAAGGCTAATTTAAGAAAGAAGTTAGATGTATAGCTAAGAAATCTGTATTATATGTAATTGGGATTTGCTATTTGAAAACTCGATGGTTTTAATGCTGAAATTTCAATTCATACTTTAAGTTTCAGTACATAATTTTACAATTTGACTTATGTAATTTATCACGTTATGATTTTTTTATTATAAAAGAAAGGCTTGAAGATAATGATTCGTCGTTTGAGAAAGCTAAAAAATGTCGCAGTCGTATTAAGCTTCTAAGTAAATTGCAAAAAATCTACAATACTTAGAAGCGAGGAATAAAGTTATGAAGCATCCATTATATAACCATTGGTCAGAAACGAAGTATTTAAAAGATATAGTAACAAATCCATTTATTGAAGTAGGTGAGTACTCCTATTATTCCGGATATTATGGTCATCAAAATTTTGAAGATGGCTGTGTAAGGTATTTGTGGGGCGATGCTAAATCCCGAGCGCTTTTCAATCCGATTGAACAGATGGGATGGCACCTTGATAAACTCATTATTGGGAACTATGTTTGTATTGCCAGTGGAGTAGTCATTTTAATGGGTGGTAATCATAATCATCACTCAGAATGGATTACAGTATATCCATTCGCTAAGCAAATTGAAAATTCATATGAACCGAAGGGCGATACAGTCATTAAAAGCGATGCTTGGATTGGGATGAATGCTATTATTATGCCTGGCGTTACAATCGGTGAAGGTGCAATCGTTGCAGCAGGATCTGTCGTATGTAAAGATGTTCCGCCGTATACAATAGTTGTTGGTAATCCTGCTAAAGAAATAAAGAAACGGTTCACTGATACGGAAATGAATATGCTAATGGAAATGCGTTGGTTTGATTGGGATAGAGAATTAGTTGAGAAGGCAATTCCTTTTTTATCTAGTTCATCTATTGAATTATTATATGATTTTTATAACAAGGAAGTAAAAAATAGATAAGTCTGTGAGGAAAACTACATTCTATATAGGATGTAGTTTTTTTATTTTTTGTAAATGTGGAACAAATGTATTGTTTAGATTGTCTATTAATTGTAATCCTAAAAAATATGAAAGTACGAATCATTTTAAAAAATACAAAGGTATTAAAAATAGGGACGTGTGTAGGAATACAAAGTATCAGTGCGCCTAAAAGTGTAGGATGAGATGGTCTATATGAAAGCGATTCTAACGTTTTATATGTATAGAATTTGATAAAACTGTCTATTTTATAGGGATTATGCAAGAATATCGTTTTTTTGAGTACAAAGATATTGGAGGTAAGAAAATTGGAAGGTATGTTTTACAAAAAAATCATTGTAATAGTAACAGTGCTTACACTATTTTGTAGCATAGTTGTTACATCTGGGAGCGCATCAGCGGAAACAGTTCCTGTTTTAGACGTAGAAGCAGGATCAGCAATTTTAGTAGAAGCAAATTCCGGAAAAATTTTATATGAAAAAAATGCGGATGAATCACTAGCAATTGCTAGTATGACAAAAATGATGAGTGAATACTTAGTTCATGAAGCGGTGGATAAAGGAAAACTTAAATGGGATCAAAAAGTTAAAATCTCTGAATATGCATATAAGATTTCACAGGATCGCTCATTATCAAACGTTCCATTAGAAAATGGTGGCTCTTATACAGTAAAAGAGTTATATGAGGCAATGGCAATTTACTCTGCAAACGGTGCAACAATTGCTTTAGTTGAAGAAATTGCTGGAAAAGAATCCGATTTCGTGAAAATGATGAATGATAAGTCAAAAGAGTTTGGAATGAAAAATTATAAATTTGTAAACTCTACTGGCTTAACAAACTATGATTTAAAAGGACATCATCCAGAAGGGACAACCCTAGACGAGAAAAATAAAATGTCCGCAAGAGATTGTGCAATTTTAGCACAACGTCTCGTTCGAGATTTTCCAAAAATGTTAGATACAGCAAAAATCCCAAAAAAAACATTCCAAAAGGGTGGCAAGTATCCAATTGATATGGTGAATTTTAACATGATGTTAAAAGGTTTAATTAAGCAATACGAAGGTGTAGATGGGTTGAAAACAGGGACTACTCCAGAAGCCGGTGATTGCTTCACTGGTACAGTAGAAAGAAACGGTATGCGTCTAATCTCTGTAGTAATAAAAGCAAACTCTCATACAGCACGTTTTGATGAAACAAAGAAATTATATGATTATGGATTTGCGAATTTTGAAATGAAGAATATCTACGGAAAAGATGCAGTAATAAAAGGGCATGAAACTTTGCGAGTTGCAAATGCGAAAGACAAAGATGTAGTAGTTCAAACGAAGCAAGCTATTTCCCTTCCAATGCCGAAGGGCAACAAAGACGTTTATAAAAAAGAATTTAAAGTATCGAATAAAGAACAAGAAGCGCCTATTAAAAAAGGTGTAACAATAAGTAAAATGATTATCTTACCTAAAGATAGTACAGATCCTGGGTTTTTATCAGGTAAATCATTACAAATAGACCTTGTAACAAAAACTGATGTAGAACAAGCAAATTGGTTTACACGTTTTATGCGCCAAATTGGATCTTTCTTTAGCGGTATATGGGATAGTGCGGTTGATATAGTAAAAGGCTAAGTTTATAGGATAAAACTAAATATTAATTTAAAAAAAGAGCTTCGAAGTTTTATAAATTCTTATTAGAAAAACTATTAAGGATACTGTTTTTTAGTATCAATACGAGATTCAACATAAAAAGGAGCTATCATGCTCCTTTTTATTTGAGTTTTGAATTATTTTTGTGTAGAAGCTATTGATTTTGTTTGAGTTTTACAAATATAAAACTTAATGAATAAATAAGTAAAGAGTGGCACGGCTATGTTGGGTAATAAAAAATGAAATAAGGAAGGAATTCCTACGAGCTGGACATAGTCAAATCCTTTTACAGAGATAAAAAGCTGATCTCCCAATGGACCTTTTGAAAAAATTTGATTGAGTGTGAAGTTCCATCCTAAATGAAATCCAATGGGTAATAGCATTGATTTTGTTTTTTGAAAAGCATAAGCCCAGACAAGACCAGAGAATCCGGTTGCTAAAAAGATAAGAATCATTGGTATGAAACTTCCAAATAATCCATAAGAAAACCAGTGATAGATACCAAAACAAATAGCAGAAAAAGCAGCCCCTTTTTTTTCTCCAATTTTTTGCATTATTATATATAGTAATGCTCCTCTGAAAATAAGTTCCTCGAAGAGAACAGATTTTATATTCCACCAAAAAACTGTGAGAAAATTCATAAATGAATAGGTTGGATTGAGTTTCCAATATTGATGTGTAATCAAGAAATCTATACTTTGTACCAACGCGCATAACATACTTGTAAATAGGAATGCGAAAATAAATTGTTTGGTTCGTTTTTTTGTTGGCAGTAAACCTAATACTGAGAGAGATTGTTTTCCGAAGATTTGAAGTGCAATCCATGACAGTATGAATAATGCCACTATCCCTATCATACATACTCTCCTTTCTGGAAAATTGATTTTTATTCTTAAAAGATTAATGAAATAGAGACATTCATTATTTGAGACTCCCATTGATTAAAGACGAGTAAAAAATCAAATTATGTTAAACCCAAAAAATATCAAGATTTATTATATCATTAATTTATGCAAGATCTGTATGAGTATTGCCATAGATTCTACAAATGAATGGCCGATTATTATATAAACTAAATTTCCTGTTCTTGTGTCTAATAAGGGGCAAACAAATTATTGGGGATATTTAATTAAGAGATTTGTAAGAATCTATATTCCTTATTATTTTTGGATAATCGTTACCTTTGTTTTATTTATTTTATTTTCGTCGTATGAAGTGGTAGGACTACGGGATTGGTTCTAGGATAGTGGCAAGGGTCTATAACGAAATTAGATATTCTAAACCACTTTGTGCATTGCAATGACACTACTTTTTTTATAGTTTCGTATCATTTCATCGAAAAGAAATGTATCAACTGGGCAAAACAAAGAACAACACATTTTTTGAAAAAAGTATAATACCTATAGGGATTTTATTTCTTTAGTAAACGAATATGACCGATTCCTGAGTATATTTGGAATCGGTCAATTTTGGATTCTAAATGTAAACATACTAAAATGGAATGTAAATGAAATCGAAAAACACATAGAAATAACAATTACGTAGAGAGCTATTGTATAGTATAGATATGGATAATAATAAAGGGGGAGTACATATGTGGAAGCGATTTGTAGCGATTGGTGATAGTTTTACAGAGGGGATAGGGGATGAAGTAGAGGGAATTGCATTAAAAAGCTGGGTAGATCATTTTGTTCAACTGTGTGTAAACGATATAGAATATGTTAATTTTGCAAAGCGTGGGTTAGTAACTAAAGAAATTCGCTTGCAGCAATTGGAAAAAGCATTAACTTTTAAACCAGATTTGGTTAGTCTAATTGCAGGTGCAAACGATGTATTAAAAGGACGTTGGAATCATCAAGCATATAAGAACGAAATGGAATTTATGATAGATAAATTAAGTAAAACAGATGCTGATATTATTATAGCAAACCTTCCAGATTTTACAGTGAGGCTTCCTTTTTCTTCTGAAAAAAAACAAGTAATACAAGAACAATTATTAGAGGCAAATGATGTTATACGTTCACTGAGTAGAGAATATAAGCTTCATCATATCGACTTTTGGAATCATCAGTTAGTTAATGACAATACGCTTTGGTCTACTGATTTAATTCATCCAAACTCAAAAGGCTATGTAAAAGTTGCTGAATTGATTTTTAATAGTTTGCCTGTACATGACTCTTCTAAATAAACTTTAGAATGAGCTAAACCCCTGTCGCATATAGCGCAGGGGTTTTTGATGCGAAAAGAAATATATAGGGTGCCTATAAATTTTTAAGTTATTCTTTTTATTGTTTATATTTTTGATATTTTCTGTTGCAGAGCCCTTAGTATAAGGGTTCTTTTTTGTATCAAATATCTGCAAAAAAGATACGATCGGAAAACTCGAACTAAAAAGTATTTTAAATAAAATTGTTAAAACAAAACTAGTAATGATGGTCATTGCTAAATAGATATACTTCTTTTGTTTGTAAGAATCTTAAAATCTTCCGCTTCAAATGAAACTTAAACATAAACAAAATTCTTTTATAAATGTGGAACAATTTCATTACTTATACTGTCTATTAAGAGTTAGAACATTTTTTGTTTAATATATCAAAAAAGGAATAAATATTTTTTAACTAAGGGAGAAGATTGAATTGAAAAAAATATGGATGCTACTTTTCTTTTGTTTTGTAGTTATGTTGGTAGGATGTAATAAAAACGAACCGCCAAAACAAGCATTTGAAGAATATATCAATTTATGGAATGATAAAAAATTTGCAAATATGTATGATCATTTATCAGAACATGCTAAAAAAACGATTTCTAAAAAGGAATTCACAGAGAAATATCAAAAAATCTATGAGGGTATTGGAGTTAAGAATTTAAAAGTTAAAACGAAAGGAGAGAATACGAACGATAAAGGGCTTTTTCTTTTTGAAGTTAAGATGGATACGGATGGAGGAACAGCTTCATTTATCCATGAAGCAAAACTTGTGAAAGATAAAGATACTTGGAAAATAGATTGGACACCAGATTTCATTTTTCCAGGTATGAAAAATGATTACAAAGTACGTATGCAAACAGAACATGGAAAACGTGGAGAAATATATGATCGAAATGGGAAAGGTCTTGCAACGAATGGTAAAGCGACTGAGGTTGGAATTATTCCGGAGAAACTAGGCGAAACGGCGGCGCAAACAAAAGAAATAGTAGCACAGTTACTGGATATGTCTATAGAAGAGGTCGATCAGAAGCTTACAGCGAAATGGATAAAACCAGACTCTTTTGTACCAATTGGTATTTTAAAAGAGGGAGCTAGACAGAATGATTATATAGAATTAGAAGGAGTATCATCTCACCCAGTAAATATTCGTACGTATCCATTAGGAGAAGCAGCGGCACATTTAACTGGATATATAGGAAAGGTGAATGCAGAAGAGTTAAAATCACTTCAAAAAAGAGGTTACCAAGCAGATGATTTAATAGGTAAGACAGGTTTAGAGAAAGTACTGGAGAATAAATTGCGTGGTGAAAAGGGAGGGCGCGTATTTATAGAAGATGAGAATGGGAAAGAAATTAAAAATGTAGCAAAAAAAGAAGCAAAAGCAGGAGAAAATGTTACGTTAACAATTGATGCTGCAATTCAAGAAAAGATCTATAATGAGATGAAAAATGAAGCAGGCTCTAGTGCAGCGGTCAATCCTAAAACAGGTGAAACAATCGCGCTTGTAAGTAGCCCTGCTTATAATCCAAATATAATAGTTAGAGGAGCATCAAAAGCCCAACGAGAAGCATGGAATAACGACTCGAAACTACCAATGATGAATCGCTTCACACAAGCATTCGTACCAGGTTCTGTATTTAAAACGATTACAGGTGCAATTGGTTTGGAAACAAATACAATAAATCCTAAGGAAGAATTTAAAATTCAAGGATTAAAGTGGACAAAAGATTCATCTTGGGGAAATTATTATGTAACACGTGTGAAGGATGCAAGTCCAATTGATTTTGATAAGGCAATGAAGTACTCTGATAATATTTATTTTGCTCAACAAGCTTTGAAAATGGGGAAAGATCAGTATGTAAATGAATTTAAGAAATACGGATTTCATGAAAAATTACCAATCGAATACGAATTTCCTATTTCAATCATTGCAAAAGATGGGATAAAAAATGATATTCAACTAGCAGACACGGGATACGGGCAAGGACAAGTATTAATGACACCACTTCATTTAGCACTAACATATGCACCGATTGTGAATGAAGGGAATATTCCGTCGCCTCATCTTTTAAAAGAATCGAAAGTTACGGGGAATTGGAAAGAAAATGTGATTTCTAAAAAGAATCAAGACATATTAAAGAGTGCATTAATAAAAGTCATTAATGACCCTGATGGCGCTGGTAGAATTGCTAAGGTTGATGGTGTAACTCTTGCTGGTAAAACAGGTACAGCAGAATTGAAAGAATCGAAAGAGGCAGACGGAAAAGAACTGGGATGGTTTGCGGCTTTTGATGCAAATGAGCCAGACATGATTGTAACCATGATGATTGAAGATGTAAAAGGAAGAGGAGGGAGCAATGTTCCAAGCGAAAAAGTGAAACATGTTTTTCAGAAATAATACCTTATTATAAGTTGAAATCTTCTAGTAAATTCACTATAGGTTTGCTTAACTCAAAGGTATAAATTGCGTGAAATATAGAACAATTATATTTTAAAAAAGCATTCTTGTTAATCGAGAATGCTTTTTTACTATGGCTACAGAGAGTTGATAAATCATCTTTATTTTCATTTTTGAAAGGTTGACGTCTCCGAGAAAAAAGGTGATAAAAGTGGAGTGTTGCGTGAAATTCACAAATAATAATCAGATTTTTATGAGTGTATTTTTAACATCGTATGCTTTACTTGTTTTTTAGGATCCTGTCATTGCACACCTTTACATTCTCAAGAGGATTTTTCTATCAAAAAAAGATAAACAATGGAACAAATGAAACTTGTATCTTGTCTATATATTGAAACCATAATAAAAGTGAGGGCAGTTTTATATTTATTCAAATAAGTTTGAGGTGTGGAAATGGAACAGACGTTTATTGAAAAGTGTAATCATGATGAGCTGGACTATATTATAAAAGACTATTGGCAAGATGTATGGAATTATTCATTTATTATTACGAAAGATCCACACTTATCGGATGATATCACGCAAGATGTATTTATAAAGGTATTTAAAAATTGGAATTCATTTCGAAAGGAGTCATCTATTAAAACGTGGATATTAAAAATTACAAGAAATACGGCAATAAACTATTTGAAATCCTCCTATTTTAAAAGGATTTCTTTAATAGGATTTTTTAGTGACGATAAGCAATCCCAGTCGGCAGAACAAGAATTTTTTAAGCAAGAAGAAATGAATGATGTGTGGAAAGTTGTATTAAAACTACCTAAAAAGCACCGTGAAATAATAATATTGGACGCAAAATATGAATTATCTTATGAAGAAATGGCTGAAACACTAGGAGTATCCATTGGAACTGTGAAATCTAGATTAAGTAGAGCAAGAAGTAAGGTTTCAAAATTAATAGAGGAGGGTAGTAGTGATGAACAATAAACAAAATCCTGACTGGTATAGAAAATTAAAAAAAGGCCCAATGGAACACCGTAAAGATGAAGAAGAATATATTTATAAAATAAAGAAATCTATATATCAAAGTAATGAGGTAGATTCTCCAAAACAGACAAGATCATTTCGTAAAAAGGCATTGCCAATTGTAGTGGTTTTAGCTTGTACATTTTTATTTTTTATTGTTCAACAACCTTGGCTTGATGATAATAAATCACCGGTACAAAGTAGTACTCAAATTAAGCCTAAAACAAAAGACGAGTCTGCTCAAGATCCAACATTAAAACAATTTATGAACGATTTATATCAAAGTACAAATGCAAAAAATGAAAATGACTTGTATAGAGCGTTAAATGATGAAGTTTTATTTAAAGGGAAGAGTTATAAGAAGGATGAATTGAAGTTTGATGAAGATATTTTTCATGAGTTGCAAGTCGCTCTTACAATGGGGGGAGAGTTTGCAAATGATACAAAACAAGTATATAAAGTACCAAGTGGATTGACAGAAAGTAACGAACCGAAGCAAGCCCATTTTATATATGCAACTGTCACTGGAAATAAAACAAAAATTTTAGCTGAACCAAAGCGAGAATCACAAGTTTTATATGAAGTATCTAATGAAATGGTAAAGGCTTGGATTCCAGAAAAAGTGCAGAATGATGGATATATAAAAATATCGACAATTAACGGTAATACTGGATATGTACAAAAAGAGTATGTTTTAACTGATATTAAATATTCATTTATGTTTGAAAAGAATAATGAAGGTGTGTGGAAAATTATAAATATAGATTCTATATGGTAAAAGAGGAAGGTTCATTAAAATGAACCTTCCTCTTTGTTTTTATTTTCTTTTTGAAGAGTATTCCAGGACTCTAAAATTTCTGATGTAACGAGAGCAGCGATGTTTTTTTCTGAATTACTACCAGGAATAACGACAGAAACGGCAATCTGTGGATCTTTGGTAGGAGCATATGCAATGAAAAGAGAATGATTTATCATTCTTTCTTGCTCATTCGGAAAACCTGTAATACCTGTTTTACCTGCGACGTCAAAGGGCAGCTTTTTAATTTCCTCTATATTTTGACTCATTCCACCTTGTACGACACGCCAAAAGTTCATTGGGTAACGATTTGAACTTTCTAAAATTGGTTTAAACTTTTTTGTTTCCTTACCATCTTGACCAATAATAGCACTTACGATTTGAGGTTTATATTTATCACCTTTACTTGCCAAAGTTGCTGCATATTGAGCAAGTTGAAGAGGAGTATGCACTTCATTTCCTCCCCAAGAGGCATTTAATAAAGCGGAGATTCCATTTTCAAACTTATTAGAGGGATGGAATTCATATTGTCCGTCTTCTTCAAAGGGTAAATCAATCCCGGTTTTAGAACGTAGGCCAAATTGCATTAAATAATCTGTCCATATATTTGCCACTTTTTCTATATTGCCATTATTTTGGTTGAATAAAGGCAAAGCTACTTTTGCTGTCATAAATGTGTTAGATGAATTAATGATAGCCTGCCGTGGTGTAATCTCACCTGTTGGTGTTCCAGGTGCATTCGTAATGTTATTTTGATTATCGTACTGAAAAGTACCCTTATCTAAATAAGTATCTTCAGGCTGAAAAAGCTTTTCATTTAATCCAATTAAAATAGTAAGTGGCTTTATAGTAGAAGCCATATTTACATAAGATTCACCATACTTTAATTTTTGAATTGTTTTATTTTGCGAAAGTGATTTTATGTTATCTATTTTAGGTGATACATGTGTATTTAATATATTTGGATCAAAAACTGCCGAGTTGGCCATAGTTAAAATTGCGCCAGTTTTTGCATCGCTCACCACAGCATAACCAGCCTTAGCATCAGGTGTTTTCTTAATTTGAGATCTTAATGCTTCCTCTGTTTTTTGCTGCAACTCAGAGTCTAAAGCTAGCCGGACATCTTTTCCTTTTTGAACTTTTTGAATGTTCCATAAGAACTTTTTATTATTCAATTTAAAAATAAGAGTTTTACCTGTTTTTCCTTTTAAATCATTTTCATATTGCAACTCAATCCCGCTTTTTCCAACAGCTATATGTTTTGAATTAAGATCATGTTCTATATACCCAATTATCTGTGAACCAATTTCGTGTTTAGGATAATATCGAATCCATTCATCGTTAATTATTACATTATTCGGTTTGTTTTTGTTTATGAATGCAAGTTCATTCTCAGTTATATCAGAGTATAACGGTATATCATTCATAGTCTGTTTTTTACAAGAATGTTGTAATTGAGATTTTATGTTCTCTGTAGAAATATCATGTTGAAACTCGCTTGAAAATTGATTGAAAAAAGCTAATGTGTTTGCTGTATCTTGTTTCGATAGCTTGTCATCATTAGAAGTGCAATATAGAGACTTAACTTTCTTATTTGTAGCTAGTATTACACCATTTTGATCAAGTATTTCTCCTCTTTCAGCTGAAGAAGTTTCGATAGTTATTGAAACGAAATGGCTTTTTAATAAAATTATTAAAATCACACCCACAATAGAAAGAACCGCTATAAATCTCCATTTTTTTATTTTTGTATGTAACATAAAACCCTCCCTTTTTAGCCTATTCCATATTATAGTTAATTATTTTTTTTGTAAATGTGGAACAACTTTCTTATTTAGGTTGTCTATTAAGTATTACAGCATGAAGAAAGGAATAATCCGTATGAAAATTTACTAGCAAGTCTATGTGTAAGTTTAATAAGAGTCATTATACAGTTTAGCATTTCTAATACAAGCCACAAAAAAATAGAGAGAAAATAGGGAGGGAGAGTTATGAATTACGTAGCTAAACGAAAAGGAATGGAAGCTTACAAGGAGTAAGCAAAAAATTGAGACGATATTTATAACCGGTCATCGGTATCTAATATATAAGGAATGCTTTTAGTATTTGTAGCAATTCCGGAAAGGATTAAATGGAGGATTTATGAAAGAACAAAAAGGAAAGAAGCAGAAGACATATATATCAATTCGATTAAATATAATGTTCCTTTGCATATTTTTACTATTCGCAGCTATTATTATGCAGCTAGGGAAAGTACAAATCGTTGAGGGAGAGGCTTATAAGAACCAAGTAGAAAGCAGTCAAAATGCAATAACTAGTATTCCAGTTCCACGTGGACAAATTTTAGATCGAGAAGGGAAAACAGTCGTTAATAATAAATCTCTTCGAACGATTACGTATACAAGGGTAAAGGGGATTACGAGTGAAGATATTTTAAAAACAGCAAAAGACTTGGCGGAAATGCTTGAAATGCCTGAGCAAGATATAAATAAGTTAACTGAAATTGATAAAAAGGATTTCTGGATGCAGTTGAATCCGAAACGTGCGGAGACAAAGATTACTAAAAAAGATATAGAAAAGTTTAAGGAAAAGGGAATAGAGGGAAAAGAGTTAGATAAAAAAATAGAAGACTTAAGACGAGGCCGCGTTACAGAAGTAGAATTGGCAGAATTAACAGCACAAGATTTAAAGGTGTTAGCTATTAAAAGTAAAATGAGTTCAGGTTATCAACTAACGCCACAAATTATTAAAAAAGATGTAACAGATGAAGAGTATGCGCGTATAAGTGAAAACCTTGCGAATTTTCCAGGAGTAGATGCGACGGTTGATTGGGAACGTAATTATGTAAACGGTAATTTGTTTCGTTCCGTATTAGGAAATATTACGAGTAGTGAAGAAGGATTACCGAAAGAAAACTTAGATTCTTATTTGGTGCGTGGATATAACCGGAATGATCGTGTAGGAAAAAGTTATATTGAACAACGATATGAAGATGTATTACACGGTACAAAAGAAGAAGTGAAAAACATTACTGATAAATCAGGAAACATTATAAACACAGAAATAATCTCTAAAGGGAAAAGTGGTAATAGTTTAACATTAACGATTGATATGGAATTACAAAAGAAAGTAGAAGAAAGTATAGAGAAAAACTTGAGAGCTTTTAAGAGTTCAGAGCCACTGTTAGACCGAGCTTTTGTCGTCATGACGAATCCCAATAACGGACAGATTTTATCTATGGCAGGCAAAAGGATTGTAGAAAAAGAAGGGAAAATAGAGATTGAGGATTTGGCATTAGGTAACATGACAACTTCGTATGAGCTAGGGTCAGCTGTAAAAGGTGCTACTTTATTAACTGGATATGAGACAGGGGCAATACAGCCAGGAGATCAATTTTATGATGCACCGATGAAATTTAAAGGTACGCAAGCTAAGAAATCATGGAATGTATCCGGATTTGGTAATATTAATGATTTACGAGCTTTACAAGTATCTTCGAATGTATACATGTTCCAGACGGCTTTGAAAATTGCGGGAGTTAATTACGTACCAAATGGTTCGTTGGATATTAAACAAGAAGCATTTGATACGATGCGCTATTATTTTAAACAATTTGGATTAGGCGTGCCAACAGGTATTGATTTACCGAATGAAATAATTGGACAAACTAGAAAAGTAGATAGTCAACCTGGCTTTTTACTAGACTTTTCTATCGGTCAGTATGATACGTATACGCCGTTGCAATTGGCACAATATATTTCAACGATTGCCAACGGCGGTTATAGAATGCAACCTCAAATTGTACAAGAAATAAGAGAACAATCAATAAAAGAAGAGGTTGGTAAAGTTATACGCTCTATAGAGCCTGTCGTATTAAATCGAGTTGATATGAAGACAGAACATATTGATCGGATAAAAGAAGGGTTTAGATGGGTATTCCAAGAAGGTGATGGAACTGGCGTGAAGTATTTCAAAAACGCTTCATACAAACCAGCAGGAAAGACAGGGACAGCTCAAACTGTATATGGTGGAGATGATCCAATTGGTAGAAATGCAAAAGGAGAACGTATGGAATGTTACAACTTAACGTTAGTTGGATATGCTCCATATGATAATCCAGAAGTAGCGTTTTCTATAGTAGTCCCATGGCTTCATGATGATAAAAATGGAATTAATTCTATAATTGGGAAGGAAGTTTTAGATGTATACTTTGATTTAAAACAGCAACGTATACATGGTGAAGCTGCTAGTATAGATAGTTCTAATCAAAATTAGTAAAATTTGAGTACTTTTCTCAGGGGAAGAGCCCCTATTTATATAGAGGTAATTATAAGTAAAGAGATGAGATGTGAAATAAGAGATAGTGACGATCATAGTCGCTATCTCTTATTTAGTTAATAACTCTCATACTAGTTATAAAGTTTTTTAAGTTTATGGAACAAACTTGTTTTGGTGATTGTCTATTATGTGTACGTATAAATAGGTGTTAAGAATTTGAAAGGAATGATGATTTTGAAAAACAAGAAGATGCTAAAAATAGGTATATGCGTTGGTATATTAGGTTTAAGTCTAACAAGCCTAGAAGCTTTTAAAGGAGGGGCATTGCAAGTTGAAGCGAAAGAAAAGCTAAGGCAAGTGAAACATAAAAATCAGGCGACGCATAAAGAGTTCTCTCAACTTGAGAAAAAATATGATGCTCGATTAGGTGTATATGCGATTGATACTGGTACAAATCAAACAATCTCTTATCGACCTAACGAAAGATTTGCCTTCGCATCAACCTATAAGGCGTTAGCGGCAGGAGTATTACTACAGCAAAACGCAATGGATAAATTAAATGAAGTCATTAAATTTACGAAAGAAGACTTAGTGGAATATTCACCTGTTACAAAGAGACATGTAGATACCGGAATGACACTAGGAGAAATTGCTGAGGCTGCTGTTCGTTACAGTGATAATACTGCAGGGAACATTTTATTCCATAAAATAGGCGGACCGAAAGGATATGAAGAAGCGTTAAGACAGATGGGGGATCGGATTACTATGTCTGATCGTTTTGAAACAGAATTAAACGAGGCTATTCCAGGTGACATTCGTGACACTAGTACAGCGAAAGCAATTGCTACGAATCTTAAAGCTTTTACGGTCGGAAATGCGCTTCCGGTTCATAAGCGTAACATTCTTACAGAGTGGATGAAAGGGAATGCTACAGGAGACAAACTTATTCGTGCAGGCGTGCCAACTGATTGGATAGTTGGGGATAAATCAGGAGCAGGAAGTTATGGGACACGAAATGACATTGCTATCGTTTGGCCACCAAATAGAGAACCAATTATTATCGCAATTTTATCCAGTAAAGATGAGAAAGAGGCTACCTATGATAATCAACTAATTGAAGAGGCAGCTGAAGTTGTAGTCAATGCTATTAGATAATAATCTCTTAGTGATCTTATTTCTTTACCAGATGTTATTGAATGTATAAAATTGGAAAACGATTCTTTTTCGTATGAAAAGAATCGTTTTTGTATTCTTATTATAAAAAAAGTAAAAATATGAAACATATATTACGTATTTCATCTGAAATTTCATGTACTGCATTTTATTAACTTAAACAATTTCAAAAATGTATAATAAAATTCAGTTAACATAAAATAAGCGTTTTATGAAAATAAAAGGAGAGAATATGAAGAGAAATATTAATAGAATCATATTGTTTATTGGCATATTAGTAGCTTTTATTACTTTTTTATATTTACAGAACAATTTAATAGGTATAACTGAGGTTAAAATAACCTCTAGTAAAATACCCTCCTCTTTTAAAGGGTATAAAATTCTACAAATTTCAGATTTACACAATAAACAATTTGGCGATAAGCAAGATGTGTTAATTCAAAAAATTGAAAGCATAGACCCAGATATTATTGCGATTACGGGTGATTTAATTGACAGTAAATCATACGATGCAGAAGTTAGTATGCAATTAATACGAGAAATTGTAAAGAAGTATCCTGTATATTTTGTGACAGGAAACCATGAACAATGGTCTGGAAAGTATAACCGTTTAGAAAAAGAGTTGAAGAAATATGATGTCAATGTTTTAAGGAATGAACATGTAGGCATTCGAAAGGGTGAGCAAGAAATAAACTTGCTAGGTATTGATGATCCGGAGTTTGTAACTGGAAACCGTGATGAAGGAAATATTGTAAAAGATGCAATTTTAAAAGCGAAATTTGAAATGCCTCCAAATACATTTGATGTATTACTATCCCATAGGCCTGAATTTTTGACAGAATACGCTGATGAGCAACTAGATTTAGTATTATCGGGTCATGCTCATGGAGGGCAAGTTAGATTGTCATTTATTGGCGGGTTAGTTGCTCCGAATCAAGGGGTATTCCCTACATATACAGCTGGTTTATATGAAAAACAAAATACGTCTATGGTAGTAAGTAGAGGATTAGGTAATAGTATCATTCCGCAAAGAATTTTTAATAGGCCGGAACTTGTAGTCGTACAGTTAAATTGAACTGTACGACTTTTTATGTGAAAAAGGAAAAGGTGCTTTTATATTTTGTACAAGTTAACATTACAATTTTGTTAAAAATTTTCTACGTTACATAAAGTAACAAAATTTGACCTGAAGAATTTGTTATAGTGTAAATAATTAAAAAACTTAAAAATTAGTCGAGTGAAAAGTGTGATAAGTAATCTATGTAAAAAACTTAAAGGGGTGTACACATGCACAAAGAATATGAAATTGAAGAGTATACGGCGATTGAGGAACAAATACATTATTATTGTAAATGTTTATTAGTAAGTCATCCTGATCAAATAATAAAGTATTTAGAAAAAAGGTTAGAAAAATATGCGGAAACATTACAATATGCACATTTATATCCCGACACAGTGATTTTACCGTTACAGCAATTAGTTATCGAATATTCTTTAGACGTTGCTAGAATTAGGAAGTATATGAATTTAAAAACATAAAGAAAAATATATAGTTTAAATGAAACAGAGTCGACTTTAAGAAAAGATATTCTAATGTCGACTCTGTTTCATTGTTTAAAATTGTTGATTGAAAATGAATATTAATCAATAAAGTTTGACATATAATTACGCAAGAATAAAATAAAAGTGAGTACTCACTCATTTCGTTAAAAAGGGGGATTTTGAATGCAACAATCTTCAATTATTTTGCAAGGTGTATCCAAAAGTTTTGGGAAAAAAGAAGTTCTGCATAACATTTCGTTGCAAGTAGAAAAAGCAGAGATTTTTGGTTTGGTTGGTCCTTCCGGTTCAGGTAAAACGACGCTAATTAAAATGATTGCAGGTATTAATGAGGCAACCAAAGGCGAGGTACTGGTTTTCAATACAAACATGCCAAAGTTAAGTGAGATGAAAAGAATTGGTTATATGGCACAAGCTGATGCATTATACGAAGAACTGTCAGCATATGAAAATGCAGATTTTATTGCAACAATGTATGGTTTAAAAGGTAAGCGTAAGAAAGAGCGGATTAATGAAGTTTTTGAGCTTGTACAATTATCAGAGCATTTGAAAAAACAAGTACAACATTTTTCAGGTGGCATGAAAAAGCGTTTATCATTAGCGATAGCACTCCTTCATGAACCGGAAATATTAATTTTAGATGAGCCAACAGTGGGGATAGATCCGCTTCTTAGAAAAACGATTTGGGAAAAGTTTTATGATCTTAAGAAGAAAGGTACAACAATTATTGTGACGACGCACATTATGGATGAAGCTGAATTTTGTGAACGACTAGGGTTGATTAGAGAAGGGAACTTAGTTGCGGTTGGAACACCTGAAGAATTGAAAAAACGTGTATCATCAGGACGAATTGAAGATGTCTTTTTGTTGGAAGAGGTGGCTCAATCATGAGAGTTACAGGTGTAATCATTCGTATTATTCGCCAATTTTTTCGAGATAAGCGTTCGTTAGCTATGATGTTTGGGGCACCAATGTTATTACTTTGGTTATTATCTCTCGTATTTACACAAAAAGATTATATACCACATATCGCTGTAGTGGATGTACCAGCTCCAATAGTAAAAGCAATGAAAAATCAAGAAGCATCAATTTATGAATATGAAAAAGAAAAGGCATATTCTGAATTAGAAAAACAAAAAGTGGATGCAGTGATACACTTAGAAAATGGAAAAATGAAACTATTATTAGAAGGCAGTGATTCATCCAAAAATCGTGCTGTACTTCAAGTATTGCAAAAGAGTGCAGAAAAGAATGATGTGTCAGTTATGAAGCCAGAAGTAAATTATTTACATGGATCTAAAGACTTTACGATGTTTGATGGGCTCGGACCTGTATTAATCGGTTTCTTTACATTTTTCTTTGTATTCATTTTGTCAGGGGTTTCTTTCGTAAGAGAACGTTTGAGTGGTACATTAGAAAGATTATTGTCTACTCCGGTAAGAAGATGGGAAATAGTTGCAGGATATATTATTGGTTTTGGAATCTTTGCATTTATACAATCTATTATTATCGTAAGTTTCTCTGTCTATATTTTAGACTTGTATGTAGCTGGCTCCATATGGCTAACGCTCCTTATTACATGTATGTTATCACTAACTGCACTAACATTAGGAACGTTTTTATCAGCATACGCAAATAATGAATTTCAAATGATCCAGTTTATACCGCTGGTCATTGTGCCACAAATTTTCTTTTCTGGGTTATTTCCAATTGAATCTATGAATAAGTGGCTCCAAATGTTAGGGAAATTATTTCCACTCACATATGGCGCTGACGCAATGAGACAAGTGATGATTCGAAATCAAGGATTTACAGAGATTGCATTAGATTTAACTGTATTACTACTTTTTTCTCTATTATTTGCAGTAGGAAATGTATTGGCATTAAAGAAACATCGCAAAATATAATGATGAAAAAAGGAGTTATATAAATGGAGAAAGATTGGCTTGAAGAACTAGTTGCTGCAACAAATACAGATAAACGAAATGAACGTCAAATGCGTATTTTAGAAGCAGCCGTTGATATGTTTGGAGAAAAAGGATATGCTTCAACTTCAACAAGCGAAATTGCAAAGCGTGCTGGTGTAGCGGAAGGAACGATCTTCCGCTACTATAAAACGAAAAAAGATTTATTGTTAGCAGTCGTCATGCCAACTTTAACAAAGTTTGCAGCACCATTTTTCGTACAAGCCTTTGCAAAAGAAATATTTAAATCAGAGTATGAATCGTATGAAGGACTTTTAAAAGTTGTAATTCATAATCGATTTGAATTTGCGAAAAAGCATTTCCCAATGATAAAAATATTAATTCAAGAAGTACCATTTCAGCCAGAGTTAAAAAGTGAAATACAACAATTAATAGAAACAGAACTCTTTTCACATTTTAAAAAGTTAATTGTAAAGTTTCAAGAAAAAGGTGAAATTATTGAGATGCCACCATCTTCCGTATTACGCCTTACTCTATCGGCGGTATTAGGATTACTCTTAACCCGATTTTTGTTATTGCCTGAAGAAAAATGGGATGATGAAGTGGAAATTGAAAATACGATTCAATTTATTTTGTATGGATTAACGCCACGGAGGTAATGTGATGCGCCAATTTGCTAAACCGAAAATTGTTGTAAGTAAATGTTTAGAATTTGATGCGTGTCGTTATAATGCAGAGATGATTCCAGATGTAACAATACGAAATTTGCAGCCGTTTGTTACATTTATCCCAGTTTGTCCAGAAGTAGAAATTGGTTTAGGAATTCCTCGAGAAACGATACGAATGGTAGAAGAAAATGGAATAAAAAGGCTTGTGCAACCGTCGACACGGGAAGATGTAACTGGAAAAATGGAGAAATTTTCAAAGGACTTTTTACAAACAACATCCGATGTGGATGGTTTTATTTTAAAGAATCGCTCGCCAAGTTGTGGTACGCGTGATGTGAAAATTTATGCTGGTTTTGAAAAAGCACCAGCAAAAGGAAAGGGATCTGGTTTATTTGGCGGAGCGGTACTAAAAAATTTTTCGCATCTTCCAATTGAAGAAGAAGGTAGATTGTCGAATTTTATTATTAGAGAACATTTCTTTACAAGGTTATTTACAATCGCATATTACAAAATGATTAAACATAATAAAAATATGAAAGAGCTCGTATCGTTTCAGTCAGATAATAAATATTTATTTATGGCATATAATCAGGTAAAACAAAAGGAATTAGGGCGTATTATTGCAAATCACAAAAATGAAAAGATTGAAGCGGTATTTGATAAGTATGAGAAGAGTTTATATGAATTGTTTATACGCACACCCCGCTATACATCGAATGTAAATGTATGTGAGCATATTTTTGGATATTTTAAAACGAGGCTGAAAAAACAAGAAAAAGATCATTTTTTCGATTTGATACAAAAGTATATAGAAAAGAAAGTCCCACTTAGTAGTTTACTTGCAATTTTAAAATCATGGGCCCTTCGATTTGATGAAAAGTATTTATTAAGACAAACATACTTCGAACCATACCCTGAAGCTTTAGTAGAGATTTCCGATTCGGGAAAAGGTAGAGATTATTAAACAATAAATTACATAATTCGACACAAAAACTCCTATGTTGTTGTAGAACAATGTAGGAATTTTTTTGTGCATTAGTACAGAATCTGTTTTAAAATTAAGTTATGACAGAATTATAACAATTATCTAACTAATATTTTTGTCTTTTAAGTAGCAATGTTTGTAGTAGAAACTCGCACGCTGTCGAAACTCAATATTCGATAAGGGGTGTGTAGCGGAATGGAATTTACTCTAACTCGCGAAAAACAAATGATTAAAGAAATGGTACGTGACTTTGCTGAAAAGGAAATCGCACCGAAAGCTGTGTATTATGACAAAACTGCAGAGTTTCCATATGAAACATTTCAAAAAATGGGCGAACTAGGATTATTAGGCATCCCATTCCCAGAAGAGTATGGAGGTTCAGGTGGCGATACAGTATCGTACGCGTTAGCAGTTGAAGAAATTGGACGCGCTTGTGGTGGTACAGGCTTAAGCTATGCTGCAACAATTTCATTAGGTGCTTCTCCAATTTATTATTTCGGTACAGAAGAACAAAAACAAAAGTATTTAGTTCCAATGGCGTCAGGTAAAACATTAGGTGCTTTCGGATTAACGGAGCCAAATGCAGGATCTGATGCAGGGGGCACACAAACGAAAGCGATTTTAGATGGCGATGAATATGTAATTAGTGGTGAAAAGTGTTGGATTACAAATGCAGAGTATGCAAATACGATTATTGTAACCGCTATCAATGGTGTTGAAGATAATGGTAGAAAACGCATTTCGGCATTTATCGTACCAACTACTAGTGAAGGATTAACGATCTCTAGTCCTTACGATAAGATGGGTGTTCGCGCTTCTAATACTTGTGAAATCGTACTTGATGGTGTTCGTGTACCGAAAGAAAATATTCTTGGTGATGTAAATAAAGGATTTAAACAATTCTTATATACACTTGATGGTGGACGTATTTCAATTGCTGCATTAGCTGTTGGTATTGCACAATCTGCATTTGAACGTGCTCTGCAATATGCGAAAGAACGTCAGCAATTCGGAAAAACAATTTCTAATTTCCAAGCGATTCAATTTAAATTAGCTGATATGGCGACTGAAGTAGAGCTAGCGCGTAATTTAGTACATAAAGCAGCTTGGTTAAAAGATAATGATAAACCTTTCGGTAAAGAAGCGGCAATGGCAAAACTATTTGCATCTGAAGCAGCAAGCCGCATTGCGAATCAAGCAGTACAAATTCATGGTGGGTATGGCTATATGCGTGAGTATGAAGTGGAGCGACATATTCGTGATGCAAAACTATTAGAAATTGGTGAAGGAACTTCTGAAATTCAACGTCTCGTAATTGCAAGACATTTAGGATGTAGATAAAAGGGAGGAATCACTATGTTTCAAAAAATATTAATTGCGAATCGCGGGGAGATTGCTGTTCGTATTATGAAAACTTGTCAAAAACTTGGCATTCGTACCGTTGCTATTTATTCTGAGGCAGATGAAAATGCCCTACATGTAAAAATGGCAAACGAAGCTTACTTAGTAGGTGGGCCTCGTGTACAAGAGAGCTATTTAAACCTTGAAAAAATTATAGAAATAGCTAAGAAGACAAATGCTGAAGCAATCCATCCGGGATACGGATTATTATCAGAGAATCCATCTTTTCCGATTCGCTGTAAAGAAGAGGGCATCGTCTTTATCGGTCCTTCAGAAGAAATCATTACGAAGATGGGAAGTAAAATTGAGTCACGTTTAGCAATGCAAGCAGCAGATGTACCAGTAGTTCCAGGAATTACTACAAATATTGAAACTGCTGAAGAAGCAATAGAAATTGCAAAACAAATTGGTTATCCATTAATGCTTAAGGCATCCGCAGGCGGCGGAGGCATTGGAATGCAGTTGATGGAAACTGAGCAAACGCTCACCAAAGCGTTTGAAAGTAACAAAACAAGAGCACAAAACTTCTTCGGTAACGGAGAAATGTATTTAGAGCGCTATATAGCAGATGCACACCATATTGAAATTCAGCTTTTAGCAGACACGCATGGTAACACTGTGTATTTATGGGAGCGTGAATGCTCCGTGCAGCGCCGAAATCAAAAAGTAATTGAAGAAGCACCTTCACCATTTTTAGATGAAGGTACACGAAAAGCAATGGGAGAAATTGCTGTACAAGCTGCTAAAGCACTTGGTTATACAAATGCAGGTACAGTTGAGTTTCTTGTAGATGATCAAAAGAACTTCTATTTCTTAGAAATGAATACGCGATTACAAGTAGAACATCCAGTTACGGAAGAAATTACTGGATTAGACCTTGTAGAACAACAGCTTCTTATTGCAAGTGGTGAAAAGTTATCATTTACACAGGATGATGTAAAGCGTACTGGTCATGCCATTGAAGCTCGTATTTATGCAGAAGATCCAAAAACATTCTTCCCATCACCTGGGAAAATTACAGCTTTAACATTACCGTCAAATGTACGTATCGATCACTTCTTAGAGAATCATGTAACAATTACACCTTTCTATGATCCAATGATTGCAAAGGTTATTGCTCATGGTGAGACTCGTGAAGAAGCAATTTCGAAATTACATGATGCTTTAGAAGAATTAAAAGTAGAAGGTATTAAAACGAACACGCCAATGTTATTGCAAGTATTAGAAGACGAAGTGTTCAAAGAGGGTATTTATACAACAGGTTTTGTAACGAAACAACTTGTTAAAAAATAAGATTTAACAATACTAAGGGGGAAGAAATGATGACGAAAGTATATGCATCGATGGCAGGAAACGTTTGGAAGATTGTTGTAGGAGTAGGAGATACAGTAGAGGAAGAGCAGGATGTCGTCATTTTGGAATCTATGAAAATGGAAATTCCAATCGTTTCAGAAGAAGCTGGCACAGTTATGAAAATTAATGTGCAAGAAGGCGATTTTGTAAATGAAGGAGATGTATTACTAGAAATTGAATAGGGAGATATAGGGGGAAGCGAATTGAAACTACCTAATTTTGCTGTCATTAAAGAAGTCGGGCCACGTGATGGCTTACAAAATGAAAAAAAGATTGTTGGCACAAAAGATAAAGTAAAATGGATTCAACTACTTACAGAGGCTGGATTATCGTACGTTGAAGTTTCCTCATTCGTTCACCCTAAGTGGGTTCCTGCATTAGCAGATGCAAATGATGTGTTTTCTGAGCTGAAAAGGGATCCAAATGTTACATATGCAGCGCTTGTTCCAAATCAAAATGGTTTGGAACGAGCTTTTTTGCAAAATGTAGATGAGGTGAATGTTTTTTTATCAGCAAGTGAATCTCACAATAAAAGTAATATTAATAAATCAATTAAAGAAGCATTAGTTGTAATTGAAGATATAACAAAACAGGCATTATTCGAAGGGAAAAAGGTAAGAGGCTATGTTTCTACTGTATTTGGATGTCCTTATGAAGGGGATATAAGTGTCGCAGCAGTTGACGAATTATGTAATCAACTATTTTCATACGGCATTTATGAAGTATCTCTTGGTGATACGATCGGTGTAGCGAATCCTTTACAAGTAGAGGGAGTATTAGAGCATTTATTAAAGAAATATGATGCTTCGCAGTTTGCAATGCATTTTCATAATACGTACGGTATGGCTTTAGCAAATGTAGTTAAGTCGTTAGAATATGGTATTACAACGTTTGATAGTTCTTGTGGTGGACTTGGAGGATGTCCTTATGCACCGGGAGCATCGGGGAATGTTGCTACTGATGACCTAGTACATATGCTCCATAAGTTAGGTGTCCAAACAAATATAGATGAAGAAAAGTTATTGAGAGCTAGTCAATTTATTCAAAGTAA
The DNA here is from genome assembly GCF_009739945.1 of Bacillus luti. Taxonomy (NCBI): domain Bacteria; kingdom Bacillati; phylum Bacillota; class Bacilli; order Caryophanales; family Bacillaceae; genus Bacillus; species Bacillus luti. Next base: position 2,724,413 of record NZ_CP040336.1, on the reverse strand, counting down.
ATTAAATATCCAATTACCAAGTCATGTATATAGAGCGCTTCAACATAAAACGATAAGTAGGTGAGAAGATGCTACAATTACAAAACATTTCAGTTGATTATGTAACACCTCACGTTGTAAAAATTTCGTTAAATCGTGAAAGACAAGCAAACTCATTATCTTTAGCGTTATTAGAAGAATTACAAACTATATTAACGCAAATTAGTGAAGAGTCAAATACACGTGTAGTTATTTTAACAGGAGCTGGCGAAAAAGCGTTTTGCGCTGGTGCAGACCTAAAAGAACGTGCCAATATGAATGAAGAACAAGTTAGAAATGCTGTTCGTATGATTCGTTCTACTATGGAAATGGTTGAACAATTACCACAACCAGTAATTGCGGCTATAAATGGAATCGCTCTTGGTGGGGGTACAGAATTAAGTTTAGCTTGTGATTTCAGAATTGCGGCTGACAATGCAAGTCTTGGTCTTACTGAAACTACGCTTGCTATAATACCTGGAGCAGGTGGTACGCAGCGCTTACCGAGATTAATCGGCGTAGGTAGAGCGAAAGAACTAATTTATACAGGAAGACGTATTTCATCTCAAGAAGCGAAAGAATATGGTTTAGTAGAATACGTTGTACCGGCTGAAAGATTAGAAGAAAAAGCAATTGAAATTGCAGAGCGTATTGCTAGTAATGGTCCTATTGCGGTTCGGTTAGCAAAAGAAGCAATTTCAAATGGTATTCAAGTAGATTTACATACCGGATTACAAATGGAAAAACAAGCGTATGAGGGCGTAATCCATACGAAAGATAGATTAGAAGGATTACAGGCATTCAAAGAAAAACGCAAACCAATGTATAAGGGGGAGTAAATATGTTAGACCAAAAACAACAATCTAATTCATTTGAAGAACGAGTTGAAACAATTAAACAAGGCGGAGCACCAAAATATCATGATCAAAACAAAGCAAAAGGTAAATTATTCGTTCGAGATCGTTTAGCGCTTTTATTTGATAATGGTGAATATGTAGAAGATGCATTATTTGCAAATTGTGAACAAACAGGATTACCAGCGGATGGTGTTATAACGGCAACGGGTAAAATACATGGGCGTACTGCATGCGTGATGGCAAATGATTCAACTGTAAAAGCAGGATCATGGGGCGCACGTACAGTTGAAAAGATTTTACGTATTCAAGAAACGGCAGAAAAATTACGTGTTCCGTTATTTTATTTAGTTGACTCTGCTGGAGCGCGTATTACTGATCAAGTTGAAATGTTCCCAGGGCGCCGCGGTGCAGGAAGGATCTTCTATAATCAAGTGAAATTATCAGGTAAAGTTCCGCAAGTATGCTTATTATTTGGACCTTCTGCAGCTGGTGGTGCATATATTCCAGCCTTTTGTGACGTTGTTATGATGGTGGAAGGAAATGCATCTATGTATTTAGGATCTCCTCGTATGGCTGAGATGGTTATCGGTGAGAAGGTAACTTTAGAAGAAATGGGCGGAGCTCGTATGCATTGCTCTGTATCAGGATGCGGAGATGTTTTATGTAAAACAGAAGAAGATGCGATTACACAAGCAAGACAATACATTTCATATTTTCCAAACAACTACTTAGAAAAGACTCCATTGGTTACACCTCAAGAACCGAAACAATTCGATAAAACGTTAGAACAAATCATTCCAGAAAATCAAAATGCTCCTTTCAATATGAAAGATCTTATTAATAGAGTTATTGATGAAGGCTCTTTCTATGAAGTGAAAAAATTATTTGCTCAAGAATTAATTACAGGCTTAGCACGTATTGATGGTAAGCCAGTTGGAATTATTGCAAATCAACCGCGAATGAAAGGCGGCGTATTATTCCACGATTCAGCTGATAAAGCAGCGAAGTTTATTAATTTATGCGATGCATATCATATTCCATTATTATTCCTTGCAGATGTACCAGGATTTATGATTGGTACAAAAGTAGAGCGCGCTGGTATTATTCGTCACGGTGCAAAAATGATTTCTGCAATGAGTGAAGCAACAGTACCGAAAATTTCTATCGTTGTTCGTAAAGCGTATGGGGCTGGTTTATACGCAATGGCAGGTCCAGCATTTGAACCAGATTGCTGCTTAGCATTACCGACAGCTTCTATCGCAGTAATGGGTCCGGAAGCGGCAGTTAATGCAGTATATGCAAATAAAATTGCAGCTTTACCAGAAGAAGAGCGTGCAACCTTCATTGCTGAAAAACGTGAAGAATATAAGAAAGATATTGATATTTACCACTTAGCATCAGAAATGGTCATTGATGGTATTGTTCATCCAAACAATTTACGAGAAGAATTAAAAGGGCGTTTCGAAATGTATATGAGTAAATATCAAGTATTCACGGATCGTAAACATCCTGTATATCCAGTTTAAAAGCCCTATTTAGGGCTTTCTTTCTCAAAAAGTTAAGGAGGGGAAAACATTGAAACAAGCAGTTTGGTTTCCAACAGAAGAGTATAAAGAAAAAACGCGTTTATATGGTTGGATGAAATCATTGGGCTATGAAGATTATGAAACGTTTTATAATAAATCTATTGAAGAAACAGCTTGGTTTTGGGGAGAAGCTGAGAAAGCGGTTGGCTATCAATGGATGAAACCTTATACAGAAGTGTTAGACTTAGAAAATGGTACGCCGTTTGCACAGTGGTATAATGGCGGAACATGTAACGTTGTAGAATCAGTTTTATCACGCTGGCTTGCAGATGACGAAACAAGAAAACAACCAGCACTTCAGTATGAAGGGGAAAATGGAACTTCAAAATCATTTACATATGAAGAACTTGACAGCTGGGTAAGCTGTGTTGCAAACGGATTGAAACATGCGGGTATTGAAAAAGGTGATCGTGTAACAATTTATATGCCGATGATTCCAGAAACAGTTGTTGCGATGCTAGCTGTTATGAAAATTGGAGCAATTATTTCACCAATATTCTCAGGATTTGCTTCGGATGCAGTAATGACACGTGTACAAGCAGCTGGTTCAAAAATGATAATTACCGCAGATGGATTTTCACGACGCGGGAAAATTGTTTCTTTAAAAGATGAAGTGGATAAAGCATGTGAACATTGCCCAACGGTTGAAAAAGTTGTTATCGTACGTCATGCAGGAAATGATTTTACTCCGCACAGCTATGACTTCTCATGGAGTACGTTAGAAAAAGAAAAACCATTTGTACATGCTGAAGAAATGAAAAGCGACGATCCATTGATGCTCATTTATACATCAGGAACGACTGGTAAACCGAAAGGAACAGTACATACGCATGCTGGTTTCCCGCTAAAGTCTGCATTTGATGCTGGGTTTGGAATGAATATAAAACAAGGTGACCGTGTATTATGGGTAACTGATATGGGCTGGATGATGGGGCCATTTTTATTATTTGGTTCTTTAATAAATGGAGCAACAATGGTTATGTATGAAGGTGTTCCAGACTTCCCAGAAGCAGATCGCCTATGGGAAACAGTTGATAAATATGAAATTACACATCTCGGTATATCACCAACATTAATTCGTGCGTTAATGGCAAAAGGTAATGAGTATGTAAAGAAACATTCGCTTAAGAGTTTAGAAGTATTCGCCTCAACAGGTGAACCTTGGAATCCAGACCCTTGGATGTGGCTATTTGAAACAGTTGGAAAAAGTAATGTACCAATTTGTAACTATTCAGGCGGAACTGAAATTTCTGGTGGGATTTTCGGTAATGTTCTTATTAAACCAATTGCACCGATTAGTTTTAACGCTGCTTTACCAGGAATGGCAGCGGTTGTGCTCGATGATCAAGGTAATCCAATTCGTGATGAAGTTGGAGAATTATGTTTAGAGAAACCTTGGGTTGGTATGACGAAAAGTTTCTGGGAAGACGATGAACGTTACGTGAACACATATTGGTCACGTTTTGAAAATAAATGGGTCCATGGGGACTGGGTTATTTACGATGGTGAACAATACATCATTACAGGACGTTCAGATGATACATTAAATATTGCAGGTAAACGTATTGGTCCTGCTGAATATGAATCTATTCTTGTGAAACATAATGATGTAGTAGAAGCTGCTGCAATTGGTGTACCTGATGATGTAAAAGGTGAGGTATGTCATTGTTTTGTAGTAGTAAGGGACGGTGTAACATTCACAGAAGAATTAAAGAAAGAGTTAATGAGTTTAGTAAACTCTCATATTGGAAAGGCATTATGTCCAAAAGATATTCACGTTGTAGAAGATTTACCGAAAACACGTAATTCGAAAGTAATGCGACGTGTCATTAAAGCTGCTTACTTAGGAAAAGAATTAGGAGATTTATCGTCACTTGTAAATCCTGAAGTAGTTCCGTTTATTCAAGGATTACAGTCTAGTAAATCATAAAATTAGGAATGAGCTCTATTTAAATAGAGCTCATTTTTATTTTTATAAAAATAGAAGAGGGAAGAAGTAAATTTAGAGTAGAAAAATACTACTAGTATTATTACGTATGTCTATTTGTTTTATAGGTTTTATCAAAATATGATACTGTGGTATGTCTATTCAATGGAGTGATTGAATTTTGTTAAGAATAAAAATTTAGTGGAGCGAAAAGTAAAAAGATAATAGGAGAAACCCCTGGGGGACAGGGATTCACTAAGAGAGATATTCTTATCGTTTGATGTCGAAATTTGGTGTATACGACCAATTAATGATATCCCGAATTTTCAAGATATTGTGATATTTAATATATCAATAATGTGTACGGGTTTTATATAAAAGTGTTATTTGAAATAGGAAAAGGGAAAAATTACGTTCACTCGTTCTTAAGGTTTTTCCCCTTAAAATTTACTGTTTGTTCGTTGTTCTATATACGTCTGAAATTGGTAAATCTTCACCATGTAAAGATTGAGTACGGTCCTTTTTGTTTGAAACATATGCCTGCTGAGATGCTTCTTGCATATGTTCTTGTTCTTTACTAGGGGTATTCAATGCATCCGATGACACATGATCAAGTTTTTGACTTAATAGATCTTTTTTATCCATGTTATGTGGCTCCTTTTTGAACTTAGATATAAAACGAAGTGTTTTTAAGTAGTTACGTGGGTATTATGTATCTTTGAATGGAATTATATACATAAACTATATTGAGAATTTAACTAATAATAAAAATTACTTGAGATGAAAAAAGCTTAAGAAATATTAAAATCATTATTTCTTAATAAAGGCGCTATTTTTGTAGGGTGTTACGAAATTTTATTTGAAAGTAACATCCCAATGATAAGATGAGCACTGTAAATCAGTGCTCATCTTATCAGAAATTGCTTAGTCCTTAGAAATAAAATCATTATGGACAATTCACAATGGTAATAATGACGCTAGCCATTGTTCCAGGAGAATCAAGAAGTGAAGCAGTAACGGTTACTGTTCCAGGCCCATTAGCGGCTAGAAATACAGCGGTAAAGTTACCTGAAGCATTGGTAATGACAGCAAGAGGGACCATGAAGGCAAGAGAAGGATTACTAAATGAAAAACTGACTACTACTCCTGGAGTGGGACTACCGTTTACTAATACTTGACCCGAAAAAAATAAAGTATTATTTCCTTGAGTGGATACACATGCTGTGGTGTCGTTAGAAGTCAAGGTAATAGATGCAGGCCCAGCAGGAAGGCTAAATCCAGTAGGTCCGGTTGGTCCAGTAGGCCCGGTTGGTCCAGTAGAACCAGTAGAACCAGTGGGACCGGTAGGGAATTGAAAGGGTTGAACAGGTGGAAGTGTAGGTCCAATAGAACCCGGATTAAGTGCAGCAAAAGATAAAAACTCGTCCATTATTTATCACCTCTAAAAATCGTATTACTAATAGTAAATGTAATGATAGAAAAAAGTGAAATGGACAAGCGTTGTATTTTAACAAATTAAACAACGTATTTATATGATAGAAAGAGAGATTAGTACGATTCCTTTAGAAATTAAACATAAAAAGGCGATTATCTTCAAATCACCTTTTGGGTAATGCAGTGTAATTTTATTCAGTTATTTGATATATAGTTTCATTCGGTTTAGAAAATCCATACAGTTTCCTTGCGAATTTTAAAATTTCTTCTTCACTACTTGTTAAAGCCTTAACATCATTCTTAAGGGAATGACCATCCTTCTTTACAGAAGATAATTTTTGTTGCTCCGTATTAAGCGTGATTTGTTTTTCTTTAATCCTTTCTTGTTGGTTATTCAGAGAATATTGAAGGATAAAAATTATAGGTAATATAAAAGACAAAGTAGTTATAATACGGCGTCTTATTTTTTTTATATTACCTTGTTGGGTATTAGGGTTCACTTGTTGTGAGGGTATATAAGGATTTGATTGGTGTGATGATACTTTTGGGATGTTTCCCATTAAAATGCCTCCATTACTGATTGTAGAATTTAAACCGTTTAAAAGTATTATAAATGTTCCATAGAGATTTTAGAAGATATTTTAATATAGGTGAGTTTTGTGGATTTTTAAAAAACCTTTATTTAAATAAAAGAAAACCTGATTGTCCGCGAGGTTCATAACGGTTATTGCATAGCTTGCATTATTAAAGGGAATCTACATAATTGATATCCTGAATCCTTTAAGAAAACAGATATCTACACGCATAGGGCTTGCTATTATTGGTGCCTTGGCTGTATGGATGCTTATAGGAATCTATCTAAAATAGTCCTTTTTCGGCTATGAAGCGAGTTCAAAGATGTTGTATGTAATCTCATCAGAAAAAATATAGCAAATGTGTAGAAGCTAGAAGTAATCGTCTTAATAAAACAGGAAATTACAATAAAAAAAGGTGTATTTGAAAAAGAGGTTGTCTAAATATTAAATTCAGTAAAATTAAATCCAAGTTCCCGTATTAAACGATGCTCTAATTGTTAGAGCTCCGTTTTTATAATTAATAAAGAAAAGAATGGTTATTGACGTTGAAAGCACTTATATACTAATAATGCCTACATATGTGGAGTGTTTGAATTGAGGGTTTGTAAAGCATTATATTTACTTTTCGAAATGTAAATAAGAAAGTTTAGTACATGCGTTTGTTTTTTTCTCTCTATGTTTTTGCCTCGTACATTTTAAAGCTAGTGGACATACTATATTAATAGAAATGATCAGGGGGTGAGATTTTGGGGTATCGTTATAGTAATTCTAAAAAGAAGTGTACGTGCAAACAGGATGATTGTTGGGATGCTTTTGAAGAGTGTAAAAAAGAACAGGAAGAACAGAATAAACAATGTGATTGTTGCTGTGTGCAAGGAATTAGAGATGAGCTTAAAAAATTAGTAAATAGAGCAGTGCGCATTAATACAGGAAGTAATAATTATGCAGGAACTGTTTCTTCTGTCACTTGTGATGTTGTAAAGCTTGCTAATAGTGCGGGGGTAGTTACAGTAATTATATCAGTTTGTAAAATTGAAGCAATTGAACCATTGTTGACATAGGAAACATAGCAGAATTAGGTTATGTTTTTGTAAAGTCATTCTTATGAATGGCTTTATTTTATTTTCGTATAAAAGGAGAATATATTCTATATATAGAAATAAGTTTGAAGAAATATAGTAGGGTGTATGAAAGGAGAATGAAGTTGATTAGACTAGAACCTTTTAAAAAATCCGATTCCAAACAATTATTAAATTGGATTAATTCCGAGGAGTTTTTAATACAATGGTCAGGAAATGCATTTACATACCCTCTAAATGAACAGCAACTACATAAATATATCGAAAGTACAAACACACTCGCATTCAAAGTAATAGATGAAGAGACTTCAGACATTATTGGTCATATTTCGCTTGGACAAATCGATAATATAAATAAGTCAGCTAGAATTGGAAAAGTATTAATTGGTGATAAGGGAATGAGAGGACGTTCTATAGGGAAACATATGATGAAAGCAGTACTTCATGTTGCTTTTGAAGAATTAAAACTACATAGAGTAACGCTTGGTGTGTATGATTTTAATACGACAGCTATTTCATGTTATGAAAAAATAGGGTTTGTAAAAGAAGGTTTATTAAGAGAGTCAAAAAAAGTAGGAGATACGTATTGGAATTTATGGGAAATGAGTATGTTAGAATATGAATGGAACATAAACAAAAATAGTAATTTATAATTATATTATGTTAACAAAAGGGTTGGTGGGAATCGTGGATAAAAAGACAAAAATAATTTCAATTGCAGCTGTTTCTGGGGGTGGTAAAACTACCATTACAGAAAGATTAACTCATGAGTTAAAAAATTTAAAAGCTCTTTATTTTGATAGTTATATATTTGATAACTGTCCTGCTGATATTTGTAAATGGATTGAAGATGGAGCAAATTATGATGAATGGGTACTCACACCATTAATTAACGATATTCAGCATCTGCTACAAAATAGTTATTTAGATTATATTATTGTAGATTATCCCTTTGCATACTTAAATAGTGAAATGGGAAAGTTGATTGACGTAACGATATTTATCGATACGCCTTTAGATATTGCGATGGCTAGAAGAATTTTGCGAGATTTTAAAGAAGATACAATGAGTGAAATACATAATGATTTAAAGCATTATATAACATATGCTAGAAAAGCTTATTTGGAGGCGCTCCATACTGTAAAGCCAAATTCAGATATTGTTTTGGATGGATCTTTATCTGTCGGTGAAATAATTGATCAAATTGTAGATTGTCTTAATGTGAGAGAAGTGATCGTCAATGATTAAATGTATGGAAGAATATGTGCAAGTTGATGACTTTAAAATATATACGAAAATATTCCAAGGAAAGAAGTTGCAGCCTGTTATTATAATGGAAGCAGGTTATGGCGATTATTCAAAGGCATGGGACCTTATTGCTGAAGAATTGACGGAATATGGGACGGTACTCACATATGATCGAGCGGGAATGGGAAAAAGCGGGAAGAGTTCCAAGCGACGTATTAGTTCTGAAATGGTAAAAGATTTGAGAAGTTGTTTAGAGCAATTACAATTGAAACCACCTTATATTTTTGTAGGACATTCTTTTGGTGGAATAAATGCACGTTTATTTGCGGATTTTTATCCCGAAGATATGTCGGGAATAGTTTTGGTTGATTCGACACCGGAAAATTATAAAGAAGATTTTTTGCCAATCATGTCACTAGAATTTCAAGAAGCTTACTATAAACAGTTTGTATATGAAAGTTCTTATGAAGAGTTTATGTTTAGTCTAGGTGAAGTAGATAAATATTGTCAGTCAATGAGAAATATTCCACTTGCCGTGTTAGCTGCAGGCAAAAAAGCTTTTTACTCGCCAGATGCACAAATGAAATGGTTGCAATTGCAAGAAGAATTATTACGTTTATCAAGCAATAATAAATTTGTAATTGCAAAACAAAGTGGCCACTATATTCAAAAAGATGAGCCATATTGTGTAATAGATGCTGTTAAGTGGATTATTGAGGTAGGGGAGAGATAAATGTGTACACTTTATTTCAATACAATTGGCAAGTAAGAGACGATTGGTTTAAGTGGTGTGAGCAACTTTCAGAGGAAGAATTACTCCGTAAGCGTGTTGGTGGTGTTGGAAGTATTTTAGAAACATTATTTCATATTGTAGATGTTGAGTATAGCTGGATTTGTGATTTGAAAGGAAAGGAAGTAGATGAGCCGAAATTTAAGGATTATCAATCCATTCAAAAAGTAAAGGCGTTATCTGATTTGTATAACAAAGATTTAGAAGAATTTGTACAATCGTGGACAGAATCTTTAGAAAATCAAATATTAAACGTTTCATGGACGGATAAAGAGTATAGGTATGGTGAAGTGTTACGACACGTTATTGTACATGAAATTCATCATATAGGTCAGCTATCCATATGGGCAAGAGAGTTAAACCTTCAGCCCATTTCAGCGAATTTAATTGGAAGAGGATTATAGACTTAAAAACCGACTTGCACTGTAAACGCAAGTCGGTTTTTAAATACAAAAAGATTTTTCAGTTGAAATCCTCGGATTTTTTTTGACGTATATGTAAAAACATTAATATGGTAATGATGAAAAAAATCATCATCGTTTGTATGATTAAATTTTTAAACTGTAGCAATATTGACCAAGATGTAAGGGTATCTTTAAAAGCTTGGAGTGCAGAGTAGGAGGAAGGGTCAAAACCGTACTGCAGTAATTTTTTTGTTTCGATAAAAGTACTGTTTTCTTCATCGGCTTCTAATATTACTGAAATAAGCCTTGTATTACCTAGCTTAGCTGTACTGACAAAACTATAAATACCGTTAGTTGAAAAACTAGTCTGCAGGCCATCGACACCTTGGAGTTTAATGTCTTTATTAATGGAATAAATCATCTTGTTCGTGTTAAAAACTTGGAAATCTTTGAAGGTAAACTGGTAAGAGGTTAATTTTGTAATATTCAGTACATCTGGAAAATCTTTTACTAATTGTGTTGCTAGTTTAGCTACGTCTATCGCTGTTGTGCTAGGTTGTTTATTTGTATCGTTATTAACACCAGTAGAGTTTAGAAATGGAGATGATTGTGATAACTGTAGTTGTTTTGCTTTTTCATTCATTAACGTTGTAAAGCTATCTTCATTTCCACCAATGTGTTCTGCTAGCGCAAGTGCGGAACGATTATTTCCTGTTAAAAGCAATGCATGAAGTAAATCACGAACCGTCGTTTTATCCTTGGATGTTACTTGAATAGGGCTTGTTTCCGCTTGGAACACGTCGTTGCTTATTTCTACGGATTCATCCAACTGTATTTTGCCGTCATTTAGTTGTTCTAACACGATATACTCTGTCATTAATTTAGATAAAGTAGCTGATTGTATTAGAGTTTCTTCATTTTTTTTATAAATAACTTCCCCTGAATTAGCATCTATTAAAATAGCTGATTTAGCTTGAATAACTGGACCATTTACATAAAGATAAAAATATAAAACGATAAGTGCAGTAATGAGAAAAGATAATAATAAAACTGTTATTTTTTTTAAGAATTGCATAAGCGATCCTCCTACTATGACATCAATATTATTATTGTAAGAAGGAATGCTTAATTAGGAAGAAAGAAAAGGTAAAGAATTTCTAAAGATTTATAAAGGATTATTAAATTTTGGGTATTAATGGAAAATAAAAGGTTCAATTTCTTATTGTAGAAGAAATTGAACCTAAATTTATGTAAAATTAACCTTTATAAGGTAATAATTTTACAGTGAAAGTTGTTTTGGTGTCATCACTATATACTTCAATTGTTCCTTTATGCAGTTCGACAATACTTTTGGCAATTGCTAATCCGAGGCCAGATCCACCAGTGTTTGTTGAGCGTGATTTCTCAACGCGATAAAATCGTTCAAAAATATGAGGTAAATCCGTACTAGGAATAGGTTGTCCGTAATTTGTAATATCAATTGTAATCATATTATTACTTTCATAAGCTGTAAGGTCAATATAGTGACCATCGTTTCCATAAGCGATAGCGTTTATAATAAGATTTTCAAACACGCGTACTAATTTGTCACCATCAGCTAATACCATGAGTTTTTGAGATGGGAAGGAAGGTCTGCATTCTATGTTAGCTTCTTGAACCTGTATTCGGAATTGAACAGTTAATTGCCCAAGTAGTTCTACAATATCAATGGGAGCAGAATATAAACTTAACTCTTTATTTTGAACACGTGTATATTCAAACAAGTCATTCATTAATGCATTAAGGCGTGTTACCTTATCATAAATGACTTGTATATAATGACGCAATTCCACTTCGTCTCTATAATTATCATGATGGATTAAATTTACATAGCCCACTATTGATGTAAGAGGGGTTCGTAAGTCGTGTGATACATTTGTAATCAGTTCGCTTTTGGCTTGTTCCGCTTGCCTTTCTTCATCAATTGAGACTTTTAATTGTTCAACAATTTGATTGACCCCAGTTGCTAATTCTTCTAAATAATTATGATTTACAATGGAAATTTTATGATTGAAATTTCCACTTGCGATATAACGAATTTCTTCGATCATTTTTTTTATACGAGTTTCATAGTACATTTTTCTTTCGCGACGATAAAAAATGTATAAATAGGATGAGAAAATAGAGAACAGAAACAAATAAGATACAATTATCATCCAAAGGGATTCCTTTAGCCCTTTATATTTTTCATAGCCGAAAATTCTAATGAATTCTTTACCGAGTTCACTTAAAGTAAGCGAACTCTCAATTACACTCGTTATGAGACGATATATAATTAATTCGGTAATCGGAGTTAGTGTAACAGCTAATAAGAGCCAAAAAATAATTTTCCATTTTGGAATATCTTTTAATATATCAAATGCTTCATTTCTCAATTTTATAGCCCACTCCCCAAACAGTATGAATAAATTTTTCTCCATTCATTACAGTTTCAAGTTTATCACGTAAATTACTAATATGGACCATAACAGTTTTGTTAGAACCATAACCATCTTCATTCCATACGCGTTCAAATATTTCTTCTGAACTAAATACTCTTCCTGTATTGCTTGCAAGTAAGTATAAAATATCAAATTCAATAGATGTAAGCTTAATATACTCATTATTTACTTTCACGGTATGATGATGCTTATGGATTTCAGCAGCTCGAATACGAATGATACCATCTTCTTTTTTTTGAGTAGCATTGTTTTGGAAAGACGATCTTCTTAACAAAGCTTTCACTCTAGCCACTAATTCCAGTGGATTGAATGGTTTAATCATATAATCATCTGCCCCTGTCATAAGTCCTAATATTTTATCCATATCTTCAGCTTTGGCACTAAGCATAAGAATAGGTACAGTATTATTTTCACGAACCTCTTGGCAAACTTCTAATCCGTTTCGTTTTGGCATCATAATATCCAGAATCATAAGATCTACTTCATATGTACATAACATCTGCAAAGCTTCATCACCATCATATGCTTTAAAAATGTTATAGCCTTCATTTCGCAAATAAACAGCGAGTAATTCTACAATATCTTTATCGTCATCAATAATTAATATGTTTTTATTCATTATTTAGTTAGTTCCTTTCCAAAATTATTAACATTACTATAATATCAAACATTTATGTACTTTGTAGCAATGATTCTACATAAAATTTCATGTAACGTATTAAAAAGGTATTAAAATATTCATAGCGAATACAAAATAAGAGGGATATTTATATTCTACATTATAATGAAAGTTAGTTATAAGGGGGATTTGCTATGTTATATAATGATATATATTCATTTGCTGCAACTGGAGAAATTGAAAATGATATTAAAGATTTTTATTAAAATACAATCAGGACTTTACATATAAACATTCAATTCGTGTAGCAAATGAGGCGAGAAAAATTGCAGAAATGTTTTATGAAGATGAAGAAAAAGCAGCAATCGCGGGATATTTACATGATATTAGTGCAATCTTTCCCAATAAGGTGCGGATTATAGTTGCTGAAGAATTCGGAATAGAGATATTAGAAGAAGAACGAGAATTCCCAATGATCATTCATCAAAAACTATCGAGAGTAATTGCAAATGAGATATTTAAAGTACATGATGAAGAGATTTTAAACGCAATCGGTTGCCACACTACGTTGCGTAAACAGGCTACAAAGATGGATTTAATATTATTTGTTGCTGACAAAATAGCATGGGATCAACAAGGCACACCACCGTATTTAGTAGAAGTAAAAAAAGGATTGGAAAAATCGTTGGAACATGCTGCATTTGCATATATTTCATATTTATGGGAAAGAAAAAATACACTGAAAGTTATACATCCGTGGCTAGAAGAAGCATATTGGCATTTAAAAGAAATTGTAGAGTAGAAAGGATATAAAAATGCAATTAAAAGAATATATGAATCAAACATTTCCAGGTGCTACATTAGTACCGTACATATGCTCTCAGTGGGAAAATCATTTGCATTTCGATTTTGGGAAAGGTAAATACCAATTCAAAGAGGGAACAGATGAATATAATATGGATTATTTTTATCAGCTATATAAGTGCAATAAAGAAGTATTCCATGATATATTCTCGGAAAAAGATACAGTTTTTTTAGTAACAAATGTTTATCGATTTAAAAAGGAAAATATAAAAACTCCACAGAAAATAAATGTATACAATAAATATATTAAGAAAAAAGATTTAAAGTTTCGTATAAGACAAGAAACTTTACCTTTTCTATTTGAAGATGAAAAAGCAGATGTATATTGTACATTTCAATTCTCTTTAAAATGTCTTGCGGAAGATATTAATTATGAACCGATTATTCAAGCTGCTAATCATGAAAACTTTCCAGAACTTTATCCTCGTTTTGGACGTAAGAAAGAAATTTCTTATCCAGATGTATTTCTCATAAATGCAACGAAAGGTATTATCATGTTTATTTACGATGATAGAGGATGTGAAGTAATTGCGAAGAATAAAGAAATAATACGAGATTTATATGAGAAATACAAAGAGTGGATTCCAGACTATGAACGAGAAAGTATAGATAACTTATTTAAATGACAGTAGGGGAAGTGAATCGTGTAATGAAACGTATTGCAATCGTATCCGCATGGGAACCAGAACTTACGTATTTGCATCAATATTATCCAAGTGAACGCGTTGAAAAAAGAGCAGCTTGGGAATTTCATTTTCATACTATTAATGAGTTGGAAATTATATCAGTTGTAACTGGTGTTGGTAAAGTAAGCTGCGCTAGTTGTGTACAGTTATTAATTAGCGAGTTTCAGCCAGATGAGTTATTTATGACAGGGATATGCGGAAGTCTATCAAATAAGGTGAAAAATGGTCAAATTGTAGTGGCCCTTAATGCAATACAACACGACGTTACTGCTGCTGGTTCGGGAGAAGATGTTTTTAATTTATATAATGGTAGAACAGCACCTATTGAAACAACAAAATCACTTGTAAGAAGAATGAAAAAAATGCGGTCTTATGATCCGATTCATTTCGGCACATTCTTATCTGGGGATCAACGTATTCGTAGTTCAGAAATGAGATATTTACTCCATACTGTATACGGAGCTTTGGCAGTTGATCAAGAAGTGGCAGCTTTCGCTTATGTTTGTCATATAAATAAAAAACCATTTTTATGTTTAAAAGCTGCTTCGGATCAAGCGAATGATAAGACGAAAGAAGAACAAAAAATCTTTAAAATGTTAGCATGCGAAAGAGCATGTGAACATTTAATTGCTTTTTTACGTGTTTATGAGATTACTGTAGTAAATAATAGATAGCAGAACTTATATAACAAACTATCCATGTATTTTAAGTTAAGAGGTGGAATAATATTGCATACGTATTATGGTGAACTTTGTACAAAAATATATGAAAGTGATAAATCAATAGCGGCCGGAAAAGAATTGGAATTTTATCTTTCTTTTATAAAAGACAAAAATATGAAAGTGTTAGAACCGATGTGCGGGAATGGTAGAATGTTAATTCCGTTTATGCAAAATGGTATTGATATAGAAGGGTTCGACCTTTCAGTAGAAATGCTTAAAGTGTGTAAAGAAAAGGCAGAAAAATTCAACTTGAAGCCAGTTATATCACAAGAAAGAATCGAAAACTTCCATGGTGATAAAAAATATGATCTTATCATGATACCAATTGGTTCGTTTTCACTTTTACCAGATAATTTAGTAGATATTAGTCTTCAAAATATGAAAAATAATTTAAAAGAAAATGGGAAATTCCTTCTTACAGTTGTATTAGGGGGAAGCGAAACGGAAGATATTCTAGATTGGATAGAAACAAATAGAAAAGAAATTAACAATGAATGCATTGTTGAAAATAGAAAAGTATCATATGATGACTCGCAAAGGCTGTTAAATATTAAACTAAAATATGAAGTCATCCAAAATGAGAAAATAGTAGAAACTGAGATTATGGATTTTCCTATAAGACTATATGATTTAAAAGAGTTTGAAAATATCCTTATTCAAAATGGGTTTAGTCAAGTGGTTATTCATGAAATAAAGGATGGATATGGTGAAGGGAATTCATTTCATGTGTTCGAATGTAGTATATAACAAGCCAAAGCGGAGGATTATAGTTATATGATTCAATACAAAAGATGTAGCGAAGTAAGTATAGATTTAGTGTATGAAGCTTTTAAAGATGGATTCTCAGATTACATCATTAAAATGGAAGTTTCACAAGAAGATTTTATTAAAAGATTTTTTGGACCAGAAGGAAATGCGATAGAACACTCTTTTTTGGCTTTAGATGGTGATAAATCTGTTGGCGTAATACTTGGTGGTATAAAGGATTATGAAAGCATAAAAACATTGCGTTGCGGAACATTAGCGGTTCATCCAGAGTATCGAGGGATGGGTGTAAGTCAGCATTTATTTGAACTGCATAAAGAAGAGGCGGTTCAAAATGGATGCAAACAACTTTTTCTTGAGGTCATTGTAGGTAATGATAGAGCGATTAACTTCTATAATAAGCTAGGTTATGAAAAAGTATATGATCTTTCTTATTATAATTTAAATGATGTAACTAAACTAACAAATAAAGATAATAAAAATGTTGAAGTGAAAAAAATTGAATTTCAAACATTTAAACTTGAAATTCAAAAATGGCTTAACTTCCATATAAATTGGCAAAATGATATTGATTATATTGAGAAAACAAATAACACGTATTACAGTGCATATGTTGATAATGATTTAAAAGGTACGGTATGTATAAATAAACATGGGAAAATTAGCTTTATATTCGTAGACAAAGACTATAGAAATATTGGTGTTGCGACGCAATTATTACAAGTAGCAAATGAAAAATTGAAGTTAGCAACTGTATCTATTGGGTTTCCTAATAATAGTTTACTGGAAGGATTTTTAAAGAAAAATGGGTTTGAAAAGAACGCTTTAACACAATATGAAATGTACCATTTATTATAAAAGCAGAAGGAAGTATTCTTTCTGCTTTTTATTTTTGTCATAAAAATAAGTAGGGAATAATGCCCCGTCGAATCAACCTCATATCTTCAGTTTTCAAAGAACAACCTGTAGGGAATGATTATAGTAAATAGTTATAATGAAGCCATATGTTGTTAAAATACCGTAAAAGTATGTTAATTGAGATTTATTTTTTTAGTGAAATCAAGTAAAATAATAAAAGAGAACATATATTCTGTCAGAGGCAGAAGGAGGCGTATGAATAATGATTGCTATAATAGATAAACAAAGTAATGAATACGTAGTACAATTTGATAGGTATTTTCCATATTCGATAGAAAAAGTATGGTCTGTATTAACAGATAATAATAAATTGAAGAAGTGGATGTCTAACTTGCAAATAGAAAATCTTAAAACAGGTGGAATTATTAAATTTGACATGATGGATGGTTCGTTTTTAAATATCGATATTTTAGATTGTAAAATAAATTCAACATTAGAATTCACGTGGGATAAAGACCGCGTGCGATTTGAAATACATAAAGAGGAAAATGGGTCTGTATTAATACTTAAAGAATTCATCCATGAACTAACAGACCATACACCGAAAGATATAGCCGGTTGGCATATTTGTCTAGATCTTTTTTCTTCTGTTTTACAAGGTGAAGAAAAAGAATTTTCAAAAGATGAATGGAAGTATTGGTTTGATAAATATAAGGTTAAGACCGATGAATTGAATGGATAGACATTATATAATCTGTATTTATTATGTAATTATTATCCTATAAAAATGTTTTTCAACAACTATAAGAATAGAGGTTAATATGAAAGTAAATCAATTAATTGCGAATAATATTAATAAATTGGATGCAGAAATATCGGTAAATAAATCGTTTGGAATTGCGGGTTTGTCTGGATCTGGTAAAACTACATTTTGCCAAACGATTGGTGAAGAATCAAAAAAACGTTTAGTTTCTTTATTACCAAAAGCTGAATATCAATATTTATTTCCTAACATTATGGAAACGAATTTTAGTGCTATTAAGATGGAAGAAATGCCATTAGTACTTTTTCTAGGGAAATCATCGATTTCATCTAATCCGCGTTCAACAATTGGTACTCATACTGGTGTTTTTACAGAGGTTCGTGAAAAACTTGCTGAAGTGTTTAATCTTTCTCCTGAGGTCTTTTCATTCAATAATCAATTAGGTTGGTGTACTGGTTGTAAAGGACGTGGCACTACGAAAAATATTGAATGTAAAAAATGTAAGGGGAAACGTTATAGTGAAGAAATCGAACAACATACGATAGATTTATTTGCTAAACCACATACAATTTCAAATATTAATGATTTAAGTGTTGAATCTATTCTTTCATTAGCAGAAGAATTAAATATTAGTGAAGCAAAACAACATATACTGCAAAATATTATAAATATGAATATCGGTTATTTAACGTTAAATAGAATTATGGGTACGTTGTCAGGTGGAGAGTTAACAAGGCTTTACTTGGCTGAATTTATGGCGGTAAGTGAAAATGCTGTAATTATTATTGATGAGATTTCAGTTGGACTTGATCATGAAACATTACTAAAAATATTAGAAGAGATTAAACAATTAGGGTGTAAAAATCAAATTTGGCTTATTGATCATTCAGATACAGTACTAGATACAACTGATGAGCAATTGTTCTTCGGGCCTGGTAGCGGAAAATATGGCGGGAAAATTGTGAAAGAATCACCAAGACCAAAACCAATATTGTGGGAAAGAAATAAAGAAATGCCAACAGACTATTATACATTCCATGATTTGTATTGTCGTAATATCCAAATGGCTGAGTTTCAAATTCCTAAAAATAGACTTGTTACGGTTACTGGTGAATCAGGATGTGGAAAATCTACACTTGTCAATGAATGTGTAGCGCAAGACTTTTTGAAACGTTATCCAAAAGATAGACTAGTTATGGTTGGACAAGATCGAAACCAATCGATTACAAGTCGATCAACTGTTGCTACTTTCCTTGATATTAAAAAGAAACTGACAAAGTATAGTGAAGAAATCGATGATATTTTTGAGCGTTCGATTGAGGATATTATTGATGAAATTCCAAATGAAGATATTGCATATAAACGCTTGAGCCTACTAATCAAATTAGGGCTGGGTTATTTAACATTAGAACGAAAAACACAAACATTATCAACAGGTGAGTTTCAATGTGTTCATTTAGTTTCTGAGTTATTTGCAAAAACAAGAAATCCACATACATTATTTATTTTTGATGAGCCTTCAAAAGGTTTATCACAAAATATTTTAAATCAATTTATAGATAGTATTAGAGGGATTTTGCAAGATGAATCAGTTTCTATCATTATGATTGAGCATAATAGTTACATGTTAGAAAGCTCTGATTATATTGTTGATTTTAGGAAAAGGCAGTATGAATCTGTAGAGCATCTGTATGTTGTCAGTCATGAGAATTACTATCGTCAAAAAAGTATTATGAATAGCACAGAGAAAATACATGTTTCTTCCATGCTTAAGCAGAAACAAGGAGTTCACTATTTAGAAAAAAATCATATTAACTATTTTAAAAATGCCGAAAATATTTATAAGGGTGGTATTTTAAAAAGTTTATCATCAATGGCCCGTTTAATTTATGGTGAATATGAATCGGATACAATTGCACCGGTTGTTGCTATTGATCTTGAAAGACATTTATATAGTCAATATAGTTTTTTATATGAGATCGGTGGATTAATTAATCATATTGTAGCTGCTCATCCAACTAATAAAGATACGAGAAGTTTTGATTTCTTTTCACAGGACAATCATTGTCCATCTTGTTCTGGACGTCTTCAAATTGAAGTTTTCGATAAAGATATTACAATCCAAAATAAAAACGTTCCATTTTGGGACGGTCTATTCGATCCAGAAATCATGAAAGTATTAAAATTTTATCAATATGAAAAAATAGAATTTCTATTTGAAGAAATTAAAAATGAGCTTGGTCACGATTTGTCAAAGAGCTATAATGATATGTCAGAAGAAGAAAAGCATACGTTTTGGTATGGTTATTTTGAAAAATCATTTTATGATAAAAAAGGAAAGACACGTAGAACATGGGTAGGATTTAATACGATTATTGGTGGATATATTGTTATTTCAAAAGCAGCCATTAAAGAAGAAATTAAAGAATCTAAAGAAATGATTGTATGTCCAATTTGTGAGGGGACAGTTTTAAATCATCATAAACCGCTTAAATTTGATAACTTTGATATTCGTGAAATTATCAATCAACCAGTTGATGAAGTGTTGAAAATAGTCGATGATTTACCTACACTTCATAAATTAAAATCTATTGTTGGTGGCGATATGAGATTGACAGAAGATGTTTCTTTATTGCCAAGAAAAGAACAAGTTGCACTAAAAATGTTTGAATTAGAACAGGCAAGCTTTTCAAACTATGAAATGGTGTTGCAAAATGTCTTACCATTCTGGGATGAAATAAAAGGAAATATCGAATCCATTAGTGTTAATAATCAAGTAACTGTTTGTGATTTCCATAATGTTTATGAAACGAGAGAAACTATTATAGATAAGTACTTCACAAATGGTAAATATAAAAAACTTACGTATGTATACGAAGCGTTTGGATACAAAAAGTTAGTTACTCAAATTAATAAAATTAGAAAAAGTAATCCATGTCCATTTTGTAAAGGAAAGAAAGTTATAACAGAAGATAATCTACATGACGGCGTGTTTAAATTAACAATTCCTTGTGTAACTTGTAATGCAAGTGGTATTAATGACGAAGGGCTAAAAGAAGTTGTTGAGGGCGTGGATGTACAAACTTGGTTAACTGGAAAAGTTACTGATGTTGTGGATGAAAGCTTATTAACAGAAGCTGTTTCGCAAATACCAATTTTCAGTCGCATTCGCGAATTGGATAAACGAGATATGATGGCCGTTTATGAATGTTTGGAGATAAATAATTAGACAGACAAACTATAATGTTGATTATAAAAATGTAAATACACAACTTTAATTGTGTAAATATAATACATTTAATTATTGTTTAAATCATTAAAAACAGTTGACTCTCACACAATGTCATTGTTTAAGATAAAGTTGAGCTTCGAAGTAGATGTAATTTATAGGAGGAAAACATGTTTAAAATAGGGGATTTTTCAAAACTATCTTCCATTAGCATACGTATGTTGAGGCACTACGATAAAGTTGAATTATTGCAGCCAGTAAAAGTTGATGAACAAAGTGGTTATCGATACTATTCAGCAGCCCAATTAAAGAAAGTAAATCAAATTCAAATGTTAAAAGATATGGGATTTAACATCGCTACTATTAAAGAAATAATTGAATGCGATAATATAAATAGTGTAAAAGAACAATTTCAAAATCGTTGTGCTCAAATAAAGGATGAAATGGGTGACCTTCAAAAACAATTACGTCTCCTCGAAAACTCAATGAAAATGATGAGAGAGGATGTTGTTGAGATGAAATATCATGTTTCTATAAAAGAAATTCCAGAAAGAAATGTAGGTAGTGTTAGAAAGGTTATTCCTTCATATAATTGTGAAGGCGATCTATGGAGTATATTGATGCAAGAAATTCATATGAAAAATATTAGTATGGCTCATCCGAGTTATAGTATTGCTGTCTTCCATGATCAAGAATACAAGGAAAAGGATGTAGATGTAGAAATACAGCTAAATATCTTTGGAAAGTACGAAAATACAAACGATGTTCATTTTAAAAAAATCGAAGCAATTAAAGTAGCATCTATAACAGTAAACGGAAGCTATGAACAAATGACAGATGTAAATGAAGCAGCTGCAAAATGGATTGAAGCGGAAGGATATGAATTAGCCGGCCCTATGTTTAATATTTATCATGTTAGCCCAGCTATTGAATCGGATCCTAATAAGTGGATTACTGAGGTTTGTTATCCGATAAACAAATAAGTAATAAAAAAGGCATATTTTATGCCTTTTTTTATTTTATTGTGCTCAAAAACAGTTAAATGGCTTGTCGGTTTGATTCATCAACTAAAATTTAAATTATGAAGATAAATGGAGGCAGTTGAAAAATTTACACCTAATGGAAATTGTGTTTTAATAAAAACCTTCAAGATAATTTGCAGTTGAATTTTAAATCAATGATATGTGTATCCTCCATCTGGAAATAATACATTACCTGTAGTAAAACTATTTTGCATTAAATACAGGACAGTATGTGCAATTTCATCATTATGCCCAGGTCTCTTTACAAGAGAATGAGATTTATAAGCTTCATAAGCAGCTAGTCTTTTCTCATTTTCCCTTCGGATCGTTCCGGGAGAAACAACATTAACTCTTATAGGAGCTAATTCAACAGCTAAAGCTTTCCCTAAACTTTCAATAGCACCATTGCAAGCTCCATAAGCAGGCGCACCTTTAAGTGGCCTTTGACTAAAGGCACCGGACATTAACACGATAGATCCAGAGTTTGAAAGAAAAGGAATTGCATATTTTACGGCGTAATATTGTGGCCAGAATTTTCCGATAAAGCTACTTTCAGCAATATCATCAGTAGCATTTATTGGTCCAAGTGTGTAAGAGGCCCCTGGTGTAAATAAATGATCAAAATTCCCGATTTTCTCGAAAAAATTTTGTAATTGCTCTTTATTTTGATTATCCAATACGTAAGTTTGGAGAAGATTGCTATTTATTAATTTTTTAGCAACTTTTAATTTTTCTTCCGAACGCCCTGCAATAATAACATGTGCGCCTTGTTTAATTGCTTCTGTTGCTGTTGCTAATCCAATACCAGAACTCCCGCCAATGATAACAATTTGTTTATCTTTTAATGAAGTAAAAGACATGATTAAGCCTCTCCCTTAATATAAAATTAAAAATAAATCTGTGTTGCTTTTATTATTCTTTAAAATAAGAGTATTGAAAAGTACGCACTTTATATGTACATAGTCGTAAATTTCGTACTAATCGCTATTTATGCAGATAAGTAATAGGAAAAATTGCTAAATATGGTTTATGATATCTGAGGAGAGGTGAGAAAAATGGATTTAAAAGAACCGAAGTTAGAAGGGGTAATAGCGACATTACAAATAATCGGCGGGAAATGGAAGCCGCTCATTTTGTTTATTTTGCTAACAGATGGAACGAAACGTTTTGGTGAATTAAAGCGATTAATACCAGATATATCTCAAGGGACGTTAGCAAAGCAATTACGTGAATTAGAGCAAGATCAACTACTAAAACGCGAAATTTATCAAGAAATACCACCTAAAGTAGAATATAGCTTAACTGAGCATGGAAAAACAGTCAGTACTGTTTTGGATAGTATGTGTAGTTGGGGAAGAGGACATTTAGAACATATAGATAAAGGTAAACTATAAAATTGTTATGTAAACTTAATGTGGTACGAAGAATTATGTTGTTTTAATAATTTGCATTTTATAATATATAATTAAGTAGTGTTGCAGGTTATTATACATATTTAATGCATTTTTACAAAGGGGAAGTAATAAGATGAACGAATTAGAGTATAAAAGCTTCTATGATAAAGTAGGAAGATTAAATGGATGGGATTTTAGTAAAATAAAATGTGAAACTGTAGGAGATACATGGGACTTTTATAGCGAAGTGAAAGAAAGATGCAAACCATCACATAGTCTACTTGATGTTGGTACAGGTGGCGGAGAGAATGTAATAAAAATAGCATCTTCAGTAAAATTACTAACTGGAATAGATAATTCAAATGGCATGATTGAAAAAGCATATTCCAACTTAAAAAAAGCAGGTGTACAAAACGTTGAGTTTCTCCAAATGGACTCTGAAGCGTTAACGTTTCCACATGCTCATTTTGATATTGCTTCAAGTTGTCATGCCCCGTTTCTGGCATCTGAGTTAGCAAAAGTAATGAAAAAGGGTGCCTTTTTCTTAACACAACAAGTAAGTGAGAATGATAAATTAAACCTGAAAGAAGCATTTGGCAGAGGACAATGCTTAGGTGAACGAGATGGCACTTTAAAAGAAAAGTATATGAATGAACTTATAAGTGCAGGATTTGATCTCGTGCAAGTACGTGAATATGATGTTACTGATTATTACAGTACTCCTGAAGATCTCATTTTCTTATTAAAACATACGCCTATTATTCCTAGATTTGGAGAAGAGAAAAAGGATTTTACTATTTTACAAAAATTCATTGACACGAATAGTTCTGAAAAAGGGATTCGTACGAATTCAAAAAGATTTATGATAATTGCTGTTAAATTATAGTGTATTTGAGTGTAAAAGCTGCTTTTCTATTATAGAAAAGCAGCTTTTTGTGTGGCAAAGAATGCAGGGGATACTTGAAAAAAATAGAAATAAGTAAAGTGCTAATCAAAAAAACGAAATATGGAGGATAATTGTTTTGAAACGCTACTATATTAACAACGAAAAAATAAATGTACATATTACTGAATGGGAGAATAATGACAAGCCCGTTATCTTTTGTTTACATGGATTAGGTAGTACGAGTTTAAGTTTTATAGAAATTGCTGAGGAATTAAAAGAAGAGTATAGATTTATCTCCGTTGATGCACCTGGACATGGTAAAACACCGCCCTTTGAAAGAACAGAAGATTATGAGATGCACAATTTAGCAAATTGGTTAAATGAAATAATAAATGAATTGAGAATCGAACACTTCTATTTTCTATCACATTCATGGGGAAGTTTTGTAGCGTTATTTTATTTGTTAAATCATCCAGAAAAAGTACAAGGAAGTATTCTTATTGATGGTGGATATCAAACAAAAAGGCTTAAAGAAGAAACGTTGAAAGAAGAAATTGCTTATTATGAAAAGGACTTTGATGAATACGTTTTTAATAATTGGGACGAATTTTTCAAAAGTGAAAAAGAAGCTTATACTAGATGGTCGCCATTATTAGAACTTGCAGTAAAAGATCTTGGGATTGAACTGGATAATAAAGTATGTTGGCATGCGCGAGGAACAACGGCTGGCAATATAATAAGAGGTATGCATAAAGATGAAACGATAGATATATATGAGCAGTTGCCGGCTAACATTATCTTACTTCGAGCTACAGTCCCAAAAATTTGGACGGATTATCGAGATAAGACAGTAAATATTTTTAAAGAGAAAACAGACGGTGTAGTAAAGGTAATCCCTGATACTACCCACATGTTGCACTGGGATAAACCAGAAATTGTTATAGCGGAAATCAAAAATAATTGGAGCTAACGTATTCATACTAAAGTTGTAGTTTCAACATGAAAAATCAATCCTTCCGTTTGATTTTATCTATTTCTAATTGTAATACAATACGAGTAGATAATATGAAATAGGGGGATGTAAAATGATTACACATATTTCAGATATAAAACTACAAACGGTTTCAATAGAAGGAGTAAAACAAGTTTATAAGGATATATTATCTTTTCCAATAAAAAAAGAAACTGCATCATGTATTCAATTTGAAGTAACACCATACACAACAATTAGTTTTCAAGAAGTATATGAACCGATTGCACCTGCGCATTTCGCTTTTGAAATTCCATATTCAACATTTCATGAAACAGCAAAGTGGCTTAAAAAATCCGGATTACTTATTGTGAAATGGAAAGATGGAAATACAATCGGTGAGGAGAACGGTCTATTCAATTTATACTTTAAAGACGGTGATGGAAATCTTCTTGAAATTATCGCACATAGCTATGTTAAAGAAGATGTATTAGTTTCGCAGTCACCTTTAAACATTTTATATGTTAGGGAAATCGGTCTTCCCGTTAAAAGTGTACCTGTATTTACAGAATGGTTAAAATCAAATCTTCATATGAAAACGATGGAAGATGGGGATATTTTTAACTTTGTTATAGGTGGAACTGCCTATATCGTCGCAACTTGGTGGCAGCGACCTTGGATTCCAATTGCAATGAAAGCTTTACCACCGAAAGTACACGTTTCTTTCGGAACACCGGACCCCGTATTTTTACAGCAAATCCAAAATAATTTCAAGAAAAATAGTATTCCGTTTGAATGTAAGCGTAATGAAGTATCGTTTATTCAACAAGGATATTTATTTACTATCTTGCATACACCGGTGTTTCATTCTGATGTTCCTAAACAGTTAAACTTACCACTTTCTATTTAAGGGTAGAAAGTGGTAAGTTTTTTGTAGATTTGTTAAGTAGGTTTTCGTTATGATTACAGTGAATGTAAAGTAAAGGATAAAGTGTTATTTGAATTTATCCCGCTTTAATGGGCAGTAAGACCCCCACCTCAAAATTCAGCGGAAGCAAAGAAGTTAGGTGGGGATCAACTGCCCATAAAAGTCCGATTGGTGAAGGCTAATAATCAGTGGGGGATGAAGAAAACCCCCACTGATTAAAGTTTCACTTTATTTACAGGAGGGAAATGAAGTGAATCTAGGTAATCCGATTGCAAAAGGGAATACAGCGGAAATTTATCTATATGATAATAAGATTGTGAAATTATTTAAAGACTATCTCCCAAATACAGAGGCTATAAACGAAACAAAAAAAACAAAAATATGCTTATTCATGTGAGCTACCAGTTCCGAACGTATTTGAAGTGACAAAAATACAAGATAGACAGGCAATTATTATGGAATATGTAAAAGGGGACAGTATTGGTGATCTCCTACTTAATAACCTAAATGAAGCAGAGCATTACATTGGCCTATGTGTTAATGAACAAAAAAGATTCATGCTATATGTGTGAATCCAGATGAAACGGAGCCAATGAGAGAAAGGTTAGAGCGTCAAATTAAATCTGTACATAGATTGGATGAAAATAAGAAGGAAAATATATTACAAAAATTAGATTCAATTGTATTTGATTCTAGGCTATGTCATGGAGATTTTCATCCATTCAATCTGATTTTGAGTAACGGTAACGTGAAAATTATAGATTGGGTTGATGCAAGTTCAGGTGATGTTCGTGCAGATGTATTTCGTACATACTTATTGTACGCTCAGGCATCAGTAGAATTAGTTGAAATGTATTTACATATTTATTGCAAAAATACCAGCTTATCAAGAGATGAGATTTTTCAATGGGCTCCTATTATTATTGTAGCTAGATTGTCAGAGAAAGTATCTCCGGAAAACGCAGTATATTTAAATGGATTATTAGATCAGTATGTATAAGTGAAAAATAAATACAATTTAGTAAGCAAGTAATTACCCTTATTTAGGATGTTGTTTAAATACAATACTGTAGTTAAACAACATCAGCTTTACATATTGATATAGGTATACTTATTTTCAAGTTTCATTCTATAAAGATTCATTATCCGTACTTGTTCCTCAGTTAATTTTTCTTTCTCCCAATACATATGCATTAAACTATATTCAAATATCTCCTTTAATTTTATAAACAAAGGAAGTTTGTCTATCATTTCTTTAGGTAATTCATTTTCTTCTTGATACCCATCAAGTATTGCTTTTGTAATTAAATTCTCATAGTCCACAATATTTCCATTGCCGGCAAATGAGTATTCTATCGCGCTATAGATTGGAACCGCTAAATCGAATATGTAAAAATGTTTTTCACAGTCTTGAAAATCAATCATTGTTAAGTTTAAATTATTATCAACTAAAACGTTTTCCAACCATAAATCTCCATGGATCAGGCCGTAGTTCGTAGATGTTTTTGGCAGATTTTTTATGGAAGATAAAATATCAGATGCAATTTCTCTAATAATAGTCTCTTCTTTAGGAATATACTTAAGAAAATTGTATTCTTCATTTTCATACCAATCGTTAATATGTTTTACCGGTTTGGTATTTCCAAAGTTGTTAGATATACGATGCAACTTACCAATTTGTTGACCAAGCTTTTTAAATACATTAGCATTCCATTCATTTCTTGGTAAATGTATCCCAGGAGCAGCTTTATATACTACGGTAAAAATCTCCTTGTCTAATGTTAATTTCTCAACTAAATTTCCAGTTAGTGAAGGTATTACGGGAGGAACACCTAAGCCATTTTGATATAAAAAGTTTGTAAATGTAACTTCTTCTAACTGTTCTTTATACGTTTTATAGTTTGTAATTCTAATGAAGTAAGTACCTTGTTCCGCAAGACATCGATACATTTCATTTGTTATGGATGTAACACTTATAAAATCTAATGGATATTGCTCATTAAGTAAGTGGAGTATTTCTTTTTTTAATTCGTTCATTGTAATTTCCTTTCCATACATAAATTTTCAATTAGAAACTAAACATCTCTTAATGTACAAAATTCGTGTTTTAATTTTTGAAATCCTTTAAAATTGATATAGTAGAGCTTTTAAAAATGTTTTAGGAATAAATCCAAGAGAATTTCAAGCCTATTCAATCATTTTTTAAACTCAATATCAATATAGAAGGGGAGTTTAAAATGAATATTTCTAGAAAAGTAGAGGTTGAGCAGTTACGAAATGCAAAGAGGGAGCTGTTTGATAAAGATGTACTTCACATATTAAACGGTCAAATGATGTATGAAGAGTTTAAAAATGAAAAGCTAATGGGTGAATCTGATTATGCACCATTTAACGAAGCGATGTGTGTAAATCGCGTTACTACACAAGCTTTTGATGAAGAGTTTATTAAAACAAGAGCAACGGGGCATAATAGTGCAGTTGAGGATTATATACAAAAGGTTATAGCTCCATTAAATAATCTTTTTAAGAATAAATATGAATGTATTGTTTTATGGTTTGGTGAGGATATGTTTTGCCAAATGAATCTACTTACAATACTTGCATACCTTGAACAGTCAGGTTATGAGGGGAGAGTGGTTTTAAATAGCTTTAAAGAGGATGAATTCAAAGTCAGTCAAATTGAAATGAAGTTAGGTAACTATCACTCTGTATATACAGAAGTATTAGTGAATCATAGGAAACAATCTGTAGAGTTACTTCCAGTAATGTATCAGGCTGTAGACTTATATTTAGAAATGTTAAAAGATGATAATGATGTAATAAAATTTATCTCCAAAAATAAAGATTTATCAACGCAAGAATTATTAATAAAGTTGTTTCATCTTTTTCCAACAATCGGATATGGAGATTTTCAGTACATAGAATTAATCAATAAAATAAAAAAGAAAGCTGCACCTAAAATATAGGTACAGCTTTTTTCTTATATTTGTTCCAATAATTCTAATTCTTTTTCTACAAATGACATGAGTTCTTTAATGGTTTCACCTGAAAAATCAAAACGAATGCCGGCTGTCTCATATACTTCTTTTATTGATTTTGAGCTTCCTAGCGATAGTGCCTTTTTATAATTTTCTAGAGCTTGGTCCGGATTGTCTTTATATTGTTTATACATTTGCAACGCACCAAGTTGAGCAATTGCATACTCAATATAATAAAATGGCACTTCAAAAATATGGAGTACAGGTAACCAACTCGTTGCTATCCAGTTTTCGTAGCCATTAATATGTATGACGTTAGACTCATAAGTTTTTTGAAGTTGTAAGTATTTTTCATTTCTTTCTTCAGAAGTATGACTCGGATTTTCATAAAGCCAGTGTTGAAATTGATCTACGATAAGCATAACAGGTAAATATGAAATAACATCTTTAAAGAAGTTAATTTTCGCTTGTTTTAAATCTTTTTTGTCTGTATAGAAAGTTTCCCAGAAGTCAATTGAGAATAATTCCATTGTCATACTAGCTAGTTCAGCTGTTTCAGCGGGAATTTCTATATATTGTCGTAAATCTAATGGTTTGATGAGTTCGTTATGAATGCTATGACCCATTTCATGTATGAAAGTGATAATATCATCTTGCGTATAGTTTAAGTTCATAAAAATAAAGGATAATTGAGAAGCTGGTAAGTACTCACAAAATCCACCAGATGCTTTTCCTTTGCGACTTATTAAATCGAGGCAATCATGTTCATGCATTCGGTTTAAAAGTGCTGAAAATTCAACATCTAGTTTATTGAAGATGTGAGTGCTTTTTTCAATTAAATCATTTTCATTTGCAATAGGTGTAAGTACTTTTTCATCTGGGGCTACAGCTGTTACATCCCATGGACGAAGCGTATCCACTTGCAGTTTTTCTTTTTTCTCTTGTAATATTTTATCTTTAAGTGGTATAACGTACTTACGTATTGATTCAGCTAGTTCATAGCAATCTTCGGCTGTATAGTCAAAGCGTTCGTATTTCTTAAACATATAATCACGATAATTCTCTACTTGAATATTTTTCGCCTTTTGATGGCGAATTTCAATTAATTGATTTAAGATAGTTTGGAGTTCTTTTTCGACAGACAAGAATTGTTCAGAAATAATTATTTTTGCTTTTTTACGGATTTCACGATTTGGATCTTGTAAATATGATTGTAATTCTGTAATTGTTTTTTCTTTGCCGTCCCAAATTCCACATAATCCTCCTGTAATTTCAAAGTACTCTGTTACTAATTTGTCTTCTTTAATTTCTAAATCGATGTTTTCCTCACAGAATAGCGTTTGCGCATTTTTTATTTTAGCATCTAATAAACCATATAATTTATAATCTAATTCCATTCGAAAAGGTGACTGTAAATATGTATTATGAAATAAGTTTTGGTAACGTTTTAAAAGGGGTCTTACAAACTGTTGATCATATTCAAAGGTATCTTTTATTTCTTTATTATCTGTATTACATTGAAAGGCAATATAATGTGATCTTAATTGTTCTTCGATTTCCCAAATTAATTTAGATTGTTCTTTTAACCAATTTTCAAGGTCTTGCTTTGAAGAAATCTCTTCACGTAATAAAGTCGAAAGAGCTTGTTCTAATTCAAGTACATTACTAATATCAATCGTATTTAAGCGCTGCATTATATATCCCTCACTTTTTATTTATTCATGGAGATATTCTATTTATTAATTGTAAATCCTTTTTGAAGTGAAATAATTGTTAAATAATGTTAAATTCCATATTTTTAGAAGGGAATTATAGGTCATAGTAAAAAGTTGTATGTAATTGCATAAGAAATCTAAATGAAAACTCAAAAAGTATGTTAATTAAGCTGTAGCGATACAAAACTAACGAAGAAGGTGTGAGATGTATAAGTATTTACATGTTTTAAATGACCTAGAAAATATGATTCAAAATGGAGAGGTAAAAGAAGGGAAGAAACTACCATCTATTCGGACACTTGTTTCACAATATGAATGTAATAAGGCAACCGTTATACGTGCATTACAGGAATTAGAGAAACGTCATATTGTTTATTCCGTCCCTCAAAGTGGCTACTACGTTGTTAAGAAATCTGGAAGTATGATAGAAAATAACGAGATAATTGATTTTGCTTCTTCAGCACCAGATCCAGATGTTTTTCCATATTTAGATTTTCAACATTGTATTAATAAGGCTATTGATACTTATAAAAATGCTTTGTTCGTTTACGGCACACCGAAAGGGTTACCATCTTTAATTCCAGTTATTCAAAAACAACTAGCAAACTATCAAGTTTTCACAAAAGAGGACAATATTTTTGTCACATCAGGTGTGCAGCAAGCACTTGCTATATTAACTTCTATACCGTTTCCGAATGGAAATGAAACTGTATTAATTGAACAGCCAACATATCATCTATATATTGATTATCTAGAAATAAATAAAGTTCCTGTAATCGGTATTAGACGTACGAATGAAGGTATCGATTTGAATGAATTGGAACAAATATTTCAAACTGGAAAAATAAAATTCTTTTATACGATACCGAGATATCATCATCCGCTTGGAACGTCTTATTCTAAAGGTGAGAAAGAAAAAATTGTACTACTGGCGAAGAAATATAATGTATTTATAGTAGAAGATGATTATTTAGCTGACTTAGAAAATGATTCAAAAGCAGATCCGTTATATAGTATAGATGATTGTAACCATGTAATATATTTGAAAAGTTATTCGAAGATTATTTTTCCGGGTTTACGCGTCGGTGTAGCAGTTATTCCGCCAGTGATCGCAAATGATTTCCATAAATATAAAAAGATATTAGATATTGATAGTCCCATGATATCTCAAGCAGCTTTAGAGATTTATATAAAGAGCGGCATGTTTGAACGTCATAAAAATAAAATTAAAGTTTCTTACTATAATAGGTCAAAAAAATTAGCAACAGTATTAGAAAAAGTACAAAATGAAAACCCACATTTATTTATATATAAAAAGCAAAGTATATTGGGAATACATACTTGTTTAGAATTACAGAAACATATAGTTACAGAAACCCTTATGGAAAGTTTAAGTGGAAATCAAATAAAAATCGATTCTATTGATAAAAATTTTATGAAGGATTTTCCTAAAGAAAAATTATTAAAGTTAAACGTATCAAATGTAAAAGAGCAGAAAATTGAAGAAGGTATTTACAAAGTACTAGAAGAAATCAAATTATTAAGACATCTAGATTTTCAATTTAAGAAAGAACAACACAAATAAGGAGGTGGATTGTGAGACGTAAAATAATTCTCTTACTTGTAAGTATCGCTATAGTAATTGGAGCCATGATTATTACTAAATATTATAAAGAAAATGATAAGTGTATAGCAATTGCTAAGTATTCAAAAGGTGTTGTCATAGATCAAAATAACGAACCTATATTTAATGTGAAAATTTATGAAGATACTATTAAAGACAAGGAACGCAGTATTTCAAATGCAGATGGTGAATTTGAAATACAACATGGTGTTTGTGGTAAGATTGTATTACAATTTGTTACACCAGATGGAGAAACCTATACGAGGAAATATGATAGCAACCATATACCAGAAGTGATAAAACTGAAGTATAAAAAGTAAGGGGGATAACACGTTACCATTACGAGGAAAATGTGTTGAATTAACATTTTTTAGAGCACTCAATAGCTGAGTGCTCTTTTAGTTTATGTCATAAGTATATGAACTGGAAATAAACTACCAATAAATGATATTCTTAAAATAAAGCTTATATTTTGAATAGAAGGGTGATGGAGTTTATGGCGGTACGTATAGTCGATGATTTACAGCAATTATCGTTGTTACTTATGTTTTTGAGTACATTCATATTTTACAGATATTTAAAGAAGGTTAAACGAGAGAGAAAATTGACTCGTTTTGAATGGACAATGTATTTTGTTACTCAATTTGCGACATTAATTTGGGCAATGACTTATTTTATTAAACACTTAGCTGAATCGTAATGTTTATTCATTTAATCTAGTTTACAGTTATCTATTAGGGATATAAATATAGTCTGTGTCTAAATCGATGACAACATCGCTCGTGCCGGCTTCTTGTAGTGACTTTGGAATAATTTCATAATGATAGTGCATACAAAATAAACGTAGAAGATCCTCATTAGATAACTCTTCATTTTTTACATTTAAATACATTGCTTTTAACTTGTTAAGAGAACAATTACGGCCAATAACATACTCATTAATTCTATATCCATCAAATTCGATTATCATGTTATCACTGTTGGTTGCTAGCCAACGTTATAGCTTAAATTTTGGATGAAACATTCACATTAATTATTATTATAAATAGTCCAATAGGTACTGTGAATACATGTTTGTAAAAAAAGAGGATATTTATGGAACAATATAAAATTGTCACATTCCTCACATATATTTCGTTACATTTATGATTATTAAATGAGGGGGAATGTATATGAAAATATTTATAGCAGGTGCAACGGGTGTAATCGGACGTTCTTTATTGCCTATGTTAATAAAAGAGGGGCATACGGTATTTGCAATGATTCGTAATGAATCGCAAGTAGAGGAAATGAAGAAATTTGGTGCTATCCCAGTAATAGCTGATATATTTAATCGACAGGCTGTATTTTCTGCACTAAATGAAACAACTCCTGATGTAGTGATTCATCAATTAACGTCATTGTCTACGTGGAATTTTGAGGATAATGCCAAAATTAGAATCAAAGGTACTCGTAACCTTGTTGATGCAGCTAAAAATGTAGAGGTAAAGAGAATGATTGCTCAAAGTATTTCATGGGCGTATGAACCAGGAGAAACACTTGCGACAGAAATAGATTCATTAGACATTGCTGCCCCTATGCCTAGGCAGCTGACTATTGATGGCATATTAAAATTAGAACAAGCTGTTTCGGAGTTACAAGAAGCGGTTATACTTCGTTACGGTACGCTATATGGTCCAGGTACATGGTATGCGGAAAATGGATTAATCGCAAATCAAGTTCGTAATAATGAAATTATCGCATCAGACGGGATAAGCTCGTTTATACATGTCGAAGATGCTGCTAGGGCAGCTATGTTAGCTCTTCATTGGCCTGCAGGAACTGTAAATATTGTAGATGATTTTCCAGCAACAAGTAAAGAGTGGTTACCGATATATGCAGCTGCAATTGGGGCGCCGGTTCCAATAGTTCAAGCTGGGAAGATTAGTTGGGAAAGAGGAGCTTCAAATAATAAAGCACGTAAAGAGTATGGGTGGGAGCCTTTATTTTCATCATGGTCTGAAGGGTTTAAAAACTTGGTAAGTATGTAAAATACAACTTTAATGGGAATGATAGTAACATACACCATTAAAGGATTGGGCTATTATGAATGTTATTTTAGAAAGCATTGTATTAATTCTCACTGGAATAATTGTATTAAAAATGACAGGTAGTAAATCTGTTAGTCAAATGACAAGAGCTGAAATAATTATAGTAGTATCAATTGGACGTATTATTGTAGAGCCTGTATTAAGTAGGAAAGTAGTCCCATCTATATTTGCAGCTATTATATTTGCGAGCATACTTCTTATCATTCATATCTTTGAATTGAAATTAAAGAAGGTGGAACAATTCCTAAATGGCAGTAGCATTGTAATAGTAGAAAACGGAGAGATTGTAATAGAGAATTTGATGAAGGCAAAAATGTCGGAACAACAACTTTATATGCAATTAAGAGAAAAAGGAATTCATGATTTAAAGATTTTACAACAAGTTACAGCTGAACCGAATGGGCGTATTGGTTATCAATTAATAGAAAAAGCTCAACCAATAACTTTAGAAGTGTTAGAAAAAGTAATAGATCAGTACAATACAAAAAGATAATTTCTCTTGAGAAAAGCCAATATTCTAACAGAAGTATTGGCTTTTTTATTTTTTTACAAACGTAAGGATTAATAAAAAATGGGTGGATTTTAAACCAATCATTATAATAGATATAGGCTTATAATTATGCTATATTCAATGGACCTATATTGAATGTGGTAAAAAAATTAATTTGGCATAGGTAGCAGCAACGTTAAAATTTATAAGTTTGTAATGTGATACTAAAAATGAGATAAGAATAAGGAGAAAGAAATATAATGGAATTTTGGGAATCAAGTTTTATAGAAAAACAAACGATGTGGGGGTTTGAACCTACAGATTCTGCAATTTTGACAAAGGATTTTTTCCTTGAAAAAAACGTTAAGGATATTTTAATTCCGGGTATTGGATATGGTAGAAATGCAAAGGTTTTTATCGATAATAGTATAAATGTCACGGGTATTGAAATTTCAAAAACAGCCATTGATTTAGCAAAGCAAAACGGATTAGAAGGTATTAGTATACATCACGGTTCAGTAAACAATATGCCTTTTGATAGTAAACTGTATGATGGGATATTCAGTCATGCACTTCTTCATTTGTTGAATAAGCATGAGCGAGAGAAATTTATTAAAGATTGTTATAATCAGCTAAAACCAGGTGGATATATGGTTTTTACAACGGTTTCTAAAAAAGCTCCAATGTACAGAAAAGGAAAAGAGTTGGATCAAGATTATTTTGAGGTAATGGAAGGTGTAAAAATGTTCTTCTATGATCCGGAATCTATAAACCAAGATTTTAATAAGTATGGATTGGTACAAGTTTCGGAAATTGATGAACCGAATAAGAATATGGTAGATAAACCTTCAATCAATTTCATAATGATAACATGTCAGAAAGAACTATAAATAAAAGTTATTAAGAATTATTAAAGATGTTTATATATTGATTATGCACAAATAAAAAGGACAAGCATATAATATAAATACCTTTTAACTTTAGGTAACCTTAACTTTCGTTAATAGGGCATCTCAAAATCCCCAAAAGAGCACTTGCGGAAACAAGTGCTCTTTTATTTATCCCGCTTTAATGGGCAGTAAGACCCCCACCTCAAAATTCAGCGAAAGCAAAGAAGTTAGGTGGGGATCAACTGCCCATAAAAGTCCGATTGGTGAAGGCTAATAATCAGTGGGGGATGAAGAAAACCCCCACTGATTAAAGTTTCACTTTATTAAGGATGACTTTTAAAGTTTTATTTCTGAACGACAAATGTAATCGCATTTGTTTTTAATTGAATATGTCTTTCATTTCGAACTATATCATAAGCTAATTCTTTTATTTCAACTTTTATTTCTTTCCATTCCTTATAAATGCTTTTTAAAGTATTTATCATTTCTTCTGTTGAAAGATTAATTTCAATTAAAGCATCTAATTCTTCATTCGTTTTTAAATCAATTTCTTGTATGTTCGAGTTAATAATTAAACAATTAATACCACCAGTCTTTGTACCTTTTTTCATAGAATGGAGCACATTTGTTAAATCTTCTTCTGATTTAACATGCTCTAAACTGGATACTGCAACGATATAATCATAAGTGTTAGAGGCAATATAGTAGTTTTCAATTGCTGCTTGTTCTGTTTTTATAACCTCGAATACATCATGTTCTTTGCTATAAATTTGTAGCTTTTTTAAAGCGGAATCAAGCAAGTCAACACATGTAACAGTACCGCTAGTATTTTTTATCTTTTGTGCAATTGGAATGCTATTTCTACCGACGCCAGAGCCGAGGTCAAGTACTTGCAAGTTTTTTTGTCCTGCAAAGTGATCTATTAAGTCCATCACCGTTTTAACTG
The DNA here is from genome assembly GCF_009739945.1 of Bacillus luti. Taxonomy (NCBI): domain Bacteria; kingdom Bacillati; phylum Bacillota; class Bacilli; order Caryophanales; family Bacillaceae; genus Bacillus; species Bacillus luti. The sequence goes on along the minus strand of NZ_CP040336.1, from coordinate 2,687,576 downwards.
GTTTGCTAAGCCAAGATCCAGCTTCAAACAGTTTATATTGTTCATAGCAAAGATCGTGATATTTCTTTTCTTCTTGTCTTATGTATTCGATACGGTTCATATTGTTTCAGCTCCAATATTTTTATTGCAAAATTCATATGTAGGACAACCTTTAATATTTGTTTGAATTCGAAAGATACCACCTGCATGTGGATAGTCCTTTAATTCGTCATCTGTCATTCTTGTTCTGGCTGTTGTAACATATAAATCTGTTAAATTAGGCCCTCCAAATGTACACGACGTTACATATAACGCTGGAATTGGGATACTTAATATTTGGTCTCCAGTTAAAGGATTCCATCTAGTAATCTTTGAACCTCCCCAATGTGCAATCCATAAACAACCTTCTTCATCAATTGTCATACCGTCGGGTAGCCCATCATTTTCGTGGAAAATGATTACATCAATTGGATTGAGAATTTTTCCAGTATACTTATCATAATGATAGCGAACCACTTTTTTAGTAGGTGTATCAATATAGTAAAGGTATTTATGGTTGGGTGACCAAGCAATTCCATTTGATGTATTTACATGTGAAACTTTTTTCTCTACGCTCAAATTATTATTTAAACAATACAAAGAACCTGCAGTATTAATACCATATGTATCTGTAGTACCTGCCCAAAAGCGGCCAGCTGGATCACATTTTCCATCATTAAAACGGTTTTCTATTAAATGTGATTCAGGGTCAAAAATATGTGTCAATTTTTCTGTATATACATTAATAGAATAAAAGCCGTTTTCCATAGCTAAGAGTAGTACGTCCTCTAAATATGGAACAACACAACCAATTTGTTGATTGAGAGTGATTACTCGGTTCGTATTAGCGGTAGGATTATATATGCATAATTTTTTCTCCATAATATCAACCCAATATAAAAGCTGCTTTTTCTCATCCCAACATGGTCCTTCAGCTAAACTTGCTTTAGCATCCAAAACTAATTCTATATTACTGAACAAGATGTTCACCTCGTTTTATAAGATATTTATATAATTCGATAAAAATAGAGGTAAACCTTTAGTAAGAAGATATTAAGATTTGTAAGGTAGACAATCAATCTTCTAAAATTATTGAAAAGTGTATAAACACGGAGAGGAAAATGCATATGATGTTTTATGAGATTGTTTGCTTTTCTTGTAAGAACATATTTCGTGTTTACGAAGGTAGTGAAAAATATAAGAGATTTAAAGAGAAACCAAAAGGGGCATATTGTTGTGATGAGTGTAGCCACAAAATTCAATTAGAAGCGATAAAGCATTTTTTTAGATAGTTATATATTCTGTTTAGAAAAGTTTGACAATAAAAGTGTTATAAATTATCATATAAAAAAACTAATATTTAAAATGGCATGGAAGAGAAGAGTAGTTAAGAAAGAATACGTACAGAGAGCTCTGGTAGCTGAGAAAGAGCAGTATACATCTTAATGAAAAAAGACTTGGAGCTGCGCAAGGAACTAATTTGTTTAGGGATGGTGCGACGGGTTCTCCCGTTATAGAGATAGGGTATAAGCATATTTTGCCGTACCTGAAGAGGTTAATATGGTGACATATTAACAAACTGAGGTGGTACCGCGAAGCTAATAACTCTCGTCCTCAAGATGAATAATCTTGGGGGTGGGAGTTTTTTTATTGCAAAAAAATGAAAATGTGAGAACAAAAATATAATTGAGGTGAGTAGTATATGCATTGGGCGTATGAAGTAGCACATGAATTAATTAGAAAACATCCAAACAAAGAAACTTTTGTTTGCGCTTCAGGAATTAGTCCATCTGGTTCTGTTCATATCGGGAACTTCCGTGAAATTGTAACGACTTATTTCGTTGTAAGAGCGCTTAAAGATTTAGGGAAAAAGACTCGTTTCATTTTTTCATGGGATGATTATGACAGGTTTAGAAAAGTCCCTAAAAATATTGATCCATCTTTTGCTAAATATATTGGTATGCCATACTGTGATATTCCAGATCCATATGGATGTCATAACTCATATGCGGAGCATTTTGAAAAAGAGTTTGAAAAGTCGCTCCAAGTATTTGGGATTGAAGTGGAATTCATATATCAAAACGCTGAGTATAGAAGCGGAAGGTATAACGCAAATATATTAGAGTCTTTATATAAAAGAAAAGAAATATATGATATTTTAATGAGTTTTAAAACTGGGGAGTGTAGTGAGGAAGAACGAGAGAATTTTTATCCGGTTACATTATATTGTGAGAAATGCGGGAAAGATGCAACAACGATTACACATTTTGATGAAGTATTGAAAACAGTTCGGTATGAATGTGAATGCGGAAATCAAAATGAATTATCAATATTAAATACAAATAAAATGAAACTGAATTGGAAAATCGATTGGCCGATGAGATGGATGATTGAGGATGTTGTTTTTGAACCGGGCGGCAGAGATCATTCATCAGAAACAGGTAGTTATAATGTATCAAAGGAAATTGCGAGGGAAGTATTCAATCGTGAAGCTCCACATTACGTTGCTTATGATTTCATTGGAATTAAAGGGAATCATGAAAAAATGTCTAGTTCCTTAGGGAATAGTATTACACCTAGCGAGTTGCTAAAAGTGTATTTGCCCGAAGTGATTCTATTTATGTTTGCAAAATATAGGCCAGACGCAGCGTTTCATATCGGTCTTGATGAAGATGTGATTCGCAATTTTACAGAGTATGAACGATTAAAAGATAGTTATAAAAATAAAATGCTCAAAAATGAAGATTTATTTGATGCAATGAAGCTCTCTAGAGCTGATAGCCGAGTTAATGAATATCCGAAATTTAATCAAGTAGCAGGAACGTTACCATTATTACATTTTGATTCATCTATTTTACAAAGTATATTAGAAAAAACAGATAGAAGTTATGCATTACCTGAAATGATTGCAATAAGTAATCGGGTGGAATATTGGATTAGAAACTTTCAATCTGAAAAATTAATTACAGTAAATCAAGAGAGAAATATAGAGTTTTACAACACATTAGATGACAGGCAGAAAGGATGGTTAGTAGAAGTTTGCAAAACACTTCGTTCTAATAACGATTACTCTAACTTAATGGAACAATTGTATTCGATTTGTCATCATGAAGATAAAAAGATAATGAAAGAAAATCAAAAACAATTATTCACCATTATATATAAGCTCATTATGAATCAATCAAATGGTCCTCGTATACCATTATTGATACATGTGGTAGGCATAGAAAAATTAATCACATTATTAGATTTCTAAAACATAGTGAAAAGCAACGCAAGTACCCAAATTTCTAAGCACTTGCGTTGCAAATTTTACTATCGTGAATACATTTTCGGACATTCATCACCACGTGGTTCATAAAAGCAATGGCTTTTAAACTGTCCTACAAACGGCTGATTATACCATTCAGGTGGACAAGCTCCAGTTGGACGGAAATACCAAAGAGCCCATCTTGCTGGCCAGCGCCATTCACCTTGTAAAACTTTTCTTGCGATTTCTTTTTCTGATTCACGAGCGCGTTGGTAAAAATATCCGTATTGTACAGCTTCAAATCCACCTGGGCTTTGATATACTGCATCATGTACGGTACGGAGTTGTTTAAAGTCTAAACAATCACAAAACACACGATTTACTACAACACATCCAACAAGTTGTTCGCCTTGCCGACCTTCGCCTTCAGCTTCAGCGCGTATTAATCGAGCGAGTAAGTCAACATCGCTTTCGTTATATGGAATAAGAGGCATAAGGATACCGCCTTTCTTTACCTGTTATAGTAAAGAGTGTATGTATGAAAATAAGCTAAGTGCTTTTCTATATGTAAATTCATTAATTATTAAAAGGAGCTTTTATGAAAAAAGCTAATTAGTAATTGTAGACCAATATAAAAGGGGAGAGATAATATGTATCGAATTCAAAAAGAACATATCATTTACGCAATGTCATCAGAAAATAAACCATGTATGGAAGTAGAAATTGGGAGTCGCCTTGTATTTGAAACATATGATTGCTTTGAAAATCAAATTGATTCTGAAGATGTGGTGTTTCAAGAGTTAGATTGGAATCGAATTAATCCAGCGACTGGTCCTGTATATATTAAAGGGGCCGAACCTGGTGATATATTAGTTGTAACGATTGAAAAGATTGAAATTGCAGAGCAGGGCGTTTTAACTACAGGTGCGAACCTTGGTGTAATGGGGGAAGATTTACATGAAAATACAGTGAAAGTCGTCTCAATACATAATGAACATGTTGTGTTTTCAAGTGAACTACAAATCCCGATTAATCCAATGATCGGGGTAATTGGTACTGCGCCGAAAGAAGAGAGTATTTCATGTGGTACACCGCATGATCACGGCGGGAATATGGACTGTAAAGAGATAAAGGAAGGGACAACGTTATTATTACCTGTAAATGTTCCTGGTGCTCTTTTAGCATTAGGTGATTTACACGCAGCGATGGGTGATGGTGAAATTGGTGTTAGCGGGGTTGAAGTTGCTGGTGAGGTAACTGTAACTGTTCAAACTATAAAAGGAAAGCGATGGCCTCTACCAATGGCTATTCAAAAAGGAAAAATAATAACGATCGCTTCAGAGAAATTGTTAGATGATGCAGCTAATCGCGCCGTACGTAATATGGTGACATTTTTATATGAAGAGTTGGGAATGTCTAAAGCTGACGCAACTCTTTTATTATCAGCAGCAGGTAATTTAAAAGTATGCCAAGTTGTAGACCCGCTGAAAACGGCACGGATGGAAATAGGAATGGATTATGTGGAGAAGCTGGGATTTATTTTGAATCAATTTAATATTAAATAGATAAAGATTAAAAAAGGATACTTTTGTATAAAAGTGTCCTTTTTTAATTTACGGATTTTGTGAAAAGAGGTAGTATTTATTTTGTATAAGTATATTTGAGATTGTGGAGCGAAAAAGGAGTTAAATAATGGTCAAAATAATGATTGTAGAAGACGATATAAAAATTGCAGAACTATTATCAACACATGTTGCGAAATACGGTTATGAAGGAATTATTGTATCAGATTTTCAAAATGTATTAGACATTTTTTTAGAAGAACAACCAGAGTTAGTTTTATTAGATATTAATTTACCATGTTTTGATGGGTACTATTGGTGTCGTCAAATTCGCGGGGTTTCTACATGTCCAATTTTATTTATTTCTGCGCGTGAAGGTACGATGGATCAAGTTATGGCGTTAGAAAATGGTGGCGATGATTTTATTTCGAAGCCTTTTCATTATGAAGTTGTGGTGGCGAAAATTCGTAGTCATTTAAGACGTGCCTACGGAGATTATGCACCAAAACTAGAAGAACGAATGATTGAGCAACAAGGTCTTTGTTTATATCCTGAAAGACTTGTGTTAAAGCTTAAGAATCAAGAGATTGATATTACAAGGAATGAAGCTATTTTATTAGAGACGTTAATGAAAAATTATCCGCGTGTAGTGAGCAGGGAAGTGTTATTAAATAAATTATGGGATAGTGAATCCTATGTGGATGATAATACTTTAAGCGTAAATACAACTCGTGTGCGTAAAAAGTTAAAAACATTACAGATTGAAGATGCAATTGAAACGGTTCGTAGCGTTGGATATAGAATGCATATTACTTGGGATACTGGTATGGAAAAATGATGAAGCTGTTTATACGTGATCATATACCGCTTATTTGTTTTACAGTATTGCAACTTCTCTCCATATTCCTTGTATATTGGTTTGATGGGCATAACCATATTGCAACGGCATTATATGCAATGTTTTTAGGTGTCTTTTTTATGGTAGGTTATTTAGTATTTCGTTACTTTACTCATCGTACGTTCTATGAAAGATTAGCAAATCCGTTGCATTCTTTGGATGAATCTGTTCAAAAATCAGATTTTGCTGTTGTATCTACTGCGCTTCAAGACTTACTGGAGGTACAATATCGACATTATCAAAATCAGCTGCAAATACAAGAGAGAAAAAATAATGATCACTTAACCTTTATGAATCAGTGGATTCATCAAATGAAAACACCCTTGTCTGTAATAGAATTAATTACACAGGATGAAGTGGATTCGCGTTTTGAAAGTATTAATGAAGAAACTGACCGATTGAAAAAGGGATTAGAGATGGCTTTGTATGTCGCGCGTTTAGAAGCATTTACACAAGATTTTTACGTGGAAAGAGTAAAAATCCATAAAATAGTGAATGATTCCGTGCATGAACATAAACGCTTCTTTATCCGGAACTTTGTTTATCCAGAGCTTAAAATTGAGAAGGACATTACAGTAGAAAGTGATGCGAAATGGTTACAATTTTTAATTGGACAAATACTATCGAACGCGATTAAATATTCATCTGGTAGTCGAGAGAAGATTAAAGTGAAAGCTTGTAAGGAAGGTAATAACGTTATACTTGAAATCGCCGATTATGGCGTAGGGATACCGAAGCAAGATTTACCAAGAGTGTTTAAACCTTTCTTCACAGGAGAAAATGGTAGAGATTTTAAAGAATCAACTGGAATGGGGCTATATCTTGTATATGAAATTACGAAACAATTAGGACATAGTGTGGAAATCCATTCAGAAATTGATAAAGGTACCGTTGTACGAATTAAATTTTATAATGTGTAAAAAATGCTTCAGGCTAAAGAACTTTTGAGATAAGTTTTTTAGCCTTGTTTTGTAATACTGATACAATTTGATAATGAAAGATTATGTACCTAAGAGAAGGTAAAAAGAATTACTAGACATATTAATGCTGGTTGGTAGTAAAAGAGATTTTTTGTTAGTTGTTAATGATAGGGGGGATTGTAATGGATATTCGGAAAATGAAATATTTTATAACAGTGGCAGAGGAATTAAATTTTAGTCGTGCAGCAGAACGTCTTATGATGGCGCAACCTCCTTTAAGTCAAGAAATTCGTAAATTAGAAGAAGAATTGGGAGTTCAACTTTTCCATCGAACAAAACGAATGGTTGAACTTACCGATGCAGGGGAAATATTTTTAGAAGGTGCGCGGCAAACGATAATTCAAGTAGATAGAACTATTAAAGAAACACAGCTTGCGGGGGAAGGGAAGATAGGACATTTAATAATTGGCTTTGTCGATTCAACAGGAATCGTTATAGATATATTAAAACAATTTCGAGAACGTTTCCCTAAAGTTCAACTTATATTACGAGAGATGACAACAGACCAGCAAATAAAAGCACTCTATGAAAAACAAATTCATATTGGATTTATTCGTTCCAAGCAAAATAATGAAATATTGTCTTCCGAAGTTTGTTCTAACGAACGTTTAAAACTAGTTTTACATGAAGATCACCCTTTCGTTTCGTTACCTAATATTTCTATTAAAGAACTAGTGGATGAACCATTTATTTTATTTCCTCGTCATTTCGGTACAAACTTTTATGATTTAATTATTAGTTACTTTTGGGAACATGGAGTAAGTTTAACTATTGTTCAAGAAGCGATTCAAATGCAAACGATTGTAAATTTAGTTGCTGTAGGAATGGGGATGTCTGTCGTTCCTTCATCGGTGGAAAGCTATAAAAAATCGGGAGTCATTTATAAAGAAATCAAAGAAAAAACACCATTAATAAATTTATATGCCGGATGGAGACATGATGAAAAGTCTGTCATTTTAGAGAACTTCTTAACAGTTGTTAGAGAGGTTTATACGACTTCACATTGTGAATTTAAAAGATAAAAGCCCATCTTTATAGGATGGGGAGTGGGCATTTTAAAAGGAATGCTTCTTTTTAGGTAGAACTCACTCATGTTTCAACCTGTTTTGCTAGGATCATACTCAACGAAACCTTTTAGTATCCCATCAATCTGATCCATAATTTCAGGTTGCAATTTCACAATAGAAGCAATTACGTTTTCTCTAATTTGCTCCGGATTGGAAGCGCCAATAATTGCAGAGGAAACAGCTGGATTTTGTAATACCCAAGCAACTGCGAGTTGAGGTAGGGTGAGATTATTTTCTTTAGCAATAGGATTAAGTTTCTGTATAGCGATAAGTACATTATCACTCATCCAACGTTGTACGAGTTTGTTGAAAAATGGTTTTCCTGCATCTGAATTAGCACGTGATTGGGCGGGGAGTGGTTTACCTGGTTGGTATTTTCCAGTGAGAATACCTTGTGCGAGAGGAGACCAAACAACTTGACCAAGTCCTTCACGTTGACATGTAGGTATTACATCCGTTTCGATAACTCGCCACAACATCGAATATTGAGGTTGGCTAGCAATAAGAGGGATGTTCAATTCTCGTGCAAGTGCTGCACCACGGGTAATTTGTTCTGATGTCCACTCACTTACGCCTAAATAAAGGATTTTACCTTGTCTTACAAGGTCAGCAAAAGCTAACATCGTTTCCTCAAGGGGAGTGGTTTTATCAAATCTATGTGCATAATAGATATCAATATAGTCTGTATGTAGCCGTTGTAAAGATGCATTACAATTTTCTATAATATGTTTTCGCGATAAACCTCGATCATTTTTTCCAGGTCCGGTCGGATGGCATACTTTTGTACAAAGTTCTATACTCTCTCTGCGTATGCCCTTCAAAGATCGGCCAAGTACTTCTTCGGCTACCGTGTCTGAATAAACATCAGCAGTATCGAACGTTGTAATTCCAACATCTAATGCGGCTTTCACACATTCATTTGCAGTATCTTCATTCACTTTTCCACCATGGTTTATCCAATTCCCGTATGCAATCTTACTTACTGTTAACCCACTGTTTCCGAGTTTGCTAAATTCCATTGTAGAATCCCTCCTTAAAAATGATAATTTTATTATAAGAACTAAAATGTAGTATGTATAATATATAATTAATCATAAATTTATATAAAAATTATATAAGAGGGAGTGCTTAGAAGTTTATTACTAGGGAAATCTAAAGGAATCATTACAATCAATGTAATTTGCGCTTGTTCAATATGAAGTAAAGAAATGATAAATAGACCTAGAAGAAAGCAATCTTTATTACAGCACATATAATTGCATTTACTCATACAGTACTATCATGGTACAATATGGTTACTAATGACGGAAAGGAATGATGGGTGGACGATGATTAACTAATCTTATTTTTAAATGTTGAAATTAAATAAATTTCAATTTCTAAAAAATAGGATTAGTCTGCCCAATTTCCATACAACGGTATTGCTATTTAGGTTGCGCAATAGCTTATTTGGGTATAAATATTTTAACGACTAATCCTGCCAAAATTACTTTGGGAGGATTTTTTATTCTCCCTTAATGAAAGGGATCGGTATTTATGAAAGAACTTTTAAAATTAAATGATGTTTATGTTGAAATAAAGGAAAATACTTTGTTAGAAAAAATGAATGTGACAGTAAAACAAGGGGATGTTATCGGATTAATTGGTAAAAACGGTGCTGGGAAATCAACGTTACTTCAATTAATAAATGGGAAGATTGAACCTTCAAAAGGGACTGTTGAATGGATGCAAATGAATATAACAACAGCATATGTTGAACAAGAAAAAGAATCTTTCGTTAGTAAGGATATGATTGCAAAAGAAGCAGAACTTCTTGCGAAATGGGGCGTGCCGACGAATGATTTTCATACTTTAAGTGGTGGTGAAAAGCTAAAAGTTCGATTAGCAAAAGGATTTGCCGAAAATCCTAATGTCTTAGTATTAGATGAACCGACAAATCATTTAGATGAGATGAGTACGGAACTTCTCATTAAGCAAATTAAAAATATGAAAGGTACAGTTATCGTCGTATCGCACGATCGATACTTTTTAGATGTTGTTGCGACTAGAATATGGTCAATTGAGGACAAGAAATTAATTGACCATAGCGGTAATTATACAAGTTATATGAAAGCACGTGAGCATAAAAGAATGACGCAGCAACGTGAATATGAAAAACAACAAAAAAAGATAGAACAAGTAGAAACTCATATAAAAGAATTAAGTTCATGGTCACAAAAGGCACATGCGCAGTCGACAAAACAAGAAGGTGTTAAAGAATTTTATCGTGTAAAAGCGAAGCGAATGGATGCGCAAGTGAAGTCAAAACGAAAGCGTCTTGAAAAAGAGCTGGAGAAAACGAAAGTAGAACGTGTGAAAGAAGAGTATTCAGTCGAGTTCTCTATTCAAGCAAATAAAAAAGTAGGAAAACGCTTTTTAGAAGTAAAACAATTGAGAAAAGAATTTAATGGACGAACATTATTTGAAAACGTTAATTTTACAATTCAACACGGTGAGAAGGTTGCGATTATTGGGCCGAATGGTAGCGGGAAAACAACTTTACTGAAGATGATTATGGGGGACGAAACTGCTGAAGGAGAAGTATGGATTTCACCATCAGCAAACATCGGTTATTTAACTCAAGAAGTATTTGATTTACCACTTGATAAAACACCAGAAGATTTATTTTATAAAGAGACATTTGAAGAAAGAGGAAAAGTCCAAAATTTAATGAAACATTTAGGGTTTGAAACTTCCCAATGGAAAGAGCCAATTCGATATATGAGTATGGGTGAACGAGTAAAATGTAAGTTAATGGCTTATATTTTAGATGAAAAAGATGTACTTATTTTAGATGAACCGACGAATCACCTAGATCTTCCTTCACGGGAACAGCTTGAAAATACGTTAGGAGAGTATAATGGAACACTCGTTATCGTTTCTCACGATCGATATTTCCTGGAGAAAACAACTAAAACCAAACTCGTGTTTTCAAATCAAACGATACAAAAGCAACTAAAAGAGCCTATTAAAACAAGAGATGATATTGAAGAGCTACGTTTAAAGTTAGAAACAGAAAGACAAGAAGTATTAGGTAAATTAAGCTTTTTAACTTCTAACGATAAAGAATACAAAGAACTTGATGAACGATTTATAGAACTTACGAAGCAGATTAAGGCGCTTTAGTGTAAGGAAAGGGGGATTAACATGGGAGAAGAGAGTTTGACTAAGTTATTTAGAATAGATTGTGGAAATGTATATTTGCAAGAGTTTATGGTCAAAGATGCAGAGAGTATTTATAAAATATCCAATCAACCGGAAATAGAAAAGTTTTTACCAGACTGGAAATCGACGAAGGAACAGAGGATTCATTGGATTATCAATGATGAAATACCAGCAAATAAAGCATTTCTAGCTGCCGTGAAAAATACATCTAACATAGATGGACACTCCTTACATTTAGGGATATTTATGAAAGGTACAAATGAGCTTATTGGATGGTGCTGTACGGCTATTAAAGAAGAACTCCCTTCACCGAATAGAGAAATTATGTATGCTATTTCAAGTGCGTATCAAAATAATGGCTACGCTACGAAAGCGACTAAAGGAATGATTGAATATTTGTTTGAAAATACAAATGTAACTATTCTTAACGCAATTGCTTTAATTAGCAACATAGTTTCAAATAAAGTTATTGAAAAATCTGGATTTACTTATAAGAGCCAACAAACGATAGAAAACCAACTATATAATCATTATCAATTGAGTAAATCAGAATGGATAAAGTGAAGACTAATAATCCGTGGTGGGTAATAACGAAATGAAAAATATAGCTCCTTAACAGGAGCTATAATGGTATAAAATCATTATAAAAAAGCTTAGAGCTAAGACTCTGAGCTTTTCTTCGTACTATTTGATAAATTGTTGTTCATTGTTTTGATGTTATATAGTTATTCTTTATAGTATATTGATATACACCATGTTGCTAACAAAGAATACAAGTTGTCTCGGCAACTAGAGATATGTAGCATTGAATTTTATGCCGCTATGCAAATAGTATAAGATAGATATACATCGATTATAGTTTGAAAGTATATTTATTATCTGTTTTTTTAGAAATCTTACAAGCGTGTAAGATAAATGAAAGATGAATCAATATGAGCTATAAAACAATTCATTTACACTTTATAGTAAGCAGTGCAAATGAAGGGAGAATATAAATGGAAATTTTACATGCAAAAAGTATTAGTAAAGTATATAAAGGGAAAGTACCTTATAAAGCATTAGTAGATATTGATTTATCAATTCAAGAAGGTGAATTTGTAGGAATTATGGGGCCTTCAGGTAGCGGAAAAACAACGTTATTAAATATGGTATCTACTATCGATTCTCCCACATCGGGAGAACTATTAATAAATGGTACAAATCCTTTCCAATTATCATCAGACAGTTTAGCTTTATTCCGTAGAAAACAATTAGGATTTGTTTTTCAATCATTTAATTTACTTAGCACACTTACAGTAAAGGAAAACATCGTATTGCCGATGACGTTAGATGGTGTTTCTGTACAAGAAATGAACAAACGAGTGGAAGAAATTGCAGAAAAATTAAATATTGCAGATATATTGAGTAAAAGAACGTTTGAAATATCAGGGGGACAAGCACAAAGAACCGCAATCGCTCGTGCTATCGTGCATAAGCCGCAATTATTACTTGCAGATGAACCTACAGGGAATTTAGACTCTAAATCTTCAAATGATGTAATGGAGATGCTAGATACTCTTAACAAAGAAGAAAAAGCAACGATGATGTTAGTTACACATGATCCTTATGCAGCGAGTTTCTGCACTAGAGTTATATTTATTAAAGATGGTCAATTATATAATGAAATATATTGTGGTGAAAGCAGACAAGCCTTTTATCAAAAGATTATGGATGTCCTTTCTTTGTTAGGAGGGAAAAGGCATGACTTTTCGTCAGTTCGCATTTAACAATATTTTTCGCAATAAGCGTACTTATGCAGCTCATTTTTTAAGTAGTGCATTTTCTATTATGATTTTCTTTACGTATGCTCTTCTATTATTTCATCCTGATTTACAAGGTGAGCTAAAATCGACAAGTGCAACAATAAGTGCAATGGGTAAAATGGGATTTACAATTTCACAAGGTTTGATTTTTATATTTTCATTTTTCTTTATTTTATATTCGGTTAGTTCATTTTTAAAAACGCGTAAAAAAGAGTTTGGCATATTAATGATGCAAGGTATGTCAATGAGACAGCTAAAAAAATTATTATTGATTGAAAATATGTTAATTGGATTTGGTTCGATTTGTGTAGGCATTCTCATAGGTCTCATATTTTCCAAACTAGTTTTGTTGATAAGTGCAAGTGTATTAATGATAAGTAATGGCTTACCTTTTTATATACCAATGCAGGCTGTAATATTAACTGTCATCACGTTTCTTTTCTTATTTTTAATTGTTTCGCTAGTTACATTTAAAATGATAAAAGTAACAGAACTAGTGGAACTTATACAGGCAGAAGAAAAGCCGAAGCCTGAACCGAAAGCTTCAATTTTATTATCACTGCTATCTTTAATTAGTATTGGATGTGGATATTTTTCAGTATTTCAATTTATCTCAAGTCATAGCTTTATTGCACTTGGAATGGGTGTACTACTAGTAATTATAGGAACGTACTTTTTATATACACAGTGTAGCGTTTACATATTACATCTTGCTAAAAGAAGTGAAGCTTTCTTTCTAAAGAGAACAAATATATTAACATTTTCAGAATTAATTTATCGAATGAAAGATAATGCAACAATGTTTTTTATAGTATCTATTATTTCAGCAGTTGCATTTACAGCAATTGGTACAACAGCTGCTCTTGGAAATAAAGAATTGGTAAGGATGACAAATCCGTATACATTTCTCTATGTAGGTCCTGAAAAAGACAAGATGGTGGATAAACATCTCTCTATTATAAAAAAACACCTTTCTGATGCTAATATTCCGTATCGAATGGCTGCAACGTCATTTATATATACAGAAAGTAATGTATATATAATTAAGTTAAGTGAATATAATGGACTTGCGAGAGCGCTTGGATATCAACAAGAAACAATTGAAAAAGAAGATGAAATTTTATTAATACCTGGAATGGTATCGCACAAGCAAGAATTTAAAAATGGTGATTATAAAAAGAAAATTGAAGTCATTCAAGGTGATTGGACAAAGACATTTCGTGTGAAAAAAGCTGTAGAAAATTTAGTTTTACCACATGATACTACTGGTATTTTTATTGCTGTTCAAGATCATGTATTTGATCGTATTCCTTTTAATGCCAATCAAGATGATGTAGTTGTTCAAGATCGTACGTACGGATTTGTTGTAGATGACTGGATAAAGACGAAAGAAATTTCAAATCAATTAAATAGTATATTCGATGAAGATGCAAGAAAAGGTAATTTCAGTTTTCATGCTTTAACATTAAATTTGTTAGAAGCAAAGCAAATGAATGGATTATTACTTATGGCAAGTGTTTTAGTCGGAATAGTCTTCTTTACTTTCGCTGCTAGTTTTATCTATTTCCGGTTATATACAGATTTGGACCGTGATCAACAGCAATATAAAATGATTTCGAAAATGGGATTAAGTAAGCGAGAGCTAAAAAAAGTTGTAACGAGACAGTTATTATTAATGTTCTTCTTACCAATTATCATTGCAGTGATTCATACTGGAGTTGCGTATATAGCGCTGCAACAATTAGTCGATTTTTCTATTTTAAATAGCTCGATCGTTATTTTAATTTCATTTATATGTATACAACTTTTATATTTCTTTATAACTCGTTGGCGTTACCTGCAAAAGCTGTATAAAACTATGGAGCAATAGAGTATTTCACCTAAAAAGATTACAAAAAAGCATATGAAAAATGAATTGAATTATGAAAGGAACTGCGATGAGAAGAACTGTAACTATTTTGATATTAACTATATTACTTTTAATAAGTTTTAGTGCATGCTCAAAAAAGGACTCCACATTTCCCGCAAACGGTGTATTAATCATTGGAGATGAAAATAAAACATCATCAATTATTAATCGTTATCAGGAAATTACGAAAGAAAATGAATTGTTTTCTGTGAAAACAGGTAAATTTGGAAACGGACAGGTATTAATTTTAAATGAATCTACCGCACAAGCATTGATTAAAGCTAATATTTTTCGTAAACGAGATAATGGATCCAATTTTATACCTATAAATACGTTACCAAAATTCTCGAAAGAGGGTTCGTTACTGTTCGCGCAAGAAGAAGAAAAGAATTTGAAAAGTATTGAATTAGAAGGAAAAGAGATTTCTTTTACATATAATAGTGACGCTTGGATAGGTAATACGCGGAAGTATCCAACGCAATGGTATGTAATTGTAGCGAAAAATAGTGTATATAAAGAAATACAAGCAAAGGAAACGAAAATGCAACTTCTACATTTGAAAAAGTCTATAGGTGACGAGAAACCTAAAATGTCGACAGATAATACATTGATTAATGAAAATGTCAAAGTAAACAAACTAATTAAAGGTTTGGAAGGAGAAGTATCTTTTCAGTTTGTAACAATTGGAGAAAAATTTTAAAAAAGAGTTCGAGGTTGATAGAAATTTTATCAACCTCGAACTCTTTTTAGTTTATCGACCAATCAAATATTATACTTTACATTACTTCATTTAATCGTGTCGCACTCGTTTCTTCAATCACAATTGAATTTTGAACCGAATTATTTTGAGCTTCTTTTTCTTTACGAACTTTTTGTAGCATTTCAAGGATGATCCATAAAGGAACACCTTTATCTTTTAACATCTTCCATAAATCCAATTCGTTAAATTTATGCTCAGGTTGTTTCATTTCTTTTTCAGATGAACGAATATCAAATTTGATTGGATCATTTAATTTTGTATCTTCAAGTTTACTAGAAGAGATATTATTGCGCTCAAGAGTAGTAGGAGTTAATTTAGTAGGTTGAGATAGTGTGTGAGTATTTAATCCGATGTGCATATCGCTTTACCTCCTTTTCATGTAATGAAGATAGTTTTTCATAATGTATAGATTGGTTTAATATGAGGAAACTATATTTAATTATAAATTCAAATAATCGGATTTACAAGTTATTATGAAGAACATAAATGTCCATTTATACTTTTTACTAATAAAATGTTGGTGTAGTAAATATCATTAGAGTAATTGTAGCGAAACTATGACGGTTATCGAAATAAATATAATATAAAGCGCTCTCGATGGAATTCGAGGGTGCTTTATATTATATTGAAAGAGGGATTTGGTAGAAAAATATGGGGGGATATTATGAAAATTCAAGTTGTATTATCAGGATATGGAACAGTAGGAAGAGAGTTTATCAAATTACTAAATGAAAAACATTTATCTATAAATGAGACATATGGAATCAATTTAGTGGTAAGCGGTGTATTAGGTAGAAATGTTGCAATACATAATGAAGAAGGTTTATCTATTCATCACTTATTAAAATGTGGCAGTGGCACTGCTGCAATTGAAAAATATTTAGAACATTATCAGAAAGAACGTGCAACAAATAGCATAAGTGGTACTGTATTGGTAGAATCAACAGTTACAAACCTTAAAAGTGGAAATCCAGGGAAACAATATATGGAGCAAGCGATTGAGAAACAGATGGATATAGTTGCAATTTCAAAAGGTGCACTCGTTACAAACTGGAGAGAAATAAATGAAGCAGCAAAGCAGGCGAATGTACGAATTCGATATAGCGGTGCAACTGCGGCTGCACTACCAACATTAGATATTGGGCAATTCAGTTTAGCTGGTTGTAGTATTGAGAAAATAGAGGGGATATTAAACGGGACAACTAATTATATTCTTTCAAAAATGTATGAATTAGATATGAAATTTGAAGAAGCTTTACAAGAAGCGCAAAATAAAGGGATTGCTGAGACAGACCCAATATTAGATGTGAGTGGTTCAGATAGTGCGTGTAAATTGCTACTTTTAACAAACAGTTTAATGGGAGTAGAGAATACACTTACAGATATTCATATAAAAGGAATCGAGCACGTTACAAGAGAACAAATTCGAAATGCTAAGGAACAACATAAAATTGTTAAATTAATAGCATCAGCTTATAAGGATGAAAAAGGTAATGTGAATCTAAATGTTGAACCATACGAAATAGCGAAAGATCACCCGCTAGCAAAAATAAATGGGACAGAAAAAGGAATTACGTTCTTTACAGATACGATGGGACAAATTACTACAATTGGTGGTGCTTCTAATCCGCGCGGGGCTGCTGCAGCTGCTTTAAAAGATGTAATTAACTTATACCGAAAGGATTTGTCCTGCAATTTGTGAGCAGTAAAACTCCCATCTCAAAATTCGACTGGAGCAGAGAAGTTAGGTGGGAGTCGGGCTGCTCGTAAACACGCGATTAGTTGAACTTTATAAGACCGTACCGCCCATTATAGAAAATACATATGTAGTGGACCTTTTGAGAATGAAATAAATATGCAAAAATGATTGCAGGGGGTAAGAAATTGTTTAAAGATTTTAAAGTCGTCAAAGATCGACCCGTTTATATACAGCTGAAAGATTATTTGAAAAAGATGATTATGAAAGGGCATTTGTTAGGAGATCAAAAAATCCCATCAACAAGGGAATTGAGTGAATTATTAACTGTGAGTAGAAACACTGTACTCGCTGCTTATGCGGATCTAGAACAAGAAGGCCTCATTTATGCAGTTAAAGGAAAAGGGAATTTTGTTGCAAAAGTTGATATATCTAACAATTTGGCTGTTGAAATAGATTGGAAAAATAAACTTAATACAGTTACCACATTAGCGGATGAATTAGATTTAATGAAACATGGTGTTCGCTGGGAAAAAGGAATGATTGTTTTTAATAGTATAGCACCGGATGAAAAGCTATTTGATGTTGAAAATTTCAAAAGAGCTTTTCTTACTCGTATGTCCATTGAAGGGGATATCGTATTGAATTACGGATATGCAAAAGGTTATCGACCTTTAATGAATTATCTACTTCATTATATGGAAATGAAAGGTGTAGATATTTCGAACAAAGATATTTTAATTACAAATGGATTTACAGAAGGATTAGATATTGTACTCTCTTCTTTATCAAAGAAATCAGGGCGTGTTATTTGTGAGAATCCAACTCACCATGCTGCACTGAAGCTTTTTCGCTTGCATGGACTTGAAGTTCATGGGATTGATATGAATGATGATGGTATTGATACACATGAAGTAGAAAAAAGTTTAGGTGAAATGGATTTTGATTTTGCGTATTTAATTCCTTCTTATCATAATCCGACTGGCATTGTTACGAGTTCGGAGAAAAGAACGGAACTAATGAGATTATTTTCAAAATATAAGATTCCTATTATAGAAGATGGATTTAATGAAGAATTACGTTATTCAGGTTCACATTTAGCACCATTATTAACTTTTGCTGGAGCTGGTAATAACGTCATTTATATTAGTAGCTTTTCAAAGGTACTTTTTCCAGGGTTACGTGTAGGTTGGATTATAGCAGACAAAGAACTGATTCATTATTTAGAAAGTATAAAAAGGGCAAGAACGATTCACACATCTACTTTAGATCAAGCTGTTCTTTTTCAATATTTACATGAAGGATATTTTGAGAAATATTTAAAAAAGGCAAGATCTGTTTATAAGAAAAAATATGAGTTAGCTGTTGGAGCATGCAATCAGTACATTCCGTTTAAAAGAATGACTGGAGACGGTGGACTTCATTTATTTATAGAACTAGAAGAGCATATTAATGCCCGAACACTTTTACAAAAGTGTTTTGAGAAAGGAGTTACGTTTTCTCCGGGAGATGTTTTTTATTCTGACGGAGGAGGAGCAAACACTTTCCGATTAGGATTTTCACGTTTGAAAGAAAAGGAAATAGTTAGCGGGATTCAAATAATTGGTGATACATTAAAAAATGAAACTTGGAGTTGAGAAGATGAGAATTGGCGTTATTATGGGAGGAGTATCCTCTGAAAAACAAGTATCAATTATGACTGGAAATGAAATGATTGCACATTTAGATAAAAGTAAGTATGAAATCGTTCCAATTACGTTAAATGAAAAAATGGATTTAATTGAAAAAGCGAAAGACATTGATTTTGCGCTGCTCGCATTACACGGAAAATACGGAGAAGATGGTACGGTTCAAGGGACGCTTGAGAGTTTAGGTATTCCTTATAGCGGTAGCAATATGTTATCTAGCGGTATATGTATGGACAAAAATCTTTCAAAAAAGATTTTACGTTATGAAGGAATAGAAACGCCAGATTGGATTGAACTTACAAAAATGGAGGATCTAAACCTTGAAGAGTTAGAGAAGTTAGGGTTTCCGTTAGTGGTAAAACCTAACTCTGGTGGTTCGAGTGTTGGCGTGAAAATCGTCTATAATAAAAATGAATTAATTTCAATGCTGGAAACTGTATTTGAATGGGATTCAGAAGTAGTAATTGAGAAGTATATAAAGGGCGAAGAGATTACATGTTCCATTTTTGATGGGAAACAGTTACCTATCATCTCGATTCGACATGCAGCGGAGTTCTTTGATTACAATGCAAAATATGATGATACGAGTACAATTGAAGAAGTTATTGAACTTCCAGGTGAAATTAAGGAACGTGTAAATAAAGCTTCACTGGCTTGCTATAAAGCATTAAAATGTAGTGTTTATGCAAGGGTTGATATGATGGTGAAGGATGGAATTCCATATGTAATGGAGGTTAATACATTACCAGGGATGACACAATCAAGTTTATTACCAAAAAGTGCAGATGCGGCGGGCATTAATTATAGTAAACTATTAGATATGATAATTGAAACATCGTTAAAAGTTAGAAAAGAAGAAGGATTTTAAGATAATTGTACAATTAAAACTTTTGATAGTTCCACGAAGTATGCTATGATAATTACAATACGATAACTAAATATTTATCCACTAGGGGGGCCTGTTATAGGCTGAGATCAAATGAAATTTTGAGACTCTTAGTACCTGATCTGGTTAATGCCAGCGTAGGGAAGTGGGGAAGACAAGATATTTTATGCATAAATTAATATCGTCTATTTCACTTTCTTTACGCCTGTAAAGAAAGTTTTTTTATTTTACAGCTTTAATAAATGGGATAAATATTTGTGTTCTATAAATTACCTGGAGGGATTTAAATGACTTTTTCACAATCATTACGCAAAGAAGTAGATTCAATTTGGGAAGCTAGTTTTAATCATCCTTTTGTAAAAAAACTTGGAGAGGGAACGTTAGATTTAGCTAGTTTTCGCTATTATGTGCTTCAAGATTCATATTATTTGAGTCATTTTGCTAGAGTACAAACGTTAGGAGCTGCAAAAGCTCTTGAATTAGAAACGACTGCCCGTATGGCGCACCATGCTCAAAATACGTATGAGGCGGAATTATCCTTACATGAGAATTTTGCCAAAAAGCTAGGGATTACAAAAGAAGAAAAAAATCATTTTATCCCTGCGCCAACTGCATATGCGTATACTTCACATATGTATCGAGCTGCGTATGAGGGGCATTTAGGGGATATTATCGCAGCAATTTTACCTTGCTATTGGTTGTATTACGAAATTGGTGAACGTTTAAAAGCCAGCACGCCAGAAGAACCAATTTATCAAGAATGGATTTCTGCATATGGATCAGATTGGTTCCGTACGTTAGTTGAGGAACAGATCGCTCGGTTAGATGCTATAGCGGAGACAGTAACAGAGGCAGATCGTAATCGTATGAAACAGCATTTCATTATCAGTAGTCAATATGAATATTCATTTTGGGAAATGGCTTATACGTTAGAGAAATGGCCAGTGGATACAGACGTGAAAGATGTAATTGGATAAAGAATAGAGGTATTGCTATACATAGGTATAGACAATACCTTTTTTATAGTTTTTTGATGATCAAGACAAATGAAGAAAGGAAGTAAGAATTATATGAGGAAATTACGGTTATTAATATTTGAAAATATATAAATGAAAGTGTGTCATTTATATATTTTATTGTTTCCTTCCCCCGCAAAATGATGGGGCTTTTTTAATTCTATTAAAAATAGTAAAAGCTCGTCCAAACTTTTTAAATCTATCTTACATAATATATAGTAATGAATTTGAAAGGAGATGTTAGTATGTCCTATTCTTATGGTGAAGATTGTAAGGGTTACAAAAAGAAATATCATGATTGTTATAAAAGTAGTAAGTGTTATAACAAATATGATGGATATTATAAAAAATGTGATAAAAAGCATGAGGAAAACCCTTGGATTCATGTGAAAGTGGATTGTTGTGATGATAAAGAGGGCAAGCTTGTAAGAGCATCTGCTTTTAGAGCTATAAAAACGGGGATTCAAAATGTTCCAGCCGATACTTTTGTTAAAGTATTATTCCAAAATGAACAATTTGATTTAGCGAATGAGTATAATCCAACTACATCAATTTTTATTCCAAAGACAAGAGGCGTTTATTCTGTTATTGGAACGATTGCTTTTATCCCGAATAACATAAACGTAAATTATAGAGCGCGGGTAGAAATTCGTGTTAATGGAAATCCAGCAATTGCAATAGATAATGACTTTTTTGGTCCAATAAACTTTGCCAACGTCGTTGCTGTTTCATCAATCATTCAGTTGAATGCAGGGGATTTAGTCGAGATTTTTGCACAAAGTAGCGTAGCTGGAGTTATTTCTAATGTAGAAAACAGTACGCATTTTGAAGCTGCAAGATTTCCGTCTCCCAAAGCATAAGTGATATGAAATTTCATCAGTAATTTTTTCTAAGGACATTCCCTAATTTATATTTGACCTGCATTTATGCAGGTCTTTTTTTCGAGAAAAAGGGGACATTTCCGGGGATTTCTCAAAATAGAATCAATATTACGCTATACCTATACAGTTCTTTGAAAAAAGAGTAAAGTGTGGATAACGTATCTATGCGCTCGTAATCGATGATCGTAGCCCTTTTATCAAAACGTTAATCTGTCG
The DNA here is from genome assembly GCF_009739945.1 of Bacillus luti. Taxonomy (NCBI): domain Bacteria; kingdom Bacillati; phylum Bacillota; class Bacilli; order Caryophanales; family Bacillaceae; genus Bacillus; species Bacillus luti. Next base: position 2,665,743 of record NZ_CP040336.1, on the reverse strand, counting down.
GGATGGACGGAGAATCCAAAGGACGAAAAGACCATCCCATTTAGAGACAGTCTTTTTAGTTATTATAATCTAGCATTTATCAGTCCCAAAGACATGTTCTTTTCCTTTAAATTGGCACTGAAAATCTTACCAATGTTTCCTTTTACAATGACAACAAATAAAGAAACATTTACAACGACACTTATTTCGCTTGAATTTCCAATTATCATCACAATGGTGCTCTTCTTTAGATTTCCACCAGTCATCACAACAATGGTGTTTTTCTTTAGATTTCCACCAATCATCATCACAATGGTGCTCTTCTTTAGATTTCCACCAGTCATCATCACAATGGTGTTTTTCTTTAGATTTCCACCAATCATCATCACAATGGTGCTCTTTTTTAGATTTCCACCAGTCATCACAACAATGCTTTTTCTTAGAACTCCAACAATCATTATTCCAGGACATTCTTTTATACCTCCCTTCAATTAGGATTCATATTATTCTATGTTGTAGTAAAAAAACTGCTTGTTTATTAACCTATTATTATATGCTTAAATGATAGAGTGCTTTCTATTAGATATAGAATGTATAAAAACTATGCTATTTTTTATTTTTTTGTAAAAATATTGTAAATAATAAATATAATACACTTATATATTATATAATCAGAATGTATAATTATAGTGATGTTAGAGGTGATGTAAATGATAATTGCTTTAAACTTTTAAAAGAGTTGTTTTAATAACGTATTATTTTAATAAAATGTTTTTATTTTTCTTTTAAATACTTGGTTTAAATTAATTAGATGAAGTAAGCGTTTTCTAGTTTTTGATGATCAAGACAAATAAAGAAAGGAAGTACTCATTTTATGGAAAAATTAAGGGTATCAACATTTGAAAATATAGTAGCCCCCCTTTTAAACGAAAGTGTATCATTTATATATTTTCCTATTGAATGGCTAGATATTGTAGAAATACATTATAAGACGTTTTTATTAACGAGTAAGTTGAAACGATTGAATGAAAGATTGTATGATATGTTTTCTGACATATTGTTTATTCAGCATAATCCGTATGTATTAAATGAAAATACACCATGGATTGTATCGAAAGAACCTATTAGACAAGAACAACTTGATTATATTTTCCAAAGTTGGTATGAGGTTATTCATGATTGGAAACCTAATAAATTAATAGAACCGCCAAAATATGAATGGCATTACGATTTGGTTTCTAATTTATCAGTATTACATGATAATGAAATATATTCTAAGTGGGTGCCCGCTTTAATTTCACATATTTTTTGTGAGCATCCGGTACAATTGGAAGATAAAATTGAAGAAGAAATCTATTTTTCTCCACTACGATCACAAAATATTTGTGAGGCCATGTCAGAACCAATTAAAGATGAAAGCACACAAGATTATTTCGCTTATGTATATCGGTTTGAATGTATTACTCGTGCAGGAGAGAATATCCCATTATTAAATGTTTCCGTAGGCATTCGAAGATTCTATCAAGAATATAATCATCCAGATATCCCTTTACTGTTGAGAAGAAAACGGGGCATGGTATTAATTTCTACTCCAGAGTTTGCAGCAAATAATAAAAAATTAAGGTTTATAAAACTAAAAGTACAACAAGCTACAAAAGGTATGAAGTGGATTAAAATATTTAGAAATTTAAAAGATGATTTTCATATAGGCGGAGAGGTTAATTTAGATCATATTCTCCAATATCCGAAAGATTATCTAATAGGTACAAATATAAGGGTGTTATTTCCGTACAATGAAAGAATATATAAAGTACAAGGTACTAAAATAAAACTTGGTATAAAAGTAACAGAGAAAGAGTATTTATTTAAAGAATTTCAGCAGAAATTCTCTTGTTTTGCCTTACTCCCAGAATGTAAAAAGGTAGTAACAAATACTGAGAATGAATTCTTTCCTTTATTTACACCAAAAGGACTAGAGACGATAACGCTGGAAATATGGTCTGAAAAAATATCGATGGAAATAGAACAAGTATTATTTGAAAGTGAAATTGTTTTAGCTCAAATTGGTGAGTCATCCTATTTACTGAATGCAGATTCTCCAGTATTACTTAAGATAGTGAGATTTAATATTGAAAAGGTATTACAAAATCCATATAAAATGCAGTATTGCCAGAAATATAAATCCAACCTTGTCGATGATGTTGTGAAAGCTGTTTATGAAACTGCAGGAGAGCGGTCTGATGCGACATTAGCATTAATTGCAATAAAAAATTGTGATGGGCGCGAAAAAATTAATCCAAAACAAATCATTAGAGAAGGTTTTGCGCGGACAAATCGCATTTCAACATTTATTGATTTATTTATTGGTCAAAGTGTATCTCATAAAACAATTGTAAATAGTATTTTTAGCTTATTAGAACAGAGAGGGTTTTTGAAGCGTAGTTGGAATAAGATAAATTTACCTTGCACATACGTCATGTTATCAATTGAACGAATCTCGAAATTTGATTTTTTACCTATTTTTTCAAAGATAAAAGGAAAAGAAATTTTATATAAATTATATGGGGATACAGATTGGTATACGATTGATCGCTTATTATTAAATTTAAATAATCATAATGCATTTTTACCGCAACCTTCAAAAAGAAATGATATGGGGGTTCTTTTTAAACAATTTGTTTCCGAAACTTTAATAGAAATTGTACAACATGCAAAAGAGCAGAATGAACAGGTGTATTACATCGTAGATGCGAATATGAGAAAATATTGGATACAAGGGTTACAAAATAAAAAAATTCATATAGATAGTTTACCTGAGATTGTTCCTAATGTGCTAAAGGTTCCAAATTTAAATATTATTAGAATCAATACAGATTTTGATGTACCAACCTACGGTGCGATAGAACGTGATGAGGTTACGGATAGTACCGGTTTATATGTAGATCGAAAAGGTATGTATTATAGCGCTGGAGAGTATGCGTTTAATTATAGTGAAACCTTGCATCGATATATAATTGAAATTCTACCATTAGGTGTAAAACATCTAGAAAGGGAACAAATCGTAAAAATGATTCATTACATGTGTTGTAATTCTAGTATGCTCTTGGAAAAGAATGTACATATGACGTATTCCATGCATATGTTTAAAGTGATCAAAAGTTACATTACAGATATAGATGCAAGAGAGTTTAAAGAGTTTGAAGATGAATTAGATGTAGATATAATAAATATAGAAAAGAAAGATTCTGTAATTTTACTATAAATAAAGTTAACAGATCCTGTTCGTTGTACCGATCAGGATTTGTCATTTTTTCATGTAAATAATGCTATCCTTTGTCATGTATCGTTTCTTTTAAGTATTTACTTTATTAACATACAGGATTAAGATGTTTTTTAGAAATACAAAAACTATATCATATGGAAAAACGAGTTTTATTAATTTGAAAAATTGAAAGGAATGGGGAATTGTGAAGAAATTAGATGTGCTATTAATGCTACTAAGCGGCCTCTTTCCAATTGCAGGAATTATAAAGCAAATCCCACTAGAACAATCTTTATATATTGGAGGACTATTATTTTTTACTAGTTTCGGTAGTTATTTTGCGAAAAAGATATATTCACGTATATGTAGCTGGATAGCATATGCACCATTTATAACACTACTGTTAATCATTTGGAACCAGGATATATCAACAAGTTCAATAATTTCGAATGCAAAAATTGCCGCGTGTATCGCGTTAATACCGTGTTTATTCCGTTTTCGTACATATGGGCTTACTTTGGGCTTATTCTCATTATGGGGCGCTTTACTATGGGATATAAAAGAAGTACAGTCTTTAGTTATACTTGAACGCATGACGAGCTTAATGACAAGTCAGTATGTATATCTTCTATTTTTAACTGGAGGTCTTATCTTAGGGGGATTACTTGCGATGTTAATACACCGCAAAGAGAACAATAATAAAGAGAATACAAATCTATTTCAGCAAAAAAAGAAACGCAAAAGGCTATCATTTAAGGTTCGTCTTCCAAGATTACCAAAATTAAAAATGAAATTATTTAAGTTTGGGAGAAAGACGTCTAAACGTAAAAATCAAGAAAGAGTCCATAAGCGTAATTACGAAGAACCAGCTGCAACGTATGAAATGAAAGAGGACATAGATCAATACAAAGAAGATACTGTTCAAGGACAAACAAGGATGGAACGTAGAAGGAATAGGTATAATGCGTAATGAAATTTAGTAACCCTTTAATGATTTATCGTTAAATAGATAAATTATTAAGGGTTTTTTTGCGTAATGAAATATAGGTTGCGAATGAAGGTCTCATAATATATGTTAAAGATGGGAACTGAAATAAAATAAATGGAGGACAAAATGCTTATTATTACATTTATCTCTGTTTGTATATTATTCTTAGTTAGCTTTTTGCATGTTTATTGGGCTTTCGGAGGTACGTGGGGAACAAATAGTGTTATTCCAACTATATCGGGAGAAAAAGCGTTTACACCTCATACAGGAATTACACTGGTCATTGCGTTGTTATTAAGTATAGCAGCAATAATTTTATTACAACAAACAAATATTGTTCACATTGCAGTTCCTAATGTTATTGTTCAAGCCGGTTCCTGGATTTGTATGATTGTTTTTTTCATAAGGGTAATTGGTGAGTTTAATTATTTTGGTATCTTTAAACGAAAAAAGGATACCAAGTTTGCTAGAATGGATACAAATTTATATATTCCACTTTGTTTGTTTTTATCTTTTACATTTTTATTAGTAATCATAAAGTGAAGTTAAATACGACGCATAATTATATAATACGCAGAAAAAATTGTAATCACATGAGGGCATCCGATATTGAAGATGCTCTTTTTTGTTTGTAAAACATGTCGAATCAACATAATAAATAGCAATATACCAATTACACTGAAAGAAACAAAAGGTATTTGTACAGAAGAAAAGGATATGAGCAATCATTTTGAGGCAGTGTAAGTTTCTAATAAGCATCTAATTAAAAAAGGATTGAACGTAAAAGAATCACGTTTAATCATAAAGTACTATCATCTTTAATTTTAAATTTATCTTTAATATTGATAAATAAAATGAATAAGATTACAGCACATATTAAGTTAGATAAGTAGAAATTTTGGTGGTACAGTAATTCAAAAGTAACGTCGAAAATGTAAAATAAACTAATTGTAGGGAGTATACATATGAAAAGATATCGCCAGTTTTTTAAAAGGTATTTGTAATTAATTAGTTTTTTCATTATGGAAATTGCTCCTATGTTTTGTTTTATATAATTATACATACAAATAAAAGGATTTATAAAGTATTTTCTTCATAAAAATAAAATACTCTATAAATAATTTGTAATTGAAAAAATACAGCAAATTTTACACACTAATACTAAAGATAAAACTTTTAAATATTTGCAATGAAATGATACACTATAGTCTATGTTACTTTTGAAATGAATAGAGGGATTTACATGATAGATAAAATTAAAAATGTTGTAGAAGATATGTACGAAGATGAAGCAAAACATTTACTTCAAAGTCTTCTAATTCAGTTGAATTTATTAGAAGAAAACTATAGTGAAGATATAATTAAAAATTTGATGGATATTCCCAAGCAACTAACGAGTAATACATCTTATAACAGGAATGTAAAAGAAAGCTCACACATACATATTACTTTTGACGATTCAACAGCTGGATGCTTAAAACATATGCTGGGTCAAGAAGAACGATTGGAAGAGATGGTTGTCACTTTTTCGGAATTCTTTTCAATTGGCCCGATATATAAGATACATATGAATGAGGGGCAACTAGCAAGACAGAAATGGTTAGTAAACAACTTAACCGCTTATGATAATTATTTTGAAGATGAATATTTGCGAAGATTTATGGAAACTTTAGAAGATCTTCATTCAATCCCAAATGAAACACCAATTACCATTTGGAAGGCCGATAATGCACATGAACATGTAGGTCTGTGTTTTGTAATAGCACAATTAAAAGATAAGAAAAATATTAGAATTATTAATACATCTGAAGCAAGTAGAATAATATTAAAACAAGTTTATGCTATTCGTGGAACAGGGGAATTATCGCCTGAAAGTTTATCCGCTGTCCTAAGAAATTGTGTAGATTCACCATACTTAACTATAGAGAGCAGAGTAAACTTTGAAAATGAGTGGGATAGATTATCGAATAGTACGGAATTTTTAAGAGTTTGGAAAGAAAGTAACGTGCATTCTGTACAAGAAGATTATTTTGATCAATTTATTATTGAATGCGCGAAAAGTGTAGGTGCTGATCGAGAATTCCTAAAAGCACCTAGAGTTATTGGTGAGGCACTTGGTCTTGTAGAGCAGTTAGTTGGCGATACGTTTTTAGAATATCGTTTAAAGCAATTAATTAAACAAGAAGTGTTTGAATATGTAGGTTCATTAGAAGAAATGCGCTTTTATAGTGTGAAGTTGAAATAGCGATTAAACTAAAAATCCATTCTAATTCTCTTAAAGAGTTAGAATGGATTTTTTTGTGAAATAAAACAGAAGTTTTTCCTAAATGGAAGTTTCATATAAAAAGAAAGCTCATATACTATATAGAGTTTACTAATAATTAGGAGGAATAGTTCATTGAACAATCAATTTTGTTCATGTCAATTAGATGATACTCCAAAGTTACTACCTCCATCTAACCCTCCCAGTTTACCGTCTACATTTGCTACTCCTATGCCAATAGCTCAAATGAGATTGTGGATGTGTAATTGTCTAGGAAGATGGGGCTATTTAAGGTTATATATACCTGGTACTTTTGGGAGAGATTTATGGTTTTTCCCAACAGAAGTTCGGCGGTGTGATGTATCAGGATACACTTGGCAAAATGGTAGTCGTTTTAAGGTAACTTACCATTATAAACAAATTAGTAATTATATGTGCTTTGCTTAGTGCAAATAGGAGAGATTTATTATGAATCTCTTCTATTTGTGGTTTGCAACTTTTTTTATAAATTTAGGCTATACATAAGCTTCCTATAGAGGGCGTATCACATATGAATGTTAAAGGTACTGAATGAAAAGTAGGTGATTTGTTAAAATGTATAACCAACAAAATTATCCATATGATCAAGGGATGTATTATAATCCACAAAGCTACGGGTATGAATCTGTAAATGAAGTGAGAGATATGGAACAAGAAGATTATAGACCAGATGATGCGGAAGATGCGCCAACGTCACCACCACCGTCACAAGCGCCGTCGTTACCGTCTACATTTGCTTCTCCAGCACAAGCAGGGAATATGAAATCATGGATGTGTAACTGTCTAGGAAGATGGGGCTATTTACGTTTGCACCGTCCTGGACCTTTCGGAAGAGACTTATGGTTCTTCCCGACTGAAGTGAGGAGAAATGGGGTTTCAGGTTACACTTGGCAAGGTGGTCGCCGTCGTAAAGTAAGCTACCGCTATCAACAAATTAGTAATTTTATGTGTTTCGCATAATAAGAAGTGAGAGAGTAAAATAATTTTATTCTCTCACTTTTTTATTTTTCAATATATGAAGTAAGATTTTGTTTAAAAATTTACAATTTTCATGTTTTTATTAGAGTATAATGCAACTGTTGGTTCGTTTTCAAAAAAATGAGAGTGAGGGAATGCGATGTCAATGAAAAACAAAGTTGGGCTAAAAATAGAGGATGGCATTAATTTAGCTTCCGCGCAGTTTAAAGAAGATGCTTATGAAATTTATAAAGAATCAAGAAAAATGCAACCTATCTTATTTGTAAATAAAACTGAATTAGGTGCAGAGTGGCTTATTACAAGATATGAAGATGCTTTGCCACTTTTAAAAGATAATCGCTTAAAAAAAGATCCAGCCAATGTCTTTTCTCAAGATACATTGAATGTGTTTCTTACTGTTGATAATAGTGATCATTTAACTACGCACATGTTAAATTCAGATCAACCTAACCACAATCGTTTACGATCACTCGTACAAAAAGTTTTCACACCGAAGATGATCGCGCAATTGGAAGGAAGAATTCAGCATATCGCAGATGATTTATTGAATGAAGTTGAGCGAAAAGGTTCATTAAACCTTGTTGATGATTATTCATTTCCTTTACCGATCATTGTGATAAGTGAAATGCTTGGCATTCCAAAAGAAGATCAAGCGAAATTTAGAATTTGGTCTCATGCTGTCATTGCATCGCCTGAAACACCTGAAGAAATAAAAGAAATCGAAAAACAACTATCTGAGTTTATTACATATCTTCAATATATAGTTGATGTAAAACGAAAAGATCCAAAAGAAGATTTGGTGAGCGCGCTAATACTTGCAGAAAATGAAGGGCATAAACTTAATGCTCCAGAGCTATATTCAATGATAATGTTATTAATTGTTGCAGGTCATGAGACAACGGTGAATTTAATAACAAATACAGTATTAGCACTTCTCGAAAATCCGGATCAGTTACAGTTATTAAAAAATAATCCAAATTTAATTGACTCCGCTATTGAGGAAGGATTGCGCTATTATTCTCCAGTTGAGGTTACAACTGCAAGATGGGCAGCAGAACCTTTTCAAATTCACGAGCAAATAATACAAAAAGGAGACATGGTTATCATTTCATTAGCTTCGGCTAATCGTGATGAAACAGTATTTGAAAACCCAGAAGTATTCGATATTACTCGGGAAAATAATCGCCATATTGCCTTTGGTCATGGTAGCCATTTCTGCTTAGGCGCTCCACTTGCTAGGTTAGAAGCGAAGATTGCTATTACTACTTTGTTCAATCGTATGCCTGAACTACAAATAAAGGGGAATCGTGAAGAAATGAAATGGCAAGGTAATTATTTAATGCGTTCTTTAGAGGAATTACCATTAACATTCTAGAATATTTAGTGTAAGACATGCATACATAGAAAATGATTTACATAGAGTATGTATGTGTTATTTAAATTCGAAACGGAAGGGTGAAGACATCCCAATGATCAACTAATTCTATTTGTAAGAGATCTTCGTTAAAAAACGAAATATTCTTCTGAATAGGGTTAGTCTGTACATTTATAGAAAAGGGATGTATTTCGCTCTGCGAAAAATATAGTCTTTTCATATGATTTGTGCTGCCTCCTGTTCAGAACATGAAATAGGAGGCTTTTTTATGTCGACAAATGTAGTAACGAAACAAAATGTTGGGGTATCACAAGTATTAAAAAACCGGTTTGTACAAGGGATTCTAGCATCAGCATTATTTTTACAAATTGGAATATGGGTTCGAAACTTTGCGGTATTATTATACGTAATGGAGATGACAAAAGGTGATGCTTTTGCTATTTCGATGATTTCAGTTGCGGAGTTTGCTCCAATATTTATTTTTTCCTTTATTGGCGGAACTTTTGCTGATAGGTGGAAGCCGAAGAAGACAATGATATGGTGTGAAACGTTAAGTTCTATTTCAGTATTCGCTGTATTAATTACTCTTATGTTTGGAACGTGGAAAATTGTATTTTTTGTCACGCTTATTTCTGCAATCCTTTCACAGTTTTCTCAACCATCTGGTATGAAATTGTTTAAACAGCATTTATCAACGGAACAAATCCAATTAGCGATGTCTATATATCAAACGATATTTGCAATTTTTATGGTGTTAGGACCGATTCTTGGAACATTTATTTTTCATAGTTTTGGAATTTATATTTCAATCATCATAACAGGTATTGCTTTTTTACTTGCAGCAGCAGTATTGTTATTTCTTCCGAAAGATCTTGAGAATGATAATGAGAAGAAAGAAATCACTCTATTACAGGAAATGCTGGACGGTATTAAATACGTAAAAAAGAAAAAAGCATTAACTTTGCTTGGACTATGTTTTATGGCAGCAGGGCTAGGGATAGGTTTAATTCAGCCACTAGGTATATTTATTGTGACTGAGCAGTTAGGGTTATCAAAAGAGAGTTTACAATGGTTACTAACAGTAAATGGTGCGGGGATGATTGTTGGAGGAGCTTTAGCGATGGTATTTGCGAAAAATGTTGCTCCGCAAAAAATGTTAATAGTAGGGATGCTCGGTCAGGCCATTGGCATTGGTATAATAGGATACTCTACAAATTTATGGGTGACACTTACAGCACAACTTTTTAGTGGTTTAGCTCTTCCATGTATCCAAATAGGTATTAATACGCTTATTATTCAAAATAGTGATACGGATTTTATTGGTCGTGTTAATGGTATTTTAAGTCCGCTATTTACTGGTTCAATGGTAGTAACGATGAGTATTGCTGGTTCATTAAAGGAGATGTTTTCATTAAGTACGATGTACGAAGGAACGGCTCTACTATTTATAATTGGATTGTTGTTTATTTTACCTATTTACAATTTAAAGCCAGTAATAGCAGTTGAAAGTGAAATGAATGGTAAAGGGAGTATGCAACATGAATCCTAATCCAAATGTTAAGTACCCAATTGAAGGAAATCAAAACGTTCATTTTATAAAAAATACAATAACGAAATCTAATATACTCGTTGATGACTATTCTTATTATGATGCGAAACATGGGGAAACTTTAGAAGATCGGGTATTATATCATTATGAATTCATCGGAGATCGTCTCATTATTGGGAAATTTTGTTGTATCGCATCTGGAGTTACCTTTATTATGAACGGAGCAAATCATCGAATGGATGGATTTTCGGCGTATCCTTTTAATATTTTCGGGAATGGATGGGAGAAATTCACACCAGATTTATGTGATTTACCATATAAAGGAGATACAGTTATAGGAAATGACGTTTGGATTGGTATGGATACAACTATTATGCCCGGAATAAAAATAGGTGATGGTGCAATAATTGCAGCTAAATCTGTTGTGACTAGAGACGTCGCACCATATACAATTGTTGGTGGAAACCCTGCAAATAAAATAAAAGAGAGATTTTCAAATGCAATAATAGAAGAATTATTGCGAATTCAATGGTGGCATTTTGACGTTGAAAAGATAACCCAAAATATCGATGCTATTGTACGAGGTGATATAGAATCATTAAGAAAGCTCAAAAGGTAATAAAAAATGCATTCTAAAGAGTATCATACCTCCGAATTTTGTTAATGATAATAGAACAAGGAGGTGTGATACTATGGCACAAGACGTTTTATGTGAAGTAAACAATTGTAAATTTTGGGCTAATGGTAATAAATGTAGTGCAGACGCAATTTATGTAGTAAGTAATAAAGGGAAACATGCATCAACTACGGAAGAAACAGATTGCAAAACTTTTGATCCAGAAATATAAATTTTTGAAGGGTAGCCAAATCGTGGTTGCCCTTTTATTAATTATAGTATTGATAATAAATCTCATTTTCATTCATGTTTTTAAAAATTATTTCTTGACCTGAAACGCTTTTCATAAATTATAAATAAGGAGTACTTCACGAGATCAGTATGAGAACGATATCTTTCGTTTCATATGCACTCGTGTATTTATAGAAAGTGGTGAAGAAATAATGAAATTAATTGCAATTGATTTAGATGGAACTCTTCTTTCGGGGAATAAAATGATTAGTAAAGAGAATGCAGAAGCAATTCGAAAATGTCAGGAAGCTGGCCATGTTGTAGCAATTTGTACAGGACGTTCTATCGTCGACATTGAACGATTATTGTTAGAAGTTAATTTAGATTGTCCAATTATTGCGGAAAATGGTGCGCTTATATATAAAGATAAAAAAATGATGAAGAGACATCCAATTCAAAATATGCAGGCACTTGAGATTGTTAACTATCTCGAAGAAAATGGCTTATATTATCAACTTTATACTGATAAAGGTGTGTACGTACCGGAATATGGCGTAGAGAGTGTACGTAACGAAATCGAATACGTGAAGAATACAAAAGAAAATATCGACTTGAAAGAGTTAGAAACGATCGCAGCATTATACCTTGAGCATACAGCTTTTCATAGTGCGGAAAGCTGCAAACCAATTGTACAAACAGATATACACGTGCATAAACTGTTACCTTTTTCTTATGACATTGATAAACTAAAACAATTAAAAGAGAAGTTTCTGCATAATACAGATTTAGCAATTACATCTTCCTATTGGCATAATTTAGAGATTAATCATCGAGAGGCTCAAAAAGGAAATGGATTATTTACATTGGCAGAACACCTTAATATTTCAGTTGAAAATACAGTAGCGATAGGTGATGGCCTAAACGATGTTTCCATGATGGAAAAAGCAAATATATCAATTGCAATGGGAAATGCAGTTGAAGAAATAAAAGCGATGTGTCAATACGAAACGTTGACAAATGAAGAACACGGTGTTGCACATGCTCTCTATACGCATGTGTTAGCATAAAAAGTAAAAAAGAATCCTCATTGGATTCTTTTTTACTTTTTATTAGGGGTAAGGTATTCTATGAGATGCATAGAAGCCTTATTACCTATCATTATATAGAATATATTGGAATAAATGTTTAAAATTTTCATAATAATTATGAAAATTTTGTGAACTTTATATCTCTTTGTATTTTTATTCTACTAAGAATCGTTTGCTATTTTGAAATTTAACGAAAATAAAGTAAAGGGGGCATACACATAATAAGTTGCTTCGTATGGAATGGATAAACGCTTTACTTGAGTGTATACTATTATCTATTTTTAATTGAAAAATAAAATTTGTTTGAATAATTATTCTACAGCTATATACCTATACGCACATTCTTCGTATAATGGAGAAGTATGAATTTTGGATTTGTATTAATTTTACATATTGAGGTGAAAAAGCAATGAATGCGCGGCTAATGGAACTTATTGATGTGAGTACAATAGAAACCATGGCAGAACAATTTTATAAGTTAACAAACATATCACATCAACTTCTTGATGCTGAAAAAGTATGTATATTTTCATTTGGAATAAATGAAATGGAAATATGTAAGCTTCCCAAAATTGAAATCCCCATTTTCTTATACAATCAATATTTAGGATCTTTTGTGGTATGGTGCCCAAAAAGTGAAATTTTCAATTGTCAAAAATACTTTGAAATGCTAGCAAACCTGATTTTAGATGGGGTAATAAAAGTATTTCAAAGTAAAAATGCAACGTTGCTCTCTCAAAAAGAGGAGGAGCTACATACAATTTTACAAAACATGCCTGTCATGGTCGATGCGCTTGATCATAATGGGGAATTTATTCTATGGAATCGTGAATGTGAAATTGTTACAGGTTATACCGCTGAAGAGATAATCGGGAATCCAAATGCACTTCAATTATTGTACCCAGACCATATTTATCGTCACCAAATACAAAGTAAATTTTTGACTCGTGGAAAAAATTTTAGAGATTGGGAAATGCGTATAACATGTAAAAACGGAGAAGTTAAAACAATCATGTGGTCAAATATATCAGAGCAGTTTCCTGTAACAGGATTCAGCTACTGGGCTGTTGGTGTAGATATTACACATTTAAAAGCGATAGAAAAGCAGTTGAAACAACAAACATCTGAATTGGAATTAATTTTTAAAGCTTTACCAGATTTATGTTTCTTAACAGAAGATGATGGCACAATTATAGATTATAAAGCAGGATCTCCTACAAAATTTTACGTACCCGCAGAGGCTTTTATGGGAAAAAAGTTTTACGAAGTATTACCATCTCCAGTAGCGCAGCAATTTCAAGAAGCAATTCATCAAGTGAAAGAAAAAGGAACAAATACAATTGTTGAATACCCGCTTGCAATTAATGGAAGTGTTAATTTCTTTGAAGCTAGATGCTTACCATTATTGCAGGATAAAATTATGATTATCGTACGCGATATTACAGAGCGGAAAAAGACAGAAGAATTGCTAAACAAATCAGATACATTAGCAGCGATTGGTCAATTAGCAGCGGGTGTAGCTCATGAAGTTAGGAACCCATTAACCGTAATTAAAGGGTTTATACAGCTATTTCAAATCAATAAAGAAGATCAAGAAAAATATTTTGATCTTATGCTTTCGGAAATTGAAAGAATAGAAGCGATTCTCCAAGAGTTTTTGTCGATTGCAAAAACAGATGAAATAAATACGGAAAAGAAAAATATTTATCAAATATTTAAAAATGTCGTATCATTAATAAATACAAAAGCAATTATGACAAATATTCAAGTGGAATTATATACAGATTCCAAAGAGTTAATTATTGAATGTTCAGAAAACCAACTAAAACAGGTATTTATTAATATTTTACAAAATTCAATTGAAGCTATGCCAGCTGGCGGGAAAATTTCAGTTCATATAAAAAAGATCAATAATGAGGGCGTTATTATTCATGTAATAGATGAAGGAATAGGAATACCTGAAGAAAGAATTAAGAGATTAGGGGAGCCTTTTTATAGTACGAAAGAAAAAGGTACCGGTATTGGATTAATGTTAAGCTATAAAATTATTGAAAGTCATCAAGGGACAATAAGTACTATGAGTAAGGTTGGAGTCGGGACAACTGTAACGATTTACTTGCCAAAAATTCAGAGTAAACAATCTCTATCAAATTGTGATGATAGTTGTATATCAATACGATCTACTATTAATTCTTAAATTATTAAATACCCAATAACAAAAAGCTAAACTTTTTGTTATTGGGTATTTTTATGTTTACTTTAGTAAACTTTACCTTTTCTTTACCTTTGTTTTAATTTCAATTAAGTTTTTAACATTATATTAATATCCATACGAATTAATGTATAGAAGTTGTACATTATTTTTAATTTAGAGGTACCATTATTATTCAAATCGCTAAAAGGAGGAGGTTATGACAAAGTGAAGAAGCAAGAGAAAAAAAGTAATAGAGCAATGCCAGTGCGGTTAAACATTTTATTCTTCTGTGTATTTTTATTATTTTCTGCCATGATAATAAAGTTAGGTAAAGTGCAAATTATCGATGGAGAGACGCATAAAAATGAAGTAGAGAAGAGAGAAAATGCAATCGTGAGTCTTTCTGTCCCGCGTGGGAAAATATTTGATCGAGAAGGGAATCCAGTTGTTGATAATAAATCTTTACGCACGATTACATATACAAAGATGAAAGGAGTAAAATCAGAAGAAATGCTAAAAACTGCAAGACAACTTGCAGAAATAATTGAAATGCCGCAAGAAGATATAAATAAGTTAACTGAGACAGATAAGAAAGATTTTTGGATGCAATTAAATCCAAAACTTGCTGAAAATCTAGTATCAAAAAAAGAAATAGATTCATTTAGGGAGAAAGATATTAGTGGAAAGAAGCTAGATAAAAAAATAGAAGAGTTACAAAGAAAACGAGTTACAGATAAAAATCTTAAAGAATTAACAGATAAAGATATAAAGGTGTTAGCTATTAAAAGTAAAATGGCTTCTGGTTATCAAATGGCACCTCAAATTATTAAAAAAGATGTTAGTGAAAAGGAATATACTGTGATTAGTGAGGGTTTAGCGAATCTCCCAGGTGTAGACGCATCAGTTGATTGGGAGAGATTCTATGTCAATGATGGATTATTCCGATCCGTTCTTGGAAATGTTTCTAATGCCGATGAAGGATTACCAAGTGAACGATTAGATTATTATTTGGTGCGTGATTATAGCCGAAATGATAGAGTCGGCAAAAGTTATATCGAGCAGCAATACGAAGATGTACTTCACGGTACGAAAAAAGAAATAAGAAGCATTGCCGATAAACAGGGTAATACGACAAGAACAGAAACGGTTTCGGAAGGGAAAAGCGGAAAGAATTTAACTTTAACGATAGATATGGAATTACAGAAAAAAGTGGAAGAGAGCATAGAGAAAATATTAAAGGCATATAAAGGTTCAGAATCGATGTTAGACCGCGCTTTCGTTGTAATGATGAATCCGAAAAACGGCCAAGTATTATCAATGGCTGGGAAAAAGATCGTGGAAAAAGATGGAAAAATGGAGGTGGAAGATTATGCTTTAGGTACGATGACAAGTTCATATGAGCTTGGATCAACTGTTAAAGGTGCGACAGTGTTAACAGGGTTTGAAACAAATGCTATAACTCCAGGAACACATTTTTATGATGCACCTATGAAGTTTAAAGGTACTAAGGAGAAGAAGTCTTGGAAAGAGTTTGGAAATATAGACGATCAAAGAGCGTTACAAGTTTCTTCAAACGTTTATATGTTTAATATTGCATTAAAAATTGCCGGCGTGGATTATGTGAAAAATAGTTCACTAGATATTAAACAAGAATACTTTGATAAAATGAGGTATTATTTCAGGCAATTTGGACTAGGCGTACAAACTGGTATTGATTTGCCGAATGAAACTACGGGACAAATTGGAAGAAAAGATAATCAGCCTGGTTTCTTATTAGATTATTCGATTGGACAATATGATACGTATACACCACTTCAGCTTGCACAATATATTTCAACTATCGCAAATGGCGGTTATCGAATGAAACCGCAAATTGTTCAAGAGATTAGAGAACAAACCGTTCAAAAAGATGAAGTTGGTAAAGTGATGCATTCAATAGAACCAGTCGTTTTAAATAAAGTAGATATGAAAGAGGAGTATATAAATCAAGTAAAAGAAGGATTTAGAAAGGTATTCCAAGAAGGGGATGGAACGGGAGTAAGAGCGTTCCAAAAAGCACCGTATAAACCAGCTGGTAAAACAGGGACCGCACAAACGGTATACGGTGGAGAAAGTGATATTGGGCGAAATGAGAAAGGGGATCGTAGAGAATGTTATAACTTAACATTAGCAGGATATGCCCCATATGATGATCCAGAAGTAGCATTTTCTATTGTTGTACCGTGGGTTATAAATGATAAATCTGGTATTAACTCTGATATTGGTAAAGAAGTTTTAGATGCTTATTTTGAATTGAAAAGTAAGCGATTAACTGGGGAAGTGACAAAAGTAGAGAATTAAAAAATGTGAATCGTCTCTAGTATGTATAGAAACTAGGGACGTTTTAATATAGGAATAAATTAGAAAAGAGGCATAAAATAATTCTATTAACTATTCACGTTTTATAAAATAAATCATATATTGATAGCATAGGACAAGCTGAAAAGCTTATCCTAACCTCACAGAACACTCCTTATCACATCTAAGCATCTACTTGTGTAGATGCTTTTTTATTGATATCGATTATTTATAAACATAATGTAGCAAGTGTATTAAGATTGTTAATGTTAATTTTGTAATATAGTAATTGCAGTCATGGATCCATAATTAAATTAATAGTTTGGACAATATAAAACATAGAGATCACACCTATATGCTTGTATTATCTAGCGAACTGCACAGCAGTATTTGCATGTAAAAAAGCAGTATCAAATACAGGAACTGTTAGATCGTTCTGGGAAATGAGCAAAGGTATTTCAGTACAACCGAGTAGTATACCTTCCGCACCATTTTGAACTAATGAGTTTGTAATTTGTAATAGCTTTTCTTTTGATGTTTCTGAAATAATTCCTCTACTTAATTCATTTAATATGACATGATGGATAAATGCTCTTTCTTTGTCATCAGGGATAATTGTCTCAATGTTATAACTTGCTAGTCGTGATGTATAGAAATCTTGTTCCATCGTTTGTTTCGTACCCAATAGTCCGATACGCTTTATATTTTGTTCTACCATTTCTTTAGCACTTACATCACCAATGTGAAGAAGCGGTATGGAGATTGCATTTTCTACTTCTTCAGCAAATAAATGGACCGTATTTGAACATATCAATAAACATTCAGCTCCTGATTTTTCAACCTTTTTTGCAACTGCGACTAATTCATTTTTCACTTCTTCATATTGGTGGTTTTGTAATAAAGTAGTTACTTCACCAAAGTCCATACTATATAGAACAAGCTTCGCATTTTGATCATATTGAGAAAGTGTAAGTGTATTAATATGTTTGTAGTATAGTGATGTAGATTCCCAACTTAGTCCACCAATTAAACCAATTACTTTCATCATACATTCCTCCTGTAACAACTTTGAATTTATTATTTCATAATTCCGATAAGAATACAATGATTTAAACGTACTGTTAAACAAAAAATAAAAATAATTAGAAAAGTGTTGAAATTTATACTTCTTAGTGCCATAATACGAATTACAAATTAATACTTATCCAGAGAGGTGGAGGGAACGGCCCTATGAAACCTCAGCAACCCCTATGTAAATTCATAGGAAGGTGCTAATTCCGCAGAGGACACGATGTGTTTTTTGAAAGATAAGAGGATTCTTGAACGTGAAAGAAAATGACCTCTTATGCAAGAGGTCATTTTTTGTTGTACAGAAAGGGAGTGTCGATGCATAATTCATTTTCAAAATAAATATAGAGTAATTAAAGCTGACTAATATGAGAGGGGAATTGTAATGAATAAATTAACGACAAAGTTAGTAGTAGCAATTGGGATTGGAGCTGCCTTATATGGCATATTAGGACTTTGGGGATTCACTATTGCACCGAATACATTTATTAAACCTGGATTAGCCATTTTAACTGTTTTTGGAGCTTTATTTGGTCCCGTTGCTGGACTGTTAATAGGACTAATTGGTCATACCGTAACAGATACAATCG
Source organism: Bacillus luti (assembly GCF_009739945.1). Lineage (NCBI taxonomy): Bacteria > Bacillati > Bacillota > Bacilli > Caryophanales > Bacillaceae > Bacillus > Bacillus luti. Next base: position 2,647,186 of record NZ_CP040336.1, on the reverse strand, counting down.
CCGGATTCGGTATTTGGTGGGGATGGGTTATTAGTTCAGGCATTATCGGCTTTGCAATGGGGCTCATTCAAAAAAGAGTTGGCTTTAGTGTGAAAAACGGGACATATAATAAGGGAGATATTTCTTATTTAGCCATTACTGGGTTAATTGGTATTGTCATTGCTATTATATTTGCTGGAGCCTTCGATATTGTTGTGATGGGAGAACCGTTTGACAAAATTGTTATACAAGTACTAGGGGCGACTATATCTGATGTTCTTGTATTTTTAGTTCTTGGATTACCAATTACAATTGGCTTAGCTAAATCGAATAAGAGACATACACATTTAAAAATTGAAAAGTAGGGATGTTAATATGCGACCGATTATTTCTTTTGAACAATTTACCTTTCAATACGGGCATGCTGCACAGCCTACATTAAAAGACATTACTTTTCATATATATCCTGGGGAAAAAGTATTAATTGCTGGACGAAGCGGTTCAGGAAAATCAACATTAGCTCATTGTATTAATGGGCTAATCCCATTTTCATATGAAGGGATTAGTACAGGAAACATTTCAATTGCTGGTAAAGATCCGAGGAAAGGCAGTATTTTTGAACAGAGTAAACATGTAGGAACAATTTTGCAAGATCAAGACGCTCAATTTATTGGTTTGACAGTAGAAGAAGATGTAGCATTTTATTTAGAAAATGAATGTGTACATCAAGATGATATGAAAAAGATCGTTTCGGATTCATTAAGAAAGGTGAAGATGCATAGTACTCATAAACAAAGTCCACATGAATTATCAGGAGGCCAAAAGCAAACTGTTTCTCTAGCAGGTCTGCTAACAACAAATGCGGATATATTATTGTTCGATGAACCGTTAGCAAACTTAGATCCGCTAAGCAGCTTACATACGATTGAACTTATTAAAGATATACATAGGCAATATAAGAAAACAATTGTAATTATTGAACATCGAATAGAAGAAATTTTAAATTTGGATTTAGATAAAATTATTTTAATTGATGAAGGTGAAGTTGTCGCGATAGGAACACCAGAAGAGATTTTAGCGTCACATATATTACCGCGTATCAGCTTAAGAGAGCCTATTTACATCGAAGCATTAAAGAAATTACATTACGATAGTAAAAATGGCTTACTATATCCACTTGAAAATCTTCAAAAGGAAAGGATTAGTGGCATTATAAAAGAGTGGGTGAAAAAGCAAACTTTTGTAATGGATACTACTAAAAATAAAGAAGTGTTTAAAGTGAAAAATTTGTCATTTGCGTATCCTAATAATCAAAGCGTATTAAAAAATGTCAATTTTTCAATATATGAAGGAGAAATTGCAACACTTTTGGGCCAGAATGGAGCTGGGAAATCTACATTAGCCAATAGCCTTATTGGAATAAACAAAATAAAAGGTGGAGAAATTTTGTTAGATGGAGTAACTATTAATTCTTGGTCTATTCGTAAACGTGGGGAGAGTATATGTTATGTAATGCAAAATCCAAATCACATGATTACGCAACCGACTGTTTTAGAAGAAGTTGTATTTACATTAAAAATAAAAAAATTTTCAAAGGAAGAAATTAAGAATAGAGCTGAAGAAGCGTTAAAAATTTGTGGTTTATATCCATTTCGTAATTGGCCAATTCAGGCATTAAGCTACGGACAAAAGAAGAGATTAACTATTGCAACTGTACTAACAACAAATCCAAAACTCATCATATTAGATGAACCGACGGCTGGACAAGATTATTATCATTATAAACAGTTCATGTCGTTTATTAAAAACCTAGCTAAAAAAGGAATCTCATTTATTTTTATCACGCACGATATGAATCTAGCGTTAGAATATGCAGACCGAGCGATAGTACTACATGAAGGAGAAATAATTGCTGATAATACTGTATCCGCTGTATTAGGAGATCAAGAGATATTACAAAGGGCTAACTTAAGAGAGAGTTCTTTATTCAAGCTTGTTACATTTAGCGGCGTTTCATGTCAAAAAAAGTTTATAGAGCTTTATTTCTGTAATAATAGGAGTGAGGAAGGTGCATAGTACATATTTTCATCGTATGGATGGAGCAGTAAAATTGTTTTTATTTATTTTTTGTATGACACTTACCTTTTTGTTTTTTGATTTTCGTATATTGTTAATTTTATGTTTTATTGGGTGTATTGGACTATTGCTTGCTAAAATTCCGCTTCGTAAAATTTTAATTGTTTTTAGTGTTATATTTACATTTAGTTTATTAAACTCTGTCATGATTTTATTAATTACGCCAACCCATGGATCTGAATTAACTGGATCATATACTTCGTTTTTACATATTGGTTATGCGACAATTACATATGAAACATTATTTTATACAGCTACGCTTTCATTAAAGTATTTTACGTTATTACCTTTTACACTTCTCTTTATTTATACGACAGATCCAAGTGAATTTGTAAGTAGCTTAAATAAACTTGGCATTCATTATAAAATTACATATGCAATAAATATCGCATTACGTTATATACCGGATATTCAATCTGAATATCAAATTATTAAACATGCACAAGAAGCAAGAGGAATAGCTTTTGAAAAAGGAGAAGCAAGTTTATGGACGCGCATGAAAAATCGTATTTTAATTTTCTGGCCTCTAATTATTCATTCGCTAGACAGAATTGATACAGTTTCAAATGCAATGGATTTAAGAGGATTTGGAAAGAAGGATAAACGTACGTGGTTCTATACAAAAAAAGCAAATGCCTGGGATTTTATTGCTTTGCTTGTAGGGATATTCATTTTGATTTTTGCAGTTTATTTAAAATTACATGTATTTCAAGATTTTTGGTATCCATTTTAAAGCACCCTAATAGGAGTGCTTTTACTTATTTTATGCAGACATGCTCAAAAAAGGGATATTTACATAATGTATAATACGAACCAGTTAAAATGATCAACTACCTATTAGTTTTCAAACCAAAAGGAGGAGAAAATATGAGTTACGGTGGTTCTTGTGGTTTTGGTGGAGGTTTCGCTTTATTAGTTGTGTTGTTTATTTTATTAATTATTGTTGGATGCAGCTGTTGGGGCGGAGGATACTAATTTTTAATTAGTCTCCAATAATGTAAACGAAAAAAACATAGTAGATACTTATGTATCGAAACAAATAAAAAAGGAGCATAATAGCTCCTTTTTTATTTGTATTAAGATAGGTTCTTATTATATTTTGGTAAAGTGATTATCAATGTTGTACCTTTATGAATGACGCTCCGAATTTTTAAAGTACCTTGCATCGTTTCGATGATCTTAACAGCAACCATCGTACCTAAACCTGTACCTTTCGTTTTCGTACTAAAATAAGGTTCACCAAATCGATTTATTTGCTCTTGTGACATGCCAATTCCGCTATCCTCAATTCGTATTATAACTTTATTGTTATTAATAGAAGAGGAAATATTTAAGCTACCTCCATCAGGCATGGCTTCAATCGCATTTTTTATTAAGTTTAAAACACATTGTTGAAAGTGTTGTTTATTTCCAACAATCGTTGCCTCGGAGAAGTCTTTTGTAATATGTATTGTATTCATATTACATAATGGCAATATCATATTAATAACTCGATTTAACTCTTGTTCTACTGAAATATGATCTAGCTTTTCTGATGCAGGTTTGGCAAACGTTAAATAATCATCAATAATTACTTGAGCTCGATTTAACTCTTCCAATATATGTTCAATATATTTTTCTCTTGATTCTGGAGTTAAATTTGGTGTTTTTAAAAGTTGAGTAAATCCTTTTACGACAGTTAAGGGATTTCTTACTTCGTGAGATATACTAGCAGCGAGTTGGCTAACAATCTCCATTTTTTCCATCTTAATTAACTTAGATCGCATAAATACTGCATCTCTTAGTACTTCATTAAAATAAACAATAAATAGCATCAAAGTGGTTGGCAATATTATAAAATAAATAATATACAAATTATTTACTTCAAAGTCTGATAAAGTTAATACAATTACAGTTGTAAATATTGCTAGGAAAAAAGTTAAAAACATAGCAAAAGCTACTTTAACTTTTCTATTATATGTATTAAATTTTGCAGATGCAAAAGCTGTAATAATGAACATTGTGCCGTAAACAATGACAGTTAACATGTTAAATCCGTAAAATGCAAATCTTGTAATTAATAAAATAGTAAACAATATGATACCAACAGGGAATCCACCATAAAGTGTACCTATTAAAACAGGAATTTGCCTTAAATCATGAATACAATTTTCATCCATATAGATAGGATAACGCATACATAAAATAAGAGGGATAGTCGTACAAACGGTAATAAGTAGTTTTCTATATTTCTTTAAATAACGCCCACTATCATATATAAAATAAAAAACAAATATACTACTTAAAATGTATAGAAGATTATTTAATACGTTTTGATTAATATAAACAAAGTTCATAATATTTGCCTCGTTATTCTGAATTTCTATTTCATCTGTATTATACATGATAATCGTATAAACTATATTAGTTTAAAAATATGTAGTTATATTTTTGCAGTATCAGATACATTTAGCCATGCTTCATAAAATTCTTTAACTGATGCATACCGTTCTGCACGGTTTTCATTTACAGCACGATATGCTACCTCATATAATCCTTTACTTGCGTCCCATTTTATAAAAGTGCGATCTTTTCCACCGCCTAAAAGTGCGAATGCCATCGCCCCCATATTAAATACGTTTGTCTTCTCATCAATCATTGCATTAAGCTCAAATTCCTCAGGAGCCATAAAACGAGAGGAACCCCATAATCGTCCCATTTTATTTATATATGGTTTTTTAGAATATAAATCAATATCACAAATTTTTGTCTCATTTGTACTGAAATTATATAAAATACTACCATCATAAAAATCTATCGCTACATAATTTTTCTTTTCTACATATGTATGGAAAGAAAAAATGGAATTTAAGGATTGAATTCGTTCCTTAACAGATAAATGCTTAAATTTTAAAAAAGGAGAGTTTGGATTTTTATATTTCTCAGGAGGTGGGAAACTCCAATGGGAATGTAGACATTCACCATCAAACCAATCGAAAATTAATACATATCCAGATTGAACTGGAAAATGTTCAATTAATCTAATAAGCGAGTCATGCTTTAACTCTTCATAAATAGTAACTGAATTTTTTAACCTTTCAATAGCATCATTTGTTGTTCCTTCATATGCAATGGTTTGTGCCCCAGCATATTTAATGAATTTCTTATGACCATCTTTTTCCACACCAAAAGAAAGATTACCGGAATCTTGTTGGTCAAAAACTGCAAATACGGTTCCTAATTTCGTTAGCCAATCAAAGTCATGATGTTTTTTTAATTGGAATTTTACAGTATTCAATTGGATTTCGACTAGAATATCTTTCATATTGTACCTCGCATTTAATATAATAAAGTTGTATATTTCAGTATTCGACATAATTTGTGAAAATCCTATGTTAACAATATAAAACTTTGTAAATATAATGATAAACACTTATAAAGAGGTGAAGTAAATGGAACAACAAATCGTTATTAAACCATATCAAAAAGAATGGCATGAAGAATATTTAATTGAAAAGGAGAAATTCATATCTTTATTGGGAGAAGAATGTATTGCTATTAAACATATAGGGAGTACAGCAGTGGAAGGATTAGCTGCTAAACCGCTTATCGATATGATGATTGGTGTAAAAGATTTACAAATTACAGAAGAGTGGACTGAAAATTTATCGGAAATTGGCTATGAATATGTCCCGAAAGAAACACCTAATTGGCGTTTTTTTAGAAAGGGAAAATGGAGAGCTGGTACCCACCATCTACATGTTTATATTTATAATAGTGACGAATGGAGAAATAACCTTTTCTTTCGAGACTTTCTTTTAAATCATGAATGGGCACGAAAGGAATATAAAGAATTAAAAGAAAAACTAGCTAATACATTTCCTTTTGAACGTGCATCATATACAAAAGCAAAAGCTCCTTTTATTCAAAAAATATTAAAATTAGCTAAAAAAAATTTATAAAAAGTTCAAGTTGTTTTGAAATTCTCATTTAAATTTAATCTTTCTCTCATGCTCTTTTCTTTTTTATTTGATAGACTGCTTATCAAAGATTGTAAAAGGAAGGGAGCTCACATTAAATGGAGAAAATACTTAGAAGTAAATATTTCCATATGTATGTTAAAATAATTGGTATTACGATAATAATTTGTAGTGCAGCATTATTAGTGATTAATGTAATATACGGGAACGTATTAAATGTTAAATGGTTAAATAAGAAATTAGGTTCTTTCGGTGAATATGGAGCAATTGTAGCAGCATCTTTATGGTTTTTACGTCAAATATGTTTATTTTTAAAGAAGAAAAATATACTTGGGTTTAAATTTTTTAAAGAACTATATCTTTTTATAAAAAAGTTTCACGTATTAATCGGTTACGCTGTAATAGCTGTATCGATTACTCACGGGTTATATTTTTTTATAAAAGGAAGTCGTCATGTATTACTAATATATAGTGGTATATTTTCTCTCTTAACCTTAATCGTTCTAGGGTTTATTGGATTTTTCATACAACGAGCTAATAAAACAACAAACTTGATATTGTATCGAAGAACACATCAAATCATCGCAATTATATTTGGGATTGGTTTACTTATTCATTTAACCGTATAGGAGGAATTATTGTTGCAACACATACTAATTATTGAGGATGAGGAAAGTTTATCGGATTTTTTAGAGTTAGAATTAAAATATGAAGGATATAGAGTAGATATACAGCCTGACGGCAGAAAGGGATTAGAAGCTGCACTTGAAAAGAATTATGATCTCATATTACTCGATTTAATGCTTCCAGGATTAAATGGATTGGAAGTTTGCCGTCGATTAAGGGCAGCTAAAAAGACACCTATTATTATGCTGACAGCTAGGGATAGTATTATGGATCGTGTGACAGGATTAGATAGCGGAGCGGATGATTATCTTCCGAAACCATTTGCGATTGAAGAATTATTAGCGCGTATGAGGGTTATTTTTAGACGAGAAGAAAATATAGAAAGTAAAAACGTCTCATTTCATACGTTCAAAGATTTAAAGCTCCAAATTGAATCTCGAACTATTACAAAAGGTAATGAAGAAATTGAACTTACAAATAAAGAATTTGAGCTATTACTTATGTTTATGAAAAATATTAATCGAGTCCTTACACGTGATATTTTATTGGATCAAGTATGGGGATACGATGCAATGGTTGAGACGAATATCGTTGATGTTTATGTTCGTTATTTACGGAATAAGTTACATAGTGTTGATAAGGAGGAATATATCCAAACTGTCCGAGGTGCAGGATATATAATGAAATGATAAAAAATATTATGTTTCGAATTCGAAATCTACCTATAAAGTGGAAATTAACACTTTGGTCCACTACACTAGTATTTATTTTATTCATTTTATATAGTGCTTTGCAATTTATCGTAATTAATAAGTGGACTATAGATTATGAACAAAAACAAATAAATAGACAAGTGACAGAAATAGCGGCATACTTCCAAGATAAAGACGATAGCCTTTCGAGTAAAACGTTTGAGAACAGTAAAGATTTCCTAAATAATATGATTGATAAACATCAAATGATTCGTATTATCGACATGAATGGAAAAGCGATTGTTTCTGTTTCAAGAGATTTTAATGAAGATTGGATAAAACCGAAACATGTTATAGAGGATGAATCTTTTATAAAAAGACACCTAGAAGATCGAATATTAGTTGAGCGCATACCAATTCAAGCAAAAGAGTTTACTGGAACGATCGAACTTACGAAAAACTTAGAGACTTTTGATCATTTATTAAAAATTATTTTAGTTGTAATGGCTATTTCTGGAATATGCGGATTGGTATTTAGTTTTTTAGGTGGGATACTTATAACAAAAAAGCTATTATCAAGTGTTCAAAATATAACAGTTACAATGAAACGTATTAAGAAAAATGGACTAAATGAACGGGTTCCAGTACGAGAAAATAATGATGAACTTGCGAAATTATCGTTTCTTTTTAACGAAATGATGGATGAAGTAGAAACCTCTTTTACACAACAGAAACAATTTGTAGAAGATGCATCTCATGAACTAAGGACGCCATTAACAATTATTCAGGGACATTTATCAATGTTAAATCGATGGGGAAAAAATGACCCAGCGGTATTAGAGAAATCTCTTCAATCCAGTTTAAAAGAAGTAGATCGTTTAAATAAATTGGTTTCAGAATTACTAGAACTATCTAGGGCTGAATCTGAACAGATGCATCTAATTGCAGCTGAGCCAGTTCACGTAAATAGCATATTAAAACAAGTTACACAAAACTTTGTCGTACTTCAAACTGACTTTCAATTTGATATGAAATTGAATGCAGATGCGGCATATGTGTCAATGCCATCATCATACCTAGAACAAATTGTTATTATCATAATGGATAACGCAGTAAAATATACAAAAGAAAATAATAAGTATATTTGTGTTAAATCCAGTTTGCAATCAGGAAAAGTTAAAATTCGTATAATAGATCGTGGAGCAGGCATACCTGAAGCGGATTTACCATTTGTTCTTAACCGTTTTTATCGAGTTGACAAAGCGAGAAGTAGAAAACAAGGGGGGAATGGCCTCGGTTTATCTATTGCAAAACGACTATTAGAGAAATATAACGGAGCGATTCAAATAGAGAGTGAAGAAAACAAAGGAACAATCGTTACGATTACAATACCTTGTATTATAAAATAATCGATCGAAGAAGGAATGTTTTTAGCATTCCTTCTTTTTTATATATTAGGGGAACGTCAATGGGCAGTGATGACGAATTTAATGTGAGGAGTCACCTTTATGAAGAAACATAATATAAAAGATACTTGATAAAATATAAGAAATGATTCAGGCATTAGAACAGATGTAGCAAGGAGAACAATGTAGGTATATTGTACTGTGTATACATTAAAAAATATGATTTCGGAACGAGGATATTTAACTGTAAATGTTATGTATTCTACCGATGAAAAATATATGAATTGTATTATTTGAAAGGCTTTTCCGCTGTATATATAATTTGCCTATTTAATACGTATCCTCATTGTCACATGTATGATAGAAAAATGAGAATTAGATGAGAAAAGCTTAAACCCATTTTCATAATGAGGTTGTATACTGTGTAAATCAAGAACACTTTTATGCAAGGAGAGAGTATGATGAATTACACAGTATTTCAATGGTTTAATCATTTCGCGGGATCGTCCAAGCTTTTAGATACGCTAATGATCGCTATTACAAATAGTGCTGTTTATGTAGCGATTCTATTTATGCTTATCTTATGGTTTAATAACGGAAAGAAAGAGAATGCAATTAGAAAACAATATACCGTTTTATATACGACACTTTCAGTTGTTATTGCATTACTAGTAAATGTTTTCATTCATGCGGTGTATTACCATCCGCGTCCTTTTATATCACACCAAGTACATCAATTAGTACCACATGCGGCAGATTCATCATTTGTTAGTGATCATTCTGTACTTGTATTTTCCATTGCATTTATATTTATTCTTAGGGGTGAAAGACTGAAATATATCGCACTTATTTGGGCAGTTTTAGTTGGTATATCCCGTATGTACGTAGGCGTTCATTATCCATTAGATATACTTGGTGCTGCTTTCTTAACATTTATTACGAGCAGGTTAGTAATGCAAAGTGCACGTAAGTTTGAACCGATAGCGAAACTTATTTTTAAAATGTATGGATTGGTAGCGAAACGAATTCCTTTTTTAGCAAAATACAATCATATAGTTTAAACTTTAGAACCTACAAAAAAGTAGGTTCTATTTATTTGAATTTTTAAAAATTTCATGTACCGTATTTTATATAAATTAAAAAATAGAACAAAAAATAAATATTAACATTGCTGGCTTCTTACTAATTTAAAGGGATTACCAAAAAAACTTCGAAAAATATAGTATTAAATAAAATCATACTTAAAAGCGCATCTTTTCATTAATTAATTGCAAAAGAAAGGAGAAAAGTATGCATAAACTTCAAACAAATAAAGGCGCAAGGTATATGATGATTGTTTTTATTATTTTGTTTCTTACTATGCTTTTACGTTTTTTTTACATTCAAGCAGTAGGGGTCATACAAAATGTTGATGTAAAAGATCTTGCGAATGAACAACACAATAAAAATGGTGTTTTAGAAGCGAATCGTGGCACAATTTATGATCAAACTGGAAAGGTGCTAGTTCAAGATTCCACAACGTACCGTGTTGTTGTGAATTTAAAAGGAAAAGATAAAGTAATAAATAAAGATGAAACTGCAGGGAGATTAGCTGATGCGCTTGAAATTGATAAAGAAGAAATAATAAAAAACTTTCATGAGGGACGTACTCAAGTTGAAATCGGAAAAATTGGCCGGAATTTATCTAGAGAAATGAAGGATGAAATAAAAAAACTGAAAATACCGGGGGTTTCTTTTAGGACAGAAAAAGCAAGAGTATATACAAATGAAGATTTTGCATCCTATATACTCGGATTTGCTAGACCTGATGATAAAGGAAATACAGAAGGTAAATTTGGACTTGAAAAAAGTTTGGATAAATATTTGCGCTCTACAAACGGGAATATAGAATATGTAGGCTCACCAAAAGGTATTCCGCTTACAAATGATATTAGAAAAATAGAGACTGCTAAAAATGGAAATAATGTATATCTTACACTTGATAAACAAATTAATGGCTTTTTAGAAGAAGCGATGAACAAAGCACAAGAGCACTATGATCCTTCTATGTTAATAGGAATCATTGCAGATCCAAAGACAGGGAAAGTTTTAGGGATGTCTAGCAAGCCTAGTTTTAATCCTAATAAAGGTGATATAGAGTATTTTTTAAATGATCCAATTGCAAACGCATATGAACCAGGTTCAACAATGAAAGTGTTTACGCTTGCTGCTGCCATTAATGAAGGTGTATATAACGGAAAAGAATATTTTCAATCAGGTAAATATTCTGTTGGTTCATCTGATATAAAAGATCATAATGGTGGATTTGGGTGGGGATCTATTACATTTGATGAAGGTTTTGAAAGATCATCAAATGTAGCTTTTTCTATTTTAGAAGATCAGTTACTGAAACCAGATAAATTTAAGCAATATATGAATAAGTTTGGATTTAATCAAAAAACCGGAATAGATTTACCTGGTGAAAGTAAAAATACTTTATTATTAAACACACAAATTCAACAAGTTACTACTTCTTTCGGCCAAGGTTCTACTGTAACGCCTATTCAATTAATCCAAGCAGCTACCGCAATAGCGAATGACGGGAAAATGATGAAACCATATATTGTCGACAAAGTTGTAAATCCAACAAACAAACAAGTTATTATGGAAAATCAACCGAAAGAAATTGGGAGTCCGATAAAAAAAGAAACAGCAGAGAAGGTAAGAAACTTAATGGAGCGTGTTATTACATCTTCAAAAGGAACTGGTACAATGTATAAAGTAGATGGTTATCCGATTGGTGGTAAAACAGGAACAGCTCAAATTCCGAATCCTGAAAATGGACGATATATGGAAGGTAAAGAAAATTATATTTTTTCATTTTTAGGAATGGCTCCGATTGATGACCCCGAGATAATTGTATATTTAGCTATTAAACAACCGAAATTAAAGGGTGACGAGTATGGAGCTCAGCCTCTTGCTGAAATCTTTAAACCAGTTATGAAAAATAGTCTCGAATATTTAAAGGTGAAACCATATACTGACAAACAAATGGCAGACACAACGAAACAATCTCAAATAAAAGTACAAAATTATGTTAATCAAACGATGGATACAGTTGAGAACAGTGTAGAAAAAAAGAAACTTCAGCCAGTAATTTTAGGAGAAGGTAAGATAATAAAGCAATATCCACAGTCTGGTGAAGTGATGAGCGAAGGGGATCGTTTATTCTTATTAGGGAATAATGCAAAAATGCCAAATTTACAAGGTTGGTCAATGCGAGATGTTATGTATTTCTCTAAACTATTAAAATTAGATTTGAAAACTTCAGGTACGGGTTATGTAACGAGTCAAAGTATTGAAAAGGGACAAGTTATACAAGAAGGCGATGCATTAAAAATAGAATTAGAACCTCCACTGCAACCGTTAGCAGATGCTAATACAAATTAATTCCGACACTTTGAAGGGCCTAGAGACAGTAGGCTCTTTTTTAACAGTACAAGTAATTTCACGCACCGTAATTTTTAGAAAAAATAATAAACAAGAACAGTAACGTTGACATAATTTCAATCAACAGATTATTCTTTATTTACAGTTATATAAAACTGTGATAATATGGAAAAAATCAAATGCGGTGAAGAGAAGAGTAAATAAAATGAATTTTTCACAGAGAGCTCCATTTAGCTGAAAAGGAGCAAAAATTCTTTATTGAACCAAGCCTCTGAGCAGCGCATCGGAACCTTTTATTAGGGGGTGGTGTGACGGGAGCTCCCGTTATAGAGCTATGGTATAAGCATGAATTACAATGCAGTACCTGACAAGGTTAATATGGCGACATATTAACAAACTAGGGTGGCACCGCGATGATAAATCTCGTCCCTAAGACTAAAAGTCTTGGGGGTGGGATTTTTTTATTGTTTTAAAACAATTTGGAAAGCGGGGGCCTAAAATGAAAAACTTACTTAAAGATTGGAAATATCCTTTATTACTACTATCCGGAGTTGGTATTGCGAATTTAGGTGCATGGATTTACTTAATAGCACTGAATGTACTTGTCTATAATATGGGTGGATCAGCCTTAGCTGTTGCTATTTTATATGTAATAAAACCAGTAGCTGCTCTATTCACAAACGCTTGGTCAGGAAGTATGATTGATCGTTTGAACAAACGAAAATTAATGATTCACCTTGATATATTTCGTGCAATATTAATCGCCATTTTACCATTAGTTCCATCCCTTTGGAGTGTTTATTCCTTAGTATTTGTTATAAGCATGGCTAGTGCGATTTTTGAACCGACTGCTATGACATATATGACGAAATTAATACCAGTAGAGCAAAGACAACGTTTTAACTCACTGCGTACCTTAATAGGATCTGGTGCATCTTTAATTGGTCCGGCGGTAGCGGGGGTACTATTATTTGCGGGTACACCAGAGTTTGCTATTTATATAAATGCTACTGCCTTTCTTATATCAGGAGCCATTACACTGCTACTGCCTAACCTTGATAAGAAAGAAGATTTGGATACGACTAGTAATACATTATCCCTTACTGTATTAAGAAAAGATTGGAGGGCTGTTATAAACTTTAGTAGAAAACATGTGTATGTCGTATATATCTACTTCTTATTTCAATGCATAATCGTATTAGCAACCGCTACTGATTCACTTGAACTATCGTTTGCAAAAGAGGTATTACTATTAACAGATAGTGAATATGGTTTTTTAGTTAGTATAGCTGGAGCAGGCTATATATTAGGTGCCATTACAAATACAATTTTATCAAAAAAAATAGCACCTTCATTTTTAATTGGAATAGGATCATTATTCATTGCAATCGGTTATTTATTTTATGCTTTTTCAAATGAGTTTTTAATAGCTGCTATCGGATTTTTTATTTTATCTTTCGCTATGGCATATGCAAATACAGGGTTTTATACCTTTTACCAAAATAACGTTCCTGTTCATATGATGGGACGGATTGGAAGTATATATGGGCTATTAATCGCGGTAATAACTATTGTTGCAACGATTTTGTTCGGCATTGCAACTCAAGCTATTTCGATACAACTTGTAGTTATTGTAGGATCATTAATAATGTTATTTATTACTATCATATTGTGTGTGTTTACTTTATTACCATCACAATCTAAGGTGTATTCTACTGAATCAATAAATTCGAAATGAATTTTGTGTTCTCATTAACAATTTATCGTATTCAATAAGAAGGTTCTTTCCCCTTTATATGGAAAAATAATAAGGGGAAAGAACAATATCAAAGATAAGGGTGGTTGTCGTGATAAAAATAAAAATGAAGTGGATAAAATTATAAAAGATATACAACAGAAAATAGATTTCTCTGGAGTAGTTTTAATAAAAAAAGAAAATGACTTAGTCTATGAAAAGGCATTTGGTTACGCAAACAAAAGTGAATGTATAAATAATACACTACAAACAAGATTCGGAATTGCTTCAGGATGTAAAATTTTCACTGCAATTGGCATCTGTCAACTTGTTGAAAAGGGTATAATTACTTTTCATACAAAATTAAAGGAGTGTTTAAGTATTGAATTTCCAAACTTCAATGAAAATATTACAGTACATCATCTTTTAACGCATAGTTCGGGTATTCCAGATTATTTTGATGAAAGTATTATGGACAACTTTGAGGACCTTTGGAAACAAAATCCAATGTATCTTTTAAAAAGTTTACGAGACTTTTTACCATTATTCCAAAACAATAAAATGATGTTTACACCAGGTAGGAAATTTCACTACAACAATGCTGGTTTTATCATACTTGGATTAATTATAGAAGAGCAAACAGGACTTACTTTTACGGAATATATAGAAAAAAATATATTCATTCCACTAGGCATGAAGGATTCTGGCTATTTCTCTTTAGATAGATTACCAGGACACACAGCTCTCGGATATATAAAAGATGTAAATAAACAAACATGGAGAACAAATGCATATTCTATACCAATAAAAGGAGGTTCTGATGGTGGTGCTTTTATTACTGCGCCAGACATGCTGAGGTTTTGGGAAGCATTATTTAACTATGAAGTAATAAGCCAAGAAAATACAGAGTTACTTTTAAAACCTCATATTCAAGTTAAAAATAATCAGTTTTATGGCTATGGAATATGGATTGAAACAAGACAAAACAATGTTTTTAAATATCATGTGATGGGCTATGATCCAGGCGTCAGTTTTCGCTCTGCTGTATATCCAGATTTGGGAATTACATTAGTTATTCCTTCGAATAAAGGAGAGGGGCCTGAAAAAATAATGGGAGAAATAGAACAAGCTTTTTAATTGTACAAATACTTTTAAAAACCATCATTTTATTTACAAAATGATGGTTTTCTATAATGAATGTTAGAGATATTAAAATACAAATTTATAAACATAAAAACATTCAATTAATCAAATTTAAAGATTGATGGTTTTTAGGTAATATAAAAATAATAATAGGAAGGGGTGTGTTAACTGTTTGTATATGATCAACGGAAGTGTGTTTATCATTTTGGGGATTATCTGTTATTTTATAGTTCGAATTATATTAATTGGAGTAATAAGTAAAGAACGTATAAATTGGCGGACAGAATTAATTTGTTGTCTATTCGCAGTATATATTTGTATGGTTGTTGCCGTAACCCTATTTCCTTTACCAATTGGTTTTCCTTCTAGTGCCGAAAATCTAAGTCGTTCAGTTAATGTTATCCCTTTTGCATCAATTATTAAAGATATCAATCAAATTGGAAGTGCTTATGGTGGGGATTCTTTATTCATGATTGCTCTAATCGTAAGGAATGTAGGAGGCAATATTTTATTATTAATGCCTTTAGGGTTTTTAGCACCAATTATATGGGATACATATAAAAAGATCAAAAACACTATTTTATTAGGATTTACTATATCAGTTAGTATTGAATTATTACAATTACTTGAGTCTTTATTTAGTGGATGGGGACGTATTACAGATATTGATGATGTAATCTGCAACGTACTAGGCTCTATTTTTGGATATTATATGTATAAAGTTTTTTTAAAGTTAGTTACTAAATTTAACATTCAAGTGCTAGAGAAAAATAATGCTAAAATGTGAAATTTATTGATAAATAAAATTTAAAATAAGTTCATCCCGTGTTTAACAACACTGTGAACGGTAATACTAATTAACATTGAACTTTTACAACAAGGGATGATAATATGATATACATTTACACAGACTTCGGCGGCACACATACAACTTCACTTGCTGCAGCGTATCATTTAAATAAATTACCAACGGATCGTAAGTTAACGAAAGAAGAAATTTTAAATGTAGATTACTTCAATAAATTGAAAACCGAAGATATGGGGAAGATTATTTTTCATGGGATAGACGAAAATGGTCACCCTGTATATACGATTGGATGTGGTGCATCAAAAGTTGTTGTACCTGCGATGAAGCATTTAGGTGAGATTTTGCAAAAACATTATCAAAGCCATGAAAAGATTGTTTTTTCTAATACATCACCAACAGTGCCTTTACCAATGACTTTTGGCGGGCTATTTTCTAGAAGGTTTCATATCGATTTTATCGGCGTACCTTTACTCGTATGGGGAGCAAAAATTTGCTGCGATAACATACAACGGCTCGTTAGTTATACAAAAGAAGCTGGACGATTAACGAATGATTATGTTGTAATTTTAGATAATGAAACTTTTAAATAGTATATGATAAGAAGAAAATCGAGCAAATTCCTTGATTTTCTTTTTTATTTGTGAAATAGACAAAAAATATTCACATTTAATATTCATCTACTATAGCCAAAACTATAAAGTCCTGTTACTATTACAGGGATATTCTCTTTTCATAACATAAATATATAGAAAAATTAGAAAAGAGGAATTGAATTAAGGGAGGAACAACATGAAGCGTGTTGCTTGGATTACTGATAGTACAACTGCGAGTTTTATAACAGAAGGAGATAACTTTGTTGTACCAATTGAAGTTATTATTGATGGAGTGTCGTACAAAGATTGTGAAGAAGGTGTACGTGAACGCGTCTATGCTGCGTTAAACGAAGGTAAAACTGTCACTACATCACAACCTAACATTGGGGAAATGGTAGAGTTATTTACGAAATGTAAAGAAGAATATGAAGAAGGATTTGCAGTTGCTATTAGCGGGAAAGTAAGTGGAACTTATCAAAATATGAAACTTGCTGCAGAAATGGCAGGGTTCCCTTTAACTGTGTTAGATAGTGAATCGACAAGTTATCCAATGGATGAACTAATTAGAAAAGCGAAATCGTTATACAATGATGGTATGACTTTACAAGATATACACAAAACATTAGTAGATGAAAAAAGAAGACCTTTTTATGTATTTCCAAAGAGCTTAAAAGGTTTATATGCAAGTGGTCGTGTAAAAGGAGTACAATTTTTACTTGGAAGTTTATTAAGTGTCAACTTAATACTAGAAGTGAAAAGTGGAGAACTTTTACTTGAAAAGAAAGTTCGTAAAATCCAAAAATGTAGAGATTACATTAAAAGTGAACTCGAAAAAGAGTTACCTAAAGTACTTCATATGTTCCATGCCAACGATAAAGATGGAGCGGAAGAATGGATTTCAGATATTAGACAAGCATTCCCTGAAATGGATTTCAAATTATATCCATTACCGATTTCATTTGCTGTTCATGCGGGTGAAGGAACAATAGCGATTAGTTATTAAAGTAAAACCCGTGAATAATTCGCGGGTTTTTTATTTAATTTAATGAAATCGAAGACAATTTTACGTTATTCTCTTTAAGTCGGTTTAATAGCAGGAATTCCTGGAATACAACAAAAAATTAAAGATATACGTAATATAAGATGTAGCATTTTTACTAGTGAAGTAGTAGGACCCATTTCTATTATTTAATCTCTGTAGCAGATTCATCCTATATTAGATACTTTTTCGAAACTCATGTCATCTTCATATAAAATGATAGTAAAATATTAAAAAAGACTAATTAAAAGCGCTCTCTAAATTTGACAATGAATATCATTTTCATTTAATATGAAATCGTCACATTTAATTGGACATTATTTTTGTGAAAAAATTTTACTTTTTTATTAGTGTAATAGAGTCCCGTTAGGGTGTCACTTTCAAGAACTATCACGGACTTTTTATGAATTTAAACGCAGGAAGGGATAAAATAAAAATGAACTGGAAAAAAGGCGGATTATGGATTATTATTTTTTTCATTGTAAAAGGTACGATTTCTACTCTTTTAATTGTTACAGGTGCTAAATATTTTGATTTATCATTTATACAAATTTTAGTACTAATACTGATTTTATTACTGATTTCTCTAACATCTCGTAAATTACTTTATAGACATAAACAAACCAAAAAGCAAAAAGAGCTAAATATATAATAAAACCCCAGAGACCGTTGGATTTCTGGGGTTTACTTTGACAGTCTTATTTTTCTGCGCTTATCTATCGTAATTCAGCGGTTTTTCTAATAACAATCTTGTCAATATCATCTTCTTCATCACCAATAAATAACCCGCGTTCTTTTAAATACGCTTCAAAATATAAATCTGCCTCTGCACGTTCATCATATGGTTTTACAGATAGAACGAAACCTAATTTGTTTTGTTCCTCTAAATGAGAAGTGGAGATGTAGGCCGGTACATTATGGCGTAAAAAGAGTTCTTTAACCGGTATAATCATATCTTTCATTAATTTTGTTAACATACCCATTTCAAACTCGAAATTAAAACGATCTATACTACATAAATCGGCGAATACTACACCGATAAAACCTGTATTAAATACTTCTTGATATTCTACGTCTTCGCCATGATTACCGTAAAAATTCTTTTCGATTAAATAATTTACAAAATAAGCAACACCGTCACTTTGTTCAAATGGTTTCGTTGAAAGAACAAAGCCGATTTTCTTTTGTTTATGTAAATACACACATGACATATATGCTGAAATGTTATGTTCTTTAAATAGAGAGCTTGTTGCCCCAGAGAGACCATCTAATACGTGATGAACAATTTGAAGTTTTTTACGGGCAAAATAATAGGATTTCTTTTGTAACTCCAATGTATCAATAAAGACAGAGCCGATAAAGCCTGTATTTGAAATAATAGGTGTTTGCTTTTTTCTTCCTCTGCGCTTTGCTTGAGCCATTGTAAAAATCATCCCTTCATGTACAATTAAAATAAAAAGAACGTTTGTTCGTATATTTATATTTTACTATTAAAACGCTCTAAAGTAAAGGGTTTTTGACGAAAAAACAACAAAAAAGACACCTATAAAAGGTGCCTTAAACGTTGTAGGGAAGAGGGTCCATCCCTACTATTTATATTATGATACAGAAACAATTTCTTCTGTATCTTCTACATCTAAATGACAGTCCATAGTACGAACATCTTGATCTTCATGACTTCCGAAATAAATAGTAATTTTCATATGTATCGCTCCTTTATTCTAGGAATACCTAAAATAATTACTAGTAATGTTAATATTTATTATATACCACTTTTTTCATTCCGACAACGTTATATCATTTTTAATTCTTTCATATTACAACCTGTCATATAAAGGTATTTAAAAGGGTGTTTTCAATGAAGGAGTACAAATCTCTGTATGGAAGGAGACAATTGATGAATTATCAAAAATTACTTATAGATAACTTAGAATATAAAACTTCAAATGTTGCTCGTTATGTACAAGGAATAAGTGTAAAAGAAACGACATTTAATAAAATATGAAAAAGAATCCAATTTAATCATTGGGTTCTTTTTCATTTAGCACTAAATGTATAACTTAAATCAATCTAGTATTGAATTTCTTTATAAAATATTACATTGAGTATAACTTTTCATAATAATAATCTGAAATTAATCAAAATGTAATTAATTTCAACTACGTTTTTTATATTTTTTTGATACACTGGCTACAAGGGGGATGCCAATTAAGGTTGGTAAAAACCAAAACCATATTGGTGGAAGTAAATTTATAATGGGAATATGAATGCCGATGTTTACTAAAAGTGCAGTAACAGCACCAATATAAGAGCCTATCATACCTCTAATATGATGGTGGAGCCAATTTTTCCAACGCTTTTTTCTTGCAAGGTAACCATAAATCGCAAATGAATAAGAGAAAATTGCTACATAAAATAAATATGCGATTTTTTCCCAGTTTATAATTGATAATATAATTGCAGTAACGGTGATAACAACATAGGATGCATGATATATTTCACCCCATTCTGTATGTTTTCCTTTCTTCTTTTGAGCAACCATCGCTACAATACCGGTTATTAAACATATTGTTCCAAATAATATGTGGATGGTTAAAGAACGTTGAAAATGCTCATAATAATTCCTCCTTTTTATTTTTATAGTATTGAAGTATAGGAGAAAAGTTGAAACGCATTGTTTATTCGCCTTAATATATTGAAATAAAGGTAATCCTAGAACAAATATAAACGGACAAATTTTTCTTGAACTTAGCGAGACACGTATTACGTGAAAAGAAGGAGAGACTTCCATGTTTACATCTATTACATATTTACAATCTGGGAATGAGAAGCAACAAAAAGTGTATGATGTTTTGGATAAACTAAACATCATGGAGGATTTAACTTTGTATAGTCCGGTTCTTTGTGGGACAATTCCTATTAGAATTGATACTCTTCGATCTGACTTAGATATAGTAATGGAAGTACATAACTTTGATGTTTTTGAACAGGAAATGAGATCTTTATACGGTTCTTATAAAGGATTCAAAATAAAAAAGAAAAAAATTAAAACTACAGAATCGATAAAAGTAAACTTTGAATTTGAAGGTTTTGAATTTGAATTATTTGCTCAGCCTAAGCCAGTACGTAACCAAAATGCATATAGACATATGATCGTAGAGCACATGCTATTAATGCAACATCCACATATAAGAGAAAAAATAATGCACTTAAAGGAACAAGGTTTAAAAACAGAACCGGCTTTTGCTCAAGTATTAAAAATTGACGGAGATCCTTATGAGGAACTTATTTTGTTAGGGCAGGAAATGCGGTTGTGGTAAAAGATACATAAAAACTCCTCTATAGATAAAAGAGGAGTTTTTATTGTGTCATTAACATACGGATTAATTCACTCAACAATTTAATCCCGTTAGTGATTTGTTCTGGAGAAGCATATCCATATGATAAACGTATGCATTGATCTGATTCTTCTTCATAAATACGTCCCGGGTTTAAAAGAACACCTTTTGATAGTGCCTCTGAAAATAGTTTCTTCATCGGAATGTTAGGTACAATCTTTATCCATATAAAGAATCCGCCGCTAGGAATATCCCACGTTGCAACATCTGCACAATACTTATTTAAAGCTTGTATCATGATTTGTCTTCGTTCTTTTAATTGACTTCTTACGTTTGCAACATGCTCTTCATAAAACCCTTTATTTATCCATTCAGCAGCAACTCTTTGAGATAATGAACTCGATCCATAGTCTGTTTGCATTTTTATATCTGATAATCTATCAATTACAGGTTCTGGCCCGATAATCCATCCAATTCTAAGTCCAGGGGTTAGTGTTTTAGAAAGACTGCCAATATATAATACATGTCCATGTTTATCCATTGATTTTAATGGAGCTGGTGGTTGTTCATCAATCCATAATTCACGGTAAATATCGTCCTCAATGATAGGTAACTGTTCTTTCTCGCATATTTTTAATATTTCTTTCCGTCGCTCTTTAGACATTAATATCCCTGTAGGATTTTGAAAGCAAGGAATAGAATATAAAATATTTTGCTTTTGACTATATTTAATTCTTTTTAATAAGTCGCGAGGTAAAATACCGTGATGATCCATTGATATACCAGATAGGTGTATATTTGCTGATTGAAATACATGGAGTGAATATAAGTAAGAAGGTTGTTCAAGTAAAACGGTTGATTTTTTATGTAAAAGACCAATTGAAATTAATTGTAATGCTTGTAGTGCACCAGAGACGATTAATATAGAATGAGGCGATACATGTATTCCAAATGTTTTTACGTATGTACTTATTGCTTCACGTAATGGGTACACCCCTTTTTGTTCCTCGTATCCGAAATAATCTAATTCCTCGCTTACGTTTTTCATAATGGATCGCATAGTTTCTATCGGGAAAAGATCAGGTGAAAGTTCGCCTTTACTAAGCTGTATAAGTTTTTTATTTGCTTCTGCTTTATTTATTTCTCGTACCATTAATTTGCTTGGTTTATGAATACCAGCTTTTACATATTCACTCCAATCGGGCGGAGGATTTGTCGCTAACAATGACCATGTATTATTCGTTACAATTGTTCCTGCTCCTACTTGTCCTTGAATTAAGCCATCCGCCATAATTTCATCTAGCGCAGTTATTACAGTACTCCGATTCACATGAAATAATTTTGCTAGCTGTCGTTGACTAGGAATCTTACTTCCAATGGGCCATTCTCCATTTTCAATTTTTTCTTTCATATAGTCTACTATCTGCCGATACTTAGGCAGTTTTTTATTCGTTGTCATAAAAAAACTCCCTCGTTCACTTTAAAAATGCTAAGTGGTTGGTTTTTACGATAAATAACTGGTTGAAGACATTGTAACAACTATTAAATATGATGAAAAGAAATAATTGGTAATTTGAAAATGGTTGGTTTATTAGGAAGGGAGAGACAACATGCATAATAAAAAATGGGATTTACGCATTATATATGCTCACGCTTTTACAATTCTTATATGGGGAACTGCTTTTCCGGCAATTCGTATGGGACTTGAATCGTATACACCTGAGCATCTTACTTTACTACGTTTATTAATCGCTTCATTTATACTTCTGTTGTTTTCTTTTATTTACAAGTTACGGATACCGGATTTAAAGGATATCCCAGCAATTTTTATGTTCGGCGCTTTAGGATTCACTTTTTATCATATTGCATTAAACTACGGCGAAAAAACTGTAAATGCCGGATCTGCAAGTTTAATTGTTTCAGTCACTCCTATAGTAACAGCAATCCTTGCTTCGGTGTTCTTGAATGAAAAAATGAAATTAAATGGCTGGATCGGTAGTGTAATTAGCTTTGTCGGAATTGCTTTAATATCCTTAAGTCAAGGGGATTCTATTCAATTAAATAGCGGAGGACTATTTATATTATTAGCAGCAGTTTCGGAAAGTTTATTTTTCGTTTTCCAAAAATCGTATTTAAAAAAGTATGGTTTCTTGCCATTTACGGTATATACAATTTTGTCCAGTACTGTATGTATGCTTATTTTTTCACCAGGAATTTATCAAAAAATACTAGCGGCTCCTCTTGAAGTAAATGTAAGTGTTATATATTTAGGCTTATTTCCAACAGTACTGCCGTATATTGCATTGGCCTATATCATATCTCGTACTGGTGCTGCTGAAGCAACAAGTTCTCTATATTTAACGCCAGTAACTGCGTGCTTTATAGCTTGGTTATGGTTAGGTGAAGTGCCAACTATTGTTTCAATAATTGGCGGGGGGATTACTATACTTGGAGTTTTAATTGCACATGTATCATTAAAGAAAGAAATGCAAAGTGAAGAGTACTGCAATACAGCAGGGTAGTTTGTTTACTATTTGCAAGAGATTTTATTGAACTCTTAAATAAATTGCTTATTTGAGAAAGGACTAACATAATGTTAGTTCTTTTTATTTATACAATGATTACGAGTAATATTCATATAAAATTGTATAGTTTAATTATTTTTTTACATATACATAATTATCATCTGCTATTTTCTATATGGAAGGAGATATTCTTTGGAGAAAGTACTATTTTTCGGAGACCCAGGTATTGATGACTCGTTTGCCATTATGTATGGTTTACTGCATCCTGAAATTGAAATTGTCGGTATTGTAACTGGATACGGAAATGTTGAACATATACATGCTGCGCATAATGCAGCGTATATTTTACAGTTAGCAAATAGACAAGACATTCCTGTGATTAGCGGTGCAACAAAACCGCTTACAGAAAAAATTACAACATACTATCCTGAAATTCATGGACCAGAAGGATTAGGGCCTATTCATGTGCCAAAAAGTGTATTGTCTATCCCGATATACAATTTTGGTAGTATTACTTCAATTCTTGTAAAGTACGGAAAAGATTTAACAATTGTCGATGTAGGAAGATCTACCTCGTTAGCGATTGCTTTTAATTTATGGAATGATTTAATGTTGAATGTAAAAGGAATCTATTTCATGGGTGGTGTTTTTTTAGAAGTAGGAAACGTTACGTCATTAGCAGAGGCAAACGTGTATGGAGACCCTATTGCAAGTAAAATTGTTTTTCAGCAAGCAAAGAATTTATTAATATTTCCTTTAAATGTAACAAACAAAGCCGTTTTAACACAAAATGTATTTAACTATATCCAATCTAATTCAAAGAATCCATTCCATACGATAATGAAACCAATGTATGATTACTATTTATCTGCATACCAAAAACTTAATCCATCTATCGAAGGACCTTTGCTACATGATGTGGTTGCTATAAGTGGATTAGTTAACCCAAGTTTTTTTGAATTTGTGCATCGTACAGTGAATGTAGATACTTACGGAGATACGAAAGGACAAACATTTGCTGATTTTCGCCCTAGCTCAATACCTAAAGGGGCCCGTATAGCACTAGAAATAGATGAACAAAAATTCATTCAAGATTTTATAAAAATCATGTTATAAGCTGTTGTCGAAAAAGGGAATTATTTCACTACGTTGAATATATAAATACATTCTCTTTATAAAGGAGCTTACAATATTGAATATCCACTTAAAGGTTGTTACGAGAGAGAATTGGGAAGATGCATTAAATTTACAAGTTAAAAAAGAGCAAAGAAACTTTGTTCCATCAGTAGCAGTTTCTCTTGCTAAAGTATATATAAAACCAGATGGCGAGAATGTAGAATACATACCATTTGCCATATACGATGGTGATCTTATGGTTGGTTTTATTATGCATGCTGTTGTAAAAGAGACATCAAATATGTATTGGATTAACGGATTTATCATTGATCAAACACGGCAAGGGAATGGTTATGGAAAAGCAGCATTACAAGAAAGTATTGATTTAATAAAAAATACATTTAAGGCGTGTAAAGAAATTAGATTAACAGTACATAAAGATAATATTTCTGCAAAGAAACTATATGAACATTACGGTTTTCAAACATTAGGATATGATTATGATGGTGAGGAAGTATATCGTTTATTCGTTTAACTATAAAGTAGTAAAGGTGTGAAATGAATTGTGCAATTTACTGAAGTGAAAATCGAAGTATTTATTCCTGAAGAATACATTGAAATGTTAAGGGATGCGTTAAATAAAATTGGTGCTTGTAAAACTGGAGGATATGACCATTGTCTTTCTTATAGTTCAGTAAAAGGGTACTGGAGACCGTTAGAGGGAGCATCACCTTATAATGGGGAAATTGGTCAAATATGCGAGGGGCAAGAATGTAAAATTGAAATAAAGTGTAAACGTGAAATTGTAAAAGGTGCTCTTGAAGTTATTAATAAAATTCATCCGTATGAAACACCTATGATTTATATTATACCGATACTAAATGACTATT
Organism: Bacillus luti; assembly: GCF_009739945.1. Classification (NCBI taxonomy): domain Bacteria; kingdom Bacillati; phylum Bacillota; class Bacilli; order Caryophanales; family Bacillaceae; genus Bacillus; species Bacillus luti. Next base: position 2,621,771 of record NZ_CP040336.1, on the reverse strand, counting down.
TTGAGCAAGTTTAAATTGAATACCTAGGAGGAATATAAATTGAAAAGTAAATTCCACCATATTGTACGAGCAGTCGTGATAAAAGATGAAAAACTATTAGTTGCTGAATACATCGGACATCACTATTTTTTACCTGGTGGCCATGTTGAAATCGGAGAATCAGCAGAGAATGCATTAATAAGAGAGTTACGAGAAGAACTCGGAGTAAATTGTAGTATAAAACGGTTTTTGGGGGTCATAGAAAACCAATGGAAAGATAAAGAAGTACTTCATCATGAAATTAACCACATTTTTGAAATAGATTCACAAGAGTTATATATTGAGTTAACACCGAAGTCTAGAGAATCTCATTTAGCATTCCACTGGATAGATTATAGTAAAGAATCTTTAAATACTTATAAAATCATGCCAATGCCTTCAGTTAAAGAATTACTAGAAAGGAAATTAAGTGATGAACTACTAAATTGTTGGATTAGCAATTTTTAAATCACTCTATTTATAGTAAATTCGTCCATTGAAAGGATATAAAGAAAATAGGCTGCAAAACAAGGTACATCACCTAGTGTAAGTTCATATTTTGTTGATGTACGCATTTAGTCTATAGCCTTGTTTCTATATTAATTTTAATATTTGGACGGAATTTATATAACAAATGGAGGGTTTCGTAATGAATCAGTTTCAACAAGAACTACAATCATTAAACCTTAATGATTATCAGTCTGGTAATGTTGTGTATTGGGATCAACAACAACAATATCCATATTACTACATTCAGGACGATGCACGTCGCTGCGGTGGATGTGGCGGTTGTGGTGGACGCTGTGGTGGATGTGGAGGCAGATGCGGTGGTTGTGCAGGACGTTGCGGCGGTTGTGTAGGTTGCGCTGGATGTTTCAGCTGTTTTAATTGCTGGAACTGGTGGGTTATTTAATTTTATAAATCACTAATATTTCATATGAAAGAAAGGCGTAAATACTAGTTTATGCTTTTCTTTCATGCTGTGATTTGTTATGGGTATTAAGGGGGGATTTATTTGTATACATACGATAAGTTAATTTCTTGGGTAGAGAATATAAAAGAGAAAAATCATAGTTCTGCTACAGCACTATGTATTATAAAGGATAACAAAATTGTACTAGAGCATTATAGTGGATACCATTCTAATACATCTAAAAGTAAAAAGGTAACAGCATCTTCCCAGTTCAACGTTGCTTCTGCGAGAAAAAGTTATTTAGGATTAATGATTGCATATGCGCTTTATGAGGGTAAAATAAACTCTATTGATGATGAGGCGATAAAATATTTTAAAGACTTTGATCCTTTATTACTTGGTAAAACAACGATAAGACATTTAGTAACTCACTCGCACGGTTTAACGGAAATGGATGACGGGACAATTTTTCGTGAATTTGAACCCGGACAAGCTTGGGCGTATAGAGATATTAATGTAAGAATGATGACACGTCTTATTTATCAGCTATATAACAAAAGTTTTCCTGAATTGTTAAAGGAGCGTATATTTAAACTTGCCAACTTCCAAGAAACAGGGTGGAGAATTAAGCAAGATGAAAATTTAGTTAAAGTTGTTAATAATCCAAATGAACCCGCGATTAGCGAAGTGGGTACAGTAGATGATGGTACTGAAAAAAATCTGTTCGTCTCAGCTAGAGAGTTTGCGTATTGGGGTAACCTCCATTTAAATCAAGGTATGATAAATGGTAAACAAATCGTTCCAAAAGAAATTATAAAAACTGCTACGGATATACAGAGTCCGGCGTTTGAAAATAATGAACTACCACAAAACGGGTTGTTTTGGTTCGTTCAAAATGAACCTGCACAATTAAATGAAATTGGTGAACGCGTACCAAAAGGATCGTATCAAATATTAGGGATTACGGGACCAACTATATTAGTAATACCTGAATATAATGTAGTTGTTGCGAAAATGTATAATAAAAGATATAACTACGGTGGTGAGAATTATTTATATTATTTACGTGAATTTAGCAATTTAGTCGCAGATACATTTCGTAGCAGTAATAGGGCATAATTACTCCTATATTGAAAAGGAGTGAAAGAAAATGAAAGATAAAATAAATAAAAACAAAAAGCAAAACATTAAAGATGTAAATACAGAACAAAATGCGATTTATAGCGATCCAAAAGATGCAGCTAATATGCAAACAGTACCGCAGCCGAAGGATTTTGATGAAATCGAATATTAATTTTTATCCATCCGACTATATGATGAATGAAAAATACATCTTAAGTCCCATCACATAAAAGAAATTTTTTGATATTCTATATACATAAGCATTTGAGAATGTCTTATCTTAACAAAGCTTTCTTGAAATATATCTGTATATAACCTGCAAAAAGACACTTCATTATGGAGTGTCTTTTTGTGTGCATGAACTTAATTTCCATTTTCCGCACAGTATCTTGCATTTTATGATGGTTATACTAACTGTGAAAATTCATGTCAATATAATAGAAGGGGACAGTTAGTATGAAACAAACCACTATAAATCCGTTACTAATTGTTTTAGGCACAATCATTGTTCAAATTGGCCTTGGAACAATTTATACATGGAGTTTATTTAATCAACCCCTTGTCAGTAAGTTTGGATGGAACCTCAATGCCGTTGCGATAACTTTCTCCATAACAAGCTTTTCTTTATCATTTTCAACCTTATTTGCAGGAAAGTTACAGAAAAAATTTGGACTTCGTAAACTCATCGCTACTGCAGGAATTGTTCTGGGACTCGGATTAATACTTAGTTCGCAAGTTTCTTCTTTACCATTACTATATTTATTAGCTGGTGTAGTAGTTGGTTATGCAGATGGAACTGCTTATATCACATCACTATCTAATTTAATTAAATGGTTTCCAAACCGAAAAGGGCTTATTTCTGGTATATCTGTTTCTGCATATGGAATGGGCAGCTTAATCTTTAGATATGTAAACGGTAATCTTATCGACAGTCTTGGTGTATCACAAGCATTTTTATATTGGGGGATTATCGTCTTACTTTTAGTATTAATTGGATCGTTCTTCTTACGTGAAGCAATTGTAAGTAACACAGTAACGGAAACATTACACAATGATTATACGCCGCGTGAAATGATGAGAACGAAACAAGTATATTTCTTGTTTTTTATGCTATTTACGTCGTGTATGGGTGGATTGTATTTAATCGGGATGGTAAAAGATATTGGGGTACAGCTCGTTGGACTTAGCGCAGCAACTGCTGCTAACGCCGTCGCAATGATTGCAATCTTTAATACAGTAGGTAGAATCATTCTTGGAACGCTATCAGATAAAATTGGTCGAATGAAAATTGTCTCTGCAACGTTTATTATTATTGGATTGTCAGTCTTTACATTAAGTTTCATTCCACTAAATTACGGGATTTATTTTGCTTGTGTAGCCAGCGTAGCCTTTTGCTTTGGTGGTAATATTACAATATTCCCAGCCATTGTTGGAGATTACTTCGGTTTAAAAAACCATAGTACAAATTACGGGATTGTATACCAAGGATTCGGATTTGGTGCGCTTGCAGGATCATTCATCGGAGCATTACTTGGTGGATTTCAACCGACCTTTATTATCATTGGTGTTTTAAGCGTTATTTCCTTCATTATTTCGATATTAATTCGTCCACCAAAAGCAGAGAAGAAAAAGGAACTAAAACATTTACATCGGAAAGTAGCGTAATACTAAAAAGAGTCCTAATATAGGGCTCTTTTTTATTACAAAACATTTAATTTTCCTTATTGTGTAACCTATTTTTTTGTAGGAAGAATGGCGTTACTTAATTGAAAGTGAAATGATTTGAGAAGCAGTAAAGTTGTTTATTTCTTAAGGGATCAAGTAGCAGATTAGTAGAATATTCATATTGTTTTATAAAGGAACTAAAATATTGTTAAAAAACATTTAGAAAATTAAAGTTAACCAACTTTGTAATGGAATGTGCACTTCATTCATAGACCATTATTTTTTATAAATTTATCATGAAGGTAGTTGGCTTATATTGGTTACAACTATAATTTCTTCTGTTGTGGCATTTGCTACAACAAATATTGATGATATTTTTATACTCCTTGCTTTATTTTCACAAGTAAGGACAGAAGCAATTAGGATAGAAGGTATAGCTGTCCGCGAAAAAGCTAAGATTAAAAAACTTTATATTGTTATTGGACAATATTTTGGATTTAGTCTGATTATTTCTCTTAGTATCATTGGTTCTTTGAGTTCTTTTTTCATTCCTGTTTCGTGGATTGGCTTATTAGGATTCGTGCCAATTTATATGGGTGTTAAAGGACTATTGTCGATTCGTTCTAATAAAAGTAATGAAGTCATTGATAACGTTTCTGGCTCATTATTTAAAGTAGCTTCGATTACATTAGCTAATGGAGCAGACAATATCTCAATTTATATACCAATGCTAGCTAGTCAAACCTTGGAAGCAAATATTGTTACATTAATTATCTTTTTTTCCATGATAGCAATATGGTGTTTTATTAGCTATATATTGATTAGAACTCCAATTCTAGCTAAAGCACTTGAGAAAAACGGTCATATTATTGTTCCAATCGTTCTAATTGGTTTAGGAATATTCATTCTTTTTCGCAGCGATACAATTACATTATTTAATTAAAATGTTGAACTAACGGGCGCTTTTATTAAAATGGATTGAACAACGTATAAAGCCTTATTACAGATAGGGCTTTTCTTTATTTTAGTGAACTGAAACAGTGACCTACAACTTTTAAGTTAGACAGGAGATTGCGATTATTAAATTGAATAGATAGCATAAAAGGAGCGTGATAATTAAAATGAAAATAGTAAAACAATGGGTCCAGGAAGATAGTGATTACATAAGAGAAAAAGTAATTGAATATAATCAAAAACATATTTCGAATGAAGAGAAAAAGCCTTCAGAAAAAATTAGTTTTATAGTTAAAAATGAAAATGAAGAAATAGTAGGTGGAATAACTGCAATTACATTTTGGCACCACGTACATGTTAATTTCCTGTGGGTTTCTGAAGAATATAGACACGGAGGCTATGGAACCAAGTTAATAAAACTTATTGAAGAATTTGCAATTGAAAAAGAGTGCAGGTTAATCAATTTAGATACTTTTAGTTTTCAGGCACCTGATTTTTATAAAAAGCATGGATATAAAGTAATTGGGGTAAGTGAAGACAATCCTAAGGGACACAATCGATACTATTTAGAAAAAAGGTTATAAAGTATATAGAATCTAAAATTGAATCAATCATAGCATAAAGAGTGTACGTTGAATAATCACTTTCAAAATACGCTCTTTTTTATTTTGTAATGAAGGACTACCGATTATTAATTTTGCTAAGATAAATGAAATACTCAATTAACTTTTTTATATTTTAAAACGATTAAATGGTAGAATGTAACAAAGATAGAAAATTCTCATTATTAGAGGTGGACTTAGATGAAGAAAGTAAATGTTACATATGCACTTTTATACGATAAAGCTAACGAAAAGATCTTAATGGTAAAAAACAAAGGGAAGAATGGTTCTTATTACACATTACCAGGCGGCGCAGTTAAATTCGGAGAAACGTTAGAAGAGGCAGTAATTCGGGAAGTGAAAGAAGAAACAGGACTACATATATCTGTAAACGGGATTTGCTCTATCAGCGAAGCCTTTTTCGAGGAGCGAGACCATCACGCGATTTTCTTTAATTTTTTAGGTGAGATAATCGGCGGAGATACAAATATATCTCGTCCAAAAGAAATTGAAGAGATTACTTGGATGGAACTTCATATAGCAGCACCGTATTTACGTATATCAGAACATTTACTAGACATTTTACAAAAGAAAGAAACAGTACCTTACATTTTTAATGGAACAATCATTCATCAATCAACATAAAAATATCATTTCATATAAGGCGGGGGAAAAATGGAGTTTATCGTTAATCATAAACACTTCACTCAAGCACTTTCAGAAGTAAGTAAAGCCATATCGACAAAAGCTTTACTTCCTATCTTATCTGGTATCAAAATAATAGCAGATCAATCTGGAATTACTTTAATCGCAAGTAACTCGAATATTTTCATCGAAAAATTTATACCTAGTTCCATAGATGACGAACAAATTACAACTATTTTAAAAACAGGAACTATTGTTGTACCTGCAAAATACTTCATTGAAATTATAAAGAAAATGCCAGGTGATATAGTAATAAAAAGTAAGAATGAGCAAACAATTACCATCCAATCAGAAGAAATCACTTTAAACTTAAATGGTTTTTCAGCAGATGAGTATCCTAACGTACCATCAATAGATAATCATGTAGAAATACAAATGGAAACTGAACAATTAATTGAAGCGTTTAAACAAACGGCCTTTGCAGTAGCTAAAAATGAATCTAGACCGGTTCTTACCGGCGTACATATCGAGTTAGACCACAATAAATTAATTTGCGCTGCAACTGACTCTCATAGACTAGCTATACGGGAAACGCTAATTTCTACTAATATGAAAGCCAGTTGTATTGTACCAAGCGCAACCGTTAATGAGCTTTTAAAATTAATAAACAGCAATTTAGAATTCGTTACTATTTATCTTTCAGAGAGCCATATTATTTTTACGTTTGGCACAACTACGTTATATTCAAGACTGATTGAAGGGAAATATCCTAATATATCTAATCTCATTCCAAATGAATTTCAAACGGTTATTCACATGGATAGAAAAAAGATTTTACAAGGTGTAGACCGATCAAGTTTATTAGCAAGTGAATGGGCGAATAACAACGTCAACTTAGAAATCATTAATGAATCCACTATTAAAGTTTCTTCTAACGCTTCTCAAATCGGAAAAATATCTGAGACACAACAAATAGATACCATTCGTGGTGAAAAACAATTAAATATATCTTTCGATGGACGATTTATGGTTGATGCTTTAAGAGCAATAAAAGAGGAAACTGTTATTTTAAGTTTTGGTGGTTCTATGAGACCGATATTAATTGAAGCAGGAGAGCAATCTACAGCTGTTCATCTTATATCACCAGTGAGAGCTTATTAGGAACAAAGGAAGGAATTATATTATGTACAAGCACACTTGATGTTTTATAAAAAGAAATGAAGAAATACTCATGCTAAATAGAGAATATGACCCTGTAAAAGGACTGTGGAACGGGGTAGGAGGGAAGATAGAACCAGGAGAATCACCTTTAGAAAATGCGATTCGTGAAATAAATGAAGAGACTAATATAGACGTTAAGCATGATCAAATTCAATTTAAAGGCATTATTAAGTGGGAAGATTCTTCATATTCCGGTGGTATGTATGTTTATATAGTAGAACTACCGTATGAATTTACATATGACACACCTAAAAAAGTATCCGAAGGGATTTTAGATTGGAAAAGTGTGTCCTGGATATTAAGTGACTATAATTAGGGTGTAGGAGAGATGTTACCAAAATTATTACCTGAAGTCCTGCATAATGAATTAATATTAGAACACAATTTTATTTTATCTAATCATAAATTAATAGATTACAGGAATGAAGAATTAGTTAAGCAGGACGGTTCGATAGATTCTATACATAACTTAATTAATACATAAACGAAACTGAAAATGCTTGAGGAAATAGAATATTTTAAGTTATTTGTTACAGAATTTTATATGAGGCAGATGAAAGTATTTAAGTAATAAATTTAAAGAAGAAAAAAATTAAATACAGAAAAAAGAGCGAATCTCTAATAAAAAGGTTCGCTCTTTTTTACATTTATAATTAAACTTCACGCCACCAAGCTGCTGAGGGATAATCTTTAGATTTTAACGTAATAGATTCACCGATTTGCGGTGTTGTAATATTAACTCCTAAACGTTTTGCTTCTTTCGTAACACGTTCAATAGGATCACTCCATTCATGTAATGCTAATGTAAAAGCACCCCAATGAATCGGAAGTAGTAATTCTCCTTTAACGTCAATATGAGCTTGTACTGTCTCTTCTGGCAACATATGAATAGCAGACCAGCGTGTATCATATTGCCCACATTCCATTAATGTAAGATCGAATGGACCATATTTATCACCAATTTCCTTAAAGTGAGGCGCATACCCGCTATCACCACTAAAGAAGACTTTAGTTTCTTGACCAAGAATAAGCCATGAACACCATAACGAACGATCTCTATCTGTCATACTTCGTCCAGAGAAATGTCTTGCAGGAGCACAAACTAACTTAATATTATCAAACGTAACTTCATCCCACCAATTATGTTCACTAATTTTACTAGGTGAAACACCCCATTTAATAAGATATTGTGCAACTCCAGTCGGAACATAGAAATGCTTTGCACGATCTTTTAATTGCATAATACTTTTATAATTTAAATGATCATAGTGATTATGAGAAATGATAATCGCATCAATTTCTTGAAGATCTTCACCTTCTAAAGAAAACGTACCACTATAACGTTTGCTATTAAAAACAGGAAATGGGGAAGAGGCATCGCCAAGCATAGGATCTAATAACAGTTTTTTACCTTCTATTTTTAAAAGAGACGCAGAATGACCAAACCACGTAACACTCTCTAAAGACTCATTATTTTTATTTGATAAAACAATAGGTAAATTTTTCATAGGACGCAGCTTAGTTTTCATTTTAAAGTAATCAGTCATTAAACCTATAATATCTTTCGGTTTAAAACTTACATCAGTGTGAATTTGATTAATATATTTCTTTTTCATTCGTTCTCCTTTTTACGTTTAACAATGTACGTATGTTGTTATTGTAGCTATTTGTAGTGTAAACTATATCATTTTATCTTTCATCTTAAATGCAGTACATTTCATAAATTCGTCAAATTCATTGCTAGTATATATAAAATGATCTTTATTCAGCAGCAGATAAAGTCAATATTAAGTAAATGTAAATTGTTTTAATTGAGTAAATTCCTTCTTAAAAGCAACAAAGAACATATGTTTCGTTGTATGTTAAAGAAGAAAATATGTCTCTAATTAGTAAAAGAGAGGAGAGAATGTAAGTGCAAATACAGGAAAAAAGAATTCAAAATGTAAACTATCAAAACCTGAAATCATTCATCTGTATGGAGAAGGGAAGAGCACCTCAGAAATCGCTATACTTGCTAATGTGTCTGCAAGGTATATTCGTATGATTCTAACAGACAACAACGTTCCAAGGCGTGCTATAGGGAGTTGGAAGAGAAAGTATGACATAACAGAAGATTATTTTAAAACATGGTCAAATAACATGGCTTATATATTAGGGTTTATAGCAGCAGATGGTGTTATACAGAAAGAAAATCAATGTGTCAGTATATCTCAAAAAGAAAGTTACATTTTAGAAGATATAAAACAAGAACTAAACACCAATCAGCCACTATATCAAAATAAAAAAACAGGCGTATATATGCTAAACATTAATAGCAAAACAATAAAAGACGATCTAATGAACATACACGGAATCATGCCATGTAAATCATTTAACATCGAATTTCCTTTCGTACCAGAAGAATATTTACATCATTTTGTTCGTGGGTATTTTGATGGAGATGGTCATGTAAACTCCCATAAATATTTTGTTAGCTTTGTTGGAGGATCGTATAATTTTATGAATTCTTTTAAAGATATCCTTGAGGATAATAAATTCAAATTAAGTTTTGTTGATAAAGAAAGACAATATCGTATATACCTAAGTGGTAAAAATAATGTTAATAAATTTTCACAGTGGATTTATAAAGATAAAGGTTTACATAAAGATAAAGGTTTACATTTAAAGCGTAAATATAATATTTTTCAACAAAAAGAATAATTGTAATGATAATCAAATCATACACGAGCAAGTTCAATTATATATAAAATTTAAATTCAAAATGAAGTATTAATCGAAATCAAACTAATTGCTGTAGAAAACTAATTATAAATATAGTTTGGTCAATCTAAAAACAACTTGTTTAATTATTAATTCTAAACAAGTTGTTTTTAATTTTGTTAATTAACATCATATACAAGAAACAATTAGAATTCCAAAAAGCTATCAATTCACACCAATTCAAAACAATGAATGAATCACTAATAAAAAAGAAAAGGGAAGTGTAAAACATGCCGCTAATATATAATAAGTTTATTACTTTTTACTAGTTGACATAATATATATTATAGGCAGTTACAGAAACAAAGTAATATCAGGTATCAAAAACCAAGTAAACTATACTTAATGAGACGAAACAGAGATTTTTAGTGAGATTCACATAAAATCGTATCTAAACACATTTTTGCAGTTTTTATTGTTTATGTTGCTATAAATCCATCACAGCAAATCCTAATCAATAATTGCTTAAGATTTAACGAATCCAAATCATTTTTAATCGACAAGAAATTTTTATGCAGAAAAATTATTTCTATACAAAATATAAATTAATAATTTTATTTTATGTTTTACTTGTTCAATTTATTGCTATTTACACACGTTTTACAGCTTTACTTTATTTGTTGTTATTTCTATCATTTACGCTTGACTTTTAATGCACTTATTGTTCTATACACTAGTTAACATAACGTTTATTTTTAACATTAAAAAAATCCCCCCTCATCTTCAGGAAGATTTTTTAGCTTGCTAGTATTTTATTTCTATATTTTTAGTAACAATCCCAATTGTAAATAACATTGGAAAAATCTAGATTTAACAAATCATCTTTCTTTATAAAGAAATTAGCAACACCAGAATCTCCCCACATAATATTTAATGAGTCGTCTGTATCGATTTGCAGCAATAACACATCATGCTGTTTGTATTTTTCTTGCCATTCTCTTGGATCTGTCTGTGTAAAAAATGGATAACCACCAATTTTATGCCCTTGATCTTCGCATAAATCATCATACAGTTCGCCTAATTCTGTATTGTTTTCTTTATCAACGATTTCTTCCCAATCAATGTTATCGTTAAAAATCTTTTCAAATCGATAATCTCTTGATGTTACGGGTTGATGACCCAATTCAAACTTTAGTTTCGCTGCTTCAGGTATGATAAAGTCTTCTAATTCTAAAGTGTTTAAATAACTAAAATCAGTAATAACCTTATATAAATCTTCTGTAACTGTAGAATGATAAATAATTCGAAAGTCTTTTTGGGTTGTTAGGTGATCAAAATCTGCTCCAAAAAGATCATCGTCAGCACTTACGAAAAACTGTAATATGCCCTTTTGAGGCATATATTCAATATGCGGCATTTCTGCAAAGTTTAGCTGCGCAAGCAACATCATAGGTTGTCCATTTGAACCTTTAGGATGCTCTTGATCTGTAGGTAAATACGGATAACCACCAAACTTGCTTTCAAAAAGAGTTGTCTCCGCTAATGTTCCAGACACTTTAATATACGGTTTTATACTTTCTTCTAAAATACTACGATACTGCTCTAGTTCTTTCGGAATTTGAAGTTGATACGTATTCTTCATCACATTTGCCTCCCTTTAATAATGAATTGAAAATGCCTTCCTTAATTATATAGCACGAGATAGCTTCATTGAAAATTGTTAAAAGTCCATTTTCGCCCTCGTTTTTTGCGCACTTGGTGGACAAAGTAGATTATGTTCTAAAACCTTTTTATTAATAGTTCGAATTAAATCCGCTGCTTCTGCCGTATTTTTATGTTCTTTTAGTCTCTCTTTTAAATTATCAATTTCCTTTGAAAGCTCAATCCACCTAGGTAACACATGATTATTCTTTAGCGTTCTATACAATTGCTTTTCAGGATTGTACGAAAGATCTTTATCAAGATTAAGAGGTTTCCCTTTACCAAGTAAATTATCAAATGACCCTTTCTTTTCCGCCTCTTTAACGATAGAACTGATGTGATGCTCATACGTATAGGACCAAACTTTCTCATCTTTTACTAAAATCTCTTGCTTTTTTAGTTTTTTATCTAGTTCTTCTTGATTCATAGATTCTCTCTCCTTTTTATTTTTCAGTGTCGTTTTTGTAAGTTTTAATGCTTTCAACCCATCAAATAACTTTTCTCGCCACCAAATACCGTCGTGACCACCTTGGAACTCTTCATAAGTAATTTGGTATTCTTTTTCTTTTAAAGCTTTATACAGGCGTCTATTAGCCGTTAAAAGAGGTTTGTTTTCAAGCTCTCCTGCTGCAATATAAAAATTTGGTTGAGTCCTATTAAAATGTATAGTTGAAATTTGACTTTCAATCCAAGAAATTGTATTTTCATAATCATTCTTTTTCCAATGTATAGAACCAGACATTGACAACACGTTTCCGAAAATATGTGGATTTTGAAGTGCTGCATAAAAAGCTGCTAAGCCACCAAGGCTGAAACCAGCAATTGTTATATGTTTCGCTTCTTGATATACGTGATACTTAGCTTGCATCCACGGTATTAATTCCGTTGTTAAAAATGTATTCATTTTATCGTTATAAGTTAGCTCTTCTAACCGATCAACAGGATCTATAGCAATGGCAATACAAGATGGAATTTCTTTTTTATAAATTAAATAATTGAGTGTTTTTTCGATTGAAAGGTTCTGAATAAACGAATTCCCATCAAATGCAATGAGAAGTTCATGAGGATGGGAACTATGAGAATAATTATGAGGCGTATAAATATGGATTTTACGTGTATTATTTAAAGTTGAACTGTAGAATGAATAAGTCTCAATCTCTCCAGATGGATAATGATTTAAAGTGAACCGACTATCATACTGCATTTCCATATCCATTTTAAATACAGATGCTTTATTGGCACTATCTCCAAATGTATCTCCATTAAATTGGTCTAGTTCGTACTGCTCACTACGTTTTATCCAATCATTTTCAAAAAAATCATTTACTGAAAAATAGTAAGTTGAAATAAATGCCTTATCCGTTCTAAACGTTTTAAACCAAATATCTGTATGTAGCAACCGTTGTAATTGATTTACAGTCAGATCCCAACCAGGGAAGCTACCGAATACATAAACGTTTTCAGTTTGTCGATCTCCTAACCATATATACGTTATAAGCTTAAACTGATTATCTGCAGGGCATTGTTCGATTAATGGCGTATGAATTGACCTTAATTCACGTAAAAAAGTATTTAAAGCTTTCTCTTTTCCATTCTTCAATTGATTAATAAGTTCCTCTAACTTAGGACTAATTATTGAACGCACTCCTCTTCCCTCCTTTGTAATACTCTATATGTACTTCTTTTTCATAATAAGAATTCCTATATAAACAAGTTGTTATTATTGTATATTTTATGAACACAAAAACGCACAAGTATTGTAACCTGTACGTTTTCACTTTTATTCAGTAAGGTAATAAATTAATAGTTTTCGGGTCTTCTCATGATTCATGAAATCTCTATACAAAATAGGATACTTCACAATTTCAGTTTCTAGAAAACGATATTGCGGAAACCATTCAAAAAACGATTTTCTTAGCCAATTTATTTGGTCAAAGGCAATATCCTTTTCATTATTATTAAGCACGAAACTTAAAGGTCCTGTTGTATGCATCCAATAATAATTGAAATCAGAACTGATACAATCATCTTCTTTAAAAATGTTTTTGTAGTCTTTCCTTATTTTTCGAATGTCACGATAAGGAAACGGTTTATGCAGTGGACTATACATTTTCTGCAATTCATTAAAAATAACCCTTTTTCCTAATTTCAACTTTTCCCCCTCTATTTCTCCAGCCAATTTAATAAGTTTTCATAATGATATTGAGCATCCTTATACCCAAGATTATATAGATTAACGAGCTTTTCTTTATTTCTCTCTATACCGCTTATAGGAAGTTGTACACTTGGTTGAATGACATAAAAATTATCTTTTTGTTCTATTTGATTCATATAAGATATCGTCTCATTATAAAAACGATAGTGTTCTACTAAAGATTCTGCGATATTCGGATATTTTCTATATAAAATTTTAGCCAGTCCAGAAAATCTATTCCGTTGCTTTTCGTATCCTTCTGGCTTTGTCATAATTACAACGTTCTTTTCATAACCATCATTTTGAGCTTTTAGAACTGGAATAGGATCTATAATCCCTCCATCTAACAACTTTCGATTATCGTATTCTACAGCAGGTGCTATAAACGGTACAGAGCTTGAGGCACGAATGATTTTTAAAATATCATTTCCATGTTCTGTTTTATTATAATAAATAGCCTGTCCTGACTCACAATCTGTCGTTCCTATTACAAACTGTTCATTTGAGTTTAAGAAAGTTTGAAAATCAAATGGAACAATTTTGTTTGGTACTTCATCAAATAAAAAATCCATTCCAAATAATTCACGTTTTCGAATTAAATTTCGATAAGATATATAACGGTGATCTGCTACTAGCTCTGTATTTACTTTTTTATTTCTCCCTTTTTGACGTGATAAATAAGTTGCTCCCATACAGGCTCCAGCTGATACGCCGACTACATAAGGAAAGAATAAGTTCTTTTCCATAAAATATTCGAGTACGCCGGCAGTATACAAACCTTTCATTCCTCCGCCCTCTAATACTAAACCGGTATTCTTCATGTTATATCCCTCTGCTTCATTTTTCTTATTTCTATATTAGCACAAGATTTTAAGATGAGGTTATATAAACTAATTACAACAATAACCAAAAACTACTAAAGTAATGTCATAATCTCTAAGTTAGTAACATGGTACAATATAAGTAACTCATTCCACAGATATTAAAGGAGGAATTTCATATGGGTTTATTTAGTGGTATTTTAGGAAATGCATCAAATGCGAGTACAGAAAGCGTTGAACGTGATTTAGAGAAGATTATGCTAGACGATGAGAAAGTTGAACATGCTTATAAATTAATTCGTGATTTAATCGTATTTACAAATCGTCGTCTTATATTAGTAGATAAACAAGGGATATCAGGTAAAAAGACGGAGTATCATTCTATTCCTTATAAAAGCATTACACAATTTAGTATTGAAACAGCTGGGCATTTTGATTTAGATGCAGAACTTAAAATTTGGGTATCTAGTTTAAGTGCACCAATTACGAAAGAATTTAAAGGTGACGATAGTGTTTTAAGTATTCAAAAAGCATTGGTAACATATACGACGAAATAGTCATTTTATGAATGTTTATTCATTTTTAAAATTACTAACCCGAGTGTTTTGGAAGAATATGCATTGATATTGTATATTTAATCTAAAATAACATAAAAAGGTAAAGCGTATTTCAAATGCTTTACCTTTCTTTTTTGTAATAAATAAGTGTAGTTTTATCATTTAATTTCTTTATTACTTCTGTTCTTTTATACCCCATTTTTTCGTATAGAAAACAATTTCTTTCTTCTTCTAAAATTGTAGCAAGTTCAAAACTTCGTGCTTTTGGAAACATCTCTTCAATTAAAATAAGTACCTTTTGAGCGATTCCTTTCCCTTGATAAATTGGATGAATGAACATTGGACTGATCCAAAATTTATAAGGTATTTCTTTTTGGGATATACATATCGCTCCAACAAGGTTCGAATCTATCATCATCTTATAAAAATTACTGCGGGGATTATTTATCCTTAAAATAGTTTTTTCAATAGATTCATTTGCTGGGTTTGTTTCATATTCTTTATATTTATTTAATAAAGGGTTAAATGAGTCTATTTGCATTTGAAATAACGATACTGCATCACTTTCTGTCGCCTTCTCTAATGTAATCTCCATGTTACCAATTAAGTCGCTTTCTTAACGAGGTAATATGAGCTGTATGATGTCGGCCATGCCATGCGTATAGTCCTATTGCAGCAGCGAGTTTTGTTTCACCAGTCTCTGGATGGTTAAATGTCTTTTCTAGATCTTCAAGTTCTAAAGAATATAAAAGGTTAACCCATCTTTTATGTAATGAATCTAACATTACTAGTGAAACATCTACTGGTAATTTAGAATCAGGTAGTTCTGCCCACTTTTCTTCTTTATATGGCTTAATCGTTGGATTCTTCTCTGTTAGTGCTAATTTAAAGCGTATGTAACTATTCATATGGCTATCAACAACGTGATGAACTACTTGACGAACCGTCCACCCGCCAACGCGGTACGGTGTGTCTAACTGTTTCTGATCTAAATCTTTGATTGCCTTTGTTAGTTCATTAGGTAAATTTTCAATTTCTTGAATCCATGTATCAATCATTTCTTCCGTTATAGGACGTTTGTATGTGAATTGGCCAATTGGATAACGTAAATCATTCATGAATAAGTCCCCCTTATTATAAGCACGAAGTATTTCTCCATTTATAATATACAAACTTCACATGTTCTCCGTTTAATTCTACAGATGTTGTATCTGCTTCGTTATGATAAGAATCAAATCCGCTTTTTTCTAGTACAATTTGTGATGCGAGATTATTAGTAGTTGTTTTAGCATGAACTTCATTAATTTCATTATTTTGCGCTACGTCTAAAACTAATTTTACAGCTGCTGTTGCAACTCCTTTTTTAGTAAACTTTTCTCCGACCCGATAACCTAACGAACTGCTTCGAGTTTCCATATCTATATCTACTAAATTTATTCGTCCTACAATTTCTTTTTCTTCATTACGAATTAAATAAAAATAAGAATCTCCATCCGTCTGTTCTATTAATAAATCGTCTAGTAATTTTTGGAAATATTCAAAATCAAAATATTGCGACCCACGATTTGGTACCATTGTTTCAAAAAAAGACTTATTCATAAGTTCAAACGTAAATAAATCCTTAGCATCGTTTTTCTTTAATTGTTCTATGTATATTTTCATCTCGATTACTCCTTCTATATCTACTAAATGTTATATATTCTTTTTAAATCGATTAATTTCCTGCTATTTCTTTCGCTTCAGTAACACAGCAAGTAGCACTTTCGGATGAAATAAATGAAATGGACTACGAATTAAATTCATCACTCTTACTAATCGAATATAAACGTCAGAGTCAGTTGCAGATAGTTGATATATTTGTTTTGTATACCATAGCTGAAATTTTTGCTTTATTGTTAATTCTCTTTTTAGCTGAGGATGACGTGATATTTCTGTTGTAGTCATTTCCCATGGAGTTTGTATTATATGAGCGGTCTCTTTATAAAACTGCTGTGTAAATGTTTTATCAAGCTTTTGTCTCCTTTGTAAAAGTAACTGCAATTGGTGGGCCTCCATAGCAGCTACTGAAACACCTTGCCCGAAAACAGGATCAAAACGACAATGTGCATCTCCAACTACTAACAATCTTTCGGGTAGATTATTCACTAAATCAAATCGCCTACATACTTGATAAGGAATTTTATACGTTTTGATATGTGAAATTGCCTCCGCTTTGTTTAGGAAATCAGTCACATTTGAGATTGATAGATTTTCAGCAAAATTATAAAATTCCTCATCTGTTTGTGGCGCTTTTTCATTCGCATATCCGCTGAAAGTCACAAAATAACGATTATCCTCTATTGTTTGAATAAGAACACCATACGGATTGTCAGGGAAACTTGGAGACATTAGCATATTACAGCAGTTTAATGTTTCATTTTCTTTAAGCTGAAACATTTTCGTTGTGTAAAATAAATCAATACGAACTTTCTCTTCTTGCACTTCAATGTCGTATTCTCGTAGCCACTCTATACTTTTCGAACCAAATCCACTTGCATCAACTATAATATCTGCATGAATTTCTTCTTGCATGCCTGTTTCTAAACATTTAACCTTTACTCCACATACCTTGTGAATCTTTACATCTACTAATAACCCCTCAACCAATGTTTCATATTTAGTAGTAATATTTAAAATTTGATCGATTCGTTTTTGAATATGCCATTCCAGCAAAAGCCTACTTTGTTGAATCATTTGTACTTCTCCTATGAATGGCTGTTTCCATAAACCAAATTGATGCCATTTTAAATCACGAGTAAAGTTATTTTCGATACTCCCTGCTTCAATTAGTTCATTGGTGATATTAGGAAACAATTCTTCAATGGCTTTTTCTCCGCCTTTTAACAACACATGAGGGTGATTACTTTGTGGAACTCTTTTTCTCGAAGCTTTTCCATCCCATTTTTCGCCAGCTTCTATAATTATTACTTCTTTAAAAGTAGTTGATAATGCTTTTGCTGCGAGTTTTCCTGCCAAACTTCCGCCAATAACAACAGCCTTATTAAACATATTTTCCCCCTTAATGAAAAAAGACCCTGCCTTGTTTGAATGAAACAGGATCTAAACAAATAGTTACTTACATTAAAACACATGGGTAAATTGCAACGTTAAAATTAAAATACCTAATCCCCATACGTAATACGCAAATACTTTTAAGGAATGATTTTTTAAGTATTGAATCATCCATGAAACGGCTATGTAACCGAAAAACGCAGCTGATAACGTTCCGACAATTAAAGATGTACTTGAAATAGATTCTGCTTTCCCTTGAAAAACATCTGCAAATTGCAAAATGATAGCTCCGGCAATAGCTGGAGTTGATAATAAAAAAGAAAAGTAAGCAGCAGTTTCACGATCTAACTTCCTCCATAATGCAGCGACGATTGTCATTCCAGAACGAGAAATAGCCGGGAAAATAGCCGCTGCTTGAAATGAACCGATAATAAATGCATCTTTATATGTAATATCGTCCATTTTTTTACGACCATTCTTTTGTTTATCTGCCATATAGAGAAAGAATCCTGTCACTAAAAACTCCCAACCAATCGTAATACCTGTTTTTGAAATATCTTCAAAGAAGTCTTTAAATAACAATCCGATTACAACTGCGGGTATCGTCCCGACAATAAGTAGCAGCATTAGTTTTGAAAATGGATTTTTAATTAAATATATAAATTCTTTTTTGTAATAAATAAACACTGCAAGTAAAGTCCCAATATGCAGCATCGTATCTAAAAACAATCCTGCTTCATCTAATTGAAATAAATGCCTTCCTAAATAAAGATGACCTGTACTACTTATCGGTAAAAACTCTGTTAAACCTTGTATGATCCCTAATATAAAAGCTTCTAACCAATTCATGATGGTCCCCTTTCTTGTTTGCTTGTACCAATATATGAAGGTTAAATTTTTGATATGAAAAAAACTATATTTCTCTATGAATTTACTTTTAATTTATGGATATATATGTAAAAAGAGGTGAGGAGGCTTACTATGTGGCAACATACGAAATTCGGCAATGTATTACTGTGGGTAGGACCTATCCTTGTGTTTGTAGGGTTATGCATGACAAATGTTATTTCTGATATTCCTTTCTTTGAAGGAAAACATAAAACAAGTGGAATTGTACTTATATGTATAGGGGTATGCTGTTTTATTGTTGCTAATCATTTGAAAAAAGGAGAAAAATATGAGGGTTAATTTTAAATAAAAAAAACAATCCCAGTATATGTGCTAGGATTGTTTTTTATTACTTATTTATAGAATACTTTATCAACGTTATATTTTGCTTTGTATTCATTAATGATATATGTTTCGTAAATTTCTCTTTCTGTTGGATCTTCTACGATACATGCATCAATGCGGTATACTTCATCACGGTGATTTTTAATTGGTGAAACATTGTCTTCGAAATGTTTCTTAATACGTTGTCTAATTTTACGAGCTTTACCTACGAAAAGAAGTTCGTCATTAATATTGTAAAACATAAAAATGCCGCCTTTATCTCTAGGGAACAAGTGGAAATCGATAAATCCACTAATTGGAGTAATGATTGGCTCGTCTCCTTTAATAACTTGTTTACGTTCAGTAATTGAAACATCAGCTTCAGGGATATTAATTTTAATCAAATTCATTCACGTCCTCTTTTATTATAAAGATAAATAATAGCATACATGCGTAAGAAAATCTATGTTCAGAGGTATATTTCATTTTATAATTCAAATATTATAGGTGTATCATGTAAACTTTTTTTCCAAATCATATGGTCATTTGAATCTCCCCAATAATCTTTCAATATATAACTAGGCTTTCCGAATTTCTTTGTCCATATACTTTGCGCATTTTTGTACCCACTATCTAAACAGTATTCTGTTATTCCTCTGCTAAGTAATGTAAGAAACATTGTATTTAGTAGTAAACTCCCTATACCCTTTCTTTGATACTCCGGAAGTATAAATACAGTTCCTATTTCATACAACTCTTTAAATACACCGCCTGTACAACTATTAATCAATGTACTTGCTCGACCAACTTCAATTGTTCCAATGATTTTATCATTATTTGTATCAATCGCTAATAAAAAATAACGTTTTTCTCCATTACTATCAAAATCATTTTTCAAATATTGCTTTTTCATGTTAATTTCATTTTCTATGTCATCCAATAATTGTGATAATCCTTCGTTTTTATATGTATTCGTAATAACTATACGGAAAAACAAGTGAAGTTCCTCTAAATCATCCGAATTCGGTCTCCTAATTTCAACGTTATACATGTTTTAAATCTCCATTCTATACGATTGTTAAAACCAGACTTTATATACTCTATTCAACAATATTCTACAAAGCCCTGCATAGATCCAGCAGTATAGAAAGCTCAGTATAAATATAGATAAAATAATGTTTATATCCATAGTTGTATGAATAGTAGGACCAAGTACGGGAAAACGGAAAATATCTAGAACAATCATAATTCCTATAAGTAGACAAATCGCAGAAAAGGAAACCACCCAAATTCTTCTCTTGAATTGTTTAAAGGAAAGCCCTAAGGCTATACCTAATAAGCCTGTAGTAAAGGGAAATACAATTAGTTCACTCGGCTCAATAATAAATAATAGGAGAATAGTAAGTAGATAAGAAAGTACTCCCTCACGAATGGAGTAGAAAATAGCAAAAAAAATTGGTAACGTCGCAAAAGGACTAATGAATAATCCTATACCAGGAATTAAATTCCCCGCCTCTTGAAACATGGTGGCCAAAGCGCTCATTAAAGCTGTAATGACTAACTTATTTGTTAGGGACAATTTTCTTTTGTGAACACAGTTCGCATCATTCTCTATCATAAGTTGACACCAATAAGTTACAAACCGATTCATCGAAATACCCCCTAAAGATATCTAATTCATACACTTATTGTTTATTTGTTACCTTCTTCTAGAAAACAATTACTATATAATAAACAATTGTAAAAAGAATGAATCTGAGAATTTATATCGTATTAAGGAACAATTTCAAAAATAGTACCTTTGTTAAAATCAGTTACTTTCATAGAACCGTAAACTCCTAAATATAACCTAGTTTGATCCAAATTTGTTCCTAAACTCATATAATAAGCTGCTTGCGTACCGAAATCATAATTAGTTTCAATAACATGAAAGTCAGTATGTTTAACGTCTGTACCAGCTCTAGTATATGCTAAAACACCTTTAACTGGCGGCCGAGAATCTTCTTTCTTAGCAAGGTCACTAAATACAACACTACCATTTAAATTCGGGATTGCAGTTCCCATATATGGCTGAACGCCTGTTAGTGAAGTTCCTCCAAACTTATCTGGTCTGGGATCTTTATGAAAATAACTAATTAGTGGCTGAATACGCTTTGCGGATAATATTATTGTTTCATTATAATAAGCCATTGTTCTCTCATCCAAAGTAGGATTCTCAGAACAGTGCCTTATAAAAGAAGTAGGTAATTCTCCTTCCCATCCTCTCCAACCAAAATTAATAAATCCATCTTGATTGGAAGGGAACCTCATTACATGCATTTGAACAAGTTCGGTAACCGGTATCGGTTTATATTGAACAAATGAAAAAATAGACTCTACAATATCCTGTCCGACATGACCTGTATATTTAATATATTGATTATAAAACCTTTGGAATGAAATACCGGTTATATTACGAACACCTTTCGCAATTACTGTAAGTATTTCTTGTGTAGATAGAGGAAGTTCATTAAAGCGTGTAACTACTGGAGGATTATTTATGAATGTATCTCTACTTACATCGATTTCAATTATTTTACCTGCTATTTCTAAATCATCTTGGCTTAAATTAAATGGATCATATCCCGATCCACCATCTCCATTTGTAAAAACAAGTTTTCCCGTTTCAGGAGAAAAGTTTAACGTATTTACTCCGTTATGATTAAAAAATGGGCGTTTTATATTAAGTAATGTTCTTCGTTTTTGAGGTTGACCATTTGATTGTAAAACCCATTCTTCAATTGTATCAATATGATCATATTGCGTATTTCTATTAACCCACTTTAAGTTTAACGTTTTAGGGTCACACGGATTCGGTTTAAATTGTTCAGAAAGTGCACCAGGTCCTTGAGTTCCAGCTACTGAATAATGAAGATAAAACAAACCATTATGATGAAATTGAGGATGAAACGCAAGTCCTAGCAATCCTCGCTCATCATACCCACTACTAGCAACACCTTCTTCAAATGTACCTAATTTAATAATTCGTGGACGAATATTTAAAAATGTTTTTATAACTCCGTCTCCTATGTAAAAAACCTCTCCTAATTGAGTTGCGATAAATAGTCTTTCGGTCGATTCACCTGGAAGAATAGTTGTTTTCAATACAGTAGGTAAATTTATGTTATGAACGATGGGTTGTAAACGAACCTTAATTTTTGTCAATTAACTTTCCACCCCTTTTTCTTCTTTTTAATAGAAGAGTATGATTAGAGTAGTCTTATTAGTATCAATTAACTCATATTCCTTTTTATTACAATTTTGTATATAATATACTTATAAATAAACTAGGAGGACTACTTGTGACACTTTTACTACAAATCATCGTACCACTTATATTTGCACTATATTTATTTACCCTCTATCGTAATACGACTATAGGAAAAGCCGCTTTTCTTTTAGCAGTCATTATTGGGATTTTTGGTTTAGAGAACATTTTTCAACATGCTAATCTAACAAATCATGCTATTTATCCATATTGGGGCAGTTTGAAGGCTGTTGTTATCGTTTTATCAGTCGTATTTCTATTTAAAAAAGGTGGTTTAACAGGAAAATGTTGATTTGTAATGCTGTATATATATTCTTGTTAGATTGCTTTTGTTTTATAAAAGAAGAAATGTTTATGGAAAACAAAAAGGACGTACTTTATGAACTTATAAAATTAGGACCGTACAAATTAGACATATCTAAAATGTACGGTCCTTTTACAATTCGAATTTCTTTTTTAGCTTCTTATAGTTTCTATACGAACGTCTAACAATATTTAACATAAAATACGGTATTTTAACAGGGAAAGGCAATTTATAAATGAAAGGCACATAAAATGTAAAATATGCCTTTTCTAGGTCTCTCCACTTACTATCTTCTTTTGTTTTTAAGAAATCAGATACATCGACTACATATCCCTTTCCTTTTTCCATCATTACATTTTTCCCGTGAACATCACAAGGAGTTAACCCTTGTTCCCTTGCATACTCTAAAGCTTCATTGATATCAAGGATCACCTGCTTAGGAATTTTAATCCCCTTATGAATAGCATCGTATAAGGTAATTTCTTTTAAACGTTTCAATACTATGAAATTTTCTCCTTTATATATAAGCTTCGAATAAGAAGGATGATTTCCGATTCTTCGGTATACTTCTGACTCTTTTTCAATTCCTTCTCCTTCTCGCGCGTAAACTTTCACTACCCAATCTTTGTACATTCTGTGCATGAATACTGCGGCATAATTACCTTTCCCTAAACACTTCCAAAGTCTAGGAATATCTTTAACTACTACAGGCTCGAATGCATCCTCACTTCTTATGCTTACCTCTTTTAATAATTCGTCCTTTATCAATCCCACAAAACTATTTATACTCATCATTTCCACTCCGGTTTTGCTAAAAGGGGGGGCACCCACATTTTAACGAAAATATACACTAAGCGAATTTTAGCATAAAACGAGTCATCTTTCTTCCTAAAATAAAAAGATGACTCGTTTTATTTGAACTGTTGAATACTTAATATTTATTCCACTATTCATAGCCAAAAACCATACAACATAAAAATATTTCTAACTATTTTTACGTATTTTCATTTTTTCATTGGCAACTGAACAGGGTTTTTCTTAGCGTCAGTTCGCTTGGTTCATTGGCCATGTTTGTTCATCGCATAAGTATAACCTAACTTTTCATCTGGATAGTCAAAACAGAATGCACCTCCTGCGCCTGGGTGACCAAAAGAGTTTTCATTTCCATAAAAATTTTGATTCAGGGATATCTGTTTTCACATCGGATGCTTAGTACTCTATTTTATCATCTAGGGGTACCGTCACATGCCCATCAACTTAAGAAATTGGTAGTTCCCCAAAACGAAGAAAATTTTCGTTTTGAGCACACTTCAAAATATTAGCTTAAGGGCATGGGACTGAACCCCTAATGCTTTATTTTAATAATAATTCTTTTTATAAAATAAAACCTAGTTATCAGTCTAAACCATTTTTTAGATTTAACAATAACAAGTGTACATTTTTACCTTTCAGATAGTCTCTTTTATTCTAATCTCTTCATTTCTTTCAGCCGTTCTATATCCTTTTCTGAAGCCTTTTCTATTTTATACAATTCATAGCTACCCTGTGTCTCATTTATCACTACAAATTCAATTTCATTCCGAATATAGCTTTTAGTTGTTCCTTTTTTATAACCAATAACATTATCTAATATAGTTTCCCCGCTATCTTTTTTATATAAATTATAGCTAACAGGTGGACGACCAATTACATACTTATTATCAGAAAATCCGACTATATCATCTCTCCCTAATCCTGTCGAAACACTCCAGACAAAAATAATCTGAAATATAGAAAAAACAACAATACCGCATAAGAAAACAAATAGGATTGATTTAAAAAATAACTTTAAAAATATCCTGTCCAAAAACATTCCCTCCCATTTCACTTCGGGATAGCAAGAACCAAAAGTGAATTTTGTACGCTAAGAACCGAATTTTTATATTGTTGAACTCAATCCCCGTCAGTGCCATAAGAAAAAGGGTTACCACAGTAACCCTTTTTCTTATAATACACGCCATTTAGGTAAGCTATGGATGAATAAAGTCAATCTATGAAATTTCCCACAACCTTTTAACGTCCACCAATTCCTGCCCATTGAATTCCATTCTATATATATCTGGTTTTGATGTCTGTAGTAAAAAATTCAAATCATACTTGCTGTCATAATATCCCATCATCAAAGTCATTACAGCTCCATGAGTGCCTAATACTACTTTCTGTCCTCGATAGGTGTTTAATAATTCTTTTAAACCTTTTATAGCACGTTTCTGACAGTCGATATTCGACTCTCCTCCCATTAAAGCAAAGTCGGGCTCTAAGAATGACTTTTCTATCAAAGGGAATAATTCTTTATCCGACATTCGTTCCTCTTCAGCAATAAAAAGTCTCTCTTTTAAGTCCTCAAATACTATAACTTCTTGTCCTATTTGCTTTGCTAACTGCTGAACAGTTAGAATTGAGCGATTGTATGGACTTGAGATAACAACGTCGATTCCCTCACCTTGTAATGCATCTGTTATTCGTTGAACATCTAATTTTCCTTTTTCAGTTAATCCTCTTGTCTCTTCTTTTCCAAATTTCGGTGAATCTCCGTGTCTCACCATATATATGAAAGTTTTCATAATTACCTCCATTTTTCCAACTTCCTTTACAATTCCTCCCTGATGTTAGCATATATATCCAAGTTTGTCTCTTTTAATTGACAGAAAACTACGTGAATTCGAAATAAATTCACGATATTTGTAAGAAAGACGCGAAGTTTTCACTATCCTCAGGTATAAAAAACGTTTTTCTTTTTAAACAAGCTTGATTATTGGGGTACCGTTAGGAAAATGCGGATTTACAACGTTAAGGATTTTTCAATACTAAAGAATCCAACTTCACCGTTAATTAATAGAAATTGGGCTTTTTCATTCCTATTCCTCTATAAGGGATCAAACCCCTATAAGCCCTATAAGCATTTTTAAATTATATTCAAAAACCATGCTTTGACGTTGTCTAAAGCATGGTTTTTATTTAAACTAATATAAATCTGCTAAGTTGTTTTTTTTAGCTCATCTAGTTATTGAATTCATTAACTGGAAGAAGTATTCAGGTTTATGAGTCTTATTTAGGTTATACCATGAATGTAATGCATCTGGTGTAAATACATCTATTTTTTTCAGTACCTCCATTGCAAATTCCAGAGGAGCTATTCCTGATGCAGTAACTAAATTCGCATCAGATACCGCAGATCCCAACTCATAGAACTTTTCTCCTTTATAATTAGGACATACCATTTTAGTATATTCTAGGTTATTACTTGTATGTTTTCTAGTATCCAAGTATCCCATATTCGCGAGGGCATCAGTTGCACCACAAATTGCAGCAACAATAGTGCCCAGCTTTAAAGCTTGGCCAATTCTCTCCAAGATAGGTTGATGAATTTCTTCACTCCAAGTAGTCCCTCCTGGTAAAATTAAAAGATCTTTACTCTCAAGAATACATTCATCAAGGGAAATATCTGGTTTTATGCTCAGTCCTCCCATAGTAGTAATCAATTCTTTATTAGCTCCTACTGTAATTACTTTTAAAGGTGCTAAATCTTTTTTGAAATATCTTCCTGAGTTTAGTTCAGCAATTAAATATCCATATTCCCAGTCCGACATTGTATTAAATACATATAGAAAAACTTTTTTTGTTTGCATCCAATAGCACTCCAATCACAATTGATATAGCTATTATATGATAACTTCCCTGACAGCTAACGTCAGGGAAGTTATCATACTTGATGAAATTTTATTAATTCCGACAGCACTTCAATAAGTCTTTTCTTAAGACTTATCGGCTCAATAACTTTAATAGATTTATTGTACGGTAAAAGTAAATAAGGTACATATGTATGAATTATATCTTTTTCAAGAAGAAAAACTGCTTGATTTGAAGTCCGTTCTTGTAAATAATGTCCTAAAAACCAATGCTGGCAAATATCAGCCAATACACTTTTATCTCCATTTATAACCAAAGAAATAATCTCTTCCTTATCTTCTATAGTTGGAAGGAGGTTTTTTATAAAAAAGTCACGTGCTGAAAAATCTTTTGGCCGGTTAAACTTATTTTCGGTTAGCATTAGACTTTCAATTCGATCTACTCTAAAACTACGGATATCATTCCTAAGATGACAAAATCCAATCACATACCACTTATTATTCCAAAAGATAATTCTGTATGGATCGACTAATCTATAATTTAATTGCTTTTCGCCACTTTTATGGTAAAGAATTTTTACTGAATACCCGTCAGCTACGGCCTGCTCCAACTCCTTCAAAAAAGGTTCTATAGAGAGTGGACGTAATCGACTTATTACTTCAAGATTAGTTAAATGTTGGTTTATCTTTGTTTCCTGCTCTTGATTTGAGTATTTACTTAGTTTTGAAATGGCCCTATTTAGTGCTTCACCTCCATAATATCCGGCTTCTTCTGCGAAAACAGCAGCGTGAAATAGTGAAGTTTGCTCCTCAAAATCAAAAAAAAGAGGAGCCTCAATAAAATTATTCAGTAAAGTGTATCCACCGTTATGTCCTGGTTCTGAAATTATAGGTACGCCACTTGTTGAAAGTGTATCAATATAACGATACACAGTCCTTATATTAATCTCTAACTTTTCTGAGATTTGATTTGCAGTAATTTTTTTACCTGAACGAAGCATCCATAGAATCGCTAACATATTATCAATTTTAGGCATATAATTTCACCTCTATATGAAATTTATTTTCTATTATATATTTCCGATATTTGGTGTAACTCATCATTTGATCACAATTTGGTTTTAAAAAAACGACGCTAAGAAAAAACTTGCTACATATGAAGTGTAGCAAGGCTTGTCTTAATTGTTCAATTCTTGTTCCACTAATATTTTTGTTAGCTAACACTTTAATTGTTTTAATAGTCTTTTGTTTAATTCCCACAATGCTGTTTTGTTACTATCCCATTTCAAAAGCTTTACTGCTTCCTCAAAGCAAAACCATTTATAATGGAAATGTTCTTTAGATAATGAGATGTTTTTTGTAGGGACTTTAACTCCAAAAGAAAATTCTTTTATTACATAAACGTCTTTAAATAAATATGAATAAAGAGCCAACATCACAATTCTACATTAATAATGCAGGTTTATCGTGTCGGCCCTCTATTTTTAAAGTATTTTATTTTTCATAAACAGGCTTACTCTTAACGAAGAAAAACTGATTATTTCCTGTCGAATTTGCTTAAGTACTCCATGTTATTCAATTGCGCCAGCAACGTCATAATCATTTAAATCTAATTCAATTGGTTGTCCCAGCGCTAATTTAGCAAGTTCTGACCCTAAATATGGACCTGCCGTTAAACCTGAAGCACCTAATCCGTTCGCAACGAGAATACCTTCAAAGTTAGGAAGCGGGCCAATAACAGGTAAGAATCCTGGCGTAAATGGTCTGAATCCAACTCTCGTTTCAAGCATGGTAGCATTTTCTAATCCAGGTGCAACTGTTATTGCTTTATGGAAAACTTCGTTTAAACCACCTGCAGTTACACGGTGATCGAAACCAGTATCATTCTCATGTGTTGCACCAATTACGAAATGACCATTATCAAACGTTAAAATATATTGATCGTTTGGCGGCATAACAACAGGCATATTTTCTGTTGCTGTATTTTCCATTTGCAAATGAACAATTTGTCCTTTTTGGAACGTAACTAAGAAATTAATTCCTAATGGGTTTAAGATTTCATTCGCCCATGCACCTGCAGTTACAATAACCTTTTCTGCTAAAATTGTTGCATCGTTTACTTTAACTCCCGTAATATGATTACCTTCACGGACTAATACTGCATCGCCTTTTATAAAAGTTGCACCATGTTTTTTCGCAGCGCTTATTAATGCGTTGCGTAATAATCTTCCGTTTACTCGTGCAGCACCACTAATGTGAACAGAACTATATTCTTCTGATAATGCTGGGAATAATTTTTTCGTTTCTTCAGCTGATAAGCGAGTGATTTCACCAATTTCTGGTGCATCTTCACGGCGTTTATACGCTCGCTCTTCCATTTGATCTAATTTTTTCTCATCAGTATGTAAACTAATTGCACCTACACGGTTGTAACCTGTATCCGTTTCACCGTCTTCTTCTAATTGCTGAATTAACGAAGAATAGTAACGCGCACCGCCTTTAACGATTTTATACCATGCCTTATTACGACGTTGTGAAAGCCATGGACAGACAATACCGGCTGCTGCATCAGTTGCTTGACCTACTTGTTGACGATCCACGATAATAACGTTCGCGCCAGCCTTAGCAAGATGATAAGCAGTAGACGCTCCTAAAATACCGGCTCCAACTACAATATACGATTTCATTTTAAACACCTTTTCTTTTTTACTAATTATATAAATATAAGAACATTCCTTAGTATAATGGAAGGAATACTTTTTTCAATGTACTCATCGCAATTAATTGTTGCATCATTGTGACGTTCCTAATCATTATTTTTTCTTCTTACGGAATAATTCAATTGTTTTATATCCTTGTGAAAGGATTTCAATCATTTTCTCAAGACGTTTTTCACGTGTTTTTTCTTGTTTTACAGAAAATAAATTACGCGCCCAATCTTTTTGGTATCCAGGTGTTAAACTTTGATAAAACGTAAGTTCATTTGGATGATTAGCTAATAAAGCTTCAACATCTTGAATTCGATCTGCATAATCAGCTACACATTGGCTCATTGCAGGTGTTTTCGTCGCTTTTTTCTTCTCACGCTTTAAGCCTACAACAGTGAAGACGTCATCCATACTTACCATTCGCGCAAATTTAATATCGCTCTTTCCTACATACCCATCTTCTCCAACATTTAAAGCTGGAAACATTTCATCACGATGAATAAAAGTACTATAACGAGAATTACCTTTTTTCGGATACGCAAAAAATACATAACCTTTCTCAAGTAACAACTCTTCATTTTTAATAATGAAATTTGTATGCTCTACCATCTCATCAAGCGTTTCTACAAAAATAAAAACAGCATCATGTTCTTTTGAAAATGATGTTTCTTTACCTGTAAAAATGTCATAATCACTTGGTTCATTAATAACAACCATATTTGTATACTTATTTAGTTTCAATTTATCAATTACTGACATAATAATCTTCCTTTACATCCAATATTCATTTTATATACTTTTTTTATACTGTTCTAGTGTATTATATCTATTAAGAAAATCAAACTTTAAATAGTGTTATTCTGTTTCAAAAGAACAAAAATCTTTATTTAAAGGGGTCGTTTTATGCCGTATGTAATCCGAGATGAAGGACTAGTTTTACAGGGGGATGATGGAAAAGAACCAGTTTTTAATTCATACGAAGAGGCTGCAGAAACATTAAAAACATTAACTATACCACAGTTCCCTAAACACATTAGAAGAAAACCTTTCAAACCAAAAATTATACAAATAGCCGATTCTGAATAAGAACCGGCTATTTGTATATTCACAACTCAATAGCAAATAAAGTATATAAAAGCTTTCTATATTGATTTTCTGTAATTTCACGTTTCACTTTTTCACCATGAACTATTTCAGTGAAACTAGTATTTGTTAAAGAGACATGGCCAGAGTCCGTCAATTTGACCGCAATGGGTCCTTTATTGAAAATAGATTTCTCATCTTCTACTACTCTTTTTTGAACATCATTCACTACTGCCTCATCAATGATATGATTATAAAAAGCATGACATACTTTCCACTCACCATTCGTATCTTTTCTTTCTAGAACGTAATTCCCTTTACTCGTATCTTTTCGTCTCACTCGATACGTACCATTTTTAGAAGAAACAGGCTCACCAGTAAAAGATACAGGAACTAGAGGTACTAAAGAAGCAATACCTACATCAATTACGTATCGTACGTTATCGTAATTTAGAATAATCGTTATATGCCCATCTTCAAGTGCCCAAGCGTTTATATCATTTTTATATACGGTACCTAATGCAAGTTGTACATCATAACCACAATCTTTTAAAAAGTAGTAAAAAAGAGTGTTTAATTCATAACAAAGTCCGCCGCGGGATCTAGTTAAAATTTTATCCTGTAAATTTTCCATAGTAATTGTATTCGTATTACTTGCTATAACATCTAAATTCTCAAATGGTATAGTGTGTGCAAATGCAAAGAGAATTGTATTTAATTCTTCAAACTTCACTTCAGTACACTTTGCAAGATTTAATCTTGTAAAAAGCTTATGTTGTAGACTTGTCATAGTCAGCACCCCTTAAAATGTATAAGTTAAAACAGTATATGCTGATTGTAAATTTGATGGGGTACTGAAACAATGTACATTTCGTTTAACTGTACCGGTACAAAAAGTCTAACCTACAAGATTACTTAAGATAAGAAGCTATGAATACAAATTTAATAGTTTGTCTATAGGTAAATTATGATGATCACTTAAATTAACAAAATATTGAAGCTGCCATATTTGGCTCTTTTTAGCTTGGTTGCTAACAGGGGTATCCCAGATCGGATAAATCCTCATAGCCATCTTGCCTTTTTGATTTTGTGTTCTCAAGATTTTTTCCTTAAGAAGAATCTCTTTAGGGAAAATAAATTGTCCTAGTTTATTATCATCTATACAAGTAATAACTAATAAGTCAGGAGCAGCGTCATAAGAAAACGCTTGATTTTGCATATTATCATCTTTCTCCCAAAAAGAAACAAATTGACCAATTTTATTAGGAGTAATTTTTGATTTTCTAAAACGAATGTTTTTGTTATTTAAGTGAAATAAACATCCTGCATATTCTGCGTTTTGTTTTTCTTCTTTTAGATTCGTAATCATTAAATTGTTAGGTTTGTAAACTATGCTGTTTAAATTGTGGATTATATCATTAAAATTGTTCAAGAAAATTCCCCCTTTATTCATTTCTTAGTTTATCACAAACATCAGTTCTTATATGTTGTAAATAATAAGCGATGTGAAAAAGAGGGAGATTTTACTGGGGGTATTATTATTATTTTAATGTACTTAGTTTTTCAATTGCTTGTTGTTCAGTTGCTAAGTAAAAAATATCTTTACCTTTATTACATTCATAAATAAAATCCTTTAAGCTTTTACTTGTATACATAGAGAAATCTCCAATGATAGCAATCTTTACCTTGTAGTTTATAAATTTTTGAAGGATATCACCCGCCAGACGTGTTTTTAGATCAAAGAAATCTTCACTTATTAAAGATTTATGGATAATAATATGTTTCGCATCTACCTCATATTGAACTGTTGCCATAGTATCTAATGCAGATTGAACATCGGATATTAATACCTTATCGTTTCTAATGACCGCAATATTGATTCCATCGATTACTACTTTCGTTATTTCCATAGTCCCACCCCTTTATAATGTACACAGTATGAGTAAAATTGTTTTACAAAACTTCATGTTAATCATAGATTAAATTAGCCGCAGCTATTAAAATCACTTATTTTTTATTGTAAATACAGATTTTTATATTACTAATACGGTCAATGAAATTAATTTTACTTGTTAAAAAAATATTGTGGAGTAACATAACTTAACAAGCTATCCAAAGTGTTAATCTCGGCATATGGTTGTATTTTGGTAGTATTCTTGATTTTCTGAGGGTTAAACCACACACCTTTTATATTTGCATTTTGAGGACCAACAATATCCTTTTCTAAGTCATCTCCTATAAATAATACATCTTCTGGTTTTACATTAAGCTTATTTAATGCTAGTTCGAATATACGTTTATCAGGTTTACTAAATCCCACTTCTTCAGAAATAATGATCGTATCAAAGTAATTGTTTAAATTCGTGTTATTTATTTTAGCCTTTTGCCTTTGAGTTGAGCCATTTGTTATAATTCCAACTTCAAAGTGCTTCTTTATATGATTTAAGAAATGAATAGTATTTTGGTCTATCGAAAAACATTTAGGGAATTTTTCATTCCAAAAATCTTGGATGTAATTGCGTGGCAATCTATACTTTGGCGCGAATTCATCGAATAATGATTCCAAAACTGCCGTTTTATTACTTATGCCATATTCCCTTTTATCGTATTCTTTGAATTTCTGTAACATATTATTTTTGACTGTATCACTAACATCCTCATAACACGTTTCTAAAACAAATAAAAACAATTTATCTACTGCCTTATCCCTATCAAGTAACGTATCATCTAAATCAAACAGCATAGCTTTATAACCCACCAAATAAATTCACAACCTTTCTATATTTCCTCGTTATCATCAGAAGCAATCAAAGAACTTGTAATAGAACGATATTCTAAGAGTTAAATCAAAAGTCCTTTTTTCTGTTTGTTAATTGATGTGAAAGTACACTATTTCGATTTCAAATTTTCAGATTAATTAAAAACTCTTTTATGATAAGCTGTACTTAAAGATTAAATATAAAGGATGATTCGTATGCAAATAAAACCAAAGGCAAGTGAATATAACTCCTATTATGCAACGTATATTAACTTAGTATCAGACGGAAATATCATACATATTTTAGAACAACAAATAAAGGAAACGAATCTTTTATTAAAGAAGATTTCTGATAGTGAAGGACTTTTCCGATATGCTCCTACTAAATGGAGTATAAAAGAAGTAATCGGTCATATAGCAGATACAGAACGTATTATGGCGTATCGCTTGTTATCTATTGCTCGAGGCGAGACAGCTGAACTTCCAGGCTACAACGATGATATGTATGTTCTTAAAGCTGCTTTTGATAAGCAATCTATGCAAAATCTTCTTGATAATTTAATAGTTGTTCGCCAATCTACCGTGCATTTACTGAAAAGCTTAGATAAAGACACTTGGTTACAAAGAGGAAATGCAAACCAATCTGAAGTTACAGTTCGTGCATTAGCATACATCATTGCTGGTCATGAGCTTCATCATCTTCAAATTATAAAAGAACGTTATCTCGGTTCTAATGCATATCCAGTAAGTTAATACTTGAAGAAAAAGAGTCCCATTTATGTAGGGCTCTTTTTCACTATTTATAAAATTCACCACATAAGATGCAAAGTAGCCCTTATAGGGGTAACGTCACATGCCCATCACGCTAAGATTTTAAGAAACCCCATAACGAGTATTTTACTTTTTTACAGTTATTTATGAAAATTCCGCTTGTTTTTTTCATTTTTGGGGTGCTAAACTTAAAACTTCAGCAAGAAGCACAGACTAAAACACCTAGTTTTCACGATATAATTCTCAGCTAAATTCGCAAAAAAAGAGCTTGGGAATTCAAGCTCTTTTAAATATCACTTTATAACTTTATAACCACCATTTTTCCTGTGGAATTAAAACTGTTTCAATATCAAAGTTATTCTCAAACCATTCCTTCATCAATGTTTTATGGACAAGATATTCTGATGCAGAATGGGAAACGCCGATTAAAGACATCGAAGTATTAGAAACATAATCCATCATTTGTTTGTATCTTTGTTTACCATATTCGTTATCTATATGACAATGGATTTCGCCAGTGATATAAGCTTGAACTCCTCTTTTTTCAGCTTCTTCCATCCAACTTACTTTGTCGCCACAACCTGCAACGATAGCTATTTTTTTTACGTTATTTATGTTCTTACCTTCAAAATCAACATATGGAATATCGAATATTTCTTTTAATTGAGAAGTTAGTTCACTTGCACTCTTTTCTTCAATGTTACAAATTAGAACTAGGTCTTCATTATTTATAGAACTTGTTAAAAACCCATCAATAATTTCTGCATTTAATTGTTTAGCAATAGCTACACTTGTACCTAAATTGGCATGATAATCCATCGGTACATGGCATGTATAGAATGATAATTCCTTTTCTTTTATTTGTTTAATGTATTTTTCTTTTATAGGAACAAAGCCTTTGCCCCATACTCCTTTTGGATCTCCACATTCCATCAATAAGGGATGGTGCATAAAAAGTAAGTCTCCGCTATTACTTTCTTCTATAAAACGTTCCAACACTTCATCAGTAGGGAAAACGGCAAGAAAAATTTTCTTTACATCTGCATCCCCTTTTAACATTAGACCATTAAATAATTCCACAAAGTCTTTTTCAAAAACTGATTTCCAGTCAAACTTTAAAGGTTCATAGACCATTGGTATGAATTGACTGAAAGCAGAATCCTTCCCAAATGATTTTATATCAAGTTCAATGTCCAGTTTAGACACTATTTCACTTAGTTTAACCATAAAATTATTCCCCCAAAAATTTTATAATTCAATACAAACGGTTAGAAAAATAATAATTATTATATTCTTTTAAATATTTTAACATAAAAATCCATTTTCTCTCATAAAAAAATCACTCCTGTTGTTTAAAGTGATCTCTCCACATTCCCATCAAGCAAAGTTAGAATCATATCTTCAAAATGAAAAAACGCTATGCTTATTGTAAACAGTTTATAAGAAAGGATGGCGTTTTGATGAATCCTATCATTTCAAATAGATTGAATTTTTCCGCTCAAGAGCTACAATATTTTTTATCTCCAGTGGCCCTACAAGATATTGCCAAACAAGTTGGCTTTGTACAGCGATCTTATAAGTATCCAGCAAAAGAACTCATTGCCCTTTGCGTATGGCTTAGTCAAGAAATTGCTAGCACATCACTTACACAATTGGAAGTTTCCATTGGGGTACTTATGAGCTCAGAAGGACTGGATCAACGCTTTAATCCAGCAGCCGTCGCATTTCATCGAGAAGTCTTTACTTCCCTTCTCAAACAAAAACTCTGTTTAAATCAATCGATTTCTGCACAAATAATCTCTACTTTCAATCGTATCTGTATTTTAGATATGAGTGCATTGAATGTCTCGGCCCATTCAACTTGTGGAGAATAGTAATGAGGATGATAAAGGGCTATGCTCAAAATTCCTTTGATTTGTTTTTGGATGGTAAAACATGTTTCTCTACCCTTTCATATTGAGTAAGTAATTGCCTAATAAAAGATAATTTCGGTACTAACCAATACGAAATTACAGCTGAAATACACCCTATTAAAGCCCCTACTGCAACATCAAAAGGATAATGAACCCCTACCCAAATACGTGAGATTACTACACAAAGTGCAAGTATAAGCCATAACCATCCAGTTTTTTTACGAACAAGCCAAAACGAAAAACAAATTGAAAAAAAGAGAATCGTATGGTCACTAGGAAATGAATTATCTACAGTATGATCGACAAGTTTATTAACATGAGGCAATACTGCAAACGGTTGATAATTCAAATGAAAATTCCCTGCTATTTTTCCAATCACCTCAGCAATTACAAAAGCAACCATCGCTTGAATAATCAGCATTCTACTTTTTCTGAACCCAGTAAACCAATAAGCTATAATAATTAAACCCAAAATATATACCATATATTCTGCCAAAAATACCATGGCTGAGTTTAGGAAAGCATATTGTTTACCTAAATCATTAATTGCTCGAAAAATATCAATATTGAATTGAGAAAAAGACATTTTCAAATCCCTCCTTTTTAGTAAGGTGTTTTACTATTTGCCATATACCCTCATTACATGAATAATTTGAGTTATTGTACTCAACTAAAATATCAACCTCTTATGACATCGCTTTCTTCTTTTTCACTTTAATAAAAAAAGAAAAAGGAAAACATCGAACTTTCTTACAAACATTCATGCATTCTTACAGTTTTGTCATTTTCTTGTCACTTTGTAAATCGATTCATCGTCTTGCCTTTCGCTATTTTCAAAAACTCTTATATTTACAATCACGGAAACTCTAATTACACATAAAAAGAGAAGAACCTTGGTGAGTTCTTCTCTTTTTATTTATTAAATTGTAATATAATTACAGTATGTGAAATTATACTGTTTTAACTTTAAAAGCGAAATGAAAACAACCTTCACTTCGCTTTTGGCATTTATTTAATCGGTTTCTCTGTTTTTAAAACTAATGAACTTAAAGCAGGGACTTTAATTTTATTATCACGGACAACATAAAGTGTTTTACTACCTGCCTGTTTACCGTCTACTAGTACTTTCCAAGGACCTTTCGATGGAAGCGCGATTTCAACGGATTCCCTATTTGCATTATGAGCGACCATAAAGTATTCGTTTTTATTTCCATTGCCCTTTCCATCTATTGAATAAGCCACAGCATTTTTTGGAGCATCAATAAAAGATACTTGTTTTTTAATTTGTTCTGCAGATGTCATTCTAAAGGCTGGGTACTTTTTGCGTAATTCTATTAAGCCCTTCATATAATCTACTTCATTATTAAACGCTGCACGGCGTAACCAGTCCATTTGGTTAATTGAATCTGGAGATTTGTAACTGTTATGATCACCATATTTCGTACGCATAAACTCTTGTCCTGCATGTAAGAATGGAATGCCTTGTGATGTTAATAAAATCGAAGAAGACAATTTGTGCATTTGTTTTCGCACATCTTCACTGTCACCTGGATTAGTCAACTCAAGTTTATCCCATAATGTATGATTATCATGTGCTTCCACATAAGTTAATACCTGCTCCGGATCTTGATAAGTAGATGAATTTGTATCGTAGTCAATACCTGCCGTAATCCCTTTTTTAATACGGTCTTCCATGCTTTCCTTTCCATTTACAAATCCATTTTCTTTCTCTTCAAATACACTACCTTTCAATCCATCACGTATATTATCGTTAAAATGTGCAATCCCTTTCATTTTCTCTGCATTTTTTTGATTTGCTTTCAACTCAGCTGCAAGAGGTGTATTTAAATCCCAGCCTTCTCCATGCAATATAATAGAAGGGTCAATTTGATTAACAGCTTTACGTATTTCATTCATCGTTTCATAATCATGAATACCCATTAAATCAAAACGGAATCCGTCTAAATTGTATTCTTTTGCCCAGTATGCTACAGAATCGACCATAAATTTCCTCATCATTTTTCGTTCTGAAGCAGTATCATTTCCTACACCGGTTCCATTTGCAAATGTTCCGTCTTCATTGTAACGGTAATAATAACCTGGAACTAACTTATGAAAATTAGATTCAGTAGCACTATACATGTGGTTATAAACTACATCCATCACAACACGAAGATTATTATCGTGTAGTGTTTGAATCATTTGCTTTAATTCAGTTATTCGAACAGTTGGCTCATATGGATTTGTAGAATAGGAGCCTTCTGGAACGTTGAAATTTTTAGGATCATATCCCCAGTTATATTGCGGTTCATTTAAAGTCTCTTCATTTACTGAAGCATAATCAAATATCGGTAAAAACTGAACGTGAGTAACACCTAGATCCTTTATATGATCAAGTCCTGTTTTTACACCTTCTGGCCCTTTTGTTCCTTTTTCTGTTACACCTAAATACTTCCCTTTCTGTTTAATACCACTTTCAGGTTGGATGGAAAGATCGCGTACATGTAACTCATAAATAATAGCATCTTCCGGATTTTTAAATTTTGGCTTTTTGTTTGCTTTCCATTTTTTCGGATTTGTTTCTTCTAAATTAACGACTGCACCTTTATCCCCATTTACAGAAGCAGCACGTGCATACGGATCAACTGCTTCAGTCCACTTATCACCAATTTTGACCTTATACGTATAAAAGAGCCCTTTTTGGTTCCCTTTTAGTTCTGCTGTCCAAGTTCCCTTTTCACCTTGTTGCATGTTTATTTCAGCACCTATTTTATCGTTCCAGTTTTTATATGTAACTAACTTTGCTTCACTTGCAGTTGGAGCCCATACACGGAACTTTGTATATTGTGGTGTAAATACATTACCTAAATCGTTACCACCATAATAAAATAAATTATCAAACTCCTCACTACGAATGACTTTACCGATTTCAGTATTCGTATCAGCTAAGTTTTCAATTTTAACTTTGTATGTCTGTTTTAAATCAATTTTCTGCTCCGTAATTACTTTAACCTTATTAGTAATATTTCCACTGTTTATATCATAAGGACTAATATTTTTAATTTTAATGCCTTCAATTTCAATTTTCCGTTCCTTAATATTAAACGGGACATTAGTCGTTACAGTAATTTCATTGAAACTATCAATAGTTGCTTTTTGAATTGATAGATCCGAAGAAGGCTTAGAGTTATATACTTTTTCATCACCCGAAAGAATCCATACTTCAGCACGACCGTCCTTTATATTTTCAATCCAACGATCGCCACCATCTTTTTCCCACTCATTTGTACGAATGATAAATCCTACACGATTATAGTCACCATCTATATTCATCTTAGCGTACTTTCCAAATTCATCTTCACCAGTAAATTCATATGATTTACCATTTGCGTTTTCTCCCCAAATCCAAAGGTTCCAGTCTTTTGTATTTCCAGACTGCTCTTTGTAATGAATGATAACTTCAGTTGTTTTCGAATTTGAAACTGCCTTTACACTTTGAAAAGAAAAAACAGATGATAACATAACGATTATAGTAAGTAATAAAAATGATTTGTTAATTAATCTTTTTGTAATTTGCACCACATACACCCTTTCTTCAAATATTACTAGCGATTTATTATGCTTACACTGAATAACACTGCTTAAATTAATCTAGAAATCTCTTTTAATTCACCTCCATATTGGCTATTTTCACGTATGTATTTCAATGACCTTTTAATACGAAAACGTTTGCATTAATAGTTAAAAAAATAGATTTGTGTATGCCCTCATATATTTGTAAATGCTAAAAGGTCAGGGAAATCATTTTAAAGCAATCGTTTGTTATCGCTTTCATTTTATAGACTTTCTATCAAGAGGTCAATATATTATTAATTTTCTGTTTTTATATACTTTAAACCTTATTTATTTGTCGCAACTTCTTACAGATAACGCACCTAATTATTGCTTAGTCAGTTTATTTTCAACAATACATAGCTACGTAAAAAAACAGCTAATATCCTTAAAATGATATTAGCTGTTTTTCATAATGTATTAATATATGAATGATGACTATATTTCTAAATTACTTAATTTTTGCTGCATCAAATGCCTTTTGAACTGCTTGAACTTCAGCTGTATTCGCACCATATTTATTAGTTGCCACTCGAATACATGCTGATCTCAATTCTTTGAAATTAGAAGTCATGTTTAACTCATCAGTATTTGCATAATAGAAAATATCAAACATTTTATCTTCACCAATTCCTTTAACAGTTACTCCGTTATGAGTACCGCCTTTTGCAATGAGATACGCAACTTTATTAATAATACTTGAATTAAAATGAACACCGCCTTGATCCCATCCATTAAAATCGTTAAATTCACTGTAATCATCTGGATAAGGTACTCCTAGTGAAGATGGAACAGAAGCTGGGTTTTCCATATCACGGAAAACAGATCCTGTTTGTTCTCCCATTGTCCAGTTAAAGTTTCCATTATTTACGTATTTCTCAATAGATGTTCCCATAATATCAGATAGTGCCTCATTAATCGCACCAGATTCCCCGTAATATTCAAGATTAGATTCGCTAGAAGTAACAGCATGTGTAAATTCATGTCCAGCTACGTCATATGCTTTAACAATAGGATCACCATATACAAGCATACTTCCATTATTAGCACTTAATGCATTCTGCCAATTCTTCGGATCATTCGTCTCTTCAGAATCCCAAGCGTGTACAACTGAAACTACCTTTTGTCCCTTATTATCAAAGCTATTACGCTTGTATTTATCTTTATAAAAATCAAATACTTTTGTTGCTAAGTAATGAGCACTTACCGCTTTTGGATCGTTAAATGTTGCCGAAGTACTAGTCGCTAATGTACCAGGATAATAGCTTTCTTCTTTAGTAATATCTCTGTAATTCACATCATATGTTTCAATTCCTTGCCCTCTTGTATAATCAGCAAGAGCATATTTGCCATTACTTTGTTTAGAGATACCAAATGAACGAGAAATACCTAAATCATCTTTTCCTGTTCCGGTTAATGATGTAAGACTGCTTTGTTTACTTTTCTTTAAAGCTCCAACTAGTTTGTCACTGGCCTTTAAGTTAGATTCTTGTACCATATTTTTTAACATATCACCATTTTGTGCATTTACTAAATAAGTACCAGAAACATAGTTTGGTGTTGCAGCTTCAAAGGTAACTTGGTATGCATTTTTAGCTTGTCCATTATTTTCATCAACAAAAATGACCTCTTTAACTTCTGGCTCAGTAATAAACTTGATATCGTTCCCGTACTTCGTATAAATAAATTGTCTTGCTTCATCTTTTGATAGATTAATAGGTTTTTTCAATTCTTCTTGTTTTAAATTTTGCGCGCTATCACCTGAAACACTTTTAATAACACCATTATTATCTACATGTGCAGTTAATTGATGGCCATATACTTCTTTTCCTTCGTATGTTTGCTGCATACGTACAAGTGTAGTTCCATCATACGAACCACGTTTTTGAAGGACTTTATAATCTACTCCTGCTTCTCCATTGACTTGTTTTTGGGATAGAGCTTGCTCTGTTTTCTCCTTAAGTGCATCCTTTACTACATTTTCTGGTGCCTTTTGTGACGGTTGTGTAAGTTCACCCGAACGGAACGATTCCTCCTGAATTTGAACTTGTAGCTGATCTGTTTCCTCTGCATGACCTACCCCATATGGTGCCACAGCTGTTAAAGCTAATCCTGTTGTTAATGCTACCTTAGTTAATGTCTTTTTGTTTTTCATTATTTCACCTCGTATAATTTTTGAAATAGAAAGCTTGTACAAAGTATACTGTCTATTACTGTCGGAAAAAAGAGAAAATACACAATTTATGTAAAATTATGCAAAATTACATAAATTGTGGTCAATATTATAAATAATGAACGGAACACATATGTACATTAATTTGAATAAAAAAAGAGTCCTTTTAGACGCTCATCCAATTGGTTAATTATTAATTATCTATACTCATTCTAATAAAAGTACACTTACATCTAAATAACAACATAAAAACCCACTCTTTACTATTTTAAGAGTGGGTTTAATGTTATTAAAATAACAATTACTATAAGAAACCTTATAATTTATATTTTTTTAGTAATCCTACTAAGTTTTTTGTAAAATTCACCTTTCGTTTTTATATGCTTAAACTGATTTGGATTAATATTTGCTTTTTGTGAGAGTGCTACAATCTCTTCTTTTGTAATTGAATCTTTAGTATTTATAGATGCTATATTTGTGTATTTTTCGTCTTCTGTTTTTGGAATTTCTAAAATCCCTTTATTCACAAGATCAACTACAGCCTTATGCTCTGAAGAATGTAAATCTACACCAGTAATTTTCCAATTACGCATAACTTTTGGCGTGTATACACCGTTTTTTACCTCTTTTAAATATGTAATAGCAAGGTTACGAATGGTTCCACCTGTTTCTCCGAATGCATTCTCTTGTTTAGATGACCAAATTTGTTCAAACTTACGCCCCTCTAAAGCTCCCCCTTTTGCCTGAAGAGCCTCCATTCTATATGCATTCATTCCCAGCGTCATAACATCGCTCATTTTGATTGGTTTGTTTGTACGAATAGAGCGTAAATTTGTAATTCTGCTTCCATATGGTTTTGTTAAGTCAATTTCATATTTTACGCCTCCAAAGAAATCGTTCGTACTATATTTAGACGCACGGCGGGTTTTATCAAAGCTAACGGTTACATCTCCGGCACGAGATGAGTTAAAATATCCTGCTGCCCATTCCATATAGTCTTTTAAATCTTTTCCAGAAATCTTATATACTGTAATTTCTCCCAAGGCATATTGGTAATTATACGCAATATCTTTTTTCTTAATAGGACCTGTATCCAAACGGGCATAATCATTATCAATTTGATGGGCTACTACATCTGCTTTACTGTAGTAGAGCATGACTTCATGAAAGAAATCTGATAAAGGTGTTTCTTGAATCTGAACACTTGGAATACCCTTTATTTCATTTTCAGGAACAAGATTTCTACCCTTTAATTGAGCGACTACAACATTTGCATCTCCTCTCGCATATTCGTGAAAAGGTGTTAGTGTTTCTTCAAGTGTAGGATCAGATAATATCGTTGTTCCATCAGCATTTTTTACAGGTATAGCGGTAGCAGTTTTATCTTTTAAAACCAACTTCCCATCTTGCTTTGTAAAAGTAAGGTCAATACGTGAAATATGTGTTCCATATTTATCTGGTTCTGTAATAATTACGCCATTTACAACTTCTTTTTTTACAAGTTTATGCATGTGAGCCGCAAAAATAGCACTTAGTTCCGGACAAGCATTTGCAATATCTTGAACACCAGTACCAGGGATACCATTCTCATTTTCTAATCCCATATGCATAACTCCTACCATTACATCTACTTTACCTTCTAATTCCTTAATTGCCTTTTTCGTCTCTTCTACCGGATTTTTCACCAC
Organism: Bacillus luti; assembly: GCF_009739945.1. Taxonomy (NCBI): domain Bacteria; kingdom Bacillati; phylum Bacillota; class Bacilli; order Caryophanales; family Bacillaceae; genus Bacillus; species Bacillus luti. Next base: position 2,578,410 of record NZ_CP040336.1, on the reverse strand, counting down.
TAAACCATCTAAGTGATCTGTCCCTTTTTCAAAATCACTAATCATTGGTGTATTCATACCGATAATCCCAACTTTAATTCCACCTTTTTCTACAATTGTATATGCAGGAAGAAAGCGCTCTCCATTTTCCTTATAAATATTACCTGCTAACGTTTTTCCCTTATATTGCTCACTAACTTTTTTCAATGTATCTAATCCAAAGTTGAATTCATGATTTCCAAATGCCCAGGCGTCATATCCCATTGTATTCATCGCTACCATCATTGGCGATTGTGGCTTATCGTTGAATAATTCTACTGAGTTTCCTTGAATTGTATCCCCAGCATCTACTAATATGGTATTTGGATTTTCTTGACGGACCTTCTTTATAACCGTATAAAGCTGCGTCAAACTTCCACTCATATTTGCTCCATCAAGTGCATAATCCCACGGCATAAATCTACCATGAATATCTGCAGTACCTAACAATGTAATATTAACTTCAGATTCCTCAGCCTTAGAGATAGGTGGTTTGACTATTACTGCTGTTCCGAGCAGTAATAGAATTACAAAGTAACATACATAGTTCTTCCATTTCATTCTTTGCACAATAATATTCCTCCCCTTTTTGTACTTTCGTAAAGTTGTTTGAACTTTAAAAATGTAACTTATTATTCGGGAAACTTCAACTACAAAAGATAATTTTGAAGGTGGTTCTGCTGTGAAAATATAGAGAATAAAATGCATATCCCCCCTAGCAGAATAGTATTTACTTCTTCCTCTAACGTGTGAAGAGCGCTAAACCAACGGTAGATGTATATGTACCGTCAAAATTATGGACATATAACTCATCTCCGGAAATCATTATAACTTAAAGATATAGTGTGTAATGCTGGTTACATTTTCGGATTTCATTGCTAATTTATTTCCTTCTAAATGAAAATGCTGAGATCACTTCCAAAAATAATAACCCCGTTCTTCATTTAAGACGGGGTTACACTTATACAGTAATTCGGATTCAGTTTTTTTGAATGTTCGTTTCCTATTCAAGAGTAAGATCTGCTAGTTTCGTATTTTCTTCTGCTTATTGGCTACTTTCAACTAAATTCATCATAATTTTAATCAAGACTTGTATTTTATCACTCGAACCCTTGATGCTATCCTAAATCGCTCAATAAATAGATAATAATTTTTACTTTTCAACTTCACAAAGCAATTTGACCTCTTTGATTTGTTCTATATGACGCTGTTCATGCAAATAGATTAATTCTATCCACTGATCAAGAAGTAATTCTCCAAGAGCTGGATGCATCACTGATTTTTTTGCCAATTTAGATTCATCTTCTATTGTACTCAGAAAACGCATCAATTCTTTTCTAGAGTCGTTTAACAAATCAACCATTTGCAGCACTTCAAATGATTCTATATTTGGTTCAATCATTTCTGGTGCTATAAATTTTATCGATCTATCTAATACAATAGTATGAATTTCTTTACGCTCATTTTGGAAACTATCCATCTTTTTTAATCCTGACGAAATAACCGTTATAACTCTATCATCTAATAAAACTAAGTGATGACAAACTTGCGCTATACTCCATTTATCTTTATCTGGTTTTCTATTAAATTGAGCATCACTTAACAAAGTAATTTCCTCAAATAATTGATTTCTCGTTTCATAAAACTTGTCCTTTACAAATATATTCATGTGAATTCTCCTTTCATTAGAACCTATACTTAGATTCCTGCGTTAGAAATATTCTCTATAGAAAAAAGATTTTCCTTCACTACTATTTCAATCAAATCTTTTCTTGCTTTAATAGTTTCTCTAATTCACGACTAAATATATGAGTTTTCTCAACATCCTTGAAGATTTCCTTGAGGTTATCATGTGCTACAGCTACACCATAATACTTTCCACGCAATCCTTTCAATACAACTACATAAAACGTTCCTAATTATCAATCTAGCATTAAATAAGTGTAAAAAATGCCCCTATTCACTCATTTTTCATGCGTATGTATGTACATTTGTTAATTTATTCGATATATTATGTGTATTGAATGATTACGAAAAGCTTATAGGTCGCTAAAAAACACCTTATATTTTTATATCCATGAAAACTACAAAATGTATGAAATCCATTTGTCAAATGAATTTAATGCGGAAGGAGGTTTGTGGTTACTTCATTAGGGTATAATAATCAGTTTTGAACTGATAAAAATATAGGAGGCGACATAATGTTTCGTACGATTTCAAATTTCATGAGAGTAGCTGAGATAAGAAACAAAATTCTTTTTACACTAGCAATGCTAATTGTCTTTCGAATTGGCACGTTTATTCCAGTTCCTCATACTAACGCAGAGGTATTAAAAGTACAAGATCAAGCCAACGTTTTAGGTATGCTAAACGTATTTGGCGGAGGAGCACTGCAACACTTCTCAATCTTTGCTGTAGGTATTACACCATATATTACAGCTTCCATCATAGTACAGTTACTACAAATGGACGTTATACCTAAATTTTCAGAATGGGCAAAGCAAGGGGAAATGGGCCGTAAGAAATCAGCTCAATTTACTCGATACTTTACAATCATTCTCGCATTCATACAATCCATTGGGATGTCTTATGGTTTTAATAATATAGCAGGTGGACAATTAATTACAGATCAAAGCTGGACTACATACTTATTTATTGCGACAGTTTTAACTGCCGGTACTGCATTTTTACTTTGGTTAGGTGAACAAATTACTGCTAAAGGTGTTGGTAATGGTATCTCTATGATTATCTTCGCTGGACTTGTTGCAGCGATTCCAAATGTTGCAAATCAAATTTATTTACAACAATTCCAAAACGCAGGCGATCAGTTATTTATGCACATTGTAAAAATGGTTTTAATTGGTCTCGTTATTTTAGCAATAGTTGTTGGCGTTATTTACATCCAACAAGCTGTGCGTAAAATACCAATTCAATATGCAAAAGCAGTTTCAGGAAACAATAATCAATATCAAGGAGCAAAAAACACTCATTTACCTCTTAAAGTAAATAGTGCTGGTGTAATTCCAGTTATCTTTGCTTCCGCATTTTTAATGACGCCGCGTACAATTGCGCAGCTATTCCCTGATTCAAGCGTATCAAAATGGTTAATTACGAATCTTGATTTCGCACATCCAATCGGAATGATCCTTTATGTTGGTCTTATCGTTGCTTTCACTTACTTCTATGCATTTGTTCAAGTAAACCCTGAACAAATGGCTGAGAATTTGAAAAAGCAAAACGGATATGTTCCAGGTATTCGTCCAGGTAAAACAACAGAACAATATGTAACTAAAATTTTATACCGACTAACATTTATCGGTGCAATTTTCTTAGGTGCAATTTCAATATTACCGCTCCTATTCACAAAAATTGCTACGTTACCACCTTCTGCACAAATTGGTGGTACAAGCTTACTGATCATCGTTGGTGTAGCGTTAGAAACGATGAAAACGTTAGAAACTCAACTTGTGAAACGTCATTATAAAGGGTTTATAAAAAAAGCGAATTAAGTAAAAAACACAGTTGGTTATTTTTCCAACTGTGTTTTTGATTCTAATGCTTCTAATTTCCCCACTAATATATCAATTCACATTTCCTAATAAATTGTTTTGAATTCCTTCTGTACAGAAGGAAAGCAAATATTTTGCACATTATAAACATGCGATATAGCAATGGTTTTTAATTGTATATAAAACCTAATGTTGCACTTTTTCTCAATAATTTCAGTACGGTACTTGAAATTATATTCCCTTCTAAACTAACTTTTGTATTTCTAATCCATGTCATAAATGATTTTTCTACTATTTTAGGCCGTAATACTTTCTTTACTTATCCCAAATAGTAATTCAATCTTTATGAACATGACAGCCCTGTAATTTACAGGGCTGTTGCTTTATCCAACTACATTTCCTTCTCAAATAATCTTCCTTGTTTGAAATAAGTTCGGAGTGTGGAACGATTAGCTAAAAATACACCAATCAATATGAAACAAGCACCTATTCCCATAGTAGGATTCAAAGGTTCTCCTAAAATGATATATCCCACAATTATTGCGATTAACGGTGAAACATATAACCACGTTGATGGAAACACTGGATTTGTTTTTGATAAAAGCCAATAATATAAACCATGCCCACCGATTGACCCGATAAATACGAGATACAAAATAGGCCATTGTACACTCCATGATGTTAATATAGTTACATTTGGCTGTTCCACTATGACAGATACGATTAGTAATAAACCCCCTCCATAAAACATTTGAATACCATTAATGAGAAATGGTGAGACATTTGATAAATCCGAGAGTATTTTTTTTGAGTGAATAGAGCCTATTCCGTAAAATAACTCTCCTATTACTAAAACAATACAAGCAATACCCCATATGAAACTTACTTCTTGATGCATTCCTTGTAAAGAAACAAAGATAACACCAATTAGTGCGATAACTAAAGCAACGAGTTGTTCCTTTTGTAATTTTGTTTTATTTCTCTTAGCTTGTAATAACAAAATCATCATTGGACCTGTAGCAGAAAGAACAGCAGCTAATCCCGAAGAAATATATTGTTCAGCCCAGTACAAAGTTGCAAATGTCATGAACGTTAAACAAAATCCAGCATACATAATACGTTTTGAAAATACATGTGGTGTAATCTCTTTTCGCTTTAGCTTATATATAATCATAAGGATGACGCCCGCTAAAAAGAAACGAATTCCTGCTGCAAACAATGGTGGTGCTCCTGCTTCAATTCCAACCTTTATCGTTAAAAATGTTGTCCCGAAGATGATACATACTAAAATATAATTGAAAATGACCATTTTACTTCCCCCTTTTTACTCTTAAAATGAGTATAGAGGGTATGGTGTATAACAGTGTATCAGTGCATATAACAGTTACTTCAAGTTGTAGTTGATTCCCTATATATTTTTCGCTTTAATAAAAATAAAAAGAAAAAAGGTGAAGCTATGAAAATTGTACTACGCAAAGAATCCAACATTCCGTATTATCAACAAATATATATGCAGATTGTTGAAAGAGTACAAAATGGCATGCTTGCACATGGTGACTCCCTTCCATCTTTACGTTCCATGGCTGAAGATTTACAGATCAGCCTATTAACTGTTCGTAAAGCGTATAAGCAATTAGAAACGAAAGACTATATACGCATTAAGCAAGGAAAAGGCGCTTATATACATAAACATGTAAAGAAAGATTTCAAACCAATTCCGTTTAAATGGCAACAAACGAAAACGATTAATGTTATGCGATCTCAATATGCAATGAATCAGCACCGGAAATATTATGATTTTTCACAAGCGATTTTATATCCTCGTTTATTGCCAAATCCATTTTTGGCAGACGAAATGCATAAAATACTAAATAAAGATCAGATGATCCTAGCAACTTATGGACCAATTCAAGGTGATTATGAACTGCGAGTTGAAATAGCAAATTATTTAAATGAACACCAGCAATTACTGACAGACCCCTCTCAATTATTAATTACAAGCGGAGCACAACAAGGAATTGATTTAATTGCTCAAACATTATTAAAGTCTGGCGATATCGTATTAATGGAAAGTCCATGTTATGGTGCTGCGCTTGATGTTTTTGTCAATAAAGGTGTTCAAATCATTCCGGTTTCTCTTGATAAACATGGAATTCGTTCAGACTTAATCGATGATATTTGTCAAAGTAAAAATCCTGTTTTATTGTATACGAATCCAACTTTCCAAAACCCTACGGGGACAGTAATGAGTAAAGAACGGAGAATGGAACTTATAGAACTAGCAGAGCTATATGAGTTTTTTATAATTGAGGATGATTCTTTCGGAGAAATATATTTTGAGGGCGCTACTGTTCCCCCTCCGATCAAAAATTTTGATACGCATGGCCATGTAATATATATAAAAGGATTTAGTAAAACGTTAGCACCAGGATTGCGGATCGCTGCACTTATAGCCGAAGGGCCTATTTTTGAATGGCTATATGCTGTAAAAGGTTCAATGGATATCGGTAGCCCTTTATTAACACAAAAAGCACTTCTACCTTTTTTACGTGCAGAACGTATGAAAAATCATTTAGAAAAATTACGTACAGCTTTACAAATTAGACGTGATATAACGATTGATATGTTATTATCACTTAAAGAAATACACTTTGAAATACCAAATGGTGGCTTTAATTTATGGATTACACTTCCTGATTCGATAGAACCCTTTACCTTATTACAAAAGGCAAATGAAGTAGATGTCTCTTTTTTACCAGGAACAGCTTGTCTATTAAATCCCGAAACAAATAATAATCAATTAAGAATTAGCTATTCGATGTTAAATGAAAAAGATATGGTAATTGGATTAGAGAGATTACATGATACAATACGAAAGTTTATGCTATAAAAGCAAATACCCCAAAATATTTTGGGGTATTAAATTCTGACGCGTTCTAATTGCTTTTTATTAAATACAACTCACCATATAAATAATAATTTCATTATCATTCCATTTTAATTACAACCTTACCTCTAACATGCTGACCTTCACTCAATATGTGGGCTTCTCTAATCCCTTTCTCACTAAACGGTACTACTTTACTTATAATTGGTTTTATTTTTCCGTATAAAATTAAGTTTGATAATACTTCTAATTGCTTTCCGTTTGGTTTTAGCCATAAAAACCCTGATTTTATCCCTTTTACTTTTTGAATTGGATCATGGACAATCGAAACTAAAACACCACCAGGCTTTATAATTTGAAAACTTTTTTCTTGTACTTCCCCACCTATTGTATCTAATACAATATCAAAATTTGATAGTAGTTCTTCAAATTTATCTTTTTTATAATCAATAACAAGATCTGCTCCTAAAGACTTTAAAAACTCTTCATTCTTACTACTCGCAGTTGTCGCAACAAAAGCTCCAAATGATTTTGCAATTTGGATTGCCAAACTTCCAACTCCACCAGCTCCAGCGTGAACGAGTACTCGGTCATGTTCTTTTATTTCTGCATAATCTACAAGACTTTGCCACGCTGTAAGCCCTGCAAGAGGAATAGAAGCTGCCTCTTCAAAACTTAGATTTGTAGGCATATAGGATACTAAGTCCGATTTTACTGTAATGAATTCAGCATAAGAGCCCTGCCCTATATTTTCAGGTTTCGTATACACCCTATCTCCTATTTTGAAACACTCTACCTCTTCCCCAACTTCTTCAATAACTCCAGCTACATCTAACCCTAAAATGATTGGAAATGAAAACTGTAACTGTTTTTGTAAGTCTCCCTTTCTAATTTTCCAATCAACAGGATTAATAGATGTTGCGAAAATCCGAATTAATACCTCGTTACCTTTAACAACCGGTTTTAAAACTTGTCTTTCTTGTAATTCTTCAACACTACCGTATTGCTCAATAACAATTGCTTTCATTTCCTCTCCTCCTTGGTGTTTATTTTAATAACATACAAATATTTCTCAAAATTTTTTGCTTTGAATTATCATAAACTTATTTTTGGGGGTAATTACGTAAGAAGCATTATGCAGTCCAAAACGAAACTTACACACAGCTAAGAATCATTCAAAATTGTATTTTTAATTAAATTCAAAAGAAATGGGGAGAACGCTATGACTGAAAAAATATTTAAAATAAATGGGATTGATATATGTACAGAAAGCTTTGGGAACCCTAAAAACCCAACTATTTTATTAATTATGGGTGCTACGTGCTCAATGGTTTATTGGGATGAAGAGTTTTGTGAACGGTTGGCGAACACAGGGAAATTTGTTATTCGTTTTGATAACCGTGATGTGGGACGCTCTGTTGCATATGAACCTGGAACTTCTAATTATTCCGTTACGGATATGGCTGAAGATGCGATTGGGGTACTAGATGCGTATCATATTGATAAAGCACATCTATTTGGTATGTCATTAGGTGGTATGATTGCTCAAATTGCCGCTGTAAAACACCCTGAAAGAATACTAACGTTAACTTTACTAGCTACAAGTGTAATAGGATCTGATAACAACACTCGTGATTTACCCCCAATGGATGAAAGAATTTTGACACATCACGTAAATGGTAAAAATATAGATTGGACAAATCAAAATGCTGTAGCAGAGTATTTAGTCTCAGGCTCTCGTCTACTTTGCGGATCAAAACGAATCTTTGATGAAAATAGGGTTTATAAACAAGTAAAACAAGAAATAGAACGTGCTAACAATCTATTGAGTATGTTTAATCACGCTTTACTTCAAGGTGATGATGCTTATGAAGATATACTCCACTTCATACAAGCACCCACATTAGTCATTCACGGAACAGATGATACAGCACTCCCATTTGAACATGGTCTGGCGCTAATTGATGCAATTTCAAAATCAGTACTATTAACTCTTGAAGGTGCGGGACATGAAAATCACCCTGATGATTGGGAGGACATAATGCAAGCAGTTATAGAACATACATCAAAAATGTAGATAGAACCAATAAATAGAAGGGGCACATCTAGTGCTCCTTCTATTTATTGGCTATACACAAACAAAAGCCCATCACTGCATCCGTATGTATAGTGATGGGCACTTCATTAATTTTTCTATGTTTAAAAAAAAGGACAATCTAATTGATCAACAGAATCCCATGATTTTTTTTTTGTACTTTCGGTGGATTTATTTACTTCCAGTGGTATGTTTTTAAAAGGATTTACTTCAATCTTTAATAGTGATGTTGGCTCTATATATAATGAGAAAACATGGCTACTTGGTATAGTTTTTGACACATCAATATCTCCTACTTGTTTAAATAATTGCTGTGCTGCAAAGAAAAAGAAATTAGTTGGGTTTGATTGTTTATTCAGCCATGCAAGCATTTCAGGTGATACTGATTTATGAATATTGATTTTTACTCGATCACCACGTTTATATCGCCTAGATCGCATGTTTCCACCAACTAACTTATCGTTAAGTTTGTAAATCCTAACTCTTTTTGTTTATGTTCTCTATACTTTGGCGAACAAGTGTAGACTAATAATCCTCTTGCATTTGTAAATAATGGATTATCTACAAAGATTACATTTGTTAAACGTCCTTTTTGTTTTAAAATCATTTTTAAGCTATTTTTAATGATAACTGCGCCCCCACCATAAATAAACACGTATGGATCGTCTTTCATATCATCAATTTTGTTTATAATATCCGTTGCGACACGCGCTGCTAAACCTAATAATGCTGGTTGTGATTCTTCAACTAATAACGCATTTCTTGGATGCTTTTCATTTAAATAAATTTGGTTAAACTCTGTAATGCTATCAATCGTCTTTGTTGGATACTTCCGATTCCATCTCGTAATTACTTGTAGTAATGTTTCTTTCACACCGTATGATAAGCCTTTACTTAGTTGTGGTCGAAAGTTTACACCTAGTGAAACTACTTCTTCTGTCGTCCCTGCGCCAATATCAAAAGATAATAGTGTTTTATCAACAAAATCAATTTCTGAAACTTGATTCGGTTCACATTCTATTTTATGTTTCACCACATTGCCTTCTTCATCATATACAATGCCCCACGTCCCAGAAGCGCCCTCAGGTAGGCATTTACAATATTCGATAGAAATATTAATTGTCACATCACGTCCGTTTGGATAATGGAACACAACTTTATGGTTACCCATATAACGTTTTGCATTTTCCGCAGCTATTTCTTGCGTAATAAGTTGCATAGGAAGAGCAACAGATAAATCATATCGAATGTTAATATGACTAGAAGTTGGACTTTGACGCATAGCACTTACCGCTAAACCTGATAGTATTGTAATAACCATTAACTCATCCGTCGACTTATTCGATTTTTTCTCAACCTCAGTACCTTTTAATTGATCTTGAATGACTTTTTCTCCAACGATATACCTCACGTTATTTAACATTAACGATGGAGAACTAATGGTCACGTCAATGTGATTTTCTAATTCAGATAATGAAACATCTCCCTCATCTAACAATCCTGTAGGCTCTCCTATATATAAAGAATATATACTCGGAATAAAAATAGGATCTTGCCCTTTCACCATTAACTTCAAACCGTTATTTCCTGCATCAGCACCAGCTTTTAAAAGAATAGACATAACTACCCCCTAAATTAATCTGACATCCCTTCCAAATATATGCGAGCCCATTCTTTTACATTCAAATGTAATGTAATTTTTTATTTATCTTTAAAACAAAATATTATATACCTTCACCAGGTGTAAAAACATTTTACATAATTTTTTCCAATTTCACACTATCATTGTAAAGACTTTTTTACAATAATGGAGGTGCCATTTCTCATATGAATCGCAAAAAATTCATTTTAATAACAATCGCTTTATCATTACTTGGAGTACTTATACATGGAGTCTATAAATACATCACTGAAGGTACGATTTTAGGTGGTACAATTTTCACTAGCGCTATAATAATTAGCTATCTCATCAATCAAATTACATGGGGAGATCCCCACGGTGTATCAAAAGACAGTCAGGATGAAATGGGACAACAAATTACGTATAAAAGCTCTAAAATTGCATATTTTACGCTCGTAGTTGTAATGTTCCTTATATTACTCTTCTCTGAAGGATTTTCTATGGGAGCTAATTTAGATGGGGTTAAAAACTTCCCTCTTTTTATTGCACTGTGCTCTTCATTCTTTATTTATCCTATTATTGAACTCATTGTCGCGAAACAATATAAATAAAAAGAAGAGGTTTTCTATAGACAGAAAGCCTCTTCTTTTTATAGCTGCATACTCTCTACTATCGCTTTTAATTTATTCACAGTCCGCCAATTTCTTACTGTAGCTGGTGTATGTAACTTCTGCAACTGGTTCATTAATTTAGAATTCCGAATGCTATTTTTGAAAAATAAATACACAGCTTTTTCATGTATATAACAATCTTCAGTCTCATTTTTTTGCATAAGCAACTGATCTTGTTCTTTTTCAGAAAGTTCATTCGCTAAAAAAGCAACGTGTAGACTTTCTCCCTCTAGCAATGAATGAGCTTCATAAGGACATCTTTTTATAATATTTATAAATTCATCATATGTTCTTAACATGACTGGAACATCGAAATCGAAAACGTTTTTAATTTCAGATTGTATTCGTCCCTTTAGAAAGTCTATATCTTCCTCTGATTCGAATACGATATTACCGCTTTGTATATATGTTTTTACTTGTTTTAATCCTATTGATTCAAACACTTTTTTCAAATCAGCCATTTTAATTACTTTATGTCCACCTACATTGATTCCCCTTAGTAGTGCGATATAGATTGTCATATCATTACCCCTTACATTTAAATGGACTTAACAATTTCATTTTATACACATATATTTTACACCGAAAGTGATTATAATAAAAAAACTTACTACATGATTATTCAAGAGCAAGTTTTCATCTCATTATTTCATTATAGGTAAATGCATTATGATTTGTTGGCCAATGGGGCCCATTCTTCTTAAACCTTTATCTTGAAAGCCAACTTTTTCATATAAATTTTGTGCTGGAATATTCCTTTCATTCACAGCAAGTACAACTTCATTTTTTATTGGGAAATAGTGTTTTACAAACTCTGCTAATAGTAACAATGACTTTTTAGCGTATCCTTTCCTTTGACGATTGTGATTTATAGAAAAGGATGTTAAAAGTAAAGCATTCTCATTATTTGTAAATTCCTGTACTCTATCTCCCGTTTGTAATGCGAAAACACCTACAGGTACCCCGTTGTAATCTAAAATAACAATCACATTTTTCGTGCGATCATTTTTGGCTTTCTCCAGTAATTCACCTGGATCGGATGTAAATTGAACTTGTTCACTTGGTAAAGTAAATGATTGTATTATTTCTTTATATTGCTCTTTATATGGAACTAATTGAATTTCCCCTGTATGTATGTTCATGCTAAACTCTCCTGTTTTTTATCTTTTTAACTTAAACCTTGTTGTGATTTAGAATGTACTTTTCCATCTAGAAATGTAATTTCAACAATTGATTTAGGACTGCTTCCCTTCCAAGCAAAAATTTGTTTAATTTGTGCAGAATCTTCTACTCCTTCTTCTATGAGTAAATCCCCTTCATAACCGATTAAATCCTTCACTTCCATATAAGTCATTCCTTCATTTATTTTCGTGAAATGGTTTATATTTATAGATTCTTTCTGCTGAATTTCCGTCACAGTAGAAGAAGTAGCTGTTTGCTGTTTCACTTCTTTCGTCTGTTCACACGCTGTCATACTGAAACTGAGGCATAAACTACATAATATAAATGCACTTTTTTTCATCATAACAGTTGTCCCTCCCATACATAATTAAACCATATATTCCCTTATAAATAAACTGAATATTTAATAATAAGTAAAATAAGCCTCGCACAATGTAGTACGAGGCTTATTTTACTTATTTAAGTGATTATTCGATTGGTCATCTTGTTCTTTTCTCAATTCTTTCTCTTCATCTTTAGGTAATTGTTTATCATTATCTTTAATTGGATTCGTTTCTCGATTTTCAATCATGTCATTTGGAACTTGTGGCATTACTCGGCCAACAATTGCTGCTAACTCATCAAGTATACCTTCGCCTGTTTTTCCTTTTTTAATTTGCTTTCCAATTTGTTTCAGTCTTTCATACGTATCAACATCTGCTACAACGACTGCATTCGCACCATCCGGATCGTTTTTTAAACTTTCTGCAACAGAGTACTTAATTGACTCCACTCGAGTTCGGTCTAGTTTCGCTTTTACGTCAATACCTACAATAGCATATTTCCCAACTACTACTGCTGTCGCATCATTCACACCAGGCACACTTGCAGCTAACGATGCTAAATGATCTGCTGCTTTTTCATTTGGCTTATTTGATTTATTTGTATAATTAACATTTTTCATTGAGACATTTTTTTGTTCTGGTTTTTCGTTTGGATTATCTTTTTTTCCGATACTACATCCAGTAATAACGAAACAGAGCATCAATATATATATTAGGGTTTTCACTATTTTCACCACTTTACTATTAAAGTTTAATCATAAATTTTTTCAACAGCTTGCATTTTTTTCACTTTTTCCTCTGCACCGTTATTAGCATTAATGAAAATTTGGTACGTGTCTTTTCCTAAAGTACCAACAAATTCATAGCAAAGCACTTCATTATGCAAATCGTTTACTACCATTGCTTTTCGCTCTTCCATTACCTTTACATCAGGATTGATTTTCTTTCTTGCTTCTGCTGCAGTTAGCTTTGCCGAAGGGATTGTTCGTTTTTGATGTGATGCTAAATATTCTTTCGCCGAAAATCCAACGATAGAACCGTCATCTAAAGCAATTTTCATTTGGATTGCTTCTGGATAAATACGTACGTCGTTCTCATTTACTACATACGTAAACACACCGATATTGTCGTACTGAGAACTATCATACAGCTCCATATTCTTAAACTTATGATCTTTCAAAAATGTCAATCCTTTACTTCCTGCGTCATTTAAACTGATTTTTTGCTCTTTAATTTCTCGATTATTCATTACCCAAATTGGATATCCACCTTTACCTGTAATATCCATATAATACTCATTATTTGTTGCCGGGTCTTTAATTTTCACACTGTAGAAAGACTCTTTTGCACCTTTTCCACTTTTCTCAACATCGACTTTTTCGTTTCCTTTCAAATTCAAAAACGATTTTGCAATTTTGGCAGCCTCATCTTTCGAAATTGCTTTCCCTTCTGCTTCAAATCCACCTTTTTTATTTTTTTGTGCACTTGTAAAGGTCGGTCCGAAGTTTGTAGAAGAATATGATGTTACGTTTTTCTCTACAGTTTTCAATCCATCAATAATTGTGTTATCTGCTGGATCTCGGTTTGATGCCAGCGCCATTTCTACATCCATCCAACGTAAATTGTTTTTCAAAACAAGATGTTGTACTTTTCTTAGTTCATCTTGTATATTTCCTGCATTCGAATATAAAGTTTGTAACGTTTTATATTCTTGATCATTTAACGGTTCTTTTTCTAAATCACGAATGGCTGCACGGTAACTAAAATCACCGATATTCGCTAAAAATTCTTCTGTTTTATTAAATGGCATTAATGTTAAAGGAAGTTGTCCTACATCTGAACGAGCCTCAGATGTTAAACGCCACACATCCGCTAATGCAGGTGATAAAGATGAACGCGAATTCATCGCAAGTGTTGTGCCAATTTTATCGTGTAATAAATCAACTTCATACGCTAAATCATGAAACGCACGTTGATAACTATTTTCCGCTCGAATTAATACGGCATTCTTCTCTTGGTGTTCTTTATAACCCCAATATCCTGTTCCTACTACACCGACTGTTAATAATACAATGATAATACCTCGTAACATGTTGCCACCTCCGCTCTATTTACAGAAAATATGTTTACCGATCTTTTTAATTTGTGGACGAGTCCAAATCCATTTACTTGTTGCGGTATCCGGATTGAAATAATATAATGCGTTTCCTGTTGGATCCCATCCGTTAATCGCATCGAGTACAGCTTTTTTCGCTGTTTCATTTGGTGTTAAATATATTTGCCCATCTGCTACCGCAGTGAACGCTCTTGGCTCAAAGATTACTCCTGAAACGGTATTTGGGAACGATGCGCTTGTAACACGGTTTAAAATAACCGCAGCTACTGCAACTTGTCCTAAGTACGGCTCACCACGAGATTCTCCATATACTGCGTTTGCCATAAGTTGAATATCATTTTGAGAATAACCATTTGGAACATTCGTCCCTTTATTTTGTGGTGGTTTATTTTCTTGTGCAGTACCACCACTATTTCCTTTATTCGTTGTAGTACCTTTATTAGCAGTTGACTTGTCATACTTCGTTGCCTTAACAAGCATTTGCTTCGTTTTCGTCCCTGCTAAACCATCAACTGGCAATCCGAATTTTTGTTGAAAATTTCGCAGTGCCCAATATGTACCCCATCCGAAAACACCATCCACTTTTCCCGTATAAAATCCGTTATATTTCAAACGAGACTGCAGTTCAATGACATCTTCACCAGATGCTCCTCTTTGAATGACTTGATTAGAAAAGGCTTCTACATTTTTTAATTGTATACTACTAACCATCAAAGATAGTCCTATGAACGCAAGTAAAACTGCTATTTTAAAAATAGCTTTTTGACGCATAATTTTCCCTCCTTAATTACGGTAATGATTTCTTGGTTATGTTTTGTAAAAGCCTCGCTTTTATGTAAAGAAGACAAAAAAATCCAAACTAATATCGTTGAAAAAATATGTAAACAATATACAAAAAGAATAAAAGGAGTTCATCATGAAGAAATTGTTAAAGCGTGTCGCACTCGTCATTCTGTTCATAACAACATGTTCAAATATATATACCGGCTCATCAATTGTTCATGCGCAGCCACCTTATGCGAAATGGGGTAAACTTGCTGTAGAAAAGACGAAAGAACAATACCCAAAAGCAGAAATTGTCGATTATCTTCATATAGGCAGAAAACCAAAAACCGTTCAAGTAACAGTTGAAAAATTTAAATTGTGGCTACGGGAAGATGGAAAAGAATATGGTGTTTTTGTTGATGTAGAGTTTGATACGAAGACAGAGAAATTTATAAAGATGTCGTTCCAAAAGACAAGTAGATAAAATGAAAGAACCCCTACTGTTTACATTTTTAACAGTGGGGTTCTTTCATTTCTAAAATTCATTTTTAAAATTTCGATTCCCTAAAAATCTTACCAATATACAAATAGCACCAATTACAACTGCTATCCCAATACTGTATAAAAATACTCTACCATATCCACCTATTCTCGGATCTAAAAACGGATAAGGATACCAATTCACAAGTGGACCGCGTATTAAACTATATAAAACGTAAAAACACGGGAATAAGAGCCAACTTGCAGTTTGTTTCCAAGTGATTTTCTTACTAGGGGGATTTAAAATCCAATCTAAAAGCATTGCAATCGGCATGATATAATGTAGCACCGTATTTACCCATGGTATTGCGGTTTGAAGTGATTCTTCTAAACCTCTTAATAATAAAAAATAAATGAGTCCAGTCGTAAGTATGTATACAGTTGCCGCACCACGAAGTATACCAAACTGTTCTGAACGACCAAATGTGGCTGTTCCAATACTACTTAAAAGGAGAATACATGCAACTAAAATATTACTTTCAATTGTAAAGAAACTAAAGAAATTAACTGGATTAAACGGTTTCACTTGCGCCCTTATTAGAAATTGCGTAATAAGGGCGCTAAATGCTAAAAGGCTTAAACATAGTCTAAATAAAGATAACGTTTTTACACCTTTCATACATTCTCTCCTCTCCTTATATAAACTTATAATTCTCTTGTACATGCTCAATAAATAACTTTAATGGAACGAGCCCACGTTTAGGCATATGACTACTTATTACAGCTACGACTTCTAACTGCGGCATGATAACGATGTATTGCCCGCCATATCCCATAGCAAAGTACATACAATACGGTATGTGAAATCTTTCGTTATTCAATACCCACCAGTGATATCCATATGCCCCGACATGTTCATACGTTTCAAATAGAGCCATACTTGATTCTTCTAACCATTTCGATGATACGATTTGATTCCCCTGCCAATATCCATTCTGTAAACACAATATTCCTAACTTTAATAAATCTTTAGATTTCATTTTCATACCGAAGCCACCGACATGTACTCCTTGTGGATCTTGTTGCCACTCATATTCGGTAATTTCTAATGGATCAAATAAATATCTTTTCGCAAACTGCTCTGTCGTCATTCCAGTAGCTTTTTGGATAATGTAACTAAGTAAATGCGAAGAACCAGAGTTATAATTCATTTTTGTAGCAGGCTCTTCAATTATTGGCTTTGCTAATATGTACTGAACCCAGTTCTCTGATTCAACAAAATCATTTGGGAAAACGACCCCATTCCCAAACTCCTTCCAGTCTTCTCCTGTTGTCATCGTTAATAAATGATAAATTGTTAATTCACTTTTTTCTTTTGGTACATTTAGAATCCATTTTGTTATTGGTGTATGTATATCATTTATATATCCTTTATCTATTGCAATACCTATTAATATAGATACAATGCTTTTTGTAATCGAATTTATTTTATATAAATTACTTGCACTTTCTATCGTTTTATAATATTCATTTGTTAGCTCACCTTTTTGATAAACGAGAAATGTATTTACTTTTTTCTTTTCAAATTTATTTTCTAGTTGCTTGAAATCCAAAACTTTACCTCCAATTAAATAGTTACTTGATTTATTATATCTTGTAGGTTTAATTAAAACATACTTGTGTTCAAATAAAAAAATAAACCTGTCAGTTTTAGCTGACAGGTTTATTTCTATAATTTCGTACGAACATTCCAAAGCTCTGGGAAGAACTGTTGATCAAGTACTCGTTTTAAATATGATACACCAGAAGAGCCACCTGTTCCCATTTTATGTCCGATAATTCGTTCTACCGTTTTCATATGACGGAAACGCCATTGTTGTAGCCAGTCTTCAATATCGATTAATTTTTCAGCAAGCTGATATAGATCCCAATATTTCTTCACGTCCGCATATACTTCTATCCAAGCTGCTTCTACAGTTGCATCTTCTTCGTAAGGCTGCGTAATATCACGATTTAACACATCTTTATGAATTGGGAATCCTTCTTTTACAAGTGCTTGAATTGCCACATCATATAAACTTGGTGCATGTAGCGCTTTATGAAGGCGAGCATGTAATTCTGGATCCTTTTCATAAATTTTTAATGCATGTGGTGTTTTATAACCAAGTGCATACTCAATCATTCGGTATTGATACGATTGAAAACCTGAAGCTTGACCGAGCGAGTCACGAAACTCAATGTACTCTGATGGCGTTAATGTCGCCAGAATATCCCAAGATTGAATAATTTGAGACTGAATTTTTGAGACACGTGCTAACATTTTAAATGCTGGTTGTAATTTATCTTGCTTAATTGATTCAATTGCTGCGTTTAACTCATGTAAAATAAGCTTCATCCAAAGTTCACTTGCTTGGTGAATTACGATGAACAACATTTCATCATGGTGGTCTGATAACCTCTTTTGAGAAGATAGTAAACTATCTAATTGTAAATACTCCCCATACGTCATATTCTCTTTAAAGTCCGTATGAATTCCTTTTTCCATAATTATCTTTTCGTTTTCTTTCATATTAGCCAAACGCCCCTTTATATATATTTCTACTTATATTGGTCTAATAACTGCTCGAACTGGACTTCCATCTGCATCTGTTAAGGCAAGTGGTAATGCGATTAGTTCGTAATCGCCATCCGCTACATGATCTAGTACGACATTTTCTAAAATATGAATACCGTGTTTAAATAATTGATGATGCGCTGCTAATTCTTTATCATCTAATGGATCAACTGATGGTACGTCCACGCCGATTAAACGTATACCTTTCTTTGAAAGAAACGGTGCTATATCTGCACGTAAATGCGGAATTACATCTGGGAATTCATTAGCTTTACCATGTGAAGATGTGCGTAACAACAATCGTTCTACTCCTTCTAAATGAAAGTTTTCTAGTTCCTTTTTCCCGATGCTTTCAAGATTAGAAACGTCAATAATCCGCGCAGGTCCGACGTAAACTTGAATATCTAAATCTATTACTTTCTTTCCCTCATTATCAAAATGAAATGGCGCGTCAATATGAGTACCTGTATGAATACTCATCGTTAACTTTCCGACATTTACTGAGCCACTCTCTTCTTTCGACCATGAAACTTCATATGAGAAGGGTGTATCTCCTGGCCAAGTTGCAATATCATTACTTAGCGGTTGTGAAATGTCAATCCACTCTGATGTTTTCATGCTTATGCCACAACCTCTCGCTTATTTTCAAACTGCTTATACTCTTCATTTTTCATTATTTTCTTTAATATTTGTACAGATTTCCATACTTCTTCGTATGTGTTATATAAAGCGACTGGCGCAAGTCTTACTCCATTAGGTGCTCTGAAATCAGGAATAACCCCATTTGCTTTTAACGCTTTACATATGCGTGCTGCTTCTGCATGCTCTAAATAAATATGTCCACCTCGTTTTTCATCCTCTAATGGATTTCCAATTGTAAATCCGAAATCTTTTAATTCATGCTCAATTAAATCAAGCATGTATCTTGTAATATGTAAGGATTTTTCACGTAAACGTTCTATACCAGCATCTTTAAATATTTCAAGTGAACCGATTAAAGGTGCAGTACTTAATACGTGCGGTGTACCAATTTGATACGCACCTGCATGATCAGCAGCTGTTAATGTATGTTCCATATCAAACTGCTTATCTTTTCTAGAGCTAAACCATCCAGATAATCCTGGAAGTCTATTAAAATGTTTATTATTTATATAAAGTCCTCCAACACCACCAGGTCCTGCATTTAAATATTTATAATTACACCATACAGCGAAATCAACATCCCACTCTTTGAAATGATGTGGAATAGATCCAATTGAATGACATAAATCAAATCCAATATGAATGCCACGTTTATGTGCTTCCGCTGTTAAACGTTTCATATCAAGAATTTGACCACTTCTATATAAAACAGAAGGTAATAAAATTAAAGCGATATCGTCTTCCATTGCCTGGATAATATCTTCTTCCGATAGTGTTCTACCATCTCGGCTTTTCACTCGTACTAAATGTTCATCTGGATCTAATCCTTTTAAACGAATTTGACTCTGAAGCGCATAAATATCTGATGGGAATGTTAATTCATCAGCAAGAATTTTTGTACGTATTCCTTTTGGCTCATAGAAAGTTGCGATTACTTGATGAATATTCGTTGTCGTGGAACCGGTTACAATTGTTTCTTCTGGTAAAGCTCCAATAAGCGGCGCCGTCAGTTCACCTAATTTCTCCGAAAGGAAAAACCACGGATGTTCCCCTTCTGTCCAGCCATCAATACCATATTCTTTCCATGAATCTAGTAAAGTAAGTAACGATTTCTCTGCTCTTTTTGAAAGTAGACCTAATGAGTTTCCATCTAAATATATTGTTCCTTCTTTTTTATAGAATTCAGTTTGAAAATCTTTCAGTTCATCATGTTTATCACATTCAAGCGCAAATTCATAAGTTGGTTGAAATGGTTCTTTATACATGGTGTCACCTTCTTTTAATTTTCTTTTTATTCTAACTAATTGAAATATATCACCTTAATTGATACAACGTCAATGATATTATGTCAGTTGACATTATATGTGAACTTCTTTTACAATACAATTATATTTTCAGATATTTCAGTATAAAGAGGTGATTCTTTGAAAAACTCTACACTTTCAACAAGAAAACACCGCTCCTTAGAAACAAAAAAGAAACTATTACACTCTAGTTACACTATTTTTATTAATAACGGATTTCAGAAAACAACCATTACGCAAATTATTAAACATGCAGAAACTGGTTATGGAACGGCATATGTATACTTCAAAAACAAAGATGATCTCCTCATCGTTTTAATGGAAGATGTCATGAATCAATTTTATGATATTGCTGAGCGCTCTTTTTCTCCTCAAACAAAAGAAGAAGCACGTAATATGATTCAAAATCAAGTTAGAGCTTTCCTCCGACTAGCAGAGAAAGAACGAGCTATTTTACAAGTTGTAGAAGAAGCGATCGGGTTATCAAAAGAGATACGTCAAAAATGGGATGAGATTAGGGAACGTTTTATAAACGGTATTACGCAGGATATTACATACTCTCAAGAAAGTGGATTAGCACAGCCTGAATTAAATGAAGAAATTGTAGCGCGTGCTTGGTTCGCTATGAATGAGATGTTTCTTTGGACGATTGTGCAAAATAACAAAGAGGTAGAACTAGAAGAAATAGTATATACGTTAACTGAAATGTATACGACAGGGTTGTATGCATAGTACACTTTCGCAGATAAACAAATAGAACATATCCTTAACCCTTCTGAACTTACTTATTAGATAACAAAAAATTGTATTGATAAAGAACTATATGAAAGATCTATGAAGATTTTCAATGGAAAATCTTCAAATAATAAAAGCGTTACTCAAAAAATTGAGTAACGCTTTTACCTTAATATATGTCTTTAATATTAATTTTCTTTATGATACGCAGTTTCTACGCATTCTGCTAGACGCTCCATTTGTTCCATAGTTAAACCTCGTGAAATCCAGCCTGTTAACTTATACATCATTTTATAATAAAAATTACTAGGTTCATATTCTGAAATTAATGTTAGTGCTGTACCTTCCTCATCTTCTTCTAACATATAAGTCATTGCTGAATAACCTTGCTTCATTTCACTACCTAGTGAAATAATATGCGGTGCATCGTATTCAAGGATCTCTACTTCTGCCTCAAATATTTTCTTACCGACTTTTTGAACAGAAATATATTTATCTCCTACACATGGATTCTTTTGATCCATATTTAAAGGATAACGATTTTCTATTATAAACGTATTCCATTCTTTTATTTTTTCATCTTCTATTATGTAGTCACATACTACATCAACTGGTGCTTTTATTACTATTTCTAGCGCGAAACTCATTAAACTGCCCCTCTCAAATACCCTATCCAATTCTATTTTAACTAAATCATTATGCCATATTTTATATAGTGAAATACAAGTAGAAATTAAACTTTTATTACGAGAATGTTTATTGTAATAAGAAAATCGTGAATAAGTAATTTAAATACTTATTCATGCAAAATATTTTATTAATGATACAACAATTAAATATAACGCAACGAGTAGTAAAGCGATGCCCATACTTCTATTTTCTTTATTTTCAAAATTTTGCACCCCTAAACTAACTAACATAAACCCTAAAAGTGTTTGTAAAATTAGCATACTCTGTTCCGAAGCGTCATTCCAACTATAAATAGAATACCCCATTACAATTATCGCAAGTACAATCGTTAAGATCCTATTCATATGAAAATCCCTCCTATAAAAAAAGAAACCACTAAGCTTTCTTAGTGGTGTTATTAGCAATTTATATTTACTAAAATCGCTTTTTATGAATTTGATATAAGTCAAAAGAATTTCCTCGCCAATATAACTATGTATGTTTGCACGCTTTTTCTTTATTCAGTCTACTTACAATTCCAATTATAAATTTATATTCAATCCGCTTCTTCTTAACCTTCTTAAACCCTTCTTTCGTATCAAAAATTAAACACGTTTTCCGAAACCACATTCGTACATATAAAGACTCAAAATAAATAGGTTTTATAATTCCTCGTTCTTCAAATTCAGTTCCATCTTTATTTTCGGTTTCTGTTCGAACAAACCACTTATTTCCGATGCCAATTTCAATATACTTCACATAAGTCCTCCTTCCGGAAATTAATTTCTAACTATTCTATTATTTCCCCGGTAAGCGCATATTCCGACAGAACATGAGCCCACAAAGAAAAAGTAGATTACAAAAATCTACTTTATAGCTTATATTTTTGCATTCGTTTATAAAATGTACTTCGAGGTACATCTAAAAGTTTTGCAGCTAACGAAACATTTCCATTCGTCTTTTCTAACGCTTCTATCATGCTATCACGCTGTATTTTTTCACGGAAATTCAATGTGTTCTCTGCTTTATTTTCTGCTTGCAATTCAAGTTGATGTTGATTTCCCATCATTGTTTGTAATAAAAACGAGATTTGTTTTTCGCATATTTCCCGTCCTTGCGACAAAATATAAATGCGTTCTAATACATTTAATAATTCTCGAATATTTCCTGGCCAAGTATGCTGAGAAAATTGATTACAAATACTCTTTGGAAATACAACATTCCAATTCTTTCGTTCGCAAAAATGTTTTATGAAGTACGGAATATCCTCTTTTCTTTCTATTAACGATGGAACATATAACGGATAAACATGTAAACGATAATATAAATCTTGACGGAATTTCCCTTCTTCTACTAATCGCAGTAAATCTTTATGTGTCGCAGTAATAATACGAATATTTACTGGTACCTCTTTTGAACTGCCAATTGGAGTTACTGTTCGCTCTTGTAAAACACGCAATAATGCTACTTGCATCTCTGGCGACACTTCACCAATTTCATCTAAAAATATTGTTCCTCCGTCTGCTTGTTCGAATTTCCCTTTATACCCTTGGCGCCGCGCACCTGTAAACGCACCTTCAGCATAACCGAATAATTCACTTTCCATTAATTCTTTCGGTAATGAACCGCAGTTAACAGCTATAAAAGGGCCATTTTTTCTTGGGCTATTTTCATGAATCGCTCTCGCAACATATTCTTTCCCTACACCTGTTTCACCACAAACATATACACTAGCATCAGTTGGTGATACAAGCTTAATTTCTTCTAAAGTATGTTGAAATGCACTGCTCGTCCCAATAACTCCAGGGAAAGTAATTCCGTTTATAAATGAGGAAGTATAGAGTGCATTTTCTTGTTTATTTTCCTTTAAATAAATACATTTCCCAATCATTCTGTTATTACTGTATACTGGTACTTCTAACTTAGATTTCAATCCATTGTGCATTAAATCTTCAAGTTTCATTCGTGACCAATTACATACTCGTTCACGAATTCTCTTGCTCGCAGAAACGATAATATCACGATGATTACAAATAACAACTTGTTCATCACTGTCAATTACATCTAAAAAACGATGGATTAAATGAAGTTCATTTTGATGCACTCGAATACTACATTCACGTTCAATCGCATGTGCAATCGAAGTTACCATCCCGAGCATATATGGATGCGAAAACTCAATCGGACAAGAAAAATCTAAAACGCCTATTAATTTCCCATCATCATTATGAATGGGAGCGGCCGCACAGCTCCAGCTATGAGATGCGACAGAATAATGCTCTGTACCACTTATCATAATAGCCTCTTCAATTTCTAACGCTGTTCCAATCGCATTTGTGCCAACAGCTGCTTCCGTCCATTTTACACCTTCAATAAAATTAATATGTTTCGCTCGTTTCAGTGTTTGCTGATTTCCACTTAATGATAGAACGTAACCGTCTGGATCAATTAATAATGCCATCATTTGCAGTTCATCAATGGTTTTTCTCATATTTTGTATTTGTGGTATCGCTATATCTAGGAAGATTTCACTCTTTTTCTTTTGGTCTTGAAAAATATTAAAAGACAAAATTTTCTGACCTTTATTCATATGAGGATTCACATTTGCTTGTTTACATCGATGCCATGACTCTGAAATTCTTTCGTTTATACGGTTTGAATCAAGGACTCCTTCATCAACAAACTTTTTCCATGTATGTAAGTAAAACGGTGAAGCTAACATTGTATCATCTCCCTTTTAATTGTTTTGGAGATTTATAAAACATACTTTTATTATAAAACTGAATAAAAGCGTTTTCAATAAAACTAGAAAGACGACACAAATATGTTAATAATTTGAATATCTTAATGCGCTTCTTTGTTCTTTTTTAGTAACACTATATTTTGTATAATGGATGCAAGGAAAACACATAACCAAACCCACTTTTGCGGAGTATCATTTATAAAGAAAACTATCACCGCTATTGCAAATAAAATAGTTGATGCTAAACTAAAATATAATTTTATTTTAATTCCCATTATCCCTCACCCCTCTATCACTTTATGGTACATACTAACTCTTCATTTTTCACCTCTACTATGTACTCCTTTAAAACATATTCTTTCCCGCCATGTTTTTCATACCAATCATGTATTCTTTTAACATGCATCTCGTCACTTCTAATTTTTGATTCAATTTCTTTATACTGTTCATAACTATCATATTCCCATATGGCGAATATTTCAGTTGTACCATCATTATTATCTTTCATCCAGCGTCCTATTAGCCTAGCGCCATACTTTAATTGATTAGGTAAGTTCGTGTTAGTAAAATGCTCATTAAATATTTCTATAAATTCATTCTTTATTATATAGTACTTCCTTCTATAAAACATATATTTCCACCTCTTTTATGAACAGACTGAAATACACCTTCCCATTACTACCGTATTATAATACTTCCCATCCGACAGTCTTTTATCATTTTTCAAAATACCTTCTAATTCAAAACCTAACTTTTGATACAGCTGAATTGCTTTTTCGTTTGTCTCTAACACTTGTAATGATATCTTTTTTACTTCATTTTCATCAGCCCAGTGAATAGATTGTTGCAAAAGACTCTTGCCCATTCCATATCCCCAAAACTCTCTTAAAATACAAACGCCAAATTCTACTTTATGAGATAACCTCTTCAAATTTGACCCTTCACATCTTGAAAATCCAACGATTCGATTGTGCACTTCTGCAACTAAAAACAAATTCTTTGTCACTTCACTATCTGTTTTTATTATTTTTTGAAACCCTATCTTATCTATAAATCCCTCTCCAGCTTCTCTATCCATATTTTCAGTTTCGCCATCGATCTGAACTCTAATTTCCGATAACTGCTCGGCATCTTTCTCAGCTGCAGAACGAATTGTATAAGTTAATCCATTTATATGAAACTCTTTCCCTTTTATAATCATTACGAACTCCTTTTAAATCTAGTCTATTGATGACGCTATTACAATTTCTTTACCTTGTTTCTCAAATTCTTGAATCGTTTCTTTACTAGCTTCTTCATCTGTTATTATAAGATCAATTTCTTTCAGTGACTCTCCATTTATAAAGCAATTTATTCCGAGTTTATAATGAGGCGCTAAACAAATATTCATTTTAGCAATCTTACTTACTGTTTTACTAAAATAAGCAACTTCCGGCGTTTCATTACTTATACCATTCAATGAAATGCCACCACCTGTAGAGAAATGAAGATCAATAGAAAATCTACTTATCAATTCAGAGGCAAGTGTATCTGTCATATTTCCTGATGGTTTCACCTTTCCACCAATTAAGTACGTATCAATGTTCTTATATTCCCGTAACGTACTAGCAATTTCTATAGAATTCGTAATAACTGTAAATGATGTTTCCGGTAAATATTTTAACATAGCATAATGAATAGAAGCCCCACCAATAAAAATGGAATCTCCTTCTTTTATGTAGGATGCAGCAACTTTAGCAGTCGTATCTGCATTTATTGAACTATCACGATAACGTTTCGATGGTTCGGCAGCTAGGTTTCTCACCCGCGTAAGTTCAACCGCACCTCCATATGTTCTTTTTAACAAGCCATCTTTCTCCATAATAGACAAATCTCTTCTTATAGAATCGATAGACATATCGAAACTTTCCGCAAGATCTTTAGCAATTACCCTTCCATCTTTCTTAAGTAACTCTAAAATTTTCTCTCTACGCTCTTCAGTAAACATGTGCCCACCGCCGTTATTGAAGATTCTGAAATCTCATCCTTATTTTAATTATATGCATGTCTCTTCCGTTTTACAATATTTTCAATTCTTATTCACTCCGTTTTATTCAGCTTTTTCCCTCTTTCTATTCCATTAACTGGACAACGAAATAAATGCATATTTAGATATTCCGCAAACATACTTCCATTTACCTTCCTATTGATGTAAAATTATTCCTATGTTTTACTTTTTAACACAGAAAGGAATTACTATGAAATCTATAATTAAAGTAACTTGTACAGCATTATTATTTACAGGACTAATGGCAGGATGTAATGGGAATACTGCACCAAAACAAGAAAAGAGCGCTCTTGAAAAGAATGCAATGCACTATGGGGAAATATTTAAAAACGAATACTATAGAGCAACTGTTGAAAATGCTAAATTCGAAAAAATAGACAAAGAGTGGCGCCTCACAGCTCGCGTTACTATAAATAACGCTCGTGTTGACGGACAAACGATAGATCTTTCAGAAATAAAATATTTCATAAAAGATGACAAAACGGGTGAAAAATACGAAGGTGAAGTTATACAAAATGAAAATGCTAAAAAGGTTCCATCTGAATTCTCTTTAACTACCGACATTGAATTTAATATGAAAACTTCACCAAAAGATTTAAATAATATGTATTTATATATAGATAGCAAAGCTGCGCCGTTAACAGATACATATTGGAAACTTGATAATTTAGCATCTAAATAAAAAAACAGTCATATAAGACTGTTTTTTATTTGTAAAGTTATAAAGTTTACTAGTTACCTATCTCCAGCAATACATTATTTGCACAAATCATCACTTCTTCAAATGGACAATATATTTACTGGAGCAGTGGCTTTAAAAACTTACCATCTAGCTGGAACGACAGAATTTCTTCTATAAGCACAGCGTCACCTTCTGCAAGTTATTCAACGACACTGTGGGAGCATACTTCTACACAAGGATATGGAAAAGGTGTTGTATTTAAACACGCTGATTGGTATGGTAAAACTGCTAATTTATCTGATGAATGGAACGATAAAACTTCAGCCATTGACGTTAAAAAGTAATAAGGTATTTAATTTCTTCTATAAAAATTCAAACCACTATTCTCTCATTCATTTAGAGAATAGTGGTTTATTATATTTTCATTTAAGCATGTACAGCATGTCCTACAGCTTGCAATAACGCTTCATGAATCGCTTCAGTTAAAGTGGGGTGCGCTGCAATAAAATCTCTCATTATATCAGCGGTAACTTCTGTATGAATCATTACAGTTCCTTGTCCGATTAGTTCGGTTGCACGAGGACCGATAATCGAGATTCCTACAATTTCTTGATATTTTGGTTCCACAATGACTTTTACTTTACCCGTTTGTTCGCCAATAATAAGAGCTTTTCCGTTTGCAGTAAATGCAAATTCACCGATAAGGATATCACCGTATTGCTCTCTTGCTAATTTTTCTGTTAAACCGACGCTAGCAATTTCTGGAGCTGTATAAATACATCGAGGTACAGCATGATAGTTTACTTTCACATCTTCTCCGCTCGCGTGTAATGCTGCTGTCGTTCCTTCATGGAAGGCAACGTGAGCAAGCTGTATTCTACCAATCACATCACCTGCTGCGTAAATATGTGATACATTTGTTTGCATATGTTCATTCACAGAAATTCCTTTATTTGAAAATTGAATTCCTGCTTTTTCTAAATCTAATTGTTGTACACGTGGTTTTCGGCCGACAGAAACGAGAACAAATTCTGGATTAACTTCTTGGATACTTCCTTCATATTCAAATGAAGCTTGCTTTTTATAATTATTTAATCCTTTTAAAGCTGCTCCTGTAAATATTTCTACACCATCTTTTTCTAGTTTCTCTCTTAAAATATGTGCGATATCTTTGTCTTCACCAGGTAGTAATTGCGGTGCCATTTCAACAATCATAACTTTTGTTCCAAGTCGACTATAAATACTTGCAAACTCGCAACCTATTACACCACCACCAACGATTAATAATGATTTTGGTATTTCTTCTAGAGACATCGCATGGCTACTATTTAAAATCCACTTCCCATCAAATGGAGCAAAAGGTAATGCAGTTGGTTCTGAACCTGCCGCTATAATGAACTGTTCTCCATCTACTACAGCTTCTTTATCACCTTGTGTCACTCGTACACGGTGATCCGTTTCGAATTTCGCTTTCCCCTTTATTACTTTAATTTTATTTTTCTTCATTAAATATTGAATTCCTTGAACGAGCTGCATAACAATTTGTGATTTTCTCGACTGTATTTGATTCCAATCAATTGAAATACTTCCTTCGTTAAGCGTAACTCCATACTGATTCGCTTTTTTCACAATATCATGTACTTCTGCACTTTCTAACAATGATTTCGTAGGCATGCAACCAACATTTAAACAAGTCCCGCCAAGATCAGCTTCATCAATAAGAGTGACATCTTTTCCGTTTTGAGCCGCGATAATTGCCGCTACATAGCCAGCAGGTCCGCCTCCAATAACAACTAATTTATTCATTTTCTCACCTTCTCTTTATAAAAGAATTGTTACAGGTTCTTCTAAATAATCTTTAATTGTACGTAAAAATGCAGCTGCTGGTGCACCATCTAATACACGATGATCGAATGTTAAACTTAAAGGTAACATACTTCCTTTTCTTAATTTTTTCCCTTTATATACAGGAACATGTTCAATAGCACCTACACCTAAAATACCAGTTTCAGGTGTATTTAATACTGGCGTAAAATATTCAATACCGAAGCTACCTAAATTACTAATTGTAAATGTTGTCCCTTGCATATCATCACTATTTAAACTGCCTGCTCGTGCCTTTTGTGCCGCATTCTTAATTTCTTTAGACAACTCTACTAAAGATAGATTATTAGCAAAGCGAATAGCTGGAACGACTAACCCTTTTTCTAATGCGACTGCCATGCCTAAATGAACATGTTCAAATTGATGAATTGCATCATCTATATAAGCGCTGTTCATTTCTTTATGCTCCCCAAGTGCTAAAACAACAGCACGAGAAACAAAATCTGTAATCGTTAATTTATTGTCATATCGTTTTTGTACAGTATCAGCCATATTTTTATGTAAATCTACTAAGTCAGTAACATCTACTTTCATCGTTAATGTTAATTGCGCACTATTTTGTAAGCTTGCATGCATACGGTTTGCGATTGCTTTCCGCATACCGGTAACAGGAATTACTTTACTGTTTTCTTTTTCTTGTTCAAGTACTTCTGGAACGTTCACTCTTATTTCAAGCGCTTTTAATACATCTGCCTTGGTAATTCTTCCACCAGGACCTGTACCAACTAATGCCTTGATATCAAGATTTTCAGTTCTAGCAATTTTCTTCGCTACAGGTGAAATTTTAATTCTTTGCTTCGCCACTTCTTTCGCGTAGGGTTCTGGATGTTGTACATTTTGTACTTCTATATTAGATGTTTTTTCTTCTACAACATGTGTACTTTCATGAACGTCTACTTTTTCATTCGGTTTACCGATGTAGCAAATTACAGTGCCAGGTGGAACTCCTTCATCTTCACTTACAGCTATATCAAGTACAGTTCCATCAGCGGGTGCTTCTATTTCAGTTTCGATTTTTTCTGAGTTAATACTAGCAATTAGTTCTCCTTTTGCTACATTATCGCCTGTTTTAATATTCCAGTTTGTAATAATACCTTCTTTCATCGCCATCCCTAACTTCGGCATTACAACTTCTACAGCCATATTTCTCTCTCCCTTCTCATCGTTCATTACACATGCAATAAAGATTGGTCTCCGATCATTTCTGATACCGTTTCAATTACTTTCTCTGGCGTTGGTAAATACAACTTTTCAAGCGGTGGTGAGAACGGAACTGGTGTATGTGGTGCTGTTATTCGTTTAATAGGTGCATCTAATAAATCAAATCCTTTATCCGCTACGATTGCTGCGATATCAGTTGCTATGCTACATCTTGGGTTTGCTTCATCAATAACGATAAGACGATTTGTTTTCTCAACAGATGATAAAATTGTATCTTCATCTAGTGGTGATAAAGAACGCGGATCAATAACTTCTACTTCAAGTCCCTTTTTTGATAATTGTTCAGCAGCTGCAAGAGCGGTATGAACCTGTTTTCCAATTGCGACAATTGTTACATCAGAACCTTCACGTTTAATATCTGCTTTACCTAAAGGAATTGTATAATACCCTTCTGGCACTTCACCTTTCATGTTGTAGAGTGTTTTATCTTCAAAGAAGATTACTGGGTCGTCATCTTCAATTGCCGCTAACAATAAGCCTTTTGCGTCATACGGAGTAGAAGGAACGACAACTTTTATACCTGGAATGCTCGTAAATAATGCGTATAAACTTTGTGAATGCTGAGCTGCTGCGCTAAAACCAGCACCATGCATCGTACGTACTGTAACTGGCACTTTCGCTTTACCACCGAACATATAGCGGAACTTTGCGCCTTGGTTTAATACTTGATCAAGACAACTACCGATAAAGTCATTAAACATTAATTCAGCTATCGGACGTAAACCAGTTGCAGCAGCAGCCATTGCCGCTCCCATGTAACCAGCTTCTGAAATTGGTGTATCTAAAATACGATTTCGGCCAAATTCTTGTACTAGCCCTTTCGTCACGCCAAGTACACCGCCCCAAGCTTCATCATCTTGTAAATGATCAACTTGCGCACCGCCTGCAACGTCTTCCCCTATTAAAATTACATTATCATCACGACGCATTGATATTTTCATCGCTTCATTAATTGCAGTTGACATACTTACTGTTCTAGTCATTATTTTTCACCCTCCTCTTATTTGTAAGAAACGTATACATCTTTTAATAATTCTGCATCCTCTGGATATGGACTATTTTCACTAAATTCAATTGATTTTTGTACTGCTTCATCTACTGCCTTTTCCATATCTACAAGTTCAGTTTCTGTTAATAATCCTTCATGAATTAAATGCTTACGGAAATGCACAATCGCATCTTTTTCATTTAAATGCTCTTCTTTTTCTTCTGAAGTTTTATATGTTTGCGCTTCACCTTCAAAATGACCGTAGTTACGATATGTCATGCATTCAATAATTGTTGGCCCACCGCCATTACGCGCACGTTCGATCGCTTCTTCCGCGGCTTTATATACTGCAAGTAAATCTTTCCCATCCACTTGAACACCTGGAATATTGTAAGCTTTCGCTCGATCTGCAATGGAATCACAACTTGAAGCATATTCAAATGTCGTTGCTTCACCGTAACCGTTATTTTCTGCAATAAAAATAACTGGTAACTTCCAAATCGCCGCTAAATTAACCCCTTCATGGAATGTTCCTTCATTATTTGCTCCGTCACCGAAGAAACAAACACTTACATCTTTCGTTCCTTTATATTTAGCTGTTAATGCTGAACCGCAAGCAAGTGGGAAACCGCCGCCTACAATTCCATTCGCACCAAGCATTCCTTTATCTAAATCGGCAATATGCATTGAGCCGCCTTTTCCTTTACATAATCCTGTCGCTTTCCCAAAAAGTTCAGCCATCATACCGTTTAAATCACAGCCTTTTGCGATACAATGTCCATGTCCTCTATGCGTACTTGTAATACTGTCGCTATCTGTTAAGTGGGCACATACACCAACTGCTACCGCTTCCTCACCTGCGTATAAATGAACGAAACCTGGTAGAACACCTTGCGCGAATAATTCATGTACCTTATCTTCAAACTTACGAATCTCTAACATTTTTTCATACATCCAACGAGCTTGTTCTTTCGTAATTTCATTCCCTTTACTTTCAGTTGTTTTTAACATGTCCAGCCCTCCTATTTTCTTGTTCATCTTTTATATTGCAAGTACCGTGCCAATTTCTAATCCTTAATTTAATAGCTTCTCTCTTTCTTTTAAAAATAAAAAAGTGGACAAAACGAGACTAATGTCTCATTTTGTCCACTTTTGTTCCCTTAATAAGAGAATCATTACTTTATTCATTCTCAAAACTCTTTTGTAATTTACGAATGTAAATAATTTGACCGATATGATATGCATTATGAGTCGTGACATTCGCTAGCACTTCCCACCACTTTGCAGAAACAGGAAATCCCGTTACATCACTTTCAACCTTTTCTTCATTTATGAGATTTTGCCATTGCAACAGCTTCTCTAATAGTTTTTCTCTTAATTCTTCAAATGTTTGATTATTTGATAACATAAAACTTTTGTTATTATCTCCAATAGCAGGTACGGCATTAACATTTGATTCTTTGTACCTAGTTTGCCACGTTGAATTCCAGTACAGTAAATGTTGTACAATTTCTGCTATACTATTACTCTCTTCATTCGGTTTCCAAAAAGCTTCTCTCTCTGATAAATCCTTAACTGCATCTGAAAATGGAATATACCAACTAGGGTCATTGGCATTTGCTAATAACTGATCTGCTAATACATCTTTCACATGGGCCATTTTTCTTCCTCCATTTCATCAACTTTTATATTATACTCTCTACTCTATACGGTGATTCTGCACAATTCCCTTCTTTAAAAGCATTCCATACATATGCAAATTAAGAATAGATAAGTACTTACTTGAACCATACATCAGTTCCTACAATTTAAAAATAAAATGAATATATATGGAAACAATATGTAAGATTAATAGATTTTCTGCTTACAACTCGTTATGATAAAAGAAAAAGAAAGCGAGCGACCAATGAATAAAAAAATCGCGGTTATTACAGGGGCTTCAAGTGGATTCGGACTATTAACGACACTTGAACTTGCGAAAAAAGACTATATAGTTATCGCTACAATGCGAAATGTTGAGAAAAAAGCAGACTTACTATCTCAAGCTACTAAACTCAAGTTACGGCAAAATATAAAAGTTCAACAATTAGATGTAACAGATCAAAATTCTATACATAACTTTCAATTATTTTTAAAAGAAATCAATAGAGTAGACCTTCTCATTAACAATGCAGGATATGCAACTGGAGGATTTGTAGAAGAAATCCCAGTGGAGGAATACCGTAAACAATTTGAAACGAATTTTTTTGGCGCAATATCAATCACTCAACTTGTCTTACCATGTATGAGAGAACAAAGAAGCGGAAAAATCATTAACATAAGTAGCATTAGTGGCCAAGTCGGATTCCCTGGTTTATCTCCTTACGTATCTTCAAAATATGCATTAGAAGGATGGAGTGAATCCCTTCGTTTAGAAGTAAAACCTTTTGGAATAGATGTTGCCTTACTTGAAGCAGGTTCTTATAACACGAACATTTGGGAAATTGGTAAACAACTAGCTGTAAACCAATCTGATACTGCTTCTCCGTACAAAGAATATATGGATGAAATACAAAAACATATTAATAGTGGTAGTGATACATTTGGTAATCCGCTAGATGTTGCTAAAAAAATCGTAGAAATTGCTGAATCTAAGCGTACGAATTTACGTTATCCAATCGGCAAAGGTGTAAAATTTATGATCTTTGCGAAGAAGATTCTTCCTTGGAGATTGTGGGAATACCTTGTTTCGAGAAGCTTTAAGAAAATGTAATTACCTGTATTAAAAACCATTTTGAAAGAGGTGCTAAACAAATGCTAGGTTTACCGTACGGGAAAGTATTTTTAGTTCCATGGACTGAAGAATGGGCAATTGAGTTTATAAAAGAGAAACAATTCATTGAAGAACAAATTGGTGAACGTATTGTAACGATACACCATATTGGTAGTACTTCTATTCCACATTTAAGTGCAAAGCCAATTATTGATATTGCAATCGAATTAGAAGATTATACGGACGGTTTGAAATGTGTTAAAAAGTTAGAACTATTAAACTATAAGTACAGAAAAGATGTATTGCCTGAACGATATTATTTGAATAAAGGTGAGCCAAGAACTCATCAAATTCATATGTATGAACGAGGGAACAAATATTTAATAGAACAATTAAGTTTCCGAGATTACTTAAGAAATAATGCAACTGCTCGCATGCAGTATGAACAGTTAAAGATGCGACTTTCACAAGCAAACCATAACAATAAACATAAGTATGCGGAGGAAAAAACTAGTTTTATTAAATGTATATTAGATAAAACAAACGTTTAAAAATATTCCTATTCTCAAAACAAAAAGCAACCATTTATCACCTAACAAATACATGGTTGCTTTTCACTCAATCCCCTTGTTTTCTTCTTTACGTTAAAAGCGGCTGGAAGTAAAGTAGTAATGAAATCATAATAATAAATGCAACTAATCCGATTATCGAAAGAATGTATTCTCTCGACTCCCTATCATATTTCCACTCCATCCATGCCCGTAACGTCCATAAATTTCCGAAAAAAATGAACATAACATATCCTACATTTTCGTTATTTACATAAGTAAAACAAGTTATGAAATAAATAAAAAATAATACTATTTCCAATTTCACATGCAAACTATTCACATGCTTATACCCGAAGAACCCTCGCTTCTTCATATTCAATTTTTTTCTTAAAAACTGTTCTAAAAAGTAACCACCTATACCTAGTACAATAATAATAATAATAATAGTAGAGGTCCCCATTGTGCTCCCTCCTATTACCTAATTTATTTTTTGAAATAAATTCGATTATATTATGATTACTTTTTACTAAACAATTTAAAATTCCATCAATTTATTAATGTACCTTCAATAATTATTTTGTCATGTAGCAGGAGAAACGAAGTAAAACATCATCGAAATCATAAGGATAAATGAAGATAATCCGAATAACGAAATAATATACTCTTTCGATTCTCTATCATACTTCCACTCCATGTATGCTCTTAAAATCCAGGAAACCCCTAAATAACTAAAAATAACATAAGCAATATTAGTGGTTTCTAATTTATATATATAAATAAAGCTAGTTATTAAATAAACAAAAATTAGTCCTATTTCTAATTTTTTATGTAAGCTATTTACATGTTTATTATATCCCCATAAGCCTTTCTTTGGCATATTCAACTTTCTTCTTAAAAATTGTTCTAAAAAGTAGCCAACTATACAAAAAACAAAGATTATAATCCAAAACGTATAGGTTCTCATTTCCATTCCTCCTATTACTCCATTGAATTATGTAAAATAAAGTGGACTATATTACGGTTATGATTTTCTAAGTAATTTACAATCCCTTCAGGATATGTTGGTTTTTCCTTTAATTCATTTAAACTTTTCCAAGTTAATATAATATCCTCATGTTCTTTATGCCTTATTGCATTCGTAACTATTTCTCGAGTAGCTCCCCAATGCATCAATGTACAACGATGACCTTTTTCGTTATTCCACGTAAAAATATGCTCATTTACAACAGCTAATTGCTCAACAAAGACTTCTAAATCATATTCTTCCAACAGTTCTCGCATGATAGCTTCTTGGGCCGTTTCACCAAATTCAATTGACCCGCCGGGAAAACGATAAAACGATTCATTCTTGTCACATTGAACGAATATTCTTGAATGATCTTCATTAAAAATAATCGCTTCTGCACGTAATAAAGGTCTTTTCATTTCTTCTCTCCCTCTTTCTTTAAATTCATATTATATTAAAGGAAGAAATGTAGTATGAATCCTGTTATTATTAATGCTACAATTCCTAATAATGAAATCAAAAACTCACGCGATTCTTTATCATATTTCCACTCCATATATGATTGAAATCCATATAACGTAATAAAAAACAATAGAGGTACATAGCCCATAAATATACGATTTGGAAGAAAAGTGCTTATTGCAATAACAACTATATAAGAGAAAATAATAATTCTATTTCCCCACTTATGTGTATCATTCACATATTGGTTATTCCATCCTTTTTGTTTCGGTATATTTAACTGTCTTCTCGCTATTCTTTCAAAAACCAATAAAGATAGTACCCATAAAATTAATAAGGCTATTTTTGTAATTGACAGAAAACCCCATCCTTTTTATTTTCTCACTTTAATTTTCTCCGGCTGATTACTCGGATACGTAGCATATGTATCATTTTCGCAGTCCCAACTTATAATTGTCGCACTATCACGTCCTAATTGATGATGAACGTGCTCTAATACATTTCGAACACACTCTGTTAGCTCTTCCTTATTTCCATTCATATCTTCATACAAATTGGATGACTTTTCATATCGGCGCTCCCCGCACTCTAATACCCCATCTGTTACCATGACAATTCGATTGTTACCAGTGCGCAATTCACGAACTCCTGACGAATAGCACGGAACGGGTAAATCAAATGTGTTAACATTACCAATCCACTCATAAAAATGACGTTGATTCAAAGTATATTGTCCTAATTTATGTAACTCTTCATGAAATACATAAACTAAACAATCGCCAATAGATAGCCACCATATGTAATTTTCTTTTCTTATACATATTAAGCAAGCTGTTTCACCTTTTATTCTTTTGCACTTTTCTTTAAATGATTTTGATTGAAAAATTGTAAGCATATGATTTTCAACAGATCGAAAAACTGTTTCAATTGGTTCTTTCATAATCGTGTTGATATTTTCATATTCTTTTTCGATTGTGTGTACTACTAGCTCAACACTTTCTGCACTATTATGTCCGTCTAAAATGGCTGTAAATTCCCAATCACCATTAGATAGAATGAAAGCACCATCTTCATTCTTTTTTGCTCCAGCACTTATATTTCCTCCATATTTACCAAGTACAATATCCCCATATTGCTTAACTGAGATTTCACCTAGACACATTTCCCTACTTCCAACCCATGAATATTGTCTATTATTTGTTGTATGCATATTCACTCACCATATACTTTCGTATTCTTTCGCATAGTTTTTTGATTTTCTCTGCGTCACCATATGGCGCATCTGTCCATTTCGCTACTTCAGTCGGTGACCAAAAATCTTTGGGTGTATTTGGATAACGCGGTATGATGTGCATATGCATATGTGGTACACCATTCCCTGAAACAAAAGTGTAAATATGTTCTGCACCTTCACTTTCTTTTAGCGCCTTACTTACTCTACTTGTTATAAGTCCAAACGCTTTTGCTTCTTCATCTGTTAGTTCGGCAAGACCAGGTACATGTCTTTTTATATCTATCATTACATAACCAAGGTATGTTTTGTCACTATCCCAGTGGACATGTCCAACGTAAACGAGTTCATCTTCGTAAATAGCTCCACCTGGAACTGTAATGTTTCCTATATGTTTTTCGCAAATAAAGCAGTTTTGTTCTACCTGATTGTTTGTTGACATATCCATCACCATCCTTTTATTTATAATATCATAAAAAAAGGAAAAACAGGATTTATATTCCGAAAATTCATTATTTTAATGAGGAGTTTTTTTAAATAAATTTATAAACTCATTATTTCTTCAAAAACGCAATCCCAATTACAATTCCAATAACAATTCCGATTACTAAATTATCAGTAAAAAATCTAGGTACTACACCGATTACAATACCTATAGCGATACCAATCGCCATCGCATCATTTCTTTTTTATTATTAGCCACCACAGCATCTCCTCTCACAATTTCTCCCCATACAATACCCATTTACATGAACGTCGCTGTTTCCTAATATATTCTCTATTCCACTTAATAAATTCCCAAAAATGTACTTTATTACTTTTCCATTCCCTCTACATAATCCTCTTCGTTTGAAAGAATTTTCAAGTCACCATTACATATACATAGGCATTTACTATAGGAAAGATCAGTAATTTATTGAAGGAGGAACGATTCAAATGCATCCTCATTGGCATCCAAATTTAAATCAACAATATACTTACTCCCCGCATCCAGTAAGAAATACACTGCACCATGATTCTCAATATATGATGCAGCGCATCGCAAGTCTTGAAAGCCAATTAGCGAAATTAATCTCATTAATCGAAGAAAATAATCAATTAATAAAATCAATGGAACAACAACAAAACCAAGTTTGCGCACCGGCTGGTGGTTCTGTTATCGTTCGTATGTAATTTTTCCAAACAAAAAAACACACTTTTTATAATAAAGTGTGTTTTCTCTTTATCTTCTTTTTTGATGAAATCCTTGTGTAATGCGGTCTAATATAATCGCAATCACGACGATAGCTAGTCCCGCTTCAAATCCCATTCCGATATTAACTTGTGTAACAGAGCGATATACATCTACACCAAGCCCTGGTGCTCCTACAAGTGAAGCTGTTACGACCATTGATAATGAGAGCATAATACTTTGATTTACACCCGCCATAATTGTTCCCGTCGCAAGTGGTAATTGTACTTTAAATAATTTTTGTGATGCGGTAGATCCAAATGCATTCGCTGCTTCAATTAAATCTTCTGGCACTTGTCTAATTCCTAAGTCCGTAAAACGAATTGTCGGCGGCATTGCAAAAATAACTGATGCAATAATACCAGGAACAACACCTACCCCAAAAAATGTAATCGCCGGAATAAGATATACGAATGCGGGCATTGTTTGCATAAAGTCTAATGTCGGTTTTAAAAATTTTGAGAAGCGTTCATTTTGAGATGCTAATATTCCAATTGGAATTCCAACAATGACTGAAATAATAACAGATGTAAGTACGAGTGCTAATGTTTGCATCGTTTGTTCCCAGTAGTTTATATTTAAAATAAATAATAATCCGATAAGCGTAAAAATGACTAAAGATACTTTTCTCGTCGTGTACCAAATGAGGAAACATAAGATAATAATCATCAATATAGCCGGTATTATT
The DNA here is from genome assembly GCF_009739945.1 of Bacillus luti. Classification (NCBI taxonomy): domain Bacteria; kingdom Bacillati; phylum Bacillota; class Bacilli; order Caryophanales; family Bacillaceae; genus Bacillus; species Bacillus luti. Next base: position 2,539,293 of record NZ_CP040336.1, on the reverse strand, counting down.
ATTAAAAAATTAGTGAGTAAATCAACGAATCCACCGATAATATAAGAGAATCCTCGGAACAAGCCTTCAAAGTGCTCATATAAATTCGCAACAAATGAATCGACCCATTCCCCTAATGGAATACGAGGTATGCTATTCATCGTCTTTCACCTCTTCTTCAATATTTCCTGCAAGAGCTTGAATGACACTTTCACGTTTAATAATTCCTCTTAGTCTTTTCTTCTCATCAATTACGGGTAACGGATATTTCATCTCGGCCATTTTCGCATAGGTCTCTTCCAGTAAAGTATCTAAATAAACATGTGGAATATCGTTAAGTAGTAAATCAGCAATCGGCCACTGTTTTTGCACTGCTTTACTCGCGTCATCTGCAGTTAATATTCCTAAAAACTCATACTTCTTATTTACAACATATACTGTAGAAACACCCGCATTCCTCATAATTTGAAGCGCTACACGTGGTCCACGATCAATTAATAATGTCTCCGGTCGTTTTAATATAGATTCCGCCGTAATTACTTTCCCTAAATTCACGTCCGCAACGAATTTCTCAACAAACTCATTAGCAGGACTCATCATAATTTCTTCTGGCGTTCCAATTTGGACAACCTCTCCATCTTTCATTAACGCGATCCGATCACCAATTCGAAGAGCTTCATCTAAATCATGTGTAATAAATATGATAGTTTTCTCCATTTTATCTTGGAGTTCTAATAACTCATCTTGCATTTCTTTTCGAATAAGTGGATCTAATGCACTAAATGATTCGTCCATTAGTAAAACATCCGGATTATTTGTTAATGCCCTTGCGATGCCAACACGCTGCTGCATACCGCCACTAAGTTGACTTGGATAATTATCTTTATGATGATCAAGCCCTACTAACTGCAGTGATTCTAACGCTTTACTTTCACGTTCCTCTACTGGAACTCCTTGTATTTCTAATCCGTACGCAACGTTTTGTATTACTGTACGGTGCGGGAAGAGAGCGAACTTCTGAAACACCATACTCATCTTTGTTCTTCTCACTCTCCGCAACTCTTCTTTTCCCATCGTAGCGATATCTTCACCATCTATGTAAATATGCCCTGCTGTCGGTTTGATTAATTGATTTAACATACGAACTAACGTAGATTTCCCGCTACCAGATAACCCCATAATCACAAAAATTTCTCCAGTATATACTTCAAACGTTGCCTTTTTCACACCAACGTTCATTCCTGTCTCTTTCAAAATTTCTGATTTACTTTTCCCTTCTTTTAATAAGGAAAGGGCTCTTTGCGGATGTTTCCCGAATACTTTTGTTACGTTTTCAACACGCACCTTTGTATTATCCATGTCACTACTCCTTTTCTACCCATCTATTCACATAGTGTTGCGATTTTGCAAAGAAATATTACATAAAAATGACATTCATAAGATTTCTTTAAAATTCTCGTTTCCGTTCATAATAAGAATGCTTACTTATACATTTATTTAAAATGGCAAACGTTTCTTAGGAGGTTTTCGATGAGAAAGAAAATATGGCTTATATGCCTTGCATTATTTATTACTATGATTTTCACTTCATGTAATGCAACAAATGCAAATTCGAAAGGGAAAATTAAACTTGGTGTAACAAGTTGGAAAGAAAATATTGCAACTGCAAACATGTGGAAAGTTTTATTAGAAGATAAGGGATATAAAGTTGAACTCATGTATTTAGAAAAAGCTGCGATTTGGACTGGTGTTGCTCGTGGGGATGTTGATGCAAATTTAGAAGTATGGCTTCCCGTTACGGACAAACCATTAAATAATCGTTATAAAGATGAGATTGTCTTAAAGTCAAAATGGTACGAAGGGACTGGTCTCGGTTTAGTCGTTCCTTCCTATGTGAAAAATGTTAACAGTATTGAAGATTTAAATGCCCATAAAGATGAGCTAGATAACAAAATCATTGGTATAGAACCTGGTAGTAGCCTTATGAATTTAACGAATAAAGCTATGAAAGAATATGATATTAAATTAAAACTTGTCCAATCTTCAGAAGCTGCAATGATGAGCGAATTAAAAAAAGCATATACGAAAAAGAAACCAATCGCTGTAACGCTTTGGAATCCACATTGGGGCTTTTCAGAATTTGACTTAAAATATTTAAAAGACCCTAAGAAAGTATATGGTGAAAAAGATGATATTTATTACTCATTACGAAAAGGTTTTGAAACGGATCATCCAGCAGTTGTGAAATACTTTGATAAATGGAAAATGAATGATGAACAGCTTGGTACGCTAATGATCATGCTCAATAAAACGAAAGATCCAGAAGAAGCTGCGCGAAAATGGATTAAAAAGAATCAATCGTTAGTTGACGAATGGATAAAAGATTAAAAAACAGGCTAGAGAATAATGGATATTCTCTAGCCTGTTTTATGTTATTTTTTCGCAACAACATCATCTACAATCCCATATTCCTTTGCTTCTTCAGCGGTCATAAAATAATCTCTTTCTGTATCATGAGCTACTCGTTCAAGTGATTGCCCTGTTTTTTCTGCAATCATTTTATTAATATCATGCTTTAACTTTAATATTCTTTTTGCAGTTATTTCAATTTCCGTTGCCTGCCCTTTTACACCACCGAGCGGCTGATGAATCATAATTTCACTATTAGGTAACGCAAACCGTTTTCCTTTTGCACCTGATAATAATAGCAATGCACCAAATGACGCCGCAAATCCCATACAAAGTGTTTGCACATCCGGTTTAATTAGATTCATCGTATCTAATATCGCAAAACCAGCTGTCGTTGAACCGCCAGGACTATTAATATACAGGAATATGTCTTTTTCCGCATCTTCTGCCTCTAAAAATAATAATTGAGCCACTACACTACTCGCTACTTGATCGTTAATTTCTGAACCAATCATTATAATGCGGTCCTTTAATAACCTTGAATATATATCATAGGAACGTTCTCCTAATTTCGTTTGTTCTACGACGTATGGAATTGTATTCATTTTTATCCCTCCAATAATTGTTATGCTGCGCATAGCATACAACTGTAGGAAGAAGGCTTTTTCGCATTAAATAATAAGACTGGCTGTTTAGATGGTAACTTAGTAAAATCTATTGTCGGAAGAAGTTTTGTTAATAATTCCGGGCTTTCTTCACGAATAGACGTTACAACAATATCAATATCATCTGTGAATTCGACTATCTCAATTCCTTCTTCACTTACAGTTTTTAGTCTGTTTCTACTCCGAAATAAAGAAGCTTTCACTGCACCTTCCGATACAGCACATACTTTAGCAATATCAGCGATACTATATTGAAACACATCTTTTAATAATAAAATTGCGGATTGCTGTACATTTAATGAAGTCAATACTTTCCCTACCATTTCATGTAGATCTGCAATCTTCTCATGTGGCTCTTCAAAAGTAATCTGTTCCTTTATTTTTTCATAAACTGATTTCAACTTCATCTGGTCTAACCAGCGATTTCTAGCTATTTTATATAGAAGCGTCATACAAATATCTTTATTACTATATTTTTGAAGAACTTTACAAACTGTTTCTTGGGCGAGATCTTCACCGTCCCACTTGTTTTTCGTTAAAAATGTGCAGTACCTTTTTAGCTCTGTATAGTTCTCAATTAAAAAGCTTTTATTTGAATGATTCATATCGATATGGTTCTTTAAAATCTGAGTTACTTTTGTGCACAAAATAACCACTCCTTTTCAGCGCTTACTTTATAAACGATACAACTAATAAAAAAGTTACGGGGCATATAAAAAAATATGTTTATGTTCAATAATTCGCGGTCATAAATATGTTATGTACAATTTTACGTGAGGAGGAACAAATTTGCCAAAATTAACAATTGAAGGTGCGGGAACTTTTGATGTAAAAGAAGGCACAAAGTTAGTATTAGCAATTGAAGATAACGGTGTACACATACTCCATCGTTGCGGTGGAAAAGCGCGTTGCACAACTTGTAGAGTAGAAATAATAGCCGGTGACTTCTGTGAAGTAAGTACGAATGAAAAAAATGCGATGACGGAAAAAGGGATTGAAGATCATTTACGACTATCATGTCAAATGCGCGTACATAAAGATATAGTTGTTCGTCCGGTGCTTACAGTCGAAAATTCAGGTCTTGATGCTGGGCCACGTCCGGTAGAGTGACATGATAAATTTAAAACAGCTTGCAGGTGAATACGCCGCTAACTTTGTACAAGATGGAATGAACGTTGGGCTTGGTACAGGCTCAACTGTATATTGGACGATACAAAAGTTAGGACAACGTGTACAAGAAGGTTTATCCATTCAAGCTGTACCTACATCTAAGGAAACTGAAGCATTAGCACAACAACTAAACATTCCGCTGATTTCGTTAAATGACATACAAATGCTTGATTTAACAATCGATGGAGCTGACGAAATTGATTCAAATTTACAGCTAATAAAAGGTGGCGGTGGTGCTTTACTTCGGGAAAAAATCGTTGCCGCTTCCTCTAAAAAACTGGTTATCATTGCTGATGAATCGAAACTCGTTACACATTTAGGTACTTTCCCATTGCCTGTTGAAATTATACCTTTTTCATGGAAACAAACCGAAAATAAAATTCAGTCTTTAGGATGTCAAACAACGTTACGTTTAAAAAATAACGATACATTTATAACGGATAACAATAATATGATTATCGATTGTGTATTTCCTAACCATGTATCTAACCCAGCTACTTTACACGAACAATTAAAAATGATTACTGGTGTAGTTGAAACAGGCTTGTTTATAAATATGACGAGTAAAGCAATTATCGGAACTAAAAATGGGATAAAAGAATTATCATGAAAGCTGACTGTTTGAAGTCGACTTTTTAATGTGTTCTGCTTCTCTTAATAGCGTCTTAGTATGATATACTATGAAAACATACGCACATCATACTAGAAAGGGCTGAACATTTTGCAATCCAAACTCATAACAGAACTTACAGATTTAGAAATCGCATTTCATATTCGAAAAGAAGTATTTGTAAAAGAACAAGATGTCCCTCTTGAAGATGAATTCGATACATTTGATGAAATCGGTGAGGCATGTAAACATATTTTAGTTTATTATAACGAGATTCCTGTAGGTACAGGTCGTATACGATTTGTTGATGGCATAGGAAAATTAGAGCGCATTTGTATTTTAAAAGACTATCGTAAATACGGACTAGGGAAAGTAATCATTCAAGCATTAGAAGAGATTGCTCAAAACAAAGAAGCAACAAAAGTGAAATTACATGGGCAAACACAAGCAGAAGGATTTTATAAAAAATTAGGCTATCAAACTTCTTCTGATGTATTTATGGAAGATGGTATTCCGCACATCCTTATGACGAAAACATTATCATAATAGAAAGGGTACTAAATGATTACGCATTATAGATACATATAGTACCCTTCCTTTATTATTCTAAATATCCAGTAGCATCTAATGCCTGTAAATATTTTTTGAACAAAGGATTATCTAAGTTACATTCTTCTTTTTCTACTCCCATAAGGACAGTGAGTTTATGATACAATTTCTCCGAATGTCCTAATAGGTTGAAGTAATTCATATATGTCCCTTCCATACTTGCTAAAAATATAACGATTAACTTACCTTCTTGGATTTGCTGATTAAAGAAATCTTGCTCATCATACTGTGTGCTTTGCTCAGATTGATTGAATTGAATCATTTCAGCAAAATTACTTTTTTCCTCATTGCTAAACAAACTCGATAAAATATCTTGCTGATCAATCTTGTAACATTTTATTATCTCCTCAAAATTTGTATACGGATCATGCATCATAGAACCAATTTTGTCTTTGTCGATTTCGGTAGCCTTATACTCTTCCTTCAAAATCCGATCAATTTCAGTTATTGAAAATTCATTTGTGATCCTACGCATTTTATACTTTTCGTATAGTTTATTGATCATTCATTACTCCTTCTTAACAGAATAAGCTACTTACATTTCTGTTAAATCAAAATTTAATCACGATCTGTAAATGTGAAAATCTCATCAACTGCTTGTTTATACCCACCTGATTTTCGGAAAGACTCTTTCATATTCAATGCAGCTTCCTTAAATGATGAATTATGTAACACATGCTCTACACTTTCACATATTTGTCCTTCAGTTAATTCTTTCATTTGTAATGTAACTCCTGCCCCGATATTCTCCACTTGCTTTGCAATTACTGGCTGATCGGCACTTTGCGGGATTACAATGAGTGGAACCCCATTATAGAGTCCTTCATGCGTACTGTTCATACCACCGTGTGTAATAAATAGTTTCGTATATGTAAGCAGTTCAGTTTGAGGTACATAATTTTTCACAATAAAGTTTTTAGGTATATCGCCTAAATCACTTATTTTCGTGTTACTACCAATAGACATAACAATTGTATGCTCACTATTCTCAAACGCCTTAATACAAAGTTTATAAAAATCAATCGCTTCATTAAAAACAGTACCTAATGAAATATAAATTGAGCTCTTCATTTCAATTGAATTAAAATCAAAGACTTCATTTTTTACTTGTGCAGCGATAGATGGTCCCACAAATTTAAATGTGTCATCAAACGTATCTCCAAAAGGTTGGAACTCCTTAATTGTATACACAATAGTGAGTGGTGCTGGATTACAGAAAACTTCATATGGAGATTTTATTTCAACACCATATTTTTCTGCAATTCCTTTTGCTAAGTTTTGAAAATCATTATGTATCCTATCATGGACTTCCGCTGGGATATTTTTTGAAAGATGATCTAACATTTGTTCAAATGATTTTTCATCCTGCGCAAAAGATGTACAGGAATTAATTGCTGGTAGTTTAAGAATTTGAGCAATTAAACGACCGCACCCAAACATAGAATCGTGAATGATGTAATCAAAATGTTCCCCTTCAATTTCCTCTAAAATACTAGGGATTGCAACATCTGCTGTATGTAGAAGCCCGTTTATTCTTTCATGTAAGTAATTTCTACCACCAGACAGAAACGCTTTTAAAAATTTTTGATCATCAATTGTTCGCACTGTAGCACCTGTCTTTTCAATACGCTCCCTGAAAGCCTCTATTGAAAAATAAACGACTTCTTCACCGCGGGAAATCAGTTCCTCGACAACTCGCAAGGTTGGATTGATATGCCCTTCTGAACCGGTGTTAATGAACAAAACTCTAGCCATTATAAACACTCCTTAAGTTAAATCATTTCTATATCGTTAAGAGTACAGATACTCATTTCTTCGTTATTTGTGTTATTTTCCTACTAAATTGACCTAGCAAGCCTAAAACTAAGATCATCTATGTGAAACGTAGGATGGCTACGCCGGCGACAAGTAGCACCGCAACCTCTAGCTGCTTCAGCCCAACTGCCTCCACGAAAAATTCGGTACGATCCGTACACTTTTTCATCATACAAATCATAGCACCATTCCCAAACGTTCCCTAACATATCATATAGTCCCCATACATTCGGTTCTTTTTTGCCGACATCATGAATTTGTCCATTTGAATTTTCATTATACCATGCTATTTTCTGAAGTTCCCCGTATATATATCCCGCTGTACCTGCTTTACATGCGTATTGCCACTCTGCCTCAGACGGTAATCGGTAACCGTTAGATCCCAAATTACAACTCACCTTTTGATCACCATTACTAATAGAATAATACTCTGTTAATCCCGCTTTTTTAGAAAGTAAATTACAAAATACAATTGCATCATTCCATGAAACATTTACAACTGGCTTATTACTATCTTTATAACCATTTGATGTACTATTCGTAATAGCATAATATAACTCCGCTGTTACTACATACTTTGATAGAAGAAATGGTTGAATTTGAACTTGCCATTCTTTTTTTATACGATCATCTCGTAATACTACCTCTCCTGCTGGAATATTGACCATTAATGAATCGATTATGTGAATTAAATCGTTAGTCATTTTCTATTCCTCCAAGCATTCATTTTTCATAGATTAATAATGATATACTCATTACAAAATACAATTCGTAGTAAGTATTAAATTTATCATATTAAAAAACGATTAGTTTTATTAAACTAATCGGTAATATCCAAAAGGATTTGTTGCGCTACAGTTTATTATTGTATGTGCTTTAAAAACTCCCGAACCTCATTGGGGGATTTTAAAATAATAACCTTTTTCTCTTTGGGCAATTGCTCTAATCCTTTTAAAATTGTAGGTCGCTTCGCCTTTGGATATTCCCATATCCATTTGAAAAATGGTAAATCAAATCTTTCTTCACATCCCGCGCCCATATCTGGTCTTGTTTTATTTCGATATTGGATTACCCTTTTAAAAGCGCGATAAACACAAATTGCTCTGTGAATATCAAGAAAGATAATAGTGTCAGCTGCTTTAAGTCTTATATCCATTGTCCCGCCGTAATTCCCATCAATAATCCAATTTTCTTCTTTAATTAATTCATTTTGAACTGTTCTTTGTTCCTCTTTCGAAACACCTTCCCAATTTGGTTTCCAAAATAGTGCATCAAGATGATGCACCTTAATATTTAATTTATCTCCTAACTGCTTTGCCAATGTAGATTTTCCTGAACCACCGGAACCAATTAACATTATTTTGTTCATACCTTTACAATGCCTCCTATTGCTTCTTCAATATCCTCCTTATTAGCAAAAATCCATAAGAACATCTCTTCATTTAGCCTTAATAAGTCTGGTAATTGGACAAAATAAGTAACAAAGATTACTTGAATTGAAAGCATAACGTACCAAATGGCATTTATTTCTTCTTGTGTTAAATTATTTTGTTTATAATACCCTTCAAAAACTTTGCTGACGATATGTAACCATTTCCCTCTTAATGTTTCATCACTATATAACTCACTTAAAATGCTCGTACAACAATAGCATATATCAAATACTCTTACATTGTTTTCTAAAAGCTCAAAATCTATAAATCCTTGAAATTGATTACTTTTAAAGATTACATTCGATAAGTGCATATCGCGATGAATGATTTGTTTTGGTAATGATTGAACGGTTTCCTTGAAAGCGGTATGTAATTGTTGCATTCGTTTAATTACACCCCTATGAATATGCTCATTCTTTTCTAAAATTGGTAAAGCCCACCCATACACTACTTTGAATAAATCTCTTTTTATTAACTCATTTGCACAATTCACTGAATTTAATGCTTGATGTAGATTAGCTATTTCTTCTCCAATTATGCTCCCTAGCCCTTTCAGATTTTCTGTATCTTTTATTTCTAGTACATTTCCAACAACATACTCATACAAACAATAATACTTCTCTTTATAAAATACATACCTTTCATCACTTTTCGTTCGCACTATTTTTTGTACTTTTATTCCTTTTTCTTCAAGCCTTTCTAATACATCTAGTTCAACTAGAAGCTGCTCTATCAATCCCTTTTCCTTTAATATATAAAATTTATTATTACACGTAAGCTTCGTGACTTTCGATTGAATGCCTGTAGCTATCACTTGTTCATTTTGAAACCAAAACTTTGCAATTTTCAATGCATTCTCCATATACAAATACCCCCTTATTAATTCCTATTTCTTTTTTAACTTAAGCTCTAAAAGTATTCCTATCCCCACACCACTTGTATAAGCAACTAAATCACTCCACAAAAATCCGTAACCTAATATGAGTCCACCTAAAGTCGTTGCACGAATACTATCAATCCATGGTGAATGGTACAATTGGCTTATTTCAATCCCGTAGCAAAATAGTAAACTAATAAAAGTTAACTTCTTCGTTTCTATTTTAGGAAATAAAAATCCAAATCCAGTAAAAATCATTAATGCCCATAAAGCATCACCTAAGTAAGCATTTAATAGATCCGGTAACGCAAAAGCAAACTTTCTTGAACTCAGACCTAAAACAATGACGATGATAGTAAAGATTGCATATAGCATTCTATTTCTTTTATTTTTCATTACAAATTCTCCTAGTTTATACTTTTCTTTATCAAACTAAAACTAAAAATAACTTGCAAAATAATTTCACAAGTTATTTTTGAGCATCTTCACTTTTCATTTCATCCATTAACTCTTGCTGCTTTTTCTTTGAAAATGAGTGCAGTATTAAATCATACGACCAATCTATCATCTTATTAATTTGTTCTTTTCCTACATCCTTATGTATGTACACTGTGTTCCAATGCTTTTTATTCATATGATACCCTGGAATGATTGTTTCAGGATAATCTTCTCTGATTCTTAATGCGAGTTCTGGATCACATTTTAATGTAATCGCAGCTTTTTCACCTTCTTCATGGTTCAATATCGCAAATATTCTATTGTTTAACCTCATACACGTTGCGCTCCAGCCATCTGGAGAATCCTCTGTCGCTTTTCTTTTCGATAAACAATATGCTCTTGTTGCATTCATTCTAATTGGCACCTCTTATTCTTTCACGATTTGATTACGGTGCATCACAATTTGCTTCGTCGCTTGAAATTGCTGTTCACCATAAAACTGCAGTAGTTTCTCTCCGCAAAATAGACTAACAATATGAATATGAGATATTTCCTCGAGTAACATTGTAAGCATATTCTCTCCAATACCTTTATTTCTTACACTCTCATGTACGACAACATCTTCTATGTATGCTCGAAAAACACCATCAGAAACGATTCTAGCAAATCCAATTAATTCGTTTTCTTTCCATACTCCAATTGCTATACTATTCTTTAACATTTTTTCAATATCTATTTCTTTTCTTTCTGGCCACCAACCGACAGAATCATAAAGTGTTTTTATTTTCCCCACGCAGATCGGTTGTTCGTGTTGCAATTTATAAGTGTACATTTTAATACTCCCGCCATCTAGTCTACATAACATTATTATAATCTCTTTTCGAAAAAGTGTTGATTATGCCCTTTCGGGTGATCTTCAACAACACCATATTCTCTGTAACCATGCTTTTTGTAAAATTCTGGCGCTTGGAAACTAAATGAATCTAATAATATTAATCTACACCCTTTTTCCTGCGCAATTTCTTCGATTTTATGTAGCAATTGACTGCCGTATCCATCATGGCGAACTGATTCATCAACCCATAAAAAATCGATATGAAGATGATAAAAATACATCGTTCCTGTTACACCACCAAAAATTTTCCCTTCTTCATCTTTCACTACAAAACTTACTTGTTCCATCTGTTGTTTTACTTCATCTGTTAAGATGGACATGTTATATTGAATTACTTTATTTTTTATGTATTCTCCTTCATTGCGAGTACCACTTTCTATATGTTTCATATATACCATCCTTTCAGCTTAGTAAGCTACATTTTATTTTTTCTCTTCAGAAACACGTGTGCCAAAAAGCAATACAATACAAATAAGGATCGCTGCAAAATAAATTGTATCTAATGACAAATTGTGATAATATAGTGCGATTCCAACTTCAAGAGCAATAATTGTTACAATTAAAAAGATAATCGTTGAAGTTTTTAAGTTTCTCTTCAATTGTTCACCTCTAGCATGTTTTCAATATATTCTTTGTATATGTGGTTCAAAGCTGCTGCAAACTCTTCATCTACCTCTATATTTTCACGTCGATTAGGTAAATCTTTTCCTCCAATAACATAAAGAAACGGGAATTCATTAAACATTCCTATTATACCAATATTTATTGTAGCTGTGGACAATCCACCTGTCATATGAGCTAAATGATATGAAGGTATTCCATCATATTCACCTTGTTGTCTTACCATCCCGTTTACAATTGGTTCCCATAATTCTGGTTCTGTTTTATACCCTTGAAAAATATGAACTAAAAGCGAAAGAACTTGATTTAACTCTCCAATATTTTTCTCGTCTTTAGGGTTTTCCTTGATATAAATCTTCGAAAAGTATGTTAAAACATATTCTCTGACAGTATTCCATCCTCCGCAATGCATTACAATTGACTGCGCAACATAACTGTCATGACAAGCTATCATCACCTCCACCGCTTTACTAAGTCTTAATGTAGTTCTTCCTTGTAAATGTGGATATAACTGTGCACTATCTTCACCTGGATTAAACTTAATGTGATGAAGTATATCATTCCAAGAAACTTTTTTCTCCCTCACCATCTTTGCTAGTGCAAATCCAATTGCCACTTTAGCTGCTGATGCTAATGGAATATATAGTTCATCATTATATGAAGCAATTACACGTTCATTTTTTGTAGAATAAATAGCTACTCCTACATGACCAGATTGTATCTCTTTTATTTTTTGAATGACAGTTTCCATTTCCATTCCTCTTTTCACATCGTAATATCACCTTCTAATAATTCAATATAGAATATAAAATTCCTTTCTGAAAGATTATTTTTGCTATTACAATAAGAAAAAGGTAGCACGGATTATTCCTTGCTACCTAAAAATAAATTTCACGAAAAACTTCTATTCTTCTAAAGGTTTTACAGGTCCATTAAGCTCCAATTGATAAAAGGCTAAATCTAGCCATTTATCAAATTTATAACCTGCTTTTTTTATTGTCCCTACATGAACAAATCCATAGTTTTGATGCAAAGCAATACTTTTCTCGTTTTCCGCATCAATTCCAGCAATTAAGGTCATATATTCTCTTTCTTTTGCAATTTCGATTAATGTTTTCATTAAAGAAGTCCCAATCCCATTTTTTCTATATTCCTTATCAACATACACCGAATGCTCAATTGAATATTTATAAGCAGGCCAAGCTCTAAATGGTCCAAATGTCGCAAATCCTACTACTTTATTATCTAATTCGTATACGAAAATGGGATAACCGTCAGCCTTTTTTTGTTCATACCAATCTATTCTATTTTCAAGGGTCACAGGTTTATATGCATACACAGCCGTTGTATAAAGTATCGCATCATTATAAATATCTAAAATAAAGGCTAAATCTTTTATCGTTGCTTCCCTTATCATTGTTTTCTTCCTTTCATAATCATTATCTTATTGGAATTTCTGATTCATTTTCACATACGAATACTTGCTTTTCGGAAACCATCAAATATATTTATTGCAGCAGATAATGTGTAAATGAAAATTCCACCGCCAATTAACCACGTTTTAAATTCCTCTGGGGAAGTAGTAAATGTATTTGCCAAATACGTAATGAATCCTTCGTTAAATAAATGAGGATTTACTACAATTACAATAAATATGATTGTTCCTACTACTTGAAGAATCGCATTTCCAATTGCTAATCTTTTCGTCCATTGTCCCTGTACTAACTTATAAAGAGATATAGCTACTTCGAAAACGATTATAACCAAAACGATTGGCCAGTATTGAAGTAAAACATCTTGATTAAACGTCGGCGAGACAAACTTCAGTCCATTTTCTGTACCATGATATACGCCTACAAGATGATTCGCATAAAAGTAAATTGTAGCCCATATTGCCGTCCACATTAACCCTCCAAAAACTTCAAACTTTGAAATCGCCTTTTTCTTCGGGATATACGAAACATTTTTCAAGTCATCTGGTGTCCATTTTTTTAAGCTTGTTGTTAATGGGTGTGGATCCTTTTCTTTATCAGTTCTTTCTAAAACAGCAAATACAAGTGTTAGCCAGAAAAATACATGGAGACCCACTTCAAAAATTTCCCCAATACCTTTACCTATCAATTGTAAAATAACATTTAATACCGCTTGATCACCATTATAGCCTATAAAATTTTCTGCAACCATTGAAATGAGCGCAATAACAGCTGCAATTGGTATAATCATTTTTAATAGCGTCGTATATACATCAAAATAACGTGGTCCAATTAAATGCATTGGTCTATCCAAGTACCCATTAGCCAATGAAACTGGACTTCCCAATTTTTCGAGTACGCTCTTCACATCTTCCTCATTATAATCGTCTGGTAACATATCCTCTATTGTTGACCGTAGTTCAAGTGTAATATCTTCACGATTTTTTTCAGGTAATCTCTTCGCAACTTCATGGACGTACATATCAATCAAACTCATTTTCATCCTCCTCCTTTAATAAGTTATAAAGTTCTTTCGAATCCTTTACCCACTGCTTTTTCAATTGTAAAAATATCTCTGATCCATAATTACTTAAAACATAATACTTACGAGGTCTACTCTCCATTTTATCCCAACTACTCGTCACTAACTCCTGCTTTTCTAATCGGCGAAGTAGTGGATATAAAGTACTTTGATCGATTACGATTCCTGATTTCTCTAATAATTGGACAAGTGAATATCCATATTGCGGCGTTCTTAATTGGCTTAAAACCGCCAATGTTAAAGTCCCTCTTCTTAGCTCAGTAATTAATGAATTTAATAAAGCATCCATTTATTCACCTCATTTCCATTACTATATGTCATACAGTATATGTTTTATACTATGTATCGTACAGTATTATTGTGACAAAAACAATACTTATTTACAAAAAAAGGATAATAAAAAGCACAAATTATATAATTTGTGCTTTTCTAACTAACTTAAATACCTATAACACTCTTAACTTTGTACCTCTGGTAATATAAACTCTCCTTTTTCTTTAGGAAATGAGCTAACCTCTACAATCGCCTCAACATTGATTACTCCGTATACATGCGGGTATTCTTGACCGTTTGAAGCAAGTTCATATTTAATTTCTGCTTTTACTAGTGATGGATCTATTGTAAGTAATAATACATCTTCTTCGTGAATGAAATGTTTTTCTGCAACTTTTAGGGCTTGGTCTAATAATGAACAATGAATAAACCCCTCATTCTTAAGAGAGGCTTCATTAATTTCTCCAGCTGCTTTTGCAATTTCCAAATTCCTTTTTGTTATTACTTTTGTAATCATACTCATTTTCCTCTTCTATCTTTCTATAGAAAAACAAGAGAATTTTCTGTGCCTTACTAGAAAATCATCTTGTTTTTTATTTATTTTATCCTTTAATTAACGGAGACGCTTGTCCACTATAAAAAATCCATAAATCATGAAGTGATCTCGTACATCCGACGTATAGTAACTTCGCATCATGTTTTGTATTTGTGTAATGTTCATCATCCACATCGATTAATAATACAGCGTCAAATTCTAAACCTTTCGCTAAATAGACAGGTACTACAGAAATACCACCTTCATATTTACTTTGATCGGCTTCAATTACATTCACTTTTAATCCTGCGTTCGTTAATTTCTCATACATTTCACGGCATTCATCATCTGTTCTACCTATTACCGCAATTGTTTTCACATCTTCATTTTGCAGCTGTTGCAACGTTTTCACAATTTCAGTGAATTGATCTTCTGTACCAATTACTTTCACATCTTCACCACTACGGAAAACTGGTGTTGCAAGCCCTACAGGAATTTCTGCATTTTTAATTATTTCATTTGCAAATTCAATAATTTCTTTTGTAGAACGGTAACTTCTTGTTAATTCAAAGTAACCTGTTTCTTGGAATACGTCCTTAAAAGCACTCCAGTCTTCAATTCCTTGATAATCATAAATCGCTTGCGATAAATCACCTAATATAGTGAAAGAATTACCTAATGTAATTTCTTTTAATACATACACTTGGAAAGGCGAGAAATCTTGCGCTTCATCAATAACGACATGATGAAACTTCTGTCCGATTTCAATTCCTGTCGTGCGGTGATGTATGTAAATTAAAGCAGGCAAATCTTCTACATACACTTCTTTTTTACGACAACTCTTTTCTGTTTCTTGAACAAGTTCTTCAGGTAGTACGTCGAGTATTTCTTTACTTTTCAACATTGAACTGTATAGTGAAAGCGGGCTCATTTTTGGCCAAAAATTCATATAGGTATTCAATCTCTTTGTTGCTTCTTTTTTTAGTAACTTTTTCTCGTTTGTTTCTCCATACTTTTTAAGCTCAATTTCAATCCAGCGTTTCATACGGCCAACTAAACGTTCTCTTCTTTTCTTTAATGGATAATGTTTATATTCCACTTGCATCCATTTTTTAACGTCTTCCACTGGAATAATAGCTTTATCCCACGCCTCAAAATCTTTTGTTGGCACTAAATCATTTTCAAATTGAATCATTCTTTCTTCTATAAACGTCTTAAATTCCAGCGTTCCTTTTAATTTACCGAGCATTACCTTTTTTTCATCGCGATTAATTGAAAAAGCTTCTTTCAATTTTTCTTCTGTTTGCTTTAGTTTCACCGAACCCTCTAACGTACGTAACGCCCAATCCGGAAACGTTGTTTGACTAATATTTCCTACCCCTAATTCAGGAAGTACGCTAGAAATGTAATCTAAAAACAAACTGTTTGGAGCAAATACAATCATTCTCTCCGCTTCTAATTGTTCACGATATTCATAAATTAAAAAAGCAAGGCGATGTAAAGCGATTGTTGTCTTTCCGCTCCCTGCAACCCCTTGGATTAATAATGGTAAGTTTCTTTCTGCACGAATAATATCATT
The DNA here is from genome assembly GCF_009739945.1 of Bacillus luti. Taxonomy (NCBI): domain Bacteria; kingdom Bacillati; phylum Bacillota; class Bacilli; order Caryophanales; family Bacillaceae; genus Bacillus; species Bacillus luti. The sequence goes on along the minus strand of NZ_CP040336.1, from coordinate 2,522,871 downwards.
TTGTTCCGATTGTATAGTCGAAACGATATCTTTCAATTTATTATCTTTATTCTCACCTAATCGATATAGAAGAAAATCATCGGCATGCGATACATCTTCATTTCCTTTTACATATGTATCTACAACACGTTCAAGCTCTCTTTTTCGAATAGAAATGTTTCGTTTCAAATAAACATCGCCTTCTACCAACCCGTCTGGTGACTGATAAAATGCTAATTCATCACCACCGGTAAATGAATAAAACATACTTGCGACAGGTGCTCGCCAATCTATAACCATCGGTTTCATCGTATCTTTATCTGAAACACCTACTTTACCGATGTAAATCGGCATAACCTCTTCTTTGCCATCCTCCTGAAAGTCCAATCTTCCAAAGTACGGCTCTTGTACACCGATACGTAAGTTTTGTCTATTAGACTCCCTCATACTTTCAAGAATTTGCTCTTTAAAATCTTCTCCATAATAAACCGGGATTTTTTCAAGCTGTTCTAGTTGCTCATCCATCGTACATAAAATATCTTTCATTTTCTGTAATTCTTCTTCAAATATGTTACTCATTTGATGATTCCCTCCTGTCCGTTCCAATTTTTTCAGTCGAAATATAATTGTATTAAAAATCCATTCATAAAGTCAATAGTTAAAATGAGAATTTTCCGAAATAAAGAAAAGAACCAAAAAACATACTTCTTTTCCTAAGATATCCTAAAATAAAGTGAAACCTTAGTCAGTCTAGTTATCCGAATCATTCCACTGACGGCTCATTTCAAGGCCATAATCCATTTCATAAACTTCTTTTATAGCTTTCACTTTCTCAAGACTTTCATCGCTAAATACTGGTTTATTTTCAAATGAATGCAGAACGATTCTTTCCAGAAGAATACCTAGTGAAATATCATGATATTCTGCCATCGCTTTCAAAACTTTTACCATTCTTTTTTCCATCCTAATTCCAGTCTGTACACGTTCAACTTTCATTTTTATGTTTTTTTCATTTATTTGTTCAGTATTTTGTTTCATAATTACACACCCTCACCACATAATGTTACTTTGTTACCTTTATAACAAAGTAACATTATAACACCGCTTTATATTTTGTCAATTTTATCTTTTTATTATTAATAAAACAAAAACAGATAATGAATTATTCCATTATCTGTTTTCCAATTTTTCATAGCTATTTTTATTTTATTTTTTGATGTACGAGCCAATCCCCAGAATCAATACTTTTCTTTAACATCTGTTTATCCTGTGCAATATACACATATGCATCTATTTCCTTATCAGCAGTATACACTGTTTTCGTTATCCGATCATATAAATCAGTTTCTGCGTTACCCGTATATTCTTCAAGTTCATCTAATTTTTTCAAAATGTCATCATTTACTTCATAAACTTCCCCATATACCTTTTCTTCATGTGAACAAATCATCGCTGGATACCCTTCGTTTGTATCAAATAATTTTCCATATGCCCATGCTATGTCAACGATGCATGTCGCACCTTGCATATAATGGGCATTCGTTTGTCCTCTTCTTAACGTGCCGTACACGAAAACACGATGCATATATCCCTATCCCCTTTATATGTCTCTACTTTCTTATTTGTAAATAGGCACGAATCATAAAGTAACTCACTTCACCTGGAAGTTGTTCTTTAATCGACTTCAAACCGCCTTCTGCATTCTGTACAGCATTTTCAATTAGAGATTCATACTCTTTCGGAACGAAACTATTCCAGTCTACTTCCATACCATCTTCAAAAGAACGAATTAAGTGATTTTCAATCGTTTGTTTCGATAACCCACGCTCTTTCGCAATTTCATTTAGGTCAATACCTTGTTTATACATTTTATACGTTTCTAAATGGGAATTAGCTGAAGCTTTTCCTGGCTTCTTACGCTCTGAAACAACTTCCGTCTTAATTGTTTCCGCATAGTTTGGATTTTCCTCAATAAAGTGCTGAACTGCTTGTAAAAAGTGAGAACCGTACTTCACAAGTTTGTGTTCTCCAATTCCTTTTACAGTTAGAAGTTCAGAATCACTTTGCGGCATTTTTACACACATATCTTTTAACGTTTGATCAGAGAAAATTACAAACGGCGGCACACCTTCTCCTTGCGCAATTTCCTTACGAACTTCACGAAGCACTTCAAATAATGGATGATCTTGGACAATTTGTCTTGTCTCTACTCGTTCTTTACGTAACACATTCTCTTTACCAAGTAATACTTCTTTCCCTTTTTCTGTGACCTTTAATGTCGGATAAGTGCCATGTTCGACTGCAATTAACTCGTCTGAAATTAAAAACTCAATAAACTCACTTACCTCTTTTACACTACGGTTTGATAAAAGACCGTAAGTTGGTAAAGTATGAAAATTAAATTCAATGACTTTCTTATTTTTTGATCCTGTTAAAACTTGTGCAATCATTTGCTTTCCGAATCTTTGATTCGTTCTAATCATGCAAGATAACACCATCTGTGATTCTCTTGTCACATCGATGCTCTCACGATCGTCCGTACAATTACCACAGCGTCCACAATCTTCTTTCGGTTCTTCTCCAAAGTATTGCAAAATAAATGATTGTAAACATTGTTCGGTATGACAGTAATCGGTCATGTTTTGTAATTTTTCAAGTTCATTTGAAAAACGTGATTCTCCCGTTGATTGATCAATTAAAAAGCGTTGTACTTGCACATCTTGCGAAGAATATAACAATATACATGCACTATCTAATCCGTCACGACCAGCACGTCCTGCTTCTTGATAGTAACTTTCCATATTTTTTGGTAGCTGATAATGAATAACGTAACGAATATTCGATTTATCAATCCCCATACCGAATGCAGATGTTGCTACCATTACACTGACTTCATCTCGTAAAAAGAGTTCTTGCTGCTCATTTCGATCATGGTCACTCATACCAGCGTGATATTTTGACACCGAAACTCCAGCTTTCATTAAATCTTCATACAACTGATCGACTACTTTTCTAGTAGCTGCATATATAATCCCAGATTCCTTTTGATTTTGGCGAATGTAATCCGCTAAATACGTATTACGATCCTGTCCTTTAATAACTGAAAACGATAAGTTCTCACGCTCAAACGTTGTCATAATTGTATTTTCTTGATTAATTTCAAGCGTGTTACAAATATCCTCACGTACTTGTGGTGTTGCCGTTGCAGTTAATGCTAAAACAAGCGGCTTTTCTGGAAGGTAATCTAGTATACGATGTATATGTAAATAACTCGGACGGAAATCATGACCCCACTGCGATATACAGTGCGCCTCATCAATCGCAATCATCGGGATTTTCATATCGATTAGTTGGTCAACAAACTCCATTGAATCAAGACGCTCAGGAGCAACATAAAGCAACTTGTAATGTCCTTGTTTTGCTAATTGAATTCGTTGATTTGCTTCTGTAATAGAAAGAGAACTATTAATATACGTAGCGGAAATACCGTTTTGTACTAACGTATCTACTTGATCTTTCATAAGTGATATCAAAGGTGATATTACTAACGTCGTTCCTTCAAATACTAATGCGGGAATTTGATAACAAATTGATTTCCCACCACCCGTAGGCATAATACAAACTGTATCTTTCCCATCTAATACATTTTTAATTGTTTCATCTTGCCCTCTTCGGAATGACGAATAACCGAAGTAAGTCGCTAAAAGTTCTTGTGCTTTTGTAAACAAAAAAGATTCACCTGCTTTTCTTTATCTTTCATCTATCCCTATTATATCATCACTTATGTGACTTGAAAGTAATGAATACATGCTTATTCCTTTTCGTATTATATATTAATGAACATAGATGTTTAGTTACATTCTACGTCTCCTAACAGCTACGACGCATATTCAATATACAAAAAGAAAGAATTTCAATTTAAATATTCATTTTCTTCTCCTTCCTTGAATACTACTAATCGTATACGTATAAATTCAGGAGGTTACTATATGAAGCATCGTAATATTAGTTCCATCAAACATAAAACAGTAACGAATAAATTCCAATTCTCTAATAATGATGCGTGGAAATATGAATCATATTATAAATATCAGCCATTATTTTCGTATAGGAAGGTATGTAACTTTCTACTTCAACTTTTTAGACGATAATACATGTGCAAAAAATATATAATTCATATAAATTTTCTCAATATAAAACTTATAGACTTACTCCAATACAGTTGTTAACATATAGAATAATCTGTTGAATAAACCCCTTAAGTTGACCTGCTTACGTTAGCAGGTCTTTTTAATAATCACATATTTCGGTACACCTTAGTCTCGCATACAAATCTTTTCTACATTTTATAACCATAATCTAATCGCAACAAATGAGAATAATCGAAAAAATTTTAAATATAAATTCTTTACGTCTAATTATGTAATTCTTTTTTTCTCAATACACAAAACTATTTTTACTTGTTACTATAAAGGTACTCTAGATGAGTTTTTACTCATCAACATTATCTAGTGAAAGGGGGTTGCCGCGGGAAGCAGCTCCTTTTCACTTTATTAAAGTGTTACGTCATTCATTTGGACGGATTTACCAGGTTTTTTCAAAAAAATTTTATGGTATTATTACGTAGTCGAGTCCGACATCTCGGCAATACCCTTTTGAGGCTCTGCAACTTCCCTTGCAGAGCCTCTTTTACTTCATATTCAATTAATCCGTATATACCACAAATCCACTTTCAACCTTCCGCTTATGTAATTTTCGAAAAAAATCTAGGACACGTAACTAAAAAATAAATTTCATCATACTTTGAGATATACATGTTCAAAGGAGTGTTACTACTTATGTATACCTATTGGCAATCATATTACTCCCCCTATCATAACCCTTATGTAAACTTTGATGTATCCGTACGTAATTACCGAATTAGTAAAAATGAGAACTTTTTAAAAGGTTATATGCGTTCATTATGGGAACAACATGTCGCTTGGACGAGATTAGCGATTATAAGCATTGTCTTTAATTTACCAGATGTTAGTGTTTCAGTTGGACGGCTTCTACAAAACGCAACACACATGGGACTATCCCTAGAACCATTCTATGGTGAGGATGCAGTAAAAAAATATAGTGCATTAATTAAAGATCATTTAGTAATCGCCGCTGATCTTGTTAAAGCTGCAAAAGCTGGTGATCAAAATGCCGCTGCCGCGATAGAGAAAAAATGGTACGCTAACGGGGACGAGATTGTTGCGTTTCTTACTGGCATCAACCCATATATAGAAAAAGAGGAATTTAGAAAAATGTTCTATGAACATTTAGCACTAACGAAAGCAGAAGCACTTTCCTTCTTAAATAAAGATTATGAAGCAGGAGTAAAACTGTACGATAAAATTGAAAAAGAAGCATTAGAAATGGCAGACATGATAACAAACGCAATCGTAAAACAATTCCCGCAAGTATTTCAATAATAATAAGCCGATTTGAAAAAACAAATCGGCTTATTACGTTTTCTATTCATGATATTTCACATAGACTCTTTACATTTAGCTTATATCGATATATTTTATTAATATCCGTTTTTTATAGGAGGACATAGTTTGATTAACGCCATTGGTCTCGTATTTATTCTCACAAATAAGCACGAGAAAAAAAAGAAAGTTTATTTGAATGAAAAATTCGCATTAATAGACATTATTGATTCTAAGGAAGTATTTGATGATGAAGGCAACCCATTAGTAGAACTAACGTGTAAATACAGTATATATTTAGATGAAAAATATTATTGTAAATCCCTCGATGATTATACGGGACAAGTATTCCCCTTCTTAAGCGCAAAAATAGGAAAAGGCCTTCTTAGAAACTTAAATTATTATTTTTCTTACGTTGATGCATATGATAAAAAGCCTCCTGTGAAAGAAATAAGGCCACTTATGAAACAAGTAACTAACAGATAGCAGAAAATATTCAAAAAAGAAAGCATCTCATACTGGATGCTTTCTTTTTTGAATCAAGAACCCGTTCGTTCCCTTTCATCCTCTTCTAAATATATGTGTCCAGGCATACTTTAAATAAAAAAACATTGGAGGATTAGACTGAATGAAATACTCAGAAACAATTGTAAGCAAACGGCTCCGCAAACTTAGAACAGCAAGTATATTTTTGATAATCATTTTAATCACCTGGATAGGATATACAAAATTCCTTTATACAAGTGGTTTTCTTCTCGAAAAGAAAAACTCCGCCGAAGTAATAAATACGAACGGTACTGGAGAAATCGAAAAAATTTTTAATATAAATTTACAGGGGTTTCGTAAAACAAATCTCGATACCCTTATAGATACAAGTAAGACTGATCCAAGTAATCTATCATTAATCGAACTAATTAATACGTCTTGTTCACGAGATTGCATAGGTGAACCATTAACATATGTGAAATCGAATAATGGTTATATCTTTTATCAAGAATCTAACGGATCTTATGTATCTATAAAAATTAAAAAGAAAGATTCATGGGAAATCGAAAAAAAATCAGTTCAAAATGGAATATAAACTAATAAAAAAAGAGTACTTTGCGTACTCTTTTTTACTAGTATCCTTCATGTTTACAATGGCATTTCGGTTTCTCTTTATGCTTACACTCTTCACAATCACACTTCGGTTTCTCCTTGCAACTACACTTTTCACAATTGCATTTCGGTTTCTCTTTGCAACTGCATGTATGACAATTCCTGCATTGACATCCTCCAAACATTAAACCATCCCAAAATGAACGTCTACAATGACAATGATTCCCCATGAATATACTTCCTCCTAAATAGAATTCATTATATTCTATGTTTAAAATAATAGAAGGGCTTGTGTACTTGTCTAGTTTTAAGATTTAGAGAACATATATCATCTTTAATGAACACTACCATTTTTGGGGTTTTTCACAAAACAATTACTTATAATCTATTATTTTATACATAGAAAATATATTTTGTACATATAAGAGGGTACATTTCGAAGAGAATACTATTTTACCTTCTATACGAAGCTATTTTTTTAGGTGGATTATGCTCTATGGTATAAACTTCGATTATTATATTACTTTATACCACCATTTTTTACGCTCAAGATAATCTTTCATCGCATTCAATTGCGTGTCTGAAGTTGGATCAGAAATGAAGTATGTTAATCCATCCGATTGTAAAACGAACTTAGCTGTCATCTTTAAAGAAGTTAATGCCCCCATAACATCAGGCGTTTCATATGGTGAAAAAGCTCCAGATTGGATGATATTTTGTTTATTTGCTTGTACTTGCACAGGTTGTACTGGTTGTTGTACTGTTCCAGTAAACCACGATAGAGGTTTATTTCCTATGAGTGAATTAAGGTCACATTTACCGATGCCAGGAACATTCCCTGTTTCAGTGTACTGCCAAAGGTCACATGGATACGCCGGCTTATTTCCCCCATATCTCGGAATCCATACAAAGTCACATTTCACATTTGCCATGCCAAAAGGTTCATACATATGATGACCAACATATAAACCAACTTTCTTAGCACCTAATCGGCGTAATTCGTCGATAAAAGCTTGTGTACCTGTTCGCATATCGTCCATCGTTTTCACTTCAACATCTGCAGCCCAAACCGTAGCACTTTTATCCCCACGATTCCAAAAATTACGTGCTTCTACTTTCGCATCTTCTACTGAAACGAAACGGCAAAATGCATAGTTACCAAATGGAAGATTTCTCGCTTTCATTGCTTGTACATAATTTTTATATAGAGGATCTACATAATTTGAACCGTCTTGCACACGTGCAATTACGAAATCTAATTGTGGTGCTGCTACATCCCAGTTAATATCGCCATTCCATTTCGAAATATCTACAATGTAACCCATTTTTCAACATCTCCTTTTTTTATTATCATATTCATAGCTTGTCTTTTTGCTATTATCGTCTAAAATTTTAACTACATACGTTTAACGACTGTAGAAATCGGATTACAATGTGTCCTGCATTTTCTAGCGTTTGAAAACAATTCAATACCCACGAAGAAGAGGAAATGGAAGATTCCCACTTATCCTGTTTGTCTTTTACATGATTGCTCGATAGCCTACGTGATTTTGAAGGCGAAGAATAAAATAAAAAAGAAGAATGCCTTGCAGTGGGGATAAACGGTCTTATTTTTATTTTTCAATGTAATATATCATCAAGCTGAGAGGCTCGATATATACTCTCACGTGTTACTGAGTATGGATAAGTCCCTATCTGAAGAACTCGAAAAGATTATTAAAATGTGACCAAATTTGTGGCCAATCAAAAAGAGTAAACCAAAACTATAATTCTTTTCCTTCCTGCACTGCCCTCTTCAAATTCTGCAGCATATACCCAATTCCTTTACATCCTTCTAACGGATATGTAATGATTTCTTCCGAATATAATTTCGTCACTACTTTTTTATGTTTCTTCCCAGCAAGCAAAACGATTTCGTCAAACTGAAGTAACTCTTTATCAACCATCTGTTGTTGTAATTGTTCAATACTAATAATTTCATTACTCTTTGAATCAAATGCAAGATCATAGTTTTCTTTCACAATATCATTCGGTCTTAAAAATCCATGCTTCGCTGATAAGATAACCCAGTTCTCAAAGAACATAGTTGCGTATGCCTGGCACGCTTTTCCAAATGGACTAATATACACATCCTTTGCCTCTGTCTCCCCGTAATCTACATACTTATCCCAAATTTTCTTTTTTCCACATGGGATTATGCATAGTCTCTTCATATTTATGTCTTACCTCTTTTCTTTCCTATATAAAGTTAAAGTTTTTGTACATTTTCTTCACAAAACACTATATAATAATCCTAAAGAAAAATACATTATTTTCCACGTTTTTCATTAGTTTCATTTACAATTAGTCTTTTAAAACATACGTATATAAATCAAATTTAAATTACTTGCTTTTATCCAACTCTATTTAATAATATCATAATATACAAATGTTATATGTTAAAGTTTGGAGAGGAGGTGAACAGCAATGAAAAATATTATCCCTGCACTATTTGTTTATTTAATTGTTTGCGTTATTGTAATTACCCTACCAGCATCTGACGGCTATAATACTGTGAGTTGGAAATTTTTTGTTGGGCAAGTATATGCAATTCCTATTTTCCTCGTTGTTGCTATTGTTACTTTTTATGTGAATAAGAATCGTTTAAAAGGATAGCAAATGCTATCCTTTTTTACTCACTTATCATATCGAATATTGCCCCGAACATATTTTGTACTACTCCTTGCGAAAAATCAAATTTTTTAATGTTCCCAAGTCATAACATTTCTTATGTTCATCCAAATTTAACAACTTTGCGCCATTCAAGAGATACAATTCCCTCTAATTAAAAACCTAGATTTCCCGCCATTTAAAAGAGAAAAGGACAAGTAGCCAATCTGACTACTTGTCCTTCCTATTTATCCGTATCCAATAATATTAAGCTTGGAATGCTTCTGTTAATACAGGTACGATTTGTTTTTTACGAGATACAACACCTTTTAAAGTAGCTGTGTTGTTTTCTAGTGATACATTGTAAGCTTTCTCAACTACGTTTGCTGCTTTACCGATCGCAAGGCCAACAGAATCGTTTGTTAAGATGTCAGTTACAACGAATAAGAATAGGTCTAAACCTTTTTCTTCTACTACAGCAGAGATAACTTTTTCAAGTTCCGCTTGGTGTACAAGAACGTCGTTTGTATCAACAGCGTTTACTTGTGCGATTTCAACTTTCGCGTTACCCATTTGGAATTCTTTAGCGTCAAGAGAGATTAATTGCTCCATTGTTTTTCCGCTTAAGTCAGCACCAGCTTTTAACATTTCTAAGCCGTAGCTATCTGCATCTACACCAGCAATTTCCGCTAATTCGCGAGCTGCTGCTACGTCTTGCTCTGTGCAAGTTGGAGATTTGAATAATAAAGAATCTGAAATGATTGCAGATAACATTAAACCTGCAACTTCTTTACGAATTGTAACGCCGTTTTCTTTGTACATTTTGTTTAAGATTGTAGCTGTACAACCAACTGGCTCACAACGGTAGTATATAGGATCGCTTGTTTCAAAGTTAGCAATACGGTGATGGTCAATAACTTCTAACACACGAACAGATTCGATATCGTTAGCACTTTGTTGACGCTCGTTATGGTCAACTAAAATAACGTTGTCCACTTCGCTTGCAACTGTCTCAACAAAACGCGGTCCTTCTACTTTAAAATAATCTAACGCAAATTGAGTTTCACCGCTGATTTCGCCTAAACGTATAGGCTCAGCATTCATTCCTAATTCTTTTTTCAATTCTGCATAAGCAATTGCAGAACAAATTGCATCTGTATCTGGGTTTTTATGCCCGAAAACTAGTACTTTTTCCATGTTTTCCACCTCTTCATGAAAAGGATATCTTAAAGAAGCAAATATGACAATATTTAAAGCCCAATTTTTTATAAATAATTGCACTTTCTTCTATTTTTTTCATCGTTTTTCGTAAAAAAGATCATCTAAAATGAATTAGATGATCAAAATGTATATTTTATTTAAAATAGTGTAGGAACTTGAACTACATGATTTAGCGCGAAATCCGATGCCAAACCGTTATTTACAAGGTTAACATCTATCACTTGATAAAATGCATTTCCAGTATCTTCAATTTCCCACACAGCTAAAATAATGTGATATCCATTTCTATCAGTTGGTACATTTGCTTCATGTGTTACGGAAGTTCCTGGTCTTACGCCCCCATCATTTTTCACATAGAACGGCACTAAATCTAAATCAGACCTGGTTAAAGGCTTATTTGGATTCCAATCTTTCTTCGTAATATAATATTTCCATTCTTTCGTACTATGAGGTGCGGTTAGTTTCCACTTAAATGTATTCGTCCCGCCGTTTAACGTAACTTTCTTCCACCTATCAACTGTTTGAACGTCTAAAGCAGGAAAATGGCCCGCTCCTGCGATTTGTCCATCAGAAGGTCCTAATAGAGGGAATCCACCTATTCCTTCTACACTTTGCGGTTCATATTGAATCGGACCGCAATTTACATTTACCCCTTGCTTACATAAATAAGAGCGGCTCGCTGGTGATTCTACATACCCATGGGCTGAAGCTTTTTCTGAAAAACCGAAAGTTAACACTCCCGTAAGTAATATGCCACCACTTAATATAACTTTCTTCACCTTCTGTAAACCTTTCGTTTTCATTACGTCATCCCCTTTCTCATAATAAAGCGAAAATAACTATAGTTGGCTAGTCATCTTCTCTACATCCATTATAAGTCGAGGAGTATAACGAAAAGAACCCTCTAAAAACTTTCTCAAATTCATTTCATACATTAAACAAATTCAAATAACACCGCTAGATAAATATAGACGGTGTTAAAAATCGTGCTTTATTATTTTGAGCATGATAGCTTTTTAATCGTAACTTATAAAACTTTATAATAAATAACTGTGGCATCTAAATTACCATTTGGAGAAATTGCGTATTCTGGTATTTTTCCAACTTCTTTATAGTCTAATGATTTATACAATCTATTGGAAGGGTCTCCTTCTCTCGTATCTAACACTAAAAGAGACCTATCTTCTTGCTTTGCTCGCTCCTCTGCTTTTTGCATAAGTAAACGTCCAATGCCATTACGTCTAAAGTTTGGATGAGTCATTAACTTACAAATTTCAGCTCTATGACTACCATTTGGCTTTGTAACTAAATGTAATTGAACACTTCCTGCTACTTCATTGTTTATTTTAGCGACATATAATATCACTTCCGGCACTAAGGCAGATTGCCAATACTTCGTCGCTTCTTCTCGTTCCATTGGCGGTAAAAATCCGATTGATGCCCCATCATCTACTACAGTTTTCAAAAGTTTAGTAAGCTCTTCAATATTGTTTTCTAATTTCTTAATTTCTTCAATTACTAAATTCCCCATTACTTTTCCCCCTTTTATTTTTATTTTAACAATTTTTAAAGCAGGAATAATTAAATATTAAGATGAAATTATTTAAAATATGAATTTTTAGAGAAAGGATACCTGTATGAAATATATATTAGATAGGACATACGCGAGAGAATTACTCGAGTGGGCATATGAACAAAATCCAGGTCCATGGTTTGAACATTCAATTAATGTTGCACTTGCAACGGAAACCATAATTGTAGAACTTATTAATAATGGGTACGAACTAGATGCTGACATAGCATATAATGCTGCCCTCCTGCATGACATAGGAAGATATAAAGGTTTTACCAAATCTGTTATACACTCCTATGATGGTTATATGTACATGAATGATTTAGGTTATACAGGAAACGCGATTATTTGTGTGACACATTCATTCCCTTGCAAAAATGAACATATAGATATCGCAGCGGAGTGGAGTCTTGTTCCCGATTATATGGAAAGCCAGTTAATTGAAATATTGAACGAACATAGTAACTACGACTTATATAATAAAGTAATCACCCTTTGTGACGCTCTAGCTGACGCAGATGGCTTTACTACTCTTGAAAAAAGATTGATTTCAGTTGGCTTACGTCACGGAACAACCGCTCATACATCTTTACATTGGAAAGGATTCTATACAATTAAGAAAGAATTAGAATCTTTAATCGGTAAAAACATATACACAGTTCTTCCTGATGTAGAGAATTCGATTTATGAAGATATAGAATATTAAAGTGAATACAAATTTAATTTCACATAAAAAACGTTTTAAACATAAAGTTTAAAACGTTTTTTATATTCAATGCTGTTGGTTTTTCAGTTCTGTTAAACATTCCTGCACTAAAGTTACCGCTTGACTCATCGCAGCTCCGCCAGCAAATGCTGCTGACACACCACATGCTTCCAGAATTTCTTTATCTGAACACCCTTGATCAAGGCAACCTTTTGTATGATAAATGGTACAATATTCATCTTGCGTTGCTAGACTAATTCCTAATGCAATAAGTTGTTTTTCCCTTTTTGTTAAAGTGCCCTCTTGAAAACAAGCTTGCGTGAATGCATTATATGTTTCAGCAATTTCAGGAATTTTGTTTGTAAAACTACCGATTCCTTCTTTATAATGATGTAGAACGTCGTTTACTGAATTATGTTGTTCGTGTTCCATCTTATTATTACCCCCATTCAAATGATCTGTACCTACTGTAGTATGTGATGAAAAGAAGGCAATATACTTCGATTAATAGAACGAATATTCAGTTTATTATAATTACAATTTCAGACTATCATCCCTTACCGCTTGTTCTTTAGAGCTTTTTCTTTCAACTTCTTTACTTCTTTCTTCCCAAAATGCTAATCCTTCAATCCCCACATTTTTAGGATCAAACACTGGATCTTTCCCTTCTTTTTTCTGCGCTTCATAATCTTTTAATACTTTTAATGCCGTTTTACTTAATAATAGAATCGCAATAAGGTTTAACCATGCCATACTACCAATTCCTAAATCTCCAAGGTTCCATAATAGCGATGCTGATTCTACGCTACCGATGTAAACCATAATTAAAAATCCAATTTTTAAAACGGGTTTTAGCCAGTTATATTTTAGCTCCCGATCTAAATAAGTAAGTGTCGTTTCAGCGATATAATAGTAAGCAAGCAAAGTTGTAAATGCGAAGAAGAAGATTGCAATTGAAATAAATATTGGACCAAATCCCGTCATAACAGTTTCAACTGCTTGTTGTGTATAAATTGGACCTGCTTCTACATTTCCTATATTTTGTACAATAGCCTTTTTTCCTTCAGGTATTACATTGTACATACCTGTAATTAAAATCATAAGCGCTGTCGCTGTACAAACGACAATTGTATCGATATATACGGAAAACGCTTGAACTAATCCTTGTTTTGCAGGATGTGATACTTCAGCAGCAGCTGAGCTATACGTCGCTTCTCCAACACCAGCAACGTTTGAAAATACAGCTCTTTTTACGCCCCAGGCAATAGCTGCACCAACGATACCGCCAAACATTTCATTTACACCAAATGCACTTGAGAAAATTAAAGCAAACATATTTGGAATTTCTGTTACATTCGCAATTAATACGATACATGTCACAATTACATAACCAATTGCCATAAAAGGAACAAGCATTTGAGACACACCAGCAATTCTTTTTACGCCTCCAAATATAATTGCTGCTAACAATACAGCTAACAATATACCAGTAATATATTTACTAATACCATTAGAGTTTTCAAATGCAACAGCGATACTACTTGATTGAATACCTGGTAATAAAACGCCATATGAAAGTGTTACAACCACAGCTACAATAACTGCAAACCATTTCATTTTTAAACCTTTTTCAATGAAATATGGTGTACCACCGCGGTATTCATTCCCAACTTTACTTTTATACACTTGAGATAATGTTGATTCAACGAACGCACTTGCTGCTCCTAAAAGAGCCATTATCCACATCCAAAATACAGCTCCAGGACCGCCAAAAGCGATAGCTGTCGCAACCCCTGCAATATTACCTATTCCGACCCTACCTGATAAGGCCAAACAGAATGCTTGGAAAGATGAAATTCCAGTCTCTGAGCTTTTCCCTTCGAATAGTAATGTAATCATCTCTTTAAAATAACGAATTTGTAAAAAACGTGTCGCAATTGTGAAATATATGCCTGCCCCTAATGCAAAAACAACTAAACCAATACTCCATACTTGCCCTACTAGCCATTCTACTAACTGTTCCATCAAAGTCCCCCTCTTACTTGTTTTGAAAAGAATATTTATATATAGAAAGCGGACAACCTTTGACTTGCATTCCAGTTGTCCGCTTCTCTTATTTATCTCATTATTTACGGGCTATAAGGCTTCTATTAAATAACGTTTCACTTAATATTGACCCAAACACTTTTCACTTCTGTATAATTATCTAGCGCATATGAACCTAACTCACGACCGATACCAGATTGTTTAAACCCACCAAATGGTGCCGCTGCATTTTCTAGGTTATAATCATTAATCCACACTGTTCCTGCCTTTAACTTATTAGCAACTTGATGTCCAGTTTTAATATTTTGTGTCCATACCCCTGCAGCAAGCCCATACGAAGAGTTATTTGCTCTTTCAATTACTTCTTCCGTCGAATCAAATGGAAGTACAACGACAACTGGTCCAAAAATTTCTTCCTTAACAATTGTCATATCATCCGTAACATTTGTGAATACTGTCGGCTGTACAAAATAACCTTTTTCAAATGCACGTTCTCCACCAGCTGCAACAGTAGCACCTTCCTTTTTCCCTTGTTCAATATAATGCAGCACACGCTCTTGTTGTTTTTTAGATACGAGTGGACCCATTTCAGTTTCCTTCTCCATACCTGCTCCAAGCTTTACGTCATTTGCCATTTTTACAAGTTCATTTACGACTGTTTCATAGTGCTTTCTATGAACGAACACACGAGATCCCGCACTACAATTTTGACCATGATTGTACATAATCCCTTGGAACGCACCGTTAATTGCTTCTTCTAAGTCAGCGTCTTCTAAAATGATATTTGGTGACTTACCACCAAGTTCTAATGTGACATGTTTAATCGTTTCAGCTGATTGGCGCATTATATATTTTCCCGTAACTGTTGAACCAGTGAAAGCTACTTTATCAATATCATGATGGTTTACAATGGCCGCTCCTGCTTCAGGACCAAAACCTGGTACAAAGTTTACAACACCGTTTGGAAAACCAGCTTCTTTAAAAAGCTTCGCTGTATATAATAAAGATAAAGGCGTTTGTTCTGCCGGTTTTAATACAATGGTACACCCTGTCGCAAGTGCAGCTCCCATTTTCCAAGAAGACATAACGAGCGGGAAATTCCACGGAATAATTTGGCCTACAACGCCAACCGGTTCATGGCGTGTATAATTTAAATAATCTTTTGAAATCGGAATGGTTTGCCCGACAATTTTTGTAGCCCATCCCGCGTAGTAACGATAATTTTCTACAGTCGCTGTAATATCATCATCGAGTGCTACTTGATATGGTTTTCCATTATCTAACGCCTCTAGCTGTGCTAATTCTTCTCCATGCTCTTCAATTAAGTCTGCTAATTTATAAATAAGATGTGCTCTTTCAGCCGTAGTCATTTCTGCCCAAGGTCCACTTTCAAATGCAGCTCTTGCTGCCTTTACTGCGACATCAATATCTTCTTCTTGCGCTTCACATACAACAGCTAAAACATCTTCTGTTGCTGGATTGTATGTTTCGAACGTCTGCCTGCTAATAGAAGGAACAAATTCACCATTAATAAACATTTTAATTTCTTCATTTAAAAACGCTTTCACTTTTGGTTTCAACTCAATGTTTGTCGTTAACATATACACACTCCTCCTTAATTAAACAGCTGCATGAGCTGCGATTTCTGATAAAATCGTTTGAAGTTTTTGATCTTCTTCTTCCGTTAATCCGAGTCTCGGATAACGTGAAGGTCCTCCGACTTGCCCATTTAATTCCATTGAACGTTTAACGATTTGTACATATTTCCCTGATCCTTCAAGAAACTCGCAAAGAGGTAGAATAGCATCATTTATTTCCCACGCTTTTTCTAGTTCACCATTTTGAAAATGCTCATACATTTTTGTAACGAGACCTGGAACGATATTTCCTGCTACTGAAACCCATCCCGAGGCACCAACTAAATAAGATTCCATAACTAAATCTTCAGATCCACAGAAAACTTGAAAAGCACCCTTACCTTGTCTTACTAAATCTCTCGCTTTACGAACATCTCCGCTAGATTCTTTAATATGTGTAACATTTTCACACTCTTTTCCGATTCGAAGCATAAGTTCTGTACTCATATCAACACCAGAAGTAAATGGATTATTGTATAACATAATTGGTATGTTTACTGCGTTTGAGATTTCTTTAAAATGAAAATAGATTTCTTCTTCTTTCGGTTTACAATAGTAAGAGTTAATAATTAATGCACAATCCGCTCCATGCGCTTCTGCATGTTTCGTATATTCAATCGTTTCTTTCGTCGTCTCTGCTGCAGTACCAACGATAACGGGAATACGGCCATCAACTTCTTTTAATACAGTTTCTACCATATTAAATCGTTCTTCTTTTGATAAACTAACAAATTCTCCCGTACTTCCATTAATAATAATTCCAGCTACCTTTTGCTCAATAAAGTAATTTACATTTTGTTTTACACCTTTCCAATCAATCTCTTGAAACTCATCCATCGGTGTTATTAATACTGGAAATGCCCCTTTAATTTTTTGCATCTTTATCTCTCCCTTTAACATTTTATTTTAATAGAAATCCTGTTGGAAACGGATCTGTAGAATCTAGCAAAAACGTCTGCATACCTGTAATAAATCCTCTACTTTCAAAACGGAAAATGTAACCCGTTTCTTCCTTCTTCACTTTTTCCACTGTTATAAAGCTATTAAATATACTTTCATTTATAAAAGGTTTATTCGCTATATAATTATTTTTAAATAACGCATGAACATAAGACACAATGGTAGAAACAAAACCTGGTGATCGTACTATAAAGTTATCTTCATGAAATGTAATAGACTTTATATGGTTCTTTTCTTTTTGCGTGGAATCTACTAAAATAAGTCTTTTTATTAAAGACTGTTTTTGTATAGCTTGAAGTGTAGCTTCTCCCCATTTTTTCAATTCAGATATGTTTTCAATACGAATTTCTGGCGAATACGTATCCTTTTCTACAACTGCATATACTTTATCTGCTTGAATGAGAGAGTAACTGATATTACCAACCTGTAAATTTTGCTCAATCATATAACATAGTTTACTTTCAAACGAAACAGATACAACCTCATCATTCTCAACATACGCATGGACTGAAAATATGCCAGATAGCGTTTCAATTTTGTATTGATTAGACTCTCTCTTTTTTAAATATCCGCTTTCTAGTAACATCGTTATTACTGCGACAATGCCTCCGTAATGAAGAGGAATGGACCCTTCATGATTGAAAAACAATACAGCTGCATCCACTTCATTATGAATAGAAGGAACGACAATACATCCATTTAAACCGATAAAACCACGTGGTTCATTTAATAAAAGCTTCATTTCTTCTGCTAATTCACCGGAAAATTGTTCGTTTAGTTGCTCCAAACTGTAGTAGTATTTGCATGGTACATCTTTCATTACACGAAATGCTTCACCATTTACATGTACATCTACTGCTGTATACATTTTTTGAATGTTCATTTTACATCCTCCGTTTCATGCTCCATCGGCGGAATTAACAAAAAACCTTCTTTAAGTGGATCCTTTTCATTGTAAAAAAATCTGTGCATACCCATAAGCCAAGCTGAGCCAGTAATTTTCGTTACGACAGCTTCAACATTTTCAACATTTGTCGTATTTATGACGCACCCTTTAAATAGAGAGCCAACGATACTCTCGTGGACAAACTCTTCATCAATCTCAATTTTTCGATTAGCATATAATACCGCTAACTTCGCCGATGTTCCTGTACCACATGGAGATCGATCTATTCCTCCTGGTGGAACAACAACTGTATTTTTCACATGCGCACTTGCATGAGTAGGATCTGTATAAAATTCAACATGTGTTAACCCTCTTATAAACGAATACTCTGGATGAATGATTTCAAACTTATCATTAATTGTATTTCGAATATGAATTGCCTTATCAATGATCGTAGATGCGTTTTCTGGTACTAAATTTAAGCCTACTGACTTCGCATCGATAATGGCATAAAAATTCCCTCCATATGCAATGTCAGCCTCTACAGTTCCAATGTCTTCAACGTCTACAGTAATGTTTTTCAATAAAAAAGCTGGTATGTTGCTGAAGGAGACTTCTTTCGCTTTCCCATCTTGGACAAAAATATCTACTTCAACTAAGCCAGCTGGTGTATCTAGCTTTAAAGAAGTAACCGGTTCAACTACCGAGATTAATCCTGATTCGACTAAAGCTGTACATACACCGATTGTATCGTGGCCACACATCGGTAAATACCCGCCTGTCTCTATGTATATAACACCTATATCAGCTTCAGGGTGACACGGATCTGTTAATAGTGCACCTGACATTACATCATGTCCACGTGGTTCATTCATTAACAATTTGCGAATCCAGTCATACTCCTTTTTCATATGCAACATCTTCTCTGCCATCGTCTCCCCAATTAACTTTGGAAGTCCGCTAATTAATGTCCTCGTTGGATTTCCGCCCGTATGTGTATCAATCGTCGTAAAGACTCTTTGTGACCTCATCGGTTTAACACCCTTTCTGTAAAACGACTCAAACGAAGTGGTTCAATAGGAATGATTGTTTCTTTTTCATTTAACAGCTCCTCAACCACCTTCCCAGTAACTGCCGCAAGACTAATCCCATCACCTTCATGCCCCGCTGCTATAAAATAGTTCGGGATATGCTCCACACGTGAAATGATCGGCAAATGATCTTCTGTCCATGGACGTAAACCTGCATATGAACGGATCACCATCATATCCGCCATTTTCGGATAAAAACGAATTGCTCTGTTTGCAATACATTTAATAACTTCATTGTTTATTCTCGTGTGAAATCCTACAAATTCCCGACTACTACCAATTAAAAAATTTTGACTTTCTGTCGGTTCAAATACAAGTGCAACCCCGTATTTTTCAGTCAAATCATCCACTTGTCGTTTTCCGCCAAACTTAGAAATTAAATAACCAAATTCCATTACTTTACGGCAGCCAACGTGTTGTTGCCTTGAAGCTACAATAATATGTCCCTTTCTCGGTTCAATTGGGATATTGACATCTAACATCTGTCCAATTTTAGGAGCCCACACACCAGCTGCGTTCACCACTTGCTTCGCAGTATATGTACCGTTTGTTGTTTCTACAATAAATGAGCCCTCTTCCTCTCTTTTTATTTCCTTAACTTCTGTATGGTTATAAGCTTTTGCACCCAATTTTTTCGCATCTGCTAAAAGCGAAAAAGCGAGAAGATACGGATTTACAGTTGAATCAGTTGCGCATTCTAAACCACCTAATAAATCATCAGCAAAAAATGGTGATTCCGCTCTTATATCTTGCCTATCAAGCATTCTAAACGGTAAACCAGCTTCTTTTTGCCTATCTACCCATTGCTGCGCCGCTTCCATTTCTTCGTCTGATTCACAAACGAGGATGCTGCCAGGTGCCCTATATTCAAATGAATGCTCCAATTCTTCACTTAGTTCTGTTACTAACTTTTGACTTACTAATGACATTTGACTATCAAACCCTGGATCTTTATCAATTGCCAATATATTTCCATCACACCGTGAAGACGTCCCACTGACAAATTCTCCTTTTTCAATGATTGTTACATCTCTTCCGTATTTTGAAGTGTAATAAGCGATGGAACACCCTATTATTCCGCCACCTATAATTAAAACGTCGCAGTGCCTCACAAAACACTCCTCCTTTCCCCCTCAACCTCTCACTTTCTTTTATGCAATTGACGTGCCAACTCTAAATATATACACTTTTTATAATTAATATTTTTATTTGTAAAAATATTTTAAATTTATCGTGAATAGGTGTATTATTTTTTTATCACTGTCTAAATTTTTTTACATAACAGGAGGGCACTATGGCATTTTCATTTCCGACAATAAAAGAATTTATAAAAATTTTGCCAATGGATTACAAAAGTATCCTGCAACCAATCAAGCAAGTAAATGAGAAGTTTTATTACATCCATTCAACTACTGAAAAATGGAATTGTGCAGTTATATATGAGGATGACTCTTTCACTGCTTTAATCGACGCATTTTCTCATGAACTAGCTGTTGTCATCATGAACGAAAACGAAGAACCTATATACTGTATTACTACACAGCAAATGATTCCTTTTCTTTATAAGTATTACAATGAACTACAAGCCTTTTATAACACTGTTATTCAAACGTCAGATTCTTCTGTTACAGTCATTGACGATAAAGAATGCGTTCGTACTTGGACAGATGGTGCTGAAAAGATTTTTTCAGTAAAACATAATGAAATTATTGGGCAACCGATCACTCGTTTTTTTGATTATAAAGATTTAGAAATTTTACAATCATTACATAGTGGAAAAAGCATAATCGCTCAATTCCATCAGCCTCGCCCTGATTTGTTCGTATTAATTAATTCAAACCCAGTTTATTGTAACGATAAAATAATAGGGGCAGTCGTTTCAGAAACGGATGTTACAAATCAAGTCGCTTTGAATGAAAAACTATTTAATATGTCGCATGAAATGCACCGATTAGAACAAGAAGTCGCAAAGTATAAAGATACATCCGATCCTTTCCATGCAATGAACGGAAAAAGTCCTGTCATACAAAGAACGATACAATTAGCTCGAAAGGTTTGTTCTGTGAAGTCGACTGTTTTAATACTTGGGGAAAGTGGTGTTGGTAAGGAAGTATTTGCAAAAGCGATACACGAAGCAAGCGAAACAGCAACTGCACCTTTCATTTCAATTAACTGTGGTGCAATTCCAGAAGCGCTATTTGAAAGTGAGTTATTCGGATACGAACGAGGCGCTTTTTCTGGGGCAAATAGTAAAGGGAAAAAAGGGAAAATTGAATTGGCGCAAGGCGGTACTTTATTCCTCGATGAAATTGGCGAAATGCCACTCGATATGCAAGTAAAACTATTACGTGTACTACAAGAACGAAAATATTACCGAGTTGGTGGAGAAAAAGAAATAAATATTGATTTTCGCATTATTGCTGCTACAAATCGTGATTTACAAGAAGAAATGCGAAAAGGAACTTTCCGAGAAGATTTATATTATCGTTTAAATGTAGTTAGTTTGCATATTCCACCACTACGAGAAAGACGAGAAGATATTATCGAATTAACGTACTCCTTCTTAAATGATTTTTCAATTAACTATAACAGACCAGTTCGCGACTTACCTTCAAGTATTATGCATGAACTACTTCATTACAATTGGCCAGGTAATATTCGCGAGCTCCGTAACGTAGTTGAAAGACTCGTCGTATTTGCGACAGACGGTATTATAAAACAAGAATATTTACCATTTCACACAAATGAAACTTTAGAAAGCGAAACGCCTCATTCCCTTTTGCTAAGTAACAACAACACGATCCTCTCTTTACAAAATGAAATGGATGAACATGAGAAAAAGGTAATCGAACGAGCTTTACGAATTCTAAATGGAAATAAATTAGAATGTGCAAAGCAACTTGGCATAACGAGGGCTACTTTATATAATCGATTAAAAAAACTCGGATTACAATAACCACCTCTCCTCCTCTACTTTGGCACAGTTTTTGCATTATAATTTGTGCAAACCGAACTAGAGGAGGAATACATATGACGAATAAAGAGAACGTAATTGTTTGTCGTTGTGAAGAAGTAACATACGGACAACTTCAATCAACAATCGCTGAGTATAATTGCTCGGCAAGGGAATTAAAACTAAGAACACGTGCTGGTATGGGATTTTGTGGTGGCCGCACATGTAGAATGATGATAGATCGAATGATCGAGAATACAAATCCTAATATAAACTCGAATGAAATTCCTTTAAAATATCAGCCACCAGTACGTGCAGTTACTTTTGGATCGGTAGGTGAGAGCAAATGAGTAGAATTACACATCACCCTATTTTAGGCAGTTTAAATAATAGTCAGCGCATCACTTTTCAATTTAACGGTCAACAATATGTAGCGTATGAACATGAAACAATTGCTGCTGCCTTACTAGCAAACGGAATAAGAACGTTAAGAGTACATGAAGATAGCGGAACACCGCGGGGCATTTATTGCAATATCGGACATTGTTCTGAATGCCGCGTGACAGTAAATAATCAAACGAATATACGCGCTTGCTTAACTGTTGTAGAAGACAATATGGTTGTGGAAAGCGGAAAACAGCACCCGAATATCGTGAGAGAGATGGTGAAAAAACGATGAGAGATGTAATTATTATTGGTGCAGGACCAGCAGGATTATCAGCTTCTATCTCTTGTGCACGTTTCGGACTAAATGTACTCGTTATTGATGAATTTATGAAGCCAGGTGGAAGATTGTTAGGACAGTTGCATCAAGAGCCGACTGGAGAATGGTGGAACGGAATAGAAGAATCAAAACGCCTTCATGAAGAAGCAAAATCACTTTCAGTCGAAATTCAATGCGGTGTTTCTGTCTTTAATTTAGATAAAGATGAAAGTAATTGGTTTGTACATACAAATATCGGTACGTTAGAAGCACCGTTTGTTCTACTTGCTACAGGGGCTGCCGAATATTCTATTCCCCTTCCTGGCTGGACACTTCCTGGGGTAATGTCGATTGGAGCAGCGCAAGTTATGACAAATGTTCACCGAGTTCAAGTTGGGAAAAAAGGAATCATTATTGGTGCTAACATTTTGTCATTTGCGATTTTAAATGAACTGCAATTAGCTGGAATTAAAGTGGATCATATCGTACTCCCTGAAAAAAGTGAGTTAAGCCAAAAAGCTGGTGAACCAGAAGAAGTTTTAAACTCACTATTAAATGCGGCTCACCTTGCCCCATCTGCTTTCTTGCGAATAGGTAGTCGTTTGATGAAAAATGATTGGATTCGAAAAACTGGATTAACTTTCTATCCAAATAACGGGATGAAAATAAATGGAACACCGCTTCATCTCCGTAAAGCAGCACTTGAAATTATCGGAATGGATCAAGTTGAAGGGGTTCGCGTTGCCCGCATTGATTCTAAAGGTAATATTATTCATGGATCAGAAAAAATATTAGAGGCAGACTTCGTTTGTATTGCTGGTGGCTTATATCCGCTTGCCGAGCTTGCCGCTGTAGCTGGTTGTCCTTTCCAATACATCTCAGAATTAGGTGGACACGTCCCTCTTCATTCCGAAACAATGGAAACCCCTCTTCCCGGCTTATTTGTAGCAGGCAATATTACTGGCATTGAAAGCGGAAAAATCGCAATGGCGCAAGGAGCAGTTGCTGGATATTCAATCGTAAAACAAGCAAATAAAAAATCTAATTCGATTGAACAACACTTGCAACAAGCAATCCAAAATGTACACACCGTACGTCAACAAGCTGCAATTCAGTTCAATCCAATGATCGATGCTGGCAGACGAAAAATGAATGAAATTTGGCGTGATTATTCCTCTTCCTATGCACATACTAAAAAGAGCTGTTGAGATTACTCTCAACAGCTCTTTTCACTACTCATCCGAGTTATTAAATTTCGCTAATGCGTAAATACCTTCTTCATCATCTAGTTCAAGTTGTAACCTTGCCGCAAATGAATTGACATTATATTCTCTGTCAAGTAACAAGCGTAGTGCCTCAATTAAGTTTGCTTGAATTAATATTTGCTGACGACCATTTACCTCTACTTCAGCTGAAAAACCATAGTCATCATCATACATCAGTTCAACTAAAACTTCTTCTGGTCCAACTTGTCTTTTTTCAGCGATATACACACAAAGCGCATTAATAAGTTCTTGTTCAGAAATTTTTATTGTTTCCATGCTACTTCATCTGCCTTTTTCTTCCGTTGATCTTTGAAGTATTTAAATGCACGAACTGCTAACATTACGATACCAGCCATTACTAACATATTTACCATAAATGCTAATACAGAACCAAGAGCTCCCATATTTGCAAATAAGCTACCCATTAGTAAACCACCAAGACCACCTAGTAATAAACCTTTCATAAAGCTGCCTTTATTACTTTTTGGTGCTGTGTTTGTTGCTTTTGTTTTTGAATCTGGAGTCGTTTTTTGAGAATTTACGTTAGAGTCTTTTTTATTTAAGTCAACTTTTGACTTTTGACCTGAACTTGGTGTAAATGATTTTTTACCAGATTTGTAACTTTTCGCTGCTGCATGATCTACAAATATAAAGCTACTAGCTCCAAAGATCACCATGAATGCTGTCATTACTGCTACAAGTTTTTTCAACATATTATATCCATTCTCCTTTTATATAGATATATGTGAAATCTACCTTTCTAGTAAATTCAGAATGATAGATTTGTTTTTAAAAACATTTTAAAGGTTCTTATGAACTTATTATATGAACTTTTGTCGAAATATGCAAGTATTATTTACTTCAACAGTTTGGTGACAAAGGAAAAATTAAGCAAAACAGAATTGACTTTAAAAGAAACAAAACATATTATAGGTTCATAAGAACTTTTTATTATTTTGGAGGTGAAAAGATGGAAACATTTCATCTCACACGAAACGAAATGGCTACCCTTCTTCTATCACTAAGAGGATGGAATACGAAAAAGCCTCTCGGAATATTACAAGAAGCTTGGGCAAAGTCACATAAAAAAGATATTGAAAGCGGACAAAGCGTTACTGCTTTTATTACTACCGCACTTTCACCTATTTTTGAAAAATTGATTAAGATTGAAGATACAGACGTTGGTTTTTCATTAAATGAAATAGTTGCACTGGGCAATCAGATTGAAAACACGAGTTTCTCTGTAACTGCGATGCAAAACTGGGTGAAACGAGATATAAAAGAAATGATTGGCTCTCCTCAAAAAGGAAAAAAATATTCAATCGAACAAGCAGCACTATTATTCATTGTTGAAGATTTAAAAACAGCACTTGATTTTGAATCCATTCGTAAGCTATTGCGCCTTATC
Source organism: Bacillus luti (assembly GCF_009739945.1). Classification (NCBI taxonomy): domain Bacteria; kingdom Bacillati; phylum Bacillota; class Bacilli; order Caryophanales; family Bacillaceae; genus Bacillus; species Bacillus luti. The sequence continues at coordinate 2,497,234 of NZ_CP040336.1, read as the reverse complement.
GTAAATGACCCAGCGGATCGAAGTGATGACTTAATCAACCCTGTTCATTTATACGGAGCATACTCTTCTCTATTTGAAGAACTTAATCAAGGGAATTGCTTACAATTAAATGCAACAGATACAGTTCATACAATCGAAAACATCGTAAAAGAAAAAGCTGATAAAATCGCAAGCAAGTTCGATCAAATTAATAACGAGCAACGTGAAGCGATTCGTAACGCGATTATTATTGCCACATTATCTGTGCATACCGCCTATGTACAAATGTTAGCAAAACGTTACGTAACAGCAACGTTATTTTTACAAAATTTAGATGTAAAGCCTTAAAAAAATAGAAGCAGAAATGCTTCTATTTTTTTATAACGAAAACAAGCATCAACCTGTTACATACTTAGAACAGGTTAATGCTTGTTTCTCTAGATATTAATTATAAAAAACCATAATCGCCTATTATTAATTCAAAAATGATCATTTCATTCTATTATATTTCGAACAAGTTTTCTCGATAAATTTAATTCCTTCATCTTTGTAACTCTTTATAAATTTCGATTTGAGCTTTTGAGCTATTAGCAAAATTTAACCAGTACTGCTTCACATTGCTTTTATTATCATTTACCAAAAGTTCAACAATATCTAAATGTGAAACATTAGTTGTTATCGGTTTATTTATACCATTAACTTTAGCACCTGATATATACTTAGCAATCTCAGGATTTAATGCAAAAGCAAAATCAATTACAGTAGCACCTTGCGGTAAGTTCATGGAATCTAACTTAGGAGTAAATACAACAATGTTATCTTGGAATAGTTCAAATGATATTAAATCATAAAATTCAATTGCATCTTGAGTTACTAAATGATTTGTCTTAATAAAATGATCCATCAATTTATGAATTATATTTTTCATATCTTTATCAGTTATACTTTTTGTAAGAATATGAAATACCCCTTTATGTCGTATCACCTGATTTATTTTTGTTTCAATACATATCACTATTTCATGGTTATTGATCATCACTTTGGTCTTTAAGTATCTGTTTAATCCATCACTTTCAATTGCTATATTATCTTCAAATTGATAAGGAATTGGTTTGTATAGTTGATGTATAACCCCTAATATTTTATAACAGTCTAAATTATTAGAGGTCGTGATAATTATTTTTGAAACTGCTGTAATCTCTTGACTATCTTGGAGACGGGAATAAGCTGTATACATAGGGCTTACTTCATATTCCACTTCAAACATTAAAGATGGATTTAGAAAATTATTTATATCTTGCATTATATTTTGAGACAAACCCTCTAATAACTTAACATAATTTTGTAAAAGGATTTTCATTCCCTTATATTTAGAATGATTAAGATACAAAAAACCTAACTCTTCTAATTCGTGCTGAATATGTAGTAGCCCTAGCCTTTTACAAATCGGAGCGAAAATTTTGAGTGTTTCATTTGCATAAGGAACTTGTTTCTTTACAGCTTTCACCTGTAAAGTTCTCATGTTATGGAGACGATCTATCACTTTTATAATAGCTACTCGTATATCTTCTTGTGTAGCTAACAATAACTTCTTTAAATTTATTGCTTCATACTCTTCTTTATTAGGGATTTGTTTTTTATCAATTTTAGTTAACCCTTCTACAATATCTGCCACTTTTTCACCGAATATATCACGTATATACTCAATTGTATAATCTGTATCCTCCACCACATCATGTAATAATGCTGCAACTAAAGTTATAATATCTGCCTTACACTCTAACAAAATTTCTGTAACTGCAAATGGATGAGTAATATACGGCTCACCTGAAACGCGAAATTGTCCTTCATGAGCTTTCTCGGAAACTAATATAGCTTTATGTAATTGTTCTAATTCTGCTTTATATAGATATGAGGCCTTTTCTAATAATTCCTTTTTCATATTTTCACCTTCATCACGTTAAGTTTCAATAAAAATTTTATTAACATTATAATTCATTATTTGAAAGTGAAATACCTGTCTAAGTGATAAGGGAATTTTCATATTGTTCACTCCTCGCGAAACATTTAGAAATACCTAAATAAACTCAAATTGAATACGCATATTCTTTTGTAGGTAATCTTACTATCTCTCGAATGAAAGGTGATTTTTCTATAATATCCTCTAACTCTCCCTCACTATAAACATAAATACCACCTACATATGAACTGTAAGCCTTTTTTTCGGTGATTACCGCTAAGCTACTATTTTTCTTATGAAAATCACCCTCTGTTCCTTTTTCAAATGCTAAACTTTTAGTTGCCGAAAAATATAGCTGGATTAATGCTGCTATTTCTACGTCGTTTGATTTTTCAAAACACTTTAATTCATTGAAAATTATTCCATCATGTAACGGAAGAAAATCCTCTACTTCTAACTTCTCTCTTTTATAAAAGAAGTTTTGAAGCTCAGGAGTATAGAACGAAAGGTTTTTCTCTTCTATCTTTTTAAAAAATTTTTGCAACAATAAGTCTTTACCTACCACAAACGGGTGGCCAAATCCATTATGGTATAGCCCTTCTTTCATTTTCATTAGTTGTTCGATTAAAGGGATTCCCGGTTCTTCAATTACAAGTTTACCGTTAATGAAACGCATATAAGTAATCAATTCTTCTATCCGTAAACCTTCTAATTCAAGCGATGAGTAATATAAATCTCTATTCCAAAAATCTAATTGATCCATTCCTAATGAATTAAATAATAGTTCATCTATAATTGGAAAAACTCCATCTTCTGTTAAAGCTTTCGTTACATCATCTAATAATCTAGGAGACTGATTTAAAATCGTGCGTATTTCTTCGTCCTCTTGAATGATTCGTACCGTCCACTCACCATGATCTTCACCCGATATTTGCTGAAAACAATGCGAATATGGGCCATGTCCAACATCGTGTAGGAGAGCTACAACAGATAATAATTCCCTCTCATATTCTGATAAACGAATGTCACCAATATCTGTAAGATGTTCTATCACTTTATTTACTAATACATATACACCTATTGAATGATCTTTCCTCGTATGTATTGCGTTTTCGTGTAAAAAGTATGTATGTCCTTGTTGTTTAATATACGCCAACCTTTGAAATGCTTTTGTATCTATTAATCGAAGGATATCTCTATCACGAATAGAGATTGTTCCATAAATCGGATCATTAATTTGCATGTATTCTCCTCCTATTTTTATAAATAAAAGCCTATATAATTATACTTAATTTTCAGTTTATTATCATTAATATATGAGAAATTTTTAATAATCTTTTCATTATCTCTTCATGAAAACCAGGCTTATATACTTTACTATAATACTTATGAGAGACATAAAAGAATTGAAATGGCAATCCCCTATGTAAATAAGGTATAATCTACATATAGTGAACCTTTTATGTTATTAATTAAAAGGGACATATATTCAAAAATTTATAAACTAGAAGGTGCAACAATGTTAAGTAGTTTTATTCATTCTGTATTAACGTTTTTTGAAGGATTAGGTTATTGGGGCATTATGCTTGGATTAATGATTGAAATTATCCCGAGTGAAATTGTCCTCGCTTATGCAGGATACTTAGTATCAAATGGAAGTATCTCATTTGTAGGTGCAGTTGTATTCGGTACAATTGGCGGTGTTATTGCCCAAGTCTTTATTTATTGGATTGGCCGATACGGTGGTCGTCCTGTATTAGAACGTTACGGAAAATATATTTTCATTCATAAAAAACAAATCGATGCTGCTGAGGATTGGTTTAATCGTTACGGAACTGGCGTAATTTTCACAGCGCGCTTCATTCCAGTAGTACGTCATGCGATTTCAATTCCTGCTGGTATTACAAAAATGCCATTGCTACGTTTCACTACATTAACAGCACTTGCGATAATTCCTTGGTCAATCATTTTCATTTATTTAGGTGAAAAACTAGGAGAAAACTGGGAGAATATTAACGATATTGCTGGACCGTATGTGAAATCGTTCGCAATTGGTGGCATCATACTTATTCTTTTATACTTCGTCATCAAAAAATGGACAAAAAAACGTAAAAATCTTGCTTAAAAATATAATAAAAACCGCTAACATTCATTAAGAATGTTAGCGGTTTTTATTATATGCTTGATTATATATTAGAAATTGTATTATTTCTTCTTTATGCTTTAAGTCATGCTGAATGAGTGATGAAAAATAATGATCTAGTCTCACTTTTTTAGTACCAATTTGAAATGTATTATGAAAAATATAGGCAGGAATTCGCTCAATTTCGTCTACTAATTGTTTACGAGTATAGCTAAATTGGTTAATAAGTTCTTCTCTTGAAATACCTGATCTCGCGTATATCATTGCACTCTTATTCATTTCTTCTACATCTGTTGGAATGTGAGGTACTGATTGAGTACTAATAAAATAAGGAATTCGATACTTCATTACAAAATCATCCCAAATGATAAAATGTGAAATCACATCTGCAATTCCCCACGAACCATTTTTAAATGATTGAAACCATATATCATCAGGTACTTCCTTCAATGTTTGACACCATTCTATTAAACTTAACTTTTCTTCCAAAATACTTTCTTTCTCCATAATTCATTCCTTCCTCGTTCACACTTATAACCGATTCATAAATAACTTCTAGAAATTACATAAAAAACCTCCAACTTAAGATTTACGTGGATAAGCAACAATTCACTCATTCATTTCGTATATTATCTCAAAAAGGAGTGATTCCCCTATGCATTGGCAGCAAAAAATACAATACTTAATCGGACGCCCTATCGGTATTTCCTTCATAAATGGGCAAGGAACTTCTGGTGTATTATGTTCAGCGCATGATGGTCAATTATATGTGTATGAATACCTGTACCAAGCTCAGTTCGCAATGAAACATTTTGATTTTAGACAAATTCAAGATATACATGCATTTCCGAATTGCCCACACCAAAATCCTCTATACTAAGAAACCGGAACGGCTAATAGCCATTCCGGTTTCTCTACTTTATTTCTCAGAATAAAACTTCTGTACCGCTTCATCAAAGTAAATCCAACCTTTCCAACCTAAATGAATTGTATCTTTTAAGAAATACTTATCATATTCATGGCCAGAAAAATCAACTACTGGATATCCTGCTTTTTCAACTTGCGCGCGAACCTTATTATAATACACATCACGGCGTTCTTTCGGGAACCCAGCATAATCATACCAAGGTCCATTTACAGGAACAGAAACAAAGAGTGGTTCGACATTTTTTTCTTTGAAAAGATCTAAAACAATTTGTAAGTCATCATATTCTGGTGATTCATCATACGATTCATTTGCTCTAAAGTTTTTTAGCCCTTTTAATTTTTTCTTAAAATTATGTTTATAGTAATACGGGTTTTCAATTCCGAATGTATTTGTAGTAGACTCAGCTTTCCCTTCTTGTTCTGCATGTTGACGTGCATCTTCCCAAGAGATTGAGCGTAGTCCCATATTTGTTTTTTCTTTCATCGGTTCAATCTTAAATAAGGAATTAAACAAATCCCTATGATCTAAAATGTTTCGATGCATATAAGCGAGTGGTTTAACTATCCCTGCCTTTATGTTATGTTTTGTATCATTATATACAATACCTTCTAATGAGTTTCTTAATATATCATCTTTACGAACAACTTTATAATCTAGTAAACGTTTCGCAATTTTTTTCTTCATTTCAGGATTTATCTCATCATTAAAAATAAAATGATATGCTTGTTGTTTGGAGAAATTGTTAGTGAAATCCCCTTGTGATACCCCTGTCTTTGTAAACCACTGTGGTGATAGAACAAAGACTACCTTTTTACCTTCTAACTCATCCATTGTAGACGTCATATTTAATATATGAGCTAAACTTTGTGTACCACCAATTCCAATTAAATACGGTGTAAAACCTGCTGGATTTACTTTAAAATAATTAGACGGATGGTATGCATCCATTCGTAAAAATTCTGATGAACCGTACATCGGTAAATACTGCGAATTCTCTAACATTTTTTGCTGTAAGAAAACACTTTGTAATTTTTCTTTTTGTAAGGAAGTTGCTGCATCTTCAACTTTCTTATCGCTAATAAGTGATAAGAAACTTTTAGATGGAATAAGCACGACAATAAAAAAGAGTAGACATGCTATAATAATTGGACCAAAAGCATGCTTCATCTTCATCGTCTATTCCTCTTTCTCTCGCTATTACATTGTAACCCTTGTTTTGGACACGTCATTTTTTTCTCCTTTTTCTCTATACATGTTCCATTCTATTTATCTATTATATACATGTATGTATTTCTTTCCTTGTTCTATTAAACCCTATATAAATAGCGTAAGAAAATGTTTCCATAGAAACACGTTAATTATACAAGATTCTACATACATTTCACACTGGAATTTTAGTAATAATTTTATTTTTCAAAGATGAAAAAACATAATAAATGTCTATAATTCATTTGAATATAAAAGAAAAAACAGACTATCACACACGTGAAGTCTGTTTCCCCATTCTATTATTTTTGTACATCCGCCCACTTCAAACTTGTTGCTGGACCGAATTGATGTACGTATAAATCTTTCACGTAAGGTTTTTGCAAGTAAGATAACCCGCGCTGGAATACCGGTGCAATTACTGCATCATCCAATAGTATTTTTTCAGCATCTTGCAGTGCTTTCCAGCGTGCTTTTTCATCATTACCCAGTTCTGTTTTAATCTTTTTAATTAACGCATCATATTCCGGATTTGCATATCCGGTATTATTCACACTACTTCCAGAAAGGAACACTTCTAAGTAAGTCATTGGATCTGGATAATCAGGTAACCAACGTGATAATGACATTTCATATTCTTTCTTCTTCTCAAGTGCAAGTTTTTGAGTATGCGGCTGCAATTTCACATTTACTTTTAAGCCTGGTAAGTTTTTCTCAAGCTGCTCTTTAATATATTCGCCTACTTTTTTAAAGTTTTCTAGGTCATAATTTAATAGTTCTAACGTCACTTCATTCGTGCCTGTCTCTTGTTTTGCTTTTTCCCAATATTCCTTAGCCAGCTTTACGTCTGTCTTATTAAACTCACCTGCTGTACTTCTAAAATCTTTCTTATCTGGCCCTTTTAAAAATCCTTTTGGTACATAGTAGTTTGCAGCTATCGAGCCATCGTTTAAAAATGAAGTTGCAAGGCCTTTCTTATCAAACACTGTACTCAGCGCAAGACGTGCATTTTTATTTTTAAGCATCGGTACATTTTCATTGAAACGGAAGAAGTACATAACCGGATCTGTATATTGTTTTAGTTCTTTATTCGTTTTATATTTATCTACAAATTCTGTTGAAATGACCGCTCTATCAACTTTATCTGTTTCATATAAATTTACCGCAGTTGAAATTTCTTTTACAATTTGATAGTTGACTTCATCTAATTTCACTTCTTTTTTATCCCAATACTTATCATTTTTCTTCATTGTAAAACTAGCTTCATGCTTCCACTCTGATAATGTAAATGGCCCATTGTATATCGTTTTGTTCGCTTCTAATCCGTATTTATCGCCTTGCTCTTTCGCATACTTTTCATTAATTGGATAGAAGGATGGTAAAATGAGTAGTTTCGTAAAATACGGTACAGGATGTTCTAGCTCTACAACGAATGTTTTATCATCCTTTGCTTTTACTCCTAACTCATCTAGTCCTAGTTGTTTTTTATTTATTTTCTCTGCATTTTTTACATCATACGCAATATATGCATATTGAGAAGCAGTGTCTGGGTTAATCAGTTGCTTCCAAGCGTATACATAATCATGAGCGGTTACTGGATCTCCATTAGACCATTTTGCGTCACGTAAGTGGAACGTATATGTCTTTCCATCTTTACTCACTTCATATTTTTGCGCCCCTGCCTGGATCACTTCATCATTTTTGATAAACGGAATAGCCCTTCCATTACGTTATTTAATACGTTAAACGATACCGCATCTGTTACTTTACCTGAATTTAGTGATGGAATTTCACCTGTTTCTAGTAGCTGTAATACTTTCTTCTCATCTTTCGGTTTTGTAGCTGTTTTTTCTTTTGCACAGCCAACTAAAAATGAAGAAACTAATAGAGTACTAACTAATGAGTAGCGAACAACCTTTTTCATCTAAAAACCCCCTCTATGTTTTAAGGTAAGTAACGACGTGCACCAGCGAATTCTTCTATATATCCTGGTGTATTTAGCGGTATAATTTCTACCGATCTCTCAGCTTTTGGAGAATGAATCATATTTCCATCACCAATATACATGCCAACGTGATGAACACTACCTTTCCCTTGATTATGAGCAAAGAAGATTAAGTCTCCCTTTTGCAAGTTTTCTTTATCAATTGCAACTCCAGCTTTTGATTGCGGTCCAGAATCTCGTGGAATTGTAATACCATGCGATTTATAAATCGTATGTGTAAATCCGGAGCAATCAAATCCAAAACCACTTGTACCAGCCCATATATACGGTAATCCTAAAAACATTTTTCCTGTGTTTATTAAATCATCGGCCGTCGGAGCCGGAATATCATTTTGAGAACGATAAACCGTTCCATCATTTTTCCGTAGCCACGCCTTCTGACCATTTGGCAACAATACGCGATATGAAATCGCATCTTCATTAAGTAGCGGCAAACGTGTATTATAGCTAACTTCCAACGATTTATGTTTTTCAGAAGGGTTAATATATAAAATGGCTGTCGGTTTCGTTACTAATACGAAAGGTTCATTTGTTTTATCTGCAAATTCCTGATTATACGTTAATTGTTTTTCAGGCATCCATCCCGGATAACCTTCTTCGTTTCGTGGTGTTGGCTGACCATGAACTAACACTTTCACCCAGTCACCTCTCTTATCAATAACAGTTACTTCTTGACCAAGTAGTGCTTGCGTTTCTAATTTATTAGCACTTGTTAACCATAGTTTCTCATCAAGCGTCATTGATTTCGTCCACTTCCACAACTCAACTGGATTTGTTGCGCTTGGTGTATCAATTGGTCGTAATGAATCAGGCGCAGTCCAAAGAGTTGCTGCTGATACATCTATAAATGCTTTACGATCCTTCTTTTCTTCCGCATTTACCGATGTAAACGATGAAAATATAAATAAAGTTGTTAAAAATACAGTTCCTACTTTTTTCATATATATCCCCCTTAAAAGATAGTTAATTTTTCACTTCTTCTAAGTTTAAATATTCACTGTAGAATGGAGGTTTACCTTTGAACCAGAATATGACATTCCTTCAGGATCTTCCATTAACCACAGTGGTGCGTCAAGGTCAAAGTAATGAATATTAGGATGAGCTGCCGCTAAATGTGCAATAGCACTAACAGAAAGTGAAGATTCCATCATACTGCCCACCATACACTTCACACCAGCTGCTTCTGCAATATCCGCGATACGCCATGCTTCACGTATGCCACCACATTTCATTAATTTAATATTGATTAAATCTGCGTATTTTCCTTGAACGAGTTTTAATGCATCACTTGCTGAAAATATACTTTCATCAGCCATAATTGGCGTCCCTACATTTTCTTTTACGTACTTTAACCCATCCCAATCTTTCGCGTGTACTGGTTGTTCAATAAATTCAATATTTAAATTACGATTTTCCATCTCTTTAATGATAGATACCGCTTCTTTTGGACTCCATCCTTGATTCGCATCCAAACGTAACGTCGTATTTTTTGGTACCACATTTCGAATTGCCTCAATGCGCTCCAAATCTAAATGTGCCTCTTTCCCCACTTTAATCTTTAATGTTTGAAATCCTTTTTCTATATGTTTCTTCGCTTCTTTTGCCATAAATAAAGGTTCATCCACACTCACTGTAATATCTGTATGAATCTCTTTCTTCCCGCCTAATAATGCATATAATGGCACATTTTGATATTGGCAATATACATCGTATAAAGCGATATCTACTGCAGCTTTCGCACTCGAATTTCCAATGCAACTCATTTGAATACGCTGTAATAATTGTTGGAATTGAAGTATATCTTGACCAATTAAACACGAACGAATCGGTCCTACAATCGCCTCTTCTATCCCGTTTGCAAAGTCACCAGTAATAACTGGTGTTGCAGTTGCCGCGCCTTTGCCGATAATCCCTTTATCTGTATGAACAAACACATCGATGCTTTCAATTTCTGTTACTGTACGAAGTGCTGTTTTAAAAGGGGTATGAAGCTTTACTTGCCGGCGCTTCACTTTTACATTAGTAATTTTCATATCGTTCATCCTTTCGTTGTCCAATAAAGCGAAACATTAAATTGAAGAAATCGGGCTTTTATGTGCAATTAATTTCTCGTTTACTTTTACTGTAAGTGAGCTACTGACCATTAATGTGTAATAAAAAAATCCAGCCATAAGAAAGATTCTTACGGCTGGATTTTGTCTATGAATGTGTAGACAAAGCAGCGATCTGATTATATTTTTTCTGTGCATCTTTTAGCGCCACAAGTAGAGCTTTTTGAGATGAACCGAAATAACGATTATTTATTTGTATTAATAAATCTGGATCGTTAATGTTTTTATGTAAAAATAAATATTTAACGAACTGAGATGTTAATGCAATTGTTGCTGAGCAATCTGCATCAACAATTTTCCCTGTATCCTTTTCAATTACAAATGCTACAAAATAGCTTTTAAACTTCTCTGTAATCGGATTGTTTTGAGGAGATTTTGCATCCCCTACGATATAAATCGTATTTGAAGCGTACACAGCTATCTTCCTTTCTTAAACGAGGATAACGGTTTTCTTAACAGACGTATGAGCGGTAAACTCAACGTTGATTAAAAAATGTATCCGCTTACGCATATTATATAAAATTATCAGAATTTTAACAACATTTATTTTTACATATATTCCATAATTAAGGATATTCATTTATATAACTGAAGAAAGGATTTAACACTTTACCTTAAAATATGTCATGCGTCATTGTACCATGACAAGATTTCACTTCTTCTTTTCCATACTTCTTACACAAATAAAAAAACAGTTAGCTATCGCTAACTGTTTCGTTACTTTGGTAATACAAACACTGTTTCGTTCGACTTAGAAAATTGATATTCTTTTCTCGCAAACTTCAAGATTTCTTCTTCATTATCCGTTAAATTCTCGATATTAGTCTTTAAAGACGATTGATCCTTCTTTAATGAAACTAATTGCTTTTTTTGATTCGTAATCGTATCCTTTTTATTCATTATTATCTCTTGTTGCTTCGTTAAAATATATTGAACGTACAAAGTAGTTGCCGCAATAAAAAGAGCCATTAAAATAAGCCGCCTTAACTTCTTTTTGTTTATAGTACGATTGTGACTAGGCTGTGATTGTTGCTCTGGTATATTAGGAACATTTACTCGTTTGAGTTTCCTCATTCAAATCCCCCTAACCCATATTTTTCACTACCATCGGCACGTTTTCTTACTTAACTAAATTCTATTCTTATAAAATAAGCTCCTTCACAAAAATATCTCATAAATTAACCAATTAAAGATAGCATTCGACGACATTTCCATATTTCCACCGATTTTTTTTATGTATGCTGCAATAAAATAGTAGTTTATGTTATTCTTTTTCTACTATTGTAGAAGAGTTTTCTTACTTAGCACAGGCTCTCCTCAATATAAGGATTAACATATAAGTCTATATCAAAATCAGCTTTAATTCTGTTGGCGAAATCAATCACAGAAATATCTAAATGAAATGCTGGTGTATGTCCATCGTTCATTTTAATTACAATGGTGAACCTACATTCTAATCCAAATTCTCTTTTTAGTTCATTTATAATGGCTGACTTATCTTTTATTTGTACAATTACTTGCTCCATCATTTCCCCTACATCAAGTGATTCCTGATATCCTGTACCTAGTTCCCATGATGTATAGCTTCTTGTTCGACTTTCGCTATCACTTTCATTTGCTTTGCTAATTATGTCTCCTTTGCTAAAACTTTTTGTTGGGCTTACTTTCAATTGTTCTGAAACAACCTCTAATGGGAATTTATCTCCGTACAGATTAAAGTAAATCATGACTTGAGTCTCATCCAATAATCTCACACCTTTATTAAAATAATTACATTCTTTAATTATTCTATTTAAATATAAACTAAAGTTTAACCTACAACCACTGCACTTTTAATTGTAATTCTATTAAAAATGATGCATTCTTTCTCTATTTAAAAAGTTTACATAATACTATTATTTTAATTATTTATTATTCCAATAAAAAAAAACCCGCTTGTTAACGGATTGTTTTTCACATTTCATTTTTGTATTTTTTTAAATACTATCGTTTTTTATCACAACTTCATTGCATTTACAAAAATGAAACGAAATTATAATTTGAAAACAGCAGCACTTTACACGTATCAAACAACAGTTATTTATTTACTTTTTTCAATTGAAAACTAAAATAAAATTAAGCCTTACATTTGAAAAAACTATGTAATAAGTCTTTGAAATCAAACTAATCTATAACAATTCTGCCTTCTACCCTTTCCAGTTTCCTTTAACACATATGACTTTAAAACAAGCGCAGTTAATGAATCTGTTAGTGTTTTGTAAGATAAATTAGATAACGCCAATAGATCGTTCGTATATAACATTCTATGTTTCTCTAATAATAATAGTACTAATCGTTCAGACGGTTTTAATCTCTCATCACTTTCTAGTATAAAATCTATATTTTTCATTTCCCTAATTATTACTCCTTATATAAAAAAATACGTTGGATGGTTATTTAATATAAAAATAATACATAACAAGATTTGAATTATATTAAAATAGCATCATCTTTAAACACTATTATACTATAACATAAAAAAGCATTTCCCAAAATAGGAAATGCTTACTTAGTATATCATGCGTTACACAATATCGATTGCCACATGCGGTTTACTATAGTGACTCGTACCACCGCCACCCACTATTACTTTTCCACCTTTATCGAACACTAATAATTTTCTCGAACCATCAGCAAGTAATACAATTACTTCTGCACCATTACTTGTAGCTATATAATTTACATAACCACTTTTTGAAATACAAGTTGTCCAATTCTCATCGAACTCTGATCTTAAAACTCTATTCGAATAAACTTGATTTTCGACTCTTCCTGGTTGTGCATTTTCCAAGTTTATTTCCCTACTTTCTTATATTAAATTTTCATTTAAAATAACGATTATTTTACAATAATCTCCTTTAATATAAGTATTTTATGAAATTTTTAGGAGAATGCTTGGACGATGAATGCATAAATTCAATAAGCTTTATAATTTAAATTTCTCTTTAATCATTTTTGCTACTACTCTAGCAGTTACATGCGTGTTATTAATTTTTATATATTCTTCACTTTTAATTTCACCATGCAGTGAATTCACCCTATGTTTTTTTAATGTCTCTTTTAAATTTCTTTCAGACCACTCAATATCTCTTTTTTTCGGTTTATGCTCTAATCTATGCGGACTTTTATTACGTTCCAATCGTTCATCTAAGTCTGCTTCCAGCTCTACAAAATATACTGTTCCACCTTTTGATTCAAAAATACTTACTATATGATTTATATATTCCCAATCAGATTGTAGGTCAAATGCCCAAACATATGTAAATATCATTCCATATAAGTTACTTTTAGATACTTCTTCAAATAGTTCATTCCGAAACAAACTCACTAACCTTTTTGCTTCCTTAGTGCTGTAATCAAAAAATGGACTAACGAAATCAATTGTCATGTGATTATGAAACAGCTTCAAATCGGTTATTTTCTCTAATTCATGTCCAACCGTCATTTTCCCAACTGCTTGTGGGCCGAATACTATTACAAATTTCATTCCTTTCCCCCCGGTCTATTTTTCTATAGACAATTACATAAAGTCGAAAATAAGGCAGCCGATTTAATATCGATTGCCTTATTTTTATAATAGTTCCTGTACTATTGTTTTCTAATTGCTTCAAAAGTAAGCATTTGATTTGCATTTGACGGTTCTTTTTCATAAACGTAGTCAGCAGAGCAAGTAATGTTAAAGAAACCTATACTTTCTAAAAGAAGTCTAAATTCGCCTATTCCATACCAACGCATCGCGAAGCGTTGCAGTTCTGTTTGTATTAATTGTCCTTCACTCCATTTTTCATATTTTAGATATGATAGAGTAACTTGATTCAGCCAATCTATTTCAATTGATTTATTTTCTAATGTAATTCCGTCTCCGCTTGGCAAAGAAAAGGTCGATGTATGGATTTCTCCAGTTTTCCAGTCATGTGGAAGCACAATATCTACGATTAATCTTCCGCCTGGATTAAGATGTTCGTAAAAACATTTCAATGCGTTTATTGAATCATCACGATTCTCAATTAAACAAAAGGATCCCGTGGGAATGATAATTGCTTCATACCTATGTGGCAGAGAAAATTGTTGTAAACTTGCTTCATATAAATGAGGATGTAATCCTCTCTCTTTACAACGTTTACGGCAAGAATCTAGCATTTCAGGTGAATAATCTATCCCATCCACTGTCAATCCAAACTCAAGAAGCGGGATAATGACACGCCCTGACCCTACTGCCGCTTCGAGAATTCTTCCTCTACAATTTTTTAAACGTTCTTGGTAATACTCAATATCACCATTTAAAGAATAACCGACAGGCTTTGTGTAATCATAAAGTTCCGTGCAAAGTGTACTATAAAAACTAAACATTTATTTTCTCCTCCGTTTTATACGCACGGAAGATTTTAATTCAATTAATCTTCCTGTACCTTAAATTTTAATAATAATTCGAAAGAGCTGACTGTCATAATATATCACTCGCTTTCCATAGAATATAATCATATTGTATAACATTTCCTTCAAAACGCACATATATAAATTGAAAATTCGCACTTATAGCAAAAGGAGGATATGATGAATTCATTAATAATATTTCTTTTTCTTCTTATCGCTTTCAATACTCTAATTTTCTTTATAGCAAAGAAATATAAGCAAACATGGAAAATAGCTAGTTGTATTTTCATTCTTGCTTCTCCCCTTGTTTTCTTCACCACTTTGCACGTGATTGGTGAAAAAGTAGGAGATGGGTTCGCTGGAGCTATTGCGGGGCTGACCTTTAGTGGGCTCTTATTCATTAATGCAATAGTTTTATTTGTTATAAGTTTTTTTGTTTCTACCAATAAAAGTTCATAATATATCATCACATTTATAAACAGTATCATTTCAAAAAACAAAGAACTTACTGTCGTAAGCTCTTTGTTTTTAACCATTTATTTCACAATCGGTAATGTCACTTCACTTAATTTTACTGTTAGTTTCGTTCCAGCTTTCGGTCTAATTGTATAGTCGTAGTCACTTGCGATTAAAACTACTCCTATTTGATGCCCAGCTTTAAATACATAGTCATCTGGTTGCATGTCCCATGTAAATGTATAATCTTTACCTGGTTGAAGTGCTGTTGAATTTTTTATACTATTTAAGTTTTGCGGATCCATCCAACCTCTCGTAACGATTTCAGGCTTCGCTCCGCCGTAATCAACAAGTAATGCCGTTAAATTAGATACAGAGCGATCAATATTTCCTTTAAATGAAATCTTCGGTGTACCGCTAATACGTGTATCTTTTTGTAGTACAGGCATTGTGTACACTAATCGATTTGCTACTTCTAGCTCCGGTTTTTCTACTAATTGATTTGATTTTATTTTTGCATCATCTACAATCGAGAAAACTTTATTAATAGATCCCATACCTAATGGTAAATTAACTGCTTTATTACTTAAATACATACGAATTTTTGATGGAACAGCTGCTGGATCTGGCCAATTTTTCAACTTTTCCCATGTTTTATTTTCTCGTTGTACATCAACCATTGGTTCATCCATAATTCCATTTTCAATTCCGTACAACCAATAGTCTAACCATTTATTTTGTGTTTGCTGCCAGTTATTACTTGATGTTCCGCCGTGTCCACCTTGATGTAACCACATTTTGCGAGGTACATCATTTTCTCCAAGCGCATCCCACCATTGCGCGAACTGCTTCGTTTTTACATTCCAATCATTTAAACCATGAACGACGAATACGCTTGCTTTTATGTTTTTAGCATCTTTGACATAGTTTCGTTTATCCCAAAAATCATTATAATCACCAGTTTTCCGGTCTTGTCCAGCAGTGAGTTCTTTAATTATCGGGCCACAAACTTCTGGATTCTGTCTTGTCAGCACTGCCTCTGCCATATTATCTGTATCTTCTCCTTGATATCCACCTGGAGCAATGACTGCACCATTTGCGCGATAATAATCGTACCAACTACTAATCGCTGCGATTGGAATAATCGTTTTTAATCCTTCAACTCCAGTCGTTGCAACAGCATTTGGTAATGTACCATTGTAAGAAACCCCTGTCATACCTACATTTCCTGTAGACCAATCAGCTTTAACTTCCTCACCATTTTCTGTATATGCCTTCGCACGTCCATTCACCCAATCAATGACAGACTTCGTCCCAAGTATTTCTTGTTCATCTCCAGTTGTAGGACATCCATCTGATTTACCAGTCCCAATACTTTCCCCTAAAATAACAGCATAACCTCTTGGCACGTAATAGTTTCCGTATGAGCCAAGATTAACCGCCCCATATGGCTTTCCTCCATACGCATACAATTCTTCATCTACATTATAAACCGGAACATCTTTTAACCCTGACCGATACGGGCTCATTTCATAAATAACAGGAACCTTCACATTTGGATCAGTCTTTGGACGCATAACCTTTATCGATACACGGTCCCTTTTACCATCGCGATCACTATCAACTTCTGTCTCTACAAATAAATTTTCAATAATTGCTTCATCAAGAGAATAAATTGGTTTTGTCATCCCATTTTCTAATTCAATTTTCGTACTGCTTGTCTCTTCTTTCTTCTCTGCATGCACATCCGTTGTCAAGTTAGGTATAAAAGTTGCAGATAGCATTGCTGACAGTGTAATTGCTATTTTCTTTTTACTCAAAATGTTCCCTCCCCTTTATTGCTCTCTTTTACTATATAACAAAATAACTGAAAATTCAGTTTTAATTTTATATAAAAGTTGAGAAATTATCTATTATCGATAATTTCTCAAACTGTAAAAAAAGACTAATCCTCCATTAGCCTTTTTTTATATTCACATAAAATTGTACCTCTTCATTTATAATAGAGACACCATAATCAAAACTATGTCTCTCTAAAATACTTTTTACTATCGCTAGTCCTAATCCTGTACCTGATTTTTCTTTACTTCGCGAAGACTCTAAAACGTAAAAAGGTTCCCAAATTTTATCGATATCTTTAATTTGTTCAGCATCAATACCGTTTTGAATACTAAAATATACACCATCTATTCTCTCTTCTAAATTAATTTTTATATTTTGATTCGTAGTATATTTGATTGCATTAGAAATAAAGTTCTGAAACACCATTCCCATTTTATTTACATCCGCATAAACAATCGAATCATCCGCATTGTATTTCACTCGCAACTTAATTTCTTTCGACTCCAATTCAATCTTATGCTTATCTATTATACTTTGGACTAGTGGTTCAATAGGGAATTCTTCTTTTTGTAAACTATCTCTTTCTAATTTGGAAAATCGTAATAGTTCTTCAATTAAGTTTGATATTTGATCTGTTTGTTTAATAATGGTATTTAAGTATGTACCATCATCTAAACCGTCTTTTATTCCGATAGAGTATGCTTTTACTAATGCGATTGGTGTTTTTAATTCATGAGTAACATCACCCATGAATCGTTTTAAATGTTCATTCCGATCTGTTAAATCTTGATGTGCCTCATGTAACTTATCGCTCATAATATTGATACTGTTGGCTAAGTCGCCTATTTCATCATTCGTTTTCACTTTCGTTCGTTTAAACTTCAAACGTGAAATATCTTGAGCTACATCACTTAGCTCTTTCAGTGGCGTCGTTATTATTTTGGAAAGTATCCACACAAGTAAAATAATAAGTAGGAGTGAGAAACAAAAAATGTATAAATAAAATGTATTTAACGTTTTTATAATTTCGTTAGAATGTGCAATAGAAGTCCCAATTAAAATTAGCGAATCATCTTTCGCAATATATTTAGCAAAGAAGCTGGCTTTTAACTTCTCTTGATCATACAGTTTATTCGATTGTCCTTCCATTTTCACTTTTAGTACTTCGTCTTTCGTAATCCAAAGTTTATTTAGCGTTACTTTCTTTTTCGTAAGTTGCATGCGTAAAGCTTCATTCATATCCTCTTCTGGCTGATTGATTGGTGTATATGCAATTGTAACGTTATTTTCACTTTCGATTGTATGAATAACTTCTTCAAAATCTTTAACTGATGCATTTTGTATTAGTGTTGTAAATTCATCCAAATTCTCACGTGTTTTGTAAATATGATATTTCGGTAAGAGATAGTTGATTAATAATAATGAAATCGTAAAAATTAGAATGACCGTTAAAGAAATGCTGAGAAATAGCTTTTTTCCGAGTTTATTCACTTTGTTCCTCCAAACTATATCCGAGCCCGCGATGCGTCTTTATAACATTCTCCCCTATTTTCTTACGCAATCTTCTTACATGCGTATCAACCGTTCGCTCTTCCCCAAAATAGTCAAATCCCCATACGATATCTAACAGCTTTTTACGAGTTAAAATCATCCCTTTATGCTGCAAAAAGCACTTTATTAACTGTAGTTCGGTTTTTGTAATTTCTAACTCTATATCATTTTTAAACACTTTATTTTTCGCGAAATTGATCTTAACATCTTGCACTTGAATTACATCATCATGCTGTACAAGTTTTTTCGCTCGAGTAATTAGTACCCCTGGATGAAATGGCTTTTTTACGTATTCATCTGCTCCACTTTGAAGCGCAACTAATTCGTCTTCACTTTCACTTTTCGCCGTAAGCATTAACACTTTTACACTTGAATTCTTTTTTATTTCCTGACAGACTGCAATACCACTCTGTTTCGGCATCATCCAATCTAATATAGCTAAATCTACTCTCTCATCATAAAAAATTTGAAGTGCTTCTTCCCCGTCTTTCGCTAACAAAACCTCAAAGCCTTCTTTTTCAAAATAAGCTTTTAAAATTTTTAACATATCTTGTTCATCATCTGCGATTAATACTTTCACTCTTATTCCTCCATTACTTTTAAGCAAAAAACCAATTGTATCATACAACGTCTTTGTTACATGAATGTGACAGAAAAATATTTATAGCATCTGAGGGCATAGTAATAATGAGGTGTTGTATTATGTTAAAAAAAATCGGGGTCATTACTTTTCTGTTTTTCTTATTATCAACAAATGCTTTTGCAAATATAAATAAACAAATTGAAGTGTTTGATTGTCAAAAAGAAATGGTCGTTCAAAAACAATCTTTAGATCCAGCAACTGAAAAAGAGGCAGTCCAATACGCTAAAGCAATCACTGGTCCATTTAAAAACTTAAACGTCGTTCCGAAAGATGGCCATATGATAAAAATCCCTTTAACTAAACCAGTTTCTATCGTAAATCAATGGTTACATTCAACGATTGATGAAGTACTTATTTTACTTCCTCTGAATGAAAAACCTTATATTATGCTTTACGATGATGAAAATAATCCTCATTTTTATTATGTGAAAGGTGACCCAAAGGTTCTATTGAAACAGATGAAAGTTAAAATGTAATTGATTACAGAAAAGTTACCTCATCAACTAAAATTTAGTTGATGAGGTTCTTTTTTGTACTATTAAATTTGTATACGAAATTATACAAACATTATTTTTACTATTAGCCTTCAAAAAATGATAGCTACTTCTATACGCAATTAAACCGTTATCTTTAAGTTTGAAATCCCTCTAAAACTCTCCCTATTTTTAAGTTCCAATCCTTATATAATCATTTAATTGTCCACACTGATTTGTTGGACAAGCATAAAATAAAATAAATCTACTATAAAGGAGAAGCAAATATGAAACACCATCGTATACTTACATGCAAACTCATCTCATTTGATGGGACAACACTGACTGGTGTCATTAAAAATGGTATTACGCTGACTGCGACTGTAATATCCAAAACAATTTATCATGTAACGAACCTCAATCAATATATCCCTACTGATCCACTCCTCCCACTAATCGCATCCTATAATAAAGCCGTTAGATCAGGTAAGAGCACCATCATTTGGAATGCCGTAACGCAGCTAGCAAACGCCGGAGCAAATGTACAAGTTCGTTTGGAACCTTATAGCACTATCATAACTTCCTTTCGCCCTACATTCTCAATAATATAGATTGGATGACTTCACCACTACTGAATATAGAAACCACTTCGACGGAAACTATTCTAATTCCCATCATAAATCATCGATGCCTTGATTGGTTCCTAATCTCATTTTCACAATATAAATCAACAACTAAAATAGCTGTCCAAAACTTTTCTTTGGACAGCTACTCCTGTAATATTTTATAATGACTAGAGCCTTTATACATGTTCCCTCTTACAAATCCATTTGCCAAATAGAACGCATTACCCTGTTTTGTATCTGTATGTAAAACAACAATTTGAAAGTATTTTTCCGCATGACTTAATAGGCGATTTAATAATAAGTTCCCTAACCCTGTACGCCTATAGTCCTTTGAAATATAAAATCTCCTTAACCGGCCAATCTTATTGTTTTCTGTATATGGATCCACATTTAACCCTCCAATTCCAATTAACTTTTCTCCTTGAAAAATACCATATAAACATTCAACAGTTTTATTAAATGTATTTATCTCATTTTCATATTCATTTATTAGTTTTAATAGGAAATTAAATCCTTCGTCTTTACTTTCTTGAACAAGATAGTCGTATTCGTATATCATTAAATCTTCAATTTGTTGAATGTATATATCTTTCAAGTTAATTCCTCCTCTATGAAAATACATAAAAATGCTCAAGAATCATTTATTCTGAGCATTTTTATGATTATTACCTTATTCAACTCGTAGCATGCGTATTCTTCACTCCAGATACTATCCCCTTCAACTCCAGTAAATCATCTATTACTATATCTGCCTGAGCAAGTTCCTCTTCTTGCGCAAAATCAAAATTGCATCCAATTGCGATTAAACCGTTATCTTTCGCTGCATTTATATCAGATAATCGGTCACCAACTACAGCTGCTTCTTTTATATCATATTTGTTCAAAATACTTTTTACTAAGTCGCTTTTATTAAGTGAGTTTATTTGTTCAATACTAAATGTTTCAGTAACCCATTGATCTAAAGCATAATACGATACAATTGCTCGTAAGTATTCAGTTAAACCATTACTAGCAATATAAATTGAACAATTATTTTCTTTTATGTATGTAAAAATTTCTGTTACGTTCGGATATAAGGCACCTTTTCCGCTTTTAATGTTTTCAATTAATCTTTCTAAAAAATATGCATCTGTTTGTTCTCTTACTTCAATAGAATGATTCGGTAATAAAGCTTCCCAAACTTTCGGTAACGGCACACCCATGATTTCACGGTATTTTTCAATTGGCGTTACCGTATCCCATAATTGTAATGATCTTAAATGATCAAAAGTATCATCTAACGATAACTCTAAAATTTTATCAGTTTGAAATAACGTTCCGTCCATATCAAAAATTAATGCTTGTAACATGTCATTCTCTCCTTTTGAACTATAAGTTTTACTCGAAATATTTTTCAGCATCTCAACGATAATTTCTGAACAATAATTTGCGGCAGTTTTCGCGAAGTCATCATAAGAAATTTGAGCCTCATCGTCTGCACTGTCAGAAATACATCGTATAACGAGAAATGGTACTTCATTTATGTAGGCGACATGTCCAATTGCTGCACCTTCCATTTCTGTACAATGCGGTGCATATTCATCTATTAATTTCGCTTTTAGTTTTGAATCTTCAACAAAACATTCACCGCTTACAATTCTTCCTTCATGAACCTTCATATGTAAATTACTGCTATTGCACGCTTTACGTGCTAATTCTATTAATTTCTTACTTGCATTAAATTCTTCTTGGAACGGGAATAAGTTTTTCATTTGAGTCTTACTTACATCATGATGTGTAACATTTGTTGAAATCACTATATCACCAACTTTCACATCCGGGTGTAACCCGCCAGCAACACCCGTATTGATGATAGCATCTACATCAAATTTATGAATTAATGTTTGCGTACATGCGGCTGCATTTACTTTCCCTACACCAGAACGTGTAATAATTACTTTTGTTCCCATGAATTCGCCAATGTAAAAAGGCATTCCCGCAATCGTCTGTTCTTCTTCTATAACTAGTTTTTCTAAAAGTAAGTCTATTTCAATTTGCATTGCTCCGATAATGCCGATTCTGTTCATGTATGTTGTCCCCTTTTTCACTCTAAATAAGCCTCAAATATTCATTAATATCTTTAGAAATTTGTTTAAAAGCTTTATCCCAAAATGCATAACTTGCTATATCTATTTCAAAATGTTTTTTCATAAGTTCTTCCACTGGAGCTTTTCCTGTTTCTCGTAAAAACTCCTTATATTTCGGATGAAAAATATTTTTACTTTCTTGAGCTATTTCTAATAAACTAAAACTAGCTAAATACCCAAATGTGTATGGATAATTATAAAAAGGTACATCTGCTATATAAAACTGAACATATTTCATCCAAACAAACGGCTGATATTCTGATAACGCATGCCCATATGCTTTTTCTTGCGCTACTATAGATAATTTCTCGATTTCATCAGCACTTAAAGGACCTTCTTTACATTTTTCATAAAAGTTCTTCTCAAATTCAAATGATGCTCGAATTGCCATTATATAATTAAAACCGTTTCTTATTTTCCAATTAAGCAATGACTTTTTCATTTCTATACTATCTGTTGTTTGAATTAAATAGTTTAAGAGTACCATTTCAAAGAAAATAGACGCCGACTCAGCTGTACTCATTGGCAAATAATCATCTAAAAAAGAAGTAGATTGTTCAAAGCTCATATTATAAAAATGCCATGCATGTCCTAGTTCGTGTGCAAGTACTCTTACACTATCGATACTTCCGTCATAACGCATAGAGATCCGTGATTCTTTTTCACCGAAGAAAGGAGCACAAAAGCCACCTGGTGGTTTATTCTCTCTCGGTTCCGCATCTACCCATCCACTCTCTATTGCATTACGTGCAAATTCTGCTAATTCTTCATCAATATCTTTTAATGCATCATATATGTTTTGTACTGCTACTGAAAAAGGGATACTAGCCTCATTATTTTCCTTTACGGTCATAAGCTCATGCCATGAAATCGATACTCTGTCATTCTTATACACATTTAAAGCACTTACTAATTTATCAAGGTTTTCTTCTGTCACATTCCACATTTGTAATAATACAGTTTCAGAAATGCCATTCGCATATAGTGATTCTGTTAAAATCTCTCTATTTTCTAATTCATTACTCTTTGTATTACGTAATCTCCCTATTTGATTTAATACAGTAGCAAAAATTTCTTTTTCCTTATGTAAGGCATTTGTTAATAACTCGAATACTTCTACTCTTTCTTTTTCATTATCACTATTCATTGCAATATTATTTGCTTGGCCAAATGACAATTGCTTATTATCGTGCTCTATTTCTATTTTATTCCTTAATTGTATGTACATACTTTCCCATGCGTTAAGTTCATCTTTTATTAACATAGCATTAATATTATCGGAAGTTACCGCTTCACTTTGTTGTATTACTTCTTGCACTTCCCTTTTTAATTCTTTTACTTTCGCAGTTTCTATAGTAACCTCAGATGAAACAGTTTCTTCAGCCGATCGGCAATACAAATAGTACTCTGCCTTTTCAATAGCTTGGATAAGTTTTGAAAGAGTTTCTACATCGTATGCAACACTATATTGCGCTTTCAACTCCACTAGCGGATAAATAAAATCTTCATTCGAATACAATCGATCTAAATTCCACCTAGCAACCTCTTGCATTTTTATAGTTGCCTCCTTTTTTACAAATAGTTACCAATAATTACTGCAAGACAATTATATATGAAATAGATAATTTTTAACATATTTAAATATTCATATTTTAACAAATAAAAAAGATGATTCTATTCATATCGGTATCCCCTATTGATAGATCGTAAAAAAGGAAATCTGCTAATATTGCAAAAGGTCATGTTCAGTAACTCCCCAAAATATGGGCATTAATATGTCTTTTTAGATTGTCAAGATATTGTCAAAGGCTATACTTAAATATATAATGATACGAATATTAACATAACAATCAAAACGTACTAACCTTTCCGATATATATAATGGAAATATAGTAGAAAGTGAGGAAATAACTTATGACAACTCATATCGTACAATCAACCGATTATAATCAAGTATCTGGTGTAGTACGACGTGAAATTGCTGTAATGCTACAGCGGGTTTGGCCAGATTCCGATCCTCTTCCTGAAGAAAAAATTCCTGAAACACATCTTAAAGAATTTAATGTACGCTCATTTTATTCCTATATAGATGGAAAGTTAGTCAGCTATGCAGGTGTAGTACGTAAAACTATCAATCATAATGGTCAAACATTTAATTTAGCCGGCCTTAGTTGTGTAGCGACTAATCCAGATTATCATGGCGAAGGTTTAGGTTTACAAACAGTTGCTGCAGCTACCGAATGGATTGAAAAACAAAACGATATAGATTTCGGAATATTTACTTGTAAACCAGCTTTAGCTCCCTTTTATAATCGTGCTGGCTCTTGGTCTGTAATACCCGATGTAGTACTTATCGGTAGAGAAGGCGAGAATACTTTATCCAGTAAATCATTAGAAGTTGCTGTTTTAATGCGCTTGTTTTCAAAGAAAGCACATTCCCATAAATCAATATTGCACCATACTACAATAAACCTCAATTTTCCAGTTGGACAGTTTTTATAATATACATCAACAAAAACTACATGCCTCCTCATAAAAAGACATTTATAACTTTAATATGCAAAAGATGGTTCCGGTATAATACCGGAACCATCTTTTTTCAAGTCAGCTATCAATCAAAGCATAGCAAAAAAGGATTGATCAAAAGATCAATCCTTTACTCTACTTCATTTAAGAAGAATAGCGTTATAACACCAGGTCCAGTATGTGCTCCGATTGCTGCACCAATTGTATTCACGATAAATACTTCACAGCCAAATCTTTCTGTAATTAATGCTTTTAATGCTTCAGCTGTTTCTAAGTCATCACCATGAGTCATAGCGACCGTTTGACCTTTTAAGTCTTTTCCGCGCTCTTCCATAATATCTACAATTCGGCCAAGCACTTTCTTTTTCCCTCTTACTTTTTCTAGTGGTACAAGTTTTCCTTCTTCCACGTTTAAGATCGGCTTAATGTTTAGTAAACCACCGATGAATCCTGCTACTTTACTTAAACGTCCACCTCTCACTAAGTACTGTAAGTCAGCTACAGTGAAGATATGTTCCATATGGTTCATTAGAAAATCAACACGCTTTAAAATATCTTCTTTTGATGCGCCGTCTTTCGCCATTTTAGCAGCTTCTAATACGACAAGCCCTTGACCAAGCGAAGCACATTTCGTATCGATAATTTCTAAATCTAAATCAGCATATGTTTCTTTTACTTCTTCTTTAATAACAACTGACGATTGATATGTACCAGATAGTTCAGATGAAAAAGCTAAATATATACAAGGATTACCTTCTTTTGCATAAGAAACAAATTTTTCTTGGAACGTTTCAAGTGAAGGCAATGACGTTCTATACACTGCGCCTTCTCTCATGTTTTGCAATAATGTAACTGAATTTAATGTAACTCCATCTAAATACTCTGTTTCTGCTTCATCATATACACGGAGTGGAATTAAATCAATATCATATGCCTGCAGCAATTCTACCGGTAAATCCGCCGCACTATCCGTAATGATTTTAACACCCATTTTTAAACCTCTATTCTGTTAAAAATATAAAAAATAATAATATTAAATAATAGTACTTTTAAATTATATACGTAAAACTTAAATGAAGAAAGGAAAAGACTTTATATTGTATGCACTATTCATCAAAACTTGAACTGTAAATAAAAATCGTTTCAATTTAACCGCTTTCTAAGTTCTGTATATTCTTTATAATAAGAATGGATAGAATTTTCCAGGGGCATTGATACAAATAAGCATTCAAATAGCTACATTTAATGATTTAGAATGGATTAATAATCAATATAAATCGATAGGTTTTGTAACAATTGACTTAATGCGAGATATAGTTGCGATCATTACATGTAACGATGAATATGCAGGTGTTGGACGACTTGTTCAAATAGATAAAGTTACTATAGAAATGGGCGGGATTTTTATTCTCCCTAAATTTAGAGGTCTACAATTAGCTAAAAAGCTCGAGTCATTCTTAATACAAACTGCGAAAAAATTAGAAATACAAAACGTTTATTGTCTTCCTTTTGAAGAACTCAAAAGTTTTTATACAACAAAAGAAATTGTCCATCCAATTATTCTAAAAAAATATAATTGGTGTTTAGAAAATTATGATAAACATGTATTACTATTTAAATTGTGAGTCCTGTAAAAAAAGAAGTGAAAACACTTTATATTACACATCAATTTATAGCAAGTAATTATCAATGTTTTTTATTAAATTCTTAAATCAAACCACATATACTCCAAATATTATCTCTGTTTTTAATTAGTGTTAGTAATTTTGTTTTCAAACATGTTAGCACTTATTTTTACATAGATCTAAATAGATTCATATAATAAAGTAACTATCCCCGTTAGCAAAAATTAGTCTTTATAAATATTACACTGAATTTATTGAGGGAAAACCATTTGTAGAATTTAGGGAATATAATCATTTTTATTTAATTCGCACATGTACTTCCTGTTCTTGTATTACTTGAACGACTAATTCCAGTACAATATTTTGCATTAATTGATACGCATTATTATGAAATGTACTTTGTTCTGATATGTATTCAATACATTGATAAATATAGCCTTCTACAAATAAGCTCCCTTTTTCAACTGTAAATGTATTTTGTCCTTTTTTTATTACTTTTGGCACTAAGAATTCAGATTTTGTCAAAACAATCTCCTGTTCCACCTCTTTTATTCCTATGACTTTTTCTTTAAATACAACTTTTTCTCGTAAAATAATTTCACCTTTATATTTTCCTATTTCTATTGGTAGCTTGGCTGTTATAACATTATTTACTTCTCCTTCATTTTTATCCTCTAATATTATGCTATGTATAGGGGTCCATGAAGATGTCTCTACCTTATTCTCTTCAATATTCCCTATGACTTTATTATTATATAATTCCATAAGCACTCTCTTTTCATGAAGGTTAAAACAAACTATTTCACAATAAGCCTCCGGATGATACTGTTGTACTGTAGTTAATAACTTAGAATCTAATTCACACCCACCTAAATCTTTTTCATTTCGAAAAACAAACTCTTCTTGATTTTTTATATTTATTTTTGGAAACACTTTAAAACTAGACACTTCAGATATAATTGAAAATGGTATTTTCACTACCATTGAACGCACTGAATGTTCTATTTGTGATTTAGATGTTATGCCTTCTTGCTCTAATGCAGATGTTGCATCTTCTTTTTTTACTTCAGAAACCTCCTCTTCTTTCTTTACTTCAGGGACCTCCTCTTCTTTCTTTACTTCAGGGACCTCCTCTTCTTTCTTTACTTCAGGGACCTCCTCTTCTTTCTTTACTTCAGGGACCTCCTCTTCTTTCTTTACTTCAGGGACCTCCTCTTCTTTCTTTACTTCAGGGACCTCCTCTTCTTTCTTTACTTCAGGGACCTCCTCTTCTTTCTTTACTATACTTTCTCGTGAATTATCTTGTTTATTCAGATTTTTACCCTTGTTAATTTCATCCCACAGCACCTTACCAATCCATGGCTTATTCATCACCATCCCCCCATCTAATAAAATCCAGAAAAATTCATCATTTCTTACGTATTCATTTTCATCATTATATATGTTTTTTAATTATAAAAAAGACATTGTCTTTTTATTAAAGACAATGTCTTTTCGTTCTTACGCTTGTACTTGTTGTACTTGTAACACTTTTAAAGTGAGATCTAGTACAATTTTTTCACGAAGTGTATCAAATGAATCGTTTAAAGGGGTAGGACATGGTGAAAAATCTAATTCAAAGAAATTAGCTGCAATTAATTCGCAATATGGTTGTTCATTATAATAAACTGTGTTTTCAAAGAAATACTTGTCCAAACGCGGCAAATCACCATTTTTAGGATTGATGAAATGAGAAGCTGCGTCTGAAGAAGCTGCGATTAGAGGGAGTGTAAAAAAGTCAGTTTCAGTTAAGTCTGCAAATCCAGAAAAATGAACATTAGCGATACGATCAAATAAAGGTGCATTACATGTTGCAGATGCATATTCAATATTTTTGCGAATATAGCCTTCTACAAATAATTTCGCTCTAGTTACTCTGCGGTAATTTGTACCAGGTACCGGTGTAAAAGCAACTGGTACTAACTTGCATTGTGTTAAAAATACATTTTTTAATACACGTTTGATTTCAACTGCTGGAGGCTCAAGCGGAATATTTGCTTCTACAACAATTTGTACCGTTCTCTCAGCTAAGACAACTGGTACTTTTATTAATGGGGCTGGTGTAATAATAGGTGCTGCAGCCTCATCGGATAGTGGCGTTTGAGTTTGTGACTCAACCTCACAAGGTACATTAATTGGACATTCTTCACTCATATTTATAGTCTCCTTTATACAAAAAATTTAGAATTAAATTAACTCTCTATACTGTATATGTACTTCTTCTATTAATGCATAGGTTTGTATCATAGTCACTTTTATCATTTAATAATATAAAGAGTAATTTCTTTAAATAGATCAACACATACTACTTAATATTTTGGGCCTATACAAATATATACCTAGATAAATTAGACTTTCTTAACCTTTGTCATGATAGAAATAATAAGAATGCTGAAATTAATTTTTATCTTCTATAAAAATTAAAAACCGACTAAAAAAGCCGGTTTTTTTATAGATTGCAAAAGTCCCCTCATCATTCTTTACGTTATTCAATTCGTACAAATCCTCTTTCATTTATCTATTATCCACAAAATAAGTATCATATGCCTTATCAAAAACATATCCTAACTTTTCTGCTAGTTTTGCAGATGTAGTATTCGCTGCATCCCAGTTTGGATATATCTCTTTTTCTAAACAGTCCAAGATTAGTGCTGCACTAACTATAGTCGCCAATCCTTTTTTTCTATAATTGTGATCAGTCGCTACTTCAATTTCAATCCCTTTATCATAAATGCTATATGATGATGCACCGCATACAACTTCTCCTTTATGCAAAATACAATACCCTATACCTCGGTTTATATAATCTTCAACTGATTGAAATTGACTTATAAAATCTTCAGAGACTTTATGTAATGTAGGGTTATTTACGATATCTTCATCTACTCTTCTTAACTCGTATCCTTTTGGAAGCACTGATATAAAAGATTGTAATTTTGAACGATTAAAAACTTCCGCATTACGTTTAAATTTATAGCGTAAAAACTTATCTATTTTTCTTCCGTAAAATGTTTCTAAACGCTTTTTCCACTCTTCACTATTCACGATTACTAACATTCTATCAGGAATATTACGTACTAATTCTTCTGTTTCTTTCGCATTTGAATCCCCAGCATAAAATGTGAAAATCCCTATCGTAACTTGCGCTACTGTTGGATTTTCAAGATTATTTACCCAAGCGGTACCCATATGTCCCTGTAAATAAGAAAGTAAAACAACGTTATTGAAATCTTCGAACATAGTAACTAGTTTTTCTCTTGTATACATATTCGCTTCATATATCATTTATATTCCTGCTTTCATTAGAATCAATGTACCTCTACTTTTTTCATAAGTCCTTTTATTCTACATATAAGCAAACATCTACTAAATTCCATATAATTATAAAATATTCATAAATATAAAATTATTATAACACCTAATCAAAAAAGTAAAATTCACTTTTGCAATTTCAAAATATATATCTTCATATCTAAATAAAACCAATTTATTGAAAAACTTTTTCACGTATACCAAACCCATCTAACTAACTGTAAGATTAATTTGTAAATAAACTTTTTAAGGGGGATTATAAAATGTCTGATTTTTATTCTCGTCTTTCAAAAAGTGATTCCGCTGTTCTTCTTGTGGATCACCAAACTGGTCTAATTTCTAGCCTAGTGCGTGACTATGGCACTGATGAGTTCAAAAACAATGTTTTAGCTCTTGCAAATACCGCTAAGTTTTTTGATCTACCGGTTATTTTAACAACTAGCTTTGAAGATGGCCCAAATGGCCCACTTATGCAAGAATTAATTGAACTTTTTCCAAATGCGCCTAAAATAGCGCGTCCTGAACAAATAAACGCATGGGACAATGATGAATTTGTAAAAGCTATTGAAGCAACAGGTAAAAAACAGCTAATTATCGCAGGCGTCGTTACTGATGTTTGTGTTGCATTCCCAGCGCTATCTGCTGTAAATGCAGGATATGAAGTGTTTGTGGCAACTGATGCATCTGGAACTTTTAATAAACAAGTCGCTAATGCCGCTCTTATGCGTATGGCCCATGGGGGAGTTCAACTCATGAACTGGTTTAGCGTTGCAGCTGAATTACAGCGTGACTGGAGAAATGATGTTGAAGGCTTTGGAGCTTTACTTGCTAAGCACCTTCCAAGTTATCAAAATATCATCGGAAGCTACATGGGAGCTCAAAAAGAATTTAGTAAATAACACAATTATTAATTAATCTTAATAAAAGTTACTCACAACTATTTACATAGTAAAAAAGGGCTACTTCAATAGCCCTTTTCTTATTTGCTTTACTAACATTCATATTAACAAAGCAATTTTTTCGTTAATACAATTCAATTCATATATATAAAAACTCTCACTATCTTGTAAGAGGATTAATCAATTATAAATACGCTATATCTCCTTCTTAGAAGTAAAGGATTCTATGGCACCATTTGTATATATTTTAGTCACCTTAATAATTGACTTGTACGTATTATTGTCATTATTTATTATCTTTTTCATTTCTTCTATTTCAGCATTACCAGTTTCACTCTCCATTCTCAAACAATTCGAAATGTTGAGGTATCCACTCGATGCGAAAAGAATAATAAACGTAAGATCAGGGAAATTAATGAACAGTATTCCAAATTTCAAAGGATTCCCAGCCGTATCAGATAAAACTAATCGAAAATTTAACAGTTCCGGTACTTGAATAAAGTCTTTAGAAACAACTGCTTCCCCAACTATTGTAACCTGCTTCACTACATTGCCATTTTCATCTGTAAACTCAGTACAACTAGGTGCATCAATTGTTTTTGCTTGTAGTGATAAATTCAATTCTGAATTGTGAAAGTCAAAAAAAAGTGTACTCCCCTCTGTTAAACATCGTGGACAAACATCTCCAAGCAAACTAAAATCCTCTTCAATAAATTTAACTTTCGTTTTACAACTACACACTTTTCCTATTCGAATTGCATCAATCCTAGAGCAATCTACAAAAATAACTTCATTATCCTCTTGTACGAAAGATACGATACCATTCCTCTTATTAAATGAAAGAAAATAAGATACAACAATTTCGTTTCCGGCGATTACAATACTCTCAACTTTTGTAAAAGGCTTTAGATTTCGCAAAAATTCACAAATACTATTTTGGCAACAACGATAATTTCGTTTCGGCTCACAACCCACTTACACTCCATCCCTTCCCTATATGTTTTATCTAATACATATAATATGAGCGGAATATAAGAAAAGCTTGGACAATATAACTTTAACGTAGGAATACAGTTCCCGATTCATAATATGAATAAGGATCTTGCACCAATAATGAGTGATAACACATATTTTTTACTATAAATACATATAACAATTTCATCTTTCATGAAAAAAACGTTATAATGAGGTGTAGCCTCTACGATTACGTTATAAAGGAGATTAAAACAATGGCTAAAATTAAAGTGTACCAAGCAAAAGAAGAAAATGTGGAAGCAGTAAAAAACATCATTGATGTTGAGGAGCAAAATCCAACTGCTGAAAACTTACAAAATCTATACGCATGTGTATTAGATACTGAAGATATGGCATTGCCTGAATCATACATTGAAGAAGATATCTTAATTGATTCTATTGAAGTTATGGTTAACGCTTCTCAAAGCAAAGTAAGAGACTTAGGTGCATACGATGTAATCGAAGTTCAAAACAAAGGTAAGAAAACACAAATTTTATTACTTGCAGACGAAGAATACGAAATTATCGAAGGCTAATCTAACACCGTACATACGAAAAAGCTCCTTTCCAATTGGAAAGGAGCTTTTTCATTATGCTTTTGATGTCTCACTCTTTTTATTCGTTTGTTGTTTCTTAATTACCATGCGCTCATTTCCCATAAAGAAAATAAATATGAATGCTAAACCAGCTGGTACCAATGCCCACATAAATGTTTGGACAATTGAGCTAGAAAGAGCGTCAATAATTTTATCTAATATTTGCGGTGGAATTTGAGATCTTGCCGATTCTGATAGAATAGCTCTTGAATCTCCTAAAGCGTTTGTATTCATTCCCCCGCTCATATCTTTAAATGCTTCTTCTAATTGATCTTGGAAACCTGTTCTTTGGATCATTCCGAAGATTGTAATACCTAGTGTCATTCCTAATGAACGAATGAAGTTACTCGTTGAAGTCGCAGATCCACGCTGTTCCATACCGAAGTTATGAATTGAAGCCATACTTAGTACAGAGAATGAGAAACCTACTCCAAATCCGATAATAATCATATAAATAGTTAATAAGGCACGACTTGTTTCTGGCGTTAACGTACTTAATAAGAATAATCCGATGAGCATAATAACAGCAGAAATAATCATAATGTTTCGGTAGCTCAGCTTAGTCGTTAAAAATCCGCCTAACTGCGCTGTTACGACTGATCCTAGCATCATAGGTAAAAGTAATAATCCTGAGTTTGTTGCAGTCCCGCCATATACACCTTGAATGAATAACGGAATGTACACAGTTGCTGACATAAATGCAGCTCCGTAACATAATGCAATAATGGTACTCATTCCGAATAAGCGTTGTTTAAACATTTCAAATGAAATGATTGGTTCTTCTACTTTACGTTCAATAAATATAAATGCAATGACTAAAATAGCGAATCCGCCAAATAAACTTAAAATAAAGCTAGAATCCCAATCATACTTTTGTCCACCAAGTTCTAAAGCAAACATTAAAGAAACTACTGCACCAACTAAAGTAATTGCGCCAAACCAATCAATTTTTTGCTCTCTATGAACTCGTGACTCTTTATAAAAGAATGTGATAAAAATAAGTGCTAAAACGCCAAGCGGTAAGTTAATATAAAATACCCAGTGCCAGCTAATGTAATCTGTAATATATGCGCCAAGTAACGGCCCGAAAATACTTGATAAACCAAATACCGCTCCGAATAATCCGCCCATTTTCCCGCGCTTTTCAGGAGGGAAAATATCAAAAACGATAGTAAACGCGATCGGCACTAATGCCCCGCCGCCAATACCTTGGATGGCACGATAAATACCTAACTGTGTAATATTTTCAGCAGTCCCACAAAGTGCCGAACCAATCATAAAGACAATTAAACCGAAAATAAAAAATCTCTTTCTACCATACATATCTGATAGTTTACCGAAAATCGGCATACCTGCCATTTCTGCGACCATATAGGCAGAAACGACCCATACAAAGTTTTCAAGGCCTCCTAAGTCACCAACAATCGTTCCCATCGCCGTTACGACAATGGTATTATCCATTGATGCCATTAGTATACCTAGCAATAAGCCCGCCACAACAAAGCCGAGCTTATTATTCTTCTCAACCATATCTCGTATTCTCCCTCGTACTACTTATATTTGTTTATGTTCTTTGACGAATGCATTTCCTTTCTGATTAAAACTAGTATGATATTCTACAACACTAATTTCACATCCAGGTCCAATTGTAATGTTGTTTCCTCTTACTACTTCAGCAATAGTATGTTCTAAATAAACATCATCTCCTTCAATAATTGATGTTTGAAGGTTCCCAGCATGACTTATAAATGGAACGAATCGCGATTTTTTACGAACTGTAATCTTTTTACCCCCGATTTCTCTTATTTTACTTCCTTCATAACGGAGTGAAATTTCAATATTTTCGGCATTAAGTAATCCATCACTTTCAAGACCACCCGTTAGTGATAGTTCCTCCACTTCAATATCTCCCTTCACATTTAAAGCACCTTTTACATCGACAAAATCACCTGAAAACTTTCCTGCAATATCTATCATACCTCTAACTTTTATTTTTTCAATATGAGCATCACCATTTATTTTTGTGTTACCGTATACTTTTATATATTCAGCATTTACATTCCCTTGTACTTCACTATCTCCATACACGACATAATTTTTAACTTTCATATTACCGCGCACGTCGCTTGTGCCGTACGTTTTAAAGTCATTGCAACTCATATCGTTAGAAATTGTTCCTTCGCCGCGAATCTTCACTTTATTATAATCTCCGCCTGCCGAACTACCCGAACCATTCACTGTAAGACTATGTTGATGTTCCATACTGATTTCTCCCTTCCCTTACATCTGCTTAATTTCTTTTACATTTGCACTTTTATCAACAGTAAGAACACCAGTATACTCAATGAGTTCAATCTCACAGTTCGGTCCTACTGTAACATTGTTTCCTCTTACCGTTTTTATGTGAGCATAATCAATATCGATATTGTCACCTTCTAATAGTTCAGCTTCTAACTGCAAACCAAATACTGTTTTAAACAGCCTACTTAATGTACCTGATCTATGTCTTACTTTAATCGTTTGACCGCCAATTTCTTTCGCTCGACATGTACCGTGAATATTAATATTTATTTCATCAGCGCTTAATAATCCGCCAATTGTAAATTGTCCTTCTGAAGAAAAAGTATCCACTTCACAATTACCGTCAATTGTGGCTTGACCATTGACTTTAAATTCTTCACCAGTGACATTTCCACCTATCGTACCTTTTCCTGCAATTTTCAAACTGTCTGCCTTTACATTTTGCGTAATTGTTGCTTTTCCATCAATTCGCATCGTTTCAGCATGAACTGTGCCATCGACTTTACCAGATCCGCTAATTCGTGCACTATTACTTTTCAAATCGCCAGTAACTGCACCGTAACCGTTACATTCAAATTGCTCACATTCAACATTTCCATTCACAGTCCCTTTTCCATTTAGTTGTACTTTATAAAACTCACCACCATTCGATGTACCATAACCGTTTATAATTAAATTTTCTGTACGCATTATTTCTCCTCCACTACAATAGTTTAGTTTTTAATGCTTCGGTATATTTCATAATTGCTTCGCGTAAAACAATCTTCGTTCCCTTTTCAAAAATCAAATCTTCAACATTTGATACTAATAAGCATGTAGAAATCCCCATTTTTCGGATCATAACTAAGTCACAATTTTTATGCTTAATCGCTTCATAATTTTCTCGTAACACTTGCAGAACCATTTTCCCTTCTTCCAAACTAACTTCGCCTGACTGTAATAATTCTTCTAACATATACACATAAAGAATATCTACAAATCGAAAGTCTGCCGTTTTGTTCGTTTGCTCTATGAAGAATTGTAAAACCGATTCTGATGTAATCCCTTTACGAATGATATCTTCTTTCGTTAAAAGAATCTCTGTCACACTTGGTGAAAACATATTCGCTAATTCATCTAGTGATAAATCCTCTTTCATCGTTTGGATTTTATCTATACGCTCTAATATCTTTTCTTTCGGAAAAAATGTCTCTTGACCAGTGAATGTTGACTTCCGAACAAACCAATCTTCCGGAATTAAATTTTTTCTCTTCCACCTATATAACTGTCCATATGAAATACCAGTAAGCTCTAATAAATCTTTTTTTGAAATTAAATCTGTACTCAACTGTATAACACTCCTTCCTGATAACAATGTAACATAACACTGTTACGCTGTAAATATACTTTTATAACATGTAGCGTAACAATGTGTAAAACAAACCTATTTTACATACAAAAAAGGCCCTTACACATTTCATGGAAAATGCATAAGAACCTTTATTCATCAAGGTTTAAACCATATTTTATAAAAATCAATCCACCCTTGTGAATTAATCATTATATTTTGTACTTTTTCATGTGTACTTACCTCTTGCTTGTTGCGATATAACGGTATAATATGAATTTGACGTAACAATGTGTCCTCAATATCGCGCAACAATGTATCCCGTTTCTTTAATTGATTTTCCGTAAAATACGGCTGTAATACTTCATTAAATTTTATATTGCTATGCTGATGAACGAAACTGTTTTTTGTAAGAAACATGTACAGCAAACTATCTTCTAACCGTTCACTAATCGTTGCGCTATCATGCATCATATCGGCTTTTTGTATCGTATTTATGTGCAGTAACTCTTCTGTTTCAAGAAAATTGACTTCCATATTCACACCATATTTCGAACACTCTTTTTGTATCCAATGTGCATCTTCAACATGGTCCCGTCCTTTAAATGTATAAAGTTGTAGCACTTCATTACGGTAAGTACTTCCCTTAATTAAACCTTGTATATCTTCTTCACTCTTTATTGCGATATCATTTGCTAATAATAGCTCCTTTGCCACTTCTCCACGTTCCCCGCCAAGTTGTTGAACGATTGTATCGCCATGAATGATTTTATATAGCGCTCTCCTAAATAACTCATCTTGCATTGGTCCCTCTTTTGCAAGATTACATGTTATATATGTCACATTCGACTCAAGTCGAGACAGTTCTTTATTATGTTTCTCTCTATCTTTATACTGCGCCTTTACTAAAACATCATATGTATTTACACTTTGCTTTACATTCCATAATTCAACTCGATCTAGGAAAGGTCTTTCTCGAAAATATAAATGATGAGCTTCTAATATAAATAGATTTTCATCCCTTTTATTTAACCTAAAAGGACCTGTCCCAATTAAGTCTCCTGCTTCATCTTCATTTACGATAGAACACTGTTCTGCACTTAACATATGTAAAAACATTCTATTTTCCATATATAATTGAATTTCAACAATATAATCATCTACAGAACGGACAGATGCAACGTGTTGTAACATCCATGCGTGTGGATTGTTATGAGCTTTCTTAAATCGATTCAATGAATATATAACATCATGTGCAGTAAGTTGTTTTCCGTTATGAAAGCGGACTCCTTTTCGTAAATAAAACCTCCATATCTTGTCAGCATCATTATATTCCCAGTGAAATGCAAGTCTTGGTTCTATAATGTTTGTATTACCGTCTACATATACGAGTGTGTCGAATATATGTTTTACCATATGACATTCCGAGCGCATTGTAGCGTAGACAGGGTCTACTGCGATGTCGAGATTCATTTGTACTTGCAAACGTAGTACATCTTTTCTTCCTTGAAATGTCCGTTCAACTTGATAACCAAATATCGAATCGACCCAAGTTTGAAATTGTATTTGAAGCGATGGAAAATACGATTCATACCTTTCAATAAAGGCGTTTCCGCTTTTTACATCCCCTTGTCTCGTTATTTCTTTTCCTCTTTCTAAAATTAAACATAGTGGATGTTTTTCAAATGACAATTTCGAACGATTTCCTCTTCCTCTTCCAGGAAACCACATAATCCAATGTAGTTCTTCCAATTTTTTTATGATTAGTTTACTATTTCTCTCTGTACAAAATAACGTTTCAGATATATTTTGTATTGTTATTTCTATTTGTTCTCCTTCTGATCTTCCTTTTCCATACTGAAGCCATAGGTGCATATATTGCTCCAAAATCGTCATAAAACGCCCCCTAAAAGATGAAAAATCTCCCACTTTCATTCTACCCTTTTTCATTTCTTGCTTCCATCTTATCATTTCAATATAGAGAGGAGGACATAGAAATGAATCAACTGATAAATCGTTATAACAAACCCATTCTCATTCGTTTTTTTGGTGAATTATTAGTCCGAACAACAGAAGCGATGTTAGCCATTATTTTTATTGTTCACGTTAATAAAGCGTTAAATGGAAATATCATCGTAACGATGCTTCTTTTTGGATTACAGCCACTATCTGATATTGTGTTTACATTAATTGCTGGGGGTGTAACAGATAAATACGGCCGAAAGAAAATCATGTTAATCGGATTACTTTTACAAGCTTTTGCCGTAAGTGGATTCGTTTTCGCTGAATCAGTCGCGTTTTTCGCTTTACTGTATATTTTAAATGGTATTGGACGCTCCTTATATATTCCCGCACAGCGGGCTCAAATCGCTGACTTAACAAAGAAAGAACAACAGGCTGAAATATTTGCTGTTTTGCAAACGATGGGAGCGATTGGGTCTGTAATTGGTCCATTACTCGGCGCCTTTTTCTATAATAGCCACCCTGAATATTTATTTATGCTGCAAGGTGTAGCCCTTACGCTATATGCCGTACTCATTTGGACGCAGCTTCCTGAAACAGCTCCACTTATGAAAAATGCCGAAACAACGAAAAACATATATTCACCGAAACAATTTATTTCAAAACATTATGCTGTATTTGGTCTTATGGTCTCGACACTTCCTATTAGTTTTTTCTATGCTCAAACCGAATCGAATTATCGAATATATGCCGAAAGTGTATTTCCAAATTTTCTATACGTACTCGTATTTATCTCGACTTGTAAAGCTGTTATGGAAGTCATTCTCCAAATATTTCTTGTAAAATGGTCCGAACGATTTTCAATGTCAAAAATCATTATCATTTCCTATACTTGCTATACGTTAGCTGCGATTGGATACGGTTATTCTACAACAATATGGTCATTATTCTTTACATTACTCTTTTTAGTAATTGGGCAAAGCATTGCTTTAAATCATTTACTTCGATTCGTTTCACAAATCGCTCCAAGTCATAGACGCGGATTGTACTTTTCGATTTACGGTATACACTGGGATATTTCAAGAACTTGCGGACCGTTTGTAGGAGCATTATTAGTAAGCACATTTAGTGGTAGTACTTTATTTTATATTTGTGCCTTCTTCTTAATAATTGGCGGGATCATTCAAGCCGTTTTCGTTCAGTCATTAGAACGTACAAAAGTAAAAGAGCTGTCCCTATAGGAACAGCTCTTTTAACCTGCCATTTTATTAATACTATCCTCCGGTGAGAAAACCGAAATATGATTTACTTTACCAGTTGAATTTGGAATAACGAACTTTAATTCAAATTGGTCATTTACTTTATAAACGTATATTTTATCATTACCATTTACTTTAACCGATGCTGGCTTTCCTAAAGCTTTTTCAATTTCTTGTAACGTAATTAACTTAAGTTCAGCATGATAAGAACGTACATCAAAAACTTGTGATCCTTTGTTAAACCCAAATACAACATTTTTATTTGTAAAAGTTGCGTACATTCCGTTACCTGCTTGCTCTGTTTTATCTGCTTTTCCCCACGCTTTTTCGATTTCCTCGATGTCACCTGTATGTGCTGCATACGGTATATTAGGCACTTTACCTTCTTTCGCTTGTTCAAACAACTCTTTAACATGGTTAATTGATTTTTGGTTAAGTGCTGTATTTTTCGAATTAGAATCTGCTGAAGGTTTTGTTGAATCTTGATTTTTCGGCTCAGCATCCTCATTCTTGTTACCCATTTCAAAAGTATCATTTTCAGATGTTGAATTTTTTTGTTTCTTTTCCTCCGTATTCGTACAAGCAATCAATGTTATTACACATGTTAAAGTTAGAAAAAATTTCAGTACTCTCAAATATACTTTCATACTTTTCTACCTCCTATTGATAAACATTCTATAACATCATTTTTAGCTTGTATCGATTTCAACTAAATCGAGATTTTGTTGTTTATACTTTCCTTATATACCCCTTCTCTTTTTACCTTCTATATCCTTCTTCTATCGTATGAAATAGAGTGTGTCACAAAAAGTATATGTAAACGCAAAAAACAACAGACTTTATATCAAATAAAAAAGAACTTGAAGTAAAACTAACGGGTTCAGTTTAGGGAGAGAAAAATGCTAATAACCATTAGAAATAACACAATAATTTGTATGCATTTCGCACCCCGTTTCGTATTATAAATAGCAAACTAAAGCACCAGTTAGTGTAAAAAGCTATTTCACCATTTGTGTTGTTAACTTATCTTTTAACATTGACCTATATGAATCAATTTCATATTTTGTATTATTGATTTTTTCTTTTTTCATTTTTAACATATCGAATATTTCTAACTCTAAATTCCTTCTAGCTTCAAGAACTTTTATCGCTCCTTCTACACCTGAATGGTTATGTTCTTTCCCATAGCCTTGGTTAGTGTAATAGTCGATAATTCCTGTGGACCATTCTGGAGTTCTTTCTTTTAATGCCTTCCTAAATGAAAATTCAAGATTATCTTGTTCTACATACAATAACATTGGATTTAAATTCTCTATAATTTTTGCAACTTTCATTACATAATTTATTATTTTTTCTTTTTGTTCACCATATTTAATCATCCCAATAGTTAATGGATTTTGTATGAAACAACATTCAAAGATATAAACCTTATTGTCTTCTAGAGCAATTTCAGCAAAGTCATTCCATTTTTCAGCAATTAATTCAACATTTTTATCGAATGATAATTCATATATATCGTTTTTAAAAATAGTGTTAAATAATTCGTCCGAAAACTGGTCACCAAACTCATTTTTTATCTTTCTGTATGGTAATAAATAATTGCTTCCTTTTTTTAGAACTCTTTTAAGAAGCACCTCTTTAAAATTTCCACTGTTAGATAATAATCTATCGAATTCAAATTTATTAAAACAAGATACACCATCATAGTCGGCTGGATGCTTCAAATCTCCCTCTAAAAATAGTTCAACTTCAATTTTATTTTGGCTTAGAATTTCATTTATTAGCTTTGCAGTGGTTGATTTTCCAAACCCAGGTAAACCTTCTACTATTATTAGTTTTGTATTCATAGTTATAAATCCCTTCCTTCAAAGTATTTAACCAAGATTAAAAAAACCACTTACTCCACTGCAATCACCCCTTCAAAATATGATGTTCACCATTTCCCTTGAAAAATCCTTCTTAAAGTAACCTGACCGTTAATTTAAGAGCATTTTTTCACAATCTCTATAATTATTTTATCATAAATTTTCCATTTCCCTTTTAAAAAATATAGTACACCATTATTTGAGTGAACTATCTAAAGTAAATTATATCTTTTAAATCAAACACTTTGTCAGTAATCCCCAATCTTTGTGCTTGTGTTTTTACTGTTTTCTTTTTCCCTTCCCTTGTAGTAAATGGCATAAAAAAGTTATAATGGGTTCGAAGTATCATTAGAGCCATTTGTGCGTGTTTTGGATTAAAATTAGAATAGATATAACAACCAATTTGGCAATGATAAAAGTGCTTAAACACTGTAATAACAATAAAAAAGGATGCTAAATCATATGTGATTTACATCCCTAATTTGTGTGTTATTTTATATTCTCTCTCCCGTAACTGAACCCGTTAAAGTAAAACTAAGAGATAAGTGTTAATTTCTTTACATATGTAGTAATTGTACTTTTTACAGTTTCAAAATTATGAGCGAATGTACTATCTCCACACAGTGCCGTTATACATGTTAAACCTGCTGCTTTAATAAAGTGTTTTACATCTACAAGCATTGAATTAGCCTCCAGAAATTTATTTACGCTCATTATAACAGATGTATCGCCATTGAAACATGGAAGAAATAAGAAACCTTACGTAAACTCCACTTATTTAACCTGTGGTCTATATAGCCCATATCATATAATTAAAAAGCTGTCCTAATTAAGGACAGCTTCAAATATGTATATTACACTTCGATTGATTTACCATCTTCCACAATATGATAAAGTAAATGCGCTAAATGATGAATCGGACCATACTCTTCCTCTTCCTCATCTGTCTCGCCATGGAATTCAAGATCGTTTAAGTATAGCGCTAAAAATTGATAGTATAGTTTTAAATCAAATCCGTAGCAAGCGCTAGGCTCTTCATGATCCCCTTCGTATTGTAACATTAAGTATTGATCATTTCCTTCTGCATCTTCTGCGTCAAAGAATACAAAGAAACCAACGTTTGTATCTAAATCAAATAGATGACGAGTACCTTTTTCTGTTGCTTTATTGAAGTCCTCTTCACTTAGTTTATGTACTGTTGTCGCTTTTGCATTATCTTCTTGATGGAAATTTACTGTAAATGTTTTCAATGCTGACACCTCCTGATTGTATAACAGTAGCATAACAGATTAAACAACATAATTCAAAGGGACTGCTTACAAACGCAAGCAGTCCCTTGTATTCATTTTCGCATTGATCGAAATATAAAACTTACGATGAAAATCAAAATAATTGCGCCTATTAAAGCCGGGACAATTGCATATCCGCCTATAACAGGACCAAATTTACCGAGTAGCGCCGTACCGAGCCAAGAACCGACAATACCAGCAATAATATTACCAATTACACCACCAGGTACATCCCTTCCAGTGATTAAGCTTGCAAACCATCCTAATATACCACCGACAATTAATGACCAAATCATATGAAAGCCTCCTTTATATAGAAACAAAAAATTATAATTAGAAACAATTACTTATCATTAGTTATGTTTCATTTCTCATAAGTTATTCGCTCTTTAAAAATCATTCAAATTGTATATAAAAAACTTAAGGACAATCTGGCTTCAATATCGTCTTCATAAACTCGTCTTTAAAAGCTGGATAGTTAAAACCAACCGCGATTTTTTGTACAGGTCTATTATCAAACGTCGTTGGTTCAAATATTTTCCTAAAATCCGCAACACTTTGACCTCTCGTTATATCATTTGTCGTACTTATCCAAACTGCTGATTTTTTATATTCAAAAATATCATCATTTATAAATGAAATGAACGGAAGTAAATCGTGAATCGGACTCCCACCAATACCCGGATACTCTTTTTTATAAAAGTTATCATAGTAAAAATCAATCATTGGCTTAATTAGTTTCGCCTGTCCGGTTCCTTGTTTATCGATAACATCGACCATTTCAGGTGTAATAAGTGCTGCTTGCGTTACATTTAACGGATATATAGTAGCATTCTGCGCATACTTCATAACAATATTCGCCGCAATTGGGTCACCGTAAAAATTCGCTTCAGATACTGGTGTAACATTACCAGGAAATAGGAAAGCGCCTCCCATTATATAATAAGAAGAAATACGATTCATTACATTTGGATACAATAAAAATAACGTTGCAAGTGTTGTCAACCGTCCCGTCGCAACAATAATAATCTCTTCTGGACACGGCTCAATTAATGTAATCAACTCACAAAAATTTTCCCCTTTACAATTTCGCATTTCAGGTGGAATAATTGGTCCCAATCCGTGATCACCGTGAATTTCAGGGAAAAATAAAGGTTCTTCAGCTGTCATAGGCCTACTAGCCCCTTCAATAATTTTCACTTTTGTCGCATAGTATCTTTCTAAAAAATATACATTTTCCGTAACAATTTCCCTCGATACATTCCCATACTCTGCAACAATACCTAAAATATCTAATTTACATGTTTTATTTGCATAAATTAAAGCTACGGCATCATCAATACCAAAATCTCCGAAAAAAATTATTTTCTTATTAACTGTTTTCACCCCTCTTCAGCGTAACCTACTATCATTATTATGCGAAAAAGACAAGGGGGTGAAACCGCACAAAATAAAAAAAGCCGCCTATTTATTGGCGACTTCTATCTTTTTATAAGATAAATATGCTAGTACATTTTTACTGGAATCATATTTTGGATTATTTCCTCTTCTCGGTTCTCTCATATGTGTTTTTTCAAAACCAGGAATGTCCGGCATTTTCTCCATAAATTCAAGCATTTCTTCCTCAGTTCCTTCAATACGTACACGAATCATTATTACTATTCCTCAATTCTCATTTTCTCTGTACTAAGTATAT
Source organism: Bacillus luti (assembly GCF_009739945.1). NCBI lineage: Bacteria > Bacillati > Bacillota > Bacilli > Caryophanales > Bacillaceae > Bacillus > Bacillus luti. Next base: position 2,453,062 of record NZ_CP040336.1, on the reverse strand, counting down.
CGTACTTCGGAAAGACTGCAACATATTTATTCTGCTATTTGCCGGGGGCAGCTCGGTTGTTGAAGACTAGTAATGAGAAAGAAGTGGACACTCTCCCGCCGACTAAAATTTCACTTTATCTTTGTAACGTTGTACTTTTTTTGCATATAAACATTGCCATTTCAGTATAGAACGACTCTACTTTATGATTTTCAAATTGAATATTAAAGTATTCTTTCATTTCATTTGGTGTTTTCATCATACACTCTGTTAACTTTTCACGCTTTTGCACTGGTACGTCCATCATGTCACACCACCAGTCGAAATCAAACTTTTTATCAAAGGTGAAACATGACTGCATTTGCAAACCGCTTTTTTCCAATAACTTAATCCATTCTGTTTTCTTTAAAGCTCGTTCATGACTCGGATCTCGTTTCTTTTCTATAAAGTTATAGAAAGTATCAAATTCATTATTTTCTGGTGAGACATTATCTATTAATATAAATAGCCCTTTATCCTGTAACGTACGATTCACCTCAAAAATAAATTGCACCGGATTCGTAAAATGGTGTGCTGCAATACGGCATGTAATTGTATCAAAAGATTGATCTGCAAATGGTAAATCTTCTGCGTTTCCAGCTACAAAAGACACATTTTCATGGCCATTTTTCTTTATAAAACCTTTTGCTTTTTCCAACATCGTTTCTGTTAAATCAAGTGCAACTACTTCTGCAAACATAGGTGCTAATATATTTGCAACATGTCCACCACCAGTAGCAATATCAAGAAGTCGAGTATTATGGCGAGTTTCAACTTGTTGAACTACATATTGTAAATCCGGTCCTTGTGCATGTATTTTACTTTTCACATACTTCTCTGCATTACTACCGAACTGTTTCTTTACAAGCTCTTCTTTGCTCATTTTATCATCTTCTTTCTATTATTATTCACATATACGATTCAGTTAATTAATAAGTTCTCTTTCATATTATCAATTCCTCTTTTAGACGTATGACATATCACCCCAAGAAATAAAAAACTGTGAGACGTATCCCACAGTTTATCTATGTATGTTAAAATCAGTTTATTAATTTAAATCTTTCTATAAAGTTTCTTTCTCCTCTTTTTCATTTCCTGAAACTAAGTTACCTATAACATCTGCCGTTACTTCTACTACAAATTCACAAATTCCAGCTACAACTTCTCCAATTACTTCATCCATCTTTTTACCCCCTTATTTTATGGAACTTATTTGTAGTATAGTAGCAATTGATTAATTGAAACTATCGGAAAAGGTGACACAAACCTTACAAATTTGTAAGCACTTTCATCTTCCCGCTTATCCTCTTTCAAACTCCAAGTATTTTTAATAGGGATATCGGCTATCATAATATGAAGCAAGACATACCCCAGTTAGAGGAGGCGTTTAAAATATATTACGTAAAATTAATTAAAGGACAATCCTTCTATGCGTTTAATCGTCGTTTTTTAGTCTCTCAAGAAGAAGAAGTTTCGGAAAAAACGTATAATTACTTACGCCGAAATGAATTCTTCGAAGTACGTAAAGAAGAGTTTTCTGCTTAGAGTATTAAAAGCATCAAGAAGTATTTCGTATAAGCATGATACATTCTTGATGCTTTTATACGTTTTTCTTTTTTAACAACCATTCTCGATTATTCTATTAAAACATTTTAGTATTTGTCCAAACTAATTCATCGTTACCTTCATATTTTAGTATATGAGGAGGTGACGAATTTGACTCATATCATTGATTACCAAGCTACTCAACCTATTAGTAAAACAGGTGAAACCACTTTTGCAATCCCAGCTTCTCCAAATAAAGCAATTCTAGCAAATTTGAAATTGAGAATTTCAAGTAGAGATTCACGTAATAATCGAGTAGAATTAATCGCTACAGTTGGAGTTGAAGGTATAACTGAGATTTCACAAGTTTTATTCCGAATTTTCCGTGACAATACAGAAATCTTCAACGCTCAAGTAGGAATTGAATCTACAGATTCTGAGCAATTTTACGCGCAAACATTTCAAGCTATAGATCAAAATGTTAGCTGCGGGACTCACGAATACTCTTTAACTGTAGAGAACCTTACTAGTGGTGCAAGTGCAAACGTTGTTGGTCCACTATCTTTTAGCGGTTTAGCTATTGGACAAGATCATAAGTGTTGCTAAGTAAATTTATTTGTTTAATTTTGCATTTCAAAAAAGCGAGACGTAGTATATACGTTCTTGCTTTTTTATTTTTTCTATGTCTATCTTTACTATCAATTGGTATTTAAGCATAAGTTTTTTTACATTTTGAATTGCTTATTTCAGTACTTAACAAAGTGATTTTTTCACAAATCAAAAAAATTGAAATCCACTCATGAAACACGTAATATAGACTCTGACTCTAAAAAAGTTCGTTAAAAATAATAGATAAAATAAGGAGGTTTTATATAGGAGTTTTTCATTTTAAAAGACGGAGAGGTTTTATATTATGTGGCGTAATAAAAACGTTTGGATTGTTCTAATTGGGGAATTTATTGCTGGTCTAGGATTATGGCTTGGTATACTTGGTAACCTTGAATTCATGCAAAAATATGTCCCTTCTGATTTCATGAAATCAGTTATATTATTTATCGGATTACTAGCAGGTGTTCTAGTTGGTCCTATGGCTGGTCGTGTTATCGATCAGTATGAAAAGAAGAAAGTTCTTCTATATGCTGGATTTGGTCGAGTTTTAAGTGTTATTTTTATGTTTTTCGCTATTCAATATGAAAGTATCGCCTTTATGATTGCATTTATGATTGCACTTCAAATTTCAGCTGCATTTTATTTCCCTGCATTACAATCTGTAATCCCACTAATTGTTAGTGAACATGAGTTATTACAGATGAACGGTGTCCATATGAATGTAGGTACCATCGCTCGTATTGCAGGTACTTCACTAGGTGGAATTCTTTTAGTTGTAATGAGTTTACAGTATATGTATGCCTTCTCCATGGCAGCATACGCTTTACTATTCCTCTCAACTTTCTTCCTGCAATTTGAAGACAAGAAATCAATAACACCAAGTAAACAAGCTGCAAAAGATAATAGCTTTATGGAAGTCTTTCGTATTTTAAAAGGAATTCCAATTGCTTTTACAGCACTTATATTAAGTATTATCCCCCTATTATTTATAGCCGGGTTTAATTTAATGGTTATTAATATTAGCGAAATGCAACATGATCCAACGATTAAAGGATTCATATATACAATTGAAGGTATCGCATTTATGCTAGGTGCTTTCGTTATTAAACGTCTATCTGATCATTTCAAACCTGAAAAATTACTATATTTCTTCGCAGTTTGTACTGCGTTTGCACACCTTTCGTTATTCTTTAGCGATGTAAAATGGATGGCCCTTGTATCATTTGGTTTATTTGGATTTAGTGTAGGTTGCTTCTTCCCAATAATGTCGACAATTTTCCAAACGAAAGTAGAAAAAAGTTATCACGGACGTCTCTTCTCATTCCGTAATATGTTTGAGAGAGTTATGTTCCAAATCGTCTTACTCGGAACGGGATTCTTCTTAGATACGATTGGATTACAATATATGGTTCTCATCTTCGGAGTTATTTCATTGTTGATTATTTTTATTTCTCTATCTAAGCAAAAACAATTTGAAAAACAAACGTCACAATCTGCGAATGTATAAGGTAAAAATTTAATCGGCAGAGGATTTACGGGCAGTAAGACTTATACTCCTTAAGAATGGATTCAGCATTTTACTGGGTCCATTCTTTTTCAATTTCTAGGATGAAAAATTATATACTTTGTATAGTTCAAAGATTTAGAGGAGTATCCCCTACTACTTTCGAATACAATAAATTATAGATTTTTCAAAAAGGAGCTGTGGAAATGTATGATGTTATCCAATTATTAATTATCCTTCTTTTTTCATTAGTTATGTTTGGTATCCTAAATTTTTAGCCATTTCCTTATCTCAAAATAATTTTAAAAGAAGGATTGTTGCAGGTTTCCTATTTTTATTGTTAACTCCCATTATCTTTTTGACTACTACAGCATTCACTTCTATATTCGATAAAGATGGTTTTGGAATAGCTAACCTCACCTTTGTTATTGTAAATGTATATATTGTAAATGGAATTGTCATTCTTCTTTCCGCTTCATTTATCCTCAACAAACATAACTTAAGATAGAGTACTAGGCATGAATCTAGATTACACTAGATTCATGCCTTTTCACTTTAAAAACCTCACCTTTCTCCAAATTTTTATGTGAAATTAAATAATTCTTTATAAAAATTTAAACATTTTTTATTACAATAGTCTTATCGTATTCGCACGTTTATTGAAACTGAAAAGAAAGGAGAAGAAAATGAAAAAGGGTCTATTACTTATTCCAATACTCATCATTCTACTTAGTGGATGTAGCAATAATGATATATTCGGTTCTTGGGAAGTCGTTGACAACAAAAATGGACTTTGTCCTACATTTTATAAATTTGAAACAGTTGTAAAAGAAGTAAAGAAAGAAAAAATTGTTCAAAATTTAGTGGAAATGCAAACAACGAAGAAAAAAGAAGATTTATACAAAGGTTCATTTGTAAAAGATTCTACTGTGTATCACATTGATTATGGTAACTCATTTACATCGGATCAAACTATAAAAGTTGTCGATGGTACATTAAATGTATACTTTTATGCAGTGGAAAGATTATGTACATATAAAAAGAACTGATGACACTTCATGTAAGACGCAGAAAATATTTTCTGCGTTATTTTACTTTAAAAAGCTTTCTCAAACATATTCCCCACTCTTTTAAAATAGACTAATCCTTCCTCTAAATTTGTCAATCGTTTTAATTTTCATAAAAAAATGATAAAATGTAAACATGTGTTTTCAGAATTATTAAAAACGCAGAAAGAAAACACTGTTTTTAGGAGGGGTTTTGATGACATACACGTTAGCAACTAGAATGAAAGCATTCCAATCTTCTATATTTAGTGAATTAGGGGCGTATAAAAAAGAAAAGATTGCAGCAGGTCACAAAATGATTGATTTAAGTATCGGGAATCCTGATATGCCACCTGCTGACTTTGTAAGAGAAGAAATGGTACATACAGCGAGTGAAAAAGAAAGCTACGGATACACATTAAGTGGTATTCAAGAATTTCACGAAGCTGTAACTGAATATTACAACAACACTCATAATGTTATATTAAATGCCGATAAAGAAGTTTTATTATTAATGGGTTCACAGGACGGACTCGTTCATTTACCTATGGTTTATGCGAATCCGGGAGATATTATATTAGTTCCTGATCCAGGATATACAGCTTATGAAACAGGAATTCAAATGGCTGGAGCAACATCTTACTACATGCCTTTAACGAAAGACAATGATTTCCTACCTAACTTACAAGACATCCCGGAAGAAATCGCCGATAAAGCAAAGATGATGATTTTAAACTTCCCAGGAAATCCAGTTCCAGCAATGGCTCACGAAGATTTCTTTAAAGAGGTCATCGCGTTCGCGAAAAAGCATAATATTATTGTTGTCCATGACTTTGCTTATGCTGAATTTTATTTCGATGGAAATAAGCCAATAAGCTTTCTATCAGTCCCTGGCGCAAAGGAAGTTGGCGTTGAAATTAACTCTTTATCAAAAAGTTATAGTTTAGCAGGTAGCCGTATTGGGTACATGATTGGAAATGAAGAAATTGTTGGTGCACTTACACAGTTTAAATCAAATACAGACTACGGTGTGTTTTTACCAATTCAAAAAGCAGCATGCACTGCCCTTAGAAATGGCGCTGCATTTTGTGAAAAAAACCGCGGTATTTACCAAGAACGTAGAGATACTTTAGTCGATGGATTCCGTACATTTGGGTGGAATGTCGATAAACCAGCTGGTAGTATGTTCGTCTGGGCCGAAATTCCAAAAGGCTGGACTTCTATAGAATTTGCTTATGCATTAATGGATCGTGCGAATGTCGTTGTTACGCCAGGTCATGCATTTGGACCTCACGGTGAAGGCTTTGTACGTATTGCACTCGTTCAAGATAAAGAAGTGTTACAACAAGTTGTTGAAAACATTAGAAATAGCGGCATTTTTTCTCTTGAAAAAGTAAATGAATTAGTTAAAAATTAATGGTAACTCCCCTGCTTAACTGTAGCAGGGGTATTTATTCATTGGAGGTACTTTCATATGTATGTTAAAGATACACTTCCCCATCGTTATCCTTTTTTAGTGATTGATAAAGTAACAAACATAAAACAAGGTGAATCCGTTACAGGATACAAACTCATTACAAATAACGAATGGTTTATAAATGATAATCAAAAACATATGCCTCATATGTTAATTGTGGAAGCACTGGCTCAGCTTAGTGCATTTGTACATACAAGCGATTCTGAAGGATTAGGCTTTCTCTCCTCTTTAGATGGAGTTGCATTCCATGGAAAAGCATATCCCGCTGATAAACTTGATTTGCATTATGAGCTAACTCGCAATCGCCGAGGTTTTATTCTCGGTAAAGGTACTGCAACGGTTAATAATCAGCTAATTGTAACTATAGAAAAGCTATTAATATATCAAGCAGAATAAGTGACTTTTAATTCGGTCCGGGTTATCTATCCCCCGCCAACCGGTCTGATCGAAATTAACAGGATAAACATATTACATAGTTGGGAGTAGGAAAATGGAAAGTATAGTCGGTATCGATGCTGGAGGCACATTAACGAAAATTGCTTATTTTGACGAAAACAAACAATTAGCTTTTGAAAAATTTTATTCACTTGAACAAGATAAAATTATTGATTGGCTTAAGAACATCAATGGAATGAAACAAATATGTATTACGGGTGGAAAAGCAAAACAATTACAACAACTACTTTCAGAGTCATATAAAGTAGTTGAACTGAACGAATTTGAAGCTACTCTTGCTGGTGTCCGATACATATTAAAGAAAGAAAAACATTCTATAAACAACTTTATTTTAACAAATATCGGTACAGGTACTTCCATCCATTACGTTTATAATGACCAATATATTCGCGCCGGTGGAACTGGAGTTGGCGGTGGTACAATTATGGGACTTTCAAAACTATTAACAAATATAGATCAGTTTGAGGATGTAATCCCTTTGACAAAAATAGGTTCTAGAAAAGATTTAGACATTACAGTCGGAGATATTTACGGTAATATTCTCTCCCCTATTGATACTAACTTAACAGCTAGTAACTTTGGGAAAGCAACCAATACAAACTCGAATTTTAGTAAGTCAGATATAATCGCAACCGTTCAAGGGCTTGTAGGTGAAGTCGTTACCGCATTAAGCCTCCAATTTGCCGAAACGAAAGACATGGGACATATTATCTATATCGGTTCGACTTTATGTCATAACGTACACCTTCAAAATATTATTCGTAGTTACACAGAATATCAAAATAAAATACCAGTCTTCCTACAAGATGATGGTTACAGCGGTGCGATTGGTACTTTACTTCATGTACAAAATTAAAAAGCTGACTTTTGTCAGCTTTTTTGTAATGGCACTTCAAATTCAATAATGGATTCCCCGTTCTCTCCGATTCGTTCTACACTAATTCTATCAATCACACAATTTAACTTCTTATGAAAACTAGGCATATCCTTAACTACTCCAGCAGCTAACTCGGCACTTGTCTTTCTGCCGACTGTTATATGTGGTATGTACGGAATGTCTTCATTCAAAAATTGTAATAAAGGTCCTGTATACAGGATATCATGTAGTTCTTCTATTTGTTCTTTCCCTTTCTTCACTTCCAAAAATAAATAGTTTCCTACACTAGTGGTACGATTTGCAACCTCAATTTCAATTTTGCCTACCTCTTTTGATAAATTCAAAATATGAGATTTTAATTCATCATTTGAAATATTACTCTTAAATGGAAATACGATCGTTATATGCGGTGGAATTAATCCAAATAAAGGATCATGTTTTTGTCTAATGTTCTCTATCTCATTGATGGGTATGTTATTTAGAAAAAGTAAAATTGTACGCATTTATATCCACCCTACTTCCCCTCAATTTTTTATATTTATAATATTGTATGTCAGCTTGCACTTCAACAAATGATTTCAATTACATATAAAAAGAAAAAAACTTCTCGAAAGAGACGTTTTTTCTTACATAGCATGAGTATTATTTTCCCGCCAAACTTTCCTGAACTTAATATAACACGTAATTCTCCACGGAATGATATATGATACAGCAACAACGTAAAATAATAAACCGATCGTTTGTTGATCTAAATCAACAATATATTGTCTTGAACCGTATCTTAAAATAATAAGTGCAATAAAAGTAATTAAAAAAGCTGCACTTTTTTTCGTATAAATATTCCCATCATCTCTTCGCTCATAATTTGTTAGAACTATAAGTGGTATAGCGAAAAGAACCCCAATTAACGCTGCTAATATTACTTGTAAGATAGCTGGATGTACGGGACCAAAAAACCATACAATACCTGGAGTTAAAAATAGTAATGGCCACAAAATACGTTTTCCTGTGCCCTTTATTGGCTTATACATAGAGCGATAACGACGCCAAAATATTAGTAGTGCAATACATAAAAAGACAGTTATTAGTGAAGAAGTGTCTCCCATATACTTTCCTTCTCTCTAAAATAATAATCTATCAATATTTCAAACTGTTTGTTCAAATGAAACTTTACGAATAAATATGCTACTAGTTACGATATAAAGAATAGTTAATCCGATTGAAATAACAGTAAAATAAGGAATGTCTATTAAAGATGCATCGTTTGTAAATATTAAACCTGTTATCCCGGCTTCTCCATAAAGTACACTATTCATTGATAAGAAAAGCGTCCCACCAATCATAAGACCAATCCACTTAAATCTTTGCTTAAACACGACTACTAGTTGAAAGAAACATGCTGTCGTAACATAAAATAAAAGTTGTAAAGTAAACTGTTGTATCGATTGCTCCCAAAAGTTAACATGTACTACATTATATTTTAAATCTTGTAAAAGCAATACTTGAAGAAATGAAAACAATGCGGATTGCATTACAATGTAACAAATGGCTCCGAAAAAATATTGTATTCTCGTTACACCAAATGAAACAGCTAAACGAAATAAATCATCTTGAATAATGAAAACACTCCCTACGATAAACACCATAATCGCTATTGAAGGATTAGTGATAAATTCAGGAATATAGCCAATTTCTATTCCATATAAATGAGCTGCATTCATAGTTCCTTTAATGAGTAAAGCTACCATCCAAAATATTAATATTGCTTTATAGTGAAATTTTATATGTAACTTTAACTGCTTCATTAATATCGTCATTTCAATTCACCGCCAGTTATGTGTATAAATAGTTTTTGTAATGTTATTCCATCAACTACTAATCCTAATTTTTCAATAGAGTCATAATCTTCATTAGACAATTCTTCCCATATGACAGTAATGCCCTTATTTCCATAAACTTCTCGTTCTAACGCTTTTTTATTGATTGAGAACTCGTCCACTTTATCTTTTTGCCCTGAAATAATATGACCTTGTTGTAATAAATCTTCCACCGAGGATTGAACAACTAATCTTCCTTCTTTGATGATTATCACATCTTCAATAACATGAGTTACTTCTTCTACTAAATGTGTTGACAATATAATTGTTCGTGGATGCTCACCGTAATCTTCTAGTAGTAGACAATAAAATAATTCACGGTGTGCTGCGTCTAAACCTGTAGTTGGTTCATCAAAAATAGTAATTGGTGCTCTACTTGCTAGCCCTTGAATAATTCCTACGACTGTTTGCATACCATGGGATAGTTTATGGTATTTCTCTGTCATATTCAGCTGAAATTTATTTGCCAGTTCTTCAGCATAAGCTCCATCCCAATTTTTATAAAACATGCTACACATCTTAAAAATTTCTTTTACTTTATAACTTAAATGAGCTTCTTCTTTTACTCTAACAAAACAAATACTTTGCATGGCTTTACTATTTTCAAATACACTTTCACCAAATACAGATACGCTTCCACTACTCGAAATAATTTGTCCTGCCAGTAAGTTTAATAAAGTCGTTTTCCCTGCTCCGTTCCTTCCAAGCAAACCATATATTTTATACTCTTCCAAAGAAATCGTTACTTCATTTACAGCTATTTTCTTTTTATATTTTTTCGTTAACTCTAACGTTTCAAGTGTAATCATCCCTCTTTCCCCTCCTTCGTAACTTTTTGAATCATATCCATCAATTCATCTTTTGATATTTCTAGCACTTTCGCTTCTTCCCACACTTTAGGTAAATATTCGGTCATAAAAGTGTTTTGTCTTTTTTTTAGTACAACTTCTTTCGCTCCCTTTGCAACAAACATCCCGATCCCTCTCTTTTTATATAAAATCCCTTCATCCACTAATACATTTACCCCTTTAGCTGCAGTAGCTGGATTTATTTGTAACATCTTCGCAAATTGATTTGTTGATGGAACTTGTTCTTCTTCAAGCAATATGTCTTTTAAAATATCAGATTCAATGGTTTCTGCAATTTGTATGTATATTAATTTGTTTTGCTCCAGAGTAGGTTTCACAATTTCACCACCTTAGGTTCATATGTTCATTACTTATGTAATTAACCATATCACATAGAACTTTGGTTTTCCATAAATTTCTTATACAAAAAAGGTAATCATTCGTTTAAAAATGATTACCTTAAAAAACTTGTAGTTTCAACATCAGATATGTCTTTTATTCTTTCTCCTTTAGAACAAGTAGTCATAAATAAAAAATTGTTAGCATAACAAACACATTAAGATGCATATATTTCATTTAGCATCCCCATTTTTATCGCTATTTCGTTAAATACAATACTTCTCGTCAAATCCCTTTAAAACATACGCATTTTAATCAAAATTAAAAATTTTCAATTTTTATGTTTACAATTATCCATTAATTGTATATACTTACTAACGTAAGAAAAATATTCTAAAAGGAGGTCGAAGGAAATGATGAAATTACAATTACATGCATTAACTTTAGCGTTAACTGCACCTGTGTTTTCTGGACAATTAAATATGAATTCGACCACCCTAACGGAGAATTGAAAATCGTACTTTATTTCAATTAATTCATAAATTCGCCACAGGAGGTCGTATACTTTCCTGTGGCTTTTTCACGCCTGGCCATAGGAGAACTATATCTTCCTGTGGCTTTTTTGTGCGATTTTTTAGTCTCTTACATTATTTTTTAAAGAAAGGAGCAACATTCGATGACTATTAGCGTATTGTTTTTAAGTATTACGATTCAAAGAAATACAATTTCCAAAGCTGAAATTTTTCATAATGAGCAGATTGAAAATGCTATGAATGATGTTAAGGAGCGCCAAGTGCTGTATTGTGATCACCTGTAATTCCTTTTCGAAAGGAGGAATTCATTTATGACTTTTCATATTTTCTTTTTTACGACTGCACTTCAGAAAAAAACATTATCTGAAGATGAAATCATTCGTAACCAACAATTAAAACACACTATGGATAAAATAACGGACATTAAAAGTTCATACTATACACAAATGTGTTAAAAATATATTTTAAAGGGGCAATAACCTAATGAAATTTAAAGCATTCTTTTTAACTATTACTATTCAAAAACGTAAGCTTTCACAAAAAGAGATTATACATGAACAACACGTTCAAAATACTATGGACGAAGTTAAAGAGGTTCAATCTTCCCTTTACAACCGTCTTTTCTAAATAAATCCTAAAGGAGCAACATTCTAATGAAATTTAAAGCATTCTTTTTAACTATTACTATTCAAAAACGTAAGCTTTCACAGAAAGAGATTATACATGAACAACACGTTCAAAATACTATGGACGAAGTTAAAGAGGTTCAATCTTCCCTTTACAACCGTCTTTTCTAAATAAATCCTAAAGGAGCAACATTCTAATGAAATTTAAAGCATTCTTTTTAACTATTACTATTCAAAAACGTAAGCTTTCACAGAAAGAGATTATACATGAACAACACGTTCAAAATGCTATGGACGAAGTTAAAGAGGTTCAATCTTCTTTTTACAATCGTCTTTTCTAAATCACTTATAAAGGGGCAAAAATCCAATGAAATTTAAAGTATTCTTTTTAACCATTATCATTCAAAAAAATAAATCTTCTGAGTCTAACATGCTACATGAACGACAAATTAATCAGGCTATGGATAATGTAAAAGAAAGACAAAGCCATTACTGTAGTCATCTGTAATTCCGATTTGAAAGGAGGAATTCACATATGAAGTTTCACCTTTTCTTTTTAACTATTACGATTCAAAAAGAAACGATATCTCAAAATGAATTAAAACGAGAACAACAATATAAACAAATTATTGATGAAATTCGTGATCGTAGAAGTAAGTACTACACTCACCTTTAATCGTTTAAATATATAAATTGAAAGGAGTCGATTGTGATGTTGATAGCACGGTGTAAAGAAATGATTTGGATAGTTCAGAGAGACTCCACATAGCTTTATAAAGCATATGTCACATGAGTTTCCTGCTACATTTGATATATAAAAAATATATAATAACACCTCATTCATACACTTTTAAATATTTTTAAACAAAATAGATACACCACTTAAAAAATGGTGTATCTTTCTCAACATATACTATTTTCGATTATTTCGTTTCGTCTTGAACAATCTCACTAAGTTCGAAACAACCGTTTTTGTTACTGCGTAAACTGGCACTGCTAAAATCATTCCGATAATTCCTGCGAAGTTACCTACCCCTAAAATTAATATAATAATTGTTAACGGGTGGATATTTAATTTTGAACTCATTATACGTGGTGAAATAATGTTACTTTCAAACTGCTGTACAATTGTTACGATAATTATTACGTACAACGCTTGCATTGGAGATACGAACAAACCTACAATTACAGCTGGTGCTGCACCGATGAATGGACCTAAGTTCGGAATAATATTTGTAAATGCTGCAATAATCCCTAAAACGAAAGCGTACGGTAAACCGATAATTAAATAACCGATAAAAGTAAAAGCACCTACAAATATACAAACGAGCGATTGCCCTTGAATATACGCAGATAATGTTTCATTCGTTTCCTTAATAATACGAAGTCCTTCTTCTCGGTAAGACTCAGGTAATAGACTAACTGCTTTTTTTGGAAAGGCATGTCCATCTTTAAACATATAAAATAATATGAACGGTACTGTAAATATAACTAACGCAACATTCGTAATTATTCCAAATACAGCCGTTGCACTCGACGTAATTGTGTTTGGTATTTCCTTTAAAGATGCAATCGCATTTTTTTCAATTGTTTCAATGGAAACGTAATTTTGTGTAGATATCCATTCAAACAATCTATGATGGGATAACTCTTGTATGTATATTTTCCCCTCTTTTATGTAAGTTGGCATATTTTTTACTAAATCCATTAACTGTTGTGAGATGGTTGGGACGACTACTCCAATAGCAACCCCAGCTAACGTGATAATAAAAAGATATAGTAGTAAAATCGCTAAATTTCTAGGAACTTTTTTATTCTCCAAAAAGACTAATACAGGGTTAAATACAAAGTATAAAAATAACGCGATTAAAATTGGGAAAAATAATGTTGATATGAAGATACCAATTGGTTGAAATAGAAACGATATTTTTGTGCAAATAAATATGATTCCTACAACCATCAGCACTTCTAATGTCCAAAAGTGCACTTTCGATTTCAAAAAAACGGCCTCCTTTAAACTAGCACTTCTCTTTATTGTACCAAAATAAACATGAATTTCACATAATATTTTCCTGTACAATATTCCAAAATACCTATAAATACACTACAATGAGATTACATACAAATTTGCAGGTAAAGGTGATAAATATGACACAATGCATCATTTGCAGAAAAGATACGAAAGAACTTAGTGAACAATATGTCATCCCAGAAATATTATGTGGATATTATTTCACAAACTCAATTTGTGATACTTGTCATGAACAAATGACAACAAATATTGATCGCCCTTTAATTAGGCATAAATTAAGTCAATATAAGATTGAGCAAATGAAAAAACAAATCGACTCCCCTCTCTATACAAATGAACACGGCGAGGAACTTGCGGCAGCTGAGACTGATGTTGTTGAAGTAAGTGACGAAATACTTTATTCTAATGCATTAATTATGAAACTATGTAAAAAGCACGATATTTCACTTCATAATGAAATTTGGAAAGAAGAACGTGTAACGAAAGTAGCTAGCTCTATTCAACGTGAATTACTTTTAGATAACCGCAAGTACAAAATGAGTGTATTAAAAATGGCCTATACTTTTGGTGTACAAACAGTTGATGGTTACTTTGAAGATCCCGATGCAATTGATATCTCTAACATTCTATCAAATTCCGATTTTATGGAATTAAAAGAAAAGAGCATTGTTCGTGACTTAAGTAAAAGTTCACTATGGAATACATTAAATACAAATAGTGAAAACCATTATTTTATTTTATTAAGCGATAAAGACGGCCTATTTTGTTTCATTCGTCTATTTGATATCTTTGACGTTGTCGTTCATTTATCAGAAAAACGATATGAACTTCCATCACCAATTGTCGGTGTAAATAACGTAAATAGGCAGGAATTTTATGTCCAAAGTTTAAAACAGTATATGGATGAGCTATTTAAAGAAAAAACTCCTTCTATATAATCGGAATCAGAACATACGGTCTCCTTTCTTGATGAAAAGACACTATGTTATAATGATTATGAAAAGAACAATACAATCACATAATCTAATTATAAATTGTATATAAATAAAAAAGACTAGTGTGCGGCTACACACTAGTCCACGTAACTTAGCAGATTGGATTGTTCATTTATCCTATTTGTTTCTTACAAACAAAACAACCCACATTCTATAGGCATAGGTGGGTTGTTATTTTTTGAGCTTGTCAATTAAGACGACAATAAACGTTAACAATGCAACGAGAAACAGTCCACCTTGCAGTAACAACGTAATTTCACTCATGTATTATCACCCCCCTCCTACTTTGGAGAAGTGATAATTGAACAACCAACTGTACCATAAGTTACCTCTTAATTTTACCATATTTATTAATTGTTTACGACGAAAACCCGCAAGCTTAATAACTTGCGAGTTTTTTATTTCTCACTATTTTTTTAATGCATATGCATCAGCTATCATTTCACCAACGATTTTATTTTCTTGTTTCTTCTCGCCTTTCAATAATGGAAATAATAATTCCGCCACTTCATACGCTTCTTCTAAATGTGGATATCCTGATAAAACAAATGTATCAATTCCTAACGCCTCATATTCTTTTATCCTTTTCGCTACTGTATACGGATCTCCTACAAGCGCAGTGCCTGCCCCACCTCTTACAAGACCAATACCAGCCCATAAGTTAGGACTTATCTCTAATGACTCCCTTGTGCCCTTATTTAAATGGGTCATCCGTTTTTGACCAACTGAATCATATCTTGCAAATGTTTTTTGAGCAAGTTCAATTGTTTCGTTATCTACATATTGAATTAACCTCTCAGCCTCTTCCCATGCTTCATCTTCTGTTTCTCTTACGATTACGTGTAACCTAATGCCGAATCGTACTGTACGCCCCTTCTCTTCTGCCAGTTTTCTTACTTCTTCTATTTTCTCTTTTACTTGCTTTGGTGGCTCGCCCCACGTTAAATATACATCACTATGTTCTGCTGCAACTTCCTTTCCAGCAGATGATGATCCACCGAAATATATAGGAGGATACGGTGTTTGAACTGGCGGGAACACAACTTTACTATCTGTAACTTTAATATGTTTTCCATCTAAAGATATCGTTTCACCTTGCAATGTCGATTTCCATACTTTTAAAAATTCATCCGCTGCTTCATATCTTTCATCATGCTCAAGATATAATCCATCACCTTGCAATTCAACCGGATCTCCTCCAGCTACTACATTAATAAGAAGTCTGCCGTCTGAAATTCTATCAAATGTAGAAGCCATCCTCGCTGCAACTGTTGGTGACATAAGTCCTGGTCTAACCGCTACTAAAAATTTTAACTTCTCTGTTTCAGCAGCAAGAGCTGATGCTAACACCCAAGGGTCTTCACATCCTTGACCAGTTGGAAGTAACACACCTGTATATCCTAAATAATCGGCTGCCTGTGCAACTTGTTTATAATAACCATACTCAGCTGCTCTTCCTCGTTTAGTCGTTCCTAAATATCGACCATCTCCATACGCCGGAATAAACCATAATAATTCCATACCTTTACACACCCCTTAATTGTTTTGAAACGTCAACTAAAACACTCTATATAAATTACCCCTAATAATTTAAATATTAATTCCCTTTTTCTCCTTTAAAATTATCTCGCCATCTTAAAAATTTCACTTCTAGTAAACGTACGAGGGAATCAGAAAACTTCCCAACGAATGCAAAAATAATAATTCCAACAAATACGATATCTGTATTTGAAAATTGCCTTGCATCCATAATCATATAACCAATACCTTCTGTAGATCCCATAAGTTCTGCTACTACTAAACTGACCCATGCAACGCCTAAAGACAAACGTGCTCCAAGTAATAAATTCGGTAATGCCGCAGGCAAAATTAATTTCGTAATTAATTTTCGTTTATTAAACTCTAACACTCTCGCAACATCATATAACTTTGAATCTACACCTCTAATACCTAAAAATGCATTTACGTATAAAGGGAAGAATGCCCCGTCTGCAATTAATAACACTTTCGATGTTTCGCCAAATCCGAACCATAATACGAAAAGCGGTGCAACAGCTAAATGAGGTACAGTTCTTAACATCTGTACTGAGGGATCTAAATATTGCTCACTTCTCGTTGAAAATCCAACAATCGTTCCTAAAATAATTCCTAAGCTCCCGCCAATAAAGAAACCAGCCGCAGCCCTGAATACACTAATACTTAAATGACCGAATAACTCTCCTGTTTTTATAAGTTCTTGAAAAGCTAGAAATATATCCAATGGCGTTGGTAATACTGTTTTAGAAACTAGATCGAATATGCCGGCTAACTGCCAAATTATTAATACGATAATTGGTATAGTGATCGCTCTTACTAACACTTTTACATTTGTCTTTCGCACTTTTTTCACATTGCTTTTGCCAATCGTTATACTCGCCCTTTTCACAACAGCCTTCGTATTTTCCAATTTACAAAACCTCTTTTCACTTCGCCTTTAACGCTTTTTCTACGAAAGAATTATTTACAACTTTATCTGTTTTAATTTCTTTCTTGATAGAACCGAGCTTATATTGAAAATCTGCTGTCTTTTGCTGTTCCGCTATTATTTCCTTCGTAACTGGAACTAAAATAGGTTTGTCGTGATTAAACACTTCTTTTACAATCTCTGCATCTATTTTCTTTGCAGAAGTATATATTTTTATCGCTTCATCTAAATTTTCATCTTGCCATACGCGTGCTTTTTCATAAACTTTGAGGAATTTCTCAACTAATTCCGGATGCTCTTTCGCAAATTTTGTTCTCGCAATTAAAAATTCCGGGGAAGAAACATTTAATAGTTCACCATCTGCAATTACCTTCGCTCCTTTATTTACCGTATGTAACGATATGAAAGGATCCCAAATTGCCCATGCATCTACTGATCCTGATTCGAATGCAGGCTGCGCTTCATCTGGTTGTAACTGGATGACATTTACATCTTTTGCATCGATACCCTCTTTATCTAGCGCTCGATATAATAAATTAAATGCGCTACTTCCTTTTGCTACCGCTATTTTTTTACCTTTCAAATCTTTTACACTCGTAATCTTGCTATCTTTTTGAACGAGAATTCCAGTTCCTTTTCTCGCGTAACTTGTATTGGCAATCTCGGTAAATCCAATACCTGCTGCTTGCGCTGAAATGACTGGAGAATTTCCAACTTCACCAAAATCTAATCGGTTTGATGCGATAGCCTCAAAATAAGGAGGACCGCTTTGGAATTCTGTCCACTTCACTTTAACGCCTTCTTTTTTAAACTCTTCTTCAAACCATCCTTTTTTCTGCGCGAGTAATAGTGGACTTAATCCTTGCTGTATACCAATTTGTACTGTTACATCTTCCTTCTTACTACTTGCTGTGCTCTTTTCGCATCCGAATAAAAATAAAGATATAGCTAAAGCAAAAGAAAGACCTTTGAATTTTTTATACATATATAATCACTCTTTCCCTATATACTTGTTTGAATCAATCCCCCATGCTCAAACTGCTGTAATACCTTCTTACGAATCTCTTGGAATGACTCTGAAGTTTTACTACGCGGATAAGGTAAATTATTTTCAATCACTTTATGTATTTTTCCAGGCTTTGCACTCATAATGACAATTCGGCTCGAAAGATATATGGCTTCGTCTATATCATGTGTAACGAATATCATTGTCGTCTTCTTTTGTTCCCAAATGTTGAGCAGTACTTCTTGCAAATGACTCCGGGTAAACGCATCAACTGCCCCAAATGGTTCATCAAGCAATAATACATTCGGATCCCTTAACAACGCTCTTGCAATCGCAACACGTTGTGACATCCCGCCTGATATTTCTTTCGGATATGATTTTTCAAAACCGTCTAACCGAACAATTTCAACCCATTCCTTTACCTTATCCTTCACATACTTATCTTTTAATGACAAATCAGCTGCAATATTCTCTTCGACTGTTAACCATGGAAACAGACGGTGTTCTTGAAATATAAACCCTTGCTTCTTACTCGGTTTTGTTATGTGCTCCCCATCAATAATGACTTCACCTTCAAAATCGCTGTCTAAACCCGCAATAATTTTTAATAGTGTACTTTTTCCGCAACCACTCGGACCGATTACTGTAACAAAATCCCCTTTTTCTAATTGGAAATTAATATCTTCTAATACTTGAACAGTACCAGTTTGTTTCGAAAAATATTTTGATACCCCATCAATTGAAACAGTCACTTTTCCCCCTCCTTGAAATGATTCATCTGAATGAACAGATTCAGTATTTATGCAATAAAAAAACCAAAGGCATTTTATCTATTGATAAAATGCCTTTGGTTTCTCCAATCAGCAATACGTTATGGAATTAAGTACATATTATACAAATATTTCCGATAAGTCAACTAGGTTTTATTAAAACATACATATGATTTGTTTGAACATCTTGACTGTTGTTTATTTGAAAACTATTTTTTACGGTCCTTAATCCACTGTAGCCAATAAGAAAACTCACATGCCAAATGCATTTGATGCGATTTAATAAGGCTATTAGGACAAAGTGCTGGAAACTCTACAACTAGACTTACTTCTATTCCAGTATCTGTATCTTTGAATTGATGTCGAACTCCACCAATAGTAGTACCGTCTTTCATACGTGCAACACCTGTTGATTGGTATTGATAGGACTTATCTCTAGGCGTCTTCAATCCCGTTTCGTCACCATAAGCAATAAAAAATTGAACCGGAAACGGAGAATTACCAGTAGTTTCGATAACCTCTAATTCATTTTCCCCCAAGGGTCTTAGTACATAGTGATCAGGACAAGCTGATAAATTCACTTGATCATTTTCACGTGATTGTTCAAGCATAAAACTATCAATTCCATTTATCGCTTCTTCTGCTGTAATCCCGTCTAAATATATACTTGTTTTTGAAAACTTTCGTCTATCGCCAGATAAAACAGTACAAATACGCATACCCATTTCACTTAATTTAAGTTTAGATTTTAACTTAGCATACATTTCATTGTATGAATAATTTAACTTTAGTTCCGTTAGTTTTTTGATCATAACGTCTGTATCATTTAATTCTGGTTCTTTATGTCCTAATGTATTTAAAACTTTTTTAATACGCTCTCTTTTCCACTTTGTAAGTTGTTCATTCGAAATATTATTTCCAGCGATAATAATTTTCATATACATTCTCCTTCGCTTTGATCGTATCGTAGTGTATTTAATACTAAATTAATCATTTCTTGCTTTGTATCTAGATTCAAATTCATCTCTGAATGAGCAATACTGCTAAGACCGTATAAAATAAATCCTGATGCTAATAATGAGTTATCAGTATTAAAAACCCCAGTTTTCACCCCTTCTTCGATTACTTGTCGAATTAATGGCTGCATTCGTGTAAATAATTTCTGTTCCAGTTGAAAATGTTGTTCCGTCTGAAACGAACTCACATTTTTATAAGGTGCTAATTTTTCGATAAATGTCCAAAATATATTTAGAGAAGCTTTCATCTTTTGCATGACAGACCGTTCATTAGAAATAAGTATTTCTTCAATTAATTCCATATTTTTCACAATAAAATCATTTAATACTTCATCAACAAAATTCTCTTTAGACTTGAAGTAATAATAAAATAAGCCCGTTGCTACACCAGCATGATTCACAACATCTTTTATGCCAAATCCTTTCATACCATTTTTCATATATAGTTCAAAGCCAATATCCATTAACTCTTGCCTTCTTATATCTGGTTCTTTTGATATTCTTTTCATAGGTCATCTCCTAGTATGTTTTCTTCACGACTGAATCTGATTCAATCATAAACGACTGAACTTGATTCAGTCAATCTTTTTTAATAAAAATGTAAAATCAGTTTCAAAACTAAGCATACAAATTCGTAAATGTATTGTAATTTCTTTACTTACTAAATCCCTACAAAAAAGAGTAACCCCAAGAAATATGATTCTAACTTTAGATTTATCAAAAAAGTTAGTTCATATAACTTAAGACTACTCAATTTCATTAAATACATATTTTCTTTTCAAATCGATTACACTTTATTTTAGCCGCACCATTTCTGTCTCTTCAATCATTTGAGGAAGCGATTTTTGAATTATTTCCTTTAATATATAAAGAGCTTCAGCCACATAACCACCCTCAAAATTCTCTAAAGGCTCCGGTAATTCATCTTCATCTAAAATAAAGTATTCTCCGCTTGGAAGTACCAAAATATCAATAATTAAGTCTTCAAATGACACTAGTTCGTCTGTTATTTGCGTATTTTTTACAACATTAAAATAAGAGCCTAAATACATTCCATTCTTATCTCTCCATATGTATAAATTGTACGGAAGATTTTCCCAATAGTATGCAATGGTGTAACTTCCTTTCGGTATTGTTAAACTCGAATCATGTGTAGTCATCGTAAATGAATATTGCACCTCATGAAATAAAATGATGCTCTGCGATTTCTTTTCAAGTATTAAGCAATTGTGATCTACTATTGTCGAGTCATACCGAATTTTTCTTTCTATAATTTCACTTTTTGCTGTTTGTAATTTATTCATTATTTTGTTTCCCCTTATGCTAATTCTAGTCTTAATTATATCGATTTATATAGTGATAAAGAAGTCTTTATATAATGTCGTCTACAATTACACAATAAAACTCCTTCTTATTTAGAAGGAGTTTTTCACTATCAACCATTCATATGTTTTAATCTTTCAGTAACCGCATCATAAAATTTCCGTTCTTCATCAACATTTAAGTGAACACGACTTACTGTTTTAGAAAATCCATATAATAATTGTGCTTTCACTGGCTCTTTTAGTGTTATTTCAAAAGTAGCATGTTCTTTTATGAACTCCATAACAGTTGCATCCAATACCTCTTTTTCTTCTTTTGCTTTTAAGGACTTTCCTTTGTAGAACGCAATATCATCAATTTGTGTAAATGGCAATTCAACTTTCTTTCCTAATCCAATTTGAATGATTATTTGTTCTTCTGTTACAACAATTGGATTTTTACGCATCGCTTGTATTTCAGCTATAAAATAAATCATTGCATATATGTTTAATATGAGTAAAATCCAAGCTACCACTGGATTCCATTGATGAAGCAAATAATGAAAACCGATACTTTCAATTGCTGTTGCATGGATAATCATAATATAAACACCTATAGCACCAGTCTTTTTATGATATGAGTACGCAGATTCATCTTCTGGTACTTTTACACGCCACGATAAAAATGCATAATAGATTAACTTACACTCTGTTACAATGACATCTACTAATTTTCCCCTTTTCATAGTAGCGTCAAACGCTGCATCAATCGCATAAGAAAATGAAAAACACTCTCTTTTATATTCTTTATATCTTTTTACTATGTTAGGGAACATTCTAACAATTTTATACAGAAGGAATAATTCTAAGCATACAAATGCAATTTCTCCTGCAACAATAATATAAGAAACGTATGAAAAATCTTGTAAATAGTCACTTGGAATAATAAACCTGGCAAATATATAACCAGCTATTACAACGGGACATATATACGTTAATGAATATCTCTTTCGAATAATTAAGAAATACGTGATGACTGGAATTACAAACATACAATCTAATAATGAACCAAGCACTACTTCTTTCGGTGCGGCTGGTACTATTGGAAGGGCATACAATAAATAGTTTGATAACATAATGAAAGATACGAGCCCCATCCAAATTCCTTTTCGCTTTCGCGATATGGATACGTTCATACGGTCACTCCTCTATTTAAAAACCTCATTTAAACGGTCTTTATAAAATGAAATGGCACGTTCAAATTCTTTTACCTCTTCTACTTTTATGACAGTTTCTAGTAATAACTTCATTGCGGATTCGTGATCGTTTACGTTATATTTGGCTAATGATAAAAACACTTTCATTGGATCGTTCTCTGGAAATTTCTTAACCCCAGCTTCTAACACTGTAATTGCCTTTTCATATTCACCTATACAACGATATGTACTGCCAAGACCAATATAAGCACCGCAAAGTGATTCTCCTTCAAGGCCGTTTGCAATTGCCTGCTCATAATACGGCACAGCATCTATTTCAAGACCCATTACATCATGTATCCAAGCACATTGATAAAGCACTTCTGCATCCCTTGTAAAATGTGTTAATCCTATAAGTATCTCTCTGGACTGCGCATATTTCTTTTCGTCCCGAAGTTTAATAGCTTGCTTTAATAAATGTTCCATAGAACCCACTCCTCACCAATTATTCTCTGTATAGATCTTGATTGGTTTACGCTTCACATTCGATTAAAGTCTCGCTCATTTATATACTATGCAGATTTATTCTTATCTAAAAATTAAATTTTACAAAGCAGTAATACGACTACATAATATCTCTAAGCTTTTGACAATTTCTTTCGCTGTTTCATCTTTCCCATTACATAACTTACCGTTACCATCTTGACCAATTATATAGTGCACAGCCCCGCGCGAATATAAAGAATGTGGTGAATTTGCAATCATTACATTCGCCTTTGCTTCTTTCATTCTATTTTTTGCTCTTTCAAACAGTTCTTCCTCATTTAGATCACTTTCAAGTTTAAAACCAACGAGTACTGTTTCTGGATCCCACTCTTTAATTTGTTTTAATACTTTCGGCGCCTTTTTAAAATGTATAATCGGCGCTATATCACTTGAAATTTTCCCATTCATACCAAGAACATTCCCATCTTGATCGCAAATCTTGTCCACAACCCAATCTGATCCAGCCGCTGCCATAATGACCGCATCGACTTTTTCATGCGTAATGATACTTTTCATTTTATCTTGTAAATCAACTATTCCTTCAAATGGGTGTAATTCTAATCCTCTATGTACATCGCTTGGTTTCTCAGCAAAATAACCGTGTAAGTATATAACATGTGCCCCTTTTGCTATAAGTTCTTCCGCGATTATTCTTCCGATTGTTCCTTTTGCCATATTTGTATGTCCGCGTACTTGGTCCCATTTTTCTAAACAACCACCGCTCGTAATTAATACTTTTTTCCCCTTCATTGTAACCATCCCTTACTGATTTTTCTTACGAAACCACTCTGTTCCAAAGTCAACTATATCACGTTGCTTCATAATACGACACGTTGCGTTGCCTATTTTTCCATTTGTTACAGTTCCTTTTTGCTCAAACTGTACACCAATTTCTACAAACGTATCAGAATCGTAATTCATATCAACAAACTCTTTCCATAACCTTTCCCCGTTTTCTAAAATTGGTGCTCCTACTTGTATTAACTCACGTGCACCAGAACGTACTTCAGATATATGTACAGACGTATTAGAATCATAACCAACGCCAATTAATAATATGTGTCCATCTAAATCGTATATTTTTCTTAATGGGGATTCTTCTCCAAAGCTCATTGATAGCGAATGATCCCTGACTATTTCCTCTGCATGTTTTCCCCATGCAGCAAAACTTCCTAATGGATGATTACTGCGCACTACATTCGGATATGTACGGAAACATTCAACTATTTCCCCCATGCCCCTTGTTGGTGTTATACGTGGATCAAATGCCGGGACGTTATCACGGATAATCTGCCACCACTCTTCAGGTACAGGTGGTCTTGACCAATGTTTCGGATCGGATAAATCTGACGATTGCGTAGGCATAATAAGCGTTCCTTCTTTTGTAACAACCTTCATTAACGCTTCTACTACCGCAACCGCGCCACCAGATATCCATCCAATCGAACTTAATGAAGAATGAACGATAATTGTCATTCCTTTTTTGACTCCTAATGCCTTTAAATCTTTTGTAATAGATTCAATTGTATTCGGAAATTGTGTATTCGCTACTATTTCATTTATTTTCATAACGGTTCCCCCACTAGCTATATATTAAAATTTAAACTTATACATAAATATATTATCATATTTTTCTCAATTTTTAACTTAATCATTTTTCATATCTATAAAAATGGTAATATTATCATGTGAGATATAGTTTAATTGTGTTTACAATATTAAAAGAAGGTGAACAAATGAATAAATTTTTATTCTCTATTCTACTATTTGGGCTCATTTCCTTAAGTGCATGTGTTTCGATTCAAGATGACTATGAAAGTTATTGGGTATTAGAAAAATCAAGATATAATGAAGGTGGATATGGCCCATCAAATTTATATAAAAAAGCACAAGAAGACCCAACTATGGTTCATTACTCGAATGGTAGTATTAGCGAAGGACAAAGAATGGTTTATTTAGCATTTGGAAAAGAATATAAAAACGATAAAATTACAGTACAAGAAGTAAAAGACGAAAAAGGCACCTCTGTTATCGTATTACATATTGAAAAAGGTAAAGGAAAAGATGAAAATCCTGTACTGTATATTGGTGTACCAAAACTTAGAAACTCTATTAAAATTGTAGATGGCGACGGAAAGAAGATCTTTGAAATGAAGAAAGATGAAGGTTTTACATCACAACAATAAAAAAGCTTTTTTATACATAAACAAAGAGCTCATCACAAATGATGAGCTCTTTGTTTACTTTATCCTTCGATTGTAAGCCCCGTAAACATTGATAAGTTTCCCGTTATTTTCTCACCTACACGTAAAAATAACCCCGCAGCTCTCCCGCTAATACAGTGTGAACCAATTAATAGTTTACCAGTGTATGGGCCATCCCATGTATCAATGGTGTAGTCAGGCATTTCTATGTATTGCTGGTATATTTTCCGTTGTTCAAAATAATACTCCGTTTTATCTTCAGCTAATAGTTCCTCATTATCGTATAGATACTCCGCCACCTTCCCGGCCGTATAAAGGTTTGGAAACATACGATTCATTTCTTTCTAAAAATGGTTTATTTGTAAAATATGTTGGTAGAAAGTAGTTCTTAATGATTTCTCGCTCTTCTTTCTCAAAGAAAACTTCCTCTTCGAAAAGTTGCCAAATTAATGCAAGTACACTTTTATTTTGCATAAGAAAAGCAGCCGGTGGATTAATAATTTTGACTCTTCCTTGCGCTATATGATCTAAAAACTGAAGTCCAATTCTTTTTCCATTTTTATCGACATCTGAAACTAAATATTCAATGGGATACAGTCTATATAAATATTGGATTTTTTCTCCGCTCGGCGTATATATACCATCATCTGCAACGACGATATCTTGAATTCCCACATATTCCGTAGGGTGATTTGAGCAATAACTTCTTAAAAATTGAACTGTTTGACGGTCTTCATCGTGCCAATCGTAACTAGTAAAATATATCGTCTCTGCAGGCCCTATATTATAGTCATGCTTAATTTGTTCCCACGCCTGCACAATATGCTCTTCAATATGATTGGGATGATTCACATCATGATAACGGCATAACACTTCATTTGCGACAGACGGCTCTAAGTACCCTGTTGGTGTGTCACAATTTACTTCTATTAATTTAACATCATCACCATTTACGATAAAATCAAACCTTGTAAAATATGAAAACAACCCAGTATGTTTCATTCTCGCAATTTCCCACGTTTCGGGCGGAAATCCAAGTTTTTGAAAATCTTCTGTCGTATTTACAATAAATTGATACGTTCTATATAACACATACATAATTTCTTCTGTCGCTTTTGAAATAGCAATATATGTGTTTACCGGCATACGATACATTCCTGTTGCCATATATTGATTCCATTCTTCCTTCTCTAACAGACTCGGCCAAGTAAAGCCATTTCGACCAGCCTCTTCTGCGAGTGAAAACCATACTTTCATATACTCTTTCTGTTCTTGTTCTGTATACATGACTCCATTATCCTTTCATTTTAGGATCCGGCTGGCGCTTTTGCATTCCCAATTCCACTTGAACCAGAATTTACTTTTGGCGTTTGTGTCGTAGATGATTTTGACGTACTTGTATCTGGCGTCACTTTATTTGTTGTATTTGGTGGTTGCTTATTCAAATCAACTTTATTCGAAGAATTATTGTTACTGTTAGTGCCGCCATAATAGCCTCCTCCACCACTGCCACCAGTTCTCCTCTCATCTTTTTCACGATAAGGAATAACATTGTTTGTATACGGCTTCTTCATTACATTTGGCTTTGCTGTATAGTTCATATTTGAAGTTCTGCTTGCTAATAAATATCCTGCTACGAATGGAAGTATCGGTAAATGTGAGCTTTCATGATACGATGAAAATGAAGGGTTATTTTCCTTGCATAACTCATCTTTCTCTACATTTTCCATTGTTGGAGATTTATCGTCACAATTTAATGTTCCTTGTTCATTCCCTTGCTTCGCATCATCTGTTTTTACAGCCGTACTTTCTTTCTGTGCAGTTTCTTCTTCATAATCACCACAACCCGTTAATAAAAAAGATGACACACCGATTGAAGCAGCGACTTTCATAAATTTACTTTTATCCATTCTCATGTGTTATACACCTAATTTCTTTTATCTATAATTTTCCAGTTACCTTTATTATATAATGTAAATCGCATTTTTTTCAAACTATACACAATATGTACATTTGCATATTTTTATGTTTTTATTCTCTAAATGAAAACGAAATATTATTATAGCCTGATTACCTATCTATAGACTTAAATACAGTAAAAGACGACCTAGTACTCAGGTCGTCTTTTATTTTTATATACTAAACGTCTCAATAAAATCTCTAATGGTCCATTAAGATTATTTTTTTCCACTATTGTAGCTAATATGACAGACAGTATCCAAATACTAATAGCTATCAATGCAGCAAGAGTGTTACTTACATACCCTCCTAAATCAAATGCTACTGGTGATAAAAATATAACAAGTAGTGCCTCATTCAAAACAAAAAATGTTAATGAGCGCTTTCCTAAAGCAATTAATGAAAGGCTACAGTACCCTAGATTTTTCAATCTACTTCCTATTATCCCGAAACCCGTTGCATATGCTAACCCTCCAGCAATTCCAGTTAAAATATGGATTCCATTTATCATTCCAGCTGTAAATACACTGGGGTACCATACAGTCCCTATAAAAGATAGAGGCAAAGCACCTATTAAGGAAATTGCTAATCCTATACTTGTTATAGAATATAATTTTTTTAAATGTTTCTCTGGTTTTATTAATAACTGATATCTAGCAATCCACACGCCAAGAATTACAGAAGGAAGAATTGGAAACATAAAGTGAATGAGAACAGGTATAACTGGAAAGAAAAGTAATCTAAACATTGTAGTACTAAAATACGTATCTTTTGCTGAAACATCTGGTGAAAAACCATAATCGCCTATTGATTGCATATTAAATCCCCATATTATTGGAATAAAAATGATATACAATATAGCGATAATTATAAACGTTCGAATTAATGTTTTCATTTT
This sequence comes from Bacillus luti, assembly GCF_009739945.1. Classification (NCBI taxonomy): domain Bacteria; kingdom Bacillati; phylum Bacillota; class Bacilli; order Caryophanales; family Bacillaceae; genus Bacillus; species Bacillus luti. The sequence goes on along the minus strand of NZ_CP040336.1, from coordinate 2,424,920 downwards.
ACTCTTTAATAGTGGACTAACAAGAATCCCCGCTAAGACAATCCCAAACAGTATTAAATACCAAGAGCGTCTTCTCACTATTTTTACAGCATGATTTTCATTTTTCCCTTTGGATATTTGTCCTTCAAGTGCTAGAGCCAAACCGTAGCCTAATAATACGGCAAACATTGCTCTTGCACGGTTATCAATTATGAATATACCAAAAAGATTTACAATTTGATCAAAAAAACTACCGCTTTCCACCCTGTGCATAATTCCAGGATCTGTAGCATACAAGTAAAGCGGTGCATGAGCAAGTACGATTAACAGTAGCATAGTACCCCTTGCTAAATCCAATGAGACTGCACGCTTTTTTTCAATTGTTCCATCATTTATCGATCTACTCATATTTTACTTCCTTTCTTAACATCAAATAAGCATTCCAAGCGTGCTTAAATTTTTGTCAAAAACTAATAAATATCTTCTATTAAAATTAGAACAGTTAAATAAAAAACGACCTATCTCTTCAATTCCTATTCCGGATATTATATTCTAAGATTATTTCAATATGTTTTATTTTTAAAGCACAAATGAAATCTTTCTATCCCCGGATATTTTTCTCCTAAACTTTTAACCTGAAAACCAATTTTCTTATAAAATTCTACGGCCTCTTTATCTGTCTCTGCTTCTACATAAGTCAATTGATGCATGACTATTATTTTCCTTATCATTCGCAATGCAATTCCCTTATGACGATATTGTGGAGCAACTGCTATGTGGCATATTCTCGCTTTATTTGCTCCGATTATTGCAATACCTATACAAGCCTTTTCTTCATATTTATATAATCTACCTTTATCGCTTTGATAAAATACTACTGCTTTCTTTAAGCTTGTTTCACTTGGACCGACTGCATACTGTAGTATATTTAAAAATGGTTCGCTTTCAATCTGTTCGACACTCTGCAAATTCATACTTCCATCCCTTTCTATGAAAAAAGACTAGCTCTTTATAAAAAGAGCTAATCTCATTACGCTGTTATCTTTTCTTCTTTTTTTACAACTACAGCCACATAACTATGTAATATCATGCCAACAATTACGAGACTCATACCAATCCAAGATAAAGATGATGGAATTGGAGCAGATAGCAAGATGAGCTCTCCTACTAGCGCAAATAAAACTTCACCAGACTGCGTCGCTTCCACTGTTGCTAGTTTTTGCGGATTATCTTTCACAAGATCTGTCGCAAAGAAAAATAGTACTGTCGCGATTAAACCTGAACTAACCGCTACAATAAAACATTGAAACACTTGGCTACTTGATGGTAATCCACCTGTTGATACTTCGTAACCAGATAGAATAAACCAAAATGGTAAACTTGCTAATGTCATACCGAGAACTCGCTGGAATACATCTAACTCCCCTTTACAAACTTGCATCATTTTTCGATTTCCAAGAGGATACGCAAACGCTGCAATAAGTACAGGAACGACACATAAAATGGTTTCACGAATGCCTAATGAAGAAGCATGTTCTACTTGCATAAGCACAACACCACATAAAATAATGCCTGACATTACTAATTCCTTCATTGGAAGTTTTTTATGTAATGGGTCTACCGCAAAAAAGGGTGTTAATAAAATACCAGCGACGATCGTTATTTGCCATGTTGATGCAACAAGCCAACCAGGGCCGAATGCACCAGCAAAACTAAGCGGTGCATAAAAGAGGCCAAATCCAATAATACTCCATACTAACCATTCTTTCGGATTGTTTCTCATATATTGCAAGAGTTGCTTTAAGTTCCCCCTATACATGACAATAAGTAAAAGCATTGGAACCATAAAATAATACCGTAATGACGCACTCCAAATCCAGCTTCCGCCCTCTAAGTCCATTGCCCGGTTTAACACGAAGGTAAAGGCAAAGAAAAATGATGCCAAAATTCCTACTGCAATAGCTTTCATTATAAAACCCCTTGTTTAGTTTCTTCTTAATACTATACAAAAAAATGAATATAATTAAAATTCACATTTTTAAAATTAGATGTAATATAATAAACTTCTCCTCTTAAAGAAACAGTACCATATATTGATCGTCACTATAAACACCATTTATCTTTAAAGCATTTTTTTCTATACCGTACGTTTTAAATTCCATTGATTCATATAATCGTTTGGCTGGTTCGTTCGTTGATACCACGCCTAAATTCAATTGCTCTAACTTCATTTCTCTTGCCCTTTCAATAGCTTTACGTATTAAATCACGCGCAAGACCACTTCTTCGATTATCAGTATCTACATACATCGCAACGATATGTCCTTTATGCTTATAGGCTTCCTTTTCTTCTGTTAATAACGTAACAACTCCTACTAAACGATTTTCATTATTAAAAGCGCCAAATGTAAAACTACTGTTAGATGAAAGATTACTAGCAACGCGTTCCAGAGGTTTTTCTTGACGCACCGCTTCTTCATAAGTCGTTACAAATGCTTCTGGATTTACTTGCAGTGCTTGTAAACGTAACTCCCAATATTGTTTTGCATCCACTTTTGTAAGTAATCGAATCATTTTATCTTCCCCTTTTTAATTTACATAATATTTTTATAGGCTATTAACTTTTGGTTCATACTCTTCTTTTAATATACTGTAACGATAGCGATGAATGAACTTCCCCTGGCGCAATCGATCATTTCTCATTAACCCTTCGCATACAAATCCAGCATTTTCATAACTCTTTCTAGCTTGTGTATTGTCCTCATCTACACGTAACCAAATTTTCTCCAATTCGAACTGAGAGAATCCTATTAGTAACATGCTGTTTAGAGCTGCCATTCCAAATCCTTTCCCCCAATAGTCTTTATCTCCAATCGCAATTCCTAGTTCTGCATTTTTATTTGTATTATCAAAGTTCTTAAGGTCTACCCATCCAATATGTATGCCGCTCTCAGTAACGATAGCTCTTTGTTCATAACCATTCGCTCGACTTATACAAGCTTCAATCCATTTTTTCGTATCTTCACGCGTGAACGGAGGATACTGATCTGGTACGACTAAATGCTTTGTCACTTCTTTATCTAATGACCATTGATATCGATCTTCTATATCATCTAATGTTAATTCTCTTAATTGAACGAATGGTACATTCATTTTACTATCCCCTTTTTATTTCCCAATAGAAAATCCTTCGAAGACTCTTCCTCCATACTGTTCTAACGTTTTTTCTACAAAAGTAATTAATTTTCTTTTCTCTCCCGTTGTATAAAAATGATCAAAAGACGCTACAAATTGGTCTGCGTATTGTTCATCATATCTTCTTAGTACCCTTATAAACCATTTTGAATTTCCGAGCCACATACCATTTACTCTTAATACATATTCATGTACAAGATCCGCTAATAAATTAGCGATAAATAATTCTTCTTCTCTTTTTGTTGCACCTATAAAATCATCTAAAGCATCTGTAATAAAATAACGTTTTTGCCTCATCGTTTCCTCGGTCCATTTAGCAGGTCCTTTATTTAGTAAATCATTCGCTTCTCTTTTTAATTTCTCAACAATTTCATTTTCCCCTTTTAATGAAATTCCCTCTGAAACTAATTGTGGTAACGAAGGTCTCCCTCGATCGCAATCCATTTTAAAAAAGATTTTATACGTTTCAAAATTATGTACGAATACTTCAACAGGCCAACCATTACTATAGAAGGATTCTCTATAACAAGATGACAAACTATCGTCTATTATTACAATATCAAGGTCAGATGTTTTAGTCGCTTCTCCTCGCGCAACACTTCCTCCGAGTAAAGCTACATCACAATTCGGGAATTGTGATGTAATTATGCTTAGTGCCGCTTCAATTGGTTTCATAGCCTTTCCCCTTTTCTCATTTCACTTTCTTTTTTTCAGCTCTTTCTCTCGCCTTTTTTATATAAGGTTCTGCGTCGGGTGTTTTACATGACGTTGCGCCGTGATCAACCTGTACTTTTCCAATTTCACGTGCAATTTCAATCGCTTGTCGCTCTAAGTCTTCATTGCGAATTCCTATCGCGATTAAAGCACTATTCATCGCTTCTTTTTTTCGATTTTTTTCATTATGTATATGCGTTTTAATTTCTTCTAAATATGGTAAGAAGAAACCATCATGTAACGTTTTATTTTTAATCGCTATATTTGCTAATAAGGACCAGCCTGCTCTTCCGATCCATTCATCATCAGATTTTGTCCATTCTTCCATTCTTTCTATTGCAATTGGCGATGTACATATAGCCGTCATCAAAACATCCATTAAACAATAATAATCTACTTCTTCAACCCATTCATTTAGCTGCTCCGTCGTAAGCTTCTTCGGATCTAAAACCATCGTCGCCAAAGTCATAGCGTCCATATTTTTTGTTTCCCATAATGAAATTGCTAAATCATGATCTTTTTTTATCTTCTTTTTTAACAATTTTAAATTCGCAAAGCTAACTCCAAATAAAGGCTCTTTCGCCCCATGGTTTTTATACGTCTTACGCGTTTGCTCTGTCCCACATTCTTCTAGTTGTTGCATTACTTCTTCAAGTAACATATATCCACCTCATTTTTGTTTTATGTTGACTTCATATATGCATGTACGATATATTCTACATTATTTTTTGATTTTCCTATATTTATTTTTAAATTACGGTATGTGAAATTTTATAAATGTCCCCCAAAAAATTTTTCATCTTTTTGCCCATAACCATCTCACTCCTAAGCGATACCATATCATTTGTCCCAATCTATATCGTTGGACCTATGGATATAATAAAATCTATTAATAAGAGTATCATTTCAAAAGAAATGCTTAAAATATATAATAGCCACTTACCTTAAATATAGGAAATGGCTTTTATAATTTAAAGTTACTTACTTCTATTTTTCATTTTTATGCTGTAAATTTTACAAATCCATAATTACTCATTTTCTTTTTTCTCTTTTCTTTCCTCGGAAGGCTCTTCAGTTGGATCTGGCTCCTGTTCATCCTTTTTATTTAACTCATTATTTTTTTCATTAGAAGGATTTTGCTGTTTATTCTTATCCTGTTCTCTTTGCTCAGAAGGTTCCTCCGTTGGATCTGGTTCCTGTTCATCCTTTGGAGCTGTATTACATCCAAATAGCAATCCTACTGTAAATATGCTTGTCATACAAATAGAAAGTATTTTTTTATACTTCAATTAAAGCACCTCCTAAAATTAAATATCCTTTGTAGTGTTTCCTATTAAGGATTAGAATTATCCATTTTTTGTCCCATTTACTCAAAACATCATTATTATAAAATCTTGCATACTTTTGGACAAACTTTCTTACACTTGTAAAAAAGTTTTTTTGCATTTCCCTACCTATAATTGCTAATATAGTAGAGTAGAACTTTTATAGAGAGAAGGAAAATTATGCACAATGGAATTCGAATGACAACTTTAGTGAAAAGAGCTATGTTGATTTGCGCTGGGGTATTACTTACTTACGAGGCCGCTTTTGGATCAGTACATACCGCTCTAGCAAGTACAGAGGATGAAGCAAAATCAGTTCAACTTGTAAGTGAAATTCAAACTTCTCTTGCACCAAAAGAAGCTCCAAAGCACTATAATGGGCAAGTTAGAAAAGTTGCTTACTTAACATTTGACGATGGTCCTGGAAAATATACAGCTGAGCTTTTAGATATGTTAAAAAGAGAAGATGCAAAAGCAACATTCTTCCTAATTGGTTCAAACGTAAAAGCTTTCCCTGATCTTGTAAAACGTGAAGATGCTGAAGGCCACTATGTTGGGATGCACAGTATGACTCATAACTACAAGAAACTTTACACAGAAGGTCATTACGTAGACGAAATGAAAGAAGACCAAGGCTTAATCGCTGGCGTTCTAGGTAAATCACCTGTATTAACTCGTCCATCTTACGGCTCAATGCCGGGATTAAATGAAGCTCTTCGCAACAAAGTTGTTGAGAATGGCTTAAAAGTTTGGGATTGGACAATCGATTCTTTAGACTGGAAATATAACAAAATGCCTGTTGATGCTGCATCAGCTAAAATTGTAGAAAACGTTCTAGCTCATGCTACAAATCCAACAGAAGTTATTCTAATGCACGATATTCATCCTCAATCAGTTAAAGCAGTACCTGGTATTATTAAAGGACTGAAAGAAAGAGGATATGAATTAGAAGCCTATCATGAGAACGAACATTTCCCATTAAACTTCTGGCATGATAATCGTATGTAATGAAAAAGACTTGATTTCCTCTAGTAGGTTATTGAGTCTTTTTTATCGTTTTGGAAATTTCCACATAAAAAAAACTATACACGATTTCAATAATATATGTCCCTTCCCTTTTAGCAAGCAAAGATCAAATAAATGTAACTTCGAAACATCACATGCTATACTATAGCCTAGTTTAAATAAGTAGGTGTTATATGATCGTATATACAGTACAAACTGAAGAAGCTTGGAAGCAATTTAAAAAACTAGGTTATTTGGAAGGTAATAAAGAAGTCATCTATCCAGACTCTATATATTCATATGATTGGATGGTGCGCGTTGCTAAAACAAGATTACCTCATTACGAAGGTAACTATCCTATTTGGGTCTGGGAAGCAAATAATTATCCAAACCGAAATCATAAAGCTTGGGGTAGAGAAAATTCAAAAATGGTAATTTTAACATTAGATGTACCGAAAGAATGGGTACTATGGAGCTATTTTGACTATTGGTGCTGCGCTATGAATGATGGATCAATATATTTACATGCAAAAAATAAGTGTACATTAGATGAATGGTATACCTATATGGATAAAGAATACGGGATAATATTCGATTTCGACTATTTATTATCTCACCCTGATTGGTGTCTAGGCAAAGAGGATTCACTAGAAAAGCAAGGTGTCATTGGTAGAATTCCCCTGTCATTCGTGAAAAAAGTACGACGTTTTCGTGCTAAGGAAGATAAATCGATTAATAAAACCAGAAGTGATAAATGGGATAACAGAAAAGAAAGCCGTATTAATAAGATGAATCGAAAAATAAGAAAGAAAAAAGATAAGCAAAAAAAACTACAAAAGCGACTTATACGGAATTAAAACACATATATACATATCAAAATATAGTCAAAAAATAGGATTGAATATACAAATTCAATCCTATTTTTTATATTATCAACACTTTAGCACATATTACTCTTAAGGAGTGATACATGTATGGATTTTCTCTCACCTGAATATTGGTCCGCCCTACTTGCCATTATTGTAATCGATTTAGTATTGGCTGGAGATAACGCTATTGTAATCGGATTAGCAGCAAGACGACTGCCGAAAGATCAACAAAAGAAAGTTATTATTTGGGGAACGGTTGGAGCAATCGCTATAAGAGCTGCTGCCACCTTAGTTGTCGTTTGGTTATTAAAAATACCAGGATTACTTCTAATTGGTGGTGTACTTCTTATATGGATTGCTTATAAATTAATTGCTGAAGGAAAAGATCATGATATTAAGGCAGAAGAAGGATTTTGGTCTGCTATTAAAACCATTATTATTGCTGATGCGCTAATGGGCATTGATAATGTTCTCGCTGTTGCCGGAGCTGCTCATGGTAACTTTTCTTTAGTAATCATCGGGTTATTAGTTTCTATTCCAGTGGTCGTATGGGGCAGTACATTAATTTTAAAATGGGTTGACCGCTTTCCTGTCATCATTACGATCGGAGCTGCTGTTTTAGCTTATACTGCTGCAAAAATGATTGTAGATGAGAAATGGTTCGCTGGATTTTTCGAAAGTAATCCTTTCATTAAATGGGCATTCATCATTATTATCATTGCGGGTGTAGTGTTCTTTGGAAAAGCGAAACAAAAAGTAAACAATGGTTCTAAATAAAGTAAAGCTTTAAACAGTTGGGTTTTCCTTATCCCCGCTGCTTTTTATTCCTGACCTAGCAGGCTTTTACGGGCAACGTAACCTAACCTTAACCTTCTTTGCTTTCGCTGAATTTTAAGCTCGGAGTCTTACTACCCGGCAAATAGCGGGATAAATTTTGAACGATATAAATATATTCTCAAATAAAAAATCCTACTCAAATGAGTAGGATTTTTATTACCTATTTAGTTTCCCCGTCTTCAGTCGTCTTAACTTTCGTGTTATTTTTGTCACGATGGTTATAGTTATACTTCGAACGATCTACTGGAGTGAAACCTTCTGGTGTGTAGAATCGTAATAAATCTCCATTAACAACTTGGTCAGAGTATTTAAGTGATTTTTGAACCATGATTTCATTTTGTTTTATTTCGTCTGTTAATTCAACAGGTTTTCCAGTCTTCGTATCATAGTATTTACCGTTCAGTGCAGTAACCGTTGGGCTTACGTAGTTACCGTTACGGAACGGAACGACTTGTTTATGCTCTGGTGATAATAAATCGGATCCGAATTGGACATAATTTTTCGTATCTGTCCCTAGTAAGTGTAATAACGTTGGCAACACGTCAATTTCTCCACCATATTGATGTTGTACGCCACCTTTCACTCCTGGTACGCGAATGATTAAAGGTACACGTTGTAATTGAGCATTTTCAAATGAGTTCATTTCTTTACCCATTATTTGAGACATTGCTGCACTATGATTATCTGAAATACCGTAATGGTCACCATACATAACGATAATTGAGTTATCGTATAAACCAGATTGTTTCAAGTAATCAATGAATCCTTTTACAGATTCATCTAAATAACGTGCTGTTTGGAAATACGTATCTACTGATGAATCACCTGTATTCGCTGGTTCAATCGTCGCTTCCGCTTTATCGATCGGATAAGGGAAATGGTTAGATAACGTAATGAACTTCGTATAGAACGGTTGTTTCAATGTTTGTAATAATGGAATTGACTCATTAAAGAACGGTTTATCTTTTAAACCATAGTTTACTACATCTTTTTCGTTCATATCATAGTATGACGCATCAAAGAATTGATTAAAACCAAATGATTTATAAATTTCATCACGGTTCCAGAATGTTTTGTAGTTACCATGGAACACTGCTGATGTGTATCCTTGTTGACCTAAAATAGCTGGTGCTGATTGATACGTATTATGAGCTTTATTCGTAAAAACAGATCCTTGCGGTAATCCATACATTGAGTTCTCTAACATGAACTCTGCATCAGATGTTTTACCTTGTCCTGTTTGATGGAAGAAGTTATCAAAATATAACGTATTCGCATCTTTTGTAAATGAGTTTAAGAACGGTGTAACCTCTTGACCATTTAGCTTATAGTTTAATAAAAAGTTTTGGAATGACTCTAAATGAATATAAATTACGTTCATTCCTTTTCCTTTACCGAAATACTCAGGATTTGGACTTGCATAAGTTGATGTGAGATAGTTTCTAACTTCTGTCATATTATCACCATCTGCTAATGCTCGTTCTGTTGATGCTTTCGCACTTTGAATACCATCATAAATTGTAAAGTTGTACGCGCCTAAATATTTCACAATATAATTACGATCGAATGTTCTTGTTAATAATTCCGGACGGTCAGATTCTGCAAGTCCTAAGTTAACACTAAAGAATAAAATACCTGCTACAAATACTAGAGATAATTTATGCTTCGCAACACGGATTGGTTTAGGATTTACAAATTTCGTTGCGACTAAAACAATTAGAATAATCGTATCTAAGAAATATAGTGGATCATATACGTGTAGCAATGCAAAAATACTACCACCTAAATCTCCAAAGTTATTCGATTGTGTTAATGTTGGGAACGTAATAAAGTCGCTGAAAAAGCGGTAATATACTACGTTTGCATATAAAAGTATGGACATTAGCAAATTAATAATAATTACCCAAATGTAAGCTCGTTTCCCTTTTGCAAATAATGCAAGCCCTAAAAATAGAACTGCTGAACTAAGCGGGTTAAAAAACAGCAAGAATTTTTGGATTGTGTTTGAAATTCCTAAATTAAATTCTGTTACATACGCTGCATATGTTTTGAGCCATAATAATATAACGGCAAACAGAAAGAATCCAAAATGATTGCTTAACACACTTTTACTCTTTAATAAGAACTGTTTCATTTCTCCACCTCTTTTGATCATCCAAGGCTTATTTATTATAAGTCTGTCTCTCTATTCAATTTTTCTTCTTCAAATAGATTATTTTTATTTAACTATATGAAGAATATTAGTAATTATAATTTGAAGCTAGTATTTATTCAACTATTTCTTTCTAAACATTTTGACCTTGGTTTCTATTTAACGAAATACATTTGTAACATTTCCTGTTTTCTCCCAAGGATTCATCCACTAATTATGACATCCCATACTATATACCTTTATAAACTCATTCGCAAACAAATCTATCTCCAGTTTTGGCACATTTTTCACATGATAAAATAATGCAATTTAATTATATTCCCCCTACTTCAACTAATTCTTTAAATCCTTATAATCATTACATTCCTTTCGTACATTAAATTTTTTTTGATCATTAATGTTATATCTGAATAATTATTCATTTAACCCCCCATTGATTGTACGTCTTCTCGACAAAAAAACTCGCTCTAAAAAGAGCGAGTTTTTTCATTATATATTATTGACCTTTGTACATTGCATCTACTTGTTTTTGAAGTTCTTCATTTTCTAAGAACTCATCGTAAGTAGCCTCTTTATCGATTACACCGTTTGGCGTTACTTCGATAATGCGGTTTGCAATTGTTTGTACGAACTGATGGTCATGAGATGTGAATAACATTGTACCTTTGAACGCGATTAAACCGTTGTTTAATGCTGTAATAGACTCAAGGTCTAAATGGTTCGTTGGATCGTCAAGTGTAATTACGTTCGCACCACTTAACATCATTTTAGATAGCATACAACGAACTTTTTCGCCTCCAGATAATACAGAAACGTTCTTCTTAACTTCTTCACCTGAGAATAACATACGGCCTAAGAAACCACGTAAGAAGCTTTCTGACTCATCTTGTGGAGAGAATTGACGTAACCAATCAACTAAGTTGGAGTCACTGTTCTCAAAGTATTTAGAGTTATCTCTTGGGAAGTAAGATTGAGATGTTGTAACGCCCCATTTAAATGAACCGCTATCTGGCTCCATTTCACCCATAAGGATTTTAAATAATGTTGTCATCGCAATATCGTTACGACCGATAAATGCAACTTTATCACCTTTATTTAAAGTGAAGTACACATTATCTAACACTTTTTCACCATCAATTGTTTTAGAAAGACCTTCAACAGTTAATAAGTCATTTCCTATTTCACGCTCAGGTGTAAAGCCAACGAATGGATAACGACGTGATGATGGTCTAATATCATCTAATGTAATTTTATCTAATAATTTTTTACGAGAAGTTGCTTGTTTCGCTTTAGATGCGTTTGAGCTAAAGCGTGCAATGAAGTTTTGTAACTCTTTAACTTTCTCTTCTTTTTTCTTATTAGCATCTTGTGTTAATTTTAAAGCTAATTGGCTTGACTCATACCAGAAGTCATAGTTACCAACATAAAGTTGAATTTTACCGAAATCAAGATCAGCCATGTGCGTACATACTTTATTTAAGAAGTGACGGTCATGGGATACAACGATTACTGTATTTTCAAAGTTCATTAAGAAGTTTTCTAACCATTGAATCGCTTTTAAGTCCAAGTGGTTGGTAGGCTCATCTAGTAATAGAATGTCAGGTTTACCAAATAATGCTTGAGCAAGTAATACTTTTACTTTTTCTGCCCCAGTTAATTCTGACAATTTCTTATCATGAAGATCTTCACCAATACCAAGTCCTTTTAGTAAGATTGCAGCTTCTGACTCAGCTTCCCAACCGTTAAGCTCAGCGAATTCACCTTCAAGTTCAGCAGCACGCATACCATCTTCATCACTAAAGTCTTCTTTCATGTAAATGGCATTTTTTTCTTGCATTACTTTGTAAAGTTGCGTGTGACCCATAATTACTGTTTCTAATACTGGGAACTCTTCATATTCGAAGTGGTTCTGTTTTAATACTGCTAGACGCTCACCTGGCGTAATATGTATGTCACCTGTTGATGGTTCGATTTCTCCAGATAAAATCTTTAGAAATGTTGATTTACCAGCACCGTTCGCTCCGATTAAACCGTAGCAGTTACCTGGCGTGAATTTTATGTTAACATCTTCAAATAATTTGCGATCCGCAAAACGCAAACTAACGTTACTTACTGTAATCATTTGTGTCCTCCTACTAATACCGCTTATTTCAGCGTTTTCTCACCGATTGTCTTAAAAAATCGCATATTACGACTCAATTATTGTAGACTATAGCTATTATATAGTAGAAGATGGATGAATAGCAACGGTTGATTGCTATTCATCCATCTTCTATCTTGAATAAAATGTATGTTTTTAACGAAACCACATTATATAGAAGCGATTTTCACAATTTAAGGAGGAGTTATTTTGAAGAAAATATTTATAATTGGAGCATTATGTTTATCTCTCACTTCCTTAACTGCATGTAGTAATAACAACGTAAAAACACCTACTGAATCAAAACAAGAAAAAAAAGAAACAAAAGTAACTGTCGATTCGATTATCACTGAGTTTAAAAACGCCGGTCTCCAAGCAGAAAACCCAACTGATTTACCTCAAAAAGAGTTCGGAAACTTGCGTAAAGAAGGGAAACGTATTATAGTACCAGCACTTGGTGAGGATAACGGTGGTCGCTTATTTGAGATAACTAAAAAAGAAGATCTAGAAAAAGTTAAGAAATATTACGATGAATTAGGAAATTCTGCTCCTATGTTATTCTCTCATACACACGTAAAAGGCGATTTTCTTTTGCAAATGAATGGCGATATGAAAGATGAAGAATTTGCAAAATATAAAGATGTCATGGACAAGTTTATTAAGTAACAAAAAAATCCCCCTTTAAAGGGGGATTCAATTATTTTTTATTACTCAATTTCTTTGTATAGCCCTTCAACTTACTTGTTAAACCCATTAAAGCCGGCAATAATATTGGCATAATAATAAGCGCTAATAATAGAAGCCCAATAACAGCAACTGAAGCAACTTGTATAAGAGTTAATACACCTGAAGGTATTAACGCTGCAAAGGTCCCCCCTAAAATAAGTGCCGCTGATAATACAACTCCGCCTATGTGACGAGATGCAGTTACAATTTTCGTTACCGAATCCCCTTCTAACTCGTTATAACGCATCATTAAGAAAATGCTATAATCCACTCCTAAAGCGACAAGCATTATAAAACTAAAGAATGGAACATTCCAGCTTAATGATTCAACGTTTAATACATGTGTACTAATTAGTTCACTTATGCCCAGTGATGCGAAGTACGCTAATATTAACGATCCAATAATAAAGATTGTGTTTAATAATGAACGTGTAATCACGATTAATACAATCCCAATTCCAATCAACATAATCGTAGCAGTACGCAAGAAATCTTGCCCGGTTACTTCTTTTAAATCAACATTTCTAGCTGTTGTCCCTCCGATTGCTGTTTTCGCATCATTTAATTCCGTTCCCTTTAAAGTACCCTCTATTGTTTTATTGATTTCTTGAATAATTGGCATCGCTTCTTTCGAATATGGATTTACGTCTAAAATGATTGTCATTTTAGCAGTCTTTCTATCATGTGACATGTACGTATTCAAAGCTTTTTGGAAATCTTCTCCCTCTAAAACTTCTTTTGGAATATAGAATTTCTCAGAGCTTTTTGATTCATTCAGTTCTCCTAAATATTTCTGTGCGTCATTCAGGCCGTTACTTACTTTTCCAAGCCCTTCTGTACTTTTAGATAAACCAGATTGTAATTGCCCCATCTGGTCTTGCAAATCTTTTAGTCCAGTTAATAACCGCCCTTGCCCATCGTTTATTTTCGCTAAACCAGATTGTAACTCAGCTGATTTATTCGCAATTTGTTTTGAACCTGTAGCACCTTCATTCAAGCCGTTTTTCAGCTCACCAACGCCTTTTTGTAACTTAGTAACACCACTGTTCATTTCTTTTAAACCGTTATCTACTTTCAATAGTGACTGATTCGCTTCTTTAAATGAACCCATAGCTGCTTTATGCTGCGTTGCTAATTGATTTAACTCATTTGAAAGCCCACCTAATTGCTTTTGAGCCACTTTAGCAATACCTATCGTCTGCAGAATGTTAGGATCATTTGCTAATTCTGGTTTCATTTGAATGAAATTGGTCATTAACATTTCAATTTGCTCATAACCTTTTTTCGCACCATCAATCGCTTGAGAAATACTTCCGAAGTATTGATCGTAAGAACTTAAACCTATCTCTAACTGCGCATAACCAGCATGTAGCTGCGACGTTGCATTAGATAGAACATTTATATTTTCATTTACTGAAGTTAACCCGCTCTCAATTTGCTGCGCACCTTGTGCTCCGTCATTTATGCCATTTGATAGTTGATTTAAAGCTGTTCCTAATGCTGATACACCATTTTTCGCTTCGTTTGTTCCATCAATTAACTTTTGGACGTTTGCAAGGCTATTTGAGTCCTTACTACCCATTTTATCTTTCGCAGTAGTTAATCCATCATTAATTTCCTTGATACCACCATTGGCATCTCCTAAACCTGTATTTAGTTCTCCCGCTTGTTTATTTATATATAGTTCTTTAATCCTATCACCAGTTGGACGTGTCGGTGAATATACTTCTGAAACACCTTTCACTTTCAAAATCTTATCAGTTAGTTCATCTAAAGTTTGAAGCGAACTCGCCTCATCTAACTTGTTATTCGATTGAATGACTAACGTACTTGGTGAAGAAAAACCAGGTGGAAAATGCTCTTCAATTACGTTAATCCCCATCTTTGACTCATACTTATTATCGACTTCAAATAAATCATTATAATTAAGCGTGTTAGAGTATTTCACAATAAATGGAATCGATATCACGAATACAATGATTAAAGCGACAAATGGTCTTGCAACTGAGTTTTTTGCAAAAAATCCCCATAAGCGACTATCTTCATGTCCTTTAAATGTTTTAACGGGATAAAACATTCCTTTCCCTAAAAGCACCATAAAAAATGGATTTAATGTCGTCAATACAAGTAGTAATACTGCAACCCCAATTGATACTGCTGAAGTTGATTGATACAATTTAAAATTCGCTAAAATAAGTGATGCAAATCCAATTAATACAGCTACCCCGCTATATATAACTGTTTTCCCTGCCGATTTAAAAGTCTCTTTCGTGGCCAAAAATGCATTTTCTTGTTTACTTAATTCCTCTTTAAATCTCGTATATAGTAAAATGTTATAGTCTGTTCCAACTCCGAACAGAACGACAACTACAAACACTTGTGTAAAGTTTGAAAATGGAAAATTGAATTGATCTACAAGATGAGCAATTACCCCCATAGAAACTAAATACGATACCCCAACTGTAAGTAGAGATACAATCGGAACAATAGGTGAACGAAATACAATGATTAATACTACAAGAATGAAAATGATTGAAATAACTTCCGTCTTTTTCACTCCCTCTTGAGAAGATTTAAGAAAATCACCCGCTATTAGGTCACTTCCTGTTAAGTACGTTTTTACCCCTTTCGTTTGCACTTTTTTATGAAGGTTATTTGTAACTTTTGATATTTCACCATGTTTTTTATCTATCGATATTTGCGTTAAAATAGTCGTATTATCTTTAGAAACTAATTGCTTCTCTAAGTCTTTATTATCTAAATGTGAAACAACTTCTTTAATTCCTAATTGTTCTTTTTCATTTTGCAAAGCGTTGATTGTTTTTGTTATTTCTTCTTTTTGCTCAGTCGTTAAAGCTGTTTTACTACCACTATTAAAAACAGCTATAATATCATACTTTTCTGTCCCGTCTTTATCCATTTCTTTTATCATTTTGTCAGCAATACTACTTTGTTCTGTATTAGGAATCGTAATGTGCCCTTTTTCTTTCACTAATTTATCCATATTAGGCATCGTTACGATCATTGTAATGGTAATAACTATCCATAATAGTAAAGATAAACTTCTCCAACTTTTTAACTTGCTCATTTGAATCATCTCCTGCTATTAAAATTTCACGTTAGTTACGGAATGAATATTCATTCCTATTCTTTCAGAAATACCTTTTTTTCGGAATGAACGTTCATTCCTATCTTTCTATTACATTACTTTTTTAATTCTATTAAACTACGAATTCCGGAATGAACATTCATTCCTTAAGTTGTACAGATTTATCATCTCCTGTTATTCTTTTAATACTTTTCTCGGAATGAATGTTCATTCCTGTCCTTATAAAGCTATAGAATCAAATGATTCTAATAGCATTCCAACAACTTTCTTCCAATTCTTTTACCAATTCTTCTGTATATTCTAATTGCCCTGTTTCCATAACTTTAATTAATTTTTCAATTGGTTGGTATACAATGATAATTAAAGCAATTGGTGGTAATGGACGAAGAAAACCTTTTTCGATTCCATCTTCAATTAAGTTCATGAAGAAGCCCATAAAGTCCTCGAATATTTCATTACTATGTTCATCTAGAAAATAACTATCACAATGAGAATTTGTAAAAAGGAAAGCATCCGCATTTTGTCTCGCAAATTCAAATAAACGGTTATACGTATGGCTAAACTGTTCACGAATATTTGCATCGACTGGAAAATCGGTTTTAATTAATTCCGATAGTTGTAAAACACTTTTCGTAAATAAAGAATTAACAAGTGCCTCTTTATTTTCAAAATAACGGTAAATAGTACCTGCACCTACTTTTGCTTTTTCAGCAATCATCGGAATTGTTGTACCATCATAACCCCGCTCTGCAAAAAGTTGTATTGCAGCATCAAAAATGTCTTCTTGTTTGTTTTTAGCCATTTTTCCACCTCAATTTTCAGGAATGAAAATTCATTCCGTTTTTTAATTATAAATTAGATGGATTAAAAGTCAAGGGTATGACAAGTATAGTTGCGATTTTCTATCCCTTGTTTGTGAATGAAATTATATCAGCTCAACTCCAATTATATTGACTCCCCGACAAAAGCCGACAATATTAGAAGAAGCTATCCCGAAATTCCATTGGGATAGCCCGACTTCCTATATGCAAATTAAAAGAAATCGTAAATAAAAGCTTCGTGCACTGGTACTACATTCTCAAATGCTCGTATTTCCTCTTCACTTCCACTAATTAATTCTATTTCATTAAGTTCTAGTGGGCGTTTGTAGCCAAACAATATTGTAGATAGTGCATTTATATCTAGCTTGATTCCTTTATCCATTGCTTCTTCTACAATTGTTATTTCATGATTTGCAAGTCTCACTGTAACATTATTCCACGGAGCAAATGAATCTGTAATATGTAAGATCACTTCTTGCTGTACATTGTTCCAGTTCAACTCATATTGTTTTAAAAACTGCTCCACATCTACAATCCTGCCCATAAAATATGGTTTCACTTCCGCCTTCACTCTTGGCTCTTGTAATGTATATAACAATGGTTCTTTTTCACTTATAGTCATTTCTAGTTCTTTTATCATAGAATCATGCTGACAAATAAAGTTCCATAGGCCGTTTCTCGCTTCATTATGTAATGGAACAAATTCTTCTACTGTCATTTTATAGTTTTCTATTTTATATAACATGTAACCTGCTGCCGTTTTATTTTCATCATAGTAAATCGCTAATGTAAAATCATGATAGACTGCTTGCAACCACCATTTTTCACTGCGAACTAGCATCCCTGAAAAACGCTCTGCAAATGTTTCATAGATTTTCTCTACTTCTTCTGGATGATTTTCCTTATTAAAACGTTTCACAGTACCATTCACTTGTTTTTTCATAATTAAATCGCTCTTAGTCATATGACATACTAATCGATTTGCACAAAGTTCCCAGCCGTATTTACGGTAAAATGAAACGGCAAATGGATGTAGCATCGAAACTGTATATCCGTCATTTTTCATCGTTTGAAGTGAATGTTGAAGCAATTCTTTTACATACCCGCTTCTTCTGTACTCTGGATACGTCGCTACCCCCGCAACGCCTCCCATTTTAAATCTTTTTTTACCTATGTAAATATGAAACGGAATAAGATGTAGTTTTGCTGCTAAGTCTTTCCCTTCCATAATGCCGTATATTTCATGACTTTCCTTCATCTTTGTAAGTTGTTGCTGTAATCGTTCCTCATCTACTTTATATTGAAAAGCGTATTCTGATAAACGTAATGCTTCTCTGAACTTATCTTCTTTTAATTGTATGACACTCATATAATTCTCCTCCATTCCCTGTTTGAATTGTACCATAATTCTTACTATTATAGTTCGGTAAGTGAAATTATACGTAAACTTCCTAACATATGTTTATCTGCAATCTAACATAAAAAAGCAGATACATTCCGTATCTGCTCTGCATCACTTTATTTAGCTAACGTTTGAAGTTCTTCGAAGAATGTAGGGTATGATACGCCAACTGCTTCTGCATCTTCAATTGTTGTTTTTCCTTCTGCGATACATCCAGCAATTGCAAGCATCATTCCGATGCGGTGATCGCCGTAACTATTTACTGTATTGCCTTTTAAAGCTGATTTTCCGTAAATAATCATGCCGTCATCCGTTGCTTCTATGCGAGCTCCTAGTTTCGTTAACTCTGCAACGACTGTATCAATACGGTTTGTTTCTTTAACTTTTAATTCGTGCGCATCTTTAATTACTGTAATTCCTTCTGCTTGCGTTGCCGCTAATGCGATTACTGGAATTTCATCGATTAATCTTGGGATAATATCTCCGCCGATTTCGATTCCTTTTAATGAGGATGTTTCGATTGTTATGTTTGCAGCTGGTTCTGAAGCTCCTTCGTTAATTGACTCTACAGTAAACGTAGCACCCATTTTCTCTAGAACATCAATAATACCTGTACGAGTTGGATTCATCCCTACATTTTCTAATACTAGTTTACTATTTGGAATGATTGCGCCTGCTACTAAGAAAAATGCTGCTGATGATACGTCACCTGGTACTTGAACGTCTGTCGATGTTAACTTTTGTCCACCTGCCAGTTTCACAGTTTTCCCCACGCGAGTTACTTTAACTCCAAATGCTTCAAGCATTCTTTCTGTATGGTCGCGTGAAATATGTGGTTCTGTAACAGCTGTTACACCTTCTGCGCGAAGTCCTGCAAGTAAAATAGCTGATTTTACTTGCGCGCTGGCAACTGGCGACGTATATTCGATTGCTTTTAAATCGCCGCCGCGTATTGTTAACGGTGTAAACGTCCCTTCTTCTCGGCCATCGATTTTGGCACCCATCTGTTTTAATGGATTTGTTACACGTTGCATCGGTCTTTTTGCGATAGACGCATCACCTTGTACGCAAGAGAAAAATGGTGTATTTGCCAAAATTCCTGACATTAATCGTATCGTTGTACCAGAATTACCAACATCTAATACCGCTTTCGGTTCTTGTAAACCTTCTAACCCTTTACCAACTACAGTGACTTCATCGCCATTTTGCGTAATCTCTACCCCCATTTCTTTAAAGCAAGAAATTGTACTTAAACAGTCTGCACCGGGCAAGAAACCTTTAATTGTCGTTTTTCCTTCTGCAATCGCGCCGAACATAACAGCGCGGTGTGAAATGGACTTATCACCTGGAATTGTAATGTTGCCATTTAATCCGTTATTAACAGGTTGTATCGTTCTTTCCTTCACGTTTTCACCTTCTCATTTAAATTGTTTCATATGTTTGGTATTTTTCTTCTCCAAGCGCTAGCTTTGCTTTCATACGATCTTCTTCTCTTTGGAAGCTAATGCGTAATACCCCAAGCAATCCTTCACGCGCTTCTAATATTTGCAAGTTCGTAATACTAATTTCCTCACGCGCCAAAATACTCGTAATGTGAGCCAATGCCCCTACTTTATCTAAAACATCGACGTATAAGTCGTGATAAGCAGGAATTGCCCCTCTCTTTCGTACTGGTAAAGAGTCACGGTATTCTTTCGCGTCTGCAAAATAGTTTTGAATCTCGCCTGCATCTCCGGTAGAAACTGTATGATATAAACCTTCCATTTCAGAGATCCACTCTTTTAATAATACCATTAAATGCTCACGATTTTGCTTTACAATATCACTCCACATTTTCGGACTACTAGATGCAATACGTGTAATGTCTTTAAAACCTCCAGCAGCCAGTTGATGAATGAGCGGATTATCACCTGCATGCTTCTCAACTTGCTTTACTAAACCCGCCGCAATCAGATGCGGAAAATGACTCACAATTCCTGTTACATAATCATGTTCTTCTGTATTTAAAACGAGAAAATGTGATCCTGTTCCTTTTAACCAGCCTTTTAACTCTTCCACATGTTCATTTTGTACATGTTTCATCGGTGTTAAAATGTAAAATGCATTTTCAAATAAATGTGCTTTTGCACTTTCAACTCCTGTTTTATGAGATCCTGCCATTGGATGTCCACCAATAAAAGAAACTTCCTTTGAAAATAAAGCTTCCGCTTCGTTCATAATCGTTCCTTTTGTACTGCCAACATCGGTCACTATTACATCTTCTCGTAAACGGAATGACGCTAGTTTGTGCAATAATTTCTTCGTTTCTTCAACTGGAGAAGCAAAAACAATTAAATGTGCCTCTTCACATGCATGCTGTAAATCTACTGCTACTTCATCTACTACGTGTAATTCTTTTGCACGCTCTACTTGTTCTGGAAAAATATCATAACCTGTTATCGTTACATCGTGCTCTTTCTTAATTGCTAATGCGAGAGAGCCTCCTATTAAACCTGTTCCAATTAATACTACCTTTTTACGCATTTGCCTCATCTCGAGACTTACTTTTTTTATTTTCAAAGTGTTGTTTTAACACTGAAATCACTCCTTCATTTTGCTCCCTTTTTCCGACTGTAATACGGACCCCGTTCGGGAACGGACGAATAATAAACCCTGCGTGTGCACAAGCTTCATAAATCTCTCCAGCATCTTCAACTGGCAAGAAGATGAAATTTGTTTGTGACTGGTAAAATGGAATTTCATTTTCCTTACAGAAACTTTCGTATTGTTGTAGTCCCTCAGCATTCACACGTACAATTTCTTCGATAAATGCTTCATCGTTAAAAGCAATCGTCGCTGCTTTTTGCGCTAATGAAGATACGTTAAATGGTAAACGTACGACATTTAATTTCTCGATTAACTCTTCCTGTCCAATTGCATATCCTACTCGGAAAGAAGCTAATCCGTATGCTTTAGAAAACGTTCTAAGCACAAGAATGTTTTTATGTTTTTCTAAAAGCGGTAATGTCTCTGGGAAATCTTCCGCTATTACATACTCATAGTACGCTTCATCAATGACAATTAACGTATTTTCACTAATACCTTCAATGAATTGAGTTAATTTCAGCTCATTAACATATGTTCCTGTAGGATTGTTCGGATTACAAATCCATACGATTTTTGTATTGGTATCTACTACAGAAGAAATTCCGTCTAAATCGTATACACCGTTTTTTAATGGAACTTCTTTCACTTCACAACCTTCTATAATTGCATGGTGACGGTACTGCGGGAATGTTGCCCCTGCCGTTACGATGTTATCTCCAGCTTTCAGTACGGCACGGCTTATTATTTGAATAACTTCATCTAATCCACTACCGCAAAGTACTTGTTCCGTTTGTACATGTAATTTATTTGCGATTGTTTGACGGAGCGTTGTAGCACCTCCGTCTGGATATAAAGCATGTTCCAACCAAGACTTTTGCAACTCTTCTAACACACGTGGTGAACAGCCGAATGGATTTTCATTCGATGCTAATTTCACAAATGCATGATCTCCGTACACTTCTTTCATTTGTTCAGGTGATTTACCTGGTTTATATGGTTGTAATGATGATAGTTGATCTTTTACTTGCATGTTAAAACCACCTTTTTATTAAAATTCTTTTGCGTATTTGTTATGTTGCGTAATGTTTTGCTGAATTAACTCCATACGATCTTTTCCGAATTGTTCGACTAGTGCATGTGCAAGTTCCCATGCTACAACAGATTCAGCAACTACACCTGCTGCTGGTACTGCGCAACTATCAGATCTTTCAATACTCGCTTGGAATGCTTCTTTCGTATCAATATCCACGCTTGCTAACGGTTTATATAATGTAGGAATTGGCTTCATAACACCTCTTACAACAATTGGCATTCCCGTTGTCATACCGCCTTCTAAACCACCTGCATTATTCGTTTTTCTCGTATATCCTTGTTCTTCATCCCACAATATTTCATCGTGCACTTTACTTCCTGGCTGTCTTGCCGCTTCAAACCCAACGCCAATTTCAGCACCTTTGAATGCATTAATACTCATAATCGCACCAGCAAGTTTTGCATCTAATTTACGATCGTAATGAACGTAACTACCAACGCCTATCGGCATTCCTTCTGCAATGACTTCAACAATACCGCCAATTGAATCTCCGCTACTTTTTGCATTATCAATCGCATCCATCATCTCTTGTTCTACTTCTTTATCTAAACATCGAACTGGTGAGTTTTCAGTAATTGTTTGAATTTCTTCAATTGGTAAGTTAGAAATATGTTTTGCTTTTACTCCACCAATTTCAAGCACGTGTCCTGCAATTTCTACACCTAATTCTTTTAATATTTGCTTCGCAACTGCTCCAGCAGCTACACGAACTGTCGTTTCTCTTGCTGATGAGCGCTCTAGTACGTTTCTTATATCACGGTGACCGTATTTAATTGCTCCATTTAAATCCGCATGTCCTGGACGTGGTTTCGTAATTGTACGTTTCATGTCTTTACTTTCTTGCTCCGAGATTGGCTCTGCACCCATTACTTTCGTCCAATGTTTGAAATCATCATTTTTTACGATTAACGTAATAGGTGAGCCAAGTGTCATCCCATGACGAACACCACTTACAATTTCAACTGTATCCGTTTCAATTTGCATACGTCTTCCGCGTCCGTGCCCTTTTTGTCTTCTTAATAATTCTTTATTAATATGTTCCGCCGCGAGTGTTAACCCTGCAGGTACACCTTCTAAAATAACCGTTAACTGCGGACCATGTGATTCTCCAGCTGTAATGTATCTCATTTCTCTTGCCCCTTTACTATTTTTTTGTACAAAAAAGTCCCTACTGAGCGCTCAGTAGGGACGATATTTATCGCGGTACCACCCTAGTTGTAGACTTCTTTCGTCTACCTCTCTTCTTCTTTAACGATCGTTTGACCGTCTTTTCCTCCAAAAGTTAGCGGAAAAGATGCTCCAAGGCTGTAATTCATGCTTACCTTTGTACTGATTCACACCGACCATCAGCTCTCTTTAACAGTGAGATAAGCACTACTGTTTCCTCTTCAGCGCATATATAATATGGAATTAAGATAATTTATTTTTGAATCCTTTTAACTCATCCATGAATCTATGGAATTCCGGAATATCCATTTGTTGTGCAGAATCTGATAATGCAACTGCTGGATCTGGGTGTACTTCAGCCATTACTGCATCTGCGCCAATCGCAAGTGCCGCTTTCGCTGTTGGTAATAATAAATCTCTACGTCCAGTTGAATGCGTTACGTCAACGATAACTGGTAAATGTGTTTCTTTCTTTAAAATCGGTACTGCTGAAATGTCTAATGTGTTACGTGTTGCTCTTTCGTATGTGCGGATACCGCGCTCACATAGAATAATTTGGTCGTTACCTTGTGCAATGATGTATTCAGCTGCGTTAATGAACTCATCAATTGTTGCTGCTAATCCACGTTTTAATAATACTGGCTTGTTAACTTTACCTACAGCTCGTAATAAATCGAAGTTTTGCATATTACGTGCGCCTACTTGAATTACATCAACGTAGTCTAATGCCATTTCAACATCGTTCGGATTTAAAATTTCACTAATGATTGCTAAGTCGAATTCATCTGCTACTTGGCGTAAAATTTGTAGTCCTTCTACTCCTAAACCTTGGAAATCGTATGGAGATGTTCTCGGTTTGAAAGCACCACCGCGCATTAATTTTAAGCCTTGATCTTTCATAGCTTGCCCTACTTGGCGAACTTGCTCTAAACTTTCTACCGCACAAGGTCCCATGATGAACGTTTGTGTTCCGTTACCAATCAATTCACCTTTTACATCAACGATTGTGTTTTCTTTTTTCTTTTTACGTGATACTAATAATGCTTTACGGTTATCATCTTCTTGTAATTCTAAGCTAGCTTTGAAGATTGTTTTGAAAATATGTTGAACTGTTGACGTTTCGAATGGTCCTTCGTTATTCTCTGCGATCATATCAAGTACTTCACGCTCACGTACTGGATCAAAACGTTTCGTACCTTGTACTTGCTTTTGCTCCCCAATTTTTTGAACGATTTCACCACGTTTGTTTAAAAGGTGTAATAGTTGTAAGTTAATTTCATCTACCTGTTTACGTAATTGATCTAATTCATGATTTGCCATTTGGAAATCCTCCTCTAATGTTTTAAAAGTATAGTAAGAGAATGAAAAATTCTCTATTTTCTGAACTGATAAATTATACAAATTTTAAGTGGAATCGATACCTCTTCTTATTTTAAACGAATACTTACTATAAGGACACTATCTACTAGATAAAACCCCACTTTTTTGTACAAAAAATCCCTACTGATCCAATCAGTAGGGACGATATTTATCGCGGTACCACCCTAGTTGTAGACTTCTTTCGTCTACCTCTCTTCATTGTTAACGATCATCTGACCGTCTTTCCCTTCATAAAGACAAATACTATCTTTACTACGAAAAAGATGCTCTAGGACTGTAATTCGCTCTTGTTTTTGTACTGGTTCGCACCAACCACCAGCTCTCTGTTACAGGGAAACAACAACTACTGCTTTTCCTTTCAACGCATGACTATTTTATTTTCAAGTTGGACCACTGAAATACAAAAAGTCCCTACTGAATAAATCAGTAGGGACGATATTTATCGCGGTACCACCCTAGTTGCAGACCATCTTTCCGTCTACCTCTCTTCACTGTTAACGATCAATTGACCGCTTTTCCTTCATAAAGATAAAACTATCTTTACTACGAAAAAGATGCTCCAAGACTGTAATTCATGATTATCCCTGTACTGGTTCACACCAACCACCAGCTCTCTGTTACAGTAAGACTAACCACTACTGTGATCTCTTCATTGCACTTTGTTTATTCAAATGTTTTTGAAATTGAATAAGTATGATTCGTATTATAGAACGCTTTTCAAAACACTGTCAACAACTTTTTATTTTTTTTTTTAAATTCCACTTTCAACCTATAACTCCTTTTGTGAATTCCCCATTACAATTCCGATACGAATTATCTCATTTTCTATTAAATTTAATACACGTTTATCTACTTCATACTCGATTAATTGTTTTTTAATTTGTATGATTTCACTTTCAAAAAAATCGGCTTCCTGACATGTTTGTAGTAAAATAAAAAACACATTTGCATACATTTCTTTATGCGCTTTTATCTTTTCATTCTTATCTAGTATTTCACTAAATAACTGCTTCATTTCCTCCCCCGTACATTTTCCATTCACATCTAAAAATGTACGAGATATAATACCTAATCCTTTTTCTACAATCTCATCCATGTATAAAATAATGCGTAAAAGCATTACATATTCTCTCGTTGTTATTTCTCCCATTTTTGGCCGTTCTCGCAAAAATACACTGAGCCAAGCCGTCCAAAATTTTTGCTGCTCTTTTGCACTTAATGTTTTGACGTAATAGCATACATGCTGCATAAACGTAATTTTATTCTCTTCGTTTCCTTGCATGAGTAACGGGTATAACCAATCTGTTTTTTGCTCCCAGTACAGTACGCATTTAATAAATACAAAGCTAAGCCACTTCAAGAAAGCTTCTCGTGTATGCGGATGCAAAACTTCCAAATGTTCTACCGCATACTTAATAAATCGCTTCATCTCTGTAAATAACGGTAAATTAATTTGCGTGTAACATAAACCTGCCCACGCATATTTCGTAATCTCATTTTCCTTCTTTAAATCTAAGTAAGGTAACAAATATTTTCGGCACCATTGCTTCTCTATATGATATAAAAATGTAATATCTGCTATTAAACGAGCAAACATAAAGTTCGTCCGTTCTGAACTATTTCTTACTTGCTCTTCAAATAAAAATAAATATTCATACACATTACGATCGTATAAATGATCATATGATAACAGTTTTAATAATACAGCTGTCATTTTTCCAACAGGATGCTGAATCGATTCATTGTAAAAGTCCTGTTTTCCAAGCTTAAAATCCGTATTACTTTTCATAACTTGAGGAAAAACTGAAAAAGCAAAACGTTTTACAACTCGTATACTATTCTCTTCTAACTCTTCTAATCGATTGCTAATTTCATATAGAAAACTACTAATTAACCAATGGAAAGCTGTATTTCTAACAAATTTCTGCAATAGCGGAATAATTTTTTGGATTTGCTCATTTGTCAGCTCCCTGTTATTTCGCCACTCTCTAATACAAACAAACCATACTTCATTACTTATTTCATGCACACCTACTAATTGATATGCGAATGAAATACTCCACTCTGTATTCAATTTACATGCTTTAGATAACATCTCTAAAAAATGTCGTTGCTCGAAAACACCATCTTGAGAAAATTGCCGAACTTGCTTCATAATTTCATCATCTTTTAATTGCAGTAAACCATCCGCAGTCACATTACAAGTAATACTTTGTTCTGTAGTCTCTTTCTTTTGTACACTGTATCGATCAGAATGAAAGTGAGGATGCTTTTGCTTCATTAGCTCATACCCTTTTGCTGTAGATGGACTGTTCGAATCGCATATGAATAATAAATCTAAGACGAGACATACATCAAATGCCCTTTCCTCTGTAAGGTGTTTCAATACCGTTTTAATGACTTCTTCCTTTGTTTCTTCTAAAGAATGTGTATACTGCCTTTTTAAAAGTTGAAAAACTTCGTGTTTATACGTGAAATCTAAAAGAAGCCCTTCATGTAACAACCATTTCATTTTGTCATCTGCACTAACGAATATATTTTTATTCATCGCATCAATTGCAATTTGCTTTTGAAGTACACTATTCGTTTCTATCATTTCTGTAATATAATAATTCGCTTTTTTCTCATCGTTTTCACATAAATAAGTTAAACACTCTTTTACAATTTGAATTAAAAATGCAAGATCATTTTGATGAAATTCTTTCTCTTCACTTTCCCTATCTCTTTTTTTCAGAGCTGTTTGTCTTAATGACAACAGTCGCATCTTCTCTAATCCCATAATCATTATTGGAACAGCGTAATACGAAATATGCGGTCGCATTTTCTCATCCCAAATTTTCTCCACATGAGAAAACGTAGACACTGGTATACGACTCGATTCCTCGAGTTCTATTGATTCTTGCGTATCATTTCCCCACTTTCTTACACGCTTTAATTTAAGTTTCCCGTCTAGAATAAACGCTAGTAACAATAATGCAATTTCTTTATGCTCAGGAAAAGAACATTTTTGTAGTAAATATGAAATAGTTTCAATAGAGCTACTATCTTTTTCAGCTGTTTCTAATAAAAGGAGTGTCCACCTTGCAAACAACAACGGATCCATCTTTATTTTCATTTCGTTTAAATAGCGACAAATTGTTCGCCATAATAATGGGGATATTTTGGAGTGATTTTTATAAATAAGTTGAAATAGTTCCTTTTGATGACTAAAAAGAAATTGCTCTACTAACCACTCCGCAAGTAATTCATCTACCTCGTTATAGTTTGATGTGAGCAAGAATAAATTTCGTAATTTCCCTTCTGCTTCAAGCCAGTCCACCCATTCATAATCTCGTGCAAATTCAACGAAGTAACGAACTGTTTCAATTTTCTTTATTGACTGCTTTATGTACGATAATTGTTCCTGCTCTACTGATGGTGGCACTGTTACAATATCCCGAATGCGCATTCTTTTTGTAATATAATTATCGCCCATTAATTCCGCCCATCGCTTCACGGCTTTGACGAGGGACTGATGATTATTCGCTTTGTTTGGATACACAATCGGTCTGATTCCTAAATGCTCCCAGTGGTATGTATTTTCCCCTTGTGCGACAAATGCATAACGCCTTGTACTTGGTGGTAAACCAGTCGCTAAATATTTCATTACTGGGTCATTGTGGCTATATCCAACGAATAACACGGTATAATTCGAGAATAAATCAACTAAAAACCTTCTCGCCCATCCTTCCGTTAAGTAAGCCCTTCCAAAATCACCATCTGTTAAAATTAAAGCTTCTTTCTCCTGTTCTACATTGCCATGTATATATGCCAGTCCTTTAAACGCTCTCCCTGTCGGTAAAGCTGGTGCGTAATAAACATTTATCTCCCTATTCATTTCTTTACTTACAGTTGTAAAATGTTGATCAAAGTTTGTCGTCACAATACGGACATCTGTATCTAAAGGAAACAACCTTGGAATTGCATAATGGAGGGGATTTGGTTTTGATTTTTCTATATGAACAACATCTCTCGCAACTTGATGTACGTCTTTCGTTTTCGCAATTTTACCAAGATAATAATCATGTGGTTCAGTGATTTCACGTTTTTCAACGTATAACTTTTTTGCAATTTCATCAACTAAATCATCAAAATTTGGTAAGTTTGATTTCCCTTGCATAGAAACTCCTGCTCCAACAAATAACACTAACTTCCCATGTTCAAGATGATCAATTAACTCATCTGGAATTTCTACTTCTGAAGTAATCCACATCCCGGATTCCCCCTTACCTAAAAATGTCATATGCTCTCATTTTACTATAACATTTTTTTGTTGTTTTTATAATATTTAGACAAAAACAACGACATGAAAAAGTTTTATTTAAATAAATTCGTTACAATGTATGAACTCCTGAATTTATTGCAAAACTATGTATAAATCGGAGGTGTAAATATTGAATGGTTTTACTGTAGTACTTATCAAATTTATATCGTGCATCATCGCTTTTAGCATTGGACTCGCTTTGTTTTTCCCTGCAACGTTTGTTCAAATTATTTCGTTCAGTCTCTTCGTTACAATTGTATCTTATATGTTCGTTGATAAAATTATTTTAGAGCGAATTGGCAATAATGGTGCCATTATGTCAGATTTCTTACTAACATATTTAAGCGTATGGATTTTCGGTAATATTTTATTAGACAACTATATGCAAATTGCATGGGGCAGTATTCTATCTGCAATTGTCTTTACATTATCGGAAGTAATCGTTCATCGCTTTTCTAATTCACACACAAGGCACAACAACGATAATATTCATATTAATCGCCGCTTTGCATATGGCACGGAATTTGCGGAAGAACAAAATGTTTTGGATAAAAATAAGAAGAAGTAATGTTTTGATGAAGGAACTACATCGCCATCAAGCTAAAAAAAGCAAATACCCCACAACGAATAAATGGCCGTCTCCAAGAGAAAATGTACATCTTTTGTTTTGAGGTGTGATTAAATGCTTAGGTTGATGAACATGTTGTGCTAACTCATCTAAAAAAGTGTTTATCAAGAGTAAAACTACCTTAACTGTAATAACTAATTAAAGAAAAGGGCAAAATCTGTATCCGAAAATCCAGATTCTGCCCTTTTCTTTAATCACATTTTTCTATTTGGTCGCCTTCTTCACCTGTATTTTCTGCCGAACTATCCGTTCCGCCTCCCACTGCATGTTGCTGTTTAGTATTAGAACTTTCGATAGCAGCGTTGGTTCCAGCTGCACTGTCATCTCCACCACCACTTGCCACTTGAGTAGCACTAGCCTGTTCCTTACGGGTTTTATTGATTTGATTATTGATGATAATTACAAGTTCTTCCTCTTCTTCCGAAGTTTCTTTTTTCATTTTATGCGGTTCAATCTGGTCCCCACTAATTCCCTTATTTATGGCTTCGCCTCCAGCGCCCACCGTTTGTTGCTGTCTTGTATTCGATGAATCAATTGCTGCATTACTTCCTGCCGCACTGTTTTGTCCGGCCCCACTGGCAATTTGTGTTGTATTCGGTGCAAATGTAATCTGATTATTAATGACAATGACAATTTTTCGTTTATCAGCAAGATTTCCCAAATTCATTTCTTCTCCATCTTTTTTTACAAATCGAAACGTGATTTTTTCATTGTTTTCCATATTCTCCCCCCTTTGTAATATTAAATGACTGGAGAATGATAATGGATTGGACAAGCGTATTTTTTTTATAAATATGTGCCCCCGTCCACAATGAAGGATGTATGATCAGGTTCCGGTATTTTGCTCGTATGAGGTACGTCGACTCGACGGTAGTCCAGCATCCGCTGAATTTCGGGACGCATGGAGAATAATCTTATAGGAGATATAGAAAGAGAGATTAGTAGAAACATTGGTATATAAAGGTTTCATTTTATTTTTCTACTTTCCTTTTCTTATTTAGATTTATCAGCCAAATATCTAGCATAGTGAATTAAATTTCTAGCTACATCTAATTCGAGATTAAATATATTAGGTACCCCTGGTCTCCAATTCACCTCAAATAACCACAATTTTTGATCTTTATCAATCCCTACATCAATTCCTAACTCATCAAATAATACATCCTTAAATAAAGAATTAAAATGATTAGAAAAAGTTACTGCAAATCGTTCTAAATACCTTTTCATATTATACCAATCGTCATCAAACTCCGCTTTTAAAAAAACATCTAAATAAGTACTATAACCACCCTTAGCCATATTTGATACAATACTTCCTAATGGACCTATTCTCGGGAATATAGAAGTAACAACCCACCTGCCTTCCCCATTTCTTTGAACATGCAATCGAAAATCATAAACATGACCAGATTTCATTTGACATGAAATAAACTGTTGAACTATGTATCCTTGCTCCTGAATCTTATCAGATATAAAGCTCCGTAATTGTTTTTGATTAATAGATGAAATTTGTTCTGACTCATTCATACTGTAATTCATCCCATTTTTTTCAATGAAAACAATACCACTACCTTGATGTCCAGAAATTGGTTTAATAATAAGTTTTTCATAACGATTAATCATGTCAAAAAACGTATTCACATCATTTAATTCATAAAAAGGAATAAGATATTGCTTAAATTTTTTTGCTCTATTTATTCTGTTATACACACTTAATTTATTTCCAATTGAATGACTTGTAAAAGGAACTTTTGCATGTAGATAATCATAGATTTGCTGATTTTTATCACTAATATGAACACTTGCATTATAAATAACATCTGGAAAAGAAAATTCTTGTTCAACCCAATTACCATTTTCATAAGCTTTACCTAAAATCTTCTCCGTTTCTATATTTACCTTCCCTAAAGTAAAATAAAAAAAGTCCACACCTTCAGCTTTAGCTACAGCAGCGTAAGTATATGCTTTCTTTACGTCATTCGGATCTTTCCGATGATGAAGCATACCAATTATAGTCATGTCAGTTCTTCTTCCCTTCTTTCTAAAGGTCTTTTTCAAAACAAATATCAAATTCATTATATATATATTCACGTTCTCCCGCATTCAACCATTTTTCGAAAAAACCAGAACAAGCTTAACCTCATTTTAATACTCTACCTATAGAAATAATAAATCTGAGGTTTTATAAAATGATAAATGATAAAGGTTAAGGTGACATAAAATGGATACTATCGTTTTCATTGAAACAAATAAATCGGGATCAAGTAGGGAAGCAATCAAAGCAGCTGAAAAACTTAATTTCTTTACTGTTTTATTAACTAAAAAAACAAAATTTATTAATGAACGCACTATATTCCCTGATGTACATCAGATGATTTTCACTGATATAAATGATTATGATAATTTAATTACAACAATTGAAAAATTAAATAAATCAGGCAAAAACATAAAAGGGATCTTTAGTTTTATTGACCCTTATGTTTATGTGGCTGCACGTTTATCAGAAAAATTTTGCTCAAATATTGTATCTACTAAAGCTATCCATCATATGGAAAACAAAATATTAACTCGTAATGTACTGAAAGATTTACCAATCTCACTCAACTATTTAATTTATAATCCAACAGAATCATTATCATCTTTTTTAACAAAAACTAATAAGATAAAATTCCCTCTTATTGTGAAATCCCCTAAATCAACAGGATCAAAAGATGTATTATTAGTAAAAGATAAAGATCAATTAATTTTATCTATACAAAGTCTTTTGAAGAAGTTACCCAATGAAGAAATTCTACTTGAAGAATATATAGATGGACCTCAGTACTTAGTCGAAATTTTAGTTCAAAATGGAAAGGTCCATATTATAGCAGTAATTGAACAAGAAATCACCCTTTTTGAGCGCTTTATCGTAACTGGTTATTCTTTACTAGGACAGGTAGACAAAAGACTATACAATAGTCTTTTCAATGCAGTTAATTCTGTTATTCAGGCTTTTGATATGAAAAATGGAGCTTGTCATCTAGAACTCCGGAGAATAAAAGATGTTTGGAAATTAATTGAGATAAACCCCAGAATATCAGGTGGAGCAATGAATGACATAATTGAAATTGGGCATGGAATCAACTTAGTACAAGAAACTATTCGATTAATGTTAGGAAATAAACCTTCACTAAATAAAAAACATCATAAATATGTGTATGCTCATTACCTAACAGTTAAATCTAAAGGAAAGCTAATTCGAGTTACAGGGAAAAACCGTAGTTCTAGATATCCTGGTATAGAGAAAGTTTATATAAAACCTAAAAAAGGAACTTTTCTAAAACCACCTACATCAATGGGACATCGATATGGATACGTTATAGCAGCGGCCTATTTTAAAACAGAAGCTAAAAAAATAGCTTTAGAAGCAGCTAAAGAAATTTCATTTGAAATCCAAAAATAATAAATACAACATATATACACCAACAGCTAAAAATATACTAAACATCCTATCTCTTATAACTCTAATTATTATAATCTGTCATTATTCAGCATAAAAAGCTCACCCCTCATCTATTTTTATATGAGAATTGAGCTTTTTTATATGGGATATACACCAGCGAAACTTCCATTAATGCCGTACGTTGCGTTAACTTATTTATTAATTTCAAGCGATTTAATAAATATTTATGCGACTGGTACAATATGTGTAATTTTCATTCAATCATTAGGATCAATCAAATCGATTTATTGACTCACTTCGACAACTTGATTTCAAATAAAGTGAAACTTTAATCAGTGGGGGGTTTCTTCATCCCCCACTGATTATTAGCCTTCACCAATCGGACTTTTATGGGCAGTTGATCCCCACCTAACTTCTTTGCTTTCGCTGAATTTTGAGGTGGGGGTCTTACTGCCCATTAAAGCGGGATAAAAAAAGCGGCCATTCTTTTACAGGCAGCCGCTTTCCCACTTACGCTTCCACTTTCAAATCTTTTAATGCAACAACATCAGCAAACGCCCCAAATACTAAGTTATGATGCTTCACAATATCTTCAGCACGTAACACTTCAGTATCAAATGTACTATGTCCATCACTTACTAACGTTACTTTATATCCTTCGCTAAACGCTCTGCGTGTAGTCGTATCCACACAGTACTGCGTCTGCATGCCTGAAATAATAACGTGCTCAATTCCCTTTTCTCGTAATACTTCGTTTAAATTTGTTTTATGGAATGAATCTGGCGTCGTCTTTTCAACGATACTGTCCCCATCTTGTGAAGCAATTGCCGCATGGATTTTCCAGCCATCTGTACCTTTTTCCAAAGGATGGTCTTTCGGCCCGTTATGCTGTACATAAATAACCGGAATATCATTTGAACGGCATTCCCCTATAAGCTCTTGTAATGTTTCTAAAAACTTTTCTCCATTATGTACTGGCATTCCTGCTGTATACATACCTGCTTGTACATCAATTACGATTAATGCATTTTTCATTTCACGCATCCCCCTTTGTTTATATAAGCTATTATTATTGTTTATATTCCATCATCCAGCAATCTTCTAATTTCCCCTCATGCAATTCATGTTCCTTTAAAATCCTCACTTTTTTAAATCCGCATTTTTCGTAACATTTTATCGCACGTTCATTATTTACTTTAGGATCCATTGCGATTGCTTCTGCTTCCTCATTCTCCATAATATATGTAATTGCTGCCTGAACAAGTTTAGTTCCAATTCCTTTCCCCCAATAGGCCGGTTCTCCGATAAATTGGTCCATTCCCCATACATTATGCGATTCTTCATACCCATATAACGCTTTCCATTCAGCATCTACTGGGTACATTTGTATGTAACCAATCGGAACGGTATCAAATTCTATTAAACACCTTTTTTCATGGCTATTTGGATTATGTATAAAATGATCCAGTACCTGTTCTACAGATTGCGGATTATCTCGTCCTTCGTAATACTGCAGGACTTCTGGATCTGATAACCATTTGGAAATGATAGGTGCATCATCTTCTATTACGTACCTAACTGATACATTTCCTTTTTGAAATAGCATAAAACACCTCTATTGTTCATTTATATGTTTTCTTAATGTTAAATCTTTAATTGCACCTATCACTGCATACGGTAATAATGTAATCGCAAAAAACACTGTAAATACATTAAATTGCGGGATTGTATAGAGTGTGAACCATTCTGTGAAAAATTGAGAGTTTAATATTCTATTAAAAAATTCTCCGCCAGGTCTGAAGTTTGGTGCCCATGCAGTCATTTCACAAATAATAAATAGTAATTGCACAATTAAAAATGCCCCTAGATAGCGAAACCACGTTCGTTTCCATATAGGTTGTGCTTTTTTTAATTTCTCTCCCATTTAGCTCCCTCCTTTATATTTCCAACATATTGATTATACACTTTCTTTGTTTAATTTGTTAAAATTTTCTATACAATAAAATTCAGAAAGAAACTGGAGGAAATAATATATTATGTCACATCCTATACTAACATCAACATTAATTATCCTTAGAGGAAACTCCGCAAGTGGCAAGACAACAATCGCAAAAGAACTACAAGAACATTTCGGACAAGGTACACTTTTAGTCTCACAAGATGTCGTGCGTAGAGATATGCTTAAAGTACACGACACGATGGGTAATTTATCACATGATTTACTATTTGAAATTACAAAGTACGGAAAAGGAAAATGTAAGTTTGTTATTTTAGAAGGTATTTTAAACAGTCATAGGTATGGTGAAATGCTGAAAGAATTAATACATTATTTTGAAGGAAACGCGTATACATATTACTTTGATTTATCGTTAAAAGAAACGATTCGACGACATAACACAAGAGAAAAGCGGAATGAATTTGGTGAGGATTCCCTACAAAAATGGTATAATCCGCACGATACAATTGAAGTTGCTAGGGAAACTATTTTTACAGATGACTTAACGCAAAAAGATATATTTGATGCGATTCTTAATGATGTCATGGTACGAAAATAAGACCGACAGAATATGTCAGTCTTATTTTCATTATGTTATATTCTAGATTTATTATAGAATCTTCACTTTAACAGTTTGTCTTCCCCAATTCATCGCTTTACTTTTTGAACCCATTAAAACATCAATACGATTGCCTTTAATAGCACTTCCCGTATCACCAGCGATTGCTTCTCCGTAACCTTCTACCCATACTTTAGATCCTAATGGGATTACTTTCGGATCTACTGCGATAATTCTCATATTCGGATTAGACGTTAAATCATGCCCCATCGCAGTTAAAACACGTCCACCATATGTACCATTCTCACTTGGATCAGCCGTATATGCTGTCGCCACCACCGTTAATTCACGTTTAGCAGACTGAGTGTTATTTTTAGACTCTTCTTTTGCTTTTAGTTCTTCTCTTGCTTTTGCTTCTTCCTTAGCCTTTGCTATTTCTCGTGCTTTCGCTTCTTCCTTAGCTTTGGCTATTTCTCTTGCTTTTGCTTCTTCTTTCGCTTTGGATATTTCTTGCGCTTTTGCTTCTTCTTTCGCCTTTGCTATTTCTCGTGCTTTCGCTTCTTCCTTAGCTTTGGCTATTTCTCTTGCTTTTGCTTCTTCTTTCGCTTTGGATATTTCTTGCGCTTTTGCTTCTTCTTTCGCCTTTGCTATTTCTCGTGCTTTTGCTTCTTCCTTAGCTTTGGCTATTTCTTGTGCTTTTGCTTCTTCCTTAGCTTCGGCTATTTCTTGTGCTTTCACTTCTTCCTTAGACTTTGCTACTTCTTGTACTTTCACTTCTTCCTTAGGTTTTACTACTTCTTGTACTTTCACTTCTTCCTTAGGTTTTACTACTTCTTGTACTTTCGCTTCTTCCTTAGACTTTGTTACTTCTTGTACTTTCACTTCTTCCTTAGGTTTAATTGTTTCTTTTGCCTTTGTTTCTTTTGCCTTTGTTACCTTCTGTGTTTTAGCTTCTTCCTTAGCTTTAACCGTTTTTTGTACTTTAGCTACTTGCTTCGTTTTCTCTTCAGCCTTTTTTTCAACTGGTGCTGTACTTGATAAGAAAGAAACATTTGCATAAGCTGTTTTTCCTTTATACTCAAATTTCAGCCATCCATCTTTTACTTGATGCGTTGATTCAATTACATCATCTTTTTTCAATCTGCCAAGAATTTCTGATTCCGTGTTCGATTCAGAACGTACATTTAACAAATCTGCTGTTACATGGTAAATATCTTTAGTAAACTCTGAGCTTACAAATACTTCTTTACCATTCAACTCAATTTTTGACCAGCCATCTTCAGTATTTATGACTTTTAATTCTTCCCCGTTTTTTACTTTTTCGACAACTTTTGATTCCGTAGTCGGTTTTTCACGTACGTTGAGTACATCTGCTATTACGATTGTTTCTGCGGTAGCAGTTGTAGTAAATGCTCCCAATCCGAAAACAGTTGCTGTTGCTGCGCCAATTACTTTTTTCATATTAGCCTCCATTATATTTTTTTGAATTCTATCAAATGCTTTCGTAAAAATAATAAAATTTAATATCATACCAAAACATTTGCAACAGGTATATTAATACGACTTAATATACTGTTATTAAGACTTCTTACTCCAATACTATCAAATTCTTATTTCTAATTCTATATATTATAAGTCTCCTTATCTTCTATAAACGTTTCATGTCCGTCTTCACACTAAATAGTTGTCGCAATTCCTGCCAAAAATAAACTTACAATCGCTAAAAACAAAGTACCTACGATAGCCCCTCTTACATGAAACTTGTAATCTTTATATCCCTTCATACCTTCCGTACTAGGAATAACCACAAATCTCGGGGTAATCCAACAAAAAATAAACCAATCAATTATTAATAAATCTACTAAATTGAAAATCATTAACATGCCAAAAGTATGTAAATAAGCATCCATATACAATAATTTTTCTTGTTGATGCAATATATATGTAGAGATAAAAGGCGTACCAAAGAGAATCGTATAGTATACAACATTAAAGTAAATCGTTTGCCTTTTTTCATTGATTGTTTTCGGAAATACTCTCTTCTGGATGTCTTTCGGATAATCAGTTAACGAAAGACGAGGATTGTAATATAAAGACCCCAAAATCAATACGAATAATACAATAGACATGATGATACCGACATATATCATTTGCTCAAATGAACTCATAATCATCATTCACCCTTTTCTGTAATTACACCATAATACATCCACTTAATTACCAATTGTATGTACTCTATCCACCAAAGATTAACAATTGTCTTTGTTAATCTTTTATAATTGAAATTATGATATATCTTTTCTGAAGAATAATTAAAAATTAGTTTGGAGTAATATTATGAAGAGGCTATATTTCAATAAATTTGAACCAACAGATTTCAACTTATATTTCCAGCTCGTTTCAAACGCAGAAGTCATGGTGCAAATTACAGAGCGTTCTATTCCTTAACCATGTAACGGTAAATGAGG
The DNA here is from genome assembly GCF_009739945.1 of Bacillus luti. Taxonomy (NCBI): domain Bacteria; kingdom Bacillati; phylum Bacillota; class Bacilli; order Caryophanales; family Bacillaceae; genus Bacillus; species Bacillus luti. The sequence continues at coordinate 2,387,025 of NZ_CP040336.1, read as the reverse complement.
AAAATGCAAAAGAAGCAGAAATTGGATATATGCTGTTGCCGGAGCACTGGGGCAAAGATAAGGAAGTGCAATTGCCAAGAAATTAATGAATATTGCGAAACAGACAGATGTAAACGTACTAAAGGCAATTATTGATCCGAACAATATCCCCTCTCGAAAAATTTTACTAAACATCGGTTTTGCATCTGAAATAGTTTGTGAGATTGATGGATTGCCTGGAGAGATTTTAAGTACATACATATAATTATAGAAAGGCCGTGCTTTATATAAAGCACGGCCTTCTTCTCTAATGGAATAATCCTTTCCCTTTATACATTTACTTATAAAGGGAAGTTTTCTGCTTTTCCACATTAAAAACATGTTATTTTGTGAAAAGGAGAGAAGATTGAAATGAGTAATCAAAAAATTGAACTTACTGGTCGAGGCTACATAACATACCTATACGTATGCGCTCTGGACGTCATAATTATGAGGCGTTATCCGTAAGTAATGCTGGCATTGTAATTGATGTAAGTGAAATGAAACAATTACAAATAGATCACAACGAGGGAACTGTAACAATATGAAATATAACATTTCACTCCTTTACTTCTTTACTTCTTTACTTCTTTACTTCTTTACTTCTTTACTTCTTTTCTTATCTATTAAGACTCTTCTTACATTAAAAATAAATGCGATAAAAAATATAATAGCCCCCATTAAAAATGCTAAATTATAACTACGAATAATACCTTTCTTATATTCCGCCTTTAGTTGCGTGTAAATTTCAAGTGTTCTTATAAGGATATATGAATCAGTAAACTCCCGATATACCTGTTATCAAAGAGAAAAATAGGTTCTGTTGCAATGGATGTGAAGAAATGCATTGTTGCAACAAGTAAATTTACCGACTTTATTATTTTAACAGGGAAGCCCTACTCATCTTAACCAATTAAAGTTGGGGATATTTCAACCTCAATCTACAATTTGAGTTTTGTATGAAATTCATTGAAAACATACAAACAACCATCGTCTCATAGAAAGATGGCTGTTTGTATTTAACACTATTCATTATCTGACATTATGACTGCGTTATTAATAACAGCTAATTGACCTCCCTACTATACAATAGAAAACATCATATACACTCCAACAACGAAGAATACGGCAAGTGTCTTAATTATCGTAATACCAAAAATCTCTTTATAAGCTTCCCGGTGCGTTAATCCTGTAACTGCAAGTAACGTTATAACTGCTCCGTTATGAGGTAAAGTATCCATACCTCCTGCCGCCATAGCAATTACACGATGCAGCACATCTAACGGAATATCAAAGTTCGCTGCCGCTTCAATATATTTTTCTGCCATTAAACCTAATGTAATACTCATTCCACCCGAGCCTGATCCCGTCAGCCCGCACAATATATTCGTCATGACTGCTCCACTAATTAAAGGATTTGAGAAAGTCCCCGTTAAATAGTTTTGAATCATGACAAATCCAGGTAACGCAGCTATAACGGCACCAAATCCATACTCAGCTGCAGTGTTCATAGCTGCTAAGATTGAACCACTCACACCAACGCTTGTAATTGATTGAAAATGTTCTTTTACCGCTTGGAAGTTTAATAATATAGCAGATAATATTCCGATAAGAAGTGCCATTTCCACTGACCAAATCCCCACGACTTGTCCCATATCAATTGTTCCGTACTCCCTCAAACCTATGGATGCAAAATCAAATCCCTTTGTATACCAAACAGGAATGAATTCTGTAAAGACTTTATTCATCACTCCAACCAGTACAAGCGGTAAAAATGCCATCCAGTAACTAGCTGGAATTACATCGCTGGAAGCAATCGGATTTTGCACCAATTGCGCGCTAGTTGTAGCAGCCATCTCAGAAGTAGCACCACCTTTTCCGAAGTACCCCTCTCCCTTAGCAGCTGCCTTCTTCCTACATCTTTCCAAATACAACATGCCACATATAAAGATAAACAGTGCTCCTATAATTCCTAATGTAGGAGCGGCATAAATATCTGTTTTAAAGAACGTAGTTGGAATAACATTTTGGATTTGGGGCGATCCAGGAAGTGAATCCATCGAAAACGTAAATGCGCTGAATGCGATTGTTGCTGGAATGAGACGTTTCGGAATATCCGCCTCGCGAAATAATTGCGCCGCAAATGGATAAATCGCAAATACTGCGACAAATAAACTAACACCACTGTATGTAAGAATCGCTCCCATTAATACAATGGAAAGAATTGCTCTTTTCACTCCTATAAAACGGATAATAATTTTCGCGATTTTTTCTGCTATTCCAGTGATTTCTACCACTTTACCGAATATCGCTCCAAGCAAAAATACAGGAAAATATAATTTTATAAATCCAACCATCTTCGCCATAAAAACATTAGAAAAGAATGGTAAAACATTCGCCGGTTCTGTTAAAAACACAGCGAGCAACGCACATAACGGAGCGAATAAAATGACTGAGAATCCTCGATAAGCCACAAAAATAAGCAAGCCAAGCGATAACAATACAATCAATAAATCCATAACCCCAATCCCCCTCAATAATATGGATTTTTTAACTTTGTGTCCTTTTCTTTTTGTATATATTGTGGTAATGCCTGCCAGAGGCAGGCATTACTTTTTTGCATATTTATAGTTATAGCTTTTTATTTATGCTGAAAGAGTGGTGCCCTCTTTTCTATAAAGGCCTCCACCCCCTCTCTTACATCACTCGTTTGAAACACATGTCCGAAATTTTCAGCTTCTATTTTTAGTCCTTCCTCAAGAGAAGAAGATATTCCCTTATCGATAGATTGCTTCATCAAAGATAATGCAGGAAGGGAAAACCGAGCCATCTTCACAGCTAATTCCTTCGCCTGATTCAGCGCTTTGCCACGCGGAACAACATGATTCACCAAACCAACTCGCCAAGCTACTTCGGCAGTGAGTGGTTCACCAGTAAACATCATTTCTTTCGCACTTGCAGTTCCAATTAATCGTGGTAAACGTTGCGTTCCTCCCGCACCTGGAAATAAACCTAATTTCACTTCCGGAAGCCCGATTTGGGCGTGTTCTTCTATAATCCGTAAATCACACGATAAAGCTAATTCACACCCGCCTCCAAGCGCTAATCCATTAATAGCAGCGATTACAGGCTTCGGCAATCTTTCTATTTTATTTAACGGATGCTGAAGCCACAATGATTTTCCCTCCGCATATTCAATCCCTTTCCCAATCCATTCCGGAAACGATTTTATGTCCCCTCCTGCAACGAAGGCCTTTTCTCCAGCGCCAGTTAGAAGTACAACAATTACTTCATCATCCCGTTCGATTTCATCGACCGCTATCGTCAGTTGCTCTACCACAGCATCGTTTAATACATTCACAGGTGGATTATCAATGATAATCGTCGCGATTCCATTTTCTTTGGACCATGTAACAACCCGCTTATTTTCCAATTCAATCCCTTCTTTCCGATATGTAATGAGGTAAAATTAGCACATCAACTCGTTCTTTTAATTACATAACCGACCTGTTCGCGATCCCAAGCGCTGCCGATTCCTTCCTCCTGCAGCTTGAACTTTTGAATCCGTTCCGTCGCAGTTTTTGGGAAAGTTTCACTGAACTGAACATATCGAGGTACCATAAAATAAGCCATGCGTTCTTGACACCAATCTATAACCTCTTCATGGGACATCGTTTCATCTTTCTTTACAATCACATATAATTTAACATCCTCTTCTCCCACTTCTGACGGGACACCAATGGCCGCGGATTCAAGTACTTTCGGGTGATCATTCACAACTTTTTCGATTTCCCAAGAGGAGATATTTTCTCCACGCCTCCGGATACACTGTTTGATTCTATCGCTAAAATATAAGTAACCTTCCTCATCTAGATAACCGCGATCTCCTGTATGGAACCATCCCTCCTTCATCGCCTCCTCTGTTTTATCAAGCATTTTATAATAACCTTCCATGAATGCTTGTCCCTGTAAGGAACGAATAAAAATCTCTCCAATTTCACCCGTCCGCACTTCATTTCCATCCTCATTAACAATCTTCGTCTCTACGTAAGAATATGGTTTTCCAATAGAAGGTGGCTTATTGGCATGAAGTGGATTCGTTACACAAAAACCCGTCGTTTCCGTTAATCCGTAACCTTCCACAATCCTAACGCCAAATCGCTCCTCAAACGGCTTCCAAAACTCCTTAGGCGTAGCAGCGCAAGCCGTTACCCTTACTAAATTGTCATTATCGTTTTCCTTTTCTGCCTGCTTGCAGAGAATAGGAATCATAGATCCTAAAGAATTAAAAATGGTTGCACCATGACTGCGAATTTCATTCCAAAATCTAGAAGCACTAAACCGTTTACCAAGAGCGATCGTCGCATTGGAAGAAATAGCTCCGAGTACTGTATGAGCCTGAGCGTTTATATGAAATAACGGAAGCGCTGTAAATAAAACATCTTTTGAACTTGCGCCAACCATATAGTTGGCAAATGACTGCGCAGAATTTACATAAGCAGAATGACTTAACATGACCCCTTTAGGTAAACCAGTCGTTCCAGAGGTATAAAGGATACTGTTAATAGAAGTGGAGGAAACAAATTCAGTTGGAAGATGATGATTATTTGTATGTAGTACATCTTTCAATTCGATTACTAACCGCTCTTTACCATCGTCCGTAATGACTACGCTTTCATTTTTTCCGTAAGCAACAATTTGAATGTCCCTATGTATAACTGTCAAACAAGAGGAAATTTGAGGAACAAATTCTTTATCAACGATAATTAACTTACAATCGGAGTGAGATACAATATACTGCAAACCTTCTCCTTTTAAATGTACATTCAGAGGCACTGCAATTGCTCCCATAAAAGATAAAGCAAACCATACATCCAGATATTCAGGAGTGTTATGAAGCATAATACAAACCTTGTCTCCTTTTTGAATACCGAGCTCACAAAAACCCGCTATGGCTCTTGTAATTCGATGATAAAGTTCCTCATATGTAACCCTTTGTTCTTCAAATTGTAAATACACTTTACTTGGTGTTTTTTCAATACTTTGCATAATAAAATGCGGTAAGCTATGATTTTCCAACATTGCATTCCATCCCCTTCCTGCTAAAACCTTTTTTATTTATTTATATAGCAAGAAACATGCCAAAAATCGACTCATTCTCTATTCCCTTATTCCTCCGTAATCTCCCTTACTTTTCTAACCTCACATGTCGCATTTGCGCTACAAACATTAGCAACCATGTCGTATCTATAAGAAAATGTCGCAAAAAAGAGACAGTGTTTATTACCACAAACAAAAAAAGGGCCTGTTTGCCCTTTACATTCCTTTATGACATTTCGTATTTTTCTATTTTTCGATATAAGCTGGCCCGATGAATTCCTAAAAGCTCAGCTGCCTCTTTTACATTTCCAACTGTTTTTTCCAAAGCTCTCGTAATCGCACGTTTTTCAGCAGACTCTACTTCTGCCTGCAGTAAATAACTCATCTCATGCTTCTCCTGGTCCAACGTAAATATTTCATGGTATAACGTTTCTTCCAAATCTTTTTTCCTTAAATAGGCAGGAAGATGATGTACTTGAATAATCATTCCTTCTATAACATTCATCGCTCGTTCTAACACATTCTCTAGCTCCCTAATATTCCCTGGCCAATCATGCTCCATGAATATATCTCTAACCCTCTCATCCAATGAAATAACATTACTACCTAGCTCACCATTCAATTTCTTAATTAAAAATTCCGTTATATGTATCATATCTTCTTTTCTCTCTCGTAACGGAGGAATGTCAATCTCAAACACATTCAACCTATAATATAAATCCTCCCTGAACTCCCCTCTTTGCACCATTTCACGGAGATTTCGATGTGTTGCCGCAATGAAACGAACATCAATCTTTTGAATTTTCGTACCGCCAATTCTTTCAATCTCTTTCTCTTGTAATACACGAAGCAACTTCACCTGCATGTCCAAAGACATATCACCAATTTCATCTAAAAACAAAGTTCCCTTATCGGCTAACTCAATCTTCCCAGGCTTACCACCTTTTTTCGCTCCTGTAAAAGCCCCTTCTTCGTATCCGAACAATTCAGCCTCCAAAAGTTCTCTCGGAATCGCAGCACAATTCAAACGAATAAATGTGCCACTAGCACGCGGACTTGCACGGTGTACTGCATGGGCAAAGAGTTCCTTTCCAGTACCACTCTCTCCCCTCATCAAAACAGTAGACCGACTTTTAGAAACCTTTAAAGCCATCGTTTTGACTTCTTTCATTTTTACACTTTCTCCTATAATACTTTGAAAAGACAGCCTTCCTTCTTGCAGCCGCTGTAATTCAGTTTGATAGTAAGATAACTTTGATTCCATCTCACTAATTTGATCTCCTAAAGCTTTAAACTGTTGTATATCATGAAACATAATTTTACCAATTGCTCCAATAATCTTTCCTTCCTTAATGATAGGTATGCGCGTTGCGATTATATTCCGATTACTTATACGCTGGATATGCCCAATTTCCATCTGCCCCGTCTTTACAATAATATGCATCCTCGTATTCTCAACAACCTCTGTACAATGCTTTCCAATCGCTTCCTTCGGATCATCAATTCCTAAAAATTGTGCATACGATCCACTTAAAAAATTGACAATCCCTTGTTCATTTACCCCTAGAATGCACTCAGACAGTAAATTTAAGGCACTTTCATATCGACTTATGATACTTTCCAAAGACTGTATACTTTTACCCTTTCTTTCCATAATAGCAATTGATCCGTCTTCTGCCCCATCCTGATATACACAGGATTCATTCACAATTAAAACTTCGTTACCACTCTTACATTCATACCTGTACAAACTATCATTTTGATTCACTACTAGCTTTTTACGTTCAGGAATAATCGTTGATATATGCTCACCTATTATTTCATTTTCTTTTTTATGTAACATGCTACAGAATAGTTTGTTACTATATATGATAATTCCATCACGTCTTATAACAGCAATTCCGTTATTCATTACCTGAAGAGCCTGACTAGTTACCTGCAATTTCATTCGTTCGGTCATATGCATTTGAAAGCCCCCCTATCCAATTGCGCTCTTTTTCGCATGTATTATATATTCATTTTTAATATTTACTTTCCTTTGGTTTTTCCGTTTGAAGTTATAATTTCTTGAATTAATAAAATAGCTAATTCACCGGTGGGTTCTTTTTTGATACTAAGAAGTGTTTAATAAAAAGAAAAAACAGTTGACTAATTGCCTTCCATCAACTGTTTTCATTACGAATAATGGTGATAATAACCATTATTATCACGTTTACTTTAGCATAAAGTCCTATTCCCAAGCCTCCAGCTAAACCATCTACCATGCCCTTCTGTTTCTCCAACCGTTTCACGATATTCGTTTCCGTTAATATAATAATCAATATGAAGATCCCGGTCCCACATGTTGTTATATAGGTGGAATACATCACGTTCCCCGCCGATTTCTTGCACTTGTTTTTCTAACTTACGCTTTTCTTGTTCAGGTATTTGGTTTGCGACGTGTGTATGGAAAATACAAATTACAGCATCTCCACTTATTCGTTCAATAATAGATGGCAATAACTCTACACCGTCTCCTTCTATTAGTTGAACAGATTCATTTTTTACTAAAGATGCTGCTTGGTCAAACAGTTCAAGCCTTTCTTTATGTTCTGGCCAAATTAGGGCACGTAGCCATAAATAATCTTCGTCACTATGTAAATCATTTACATGTAAATCTAGTCCGATTCTTTCTGCGACAGGTGGACTTTCTTTTAATAAATGAGGCACATTCTCCCCTCTTATTTCAGAAGTTAAATGTACATTCGAGTTTATATTTCCGTATATTTCATCTGTTCCGTACGAATAGCTATATTGATCCCAGAATAGTTGTAATCCAGAACTTGTCCCAATTTCAATTAACGCTAAAGGTTTGTTCACTTTATTAAATATATAGCTGAAACTTGGATATAAATATGCACATCGTCTTACTTCATTTGTTTGAACGAGTTTCGTTTGTAATAAAGTAATGATTTCCTCTCGGTACATTTTACAGAAATCTTTAAAATGATCAAAAGCTTGATCTAAATTTATATTAGCATTTTCAACTAGGCTACTATAATACGTTTTCAAATAATGTTCTTTCCCTGCTAGTAATAAATAATGTACTGCGCCTAATAATAAGTTTGGAACTGGTTGGCCTATTTGAGCGTAGGAAGATAGTGTAAGCACTTCATCATCTTCAGCAATTTTTATAGATAAGTATTCATACAAGTCACTTGACCCTTTACATTCCTTTATTGAAAAATTTCGAAATAAGTTTGCGATTTGTTCTTGTGTACGCATTGGTATCCCCCTTTTTATTTTTTGAATAATCTTACCATTTACAGGAATAAAATTCTATAAAAAGGGATCCTTCCAAACCACTTAGGGGGATGTAAGCTTTTTCGAGATAATTTCAAACCGTAATTTTTATCTATTCATTAACTGAAAAGTGCTTGTTAAATAAGAATTTTAGCAAATATAACGTTAAATAGTTTAAAATTATCAGATAACACTAGATATTTTAGTCTATTAATTATTATAATAGAGTATGAGATGGTTATATAATTGAGACAAAAAAGGTATACACCTAGGTGGGGCCTAGGCGGTGTTTTCAATTTTACGGCTTAGATATAGTAAACACCTACTCTTTTTTGCCAATATAGGGGATGGAGAGATTATCATGAGCAACATGCAGCAAAAAACAGACGTTATCTTAATCGGTGCAGGAATTATGAGTGCAACGTTAGGCTCATTGCTGAAAGAATTAGCACCAGAATGGGAAATTAAAGTTTTTGAAAAACTCGCAAGTGCCGGGGAAGAAAGCTCTAACGAATGGAATAATGCAGGTACGGGGCATTCTGCGCTATGCGAGCTTAACTATACTTCCGAAAAATCTGACGGATCTATAGATATTAGTAAGGCTGTAAAAGTGAATGAGCAGTTCCAGCTTTCAAGACAATTTTGGGCATATCTTGTAAAACGAAATTTAATTCGTAATCCACAAGATTTTATTATGCCACTACCCCATATGAGTTTAGTACAAGGGGAAAAAAATGTAGAGTTTCTAAAAAATCGTTTTGAAGCGCTTTCAAAAAATCCGTTATTCCAAGGAATGGAATATTCTGATGCTCCTGAAACATTACAAAAATGGCTTCCACTCATTATGGATGGCCGTGCATCTAGTGAAGCGATGGCTGCAACAAAAATTGATTCTGGAACAGACGTTAACTTCGGTGCGTTAACGCGCATGTTGTTTGATTACTTAAAAACTAAAAATGTCGAGCTAAACTACAAACATAGTGTTGAAAATATTAAACGCACAAAGAACGGTTTGTGGGATGTAAAAGTACATGATATGAATAGTGGAAAAATCGAGCATCATACTGCAAAATTCGTCTTTATTGGAGGCGGTGGTGGTAGTCTACCTCTACTACAAAAGACGGGTATTCCCGAATCAAAACATATCGGTGGATTCCCAGTAAGTGGACTATTTATGGTATGTAAAAATCAAAAGGTTGTTGAGCAACATCATGCAAAAGTATACGGTAAAGCTAAAGTTGGCGCTCCGCCAATGTCTGTTCCTCATCTGGATACGAGATATATAGACAATAAAAAAGCTTTACTGTTTGGACCGTTTGCAGGGTTCTCACCTAAATTCTTAAAAACTGGTTCAAACCTTGATTTAATCGGCTCTGTAAAACCAAATAACGTCTTAACGATGTTAGCAGCTGGTGTAAAAGAAATGGGACTAACAAAATACTTAATCCAACAAGTTATGCTGTCACATGAAAAACGTATGGAAGAATTACGTGAATTCATTCCGAATGCGAAAAGTGAAGATTGGGATATTGTAGTTGCTGGCCAACGTGTGCAAGTAATTAAAGATACTGATGCTGGCGGTAAAGGCACGCTTCAATTCGGTACAGAAGTTGTCAGTGCTGCTGACGGCTCCATTGCTGCGTTACTTGGCGCTTCTCCAGGTGCATCTACTGCTGTTCACGTCATGCTTGAAGTATTAGAAAAATGTTTCCCAGGCCGTATGCTCGAATGGGAGTCAAAAATAAAAGAGATGATCCCTTCTTATGGCATTTCACTCACTGAAAATCCGAAGCTATTCCAAGATTTACACGCTTCCACAGGACGTACACTTGGATTAAACGAAAAAGAAACGGTTCATAATTAATAAAGAAATAAAAACGTCCGATATATTCGGACGTTTTTTCGTTACTAGAAATTATACTTATCAATATTATCTTTCGTAAATACAACTCGTTCTGGCAATACGATAATTCCGTTTCCTTCTGCCTCGTAATCATATCCTTGAATTGAATTAGGCTCTACTTTCACTTTTCCGATACCTTTTACTTCGAAGCTATCCCCTACTTTTAACTTCTTCCCTTTTACAACAATTTCATTTGCAACATACGTTGCGAGAGCGCCTTGTTGTTTTACATCCCATAATCCAAATTGCTGTACTGTCCCTCGTTTTACGTAATCACGCATGACGTTTGGTGTAGAGAATCCAGTTACGGCAACTTTTTTATCCATTTTTAAGTTTTCAGCTGCTTGCGCCATTGCTGGAAGTGCTGTTGCATCTGGACAAATGACTGCGTTAATATCAGGATACGTTTTTAGTATGTTCTCCCCTACTGATAATGATTTTTGCGCATTATTTTCACCATACTGCGTCGTTACAATTTCCCAGTTCGGATATTTCTTTTTAATAATTTCTTTTGCTTTCGTTACCCATTGATTTTGATCTGTTACTGTTGGACTAGAATAAAAGAATGCTACTTTTCCTTTATCTCCAATTTGCTTTGAAGTCATCTCAATTAATAAGTTTGCAAGTTGATCTGGGATGCCCTGACTTATATAAAATGAACGATCTTTCGGATTCACATCAGAATCCCACGTTAACACCGTCATCCCTTTTTTCTTTGCACGTTGCAGTGATTGCGATAGTCCATCCACTGACGTAGATGAAACCATAATCGCATCATAGTTTTGATTAATAAAATTATTTATATATTTTACTTGCCCTGAAACACTTGCTTCAGACGGTCCATCATACTTCACTTGTACGCCTAACTTATCCCCCATCTCTTTTGCTCCTTCACCGCCCGATGTGAAGAAACCAACTCCTGTTAATTTCGGGATAAATGCAAATTTTACATCATCAGCTTTTTTCTTATCTGCCGTTTGACTAGAGCAAGCAATTAAACCGATTAAACAAATACATACAATCAATACAATCCCCAGTTTTCTCTTCATGACATTTCCCCCTTATGCAAATTCCTTCTTTTCCCCATTGTGAATAGATGTAATTTGAAATGTCTCATAATAACTGAAAGAATAAGGATAATACCAATTACTACATTTGATTGTTCATTTGTTAAACCTGTCATTTGTAGACCATACTGCATAATTCCAATGAAAATACTAGCAAGTACAGTACCAAAAATACTACCTTTTCCACCTGTAATTAGTGTTCCGCCTAATACGACTGCTGTAATGATTGGTAAAATCGTTTCACTTCCAATATCAGCACGGGCGGAACCGAAATATGCAGTTAAGAAAGTTCCCCCTAATCCACCTCCTAACCCAGAAAGTATGTAAGCAATGATAACTACTTTTTTCGTTTTGATCCCAGTGTATTTCGCTGCATTTTCATTCGCCCCTGTTAGTTTAACGTGGAGCCCATATATCGTTCTGTGAAACAATGTAGTACATATCAATGTTAATACGATAAGTAACCATAATAAGTTAGGTATTCCTATAAAATTTCCATTTGCCAGTTGTACAAAAATATCAGGTAAACCACTAATTCCTTCGTATCCAGAAGCACCCGCTCCTCCTGAAATTACGAGTGCAATCCCTCCGTATAAAAACATCGTTCCGAGTGTAACGACGAGTGGTTCTACATCTGTCATTTTTATAATGAGTCCGTTTAAAGCGCCTGCGATGCAACTAATTATTAGGGCAATTATGACAGCAAACAAAATAGGTGTTCCGTTCATCCAAAGTACACCAATCAAGATCGAAGTGAGTCCCATTATTGAGCCGACCGATACATCAATTCCTCCTGTTACAATAACGAAAGTCATTGGTATCGCCGCGATTGCGATAAATAGAAAATCATTCGTACTAAAAAGGAGATTACTAACGTTTAAGAAATCACTATTTAGAAAACTAAAGAGAATGAATTCTATAAGAAGCAATACGATTAGAACACCTTCCCATCTGTAAAAATACTTCATAGATTCATCCTCCTTTCTGATTTCCACTTTTTCATAACACTATCCAATATGATGATAAGTAATAATAGAAAACCTGAAATAGCATTATTCCAAAATGCCGGTATCTTTAAAAAGACGAGTGAACTGCTTATTGTTTCTAAAAATAATGCTCCTAATGCGGCTCCAAGTATAGATCCTGTTCCTCCTTTTAAATGAATTCCTCCTAGTACAGCGGCGGCGATTACTTGTAATTCTAATCCTGTACCTGTTTGATTTGGAACGAACCCGATATTCATAACAAATATGCAACCAGCAATCCCCGCACTTATACCTGATATAATAAACGCATTTATCTTCACTTTATCTATAGGTATCCCAATGAGTCTCGCACCGTCTTCATTATCACCAACTGCGTAGAAGTATCTTCCGTACGGCACTTTCATTAAAAAGAAATACAGTAGTAATAAAATAATAAGAACACTCCATACGGTGATTGGCAAACCAAGTATAACGAGTGATGACAGCTGCTTAAAATCATTTGGAATATCTTCAATCCACTTTCCTCCTGTAAAAATTAACATCGCACCTCTAATGACCCCTAGCATACCTAACGTCATAATAATGGCCGGTACCCGAAACTTTGCAACGCCAATCCCGTTTATGAAACCGATAATCGAGCCTAGTAAAATAGCGGCAAGTATAGACAAAAATGCACTATATTCATTCGTTAACATCATTCCGCAAACCGCCGCGCTTATTCCCATTATCGAGCCAACTGATACGTCTATATTTTTCGTAAATAAGACGAAAGATTGGCCAATTGCTAAAACGACTAAAATAACACTTGATTTCATTACTAAAGATAATGAGTTAAACTGAACAAAACTAGGATTTATCATTCCAACTACAGCTATATAAATTAGTAATAACAGTATGATAGATGTTTCGTGCATTTTAAATAAACGTTTCATTCTGTTACACCTCCGTATGCAAGGCGTGTAACCTCATCCACACTTATTTCTTCTTTCTCCAAATGTGAAACAAATTGTCCATTTCGCATCACATATACACGGTTTGCTAATTGAACAATTTCCTCTACATCCGAAGAGATTAATACTATGGCGAGTCCTTCACTCTTCATTTCTTCTATCGTCTCATACACTTCAAGCCTTGCTTTCGCATCAATTCCGCGTGTTGGTTCATCTAGAATAATGATTTTCGGATTACATGCGAGATATTTCGCAAGCACGACTTTTTGCTGATTACCTCCTGATAAAGATGCAAGTTCTTCATTCGTATTCGGTACAACAATTCGGAACTGCTCTATAAACGATTTGACTAAAGCGCTTTCTTTTTCTCGATTAATAAAAAAGCGATTATTTTGCTGTAAACATGCTGCTGTCATATTTTCTTTCACAGATGCGATTGAAAAAATCCCATTTCTCGCCCGATCCTCTGGCACGTAAACTAGTCCTTCACTTAGCCTTTTATGTAAAGAACATGTATCGATTGATTTTCCTTTTAATAAAATTGAACCTGATTGTATAGCTTTCAATCCAAATATCACTTCTGCCAATTCTGTTCTACCTGATCCAACAATGCCAGCAATACCTACAATTTCTCCAGCATGTACAGTTAGTGATATATTTTCGAATGCGTGACCACTCACATTAATCACTTCTAATATTTTTTTCGTCCTTTCTGTCTCGTGAACTACTTCTTTTTTCTCTTTCTGCTTATACCCTTTTGGTAATAGTCCCTCCATCAATATGTCATATGTATAATCACATACATCCCCTTGGTTTGTAATCATTCCATCACGTAATATCGCTACTTTATTAGCAATTTCAAAGATTTCTGGAAAGCGATGCGTAATGTATATCATTCCAATTCCTTTTTCTTGTAAACTTTTCAGCAACACAAAAAGACTCTTCATTTCGTGAGTTGTTAATGTCGATGTTGGCTCATCTAAAATAAGAATCTCGGCTTCTCTTATTAATCCTCTAACGATTTCTACTAATTGTTGCTGTGCAATGGATAGCGATCCTCCTAGCTCCTTCAGGTTAATATCCCAACCTAAACTGTCAAGTAATTGCTGAACTTTTACCTTTAGTTTCTTTCTATTCTCCTTTAGACCGATACATATATTTTCTTCAATGGTCATATGCGAAAAAATGAGAGGTTCTTGTGGTATTAAGTAAATCCCTTTACTATGTGCTTCTTTTGGATTTGTAAACTGTTGTCTCATACCTTTTACATACATTTCTCCACTATCATACGAATATAACCCCGTTAATATTTTCATTAATGTTGATTTTCCAGCACCATTACCTCCAACTAAAGCGTATATATCACCACGCTCTACTTGTAAGTTCACTTCTTTAAGTACAAGCTGATTTGAAAACGCCTTACTCATTTTTTTCACTTGTAATAAGGGCACGTTCTCCACATGATGTCACCTGCCTTTATCCAGGACATTTTTTTAGAAAATGATTATTTGTTCTACTTGTTTTGTAGCATTGTATATTCCTTTTTTCATATCTAGAACACTTTTTTCACCATACTATTAATCGTTTCAACTGGAATAAACAAAATATACGGCACATATGTTTAAGCAGTGGTCAATTGTTGAAAGGGATGAAGAGTATGACACAGCTGAACTTTGAAGAAAATTTATTAACAAAAGTAGCTTGGTACTATTATAAAGATCAATTAACACAACAAGAGATCGCTTCACTCCTTCATATTTCAAGAAATAAAGTCGTTCGCTTATTAGATAAAGCACGCAGTGAAGGAATCGTGACATTTCACATAAAAGGAACTGGTTTACACTGTTTAAGCATTGAACGTGACCTAATGAAAAAATTTCATTTAAAAGATGCTTTCATTATTCCTACTCCAATAGACGATTATGCCGCTTCTCTCGGAAAAGCTGCTGCACAATATTTAGAAACTCAGCTGCAGCAAGGCGATTTACTCGGCATTGGCTGGGGAGAAACAATTAGCAAAATGCTAGAAAACATTCACTTTGAAAGTTCTATTAATCTTTCAATCGTAACGCTAACAGGCGGAGTAAACCACTATCTCCCGAGAAAACAAAACTATTTACAATACATGCAAGGAGACCTTCACATTATCCCTACCCCGTTTCTAGCATCTACAACCGAAATGGCACAAAGCATTCTATCAGAACCAAGTGTGAAAGATATGCTGCATGTCGCTTCACTTGCTCAAATGGCAGTTGTCGGTATTGGCGGCTTATCTCAAGATGCCACTATTGTGAAAGAAGAAAAATTAACACTGCGTGAAATGACATATATTCGTAGCCAAAACGGCGTTGGCGATATTTTAGGACAGTTTTATAATACGACTGGCAATTTATTAGAGCTTCCGCATCACAATCGCCTAATTGGCACGCCTCTCTCTATTTTGCGCAACATGAATCATGTCGTTGGTGTTGCTGGAGGCATTCAAAAGATAGATGCCATTTATGGGGCTTTAAAAGGAAAGTTTATTCATACATTAATTACTGATGAGGAAACTGCACTCTCTTTATTACTTAAGGACGGTGATTCTTAATGTCTACTTTGTTAGCTTTCGATGCTGGTACAGGAAGCATTCGAGCAGTTCTTTTTGATTTACACGGTAATCAAATTGCAGTAAGTCAAAAAGAATGGATTCACAAATCTGACCCTCGTTATCCAGGATCTATGAACTTTGATGTAATAGAAAATTGGCAACTTGTACAAGAATGCACAAAAGATGTTCTGAAAAAAAGTAATATATCTCCCTCTTCTATTCAAGCTATTAGCGCTACAAGTATGCGGGAAGGTTTCGTTTTATACGATAAAAACGGGCAAGAAATATGGGCCTGTGCAAATGTTGATGGGCGTGCATCCGCTGAAGTTAGCGAACTAAAAGAAGTCCGCTCACATCTTGAGGAAGATTTATATACAAAATCTGGGCAAACCTTTTCATTAGGTGCTTTACCACGCCTACTCTGGATTAAAAAACATGAGCCAAACGTCTATAGCAATATTCATTCTTTTACGATGTTAAACGACTGGATTTTGTATAAATTAAGCGGCGTACTACAAATCGATTCTTCCAACGGATGTACGTCCGGTATTTTTGACTTACAAAATAGAGTGTGGGATAACAATGTCGCTAAAGAATGCGGTCTCACTTTACCTTTTTCACCAAAAGTAAATGAAGCTGGCACTGTGATTGGTACTGTTACAAAAGGGTGTTCCGTATTAACTGGTTTACGGGAAGGAATTCCTGTCGTCGCTGGCGGCGGTGACGCGCAAATGGCATCACTCGGAACTGGAGTTGTTAAGCCAAATCAAACATTCATATGCGGGGGGAGTTTTTGGCAACAAGAAGTGAACATTACAGAGCCAATAACAGATCCAAATGCAACAATTCGTGTAAATTGTCACGTCATTCCGGACTTATGGCAATATGAAACGATTGCCTTTTTCCCTGGTCTTGTTATGCGCTGGTTTCGAGATGCTTTTTGTCAAGAAGAAAAGAAACTCGCTGAAAAACTCGGTGTAGATGCATATGAATTATTAGAAGAACAAGCGAAAGACGTCCCGGCTGGGTCACATGGCATTATCCCTACTTTTTCAAACGTTATGAACTACATTTCTTGGCGTCATGCCGCACCTTCTTTTTTAAATTTAAGTTTAGACGCAGAAAAATGCGGTAAGAAAGAAATGTTCCGTGCTATTGAAGAAAATGCTGCTTTCGTTACACTCGGAAACTTAAAATTAATAGAAAACCTCACTGGTACATTCCCTTCTGAAGTTGTTTTTGCTGGTGGTGCAGCTAAAGGAAAACTATGGCCACAAATTCTTTCAGACGTACTCGGAATCCCTGTAAAAGTACCGGTTGTGAAAGAAGCAGCTGCGTTAGGAACTGCAATTGCTGCTGGAGTTGGCGCTGGAATATATAAATCTATGGAAGAAACTGCCGAACAGTTTGTACAGTGGGAATATACATTTGAACCAATCACTGAAAATCACGAACTTTATAAGGAGTTCTATGAAACATGGAAAACTGTGTATGACAGTCAGCTCGCTTTAGCCGATAAAGGGCTCACCTCACATATGTGGATTGCACCCGGCGCTCTGTAACACATTACATAAAGGAGTGAAATGTATGTTAAAAGCGAATGAAAATGATTTCTCCTATCGCTTCGGTGATAACGGGCCAAAATATTTAATACAAGGACCGAATATTGATTTAGGCCTTGTTGTCATTCAACCTGGGCAAGAGTTTCAAAACCATTATCATACAACGTGCGAAGAAGTCTTCTATGCATTAGAAGGCGAAATAGATTTCTATGTAAATAACGAAAGAATTCCAATTAAGCAAGGTGATGTCCTGCAAGTTCGTCCTCACGAATCTCACTACCTTATTAACCATTCTGACAAACCTTTTAAAGCTGTTTTTATAAAGTCACCACATTTACCAAATAAAGATACTGTACAAACGGAAAATCCAACATTAACGAAGGAGTGATTCCTAATGACTTGGGGATTTAAAAATCGATTAAATACAATTTTACCGGATGGCAGAGCGGTTATGCTTGCGATAGACCATGGCTATTTCTTAGGACCGATTCACGGACTAGAACAACCACTCGAGACAGTTAAAAACTTACTTCCTTACACGGACTCTCTCTTTTTAACGCGTGGTGTACTTAGCTCTTGTATTCCTGAAAACTGCAGCACACCTATGGTTATGCGTGTATCTGGCGGAGCTACTGTCGTTGGGAAAGACTTAGCGAACGAAACAATTGTTACACCTGTAAAAGAAGCAGTGAAACAAAATGCAATTGGCGTCGGCGTTTCTGTTTTCGTCGGATCCGATTATGAAACACAAACAGTTTCAAATCTCGCAAATGTAGTTTCAGAAGCTCACGATTACGGTCTGCCAGTTCTCGGCATTACCGCTGTCGCAAAAGAATTACAAAAACGTGAAGCTCGCTTTCTAGCACTTGCTTCCCGTGTATGTGTTGAAATGGGTGCTGACATTATTAAAACGTACTACTGCGAAGGATTCGAAAAAATAACGAGCACATGCCCTGCCCCAGTCGTAATCGCCGGTGGACCGAAACTAGATTCAATCGAAGACGCATTAAACATTACGTACAATGCACTGCAAGAAGGTGCAATCGGCGTAGATATGGGCCGTAACATATGGCAATCCGAACATCCAGCTGCAATGATTCAAGCAATACATGGTATTGTGAAAAATAGATTGAATGTGAAAGAGGCGCTCCAGTTATATGAAGATGTAAAAAATTAATGGAAAAAGACGGACTATGTATTTTGTTCAGTTAAAAGGTGTAAAACTTCATTTGACGCTCAAAATACATTAAGAAAAGGATGGCAAGTGCCATCCTTTTTGACATATATTGAACTTTTACTGTTACTAATGTAATCCCCTACGTAATAACCCAAAATCTTTAATCCATTTTTACTTTTATAGCTTTTGTCGCAATAAAAGTTTTAATATGCTTATCTAATATCCTTGTTCCACCAAAATCATCCTCATAAAAACCTGTTATTACAAAACCAGCTGCAACTTGACCTTGGATTTGATCTTCTAGCGTATGAGCATATTCTATTGTTTGATTTGAATTGATATAATCTTGAACTTCATCCTTTGGCAAATGGTCCAATGTTGATGAAGGGATTGAATGTTTCACATCAAGAATACCTTTTCTCTCTTCGTTATCATCAAAAATCCATAGTAAAGGATTTGTAAACCCAGAAATAAGTATACCTTTATTCTTTAAAACCCTTGAAATCTCATTCCATACAAGATGAACATCTTTTACAAACAAATTAGAAACAGGATTTACGACAATATCAAAATATTCATCTTCAAAATCACTAAGGTCTGACATATCTCCTTGCACTGTTTTTAAAGTTAACCCATCTCGCTCCGCTACTTTTTCATCTTGTTCCAATTGCTTCTTAGATATATCAGTAACTGTTACATCTGCTCCAGCAGCAGCCAATACAGGCGCTTGTTGCCCTCCACCTGATGCTAAACAAAGTATCTTTACCCCTTCTAATGACGTTGGAAACCATTCTCTAGGAACTGATTTCTCCGTGGTGACTGTAATTTCCCATTCACCTAATTTACTTTTTTCAATAACCTCGCTACTTACAAATTGCGTGTATCTAGAACCTTCTTCAACCTTCTTATCCCATGCATTACTGTTTTGTTGTGTAGTATCCATTATGATTATTCCTCCTAAATATCTTGTTGCATTTAAAGTGTAACAAGTTTAACTAGTTACACTCTTATCCTATTGACCTACTAATAGTTAATAAATGGTAGTCTATTATTATTTTAACGCATAAATATTTTATTTTCCTTACTTTTCAAATAATTTGTTGTTTTTTAAAAACAATGGTCATTTCAGTTATAATTAAATAGGAAAACAAAATAAAGGAGGAATGATCATGAAACGAATGACTTTCGAACGCCCTACCGATTTTTACGATGAACGCTTATTTACTATCGATGAAAAATTTGCGCCCTATTAAGAACGAAAAGAACTTTCAAACAATTATGCTTGATGAGCATCATTACGTTTTGAAACTTTCTTACCTTCTTTATAGTCAAGGCAAGACACTTCAATTAACAATCCATTAAACATTGAAAAATAAAACCCATAACTACTACCTCTCATTGCATACGGCTCCTTGTCTATTTCAATGCCCCCAGCTACTAAACGATTATATGCTTGATCAACTTCACTTGAAGTATCCACTAAAAAACCAATATGAAAAGCTTCAGGATACATAACTTCCTTATTCCCCTTAAATGCTTTTGGATCGCTTAGCACAAGTATAAATCCACTCTCATCACTCATCACTACAAGTGCCTTCCCTTTTTGCTCCAAAAATTGAAAATCAAAAAATGTTTCGAAGAAATGTCTCGCTTCCGATAAATCATCAACGCATAGATTTAAATGATTCAACTTCATTCACCCAGCTCCTTTTAACCAAGGGTTATACGATAGTATATTGCCCCATATTAATAGCACCCAAATAGTAAAGGGGTTGTATTCAAGTGTTCATTTTGTAATAGTCTAATACCTTTTTTTATCGTCTAGAACATTTTTCAATGAAACATTTAAAATACAGTGAATGAAATTATGCGAATGTCTTGAAACGGAGTATGTATTTATCGATTAAAATTGGCAATCATGTTCGTTTTATTATTTACTCTCCAAATCCATTAGCACCCACTCCATCAAGAAAATTGCTGAAGAGATCCGCTCTCGTGTATCCGCTAAAAACACTTTATTTATCAACTCGTCAAAATGATTCGGTCTATTCGATAACGTTTGGATATACTTCAAAACAGATCCAGCTGGAGGTACTGGCTTATTATTCATAGCCCATATTCCTTCTACCAATGTCCAAGTTGACGTATGAACTATGTATGAAGCCTTTAACTCATCATTTGCTTTCAAAGCAGATGGAATTTTAATTAACGAACTATGCAACCAATGAGAAATACCTTTCACTTTGTCGCTAGAAACACGATAGTTTTCAAATTCATATGTAGCTATTTCCTTTAACTTTTTTAACTCACCACTTTTATCAAACAAAATTCCCCCTTCTAAAAATGAGTATAGTTCCATCGGATTGTTTTTAAAATTTAATTGAATTTGATTAAAATCTGCACTCTTATATTCAACTAAAATATCTTCTCTCATTTCAGAATAAAATTTCTTCTTTTGCCCGTCTTCTAAAAGTATATAGAAGTCTAAATCAGATTCAGGATATGCATCGCCTCTTGCGACAGATCCAATTAGCATGAATCCATTTACCTCATCTTTAGATACGATTTCAGCTACTATTGTTTGCACTAATTTTTTATGTTTTTCATTTGTAATAAATAAAAGACTTTCTATCATTCCCATCCCCCAACACTAAAAAAGAGGATACATGTTTGCTGTATCCTCTACTTATATTTTACGACTGCTGATAAGCCGCCTTCGATGATTTCACATAATAAACCCCATGCTCAACATTAATGATGTGATCTGGTTTCGGTTTACCACGGCTTGCTCTATGTCCAGCTAAATGTTCTTCACTTGTTTCCCAGTTTTTCCACGATTCTTCAGATTCCCAGCGAATCATAACGACTACTTCTTCGTCTCCGCGTCTTACTTTTTTCACGAGAACACTTAAATCGATGAAGCCTTCGAATTTTTCAATAATACCTTCTCCAGTGAAATGTTCTACAACTATATTTGATGTACCTTCTTTGACTGTAAATGTTTTCGTTTCAATAAACATATATTCCACTCCTTCTTTGTTATACGAATACTAGTATTCTTCTATTATAGTTGATTATGATAATTATTTTCAATTATAAAGTTTCAAATTTTTAGAATTATGCAGATTTCTCTTCAATCGGCTCATCTAAAAATTTAAAATACGGAAGTAATATCCCGATTAAAGAAGTGACACATATAATCGATCCTATAAGAAAGTATAGTGCTCTCACTCCCCATATTTCACTCAGTATGCCCCCTAATAACACACCTAACGGCATAGCGGATCGTATGAAAAATAATCGCACTGAAAATACTTTTCCTATCATATTGTTTGGGACTGATTGTTGACATATCGTCGTGTTATGAATATTGAAAAATGCAATGCAAATACCCGCTATTACTTCGATTAATATCGCAATGATAATGCTTTGATTAAGCCCTAGTGAAATGTATGTCAGCCCTCCTACAAACAATCCTCCAAGCATAAGTATGCGCCGACTTTTATATGTTACTTTTCCGACTAGTATGGATCCAACTACATAGCCAAGCGGGAAACCGGCCATAAAATACCCAAACTCCGCATATCCCGCTGACAGCTCATCTTTTATATAAGGAAGGTTTGTGACCATTGTTACTCCTACTCCAAATTGAACGAAAGTAAGAAAGACACCGAGCCAAACGATAATTGGTTTTGTGAAAAAATATGTAAAACCGTGAAGAAACTGTTCAAGCCACGTTTTTCTTAGTTCTTGTTTTACTCTTGTTTCTTTTATAAAAAATAACAAACCTCCACTTATAAATAAACAAGTGCAAACAAAAAATATCGTTAATTTGAGCCCAATAAATTTAATAACGATTCCACCTAATACAGGCCCAAGAAACATCATAAGACGAGTCATTCCATCAATATACCCATTTGCTTCTTGGAGGTGCTCTATACTTACAATGCTTGGTGTGATTGCTTGACTAGCAGGTGTATAAAGTGGCGTAATGAGCCCAATTACGATTTGAACGACATACACGTGCCAAACTTCTATACTGCTACTAATTAGCATGATGAAAGGTAGTAAGAAAACCGTTGCCCGCGCCCATTGAGAGAAAATCATAATCCACTTCCGGCTCCATTTATCAATAAATGGTCCACATATTAGCTGCAGTATGAGAGACGGAATAAAATATAATAGCCACATACTGCTTAATGCTGTTTTCGACCCTGTTAACTCATATACTAAAATTGAATTACATAACGTCCCAAAAGCCCCTCCTAATTCTGAAATTGCACTACCAATCCACATATAAAAGAAGGAGCGGTTTTTCAATACACTCTTCACTATAGCTCGCCAACTTTCCTCTTAAATTCCTCCCTTTATGTACATTCTCGTTGTATATTATCTATCTAGAAACGCCTCTAATTCTTTCGCTAACGACTGAACTGCTTTCTTCCTTAATACATACTTTCCGTCATGTATATCAACTAACTTCGCTGCACGTAACAGTTTCAAATGATGATGTACTGTCGATTTACCTAGTTGCAATCTTTCTGTCATTTCCTGCAATGTACGTTCTTTTTCAAACAACATTTTTACAATGCGTAATCTTGCTTCATCCCCAAGTGCTTTATGCTTTTGAACTAAAAAATAATTTGGTTCATATGGATCTTCAGGATGAATGCTTTCACTCGCAACTGGATAATGAAACACCTTCGTATCTTCAATATCGGCTTCAATATTCCACGGTCTATACGTCATTTGCGGAATAAGAAGTACGTGATGAACACTTGGCTCTGGCATATAGTTCACACCGCCAGTGGCCCACTCGACAAACTCTTCTGGTTTCATTTTTTTATTCATTTCATTCTTTGCTTCATAGTCTCGCTTTAATATAGAAAGTAATTCTTCTTCCTCTTTCTTAATAACGCTCTCATACCAACCTGTCATAACAGCGATTAAATGAGATTTCAGCACTTGTACATCAACATCACATATAAAACGAATATAAGTAGAGAAAAACTGATGGTCTTGTGTCAGTTCCATTAGCTCATGTATTGAAGTTACGTTTCCACTTGCCGCTAAACGTCTTTTCTCTTCATACTTCTCCCCTAAAAACGGTAAACATATAAACTTCAAATCTTCTTCTGAGAGCGAATCGACCTTTACTTTAAACTGCAATAAATCCTGAAAATCCCCTTCATACAACAACTGAAGCAACGCTTTCCACGTATTATGTTCTTCTACAAACTGTAATTGCTCTCTCATCTCTTTTGTTAATGATTGTCTAATCTCTTCCCAATCACTTTGAGACTTTTCAAGTGTATCAATTAACCTTTTATGAGTAATCGCTGCAATGCCAAGTGCACATTCGAAAAGTATCGAATATCTCATTTGAACGTTGTATGTCTCCCTCTTTCTGCTCGTTACGTGAAAGACTTCCATTTTATCTCCTCCTTGTTTGTTACGTATTAAATTCTATTTTTATCGAATTATACCTTCTATATTTTTAGAATTTTATTACAAATCAAAAACTTTTATCGAAGAACAAATAGAAAAAGGTTTATAATCGTTTTCATTCTGACTCAATGCAAACATCGATTGTTAAATGTCGTATTAATAATGAAGATTCTTTTGTAAAAAATCTATTATACGTTGTTCCTTCTCTTGTTCAGCTATAGAGAAGGTTTATTGATGAGAAAAGAGAAAGTATTTCTTAAGAAAATGAGCAGGAGGTTATACGAATGAGTAAAAAAGAGATGTTACAAAATGGTGTCAAACAAGTTTTTTACGAAGAAGAGTGGTATCCACCGATATCGGAAGCGTTAAAGAATCTTACCGCTGAACAAGCGTGTTGGAAACCAGAAGGCTTTGCCAGTAATACAATTTGGGAAAATGTAAACCATTTATTAATTTTTAAAGAGCGCTTACTTTCCCGCTTACATGAAGATGATACATTTGTTGCTCCACAAAATAATGATGAAACCTTTATCCAAGGTGGACCTAATGACGATGACGCTTGGCAACAAACCGTCAGGCGAACGCTTCGAGTACATGATGCCTTACAATCTTCATTAACATTCCTTCAAGAAGCGGAACTAGATCAACTAAGTCCTTCTTTACCAGTTTGGCAACAATATATGAATATCCTTTTACACGACGCTTATCATACCGGACAAATTATACAACTTCGGAAACTCCAAGGTTCATGGCCAACTCATCGTTCTTATTTATAAACGATTTTTAAATTTGCTTACGTTTAACATGCAATAAAACAATTGAAAATAGCTAATTATTCGGGAATTACTGCAATTAGCAAATTAAAATACATGGATCCCTAACATCATTTACACGCTTCATAACTTCTGATCATAATCCAAATTTGGAAGAATAGAGGCTTTTTTATATACAAATAATAAGCCTCAAGGAGGAAACAATAGTAATTGAAAACATAGGTAAACGTAGAAATTAGCATTAAAATATAAGTTCGATGACTGCATGTTAAGATATGTTTCAATCATCATCGCACACAAGGATAGGTTTGTTCGCTTTGGTTACAACTGGTTTAAGGAATTTATTCATAAAATGGAAGTTGAAGTTATCAGTGTTACTAATGAAAGGTAGTCTCCACAAGAAGAACTTGCTCAGTATTTGGTATCTAACATTCATGTATATAGTTATAGGATATATGGATTGAGGAAATACAAAAAGCAACAGTCGGAGGATAAAGAACTATGAAAAAAGCATACCGAATAGAGATTAAACCGACAAATGAACAAACAATCAAGATTAATCAAACGATTGGAGTGTGCATGTATGTTTACAATTTATATCTCTCTAAAAACAAAGAGATATATGAATTCGAGGGGAAATTTCTAAATGGCTAAACAACATTCATACAAAAAAGTGCGACCAGTGGATTAAAGAAGTGTCGAGTAAAGCGATAAAATAAGCCATAATGAATGGAGATAAAGCTTTTAAGAAGTTTTTTAATGGATTGTCTAAGTTTCCACGCTACAAGAAAAAGAAAAATGAAGATGTAAAATGTTATTTTCCTAAGAATAATAAAACGGATTGGGCAGTTGAAAGACATAAAGTAAAAATCCCTACGATTGGATGGATGAGATTAAAAGAGTATGGATATATCCCAAAAGGTGCAGTTGTTAAAAGCGGAACAATATCGAAAAAAGCAGGAAAATATTTTGTATCTGTGCTTTGCGAATTGAAAGAACAAAAAGCGAAGCCAACACTCCATTCAACAGGTTTAGGGATTGATTTAGGTGTGAAGGATTTCGCTGTACGTAGTGATGGTATCGCTCATGAAAACATCAACAAAACAATACAAGTAAAAAAGATAAAAAAACGGTTAAGACGTGCACAACGTTCTTTATCACGTAAATTTGAAAATATAAGAAAGAGAGGTGAACACTCTGTTACTAACAAAAAAGCAAATATAGATAAAAATATTCTTAGGGTGCAAAAGCTATATGCTCGATTAGCGAATATTCGACTAGCGTATGTAAAATCTATTGTAACGAATGTGGTGAAAACCAAGCCAACGTTTATTACAGTAGAAGATTTGAATGTGAGAGGTATGCTGAAGAATAAACATCTATCTAAAACAATTGCCAAGCAGTCTTTTTATACTTTTAAAACATGGCTTTTGACGAAATGTAAGGAATATGGAATTGAATTACGTCAAGTAGACCGATTTTATCCATCATCAAAGTTGTGCTCATATTGTGGTCAAAAGAAAGCAGATTTAAAATTATCTGACCGGGTATATGAATGTGGATGTGGTAATGTAATGGATAGAGATTTGAACGCAGCGATTAACCTTTTACAAGCAAAAGAATATATAGTACTAACGTAAATAGATTGTATATATGTACGGTGGGCTACATCGGAATTTACGCCTGTGGAGTGTTACAGCAAACTGTAGTAGCGAGTGAGTGGCGAGACAGGACACAGAGAAGCAGGAATACTCTAAGAATGTACGTTTGTCTATATTTTTAGTAGCAGTTGTTGACATGCATTTCATATTAAATATGTTAGGGATTTTCATTGTTATACTATTCGTTTTCCTATGTTCACCTAATAAAAAACAAATAAAATGGAGACCAATCATTATTCTCATCATATTGGAGCTCTTTATTACATGGTTTATGTTAGGGACGAAGCTCGGCAGTATTATCATTAATAAAATTGCGTCATTTTTCAGTTGGCTACTAGCATGTGCGAATGAAGGTATTCGATTTGCATTTCCTTCAGCTATGGACAGTCCACACATTGATTTCTTCTTTAGCGCATTACTTCCTATCATTTTCGTTATTACTTTTTTCGATATTCTTTCTTATTTCGGAATCTTAACTTGGATTATTGATAAAGTAGGTGCAGTTATTTCAAAGATTTCTCGTTTACCAAAGTTAGAAAGCTTCTTTTCCATTCAAATGATGTTTTTAGGAAATACGGAAGCACTTGCAGTTGTTCGTGATCAATTATCTGTGTTAAAAGAAAATCGTTTGCTGACTTTTGGAATTATGAGTATGAGTAGCGTTAGCGGATCCATTCTTGGTGCTTATTTATCAATGGTCCCAGCAACATATATTTTCAGTGCTATTCCTTTAAACTGTATTAACGCATTAATTTTAGCCAATGTTTTAAACCCTGTAGAAGTCCCGAAAGAAGAAGATGTTGTTTATTCACCTTCCAAACATGAAAAAAAGGATTTCTTTTCTACTATTTCAAACAGTATGTTAGTCGGGATGAATATGGTTATCGTTATTTTAGCTATGGTAATTGGATATGTAGCTTTAACAGCATGTTTAAATGGGATTTTAGGATTTTTTGTAACGGGTTTAACAATTCAAAAAATCTTCTCCATTATCTTTAGTCCTTTTGCCTTTTTACTTGGTTTATCAGGAAAAGAAGCTATGTATGTAGCTGAATTAATGGGGATCAAAATAACTACGAATGAATTTGTGGCAATGATGGATTTAAAATCAAACTTAAAGTCTTTACAACCGCATACGGTTGCGGTTGCAACAACATTTCTAGCTTCTTTTGCTAACTTTAGTACAGTGGGTATGATTTATGGAACTTACAATTCATTATTTGGCGGCGAAAAATCATCAGTCATCGGGAAAAATGTTTGGAAGCTTCTTGTGAGCGGAATGGCAGTTTCCCTATTAAGCGCTATGCTCGTTGGACTATTTGTATGGTAAATAATTTTTAAAATAAAAGACACCCAAGCCAATTGAGTGTCTTTTATTATTATTTTCGAATTTGCCCATTTCCACGAATCACATATTTTGTAGAAGTTAATGCAGGAAGCCCCATTGGTCCCCTTACGTGTAACTTTTGTGTACTGATGCCAATTTCTGCTCCAAATCCAAATTCAGATCCATCAGTAAAACGAGTTGATGCATTATGATACAGTGCAGCCGCATCAACAGAAGTGAAAAATTTGCTGACATTTTCCTCGTCCTCTGTAATAATCGCTTCAGAATGCATAGATCCATACGTATTTATGTGATGAATCGCTTCTTCTATAGAAGAAACTACTTTAACTGCCAATGTGAGAGATAAAAATTCTGTCCCCCAGTCTTCCTCTGAAGCAAGTACAATTGATGAATCAATTGTACTTGCTTTTTGATCACCACGTAGCTCCACGCCTCTTTCCTTCAAAGTAGAAAACAACTCGCTACCATATTGCTGCGCCCACTTCTCATGAAGTACAATCGTTTCAATTGCATTACACACAGATGGACGCTGCGTTTTTGCATTTATAATAATATCAATTGCCATTTGCGTATTCGCTGTTTCATCAATGAAAATATGACAATTTCCCGCACCTGTTTCAAGTACTGGAACAGACGCTTCTCTCACAACAGTATCGATTAATTGTTTGCCACCTCTTGGAATGAGAACGTCTAGGTAATCATTCATTGTAAACAACTGCTTTGCGCTATCTCGCGTTGTATCTTCTATAAGCTGTACGCTTTCTTGAGGTAAGCTTGTTTGTTTGAGCGCCCTGTGAATAACGGCAACGATTGCTTTATTAGAATGAATAGCAGAAGAACTACCGCGTAATATTACTGCGTTTCCTGTTTTCAAACAAATTGTAGCAGCATCCACCGTCACATTCGGTCTTGCCTCGTAAATCATCCCGACAACACCAAGTGGTACGCGCATCTCCTGAATAGATAGTCCATTTGGTCGTTCCCATGCACTTACACATTCTCCAATAGGATCACGTAAATCAATCAACTGCTTAATTCCCTCTGTCATATCAACAATACGCTGTTCATTCAGCATAAGGCGATCAAGAAGCGCATCAGTAAATCCTTTCGCCTTCCCTTCTTCAATATCACGTTTGTTTTCCTCTAAAATATAAGCTGTTTCTGCTATTAACTGATCAGCAACCATAGCAAGTGCTTCATTTTTTTGATCTGTAGATTTAAGCACAAGTTCTCTAGCAACCTCTTTCGCTTTTTTCCCTTTTGCCAACACTTCATTCATTTTTGTTTCCTCCTTTTTAAGTTCAAATTAATCTCTAATCTTAAAATGAAACCCAATGGTCCCTATGGATGACTTCATAATTATTTCTGTCGCCTCTTGCTTGAATATCTTGGCTTTGCATACCTTTTACTTCCCTTAGTTCCTCTGCACTATATGTGCATTGTCCTTTTCCTATTACGCGCCCTTGTTGCGTTACAACCTCTACAACTTCACCCACTTGGAAAAATCCTGACACATTCGTAACACCAGCAGGAAGAAGACTTTTTCCTTGCTGAATGATAGCTGTAGCTGCTCCGGCGTCTACTTCTATTTGTCCGCTAACAAGTGAATGTAAAGCAATCCATTGCTTGTTCATCTTCATTTCTTTTTCAGGAGCATTTCCGACATACGTTCCATCACCTTTGCCCTTCAAAACATCTACAAACTTCTCTTGTCCACGTCCTGTTCCGATAAATACACTCGCGCCAAGAGAGAGTGCTGTCTTTGCCGCATCAATTTTTGATTTCATACCGCCAGTCCCAAGTTTTGATCCGGCATCTCCTGCAAGAGAAGCGATTTCTTCCGTAACTTCTGGAAGGAAATAATATTTCTTCGCATCTGCATGCTTCTGAGGATTTTTATCATATAAACCGTTCACATCCGTAAAAATCATAAGCATATCCGCCGACACCAGTCCGCTTACTAAAGCTGACAGCATATCATTATCACCGAACGTCAGCTCCTCTAAAGAAATGGAATCATTTTCATTGATGATAGGAAGCGCAGAACGGTTTAGTAGCTCTCCTAAAGTAGCGTAAGCGTTACTATATTGTTCTTTTCTAGAAAAATCACTTCTCGTCAGCAATAGTTGCGCAGTAACGATACCATATTTACGGAATTCCTCCGTGTACGCCTGCATTAATAAACTTTGTCCGACCGCTGCTGCAGCCTGTTTTCCTTTAATTGTTACAGGTCTACTAGGATAGCCTAGGGCAGAAAAACCTGCGGCGACAGCCCCAGATGTAATTAACAAAACTTCATGCCCTTCTTCTTTCAATCGAGCCAATGCGGCGACGTGATCTGAAATCTGTTTTTTAGAAATTCCTCCATGACTATCTGCCAAGGAACTACTCCCAATCTTTACAACAATTCGTTGTTTTTTCATTTTTGTACCCCCAAAGTCTAAAATCAAAGTTTTTAATAAATTGCACTTTTCTACATACAGCTTGCAGCTATGTCTACCTTCTTCAATACTGCATCTCTCGTATGAAAGGGCAAAATAAAAATGACCGCTTCGCCCTTAATAAAATAAAAAGGACGAAACGGTCATTGTTCCGCGGTACCACCTTAATTGATATACATAGATATCCACTTGGTGCCTATAACGCAGGCGAACGCCTAAACTTTCATTTAAGACTCAGGGATAGGTTCGATATATTCTATACGAGGAATCTTTCAGCCGGTGAATTCCACTCTCTTTCGCAAGAAGACATATGTACTATTTCCCTTCAACGATTTTCGGTTTAATTTTTTTATATTATGCGATATAGTTTGATTCGGTGTCAAGAGGTATTTTAAAAATAAATAGAGCAGCAAGTTACTTGTATGAAATTATTGCCCTACTGAATGAAAATACAATTGGATATAAGTTTAACTTAGATTCATAAATATAAAAACTGAAATTACAGTGTATATATTTGCATAATGTCGAATATAATATTTTTTATTTTTTGGTGTTGCAAAAAGGAATATATTCTCTTAGAATGTTTCTTTATATTGCATGGAGATGTTATTGTTATTCTAAGATAACAATTTCAAAATGATATAATTTATTATAAAAGGAGCAAAATTGAATTATTATGGATAAACAAATTGGATTCATCGGATGCGGAAATATGGGGATGGCTATCATCGGCGGGATGCTAAACAAAAATATAGTGTCTTCAAGTAACATCATTTGTTCAGATTTAAACACTACGAATTTAAAGACTTCTAGTGAACAATATGGAATAACTACCACTACTGACAACAATGAAGTAGCTAAAAATGCTGATATTTTGATTTTATCCATCAAACCTGACCTGTATTCATCAGTAATTAACGAAGTGAAAGAGCAAATAAAAGACGATGCTATAGTCGTAACGATTGCTGCCGGAAAAAGCATAAAAAGTACTGAGGATGCCTTTGGTAAAAAGGTAAAGGTTATACGAGTCATGCCTAATACACCTGCTCTTGTTGGTGAAGGAATGTCTGCGTTATGTCCTAATGAAATAGTGACAGAAAAAGATTTAGAGGATGTACTTAACATATTCAATAGCTTTGGTCAAACAGAGATCGTAAGCGAAAAATTAATGGATGTTGTAACATCTGTAAGTGGCTCTTCACCAGCTTACGTATATATGATTATAGAAGCGATGGCAGATGCTGCTGTACTAGATGGTATGCCAAGAAATCAAGCCTATAAATTCGCAGCTCAAGCTGTATTAGGCTCTGCAAAAATGGTGCTTGAAACTGGAATACATCCAGGTGCCTTGAAAGATATGGTTTGTTCTCCTGGCGGAACGACTATAGAAGCTGTAGCAGTATTAGAGGAAAAAGGTTTACGAACAGCCATCATTTCAGCTATGCAACGTTGTACACAAAAGTCTGTTGAACTATCTAATCCAACTAAAAAATAAAAACTAACCTTACATCTTTTTGACTCTATACACATTTGGTTTACATACTCCGCCGTTGTTACTAAAAGTAAAATGGACAAACTCATAAGTAACTACGTTTGTCCGTTTTACTTTTTATTATATTAAAATAATTTTGTTCATTTCTACTTACATCTTCTTTTTGCCTACTAGTTTTATGTCTTACCCATTACTAACAGAACACCCTATATTGGCTTAAGAAATTACACAACAGAATCTTTCAGTTGCAATCCTTCCCCTCTTATAGAGGCCTTACTATGATTGTTTAATTTTATTAGGAACAAGTAATTTTTCAATACATATCGGTAACATATCTAATAGCGTTTCAAATGCGTAATTTACGTCCAAACGCTCTGTCCATTGGTGTGCATCTTTTCCTACTGGTCCCATATTTAATACTGGAACATCAAACTCTTCTAGTTCCTTTAGTGGAATCGAATAGCCTTTATCCCATAATGGCATATTGTCTACAAGAGAACTCATTGAATCTAGTGGGTACTGCAGACCGACATAGCTCAAATCTGAAATTCCACCGAAATAATTTTGATTTTCAAATGTAATGCTATGATTATAGTGAGCATACTTTTCCATTTCTTCAACTACTTCTTTAATTAAAGGATTGTTGCGCGAACTTACAGCTGGGTAGTACGGCGGTGCAAAGAATTGCACGATCATCGGTGCTTTTTCTTTACATAATATAGCTAATTTATCTACTAAATCAATCGTTACCGCACGATCATCTTTATCTTCTCTATTTTTTATAATAGTAGATTGAATTTCATCTATTTTCTCTTTCCCATGTTGTTCAATTGCATACGCGATAAGCTCTTCATACGTTAATACATTTACTTTGAGATTAGGTGGTATGAACGGATTATATTTAGAAAAGCGATATGCATGTTTTTCATACGACTCTTCGATTTTCTCTGCTACTTTCGTTACTTTTTGACGTAATAGCGAAACTACATCCGTCATTGATTGTTCTAGTAAAAACAAGTTAAATAATGTGACTGCACGATGCGGAATTTGTACAGAATAATCCTCCTTTAAATCCCTTTGAAGCAAGTTAGTTGGCGGTGGACTCGCTTCTCCTTCTACAATATCACAAAGGTCTGTGTTCAATTCTAATTCTGCGGTTAATAATGCAGCCATATAACTCCCATTTAAGCCTGCAAAAGGTTCACCTACATGTGTCTCTTTTCCATAGCATAGGAAACCAGGTAACACTTTCCCAATAGAACCAGTATAAATATACTTATTTTGGTCACCAGGATGCCTTGAAAACATAGGCTCTGAATTAAGGACTGTTTTATAATCTAAGTCATGTTCTTTTGCTAAATCTAATAATCTCGGAACAGCAGCTCTCATCCCTACCGAGTTCACTTCTTCATCTGGAACAGCTAATAAAAGAACATTCCCATCAAATCTTCCTTCACAAGCTTGCTCAACCATTGCCATTTGTAATGCGAGGCCGCACTTCATGTCCATTGTTCCTCTGCCAAATAGCCAATCTCCTTGTTCTATATCTTCGCGTACATGATCTGGTAGCTCATCTTTATGAGCATAGAACATAGACGTTAACTTTTTAGGATTAAATGCATCTTCTTTCCACACTCCGTAATCTTGTACATCTACAACATCAAAATGACTAACAAGAATTACGGTATTTTTCGTACTATCACTTTTCTTTACTAACGCTGTAACAAAATACCGTCCATCCCCCGTCGGATTTTTTTGTAAATGATGCGGATTTTCTTTGAAGTATTGTAAATCAGATAATTGTTCTACAACAAAGTCTGGCAATATTACTTCAGCTTCTGAACCTGTAATACTAGGAATTTCAACAAGATTACTTAATAATTGCACCAATTGCTCTTTTGATTGCCACTTTGACATATAAATCCCCCTATTTTTCCGCATTATGAAAATCAATTCCAATATATGAATAAAAAATGACGACAGCTATCAAAATTATAGTTTTGATGTACTGCCGATTTTTATTGAAATCTCATGGGCTGCTTGTTTTACATTACGAATAAGAAAAGATAATCGATCATCATTGATGCGATGACTAATTAATCCAATACTTAATGCTCCTACTACTTTATGATTAAAACCTATAATAGGTGCAGCTACTGAAGCTGTCCCTTCTGTTTTTTCACCATAACTCACCGCATATCCTTCATTTCTTATTTGCTCTATTTGATCTAAAAGAATTTGCTTTTGTTCTGGTAAAGAAGAAAGTAGCTGTTCTACAATGGACTCCATTTCATTCTGTTTCATATTGGCAAGCATTGTTTTGTTTGCAGCGCCAATAGAGAGAGGAATTTGTTCCCCTAAGTTATCGATAACTCGAATTTTTAAAGGACTATCAATTCTTTCAATGATAATAGAATGTGTTCCGTTTGGAATGTTCAAATAAACACTTTCTTCCACTTCAAAGGCCAAACGCTTCATCACTTCTCTTGCAACAGATCTGTAATCTACCTTCTCCAATTGACGTAATCCTATTTCCATCCACATTGGCCCAATTTTGTACTGTTTTGTTTCTGAAATTTGCGCAACTAACCCATGCTCGATTAGAGAGTTAAGTAACCTATGTACTGTACTAACCGGGAGATGTGTTCTATCCGCTATATCAGAAATAGCCCAATATTCTTTTTCATTCGTAGAATTTAACAACTTTATAATACTTATCGCTCGATCAATGGACTGTACCATAACTCACCTCAACTTGACTTGTAATATGTTAGTACGCTCAATTCACTATCAATTTAACAAAAATTCAAAGTGAAATCAATCCATTTATTCAATTTTCTAAAAATAAAAATATACCGCCGATAATATTTTGAAAGCGGAAACAAAAAAATATTGACATTTCTTTTTAATTATCTGAAAATTATAACAAGATTTCACATCACGGAATACATTCCATAATACGGAAAAACATCGATTTTCATACTACCAACTACGAAAGTGAGGAAAACAATGACGCAAGTAAACAATACAAACAATGAATTAAAACGTACGATGAAAAGTAGACATTTATTCATGATTGCACTCGGTGGTGTGATTGGAACGGGGTTATTTAACGGATCTGGTTATATTATAAGTCAAGCTGGACCTGGTGGATCCGTACTTGCCTTTATGGCCGGTGGATTATTAATGTATCTCGTTATGCTATGTCTTGGTGAGCTTGCTGTGGCCATGCCTGTTTCAGGTTCTTTCCAGGAATATGCAACCAAATTTATTAACCCTGCAACTGGGTTTACAATCGGATGGTTGTATTGGTTAAGCTGGGCGAACACGACTGGGCTTGAATTTACAACTGCTGGCATTACAATGCAGCGCTGGTTTCCTGATATTCCTGTCTGGGTTTGGTGTTTAATATTTGGTGTTACAATATTCACGATTAACGCATTATCTGCTCGTAGTTATGCAGAAACAGAATTTTGGTTTTCAAGTATAAAAGTATCTGCCATTATCGCTTTTATTATTCTTGGCGGCGCCGCTATGTTCGGTTTTATTGATTTAAAAGGTGACGAACCCGCTCCGCTATTATCAAATTTCGTAAATCATGGTGGTTTATTCCCAAATGGACTTGCCGCTATTCTTTTAACAATGGTTACAGTCAATTATTCCTTCCAAGGTACAGAACTTGTTGGAATCGCAGCAGGTGAAAGTGAAGATCCAGCAAAGACTTTACCTCGTTCTATTAGAAATATTATTTGGCGCACGATGTTTTTCTTCGTCTTAGCAATCTTTGTTCTTGTTGCTTTAATTCCTTGGGAAGAAGCAGGATTAACGAAGAGCCCATTTGTTGCTGTTTTTGATAATATCGGTATTCCGTATGCAGCTGACATTATGAACTTTGTTATTCTTACTGCTGTTCTTTCTGTCGCAAATTCAGGATTGTACGCCGCAACTCGAATGCTTTGGTCGTTATCCCAAAACGAAATGGCTCCAGCCTTTTTAAAGAAGTTATCATCACGAGGAATACCTTTAAACGCTTTAATCTTGACGATCGCTATTTCTGGCTTTTCTCTTTTGACAAGCGTTGTAGCTGCTGAAACAGTTTACTTATGGCTTATTTCAATTTCCGGAGTCATTACAATCATTGTTTGGATGTCGATTTGTGTTTCTCAATTCTTTTTCCGGAAACATTATTTAGCTGAGGGCGGAAAATTAGAGGACTTAAAATTCAAGACTCCGCTTTATCCCCTTGTACCAATTCTTGGTTTTGGATTGTACGGCATTATCTTAATAAGTCTTATCTTTATCCCAGATCAAAGACTAGGAATCTATTGCACTGTACCATTTATTATCTTTTGTTACACCTACTATCACTTTAAGGTTAAGAAAAGGATTGCTACTAACGCGAAAACCGAAACTAAAATTAGCAAAACTATGTAATGCAATACCTATACATAAAAGACCGCACATGGCTTTTACTTCATGTGCGGTCTTTTATTGCTATACTCCTCGGCTTGGATGGCAAGTTTTGCAAAGGATAATGTCATTTTCCATAGTATAGAAAACACTACAATGCTAGTAATGGTAATGTTTCACTTTTTATAAGTGAATGATTTCCCTTACGATTACTGTTTTGATATATTGAATATATATTGCTTAAAAATTTGAAAATAGACAGGAGTTATGTACGATGATAAAAGGTTTCGGGGGAATATTTTGGAGAACTAAAAATATTGATGTTGTAAAAAAATGGTACAGTGATGTATTGAAGATCGACATAGAAAATTGGAATGGGACTATAATTAAACCGGAACTAGGAAGTGAAACTATTTTTTCTTTCTTTACCGAAAATGATAGTTATTTTCCAACAGAACAACAAGTGATGTTAAATTTCCAAGTACATAATTTAAATGAGACTATACAACATCTTGACCATATTGGTGTACCTCTTGAAAAGAAAGAAGAAGTTAGTGAATTTGGAAAGTTTATTTGGATTAAAGACCCAGAAGGCCGACTAATTGAGCTTTGGGAGAAATAGAGAGTTATCATTATTTGCTAGTAAGCTAACTGGTGTTTTCATGCAACAACAAAGTAAATACAAAAGCCAATTCCGTAACTCCATAGGAATCGGCTTTTATATTCAAACGTCTTACCTTCGTTGTAAACTCTGATTTTACCTCATCGTCATCAATCGAATGACCTATTTTGTTTACATAATATATTTATTGTATCTTTTATACATACGATCATTTCAACCTCTCCTTAATATCCGTCATATACATTTAAAGAAAAACTCCCCTTAAATCAAAATGATTAAGGGGAGTCTTATATACGATGAAATTATAGTTCCGATTTCACCCGAACAGAAACATTATTTTTAATTATATTTTTGACATCTTTAAAGCTAACAAAATTGTTACTTTTCTCATCCCAAAGACGGAAACGGAGTGATTGTAAACTTGTAGCAAGAGTAATTGTTGGTACATTTTTTAAAGGAAGCGTATTGTTGTGTGCCTCTTCTAACTTATAGTTAGGTACTCTTGGGCTTAGATGGTGAACATGATGAAACCCAATATTACCAGTTAGAAATTGCAAGATTTTTGGAAGTTTATAAAACGAACTTCCTTCTACTGCTGCTTTCACATATTCCCACTCTTTATCTTCTTCAAAATAAGAATCCTCGAATGTGTGCTGTACGTAAAACAACCAAATACCTACTGAACCTGCTATTAAGAATATAGTACCATGTACTAACAGAAACGATTGCCATCCAATTGCCCAGCAAAGTATAGATACTACAGCAACGATTATAATATTCGTCAAATAAGTATTCATACGTTCTTTCTGTCTAGCACCTTTTCGATTAAATCTATTTTTAAGCAAGAAAACATAAATCGGACCTAATCCAAACATGACGAATGGATTGCGATATAAACGATATGCTAAACGAAGTCTAAATGGCGCAGCTACATATTCATCCACTGTAAGCGTCCAAATATCTCCTGTACCTCGCTTATCCAAATTACCACTTGTAGCATGATGAATCGCATGCTCATGCCCCCATTGATCAAACGGGAATAAAGTTAACACACCCATACATGTCCCAACTATTCTATTTGCACGGCGACTTTTAAAGAATGAATAATGGGTGCAATCATGAAAAATAATGAAAATCCTTGTCATAAACCCAGCTGCTAACAGTGATGGAACTAATGATAACCAATAAGAAACAGACAAACTTTTATAAGCAAGGTACCATAAAATAAGAAATGGCACGACTGTGTTAATAAGTTGCCACACACTTTTTTTAATCGTTGATTTTTCATACGGAGCAACTTGTTTTTTTAAATTTTTAGTATTTTCTAATGTCATTTTCTCTAATTCCTTTCCTTTTTGTTGCTAGTTCATATTATAGCATACTATTAGTAGTAGGTGTTAAGTCTAGATATAAAAAATATTACATACTATGAAAATCTATTTTTTCTTCTCATTACTTATGTCCAAAATAGCACTTTTAATAGGATTGAAGGAGCATTTCTCCAAGAAAATTCGAGTTTTTTCCAATAAATACATAAAAAAATAGAGCTTTTTCACTTCTATGTACCTTTTTTCTTTAAATAGTAAAGAGATATTTTTTCAATTTGTATTTATATAGTAATCTATTTTTCACAATAAGAATAGAGCTGCTACAAGTCAGTTTCAACGACTTATAGCAGCTCCTCTTCGTTTCATATTATTTTATCGATGAAGCCAAACAGCACCTGCAGACTTGTCTTCAGCTTGGCCTACTACTTCAAACTTAAGTCCTAATTTCGGCAACTTACGTCCTGCATCTGGAATTAGGCTGTTGATGTATTGCTTAGAATCATCAAATTTTGCAACGCCTGGTAATCCTTTATAGTCAAAAATACCGCGAGTTGGTGAATCTACTCTCCATGCTGGCGTTTGATCAAACGAGAATGCCGCATCGGCAATTTGATAACGTGTACTGCTCTTCACAGTCGGTTTTCCGTTTAATGTCCCTACGATTGCCTCTGGATGAGAATCTACTACTCCTAGGAATCCTTCGCCTGGATGAACCCCTACCCAGTTATCTGTAAAGCTTTGATCCGCATACCATACAACCATTCCTGTATTAAATACTGGACCACGCGCATGTTGTAACGCCGTGTCAGAACCAGCATAATTTCTCCACTCTACATAGTAGTTATTTTTTTTCTGTTCAAATCCATTTGACACAGTAAAACCTTTTAACGTCATTGCTGGTTGCCCTTCTGCATCATCAGAGAAAACAACTTTTCCATCTACAGTTAAAGCAGCATTATCTAATGCAAATCCTTTGTAAGCTACTGCAATATCTGTTATATATTCAAATTGCAGTTTTACTTTTTTCCCTTTGAATTTGCTTAAATCATATGACTTATCAACCCACTTACCATCAGTTGTATCCGCACCGCCTTTTACATCATTTTCGCCCATTCTGTCAATACGTGTCTTCGTTCCATCTTCCGCAATCGCATTTACATCAAGGAAATCATACTTCGCTTCAAGTTCGTAGAATGCTTTATAATCGAACTTAGCATCCGTTGCATTTGTTAAGTCAAATACTGGTGTCTCAAGTGTTGTATGAATGTCATTTCCTTTTGTACTGTAATAGAATTTCTTACCAAATGCCGATTCGATATTTTTTATATCTTTGTCCGGCAAGTTAACACGAATAATTCCTGGTCGTTTTGATTTTGTAGTACTTTGATCTAA
Source organism: Bacillus luti (assembly GCF_009739945.1). Lineage (NCBI taxonomy): Bacteria > Bacillati > Bacillota > Bacilli > Caryophanales > Bacillaceae > Bacillus > Bacillus luti. The sequence continues at coordinate 2,347,475 of NZ_CP040336.1, read as the reverse complement.
ATAAGTTGCAACGCCGATTCCCTTGCTCAGTTTATCATAATCTACTTCGAGGATATTCGCCCAGTTCCCCTTCATATTCTTTTGGAAAAACTCTTTGTTTTGTGGTGAGAAACTTGTTGGCTCTGTCCCTGCAATTTTTCCAGCCCAACTACCACCGCTCATAAGAGACCAAGACTCAACAGGTTCACCTTGTCCCGAGTACTTTGTATCATACTCATCCGGTAAGCCTAAATCGTGACCATACTCATGCGCAAACACACCAACTGCTCCGTCTTCAGGCTCGATTGTATAATCGTATGCAGCCATCTTTCCGCCCCAATTCGAAACAGAAGATTTTGTACCATCAATTGCATATGGCTTTGATCCAAGTTTTGAACGATGAGACCAAATCGCATCATCTTTCAATTTACCACCGCCGGCTTCTTGACCCACGCCAGCATGTACAACCATTAAATGATCAATAATACCATCTGGTTCATTTTTATTTCCATCACCATCTTGATCGTATTGATCAAATTGGTCATAATCTGCTAAATTAATCCCTTTTGCTACTGCTGCTTTTAATGCTTCTTTCACAAAATCACGTGGCCCTAAAGGACCTTTGTTATCATGACCAGTCCCCGCGTCCGCACCATAATCTGAAGCCTTCCCTGGAACAGTAAGCCATTCTGTTACAGTTCCATCAACTGTGTAGCTACCACCAGATTGTTCTTCATAATATTGTTTAAATGTGTTAATCTTTGATCCATCAAATAATGTAAATGGCTCATCACCAAATAACATTTTTTGATAATGTTCACGATTAAAGTCCTTAGAGTACATGTATCCTGGTTCTTGATCAATATTATTATGCTTAAAATCACTAAATTCTACGAGTAAAACAAGTACTTTATCTTTTCTAACTTCCCCATTGTATTCTTCTTGCTTCGCAGGTGTAGTAGGTACTTTTCCATTTAATTTTCCAGTGCTTAATCCTGCACCTTGTCCAGCTACCGGTCCTACTTCAGGTTGCTGCGCCTGTTCATTTTCTTTCATTTTTGCATCTTTTACTTTTTTCATAAAATCAGAAGCTTCTTGCGTAAGACTATCTCCTGTCAAAATTTCTTTCCCAGGGTTTTCACCTTTCTTTTTCTCAACATATTTTTCAACGGCCTTCGATGTCTCAGCTTGTGATGCAGATTGATCAATTACACCCCGTTGTTTTAGCGCTTCTGCTAAACGCTCATCCGGTATTAAATGCTCATCTATTGGTAGAGATGGTGTTGGTGTCTCTGCATACGCTGCATGACTTCCGAAAGCAAAACTACTACTTAGTACTGCCGCTGTTGCTAATACTGATAAAGGTTTTAACTTCTTATTCTTTTTCAATGCATTTCCTCCCCCGATTGTTGAGAATTATCGTTTTTTATCGATAAGAACATAATATTCGTTATAATGTGAATATTCAATATTTTATTGACACACAATTGTTGAGAAATATTTTTTATGCAATATGAAAGAAACAAGAAGATAGTAACCTATTACGGTGTAATATAAAAGCATTTATGATATAATACAAAAAATCGCTAACCACTTAGCCTATCAAGGATAAATGGTTAGCGATTTCTTAACGAGAATGCTTTATAAATAAATGAATTGCTTCTTCTGGTACATAGAACTTTCCATTACTTTCAACGACGACGCTTCCTAATTCATAATCTTTACCATCGATACGGATGATATTTTTATTAGCAAATAATTGAGCTTCCTCTTTATTTCGTTTTACTACGAGGGTCCAATTTGTTGTATCCGTTTTGTCAATCGTTACAATTGCACCAATTCTCTCAAAGGCTTCTTTACTCTCTACAAATAATTCATTCGTTAATTCTTCTAAGCTAAAGCCCATTGCTTTCGCCATTGTTTTCGCAATGTCCGTATTTTGGACTAAACCTTTTGGTTTTTGAGGTCCATAAGAGTATAAAAATACATCTTCACCTGTGTGACCACCTGTCGTAAAACCAATGTTTGCACGGTTAGCCAATAATGTAGTAAGTATCGGTCCTACATCATTTTTCTTTCGAGCTGCTTTTAACTTTTCTTTTTCTTCTTGCTTCAAATTGTCCAGACCATATAATGTAGCTACATCTCCTACATTTGATAAATCACTTTTTAGTTTATTTGTAGCACCTTCAAGTGTCATTTTTGCCTTTTTCAGTGGGTTTATGTAAGCTGCTACCGGGGTCGTCTTATATTCTTTTGTCGTATTCATATTGCCAATAGAAATTCCGCTGTTACCATGGTCAGCTACAGCGATGAGCAACGTATTCCCGTCTTTTCGAGCAAATTGTAACGCTTTTGCTACTGCTTCATCAAATGCCAATACATCACTAATCATCCCAATTGGGTCGTTCGCATGTGCTGCCCAATCAGGTTTACTTCCTTCTATAAATAAAAAGAATCCATCTTTATCTTTTGATAATGTATGAATTGCTTTTTCTGTCATTTGAGAAAGTGTTGGTTGCTCTGGGTTTGTTGCTTCACGATCCATATCGAACGCAAGTGCAGTATGAGAAAAAGAGCCCCAAATTTTATTTGATGTAGCGTTCAATAATGCTTCTTTCGTTTCAACAAAGTCGTATCCTTTGTTTTGAATCACTTTTACTAAATCTTCACCATCTTTTCGAATCCCACTACTTTTTACAGGTAGAAGTGATGCTTTTCCCCCACCTAATACGACATCTATATTTTGGTATACTTGCTGCTTTGCAAGTACTTCAAAATGCTTGCGATTCGCATGATGTGCTGAAAATCCGGCCGGAGTAGCATGCTGAATTTCAGATGTAGCAACAATTCCAGTAGCACGTCCAGTGCGTTTTGCTCCTTCTAAAACATTGGCAACTGGTCTCATCCAGTCCTCTTCTGTTACTGGCTTTACACTAGGTAAATTCACAACAGAAGGTAAGACGCCTACATATCCTGCATTCGATTTATTCCCTGTTGCTAATGCTGTAGCTGCTGGGGCTGAGTCTGTAATAGCTGATTCTGCTGAATAGGTGCGAACACCCCCTGTTACAATTTCATCTAACGCGAGCGGTGCCCCTTTATACAAGCGAGCCAATGTTGTCGCTGAAGAACTCGTTCCGTCCATAACCATCATGATTACATTTTTCGGCTGGTGCTCTCCTTTTTTTGTCTCAGCTTTTATCTCACTATCTTTCATTATTATTCCTGTCCCTAACATGCTTAAGGTTATCATGAGTCCTATTATCTTTTTACTACAATTCGACATAGCTGTCCCTCCATAGACTATTTCATCATTGTATGTATACAAGACGTTAATCTCCCGCCGTATTTATGTAAGTTTATAATAGTAATCCCCTATTATCTCGAAGCTAATAACAACTTGTTTCCTAAAAAATAAAAAAAACGATTATCCTGTAATTGAAAGGATAATCGTTTTTTATTTTTCATTTAATTGGAGAAACTTTAAAAATATAATCCCATAATTATTTTCTATAAAACAATTCGTTTCTCAGTTTCTAAGTCGAAATAATGAACTTTGTCCATGTTCAAAACTAAATCTATATTTGATTGACTTTTCACATCTAAAGAAGTATCCACACGTGCAACAAAAGATTGTCCATTTAGGCTGGAATATAGGTATGTTTCCGCCCCCATTAATTCTGCTACATCAATACATACCGTTACTTTTGCGTTATATGATAACGCCTCGGTTGCTTTTCCGTAATAAAAGTCTTCCGGACGTACTCCAATTATAATTTCTTTATTCGCATATCCGTTATTTCGCAAGCCCTTCATTTTCTCTTCTGGCACTTCAATTTTCCACTTATCAATTATAACTGTGGTATCTGTTAATACTCCTTTGAAAAAATTCATTCCAGGAGAGCCAATGAATCCTCCAACAAATACATTCTCAGGATTTTCATACACTTCTTTCGGTGTACCGACTTGTTGTACAATCCCATCTTTTAACACAACAAGGCGGGTTGCCATCGTCATAGCTTCTATTTGATCGTGCGTAACATACACAGTTGTTGTTTGCAGCTGCTTGTGTAATTTTGTAATCTCAGCACGCATTTGAACACGCAACTTCGCATCTAAGTTTGATAAAGGCTCGTCCATTAAAAATACCTTCGCATTTCGAACAATCGCCCTTCCTAAAGCGACACGTTGGCGTTGTCCACCTGAAAGTGCTTTTGGCTTTCGACTTAAATACTGATCAAGCCCAAGAATTTCCGCTGCATGTTGTACACGCTGGTCAATTTCTTCTTTACTATACTTTCGTAGTTTTAATCCAAATGCCATGTTTTCATAAACACTCATATGTGGATAAAGCGCGTAATTTTGAAATACCATTGCAATATCTCTATCTTTCGGTGTAACATCATTTACACGATTTCCATCAATATAAAAATCGCCCTCTGAAATCTCTTCAAGTCCTGCAATCATACGTAATGTTGTAGATTTCCCACACCCTGAAGGGCCAACCAAAACGATAAATTCTCCATCATTTACTTCTAGGTTAAAATCTTTTACGATTGTCACATCATGATCATATTTTTTGTAAATGTTTTTGAATGATAGTTGAGCCATAATATCCTCCTAGAAATTGAGCTGTTTTTATAGATACTCTTATTGAGAAAATTCGGTGTACAGTTATTTTATAAAACTTTCGAAATATCCTTCATACTGTCTAAAATATAATCCGCTTTTCCTTCTAGATCTTCTTTCCTACTCGCTCCGGATAAGACGCCCACTACTTTAATATTACTATTTCTCGCAAATGTAACGTCTGTTAATGTATCACCTACCATAAGTACATCTTCTTCAGTTAGAGAAAATTTTTCTTTAAACATATGATAAAAATCACTTTCAGGTTTTGTTCTATTCACACCGTCATCTGCCCCTAAAAAATCTACGTAATCATATAACTCAGTCATTTTTAAAGAATGAATCGCAGCATCAACATCGTCTGCCGTAACAACGCCAATAATATATTCATTTTCTTTTAAATATCGTAACGTTTCCTTTGCGCCTTCCACTTCTGTAAATATAAGATCATCTGCAGTAGAGTACTTTTTGAATAAAAGACATACGTCATGAATGAAATTCTTTTTATCTACATGTTGACTTTCTAACAACGAATACCATGCAGCCGCAATAAAGTAATTTGTGCGACAAGCTAGTAAACTCGTACTCTCAAAATCGTTATCATTCATGCCAATAATCGATAAGTAATCATCTCGTTTACTTTTTTCACTTGGATACGTTTGAAATATATCATCTAACACACGATGCACAATTTTGTACCAAACGGAATCTAACTGTATTAATGTTCCATCTTTATCAAAAATAATTGCTTTATTCACCTTTTATTCCCCCTATAACTTCATTCCATGTTTTCATATTTTTATTCTCAACTTTATTATGAATAGGATTAATAAACGCTACTAATTCATCCTCTTCCCATCCCTCAACCCTAGCGTATTCCCCTTCATTTAAAGAGAATACAAAGGTTACATCGCTCTCAGATTTTTGTTCCATCATTTGCCCATTTATTATGAGTCTCCAATCACACGGTTTGTCAGTAGAAATGCTGTAAATAATATTTCCTTTAGCCTCATCACCGACATATATCGTTTCGCCCTCATTTTGAATGTCTATCGCTAATTTTCTAAATCGAGAGAAATAAATTCTTCCCTTTTTGATTGCAGATTTTAAGTTTTTCATAGATAAACCGTTACATAATACATATGTTCCTGGATCACCGTAAATGGATGGATCTTTTGATCCTGGGAATGTTTTAGATGGATGTAAATGCGAATCGCTTCCACCTATCCCCCAAATTTTAAGACCATTTGCCCACATTTGATCGAAACAACGCAAAGCTTCTAAAGTGGATGATTTACTTTTTTTATAGGTTGGATCACACATAATTTCCATCGTATGAACATGTTCTAAATCGATATTCACTTGGTTCGCCCAAGGCTTCATAAATGGGTGATTCACACTCAATAAATAACCTTTTTCTTTCATCAATGAAAATAGTGTGTTCATTTTTTCAGCGCTAAATGATTCATCTATATACTTTGTAAAGTCAACGTATTCCTTTATCCCGAATATATTGTAATGACCGTACGGAGTTGTAAGTTCCATAGATGGTATAATTAATGTGTTTCCTTTTTCATACGATGGCATTACGATATTGTGCTCTGTCGTATATAAAAAATCTAATTCTTGTTTCTCACATACTTGCATTCCAAGTTCATCATCTATCTCGCCATCCGTTAAATCTGTGTGCTCATGAAATTCTCCTTTGTACCAGCGATGTTCTTCATTTATTACCTTATTAAAACGGTCGTCATCGATAAAAATATTTTCCTTACAAAAGTGCTCTCTATTATACTTTCGTTCCAACTGATCGTTCAGTACTATATTTACTGTGTAGTCAACTTTTGCCCCAGTAAATTTCACTACTTTCTTTGCACAATGAGGGATATATATGACTTCCAATTCCCAACTACCTGACTGTATTTCTCCTCCACTACAACCTGCGGAACAAAACTTTACATCTTTCGAAACGACTAGTTTTTCAGTTGCAACTGGCGTTTGATATTGTATACGTACATAACCGCTAGGATCTCTTACGATTAATAAAAGCGGGATTTTCCGGCTATCCCCTTGATCAATCTTTAATGTGAAATTTTCAATATCAGTTTCTCTCATTTGGAAACAATGTTTATTTTTTACGAATGGAGAAAGTGTTATCGTACTTGTTATTTCGATCATCGTTCTCACACCTTTTTCCGTTTTAATGAGGGTCATTTAGAGGCACTTCCTTCGTTCAAAAGCACCTCATGTAATATTACTTCTTCTTTTTCAAAACTTTATCTAACTCTTCTTGTGCAACTTTAGCTGCTTCATCTAATGCTTTTTTCGCTGGAATTCCTTCAATCTCTACTTTATCTTTCGCTACATTTAAAGCATCATTGATTTTCCCGCCTGTTGGATCTACAAATGGTCCCACTCCATTATTGTTAGCTTGCTCTAATGGAACTAATGCTTGTGGTTGTTTTTTGACAAATTCAGCATATGGACCGTAATCTGTTACATTGTTACGAACAGGAATATATCCCGTAGCCATGGACCATTCAGCCGTTTTCTCCGTACTCGTCGCAAACTTCATAAAGTCATATGCACCTTTTGCTACTTCTGGATCAATATTTCTCGTTAATGTAAATAAATATGTTTCTAGTTTTGGCGCTGGTTTATTATTACCCCAAGCAGGCTGAGGTAATGCCTCAAATGTGTTAAGACGTTCTTCTTCTGTCATTCCTTTTCCTAATGATTTAAAAACAAATCCTTGGTCACCAGATGATCCTGTAAATCCTAGCGTTCTACCTTCAACTAAATCAATTACTGTTTTATCCCAATATTCCCATCCAGTACCACCTGAATGTATTTTCATAATTTTATCGTCATGAAGCCATGTACGGAATTTCTCCCATACCGTAACCCAAGTGTCATCGTTAATTAATACTTTTGTACCATCTTCACTTAATACATTTCCGCCAGCACTGCGAACCGCATCAATTAAATTGGAAGTTCCCCACATTGGCATCCAGCCTGCATATGACACATTTCCATTTTCACCACGTTTTGCCACTGTTTTTGCTACTTTTTCTACACCTTCCCACGTCTTTAAATCATCTTTTGTAAAACCATTCTCCCCTAATACTTTTTTATTGTAATAAAAAATTTGCGTTGTACCGTAAAACGGAATTCCATACAACTTATCGTTAATTGTTGCTTGCTCCATAAACCCTTTTCCATAATCATCTTTTTTGAAATTAGTATCATTTTTAACATATTCATCTATAGGTACGATTAACTGTTTTTTAGCATATTCTTGAACGACATCTGAACCTAGTAATGCAATTGCTTCTTGATTATTTGCTGCAAATCCACTTTGTAGCTTTTGATAAGACTCATCATAGCTACCAGCTTTTGTCGTTTTCACTACATATTTGCCCTGGCTTTTATTGTATTCTTCTACAATCTTATCTACACGCTCTGCAAGAGAACCTCCTACTCCATTAATGAATGGAACAACAACCTTCTCTCCTTCTTTACTCGCTTTAACCGTACTTTCTTTTCCGCCTGAACATCCCGCAAGTGCGCTTACAAACAATGTTATAACTGTTAGAAGCATGAATAGTTTTTTCATCCTACAGATCCCCTTTACTATTTAATTACCCCTTTATTCCTGAATCAGTAACACCAGATAAAAACCATTTTTGTAGAATTAAAAATACGATTAAGAGTGGAACTGTTGCGATTGTACTTGCAACCATAATGTGTGACCAATCTCTTCCTAAGGAACTATTAATGAAATAATCAGCAATTCCATTCGTAATTAACTTTTGCGTATTATCTTTCAAAATAAGAGCTGGCCAGACGTAATTATTATAATTACCAATAAACGTGACCAATCCTAGTGTTACAAATGATGATCGTGTCATTGGGAAAATAATCTTCCAAAGAATACGCCAATCACTTGCCCCATCAATTTTGGCTGCTTCGACTATTTCAAAACCAACTTTGTGGAACGATTGTTTTAAATAGAAAATACCGAATACGCTAACAGCCATAGAAATCATGTATCCAAAATGAGAATCAAGCAGACCAAATTTCCCTAGCATTACATATACAGGAACATACGAAACAGCTCCAGGAATCATATACGTTGCCATTACAACACTAAATGTAATATTTTTACCTTTAAACTTGTAAAATGCCAACATATAAGCAAACAGTGCAGATGAAACAAGCACATATATTGTAATGAGGAAAGATGTATAAAAACTATTAAATAAATATGTGTTAAATGGTAGTATGTCTAATACTTGTCGATAATTTTCCCAATGAAATTCTTTAGGCCAAAAGCCTCCTTGTAATACTTCACTAGATGTTTTAAACGAGCCAAGTACCATCCATATGAACGGAAAAACAAATAGTATACTTGATAGAGCTAAAAAGAAATGCTTTATGATTAATGAACCTTTGTTCAAATTATTCACCTTAATAGTTCACCCACTTATCACCTATTATTTTGTTTATAACAGATAGTAGAATTGTAATGATTAGTATGATAAATGCGATTGCTGTTGCAGATCCCATATCAAACTGTTCAAACCCTTGTTGGAAGAATAAATACAGTAACGTACGCGTCGAACCACTAGGTCCACCTTGTGTTAAAATTTTTATTTGATCGTAAGCCTGCACTGAAGAAATTGTATTAACGACAACTAAGAAGAAAGTTGTTGATGAAACCATTGGCAGTGTTACATATCTAAATTTCTGCCATGCATTTGCTCCATCAATACTAGCTGCTTCATATAAACTATCTGGAACTTTTTCTAATGCGCCGATATAGAAAATCATCGTCCAACCAACTAATTTCCAAACAGTCATTATAATGACTGCTAACATCGCTGTTTTACTGCTCTGAAGCCAGTCCAAACCAGGTATCCCGAAAAAGTTTAGCACTTTATTAATAACTCCAAATTGAGGTTCATATAAGAGTGACCACACAATGGATACAGCTATTGTTGGCGTTACCCATGGTGAAAAAATCATTAATTGATACAACGCAGAACCTTTGAATTTCTTTCGGAAAAATAATGCGAACCCTAAGCCTAATGCAATCGTCGGAATGACTGTTCCAATTCCGAAATAAAACGTATTGAGCAATGCTTGCATAAAAGAATCTTGTGTAAATAAATTGAAATAGTTTTCTAAGCCAACAAAGTTAAAATCATTCGTCATAAAATCCCAATCAGTAAAACTAATACCTAAACTAATGAAATTCGGAATAATCCAAAACAAGATTAGAGGTATTCCAACTGGTATTAAAAAGAACACAGCTTTTGATAGTTTTATTTGCATTCTTGCCACCCCCTAATTCATATTGTACGAGTTCATTATTAACACAATGTTGTTAATTTGTTAACTAATTGTAAAAACAACAAATTAACAAAATAAAACAACATATAAACAAAAAAGAAGGCTATTTCTCAACTTACTAAGAAATAGCCTTCTTTTTGTTTTCTATACTGTTATTACTTCTACTCCATTACTTGTTAACACACTTTCCCAAGCTTCATCAAGTTTTGCATTCGTATATAATGCATCTATATCACTAAAACTCCCGCTTTTATAAAACTTTGTTAAATTAAACTTTGATTCATCAGCCATCATTACAACTTGTTTTGCATTGTTTTTTAACTGCTTATATATTTGGGCATCTTCAATATACGAACATGTTAGTTCTTTTTCTAATGAAATGCCATCACACGAAGCAAATAACTTATTAACAGTGAAATGATCAAGATAGTTTAACGTCATTTCTCCAGACAGTGCTAATGAATTTGTATTCAATATTCCCCCTATGACTATTAACCTGCAATCAAAGGAATCATACTGTTCTTTCAGCTCAATAATTTTATTCACAGCCGGTATCGAGTTTGTTAAAATCGTCAAATTCTTTCTATCGTATATGTAATCTAAAATTTGCATTGTAGTTGTTCCAATTTCAATTGCGATAATATCATTATCTTCTACGAGTTTACTTGCTTCCATTGCAATTTTTCGTTTTTCTTCAATATTCTCAGATCGACGTTTATCAAAATGAAACTCTAATGATTGATCTTTTTTCTTAATTGCCCCACCATGTATTTTCGTAAGCTGCCCTTCCTTGTGCAACATATCTAAATCTCTTCGTATCGTTTCTGTTGTAACATTTAGTACTTTCGCTAAATCATTTACCATCACTCGATTATACTTTTCCAACTCATCTAGTATGTGTTTTCTTCGTTCAAACTGTGTGTACGATTTCATTTCATTAACACCTCGTCTAATTACGCAAAATATTGATTTTCTAAACACTCTTAATATACAAAAGTCTTAATCATTACTTTTAACATAACATCATTTACAGAAATAAGGAACGATTATATTCATTTTGATTCGAAATTTATTTAACAATAAAAACATGATTATAATAAATAAAAATTTATTGTTAAACAATAAATTTCATGTTAAATTTAAAAGATATTAAATAAATGAGGTGCTTTTTATGAAACAAGGATCCACACTCTTTTTAAAAACCGTTGTGATTCTAATCGGAATCCCTGTTCTAGCTATGTGTATATTTTTGGTCCCTAAAATTGGGAATTTCGCAGCTGAATTGTATCCCGATATTGCATTTATAAAATATCTTGTCTTTATCAATTTATATGCAACGGCCATACCTTTTTACTACGCCCTGTATCAAGCTTTTAAACTGTTAAGCTATATTGATAAAAACAATGCTTTCTCGGAATTATCTGTTAGCGCTTTAAAAAATATAAAATACTGCGCTATGACAATCAGCGTCTTGTACGTATTAGGCATGCCACTCTTTTATCTCATTGCGGAGAGAGATGACGCTCCAGGCTTTATCATTATTGGCATGATCATGATTCTTGCATCAATGGTTATCGCGGTCTTTGCTGCCGTTCTCCAAAGGCTTTTACAAGATGCAATAGATATAAAATCAGAAAACGATTTAACAGTCTGAGGTGATACATATGGCAATAATAATTAATATTGATGTAATGCTTGCTAAACGGAAAATGAGTGTCACAGAGCTGACTGATAAAGTAGGTATTACGATGGCTAACCTTTCTATTTTGAAAAACGGAAAAGCAAAAGCAATTCGCTTTTCCACTTTAGAAGCAATTTGTAAAGCGTTAGAGTGCCAACCTGGGGATATTTTAGAATATCGACCAGAAGATACCGAATAAAAAGAGTCCTTCATAGAAGGACTCTTTTTATTCGGTATTACGGCGCAAAACTAACTTTACCAGTCAAAATTAAAATAATCGCAATGATCCAAAATATAATGAGTGATGAGGACAGTATTAATGAAATGATAGCAATCCCCTTCTTCTCTGTCTTTTTCGTCATTGTAATGACAGAAAGTATGATACCTGCAACTGTCAGGGCAGCTGTAATATAGTCTCCCACTATATTACCTGCATTCGCTATCCTTGTCGGTGTTATAAAAACGAACAGAAAACACAAAATGCCGATGAGTAAAGATATATAGCTTATTATACTGTACTTCTTTTTGGGAACTATTTCGGTGTTCATCCTACCCCTCCTTCTTATTTAGCAATGATTTCATATTAGCACAAATAACCATAATTTGGTTAAAATACCGAATTGATTGCAACCTATATTTTCACAAATCTCCTCAACTAGCCGCTTCATTTGCTGCGCTTGTATGACACCATCTTCTAAAATGAAATTACCCATATTTTCAAATGCAATAACAGCTTTTATCGTTTTTTCTGTATATTAAAAAGGCATTTAAACTACCATTATAGAATACAAACAAGAGGTGATTTTTAATGAATAGTATACATATAAAAACGAATATACTAAATAAATGGATTGAACAATTTCTACCTGAATATGATTTATTCTTTTTCCCTGCCAAATATGGAACAATAGTAAAGCATTTCACTTCTAATACTTTACTATTGTCTAAAGAAGAATTTTCTAACCACTCCATCTTTAACAATATTGATAGTAGAAATAGCTATCAAGTATGGAATATTCATAAAGACATTCAATTTGTTTGTGTAGCAAATCCTAGTTTGATTACTCAATGGGACAAAGAAACACGCGAAAGCATTTTCCAAATTCAACTCGAAGTAAATAGAGGTTCTATTTATGAATGGGATATTATTGAATCTGTACTGAACGATATCCAATCTGCTTCAATTAAAGCCACCACATTACAACATGTATCTTTATATTCATTTGAATATGGTTCAAAGCGCTATATAAGTTTGCAAAAATCACTTTGGGATAACTTACATAAAGAATTTCAATATAAATTTCTAATCCTATTAACAAAACAATTTGTTTATCAAACTTCATTAAGTGAAAAGCAAATTGGAACATTCAAAGAGAAGTTTCCCCATATTGCTTCATATTTTAATACTTTTTCAATTGCAAACGGAGCAAATTGTCTTGCAGCTACTCTAGCGAGTGTTTGTGCTGAAATGTCTGAGGCGCAATGGATTATTACGAAATGGGTACATGATAATAGCTTTCTAAAAGGGTTACAAATAAAAAGCTATCGATTAAAATCAGCTTCTATCGATTCTTTGCAACCTAGTGATATCCTTGTATGGAAAAATAAAAATAGCAATGTAGTACACGCTTCTTTTCATGTAGGCGATGGCTATTTCTTTAATAAAGATGGACAATCATTCTTTAATCCATGGCAATTGGTTCATATGGATAACCTGTTGAATACATGGGGGAAAGAATGCATTCAAGTATACAGAAAATAAAGATTCGATAGCTCAAAAAAATAAAGACTGTACCTTTAAACCGAAAGATACAGTCTTTAATAATAATTTATTTTATAAAGAAAACCCTCTGTCAATCACTACTAAAAAAATTCTAAGTAATGCTGTATTCTCCTTTCTATTTTCTAATCATTGAATGACTAAATCTGCCCGATCCCTCGGCAATTCAACTTCCAAATAATAATCCTCCGCTTTCCAATACCTATTTTCAAACTTGGAGAGTTTTTTCTGTGTCTCTTCACTTTCACGTAGAAACCTTGTCTCTCTTGGACAGTCCAAATACACCATATAATGAAAGAAATCTCTCCATTCTTTTCGTTGCAGAAAAACTCCTTCAATTACAATTACACCTACGATAGGAATCTGTACTTTCTTCATTTCACATGAATCTATTTCAGCGTGATAAAAAGGCAATTTCAATTTCGTTTCATGTTGTAACTTTTGAAAAAATGTCTGCCGTAAGTATGCAATGTCCCATTGCAAATAATAGTATTCATACCATTCTTCAAATCCTGTATGATAGCGTTTATTACGCTCCACTATATGATCATCAATATGAAAAATATGAAACGGAATACCTTCTTGTTTCATATTTTCCTTTAAATGTGTTACGAATGTCGTTTTACCTGAACGGCTTAAACCATCTATACCTAAAATGAATCGATTTTCCCTATGCTTCTTCATAATAGTTATAAGTTCGTTCATACTCATTACTTCTGCCACTCTTCTTTTAATAAAGAATATAAAATAGTATCATGAGCAACTCCATTTTGAATCATATGTTTTCGAAGCAATCCTTCTTCTTGAAACCCTGCTTTTTTCAACAATTTTTGAGAAGCTTTATTTTCTACATATACAACAGCAGCAATTCTTATGAGCTGTAACGATTCAAATCCATAAGTTAAAATGGCCTGAAGTGCTTCAGATGCATATCCCTTTTCCCAATATGTATCGTCTAATTCATAACCAATTTCAGCTCGTTTATGATGATTGTTAATTAAATGAAATCCGCACGTTCCGATTAGTTGACCCGATCCCTTTTTCTCAATCCCCCAACGAAACACGCTTCCCTCTTCATAACGATTTTTAAACGTTTGAATCGTTGTTTTCGCTTGCTCAATATTTTCGAAAGAATCCATCCCGAAATAACGTATAACAGATTCTTTCGAAAAATAACGGAACATCGCTTCTGCATCTAATAATGTAAGTTCTCTTAATAGTAAACGTTCTGTTTCTAGTTTCGGAAATCCCATCTCTTTTTCTCCCTCTATTCTAATGAACTGCAAATTTCAATATAATTACCGTCTGGATCAGCAATGTATGCAATTGTTTGCCCCCACGGTTTTACAATTGGTTCAACTAAAATCTTGATAGCTTGTTCTCTAAATTGCTCAATCGTTTCTTGTACATTATCAACAACGAATCCCAATTCGAAATGAGAAGACTGTAACTCACCTTCTGTAAGCGGTAATCCGGTTAATTTCTTTACATCTTCTCTCGTATTCATCGCTAAAATTGTTGATCCAGTATGAAATTCAATATATGTACCGTGCTCTGCTTTTATAGGTAACTGTAAAGTATCTTTATAGAAGCTTAAACATTCCTCAAACTTTTCAACATATAAAATGATGTATTTCATTTTTAAATTCATGTTACATCCCCCTTTATCTATCCCCCTAAAAATTCGACAAATCTTTCAAATAACCTTGTTCCATAAGCACAAAAAAATGAGGCCGATTTCTCGGCCCCCAGCTTATTGGCATAAAACAGGAGATTTGGTTTGGACATAACCAGTTCTTATATTTATTATATTTTATTTTTTCTGAATTTTAAATACATTAAACACCTATTTATATTGAGAAAGTTTTTTTACTTGCATAAAATCAAAACTTATAAGAAATGCTACAAATGGAGGTGTATACATATGGAACCAATGCTTTGTCCAAGTTGTAAAACGAACCGAACTCGCTTTAATATTCTTGAGCAACAGGTAAAACCAGTCAAGTTAAATCCACAAACTGGTCAAGTAGAAGAAGAATACACAAATGAAACGATGAATGCTTTTCATATGGCTTATCAAGGACCTACATACCGCGTCCAATGCGCTGTATGTGGGCTTGTTGAAAATCCAGAACAATTTATTAAACCTGCGCAAAATCAGTCTTTCTCTTAAAATTATTACTACCCCTTATAGAAATAGATTTTTCTATAAGGGGTTTTTCTTTTTAATTCAGTAATATAAAACGTATTTCTTCCTTATTATATATTAAACTTTACACTCTTCTGGTAAAATTTACATAAGAGAGGTGAAACGAATGAATTTACATAAAAAGTTTGTGCTTCCATCTACATTTCTACTATTAACTTGTCACATAGTCATCTTTTACTTTTGGATTTTCGATTGGAAGAAAATCTCGACTTCTTACGGTTTAGCTATATGGATACTTTCTACTATTTGTGGTCTTTTACTTTATTTCCTTTATAAAAAACAAAAATCTAATAAAGTGATATTAATTGCTAGTTCGTTATTATTAATTACTTCTTCATTTATGATTTTTTTAGGTATTGTTACTGGTATCATCTTTGTAACTGTTAGTTCTATGAATTAAAAAGGTGGTCTTTTATTATATAAAAAAGAATGAACAAAATGAGGATATATAGAAATTAAAGAAGATGATTTCCATTCAATATATACAACCATCTTCTTTAATAAATCCACTCTTTGTTACAATATTTCATTTTTTAACTTTTTAATCTTCCAAGATACATTAATAAATATATATAAATACATACAACCTACAAATCCTATCATACCTTTAAATATATAAGGAATTCTAGATTCTGATGGTCCAAGAAAACATAAGTAAAGCGCTGGCATTATCGTTACAAACATAATTACAAAAAACTGTAACAACTCAGTAAGTTTTTGTATCCTCGTTTCCTTTTCTGAATATATATCTGGCAACTCATTTTCCTCTTCTACTTCTTTACAAAAATAATTCCATTTCGCAAAACTCGTTACATGTTTCCAGCCACACATTTCATATATTTCGATATATTCTTTTTGTTTTTCTTTCGAATCTTTATACTCTAATCTAAAGTCTGCTTTATATACTACATCTTTCGGCTCAGTTTTCTTAAACGTATACATTACGTTATACTTTTGTAACGCCCAGCCTTGTTGATGCATTTTACGTAGATACGCTTCTTCTTTTTCTAAGCTCCATACTGCGAAAGGTTTGAATATCTTCTTTATCTCCATCATCCATTCACTCCCCTAATATACTATTTCCATTCTTTACAGACCGCTGTAATCTGTTGTACTCCAGTTCCAGTACTTCTCTCCCAAACGGCGTTAACTCATAGCACTTCTTTCTGTCTGTAGAGGCAACTTCAACAATTAACTTCTCTTTCAATAACTTCGTCGTATTCCCATATAAAGTACCAGGGCCGAGCTTTACTTCCCCATTTGTCATCTCTTCTACCATTTGCATAATTCCGTAGCCATGTAACGGCTTCACGAGTGACAATAGTATGTAATATGTCGCCTCTGTTAACGGAATATATTTTTGTGCTTTCGCATTCATTATAACTACCTCCGATACATCGTCTTATGATATATCGACTCACGATACATCGTATATCGATATTGTATAATCCTATTCCAAAATATGCAAGTGCATTTTAATAATTAAATATCTATTTCTTTAAATTGAAAAATCATTCCAATTTTCAGAATAATTTGTTAAAATATAGAAATATTAACTCTTTTATAATGAAAGGAATGTTACATATGATTAATAAATTAAAAGAAAATATTGGGTCTGTCTTTGTTGGCAAGGATAATGTTATTGATCTACTACTCGTTTCACTACTTGCTGATGGACATGTACTACTTGAAGACGTGCCTGGTACTGGGAAAACGTTACTGGCGAAAACAATTTCAAAAAGTATTGGTGGTCATTTTTCGCGCGTTCAGTTTACCCCTGATGTACTTCCGAGTGATGTAACAGGTATTGAATATTTTAATCCGAAAACGAGCGAATTCGAGTTAAGGCTTGGACCAGTCGTGACGAACATTTTACTGGCAGATGAAATTAACCGCGCAATGCCGAGAACACAGTCTAGTTTGTTAGAAGCGATGGAAGAACGACAAGTGACGCTTGAAAAACAATCTACGTCTCTTCCGAAACCGTTCTTTGTTATTGCGACGCAAAATCCTATTGAATCACAAGGAACGTTCCCTCTTCCTGATGCACAGCTTGATCGCTTTTTAATGACAATTTCAATTGGTTATCCGTCTCCAGAAGATGAGCTACAAATGATGCGACGTTTTCGTAATAATACACCGTTAGAAGGTGTCACATCTGTCATTTCATTAGAAGATATTTTAGCAGCACAGAAACGAGTAAAGGAAATATTCGTTTCCGAACCGTTAGAACATTACATAATTAAACTTGCCCATGCTACAAGAAATCACGATTACATCGCTAACGGTGTAAGCCCACGTGCCACTTTAGCTTTAGTGCGCTCCGTTCAAGCCCTAGCATTTTTACGCGGCAGAGAATATTGCACGCCTGAAGATATACAATTTTTAGTTCCTTCTGTTTGGAATCATCGTATCGTTTTATCAATGGAAGGTGCCCTGCGTACGACAAAACATGAAATTATGCAAAGGATTTTAAAAGAAGTGGATGTACCAGTGGAGATTGAACAAGCATGAATGGGCAGCGCGTTGTAACTGTACCTTTATTTTTTCAACTTCATATTATTCAATTAACTGTGCCCGGCGCTATACTATTTACGTTTTTTCTTCCGCAACGAATCATTATGTTTCTCTTTTTCTTCTATTATTTATTCGCGATTTTCATTTATAAATATGTCGCTTACATAGAGAAAAAGTTTGAAGTTATCAATGAAAAACAAACTACTCGGCTTTTCCCTGATGAATCTGGGCAGTTTTTTATTCATTTAAAAAATGGGGCAAATATACCACTTGTTAATGGTGTTTGTTATTTTCATTTAAATCCATCCCTTATACCGCACAAAGAGCAAGGCATTGAACAAATATCAAAAACGTTATTCTCTTTCCCATTTTCGCAGCCTGCACATTCGACGCAAAAATGGGATTTAACATTAACCGCAACGAAGCGTGGTGTATTTCAAATCGAACAGTTCGAATGTGTCTTAAAAGATCCATTTCATCTATTAACTGTACATTTACCTATTTTTGATAAATTAAGGACTGAAATTATTGTGTATCCTTCTCCTAAAGAAGTAGCAGGTTTGCAAGAACTTCAGCAACTATTAAATGGTTCTTATCGAACGAATTTTTCTTTTTACAATGATGAAACATCTATTATCGGTGTGAAACGATATGAACGTGAATCATTCCGCTCTATTCATTGGAAAGCATCTGCTAAAATGCAGGAATTACAAGCGAAGCAATATGAACCTGTAAAAAATTATAGCTGGACAATTTGTCTTTCTTTAGCTGCTGATCGCGGGTTTGGTTGGAAAGAGAATATAGAAGAACTTATTTCATATGCAACATACATTTGCCAATACGCAACGAAGCATCAAATACCGTTTGAACTATTCATTAGTGTATTAGCAGAAGGTGGTCCTTTGCATTTAACATTAAAAGAAGGCCAAGCACATTACGCGAAGGCTTTGGAAGAATTGGCACGGATTTCAGATGATAGTACGTTACTTCCGAAACAAGGATTTCTCCATTATACAACAAGAAAAGGAGAACGCTCGTCTACAATGATATACATTGGTTTGCAAAAGGATTCACTTCCTGTTCTATCGCAACCTACGTTTC
Source organism: Bacillus luti (assembly GCF_009739945.1). NCBI lineage: Bacteria > Bacillati > Bacillota > Bacilli > Caryophanales > Bacillaceae > Bacillus > Bacillus luti. The sequence continues at coordinate 2,328,221 of NZ_CP040336.1, read as the reverse complement.
TCATTAATAACGAAGGGATGGTGGAAACGGTTGAAAACTTTGCTCTATCACGTTAATGACTTTATTCTGCTCCTCCTCCTTTCTTTATTAACAGAAAGAGATGAACTTGTTGCTGTTGCTATATTTTTAGCAACAGGCTATGTAGGAGTATTTCTTATCCATACATTTATTAAGAAAAAAACAACAGGGTTTGTAATACTACTCATTATTCAAATCATTGGTTGTTCTTTCATTCTACCTTTTTCTCTTTTCGGTACAATTATGTTACCCCTTTTCTTCTTTATCGTACACGCAATCGGACCTGGATATCCGGTACAAAAATCGTTAGGTGGTATTATATGGTTTGCCTTTTCAGCTATATTTCATGCCCCTTTTCCACCGTTATGGAAGTTGTTAGTATTAGTTTTACACATTATGATTACATTTTGGCAAACAAGTTCAAATCGTAATCAACAGTTATTACGATTTTCTTCTATTATCGCTATTGGAACAATTAGTGCTTTACTTATTCCGGTATTCCCTTATATTCGGCTTATTTTTTCTTATATTGTCCAAGTAGTTGCTTTAGGATTCGGATACGCTATCAACCCGTTGTTCTCGGCGGCTGCTTCAAAAGATACAGAAGACTTTTGGTCAAATAAAGGAAATTTAAACAAAACTCGAATTAAAGATGAAATCGGGCAACCTTCTTTCGATCCAACTCTCATAAATAGCATTACAGTCATAGTCTGTACAGTCATCGCTATTTACATCGTTTGGAAAATAGTAAAAAAACGAAAACATTTAAGTTTACCAAATATGTCTATCTTCGAATCTACTATCATTACCGATAAAGAAGGTATGAGCCAAAAGCGAATGAAGCGATACAAACCACCACATAACGAAATTCGGAAAGAAATTTTCAAATTGGAGAGTAAATTATCCCCTCCCTTAAATAGAAAGCGAGGAGAAACTGTTGAGGCTTGGCTAGAGAGAATAAATAATGAAGAGGATGTAAATATAGAGAAGCATATTATTATAGAAGCGTATAATACAGTTCGTTATTCAAACGAAGAAAACACTGTACTTCTGCATGAATTTAAGAAAGAAGTTCATAAGCTTTATGAGTATCAGAAGGATTTGAAGAAACGAAAAAAATAATGTAATAAAAAAGACTCCTATTAAAAAATAGGAGTCTTATATTTACTTCTACGTCACTTTTATAACTTAAGCATGCTTCCCTGCTTCAATTTCTAATGACTCTTCATGCCACCAAAGTGTTTCTTCAGGGTCTTCTTTAGCGATTAGGTGTGCTTCTTTTTTCGATTCTACTGTAGGATATGAACCTTTTAGCGCACGTCCTGATGTTGTGACAAATAATACACTAAATACGACTAATCCAATAATACTTACACCTGTTAAATAAAATGCCGGTGCAAGCGGGTTACCTGTTGCATGAACTAAGTATGAACATACGAGCGGCGTTGTTCCACCGAATATTGATACTGAAATGTTAAAGGAGATTGAAAGTGCTCGATAACGTACATCGGTGAAAAAGAGTGATGGTAATAACGAAGGTAATGTTCCTTCATACACACTTAGGAAGAAACCTAATACGAAAATACCCGCAAATATAGCTGCAATATGTCCGTTACCTATTAGTAAAAATGCTGGAATTGCAAATACAGTTAATCCAATTAAACCAATTTGCACGACGCGTTTATTACCAATTTTATCACTTAATTTACCGAAATAAAGTGCCAGTGGAATCATAAGTGCCATCGTAATCGAAATAATTAATAAGCCAGTTGTTTCTTTGACTTTAAGTACTTGAGTTAGATAAGAAGGAATATACGAAAGAATCATATAGTTCGTAATATTAAAGAAGGCGACAATTATTGTGCTTAATAAGAAGTCTTTTTTGTGATATCTTAATATATCCATAAATGAAAATTGTTCGTTGTCTTCAGATTCCTCTTGTGCTTTTTCCATCTCTTCAAAGATGGGAGATTCATCTAAATGACGGCGTAAATATAAACCGACCAAACCAATTGGTGCAGCTATTAAGAAAGGAATACGCCATCCCCAGCTGAGCATTTGCTCATCTGTTAACAATAACGTCAAAATGGTGACAATTACCGATGCAGCAATGTAACCTGAGAGTGTTCCAATTTCAAGACCACTACCGAGTATACCACGCTTTTTATCTGGAGAAGATTCTGCGATATAAACCATTGCACCTGAATATTCGCCGCCTGTAGAGAAGCCTTGAATCATTCTGGCAACTAAAAGTAGTATTGGTGCCCATACACCAATTTGTTCATAGGTTGGTAGTAATGCGATGAATAATGTAGAAAGTGCCATTAAAATAATAGTAGTACTTAACACGATTTTTCGGCCGTACTTATCTCCTATTCTACCAAAGAATACACCTCCGATTGGTCGAACGAGAAAGGCTGCTGCAAATGTACCGAATGTAAGTACAAGTTGCAATCCACTATTATCAACACCTGAGAAGAATAATTGACTTAAAATAACCGCTAAATACGCGTATAATCCGAAGTCAAACCACTCCATTGCATTCCCAATACCAGTAGCAATAACTGCTTTCCTGGCTTGTTTAGGATTGACAATATTAACGTCTTGAGGTTCAAAATTTAAATCATTATTTTGTTGCATAAAATAAAACAGCTCCTTTTTAATTTAACTTCTTTAAGCACACCTTCTCTTATTGAATAAAATTAATTCGAAGCACTTAAGGAAAAACAACGTCTCCTTATCTGTTATTATTGTTTCACATAATTAATTATTTGTCCAATGAGATGCTTCCTTTATTAAGTAATTTAATAGTTTAAAAAGCTGAAAGAAGCGCTGTATGAGTGCTTTTTTCAGCTTTTTATTTAAATACAAAATTTTATTTTTTCACCCCATTTTCTTCCTGTATGAATTAAAAATACGGTACTTTTTACATTTGTAGTTTCATCCAAATTTTTAAACACTTGCTATCGCTGCCACACTATGAATAACGGATATAAATTCATTAATAAATACATCAATTTCCTTTTCTGTAATTATATACGGAGGAAGTAAACGGATGATATTCCCTTGTGTAACATCGACTAATATCCCCTTCTCCATTAATTCTAGCTGTAATTTCTTCACGTTTTCATTCGTATCGTTCATACTAATACCAAACATCATCCCAGCATGACGTACTTCCTGAACATAATAAGAGTTTTCTTTTTGAATTTCTTGCAGTTTGTCATTGAAATAATGTGACATTTCATACGCTTCTTGCATTAAACCATCTTCAATCAATGTATTTAATACCGTTAAACCTAAAGCTGCTCCCATTGATGAATGAGCAAATGTTGTTCCGTGATCTCCTGGTGAAAATACATCACATAGCTTTTCACCTACAATGATTCCTCCAAGCGGTATCCCGCCCCCTGCACCTTTACCAATTTGAATAATATCAGGTGTAACATTAAAATTTTGATAAGCAAATAGTTTTCCAGTTCTCCCCATACCACTCTGTACTTCATCAACGATAAGAATCACATTATATGTATCACAAAGATGTTGAACACTATGCAAATATTCACTTGATAAAGGATAGATTCCGCCGCTGCCTAATACAGGCTCTAACATAATAGCAATAGGCTTTTCATTTATGATTGTTTCTTCTAATTGCTCTATATTTTCGCGCTCTACTTCATATACAGGAATAGATGTCTTCGGAAAGTTTTGATATACATTTTCTTGTCTCGTAAAATGAAGTGCACCTAACGTACGCCCGTGAAAACTATTTTTCAACACAACAATTCCGTCACGATCTTCATTCGTAATAGCTCTATATTTATCAATTAATTTCAAAGTCGTTTCTGTCGCTTCCGTACCTGAATTTGTATAGAAGACTTTACCGTTTCCTAAAGAATTCTCAACTAATTTCTTTGCATACTCAATCGCAACTGGATTTAAAAAATGAAATGGTAGATGCAACGATTTCGTAACTTGCTCCATTGTCGTTTGCACGATTTTAGGGTGATTATATCCTAATACGCTCACTCCGACACCCGAAAATAAATCTAAATACTCTTTACCATCCACATCATATAGTTTACAACCTTCTCCTCTTTCCATCGCAACCTGCGTACGACAATACGTTGACATCATATATTCTTTATCTAATTGAAACCAATCCGACATTTTAAATTCCTCCTAGTTATTTTCCCTGTTTATTTATGTTCATTTTCTATAAACTCATGTATAAATTCATTTTTTAGATTAAAATTTTAATAGTAATTTTCTTCCCGATATTCATTTTTCCATAATTTCTTCTATTTCAACAGGTCCACTACATATGTGTTTTTTTCATCTAGCGGTATGTTACTGCTTTGAACTTTGCATGTCATACATAATCGGGACTATAAAATCATATTTAGTAACAATCGACGAAAAAATTTGGAGGCTATATCGATGAATGAAAAATATGATAAACATAGGAAAGATTTATTAGAAGAAGACTTTAATAAACATCGAGAACTTACTGAACCAGCTAAACTTCACTCTCAAACAGTTGGTTCACGTGGACCCGTACTAGAGCAAGATAGTGTACTGCATGAGTCATTACAAGAATTTATTCACGAAAAAATTTTAGAAAGACCTGTTCATGTAAAAGGATTTGGTGCGTTCGGTTATTTTCAAACGATCTATCCAATGTCCAAACATACTAAACTAAATTTCCTACAAAACCCTAATGAGAAAGTTCCCGTTATGGTGCGATTTTCATTAGCTGTTAGTACGAAAGGAACACCGGATACTTCTAGAAATGTGCGTGGTTTTTCCACAAAATTTTATACAAAAGAAGGCATTTTTGACCTTTTATGCAATCACATTCCTGTTTTTTCTGTTCGTGATCCGATGCGTTTCCCTGAAACGATTAAAGCATTATCGCCTTCACCTAAAAATAACTTAATAGACCCTAATAGTTTTTGGAGTTTTGTCGCTAAAGCACCTGAATCTATTCATTTTGTTGTCCGTTTATACTCTAATAATGGTACGGCCAAAAGTCTTCGCCACATTCCAGGGCATAGTGTAAATACATATGTTTGGAGAAATGCAGAAGGTAATCGAAAGTATGTAAAGTATCATTGGTACCCATTTGAAGGTGTACAGTACATTACTAGTAAAGAAGCAATTAAACTAGCTGCCGAAAATCCTGATTATAGCGGGAAAGATTTATATGATGCAATTGAAAATGGTAAACCAGCGGAGTATGGTTTATACGTCCAGCTTATGGATCCGAAAGATGAAGCACACCTTTCTTATGATCCTTTAGATGATACAAAAGTATGGGATGAAAAAGCGTACCCTCTTATACCAGTCGGTAAAATGGTATTAAATAAAAATCCTGAAAATTATATGGAACAAGTAGAGAAAGTCGCATTCTCCCCTTCTAATTTACTGGATGGTGCAGAACTATCAGATGATAAAATGTTGCAAGGGCGCGCTAACATTTACAGTGATTCACAAAGAAGAAGAATTGGTCCTGAATTTCGTAAATTAACGATTAATCAGCAACAAGATTGGACACCTTCTAATCAAATTACAAGTGGTGACGGAAGGTATGCTGAAGGTAAACTTGGAAGGACTTCTATAATGAAACAGAATGATTTTCAGCAGGCTGGTGAATTTTATGACAAGTTACAAACGATAGAAAAAGAACACCTTGCTGAAAACTTAGCTAGTGATTTGAAAGTTATATCCGATGATATTAGAAAGGTAGTTTTAGGGTATTTTCATAAAGTGTCTGCTGATTTGGTGAAAAAGATTGAAAGTGCGATGCAAAAGCTTTAAGAATAAATAAAAACGTCATTTTAAACATTAAAAATGACGTTTTTTTATGGCGAAATTACTAGGGATTTCTATCGCTTCATTTTCAATGATTAACGAAATTTTTCTCCTTCAAAATTTCCTTTATTTCATTTTAGATTATGGTACTCATTTCTCTTTTTCATATAATCTTTTTCACATTGCAACGGCTTGAATTTCACTTTTTTCCCTTTCTTCTTTTTCGTTTTTATAACGAGCCATTCCCCTTTTTCAACGTCTAGGTTTAGACGTTTCATTACATTGATATTATCTTTTTCTTTATAAAGTAAAAATGCTTCTTGTGCACTCACAAATAAGCTAGGCTGCTCGCTAAATCCACCACTATCATAAATTTTAGTTAGCGAATTATAATAAGAATCATTTTCCTTTCCACCATACATCAAATGGGCAGCCTCCAGATCTCTTTTACTTACTTCCCAAAAACTATGTTCATCAATATTTAAATTAAATGTAGATTTAATGTCCTGCATTATACTCTTCACATACTTTTCATCTCGAATTTTTCTTTCTTCAAGACAATCCGAAGATAACCTTGGTGCATCTGATTGGGAATGTACAACGTGTTGTATCGATACACACAAAATAAATACGCTTAAAATGTAAAATATTTTTTTCATATTTACATATCACCTCAAATGATTTAGATACTATATTATTTGAGGCTTACAATATTCTTATGCTAATAATGTAAAAGGCCCTATAATTTAGACTATTATAGGGCCTTTCCTTTTAATATTGCTTTATCAAATTCACCGGCGAAGCCAGTACCTTACTACTCTTCACATCATATAAGCCTATAGGCGTTACCCTTATAAAAGGCAAGTGTGTCGCAGAAAAGAATAAAATTGTAAATGCTGGATCGTCATAAGCATATCCTCTTTCTTGCAGTAAGTTCACCATCTTTTTCTCTTTCTTTATTACATTACTCATCTTTTCATCTGACATAATCCCAAGTAGCGGTAATGCAATTTCATGTAACACTTCATTCTTTTCAGCTATTACCATTCCCCCGCCGAGCTCTTTTACTCTATGAAAAGCTGTAAGCATATCACCTTTACTCTTTCCAATCAAAATCATATCACCTGTGCCGGAATAAGAACTAGCAAGACCCCCTAATTCTTTCGCAAAACCTTTTACAACTGTATTTACTCGCCAAGTACCATCGCGAGCAATCATCATTAAGAAACATTCATCATGATCAATAGAAAGTTCATCATGATTTAAATCAATTTCACTTACATATGGTTTTGTTATAACGTTATTTAATAAGTGTATACCCGTTTTATTAGGGAAAATCATATCCTCTTTCTCTATGGTCCAGTCTAATGTTAGTGGATTTACTTTAAAGTTACTCCATTCTATAAGTAACGATTCATTTTTGTTTACTCCGTCACGCTTTACCCACTGTCCCTTTGCAATGGCACTGATTGGTACTGGGTTTTCTTTACTTTCTAAAATATTCATATTGGCCAATCTACCTGTCGCAATTGAACCATGCACATGCTCCATATTATAATATCGGGCAATATTATAACTGGCCATTTGATACGCATCTATTACCGGTACCCCTTGCTCTATCGCTATTTCTATCAAGCGATTCGTCATTCCGTTTTCATAAAATGACGGATGCGAACCGTCTGTTGTAAAAAAGAATCTATCAAACTGTTTCACACCTAATTCCAACAATTCTTTTAATAAAACTTCTAAATCCGGTCTAATGGAAGAATTTCTAAGAGAAACGGTGTAGCCTTGCATAAGGCGATTTAACGCTTCCTGCCCTGTCATCGCTTCATGATCGCAATCCGTGCCTAATAATTTTAGCTTTGCTAACGTTGCTTCAGATGCACCTGGGAAATGTCCTTCTACCTTTTTCTGTAATCGCTTCGTTTCCTGCACCCAAGTTAGCATTTCATCATCGCCATGTAATAGTTTTGGCCATGCTGTTAACTCTCCGCCTTGAAGAACCGCTTCATGCTGCAGCCACTCTATTATTTCTTCACTATTAAACAAAGATTCCCCGTTTTGCAATTCAGTCTGTCCATCAAAACGGCACCACCAATACATACTTGCTGGAATCTTTTTAAATTCCTCTACTAAACGAAATGATTCTTCACGTTTTAATGTAAAAAATAAAGTTAAATTATCATTAATAAAAGTTGTTGTCCCAAATTGCATCGCATGATTTGCTAGCGTCTCTGGGTTATATAATTGATATGGATGTGCATGCGGTTCTATGTAACCAGGTACAACATATTTTCCTTCGCAATCAATGACTTCACAATCCGTTAATTGCTCCGGTAACTTCTCCCCTACGTATATAATCCTGTCATCATAAATCCAAATATTTGCTACTGTCCATTTTCGTAAGTAAGAATTTAAATACGTTGCATTCTTTAATAAAATGTGCGGACTTCTCTTGCCATCTAATACTTCGACATGCTCTCGTAATTGCTTGTTACTCCATCTAAACTGATTTTGTCCCAATGTATTTCACTCCAAATCAATTTACTTTTTTATTAAAACAAAAATAATTAACAAACTAAATTATTATCCATTCATAACTCCTCTGTATATCCCCTATACTCTAATTATATGGAATACTCATAAAAATAACAATTTTCAAAACGAAATATACCTCTTTGCCCCAAAATAAAAAGGATGTCATGCAACTGACATCCTTTTTATTTTTATACTAAACTATACGATTGAATTGCACTTTGAAATACACTTGTATCGTATTTATGTTCTACATATACTTGGTGCCATACCATAAATGCTAGTACTGTCCATATTTTACGGCTATAATCACCTTTATCTGCGCAATGTAATTCTAATAAGTTTAATACGTAATTTTTATCGATTAAATGTTCTGTTTTGCTTTCTTTAATAATGTTAACTGTCCATTCATACATCTCATCTTTTAACCAGTGACGGATTGGAACTGGAAACCCTAGTTTTTTACGATCTAATACATGATTTGGAACAATTCCACGTACTGCTTCACGTAATATTGCTTTCGTAGTTCCATTTGCAATTTTTAATTCTGTTGGTATGTTAGATGCAACGCGAAAAACTTCTTTATCTAAAAACGGAACGCGTAATTCTAACGAATGAGCTGTAGACATTTTATCTGCTTTCAATAAGATATCTCCACGTAACCATGTAAGCATATCTACATACTGCATTTTACTAACATCATCGTAGTCTTTACTTTCGTTATACAACGTTTTTGTAACGTCCGTATATTGTATACTTTCATTGTAATACTTCATGAAATGCATCTTCTCTTCTTCACGGAAGATTTTCGCATTGCCATAATAACGTTCTTCAATTGGTGTACATCCACGTTCTAAAAAGCTTTTTCCTTTAAATCCTTCTTTTAGTGTCCCACTTAAAGATTTTAATACTCTTTTCCCTGAAGCTGGCATATAGGAAAACATTTTTAAAGAGTTTGGTTCACAATAAATATTGTATCCGCCAAATAACTCATCTGAACCTTCTCCAGAAAGTACGACAGTTACATATTTACGTGCTTCTTTGGCAACGAAGTACAACGGTACTGCTGCTGGGTCAGCTAAAGGATCATCCATATGCCACATTATTTTAGGGAATTCATCCATAAATTCTTTTGGCGTTACAGTCACACTATAATTTTTCACCCCTAACTTTTCAGCAGTTTCTTTAGCCACATCTACTTCACTAAATCCACGATGCTCAAAACCGACAGAAAATGTTAATAGGTTCGGATTCATTTCTTTTGCAATTGAAGCAATAATAGATGAATCAATTCCACCAGATAAAAACGCACCTACTGGAACATCACTACGCATATGTATTTTCACCGAATCATATAATACATCGCGAATCGCTTGAACGTGCTCTTCTTTCGTTTCATTTGAGACATTAAAAGTCGGTTTCCAGTAACAATGCGTCTCCATCGACTTACCAACTTCTTTTACGAAATAATGACCAGGTTCGATTTTTTGAATATAAGTTGTTAACGTACTGGGTTCTGGTGCGTATTGGTATGTGAAATATTGCTGTAAAGATGCTCTATCTATCTCATTATTTTTGGTTGCATACACAATGCTTTTCTTTTCAGAAGCAAAGTATATTGCATCTTTTCCCTCTGCAATATACAGTGGCTTAATACCGAAATGATCGCGTGCTCCAAATAATTTTTTCTCTTGTCGATCCCAAATAACAAAAGTATACATGCCACGGAAATAATTTACACACTCTTCTTTTACTTTAGCATATAACGCAACAATAACTTCCGTATCTGATTCAGTAGCAAAACTTGCCCCTTCTGCCTTTAACATTTCACGTAATTCTATATAATTATATATTTCACCGTTAAACATAAGTACATAACGTCCATTTTCATATGTTAACGGTTGATGCCCCGCATCTAAATCAATAATACTTAATCTTCTAAACCCAAATTGTATATGTTCATCACGAAAATACCCTTCATCGTCTGGGCCACGATGGTATAAAAGGCTCGTCATAATTTCAAATTGTTTAATCTCACTTTCCGAATAAATTCTTGCAGTATTATACATACACCCTACGTAACCACACATTTTTTTACCTGCTTTCATTTTTGCTAATTCTCTTTATCCTTTGTAAGCTCGAAAATTTCAAGCTCTAATTAAATTATAAATCTGCAGTAATATAGAGCAATGTAGCTTTTTCTATCATAATCATTAATACCATCTATTATTTGTTGATAGTTAATGGCAAATAAATTAATCATGAATTAATGCACGAATTTGTTTTTTGCTTTGTTCTGACATAGGAAAACCTAACTTTATAATTTCATTTGTAAGCAGTTCAATAAAGTTTCTCGTTCCAAATCCGATAAATTTATCTTTACGTAAAATAAGACTTACTTCACGTGTAATATTTGGATTTACAATTGGGATTGCTAACAAATCACTCTCATCATTAAGATCTAATAAAGTTTTTGACACAATTGCTACTCCGAATTCACTTCTTACTAAATCAAACAACGAATTGATACTAGATGTCTCTATAATAGGATTTAATGAAATTTGCTGCGGAATACATGTATAATTCAATAACTTTCTACATTCATGGCTTTCTGGGAACAAAATCAATGGTAAGTTGTTCAACTCAGAGAACTGTATTTCCTTTTCATTCGTTAATGAATGATTTTTTGTTGCTACTAAAAATAAATCTTCCATATATAATGGGATTTTTGTAATCTTCTCATCTTCAAACATGTAATCAGAAGAAACGATTGTTACAGCAAAATTAACTTGGTTCTCATTAATTAACGGTAAGATTTCATCTGAACTAATTATTTTCACTGCTACCTCAGGATGATTTTTATGAAAATCCAATAATAAAGTAGAAGTTAAATCTGTTAGCTCCCCAGGTAACGTAGCAATTGAGATTTTACCACCCTTTATCTCTTTCAATTCACCTATACGTTCTTTTGCATTATGTAATGCGTTGAAAATTGTATTACATTCCTTTGCTAAAATGTATCCGGCATCCGTTATAGCAATTTTCTTTCCTAATCGGTCAAATAACGGCATACCGATTTCATCCTCAAGTGCTTTAATTTGATGACTTAATGTAGGTTGTGTAATACCTAATTTGTCTGCCGCTCGTGTAAAATGCAGTTCCTTACAAAGTGTTATAAAATACTCTAATTGTCTTAATTCCATATAAAAATTATCTCCTTAATGAGTTAAATTACTTATTGTAATTGTTCTATTCCATATACTTCATCTTTTCATTTATTCATAAAAAAAGAATTTCTCTTATTTAAGTTTATTAGTAAAATTACGGTACTTTTATAAGTTATGATATACATAATTTTTTTCAAAATTAATTACGATGAATCCAATTTCTTTATTGTATACATTCTAACTCTGACATTTACCATTATCAATTCTATAGTTTCTATAATTATCATAGATGTTATCTATCATTAAGTTCGAAGCAACATGTATTGTTACAAGTGACAGAATGAAAAACCAATCATAGATATTATCTATGATTTATATAGAAATCATTACATTGATAAATAAACGGTACTTTTTATAATGAAATTAAGCTCATGAGCCAAATATGATTTTCGAAAACAGCGAATTAGAAAAGGAGCTAACTTAAATGATAAAAACAGTAGCAGGTGTCGTAATTCCAGATAGCAAACTAGCAGTAGAGGCGCAAGAAATACTTCGTGAATACGGTAACGATTTACTTTGGAATCACTCAAACCGTGTGTATATATTTGGTGCAATTCAAGGAAAACAAGCTAGTCTTAAGTTTGATGAAGAATTATTATATGTTAGTGCTTTATTCCACGATCTTGGACTGACTAAAAAATTCAGCAGTCCAGACAAGCGTTTCGAAGTAGATGGTGCAAATGCTGCACGTAGTTTCCTTCAACAACATCGTATAGATGATGAATCTATTAGACTTGTATGGGATGCAATCGCTTTACACACTACGATTGGTATTGCTGAACATAAAGAGCCACAAGTTTCATTAATATATTCTGGCGTAGGCTATGACGTTATGGGGGATGGATACGATGAAATTTCTGAGGAATTACGTGAGCAAGTTGTAACTGCATTCCCTCGTGACAATTTCAAACAAAAAATTCTTCCTGCATTCCTTGAAGGATTTGCACATAAACCAGAAACTACTTTCGGTAACATTAAAGCTGACGTATGTTCACTTCTTCTTCCTGGATTTAAACATACTAACTTCTGTGATTGCGTTTTACATTCGCCTTGGAAAGAATAATGATCATTTAATAAAAAAACAGAGCGTCACCCTTAAAGGATGACACTCTGTTTTAACATTGTATTTCGAATTATGATTTGTTAATGTTTTTTCGAAGCTGATTTAAAAATGCATTGGCCGCATTAGAAAACACTTGATTTTTCTTCCAAATAATATTTAAATTCGCTTCTAGATTAGGTTGTAAAGGTCTGAAGCAAAGTTTACTGTTTCCCGATGTATTAATAAGTTTATCTAAACATAATGCATACCCAATACCTTCTTCGACCATAAGTGCTGCATTGTAAAGCAAATTATAAGTTGCAACGACATTTAAATTTTCAATATTTTGCCCAAACCAACCTGCTAATTCATTGCTAACAGTTGTTTGCCGTGAAATGAATAATGGCTTATCTATTAAATCTACTGGGCTAATAAACTGCTTGTCCGCTAAAGGACTATCTTTACACATTAAAACACCCCATGTATCTTTAGCTGGCAATTGTACATATTCATATTTTTGTTTATCTGTTGGCTCTATAACGACACCAAAATCTAATAATCCACTATCTAATTTATTCTTAATATCATCAGCATTTCCGCTATATAAATGAAACCTAATACCCGGATAATCTGTAAGTAATTCTTTTAATGTTTTAGCGATAAGGTGCATCGCTTCAGTCTCACCGCCACCAATGTAAACTTCTCCGCTTATTATTTCTTTTGAATCTTTTAAGTTTGCTTCGGTTTTATCTGCTAACGCAACAATTTCCTTCGCCCGTTTTAGTAAATACTTTCCCTGTTCTGTTAAAGAAATTTTTCTATTTCCTCTTATAAATAAAGCTGTATCTAATTCCGTTTCTAGATCTTTCAGTTGCCTTGATAATGTAGGTTGCGACAAATGTAACTGTTTTGCGGCTGCTGAAATACTTTCTTCATTTGCTACAGAAATAAAATAGCGTAACACTCGAATTTCCACGATAGTCTCCTTATATATACCTAACAGGCATACGAATGTATTTAATATAGGTATTTGATATTGGAATCGTATCATTTTATGATTGCATTGAAAAGATTAACGCCTTAAAGGAGGAGTATAACAATGGATATAAAAGACTTTATAAACTTTTGCAAGGAAGGTAATCCTATTTCAGGTGAGGATAAAGAATTACATGAGCTATTAGTTCAATGTAGCTATGAAGCGCAAAAGATTACAATGTCATTGAATACATCCTATCATTCCAGAGAAGAAATTGTGACGCTTTTTAGCGAATTGACAGGAAACAATATTGATTCATCTTTTATGTGCTTTCCGCCGTTTCATACAGACTTCGGTAAAAATATAACGATTGGAAAAAACGTATTTTTTAACACTGGGTGTTCTTTTCAAGATAGGGGCGGAATTCATATAGGAGATAATTGTATGATCGGTATGAATGTTACAATTGCCACACTTAATCACGGGCTAACTTTAAAAACTAGAAACACAACATACGCCTCCCCTGTTACAATTGGTGAAAATGTATGGATCGGATCTAGTGCAACTATACTTCCTGGTGTGACTATAGGGAACAATTCAGTTGTTGCTGCAGGTGCAGTTGTTGCAAAAGACATACCTGAAAACACTGTCGTTGCAGGAGTGCCTGCAAAAATAGTGAAAGTCATACCTAACGATTGAAAGTGAATTCATATTTATATTTATCACTAAAAAAGAACGTGTTTATATTTAGTTATAAACATGTTCTTTTAAACGTTTCAAACCCTTTATTCCCTTTTACCATCCAGCACTAGCATTCATACCATTTCAAGTAATACTAGCCTTAACTAACGTAAGCAGTACATTTAGAAGTATAGGTATTCTATATCCACCGGTGAAATTCTGATTTTTACGATTAACAAATACGAGACCAACTAATGATATTATGGTCGTTTAAAAGAATACTAACATTAGCAACCAATACCAAACCATTATGCCCATACTCCATCGTGTTAATAGCTCGTGCGTGATACAACTTATAGCAGATTTTTTTCATCTATTTATTAAATTCAATTTGCATCATTTTATTTAACTGCGGAACAATATCGACCCCACCTATAGAGTTGAGACTGATAGCCAATGTATGTTTGCCTCCAATTACTCCCCCAGCAAAAGTTGTAAATCCAGGAATTCCTCCTCCATGCCCCCAAACTGAAACACCGTTTGGAAGTTTAGTCTCATAGATTCCAAGACCGTATGCGTCACCAACCCCTTTTCCTTCTACAGGAACTGTAGTAAGCATTTCTTTTAGCTCACGTTCCTTCAGTAACTTACCACCGAGTAAAGATGAAAAGAAATTATTTAAATCATCCGCATTAGAAATCATATCTCCAGCTGCATTAGCTAAACTCGGATTATAATACGTAATGTCTTTCAACTCGCCTGTTCCTTCCATTTTCACATATCCACGAGCATGATTCTTCCCTGGGATGACGGGTGAATTTCCTGGTAAAAACGTATTTGCCAAGTCCAAAGGTTCAATAATTCGCTTTTCGATTTCTTCCGCATAACTATTACCAGTTATTTTTTCAATAAGCATCCCCAATATTACGTATCCTGTGTTTGAATACAACCAGTCTTTACCCGGCGAGAAATCTGGAGGCAGAGAAAGGCCTATTTTCACTATTTCTTCTGCGGAATACGTTTTTTTCGAATTCATTATGTCCGCATCTTTTGACTTTAAGTATTCAGCGATACCACTCGTATGATTCAAAAGTTGTCGTATCGTAATTTGATTGCCATCATACCCATTTCCTTGCACGAGACCCGGCAGCCACTTTTCAATTGGATCGTCAAGTTGTACGCGATTTTCTCCTACTAATTGAAGAACAGTCGTGGCAGTAAAAGTCTTCGTCACACTACCGATCCGAAAGCGATAATCCGATTTCACCGGTTTCTTTGTACTTAAGTCCGCCACGCCAGCAGTAAAACTACTAGTTTTTCCGTTGTTAGACGCCTTAGCTAATATCCCTACAGCACCAAGCTGTACTGTTTCCTGCATTACTTGTTTCCAGCCATTACGATTCTTTTGATCATGTACTTGTGACGAACTAGAAATATTTTGATTTGACTCTGCAGTCACAGTAAAACCTGGCGTGAATAGAGTAGTACCCGCTAATAAAACTGCTAAACTTGCCAACTTAATTTGATTACGTGTTTTCATAAGGCTTTCTCTCCTCTATTAATATCGTATTGATTCAAGCTATACTTTCATCCTATACGATAAACCTCTCTTTTTTCTTATCCATTCCTTACGAAATACTTACGTTTAAATTTAATTAGGTTAAACTGAGGAAGAGTTATGCATGCAAATAAAAAGAGAACATGTTTTCATTTTTTATGTAAACATGTTCTCATAAACATTTAAAATTCTATATCAACTTTTCATCCTATTCTTTACACAACTAATCTAAATTCCTTTTTACGAGCCCGCACTAGCATTCATACCATTTCCAATAATAGAAAGTAATAGCGGCCATAAAACTGGTCCCAATGTAAGAAATACATTTAGAAGTATGAGCATTCTATATCCACCGGTGAAATTGTGATTTTTACGATTAACAACTACTAAACTGATTAATGATATTATAGTCGTTAAAAATAATACTAACATTAACAACCAATACCACACCATTAAACTAAGACTCCATGGTGTTAATAGCTCATGTATGATACAAAATGAGATTCCTAATACCGCAAAACTAAAGCTAGTAACTGCTATTTTTATAAGCCATATACTTATTTTTTTATCGTATGTATTTTTACAATATAAATCTATCAAAGTATATAAAGATAAATATGCCATTAATACACCTATCCAAGATAATAACCAGTCTCCGTCCCCTATGAATAATAAGAACAGCAACCAACACATTCCTATTGCAGAAAAAACAAAGGAAATAAGTATGCTTTTTAATACCGATTTCATTACATTTTCACACCCTTAAAAAATCTGAAATTAATTATAATTTATAAAAATTAAATATAGGTTAACACGTAATAAAATATAAGTAAATAAAGTTCATTTCATTTTCTTATTTGAAGACGGTTTCATATATAAAAATGATTCATGTTAATCAAATTTCCGTATAAAAAAAGAAAAGGTGGATATTTATGTATCCACCTTCCCATCTCCCTCTACCCACTTCATTATTTCTTCCACATCTAAATCCGTATACGTCTTTTCACCATATCGAACAGACTCATATAACGGAATAATATCTCTCATTCTACAAATTCTTTCTAGCCACTGTTGCATCGTTTCATAGGACCTTCTTTGTTCATGAAATGGTAATGTTCTTTCCCATTCAACTAACGTTTTTCTAATCGTATCTGTAGGCAATGGTTGCTCTAACTGATGCCTCACTTTCTCGTTCTTTTCGGTCCTTACCGTATTTTCTTTTGTTACCGTTTGTTTTTCTTGTTCTATTTCTGATTTCGTTAACTTTTTCCTAACTGATTTATAAAGAAAATATATAATTACTACTGCAATAACTACATAAAAAGCTACAGTAATCCATGAATTTGAAAGTACAGAAAATATGACTCCCCATGAACTTCCCTTTTCGAACTCTTTCATTTTTTTACCCGTTGTTGTTCTTATCCCTTTATCTCCTACTTTTTTATTTTCAATAGGTGTCCTATACTCTTCAATATTTCCATAGTTTATTGTTTCTTTATAATTTTCCTCAGATTTTTTCTCACTAAAAAAACGTTCTTTTACTATGCCTTGTACATGTACAACACCTTGCGATAACGCTATCGCACTAATCGAAAAGAAAAGTATAATTATTACTTTTACACTCCAAAACTTCACTTTCGTATGCTGCTTTTTATTCAACATGACATAAGCCCTTTCTTATTCTTTAATTACAATCCATTTATTCGTTCTACTATATTTCTTTGGTGAAGTACCAAGGATTAAAGGAACCGCATCCAGTTCCTTACGACGAAAACCTGCTGTGTAAAAATAAGAAGAAGATACAGGCGTATCCTGATCCGATATTGAGGCAAGCACCTTTAATACATTTTGCAAGTGTTTCCGATTATCCCCATTTTTTATATGTAGCAAACCGTTATCTTTTACACTATTGATCCATACTTCAAATGAACAGTTTTGCATGAGCAGTTGTTTACATATACCCGCCGTTAATTCGATTAGTTCCTCTGTATCATTTCGCAAAGAAACACCACTTTTGTTTTGCAAGTTGAGATAAATCGCGTATTTATCTGATTGCGTTCGCTCGTACTTTTTCGCAGTTATCGTCCCTGTTTTCGCTGTTGCACTCCAGTGGATGGAACGAAAATCTTCATTTTCATAAGACTTCACTCCCATTACTTTCGTTTCATCATATAACGGTGATGACATCGCTTTTCGAAATCCACGTGACCACTCTTGTAATTCAGGTACTTGTATTTTCAGAACAGCAGGTAAAACTAAATAGGAGGGCGTATCGACTTGTTTATATGTTATATGGTTCGTTATGAATCCAAAGAGATCAGTAATAACAATTTCAACTTCTTCCCATTTCGCGATGCCTCTTTTTAACGCTACAGCCTGCAAATCAAATGAAACAGACTCTCTTCCTTTTAAATTAAAATTCATATAATAATTTGAACCTGTACTATGATTTTTGTTTATTTCATCATGATTCCAAGTTAGCTTATTTTCACATTTAAATCGAAATACGATATTAAGAATAGGAAATATCGACTTGTTTGAAATTTTAATTTTGCACATATTCGTTTCACCTATGAAAACATTTGAATTCCCTTGACTGTATTCCCATTCAACACGAGATACTTTACGCATGTATACATGCGTAGCACCTATTAAAATCACATACAAAAATACGAGAGACAATAAGAGTAGATTACTTGAAAATACACTTAAGATAACGGCTAAAACTAACATAACTCCCATTACGAAAGGCTCCGCTAAAGGTGTATACACAAGTTGTTGATTCATCGTACATTCTCCACTGGCACACTAATCGTATGAAGAATTTCTTTCATGATTTGTTCTTTCGTCGTTTTCATCTCTCCTTCAATCGTTAACGTTAAACGATGGGCACAAATGGATGCAGCGAGTAGTTTTATATCATCTGGCGTACAGTAATCTCTTTCATTTAATATAGCCCGTGCTTGAATCGCTCTCATAAATGCCAACGTTCCCCGAGGGCTTACACCAATTTCAATTAACTCATGGTTACGAGTTGCTTCAATAATTTCAAGAAGATAATCTTGTACATCATTCCCTACTAACACTTCTCTTGCACGCTTTTGCATCGTAATAATTTCTTCACTTGAAATAATAGAATGTAACGTTTCTAACGGATCATTCATTTGGAACCGATTCATCATTTCCTTTTCTGCTTCTCTCGTAGGATAACCTTGTCGAATTGTGAGTAAAAACCGGTCTAATTGAGCATCTGGTAAAGGAAATGTGCCCGCTGATTCGAGTGGATTTTGCGTTGCTATAACTAAAAAAGGTTCTGGTAATGAATGTGTCTGTTTCGCAATTGTAACAGTACGCTCTTCCATAACCTCAAGTAACGAAGATTGTGTTCTCGGTACAGCTCGATTAATTTCATCCACTAATACGATATTTGCAAAAATAGGACCTAACCTCGTTTTAAAATCCGATTCCTTCACATCAAAATATTCAAGGCCAATAACATCCCCAGGCAAAGTATCCGCTGTAAATTGTATTCTTTGAAATTTAGCGTCCACACTTTTAGCCAAACTTTTCGCTAATGTTGTTTTTCCTGTCCCAGGTACATCCTCTAATAAAATGTGTCCTCTTGCTATTAGAGCAATGGCTGCTAGTTCTATCGATTCGTCTTTTCCTATAATAACCTTCGAAATATTATTAGTAATTTTCTTTAATGTACTCATATAGTAATCTACCACCTTTTAATTATCTAAAAATTAAGAATATACTTTTTCCAAATTATAACATGTAATTCAAAGATGAAATAGAGTGAAAATGAATCTTTTATTTTTTCTTCCTTGCACGCAAAAAAGCACCTATTGTCGTATATTGACAATGAGGTGCTTAACTCAATCCAACAGCCTTCTTTCCCTCTAATTTTTAGTAACAATACATCCTTTTTTCTCCCACGCATGCATTGTTTTCAATTAACTAGTAAAATGCATTCTAATATTACATATAATAAAAACCATTTCGATTTGTTCGTTATAGAACTTCCTCTACATCGACACTCTCTATCTTCACTTCATACATATTTGGGATATTTACTTCTTTTGGTACCCATGCATAATAATTTTGATCATTCTCTAACATAAATTGAACTAACTTTGTTTCTGAAACATTCCAGAAATTTTTAAGATTATCGATGTAGTCCTCTAAATCTTCTTTATAGTCCAATTGTAATATATAATCTCTTACCGTCAGGGCAAACACAATTAAACTTCCTAATAGATTTTTTTGCTCATTTTCTTCTTCATACTCTTGTGGTAAGAACCACACTTGACCTATTCCTATCGTTTTTTTGTATTTTTCATAAAAACTACTATCATTCATATTCTCATAATCATGTATTAATTCATTGACCAATAAATGCCATTTTGGCGGAATAATATTTTCCAATGCAGGATTATGTTCAATTCCTTCTACTATATCCTCGATTTCTTCTGTCTCATCTTCATAGTGATATTCACTTAGGTCTATATGCTTAAATTTCATTTCATTTTTATAATGTGCCAAATCATATGGATAATGATTATTATCTTTTAAACTTATATCATCCAGTTCCAAAATTTTCGCAAGCGCTGCCGTTTCAAAGCTCCAATATCCTACATATCCAGGTTCTTTATGCGCATTTTTCCACTCATAATCATAATGACCTTTAAACCATTCTTTCTCCATGTACGTTTGTAATCTTTTAGATGCTTCTTTTTTATCTATTTGTGCAAGTTCTATAATCTCTCTCGTTTTTGCATATGGATTTTCTTTATAATATCTGTTCGTCATGTTTGTGTATCCAATATCACTAGCGCATAAGAGGAAATCAATTACTGCGTCATTCATATTTTTTGTATCAACTATCTTTTTTAATCTTTCTATATTCTTTTTATCCGTTTCTAACAAAATTCCTAAAGAAATTATCCAAAGCATATATATATAACCCACTTTGCTAGCTCCTGTATGCTCTAAATCATCCATTGCATTATAAAAATATACTTCCATTGTGCTAATGTCTTCTCCTAAAGAATACATTGCTCTAATGTCGTTCATCTCATGTATAAAATTCCTTAAATATCTTCCTTCTATAATACTTATATTATCTTTAGGCTTTCTTTGTATACCATTCTTTTCATCTTCTTCTAAACTTCTAATCTCCTCTCTATTATCTTCAATAAACTTTTTATGGAGTTCTATTCCTTTTTTACATTTTTCTTCTATGCACAATTGATCTCTCATTCTATTTAATTCCTCCTAGCTTCTAAATTATGGCCATTCTCCAATATTGTTTCCTTCTTCATCTAACCTATATGTTTTTACGTTTCCACTACTATCGACTTTTGATAATACTCTTTCAACTTCACTATCTTCCAATGCATTCGCAATCTTTTCTGCTAATACTTCATCTCCATCAACAGCTTTCAATATTCTACTTTTTCCAGTTTCAGAACCGTTCAACCAATCATTTGACATTTGTCGTCCATCTTTAGTTTTCCCCAATTGTGAACTACCAAACTTAGCTTCATCAATAACATATTTAATATTTGAATTTGGATTTGCATTTTCGTATAATCCATCAATTCCTTTTACTATTTTATCATTTATACCTGTTGGTGCACTTTTTCCGACTGGCTTTAAATCAAATCCAGCTTCTTTTAAACTTTGATTATTCAATAAATTGTCACTAGATTTTATTTCACCATAATTACCTTTTTGCTTATTTGTAGCTGTTTTTGCATCAAAATTGTCTACATTTGTATTTTTGTTACTGCTAGGTTTACCGTTAGCCGCACCTCCACCAGAAGACTGGATTTTTTGAATAGTATCCTTAGTATTTTGAATCGATTTATTCCAAATAAATCCACCATGTACAAAAAGACTTGCCCCAGTAGCTGTTGCTGCTATATCTAATGGAATAACAATTGGTGATGCTAACCCACCAGTTCCTACTTCTGCCACGATAGTTAAGAAATTAGATCCGCCTATGAGCGAAATACCTTCAAACATTTCTACAATGGACCCGGCTATTTAATAATATTGTCCTGCTTTGTCTAATGTTTCTTGACGTTGAAAAACATACTATGTAACAGCAAATAAAGCCTATGTGTATGTGAAATACGAGGTACAAAAAAGAATTCGCTTAAATAATAAATTTCAATTTAAATCAACAAAAGAGACCTCAAATGTGAAGTCTCTTTTGTTGAGTCTTTTTCATCTATAACTTCCTCTTTACTTATTCAATATCAGACAATCTTCCTTATTGAAATATAATAAAATCCTAATAAAAACGCGTTCTTCAATAAGTTCTTTTTCTGCCCTACGAATCTAGTAAAATGGCTATAAGATATTACAAATTTAAGCTACGCTTAACTTGCACTAATAAATCCATTAATCCATTTCTTTCTGGATTTTTTTCCACTTCTTTTTTCACATGTTCTTCCAAATAATTATAAAAAGTTTCAAAGTCCAAATACACTTGTTGTTCAGACTCAACAGCTGGAGAATCTAATTCAACTAACACATGCTTATCATCTAAAGGTGTAGGTAGCTGTGACATATCAAATTCATCTAAATCAGACTGAAAATGAACGAATACTATTTCTTGTCCAAACCCCTCTTTTTTTACAAAAAAACCTCAAAGCTCTTTCCAAGTACTTACCGTTTATAAAGTTAAAATATATTGACATCAATTCATCATTTTTCTCTTTATCTTCAATAAATTCAAAATCACTATTCATTTTATCCTCCTATAAATATTGTATCTTGATAATATCAGTCTAGAGTTTGGAAAAAGTTAGTTATCTCCCCAGCATCATTTAAATAACCTCTGAACTTCAATCCATTTATTATGGATATTTAGATAAAAAAATCCAGTGATAATTCCTAATTAGTTCTGCATCAATCTTACTTCTAGCTCACTGGATCCATTACCAACATTACCCTTATAGCTACTTTAACACAAACTAAAAAATCCACAGTGTAAAAAGTTGAACACTGCGGATTCTGACATTTATTTCCTTTGATAATGCACCATATCATAAGGGTAGTATAAAGTATTTTTTAAACTTGAATCATCTAATTTTAAAATCTTTACGATTGCTCCGCTTTCGTAACTCCAATAACCATTGTAGATATCATTTTTATTTTCATGTGAATCATACCAGCCTGTATCACTATGCCCCTTATACCATTTTCCCTCTAAATATTCTTTCAATTCCTTTACTGATTCTTCTTTATTCTTTGCATTGACCACACGATAAATTGATTTATATGGGTCTACAAAGATAAATTCTGTGGTATTCCCTTCCCAATTTTCATCTTTATAACTAAATAAAAAATCAATCAAATAATCATTCAATTTCTCTTTTTCTACTAACTTTTCTAATTCAATTATATAATCTTTTGAAACATCTAGCATTATCCCAATAGAAAGAACCCACAATAAATCTATATATCTATATTTACCACTCCACCCCTTTTTCATCGCCTCAATTATTTCGGGGTAAAAATCTCTTAGTACTTCCATAGGTCTTCCCATTGAATATAAACAATTAAATTTATCAATACAAATTGATTCAATATATCCATAAGCTCTTTTAATACTACCTAAATCATTTGGTCTTTCATTTTTTACTTTTATTGCTAATTCTTTATACTTTTCTATTCTATTATTCTGTCTATTTAAATAATCCTCGAAATAATCTTCATTTTTTAAAATATCTCTCATTTTATTCTCCTCACTCAATTATTTTCTTCCCAGAAGAATCCAAAATGCTTTTAACCACATTACCATCCTTATCAACATTAATTAGTATATTTTATACATTTTCAGGATTCAAAAGCATTTCTTCTCGAATTTTATCTGCCATTTCTTCTCCAACAGTTGATTCCAAACGTCTAGAACCATCTATCCATGTTTCGCTCATTTGCTTTCCATCTTTTGTATTTGAAAGTTGCGCAGTATTATACTTAGCCTCCGCTATCACATACTTAGGTGGCGGAGATGAATTTTCATATACAGCATCTATTCCCTTAACAATTTTTTGATCTAATGTTAATACACGATCATCACTAATTCTAGTATATGTTTGACTTTCAAAAAAGTCATCCATCTTCATTTCACCATAATTTCCTTTACGCTTCGTTGTTTTTAAAGCTACTTCGCCACTTTCTACTGATTCTATTACCGTACGTTGTTGTGCTCTAGCTGCTTCTAATGTTTGGGCTACTTTTCCAGATTCTTTAGCTATTTCACTAGTTTTACCCGTATCCTTACCACCATCTTTAGACTTCGCAAACTTATAATAAGCTTCTATTAATTCGCCTTGAGGTATTTTGGTTACAATAGTTCCACTAACACTAGAGAATGCATAGGAAGCATTTCTCTTAAATGATTGTAACATTTCAAGGGTAGGCTTCAATTCTTTTGCTAGTTTTTCTGCATTAGCAATTGTACTTATTCCACTTGATGTCTTTGCGATATGACCGATTTTATTTAGCGCCTTTAACTTATTTACTTCTCCTACATAATATATATACTCTGAAATACTCTACTTAATTTACAGAACCATTCGTAAACACAAAAATAGTGGCAGTTGGATTCTCCAAACTACCACTATTTTTAACCTCTTAATTCATTAAATTCCGTATAAATTAGTTTTTCAACGTTACTCATGATACACAATGTTTTAATTTGCTTATTATAGAACTTCCTCTACATCGACACTCTCTATCTTCACTTCATACATATTTGGGATATTTACTTCTTTTGGTACCCATGCATAATAATTTTGATCATTCTCTAGTATAAATTGAACTAATTTTGTTTCTGAAACATTCCAGAAATTTTTAAGATTATCAATGTAGTCTTCTAAATCCTCCTTATAGTCCAATTGTAATATATAATCTCTCACCGTCAGGGCAAACACAATTAAACTTCCTAATAGATTTTTTTGTTCATTTTCTTCTTCATACTCTTGTGGTAAAAACCATACTTGACCTATTCCTATCGATTTTTTGTATTTTTCATAAAACCTACTATCGTCCATATTCTTATAATCATGTATCAATTCATTGATCAATGAATGCCATTTTGGAGGAATAATGTTTTCCAATGCAGGATTATGTTCAATTCCTTCTACTATATCCTCGATTTCTTCTGTCTCATCTTCATAGTGATATTCACTTAGGTCTATATGTTTAAATTTCATTTCATTTTTATAATGTGCCAAATCATATGGATGATGGTTATTATCTTTTAAACTCGTATCATCAAGTTCGAGTATCTTTACTAGTGCAGCTGTCTCAAAGCTCCAGTACCCTACATATCCAGGTTCTTTATGTGCATTTTTCCATTCATAATCATAATGGCCTTTAAACCATTCTTTCTCCATATACGTTTGTAATCTTTTAGACGCTTCTTTTTTATCTGTTTGTGCAAGTTCTATAATCTCTCTCGTTTTTGCATATGGATTTTCTTTAAAATAAACATTCGTCATCTTTGTATACCCAATATCACTAGCACATAAGAGGAAATCAATTACTGCGTCGTTCATATTTTTTATATCAACTATCTTTTTTAATCTTTCCATATTCTTTTTATTCGTTTCTAATAATATTCCTAAGGAAATCATCCAAATTAGACTTAAATATCCAATTTCCCTACTTCCTGTATTCTCTAAATCATAAATTGCATTATGAAAATCTTCTTCTATTACACTAATATCTTCCCCTAAAGAATACTTTGCCCTAATATCCTCCATCTCATATCTAAAATTGGCTAGATATGTCCCTTCTATAATACTCTTATTATCTTTAGAATATCTTTGAATTTCATTTTTAGTATCTTCTTCTAAACTTTTAATATCTTCTCTATTTTCCTCTATAAACTCTTTATTATATTCAATTCCTTCTCTACACTTTTCTTCTATACATAAATAATCTCTCATACCATTCAATTCCTCCTAGCTTCTAAATTATGGCCATTCTCCAACGATGTTACCCTTTGCATCTATCTTAAATGTTTTAACCTTTCCACTACTATCGACTTTTGATAATACTCTTTCTACCTTATCTCTCTCCAACGCTTTCGTAATCTTATCTGCTAATCTTTTATCTCCATCAACAGCTTTCAATATTCTACTTTTTTCAGTCTTCACACCTGTCAACCAATCATCCGACATTTGTCGTCCATCTTTAGTTTTTCCTAATTGTGAACTACCAAATTTAGCTTCATCTATAACGTATTTGATCTTTGATTCTGCATTTGTATTTTCGTATAATCCATCAATTCCTTTTACTATTTTATCATTTATGCCTGATGGTGCACTTTTTCCGACTGGCTTTAAATCAAATCCAGCTTCTTTTAAACTTTGATTATTCAATAAATTGTCACTAGATTTTATTTCACCATAATTACCTTTTTGCTTATTTGTAGCTGTTTTTGCATCAAAATTATCTACAGTTGTATTTTTGTTACTGCTAGGTTTACCCTTACCACCATCTTTAGACTTCGCAAACTTATAATAAGCTTCTATCAATTCACCTTGAGGTATTTTGGTTACAACAGTTCCACCAATACTAGAGAATGCATTGGAGGCCTCTCTCTTAAATGATTGTAAAATTTCAAGCGTAGGCTTCAATTCTTTTGCTAGTTTTACTGCATTAGCAAATGTACTTACTCCACTTGATGCTTTTGCTCCTTTTGTGATATGGCCTACTTTATTTAGTGCCCTATCGCCTAATATTGTGGTAGCTATTTGTGTTAATCCATAGGTAGTCAATTCTGTACGACTCTCTGCATCTCCCTCTATCATATCTCGTTTTATTTTATTTGAAAATGCATGCCACATATTTTTTGCAGTTTCATCCAAATGGAAAAGTGCATAGGTTACATTAATAAAAGTTCCTATGTCCATATTACTTAAAGCTATTGCGGATTCGATTTCATCACCAATAGCTTTCCCCGATCCTCTTTGAATAGCTTCCCACATCTTTTTTGCTGTTTCAAACGTGCCAACTATACTGTCTGCCGCATCGTCCCAAGCATTTCTAACCGGAGATTTCTCCTCAATTATGTTATTTGTTTCTATATCTTTAATTGACTGATCATTTTTTCGGGCTGTTTCTTCTATAATCCCCTGGATAGAACTCACCCAATCCATATTCAACCCTTGTGTACTAAACGTACCACTCACAGGACTAAATCCTTTCCCGCTTTGCACTTCAGAGAGTCCGGCTGTGATGCTAGCGGCTAATTGGAGGGCGGTGCTGTAGTTGTTGCTGGACGAATGATTGAATTCATATAAACGCTCTAGTTTTTCTTCTAGTTTTTTTCTCATTGCAATTAAGACCGCAACAATTGCGTCTACTCCAGGCATTGGTGTAAGTACTTCGATTGCTTCTATACTTGCAATGGATTGATTGATTTCCTGTATTTGTTGTCTTATTTCATGTTCGATAACATCTGTTGAAGCAACTTTCGCTTGAAAATCATTTGGAAATGCTTCGTTTTGGCGAATTAATTCTTCACATAAGCATATGATTCCTTGCGCTAATGGCCGAAATGTTTGGACAAGGTAGGCTTTTGCACTACTGTATGTTTGTCCTTGTAATGCTGTATCTATCGCAAAGGCATCGATAGATTGAATGGCTTGTTCCATACTTTGAATCGTAGCATTACATATAGCGTTCATACTTTGAGTTTGATTTTGTACTTCTCCCAAATACATGTTTAAACTCATGTATTGACCTCCCTTTGTAGTTGCTGCTGTTCATAGGAAAGGTCGTTTTCTTTCTCACTGAGATGCCGTTTTTCTTTAAGCAACGTCTCTTTTTCGTTCTCTAATTCGAATGTAAGTTTTCTTTCATACTGCCTGATCTCTTGCCGCATATTCGTGAACAGGTGAAATACTTCTTTGTCACCATGCCAAGTTGCTAGTATTCTGCTAAATAAACGATTACTTCGATTTTTCCATTCATAGAAACTAGCCTCAGCTTGTTCTTGATTTTGCAGCGCGATTCGGTTTTCATTTTGTTCTTCAAATATACTTCGTAATTTTTGATTACATTGACTGATTCTCGTTTCAAGTTCTTGACTCATCTTTTCTCCCTACCTTTTCCCCTTTACGTAGGCCGTTACATTATTGAAAAGTCTTTTGAAGTCCGGTATCCATTTTCTCAAATTCATTTGCTACAGAATGGATATTATCAATCGTCTGTTGAAAAGCATCGCAAAATTGTTTCGTGATGTGTAAATTTTGCTGATTTGCTTCTTGTGCTTTGAAGTTCACAGATAGTGTAGTAAGCGTTGCCTTATTTATAGAGCGACTAGTAGCACTCTGCATTCTATCTGAAGCATTTCTCATTTTTGTTGCAAGTTGCGTTGCCATATGCAAATTACTTTGAAATTCTCCCATCACTTACCCCCTATACCATTTATTTACAATAAAATTATACCACGGTAGAATATTACAATAAACCGAATGTTCGAATTTAACACGCAATTTACCACTGTTACTGAAGATACGAGCAAATCTTCTATTTCAACATAACTGTATCGAAAATAGATTCTACGAATAAAAAAAAGATGACCTCAGCCATATGCTAAAGTCATCTTTTTCTACCTTATTATTTTACTAACTCTCCATTATAAGCTTTTATATTAAGCGGAGCAGTTAAAAATTGTGGTGCTTTACTAACGAAAGATGTGAAGTGTTCACTCGTATTATGACTCGCAACTGCTGCTTCATCTTTCCATACTTCTACCATCGTATATACATTTTCTTTTTCTGTATCTTTATATAAGTCATAAGATACATTTCCACTTTCTTCTCTAGAACCGTGAATAAGTGGCTGAATTTCTTCTAAAAATGATTGTTGTTTCGCTGGATCTACTTGAAATATTGCGTGAATAATAATCATGGTGTTTCCCCTCTCATATCTCACTTATTTCTTTTAAAATTACTTCCACTCAGCAACTTTTTCAACTGGAAGACGTACTGATTGGTAACCACTGTCAGCAGCTTTTCCGATTGAAATTAACATTACTGGTACGTGACGCTCTTTATCTAATCCGAATGCTTCTGCGATTTGGTCTTTTTCAAATCCTCCAATTGGGCAAGTGTCATAGCCGTGAGCACGAGCTGCTAGCATAAATTGCATAGCTACAAGACCACCGTCAATTAGTACTGTATCTTTCATTACTTCTGGTGTAACCATTGAGAAGTAAGCTGAAAGTTTTTTCATTTGATCTTCTTTTACTTCAGCTGGCATTAAACCACGCTCTACTGCTGTACCGTAAATTTCTTCTGCGTTATCAAAGTTGTTTAAGTCACCGAATACAGCGATCATTGCTGAAGATGTTTCTACTTGAGATTGATTGAATTTCGCAAGTGGCGCAAGTGTTGCTTTCGCTTCGTCACTTTCAATCACTAAAAATCTCCATGGTTGCATGTTTACAGATGATGGTGCAAGTGTTGCTTCTGTAAGAATTTCTGTCATTTCTTCTTTGCTAATTTTCACTGAAGGGTCGTACTTACGAATTGAACGACGTCCTGTTAAAATTTCGTTAAAATCATTTGTTTTTACTGAGTTAGTCATAGTTGTATTCTCCCTTTTTTATAATTCTTTTATATTTTCTTGAATGTGATTTAACATATTTAAAAGATTATCGCGTTCTTCCTCACTTAATCCTTTAAATGCAGATGCTGCAAAACGTTCTTTTTCCTCTTGAAACGCCTGAATTTTATTTCGTCCCTCTTCAGTAAGAGAAACTAACGTAATTCTGTTATCATCTGGATTTTTCCGTCTTACAATCATTCCGTTTGCTTCTAGCTGTTTTAAATGCCTCGTAATCGCGGCATTATCAATATTCACTTCTTGTTGAAGTGCTTTTTGACTAATTTCACCTACTTCATATAACTGAAGTATAAGCTCTAATCGAGACTGGCTCATACCCGTACACCCTTCAAACTTCGAACTTACTTCTTTATTTAGAAAGTGTAATTTATATAAAATAATCGCTTCTTTTGAGCATGAACTTGTCATATTAACCCTCCTTTACATCCAAATCAAAAACGTTTGATGTATCAATAGTTGATATGTCAATTAATATAATCTATATCGATTAAGAATGCAAGCATTTTGTTTTCGTTTTTATTTTTCCAAATTAAGGCGCTTAGTAGCGTTACAAAAAATGTAAATTAAATTATAATAGTAATAATTTAAATGACTGGAGAGTGATTGTAATGCGGCAATACACAAATAGAAATGAGGAAATGAAAATGGAAAATGAAATGAGGATATTTATATATGACAACAATAAATATAGGGATTGTCGCGCACGTAGACGCTGGCAAGACGAGTTTGACTGAGCGTATTCTTTATGAAACGAATGTGATTAATGAAGTTGGCCGAGTTGATAGCGGAAGTACTCAAACTGACTCAATGGAATTAGAAAGGCAGCGCGGAATTACGATTAAAGCATCTGTCATTTCTTTTTTTATTGATGATATAAAAGTAAATGTCATTGATACACCTGGACACGCTGATTTTATCGCTGAAGTGGAGCGATCATTCCGCGTTTTAGACGGTGCGATTTTAGTTATCTCTGCCGTTGAAGGTGTGCAAGCACAAACAAAGATTTTAATGCGAACATTACAGAAACTAAACATACCTACTATTTTATTCGTTAATAAAATTGATCGTAGTGGTGCAAATACTGAAAAAGTTATGAAACAAATAAAAGAAATTCTTTCAAATGAAGCATTCCCCTTCTATTCTGTCCAAAACGAAGGAACAAAGGAAGCTCGTATTATTGAATATAAATCATATGACGATTGTATAGAGCGATTAGCGCCATATAACGAATCATTGCTTACATCATATGTAAATAATGAAATAATACCGGACGCATTATTAAGAAAAGAGCTAGAACAACAAATACAGCAAGCAAATGTGTATCCAGTCTTTTTCGGATCAGCCATGACAGGCATGGGCGTACCTGAACTACTTGAAAATATTTCAGCCTTACTTCCAGCTAATAATTCGTCTCAAGATGAAGAATTATCCGGTGTTGTTTTTAAAATTGAACGTGAATCTTCCGGAGAAAAGATTGCTTATGTAAGACTTTTTTCAGGTAGCTTACACGTTAGAAAATATGTGGATATACAGCGGAGTAAGTCTCTACCACATAAGGAAAAGATTAAAAAAATGTGCATATTTCATAATGGAGATGCGGTTCAAACTTCTACCGTTCCAAGCGGTGAATTTTGTAAAGTGTGGGGACTAAGTGATATAAAAATTGGTGATATTATCGGTGAACGAACGGATTATATAAAAGACATTCACTTTGCCGAACCACAAATGGAAGCTGCTATTGATGCGGTGCCTACGGAACGAATTCATGATTTGTACGCTGCACTTATGGAACTATGTGAAGAAGATCCACTCATTAAAGTGTGGAAAGACGATGTTCATAATGAACTATACATTCGCCTTTTCGGTGAGGTGCAAAAAGAAGTGATTGAAACCACACTTTATGAGAAATATAATTTGCAGGTTACTTTTTCAAATACGCGAGTTGTATGTATTGAGAAACCATTTGGCATAGGTAATAGCATGGAAGTAATGAGTGAAAAAGCGAATCCATTTTACGCAACAATTGGCTTTAAAATTGAACGTGGTGAACTTAACTCTGGCATAACGTATAACTTAGGTGTTGAGCTTGGTTCATTGCCTTTAGCATTTCATAAAGCAATTGAAGATACAGTATTTCAAACGTTAAAACAAGGTTTATACGGTTGGGAAGTTACGGACATTTCCGTCACACTTACACATACTGGTTATGCTAGTCCTGTTACAACAGCGAGTGACTTTAGAAACTTAACACCGCTCGTTTTAATGGATGCTTTAAAACAAGCTGCAACATATGTATATGAACCAGTTAATGCGTTTGAATTAACTGTACCGGAGCAGGCAATTAGTACCGCAATGTATAAGCTCGCTGCCATTCCAGCAACTTTTGCAGAGCCTATATTATATAATGATTCTTACCAATTAACAGGATCAT
This sequence comes from Bacillus luti, assembly GCF_009739945.1. Lineage (NCBI taxonomy): Bacteria > Bacillati > Bacillota > Bacilli > Caryophanales > Bacillaceae > Bacillus > Bacillus luti. The sequence goes on along the minus strand of NZ_CP040336.1, from coordinate 2,296,271 downwards.
TACCTGTGGCGAAAACAGAGAATTTTAAACGAATGCTCCATTCATTTACAGAAGGAGAAGGCATCTTTACAACAAAACCAGGTGGTTTTACAAAACTGAAGGAGCCCTTTCCTACTCGAAAACGTGTTGATTATAATCCGCTGAACCGGAAAGATTATTTGCTTCATGTGTTGAAGGCTTATTAAAGTAAAAGAGGTGCAATTCGCACCTCTTTTGCATGTATTGATAAGTTAGTTTTCCCTAACAACTTCTTTAAGTTTTTCTATTATTTTCGCTATTGCTTCAATTGAATTTTCGGTTTCATATTCCCCAACATTTACAGAATGATTTGCATTTTTGACAACTTCAATCTGTAAATTCGTTTTATGTAACTGATCAATTTGACCTGCATCGTATTGGTGATCTTTATCCCCAATTACTAAAAGCCCTTCGTGACGACTATGTAAGATTGAATCAAAAATCGTATCAAACGTCAGTAATGGTGTCATTAATATCATTTTTGACTGTAAAAACTCTTCTCTCTTCATTACATCATTTGCAATCGGAATTGTTCCGAGTGATTTCCCTAAAAACATCGATTTGCTGTATTGTTCATTTTTCAACACTTCATTTATTACTGGATTAATATCATCCATCATTACTTTCGTTACTTCTTCCATCGGTTTATTCATTAATTGTCCATCATAAGAATAATGAATTTGTACGACATCAATTTTATGTTCAAGCATTAACATCGTTGCATAATAAAATAACGGTTTATCGTAATTGTACCCTGAACCTGAGAACATAAAGCAAACCGTACTAGAACCTTTTTCGATATGTGTATAATGAATTGCTTTGTCATTTATATGTATCTCTTTTTTAGTCCCCTTCACCGTTTTCCCCTCCGAATACATTTAATCTTGTAATACGATATGTTCTGTATGTACTGCTATATCCTTTACTTTTTCTTTTATAAACGCGGGCTGTAAATTATATGCCTCTAACTCTTCTACTGGCACCCACTTAAACAAATACGTTCTATCCTCTTCTTCCAAAATATATTGATCCGCTCCATTTGCAGGTAACTCATGTAGCTCTACTTCATAATAGAAACTAATTTCATGAAACTTTCGCTCAGAAAGTGTGAAGAAATTTTCTACCGACCATATTAATCTCTTTCCTTTCATAGGAACACCTAATTCTTCTGCAAGCTCTCGTTTTAACGCGTCTTCACTATTTTCTAACATTTTCACTCGACCGCCCGGTACGTACCAATAATCTTCACCATCGCCTTGCAGAATGAGTATTTTATTATCATGTTTACAAATTGCTCCGACGCGGTAATTAAAACATGTTTCCTCAACTTTAAACGTAAGATCCATCCGTAATGCCCCCTTATATACGAAATATCAAATTATTACAAAACAATTATGTATGTACAAATAAGATTACTAAATTCACTCGCTTCATTCAATAATTTTCGAATTTTCCAAACTATTTCTCTCATCATTACTAGTGTATATACATATGTTACAATCACATTGCACACTAGAAAAACATGATGGAGGTACGAATGGAAACGTTATTAATCCAGCAAACTGAGAAATCAAATAAGTTTTGGAAAATCGTTGTGAAAGAAAAAGACTACGTTGTGTTTTACGGAAAGATTGGCACAGCTGGTAGTGTAAAAGCGAAAGAATTTGAAACAGAAGAAGAATGTATGAAAGAAGCTAACAAACTAATTGCTTCCAAACGTAAAAAGGGATATACAGACCCATGCCCTGGGGAAGATTACATAAAAGAAAAAACGATAACAGAAGAAGAATTTTGGGAACTACTTAGTCGTGCAAAAACGAAAGGTGAAGACCAAGAAGAACAAATAGAATGGCTTACTTCTCATCTCGCTAAGCGTACAGTACATGAAATTGTTGCTTTTGATACGCATATGCATCGTATTTTGAAAGATTCCTATACCTCCCGTTTATGGGCAGCCGCTTATATTATTATGGATGGCTGTTCAGATGATACTTTTGATTACTTCCGTGGATGGTTATTATATCAAGGAAAAGAGACATACGAAGCTTGTATTGAAGATCCAGAACAGTTAATACCTGTATTAGAAAATTTAAGTGAGTATGATGTTCCAGAGATTGAAGAATTTACTCTTTATTTCGGGCAAGATGTATACATGGAGAAGACTGGGGATGAAGATGATACATACTTTACACTATACCATGTCTTAACAAATGCAGAGTTTGAGGAAGTTGATATCGAGTTAGATTGGAATGAAGATGACGAAGAAGGTTTGAAGAAGATGTTTCCTAAGCTATGGGAGATGTATGGGGAAGAACCGATTGAGTGGTAGATTCATATTAGGACTCTGTTTAACCAATAAACAGAGTCCTTTTTTCACAAGATTCTTATTTAAACTCTCTTTATTTCATACCACTTATCCAATAACATCTTTTCTCTTTCCCCTGAAATACCAGCTTTTAATTCCCATTCGTCCATACTCTTCATCCACACATACACATCTGTAACTGTATGTTCTAACCTTCTAAAAGTAAGCCCTTCTTTAACAGCACTTTCAATACTAATTGAAAATCCACCTTTCCACGGCTTCGTTTCACCTTCTAATACAAAAGTTTCTGGAAGCCATAAAGGCATTTCCGTCCAAGGCTGCACTTTATGTTCATTCATAAACGATTCATCGCCCCAAACAAATTCAGCATCACTATTCGTAACCTTTTTACACGTATTTAATAGTTCTTCCATCGTTAATTCATAATTTGGACCTGTAACATTGAATATACCTGCTTTATTGTTTTCTGCCATGTTTAGTCCCCAGTTTGCAACGTCTTTTATATCAACTATCTGCACTGGACGGTCTTTTCTTCCTGGAACTAACACTTTACCTCCTTTTGCTACACGCTGAATCCAGTATGGAAGTCGATCTGTATAATCAAACATTCCTGAAAGAAGTCCTGCTCTTACGTGTAAAACACGCCCCGGCCAATACTTCTCTGCTTCTTTTTCACATAATACTTTCAGTGCACCATAATGCTCATAAGGAGATATTTCACCATTCTCTACAGCCTTTATTTGCTCTTCCGTTGGTTCAGGTTGTAATATATAGTCTTCTTTTATGTCATGCAGAATCCAATCTTTATATACGGAAAGGCTTGAGATGAATATATAGTGTTCAATATTATCTTTAAGTACTTCTCCAACATTTCTAATGTGATGCGGAGAAAACCCACATGTATCCACGACAACATCCCATTTTCGATTTTCTAAACTTGATACATCACCATTTCTGTCACCGATAAGCTGCTCCACTTCAGGAAAAATTCCTTTGTTTGTTCCGCGGTTAAATAATGTAACTTCATGCCCTCTCTGTAAAGCCTCTTCTACGAAAGCTCTGCCTAAAAATCGTGTACCGCCTAGTATTAGAATTTTCATGGTTCTCCCCCATTCGTGATAAAAAATCTATTCTTTTGTTTAACGATTTTTTGTTGTGAAAAGTTACGGGGAATAATTTAATTTTTTCTACAAGTTCAATATATGTAATTTCGACACTTTTTCTATCTTAAAAACAATAATATGGAAATATTCATTCTGTCGATTTCTATTTCATATATAATTAAAATATCGGATATTCGATTAACCACTTATACATACTTAGGCAGGTGAAAAATATTAATAAACACATAGTTTATCATTCAACATTATGTATTTATTTTCTCACATCACTTGTATATCATCTTGCTGAACATAGAAAATGGTCGTAATTTTTTGGGGTTTACAATGGTTGTTCCGCTTTTAGCAGTTATTTCATATCAAACATTATATAAGAAACAAAAAATAGTTCATACACTTGGAATTTCACTTCCAAAAATAAAAACACTAATTTTCTCCATATTATTTCCACTACTTCTAGGGCTATGTCTCCATTTTTATTTTTATATTTATGATATAAAGTTCTTATATCATCATTGGAATGAATTAGGATTTCTCTTGCTCGTTGGTCTTACAGTTGGATCTTTATCTGCATTATTAGAAGAGATTATATGGCGAGGGAATTTTCATTACTATTTACGAAAAAAATATTCATTCGTGCAAACAGCTATTATTATAGCTTCGCTTTGGTCTTCATGGCATTTACCAATAGCAATCTTTTATAAAAACTATGAGTTTCAGCTTGTAGGAATATTAAGTTATCTCTCTTTATTATTTATATTATCTATAATTTTAACGTACACGAGAGAATATGGCGGTTCTGTAATATCACCCGCAATTTTACATGGTATGTTTAATGTGTTTTATTTAACAGATGTAATACAAAACAAGTGGGATGCCAGCCTAATAGAATTAATTAAATTTATAATACTAGCAATCATACTCGGCATGATGTATCTTATACATCACAAAATTAGAAAATAGTTAAAAAGCAAAGAAAAAAGGTATTTCCGCTTTTATTTGAAAGTACCTTTAATAGGTTATGAAGTACTTCAACACCTTGCAATTATTTAAAAATCGTATAGGTGTTGAAGTTTTATAATCTTAGTTACATAACTTTGTTAACACAACACTTTTTTCTATCATGGAGAACAAAACAAGTTTAACTAAACCTTTCATTCTTATTTTTATAAAAATAACCATATTAATCTTTTAAATAAGGAAGTATGCACCCTTTAATCAATTCCCATCTATCCCGTGCATTTGGTATAACTTCAGAAGCAATTACTACAACCAAATCCTGCTTCGGAATACAACAAATCATATTCCCGCCATCACCCATTGCACAATATGAAAAGATTCCATCCTCTTCTCGTAACCACCATAAGTAACCATATTGATTTTGGTTCATTTCTGTTGATTCTTTTATCCATGATTTTGATAGTATTTGTTTTCCATCATAAATACCTTGATGCAAATACAAATATCCAAACTTAACCATATCACTAGCTGTTAACGTAAGTCCCCAGCCGCCCGTCGAAATACCGTTTGGATCATGAACCCATCCTTTCACATCTTTTCCGAATAAGTCATCGAATCCAAATGCTTTCATATTGTATTTTGGAATTTCTCTCATGCCGAGTGGCTGAAATAAGTATTCATTCGCAAATTCACGCGCACTTTTTCCTGTTACGCTCGTAATAATTGCTGATAGTACATGCGCTCCTGCAGATGAGTACTTAAAAGATCCGATTTCTCCGCCGTTCCCCATTCTATTAAGTGTATACTGTACCCAGTCTGGTTGTGTACATAGTTCTTCTAACGGTTCCTGCCAATCCGTAAAAGGATATGGTGCTGTCATTGTAAGGAGGTGTCGCACTGTTATTTCAGATGCCTTAAGTTTATATTCAGGGAAAAACTCTATTACTTTTTGATCAACGCTTTTTATATAGCCCTTATCTATACATATCCCAATTAGGGCAGAGATTACCGTTTTTGTGACTGACGCTATATGAAATGTATCATCTGGACCGTGTCCGTTATAATATTTTTCAAAAATAACATTCTCTTTCTGCACTACTAACATACCATTCATATTTTCATATTCTTCTTTTATAATTTCCTCTAACTTTTCAGCAATTTTCATTATTCTTTCCCCTTTAACCTATGATTAAAAAGGTTCGATAGGTACATATATATCAACTATATGTTTCTTTTCCGGGTGCCGTCTTGGGTCATTTTTATACATTTCAAAAGGATACGAATCTCTCGGTTTATATCCGCTATTTGGAAGCCACTCACCGTATATAAAGTCCCATGCTCCTTTATATTCATCTTGGAATATTTCAAAATGTCCTACTGCATACTTGCCTGAAGGTATTACCATTATTCCTATGTCGTTCGTTTCTACTGTGGATTCATCTGGAATTGTTATACATAAACTTGTTCTTAAATGATGGTCCTCAGTAAACTCATGATGATCGTGGTAAATGGTTAATACTTTCGTATCCCCAAATACATGATAGTTTTGCTCCGCTGCGTAATGAAATAGTTTCTCTATCATTTCTGGAAAAGCTATAGTTAACTCTTCATATGTACCGATATGTCTTATGTATGCGACGTTTATATCGTCCGCTGTTACAATTTCAACATTTCCTCGAACCTTCTTACATTCATTGTATTGAGGAATTCCTCTTACGTCTTTGCAATTCTTGCTATTGTCATTTCGATATTGAGACGGACTTACACCATAATAATTTTTAAATGTTCGGGAGAAAACCGCTGAATCTGTGAAACCAAAATGGTAAGCGATATCCGTAATCGTCATATCCAATCGATATGTAAGAAGGTTTGTTGCCCTTTCTAACTTCAATCGATTTACATATCGTGATAACGGCTCATCTACTATTCCTTTAAAAATTCTATGAAAATGAAACTTTGAAAATCCTGCTATATCCGCTAGCTTTTCAATGGATAGTGAACTGTCTATGTTTGATTCTATATAATCTTGAACCTTATGTATGCGTCTTACATACTCATTTCTACTTTGTTTACTCTCCATTCTTCTAACTCCTCACAACAAAAAGAACCATCCTAGAATACTTTTAGGACGGCTTTCTATTAGTAATAGATTCTTCCATATTTTATTGTTAAATCGATATAATTTCACTATATTTTTTAAATTGATGGTAATGTGGCGGTATCCCGATTTAATTTAAAGAAACAACTATTTTTTTATAGCCTTACGCAAGTTAATAATATTATTGGGATTTAGCTCCCATTGTCTCATTAGTTCTTTTTGTCTTGTTTTTAAGTCTTCAAATGGTTCTTCCACCATGTCGATTTTATTAAATTTCCCTTCGAAAACTAAAGCATTTTTTATCTTTTTATATCCACCAAACCCTAAATCATCATTTAGTAACCAGACTACTCTCTGTATTTTTGCAAATAAAATACCACCTGTACACATTGGACACGGTTCTAACGTGCTATAAATAGTAAACTTCTCATTTTTTATTTTTGCATCAAACATTGCTTCCCCTGCATTGCGAATAGCATCTATCTCTGCGTGAGCTGTTATATCTTTTTGTGGATGCACTCTATTCCTTCCTCTTGCAATGACATTATTATTTCCATCAACAATAACAGCTCCTACTGGATATGTGTTTTCTTTTAATGCCTTTTCTGCTTCTTCCAATGCCATCTGTAAAAAATATCTATCCCTCTCAAAATTCATATAGATCCCTCTTTTTTAGATGAATTATGTTACGGAAATTCCTTTCGACTATCAGACTACCTTCTATCAAGCTAACAAAGTCAGCCATTCTTTATGCAACGGATAACATTTTGATATACATTTAACTTAGTGCGTTTAGGTAAAGCTTACTTCTCTACACATTTTTCAAAAATAAAACTCTACTCCCGCCGTTCCCATCATAATTTGTATGTACCGATACACCTTCTATCTCATCATCCCCAGCCTCAATTCGAAAACCGATTTCTTGATGAAATAATATCGATTTTTTATTAATTGGTGATGTGATTGCTTTTACAACTTTACGATTGTTTGCACGAGCGACATCGAAGAAATAAGAATACAATGTCGATGCGATTCCTCTTCTTCTATACTTCGGATTTACTCCAATAAAATGAACGTACGCTTCCTCTTTATGCGTTTGTGAGAAGAATCCGCATAAGAAACCTAACGTTTCTCCCTCTTCTTCAAGAATAAAACTCGTTTCTTGAAAGTGAACGAAAAACAATTTTGGTAACATGGCAGTCATATCTCTCCCGCCCCACCAATCATTTAAAACAGAATGAATTTTTACATAATCTTCCCCTTGGATGTTTCTTACTCGCATATGTTTCTCCCTCTCACTCACTTCATTTTTTCATAAATTTTAATGACTGTTTCTACTAAAAGGATGAATACCCATATCCCGCAAAATACAAGAACTGACTGAAATATAGAACCTAGCATAACAATACTTATTAAACCTAATTCCGATCCTGAAATAGACATTTCATCAAACCCCATATTATGTATAAATGGAACAGTTGAAAAAGCCATTAAAATAGATCCTATTAAATAAATCACACTCATTATTTTTAATATTTTTATAGAAAGATACGAAGTTTGTTCTTGCTCCACTTGTGATAATTCGATTTCTCCGCTCGCAATTCCTTTTTGCAAACAGTCCTCACATAGAAATTCTTCCTTAATTTTTTTACCACCGTGCAATGTACCTGTAATTTCTTTACAGCGAGTACACTTTCGATTTATCATTTTGTTATCACTCCAATCTCGTAAGATTATACTTATACAATTCTATTTTTACCTTATTATTCCTTTTATGTATTTTATAGAGAGGTGACGTGTTTTATGATATCTAAACTTACTTTTGGTTATAAAAAGCCTACTGAGCAATATGTATTACGACCTAGTTGTTATGCAATTATTTTTAACTCAACTTCTTCAAAAATTGCTATTATCCAAAAAGGAGAACGCTACTTTTTACCAGGTGGCGGTATGGAAGGTACTGAAACAAAAGATGAATGCTTACATCGTGAACTACTAGAAGAATTAGGATGGGCAATTGAAATTGAGCAGTATATCGGTAATGCAATGCGATATTTTTATGCGGAAAAGGAAGATACATATTATTTAAACGATGGATTCTTTTATATTGCGAACATGGTGCAGAAGCAAACTGAAAATTGTGAGGAGGATCATGTTCTAAGGTGGATGTCTCCTTTACTTGCTGTCGAGCTTCTCCTTCACGATCATCAAAAATGGGCGGTTGAACAAGCGCTTTTATTGCAAAAACAAAAAGGATCTCCTTCTATATGAAAGAGACCCTTTTTACTGTTAACTTACTTTTTTCAAATTGAGAGCAGGCTTTTTGATTCCGCCTTTTTTTACAACATATAAACCGATGAAGATAATAAATCCGCCAACGAGTTGCATCATATTGATTTGCTCTCCGATGGTTACTGCCGCAAAGATAACTGCGAACAATGGTACAAGATACATATAAACCATTACTTTCGTTGAACCGATTTGACTAATGCCAACATACCACATTGCTAGCCCAAAGATGGTCGCAAAGACGATTGAATATGCTAGTGAGCCCCAGCTTGGCATGTCTACTGGCCATGTTAATGTGTTTATGTTGAATAAACAGTATATAACGAGAGGTACAATTCCAATTAAAGTAGACCATGATGTGACTCTCATTGCGGAGTATTTTGTAATAAGAGGTTGCGCTAATATTGGATACCATCCCCACGCAATTGCTGCGATTAATCCAATTATATTACCGAGCCAAGCATACTCGTAAGTAGCTCCTCCTGTATGCCCTGTTAATAAAACGAATGCTGCACCAATAAATGCTACTATTGAACCGATTTGTACTTTCATCGAAAAACGTTCTTGTTTGTGTAATACCGCTAATATCCCTGTAAATATAGGTGACATCGCAATTAATAATGAGGCGTTCGTTGCTGAAGTATATTTCACAGATAGCATAAACATCGTTTGATACATCGTCGTTCCAACGATACCGACTGCTACTAATCGTAACCAATCTTTTCTTTCAATACGTAATGAGCGTTCCATCATAAAAGTAATAAGTAATAATACCGGTGATGCTACTAAAAATCGTAAACTATTAAATTGAATGGATGACATATATGCCACGCCATACTTTCCAATTGTATAATTTGCTCCCCATACTAATGCAACTGATACTAGGAGCCATTCCATTTGCCATCGTTTCATCCGAATCTCCCCTTCCATATTTAGCATAATAAAATTGGCTGGATAAAACACCGTCCAATTGGCTGTTTTTTTACCCAGCCAATTTGCTATACTTGATGTAGTGAAAAGATACGGAGGCGTTTTTTATGGAATGGAAGCTAGATAGTGAAAGTAAAATCCCTATTTATCAGCAAGTTGTTGACTTTATTGAAAAACGTATTACATACGGAGAACTTCCTCCAGGAAGCTTCCTACCTTCAGAACGGAAATTAGCTACGCAATTAAATGTAAACCGAAGTACAGTAACGACTGCTTATAATGAACTTCGTGCTATGGGAATTGTAGAAAGTACGACTGGTAAAGGTACACGTGTGAGCACACATATGTGGGGCGTTTCTCCAACATTAACGCCGAACTGGAGAAATTTCGTAGAAGGTGGTACGTTTTTACCAAACTTACCGTTACTTCGCCATATTCGGGCAGAAGTACAACAAAATGAAAACATTATTGATTTTGCAAACGGAGAACTCGGTTGCAATCTTTATCCTCACGATCAACTACAAACGATTTTAAGAGAACAACCGTTAACGCATTCATTAAGTTATGATCACCCGCAAGGTTATCTCCCATTAAGACAAGCGGTAGTAAAATATATGAAGGAATATTTAAAAGTGGAAGCGACTGAACAATCCATTATGATTACATCCGGCGCACAGCAAGCACTTCACCTTATCGTGCAATGTTTATTAAATCCAGGTGATGCTGTTGCTTTCGAAAGTCCTTCACACTGTTATTCCCTGCCGTTATTCCAATCAGCAGGTATTCGTATTTTCCCGTTACCCGTCGATGAACACGGTATTAATCCAGACGATGTGCAAGAATTATATAAAAAGCATCGTATTAAAATGATCTTTTTAAATCCAAACTTCCAAAATCCTACGGGAACGATGCTTCATCCAAATCGCCGAAAAAAACTATTATCACTTTGCGCAGACTTACGCATTGCGATTGTTGAAGATGATCCGTCTAGTCTACTTACGCTAGAAAAGAAACAACCTTGCCCTACTTTAAAATCAATTGATGAAAATGGGACAGTCATTTATGTACATTCCTTATCAAAAATGATTGCACCAGGTTTACGAGTCGGCTGGCTTGTTGCTCCGCAGTCTGTCGTAGAGCGATTGTCCGATGCACGGCACCAAATGGAATTAGGTATGAGTATATTCCCGCAGTGGCTTATGCAGCAGTTTTTTGAAACCGTACCATTTCAATCCCATATCGTACCGTTACGAAAACAATTAGCAGAAAAAAGAGACGTTATCGTTCGCGCCTTAAATGAGCAACTTCACGATAAAATCTCTTTTTCAAACCCGACCGGCGGTATATACATATGGGGAAAATTAAAAGAACCGATAAACGAAAAACAACTTATTATGCAAAGTTTAAAACAAGAAATCGCCTTTATGCCCGGTAGTATTTTCGGTGCGAAAGATGGTTATATACGTTTATCTTATGGAAAAGTGAATATTAATCAAATTGAGGAAGGTATTTCTCGTTTGCGTGAGGCTATTTTGGTTTGCGGGAAATAAAATAACTTTTTAATACATTTAAAACTTCTTTATTCATTAACTCCAGATAATAAGTTAGCAAAAAATAATAAAAAGAAGCTTCATTCCAAAATTAAATTATAAGAAAGCTCCTGATGATTGATACAGGGGCTTTCTTTTCGAAACTTTTCGTTTTTCTCTATCTTTCTTCCCTACTTCTAAGAATGATTCTTATAAATGGTAACTCATTATGATTAATTCACCTTTCCGCCCCATCTTTAATAGTCCTCTTTCATATTCTTAACTACACATTTATTATAAATAGAGAAAAGCGACTCTCCATTCTCACAATCTAGCTGTATACTTAATAAATACTATGGGATTTGAAGTTTTTATCTCCACATTCTCACCCTCAAATAAATACATTTGTTTATTTTCAATATCAATAAACGCCATAAGTCCATTCTCATTATATGCTTCTGAATATTCATCATCTATTTTTATTCTTTCAAAAGAGGAAAATGAAGAATGTACTACTTGATATTCGGAAAGCTTCATCATTCGCTTTTCTTCCGGTACGTGCACAATTTTCGGATCATCATCGGGTAAATATTCTAGTCCGATTTTATTCGGCGCAACGAAAATTAATAGATGCAGTGGTTCCGTTTCATTATTTTTATAGCCATGTATATGGTTCTTCCATCCAAACACTATCTCTCCTTTTGATGCACGAATCATTTTTTCATTTGAAATATAATAATCTAAATGACCTGACAACACAACGGCACAATCTTCTCCAAACGGATGGCTATGAGGTGGTATTCCTTCTTGCGATTGAAAAATCACTTCATACACCCAATACTTATCATCATTCGTTTTATAAATAAGATCATTTTTTGATAGATTAATAGTTGTTTGTGATAAATCGAAACTCCTCATTCGGCCCTCCTGATTAATTTCAGACTTACTTATCTTTTGAAACCATTTCATAGAGCAGTAACATGAAATGATCCTCTAATCTAAAATACATTTTATTTATATTCTATTACTATTTTATCCAAATAAACGCTATGAAAAATCAATCTGCGGAATAAAATTCAAATAAAATTTCCTAATACTTTCGTATTAAGAAATTTTCAAATCACTACATATAACCACTTTATTAACATCTATAGTACATTCGTTATTTTGTTCGAAATATTCGTTTATCTTATAAAAATACATACGTATTAAATTGCGGAAGACATTACTCGTTTGACAAAACCTAAATCTACCATTATTATCAACACGAACCTATTTATAGGAGTGATACCAATGAAAATTTACGTTGATGCAGATGCTTGTCCTGTAAAAGATGTGATTATTTTTGAAGCTACGAAGGCAGAAATTCCTGTTACACTCGTTACTAGCTTTTCTCATTATTCTAATGCAGAGCAGCCAAAAGGTGTGGAAACAATTTATGTTGATTCTGGAGCAGATGCTGCGGATTACCGGATTATGCAGTTAGCAACAAAAGAAGATTTAATCGTAACGCAAGATTATGGTCTTGCTTCACTCGCTTTAGCAAAAGGCTGTATCGTTCTTCATCATAAAGGATACAAGTATACGAATGAAAACATTGACCAACTATTACAAACACGTTATTTAAGTGCAATGGTTCGAAAAAGCGGCAAGCGTACAAAGGGACCAAAACCATTTACAGCAGAAGATAAAGAGAACTTTAGAGAACTCTTTAAAAGTGTGATTGCACTTTAGAAATGAACCTTCTATTTGTAGAGAAAGAAAAGAAGAGAATATCCAAATGAACATTCTCTTCTTGAGGTTTACCCTTTTAAAATGAAGGTAAATTGTCTAAATTATTTTCCTTTATACCATCCGCTTCACTACGTATAATATCCCTACCATACTTATGAAATACGTCCACATGAGCTAACTTCCCTGATTTTGCTTCGTTAAGAGCAGTAATATAATCTAACTCTCTTCCGCCGCTTGTTTTAAATGCAATTAAATCCCCGTCATCATTTTTACGAACGGCAACTATTTGTTCTGCCCCTGAAACGACATTCTGAGCTACTTCAAATTGAACTTGCTCTTCCCCTTGATGTAAGTAATCATTATAAACTTTTTCAAAGTCTTTTTTGTCCATTTAACTCACCTCCAACACATTTTATTAGTATGGTTGGGATGTAGTGGTTTTATGTGTTTTTTTACCAACTCAAAAAGTCTACACTACTTCTAAAAAACAACCCAGATTATGCTTTTTAAACCTTTACCGCTAAATTTAAGCTAAATTTAAGTGTTAATATTTTCCTGACAACATTATAATTTATTATATCGAAAAGAAATATGAAATGGAGAATGATTATGTTGAATATAGATATTAATCGTTTAACTAATATTTGTTTACATTATCAGCAATCTAGATTTTATGTTACTAGAATCCCTAAAGATTTCTTGTCAATTGCGCAAAAGCGTTTTTCTATACCGACAGATGATCAAATTATCGCATTTTTAAGTTGTAATTTATTTGGATCAGGAAAATATGGTGTTTACTTTACAAGTTCGGGTTTATACTGGAAAAATTGGTTATTAGGTAAAGGAAATATGCAATGGAATCAATTAAATGAAGTACAACAAATTGAAATTGATAAAGATGGTTTTTTATCTTTTGACGCCAAAAAAAGTTTTAATATTAACGGGAGTGATTATCCACCACTGTTATTTAAAGAATTACTTATAGCTCTTACAAATTCATTTCAAGATTCAAGACAAAATGAAATACACCCGGTTATAAATGTAAATGAGATAAAATCAATCTGCTCTTTGTTTGAGACACACGATGAATTATTAGAACCTGATAATGGCTTATTTGTAGATACTCATATTTCCGAAAAAAAGTTAAACGAAATTGGAGCACGATACATTGTTCCAAAAGAAGAACAAATCATTGCTTTTTTAGATACATCTGTCCTTGGTAATTTAGGTAAAGGATCGGACGGAGTATTAATTTGTCAATCGGGTATATATTTTAGAGAAACCTTTATACACTTGTATTTCCCATGGCATATCTTCAGAAATACCCCTATTACTTTGAATTCAACCGAATTAGAAATTGGAAAAGGAAACATATTTCACCTTCAACATGCTAGAATGCCTAGCCAAGAGATTATATTATTCATCAAGAATTTAAAACAATATGTTACTAATTTATATGAAGAAAATCCGCAATTACATATTTAATAAACTCATTATCACAAATAAGCGCATATATAGTTAAGGCTAACATTTCAATTCAACTAAAAAACTATCCTTTTTGTAGGAAACCGACAGAAAGGATAGTTTTTTAACTCTTTTTCTTTGCTTAAATGCTTATTTATAATGGCATCAAGTGATAGACTATTTATTCCTTTTTTTAATACCTACGCAAACCCTTCAAAGTCTCCAATATATCATCTGTAAAGGCTGTACTACCTTCTGTCTCTAAAACTCTGAAATAAAAACTTCTTAAGAAAGTTCTAATATTTTGTACTAAAATAGCATGCTGCGGATGTCGGATATCTTCAACAGTTGCTATACTATGTAGCCAGTTGCTCCACTCTTCTTCTGTTAAAAGATTTTGGTTGCGTAATGACATAATTGGTTTTACTAATCTCTCATCCTCAAAGTGTACATATACGTAATCACTCAATCGAACCTTCTGACGAACAGCAGCTAATATCGCATATGAAAACTCACGATTTTGTATTGTACGCGCTAACGCATCGAGTGCATCCGCTGCATGTGCAGTAGAATGTGCCCAGCCCTTTCCTTCTACGTAGCCTCTTACATCTTCTTCTAAATATACATACTCCAGCACTTGTTCTGCCACACTGTACAGTTGTTCTTCGGATAACAGTGGTTCTCTTTCATGAACAGATAAAATAAGTGGCGGAATTAATACGGAGAATGCACGTTTAAATACAGAGTCTGTTCCCTTTTCACCAATTTTATAAAATAAATAATCAGGACTAATTGCTTGTAACATTAACCCTCGTAATTCTTTTTGTCTAAATACATCATTTGTAATCCATGTGTGAAGCGTACTATAAATTAAATCATCACGTAATTCAGCATCAGGTGAACCGATATAATCTAGCATCCACTGCGCATATGGATATGCATCTACGTCTTCTGGTACAGCATAATTATTATTTTTAATTTGTAGTAGTTCTTCTTTTAGTTCTAGTACTTCATTCATTATATTTCCTGTCCCCTTTGTACTTTATTAACATATTTTCGCCTTATTCCCTTTAATTTTTTTCATCAAATCAAGTGTATTTTTAAAATCGTTTTAGTACCTATCTTTCTATGAACTTGATTCAATTATATATAATTTATCATGATAAATAAAAGGAAATACATTAGAACATCGCAGTCTCTCACTTTTGTTTACATGCATTTCATGTCAGTTTAAGTTGTAAAATAAAGTATGTTTTTTCTTTTATATTCAAACGTAATTACAATTAAAAATTAAATCATTTTAGAACTTGTTTAATAAATTCTGTTTTAGCTTTTGTGTAGGCTTCTCTATCTTGGTTAAATCTTTTAGCTAAATCTTGTTTAAGATTTGAATACTCATAAACTAATTGTGGATTTTCTCATAAGCGGTTACGAAATAAAAGTTGTTGCTCCCATCGCTCAGTTCCTTTAACCATCAAATGCAGGTGCGCTACACGCCTATTATTCTTAACTTTCACAAAGAACCTTCTCCAAGGTCTTTCATCTAATTCTGGGCTTACATAATGCCAATTATATTTGGCCAATTTCGCTGAAATATGTTGTACTCTATCAAATGAGTCTATTTCAGCCATTAAATCAATGATAGGTTTTGCTGGTAAACCAGGTATGGATGTACTTCCTATATGTATTACTTTGCTTATACCGAGAGGAGCAAGCAGTTCATATAGTTGCTGTTCTTCACAGCCCCCTTTATCTTGCCAATCAGGATTTGCATTAACTATCTCAACTGACTCATTCGCCCACACAGGCCAATCGTTCGGATTATCTTTTTTATCCATCCAAAGCATCTCCTTTCACGATTTTTTTTGATATATAAATGGTTTTATATTCCTTTAAATACAACTACCGGATCTTCAAAATCACTATTCCGAAATACAACATCCGCACACTCTTTCGGATTATGCACATCTATATACATCTTACAGGCCGCATGATATCTGTTTAAAAACATTTTCTCAGCTTCTTCATAACTTCCAAAAGCCTCAGTCTCGCGCTTTGCACCACGTTTTCTCGCAATCTCAAAATCTGTATCTACAAAGATTTTGTAATCGAATAAATGCGCAATGTCTTTTTTCAATAGAAACGTTCCATCTACTATCAATATCATATTTTGCGTGGCCACTAGTGGCTCATTATGTACAGGAATATCCGTTATTAAGTTATGAGAAATCGTTTCATATTGTAAATTCCCGTTAGGCCCTAAAGGCTTTAATAATCTTTCTTTGAAAGCTGTATAATCGTGTGCATCTTCGTAATACCCTCTTGCAGATTCTTTTCCTTGCGCGTATCGAATTGCTCTCGGATTATGAAAATCGTCAATGCTAGCGTGTGTTACTCGTACTCCTCGTTCTTTTATTTCTTCCGCTAGCTCGTTTGCAAATGTTGTTTTTCCTGAAGCTGTAATACCACTTACTCCAACTCTTGTTGGATGGGTTAAGTTTAGCTTTAATATGTGCTCTGCAATTTCTGTGATTCGTTCTTTTCGATTCATGATATTCCTCCTCACAATTAGTTTACATAACATAATTACGAGTAACAATTCGTGTAACCTTTTGTCAATAACTCTATCCTTTGTCGAATCGTTAATATGTTTGGCTTATTTTCCCTTAAACCCTCGATATAAAGCAGTCCGTAATTCTTGTTTGTATTCTTCAATTTCTGGCATATCTACTTCTTCTGCTAGCCTAATAGCTAATTCAATATCATACGGTACACGTACTAATTGAATAGAAAAGCTTGCGGCTTCTTTTTCATTGTATGTTCCTTCAAATATTAAATAGGAAGCTTGTGTAATTTCAAGAGGATTTCCTACGCTACCAGCATTACATAGCGTTTTCCCTCTGAAATTTTGAACGAATGCTTGGTGAACATCACCATAACAAACGACATCTGGTTTTCTTTCCCCTTCTATATTCTCTGTGAGCTCACTGTTTTCGAACATACTAATACGCTCTTCTCTTGCAGCGTGTGGTTGAATTCTTTCATATAAACTTCTAGGTGACGCGTGGAACATACGAATGAGTTTTCCGCTCATATAAAACTCGATTGAAAATGGTAAACTTCTTAAGTACTCATTTTGTTCTTCTGATAGTTGTTTTTGATGCCATTTTAACGCTTCAAATTCAGTCGGTTTTGTTATAAAATCATCCCAGTTTCCCATTACGACTACTTCACATTCTTTACGAATAATTTCAATTGCTTCGCTTGAATGAGGGCCTTTTCCGACTAAATCTCCAAGACAAATAATGCGCTCGATTCCTCTTAATTTAATATCTTGTAGCACAGATTCTAAAGCTGGAATATTACCATGTATATCTGAAATTACTGCTATTTTATCCATATGAATTCCTCCGTTATTTATTGTTTATTATATCTACATGTTGTGATTGATACCATTTTGGAATATAGGATGAAAAATGATTATAATCTTCTAAAATTCGGTTTACTCTCTCTTTCAATATATGTACAAACTACCTAACACTTCATGCTCTCGTTTATTTTCCCCTTTAAACTCCACTGCAAAAGGATGTTCGCCTTGATTCTTCAGGCATTTTAGCACTACTCCTTCGCCAATTGGTTCACAAAACTGTACATGAATGTCACCAAACGATACACTTTGACATTCCGCATTCCATTCTTCATTTTGTATAACTGTACTTGCAGTTAGCTCCATTATTTCTTTCCATTTCCACACCGTTTCTCGAACATTTTTCACTGCGTAATGAATCGTTTCAATTTGTTGTACTTTGTTTTTATGTTCCGCGATTGTCCCAACGTTGCGTAAATCATGTCTTCTTTCTTCATCTGTTTCATTCCACTGTATAAAGAAAGGTAATTTCGGTCCGTTCTCTTCTTGCTTAACAAATAACATTTTCCATTCTAAAAGTCTGCCATCTTGTCTCATACGTTTCCCTTCAAATGGTCCTATCGTATGTAAACCGTGCTTACTCAACTTATCTGCCAGTTCTTCAATGGCATCTGTTCGGATTGCGATTTGTAGCATTCCTTCCCCATTTTGTAATTTCACCACTGTTTCTTGTACTAATGGATTGTCTGCTTCTTTCGCTTTTTCTTCATGCTGAACAGCTAAAAATTCTATATATGATAAATCAAAATAACATAAACTATTCCAAGTACCCCAATTCATATGCTCTCCGCCTAATGCAGTATGAAATCCAAGCTCCTGTATTTGTTTTGCCGCTTCCTCTGGTGTACAATGCACCGCGTGAACGAGATGATCAAATAGTAACATGTCTTTCTCCCCTTTCTCTCCATCCTTTTATTGTATATTTTATTTTTCTTTCGTTCAATTCAAAAAACTTTAAAACCTAGTTGATTTATACGATTAATGTGTATTATAATAAAACAAATTTCATTATTGCTGATTGGAAAAACCAAAGGCACTTTTCTCATATGGGAAAAGTGCCTTTTTCATTTATTTATTACAGGGGGAATTTTTATGCAGAAATTAATTGTATTTGCTATTATTGGATTTTTCGCTCAATTGATTGATGGAGCACTTGGAATGGCGTATGGGGTAACCTCTACTTCACTATTATTAATGTTTGGTATCGCACCGGCTGTAGCTTCCGCTTCCGTTCACTTAGCTGAAGTCGTTACAACTGCCGCTTCTGGTGCATCTCACATTAAATTTGGAAACGTTGATAAATATACCGTTTCCAGGCTTACATTTCCTGGAGCAATTGGCGCATTTATTGGGGCATGTTTTTTAAGTAATTTACCTGGCGATGTAATTAAACCGTATATTTCCGTATTCTTATTCACTTTAGGGGTTTATATTTTATTACGATTTCTTATTCAAAAGAAAATTGTCGCTTCCAAAAAACGTATGTCTGCCAAACAACTTGTTCCGCTTGGCTTATTCGCTGGATTCGTCGATTCAACTGGCGGTGGTGGCTGGGGGCCAATTACGACGCCTGTACTACTTGCAAGAGGAAATGAAGCTAGAAAAGTGATTGGTTCTGTAGATACGAGTGAATTTCCTGTTTCACTCGCTGCAACAATCGGCTTTTTCATCTCACTTGGCTGGGAACAAGTAAGCTGGGTTTGGGTATTCTCCTTAATGCTTGGCGGCATTGTCGCAGCTCCAATTGCTGCATGGTTAGTACGCATCGTTCCATCTCATTTACTTGGCGTATTAGTTGGTGGCCTTATTATCTTTACGAATATACGTACACTACTTACAACATTTAAAGTGGATCCAACTATTATTTCGCTTTCTTACGTGGCAGTTGGTCTTGTCGTTATTATATCTATTTTTATTGCTGTCCGTAATCATTCGAAACATTCGACAATTGGATACCCGACAGATCAAAAACAAATACTACCTTAAGTACAAAAATACCGCCCGATTTATTTCGAGCGGTATTTTTCTATTTTCCAATTGATCATTGTTTCTGTAGTTTCTACTCTCTTCATATGTAATTTTTCTAACACACGGATCGAACCATAGTTATCTAGAAGTGTCTCTGCAATAATCGTTTCTACTTCTCCTGTCTGAAAAGCCCATTTTATTAATTCACCTACAGATTCTGTAGCATATCCTTTATTCCAATATTTCTCAACAAAACCGTAACCAATTTCTACTGTACGATCCTCATCCGGTTTCCCTTTAAACCCTATATCACCTAATACGATATCATCTTCCTTTCGAATGACATACCATGCGCCCCAAGGTAATAAAGCTGCATCTTTCTTTATATTTTCTACATGTCCTACAATATGCGGACCGCTGTTATACCCTTGCTCTTCAGCAACGCGAAGCTTCTCTTCTGTACACGGCACTATATATAGTCTTCCCGTTTCTAATTTCATCACAAATTCCCCTTTTCAATTAAACAATGCTTCAATTTTACTATAAATATAAAGAATATTCACTATTTATTTTCCGTACACCGCATTCGATAGTTATGTCGAATTATATTTTCAGAATTTTCTTTTATTTTTAAAGGATTTTTCAATATTTTTTGCGAAACATTTGTATAACAATTTCTTTCTTTATTTTTTTGTTACATAACAGTAGGTTCGGGTGGAGTTTTGCAAGCGTTTCCTAAACAATAACCGATATTTTTTGACTTTTCCTAACAAAATTCCTTGCAATATATTCAGAAAGTGATTACAATTGCGATATATTAAAAATCTTAGCAATATATAAATCCTCATCAGTCCGATGAGGTAGAGGTTGCGACTTTTAAAAGTAAAATGGACGAGACACAGAGAATGTCACCGACTCCGTTTGAAAGGAAAAGTTGCCGAAGTTTATATTTCTTCTCTGGAAATATGGGCTGGGGCTGTCTCCGAAAGGAACAGAACTGTCACGTTTACAAAATTACCGTGTAAACGTGGGGTGCTATCTTAACGGAAGGGTATGATGGGGTGGTTATTTGTGAAACGTTCCGCCTAATTCTTTTGGCGGTTTTTTGTATTTTTCTCCCCCGCTCCTTCCTATCTTACAAGAAAAGGAGTGTTGAACATGAATAGCGCAACGAATCAAACTACCTCTGAAACGCAAACTACAAAAGGAAAAGGTGAATTAAAACGTAGTTTAAAATCAAGACACCTTACGATGATTTCTCTCGGTGGTACAATTGGTACCGGACTATTTCTTGCCAGCGGTGGTGTAATCCATACAGCTGGACCTGGTGGTGCACTAGTTGCATACGCCGCAATTGGTATTATGGTTTATTTTTTAATGACAAGCTTAGCTGAACTCGCAGCTTACATGCCTGTTACTGGATCTTTTAGTACGTATGCAACAAAATTTGTTGATCCATCACTTGGTTTTGCACTTGGATGGAACTATTGGTATAACTGGGCGATTACGATCGCTGCTGAACTTGCAGCCGTAACATTAATTATGAAATTTTGGTTCCCTGATACCCCTTCTCTTATTTGGAGCGGATTATGTTTAGCTATTATTTTCCTTTTAAACTATTTATCTGTTAAAGGGTTTGGTGAATCTGAATATTGGTTCGCACTTATTAAAGTAGTTACAATTATTATCTTTTTAATTGTCGGTTTTATGATGATTTTCGGCATTATGGGCGGAGAATCTGTTGGCTTTAAAAACTTCACTGTTGCAGATGCACCATTTAATGGCGGTATCATGGCAATTATCGGTGTATTTATGGCAGCTGGTTTCTCATTCCAAGGTACTGAATTACTTGGGGTAGCTGCTGGTGAAACGTCTGATCCAGAGCGCAATATTCCGAAAGCAATTCGTTCAATTTTCTGGCGTATTCTTTTATTCTATATCCTTGCGATTCTCGTTATCGGTTTATTAATTCCTTACACAACTGAAAGCCTTGCTGCAAGTGATGTAACAGTAAGTCCATTTACACTTATTTTTGAAAAAGCGGGCGTTGCCTTTGCTGCTTCTGTTATGAACGCTGTTATTTTAACTGCCGTACTATCTGCTGGTAACTCTGGTATGTACGCATCAACTCGTATGCTTTGGGATTTAGCTCGTCAAGGAAAAGCACCGAAGTTTCTTGGTAAATTAGATAGCCGCGGCGTACCTGTTAACGCATTAATTGTAACATCAATCGTTGGTAGTATCGCTTTCATTGCTTCTTTATTCGGTGACGGCGTTGTATACATTTGGTTATTAAATGCATCAGGAATGTCTGGCTTTATCGCATGGGTTGGAATTGCAATTAGTCATTATCGCTTCCGTAAAGCATATATCGCACAAGGTAAAGATTTAAAAGACTTACCGTATAGAGCAAAATGGTTCCCGTTCGGACCAATCTTCGCATTTGCACTTTGTGTCATCGTTATTTTAGGACAAAACTACGGCGCATTTATGGGTGAAGCAATCGATTGGAACGGTGTACTTGTTTCTTACATCGGTTTACCACTCTTCTTAGTACTATGGTTAGGCTATAAATTTACGAAGAAAACAAAAGTGATTCCACTTGATAAATGTGAATTGAAATAAACGTTAAACGAGCAAACAAATTTGTTTGCTCGTTTTTTATTACAAACCTCTTTACTTCCCTATTGCTCTTGTTTTTGTAATAATAAAGGAAATATATATAAAGGTTGGGATACCATGAACATTCGCATTACTGATGAAGCAATAGCAGCTATACATAGATTAGAACGTGAAGATAAAAAGATCATTCGCATTAGAGGAACAATGACAAACTCTTGTAGCATTTTCGTTGATGTCGATTTAATTTGGGATACATATGTTGCAGATGATGTTGTATATGAAGATGCAAATCTTATCGTACAAATGGATTCATTTACGAAAGACTACACTGGTGATACAGTGAAACTTGATTATAAGACGACAGGTTTTAGTATTACGACTCCGAGTGAAACTTTAGTTTATGGATTGTCGATTAAAAAATAAAACTTGTTTTCAACTGACCACTGAGGTGAAAATATGGGTAAATATGTTCCGTTAAAATTTTTATTTAACGAAGAATTAGCAGAAAACATGGCTGATTCTATTTGTAAATACGATCCTAATTTCTCTAAAAGAAACTTTGTAGCTTCCGTAACATATAAAGTTGAAAATTTAGAGTTAAAGCAACGAATTGAAGTAATTGCAGATGAATTACACAATGCTTTGCAAAAGGATTTTAATGAAGCAATACATATATTACTGAAAACATTGGGACCAGAAAATACAACAGAAGTAGGCACATTTACAAACGGATATATGTATATGCCTATCGCAAAATACGTTGAAAAATATGGGCTTAACAATTTTGAAACCTCATTCAACGCCATGTATGAAATAACAAAACGGAATACTGCTGAATATGCTATTCGGCCTTTTCTTGAAACATATCATGAAGACACACTAAATATATTGCAACAGTGGATTCATGATGAAAACAGCCACATTAGGAGATTGGTTTCAGAAGGTACAAGACCAAGACTTCCTTGGGCTAAAAAAACGGGAGCCTTGAAAGGTGATTTTAAGAACAATTTACAGCTTCTTGAACCATTAATGAATGACCCTTCTAAATATGTTCAAAAATCTGTAGCTAATCATATTAACGATATTACGAAAGAAGATAAAGAATTCGTTTTTCAATGGTTTCAGCAATTGCGTGATAAACCGTATCCTGTTAACCCTTGGATTATAAAACATGGGTTAAGAACGGTGATTAAAAATGGTACTTTACCAAAGGATTTTTCTTTTTGAGTATTTTAAACAAAAACGCTTATGCTTCAAAAATGGAGCATAAGCGTTTCTTTCTTTTTGAATAAAGAAATAACAAACTTAAAAAGTGGTTTGAATTTTTCTTTACACCTTTATTTTACAAGTTCTTCCACGGTATTACTTTTCTTGATTGCTTCCGATGATAACCAGAGTGAATAACTTGTTCCATCCTTGTTCGTCAAAAATATGTCAAATTCCTTATTATATAGTTCTTCTTTAAGAATAGTGACTACCTTTCTCAAATCCTCTATTACATAGGAATCATCTTTATATTTAATCTCACTGTCATTGAAAACTAAAATCAATTTATACTCTGGACAATTACCGTCTTCTGGGTGTGGACAAGTAATATCTTTAATTACGAAACGATCATTTTGAATTTCATTTAATCTTTCATCTACTCTTGTTTCAGTTTGAATCAAATATGTCCAATAACTGCTTACAGTATTTTTCATTGTTAGAAGCAGTTCTTCTTTCGTTATAGCTTTTTGCACATTATTAAAAGGGAAGCCTATAGATTCACCATTTTGATCCTCAATTTCAAGTTCTGTTATTTTTCTATTACTCTTCTGAATGAATTGGAATAGAGCATATAAACGATCTAATTCTGTTGATTCAAATTGACTGTAATCTATCTTGTCACTCGTTTTTAAAGTTAATAATAACTTATCAGTTGGTTTTCTCCCTATATTATCATCCAATATATATTGGAGAGCATTTTCATTTTCAGATTCCACATAACCTAATTTTTTAATTTCTTCTAGCATTGGTTTGAATTTCTTATATTCCTCATATGTTTTTTTCCCGTATTCGTATTCATCGCCTGTTATTCTTGAATAGATGAGACCATC
This sequence comes from Bacillus luti, assembly GCF_009739945.1. Taxonomy (NCBI): domain Bacteria; kingdom Bacillati; phylum Bacillota; class Bacilli; order Caryophanales; family Bacillaceae; genus Bacillus; species Bacillus luti. Next base: position 2,271,692 of record NZ_CP040336.1, on the reverse strand, counting down.
TACCTCTACTCTAAATTGAATATTTTTGTTATTTTTCGCTTGAACAGTATGGTATGTATGCCCCATATTCCCTTCATGTATAGCGCCCCAATCTGTTACAACCACATCGATTCCGTGCTTTTTTTTCACATATTTTTTCACCTGATCTTCATCTTCATAATTACAACCACTTAAACATAAGAAACACAACACTAGCAACATTACATTTTTCATTCTTTTCATATAACCCCTTACCCCTCTTTCGTACAAACAAAATATTCCATATATAAACAATACTAAATTATAAAATATTTTCAAATAATTAAAAGTTTTTATATTCAGTATATATATTTCTTTTATTAATGGCTCTGTTAATTTTAATATTGATAATTTAATAAATTAAAGGGAAACCTAAATTTAAGGTTCCCCATTTTTACCGACATTTTAGATTTTAATAGATATTTTTTAACCACGTAATAATTCGTAGTACCTGAAACGACTCAAACCAAGTAATTAAAAACATCACAACTAAGTTCAAAGGATTTCTACTCAATTATCCCGAATATATAAATAACCATTCTTACAAGGAGCAAACTTATATGAATCTATTCGAACACGAAACGTAAAACCGCTTCTCATTAATAAGAGGTCCTCCCTTTTTTCTTTTCGCATCATATTATCCATTAAAAAATAGGAGGACAAAATTATGAAACGTGATCCATTATTTTTAACTTTATTAAAAAGTGCAAATACACATTTTAGTGGTTGGGACTTTTCTTTCATTTCAGAAACGGGCCGAATGAAGAGCGAGCCTTTATCGTGGTCGTACGGTAGCACTGCTTTCCAGCTTATGCAGCGTGCAGAATCAATGTTAGATATGGGTACTGGCGGCGGAGAGTTTTTATCTATGTTACAACCATTCCCCTCAACTATTTATGCAACTGAGGGCTACGCTCCAAACATGTCAATTGCTCAGAAGAAATTAGAGCCTTTAGGGGTTAAAGTTGTAGAGGTGAGCGATGATGCTGCATTACCATTTCAAGATGGACAGTTTGATTTAATCTTAAATCAACATGAATCGTATGCTGCTTCTGAAGTAAAAAGAATCCTTTCTCCAAATGGAACATTTCTTACACAACAAGTTGGCGGTCTTGATTGTGCTGAACTTAATGAGCAGTTTATCTCACCGCTAAATAGCGAATTTGCAAATTGGTCTCTTGAAACTGCATGTAATGAACTAAAGGAAAATGGATTTACTATTTTAGAAGAAAAAGAAGAGTTTCCTTTCCAACGCTTTTATGATATTGGCGCTATCGTCTATTACTTAAAAGCAATTCCGTGGCAAATTCCTGATTTTACTGTCGAGGGTTACTATGGGGAATTATATCGTATACATGAGATCATTTTGCAAAAGGGATATTTTGATGTGAAACAACACCGTTTTATCATTAAGGCGAGTCGCAGCTAATCATGGAGTATATGAAAATAAAAAAGAGATGGATCTGCCATCTCTTTTTTTATTTTCACTCAATATTTTCTATATTTAAACACTTCGTTTCACAGTAATAGCCTTTGCCACCAACATAAACTTTTTCTATTTTATTCTCGCTATTGGTTGCTAATTTAACTAATATTTCGGAAGGCGAGTGTAAAGAATAACCTTGTTCAAATACATAGACTTCTTTTTGTAAGTAGTGCTGTTCATAAAGGTAGCAAGCTAATGCGCTGTTTGAAGTTCCAGTCGCTGCTTCTTCATTGATGTCATATAGTGGAGCAAAGTTTCTGCATATTATTCGATTGTCATTAAAAGTATATAGATGCATCCCGACAACATTATAATACTTGCTGATTTCTTTAATTTTTTCAAAATTAGGTTGCAGTGTATGTAATTGTGTTTCGCTTTTTATAGGAATTAAAATATCTTTTAAGCCTGTGGAGACAATTTGAATTGGGTATGTATTTTCTATATCTTCAATGTCAAAGCAGTCGATAAACTCATTTGGAGATATAACATCATAGAATATCGGTTCATTTTGTTCCATGAATATGATGTCATCTTTTATGGTAATAGTAAGAACGCCGCTGTTCGTTTCAATCGTATAGCGATTCTTGAAAAGTTTATTTAAATGCATCAGTATCGCGAAAGAGCCAATTGTGGCATGACCACATAAATCAACTTCCTCTTTTGGTGTAAAATACTCAATTTTATAATCAGCAACTTCAGATTCTGATATAAATGCGGTTTCCGCATAGCCCAGTTGTTTGGCTATTGCCATTTTTTGAGTAGTGGTCAATGTATTCTCCATAAATACCACTCCTGCTTTATTTCCGCCTTTATGATCCTTGCTAAATGCACTTGCAACATAAACGGATATTTTCATAAGACACCTTCCTTCCTCACTTATAGTAAATTGTAGCATAAAACGTACTACGTATATATATTGTTGGATAAATTCTCCATAAAGCAAGAGACAAACTATTTTTTAGTATCTGAACTCTACAAAAATAGTTTGTCTACAGTCAGAGCGTTGGATCTACCCTCTCTTTTTTCCTGTTTATGTAACAAAAGTTTGTGGTGCCTTCTAGATTGTTAAGTACGTTCACGTCTCGCAATCGCATCTGCTAATACGATAAAGTGAAACTTTAATCAGTGGGGGTTTTCTTCATCCACCACTGATTATTAGTTGAACCAATCGGACTTTTATGGGCAGTTGATCCCTCACCTAATTTCTTTGCTTTCGCTGAATTTTGAGGTGGGGGTCTTACTGCCCATTAAAGCGGGATAAATTGCTCATGCGTTATCTTACCTGCCAACTTGTCTCTAATAATCTTTTCCATTTCTTTTGTAAGATTCATGCCCTCTATTGCTAGACTTGCTTTTGCCTCTGCAATAGCTTCATTTAGTTCTTCCTCACTTTTGAATGTCATAATTTGAGTTATCCCCTTCACATCATTTTATTTACTCTTTTAATGCAAGAAAGGTAATATCATCCCACTTCTTATCTAATTGCAAAGTAGTCTTTTCCATGCTGGCTCCCGTTAATAAATCATACCCTTCAATTTCAGCTACAAGTTGCTTTGTTTTACTCTTCGAATTCATATCTTTGTATAGGATGTATATTTTATTCTCCTGTACTTGTATATCACATATCCCTTTATCCTCTCTAGCGATTTTTGTTTTTTTATCGCTTTGCAATGAATATGTACGTATGATATTTAAATTCTCATCTAATTCTTTTATTTTTTCATCATCGCCTAAAATATAAACCTTATTATCAATCACCTGCACTAGAACAGGTATAATATTCTCGTCATCTAGTACCTTTTCTTTTTCTACTACTCTCGTTTTCGGGTTTATCATCATTAATTTAGCTGATAACTTTTGATTTACGTTATCACTCAATGCGAGTAATAATTTATCTTTATACTTTTGAAAAATTATTTTTTGAGTAGTTGGTGCAAAATACACGTTTTCATTAGGAATTTCAAATTCGTTTGTTTTTTTATTTGTGGCCAAGTCTATTTCTGAAATATATATTTTGTCTAGTGTTTGTGAAAATGCGTATATATGATTCTTAATAATATGCGCTCCTTGAATCGTTCCCTTCAGTTCTACACTTTCTTGCCTTTTGTCACTATCTTTCCAATATACAAGTTCACTTGTATATCCCTTCTTTTCGTCTACCAATCCAATATTCACATCATAATATACATACCCTTGCTCTGCATGGATGAAATATGCTCCTGCGTTTATATTTTGTAATTGTTTAGGTCTATTTAACTCACGTATTTTACCTGTCTTATCAATAGCGTAATGATTGTTATTTCTACTTGATGAAAAGTAGTACCCCTTTTCATCTTTTGCATTACTCATCATACTTTGACCATCTACTTCTATTTTACTAATCTCATTTCCTTTTTTATCGTATGCATACATGTAACCACCGTTTTTCATTGCATTTGAATAAGATACAAGATAATCTGCTCTTTGAATATCTTTCAGTTCCGTATCACTTTTAGAACAAGCTACAAAAAGAAACATTGTACATATGACGATTATGGCCAATGAATTATATTTCTGAAACATATCATCACCCCGCGTATAGAATAAGAGCAATCGATACGAAAATACCGATTGCTCTTTAAAATATTTTATCAACTAGAGTATGAGGGTAGTTTTTTTACATATCGCTTGTTCACATCATCTTCCGTTAGAAATGCAGTTGTGTAATTAATAATATTCCGGTTATCATATGTAAATATATGCTCTAATTTTTTATCTTCTGTTAATATTATTGGTAAGTATTTTGGTAAATTGCTAACTACACCTCTATTATCACAATTTAATATCCAATCGATTTCTTTCCATTCTAATAATCCTTCCGCCGTACTTAATGGTGTGTCCAAATGTACTCCATCTGGCAGATCAGCAAGGAATACATACATTCCCTCACTACCTCGAGGCTCGTCCTTACTTTTAAAAACCACATTCCCTTTAAACGTTACACTTGGAAGATCTATGCCTGTTTCTTCAAGCGTTTCTCTAATTATTCCTTCATATGGCGTTTCATTATCTTCAATTTTCCCTCCAACACCATTCCACATTCCCATATTCGGCTTTTTATTTCTATTTAAGAGGAGTATGTTATCCCCTTGTCTAATGAAACAAATTGTGTACTTATACATGCGATCAGTTCCTTTCTATTCCTTAACCGTTAACTTCATTCCCATTGTAAAAGCATCTAATTATTCATTGGTTGTTTTTTGAGGAACATAAAGATACTAAACTAGTCTATTATTTTCATTTTTGAAAAAGGATAATACACAAATTCTACTTTGCCAATTATGTTATCTTCTTCTATATACCCTAAACCATTTCGACTATCTCTACTAATTTCACGATTATCTCCCATTACAAATAACTTATTTGGTGGAATTTTTGTCTTTTGAAAGTTGTAAAACACTTGTGTGTTGTTGAACAACTCTTTGTTTGTATATGGTTCTTCTTGCTTTTTATCATTTACATATACCGTTCCGTTCGTTATGTTAATGACATCACCAGGAAGCCCTATGACACGTTTCACATAATATTTCGATTCATCCTCTTCTTTTATAATGACAATTTCTCCGTGCTGTAAATTCGAAAAATGTACTGCTGCTTTATTTACAAATACGTAGTCTTCTTCATACAGAGTTGGCTGCATCGATTTCCCTTCTACCTTGCATAACGTAAATGAATGGTAGGCTATTACCATGACAAATATAAATAGTATGTACTTCCCCCAGCCTGTCTTAATCTCCTTTTTCTTAATCTCCTCTTCCATATTCATTCCCACCTTATTCAAACGCTTTTTAACTCAAAAAATATATCACTGCACAATGTGTGTCTGTGCAGTGATACTATTTTTACTGGGCTTTGTTCAACTGTTCTACCGGGGGTAGATTTACACCCGACCTTTTCGCTTTCAATTCGAAATACGCATCTAAAATCTCTTTACCAATCGCAGAATTAATTCCTGATTTATCATCATTCACCCATGGTACAACAACTGAAAAAGCGACTTCCGGATCAGCATCATATGGTGCATAACCGGCAAGAGTTAAATTATAACATTTTTTTCGGTTATAGTTTTCATCTCTTCCAATATCACTTTCCCCGCCATATACTGTTTCAGCTGTTCCTGTTTTTCCAGCTGGTTTATACGGTAATCCTTTAAATGTTGCGGTACCTGTTCCGTCTGCTTCTTGAAATACTCTTCTAAATCCTTCTTTTACGTGATTGATATAGGAAATATCCATATCCACTCGATTTAATATAGTTGGTTCCATTGTCCGAATGACTTTCCCAACATCCTCTGGTCTATTTGGTTGCTCTCTCACTTCTTGCACAATTTGTGGTTTCATTCGGTAACCGCCATTCGCAATCGTTGAAATGTATTGTGCAAGTTGAAGCGGTGTATATGTATCATATTGTCCAATCGCATAATCAAGTAAAAAACCAGGTATATTATCAGTTCTACCTATTTGACCGATTGATTCATTCGGCAAGTCAATACCAGTTGGTACGCCTAGGCCAAATTGTCTAAAGTAATAGCGCATTTTATTAAATGTCTCTTGTTTAATATCTAACGGATTTTGTGGTACATAATTAATACCTGCTATTTTTAAAGCTGTATTAAACATATAAACGTTCGATGAAACTTGTAAAGCTCTTAAATCATCAATATCTCCAAAGTCTTTCCAAGATTTCTTCGGCTTGACACTCCCTTTAAAGTACATTGGTGCATCAAAGAAATGCGTATACGGCTTAATCGCTTCCGTTTGATATCCAGCTAATAACGTAGCCCCTTTCACCGTTGATCCTAACTCATACGAGCTTGTCATCGTCCCTAAAGCGAAATCTTCTATTTGCATCCCACCGTCTTTATTTACAATTTTCTTTCCTGCCATTGATAAAATTTGACCGTTTTTCGGATTCATCATTACAACAAACGCGCGATCCATCATCGGTTCTGAAGAATGAAATGCTCTTAAATTTTTATCAAGACTCTCCTCCACTTTCTTTTGCAATTCCATATCCACTGTTAACATTAAATTATGCCCACTTTTTCCTTTTGTCACTTTTTCAGTCCGAACAATATTTCCGGTTTTATCTGTAATATTTTTCGTCTGTTCTTTCGTACCATGCAGCGCATCTTCATACTGCTTTTCGATATAACTCTTACCGATACGATCATTTCGGTTATAATCTCGTACTAAATAGTAGTCTAGTTGCTCCCTTGGTAATCCTTCATTTTCACTAGAAACACTACCAAGGACAGAACGGAGTATTTTATCATTTGGATATTCACGTTCCCAATCCACCGTCGTATCTACTCCTGGCAAGCTTGCCAATCTTTCACTTACGACTGCATATTCATTTAGACTCACATCTTTTTTGACAATTTGCGGCGTCATTTTATATCCCGCATTCATTTTACTTTTAATTGCTAATACTTCTATATCCTCTTTTGAAAGTTCATTTAATTCTTCTTGTGTAATTCTTTCTCGGCGCAATTCTTCTACTTTTTTATCTAATTCTTTCCCTTCTACTTCCTGCTTTCTAAAGTTACCTTCATCTTCTTTCGTAACTTTTGCCATAGCACGTTTTTCATTTAACTGCATCCAAAAATCTTTCTTATCAGTCTCCGTTAACTTATCCATATCCTCTTGCGGCATTTCAATTAACTTTGCTAAATCCCTTGCTACTTGTAAAACTTCTTTCGAATCTACTCCTTTCATTTTCGTATATGTAACGGTTCGTAACGGTTTATTATTTACAATCACATGACCTTCCCGATCAAACATTTTTCCTCTAGGAACAGGCGTGCTCACCGTCACATCTTCTTTCTTATTCACTTCATTTCTATACGTTTCTCCATCAATGATTTGTACTTTACCTAATTGAATTATAATAGCTGAAAATAAAAGAAAGACGATAAAAAATAGTACATTCAATCGAAATGGAATATGAGTCTTTTTCTTTTTCGATTGTTTCTGCTTCTCCTTTTTCTGTCTCATTTCGCTCCCTCGCTTCATTCTATTAACATTTCTACACAAACTCATTATGTATCAAATTTATTTATATGATATATATAGAATTTTATATTAATTACAAAAGAAATAAAAGATTAAATTTTCAGTATTTTAATTTCCCAACCTATTTATTACCATTCCCTTAATGTGCAATAACATGAATGGTATTCAAAAAGAAAGAGAGTATTACACTGTTTTTTCATTCCATCATTTTACATTTATTTGTATAATTAAGAAATAAATCCATACAAAACATTACGAAGGAGCAAACAAAATGACAGATTCATTTACAATATATATTACTACCCCACACTGTCTAAACTTTATGATTTATATTCAAAATATTCGCCTCAATCAAAAAGAGAGCAAAGGAAATTTCCACTTTCCCTACATAGCAAAAACTTTCAATTTCTCTAATGATTTCGAAGTGAATTTTAAAGAGTTATGGCAAACACTTCGTAAACAAATTACTAACGACAAATATGATTCGCAAATTTTTTATGAGGAGAATCATATATTTTATGAGAAACTTTTTAATACTCATTTATGTAATGAAGAATCCTTCAAAGAATTAATATGTAGTTTTAAAGTATGGTGGACTAGCATAGTAGGTCAGCATTCATTAGAATGTTCTGTAACTGAGTATAGTACGCAACTTTATAATGACTTAGTTTTATACCTGAAGCAAAACCAAATAGAACCCTTACAACAGCTACATATTAGCTTACTTTATGACGAGTGTGTATTCATTAAAGAAAATATCACTTCTTACTCTGCCATTTTACCTATGAAACACCTTTTTATAAATTATAAAGATGTGTTTACTACATTATCAAAATGTTTTCATGAGGCTTAAAACAGTGATTACTTAAATAAAAAACTGAGGCGAATACCTCAGTTTTTTCAATACCTTATTCCATTGAAGATAACCCTTCAACAAATTCACCAATCTTTTGTTGAAATACATAATCAAAGTTATATTCCTGCCCTGTTAATTCTTCATTTACTAAAATCGTTGTTGCTCCTACTTCCCTCTTTGCGATTTCTGGGAATGAAGCGACTGGCTGTACCTTGAGTGACGTTCCCATTACGAGAAGTACATCTGTTTCATATAAACGTTTTATCGCGTTTTGATATTGCGGCAGTGTATCTCCGTATAAAACAACGTCTGGATTTAAAATAAAATTACACTTCTCGCAGCGTGGTACTTCATGATTGATCATATACTGCAAATCATATCCCTCTTTACACTTCGGACAATGTGCTGTTTGCAGTGTTCCATGTAAATCAATAACATGTTTACTACCACCTACTTGATGCAAACCGTCAATATTTTGCGTTAAAATCGTTATATCTTTTCCTTGTTCTTCTAGCTCTGCTAAAAAGCGATGCCCACGATTTGCTTTATATTGGTGAAACGTATTAATTTGAAAGATTTCTTTATAATGCTTCCAAAACTCTTTCGGATTTCGGTTATAATATCCTCTTGATAAATACATCTCTACATTCGCATCAGCATACAATCCATTTGATGAACGGAAATCTGGTATACCACTTTCCGTACTTGCCCCTGCGCCTGTTAATACTGTAATTTTCTTCGCTTTTTCTAAAATTGAACGTACTTCTTCATATTGTTGCACAAACATCACCTCTATGTATTTTCCTATATTTATTATACCAGTTGTTTACAGTAGGTGTTGTACAATTCGGTTTACTTACTATGTTGCATTATGTAAACCCAAACTTTTTTGGGCATAATTAAAGTTTCAAAGATAACTACTGTTCAATACTTGTTCGTAATGGCCGTGGCATTCTTAGTAGCTAAAGCACTCTCACAATAAATTCTGGATTTTTTAGAGATAGATTCAGTGAAAAGTGTATCTAATAAGCAAATGACGATTTTTTAATTCATTTAGAAAGCAGCCAGAAGGCTGCTTTTCTTCATCTATGGGCTTAGATAGTTATGGACTACTGGGAGTCTCTTAAGTTATACTTGTATAATATTAAAAATTAATAAGGGGTAATATTAACATTATGAAAGAAAAAAACGAACTTGTTCAAAGTATTCCTCAAACAGGATTTTTTGGGCATCCAAAAGGATTATTCACTTTATTCTTCACTGAGTTTTGGGAAAGGTTTTCTCATTACGGAATGAGAGCTATTTTGCTGTATTATATGTACTATTCGGTCGCAAAAGGTGGATTAGGAATTGAACAATCTACCGCAACCTCGATAATGGCAATTTACGGTTCCTTACTGTTCATGTCTAGTATTATCGGCGGATGGATATCGGATCGTTTATTTGGTCCAAGTAAAACCGTATTCTTTGGTGGCGTTTTAATTATGATTGGCCATCTTATTTTAGCTTTGCCGGGTAGTAAAAGTGCGTTATTTATCTCTATGGTCTTCTTAATTCTAGGAACAGGGTTGTTAAAACCTAACATATCGAACATCGTAGGAAGTTTATACAGTGAAACAGATGCGCGTCGTGACTCAGGGTTTAGTATATTCTACATGGGTATTAACTTAGGTGCCTTACTTGCACCTTTAGTTGTCGGAACATTAGGTCAGCAATATAATTTCCACGTTGGTTTTGGAGTTGCGGCAGTTGGTATGGCAATTGGGTTAGGGGTATTTGTTGGAACAAAACAGAAAAACCTTGGTCTAATCGGTACAAAAGTACCTAATCCATTATCAGATTCGGAAAGAAAAAAGACTATTAAGTATTTCAGTGTTGGTCTGATTGTATTAACATTGCTAGGTGTGGCTACAATTCCAACTGGGTTGTTAACTATAAATCGATTTACATTCCTGATTAGTATCTTAGGGATTGTTATTCCAGCCTATTATTTCATTTATATGTATCGTAGTCCTAAAACAACAAAAGTAGAGCAATCTCGTCTTCTTGCGTATATACCACTCTTTATTGCAGCTACAATATTTTGGTCTATCCAAGAACAAGGTGCTATTATCTTAGCGACATACGCGGATCAACGAACTCAATTACAGTTCAATGGCATTACATTGCATTCCGCTTGGTTCCAATCATTAAGTCCAATCTTTATCGTAACGCTTGCCCCGATTTTTGCATGGGTTTGGATAAAGTTAGGCAAGAAGCAGCCTTCAACGGCAAAAAAATTCGCTATTGGATTGCTATTTGCAGGTTTCTCATTCTTAGTTATGATTATTCCGGCTTTAATCAACGGTACTCACTCTTTAGTGAATCCTATGTGGTTAGTCCTTAGCTTCTTTTTAATTGTAATTGGAGAAGTTTGTTTATCTCCTTCAGGGTTATCAATAACGACGAAGCTGGCTCCAGCTGCTTTCTCTTCGCAAACTATGAGCTTATGGTTCTTATCAACTGCGTCTGCGCAAGCAATAAATGCCCAAGTTGTTAAACTATATAATCCTGCAACAGAAGCAATTTACTTTGGTGTTATTGGTGCTATCTCCATTTTAGTTAGCATCCTGCTGTTTGCATTATCATCAAAAATCCAAAATTTCATGAAGGGACTTCAATAACGGTCTCTTATTGAAACAAACAAATACAAAAAAGAGTAGCCAAACGGGTTACTCTTTTTTGTATACCCATAGCAATCCTTCACCTGCAACATAACCAAAAGTCCATAGAATAAGTTCCATCTAATTCTTGAAGTAAAACTTAATTAAATCTTTACTCTTTTTTCCCTAAAAAGAGCGGATAAAAACATTGTGCTGGTTACAATTCCGTATATATTAGTATCCTATAATGCATCTTCAATTAAAAATACAAAGAGGGCTGCATCAGCCCTCTTTAATTAACATGCTTTTTACTTAATGCGTCGCACCGCCGCACGCTACAATATCTACTTCCACTTCCGTCGTTACCTCAATTGCCAATTCTATCCCCTTACTAATAGTAGAAAGTGACATACTCGGTTGCCCTGGATAGTTACTCGCTTGTTCTGGTAAAAATGGAATATGAATAAATCCGCCTTTTATTTTTTGATCATGTTGCTCTAGTTCATGCATGAGGCCATAAAATATGTGATTACAAACGAATGTACCTGCTGTTTGTGAAACAGAAGCCGGTATCCCTTCTTCGCGAAGTTTCTTTACAATTGCTTTCATCGGTAACGTCGACCAATATGCAGCCGGTCCTTCTTCTACAACTGGTACATCTACCGGCTGATTTCCTTCATTATCAGCAATTCTTGCATCATCAATATTAATTGCTATTCGCTCTATCGTAACATCTGGTCTACCCCCAGCTTGTCCGATACATATAATCATTTCAGGCTTTAGTTCCTCTATATAGTCTTTTAATACGCTTATTGATTTATGAAAGACAGTTGGGACTTGTTTACTAATAATCTTATATTCTCCGATTGTTTTTTCATGTAAACTTTTTGCGACTTCCCAAGCTGGGTTGATACTTTCTCCGCCAAACGGATCAAATCCTGTTAGTAATACTGTTTTCATAGTTTTATCCTCCTAATTAGAAACGATATACAAGGCCATACATGATAAACATATTGATAATGAAAATAGAAAGAGCAATTGGTACTTGCGCCTTAATAACAGCATTCTTATCTTTCAGTTCTAAAAGCATTGCCGGAACGATATTAAAGTTTGCCGCCATTGGCGTAATAAGTGTTCCGCAATATCCAGCAAACATACCGAGTGCTGCCATAATTGCTGGGTTTCCTCCGTGCATTTGAACAATTAAAGGTAAACCAATTCCGCCAGTAATAACGGCAAACGCTGCGAATGCATTTCCCATTACAACTGTGAATAGCATCATTCCTAAACAATACGCCATTACAGCAACGAACGGATACTCTGTCGGTAACACTTGTCCAACTAAATCAGAAACGACTTGTCCAACGCCAGACTTCGCGAAAATCCCGCCAAGTGCTGCTAACATTTGTGGTAAAATAACTGCCCAGCCGACAGCCTGTAGTAATCTGCTTCCTTCTTGAACAGGCGTTGTTATTTTTGCTTTTGTAATGCGCATCGCCGCAACGAATGCGAGTAGTGCTCCTAACGCTAATGCAACTAACGTTACTTTATCTGGATCAACGAGAGAGACATTTCCCCATTTGATTTTTCCTAACGTCAATGTACCGATAATTGTAAAAATCGGAATTAACAGTGCAGGCATAAAAATTTTATTTTTTAATTTCTCAGCATGTTTCACACGTTCTTGTACTGGTACTTCTTTCTCCTCTGATTTTGTTACTTTATTTAATGAAGCTAAAACGACCATAGCGAGTACAATACAGCCAACGTAAAACGAAGGGATTACATTTCCGAATAAAAATGTAACAGCAAACAATGCCCAAAACAAGCTAGAACCGAATCGATTTGGATGTTCACGATCGAATGCAATACGCACAGCGATAAAGGCAACTATTATTCCTAATACATAGTAGATTGTATCCATAGTGATGATGTTCATATTATATTGCCTCCTTCTCTTCTTTTTCTTCTGCCTTCATTGTTTTCTCTATATATTTATCAAACCTTCTAAACCTAATCCAGCTCACAATAAGTGCGGATATTGCTGTTGGAATACCCCAAAGTGCCATATCCCATACTCCGACGTGCATACCTACTGAATCGAAGAATCCTTTCATTAATAAAATGGCACCAGTTGCGATGAAAATATCCTCTCCGAAAAACCAAGCTGTATTTTCTGCAGCAGCTGCGTTTGCTTTAATCTTCTCTCTTAATTTTTCAGGAAGTTTACCGTATCGTCCTTGCGCAGCTCCTTCTGCCATTGGTGCAACGAGTGGTCTCACTGTTTGCGCATGACCACCAATATTAAGTCCTAGTGCTGCTGATGATTCTCTTATCGTAAAATATGACATTAATACTCTTCCAGTTGTTGCTCCTTTTGATTTCGTAATAAGTGCCTCTGCTCTTTCTTTTAATCCATATCTCTCTAAAATTCCGATTACCGGTAAAGTTAATATAATAGGCATAGACATATCTATTTTCTATGAAAAATTTACCGAACATACTGATGACATCATAGAAGCTTAAACCAGAAACCATCCCCGTAACAATACCTGCAACCATAACTACTAACAATGTATTTAATCTAAATAAAAAGCCAACCGCAACGAGTAATATCCCGATTAATTTAATCATTTCTAGCACTTCCCCTCATTTTTCATTTCGGTGCACAAATAGTAATACCATTAAGTTCGAATGTTCTGTATATTTTTTCCGCAAATTGGACGGCTTTCTCTCCATCACCATGTAAACATATTGTTTGTGCCTGAACTGCTACTTTCTCTCCATTCACTGCTTTTACATATCCTTCTTTCACCATTTGAAGTACTTGTGTTATCGCTTCGTCCTCATTTTTTATGAGCGCATTTTCTTCTGTACGACTCGTTAACGTTCCATCTTGCGTATATGTACGATCAGCAAAAGCTTCTTGTACGAGCGTTACATTGTATTTTTCCGCAGCCTGTATAAACGCCTCGCTATTTGCTAACCCGTAAAGTGATAGATCTCGGTTTATATGAGAAATTGCCTTTGCAATTGCATCCGCAATTTCTAAATTTGTTGCCGCCATATTATATAACGCGCCGTGCGGTTTTACGTGTTGCATTTTCCCGCCAGCTGCTTTCACAAATCCGTCCAATGCACCGATTTGATATAAAACATAATCGTATACTTCACTTGCTGAAACGTTCATGTTTCTTCTCCCAAATCCAATTAAATCAGGAAATCCAGGATGTGCCCCGATTGCTACATTATGCTGAAGTGCCTTTTCAACCGTTTGCCGCATAACAGACGGATCACCTGCGTGAAAACCACAAGCAACGTTTATAGAGGAAACGAACGGAAGAATTTCATCATCATTCCCCATTTTATAAGCTCCAAAACTTTCTCCTAAATCACAATTTAAATCGATTGTCTTCATGATGTTTCCCTCCTAATTTCAGCTTCGTAAAGCGATGAATTTCTTTAATAGGCTCATATCTTTTTCTTGCTCTATGTATAATTGCTCCGCTTCTTCTATCGTGATTTTCTCAAAAGAAACATAGTCTCCTGGTTTCAACTGCGCAAGAAGAGGTAAATCTACTGAAATGACATTTCCAATTCTCGGATAGCCACCTGTCGTTTGTCTATCTGCCATTAATATAATAGGCTGTCCGCCGTTTGGAACTTGAATGGTTCCGAATGTAACTGGGCTCGATAAAATCTCTTTTTCAACGACTCTATTTAACACATCTCCGTCAAGCCGATATCCCATGCGATCAGCATAATTGGACACTTTATATTCTTTCGTAAAAAATGAACCTTTACTACTTTCTGTAAACTGATCATATTCAAAATCTGTTATGACGCGAAGAATGGGATGCTTCTTATATTTTGGTAAAGCGTCGTTACAAATCGCCCATTTCATTTTGACTCTCTCTTCATCGTGTAGACGTTGAATGAAGCGACTAGCAATGTCTGCCCCTGTACCAATTTGAAAATAATCTCCTTTTTTCAGCATTCTTCCTTCTATGCCACCAATCGCAGCACGTATGTAAGTACTTTTACTTCCCATCGTACGATCAATATGAATACCACCTGCAAAAGTTACATATGTCCTACAACCACTTTTCGCTTTTGCGAAACAAAGCATGCTACCTTCTTCAGCTAAAATAGGACGCCATAACGGGATGCGTTCTCCATTCAATAACGGTTCCATATCCGCACCGCCAATCGCGAGCAACGTCGTTTTCTTTATTAACAATTTAGGTCCCATGATCGTCATTTCGAGTCCTGCTTCATTCTCTTTATTACCGACTAACATATTAATCATTCTAAGTGCATTTGGATCCATAGCCCCGCCAACAGGTACACCGTATTGTTGATAATGAGATCTCCCTAAATCTTGGACTGTTGTAAACATCCCTGCATGCAAAACCTCTACATCCATTCTTTAGCCCCCTCAAGCGATACGTACTCTTCCTTTGTTATCGGTATAAATCGTAAATACATACCACTTTGAATATATGTTGGTGTTTCTTCTTTCGGATTAAATAAAGAAATCGGTGTTCGGCCGATAATATTCCATCCGCCCGGTGTTTCAAGCGGATAAATACCCGTTTGATTTCCGCCAATCCCTACCGAACCAGGTGCGATTTGTAACCGCGGCGTTTCTTTTCTAGGTGTTTCTAGTTCTTTTGATAGCCCCCCTAAATATGGGAATCCCGGTGTAAATCCTAACATATACACAAAATATGTTGTTTCACTATGTATTCGAATAACGTCCTCTACTTGCAACCCTTGATAATGCGCGACCTCTTCTAAATCAGGTCCAAATTCTCCGCCGTAGCAAACTGGTATCGAAATATGTTGCACATCTCGTTTCATCTCTTCTTTAAAAGAAGTATTCAGTTCTTGTATATACTGACAAACGTAGTCATATGGACTTTCACTTCTCTCATTTCGCTTCCATACTTCGTATACGTTGTAATAAACGGCTAACGAAGTAAAAGATGGAACGCATTCAACCATTCCTGCGAACGGATGTTGCTGCAGCCCTTGAAATAATCGTTGCACTTTCTCGTATATATTCATCCTAATTTCTTCACCAAATGTAACAATAATTGCTTGATCCCCTAATGCAGAAAATTTCATCCCATTCCCTCTTTCTATGCCCAAAAGCCGAGTTCTTTTGAAATGCGGTATGCGGTTTCTTTCACTTTCGCAATAAAATAAGGAATACTACTTTCGCTATACTCAATTGCTACACCTGAAATACTAATACCGGCTACAATCGTTCCGTCACTTGCGAAAATTGGTGCTGCTATAGCCGCTGTATGATTTTCTAGTTCAGAATAACTAATTGTATACCCTTCCACTTTCGCCATATGTAATACTTCTAGCAACTGCTCTTTATTCACAATCGTTCCATCTGCAAACTGTTTTAAATCTGTTTCCTCTATGTACTTTCTTTTCTCTTCCTCAGAAAAATACGATAGTAAAATTCTCGGGCAAGCACCAGCATAAAGCGGAGCTCGTCTTCCAACTGCCGTATACACACGTACTGGCTGAACCCCTTCCATCTTTTCAACATAAATCGCGTCATTACCATCTTGAATGATTAAGTTGACCGCCTGCCCTAAACTATCTCTAAGTTCTTTCATATATGGAATCGCAATATTTCTGACTGATAGCCTTTGTGAAACAAGTTGACCGAACCGTAAAAAAACGACCCCTAAACGATATTTCCCCTTTTCGTTTTTTTGTAAAAACTCCATTTCTTCTAACGAGCCAATTAAACGATAAACAGATGTTTTCGGCATACTCGTAAGCTGAACCATCTCTGTTAAACTTAACTCTTCATGCTCATAAAATAACTCCAAAATATCCATTGTCTTAACTGCCGTTTTATTTATACTCATCCTATCTCCTTTAAGTTCCGAATTTCGGAACTTAAATTCCGTTTTTCGAAACAAGTATATAATTTAAAATTATAAAATATTCTTTCAATTCTTTCAATATTTTTTTCAAGTGTATAACCTAGGAGGTTCTGTCAGTAATTTAAAATGCGTGTAAATAATTACATACATTTGTAAATGTTTATATTCAACTATTATCCTTTAAACCTATTTGGTTTATTATGGGTATATATACAATAAAATACGAGGAGTGTTTCTTGTGAAAAAACTGCTAGTAATTCCTGCTATTATGCTATCTTTTTGTATAGGTTATAATGTGACATTTGCGACAAATGAAGATGCTAAGCTAAACTCTCAAATTGAACAACGTGCCATAACTAACGAAGACGTTGCATTTTTCGGATCAACCACTTATAATTTCAACTATTTTAATGGAGATAACTTAAGCGTTCTTGTACAAAATACAGGTGATTCTCCTTTTAGTTATACTTTATATAATGCTAAAGGTGCTTGGATGATTGACGGAGCTTTAAAACCTGGGGAACAAGCGATAAGTGAATTTAGTATAAAGTGAAACTTTAATCAGTGGGGGTTTTCTTCATCCGCCACTGATTATTAGTTGAACCAATCGGACTTTTATGGGCAGTTGATCCCCCACCTAACTTCTTTGCTTTCGCTGAATTTTGAGGTGGGGGTCTTACTGCCCATTAAAGCGGGATAAATTGGAGTGATTGGCTTCCTGAAGGTGAATATAAAATTATTTTTAGAAATAGAGACGGTTCACTTTCCAAAATACATGTTGTTACAAAACTATTAGAATAAAAGTTACAATAAAAAAATACGGAAGTTTAGATTTGAAATAAAGTGAAGGCTAATAATCAGTGGGGGGTTCTTCATCCCCCACTGATTATTAGCCTTCACCAATCGGACTTTTATGGGCAGTTGATCCCCCACCTAACTTCTTTGCTTTCGCTGAATTTTGAGGTGGGGGTCTTACTGCCCATTAAAGCGGGATAAAATTTAATTACCTTTCATTAGTAACACTGATATAAAAGAAAATATAAAGAGCATGTATTGATCAATACATGCTCTTCTCATAGTTATTCAAAGTATTCTTTTTTTACATGATTGATTGTTTCTTCGTAAAACTAGCAAATCTATTAGTTACATATTACTTATTTTTCAAAATCGTTCTTTTAGCTTTTTTAATAATTCTACTAGTTGATTTTATGTCAGTATTCTTTGCCCATTCTTCACACAGGTTCATTACCCAATCCGGTTTCGTTTTACTTGCATCATTTAACCAGTTTCCAACCGAATCTTGTACATATTTTGATGGATCTGATTTAAGTAAATTAAGAATTGGAAGTGCTTTTTCAGGTTCTTGTTTTAATATTTCAATATGTTTACTCCATACACCTCGAGGACGAATAGACTCTACAGAGAACCTGCGAATATTCTCATCTTCACTTTTTGCCCATTCTACTAACAAATCCACACTTTCTTCTATATTTTGTGAAAGATCTTCTCTAATTGACATCCAAGCAATTTCCCGAACACCAAAATGATGATCTGCCGCAAAAGGTTGAATATACGTTAATGTATCTTTTAATGTGTTATTTGATTTTTTATTCATAAACGCTGCCCAGCATCGTACACTATCCGAAATATGCTTAGATAATTTTAACAGTACGTCTTCCTTGTTTCCTTCATTCTCTTTGAATATAATTTCATCCAATAAAGTTCCTGTTATTCGTATGACTTTCATCCCTGTTTCAACGTTCTTTTTTTCTAATTCAGCTACTATACATTCCAAACCATCCTTGAGTCCTATTGAAGGTAAGACATTTTTAAGTAGTTCAATATGATTTATAGCTAGCCATTCTGTTAGATTAACACTTTCTATTTTCCCTTGCTGTAGTAATTGTAAGACCTCTTTAGGAATTTCGTTTACTTTCCTGGCTCCTTTCCTGTTTAAGATAACTTCTGATTCTTTCGTTATCATTTAAATTCCCTCCTTGCAATACTATCTTCAAATAAACAGAGGCCATTTTGAAAAATAATAATCAAAATGACCTCTGTCTGTCTGTCTGTCTTTCTTAAATGAACATTCAGTGTTACAAAAAATGTGATTTAAATCCACCGGAAGAATATTTCGCCCATACTTCTTTCTTTATAACGCTCTTACTTGTTTCAACGGCCAGAAAACAGCTTGTCCTTTTCCGACAATCTCATCTTCTGAAATAAAACCGAACATACGACCGTCCTTAGAAACTTCACGATTATCTCCTAAAACAAACACTTGGCCTTCTGGCACTTTCGTTTCCCCTGTTATTTGTTCTAGCGTAAAGTCTGGAGTTAATACACGGCCAGCTGCTTTTTCTTTAAACTCTTTTAAATACGGTTCTTCCATCGCTTTTCCGTTTACATATAAAACATCATTTTTATACTCTACTGTATCGCCTGGTACACCAATTACTCGTTTCACGAGATCGTATCCTTCTTTTCCGTGGAATACGATAATATCAAAGCGATCTAATCCACTTATGCTATAACCCACCTTATTCACGAGAACTCGTTCGTTATTTTCTAATGTGGGCATCATCGATTCGCCTTGTACTAATGACGGTGTAAATAAAACACCACGAATAATTGCGATTAATACAAGGGTAAATCCTATCGTTTTAGCCCATGAGAATAATTCTTTCTTCGTATTTTCCTTCATCGTTTCTCCTCTTTCTTAACCACTTATTTTATTATTTCAACTAATCCTTGTACTAAATTAGGATCGATTTCAGCAAAACATGATTTCTCTTCTCTTACCGCTGTACCGACATGTGCTTGCGAAATTCCAGTTTCATCTAGCAATCGTTTTATATTTTCTTTCGTCACGCCAGCTCCAGCTACAAGTTGAATTTGACCATCGCTTACCTTTTGCATTTCTGTAAGAACCGGAATATTCTCTACTATATTTCCTTGTCCACCTGAAGTTAAAACGTGCGTCACTTTATGAAATTTCTTTAAAGTTCTCATCGCTTCCACTGGATTTTCGGTATCATCTATCGCACGGTGATACGTTACATTTATTCCATCAACAACAGATAATAAATCTGCTAGTTTCTCTTCATCCACTTCATTTTGTTCATTTAATACGCCTAATACAACACCAGCTGCCCCTAACTTCTGCGTGATGATAATATCTTCCTTCATCATTTCAATTTCTTCTTCCGTATATGTAAAAGACTTCGCATGTGGACGAATCATAACGTGAATCGGTATATGTACCGCTTCTACCGCTTTTTTTATATAAGCATAACTCGGTGTTAAACCACCTTCTGTATAAGATGAAATCAATTCAACTCGCTTCCCGCCAGCTCGTTCAATTCGTTTCACATCTTCTAAACATGTTGCAATAACCTCTAGCATGAGATAACCTCTTTTCGTGCTTTTTTCTTATTATAACATTAGTAAAAATAAGAAACCTAGCTTTCTCCTTTAAAACTATAAAAAGAAGAGTGAAAAGAAAGATTTATTGAATTAAAATAATAAAAAAGGCTGTTCCGCTTTGGAACAGCCTTTTTACTTATTCATCACGACCGAAACGCCGCATCCGCCAACATAGACAGTGTTGCATCATCCATCGGTGGATTGTGTAATCCTGCTCTGACGTTTAAATAATAGCGATGAAGTGGATTTTTTTCTGATAAACTTTTTGCTCCTACGATGCGCATTGCTTTATCTACAATGGATATTGCTGCATTCGTTACGGCGTATTTCACTGCTGCTAGCTCTGCTTGTAGTGAAAGCTTATCTTCTGCTTCATCGTACTTTTTCGCAATTTGATATAAAAAGACGCGAGCTTGCATAAGCTCAAGTTCTAATTCTCCGACTAATCTTCTAACATTCGGCAATAAACTAATTGAATGGTTTAAACTATTTGGCTTGTATGATTCCGCAAACTGAACTGCATAATTTCTTGCTGATTGTGCGATTCCTAAATAACATGCTGGTATATGTAGCAACCAGCCAATACCCTTTTGCTTCACTTTTCCGCCTTTTACATCCGTAAAAAAGCGGTTTTCTATTTCTACATTTTGTAAGACTAAATCATGGCTAGCAGTTCCTCGCATCGCAACGCTATCCCACGTTTCTTCAATTGACACGCCTTGCGTATTTCTTGGAATGACAAACTCACCAACTTCTTCACGGCCCTTTATACTTGCTGAAATAATAAAATAATCAAGTACTGGTGCCATCGTTGTGAAAGTTTTTCTTCCATTTATAATCCACTTATCACCTTTTTGAATCGCTTCTGTTTCTGGTTTGCCGCCACGCGTCGGACTCCCTGTTTTCGGTTCTGTCGCCGCGCGGTTAAAGAGGGCACCGTTACGTACTTCTTCGCAAAACCATTTGAACATCTCGTTATTCCAAGAGCGATTTTCAGCTAGTTCTTTCACAATACCGATATGCCATCCAATTGACAATGCGGTAGCTCCACAGCCTTCTGCAATTTTCTCTTGAAATAAAACGAAGTCATATAAAGAAATCGCGCTTCCACCAAATTCCTTCGGTAACGTTAATTTCGTATATCCAATATGTTTCAAATCATTTATATTTTCATACGGAAATGATCCTAATTCACTTAGTTGATGCTCCCTTTCCATGAACTTTGGAATCAATTTATTTATTTGTTCAATAATTAAAGATTGTTTTTCTGTTTCAACAAATGAGAGTGCCATACTATAATCTCCTTTATGCTCGATTCATCAACCGTTCATTTTGTCATTATGATTATATGAAGCTACTTCTCTATTGTTTCACTATTCCGATAAAAATACAATGTTTTTGGATGATAAGAAAAATCCCTATATAAGAATAGGACCTTTTCTTATATTAATCTCCCTTCAATGCCTTTAATGGCAAAGAGGTTACATATCCAATATACGAGAACAATTCTTTAAAGAAGAATGGAATTTCTGTATCTAACGTTTTATATGCCGATGTTGGCGTTGGTGAAGCATATGCTTCAATGTTAATATGTTTCGCGATTCTCATTGCACGTTTCATATGAAGTGGATCACTTACAATCGTGTATGTGCGGATTCCGTTCTCTATTCCAACTTCCTTCGCATTCTTTAAATTTTCTTCAGTAAAAAGGGATTTTGTTTCTATTAAAATATCCTCTTCTTTTACACCTTGTTTCAATGCATACACTCTCGCAGTGCGTGCTTCCTCGAGTTCTGCCTCAAACTTTGTACCACCTGTGAAAATAATCTTTTTAATATTTCCGTTTTTATATAAAGAAATCGCATGATTAATTCTTTCTTTAAATACAGGAGACGGTTTTCCGTTCCATGAAGCTGCTCCTAGTACGATACCAGCATCTGTGTTCACACCAGCATCTGTTTTAAAACGATAGCTCCAAATATCATAAGCTGCATAGCTCACATATAAAATAATAGAACAAATCATTAGTAGAAATACTTGAAAGATTCGTCTTTTTTTACTTTTCTTATTTTCTTTCATTTGTAATTGCCTCCGTACATCATCCATACTTCTATAAAAAAACATTTATATCAAATCGTTTTGTTTGAGTTTGTTTAAAAGAAGGAATTTTACTTATTATATATGTATAAAAGGGTTTTCATTTAAAATTGAGGATTATCAATTCATTTTTCATTTGCGGTTTTCATTACATTTTTCAATTTATAAGTTTATTACCATACAACTACATTGTAACGAATTTTTTATCAGAAGGGAACGATGAAACAAAAGTAATTAAAATAAAGTAGCGTTTTGTAAGAAAAAAGGTATATTTTTCATGTATTTCGAACCATATACCTTTCAAAACACGAATTATAGCTTTTCTTTATACAACTCTAATTTTTCTAACAATTTTTCTTTTATACTTGGCCATTCACTCGCGATAATACTATACACAACCGCATCTCTCACATGACCATTCGGCAACTTTCTTTCATTTCTAAGCACACCTTCTTTAACTGCGCCTAACCTTTCAATTGCTCGTTGTGCTTTTTCATTTCGTACATCTGTCTTAATTTGCACCCTCAACATATGCAGTTTTTCAAAAGCATACTCTAGAAGCATATATTTACACTCTGTATTTATACTCGTACGTTGTACACTTGGATGATACCACGTCTGCCCTAACTCAACTGTCTTGTCTTCTACTGAAATATTATATAACCGTGTACTACCTACAATCATATTCGTCTGTTGATCGACTACACTGAAAGGAATTTGTGTACCCCTTCCGTAACCTTTTATCGCTTTTTGAACATATTGCTGCATATCTTGAATACTATCCATTTTAGAGATTAAATACGCCCAAATATCCCGATTTCCTTCTACAATCGAAAACAAAGTTTCGACATCACTACTATCCATTAACCGTAACTTTACTCTTTCGTGAATGATTTCCATTTGTAAGCCCCCCTTTGTTGTTACTATAACATATTATTATATATCGTTTTATTATTATATAAAATTAATTAACTTTCATAAAAACAAAAAATGCGATGCCTTTAGTCCAGCATCGCACTCATAATTTCAATTAAAATTTACTTCTTTTCCATTACTGCAAAATAGTTATTTTCGCTATCTGCAAAATTAAATATTCTACCTGTAGGCATCGTTACAATTTCTCCAACTGTAACGTTTTTGTTTACTAAATTGCTATATAAACGATCGAAGTCTTTTGAGAAGAACATTAAAGAAGGTGTACCAAGATTTAACTCAGGCTGCATTTTAGCAATAAGCTCTTTATTATGGAGAACAATGCTTGTTTCAGCTTCTTTAGTCGGCGCAATTTCAATCCATCGCATTCCTTGACCGTTATCTTCTTCTGAAATTACAATAAACCCCACTTTTTCTGTCCAGAATTCCTTCACTTCATCTTGGTTATTCACATACAACATAATTTGACCAACAGTATTAATCATTTATTTGTACCTCTCTCTTACAAAAGTTTTCGTTACATGCAATGCTTTTACACTTAATTATCAACAATGATAAAATCATGATTTAAAAAATCTATTTCAGCGACTCCAATCGCTCATCCAAACGATCCCAAGTTTCAGTAATACCTTCTAGCATGCCCATGTCCATAACAGTCTTAAGGGCCTCTTCGTTAACATATTCAGCACGGTTAATTAGCTTTGTTTTTCCACCTAAATCGATGAATTCCAATGTCATCTCGTTTGCGGGCATAGAATCATTCACATTGCCTTCAGCATCTGAAAAATAATTAGTATACACAATTTTCTCCGGCTCAATAATTTCCTTATAAACTCCTTTACCCCATGATTCCATACCAAAGAATTGACCTTGGCTTTTATCGACACATTTCATACAGTAGTGCCAAACACCTCCAGGACGGAAATCAACAGTACATGTTGGCACTTCCCACCCCTTTGGTCCCCACCAATGTTTCAAATGTTCTGCTTCTTTAAACATACTGAATACAAGATCACGTGGCGCATCGAAAACGCGCTCTAGTACTAATACCTTGCCATTCTCTACTCTCGATACCATTGTATTGTTTGACATTTTAATTCCTCCTTAAAACCTTTTCTTATTTTGTAATTCTTTCAAATACGTATCTAAATTATCAAATCTCTCTTCCATTACATGCTTAAATGACTGTACCCAACAATCAAGTGCTTGGAAAGGCTCAGGTCGTAACTTATAAATGCGGCGATTTGCTTCCGCCTGCACTTCCACGATCCCAGTATCACTTAGCACCTTTAAATGTTTTGAAGTTTGTGGTTGCCTTAATCCCAAGTGGTCGGCAATTTCCCCAACAGTTAGAGGACCGTTACGCAAAAGTTCAACGATATTCATACGATTCGTTTCTGATAAGGCATTCAGCGTTGCCATGTTCACGCCCGGAAATTTCCCCGACATATCACTCACCTCTTTAAGCGATGGTCTCCGGTTATAACACATCCATATCATCACTACTATTATCTTCTTGTTGAATCGATTATATCCAAGTTCGAATATTCCTGTCAAGGAATATTCGAAAAGCAAATCGATAATCTTTAATATTGTACCGATTATTACAGAAAAACGATTTCCTTTGAATCCTCCCATAATATGAGTATTTTACTCATTATTTGGAGAAATTGATCCCTTTGAGCAATTACATATTGTACTAATCTTAAAGAGCTACTTTGTTGAATAAAAAATTTCATTTGTCCATTTATCATCTTAGTAATTCGTCCTAATGGTGAACCACCTAATTCACGTACAAGTAACAATTGTTTTCCTTTACTTTCATAGTAATATGCTATACTACCAAACCTCGCTTTTGCTACCTCTGCTATTTTAGACATAGTAGTCGCAAAATATCCTTGATTGGAAAACAGCTGAATTGCTTCTATTAAAATCATTTTTACTTTTTTTCATATCCCCTTAATACCAATAATCCTGTTTTACAATTATATAAAAGTTTACAAAAATAAAATATCTACCTCAAAATTTGAGATAGATATTTGCGAAAACAGATAATAAAGCTATTTATTAATCTACATCTACTCATTAATTAATTTCTGTAAGTTCTTTATTCAAAATATTAAAAGTACTAAAATTACCTTTAAATCCACATTTTATTAAAATATCAATATAATCATTATGATTCCATTCATCAAAGTCATTGAAATACCATGTTAGTTTTTGAGTATTCATCCTTTTACAAATCTCTTTTAGATATATCATATCAACTTCACTAAATGA
The DNA here is from genome assembly GCF_009739945.1 of Bacillus luti. Taxonomy (NCBI): domain Bacteria; kingdom Bacillati; phylum Bacillota; class Bacilli; order Caryophanales; family Bacillaceae; genus Bacillus; species Bacillus luti. The sequence continues at coordinate 2,245,986 of NZ_CP040336.1, read as the reverse complement.
AAACCCGTAAGAATATATTTTGCTAACATTGGAATATGTTAAAGTTTTAAAAAAATGAATATTATCTTTTAAAGCTATTTCGGTCTTCTTACGTAATTGCTCATGAATTTCAACTAAACCGTTTTCCGCTCCGATATAATTCTTCATATAGTAGTCTGTTTTATCTTCATTATTCCCATGCCCAAAATAAATTTCTTCATTTTGTTTCCCATGAATATAGCAAATTTTTTCTTTTGATACATGGTAAACGCCCTCTAATGTATCAGTATAATTAAATGTTAAAAATAAATCTTCCTTTTCTATTAATTTTAAGAAATCAACCTTGATTTTCGCGCTAATAATATCTATCGTATTAATCCAATTTGAAAATAATTGTTGAACTGTTAATGAAGGTATGACAAGATTTGATGCAATATCCTCATTATTGTATGATGTTTTCCATAAATCCAAATCTCCATCTTTATCTACAACTTCAGAATAACAATCAAAAGCTTCATCAAAATTCAACTTTGCTAAAGATGCTTCTACATTACTCCATTTTTCCGCATTAGATTCAGCTTCACTAATCAAGAAAAATAACATAGATAAAATTTCCAGTTCATTATATTTAATTTCTCCGTCTGGCATTTGTATCGATTCAGGAATAACTAAACTATCCATTTCAATTTCACTGTCGGAAATTAAATATTTTCGAAAATCATCGTATGTTGTCTTTAAGCCATGAGATATATCAAAGCCATTCCCAATAATAAATAATTTGTTCACATTTACTACCTCCAATCTGAACTTTTATAAAGGTTTACCACAAATATATAAACTACAAAGTTTCTTAATTATGTTTATTTTTAGTTCTACAATTATTTAATTAACCTCAAATATAAAATTTGGTTTTGCCTCTTCCCATAATTCGATACCTAATATCCTCATAAATAATATCTGTATATCAAACCAAGTAAAACTTGGATATGCTGTTGTTCTATGCTTATCTAATCGTCCTAAATATATTTGTTTAACTGATTGTTCAATTTCTCCAAAAAAATCCATAGAAATATTATTTCTATCAGAAATTAAAATGATATTATCAAACTTACTAGATGGAACTAAGACATAATTTCTTTCTAATGTATACTGATAAAGAACATCTTCGAAATTCGCAAGGTAATTTCCTTCTATTTGAGATACATTAATATCAAATTCTGCTAAAGATGTATCAACACCTAGTTGCTCATAATCCAATATATTTTTCGGTTGAATATCGTTATAAATCTTATCATTTGAACTTGTAATAAAGTGAAACGGTATCTTAAACCCTTGTCTCTCTAATCCAACCTGATCTATACAAGCATACAAAAAACTTTCCATATTAAACTTATTTTGGTAATGTTGCGGATACATTTGATATACTTCTTTTAATGCTTTATTAAAAAAATCAAAATCTATTAATACCAATGTATCTGCCTCATATTTACCTTCAAATTTATTCGAATTATGTTCTATTTCATTCTTTCTCTTTTCTCTTTTTTCTTTAAAATTTTCCCAAGGCTCTTTATAACTTTCAAAACACGCCTCTAAATAATTACATATATAATATTGTAACTCTTTTATAATAAATTCTGGTTCGTACGGCTTATTCAACATTTGCTCTAGCAACTTTCCGTTATGTACTATATTGGTTCTAATCCCTATTTCTATCCCTTGCTCATCTTTTAATCCTGTTAAAAACTTAAATCGTTCAGACAACTCATGGTAAGATTTCTTATTATCAACAGAAAATGCTATTACATGCCCTTTTAACTTTTGCATTTTTTCAAATTCAAAGGGGTTTGTAAGATATTCAATCAAACTTAAAGCTTGTACATACTTATTAGTGTAACTACTAGCTTCTACTATATTCGCATACAGCTGTAGTGCATGCTTAATGATATTTCCAACTTCTCCACAATTTCTATCTAAAATAACAGTGTGTTTATCTAATATTTCTTTAATCTCTTTTAATTCTACTATTAATCCCTTTCCAATAAATTCATTATTCACCTTATATTTTTCTTCTAAATAATCCGACATACCTAAATGCGGATAGTATATTAATGCCCCACTGTAAATGTTGTTAATATATCCTGCTTTTTGAGTTAAAACTGATGATTTATCTAAATTACAGTAAATATACTTAAATACATTTAATACTTCTTCTGCCTTACTGAAATTGGAATTTAACAATTGATTCTTCTGCTCCACAGTAAAATTGCCAAAAGGATGCTCCTTTTGAATTATTATAGGGAAGACTATAAAAGCCGAATTTAAAAAGTCTTCTTTAACTTCCGCAAAATCAAAATCTACCTTTGTTTCAAAAAACTCTTCTGTATTAACTGTACCAATTGGATAAATAGTAATATCTCCAATTCGATATCTATTTGAAATATTAAACTTACCCACCGGTATTATAATTAAACTCTTTTCACCATTATAGTCCTTTTTTATAGAATACATTTTTTCTAAATTAGCCAAATTTCACTCCCCCTAATCTTATTTTTGTAATATCATTTAAACCTCTCACTGTATGCATCAAAAAAAACTTTCCTTGCCATTTGTTTAAGCTTTCTTAAATTGTACTCCTCTTTAAATTCAATATCTGATCTTAACTCATCTAATTCTTGTTTATTTAGAACCAAACCAGCTTGTATACTATATTCTCCAAATATTTTTTCTAAATATGCTTTTCTTTGCTCAAAATTTAAATATGAACATTCAATTATTAAATTAAATCTAGATCTGAGCTCTGAAGGAACTTTTTCTAAAAACTCATTTCTTTTAAAATTTGAAGTGAAGACAACAATATATCCATTTAGATTATGGATGTTACCAAGAGCGTCATCAAATTCTCCTTCTTCTAAAAGTTGTAGAAAAAAATTATGAATAGATCCATCTGCTTTTTCAAATTCATCTATAATTAACAATCCTGCATTACTATTTTTAATTTTTCTAACTAAATCACTCTCTTCTTGGCTACCAATATAACCAGGAGGGCTCCCTATTAGACCAGACAAAGAACTTTCACTCTTATAATTCGCTAGATTAATCTTTGCTAAACTATTTGATGGATCTAAATATTTATGCAATGTTCTACCTATTTCTGTTTTCCCTGTCCCTGAAGGTCCTAACAAAAAAATTGAATATATAGGCTGATCTTTAATAACTTTGTTAAAATATTTATACACTTTAATTTCTTCTAGAAATCTTTCTTTAAAAGCCTGATGACCGATTAAATGCTCATTTAGAAAAATTTTTAATTCATCAATTTTTTTTTCATCATCAACTATTAAGTTCTTATTATCTTCCGATATTATTCCTTCAATAATCTCATCTTCATTAATTTTCATATCTACTTTTTTTCCTTCTACGAAATACGGAGATACATTCAATAGATCATTTAAATATTTTTCTTCAATAATAAAGTTAACATCTTGATTCACAAGTGAGTATAGAACTTTTTCTAATAAATAATTTATTGAATCATTTACTTTGGCAATTCTAATAGCGCTTGTCAAATCTATATCGACTACTGATTTGGTTAAAAGCTCATCCATTCCACCTTGATTCATTTCTAGTAATGGTATTGTTATAATTTTTATCCCTTCAACTCTTCTTTGTTCAACATATTTTCTATAATTCTTTTGACAGTAGTAATCTACTTTATACGATAACAAATGCTCCACCTCTTAAATATGAATCTTTTGAGTAATTGCAAGGATATCAATATAATGATATTTTTCTATTTCATTAATTTCTTCACCTGTTTGACTATCTATAATCCCCTCATTTTGCGTTTCATTTTCTTTTAGATATGTAAATGTATTTTTCAAATCATTTGAACTTTTAAGTCCATTATATATACCAATCAAAGTAACTTTTCCCAAAAGTAAATCGTCTATAGTATAATTGTTTTCAAATTCATTATCAGCGTTAGCCGGAATTTTAATAAGATAATTTTCTTCACCTTTGTTACCCGTCAGTTGATATGAATAATCATTGAGCATCGGTTTCATTATTTCACCTACGGAAATATCCTCATGAATAAATCTATCTAGTACTCCTTGTTTAACTAACTTGATTTGTCGAGTTTCCTCTTCATTTACTAAACTCAAATTTACATCATCAATTAAAATTAATTTTCCTTCTCTTGCATTTTCGATATTTTTATCACTTAATTTAACTTCTTCAATTAAATCTTTAAGAACAACGGAATTAGTCATTTTAATTTCTACAGTTTTTTTTAATTGCGAACCTTTAGAATAGTTATACCCTATATCTGCAGTACCTTCAAAAACCATTGCCAACATATTTTTTATTTTTGCAGCTAATTTCAAACTATGATTGCTATTTTTTTGTGTTTCTTCACCAGTAATAATCTGGTTATCTAATAACATTGCTATCTCAAATACTTTATTAAAATTGATGTAATATAAGCAAAATAAATCTTTTCTTTTATTTCTCTCCATATTAATATATCCGCCTTTATAAATGTTTTTTCATTAACTTGCCAATTATTCAATAGATAATATATTGTACCTTTCATCTTAAATTCAAATACAGGATAATGTATTAATTCTGAATTTGCATATCATAAATAATCCCTGTTCTATTAAACACCTCTACCTCCCTTGATATTCTGAAAAATTTCCGCATCGCCCAAGCAATTTGACCTCTTAGCGTACGCTCCAAAAAATTAGAAAAAATCTAAAAATACGATGCCTAGGACTGCTGATAAAGCTGCTCCGACTATTAAGGAAATTAACGCATATATCCAATGATCCTTTATAGATTCAAACATTCCTTGTGGTGTAAATCCATAAATATGATGCCATTTACTTTTGGTTTTCAGACTCTTATCAATCACTCGTTCAAGTATTGAGTGAAAGATATCCACTTTTCTAAGTGTTGAGCGATGTAATTCGACGTACTTTAATTCTTCAAAAGCTTCAGCCTCTTCTGCACCGCTTAAAAAATCTTTTTTAGTAATATTATTTAGTTCTATCAATTTTTCAAGTCGAGGATGATCTGCATAATCTGCATATATATCCATTAGTTTTCTCGCTAAATCAAATTTCTGAGAATCCAGTATTGAAGTTGGTTTTCCACCTAATACACTGAATCTATGGTCTATAGCTTGAAATCCATAGTTAATATCCCTCATATTCCAATGAACCCAGTTATAGTTCAAATGAGTTTTAACAAATTTATAAAATTCACCTAACATAATTTTTTCAAGTTCATCATAATGACTTTCAATTTCTGCTAAATAACCTTTCTTCTCTGCAACCTTATGGATAGAAAAAGTTTCAGTTTGTCCAGTATTAAAATACCTAACAGCTATAGAAGTAATTCTAGGTGTTCGACCATCTTTAATGTCATAAAAGCTCTCACACGAGTAATGAATAATTAATAAATGGGCTGCATTATCTACTAAATTTTGAATTTCATTTAAAGCTTTTCTTCTTTTGTTTAGTCTTTGCTTAGTGTTAGCCATCTTTTCCCTCCAAAAAACAAAACATCTGTTCACTTATTTTAATTATAAGCGATTGGATGTTGAACTTCCATATTTAAACAACTTTATTATTCATGAATACTGGAGTATTAATTACAATTATTATGAGAATTTTATTCTTAGCTAATACGTTGTTTGTGAAAGAATCAACTGGAGTCACTTTAGAACATAATTAATAGTAACAAATAAGCAATCTTACTATCACAATTTCTTCTTTCCATAAATTAACCCTTAAATTCTATTAACATACTGAATAACAGAATATATTTAAAAGAGTTGTTTTTATTTGTTAATTGTATCAATTTGTTTATTTTTTCTACTTTCTATTAGTTCACTAGCAGCTTTATTGGTATATATTGTTAAATACTCCGTTAGGGCGTTACTCTTACTTGCCGTCGAGTACTGTTAATTACGGTACCCCTTCAAGGAAAAATCTGGATAACAACCAAAAAATACTATATAATAATAAAGTGAAACTTTAATCGGTGAAAGTTTTACGGTTAATTAATATGGGAGAAATGGGAGGATATAAAAATGCTAGATCAAATTACTTGGGGAACGCCAGGCAGCTTATTATGCTTAGGATTCTTTTTTGCAGGGTTAGGAATTTTCTTAAGAAGTATTACGTCATATTCGAAAAACAAATAAAACATCCAGAATATATTTACTTGATGAAAATACTAAACAAAAGAATCCTTCCTTTTACAGAAGGATTCTTTTTATACCTTTCCCCTTTTCGTTACTCTATCTTTATAAAGTGAAACTTTAATCAGTGGGGGTTTTTTTCATCCCCCACTGATTATTAGTTGAACCAATCGGACTTTTATGGGCAGTTGATCCCCCACCTAACTTCTTTGCTTTCGCTGAATTTTGAGGTAGGGGTCTTACTGCCCATTAAAGCGGGATAAATTTAAAATGACTTTGATAATCCTCTTCCTTTTTACAGCAACAAATAAGCAATCGGTGTAATAATAAGCAACGTTAATATCGTTCTTTGTACATAGAGAATAATAAGTTCAGATACTTTTAACGGAATATCTGTCGATAAAATACACGGAATTGAAGCGGAGAAAAACAAAATAGATGAGACCGAAACAACCGCAATAACAAACTTTGTCACGAGCGGTGCACTTACTACTAATAATGATGGTAAAAACATTTCGGCAATACCAACGGATGCCGCTTTAGCAGCTAGTTCTGCTTCTGGAAGCTGTAAAGCCCATGTAAAAGGATAAAAAATGTAACTGATCCAATCAAATATTGGTGTGAACTTCGCTAAAACGATACCGAGTAACCCTACTGACATAATCGATGGTAAAATTCCCATCGTCATGATGAAACCGTCTTTTAAGTTCACTGCGATATTTTTCATAACGCTCGGTGCAGATTTTGATACTTCTAATGCATCTTCCCAAGCACGTTCTAACATTTTTTCCTTATAAACAGGCTCTGGAAAACCTTCTTCCGTTATGTATGTATCTGGCTTTCTACTAAGTGGTGGGATTCTTACGGTGATAGCGGTCACGATGAATGTTACAACGAGAGTAGTCCAAAAATAAACATTCCATAAATGCATAATGTCTAATGTTTTTGCGATGATAATCATAAATGTTGCGGATACTGTAGAAAAGCCTGTAGCGATAATGGCTGCTTCTTTTGTCGTATATTTTCCTTCTTTATAAACTCGGTTAGTAATGAGAAGCGCAAGCGAATAACTTCCAACGAAAGAAGCAACCGCATCAATTGCTGATCTTCCAGGTGTTTTCCATAATGGTCTCATAATCGGACGGCAAAATGTACCGATAAATTCAAGCAAACCATATCCGACTAATAATGCTAAAAACGCCGAACCAATCGGAACGAGTAAACTTACCGATATTACTAGTTTTTCATACAAAAACGGCCCTACATCTGGTGCAAAGAACCAAGCTGGCCCTACTTTTAAACAATATAATACACCAAAAACGACGCCAACTACTTTTAAAATAGAAAAACAAATATCTACGAGAGTTGCATTCCATTTCTTCGTATAAAACGGATAAATCGCACCCATTACCATAACGAGTAGTGCGTAATAAGGTACTACTCCCGGAACCGAAGCTCTAATCCACGACACGATATGATCAATCATAATAGACGATGCACCGTTTATCGTAACCGGCACGAAAAAAATAAACACCCCTACTAAACTAGCGAGTATAAACCGAAGAATGATGCCCTTCTCACTCCCTGTTTTAATTACATTCCTTTTTAATTCAATTTCACTCAAAATTCGACACCTCCTATTATCTAAATATTCTGTATAATAATGTTATATTCCTTCTTTCCATTTATATTTACTCATATGAAAAAGCCTATTTTGAAATAGGCTTTTTATTTCCCCTCATAATCATCCACAATCACTTGAATCACACGATACGATTCTTCTGCCACTATCTTATTACTAATCTTATTCGCATCATATATAATTAACGCCTTCCAAAGCGCCCATCCTCTCGCTCTATTCCACGTTTCTTCGTCCATACGTAATCTTTCTTTAAATATATCTCGACTATTCTGATCAAAGAATGTCCAAGCCATCGCTGCATCACAAGCCGGATCCCCTACTCCTAAAATACCAAAATCAATTACGGCACAAAGCTTTCCATCCTTAACAAGTAAGTTCCCTGGTGCAACATCCCCATGAATCCAAACTGGCTTACGCTTCCAAGTTGACTGAAGTGCTAAATCCCAAAGATGCTTTAATACTGTTTCATCAAAAATGTCCTTATTATTTTCGATAGCACCTCTCGCCTCTTCATCATATACAGATATGAGCCCACCTCGGTAAAAATTATGTGCTCCAGCTATCGGTCCGTTACTCGCATCAACGGATTGCAATGCTACTAGAAATGCTCCTAAATCCGCCGCAAATTCATTTAAGTCACGTACATTTTCTTTCGTAACTGTCTCCCCTTCTATCCACTTATTAATAGACCAAGGCCACGGATATTCTTCAGAAGGACTTCCTTTCGCAATTGGAGAAGAGATTGGTAAAGAAAGTTCCTTGCTTAATAGAGGAAGCCATTTGTTTTCCTTCTCTACTTGCGGTGCATATGCTGCATCACTTGGTAACCTTACACTCATCTCATCGCCTAGATGAAACGTTCTATTATCATGCCCGCTAAGCTTTACAGGTTTCACTTCTAAATGTGCCCATTCAGGAAACTGTTCCTGTATTAACTTTTCAACTAAACTTACGTTAATTGGATGCATTCACATTCTCCTTTTCTTTTGAAACTTGCTAAGCCCATCCGTACTTCCAACATATTCAAAACCACTTCTCTTATAAAAATCATTCAATATCCGATTATGCCCTACACAATCTAACTTCAAATACCCTTTATCATGTTGCACATTCTCTTCTAGCCATCGTAACATCCATTCTCCTATTCCATTCCCCTTATACTTCCGTTTCACTGCAAATCTATGAATATACAACGAATCAGAAACTTCCTCTTTACCAAAAATATATTCATCCCATTCATTTTGTTTAGGAGAAACTGTAACCGTACCGACAATTTCATCTTCTTTCATAACAACATATGTATACTTCTCTCTTATAGCTTCTAGTATTTCAGCTGTAGCTTCTCCCCCTAAAAGGTACTGCCACTGATCTACTTCTTTATGTTGTAGCCACTGCGCTACCTCTTTTAATAGAGTAATAATGCTATCGCTTTCCTCTTCAGTAGCAGGTCGAATTGTATATTCTTGAACTGCAGTTCTCTCCATATTGTCCTTCTCCTTTCCTAGCGCTACTATACTGATAAAGTGAAACTTTAATCAGTGGGGGTTTTCTTCATCCCCCACTGATTATTAGCCTTCACCAATCGGCCTTTTATGGGTAGCCCGACCCCCACCTAACTTCTTTGCTTCCGCTGAATTTTGAGGTGGGGGTCTTACTGCCCATTAAAGCGGGATAAACGCGTTCTACCGTCATTTTCATCTGTAACGTATTCCACGTAAAACCCTAAATCATGTGCATTTTCATACATCAATTCAATCGCTTTTTGATCTTTCGCATAAATTTGTATGTACTGAGCATCCACCACTAATACGGCTACCTCACACTTACTTTCTTTAAACTCTTCATATGTTTCAATATCTATTGCTTCTTCTCCTTTTGAATATGCCTTCAAATCTGCAAAAATAAGATACTATACGTTGTCTTTAAATAACCTGTTCAAATCCGATCCTTCCATTACACTTGGTTCTTCTGGAAATAACGCTTCATCCAATCCACCACGTGCTACCAAGTATGACTCCTCACTCCCCACCAATCAAATGAAGAAATATGAATTGGCTTTAATACTTTCCAAAGTAAATTATCATATTCATTTGGAATTTCTACAAAGATTCCTCTTTTCATATGTTTACTCCTAACATATTTGTTTTCATTTTTGTTTCATACATTATATACGAAATTCAGCTACTATATATAACTTGTATTTCATCACAAAAACCGCTCCACTACTAGTGAAACGGTCTTCTTCTACTTATATTTAAGTATTTCATTCAATACTCACTTCGACTTCACAAAATAATATAAAAACCATACCGCATGATTTTGTTCATCTGCAGCTATTCGGCGCAATAAATCTTTCATATATGCATCTGATGTTTCATCTGAGATTTCCAAATAAAAATCTACGGTCTTCTGCTCATCTTGTATAGCGAACTCTAATCCTTGTAAGTACGTATTCGGGCAGTCTTCCGTAATCTGTGGTTTCGGCTGTCTGCCAGTCAAGTTCGTATACATTTGTACAAATTGATGAAAATGTCTTATTTCATCATTACGGATTTCAAGAATTTGTTTTTGTTCCATTCCATTTGGAGCCATGGTTGCTAATTTCGCATAGCAGTTTATAGCGCTATACTCCCCGTTTATAGCTTTTTCAATATCATTAATCAACTTATCATTCTGCCTATACCAATCATAATCATTCAAATTATACATCGTATCCCCTCCACAATTCCGCTTAACATTTTATGCATTTTAAAATAGTCGGAGCATGTGTATATAACAGGACAACTGTAAATTTAAAATAAAGATTGATACAATGGTCTATTTTGCAAAGGAATTGCTTATTCATAAAGTGAAACTATAATCAGTGGGGGTTTTACTGCACGGCAAATAGCGGATAAAATATCACTATTTTTTTGTACACCGTTGCTATAAATCCGCATCACATCAGGTTTCCAACCAAATGTGATGCGAAGCTATTATGAATACAGTGACATAACTAGGAGGTTCCACTATGCCATCTTTATTTAAACCTATGGCGTTCCAGCTGAAAACCGAAAGACTTGAGCTTAGTATGTGGGAGGAATCCGATTCCGTTTGGCTGAGCAAATTAATTGGCGAACGTGGTGTGGACATGCCAACAGTTGACTCCGTTCGTAGCAGCCTTATCGAAATGCGCAAGAAGGCAGACGAAAATGGCATTTCCCTTCTCACTATTCGAAGACGCAACGAAGGTGATTTCATCGGATACTGCGGCTTAATTATTGGGCGTTCCACACTTGAAGAACCTGAAATTGCATACGAGCTGTTCCGCAGTGCTCATGGTAAAGGTTACGCGACTGAGGCAGCATCCGTTGTGCTAGACGCTGCAATTGCTACTGGGCGCCACAAACTTTGGTCGACTGTAGGCGCTTGGAATGTTGCCTCCCTCCGTGTGCTAGAAAAGATAGGTTTTAAGCGGCATCACAGTACGTGGGACGACGAGCGCGGTGAGATTATTTGGAACGTACGTGATCTTTAGAGCTCTCGATACTATAGAAAAGACGAAAGGTCATTCTCTTATGCAAAAAAACATATAAATCCCATCATAAAAACCGTTCCACTACTAGTGAAACGGTTTTTATTTTTACGCATGTAATTCTGTTTTATGTTCCTTTACTGCACTACGCTTCAATGCCGTTGCTAGTATAATAACCATACTTACTATCCCAATCCAAACGAGAACAGTAACAGGTGTATTCCAGCTTAACCCTTTTCCGAAGAAGAAGATTTCTCTAAGACCTTCGATCATAAATCGCATTGGTAACCATGAATAAACCCAATCTTGATAAAATGGTGATAACATTTCAGGTGCTAACGATAATAACGGTGCCCCGAAGAATAGTAAGAGAGCGAATAAACTGATCCCATTTAGTCCAACTAATGAAAGCACTGCAGAAATCATTAAGAAGAAACTAAAGGATGTAATAGATAAAAACAGTGCCGTATCTGTGAAGTTAGAAATGTTTAGTCCTACCATTCCGTCCGCAATCCATGTTAGTCCAAATCCGATTACAAGTGCCGCAATAGCCCCTGTTACGATTTGTTTTACTTTTAATATAAAGTTTTCTTTTCGTGAGCCGACTGGCATTTTACGAATTGCAATAAAGATGATTGCTGCGCTCGCTAAACTTGCAATCCATAGCGGTTGGAATAATGAAATTGGCGAGTTACCATTCGCACTATTTTTTCCGACCTCATTTACATTTTTCACTTTCTTCGTAATAGGTGTTACTAAATTTGAAACTTGGTCTGCTGTTAAAGTAGCCCCTTTCGCTTTCAATCCATCTAATAGTTGTGTACGAACCATATTGTTTATATTATCAACTACACCATTTAATATCTGCCCTGCCATAGTGGATGCTGCTGTATTCATCCCTTGATTGATGAATATTTCTACCTCTGGCGAAGATGGCTTTGGTGTTCGTAATGATGCTTGTTTTGCGCTAAATTCTTTCGGGATGACTAATGCTGCATAATACTCTTGATTGTTTAACCCCTTTTGAACGGCTTCTTTATTTTTTACTTCTACCCACTTCACTGCGGGTTCTTCCTCTGATTTCGCTGTTTTTTTCATGTTATCAACGATCGTTTGCCCCATATTCATTTTCGCTTGATTCGGAATTTCTACTCCTTGATCTTCATTTACAATTGCGATTGGCAAGTTTTTCGGCTGAGGTTGAACTGTCGGGAATAATGTTAATGAAAAAATAAAAACAATAAGTAGTGCAATAACTGGTGATAAAAATAACAGTTTGTTTTTCACCATTCTCTTTTCTCCTCCTTTAATTTCAGTTACAATAAGCGGACAACGTGTTGTTTATTTATATTTTGAATTATATGTTTGAGTTAAGCCTTATTCAATAATCAAAAATCGTGAATGTGTCGGTTATAAGACACAATTTATAAATGTGTTGAACAAAATAAAGGAGGGACACGCCTTGCGTGATAGTAATTTAGATTTACGCGTCATTCGTACGAAAACTGCCATACGAAATGCATTGGTGGAATTAATTGAGGAAAAAGGTTTTGACGCTATTACAGTAAAAGATATTACAACGAAAGCAAACATAAATCGTGGTACGTTTTATACGCATTATCAAGATAAATTTGATTTAATGACAAAATGCCAAGAAGAAATTATGCATGAGATGTCTAGCATTGCAAAAAAGAAATTTCCAGAAGTGATTGCGGATCTTGGATCAAACCCTTCCCCAACAATGCCGTTTCTACTTATCACTTCTATTCTTGAATTTCTAAATGAAAATAGTGGTTTTATAAAAGCTGTACTTAGCCCAAAAGGAGATTTATCATTCCAAACAAAACTGAAAGAGTTTATGTGGAAAACACTATTTGAAGATACGAACGGTGCTCTCATTAATAAAGAAAATTTACTTGTTCCAAGTCAATACTTAGCTTCTTATATGGCATCCGCTCATATAGGTGTCATCCAGCAATGGTTAAATAGTGGTCAAAAAGAAACACCTGAGGAAATTGCTCGTATTTTATCAACAATCGCAGTTCATGGACCTTTTTATGCGGCTGGTTTAAAGAAATAAGCCCGCTTGCTTAGTAATTTCTATTATTTTATTAATAACTTGAAATTTATGTTTCTGTAAAAAAAAGCTGTTGAAAGGACTCCCTTTCAACAGCTTCTACATTATTAACGATATAAACGAACTGCACCTGCAGAATTATCATCTGCTTGTCCAACCACTTCAAATTTCAATCCAAGCTTCGGTACTTTACGTCCTGCATCTGGGATTAAGTCGTTCATATATGCTTTAGAATCATCAAACTTCGTTACACCTGGTAACCCTTTGTAATCATATGTTCCGCGTGTTGGAGATACAACTTTCCATGCTGGCGTTTGGTTAAAGGAGAACGCAGCATCTGCGATTTGGAATCGTGTACTATTTTTAACAGTTGGTTTGCCGTTTAGCGTTCCAACAATTGCCTCTGGGTGAGAATCAACAACTCCTAAGAAACCTTCACCTGGATGTAAACCAACCCAATTATCTGTAAAGCTAGAGTCTGCATACCATACTAGAAGACCTGTATTATACGGTACACCACTGCTATATTTTAACGCTTGATCAGCACCAGCATAGTTTCTCCACTCTAAATAGTAGTTATGCTTCTTCTTATCAAAACCATTTGCTACAACGAAACCATTTAATTTAAATTTCGTTTCGCCTTCTGCATCATCAGAGAACACAACATTTCCATCTACAGTTAATGTAGCATTATCAAAAGTAAAACCTGTCGGCGCTAAACCACCATCTGTAATGTATTCGAATACTAATTTTACTTTTTGACCTTTGAATTTGCTTAAGTCATAAGACTTATCTACCCATTTACCATCTGTTGTGTCTAGACCATTTTTCACATTCTTTTCACCAATTCGATCCACTAACGTTTTCGTACCATCTTCTTTCACTGCATGTACTTCAAGGAAGTCATAATCCGTTTCAATTTCATACATTGATTTGTAATCAAACTTCGCATTTGTTGCGTTTGTCAAATCAAACACTGGCGTTTCTAATGTTGTATGCAGATTATCACCTTTTGTACTATAGTAGTACTTCTTACCGAATGCAGGCTGAATACCTTTTACCTCTTTATCTGGTAAGTTAACGCGAATCAGACCAGGACGATTTGATTTCGTTACACTTTGATCTAAGTACGTCGCATAGCCAATACCACGATTTAATTTATTATAGTCAACCTCTACAATATTGGCCCAATTTCCACCCATGTTCTTTTGAAAGAACTCTTTATTTTGCGGAGAGAAACTCGGTGGCGTTGTTCCTGCAATTTTACCAGCCCAGCTGCCGCCGCTCATAACAGACCAAGAGTTAATTGGCTCACCTGCTCCTGAGTACTTCGTATCATACTCATCCGGAAGACCTAAATCATGACCAAATTCATGTGCGAATACACCAACCGCTCCGTCTTCTGGCTCAATTGTGTAGTCGTATGCTGCCATTTTACCGCCCCAGTTATCAACTTTTGCTTTTGTTCCTTCAATTGGATATGGTGTTCCAAGGTGCCAACGATGTGACCAAATTGCATCATCACCTAGTCTACCACCGCCCCCATCTTGTCCAACTCCAGCGTGAATGACCATTAAGTGATCAATCAGACCATCTGGTTCATTTTTATTGCCATCACCATTATTGTCATATTGATCGTATTCGTCAAATTCAGATAAATCAATACCACTTTCTACAGCCGCATTTAATGCCTCTTTTACAAAATCACGCGGTCCTTTTGGTCCCATATTATCATGACCGCCATCTCCTGCATCTGCGCCATAATCTGCCGCGTTACCAGGAACTGTTAACCACTTTGTTACTGTGCCATCTACTGTATAACTACCACCAGATTGCTCTTCATAATATTGTTTAAATGTTGGTACTTTTGAACCATCAAAGAGTGTAAATGGCTCATTACCAAATAACATTTTTTGATAATGTTCTGGATTAAAATCATTTGAATACATATAACCTGGTACTTGATCAATATTGTTATGCTTAAAGTCAGCAAACTCTACTAGCAATACAAGAACTTTATCTTTACGAACATCACCGTTATATTGTTTTTGCTTCGCTGAAGTAGTTGGTACTTTGCCGTTTAATCCCCCTTTAATCGGCTCTTGTCCCACTACTGGGCCACTAGCAGGTTGATCTGCTTTTTCTTTCTCATCTGCTTTTGCATCTTTAACTTTTTTCAAAAAGTCAGCAGCTTCTCTCGTAACACTATCCCCTGCTGCTGGTTCTTTTCCCGCATTTTCTCCTTTTTTCTTCTCTACGTATTTTTCAACAGCTTTTAATGTGTCTTCTTTCGACGTAGATTCACTAATTACACCGCGTTTCTTGAGCGCATCTGCTAAACGCTCCTCTTGAATTAAATTTTCATCAATTGGACTTAAAGTTCCTGCATTAGACGGCGTTGCCGCATAAGCAGATTGACCCCCATACCCAAATGTGCAACTAAGCACTGCTGCCGCCGCAAACGTAGACAGCACTTTAAAAGGCTTTTTCTTCATCCCTATTCCTCCCCAATATTAAATACGATACAACGTTTATATATTATAGAAAATTCAGATAATTAACAATATATTGTCTGAATTTGTAATATTTTTGAAAAAATCCTTTATTTTAGATGAACATACATTCTGATTCATCAATGTTTCAGGAAATATTGATGAAATTTGATAAAACTATTCAAATCTCTATATGTCATATGCTCCTTTTTATTTCGGTTTTCCGTTTCAATTAAAATCATAAAGAAATCGTCCACTATATTTAGTGGACGATTTCTTTATTTATCTAAAATACTACTTCAGCACTTCAATATACCCTTCTGTTCCATGTACTCGAATTCGTTGCCCATCTTTTATTAATTTCGTAGCGTTCTCTACTCCAACGACTGCCGGCAATCCGTACTCACGTGCAATAACTGCCCCATGCGTCATAAGCCCGCCGACTTCTGTTACTAACCCTTTTATTGATACAAACAATGGTGTCCAGCCAGGGTCAGTAAAAGCAGTAACTAATATATCTCCCTCTTCTAAATCCGCATCTTCCATATTTAAAATAACGCGAGCTCTTCCCTCTATAACCCCTGAAGAAACAGGGAGACCTACAATCGCGTCAGCTGGGAGGTTTTCTCGTTTATATTTACCTGTAATGATTTCTCCATCAGACGTCATTACACGCGGAGGCGTTAGTTTTTCATATAATTTGTAATCATTTTTTTGCTTATGAATAAGCTCATAATCTAGTTTATTCGTGCGAACAACTTCGTGAAGTTCTTCAAAAGTTAGATAGTATATATCATCGACTTCATGAATGACACCGCTTTGCACAAGTTGCTCAGCTTCTTTCAGTAACGCCTGCTTATATACAAAATAACGATTAATCATGCCGTATTTCGGGTATTCACGGTAACCGATGAAATTCCGGATGTTACGAATCATACGCTTCGTCTCTTCTACCTTTTGTTTTCCATCCGGCAAATGCTGCAATCGATCTAATAATTCTTCTTCTTTTTTGAAAGCTTCCTGCAGTCCTACTTCAAACTTCCGCTTACTTGCACCATATTCAAAGTCTCTTATATTATTTAAAATCATAGGGATAATTGTAGTTGGCTGTTCACTCCAGCGCGTTTTCGTAATATCGATTTCTCCGCTACATCTCATTCCATATTTATTCAGAAAATCATTTATCGCATCTCGAGCCTTTTCTCCGCCTTCAAACTGAACGAGTTCATCTAAAAAGCTACTATCTTTTACGTGTTGTAAATATGCAATGACCTTTGGATAAGGGCGAATCACATCTGCAACGTCCATTAATGCTAAACCCATTTCTGACGTAATATTATTTTGTACAGATTGAGAAAGTGTGTCTGCTGCGTTTTTTTCACCTAACCATTGTTCCATCTTTTCATTGATCCACGTTGAAGCATTCATACCTGCCATAATAACAGCCGTACTTTGCGGGCTAAATAATATCTTTTGTAATTGTTGCTTCATATCTTCTAAAATAAAATCAAATACAGCTGATCCTGATTTCGTTTGAATGTTTCGTTTTAACTCTTCAATCGATGCTTGATTATTCTTTATTAAATCCATCACAAGTACCGGGTCTTTTTCGATTTCTGGTTGCGGGCTTACAGGTGGCACACTTTTACTACCACTCTTTCCTTTTTCATCATCTGGTAACAATGTAATAAAATTATCTCGCTCGATTACAGTCGTTAATGCATCTCTTACGAGTGGATCTGATTTTCCTAACGTGTTTATTAAGAAATCTCTGCTAGCAGGTGAAGCTAATTTTTGTGTAGCATCCACAAACAGCCTTCCGCCCGCTTTACGCATAGGCGCATGCGTCGTTAATAGGAAAAAGGACAATCCTAGTGGCTTCATCGCATCCGTCATCATTTGCTGATGACCAACCGATACATACACATGATTTTCCTCATCATTTGCTTCTGGTATTGGATATAAAGTCGTTATCGGTCTGCTTTGGACAATATAAAATGTATTATCAACTAAACACCATTCAATATCTTGCGGACAACCAAAATAAGCTTCAATCTGTCTTCCGATACGTGCTAGTTGTAAAATTTGTTGATCCGTAAGTGTTTGAACATTTTGCTGATTAGAAGCAAGTTGCTTCGTCTCTATTCCGCCTTCTTTCCGTCCATACATAGCTATTTTTTTAGTTGCGATTATCTTTCCGGCGATTTCGCCCTCTTTTACTTTATAATTATCGGCAGAGACGAGCCCTGATACTAACGCTTCACCAAGTCCAAAACTGGCATCAATTGATAACACTTTCCGGTTAGAAGTAATCGGATCAGCAGTAAACAAAATGCCCGAAGCCTCCGGGAATATCATTCTTTGAACGACTACACTTATAGAAACTTGATTATGCTCAAAGCCGTTTTGCATGCGGTATATAACCGCTCGATCTGTAAATAAAGAAGCCCAGCACTTCTTAATATGCTGCAAAATAGCTTCTTTTCCAATCACATTTAAATACGTATCTTGTTGACCAGCAAACGAGGCATGTGGTAAATCTTCAGCAGTCGCACTCGAACGTACTGCATAAGCATGCTCATCGCCAAAACGTGAGAGATAATGAGTAACTGCTTTCTCAACATCAACAGGAATGGTTACTGCCATAATGACTTCTCTAATCTTCCGGCTAAATTCACCAACTTGAGCTCGGTCTTCACTTTTCAACTTTGTTAGCTGCTGCAACAAAGTTTGGAATGTTTCATTTTGTTCGATGACCTCTTCATACCCTACCGTTGTAACACAAAAACCTTCTGGCACTTTTATCCCTTGCATGTTTGATAACGCCCCTAAATTCAATCCTTTTCCACCAACGAGCGAAAGCTGCATCTTTTCTATTTCCTGAAAATCGAGAACGAAAGAACTCATGTAACATCTCTCCTTATTTTGCATGTGTTCTTGATTGTAGCAGTAGTAAATGAGAAGAAACAGTCTATTTTGAACTTTATTTACGTGGTATAATTAAGTTAGGAAGAGATCATCACTTCTGTTACAATTGGACGCGAGGCTTTCGTTTGCTCCTTTATCATTTCTTTAATAATGTTATTTGAACTATAAATCAACCTCAGTTCGAACCTTAACATTACAATAAAGTGAAACTTTAATCAGTGGGGGTTTTCTTCATCCCCCACTGATTATTAGTTGAACCAATCGGACTTTTATGGGCAGCCCGACCCCCACCTAACTTCTTTGCTTTCGCTGAATTTTGAGGTGGGGGTCTTACTGCCCATTAAAGCGGGATAAAACATAATTTCCAGATAAAATTTTTGTAATATTTGAATTATAACATTTCCATAAATTTCTCCTAAAACCAAAACATTATTAGTCCATCTAAAAACAGCTCAACAATCCTTCTTCTACAAAAGATAAAACGAAACGGATCCAATTTGATTTAAATTTTTTCAGATTGGATCCGTTTCTTTTTGAACACATATTCAATTTTATATAAAAGTGGAACATCCTTAACTTTTAATGTCTAGAAATTAAAAAGAAGACTGTTTTTGAAGATTCATTCACTGAAAAAACAATTAAGCTTTCTTTCAAAACCACAATTTAAAAATAAACCTCTTGTATTTTGGAAGCATAAAACTGCTACAATGAGTAAGAGCCATCCCCTTGCGGATGTATACCACAAAATTTGCTTAATGCTATTGTAGTCTACCTTACCCATGTTTGAACGAAAACTATTATTATCCGAATAAATAAGTAAATTTGTACTTTTAAGACGACGTGCCACCTGAACCTCCAAGTAAACCACCAAGGGTTTTCACCAATTTTTGTAATACTGGTGTAATATCTTCTTCGGACGTTATTCTAATACAAGGTAATTCAACTTGGAGTTTCGTTCCCAAAAGAACAACTGTAAGTGGAACTGGGATTGATACACATACGGCTTCGCTTCCATCACATTGACACTTATATTGTTGTGTTTGTTGTGACTGTTGTGGTTGTTGTGACTGTTGTGTTTGTTGTGACTGTTGTGGTTGTTGTGGCTGTTGTGGTTGTGGTTGTTGCCATTGTTGTGGTTGTTGCCATTGTTGTGGCCTTATCCCTCTACTCATATCAATATTCCGGCTGTCCATTACAAAAGGATAAGAGTCCAATGGATAAGACTGATGAAAAGAATTTGTGTATCCATAAGGACTATTATATACTTTTCTTTCTTCATTCATTTTTTCACCCCCTTTCCGTTACATCGTATTAACCTAGTATCCGATGGGTTCATTAGATTAAATAAGGATATTGATTTCAATATTGAAATCAAATTTTCAAGTATGCTTTTTCCTGCAAAAGATTTTCTACTATGCATGGAAAACACCTTTCCAACACCGCGTGTTTATTATTTAGGAAAGTAGTTTACAAATTAAATACTCAAAGATTATCAATAATCTTTGAGTGAGAATCTGTTTAATATAAGGGTTTTTATTTTTATGAATACACAAAAGAAATTGATTTACATATTTGCTATATTTTGTGCCAATTTACTTAGCGGTTAGCTCTACCACCAAGTTGTTGTTCTGCCATTGCTACTAAACGTTTTGTAATTTCACCACCAACAGATCCGTTTGAACGAGCTGTTGTATCTGCACCAAGTTGTACACCAAACTCTTGTGCAATTTCATATTTCATTTGATCAAGAGCTTGTTCAGCGCCTCGAACTAATAATTCATTAAGACTTCCACTATTATTGTTTGCCATATTGTTTCACCTCCGATGTTGTTAATATGCTACGAATCATAAAATAATAGTTATCCTTTTTATAGGAATTATATTATGTATAAATATTGAGTTTCTTCTTAAAATAAGGTTAAAAGAAATGAGAAAAAAAGTTCCTATAAAATACTTTCATAACAACACTATATGTATTCCCATTTTAATGAGCATAAGAAAGATTTCTGTTGTACAAAGAGATACATATAAAGTATGTTTTGAGACATAATCCAAAAGGAGATTTGAGATGAAAGCTGTAACCTATCAAGGACCAAACCAAGTACAGGTTAAACAAGTGGATGATGCAAAATTAGAAAAAAAAGATGATATTATTGTAAGAATTACTTCAACCGCTATTTGCGGTTCTGATTTACATTTATATCAAGGCAACATGCCCTTACCTCAAGGATACATTATCGGCCATGAACCAATGGGAATCGTTGAAGAAGTCGGGCCAGATGTCACTAAAGTGAAAAAAGGCGATCGTGTTGTCATCCCCTTCAACGTTTCTTGTGGACATTGTTTCTATTGCCAACACGAAATGGAAAGTCAATGTGATAACTCAAACCCTCATTACGATTCTGGTGGATACTTTGGTTATACAGAGAAATTTGGTAATCATCCAGGCGGACAAGCAGAATATTTAAAAGTTCCTTTTGGAAATTTCACTCCATTTGTTATACCGGAATCATGCGAACTTGAAGATGAATCCCTACTATTTTTATCAGATGTTTTACCAACAGCTTATTGGAGTGTAATAAACGCAGGAGTTAAACCAGGTGATACTGTTATCGTCCTTGGTTGTGGACCTGTTGGATTAATGACACAAAAATTTGCTTGGATGCAAGGTGCTAAACGTGTAATTGCAGTAGATTACTTAGATTATCGGATGAATTATGCAAAAAAGATTAACAATGTTGAGGTATTTGAGTTTACAAAATTCCCCGATATGGGAGAACATTTAAAGGAAATTACACATGGTGGTGCCGATGTAGTTATTGATTGCGTGGGGATGGATGGAAAAAAATCGCCTCTAGAATTTCTGGAACAAAAATTGAAATTACAAGGTGGAACTCTCGGTCCTATTCAAATAGCTACGAAAGCCGTAAGAAAATATGGAACGGTTCAAATGACCGGCGTTTATGGTGGTAATTATAATGCATTTCCACTCGGGGCATTTTGGGTTAGAAATATTAATCTTAAAATGGGACAAGCACCTGTCATTCATTTTATGCCGGAACTATTTGAAAAAATAACAAATAAAGAATTTGATCCAAAAGAGATTATTACACACAAAATTCCCCTTGAAGAAGCGAGCTACGGTTATCAAATTTTTAATAATCGTGAAGATGATTGTATTAAAGTTATTTTAAAACCTTGAAAATTGTTATGTGACTGAACCTTTTATTTTTCTATGCAGTAGACTGCTAAAAATAAACCTACTGCATAGAAAAGTATTCTAATCAACCTCCATTACATCACCAAACTTAAACATTCTTTGATTATGAAAAGCATCCGTACAAGTAATCGTCTCCATTAATGGATTAATATCCACTACTGTTATGTAATTTTTATATAAATAACCATCTTTATAATATGTAAGTAAAACCTCTTCCTCACCTAAATATGAAATTAACAGCTTATTTTCAATCCTTTCTTTTGCATCTTGCGTTAAGATTGGACGCGGGATTTTTGTTTGTTCCTGTATCATTTCTTTAATAACTGCAAATTGCTCTGGCATACTAGCAAACGGTTGCCACTTCACCATTCCTCTTCCTTTTGGCATGTTAGCATTCATCACGATTTGTGCCCTCCTAATAATGTGTTTCTATATCTTGCTGTTGCAACGCTTGTGTAGGAAATCCCTCGTAAAATACTGTTCTTACCAAACCGTGTTCGAATTTCGTCCATAACTTTCGTTAATCTCATTTCTTTTTCTCTTTGTACAATGTTATCGAAAAGCGAAATTTGCTCTTCCCCTTCATTTATTAAATTGGTTAGCGAGATACTTATTGATCGAATCGGTTCTCCTGTATGTCTCTCGTATAAAAAATATGTACAAACATTATATATATCCATTGTTAAATTTGTTGCTCTATTTAACGTATGTGCCTTTTTATTCCCCCACCGTATTCCTTGCTATATCCAACCGAAAAATGAATTGTTTGCGCGCATTTCTTTTCTCGTCTCAACCTGTAACAAATTTCTTCTATGTGCTCTAATAAAATAACGATGAACTCTTCTATCGAATAATCACGCAATAATATTTGGCTTTTCGCTATAGATGTTGTTGCAGGAACGTATTTTTCTGCTATTCTGCTAAAATCAATCCCGTTACTGTGTAAATGTAATTCTTCTCCTATTACACCGAACGACTGCTTTAAATATTTCAAAGGGTACTGCGCTAACTCCCCTATTGTATGTATACCTTTTCGGTTCAATTTCATTTCCGTTTTATACGATATACCCCAAAATTTACTGAGCGGTCTAATGCCCCATAACTTCTCGGGTATATCGTCATACGTCCACTGCGCTATTCCATCTTTATTCTTTTTTGCATCCACATCCATCGCTACTTTACTTAATAATAAATTCGGACCAATACCAATCGTACTTTCAATCCGTGTACGTTCATATATTTCTCGTTTGAACTTTAATGCGAACTCGTGCGGATTACTCGCAAACAAATGAATACTTGCGGTCATATCCATGAAAAATTCATCAATACTATATTGATGAAAATCTTCCGGCGCGACATATTGTAAAGCTAAACCTGTTATGAAAGTTGAACACTTCATATACGTATGCATAATTGGATTCACAATAATAATATCTGGTCGCTTCGGTATTTCGTATAATCTGGCCATCTTCTTTATTCCTAACGCTTTTAATGGCGGTGTTGCTGCTAATACAATTGATCCGCTCTGATTCACATCCCCTACGACAGCCAGCTTTGTATAACGTGGATCCAGTCCTTTTTTAATACATGATACGCTCGCATAAAAGCTACGAAGATCTACACAAAGAATAATACGATTAGGTAAAAGAAAATAATCATACAAGGTAATCACTCCTAAATAAAGAACGTTTGTTCTTATTATATACGAACTCTTGTTCTTTTTAAAGGTATTTCTATGAAAATTTTGGTTAAAATAACCTTTACTAAATTCTAAGAAAACCTTAAAGAATTTCCCTCTGTATTTATAGGAATTGTTTTCTATACCGCAAAATATAAATAGATACAGGGAGAAACAACTAAATTCTTCGTGAATAGGTACGGTATTTTAGAACTCATTTTTTAGTAGTGTTTTTTTATAGAAAACAAAATATTATTGATTATTTTCTCAACGTTGTTTTTCTAGTTTTATCATTCAAATTTAAATACATATTTATTTAATCTACATAAACTAAAAATATATAAGTGCATACTTTATGAATTTTTTATAATAACATCTCGAACAGACTATCATAAATCGTAAGTTTAATAACTCGGATACATTAATCACCTCCAATAAAGTTCCGAATAGCCAAGTACTATAGCTTGTATTTTTTTTAAAATAAACATTCAATAAATTAAAATTACGGCCTGTTTTTTGAATTTTAATTTATTGAATGTTTATCTGTATCTTCTCAATCAAATCTCTAATTATATAATTTTGTACGAGAAAGGGATTGAATTTATGCACAATCTTAATTTCATTTGTGAACAATTTGCTACAATACTTAAAGGAAAAAGTAAAATAAGTCAAGGTGGTTGTTCGGTGTCTTTTCACCGCGATTTTAGCGTGCTTGTTCAAGGAAAACGGAGTACCAATGTAGTACCTGTCGGAGTAAGTTTTGAATCGTTGGATCAAAATGGTAATGCATTAAATTTAGGCGAAATCGCTGTTCTACAAGAAGAGATTCCTGCATTTATGCAATCAATTATACAACAAGGAATTATTGTCAGTGCTTTACATAATCACTGGCTGTACATGAATCCCTTAATTATGTATATTCATATCCAATCGGTAGAGCCCCCATTACATTTTGCACAAAAGTTGGCGAATTCTTTTTTATCCTTAAGTAGCTATCCTATTGCTAATAATGAGGGGCAATGATTGGTGTTTGGAATAATTACATTTTCTATATGTGTAAACATAATAAAATCATTTCACTTTTTGCCAAAAAGTAAAAAAACTGCCTATCAAATTTTTAGATAGGCAGTTTTTGAATCTATTAAAATAAAGTACCCTACTATTTTATAAAATATTATTCCCTAAACAAAAAATACAAATTTTCAATTCACTGTGGCTTTCTTATCTCATATATTCCCCTAAAGTTAGTTTTTCCTTATATATTTTTTAGCAATTTCTCCTATATAGCGAATATGCCAAGGCTCATGCGCATAACCAGTCACATTTCTCTATTCTTTAGGATAACAAATGATATATCCTGCACGATGCGTATTTTCTTTCGGCCACTTCCCTTCCTTCGTCTTAGCACACCATAACTCTAATTCAGTATTTGTATCTTTAACATCCATCGTTAAGCCTATTTGATGTTCGCTATGTCCCGTTTTGTCAAAAAAGACCCCCTGTACGTTCAGGATATCGACTTTTGTTTACTTCACTTTTTTTCGGCACTCTGTATCTAGACAGTATATCCATTGGCCACGGTAAGATTTATTTCAAATCCACAAAAAATAGATTACCTGCACACTAAAAAGTATAGCGCACAGGTAATCTAGTTGTTTTTGAGATTAATAAAAAACTAATTTATTTTTTGAATTCTTCCATCAATAACAGACTGAATTGGTTCTTTTGATTTTTTTATATAATCTACTAATGCTTCAAAATCAGTTGGTCCTGTTTCAGCATCTTTACCGTTTTTAAAGGATACAAATCCATCTCCACCTGAAGCTAGAAATGCGTTAGCAACGACGCTGTAAGTTTTAGAAGGAATAATTTCTTCTCCATTTGTTAAGCGAATACTTGTTACTTTTTCTCCATTAGGCTTGTTCGCATCCCAAGTGTATTGGATCCCCGAAATTTGAAGCATTCTTGTTATATCTTTTTGCCATTGTTGATTTAAAATATCACGAATGTCTTGACCTGTTAAATTTACTTTTATTAATTGATTTCCGAATGGTTGAATACCATATATCTCTCCCCATGTAATATCACCAGCATCTAAGTCATTACGAATACCACCAGGATTCATAAGTGCAATTTGAGATTGCATTGTTGCACGCTGGGCATCAGCAACTAAATTTCCAAGAGTAGATTCACCAGCCGTATTTAGTTTGCGATCTAGTGGAGCAATAGACTTACCTACAACTTCATTAACAAGAGGTGCGATTTTTGCTTGATATTTCTCCATCTTCTTCTTTATTTTTTTATCAGGCTCCATACCTTCATGGTAAGTTGTAACAATTTCTGCTTTTTTCTCAACAATATCTTGTGTTTTACGATCAATCTTTACATCAACATCAGCAAAAGCCATACCATAAGAATTTGCTTGTACGACAAGTTTATTATTAACAGTTCCATTTACATAAGTGTGGCTATGCCCACCAAAAATAACATCGACTTCTGGATCAGTCTCATTTGCTAATCGGACGATATCACCATTTGTTACGCCATTTCCATCTGTTGTACCCCCGTTATGCGCAAGAACAACGATAGATTTAACACCTAGTTTTTTTAATTGCTTTACAGATTTGTTAATAGCTTCAACTTCATCTGTAATTTCTACATTCTTTAGCATAGTAGGCATAACAAGGTTAGGAACATCCGTTGTTACAACTCCAATAAATCCAACAGGAACTCCTTGTACCTTTTTTATAGTGAATGGTGGTAAAAATAAACGCCCGGTGGACTTATTATAGAAATTTGCAGCAACATATGGGAATTTTGCTCCTTTAAAATTTCCTGTTTTCTCATGGTATCCACCATAAATAAGGCGGTTCATTTCTTCAACACCTTCATCAAATTCATGATTTCCTATAGTTCCAACATCGAATTTCAAATCATTTAGAAATTCAATCGTAGGTTCGTCTTGTAATAATGCTGAAACAGGAGTACTTGCTCCAACAACATCGCCAGCATGTACTTTTAATGTATTCGGATTTTGTTTTTCACGATCACGTAAATAAGCCCCTAAGTACTCGATTCCCCCTGCATCTTTATTGTTAATTTTTTTTACTGTGTCTAGTTGCCCATGAAAATCGTTAATACCGAGCATTTGCACATCTATGTAGCGGTTTGGTTCTGTACTTGCTTGTGCTGAAGGCGCAGCAAATACACTAGTAAAAGTAACTGTACTTATTGCTAAAGCAACTGGAATGATTTTTTTCAACATAAAATTTCTCTCCCCTAATTAAAATCTGACATAATACAATGTTATTTTAATATATTAAGAGAATTATTTCTATAAAAATTCTACTAATTATAAAAATTAATAAGATTTTATCATTTCCAAACAAAACACTCCTTCTTCAAAAATTTGAAGATGTAAAACAACAATTCCAAGAGGAAGATGATTATTGGTAGGCTGTAGTCTACACTTTGGGATTAGGATATAAAGGCCTCCTCTCAACTTAAGAAACTTCACTACACAAACAAGAAAATGTACATTTCTTTGTTTTGAGGATTATTCAAAATATTATCTTGATAGTAATATAACAATACTTCTAAGAGACTAAAAAACTCTAATCAATACATGTTAACTGTTAAGAAGAATATTCAATCCGAAACTAATGGATATTTATAAACCTAACTCAATATCACCATTTAAAAATGAATAAAAATTTCGTTATGGAAGATTTCGATTCTTTAAATTGATTAAAGTGGTGCACTGCTCCGCATTTAAAAAGATGCTCCTGGATTTATCCAAGAGCATCTTTATGAAACTTTATTTTTTATTTGTTTATGAACTATCTTATGATATTTAGTACTTCTCATATAAAAAAAACATTTTAACAATCATATGGAAGGCTGCCTAACTATTTTCACGGAATCTCTAGGTATTCTACTGTGCTCACTTCAATTAATAAGGATCGGATTCATGGCTTTTCTTTACTGCATCTTTTGTTGCTTCGTTTGCAGCTAATGAACCTTGACCATATTTTGATTTACTTACTTCGCGGCCCGGAAGTTTGTTTTCCGTTTTAGCTTCTTTCATTTTCTTTTCAATACCTTCTTTAACACGACGGCCATAATCCTCATCAGCTTGTGTGAAGTGTTCAATCATCGCATTCTGAATTCTTTTATCACATACTGCAAGTGCTTCAGATAGATTTTTAACCAACTCATTTCGTTCCCACTCCTCAAAACTACGATATGTGTGACCTGCTTGACCATAATTATTAGGACGATCGATTGGTGCGCTCATAGCAGCCGCATTGTAAGTTGGTTGATGTGGATGATGCTTTTCTTGTTTTGCATCTTTATAGCCACCCAGCATAGATGGCTCATAGTTAATATGCGGATTTTCTCCAGACTCTTTCGGATTACGCATATCCATTTGACCACGATGTTGATTTGTACGAACAGGCGCTTTAGGTGCATTTACAGGTAATTGCAGATAGTTTGCACCAACGCGATAACGTTGAGTATCTGAATAAGAGAAAGTACGACCTTGTAGCATTTTATCATCTGAGAAGTCCATGCCATCAACAAGTACTCCTGTACCAAAAGCAGCTTGTTCAATCTCTGAATGATAATCAACTGGGTTACGATCAAGAACCATACGTCCTACCGGTAACCATGGGAACTGCTCCTCTGGCCAAAGCTTCGTATCATCAAGAGGATCAAAATCGAGTTCTGGATGATAACCATCCTCCATAATTTGTACAAATAGCTCCCACTCTGGATAATCTTTGCGCTCAATTGCTTCATATAAATCTTGTGTTGCATGACTAACATTCATTGCTTGAATACTGTTTGCATCTTCTTGTGTTAAATTTCGAATTCCCTGCTTCGGCTCCCAATGATATTTTACCAATACAGCTTCGCTTTTTTCATTTACCCATTTATAAGTGTTCACACCAGATCCCTGCATATGGCGATATGTTGCTGGAATACCCCATGGAGAAAATAAAAATGTAATCATATGTGTTGCCTCTGGGGTACGAGAAACAAAGTCAAACATCCGCTGAGGATTCGACACATTTGAAACTGGATCAACCTTAAATGCGTGAATCATATCTGGGAACTTCATCGCATCACGAATAAAGAAAATCTTCAAATTATTCCCTACTAAATCCCAGTTACCATCTTCCGTATACATTTTCACTGCAAAACCTCGTGGATCCCTTGCTGTTTCTGGTGAGTCCTTGGCTCCAGCTACTGTAGAAAAACGAACCATTAACGGTGTTTTTTTACCAGCCCCTGAAAATACTTTCGCACGAGTATATTTTTCTGCCGGCTCATCTCCAACTTTTCCATAGGTTTCAAAATACCCAAATGCTCCAGCTCCTCGCGCATGTACTACACGTTCCGGAACCTCTTCTCGATCAAAATGAGAAATTTTTTCGATGAAATGATAATTTTCAAGTGTTGCTGGACCACGATTCCCAATTGTTCGGATGTTTTGATTATCCTTCACAGGGTGCCCCTGTCGTGTTGTCAATGTCTCACGTTTCACGTCTTGTTCATCTAGAGAATTCATGTCTTGGTTTTCTGCCATAATTGAAAACCTCCTCAAAATTATTCACCTTTAGATATTTCCATTTATCGGAAAAAATATGATAGAATTACAACTTATTTATAATGTATCAATTAACAATTATATAGTTGTAATCAGTCCTTTAAAAATAATAGGAGTGCTTCATTAAATTCTTTAGCATGCGTTGCATTTAGCCCATGTGGACCACCCTTTATTAATGATACTTTAGAATCAGGAATTGCTTCATGTGTTAATTTCCCACTATATTCAAATGGTACAGTTGCATCTGAATCACCATGAATAACAAGGGTAGGTATATTAACCTTGGCTAAATCGCCTCTGAAGTCTGTTTTGCTGAAAGCAGCGATACAATCTAGCGTCCCTTTAGGTGATGCACCCGCAGCGATATCCCTATTGTAAAGTCGAAATGGTTCACTAACTAAGTCAGTTCGATCTCCAGCAGCAAAAAATCCTTTCGTAAACTCATCAAGGAATGCTAGGCGATCACTTTTTACTCCATTTTCAAATTCTTGAATTGCTACATCATCTAATACACCCTCAGGATGATCTGCTGACTTATAAAGGAATGGTGGTACAGCTCCTGCAAATACAGCCTTCTCTACTCTATTGGTTCCATATTTCCCAATATACCGGGCTACCTCGCCTCCACCCATAGAAAAACCAACAAGTGTGACATTTTGAAGCTCTAACTGTTCTAATAGTTGATGTAAATCAGAAGTAAAGGTATCATATTCATACCCTTCCCACGGCTGAGATGATTTTCCAAATCCTCGACGATCATATGTTATAACTCTGTATCCAGCCTCAACAAGAGCGGGAACTTGGTATTCCCATGATCGACCACTTAACGGCCAACCATGAATTAGTACAACTGGTTTTCCTATGCCATGATCCTCATAATATATCTCAATTGGTGCTTGATTTTCGGTTCCTACAGTAATTTTTGCCATTCTCCTACCTCCTTTAATATATATCCTTTTCTTCAATAATCTGGATGAATCTCATAACCTATTTATGCACGTTTATGTTGTGAACTCTATGCATGAAACTCTACTGTTCTGATGAATTCATTTTCTGTTTATGGACAATTCCCCATCTCCTACCTTTTTCATCACGAAGTATTTGCTGAAAATTCCTCCTATTCAATTCTAATAACAAAAATAGGTGACTATCAATATTGTTCTATCTATAGAATGTATAGGTAAAACCAATCTATTTTATAGTGAAAATAACCATAGTTACGACCTATACAAATTATAGATAATTTAGAATTGATTAACGAATCAGTTTTCAAATACTATAAATTTGTATAGCACTTCATGTTCTGTGAATGCTGCTATAACCAATATTATTGGTCAGCTTAGTTATAAACGAAGAAACTTATGATAGTATTCGACTATTTAAACTTTCTTCGATTACTTAATTTTTAGGAGGAATACATAATGACTGATCTCTATTCTCGTATTAACAAAGATGATGCTGTCGTTCTTTTAGTAGATCATCAAACTGGTCTTATGTCTGGACTAGTACGTGACTATGGTGTTGATGAATTCAAGAACAATGTTTTAGCTCTTGCTCATACTGCTAAGTTTTTTGATTTACCAGTTATTTTAACAACAAGTTTTGAAAACGGGCCTAACGGACCTTTAATGCAAGAATTGGTTGATCTCTTTCCTCACGCACTAAAAATAGCTCGACCTGGACAAATTAACGCATGGGATAATGATGATTTTGTAAAAGTAATCGAAGAAACTGGAAAAAAGCAACTTATCATCGCGGGCGTAGTTACGGACGTTTGTGTTGCTTTCCCGGCACTTTCCGCTATAAAAGCTGGATATGAAGTATTTGCTGTTACTGATGCTTCAGGAACTTTCAGTAAACAAGTTGCAGATGCTGCCAATACTCGTATGGCACATAGTGGTGTGCAACTTATGAACTGGTTTAGCGTAGCTTGCGAATTACAACGTGATTGGCGCAACGATGTCGAAGGTTTTGGCAATTTGCTTGCTAGCAATCTTCCAGGCTATCAAAATAT
Source organism: Bacillus luti (assembly GCF_009739945.1). Taxonomy (NCBI): domain Bacteria; kingdom Bacillati; phylum Bacillota; class Bacilli; order Caryophanales; family Bacillaceae; genus Bacillus; species Bacillus luti. The sequence continues at coordinate 2,214,620 of NZ_CP040336.1, read as the reverse complement.
AATTGGAAGCTATTTAGGAGCTCAACGAGATCTTAGTAAACAAAATGTATAAATGTATTCCAATGAAATAGCTTTAAATCACTTTTTTTAAAGTAGATAGTATAAATTTAGTGCTGATTAAATCAGCACTAAATTTTAAATTAAAAAGTATAGCAGAGCTTTTATTTTTATGATTACAACTTTAATTAACAGAAAAAACATTACTTCCGAAAAATATTCGAACAATTACAAAAGGAGTGTTTTATTATGAGTAATTTAGAATTGTTAAATCCGGAGAACAGTGCCTTAATTTTAATTGATTTTCAGCCTCAAATGACTTTTGGAGTTGCAAGTATTGATAGACAAACATTGATTAATAACGTTATGCTGCTTGCTAAATCAGCGAAAACTTTTAACGTACCTACTATTCTTACTACAGTTGAGACACGCAGCTTTTCTGGTTATTTTTGGCCACAAATTCTTGACATATTCCCAAACCATGAAATTATAGAACGCAGTTCAATGAACTCTTGGGAAGATCCAAAATTTGTTGAGGCAGTTAAAGCAACAGGTAGAAAGAAATTAATATTTGCAGCACTTTGGACTGAAGTTTGCCTTGCATTCCCTGTTCTTGAAGCAATTAAAGCTGGCTATGAGGTGTATGCAGTTGATGATGCTTCAGGTGGTACTAGCTTGACAGCACATAACGCTGCTATGCGTCGTGTAGAACAAGCTGGTGCAATTCCAGTGACAGCAATTCAAGTTTTACTTGAATACCAACGTGACTGGGCACACAAAGACACTTATGATGCTGTAATGGAGATTGTAAAGGAACACACTGGTGCTTATGGTCAAGGTGTAGAATACGCATATACTATGGTGCATGGCGCGCTTCCAAGCAGGAAAATATGAAACAAGAAGGAGTAGCTGTCGAAGAGACTTATACAGGGAACACGATGGATGCTGCTGATCCAGTAACAACGATTGTTACATGGGAAATTCAACAAGGGAAAGAAAAACAGTTTGAAACATGGAGACATGAAATCGAGGCTGCCGCTACTAAATTCCCAGGACATTTAGGTGTAAATCTAATAGTCCCAAGTAACGAATCCAGAGAGTATACTGTTATTTTTCGCTTTGATACGTATGAGCATCTACGTGCTTGGCAAGAATCAGATGTTCGCCGAGATTTGTTAAAAACAGCAGAACAATTTCAAGTTACTAATCCAACTTACAAAACTGAAAGCAGTTTGGCTTATTGGTTTGTTACTCCGAAAACACCAGTTCCACCGCCAAAATGGAAAATGTCTATCGTTACCCTTTTGGGTGTATGGCCTCTTAGCATGTTAGTTCCTAAATTGATAGGACCTATTATAAAACATATGAATCCTATTATGTCGGCTTTTTTTGTTTCTGTATGTATAGTGTCCTTGCTATCATGGGTAGTTATGCCGATTTTCGGTAAATTATTTCATCCATGGTTACAAAATAATAGGAAGTAGACGAGGTGTGAATATGAATTTACCGGATATGATCTTATATAACGGAAAAATTACTACCCTTGATCCCTCTCAACCTGAGGTATCTGCTATCGCCATAACTGACGGTTTAATAACTGCAGTAGGTGGAGATGAGCTTCTTAATAGTGCCACAGAAAAAACAAAAAAAATAGACCTTAAAAGAAAAAGAGCTATTCCAGGCCTGAATGACTCTCATATACACGTTATTCGTGGCGGTCTTCATTATAATATGGAATTACGATGGGAAGGCGTGCCATCACTTTTTATTGCTCTAGAAATGCTCAAAGAACAGGCAAGGCGTACACCTGCTCCTCAGTGGGTAAGAGTAGTTGGAGGTTGGTCTGAATTTCAATTTAAAGAAAGACGGATGCCAACTTTGGAAGAGATTAACGCTGTTTCTGAAGACACACCTGTCTTTGTGCTACATCTTTACGATAGAGCACTTGTAAATCGTGCAGGGCTGCGTGCACTGGGATACACAAAAGATACCCCGGACCCTCCAGGGTGTTTAATTGAGCGGGATAAAAGAGGTAATCCAACGGGCCTTTTAATTGCTAACCCTAACGCTTCTATTCTTTATTCAAGTTTGGGGAGAGCACCAGTACTTAATCTTGACGACCAGATTAACTCAACTCGCCATTTTATGCGTGAATTAAATAGATTAGGTATTACAAGTGCCATCGACGCAGGTGGCGGTTTCCAAAATTACCCTGATGACTACAAAGTTGTTGAACATTTAGCCGAGAAGGAACAATTAACTTTGCGTATTGCGTATAATCTATTTACGCAAAATCCTAATCATGAATATGAAGACTTTGCTTCATGGGCAAAAATTGTTTCTCCAGGTCAAGGAAGTGATAAGTATAAAATGAATGGTGCCGGAGAAATGTTAGTATTCTCAGCTGCCGATTTTGAAAAATTCCAGATGCCACGGCCTGAGCTAGCTACAGTGATGGAAGCCGACTTAAAGAAAGTAATTTCTCTATTGGTGGAAAATCGTTGGCCATTCCGTTTACATGCAACTTATGACGAGTCAATAACACGTTTCTTAAATGTATTTGAGGAAGTTAATAGAGAAATTCCTTTTAATGGGCTACGATGGTGGTTTGATCATGCAGAAACAATCTCAGATCGTAGTATGGAACGTGTTAAGGCTTTAAATGGCGGTATTGCCATCCAAGACCGCATGGCTTTTCAAGGTGAATACTTTGTTGATTTATACGGAAAGGAAGCTGCAAAGCGTACTCCTCCGATTTATCGTATGTTAGACCTTGGTATACCTGTTGGCGCCGGTAGTGATGCAACCAGGGTTTCCAGCTATAACCCTTGGGTTGCTCTTTACTGGATGGTTGCCGGAAAAACCATTGGTGGGCTTTCCATATACGATGAAAAAAATAAACTTGATAGAAAAGTAGCCCTGGAATTATATTCAAAAGGAAGTGCGTGGTTCTCTGGTGATGAAGGCAAAAAAGGAACCCTGGCAGTAGGTCAGTTTGCTGATATTGCTGTATTGTCTTCTGACTACTTTACTGTGCCAGAAGAAGAAATCAAAGACCTTGAATCATTACTCACCATTATGGGTGGGCAGGTTGTTTATGGAAATGATGAATTTAAAAATTTATCACCTGAATTGCCGCCAGCATCACCTGATTGGTCACCGACGGGCGTTTATGGTTATGGTGGTGCTAACCTAGCCAACACTATACTCTCTCACGATTCCCATGATAACAAGTTACATAGTTGTAGTAACCCTCTCCATCAACACACTCATACCGTAATAGGAAAAGATGGAACTAAATGGGGTATTGGTTGTACTTGCTTTGCTTTCTAAATCAAAACCACCGGTATAATGCCGGTGGTTTTCTTTCTACAATAAGGATATGTAGATTCAAAATAGCAGTGTATATCCCTATATGGAATCTGTTACTATGCGATAAGAGCGAAGAGTTGATTGATTAACTTGACTTGTTTTTGACAGCCCTCTCTCCTTGCAAAGTCTGTCCTTTTTCCCTTAATTAAAAGTCAATGGTATCCCCCTTTTGATCGACTACACCATACATATAAATCCACTACCCTTTGACTTTAATATAGGTCTCATCTCAAGACTTATAGATTTTTTCAATTGTTACACTAAAATCATTATTATACTAATACCTTTTGAGAATCATTTAACTTCTGCATAAAGATACGTGCTGCAACACTTAAAAATTTATCATCAAAGTGCATAAGATTAATATCTTGCCTTGGTGTTGGATCAGTAATACGAACTATGCTCAAAGTATCACTATTAACAAAATCAACCAGTGAAAGAGGTATTATGGCAACCCCATGACCATTGTATACAAGGCTCAATAGAGAAATAGAAGATTTTGTTTCTATATTTGCTTCAGATAAAGATAACCCTAAACTCTCACAATATATCTTAATAGATTCACGACAACTACATGAAACCATTATTCTACTCAGCCCAGCTAGTTCTCGAAAAGAAACAAATGATTTTTCATTCAAAGAATGATTTTTTGGAATGACAAGGACGAGCTCTTCACTATACAAAAGGGTGTTTGTTAATGTGTCTGGAATTTGAGCACTATGTGTAATCCCTATATCAATATTTTTGTCAACGATTTGATTTACAGCAACTTCGGACTCTATAATTTTTACAACGATGTTGGGATACTGTTGTTGAAACTTCATAATATAAGGTGTTAAATAAGTGAGATCCTCTAATAAACCTCCTATAGTAATCACACCTCTTTTTACACCCTTTAATTCAAAAATTTCATTATAAACGTCATCAAATTGCTGCATGATAAATTTTCCTTTATCAAATAGCAGCTTACCCGCTTCTGTCATTTTGATACCTCTTCCAACTCGATGAAACAAAGGTGTATCAAGTTCACCTTCTAACACACGGATTTGTTGACTTAAAGTCGGCTGTGAAATACCTAGAACTTCCGCAGCTTTAGTAAAACTATTATTATTACAAACTTGAATAAAATACTCTAAATGACGTAATTCCATTCTTGATACCCACTCTCCGCTTTATGAAAGATTTATAATGAAAAGGACAATATGTATACGTTAACAGAACAACTATCTTTCCTACTATATCAATTGCAATTACATAATTTCTTTATTTTGTACTACAATACATTTACTACTATTTATTAATTTTCCCTCCTATTTATTTAATTTATATTTAATTAGGATATTACTAAACAGAAATAACCTCTTAAAACTTACAATTTCTGTGCGTAATATCCTAACTTTTTCAACTGTTTAATTATCATTTTTTCTCAATATAGTCCAAACTACCAAATATTTGCCGAATTCCCTCTTTATGCTGAGGAAAAATTAGTGTCACCAATTCAATGCCTTCTGAAGTAATTGATGCATACGTGACACGGCGGTCTTTAGGACATGGTTTTCACCTCTTCTTTTCCAACCTATCCACTACATACGTGATACTACTACTTGCAAGTAATATTTTGTCTCCAAATTTTTGTATAGGCTGATCGCCTTTGCTATACAGTAGCTCAAGCACTGCAAATTCAGTTGGATTAAGTCCATAACTTTTTATATCCTCTTCAATACGCTTAGTAATTGACTGTACTGCCCTTGATAATATAACAAATAACTTTAAAGATAAGCTCTCATCGTTAATCACGCTCATAATTACCAATCCTTTACAAGTTATCTTGAATTCGAGATTCATTATATTATCGTCAAAATATTATGTCAATAATCCATTTTAGCTTTATCAAGCCACTTATAATTTATTTCTCAACATAAGACATATGGAATTAGAAGAAAACAATTGTTAATATATAAGTATCTCAATTACGTTATTTCTTTTAAAGAGAGCTTGTTTTCTAACACAAGTTCTCTTTTGCCATATTCTAAATTGGATCCGGACAAATTTCAGATGATGAGTCTGCCCCCATGTATATGATATAGTTTTTAAACAAAGATTAGAGCTCTCCTACAAGAAGGAGAGCTCTAATCTTTCATATAAAGTGAAACTTTAATCAGTGGGGGTTTTCTTCATCCCCCACTGATTATTAGCCTTCACCAATCGGACTTTTATGGGCAGTTGATCCCCCACCTAAATTCTTTGCTTTCGCTGAATTTTGAGGTGGGGGTCTTACTGCCCATTAAAGCGGGATAAATATTCACCATTTTTATCATTGCGGGGACATCAAAATTTTAACTTGATGAGGATATGGCACTACCCATCCCATCGCCATCAGCTTAAGAATTCAGAATTACCCCAAGACGAAAAAATGAGCGTTTTTGTTACAAGTTAACACAAAATTTCGTTCTGGGGGTACTATAAAATTTAAGGTTCATAGCGATGTGACGGTACTCCTATTAAAGGCATTTCTCCTTCTAAAGTAGACAGTACTTGCAATCTTAGTACGAATCATAGTTGAATTCATATTACTTAATCGTTCCCATTCCGCCAATTTTAATCTTAACCTTGACGTTTACATCACCTTTTGCTAATTCGTTATTCCAATTATTTTGGACTTTTTTCCATTCTGGATATGTGTAAGTTCTTGCATATCCTCCAAGCCCAATAGGATCAATTTTGGCGGTTTGTATTTTTTGTATTAATTGCTTGAAATCAGCTTCCAGCTTAGTTTCAATCGCCTTTTGTAGTTTTGCTGCGTCCTTTCTTGTATTAAAGGAAAAAAGTCGTTCTGTAATACCGATTCTCATCTTTACATCTACATTAAATATAAAATGCTCATCATATCTTGTCTTTGTCTTTACTTCAATTCCGTAGGCAGTAAAACTTATCAAATCTTTATCTTGACTATCCGAATTTATCTTAATTGGAACTGTAAATGAAAACTCCCCTGTAGTTCCTTGTTGCAAAATGCGTAAGAGTTTGTTTTCATCAGGTTTTAGCGTTAATTTGTATTTTCCTTTTTCATCCAATAAAGCTGTACCTGTCACCCATATCTTATTCTTTTTTTTCAATTCAGTAATATTTGCTGTTAGCCCTTTGTCTGCTCTTTGCTCATATAGTTCTTGAATAGTTGTTTTTACTGTGATATTTCTTAAAAAAGCGGTATCAACTAGTTTTGTTAAATATATAGGAAGTCGTGGCTTATCTTTTGGGCTATAGAAGATAACATCCGAAACAGGTCCATCTACAGCGACAACCCTTGCGGTAACTGTATTTTTGGGATCACGGTAAAATGGATCGAGGTAGTTTTCCCAGTTTTTTTGTTTCAATAGCCTTTTTCCAACTAAAATAACCTGTGTTTTACTCCCTGCAGTAAGCGCCATAACCGTAGCATCGAATTGGTCTCTAGCTTTTCGGACCGTAGCAGATTTCACACCAGTTGTTTCTTCTTTTATTTTTGCTTCTTTATTGAAAACAGGGCTTGATATACACTAATAAATTATCATTACGATCTAAATCGAGACCAAGAATAAGAGTAAGAGAAACATCTTCAACATTTCTTTGATCGAAGCATCCAGTCATTATAAACACCAATAATAAAATACAACATAGTACTTTTCTTTTCAATGTATCCTCCCCTGGCGAAACTTCTCGTATAGACAGCAATACAGCCATAAAATAATAGGTGATATATATGTTAATCCTAATCCAGCATTCGATAATATCTGTTGCCAAATTTCGGATTCATTCCAACTAGGATGAGTCCAAAATGTGAATCCGATAATAAGCAATAAGAGAACAACTACATGAGAGCTGTGATCTTGTTTTCCAAGTAATTGGCTTGAACAAAATACAGAACAGTATAGGGCAGGAATCCATGATGTGGAAACAACCGTTAAGTAAACAGCCAATAAAATCATGTCAAAACGTTCTAAAAAACGAAATTCAATTACTTTCAGTAAATTTATTACCGGTTGATTATATTGCGTAATGCTATCAGGGCTAAAATAGGCAAAGCAAACAATAGTAGCAAATAAATAAAATAACATCGTTAAGGTGTTTGCTATAACCATTCCATGGACTGCATACTGTTTTTTTTGTAAAAACGGATATAAAAAGAAAGCAATATCAAACCCTAAATAAGCAAAAATAGTGCTTGGTACAGCCGTTAATATAGGTTTCCATCCTTCTTTTAAGAGTGGAAAGAAGGGCATCCAACTTCCATCCCCTTTAAGAGGGATCAAAAAAAATATCGGAATCCAAAGCGCCATATAAAAAAAAAGTTCGGCGTATCGTCCCAGAATGCTAGGACCGTTACGTGCAACAAAATAGGTAGGAATCGAAAATAACAAGATAACGATATAGTCAGGTGTTTTCGGGAGAAGCCATCCCTTAAGGTAAAGCATAGCGTTTATAAGAACGATACAAGAATATAAAGCGAAGTACACCATGTAAATAACAACGAATGCTCTCCCTACTATTTTTCCAAACAATCGTATAAGAATGTCATAAATCGTGTCCTCAGGATATCTTGCAGCAGTTTTCACTATAAATACACCTGATATTGTGGAGAATATCCAACCAATCAATATAGCTATCCATCCGTCTGTTCCAGCTTTTTCTGCAAGCACGCGTGGAAGCGATAAAACGCCAGTGGCCACCTGCATTCCATTGATTAAAATAATATACTGCATAAGAGTGATTTCATTATAGGCATACTTTTTCATAATTTCACCTTTTATTATGATTCTTTCCTTGTCGAATAGATTGAGTGGTTCCATTACCATTAGGACGCCTTCTTATTGTCCATAAAGGCAGGCGTACAAAAACATCTTTCATATCTGCAAAACGAAATGGTGCTAATGGTGTTCCGTAAGAAGTACCTAGCGATTTAAGACTACTTAGATGCCCAATTAAAGTCATCCACCCGATAACAAGTCCTACAATTCCAAATAAGGCAGCTGCTAGCATCATTGGAAAGCGTAAAAGTCTTACTGCCGCTCCCATATCGTAGTTAGGGATAACAAAGGAAGAGATGGCGGTAACAGCAACAACAATAATCATAATATTGCTTACAATTCCCGCCTGAACAGCCGCCTGGCCAATGACAATACCACCTACAATTCCAACTGTCTGACCAATCGGAGTAGGTATCCGTAAAGCCCCTTCTCTCATCGTTTCCAATGTTATTTCCATAAGTAATGCTTCCATAACTGGAGAAAAGGGTACGCGCGTTCTTGATTCAGCAATAGATAAATATAGCTCTACAGGAATAACTTCAAAATTAAAGGAAATAAACGCAACATAACTCGCAGGCAAAAATAAAGCAACCATAAAGGCGATAAAACGAAGCACCCGAATAGACGAAGCAACTAACCACCTTGTACCATAATCATCGACTCCTTGAAAAAAGGAGATAAAATTTGTTGGAGTAATTAACACATTAGGAGAATGATCCATTACAGTTACAAATCTGCCTTGTAAAATGTGAGATACTGCCAAATCAGGTCTTTCAGTTAATATAAATTGAGGAAACGGTGAGTAAGGATGATCTTCAATGAATTCTATAAGTTCACCATTACTACTCACAGCGTCGATTGTAATATTTTGAATTCGTGTTTCTAATTCCTTCAACACATCTTCAGAAGCTACATCTTTCAAATATAAAATAAAAATTCTGGTTTTGCTTCGTTCACCAATTACTATTTCTTTTATCGTTAATTCGCGATGAGGAATATATCTTCGAATCATTGCGATATTTTGACTTCCAGTTTCTACGAATGCTTGATGCGCACCTTTTAAAGCTATTTCATTATGAGCATCTTCAATGCTTCTTTGTGGCCATCCTTTTGTATCCAATTGATGTGCTGTTGTTTGACTGTGAATTAATAAAACACTATCTCCTCCAAAAATAGCATTTTCAATCTGACTCAATGTATTAATAATCTTAATTTGCCCTAATGGAATTGGAAGTTCTGTATTGGTATCAAAGTCACTATTCATCAAAGGACTTAGAACATGATTCTGAATCAATTCTTTATCTGTTAATCCAGACAAATATACTAAAGCTGCTTCTAATCCATCTACTGTTATTTGAAACCGCCGAATTACTAAATCAGGTGCTAGACGAAATATATTCTGAATATGAGCTATGTTTTTGGATAAATCAGCGTCTAAGAGAGAGTCTTCAATATTTTTTTCCTGAAAATGAGTATTATCGCGTATTGAACATGACTTAGGATTTTCTCTATATTTTAAACGTGTCAAAAATTTAGCCATGATTCCCTCACTTTCTATGTACCTTTTATAGTATGTTTAGTATGCATACATTAAGGAAAAATATCCTAATAGTTCCTACAATTACACTTTTAAGACATTAGATACATTTCTCACTTAAAACTCTAAACACACTCTCTTTCCCAACGACTACTAATCGTGCAATTTCAGAATCTAAATTGCGTAAATTCCCCTATACTCGCTCTCCTATAAAAGTACATGTTTAACATGTTGATGATAGTTCTTCTTTTCTCTTCTGTATGTTCTAGTAAAATAATGTTTGGTTAAAATAACCTTTAAACTCTTTTTAAGAAAATCTTAAGAAAATCTCCCTTTATTCATAAGAATTTTTTTCTATACTGAAACATGTAAATGAATAAAAGGAGAAATAACCATGAAAAAATTTGTAATTTGCATAATAGGCATCGGTCTTCCTGTATACTTACTACCTTTCATATTACGCGGTGATTTAGACAGATTTAATCCGATTGCTGAAGAAAAAAATGTATACGCCGTTGCTAAAGGATATGGCGTTCCGGATTACCATCATAAAGGAAGAGCTATGTACTCACTAAAAGGTGTTGATGAATTAAGAAATGAGAAAGAATATACAGTAGGAACGAACACCCCTAATGATTTTATAAGAAAAACTTACTTAAAAATTCATGTGAAAGGTAAATATGTCTATTCTTACGATGTTATCTCTGAAAAGGACATACCGGAGAAAGTAAGAGGTCAATTGAAAATAGTAGATAACTAAAAGAGCCTACTCGTATGAGTTGGCTCTTTATTACCTCTCCCACCTACTCCTTTATAGACCAGGGGAAGGAGAATTCTTTCGGTAAATATATTATTCTTGTTTTAGTAACCATTGCTCAATTACTTTCACTGTTTCATCTCGTTGTGCTTTTGGCGTAATTATGCTCGCGTTATCTCCCTTTTGCTCACCATACATGCCAAAATTAGCATGGTTTCCACCTTTTATCATGTGCATAGTTGTATTCTTTGACATGAACTTTTTACTGTTCTCTATTTTTTCTACAGTGGCTAAAGCATCTACTTCTCCATAAATTGATAACATCGGAGTCTGTTTAGTAGAGAAATCATCTGCAGGATAAGAACCTAAGAACATAATCCCGTCTACCTTTTCTTCATGTTGAAACGCATACTTAGAAATCATAGCTCCGCCCATTGAATGCCCAGCAACATACCACTTTTGAACTTCAGGATACTTTTCCATTACACTGTCTACCTCATTGATTCCAAGTATCGCTAAGTTTAATGGTAACTTAGGCATCACTACAAAATGTCCATCTTTAGCAAGAGCTTCTCCTAAGTAACTATAAGCCTCGGCTTCTACTTTAGCTCCTTGGTAAAAAATAACCCCTATTTTAGCATCTTTCTGTCCAAATACTATAGTATCTTCATCTTTTTATTATCCACTAACGACAAAGCCTCTTTCGTTGGTTTATAAGTAAACTGAGACCAAACAAAAAACGTAATACTTCCCATAAGTAAAATACCTAGTAAAGAGTACAGAACAATTTTCATCCATTTCTTCACATATATGCCCTCCCTAAGATGTATATATTCTATACTTTAATTATTATTAATATGATTGTCGAATAATCTTAACTAATAAGTTCAGAAAAAATACTACGATCCCTCAAATGCCGTTTTAAAATAAAATTTTATAAAGAAAAGCCGATTTCTTTATCTTATAGAAAATCGACTTTAGTTTAATTGTTAATTCAGTAATAGAGACCTTCTTTTTAAGATAAATCGGTTTATACTATAGACGTTGATCTTTCTGGAAGTTTAGTTGAAAATGATCCGCTTCAATTAGGAAATTGATTATACACCCTGCTTCACCAGAACTTCCACCACCAGCCCATTTACATAATTATCATTATCAGCAATCAATCTAAAAAAACTAGAAAATCCCCTTCAGAGGATTTGAAGGGGATTTTCGTTTATGCCACATTACTATAACTGATAAAAAAGCTGTTATTTCTGGCCTTATTAAAAGATTTTAACTTAATTTTTTAATGTTTAGTGCTGCACCACTTTCAACTAGATTACAAAGAGAGATAGAACTTCCAAACAGACTTGTATTTCTTAATGAAAAAGTGGATTGAGCTGGTACTCTTAAAATAGCTGTTCCTGAAAATTGATCACATGATTCTCCAGTATTGGTTATCGTTCCAAAAGATGTTTGGAAATTAGGTACTGGCGCTCCGTTTAGGATAGCTGTTACTTGTTGTTCTCGATTTACTTCTGTAGAAACAGCACTTGTAATTACATAGTTAATTTCATAATCTCCAGCTAATGGAATGAATACCGTAGTAGGTGAAAGCAAAACAACCCCTCCTGCGTTAGCAATACTTTGGTTGTTAAATGGAATGTTCTGTCCATTAGGTATCGTAACAAATGTATTTTGCCAGAAGTTACGATACGCTGGTGAAAATTCTAGCGAGTGAACAGCAGGTGGATGAGCGGGAAGAAACTTACCACAGCATCCCTTAGATTTTGAAAAATATGAGTTCAAAATAATTCACCACCTTTTTTTGAAAATCAATATAATTATTTATATTCAAATTAAGTAACTTAGCTTGTACATTTGTCCAATAAAGTCTTATTCTTACTAAAACTTCCGCCACGGCTTCTTCCCTATCGGAGCTGCAACTTCATGCCAAAAATAAAAACCCAAATTTCTCTATATTAACATTGAGAAATTTGGGTTTGATTACTTAACACTCATTTTTATTTAAAACAGATAACTAATTAATAGTCCGGCTGATAACAAGAAACCAAAAATCGTATTTGTCATCGCTGTTGATTTCATGGCGATGCGCATATACCCGGGATCCTTTGCCCCTTTTTGGAAACTTTGAATTGCAGAGATTGGCTTTTTCAAACCTAGGAACATAACTAATGCCCAAGGGCTTATATAACCCATCAATACAATTACGGCGATCCATAAATAAGCAATGAAAAAGGCTACAGCTAGTGTTGCAACTGCTTTCTCTCTCCCAAGGAGGATTACCAATGTCTTTCTTCCACCTTTAATATCTTCATCGATATCTCGGATGTTATTCGCCATGTTAATTGCACCGACTAAAATTCCAATTGGAATAGAAATCAATACACTTTCAATCGTTACAGTATTCGTCTGAATAAAGAAAGCAATGAGTACAAAACATGTCCCCATTAGCAATCCAGAAACTAATTCTCCAAACGGAGTGTACGCAATTGGTAATGGACCACCTGTATATAAATAGCCAACCGCCATCCCAATTAAACCCATGACGACTAACCACCAGCTACTATTCATACAAATATAAATGCCAATAAATGCTGCTACGACATACAATAAAAGCGCAACTGTTAACACATTTTTTGGTTTCAATCCATGACGGACAATTCCACCACCAATCCCAACAGAATCAGCAGTGTCTAATCCACGTTTGAAATCATAGTACTCATTAAATAAATTCGTTGCTATTTGCAATGCTAAACATGCAAGCATCATCGCAATAAATAAAAGCCAATCAATTTCGGCAACATAAAGTGATGCCACTGTCCCTAAAATTACAGGAGAAAACGTCGCCGTTAACGTATGCGGGCGCGTCATCTTCCATATTAATTTAGCGGAACTAATTTCTTTTTCTGTCCCCATAACTCTGTTCAATCTCCCTACATTTTAAGTATAAATTACTAGCAGTATCTTTCTATCTATTTCCTGCCACGCATCCATTCATTATAGCAATAAATGATTATCCTTTCTAACAAATCAACTTTTAATAAAATAAAAATTATAAAATGAAACTTTAATCAGTAGGAGTTTTGTCATCCCGATTGATTATTAATACGTATCCATTGGACTTTTACGGGCAGCCCTTCCATTCGCTGAATTTTGAGGCGGGAGTCTTACCGCTATTTAAAAAGAAGCAAAATTACTCCCAAACAACACCCCGCCGCTCATATTCCATTCTATATTCAACAGCAGCTGCAATTTTAGAACTTGCGAACCTTTCCGTAATCCACAGTCCTAAATCCAGCCCTGAAGTGACTCCTCTTGCAGTGATAATATTGCCTTGATCCACAATTCGATAACGAAGAAGCTCTGCCCCATATTCATTCATTTCACCCTGCGCCAAATGATGCATCGTCGCCTTTTTACCATTCAATATACCAGAAGTAGCTAGTAGCATTCCTCCTGTACAAACACCAGCAACAATCGTTCCTGCTTTGTGCATATCTCTAATCATTTCAGTCAAATTTCCAATCTCTGCCTGCTTTCGTGCCCCATGTTCAGCTTTATGATTCCAGCCACCACCAGGTACAATTAACAAATCTGGACGATTATCCATTCGTAAAAAATCATGTAGTTTAACCGTAACTCCAAACGAAGTAGTAACTTCTTGTTTTTGTTCACTCGAAACTAGTTCAACTGTAAATGGAGCCCCTTCTTCTATCGCTCTTTTGAGTACCTCAAACGGTGCGAAAGCGACAAGTTCTCCGAAACCATCAAACAATACAATTTGTATTTTCATTTTTAGAGCACCTCATATATTTTATAAATCCCAAAGGAAAAGAAAGGTTATCTACAAATTAACAATGAAGACAACCTCTCTCCCCTGACTCTATAAACTTTCAAATGTTCCTTTAACTGCCTCGCATCTTCTAATACACTTAGCGTTTTCTTCACAAAATTCCAATTCAAACTACCGGATAACCATAGTAATGAAGAAAGCCGTTTATAATCATTTGAAGTTAAAATATTATTAGCCCCATACCCTTCTAAAAACGCCTTAGCAACACTTGAACACACTTCATGAGACTGTATTCCTTCTGTTCGCGAGTACCATTTGATTAAAAAGGCTAGTCCTTCAATACGATCTACATATCCAATTGATTCAAAATCTACAATTCCTTTTACACATTGACTTGAATCCCATAAAACATTCAAAGGATTTAAATCTGTTTGTACGATAAACTCTAATTCACTTGTACGTGCGCACTTTATATGAGTTTTAGCGAGATCAATATACTCCTGCAACTCTTTACATTTCCAACTCTTATCTTCTAACATATCAATAAACTGGGCATACCCATCCAAATGAGATTTCCTTTGAAAAATTGAGCTTTGAAATGTACGAGAAATATCATGTATCTTTCTTGCCTTCTTTCCAAACGATTCTGCGATATATTCTGTACAACGTGTAAGATGCTCTCCTTCAATCCAATTAGACAATACAAATCGGTACTGTTCCTCATTCCAAGTGACCGATGTAAATGACTCCCCCGCCCTATTCTTGTTAATTTGCATAAAAGGAATCCCATGCTCACGTAAATAATATGTAAAGCGTACTTGCTCTTTCAATTGTTCGTTTGATAACACTCCAAAAGCTGGATTGATTATTCGATTGCTATTCATAAACCGTGCGGAATATCGCTTTCCATTCACCATGATTTTATAGTGTAAATCTGTATGCCAACTGTTCTTATGCAATTCTTCTTCCACTACTAATGAATGAATCTCTTTAAAATAATTCATTACTACATTTCTTATTATGTGTTTCACCCCGTTCTCTCCTTCCATACAAAAAATTAGGGTGCATGTAATTCATTGCGCTCCCCATAACAAAATGTATTTCACTTCATTAAGCATAGCTAGGATATTTCAAATAGGAAATAGAATTATAGAAAATAGTAGATGGGAGGCCTATTATTGAAGAAATTAACATTCGGTATAATTGGAGCATTAAGTATCACCTTATTAATTGGATGTACAAGTAATTCAAATGAAACGAAAGCTTCCAATAAAGAAGCATCCACAACAGTGAAAGAAAAAGAAATTGCATCCGAAAACGTTATGTTTGAACAAAAAGAAGTGAAAAAACTTGAGATTAGTCCTGTGAATTCAAAAAGTAGTAATCAAGTAGTAAATAAAGAAAATATGAAAACAATTTTCACAAGTATGGAAAGCGCAGAAAAAAAAACACTACTTCTAGATCAAGAGGCCAAAAACTATATGCATTCAAAAATGAAGGTTACTTATCAAGATAATTCTATACAAAAATTTTTTGTTTGGATAGAATCTGATGGTGACATCGTAATAGCGAAAGCGAGCGATGAAACACACGGTGAAGGTTATGATTTAAGTGAAGATAGTTCTAAAAAAATCATTCAGTTTTTCGAAAAGGCATCCCAGTAATAATTACAATACAAACAAAAAAGCCGCATTTGCGGCTCATAAACTTATTGAACTAACGCATGACCTACCGTTTAATCGCATCCACAATTAACGACGGGCAACCAAGTTTATCTCCTTGATTTCTAGGATCATATCTTTTTGATCGAAAAATAACACCATCGTTTGCGTCCGATTCATTGTAATAAAATTGCCCATTTTCATCACAGTATTCCAGTAAAACTACTTCAAATCCAGCTGCTTCAAACATTTCCGTTAATGTTTTATAATTATAAACGATTTTATGACTTGCAGCCGGATGGTCTTTCGGCCCAGGTCCGCCTACTTGCACTATATTTTGATATGTTTCATCTTGGAAAAATGCATCAGGGACACCGCACCGAATATGGCCTGACGGTTTTAAGAATTTATAACAAATGCTAGCTGCTTTTACCCCTTCTTCAAAAGTAAGATGCTCCCATACATGTTCTGCTAAAATAGCTGAAATGGAGTTATGTTCAAACCTTTCTTCCCACATTGTTTCAACTAATAAGTTAAGATCATCTTCTTGCGTTTGAATCCAGCCCTGATTGTTATTAAATGCCCCAGCTGCTACTACTACTTTCATTTCGTCTTGTTTTATTACCATTATTTTCACCTCGTATGAATTTTAAGTCGTTAGATTTTTCTTAAAATCGAATCTGAATGTCCTTTTCTTACATGTATAAATTCAGAAAACCACTTCTATATTCAACAAATTATTCAAATAAAAATAATATCCTACATAATTAAAAACATTTGTAAACCCTACGTTTTCCACAACTGCAACAGAAGGCTTGTTCAATTCCATACAGTCCCAATATGGAATAATATCATTCTCCAAACAATCTTTTACAAAACTATGCGCTATCTTTTGAGCTAATTTCCTCCCCTGGTAACCCTCTATTGTTTCAATATCTATGCAGTGTATATTTTCAAATACAAACCCTGAAAAACAAACACTCACAATTAGATCATCATAAACAATGCAATAACCGATTCCCTCATTGAAAAAACGATCCGGTGAAGACCAAAACTCTAAAATTTTTGATTGTAAAAAATCAATATTCTTAAATGTATTATTACTATTTTCATAGAGAGCTTGACTCATTTTCAGCACAGTATATTTCTGTTCAATTTCAGGTTCATGATGATTTTCATAACCCTCTTTTCTTAGCGTATACACTCTTTGATTCCAACTCTTTAAGTTACGGTGCTGAAATATCTTATCTATAGTTTTATTCCAGTTCGAATGATTACCAATTGCTTCAAAACAATTAAGTCCAACCTTCTTTGTTTCAGGTACTATCACTTCATCGATAAAATCATTTATTGTGTTATTAAATTCTGCGTTTTCGGCATCTCCTATAAAAAAGAAACCATCATTATTACCTAACCAAACCAGTCCCGAATTAGGAGAAAACACGTTATCTACAAATATACGACCAGGATTCACTCCTGCAATTACAGCTTTAACTTCTAATTGACCGTGTTCATTTATTAAACCACTACATTTATAAAAATCATTCTTGCTTAATTCAGAAATCATAAGTTAAACCACCTTTCTGAAACCACTCTATTCTAACTTTATCATTTTATCGGAATATTCTCTATTCATTTAAGTAGTTTTTGTAAATCAATGCAGTCTTGCTTATGTATAGTAAAAAAGAGCCAATCCCCTATGCAATAGTAGATTGACTCTTTCCTTTATTTATAAAAATTGTTTCACACATTGCAATTCAGACTACCCTTTTTCCTATCGGATCATCAAATCCCCAATGAACTTGTGAGGGTATAGTTGGAGACATATAATCTGTATGACTACAAAGAGTAACGACTAAATCAACACTATTTAAAACTCAACCAAGCATCCGCCCAGTCCGCATGATCATTTCCGTTACCGTTACCTGCATCATCAACGACTAGTTTTAATTCTTTTTTACCAGTAAGGTCTACATCAACAAACTTTGCCGGGGTATTATAATACATTGTGCCGCTATTAAATACTTCAGCTCCATCAAGTAGCACTTTAAATATGACTGAACCGCCTTTACCACCAGGCTCCTGGTCGATTCCTACGTATGAATTAAATCGTTTGTAAGTTGAATTTGATATATCATAGGTAATTTCTGACTTCGAATGCGTTCCGATTCCTTTTTTGTACGTAATCGGTCCTGTCGTTCCGAGTAATGAAATTGGATTTTTGTCGGTACTTTTATCCTTTTGAACCGTTGCCCAGCCAGCAGTTGCTTTTACCCATGAAATATCACTCAGGTAGATGCCGCCGGAAGCAACTTGTGCTTTCGTTGAAGTTACTACCGTATTCCCCAATTTTACAGAAACTCCAACTTCTTTCACTCCTTTAAACTGGGCTGACGGAGTAATAACAAACGAATATGTGTCCTCTCCTCCTGCCGGTAATTGGAAGTCTGTTGTTGTTGGCTGCGCATTCCAGCCATCTGGTAGTTGCAATTCAATTTTACCAGGTGTCACTTTTTCCTTTATTTCATTTTGAACCTTTACTTTTAATGTAGTCGAACCACCTTCAACAATAATTGGATTTGGTTCAATATTTGCTGAAATTAGCTTTACTGCCGGAGTTACTTCTATTTGATTCGTTTTACGAACTGTTCCGCTATCTGTATTTACTTCAGCTTCAATAGAATAATTATTAGCAACTACATCAATAGGGACAGGTAAATCTGCCTCAATTGTTTTCGATTGCCCTGGTTCAACGCCTTCAAAAGCTACTTTAATCGGTGTAATATTCCAGCTCTCTGGAGCCTTTACAACCACTTCTCCTGAAGAAGATTTCGATGTACCAAAGTTTGATACATGTGCCTTTACCTTAACTGCATTTCCTGCAGTTACACGATTCGGAGATTCTAAATCGAAATTGAGCATAGACTCAATTTTATACTTTTTACCTTGTTCCGTTTTAAATGAAATCGTATCGCCATCCTTCGTAAATTTCACCGGTGTATTCGTTCCGACTCTTGTCACAGTAACTGGTGTATTGAACATTGGACTTTTTAACTTTACATCGTTTCCGTGATCAGAAGTCACCTGAATGACTGTAGGCATACCATTTTTCCAGTTCGCATCAATCGTAAATGCACCGCGTGCTCTTAGTCCTTTATAAGAACCGTCCTTCCAAGCTTTCGGAAGTGCAGGCAATAATTGAATGGAGTCGGCATGACTTTGAATTAACATTTCAGCAATTCCCGATGTTGCGCCAAAGTTTCCATCAATTTGAAACGGTGGATGCGTATCAAACAGGTTACTAAGCGTACTTCCTGTAAGTTGCCCTTGCAAAATTTTATAAGCATGGTCACCATCTAATAAACGTGCCCATAAATTAATTTTGTTCGCTTTACTCCAGCCTGTCCCCTCATCACCACGATGGTTTAAAGTAACTTTAGCAGCCTCAAGCCATTCCGGTGTATTGTGATTAATCATACTTCCTGGATATAGTGCAACTAGCTGAGATATGTGCCTATGCGTTTCGCCAGGGTCATCTATATCATCCTTCCACTCTTGCACTTGACCATATCTACCAATTTGAATTGGTGGGAATAATTTATCCCTTTTAGCTTTCAATTCATCTCGAAACACCTTATCAATCTGCAAAACATCACTAGCTTCGATTACATTTGAGAACAACTCATACACTAACTGTTGGTCAAAGGCGCATCCATTCGAGATACCACCAAGCTCTGGAGACCAGCACGGAGAAACAACTAACTTCTTATTTTGATCTTCTACTAAAAACTTACTATGAAACTCTGCTGCTTCTTTAAGTATCGGATAGATCTTTTCTTGTAAGTATTGTTTATCATCCGTAAATTTATAATGTTCCCATAGGTTTTGACCGATAAAAGCATTCGCACTAGGTGCCCAGCCCCAGCCTAATCCCCATCCAGGCGCAGTAAATCCAAATGGATTATTCATCGTATTAACGGTCCAGCCACCGCCTGTAACACCGAAATGTTTTTCCGCCGAAACCCTTCCTGGTGCTCTTAATGAATCAACATAATCCATTAATGGCTCAGCTGTTTCAGACAGATTCGCCACTTCTGCAGGCCAATAATTCATTTGCAGGTTAATGTTGAAATGATAGTCACTTTCCCACGGTGGTGTGTTTGAATTATTCCATACACCTTGTAGATTTGCAGGAAGCGTTCCTGGTCTTGAAGAAGAAATGAGCAAGTATCTTCCATATTGGAAGAATAGTTCTTCTAAATACTTACTGTTTTGTTTACTGTAAGATGCTAGTAATTCATTTGTTGGAACAGATGGGTTTTCTCCTCCTAAATTTAAAGAAACACGATTAAATAAAGAGTGATAGTCTTTAATATGCGCATATTTTAAAACCTCATATTTCTTGTTAGAAACAGCAGACATGATTTTTTCAACTTTTTGATGTGGATCTTCCCCTTTATAAGTAGGGTATTTATTTTCATAATCAGTAGCTGCAGTCATAATAATTGTTAAGCTATCTGCATTCGCTACTTTAATTTTTCCATTCTCTGCTGTTAATGTACCGCCCTCATTCAATACTTTAAATTCTGATTCATATTTCATTCCATTATTCGCTATTTGTCCTTTAATAGTGATTTTATTATCTTTGGACGTTACTTGCCCTCCCTGCGCGCTCGTTGGTCTAACATCTAATGAAAGCTGTTTAGACTCACTAGCCGTTAAACGCATAACCATAACGCGATCAGGATAACTTGTGAAATATTCCCTATTATATTGAACACCTTTATAGTTATAAGACACAGTAGCGATTCCTTCATTTATATTTAATTCCCTGCGATAATTGGAAAATGAAGATGCATCTGGCATATTAAAATCTAAATATATGTCTCCAAAATTTTGATAGGAACCAAACCCTTTTTGAATACCTGTAAGAAATTGCGTGGATTCCCTTTCTGCCCCTGATTTATCACCTTTTTCTAACTTTTCCCTAATGCTACCTAAGTGGCTCGCTGCTCCCTCGCGATTCCCGTACGTATACTCATTCGTACTGCTTGGTCCGCCAGTCCAAAGCGTTTTTTCATTAAACTGAATACGCTCTTGCTGTACTCCTCCAAATACCATTCCGCCCATATAACCATTACCGATTGGCAATGCTTGTTTTTCCCAATCTTTTGCCGGCTCATTGTACCAGAGCGATAGTTTCTTTCCCTCTGGTTTTGGAGTTTCAATCGTAATAGGTGATGTTGCCTTTACCTTATTAAACTCTCCCGTACTTCCTAAAGAGAATAATACAGTACTAAAAAGCAATCCTCCTGTTAATAGGTTTTTAAGTTTCAAGTTTCCATCCCCTTTTGAAAAGCGAATGTAAAGTGTCCCCTTCTACGCATTGACTTATTTTATTCTCCCCTTGAAATTCGCTGTTCTTTTATATAGAAGCATAATAGGCAAATATAAACTTGCCTATTACACCTCTTTTTCCTTTTTAAAAACGAAATAATTATCTAGTAAATGCCGCTGTTACCCCACCATCAACTGTAATCATACATCCCGTTGTTTTCTCCGCCTTTGAAGAGGCAAAGAAAGCAATCGATTCAGCGATATCTTTCGAATAAATATTGACCAACAATGTTGTGCGTTTACGGTAATGCTCCTCTAACTGATCAGGCTCAATACCATATGCCGCGGCACGTTCTTCACGCCATTTTGAACCCCAAATAGCTGATCCTTGCAGAACCGCATCGGGAAGAACTGAATTTACACGAATACCATATTCACCACCTTCAGCTGCAATACATCTTGCTAAATGCGTTTCGAGTGCTTTTACAGAGCTGTATGCTGTAGCGTTTTTCCCGGCATACACAGAATTTTTTGAGCCGACAAATACCATATTCCCGCCAATACCTTGCTGTTTCATTTGCTTGAATGCTTCACGTGCTACTAAAAAGTATCCTGTTCCGAGCACGTTCATATTTAAATTCCATTCCTGAAGCGTTGTTTCATCGAATGGACTAGACGTCGCAAGTCCTGCATTGTTCACGATGCAATCAATTCCTCCGTAAGTAAGGGTCGCCTTCTCAAATGCCGCCTTCACTTCTCCTTCTTTTGTTACATCCATTTTCACCGGAGTGGCACGACCTTCGCCATACTTCTCGTTAATTTCAGCCGCAACTTTTTCTGCTCCTTCAAAATTCAAGTCAGCAAGCACGACATGCGCACCTTCTGAAACGAGGCAGCGTCCCGTTTCACTTCCGATTCCGCCTGCTCCACCTGTAATAAAGGCAACTTTGCGGGAAAATTCTGCTTCAGCTGGTGCTAACGATAATTTATATAGCTCTAATGGCCAGTACTCAACATTATAAGATTCATATTCATTTAAAGAAACGAAGCGTCCAAGTGTTGTGGAACTTTTCATTACCGCAATCGCCCTATGATACAGCGCCCCACTTACTTTTGACATCGCTAAATTTTTACCGGTATTCACCATGCCGATACCAGGAATTAAAATAACGCGTGGTGCAGATTCAAACATTTTGTCTCCTTCGTATTTGTTACGTTCAAAGTAAGCTTTATACTCTTCTTTAAAGCCTTCAACACCAGCTTTTATGCTCTCTATTAATTCTTCAATATCTTTCGTTTGCGGATCCCAGTCGATATACAGAGGACTGCGCTTTGTGTGAACTAAATGGTCAGGGCAAGCCGCTCCAACTTGAGAAAGCTCGCGTGCATTGTAGCTGTTTACAAATTGAAGTACTTCATCTGTATCGTCATAGGATAATAGCATTTTCTTTTCATCACTAACTGCCCCGCGAATACTCGGCATTACTTTTGCAAGAATGCTTCTACGCTCTTCTGCCGAAAGTGCTTCATATTTTTGACCTCCGAATACAGTGCTTTCATTCACTCGCTCATTAATATATTGTTCTGCCTCATTAATAACCGTAATTGTTTTTTCATAGCTTTCTTTCGCCGTTTCTCCCCAAACGACTAAGCCGTGTTTTTCCATTAACACTAGTTCAGCATTCGGATTATTTTTCACGCCTTCTGCAATCATTTTAGATAATGTAAATCCAGGACGTACATACGGAACCCAAACGAAACGGTTACCGTAAATTTCTTCCGCAATTTGTTTTCCATTATGTGCGCAGCAAAGACTAATAATAGCATCGGGATGTGTATGATCCACATGTTTGAAAGGTAAGAAAGCATGTAATAACGTTTCAATAGATGCACGCGGATGCTTGCTGTCAATCATACAATGAGATAAGTACTCTACCATTTCTTCGTCTGGCATTTCTTCGCGCTCCATCAATAAACGAATGTCTTCCATTTTTAAACCAGTAAAGTTTTGCGCCTTCATAGTCGCTAAATCAGATCCGCTTCCTTTCACCCACATGACCTCTACATCATGACCGCGAAAATCCTTTTCAACCGTCTTTACCGATGTGTTTCCGCCGCCCCAATTACATACAGCACGGTCTGTTCCAATTAAATTTGAACGATACACTAATTGTTCCAATCCTTGCGATAATTGAGATGCCTTTGCATCTTCCCATAAACTTTTCACCATATTTTTTACCCCCGCTATTTTTTATTGTTCTATTATTTCGGATACTAAACTCTTTAAAATAGTAGTATCCGTATGTTCAAGAGTTTGCTATTACTTGCACTTCTGTTACATGTAAAACACTTTCATTCCAATGCGGAAAAATATGCTCTATAGTAACCCCCCGACATATTATCAGGGGGAACTTTTTTCCTTAATGGTATAATGGACCAAAGTCTTGGCAGGCACGGTAATCTGCTGCTTCTGGATCGTTTGTTCCGAACATGCCCCATGCACTCGGTCTAAAGATTTGTTCTTCTTTGACGTTATGCATATTTACAGGAATTCGGAGTATCGAAGCAAGCGTAATGAAATCACTACCAATATGACCGTAGCTTATTACACAGTGATTAGCACCCCAATTATTCATCACGGTGTAAACATCTTTAAAAGCACCTTCTCCCGTAATATTTGGAACGAACCAAGTTGTTGGCCAAGTTGGATCTGTTCTCTTATCCAATATGTCGTGCATCTCTTCTGGGATTTCAACTGAATAGCCTTCTGCGATTTGTAAAACAGGGCCTAAGCCTTTAACAAGATTGAGGCGGGCTGCTGTTACAGGCATATTTCCCTTTGTTAAGAAATCACTTGAGAATCCGCCCCCGCGGAAATACCCTGTTGAAGCCGGTCTCCAAGAAGTAGCTGCTAAACAATTTTGAACTTCTTCCTCTGTAATTTCCCAAAACGGTTTTATAGCAGGCTTTCCATCTTTCGTTTGTTGTCCTGTCCCATCAAGTGCAGCTGAACCGGAGTTAATCATATGAATAAATCCCTTTTCAGCTAATCCTTTAGGCTTATGCCCTGTCACACGTTCTACTGCCTCTGGACTCCAATACGTTCTTACATCAGCAAAAACTTGAGCCGTATTTGTTAATAGATGACCAAATAGCATCGTCACTCCATTTAAGCTATCATTTTCCGTAGCCATAATGTATGGCGGGCGAATTCCGTTCCAATCAAAGGAGGAATTTAAAATTGTCTCCATAAAATCACCATTCGGGAAATGGTCCGTCCATTGACGCTGACCTTGGAAACCTGCGGAAATGGCATTATATCCTAACGCTTCCTCACCATAGCCAAGTTCCGCCAGTTTTGGATTTCCTGCCATAAGATCCCTTGCAATTAATGTCATTTTGACGCTCGTTTCCCAGTCTTTATTCTTTTGCTCCCGTGATCTTTGCATTTCTTCCGGATTATTGTCTTCACCTTCTGGGCAATACTCTTTCACCCAATTTAAAGCCATTTCATATTCTTCCTTATCATAAATCTCTTCATCTATCCTTCTTACAAATTCGGACATATCAATGTATTCATTTCTCATTCCTAAATAATCTTGGAAAAATTCAGGGTTAACGGTACTACCGGCAATCCCCATAGATACAGATCCCATCGAAAGATACGATTTTCCTTTTAGAGAGGCAACAACAAGGCCAGACTTTGCAAATTGAAGTAGTTTCCCTTGTACATCCTCAGGAATAGACGTATCACTTAAATCCTGTACATCTTTCCCGTATATGCCGAAAGCTGGAATGCCCTTTTGATTATGGGCTGCTAGCACCGCCGCAAGATAAACTGCCCCTGGACGTTCTGTTCCATTAAATCCCCATACTGCTTTTGGAATATCTGGATTCATATCCATCGTTTCCGAACCATAACACCAGCACGGTGTAACAGTAATGGAAACACCGACTCCCTCTACCGCAAATTTTTCAGCCGCTTGAGCCGATTCGGCCACACCGCCAATACACGTATCAGCGATGACACATTCTACTGCCTCGCCATTATAGTGACGCAAATTTTCGGTTAATAAGTTTGCTACCGATTTTGCGAGATTCATTGTCATATCTTCAAGCGATTCACGTACACCATTTCTTCTACCATCAACAGTTGGTCTAATCCCTATTTTCGGTAATTTATTGTAAAATCTATTATGAACAGTTTTCATTTTAAAACCCCTTTCCCATTACATTTTGGTCGATTATTTCAGAAAAACGTCCGTATGCTTCCTGCCATTCTAATTGATTTTGAGGTTGATAGTGCTTAACAGTAAACGAATTTTCAACAATCTCTCTACCTTCCTTTAAATCTTTTATTTTTCCTAGTGTGATCCATTGCGATAATGCATTTCCAATCGCACTCGCTTCAACTGGTCCCGCTACAACAAGGCGGTTAGTCGCATTTGCGGTGAATTGACAAAATAAATCATTTTGAATACCCCCGCCGCCCATATGGATAACTTCTATCGATTTTCCAGTTAAAATTTCAAGTTTCTCTAACACCCACCTATACTTGAGTGAAAGGCTCTCCAAAATGCAACGGAGGAAGCTTCCTTCCGTTTCAGGAAGCTGTTGACCGCTCTTTATACAGAAATCCCGGATTTGTTTTGGCATATTTTCCGGGTTGAAGAAAGCAGGATCATCTGGGTCTATGAAGTGTGCAAATGGTTTTGTATTTCGAATAAACGCTGCTTCTTCTTCGTAAGTAAAAACCTTACCTTCTTTCTCCCAAACCGCTTTACATTCTTGCATGAGCCATAATCCCATAATATTTTTAAGTAGCCGAAACTCGCCATCTGCCGTTCCTTCATTTGTAAAGCCCCATTCCAAAGCCTGTTCATTTATTACTGGATCCTTTACTTGGACACCCATTAAAATCCACGTACCGCAACTCATAAACACTGAATTTTCTGACTTTACAGGCAATGCAGCAAGAGCACAGGCGGTATCATGCCCTGTACCAGCAATAACCTTAACAGGTTGCATGCCAAACTCGTTGTGAATCGAAGAAAGTGTTGGACCAAGAGTGGTTCCCGGCATCACAATATGTGCCATCATTTCTGTAGGCAATCTCAACTTTGTCATGAGGGCAGTATCCCAATTACGCTCGTGAATGTTAAATAACGATGTCGTTGTACTAATCGTATATTCATTCGCCTTTACACCTGAAAATAAATAGCTAAGCAAGTTTGGCGTTAATAAAAGCGTTTTTGCCTTTTCCATTAAATCTGGATTATGCTTTTTTATAGCATGAAGCTGACAAATCGTATTGATTGCTGCTGGCGTGACGCCCGTTCGAGAGAACAAAACATCCCTCGGAATGACTTCCATTATTTCTTTTAAACTACTATTTGTATGCGGATCTCTATAAGAATACGGATTGCTAAGCAGTTCACCTGTTTCAGATAGAAGTCCGAAATCAACGCCCCACGTATCAATCGACAAACTTTCAATCGACTTATGACCGTTTCTAATACTTTTCCCAATTCCATTCTTCATTTCTTGGAATACCCTTAAA
The DNA here is from genome assembly GCF_009739945.1 of Bacillus luti. Classification (NCBI taxonomy): domain Bacteria; kingdom Bacillati; phylum Bacillota; class Bacilli; order Caryophanales; family Bacillaceae; genus Bacillus; species Bacillus luti. The sequence goes on along the minus strand of NZ_CP040336.1, from coordinate 2,187,816 downwards.
ATATCCCAATAATAATGACCTGTTGCGTAAACAGGGCGATTAGAGAACCTATGCACCTCTTCAAGATACAGACGTTTCCCATCAAACCCACTTACCATTAAACGCCCATTAGATGCCCCTAAATCAAAAGCCCAAACTTTTTCCATTCATTCACGCCCTTTGGAAGCATTCTTAATTATTCTGCGTCCTTTAGTAGTTGTAATCTATATTTCTCTGAAGATAGATCTCTTAACTCCTGGCATTCTTCCTCTGCAAGAATTCTTGGCACGCCTACTGTTGATGCAATCGTATATACTTTTGCCGCTTCTTCTAGAATTTGCATTAGAAAATATGCTTCTTTCATTGTTTTACCTACCGTCAATACCCCGTGATTTCTCATTACTATTACGTCATTTTCTTCAATCACATCTGATACCGCATTAGCCAATACTTCTGTAGTCGGAATCATATATTCAAGATAAGCCACGCTTTTGATCATTGCCGGAAAATCTGGGAATAGGCTCGGAATGGTATGACCAGTACACGATACACCTACCGAATAACTTGGATGAGCATGTAAAACAGATGTTATATCAGGACGTTTACGAAAACATTCTAGATGCATTAATATTTCAGAAGATGGTTTTAAATCATCCAATATCTCGCCTGTTTCAATATTGACACGTACCCACTGGTGATCTTCTATCTCTTGCAAATCAAAACCGCTAGGAGAGATACATTATATTCCCGTCTCTCATACTTAAATTTCCACCTGCTCCTACTACAAGACCAGTTTGGACAATCTTATTTGCATATAATTTCAAATCATTTATTACGTTAGACAATGTTATACACCTCAATTTCTATCGTATTAGTATTGCTTTATAGCTTATTGATACAGAACTTCTTTAATTTTCGGATCATCAATGTTTGTTTTGTCATACCAGAAGAAACCAGTGTCGATTGTTTTTGATACTTTTTTACCATCTAAATTTTCAACAGCGGCCTTAACCGTTTCATAACCAATTCCAATTGGATTTTGCGTAATCGCGCCTGCCATTACTCCACTCTTAATCGCATCGATTTGTAGTTTACCAGAATCGAAGCCAACAACTACTACACTCTTCTTGTTCAATTCTTTAACAGCATTTACTACCCCAATTGCAGAACCTTCATTTGTACCGAAAATGCCTTTTACATTTGGGTGCGCTTGCATAATTGCCTTAGCAGCGTCAGTCGATTTTAATTGATCACCGCTACCATATTGAATATCGACAATCTTGATGTTCGGATACTTTGATTTGATTGTATTTACAAAGCCATCTCGGCGCTCAACACCTGTTTTACTTGTCTGGTCGTGAGCAACAACTGCTACTTCCCCTTTTTCACCAACTAATCCAGCCATTTTCTCCGCTGCAAGAGCTGCTGCTGCTTTATTATCCGTTGCAGCTGTTGCTACAGGTATATCGCCCTCAACACCTGAGTCAAATGCAACAATCGGAATTTTTTTGTTTTTTGCTTGTTCTAATAAAGGAAGTGCTGCCTTAGAGTCTAATGCCGCAAATCCGATCGCATCTGGTTTTTTATCAAGTGTATTACGAAGCATTTCAACTTGTTTATCAACCTGCGCTTCCGTTTCCGGACCTACAAATGTAATATTTACTTTGTACTCATCTGCTGCTTGCTCAGCCCCTTTTTTAACTGCTTGCCAGAACTGATGCTGGAAACCTTTTGAAATGATAGCCACATAACGTTTGCCGTCATCTTTTGCAGGTGCATCACTATCCTTACTTCCCGTGCTTGCATTGTTTGAAGAACACGCTCCCATAAACATTGAGATTGCGAGAATTGACGATAAAACTATGCCCTTTTTTGCTTTCTTCATCCAAAATTCCCCCTATATATTGTTTTATTTAAAACACAGTATCGCATTTAATTCTTTGCTTTTTTATTTCGCAGCACATCCGCGTAAACTGCTAATAGGATAACCGCTCCAACAACTACGGTTTGCCATTCTTGAGGTACCGAAAGAATTTGAAGACCATTTGTTAACACACTCATAATCAATGCACCGATAACAGTACCAAGAATCGTTCCTTTACCACCACTTAAGGACGTTCCTCCGATAACGACTGCTGCGATTGCTTCTAATTCATATCCTGCACCTAAAGCTGGCTGTGCAGAATTTAGACGAGATGCCATGATAATCCCTGCAACACCAGTAAAAACACCTGCAATCATATAGATGATTATTTTCCATTTATCAACATTCACTCCAGAAAGACGAGTTGCTTCTTCATTGCTTCCTAGTGCAAATGTATATCTTCCGATTATCGTTTTATTTAAAATTAAGCTTGCGAAAATGGCCATTCCAAAAAAGATTAAAACAGCATTCGGAATAGCAAACCCTGGAATAATAGAACCCATAGCAATTTTGTTAAAGCTTGGTATAGAAGTGAAATAGATCGGAGTAGCTTTAGAAATAACAAGTGCCAATCCTTTCGCAATCATCATCATCGCTAACGTTGCAATAAATGGCGGAATCTTCAGCTTCGCAATGACAGAGCCAGAAATCCACCCTGCTGCTGCACCTATTAAAATCCCAAAGATAACAGCTACCCCAACCGGTAAACCTAAGTTGACAGCAAAAACACCCGTCATTACCGAAGTCAAGGTCAGTACCGTTCCGCACGACAAATCAATTCCACTTGTAACGATAATCATCGTTGCACCTAGAGCAAGGATGCCCGTAACAGCTGTCGATAGAAAGATTCCTATAATGTTATCAAATTGTAGAAAATTAGATGAAGCAATTGAAAAAATGACAATAAGCACAATTAAACTTGCAAATGCTAGAAGCTGCTGAAGAGCATTTGAGTTAATCCTTTTCCCTATCTTCCCTTCAACTGGAAATTCGACTGCCTTTTGTATTTCCATTCTTGTTCACTCCTTTATTATCCGTTAATATCCCTTACATAATTCGTTTTGTCGCAAGAGTCATGATCGCTTCTTGCGATGCTTTTTCATCATTCTTCAATTCTCCAGTTATCCTTCCTTCACACATAACAATCACGCGGTGGCTGATTCTTAATATTTCAGGAAGTTCTGAGGAAATCATAATGATAGATTTTCCTTGCCGGGCTAAATCATTGAGTAACCTATAAATTTCATCTTTTGCCCCAATATCAATCCCGCGAGTAGGCTCATCAAAGATTAAAATGTCTGAATCTCTAGTCAACCACTTGCCTATAACAACTTTTTGCTGATTCCCTCCTGAAAGATTTTTGACTAATTGATTACCTGATGGTGTTTTTATTCGCAATCTTTGAATGAGTTCTTCAGATTGTTGGTCCACCTTAGATACACGCATCCAGCCAAAAGGATTTACATAATCTTTCATAGATGCCATTGCAATATTTGTTTTTACATCCATCCCAACTAAAAGACCAAACTGTTTTCGGTCCTCAGATAAATATCCAATTCCATGTTGCACTGCATCAGAAGGATTCTTAATATTCTGTCTTTTTCCTTTAATAAAAATTTCACCTGAATCAAGTGAATCTGCCCCGAATATGGCACGGGCTACTTCCGTTCTTCCAGCTCCCATCAATCCAGCGAAACCGATGATCTCTCCTTTATAAAGTTCAAAACTTACATCCTTTATCGTTTTCCCTCTATTTAAACTTTTTACTTCCAGCACTTTTTCTCGCGTTTTTTCTTTTATTTCTGGTTTTTGATTGTTATCAATTTCTCTTCCAACCATCATGGAAATAATTTGTTCAATCGTTGCGTCCTTCGTATTCATCGTTCCTACATATGTACCGTCTCGCATAATCGATACACGGTCAGTAATTTTCTTAAGCTCCTCCATGCGGTGAGAGATATATACAATTCCCACACCATCTTGTCGTAATTTTCGAATCATAACAAACAATGCATCGATTTCCGTATCCGTTAAAGCTGCGGTTGGCTCATCCATAATTAATATTTTCGAATCAAAGGAAAGAGCTTTGGAAATCTCAACCATTTGTTGTTTCGCAACTGTCAAATCACCTACCAATTCTTTAGGATCTAGATTAATATTTAATCTTTCAAATAGTTTTGTTGCCCTTTTATTCAATTCTTTTTCATTCAAAAATAGATTAAATAAACCTTTAGGCTCTCTTCCAATAAAAATGTTTTGTGCAACCGTTAAATCCGGCGCTAAGTTAAGTTCTTGGTGAATAATGCTGATTCCAAGCCTTTGTGCTGCTTTTGTATCTGGAACCTCTATTTCTTTCCCCTGATACACAATGGTTCCGGCATCTTTTTGATAGATACCGGTTAAAATTTTCATTAATGTGGATTTTCCAGCTCCATTCTCCCCCAAAAGTGCGTGAACTTCGCCTTCTTTTAATTCAAACCGAACACTAGAAAGCGCTTGCACGCCAGGGAATGCTTTACTAATTCCCTCCATTTTCAGTAGCAATTCACTCATCCTATCACCTACTACCTTATCAATTTTTTATTCAAACAATATATTAATTTCATAATGCGTTAATCAGTAACCACTCCCTTTTTTAAAATCATATTGGCATAGAGAGCACTCTCACTCGTTGCAACAACTGCATAAGCTTTCTTTGCTCTTTCATAAAATGCAAAGCGGTCAATCATTTCAAAACCATCAAAATGATGATCGTATTTTTTAATCGCTGTGTCATACGTTTCCCAAATGGAGGGCATGGTAGGATCCCCATCTACAACCTCCATTAACGAAACAGAATGATTACTATACGTATCGAGTGGAAAGAATTGCAAAATTGCCTGCAATACTTCAAGAACCCCATGTCCTTCACATCGAATTAGCCTCGCCCCGCAAGAGGCAGCAGGGAAATTTCCATCGGCTAAAACAATCTCATCCCCATGCCCCATTTCTAAAAGAACTTTCATTAAATCCGGACTAATTATTTTCGGTATTCCTTTTAGCATTTCTATCTCCCTTCCAATTTTTATCTTAACGAAAATCATTATTTCGAATCATTTTAACTACGTATACTTTGTGCATCTATTAGTAACTGAGGTGTAAATATTTCATGAAAGGGACCTTCTTCATTATTTAAACGCTTCAATAAAATATCACCCACCCTTTCCCCCATTTCATATGGTTTGTGAGCTACTGATATAATGCCAGGTGATTGTAATAATTGCGCTGCTTCAACATCACCAAAAGAAGCTATCACTATGTCCTTTGGTATTGAGTAGCCTCTCCTCGTTAATTCAAGAAGAACACCCAATGCCATTTCATTGTTTAAGGATAGAATAGCTGACGGTTTCTCGGTGAAATTAAGAAAATAATCAACTGCTTTCATTCCACCCTCTCTTGTAAAAGTGCTATTATACGTATAATTTTCATCTTCCTGAACCCCGAATTCTTCCAAAGCCTTCTTATATCCTTCATATCGCTCTTTACCTGTACTAACGTTTAACAATCCATTCACAAGACCAATAGATCGATGTCCTTGTTTTAAAAGATAGCTCGTTAATTTATAAGCACTTTCAAAATTACTTTCTACAACCGAATCTAATTTTGGTCCGCCAATCTCAACGGTCCGATCAACTAAAACAATTGGTACACCCGCTTGATGAATACTTCTCACTCTTTCTTCACAACCTCCAGCAGTCGCCAACACAATAGCATCTACCCGTTGTTCCACTAGTAGCTGCAATAATTTATCCTCTTTCTTAGGATTTTCGTGACTACTACAGAAAATAAGGTTATAGCCCTTTTGTTGCACAATATCTTCAATCGCCTTTGAAATTGTCATGTAATAATGGTTTGTGATATCCGGAATCACAACACCAATCGTGTATGTTTTATCTTGCTTTAAACTTCTAGCAATCGCATTTGGTTGATAATTAAGTTTTTTCACAGCTAAATGAACACGATCTTTAATATCGTCACTTACAAATCCACTTGCGTTTAACACACGAGATACTGTAGCTGTAGACACATTCGCTTCCATTGCAACATCTTTAATTGTAGACTTTGCCATTTCATCACTCTTTCTAAGTTTTCAAGAAATCGTTTACTTCAGTTTCGCTTAAACCCTTAATCTATCCATGTAAACGATTACTTAGTAGTTTACATGGATAATAATAATTTAATTTTCAGAATATTTCAAGGCTTTTTATAAACATTTTTTCTACAAAAATACACCTATTCATCAGATAACCTGAAAAACGTGAATGGAACCGTTATTTTCTTGATTAGATAGGCGTTTATTACACATTCTATCGCCGTAATATCGTTCTATTGTGAAGTTTCGTAGTACATAAAAAAAGAGCCTACTCGTGTGAGTTGACTCTTTTTTATATTTACTCCCCTGTTTCAGAAAATCGCTTTATACGTTCACCAATTTCATCACGAACACGTTGAAACTCAGACCACTCTTTTCCTGCTGGATCATCAAATCCCCAGTGAACACGATTCACGTGCGGAGGTGTTGAAGGACAGACAGAATCTGCGTGACTACAAAGCGTAACAACTAAGTCAGCACTATTTAAAATGTTTGCATCAATTATATCTGATGTTTGATTTGTTATGTCGATATTTACTTCATTCATTGCTTTAATCGCATTTGGATTCACTCCATGTGCTTCAATGCCTGCAGAATATACATTCCACTTATCTCCTAAATATTTCTTTCCCAAAGCTTCTGCCATTTGGCTTCGGCATGAATTTCCTGTGCATAAAAAGTAGATTGTCTTTTTGTTTTCCATGTTGTTTTCCACCTTTGTTTTTAAGTTGATTGATCATTAAAATATTTACGTTTAAACCAAAAAGCGACATTTACAAGTGCAATCATGACAGGTACTTCGACTAACGGTCCAATGACAGCTGCGAATGCTGCGCCCGAATGAATACCAAACACACCAACCGCTACCGCAATCGCTAACTCAAAGTTATTACTACCTGCTGTAAACGCTAACGTTGTTGTTACCGGATAACTTGCACCAATTTTTCTTCCCATAAAGAAAGAAACGAAAAACATCACGATAAAATAAATGAATAACGGAATCGCTATCCTTACTACATCTAGTGGTACACTCACAATCATTTCCCCTTTTAAAGAGAACATAACGATGATCGTAAATAGCAATGCAATGAGTGTAAGCGGACTAATCTTAGGTATAAATACCTTTTCATACCATAGTCTTCCTTTTAACTTCACGAATACAAATCGTGTCAACATACCTGCAATAAAAGGAATTCCTAAATAGATAAACACTGATTTTGCCACTTCTGCCATTGTAATACTAACGATAGCACCTTCAATTCCTAACCATTCCGGAATTACTGTTACGAACACGTATGCATAAACTGAGAAAAATAACATTTGGAATACCGAGTTAAAAGCAACTAAACCTGCTGCATATTCTTTATCACCATCAGCTAGATCGTTCCAAACAATTACCATTGCAATACAACGTGCTAATCCAATCATAATGAGCCCGACCATATATTCTGGTTTATCAGGAAGAAAAATAATTGCTAAAACAAACATAAGTACCGGCCCAATAATCCAGTTTTGTACTAAAGATAGCACTAACACTTTTACATCTTTAAATACTCGGCCCATTTCCTCATAGCGAACTTTCGCTAATGGTGGATACATCATTACAATTAAACCAACAGCGAGCGGAATAGACGTCGTACCAACTTGTAATGCATTTAGTCCATCTACTACACTAGGGAATACAAACCCTAAACCAATCCCAACAGCCATCGCTAGAAAAATCCATAGTGTTAAATATCGGTCTAGAAAAGATAAACGCTTCATTTTATTTTCCATCTCCTATTAACAACAAGAATTTTTAGCTACCTCATTAGAAGTCGTGCAACAAGATGACTCTTCTATTTTGTGAACATCACTATCTGCTTTCGTATAAAAGAACTCCCACTCGTTACCATCAGGATCTGTTATCCAAAACTTATCTTGCACCGCATAGCAACAAGTCGTATCCATCTCATCACGCGCGAAGAAACCTTCTTTTTCTAATCGTTCTTTATGTAATGTAATTTCTTCAGCTGTATCCACTTGGAAACCAAAATGATTTACCTGATTTCCATTCACTTCATCTCGCACGTTCAGCGTGAAATTAAGACCTGGGTTTTCTAATAAAAATTTTGCATAATCCGTTTTCACCTTAACTGGTGATACACCGAATACCTTTTCATAAAATTCAATAGACTTCTCTAAATTCGTAACGTTTATACCGACGTGAACATATCTCATACCGTATTCCTCCTCTTTATATATCATTAATCAAGTTTTTTTGATTAATAGCACAAAATTTTAACAGCAGCTACCTTTTCCTGTTTTTCTAAAGATACAGCACAATTCTTCTGACAATAAATTATTCACTTCCGCATCATTTAAATCATAATAACTCCACGTACCTTTTGTTTCTTTTACAATTAAACCTGCGTCTAATAAAATCTTCAAATGATAGGACAACTTAGATTGTGTCATTTCAAAAATCTCTGTTAAATCACATACACACGTCTGTCCTCGCTGACAAAGTTCATACATAATCTCTAAACGCTTCTGATCAGCCAACGCTTTAAATTTTTTCTCATATAACTGAAAATCTTGTGCCATTGTAGTTCCCTCTCCTTTCATCAACTTTTTTTGATATTTATAGTATATACGCTGTTTAGTTCTTTATGCAACTTATTAATCAAATTTTTTTGATTAATAAAAACTTCCTAGCATCATATCTTTTTACAACTTAATAGTCAAAATACTTCTGAGGAATGGAGTCTCTATAACTGTTTTAAATTTTAATTCGATAATTATAGAGTAATGCCCCATCACCCTCAATCTAAGAAAAACAAATACCCCAAAATGAGAGAAATCGATATAACTCTTGTTTTTGATGCATATTCATAAAAAGCACGTCACCCTTTCTCATTAACATAAGAGAATAGTAACGTGCTTTTAATTTCAAAAATAGTCTAAATCCTTAAGTTGATCGTTGTGGGGCGGGAACCCAATAAGAACGGTATCTAAGGTTGTATGAGCGGTGTTTGTTCCATTCCAAAGGCCTCAGCCGACGATTAACTCAAGTACCGGTTTCGGATGACCCCCATGTGATGAAGTTCGTGTCCTGCGATGCCGTACGCGAGGGCGCGCGCCGTAATGCTTAGGTTGTTGGCTGTGCCCTTGCGGGTCCACGCCTCCGCCGGTAGCCCGCGCAGCAATGTGATCGTTGATTGCCGTACGGCCCGGTAGTCTTCGGCCAATTGCGCGGTTGTCCAGCTTCCGAAAGGAGGCATGAACAATTCCTGATCGAAACCGGTCAGAGGCGTCTGGTCCCCTCTTGCGAACCGGAGCAGGCGGTAGGTCATGACGCGTTCCGCATCTGCGATGTGGCCCACAACTTCTTTCAGCGTCCATTTTCCTTCCGCATACCGATACGCGGCCTGGCTTTCGGTCAACGATGCCAGGAGCTCGGTCATTTGCTTTTCCTGGGCGAGCAGAATGTCGATGATGTTACCGTCCGGCACCAAACGGATATATTCGCCGGAGCTTCCGGCATATTCTTCTTCTGACGGTTTTTGATTCATGCGTAGTCACCTCTTTATGGAGATATAGAAAATTATAGCACTCGTCTATGTCTAATAAATTCGCGAAATGATAGAACGTTCCTTCTAATAATTGAGGATAAGCAACCATTTAGTTTGTCGGTCGCCACACTATCCTAATTCGTTAGCACAATAAGCAATGCTAATCAATAGTTGCATAAAGTGAAACTTAATCAGCCCTCACCAATCGGACTTTTATGGGCAGTTGATCCCCCACCTAACTTCTTTGCTTTCGCTGCATTTTGAGGTGGGGGTCTTACTGCCCATTAAAGCGGGATAAAAATTATCTGTTATACAATATTTCGAAGGTATTAATATATAAAGGTAACAACTTCTTTTTTTAATTTAAAGATGAATTTTCAATTATATTTTGAAATGAACCGGAGTAAAACACACTAATCTAACTATTTTTTTATACAAGATTTTATGCAAAAAAGAATAGCGAAGCTCCCTAGAATCCCCGCTATATCAATGATGAATAAGATCTTGTATAAGTGATAGATAGACATAGAGACAAAAAATTTAGTAAAAACAAGGATTCTATGAAAAACTTGCTACCGATAATGAGACGTTATGTTAACCGAGCATGTATAGGATATACAAACAAATCCCCCAACAAATTACCTCTTCCGAATGGTATAATTAGGAAAATAGAGGTACATGTAGCATGGTAAAGAAAACAGGTTGGACCTATCTCATTGGTTTATTATCATTAGGAATCCTCGCAATAATCGTGGCAAATACTGCTAAGTTGATTCCGAATCATGTTGTTTCCTCGAAAATCTTTATTGTTGCAATTATCATTGGATTCGGAGCCAATTTAACGGGGCTTTACTTACTTAAAAAAAACAAATTGTAAGAACCGATAACCCCTTTCTCCAAACGAGAGGGATTTGCTGTGTAATGGAAGGGGATTCGATTATGGTGAGAATAAATGCTTGGAATATTGCTCCATTTATTATGGCAATTATTGGATTTATATTCAGCCTAAAATTTCAAGATATGGCGTATTGGGAGCGAAATGAAACAAGAGTAGTAGGTACATTCAGTATCGCATGGTTTTGGATTGGAGTAGGCTTAACATATGCCTGTACCATTACATCAATTATTCTTGTATTCTTACAGACCAAAAATATACAGCGGGGTACAATGAGTAATGTTTTGAGGTCTATTAATTTACTCATAGTCACTATAACGCTGATTTGGATAACATTTGTTGTCATAGCAGGGTCTTCTTGTAGAGTGATAATAAAGTAGTTTAATTTACAATAAAGTCCTTTAAGAAATAATAAAGTTGTTTAATTCCCTATAGAGCTAACGGAGCAGTCTAGTTTAATAAGTTGGGAAGTAATGCTTAACTACTTGATAAAGCATGAGCTAATGAAGTACCGGAAAAATAACTGTACCACGAAATAGTGCCATAATTGGGGCTTAGAAACAAGTCGATAAATTAGAATTTGTAATGGAGATTATTTATATTTTGTGCGGAGCGCAACTTTGAATTGGCAGAAAGCAAACATTAGGTGATAAAAGTCAAAGCGTCCATCCGTTAAAATTTAATGTATACATTTAAAATGTGAGGTGAAGAAATCATGACAGACAAAAAAATCACAGTACAATTTACGATGCTGACATTTTGCATAGCCTATCTTGTGTCAGGTGCTTTGATTGCTCTTGGGCAATTCGGATATTCGGTTCACAATTGGGTTCACTCGTTACAGCAATTCGGGATGAATATCCCCTTTGCAATCTATATTTTGTCGCCCGCTATTGCTTCATATATCGTTCTGAAGAAAAATAACAAAATAGCCGGTTTCAAGGAATGGTTGAGAACTGTTTTTTATGCCAAAAATAGCATATCTCTCTATTTGTTCGTTGTTGCAGGACTTGCACTGTATTTTTTGATACATATTGCAGTTTCAGGCCACACGGAAATGGTGCTTCCATTTTATACGTTCTTCCTTTCCCTGCTTGGTAATCTTATTATCGGTGGCTTGGAGGAAGCTGGCTGGATGTACATATTGCAGCCTGAACTTGACAAAAAATACGGTTTTGTCTTGTCTTCTGTTTTTGTTGGAATCATTTGGATTTTATGGCATATCCCTCTCTTCTTCATTCCGGGGACGAATCACGGAGAGGGACTCATTAACTTTTGGATGTTTGCAGTTCAACTCATTGCGTTTCGGTTTTTCAACGGGGCAATCTACAAAATATCAGGAAAAGGCCGTGTGTTTATGTGCGTATTATTCCACACCATGTTCAATGCAGCATCCCCCATCTTCGGCACCATGACTATGACTTGGGCAGGAACCATTGCCGCAAATGCTGTGATTGTTCTTGTTTCAATTGTAACCGTTGTGATATACGACAAAAAGAACAGGCGAATAGTATAAGCATAATCCGTGTTCGCCAAATTCCAGTTTGTTGAATAGCCGTTTATATAAACGAAACGTCTTTGCAGGAGTGGCGAAGCCACGACTACATGAACAGCCCCCATTATCTAACAGGGGCGCAAATTAACCTATAATTCCCCTTTCTGAAAGAAATGTGATTAACATCAATGTGTAAGATTGTGAAATGTTGTACTTAAAGTAACAGGTGCTTTAGTTGAAAAAAATTAAACAACTTTATTATCGTTTTAAGTAACAATATTCTTTTAGATCAATTGAGTTTTAAACAACTTTTTTAAAGCCTTATTACATTTGATATGTAGTAAGGCTCTTGCTTTATTATAGCGAATTAAACAACTTTATTATCACTCTACACTTCTGGAATGTAAAAACAACTTCCGGTAACGAGAATTATGGTGCGACAAGAAGTCGCATTCCCACAGGGTAGCTTCTGCTACTAGATTAGATGCAAAGTCTATCTCCATCCGAAACTGCGGACTTGGTAACGGGCTCGTGGGTTGCATGAGGAAATGTGGAAACAGAGAGTCTGTACATGACTCGGAATACCGCTAGGAGAAGACAGGTACGGTGAACGAGAGTGAAGGCTCGTAAGCTTCGTAATCGTTAGCTTGGGATAACGTACAGCTCTACCCAGGTCTTGATAAGAGGAAAGGCATTCTCATAATACTGCCGCGTTGCATCCCGCAACTTATCCGGAGTAAAGAGTCCACCTAACCCTGTCGTATCTGTGGAATGTGAAACTTGGTAAGCCCTATGTCATCTGCGCAAGCAGTAGGATGACTGTAAAGTCAAACGATGTGGCAGAGGGTAAAGGATATAAGAGAAAGCAAAAGCCGCTAGCCGAAAGGAAACAGGAAAGCATAGAAATATGTATAACTGAGCGGATATTGTCGTCCTTACGGACAAACCCATGACAAGCCTGAAAGGGAGCCCACTTCTTATAGGTCTTCAACATGGAAATACATTTGTAAGTTATCTTCTGACGAATAGGAGCGTGCAGTTATGAACACCTCAGAACGAGCGTCGGCGCACGTCTCGTATACAAACTGGAAAGCAGTTCAGATGTATGTGACGAAGTTACGACAAAGAATTTACCGTGCCGAACAGTTACAGCAACAAAGAAAGGTAAGAAAACTTCAACGCTTACTCATGAGAAGCGAAGCAAACTTACTGTTATCAATTAGACGAGTAACACAGCAGAATAAAGGAAAGCGAACAGCAGGTGTTGATGAACATACAGCCTTGAGTCGCAGAGAAAGAAATCTTCTCTATGAGCAACTCAAAAAGTTAAATACGCTACAACACCGACCAAAACCAGCAAAACGTATATACATTGTGAAGAAAAACGGAAAATTGCGACCGTTGGGCATCCCAACTATAAAGGATAGGGTATATCAAAATATAGTGCGAAATGCCCTTGAACCACAGTGGGAAGCCAGATTTGAAGCTATTTCTTACGGGTTTCGTCCTAAGCGAAGTACCCATGATGCCATACGAAGCATTTTCAATAGAATCAACGGGGGCACAAAGAAGAAATGGATATTTGAAGGAGATTTTCAGGGCTGTTTTGATCATCTCAACCATGAGTGGATACTCAAACAAACTTCTTACTTCCCAGGAAGAAAACTATTGAAGCGATGGCTCAAGATGGGATACATGGAGCAAAGCTTTTTCGCGGAAACGCAAGAAGGTACTCCGCAAGGAGGAATTATCTCGCCACTTCTCGCTAACATTGCCCTTCATGGAATGGAAGAAACCTTGGGAATTACTTACAAGAAAAACTATAAAGCTAATGATAGTTATATTATGAATCCTGCTTGCAAATTTACCCTTATCCGTTACGCAGATGATTTTGTGGTCTTAACGGAGACAAAAGAACAAGCACTCTCTGTATATATGAGACTTCGTCCCTACTTAAAGGACAGGGGATTGGAATTAAGCCCTGAAAAGACGAAGGTTACACATATTGAGGAAGGATTTGAGTTCCTAGGATTCTTGATTCGGCAGTACCAAACTGAACAGGGGAATAAACTGTTCATCAAACCAAGTAAGGGCAGTAGACAGAAAGCGAAGAAGAAAATTGGAGATACTTTACGTGTCATGAGGGGTCAACCCATCGGAGAAATCATCCGAGTGCTTAATCCTATTATCAGAGGATACGGGCAATACTGGAAACATGTCGTTTCTAAGAAAATCTTTGGTACAATGGATAGCTATATCTATTGGAGAATCGGCAAACATCTTCGACAGCTCCATCCAAAGAAGTCGTGGAAATGGATATATGCAAGATATTACAGGCATCCACATCATGGTGGAAATGCTTGGACACCAACCTGCCCGAAAACAAATATCCAACTCTTACATATGTCATGGATTAAGATTGAGAGACACAACATGGTGAAATTCAAAAATAGTCCTGATGACCCAACATTGAAAGAATACTGGGAAAAAAGAGACCGTAAGGTATTTGATACGGAAAACACGATGGATAGAATGAAGCTGGCTAGAAAACAAGGTTACCGCTGCGCTATCTGCAAAACTCCACTACAAAACGGGGAAAAGGTAGTCGTAAAAGACATGCCTGTTCCGCAACACCTCATATTGTCTAATTTAAACTTAAAATTAGTTCACTTACCTTGCCTATACTAAAGGGACTGAAATCGGATAAAAAGAAGGCTTGAGCCGTATGATGGGAAACTGTCACGTACGGTTCTGAGGGGAGTTGGGGGCAGCGATGCCCCCCGCTTACCCGACTAAATAAGCTGTCCATGTGGACAGCTTATTGTTTTTTTCTTAGCCTGCAAAATTCGCGTCTTGTTGGCGGTACTCCATGTCCATCAACCTAACAGATCAGGTTGCCCCAAAACGATAAAATGAACTTCATTGCTATAAAGGACTCAAATTTTTCGTTTTGGAGCATTATAAAATTTTAACTTGAGGGTGATGTGTTGGGCCCCCAAACAGTACGACTTTATTTCAAAGACACAACGATCTTACTACACACTTTTATTTATCCCACACTCTCATCTGCTAGTATTACTATTTTTTATTACTAATGTTGCCGTTTCACTCGGATGGCTAAGAGGAAAATGATGGCCATATGGAACAAAATCAACCTTACCAAGATGCGATGGAGCAGAGTAGCCTCTGTCATAATCCCCCCAAATAATGTGAAGATTATACTTTGTTACTTCATTGAAATCACCTTGATCGTTTTTCAGTAGTAAACTGTTAAGCTGAACCGTAGTATTTAAAATTCTAGGAGAAGTAAAACTGTTACTTATTTTTTTAATATAATGTTCAGGGATGCTTTCCATACTTTCAAACAAACCATTACTTAATAAATATCGCTCTATCAAATTAGTAGTTGCCAATTTTAATGTCCATTTGTTCATAAATTGAGGAACATTTAGCGATTTAGCATTTTTTTTAACAACAGGTGGCTGAAGTAAAGTGATTGAATACTTCTTATCTATGTACTCTTGTACCAATGCCTCCAGAAGAATAAACGCACCGAATGAATGGCCAATTAGATGTGCACCATTAGTAGCTTTCTCCAATAACTTTTTCACTACATTCAAATAGACATCTAGAAGATTTTTCTCTCGTTTAAAAGGAGAGCGTCCCAAACCTGGAAGATCCAAGATCCATACAGGTTGACCAGTTTTTTCATGAAGCTCTTGTGCTAAAGGAAATAAATCCTCTCCATCACTCAATAAACCATGTAATAAAATAAACGGTTTACCCTCTCCTTGTAATTGGTAAAGGGTATTGTTATCGCATAATGTTCGTTTAAATAAATGATTATGCTGGCCATTTTGATACATCATTCGATAATCCAGATCAGCTACTACGGCAGGGAAAAATTTCATTACACTCGTCTTCTTAAACCAATCTCCTCCCATAATTTTTTTCGCTGAAACATTTGAAAATTTTCGTTTTGTAATAAAATTCAGTCCATCAGAAGGAATTTTTGTTATTTTACTTACCCCACTATTCATAATTGCTTTCATAAGTGGCATTGGGACAGAGATTTTTGGTGCCCTCATATTCATACTTTCCGACATAATACTTAATAATTCAGCAATGTTCTGATCGTGCTGTTTGTCTTCAACAAGTGTATATGTTTGAATAGTCGGTTGTTCCAATCTGAAAACCTGCACAATAAACTTCGCAAGCTCATCGTTTGAAATAAGTGGTAACCTATATCCCTTACCTCCAGGAATCACTGGCATGAGCCCTCTTCGCATACTCATCACAAGCAAACCTAATCCTGCTATCTGCTCTGTACTCCCTGTTTTACTACTACCGACTACAGTTGGCGGATTAATTACCGAAAGCGGATAACCTACTGCTGATGCGTGCTGACGGATATAAAGATCTGCTAAAAATTTTGTTCTCTCATATGGATTTTTTATTTTTAAATAATTATTTCCTTCTTGAAACACATCAATTGCAATCTTGCTATTTTTATCATCAAAGGGACTCATATAACCTACAACATGAATAAATTGTTGCAAGCCCTTCAATTGATGAATACTTTTAGCTAATTCACTAATGTGTTTGGCGCCATTTAAAAATACGGACGCTGCCTCTTTACTTGTCGTTTGAATATCCATGGGGCCTCCTGCGTGAATAATCACATCCGTTTTCAATACCCTCTCCTTATCTTCAGCACTTAGACCTAAATCTATTTTCGTCAAATCACCTTCAATAAAGTGCATAACTGCCTTTTTTAAGATGCCTCTTTCTTGAAAAATGCGTATTGCTTTACTTTTCGACCTTACTAAAAGAAGAATTTTAACATCTTCTTTGGCTAATTCTTTCACTAATTGCTTTCCAATAAAGCCTGTTCCACCAGTTAAAAATACTGTTCTCATATAAAATCCCCCTTTTAGTACTAATCAGTACTAATTTAATGTAAAAAAAATGCTTCTTTTATCGAAGCAATTTTAAAAAATGATCTGCTGTTTTCGTGATTACAGTTGCATCCTTCAATGTTTCTGAAATAAATAACGCTCCTTCAAGATTTGTAATAAAAAGTGATGCAACCTCATCAATATTAATCGTATTTCTGAATTCTCCATTCTCTACCCCTTGTTTAAGTAATAGAGAAACTTTCTTTTGTAATCCTGTAAAAAAAAGACCTATTTTTTCTTTTATTTGCGTGGCCTGTTTAGGACTTTGAATATAAAGAGTAATAAATGGACAGCTCCCCTTATACTCTCTCGACTGAACTCCTTGTGATAATTGTTTTAAAAACAGTTGGATACGATCTTCAACTAAAAATTGGGTCTGAGAAAGTACGTCATCAATTGCAGATTGATACATTTCAATCCAATAATCAACGACCCCTTCTAATAATACTTCCTTATTAGAAAAGTGATAATACACATTAGACTTTGAAACTTTACTTACACGTACTAATTCATCCATACTTGTATAAGCAAACCCTTTTTCTAAAAATAATGTTGCAGCTACTTCAATCACACGTTTTTGATTCATTAATTTTACCTTTGTCATAACTAGAACTATATAGTACTAATTTAAATGTTGCAAGCATTTATGTTAATTTTGAAAAAATTTAATTAAAAAAGTTCCACTAACATTGATTTTACTGCAAAAAAATCTTATTTTGAATAAAGTGAAACTTTAATCATTGGGGGTTTTCTTCATCCCCCAATGATTATTAGTTGAACCAATCGGACTTTTATGGGCAGCCCGACCCCCACCTAACTTCTTTGCTTTCGCTGCATTTTGAGGTGGGGGTCTTACTGCCCATTAAAGCGGGATAAAGTTGAACTGACCCCATGCCCCTCAACTTAAGAAAAAGAAACGCACCTAAAACGAAAAAATGAGAGACTTCTAATAATAGCTATCTGTAGAGAAAGAAAATTTTAATTTAGGGAGATATGAAAGTATTAGCTTGATGGTGATGTGGCGATACCCCATATAAAGAAATTTTAAACATCTTAATCTGCCTTTCCCTTATGTAAATATGGGAATAATGAAATTACCCCAAGGATAGCTAAACAAGCTCCAATCCATAGCGGAGATACAAAACCATATCCTTTACTAATCCCAAGACCACCTAGTGACGAACCAATAACAATACCTAGCGTAATAAAAGAACTATGAACGGTATTTATCATTATTCCATTACTAGCTGTTTTCATCACCCTCGCAACCATAGCTGGATTCAATGCTACACCAGTTAAACCAATAAAAATCGTAGAAATCACTGCAATGTATTTATTCTCTGCACTTAAAGCAAATACAGACAACGCTATGATTAATATAATTAATCCACCCATAAGTATTTTCATTGTATATTTATCAGCGAACTTGCCAATTATTATATTCCCAATTACTGTCGCACTACCATAGAGAGCAAGTAAATATGGAATACTTGCACTTGAAAAGCCTGTGACATTTGTAAAGATCGGAGTGAAATAACTAAATGCCGCAAACGTACCACCAATAATGAACATACTTGTTACGTAAGCTGCCCAAAGATGAATATTCTTAAATCGCAGAAGTTCGTCTTTCCAATTTAATTGCTCTTTATTTGAAGATGATGGTAACAACCGTTGAATCATAATCCCTGATACTAGCACAAGAACAGAAACAGCCCCAAAACTAATACGCCAGCCAAAATATTGCGAAATAACGGTTGTTATAGGTAAACCTAATACAGTTGCGAACATTAAACCTGCAAGTACAATTGATGCAGCTTTTCCCCTTGAATCAGAGTGAACCAATGTCGCAGAAAAGGAAATCGCAACTCCAAAAGCTGAAGCTGAAGCAATACCAGTTATAATACGTGAAATCATCATAATATCATAGTTCCAAGCAATAGCTCCGAGCGATTGACCAATTAAAAATACGAACATTAAAAACAATAATGCTTGTTTGCTGCGCATTCGTAAGAGGATTGCAGTTAAAATGGGGCCTCCTATTACCATTGCTCCTGCATAAGCTGAAATTAAATACCCAATAGATGATACAGAAACCTGGAATGCAAGAGCAAGTTCATTCATCATACCTGCAACCATAAATTCTGATGTAGTCATACAAAAGATTGCTAAAGCTAATAAATAAATAAATAAATAATCGATGGCATAAAAACACTCCTTATTCATTATTGTAATGATTGGTACAAAAATAGTGCAAAAAAAGAGCGCACTAAGCGCCACAAATAGACTCCACTGCTCCTTTGATAACTTGTTCAGACAACATCCGATTTTGCATCGATACATTAAGAACACGGAATCCGTAATAACTGCTTAAAAGCAGACTAGCTAATTCCTCAGCTGATTGCTTCTTTGAAATTTCACCTGTTTGCAATCCTTCCTCCATCACTGTTACAATAGCTTGTTTAAGAAGTTCAACATGCTTCGAGAAAATTTCTTGTACCATTAAATCGTTTTTAGCACGTTCTATACTGGCATTAATCAATAAACATCCTTTTTGATCAACATTCTGAAAGTCTTCTTTCAATGCCCATTCAAAAAAATTACTTAATCGTTCTTTAACTGGAATTGGAGTATGTAACAATTTCCTTTGTTCCTTAATCCCAATTTCATGGTAGCGTTCTAATACTTGTTTATACAGTTCATGTTTACTACCGAAAGTATTGTATAAACTTCCTTTTCCAAGTCCTGTATCACTGCATAAATCTTGTGTAGAACACCCTTCATATCCTCTTAACCAAAATGTTTTCATTGCAACATCTACAATTGAGGAATAATCAAACTCTCGAGGTCTGCCGCGTTTATTCAATCTTTTCCTCCTCTCATTTTAAAGATAACATGAATAGAATACTCTTTTTTGTACCACGCGGTCAATAATTTGTTTTATTGTTACTGTAAAATAAAATTTGAATTTTAGATTATGAATAATTAAAAATAGCCCCCTTATTCAAGTTGCCTAGCGAAAAAATCACGTTTTAATAGACTTCTTTATCATGCATACCTTTCTATAAATTACTAGATATGAAACAAGGATCGTTTCATATCTAGTAATTCACTTGATTAGCTTGATGGGTACGGAATAGTGCCCCTATAAACAAAACCCACCAGAAACATCTAAAATCTGCCCTGTTACCCAACGACTATCAGGAGAAGCAAGGAACGCTACTGCATCTGCAATATCTTCAACTTGCCCTATTCGCCCGAAAACAGATGAATTCGTAGCAAAATTTCGTATTTCTGGATTATCTAGCAATTTCGCATTAATATCTGTCTTCGTATATCCAGGCATAATTGTATTCACTGTTATACCTCTTTCTCCAAGATGTTTCGCTAGAGGAAGT
Organism: Bacillus luti; assembly: GCF_009739945.1. Lineage (NCBI taxonomy): Bacteria > Bacillati > Bacillota > Bacilli > Caryophanales > Bacillaceae > Bacillus > Bacillus luti. The sequence continues at coordinate 2,167,484 of NZ_CP040336.1, read as the reverse complement.
GTCATCGTATTTAATGCACCTTTACTTAAACCATATGCAATAGACCCTGTAAAACCAAGTCTTACTTCAGCTGATGAAATGTTAATAACGCGCCCCTCTGCTCGTAGTAACGGTAATGTTTGCTGAATTAAGAAGAATGGTGCTTTAATATTTACAGACATAATTTCATCAAAAACTTCTTCTGTCGTATTTTCAATCGTTCCTTGTGTACCTATCCCTGCATTGTTTACTAAAATATCAATCTCTGATGCACCAACTCTTATTTGTAATTCATTCTTCAATTGTTCTACTAACTTTTTGACACCATCAACTGAATTGAGATCAGCTTCAATTAAGAACGCTTTTCCTCCATTAGATTCAATCTCACTAACCGTTTCATGTGCAGCTGCCTTATTTCGGCCGTAGTGAATCGCAACTAATGCACCGTCGTTTGCCAATCTCCTCGCAATCGCACGACCAATACCACGACTCGCCCCTGTTACTAACGCTACTTTCCCATCAAGATTCTTCATTTTTTCCATCCTTCCTAAATTTCCGTTTAATAAAACCTATACTTATATTTTCATGTAAACACCAATCATTTTAAATATAGATTTATAGGTAATTTAGTTCCTTTACTTATGATATTATAGTTATAAATTACAATTTACTTTAGAAAATAAATCAAGGGAGATAACCCAATGCAAAACACAGTAAAACTGGATGAAATCGATCACAAAATAATGAACTTGTTGTATGAAAATGCGAGAATTTCTGTTTCAGAAATAGGACGAATTATATCCATGACGCAACCTGCTGTAAAAGAGCGAATTAACAAACTTGAAGATCAAGGAGTTATAGCAGCTTACCGAACAAAATTTGAGCCTTCCAAAATTAATAAAAACATTCAAGCATTCATTATGTTTAAAACGAGCCAATGCTCTGATTTTATCCAATATTGTAATGCCGCTCCCGAAGTAACAGATTTATATCGAATTAGCGGGGAATTTAATTATATGATGAAGGTCATGAGCGAGTCGATGGATTCCCTAGCTGTATTTTTAGACTCTTTAATGCAATTCGGATTATCGTCTCCTTTAATTGTTTTAAAGAGTGAGTTTGAGGAGAAATTGTCGTTCTGATAAAGGGATACGTATTATTCTCGCTAACAGTAAAAGTTTCTCCTTTTTGAGGAAAAGCAGCAAAATCAATAATTAGTAAACAAAAAAGAACATTGATTTTCCAATGTTCTTTTTTACATTTCTGCTTATTAATTAGATTCCCCGTTGAATAAGTTACCCTTACCCCTGATTCCTCTGCGCCTCTCTAAACTCCTCCTTCACCTTCTCTAACAACCCTTCTTCTGTAATTAATCGATAAGCGGTATTCGCTAATGCTTTTGCCGATGTAATTAATGCTTTATCGCCTAGTTCTGAACGTGCTGCTTCTCTAAATTCATTCGTATGCGCAATTAAGTCATCTGGGCCGATTTTAATGTACGGGTGAATGGTCGGTACGACTTGGCTTACGTTTCCTGCGTCTGTTGAACCAATGCCCACTCTTTCTTTACGATTTACGTCTTCACCTTGTAATTCTAATTCTTCTGCTACGACGTCGTTATATGTTTTTGTTACGAGTAGTTCATCGATTTCATTTTGGAATTGATGGATTTTTACTTTTGTACCTGTTGCTAATGCTGCTCCCTCAGCGATATTTCTTACTTTCTCTGTTACTTCTGCACATCTTTTTCGCGTTGCTGCACGAATGAAGAACCTAGCTGCGGCGTAGTCAGGAATAATGTTAGGTGCTTTTCCGCCCTCTGTAATAACACCATGAATTCTTACATCTGACGGAAGTTGTTGGCGAAGTGCGTTAATACTGTTGTACAGCTGGATAACCGCATCTAATGCGTTAATCCCTTCTTCAGGTGAAGCTGCGGCATGAGCTGTTTTTCCGTAAAAATGAAAATCAAGTGGATCGACCGCTAATGATGGACTCGTTGTCGCTGTTTTTCCACTCGGATGAATCATAAGTGCCGCATCAATGTTTTTAAATAAACCTGCTTTTACATAACTTGATTTCGCACTACCATTTGGCCCACCTTCCTCTGCTGGTGTCCCAAACACGACAACTTCTCCGCCGATTTCTTCAAGCGTTTCTGATAATGCGATTGCTGCCGCAACGCTAATTGTCCCAATTAAATTGTGACCACACGCATGACCGAGTCCTGGTAAAGCGTCATACTCAGCTAAAAACGCGATAACTGGCCCTTGTTTTCCTGAACTTTTCCGCGCGATAAATCCTGTTTCATGTCCAGCTATATTGTGCTGCAATTGGAACCCTGCACTCCCTAGCAGTAAACTTAACGTTCTTGATGCATAAAACTCTTGATTACCAATCTCCGGATTCGCATGAATATTATGACTTGTTTCTATGTACTTTTCCTTATTTCTTTCTATACTCTCTTCAATTGTTTTTCTTTGTGACGTTACTCCAGTCGCTCCCATTGTTCTTCCTCCTTTTATTTTCACGTAAAAAAGCCTCTTTCTAAAAGATAGAAAGAGGCTTCTGCATATACAGTCAAAATGAGCTTCTTTCTTATCTTTCAAGTTACCTTGCTGGAATTGGCACAGTATTCATAAAGAATCCGCTGCCGAGGTATCATAGGGCCAGTCCCTCCACCTCTCGTGATAAGAATTTTCATAAAATTATATTAAATTATTTTCATTCTAAGTTCATTCCGATTAAAAGTCAAGGAATTCCTATCCGAATTTACCGAATATCTAAAAATCCTTTTAGTACACCAATTGTTTCTGGTGCTTGCAGTCTTGCACATACGTATGGAAACTCCGTACTACCTTCAAATATCATTTGAGATGTGAGTGGTGCGCCTGCCCAGAAGATTTCATCATCAATTACGATAAACGGGAATGCTTTATTTTGCCTTTGTAACTTTACATTCTTCAACGGAACTGGTCCATCACTATACACTGTTATTTGCGCATTTGTACGCATTAACGCTTGCCATACTCGTTTATCCACTTGTTTTGTACTTGGAAGTGAAATGATAATTTTTCGTTTTGCGGCTAAAATATCTTTTAATACCCCTTTCGGCTCTTCAAGATTCATTTCCATATACCAGCGTAATCGTTTCGAAATTTTTCGCTCCCACAATTGTCTTGATGTCGTGCGATCATACACATCTCCGTGACGTTCTATATGAGCTGTTAATTGTGATAACGCTTGTTTTCTCGATAAGTTTTTACGCATATAATGGCAATCTGATAATTGAATGAACTTTCCTCTCGCTCTCGTTACCGCTACATTGACGAGGCGATGGTTTTTATGGTCAAAGAATAACACGCCAGGTCGTTCTTGCGGATAACTATCCACCGTATCAAAGATCATCATATCTCTTTCAGAACCTTGAAACTTATGAACGGTCGCTGCTAAAACTGGTATGTGTCGATACTTCGTTTTCTGCAACATTTCTCTAATACACGTTGATAAAAAACGAGACTGTGCTCTGTAAGGTGTAACGACACCGATCGATTGAACACCGTCTAACAGTCCGATTAACATCATTTGCATCGCTACTAAACCAGACATAATATTAAAACGAGAACCAGAAGCAGCGTCTTTTAATGAAAATGCTCCCATTAAACTCGTATCAAATAAAACACTCGCCTCATTTGCGAACGGCTGCAATTGCGCAAGTTCTTTACGTTCTGAAACGGACGGATGATCGTATACTCTATTTTTATAAATAAATGAATTCGTAAACTTCGATATATCCGCATGCATACGTCTTTGTTCCTGCAACATAAAAAGGTTCGGATGTGCTTCTGATTTATTAACAGACTCAACAATCCCGGCATGGTAAAACATATCTTCGCCAAGCCATTTGCGAACGAGTTCATGGTTTGCCATCGCAATTGGAGGTAACTGTAAGAAGTCGCCACAAACGACGATACGTTTTCCAAGTGAAGCAGCTAATGCGATTTGCGGAACGAACGCCATACTCACTTCATCTACGACAACTAAATCAAATGTACGTTCATAAATAAGTGAATCAATGGCACATTTCGATAAAGTCGCGCCGATTACTTTCGCATTTTCAATGTATTCTTTTTCTACTTCTTTAATTTTTGCTTTTTGCTTTCGAAGATCACTTTCAATCTCTTGTATACGCTTCTTATCAGCAGATGTCGCTTTATATGATAAAATCTTTTCACGAAGCTCTTGGCGTGTCTCTTCTAAATAGAGTCTCTCCTCACCCCAAGACCCGTTCGTCGTTTCTACTAACTTCGACGCAAGTAACGTTTCATGATTTCGTATATGTTCATGTTGACTATAACCGTAACGAACAATTTCACCAGGCGTCCATTTCTTTTTCTTTTCAATTTGCTTCGTTACTTCGCTCATTAATACATCAACAGCCGCGTTACTATGAGCTAACACAAGTACCGATTTTCCTTTTTGATAATGAGCCGAAATAATACGCGATAAATTGTACGACTTCCCTGTTCCAGGTGGTCCCCATACGTACGTTGTCGGATTGTAAAACGAACGATACGCCAATTCATTTTTCGGATTTTTCATTTTTTCAAGATGCTTCGGACTGCTCGTTCCGTCTACAAGACGTTTTATACGATTACGTTTTAGCTTATCTTGACGCGCTTCTTTTAATCGCTCTTGCAGCTGTTCTAGCAATTGCCACGGTTCACTATATAAAACCGCTTCTCGTATTTCACCTTGTATATAATCATTTAATTTCAGTTCTATTTCTAATCCATGTACAGATAATACTTCCCCTGTCGCTTCCTCACCATCGAACTCAATTCGAATTGGTGAACCTTCAGGTAAGCTTACTTCCGAAATAAGCTGAAATACGTATACTGTATTCTCATAATCTGTATATAAAAAACGACCGTTCATGATAGAAATTTTACTACCGCCAATCGTTTTCCAATGTTTAATTTCATACGCTAATGCATAATGCCACTCTTTCATCGTTTCCGATAATGAAGGAGTTTGAGTAGGTGTATTCATCGTATAATCTCCTTCCTTCTCCCCAAACATACTTTCTCACTATACCATATAACACCCTAAAAATTGTAACAATTATATCTTGCTTATTTTCTTAATTTTCAATATTATTTTATATATAATTTTCAGAAAGAAGGTTCGCACATGCCAGTTAGAAGAATTGAACACGTAGGACTTATGGTCGCAGATTTAGAAACATCTATTTCATTTTATGAAAAAGTAGTTGGCTTACAGCTTATTAAACGTATGGGACATCCAGATCCAAACTTAAAACTCGCTTTTTTAGGTGTGGAAGAATCAAAAGAAACGATACTCGAATTAATTGAAGGCTACAACTCTACCCTTCCAGCAGAAGGAAAAGTGCATCACATTTGCTTTAAAGTAGATTCGTTAGAAGATGAAATTGAAAGACTACAGAAACACGGCGTAACCTTTTTACTAGGAGAAGAAATCGAAACATTACCAGATGGAACACGTTACATATTCTTCGCTGGTCCTGATGGAGAGTGGATTGAGTTTTTTGAGACGGAGAGATAAAGTAAGACTTTATTTTACGGGATAGAAGTATTACTTCTAATTATTATCATTACTTTGGATTTAGCAGTCATATTTCATTATAGAAATAAAAAGAAATAGGATATTCTCTCCTATTTCTTTTCTTAATGTTATAAAAATCTTTCAAATAGCTCTAACTTGCACAATGCTTCCCGTTAATATAATACGCTGATTCTGTGAAAACCGTAAATACAACCTCTACTTCTGGAAGTCCAAAATCCATTACATATGTAGTAATGGCCTTGGCAAATCGATCACGAATTTCCTGTCCACGCTCAAACCATTTCACTTCAATAAGAGGAAACGCTTCTATTTCTTCTCCATTGAATACAAACGTAGAACTTGGTAGTTCCAAGGTAAAATTATCCGTACCACACTCACAGATATCTGCGAGCTCTTCTACTAATGGCTTGCTTATGCTTTTTAATTGTTCAGTAGTAATTCCACGAAACACAACATGCGGCATGTTAATCCCTCCGTTAGATAGCTTTATATTTGCTCACATCATAACACAATTTATTTTGCTGCACTAACCTCTATTGGTACATTTCAATGACATTATTAAGAATGATCATATGTTATTGAAGCTTTTCATTAAGAATATAATCAGGAGTTAGTAATAAAGCAAAATCCTCTACACTATGGTTGAACTCCAAATCAAGATATTCGTAAAATTTTATCGACGATTTTTAATTACCCTCAGAACATAAAGCATAACTGATTACTGATAATGACGCTTTATGTAGATTAAACAGATGGATAGAGATATACAGCTCTTCTTTTATGGTACACTTCAATAAAAGGGGGTATGAGGTTTGAAAAAGTGGATTAAAATCACATCAAGTTTAGTTATTGCTATAGCAGTTGGTATTTTTACTGGTTACAAAGTCGGTACATATGCAGGTTCAGACGTTAAGGAAAAGCAGACTGATAGAATTAAAGGTGAAGAGGTAATACTTGACCTCAATTCTGATCGTCATATAATCAATGCAATGCACAAAATGACTCATCAAAAAGTATTATCTCACGAAAAGCAAGGATTTATTAAAATGACTCCCGAAAACATCGAAACAGTACGTCGAGTAATTGATGAAAGTAATAGTGGAACCTTACAACATAAAGAACAGTACCTCAAGATTTTGGTTCGTTGGTATGAAGGCGATTTCTCTCAATCCGTTGAGGAGCATAATTTATTATGGGAATGGGACAATAACAGCACTGGTCAAGCATACGAATTAGCGACACCTGAACAAGAAGAAGCCTACATTCTAGAACAAGGGAAGTCTGAGAAACAATAACAAAAACAGGCCTGTTATCAGGTCTTTTCTTGCATTTTTTTTCGTTATATTCCTTTAAAAATAACTTTAATCATACCATCTTCGTTATTCCTAGTTACTAAACAATAGTTATGTTCATAATTTTGTAACATGTATAGACGGGTATATATGTTATAATTACTTTAGCAAATTAAAATAAATTTGCATTTCCTGTGCCCCTTACCTCCCAGTAAGGGGCGTACCCTTTTACAAATCATTATTTCAATACAATTTTCAAAGTACTTTTACATCAATTTCACAAATTGAAGAACTCTCATATGTTACATCCTTTTTTCAAGGAACTATATGCTGATACACGAATCCCTATCTATATAGGGATTTTTTGCGCGAGCCCCCCACCATCAATTTAAGAATTAAAAAAAGAAGGGGATTATCCCCCTCCTTTTTAAGCTTGCTCCGAATATCGGAATTATTTAATATAACCACGATTCAGTTCCGTTAACTTTTCATTGATGTTAAAAATTCTTACTCTAATATCTTTAACACCAGCTGCTTCAAGTCTGTTCTTGTGCATTTCAGCGTATTTTTCAGCATCTTGTTTTTCTTCAAATACATAAATGCCTCCAGCTTCTTTTGTTTCTTCATTCTCAGTCCATATTTTCCAGTGGAATCCTTCTTCTTCGTTAATACTGTTTGCTAAATCCCAAAATGCTTTTTCCATTTTTTCACCAAAAGGATCTTCAAACGGAAAATCAACTTGTAGTCAACTACCCCCACTGAGATACAAAGTTTCAGTGGGGGCTTGAGTTTGAATGCTAGGTCTTTTCGTCTATCACTAGACTGTTTGACGCTCTAGCATTCATGCCACCTTATGGTAACACCCCAAGTATGTTTTTGGTTGGTACTGGCAACGAACGATTGTTTTCCCACTTGCACCACCCTTTCGAAAAAGAACAATTCTTCCTTATGGAAGAAGCCACCACTCAGATGAACCCGGCGTGTGCTACAAGCCCCGACAAGTCGAGTACACATGGATGGTTGACGCACCCACTAAGCTATGCGCGAAGCAACAGCCTTACGTTTTTGCACTTCTAATAGAATCGGCGTTTTTACCTTGAGATTGTCATCTAATTCTACAACTTTTGATTTTTCCAATGTATTCAGCGTACCATTAATATCCGCGTGGATACATGTTCCTGCTTTACTTTGATACAGACCACGCGTGATTCGTTTGCCACTAAAGCGATAATGAGTTCTATCATCCTTAGACCAAACTGGAACCGGATCTTTATCAAGAAAACTAGCTGTTAATTACTTTTGACAAATCAATATTTAGAACGAAACAAAATGTGAACATGGTCTTCATCGTAATTCTTTTTGGTCCAAGCAGCCAAATGATTATGATTATCATTATCTAATTTCGTTGTCCTACGATATATTCCCTCCTTATCTAGGGCAGATTATATCGTAAGACAAAAGAAACAAAATTGTTTCTTCTACCCGCTGACAGTAATTCATCTCCACCTGAATTGTTGGGCTTCACCCGTAACACAAATCAGATGGAGTCTGCTTGCCGAAAAGGATAAAAAGAGATTTATTTAGACTTGAGATTCTTGCCTATATATTGAACAGTTTTTCTCCACATGAAAGTAAGCAGTTTTTTCATGAGTACCATGATAATACATTGTAAGCTTTTAAATCAATCCGGTTTTCATCTGATAAAATCAGAAACGATAAGTTATTTTCCAATGACAGATTCCTTAAGAATTGTCCGGTTAACTATTATTTATCTAAATATATTTATATTTCTAATTAATAAGTAACGCTACTAGTAGTGCCGACACACTCAAGATGCACGTTAAGGTACGCGTATGATTCAGCAACGTCCAACGGGTTTCAAATCCGACTCTGAGTGCATCCCATCCAGAATCCCTTACAGGTAGTTCAGCTGAGATAATCGCTCTATTCATCGGAAGATTTCCTGTGAAAGTGATCAGTAGAGTGGCAATATAACTAATCAGTGCGATTAATCCTAAAATAACTTTATCAAATTGCTGTAGATAAACAGCTAATACAACAAAACCGATCTGCGCTATAAGAGCTCCATTTGAAATAAAGAGAAAAATCGGATTAGCCACTGATGAGGTAAAGTGTCTAACCGAAAGAACGAAGGTACGATCATCCGAATTACGCAGTCCAGGCATGACAGAATTAGAGTATGCAAAAACGGTTCCAGCAACAATACTTGTTGTCAATATAGCAAGAAACGCTAAGATTTTGAAAAATAATAACTCATTCATACGTTTTCACACCCCTTATCTATAATATAATTACAAAACGATATCAACTTGAACGCATGAAGTTTAACAGTTTTCAGTTATGTTTAAAAAATATGATACAAACTTATCCCTAAACTAAGGACAAACAAAACAAGCGCAGGTATCGCTTTCTTAAAAGGATCTCTCGCTAATACAATAAGAGTTAATGCAGCTGCAAGCATCGTACCACCTAACAACAATCCTGCTAATAAAGCTACTGTTGGAATCCAAATTCCTATCAACATTCCAATCGCTCCTACAATCTCAAAAGCTCCGGTTAAGAAATTAAAAAACGAGGGTAAACCAAATCGCTTGAACTCATCTGCCATTTTCCCAGATATAATTTTCGTACCTGTCATTAAAAAGAAAACAAACAATACTACTTTTACAATATTGATGAAAACTAAAATAGTAATCACACCTTTCTTATTATTTGATAAAAACTCAGTATTGTTCAGGTAGTAATCACTACCCGAACCCTATTCCCTGAGATTGACCATAGGGAAGTCGCTTCAATTTTAAAGAGATAAAAAATTACATGCTATAGCATATACAATACAAAAATTTGACTGATACTAGGTAAAAAAGTGATCCTGAATCAAATATCATACAAAATAAAGCTATCTCCATCATTCCTCAAAACAAACAAATCACATGCTATAGCATGTATAATACATAAAACAAAGTTTGTTCCTTATGAATAGCGTAGCATCAATAAGGAACAAATGTTAATAGCGTGTATCATACAATTTGTTTAATAACGATTGTAATACTTTAATTTCTTCCTCGCTCAAATTACTCGTAACGAAATGGTGAGCGTCTTTCACTACAGGCAAGATTGTTTTCTTTAACTCGTCACCTTTTTCAGTTAAAAAAAGGTTATGTGAACGCCTATCTTGGTCATTCAAAGCCTTCTTTACAATTCCTTTTCTCTCCATTGACTGTATCATTCTTACGACAGTAGTTTGATCTTTATCAATGGCTTCTGCTAACTCTTTTTGAGTAGTAGCCCTTTGGCTACAAAGAACACTAATAATTCCCCACTGCTCTGGCGTAACTCCGAAAGGCTTTAATTTCTTAGTAAAATAATTAGTCATTTTCACATCAGTACGATGAACAAGATAGCCTATTAAATCATGTAAATTCATGTATCACCTCTATAAATTAAGACATAAAAGGATATAGCATACCAGTCAATTATTCACAGTGAATTTATTTGTTTCATTAATTATATGCTATGACATATATATTAAATTAGGTCATTTTAATTGTCAAATGAATTACCTATTTCTCTACAGTAACAGTCCAGCTTATTTAAAAATAAGAAAATCCCGTATTCAATAAAAATACGGGATTTTTATAAATGAGTTATTCACTTATTCGAAAGAAGTTCATTCGTTACATATTACTTATCTAATTAAGAAACATTCATATACCAGCCCAAACATCTTTTCCATATCGTCCTTCATCTTGCACGCGTTCCAACCAATTCCTTGCTTCTTGTTCACTGACTTTATGAATTTCTTGATATGCTTGACAAAGGGTGTCTTCTACGTCAGGAGCCATTTTACTTCCATCACCACATATATAAAGATGAGCCCCATTATCTAATAACGAAATTAAATTGATTCTATCCTGTTTTATTAAATGCTGTACATATGTTTTAGGATGTCCTTCTAGGCGAGAAAAAGCTGTGTGTAAAGAGATTAATCCATCTCTTTCATCATTTTCTAGTTCTGTACGATAGAGATAATCCTTTTCAGGATGACGACAACCGAAATATAGATGTGCTTGTCCTAAGTTCATACCTTTTTGCTTTTGAACACGTCGTGCTTGTAAGAATCCACGGAATGGTGCAATTCCAGTACCTGGCCCAACCATAATAATTGGTGTTTCTGGATCTTTAGGTAATTCAAAGTTTGATTGTGGCGTTCGAATGAAACAGATAATCTCATCTTTATTATGACGCTGAGCTAAGTAATTAGAAGCGACTCCTTCATATGTCCCTTCCCCACTCCATGCAGGCGCATTAACAACACCGACCGTAATGCTCAGACGATCCTGTGCAACGAGTGGAGAGCTTGAAATAGAATAGTAACGCGGTTTGAGCGCAGGAAGAAGTTCTAAAAAGCGTTCAAATCGGATTTCACAAGCCTCATACTTTTCAAGAAGGTCCAACATTGAAATCCGTTTCTTTAATATCTGGTCATGATAAACTCCGTCTTCCAATAATGATTCCAATTCCTTTTTATGAGGAGGGCATGCTGTGAATGTCACCATTTCTCGTATTTGTGCTCGAGTGGCTGCTTCTTGAACTTCAACACTGTAACTAAGAAGGTCATATAAACTAACAGGACTGTCTAAAGGTATGTGATTGACACTTCGTCCACTTGCACTCAGTATGACTTGATCCTTCCCGTTTAATCCAAAGCGGTTTAAAATTCGGTTAACATTTTTCTCACTATTAATTGGCAGCACCCCAAGGTGGTCACCTTCTTGATACGTAGCGCCTTCTGGCAAGGATATCTCAATATGTCGAGTGCTTCTTTCACTGCTAGATGATTGAAGTTCATGATTTTCTAGTATAGATGCATAAACTGCTTCATATGTTCGCGCAAGAGGAGATCCTCCAAGACGACTAACAAATTGTAAACTTAATGTACTGCGTTCTTTCTCAATGTTTTTGTTAAGTTCCAATCCAAAAGCCTTCATCGCATCAGACCACATACTTTGTTTCCATTGCTCGAGCTGTTCCTCGAAATCACCACTTGCATCCGCTTCTCCACGTGTAGAAAATCTTGTTGCTCCTTTTTGAGCCATTTGCTCATCAATATATCTTGGAATCCGCTGATAGGTACTAGCCCAATTATGATCTCCACAACCAAAAACTGCGTATTGAACACCTTTTAGCTCATCCGGTTTTAATTCCTCCAACCACTGCACAAACTGTCCTGCATTACTTGGCGGCTTTCCATTATAAGAAGAAGTTACAATAAGAACCGCCCCTTCTTTTGGCAGACTTCCAATTCGATCGTTAAGAGCTACCACTTCCGTTTTAACACCTTCTAAACTAGCTGTATCCGCTAGTTCTCTTGCAATACCTTCTGCTACCCCTGTATCCGAGCCATACAGAACAAGAAGTGACAGCTTATCGGCTCCAATAATAGAAGGCGTCTTCTGAACTTGCCGTTCGATTTCATCAGTTTTCAGCTTCTCCCCTATAGGTGCAGGGACAGTAGGATGGCTGATAGTTTGTTTTCGGGGTAGAATCCTAATCTTAAAATCACCGGGCTTTAGCGTTAATGTTTGTTTTACGTCCAGCTGATAGTCTTGATAATCGATGAATTCAAAATGTTGAAGAAGCATTCCCATTACGAGAGTGGCTTCATGAAGTGCAAACTGCATACCGATACATGCTCGTTGACCATTTCCAAATGGCTTATAAGCATGATGAGGAACCTTATCCAGCTCTTCAAATCGTTCAGGCTGGAATTCTTCCACATTGTCTCCCCACGCGTCTTTATCCCTATGTAGCTGCGGAATAAGAACGGAAATACGATCTTCTCCTTTCTTAATTGGGTATTTCCCCCCAATTACTGTATCTTCTTTTGCATAGAGACTGAATGCTGGAGCAGTAGGCCATAGACGTAGTGATTCATTTAAAATCATCCGTATATACTTAAGCTTCATAACTTGTTGGTATGTTGGAATGGGATCTGTTAAAACCTGATCTACTTCTTCATAGGCTTTTTTCAATTTATCTGGATTCTTTAATAAAAAATAGATTGCAAAAGATAACAATCCACTTGTTGTTTCATGCCCAGCTATTAAAAAGGTAATAATTTGGAAACGAATATTTTCATCATCTAATTTTTCACCAGTTTCCGGATCCTGCACATTTAACATACGGGAAAGCAAATCATTTTCTTCCTGATTCCCATTACTTTTACGTTCAGCAATAATATTATCTACTAAAGAAAACATGGATTGAATATCATGTTGGAATTGACGTTTCGTTCTCCACATGAGTTTGTCTTCTATATCCAGCCGCTGCAATTGGTGCATCGCCTCATCTAGAGCACGGGTCATGCTAGTAATAAAAGGATGAGGGGTCTCACGATAAAAGCTATTAAATCGGTAATTAAAACCACATAGACCAATTGTATCTAATGTAAGGCGAGTCATATCCTCTGGAACATCTACGTTTTCATTCGGATTCAGTCTTGCCCATTTTTGAACGAGTTGTACAGCAATATCGACCATCATAGCATGGTAATCTTTCATTGCCCGTTGGCTGAATGTAGGCATCAAAATATTATGAGCTTTTTTCCAGTTAGGCTCGTGAGTCTCGCTTGTAAATAATCCGTCTCCAGCAAAGGCACGAACCTTTGCTAAAGCACCATCTATACTTTTATCGAACCGTGTTTCATCACAGACTTCTGCTACCAGTTCATGTCCCGAAACGACAATGATAGTATCACTTAAAGTTTGAATTTGAAAAATGGGACCATACTCTTCCGCCAGCTTAATAAACGATAGAGTCGGTTTATCTTTATTGATTAATGGGAGATTCCCCAGCGGTCCATATGTTTTCGGCTGAGGAATGGCAGATACTTTTTTATCCATTAAAAACACCCTTTCAAAAAAGCATGAAATAAAGTGAAACTTTAATCCGTGGGGGTTTTGTTCATCCCCCACGGATTATTAGCCCTCACCAATCGGACTTTTACGGGCAGTTAATTCCCCACCTAACTTCTTTGCTTCCGCTGAATTTTGAGGTGGGGTCTTACTGCCCGTTAATGTGGGATAAAATATCCCATTCAATAAAAAGAAGATAGCAATGAATCGTCTGGGATAAAGATATGTAATTGATTACCTTATTTTATCTTTTCCCTAACTATTCACGATTATGATATTGCTTATAAGGTTGGTAATCTAAGTTGTTTGTTGATATTAGATTTATAACTTGTAGAAAAAATACTAAATTAAAAAAGAGCGAATTATTATAATGTTTATCAAAAATTGAGAGCTAAAAATTGTAGTATTGGGAAAACCAGTAGTTTCTAATGTCAATTCAAACAAATACGATAAGCAAGTATACTGTGTTGCTTATGAAAAGGATCTGGTATGAATACCAGATCCTTTTTCGCTATGTGTAATTATTTCACTGTTTCTTTCAGTTCTTTCCCCGTTTTAACTGTCAGCTTCTTAGTAGCAAAACAACTTGTAGGAATCATTATGTAGAGTTTTATTTCACTCTACCGATTTAATCTCTCGACTGCTTCCGGGCTTGTATCTACACGTTTAACGAAAAAAACTAATAGTAGTGCAACAACATTCATGCCAAGCGCTACATAGAATGAATATTGGATTCCGGATAATAAAGCCTTCTGAGTTAACATTGCCTTCGTAGCTTCTGTGAAGGTTGTTGGATCTAATTCAGACATTAGACTTTCAGCTTTTGTTTTTGTTACTGAATTCATAATCGTAACAAGAATAGCAGTACCAATCGAACCGGATACTTGTTGAGCTGTATTATTAACAGCTGTACCGTGTGGATTTAAGCGAGTTGGCAACTGATTAAGGCCATTTGTCATAAGTGGCATCATCACCATCGCCATCCCAAACATCCGCAGCGTATAAATAAGAATAATATGTGTGTGACTAGAGTCGATTTGCAGGTTTGCCAGCATATAAGTTGAAACAGCTGTAATGGAAAGTCCTACTATACCAAGAATCCGCGGTCCATATTTATCAAATAGTTTACCTGTAATTGGTGACATAACTCCCATTATTACCGCACCTGGAAGCATCATCAGCCCAGAGCTCAGCGGCGAAATACCGCGGACATTTTGTACGTAAGCTGGTGTTAAAATCATACCCGAAAACATGGCCACTGCATTGACAATTGCAATTACAGACGCAAGTGCAAACATTGGGTACTTGTAAACACGTAAATCCAATAACGGTTCATTCATTTTTAATTGACGGATAATGAAAGCAATTAGGGCAATAGCGCCTATGATTAAGGTTGTTAAGACGACTTTATTCGTCCAACCATCGGAGCTTGCAGAACTAAACCCATATAACAAACCGCCAAAACCGACAGAAGATAATAGTAATGAGAGGTAATCAAGTTTTGCATTTTTGTTTTGTCTCATGACATTCTCCGATTTCCAAATCCCTAACAGTAAGCTAATGATTGCTAATGGTAAAATCATTTCAAAAAGCAAACGCCAGTCATAGTACTCTACAATATAACCTGATAGTGTCGGTCCAATGGCTGGGGCTGTAATCATAACTAATCCAAAAATCCCCATTGCTGTTCCCCTTTTTTCTCTTGGAAAGCTTACTAGCATAATATTCATTAACAAGGGCCCCATAACTGAAGAACCTGCTGCTTGAACCATCCGACCAGTAAGTAATAAACCGAAGTTCGGTGCTACAGCCGCTAAGGCCGTACCAAGAATAAAAATCACCATCGATGTAATAAATAAGCTCCTATTGGAAAAGCGGGTTATTAAAAATGCCGATGCCGGAATTAATATACCACTTACAAGCATATACCCTGTAGAAAGCCACTGGATCGTTGAATAATCTTTAATGTCTAAATCCTTCATTATTGATGGCAAGGCTACATTTAAAAGTGAGTTATTTAGAAATGAAACAAATGCCCCAATAAAAAGGATTACAAGCATTAAATATGGTGGTTTTCTTTTATGTAATGTTTCACTCATATATTTATTTGCCCCTTCATTATCAATTCCATTGATTAATTTAACTCGTTTGCATATTTGCACGAGAATATATTACCCTTGCAGTATTTTGCCAAACTCTTCGAATGGATATTCTCTTTTTAGCAATTCTACTTACCCAACTTAAAATTTTGAATGAATATGTAAACACATTAGTTAACCAAAATTAAATTAGACTGAAATAAACAAGAGGAGCAAATGAAAATACCCTTCTAAAATAAATCAACAAGACCACACACCCATTCCTTTAAATACAGGCTTGTAGCTCTGGTTATGTAACCATCCATAAAAAGGAATATTACATAGGCTAAGTCTAACATTACATTTTTAAAGTGAGGGGAATAAGCTTATGCACCAATATTGTTATTTGAATTCAAAGGGAAACGGGGAACAATATAATAACCATATTTCAATATCATCATTATATTCACAGCCCCAAATAACTAAAGCTGAGGGAATGAATGGTCTGAAGATTCCTGAGAATTGGAGTTATCGAGTCTATCCATTTGGTTGGAATTCACCAACCAGTTATACGGGCTTCAATCCCCAATCCCCTCCCTTCTCTTGGGGGCAGCCAATCCATTATGCAGGGATGATGCCCCAAGGACATCCTGTTAGTTGGACTCCATTACCAAGCCATGCAGGTTTTAATTTTCAAAAACCTCCCTTCCCCTGGGCCCAACCATTCAATCATACAGGGATGTTCGCACAAGGGCATCTTGCCGCTTTACTATCACCGCCAGCTAAAGCTTTTAAATTTAATACCAATAACTGGGGGGCTTTCGGAAACTTTCCAGGATGGGGAGGACAGATAAGTCCCATGGGATGGGGGAATAACGGAGGTTACGGTCAGCCAGGAATGCTTGGAAACTTACTTACAGTAGGAAAAGGCACTATGAATGGAATTGGAATGCTTAGTAGTCTAATGGGTATGGGGAAGTTCTTCTTTTAGTGAATTAGAACGAGAGGATAGGTCCATAGCCCCGAATTAAAAACACTTCCTTTTCATTGATTTAATCCTCTCAAACATGCTTCTACTACTCCCTCCACGTTCGTTTCCTCGTCTTTAAAATTATAAAACATCAAGAAAAGGCATTCCAAACATGGAACGCCTTCTTTCACTTTATAAAACCTTTCAACAATCTGAAATATTCTACTTAACAAAATCACTCATGTAACGAAAGAAATTAGTTAATTACATAACGCTCTTCTAACTTTTCTTGCGAAATCTAGTGGATCATCAACGTCTTCGATATTAACGTAAATCAAATTTGGATTATCACATAACCACTCGTTGTGTATAGACGAAACGATTATTCCTTGTTTAATAATTGTAGCAACAAATTCCGTAACTTCCTTTTGTAAGAGCGCTACCCGTCCTAGGCATAACGCTCGTCCAGTTTTATAATCTCGTGATTCGAATGAGAAGGATGTTGTTACCCTAAAACGTTTTCCTAAGATTGTTGCTTGTATTTCATCTCGATTTATTGTTGCCACACATTTCCCGCCGGCGAATCCTTCTTGCCCGCCGATAATTCTTGCAAACTGTTGACAAATTAATTCATCATTACATGCCATACCTTTCATCATCTCCCCTTTTACTGTTAGGTTATGAATGAATACATAGGTCTGAAACGGTAATGAATCTATTTCGTTACAAAAAAGATGATAGTATACGAAATTAGTAATAAAATTTTCGTTATCGATAGCAAGAAAAAAAGCAGAAAATCAAGATTGATTTTCTGCTTTTTTCTAAATTTAAAACTATTAATATTCTATTTTCTAGTACACGATAACTGGATCATACGTGTTCATACTATCATACACAGTTTTTGCAACATTAGGTAGAAGGTTCACACACCCACCTGATCCGCCTGTTAAATAGGCATTATTTGCCCAGTCTTTTCGCCAGCCGGCATCATGGAACCCTTGACCGCTATTTGTGAATGGAACCCAGTAATCTACTTTAACTGCATAATCAGCTTTCCCTACTGCGCTACCTCTTAGCGTGTATGGTGTTCGTTTGTATAGAACGTACCACACACCTGGTGATGTATCTTCACCCGTGCTATGTTTACCAGTTACTACATTTGTTGTGACTACTAATTTCCCATCTTTATAAATCCAAATTTGTTGATCTGCAATGGAAACTTCTGCATATGTGTCTCCGATGCCATTATTCGATGTTGTTTCATAGCCGATACCTTCCTTCTTCCAACCATTTCCGTGAATATTAGAAGCAGAAAGCGATTTTTCACCTTTCTCAAAGGTTTGTTGAACTTGTTTTGTCTCTTTTTCAACATCTAATGCCCAGCCGTATCCTTGCCCTTTTACTGATATGACCGAACCAGAATGTGTTTTAAAAGCGAAGTCTTTATTTAATGTAGATTTAGCATTATTAATTTCTGTAATCTTTTTCTTAATGTCGCTCGCATCGATTGTCACTTTCATATCCTTTGACATAGAGGCATTTTGAATTAAATCTTTCGCTTTTAAAGGATACACTTCATTTTGCACTTTATATTCAACGGACTGCCCAAGAAGATTCTGTAGTGCTTTCTCCTCTTTTTTGATAATCGGATCGTCTTCTTTAATAGGCTGTATGTATGTAGACTTCAAATGAATCTCACTTTTGTGCTTCTGCTTGTCGTAATCTTTCAGTAGACTCGTAACGTCATACTGTTTTCCATCAACACTTTTCGAGATAACAATTTTTCCTTGTTCAAGCTTCGCCATAGCATCTTGAGGCGCCTTTAATTTTTCATTCATAGAGATGAGCTTTTCTTCTACAAGCTTTTTCATCGTTTTACTACGATACTGATCTACCTCTTCTGGTAGCAATGAATAATTTTTTTCCTTTCCAGAAGGGAAAAATGTCCACTGACTTTTTAATAGTTTCTCAACTTGCGGCAAATCTTTTTCCGTAAGTTCCGTTTTTGTCTCTTTTTCATCTAAAATTTGCTGTTGATCGACATAAACTTTATTTGCTAGTCCAGAAGTTTTTAATTTCTGCATTGCCTGATCAGCACTCAGACCACCGACTTTTGTGTCGTTAATCGTAACATTTGAATTGAAGTGCGTTGCCTGATAATAACTCATTCCCCCACTGAGAAGTGCAATTACACCAATACCCGCTGCGATTAGCTTCCAATTTGTAAAACGTTTCCTTGATCTTACCCGTGTTTTATCCACTTCTTCAACTGATTCATTTACTGGATTGTTGTTCATCAATCTTTCCCCCGTATACATTAACGTCAATCGATTTTAAACCAAAACCATTGACTAGTGTACCTTATTTTTCCTGAAATTTCATTATTTTTGACTAAATTTTTAAGTAACAGTAAATCCACATTTAAATGTATAAAAAAGATTAGCATTTTGCTAATCTTTTTTCATTAATTAACACTTTGAACACGGCCAATTTGCCCATCTTGTAATCGAACTTTAATTCCGTACGGATGTGTTTCACTATTTGTTAAAATATCTTTCACTACACCGCTTACAGTCTTACTATAGTCATTATCCAATTGAATAACTACATGTGAACCAACTGAAATTTGTGATCTTGTTGGTTTCCCGCTCGTTGCTTGTGTTGTTTTTTCTTGTTTTTGTGTGCTCGCTTGTTGCATTGACTGCTGTTGCTGAGTTTTCTGCTCTGCTTGTTTACGCTTTTCTTCCTCTACTCTTTGCTGTTCTGCTTGCTTACGCTTCTCTTCCTCTACTCTTTGCTGTTCTGCCTGCTTACGCTTTTCTTCCTCAATTCTTTGCTGCTCTACTTGCTTACGCTTCTCTTCCTCTACTCTTTGTTGCTCTTCTTGCTTACGCTTTTCTTCCTCTGCTCGTTGTTGCTCTTCTTGCTTGCGTTTTTCTTCCTCTGCTCGTTGTTGCTCTTCTTGCTTGCGTTTTTCTTCCTCTGCTTTTTGTTGCTCTTCTTGTTTAGCTTTTTCTTCTTTTGCTACTTTTTTATCTTCCTCTATTTTTTGCTCATCTGTTGTCGCTTTTAATTTTTCTTCATCACCTTTACAAGCACTTAAAGCAACTACGCACAAGCTCATCAGTACAAGTAATAATAATTTCTTTAACATTAAAAAATCCTCCTATATATACATTACAAATCAATAACTTTCATAGTATAACAAACGTATATGTATTCCTTTGTCATAATTTGTCGTATACATTTATTTTCTGGGAGGAAAGCCAAAAGTTACGTACCATATATTTTTTATACTTTCTCTTCGGTAATAACCTCAAACAAAGTAGCTCCGTTTTTCTCTGGTAATTGGGCACCTAACTACATCGAGTTTTGAAACTGAACAATAAAGTGAAACTTTAATCAGTGGGGGTTTTGTTCATCCCCCACTGATTATTAGCCCTCACCAATCGGGCTTTTACGGGCAGTTGATCCCCCACCTAACTTCTTTGCTTCCGCTGAATTTTGAGGTGGGGGTCTTACTGCCCGTTAATGCGGGATAAATTGAATCCCACTTCTCTTCACGATGTAAAATACGAATACACACCATAAGCCACAAATACAATTAATAGAATAGAAATGCTAAGTACCGTATATATGATCCACTTTAAATTTGAACTCATATAATCGCCCCTCTCACTTCCTAATAATTCCATTATATAACAAAAAAGCATTGGATACCCAATGCTTTTCACACTTACGCAAATAAAGACGTATTCGCATATAAAGCTGGTGAACCACCTGAATGTACGAATAAAATGTTGTCTTCTTTATTGAATTTACCTTTTTTAATTAAGTCGATTAGTCCCGCAACTGCTTTACCTGTATATACTGGGTCAAGTAAAATACCTTCTGTTTTTGCTAACAGCTGTACTGCTTCTACCATTTCCGGCGTTGGTAACGCGTAACCTGGTCCTACGTATTCATCGAAGCACGTAACAGCGTCGCGTGAAATAAAGTTTGGAATACCAACGTGAGCTGAAGTTTCATCTACAAGTTTCGCTACTTTCTCTTCTTGCTCCGCTTTCCCTCTACTTACGTTAATTCCGATTACAGGAATCTGGCTTTGTGTTCCAGAAAAACCAGTAATTAAACCAGCGTGCATACCAGCGCTACCGCTTACGCAAACAACTGAACTGAAATCAATTCCTTGCTCGAATGATTGCGCCATAATTTCTTGCGCACAAGCAACGTATCCCATTGCGCCAGTAGGGTTTGATCCGCCAACTGGTATTACATATGGTGTATTACCTTTTTCACTAACTTCTTTCGCTACTTTTTGCATCTCTTCCATAAGATCTGCTCCGTTCGGTACAACAATTACGTTTTCAGCACCTAGTAAGTGATATAAGAAATAGTTACCGTTAAAGTCTCGCTTCTCTTCTGGCTCAAGCCCTTCCTCTAATACAAGGATACATTTCATCTTTTCTTTTACCGCAGCCGCAAGAGTTAAACGGCAATGGTTAGACTGAATACCACCAGCCGTAATTAACGTATCAGCACCTTTTTCCTGCGCATCCGCAACTAGAAACTCTAACTTTCTCGTCTTATTACCACCAGCTGTTAAACCAAGTAAATCATCTCGTTTAAAATAAATAGTTGGGCCACCAAGTGCTTCAGAAAAATTGTTTAACTTTTCAATTGGTGTATATGATTCTGTATATTTTTTTCTTGGGAATTTAGATAAATTCATTGTAACGCTCCTTTTGTACTTCTTTCACAATATATGTAACGATACTATTATTACATGTAAAAATGATGAAGTCATCTTTCTGAATTTAAAATGTATTGAAATCCGGTACGTGACATTGCATTTACCGTTTTATAACTTCATTACGGTACATGAAATTTATATCGACTTACCGACAAAATAGAACAGGCCCACTCATTAAAAAGTAGGCCCTTTCCAATTACTTATTTACCGAAAAACGAAGTAGCTGCGTTAATCCTGGCTGTAAATTCATTTCCCCTTTATGGCGTACGTATACAATTTTGTCCCCATCAAATTTCGGAGGATTCCCTGGATTATACGTATGCCACTCATTCGTTCCTTCTATAGAATACTCCATGTATTCTGTTGCACCGACGATTACGTTTTTACTGTCATCTGCTGTAACATTTGGTGCCATTTGTGCAACTTTCGAATCACTAATTAATAATTTTTTAATATCTTTATCACGTTTATAATCGTAAGCTGTTACAATTACGTCGTTACCGTATGCTTTTATTTGTAGTCCTTGTTTAAATGAATATCCATCAGGAGCAGTTTTCTCTCCGCCATTTGGTCCAGCTGACATCCAGCCCGTTTCAATTCCACCCGTATTTACAACTGTAAATCCTTTTTCATCTCCACCTGCAATTTTCTTTTACCAGCCCAGTCCGGTAAGTTTAAATCCCAATGCGTATGACTCGTAAAGAAAACGACCTGCGGATAGTCTTTTAATATATCGTACAATTTATCAACGTTTAAATAGTCTTGTAAATACGGTGATTGTCTTGATCCAGACACAGTATCCGGTAAAACGTGATGAGAGAAAATGAAAATTGGTTTATTTTTATCTTTTTGGCTGTACTCTTCTAAATTTTGTTTTAACCAACCTAGTTGCTCATCACTCATATATACTTCGTCCCACATTTTTGAATCGTGGTATTTCATATATTTTTCAGTTCCTAAAAATAGAAGCGGATAACCGTCTAATTCTTTTTTATGATATACCTTTTCTTGCCCACTAAATTTCAGATAGCGGTTAAATAAAGTTTCCTCCGTTACACCATTTGGCCATGTATTTTGAGAAAGTTTCCCATCCGCCGTCCATTTACCAGCGTAAAACTCATGATTCCCAACTGTTGACCATACATTTCCCGGAACCTTATTTTTATTTAACACACGCTTCACATCATCATATTGTGACTGCTGTCCAGTTGATGTTATATCCCCATTCATAATAAGCGCTCTAGAAAGTGGCGTCACTTTGTTCATATCTTTTAGCACATGATCAAAATCCCCTAAATCCCCTTGAATATCACTAATAACGTTAAAAGTTGTAGCTGACTTTCGGACTTGCTCTTTCCCTTCCGCATATACTGAAAATGTCGGTAATAACGCCGCCATAACAGCTAATGAAGCAACCGTCTTTTTCATACAAATTCTCCCCCTAATAATTGAATGTATAAACTGACATGTTCTGCCTTCTCTTAGGTGCTTGTCCAATTCACATTATAGGGGGAGATTGTAAAGATTGATGGAGTAAAAATTTAAGTGTTTTTTAAGAGATTTTGTCTTTTTTACACGCCCCATTTAACAAGTAACATTAATTTTTCTATTAACCCACTAATATTAACTGAATGTAAATTTATACGATAAATCACTTCGTTTAATATGTTGTGTTTTAATTTCCTTTACACAATTTCAATAAAGTACTTTATCATTCATAAAAATACATAAAACAAAAATAGAGATTCCTTTATAAGAGTATGGTTACTCCTTGTCCTTGCTGGTGGTACAATTAAGGCAATCGAGGGATAACATGTAATAAACAAAACAAATTTCTATGAAATCATTTATAATGAATGTAAATTCATATTGGAGCTGAAACACATGGATTATATAAGTTATTTAAGAAATATGGTTGGACATGAAAAAGTAATTATGGTAGTTGCGGGTTGTTTTGTATTGAACGAAAAAAATGAAGTACTTCTGCAATTACGATCTGATAACGGGAAGTGGGGACACCCTGGCGGCTTTATGGAATTCGGCGAAACAGTTGAAGATACAGCAAGGAGAGAAGTATTTGAAGAAACTGGTTTAAAATTAGGAAAACTTGAATTCTTTAATGTGTATTCTGGAAAAAAATACGAAAGAACGCTATCAAACGGTGATCAAGTTGCCTTAGTGAAATTGACTTATATTTGCAGAGATTTTCATGGAACATTACATACTGATAATGAAGAAAGCTTACAGCTAAAATTTTTCCCCCTAGATAACTTGCCTGAACTCTGGCAGAATCAACAAGAAGTCTTGGACGATTTGTTAGAGTTTATGGAAATAAAGAACTAATTTTCATAGCGAACAAAAAAAGAGCCATATGGTTACGCACCCTTAAATATTAATTTTGTCCAATGTAAATTGACCAGTATATATGGGATCCCGCTATATGTCCATCTCTTCGCAAGAATACACTATTCTTTCTGTAGAATCATAGAAAGAATAGCGTATTTTTTAGTGTAAAACCTTAAATTTATGGCAATGTAACGTTATCATCATGTAGTCGTTTGATAACATGATACTTCCTAGCACTGCATCTCTTTTCCTTATTTCCCCTAAAAAAAGACACAGAGATTTCTCCCCATGCCTACTTATAGCTTTAAAAGTTAACTACTGCATATTTTTATTGCGCTCTAATTGGTTTTGAATTCCTGACCTATCAATTTGAATCCAATACTCTGCAATTTTCCCATCTTCTACTCTATAGACCGCACTTGCTATTTGAATGATTGGAAGTCCTGTAGGTTCATATCCATCAATTTCTCCTACATGCATACCTACTTGTTTCCAACGTACATACACTTTACTTCCTTGTACTAAAAATTCTTGAATTTCTAAAGAAAAATTACCGTATACTTCAATCATCTCTCTTACATGTTCAGCATAATCTTCAGGTGTTCTGCAAACTGTTTGTTCTTCTTCAGATACAATTTGATGTGCCAATACTTCTTCTGCCATGAATTGATTTGAATGATCAGGATTATTCCCCGAACGTACTTCATCAAAAAATGTTCTAACAATTTGTTCTGGCGTCATTTAAAAACCCCCTTATTAAGAAATCCAATGCTAATCATATCATAGTTTATTTTAATCTACCTATTAAAGTAAACTGATTCGTTTATATAATAAAAAGACAAAATCTCTTCTTTCTTAAGAAATCCCAATTGTTTCCCTTGAAAATTCACAATACTAATTATCTACTTCTTCACCGCATGAATATACTGCACCGTCTCAAAAGCTTCTAGATAATCGTTCCGTCCTTCAAAATATAATGTATTTATTTCTTCTGGTGATAAATGCTCATAAATGAGTAAACCTGCCTTTTCTAACAGTGCTTCCATTTCGCGATAAGAATAACATGACTTCATCGGTTCTCCGCCTACCGCAGCCATTTTCACCATATTTTCCACTCGATTAGACAATCCTTTTTCCGTAAACAAGTTTTCATCTGGATAATCGAAAACGATAGAACTTCCTTCTGGAACCATCGCAAATAAACATTCTATTAAACTAGCAAGTTCCTCTTTCGTTAAATAGTACGAAACACCTAACAGACTAAAAAACGTTTTTTTATGTTCAAATCCTTCATTCTGTAACTGCTCATAGGAAAATCCTTTCGTGAAATCCATCGAAACAAAATGAAGGTTGTTTGGAATTTCAAACTCTGCTTCTTCTATTTTCTCCTTCTTAAACTGCTGCGTAGAAGGATGATCCACTTCAAATATTTCTATTTTATTTTCTAATTCTCGGTGTCTAAAACTGAACGTGTCTAAGCCTGCACCGAGTATGACGTATTGTTTTGCACCTAATGTAATTTCATGTAGTAATACTCTTTCACAATATGCCGCACGCGCTAAAGGTGTTGGCGATAATTGAACTTGTGTAATCCATTTTAATATTTCTTTCGGATTGTCTTGAAACTGCTGTGCAATTTCTTTATTGAAAAAATGTATCCCTTGAATCATGTTCGTTTCAATATCATGACGTTCTTTTTGTGAAATGAACTCTTTAGCTACATAATCATCAAATATTTTCGAACTATCAAACTCACTATGATATGCCCTGCCGAAAGCTGATACTAACGACGTTACACTTGCTTCACCTTTTTTCACGCACATACACTCCTTCATTTTTACAACAAAAATAGGGTTCCCCTGGCCAGGAGAACCCTATTATACACGTTATTTTTATATTGGTAAATTATAGCATAAATAAGTTTTTTTGTCAAGTTTTCAGCTCGTTATCTCTCCGGCCATTTTGTCTATTCTCTATATTCATCTCGCTAAAAGTACATCCCCTCCCCCTAAATAATAGATTTTAAACATTACATAATCATAGATTATTATGCAAATAATTCCTCTAGGCGCCGAACATAGTATATAATGATATAATAATCTGCTTTTATATGCTCAATTTTACAGAATGGAATTCATTCATAGGAAAGAGGTACAGAAATATGAAGACAAAACAAACAATCGCTGTGTCAACCCTAGCTTTAGCAATGATTGCTGGCGCGAACTCTGCTCATGCTGAAGTAAATGATGCTACTACTCAGCAAAGTCCTGGAGATCGTTTAGCTGAAATTAAGCAACATAGACAAGAGTTAGATGCGAAATTGCAGCAGCATAAAGAAAACGTGGATCAAACGTTGAATGAACTTAACCAAGTTAAGGAAAATGTTGATACAAAGGTTAATGAACTACATGAACGTAAACAAGTTGCTGATGAAAAAATTAACGAAATTAAACAACATAAACAAGAGCTAGATGCAAAACTTCAGCAAGACAAACAAATCGCTGAGGACAAAATCGCTGAAATTAAAGAGCATAAAAAACAAGTAGAAGATAAAGTTGCTGAAGTAAAAGAACATAAACAAAATATCGATAACAAGGTTAATGAGATTAAAGAACATAAACAAACTGTCGATGAAAAAGTGAATGAAATTAAGCAACATAAAGAGAACATCGATCAGAAGGTTAATGAACTTAAGGAAGTAAAAAAACAAGTAGATGAAAAATTAGCCGAGCTAAAAAAGGCGAAACAAACTGCTGAGGACAAACTTGCTGAGCTAAAAGAAAAGAAGCCAAACACTGGTAACACGTTAGAGGAACTTAAGAAAATCAAAGGCAATTTAGATAGTCTTTCCGCTAACTTAGAACTAGCGAAACAAGATATAAAAAACAAACTAGCTGAATTACAGGAAGCTAGACAAGATTTACTCAATAAAATTAACGAAATTAAACAATCGAAACAAACTGTTTCAGATGATTTAACAAAGAAAAAACAAGACTTAGATATTAAAATCAACGACTTTAAACATACTGAGAAAAAAATTGATGACAAATTAGCTGAGGTACATACTACGAAGCAAAATGTAGATAACAAAATTAATGAAGTATCACAACCGAAGCAAACGACAGTGAATGCTAACAATACAAATGTTCCAGCAAAAAACACTGCTAGAGAACTTCCTAACGCTGGTAGTGAGCAATCAAATAATATGGCTTTAGGTATGTTATCTATTTTAGGTGGACTTTTATTAGTAACACGAAATAAAATTAAAACGTTCTTCTCGAAATAACGCCATTATAAATATATTTGTAAAAAGGACAACAATGCTTATAAGCATTGTTGTCCTTTTTCATTGTTTAATTTTGTATTAGCTGTCCATCTCTAAGCGTCAATATACGATCACATACATCAAGCATTCTTTCATCATGTGTAATCATAATTGCTGCTTTTTGGCTTTCTTTCACTTCACGTTTCATCATTTCTACGACTTCACGTGCACGTTTTGAGTCTAAGCTTGCTGTTGGCTCATCTGCTAATATTAAATCTGGATTGTTCATGAACGCACGAGCAATTGCGACCCTTTGCTTTTCTCCACCAGATAGTTGATTTGGATAATGACTTTTTCTTTCTCCTAATCCAAATGCCGCTAATAGGTGATCCGCACGCTTTTCAGATTCTTGTTTGTTTTCTTTTTTAAGCTTTGCGATGTACAGTAATTGCTCTTTTACATTTAAATATGGAACGAGATTTGCGAATTGGAAAATGAAACCGATTTTTTTCAACCGAATGTCTGTCATTTCCTTTTCGGATAACTTCGTAATATTTTGTTCACGAATGTAAATATCCCCTTTTGACGGTGATAGTAATGCACCCGCGATTGATAATAACGTACTTTTCCCTGATCCAGAAGGACCGACGATTCCGATAAACTCTCCAGCTTTCACATCAAGCGATATCGGATGAAGGGCTGTTACTTCAGTATTCCCTTCTCCGTACACTTTACTTACATTGTCTAATTTTAATAATGAAGTCATTACATCCCGCCTCCAATTGCTTCTAATGCATCAACTTTTAATACTTGGTATAACGAAATAAGTGTTCCTAAAATACTAATTACGATAAAGATTGCTGCATATTGTGCGATCATCGGTGTTGTTAATAAGAACGGCATACCTGCTGGTAAAATTTGTTCTAATCCTTGTACAAGAACGATGCTGATTATCATCGCCACGACTGATAAGAATAACGCCTGTACGACTAAGCTATTTGCTAAATACGTGTTCTTTGTACCAATTGCTTTTAATACACCTAATTGCTGTGTTTTTTGCAATGTAATTACGTAGAAGAATACACCGATTAGTAATGCAGCGATAACAAGTAAGAATGCAATGATCATCGTTAATGTTCCTTGCTCTTCTTTAAATCCTGGAATACTTTGCAGCACTTCTTTTTTGTCAATTACGTGTGCATTTTTTACTTCTTTATCTGTATTAAGTGCAATTGCACTATAATCTTTTTGGTTTGGTTGTGAAATAGCGCCCCATACGTCTTCATTGACATAAACGACTGGTGTATGGCTAAACATTTGATCTTTCGTAAATCCAACAATTGTAAATTCTTTCTTTGAAACAGGATCAATAATTGTATCCCCAATATCGATTCCTTTTTCTTTAATTGATTCGTCAGCAACCATTTCGTTGTTTGCTGTACCTAATTTCTCACCTTTTACAATTTTCGGTTCTAAAAATGAATCACGTTCACTTGAGAAAATCGCAACATCCACTTTTTTCGAACTATCTTTCTTTTCATACGTTGAAACTTTCACACGAAACGGAACTGCTTCTTTCTCGCCTACTTGATTTACTACGTTATCTACATCATCTTGCTTAATTTGTGAACGAAGTAATTTATTTTCCGCATCATCTGCTAAAACGAACTTATTTGCCTCCATATTTTGAATCGATGAAGCATTATCATATGATAGTCCATTTGCTAATCCTGAAATCACAAGAACTAAAAATGATAATAACACCATAATAAGTCCGATTAATCCGTATCTTAATTTTGATTGTTTTAATTCACGCAGAGCTAAAAACATTTCGCTCGCTCCTTTCTCTTACTTTCTATGCACTTATAATAAAAAAGAAATATGAACGGAGTATGAACAGAAGATTACATAGTAAAAATTAAATTTTCAGAAAGTATTGAAAATAATTCGAATCCTTGATACAATTCAGTCAAATAATATTGACCGAGTAATTTTATTTAAGGAGTTGATCATTTTGAAGCCCATGTTAACACTCACTACTTATAGCCAACTAAAAGCATTAAGCGACCCGCTACGCGCCGAAATGATGATGCGACTATGCGAACGTCCTTATACAGGGCAACTACTATCTGAGAAATTCGGCATTTCAAGGGCGAAAATTCATTATCATTTAAAAGAATTAGAAAAGAATGGTCTTATAGAGATTGTTTATACAGAAGAAAAAAATGGGATTGTTCAAAAGTTTTATCAATCTGTTGCGAAAGGCTTCACCCCTGCCGCAGATCTATTACCTCATTTAGAAATATTAAGCGAATCAGGTCGCCAAATTTTTTTAAAAATGATAGAAAGAACGCAAAGCCAAATTCTCGCTGCACCAGAAGAAGCTTTTATATTAAGAAAAGAAAGCGAAGCTCCTGCTGATTGGAATTACGTTTCATCTTGCTGGGAGTTTGATGCTACGCCAGAACAATTTCAAGTGTGGGTGAAAAAGTTTCATCAATTGATGGCTGAATTAAACGAGATCACAAAAGGTGCAGATAAAAACCCAAATAGTAAACCTTATTATATTTCTACTACTGCACTTCAAATCGCTGAGAGAACAATGCAACAATTTAATAAAAAAGAAGAAAAATCGTAACACGATTTTTTTTACATAAACGGTCAATTTTATTTTACCGAATAAAATTTTTATAAAGGAGTAGATTAAATGGACATATTGAAAAACCGGAATTTCCTCTTATTATTTTTAGGGAGAATTTTCACAAACATAGGAGATAGTTTGTATTATGTAGCCGCGATGTGGCTCGTATATAAGCTGAGTGGTAATCCTTTTTATTCTGGATTAGCAGGTTTTCTTACGTTATTACCTTCTGCATTACAATTTCTTACCGGTCCATTCGTTGATAGATGGTCCATTAAAAACACCCTCGTTATCACACAAGTTTTGCAATGCATTCTTATATTAATCATTCCTATTACACACTACTTCGACCTATTAACAGTCCAACTACTACTTATCATCATGCCAATCGTAGCCTTTATCGAACAATTCGCCTATCCCGCACAATCGAAAGCTTTACCACTTCTACTGCATAAAACACAATTATTAAAAGGAAATTCACTCTTCTCATTTGCATATCAAGGCATTGATTTAATTTGCACGACTCTTTCTGGCATATTAGTAGCACTATTTGGCGCCATTACTTTATATGTAATCGACTCTTTTACATTCGCGATTACTGCCCTTTTGTTCTTTTCATTAAAAATGCCAAACCAAACAGAAACGAGCACATCACTTTCAACTAAACAATATTTCTCTGATTTAAAAGAAGGTTTTTCAATCGTCTTTCGTTCTTTAATGGGCGTATTCTTAATCGGTTCCGTTGTTGCCAATTTTTCAATCGGTATGACGATGGCAATACTCCCTTCTTTCGCTGATTCTTTAGGCGGCGTGAAATCATACGGCTTCTTCTTAGCCGCTATATCAGCAGGTAGTTTAATTGGAGCGCTATTCAGTTCATGGGTTGGCAAACATAACGTTGGCCATGTCTCTATTATTGGCTTTGCGACTGGTGCTATCTTTTGGTTTCTCTCTACGGTTGTACCGTTTCAATGGTTATCTATTTTCTTATTCGGCCTAGCTTGGGTACCGATTGGTGCAACCAATATATTATTTGCGACAATTAGTCAACTTGTAATTCCAAATCAATATATTGGACGCATCAACTCTGTCATGCGAAGTATGGGCACAATTGCGATGCCTTTTGGTTCTTTAATTGGCGGATACACCGCAAATGTATTTAGTAGCCAACTCATTTTCGCACTCGCTAGCATAGGGATTTTCTTCATTTCTCTCGTATGGCTAATTCATCCGAAATTACGGGCATTGCCGAAAGCTGATGAAATTACAGCGGATACTTTTGAGCTACGGTTTAAGGAAGAACGTGGGAAAGGTGCGGCTTTATAACAGAACAAACATAACCCCGTTTTAAATTAGGGACGGGGTTAAAAATATAACAATAAAGTCGTTTGAACATCTAAAATTTATTCAACAATAGCACTAGCTAAAACGTTCAGTTAACGCTTTGATGGCCATGCCCCCTGCATTTTCCTTAATTGAATAATTTGGCCTGTATGGTAAGCGTCATGAAGCATAATGTCCAGTAATTTGCCCTCAAGAGAATTAAGCTCTTTTTCGGAAATTGCACTTAATACCTGCCTTAAATTACGCTGAGCATTTTCAGAACGGTCAACGACTTTCTTCCATTCCATATCATCATTAGATTGCTTAGTAAAATAAAAGGTGTCATTACCGTCAAGATTATGAGTCCATTCACGACCTTCCAAGTTTGCAGTAAGCCTCTCTTTGTAATAAATGAGATGATTAACGTTCTCCCAAATCGTATTCGTTTCCTCACCAGATGGTTTCCACATAGCCTGTTCGGCTGTAAGTCCTTCTATAGCATGTTTAAACGGTGCATACCAACTCTCTTTATCGAATGTTGAATCTAGTACGTTTAATAACAAGTCAATTCGTTTCAAAGTAATTTCCTCCCTACACGGTTCAAGTTTAAATACAATCCTGATAACTCTGTAGAGATTCTACATGTTCAAATAAACTTCCTGCTGATCTTATGCCACAAATCGGTCCCATTATGGCATAGTAGGACTCACATTTTTCAAATAATTTTTTCACTTACGAAACATCGAGGTTTTATTCAGTTTTCTCGAATGAATACTTCACCCGAAATTACGGTCATTACCGAAAGTTGATGAAATTACAGCAGATACTTTTGGAGTTCGGTTTAAAGTAGAGCGCGGGAAAGGCACGGCTTTATAGCAGAAAGAAAATATTATCTAATACGTAGTGTGTAGTTATGATAAAATTATTTAATTTAAAAAGCTCAAACAAGCATAACCCCGTTCTAAATTTAGAACGGGGTTAAAAATATAGTTGTTTCATTTTGTATGTAAGATACTTTACTACACTAAAAAATATAACAATAAAGTCGTTTGAACATCTAAGTTTTATTCAACAATAGCGCCCATTTGTGGAAAATCAAGATGATGATTTTGATTGCTTCCTGTTTCCTTTTGACTAACGCACCGGTTTAAAAACGGAACCATTTAAAGGAGATTTGCGCTTGAGTAACTCTGTTTTATTTTGAATATAGGTAAAGTCCAAAATCTTGCATAACGGAGGTTTGCCCCATTTGCCGCAACATGGTAGCTATATTGCCACGATGATAAGAACCATGGGTGACAACGTGAAGTACTGATTCAGAAATAGAAGTTTCAAGCAACCCAGCATATGGGTTGTTCACCACTATCACCTTATCAATATCTTCTTGACTGTTTAAAAGGGCTTTGTTTCGTTCGGATAAGTCTTGAAATAATTTTTTCATTTCCTCAATATTTTTCGTTTCTACCTGTTCTCTCAATTGGTTTGTAGACACCATTGCTTCATTCATACTTTTACCTAAGATAATGTCAAACCATGCGTAATCTGTAAGATAAATGTGCGACAACACCTTTGATACCGAAGAAAAACCACTCTGAATTTCCTTATGATAAATGTCCTGTGGTAGTTCTTTTAAACGATCAATTATCATTCCATTTGCCCATACGTGGTATT
This sequence comes from Bacillus luti, assembly GCF_009739945.1. Lineage (NCBI taxonomy): Bacteria > Bacillati > Bacillota > Bacilli > Caryophanales > Bacillaceae > Bacillus > Bacillus luti. The sequence goes on along the minus strand of NZ_CP040336.1, from coordinate 2,134,621 downwards.
TGTACATTATTAATGCGGGGTGTGTCATCTTAAAGTCCCTCATTTCTAATAGTTTTTTCGTATTGAAACAATTGATGCCTAAAAGATAAATAATTTTTCTATAAATTCTGTTGTTCAATTTATTTATTATTCCATTTTATTTATAATATTCCTTCCTAAACTAATCTGACTTGTTACCATAAGTACATTCCTTCACAACCCCTATTTATTCACATGGATATCCAAATTAATCACAAATTGTTATTCAAGGATATGGCCCAATTGTGGAATAGACTGACTCGCATTTTTCAAACAACTTTTTATCACTTTACACGTAAGTGATAATATATCAGCGATTTTTCGATTATATCGACTTACCGACAAAAAAGAGACCGTTCCAAACAGCCTCTTCCCTTGCATTTATTTCGGAAGCTCAACCTGAACAGTAGTCCCTTCCCCCTTCGTACTATACACCGAAACGTTTCCATGATGCAGTTCAACAATTTTTTGTACGATCGATAATCCTAAACCGCTACCTTCTACGTTTCTCGCCCTTGCCGTATCTACTTTGTAAAAACGATCAAAAATACGTTCCATTTCTTCTTTTTCCATTCCGATTCCATTATCGGATATAGAGATAATGACACTAGACTCTAACTCTTCCACGAAAAACTCAATCGTCCCAGCATCGTTTGAAAACTTAATACTATTCGTAAAAATATTACTCCATACTTGATGAAGTAAGTTTTCATCACCTTGAATAGTAATGTCCGGCACATCAAACTCAACAGCGATATCTTTCTCTCGCCATTTCCATTCGAGCATAAAAATGACGTCTTTAATTTGTTTTTGTAAATTGAATTCTTTTATTTGTAATACTTTCTCTTCTTTATCTAAAGAAGCTAGCGTAAGTAACTGTTTACATAAACTAGACATTCGCTTACTTTCGCCCTCAATAATTCGTAAGTAATGGTTTCTTTCTTCTTCACTCATTTTTTCTGTTTGCAATGTTTTCGAAAACCCTTGTATGGAAGAAAGCGGTGACTGGAATTCATGTGAAACGTTCGAAACGAATTCTTGTCTCATTTCATCTAGTTCCTTTATACTTTTCGTCATCTTTTGAAAGTTTGTAGATAACGTACCAATTTCATCTTTTCGCTTTACGTCTAATTCAATTTCATATTCACCACTCGCAATTTTTTGCGTAGCCTTCGTAAATTTACGAATTGGACGAACGATATAACCTGCTGCAATCGCTATAAAGATAATACTTAATAACACGATAAATCCAAGTAATACAGCTAAGAAAATTCGCATCTCGCCAAATTGGTTCTGAATGTCAGGACGAATAAATAAAGCGTACTGTTTATCACCGTGTTGCACTGGTACACCGACACTATTTATTAGTTCATTATCGAAAAAACCAGTAATAAATAGGCGAGTCGGATATGTAGAAACGCCATTAAACGTTTCGCCATTCAATACTTTATGAACGGTATCATCACTAATAGACGTCTTACGAAACGCATTGCCGATACGCTTTCCATTCTTTTGATCATCGACAATATAAATTTCATATCCCAATTTCGCAATAGACTGTAAGTATGCTTCTTTATTCTCTTCACTTTGCTTTTCATATAACGATTTAACTTCCTCAGCATACGTTAAAATCTTTTCACTATTATACGGTTTTAACTTCACTTGATAATATACGTTCGTTAATAAAAAGCCGATAATACTACTAAGCAGCATAATACCAACTGTCATAAATACAAATCTCGAATATAGTGATTTCATTTTATTTCAACTCCAACTTATAACCGAGTCCGCGCACCGTTGTAATTTGAAAATCATCTGTTCGTTTTGAAAATCGATCTCGTAGTCTCTTCACATGAACGTCAACTGTTCGTTCATCCCCTTCAAAATCCATTCCCCATACTAATTCAATTAGCTCTTCTCTTGAGAATGTTCTTCCAGGATAACTAGCAAGTTGTGATAATAATTCAAATTCCTTCAGCGGTAGTAAAATCGTTTGACCGTTACACTTTACTTCAACACCTTTACGATCAATTGTCGTTCCGTGAAGCGTAATAATGTCAGCGCTCAGCATTTGATAACGGCGCAATAAAGCTTTCATACGGAAAATGACTTCAGCTGGTTCAAACGGTTTTACAATATAATCATCCGTACCAGAAACGAACCCTTTTTCTTTATCGACTAGCTGATCTTTTGCAGTTAATAAAATAACCGGTATATCATGATACTTCCGGATTTCTTCACATAACGTATAGCCATCCACAAACGGCATCATAATGTCTACTATCGCAAGATGAATATTTTCCTTCTCTAATACTTCTTGCGCTACCTTTCCATCTTCCGCTTCAAAAACTTTAAACCCCTCTTTTTGTAGATGGTAATGCAATAACTCTCTAATATGCTTATCATCATCAGCTAATAAAATATGTATCATCTTCATTAAACCCTCTCTCGTTCATCCTTCTACATCCTTACATTAAGAAACAATTGGCCTTTTTGCAAGAAAAAGAAAAGAATTCCTTAGAAGATACTTTTCTTATCATTGTGATCAGCTACTTTATTTTTCTTATAACTTGATGATGTACTCTGGTGTACTAATAAGTGATCTAATACTTTTTTAGTAAGTGGCATAAAGGAATTTAGTAATAGTCCACCTAAACAAACAGTTAATATAGTTCCAATACCAATTGGTCCATGTAAAATCATTGCCATTATCAAGAATATAAGGTAAATAAATGTTCTTGATATAAAGATATTCGTTCTCGTTAATTCTTGTATGATTAAAGTTAATCGGTCAATTGGAATGGGAGCAAAATTTGTTTGTAAATATACCGCAGTTCCTAATCCTGTAATAACTAAGCCAATTCCAAAATAAATCATTTTACTGTACCATATTTCAGGTGTAATTAAATTGCGTAATAAAAATAGCCACATATCAATACCAATACCTGTTATGAATGCTGTTAACAACCCTAATACCTCTGTTCTCTGTCTTTTTAAAATCGAGTTACAACATATTAATAATAAAGCTATTATTATTTCCCAGCTTCCCACAGTAAGTCCCACATTTAAAGAAAGTCCTACTAAAAGCGCATCAAAAGGTGACGTTCCAAGATTTGATTGTATCGTGAAAGAAATACCAAGGGTTAATATTAAAATTCCTAATACATAAAAAACATACTTCATTTTAATCAACCTCTTTATCGTTATTTTTGTTGCATTTACAATAAAAATATTTTATATTAAATGTAACTTCAAATTGTTGCATTTGCAATAAAAATAAAGGAGAAGGAGTTCATTATGAAGGAAATTCTTCGTGAAATTGGAATGATTGCAAGGGCATTAGATTCTATTAGTAATATAGAATTTAAAGAATATGAGCTTACAAAAGGTCAGTATTTGTACCTTGTGCGAATATGTGAAAACCCAGGAATCATTCAAGAAAAGCTATCCGAGATGATAAAAGTAGATCGTACAACCGCAGCCCGTGCTATCAAAAAGCTTGAAATCAATGGATTTATCAAAAAGAAAGAAGATGAATCTAACAAAAAAATCAAAAAACTTTTCCCGACAGAAAAAGGAAATAAAGTCTATCCTTTTATTAAAAGAGAAAATGATTATTCCAATACTGTTGCATTAGAGGGATTTTCCGAAACAGAAGCGGAAACTATTTCTAATCTTCTTCAAAGAGTAAGAAAAAATATAGAAAAAGATTGGGAATTTGTAAAAAAGGGAAATAAGAGAAATTATTGATTATATAAAGGAGCGAACTATTAATATGACTACGCATGTAGAAAAGTGCACCCTTGAAGATATACAAAAACTTCAAGAAATTAGTTATGAAACATTTAATGAGACTTTTAAACATCAAAATTCACCCGAAAATATGAATCATTATTTGGAAAAGGCATTTAACTTAAAACAATTAGAAAAAGAATTATCCAATATCTCTTCTCAATTCTTTTTTGTCTACTTTAACCATGAAATTGCTGGGTATCTAAAGATCAATACTGATGATGCTCAGTCTGAAGAAATGGGTGAAGAATCACTTGAAGTGGAGAGAATTTATATAAAGGGCTCCTTTCAAAAACATGGTCTTGGCAAATATCTATTAAATAATGCTATTGAAATTGCAATAGCAAATAATAAAAAGAATATTTGGCTAGGTGTATGGGAGAAAAATGAAAATGCTATTGCTTTTTATAAAAAATTTGGTTTTATACAAGCTGGCTCTCACTCCTTTTATATGGGCGATGACGAACAAGTTGACCTTATAATGATCAAAACACTCATATAACTTTTTGGAAAGGTGGGCTATTATGTATATTCCAAAGTATTTTAAAGTCACAAATGTTAATGAAATTTGGGATTTTGTTCAAAAAAACTCTTTTGGAACAATTGTCACAACAAAAAAAGAAAAACCAATCGCAACTCATTTGCCCTTTGGATTAGCAAAAGAAGGTGATGACTATTTTATTACTGGACATATGGCTTATGGGAATCCTCAATGGCGAACATTTGAAACCTGTGAAGATGTTCTTGTAATGTTTCAAGGACCGCACTCTTACATCTCTTCTTCTTGGTATGAACATGAAGAAGTGCCAACATGGAATTATCAAGCGGTCCATATATATGGTAAAGCGAGTATTTTAGATAAAGAGGAATTAATAGATGAATTAACAGCCATGCTGAAAAAATATGAAGTGCATCGTGAAAATCCAGTATTATGGGATAAACTTCCCCCTGCTCTCTTAGAAAATGAACTAAAAGGTATAGTTGGATTTAAAATTAAAGTGGCAGACATCCAGGCTGCATATAAATTAAGTCAAAATCGAAATGAGACGGATTATATTAACATTATTAATAAATTATACGATGAGGGAAATCCAGATGCGAAACAAATGGCGGAACTCATGGGGAGTAGATTGAAAAAGCACATATAATCCATTGTTACTCAACTCTCACATTTCAAAATTAAAGAACAGACTGGAGCGTTCTATCGGGATTTTTCTTTAGAATGTCAAAGATTGAACTGAAAGTGAATGGAGTTTAATAAAAAAAGAATCTATTTTGAAAAAAGATTATTCAAAATAGATTCTCACGTTTCAGTATTAAGATTATTTTAATCAAAAACAATTTCTATGCCTTAGAAATATCAACAAATCCTTCTCCAAATACATCACGAACATCGTGTATAGCGATGAAAGCAGCCGGATCCGTAGTTTGAACAATTCGCTTTAACTTCACTACTTCTTGCTTATTAATAACAACATAAAGAATGTCCTTCGGCGTTTTCGTGTAATAGCCATGACCTGAATACACGGTAACCCCTCTGCCCATTAAGGTTGTCACCTTCCCTGCAATTTCATCCGGATTATCAGAAATAATTGTAATAGCCTTTTTCGGATTCAGACCTTCAATTACAAATTCCATCACTTTCGTTCCGACATAAAGCATAATAATTGTCAGCATCAGTTTTTCTGCACCAATGATGAAATAAGATGAGAACGCAACGATTAAATCGAAGAACAATAGACCATAGCTAATGCTCCAGCCTAAATACTTATGCGTCATTCTCGCTAAGATCGTAGTACCTGCAGTTGTTCCGCCAACGCGAATAATTAGACCAATACCGCACCCTACAAATATTCCTCCAAAAATGGCATTTACAAGCATTTCATCCGAAGTAATCGTCCAACCTTCTGTCAAATGAAGGAACAATGAATTCGTAACTACAGCAATAATCGTATAAATTGTTGTGATCTTATTTAAAAATTTATAACCAACTATTAATAAAATCGCATTTAAAATTAAGTTGACTAAACCTGGTGACCACTCAAATAAATAATACGTAATAATTGTGATACCTGTTACCCCGCCCTCACCAAACTCATTCGGAATAACAAACAAATTGACACCTAACGCAAAAAGAAATGCACCGATAATAATAAAAATAATGTCTGTCGTTCTTTTTTTCATACAGTACCTCACTTCTTATGTAAATATTTATTCTGTCATAAACTCTCACCATTATATCGTGGAATATTCAAATCGAACAGTGGTTTATTTTTATCCCGCTTTAATGGGCAGTAAGACCCCCACCTCAAAATTCAGCGGAAGCAAAGAAGTTAGCTGGGGGATCAACTGCCCATAAAAGTCCGATTGGTTCAACTAATAATCAGTGGGGGATGAAGAAAACCCCCACTGATTAAAGTTTCACTTTATTTTAATATAGGTTGATAAATCAACTTTATCCTATATCCACATGTGATTAAAAAAGGATAACAACTGTATTTATTATGTGCTACAAATAAAATTTTGATTTCGCATCCAATTCACGCTAAAAAATGAATAGGAACACGTACTCGCATTAACTTCGAATACAAAACAAATAGGCGAAGCTATAGAATAGGCTTCGCATCAAGCGTGTGCTCACAGAGATTTATATTCATAAATCTCTGGTTTTTTCACTTATCTTTCTCCATATATTCTTTAATCTTTCGTTCTTCCCACTCTTTTCCGAATATCCCAAATGGAAAAGTTGTCAAACCGTGTATAACGATACCGATCCCCCAACCTGCAAGTGGATATAAAAACCATAATGTACTTGAATCAGAACTTATATTTATAAGAAAAAGCATTAAGTTCACTAGTATATACACCGTGAAATGAATGTAAAACGCTTTTAAATTCTCCATTCTTTTTTTAGCTCGTAAATAAACATCATCTCGCTCCACCCTTAAACACCTCTTTCAATATTGTATTTTTTCACCTTCGCTCCAGTGTTAACATCATATTCTAATCGGAAATCCGTTATTCTCAAAAAAGCATAAAACAAAAAAGTACCCATCGAATCATACATATGATGATTCAATGGGTACTGCATGATACATTTGTTATTTACAAGCGTCTAATTAAGACCAAATCCAAACATCATCATTACTTTCAACGTTGCTCTTTACCTCATAAACCTTTTCGATATGATCCGTTGTGTTCCAGTTAATTGAACTTCCACCCCAGCCCACATACTTCATATCAATTTTTACTTTCTCACCCGAATTAAATACTTGTCCTTTCGTTAAGAAAACATCAATAATAACTTTCTTCCCGTTTAGCGCTGGATACTCAACTACGACATATTTAGTAGCACCGTCTCCCTCATCTTCCATCGTTCCTATTTTTGATACTTCTCCAATTACATAATCAGGTGAGCCATCTTCTTTCATGTGCATACCTAACTTGTTTGTTGTATTTTCAACTGCAGTTGCAACCATATATTCTGTAAAATTACGCATCATAGATCCAGTAGCTTTTACTTCGTCTCCTACTTTCACGTTTGAAAGAGAATCTATATACACACTAACAGGTTCTTCATATTGCTTAGATTTTACTACAATCACACCGTTATCTACTTCTACTACTCGTCCTTCTAACGTCGAGAAATTCGATTCAATAGAAGCTGCACTCGCCTTTGACAGTTCTAATCCTGGTAAATTCGTTCCCGATAATGCTGCGATACCTAAAGCACCTGCTAAAATTAATTTTTTCATACCCATTATGAAACATCTCCATTCATGATGATTTTATTTTTTGATTGGATACGACCAACCTGTAACTATTATAGTTACAGGTTGGAAGGAATAGCAACCCTCTTTCTTATGCAATGTTGCATACTGTAATTTTCAAATATAAATCGGTTATTCCTATATTCAACACTAAGATTGAATTCTTGCATAACAGCAGGTAAACGGATTGATGATGAAGAAGCTAATGTCATGCATCATATTTTTTCAATGCTACGGTTTGTATAATCGTAGTTCATTAAATTTTGTAGAGGCGGAATTCATATGTTAAGAAAACCAAAAAGATTACAGCCAGGAGATATTGTGGCGACAGTAAGTGCTTCGTGGGGAGGCGCTGGTGATGCTAAGCTACGATGGCGGTATGAGCAAGGAGTAAAGAGATTAGAAGAAGTTTTCGGTCTTACGGTTATCCCAATGCCAAATAGTTTAAAAGGTAGCGAATACCTTTATAACAATCCAGGGGCTCGTGCGGAAGATTTAATGACTGCATTTAAAGACACACGCGTGAAAGCAATTATCGCGAATATTGGCGGTGAAGATAGCATCCGTTTACTTCCTCATATTGATTTTAATGTGATACGTGACAACCCGAAAATTTTCATGGGGTACTCTGACGTTACTATTTCACATTTATTCTGTCATAAAGCAGGTCTTTCCTCTTTATACGGTCCAGCAATTTTGACCGACTTTGCCGAAAATGTAGAGATGGATCCATATACAATTGAAATGGTAAATCGAACGCTCTTTTCCAATGAAACGATTGGCGAAATTCAACCAGCTCATGAATGGACGAGTGAGCGTTTAGAATGGATAGAAATAAATAAAAATACAAAGCGTACGATGCAGCAAAACAATGGATATGAGGTACTTCAAGGCTCTACGACTGTACAAGGGCGTTTAATTGGTGGATGTATAGAAGTATTGGAATTTGCAAAAGGAACGGAACTTTGGCCTGAGAAAAAACATTGGGAGAATAGTATCCTTTTCTTTGAAACCTCTGAAGATCCTCCAGAGCCAAGTTATATAAAATATTGGTTACGAAATTATGCAGCGCAAGGTATTCTGCAAAAAGCAAAAGGTATCATCTTCGGTAAACCGAAAGATGAACAATATTATGAAGAATATAAACATGAAATACTGCTGGTTATGAAGGAATATCATTTAGAAGATTTGCCGATTCTTTATAATTTAAATTTTGGTCATACTGAACCGAAGTTTATTTTACCTTACGGCGCGATGGCGGAAATTGATTGTGAACATGGATCTTTCTCTATTTTGGAAAGTGGCGTGGAGTGAAACTTTAAATGAATAGAGCCATAAGTTTTATAATTATGTTTCCTGATCCTACAGAAAGAATAGCATCTTTTATTAGCTTGATAGCGATATGGCGGGACTCAAATAAATAAAAACACTCCTCTGAGATATGACTGTGAATTTATACTTTTTAAAAGTATATAATTGGACGGAGATTACTTATCTAATAATTAAGGGGGATTTACGTGTATGGAAGTAACATTTACAGTAAGTAAATGGGATGAAAAACTACTCGATGATACTAGAAAAGATTTCCCTATTAATATTGCCCATGTTGAATATGATATTGATGGTGAATTAAAAGGAAAAGCTTTTGTTGAATACTTATTATATTATTTAGACTCAAATATAGATGATGGTCACTTGGCTACTGCTAAAATTTCTGGATTTTTACACTTTGAAGGAATTTATAAGGGGCAACAAGGGACATTTACAGCTATAGAGCAAGGAATATTTGATAAAGGAAATTTAGATTCCCCAGGAACAATTATCAAAGCTACCGGTAACTTAGAAAGTCTGAGAGGGTCCTATAATTATCAGTTTACAGGTCAAACCAGTAAACTAATTTTAGAGTTTGAATTTTAGCTAAATATCCTATAATTTAGTGGAAAGGACATTTCTTGTAATACTAGGAATGTCCTTTTTGTTGACGAGCTTATTCATTACTTTTCCTAGCAATTAAAGAATAATCCCCGAAAAACTCCCCTTCATTACTTCCTTTTCAAGTTGATTCCTACATGTAAACATCGCAATAATTTTCGTGCGATTTTTTTCATCAAGTTCAAATTGTTCAATGGTTACGTCACAACGAATCGTATCACCGCTAAAAACAGGACGTAAAAATTCAAAATCCATTTTGCGAGCTAGTACGTTATAATCACCACCAATTTTTGTAGGTAGCGTTGATGTTAAAAGCCCTTGTACAACAAATCTCCCCTGCTCATCTGGTGTAACATGATGAACACCTTCATCTCTAGATACTTCGGTAAATAACGCAACATCCTCTTTCGTAAACGTTCGCTCAAAAGTGATTTTCTCCCCTACTTGTAATTTCATTAATACCCCTCCTCAAAAGCACTTTTAAAATAAGAAAAACCGAAACTAAAAATCATTTCGGTTTTTCAATCTAAAGAAGTCTATTTATTTTAATGAATGTACAAACAACCCACTGCGCAGCTTCGGTTCAAACCACGTTGATTTTGGTGGCATAACTTCCCCGGCGTCTGCGATTGCTAATAAATCTTCCATTGATGTTGGATATAATGAGAACGCTGCTTTATATGCACCGCTGTTCACAAGGCGCTCTAGTTCTTCTAACCCGCGTATTCCGCCTACAAAATCGACGCGTGAATCAGATCGCGGATCATGTATTTCAAGTACTTGGCTTAATAGATGGTCTTGCAGAATAGACACATCTAAACCTTTCACAAGATCGTTCGCATCAAACGTTTCCTCTTTCACAGTGAGCTTATACCATTTCTCGTTTATATACATACCAAATGTTTTCGGCTCATTCGGTTTATACGGAGAAACATTTGCTTCTTCTACATAAAAATATTGCGTGATTTGCTTTAAAAACTGTTCTTCTGATAATCCGTTTAAGTCTTTCACAACTCGGTTATAATCCCAAATGGATAATTCATCTTGAGGGAATAACACTGATAGGAAGAAATTAAATTCTTCTTCTCCTGTGTAATTCGGATATTGTTCTCTTCGCATAAGTCCTACTTTTGCAGCCGATGCGGAGCGGTGATGTCCATCTGCAATGTACAAATTCGGAATATCTTCAAATGCGTTTACTAAAGTCGTAATTACTTCTTCATCTGCAATCTTCCATGCAACATGCCTAACACCGTCTTCTGCTGTAAATGTATAGATTGGCGCATGCTCCTCTTTCCAGCTACTAATTAAATGCTTCACTTCATCTTTTGTACGGTACGTTAAAAAGATAGGACCTGTATTTGCATCGCACACATCTACGTGACGAATGCGATCTAGTTCTTTTTCGTGACGCGTTCTTTCATGTTTTTTTATTGTGTCATCTTCATACTCATCAATCGATGTACAAACGACAAGACCTGACTGCGTTCTTCCTTGCATCGTCAATTCATAAATGTATAGTGCTGGCTCTTCATCTTGAATGAACACTTCTTCTCGTATAAAACGATTTAAATTTTCACCTGCTTTTTCATATACACGATCATCGTATGGTGAAAGTGCCGAATCTAAATCAATTTCTGCTTTATCAACGTGTAAGAAAGAATACGGATTTCCTTTCACAGCTTCTCTTGCCTCTTCACTATTTAATACGTCATACGGTAAAGCTGCAACTTGCAATGCCTTACCTTCTACTGGACGAATGGCCCGAAACGGTCGGATTTTTGCCAATTCCCTCTCTCCTTTACACAATCATTCGAACGGCTACAACACCTGTAATTTTGCTTATATTTTCCACAATATTCTCTTTTATTATATCATCAATTCCGTTATCAATATCAATCATTGTGTACGCCCAAGAATGTTTACTACGATTTATCATATCTGCAATATTAATATGATGTTCTGCTAAACATCCTGTAATTTGACCTACCATGTTCGGAACGTTTTGATGCATAATTGTAATTCGTTTCTTTCCGATATACGGCAATTCTACGTTTGGGTAGTTTACTGAATTACGAATATTTCCTGTCTCTAAATATTCACGTAATTGACGCGCTGCCATGATCGCACAATTTTCTTCCGATTCAGACGTAGATGCACCAAGGTGAGGCGTCGCTGTTACGTTTTTCATCTTTATCACATTTTCATTTGGGAAGTCCGTTACGTAATGTGTAATAACATCTTCTTCTAACGCTTTTTGAAGAACCTTTTCATCTACAAGTTCTCCTCTAGAGAAATTAAATAGACGCATACCTTTTTTCATCTTCTCTACAGCGTGTTCGCCAATAATCCCCTTCGTTTGATTTGTAAGAGGAATATGAAGGGTAATATAATCACATGTTGCAAAAATTTCATCAAGGCTAAATGCTCTTTGCACATGTGTAGAAAGGCGCCACGCTGTTTCAACTGAAATGTAAGGATCATATCCGACAACGTCCATTCCTAACGCTAACGCATCATTTGCCACTAAAGCACCGATTGCGCCAAGGCCGATAACCCCTAGACGCTTCCCAGCAATTTCTGATCCAACAAATTGTTTTTTTCCTGATTCAACAAGCTGAGGTACTTCTTCACCTTCTAAATTTTTCGTCCAGCTTACGCCATTAATAATGTTACGTGAAGACATAATAAGACTCGCGATAATGAGTTCCTTTACTGCATTGGCATTTGCCCCTGGCGTGTTAAATACTACAATCCCTTTTTCTGTACATCGCTCGACAGGAATATTATTCACCCCTGCACCAGCTCTTGCAATCGCCTTTAAATCTTTTGAAAACTCTTCTTGATGTAAAGAATAGCTGCGAAGTAAAATACCATCTGGATGGTCAATATGGTCCCCTACTTCATAACGCTCTCCGCCAAGAACTTGCAAACCTTTTTCTGCAATTTGATTTAACGTTTGAACACGAAACATATCCCCATCTCCCTATCTATTCTCAAGCTCAAATTCTTTCATATAATTTACTAATTGCTGTACGCCTTCTACTGGCATCGCATTGTAAATACTAGCGCGCATACCACCGACTGAGCGATGTCCTTTTAGTGTAACAAGGCCGCGTTCTTTCGCTTTTTGTAAAAACTGATTGTTAAGTTCTTCTGACGATGTTGTAAACGGAATGTTCATAAGTGATCGATACGTAGGATCAACTGGTGAAGTAAACAATTTAGATTCATCTAAGAAATTGTAAAGAAGTGACGATTTCATTCTATTTTGTTCTTCAATCGCAGATACTCCGCCTTGCTCTTTTAGCCACTCTAGTACAAGTTTCGTAACGTAAATACTAAAGGATGGCGGTGTATTATATAAGGAGTTATTTTTACTGTAAGTTTCATAGTTTAACATTGTCGGACAAACTCGGTCTGCCCCGCCAATTAAATCTTTTTTTATAATCACAATTGTTAAGCCCGCTGGTCCTAAATTCTTTTGCGCTCCCGCATATATGAGACCAAACTTCGAAACATCATATCGTTCTGATAATATATTTGAAGACATATCCGCAACGAGCGGCACTTCTTCTACATATGGAATGTCCACATATTTTGTTCCTTCAATTGTGTTGTTTGTTGTAATATGTACATAATCTAGTTTTTCATCGCCTAGTAAACTATCCAGTTTCGGAATCGTAGTAAACTTCTCTTTTTCAGAAGAAGCAATTACTTGTACTTCCCCTACTTTTTCTGCTTCTTGCATCGCCTTTTTAGACCATGAGCCAGTCAATACGTACCCTGCTTTTTTATGCGTATTCATTAAATTCAGCGGTATCATAGAAAATTGTAATGAAGCACCGCCTTGTAAAAACAATACTTCATACTCATCAGGAATGTTCATTAATTCACGAAGTAAGCTACCCGCTTCATCAATAATACTTTGGAAATAAGAAGATCGATGGCTCATTTCCATAATTGACATGCCTGTCCCGTTATAATTTACAAGCTCCGTTTGCACTTTCTCTAAAACTGGCAAAGGGAGTATTGATGGTCCTGCTGAAAAATTATACACTCTCTCCATCACCCGGATGACCTCCCTATTTCTCATCTTTTATTTTTTAAACTTTCTGAATTATACCCCACAATACAAGACACGGTCAATTTCTTTTCTATTATTACGGCGTAAGACGCAATGGAATCGCTTGCAAGTACCAATATATTTTTTATAAAGGGAACAAAAAAACATATCTACACAACAACATTCAAAACGTATACTGCTCTCCTTTCAAATTTGATAAGTTCTTCTCTTATTTATTTTACTTTTCACACATAAAAAAAGAGCGAATCTACATTCGCTCTTTCCCACATATTTACGGCCCAAAACTTATCATCCAACCTAACATAAATCCAAATACTGCAAACAGTATCATAAAAACAAATAAACTACATGCCCACAATGCATATTTTCGACTTTTTCTTTTTGTGATCATGCCTACGACTGAACATAACAATCCAACTCCAACTATTTCCCGAAAACCTTCGCCTATAAATGTTTCTTGACTAAGCAATGTAATGTTCAAATACAATAACGCTAGAAAGGCAATAATTAATGAAATAGTCCCCATCCATGTTTCCTGTTTATAACTATGATTCTTTCTTTTTTTTAAGAATGCCAATTCCATAATCTCGCTTCACCTACTTTCAAATTTCTAACTTTTTCATGACTCATCAATTTTTCAACTTCACCTTTAGGGCCAGTTACAACTGCCCCGTATGTTTTTACCCCATTTTTTTCAAGAAAAGAAATACGCTTTGACAACTCTAATGTTTTCGCTCTAGATAGCTTCACCGCTAAATCTTCATGCTTCTGTAATGACTTTAACACACCAATAAATTGTTCCTCATGAGGTGAATCACTTGAAAATGGACCACCTAGACTTGAAATCATATCTGCTGGAAATCCAATCGGTGCAACATACATACCCTCATCATTCTTTTGCTTCTCCTCTAATCCTGTATTAACGGCATACCAGACGATATCAATAGTAGGAAACATATTCGTTACCTCTTGTACACTTAATAATTCTCTAAAAGATACAAATGCTTCTACAACAGATTCTTGCGGAAGACCTTTTAATACTTGCGCTTCATCGCTACTATTATAAGACGTATTATAATTATTAGGATGAGACAATACCTCGTTATCTACATATGGGACTTCTGGAATTTTTTCATCTGTTGTATATTCGCGGCTTACTTTCGCCACTTTACTTAATAAATAATATGTTTTCTCTTCGCCTATTCGAATATCTTTCTTTCCTACCCTTTTATACAAATCAAAATTCAATTGTAAACTAAGCGGTAACAATGTTTGCTCCATGTCTCTTTCTTTCATAAATACATTTGGTTCCGTTACACTTATCGTTTGTTGTACTACATTCCGTATCTCCATTGCGTTTGTAGGTGCAAATACATAGTATAAGAGCGTAGATATATATAAAATAGGTTGAATCAGTAATAAAAAAGTAAATACAATTAAAACGTTCGTAATACGAGCTCTTTTTTTCCCTATTTTCAACACTTGCTCCTGTTTTCCATCAGGAAGAGATGCAGGCCTTTGATGAAGAGCTTCTTGCAACAAGTCTTGATAATCTTCTTGTTCAGAATGAGGTTTATCATTTGTCATTTTGACTCTTTTCCTCCTTTAACAATTGTTGTAATCTCTTTCTCCCACGAAATATGTGGCTTTTATACGTGTTTAACTTTAAATCTAATACAGAAGCACCCTCTTCATACGTTAATTGATGTACATCACATAATAAAACAGCTTGTGCCTCTACCACAGGTAAAGTATGAATAATCTGAATTAATTTTTCATAACTATTTTTTGCGACTACATACTCTTCTGTAGATTCAACTGCTTGTATTGTCTCTAATTCCTCCGTTCCTACAAAAGACACTTTTCTCTCTTTCCTAACAAAATCAATAAACGTATGATACGCCACTTTAAAAAGCCATGATTTTACCTTTTGGTTTTCATAGTCTTCTAGATAAAGATACGCCCGATAAAAAGTCTCCTGCATCAAGTCCTCCGCTACATGATGGCTACGAGAAAGGGAAAATAAATACCGGTACACATCGTTTATATAAACCTTATATATTTCTTCAATTTCCATCCCCCTCCTCCTTTCATATATAACACGAATAAGCGCGTTAAAAAGTTGCATTATTTTTCCTTTTTATTTATAAAAAAAGAAATAATATTCGAATAACTATTTACAATTATAAACAAAATATAAGATGTTATAACTATAAATCCCCAAAAAACTCCATATGTAGTATGTACGGAGATTACACCATAGGTTATTTACAAATTGTAGGTGGGAAATATTTGATGCTTACTTTATAAATACACAAAAAAGTGTTAAGTACATAATCGTACTTAACACTCTAGTAATAATAGAATAATAGCTAATTGTTCGTAAAGAACCGATCAAAAATTTGATAAATAGCAGAAAGACCAAAGAGCCAATAAATAGTGTCCACAAGCGCCGGCATTGAACCAAACCATTTCTCAACTACATTGTAATCTAACGCTACAAATAACCAATTCAAACCGCCAAGAATCACCAAAATTACTGTAAGGTAAGACAAAAATTTCATTATGATTGCCCCCTAGGTGATAAGATGGTGAAAGGCCTTTCACTAGAAATATATGTGGCAAAATTCAAAACTTACCTATTTAATAAAAATTATTTTCGGTACCAACCGTTAATAACTGCCTCTGCTTCTTTACTATGGATTTGATACGCATGCGTACTATTATTAGAGCCAATAAGCCAAATAGAAAAACCTTTAAAGTATGGTTTCGGTTCTAATACATCTCGGTAAGCACGCCATCCATTTAATTGCACATCTTTTGAAAACACATTTGAAACGTCTGGATTCCACGGATTTTGTAAGCCAAGTTCACGCGCTGGAACGTTAAATCCACCAAAGTAAACAGGCTTCCCAGTTGCTTTATGTAATTGTTCCAATTGCTGCACAACATTTTGTCCACGATTATATACTGTCGTCGCAAATAAACTTTGCTTCACTTCTTCGTACGACGGATTTCTACTTCCTGAAACTTCAAACCAACTATCGATACTAACAATGTCTACCTTCTTTAAATACGGGCGGTTTATTTTCTCAACAAACTTCGCTTCGTATGAAGGATCAAAGCTTGCCGTTAACCACCAATTCATTTGATACAAAACATTTCCTTTATACTGCTTACGAACAAAATCAATCGTATCGCTCCAGTATCCTTCTGCATATTCCATATTCACGAAATTAGAAGCAATCTTGAGTCCATACACATTGTATTTACTAGTAATGGAATTAAAAATATCCTGCAGTACAACCGTTTTCCAATTCCAGAAGAAATCATTAATATTACTTGGATTCCATTCCGTCTCTCCTACATTTCCTTGTTGAATGAATGGAAATGGTTCCACTATAACTTGAATATTACGCTTTAATAATTCTTGAATTAAAATAATAGCCTGTTTCTTTTGCGCCTGATTAATTACCATATTAGTAGAAGTTACATTCGGAATATCAACTTGAATTGGTACATTTACTGTATTTAAGTTTAAGCGTTCTACATCCGCTAACACTTTCGCTACATTTCCAACTTCCCATACCGTTACGTTTCCTGCTTTTATTTTTCCAGACTGAACAGTATTTACATCTGCCTGTACATTCCCTTGAAAACAAAAAGAAAACAGCATAATACACACTCCTAAAAAACTTACTACACTCTTATTTTTCTTCACAACTTTCCTCCTGTATTTTTTGGCATACTTGTTTATTCTATACAACGTTTCACATATATTCCATAAAAATATTTAATGAATTTTTATAATTGAAAATGATATTCATTATTTATTCACCCCTTATTCATACTAACCTCCTAAAAATAGTACGGTAAATAAAAAAAGAGCGTATTTTCGCTCCTTTTTTATCTTTTTACGATTGAAGTTATTGAACTTCTTCTAGTAATCTCATCAAATCCGTTTTTTCGTATAACATGTGACTAATTATGATATTTATGCATGATTTAACTATATTTTTCTAATATTTTTAGGGGCATCTTATTTCGCCTCGTCATATTTCACTAATTGAATTTACAACACATCCGTATGCTATTTAGTAAGATTTACTATTCGAGACGTAATTATTGCAGTAATTAAGATAATAATAGCGGTTATCAAGCCAGATTCTCCAATCCAAATCTCAGTTTGATATCCTGTACTTGCACGTGCGAAAGGTCCTTGAATAATGGCATTCCAAGTGGTATGGATGATAACCGAAGGCCAAACGCTACCTGTGGTAAGTCGTAAATAAGCTGTAATATAACTGAATGGTACAATACAAAAATAGATGCCAAGTACTGAAAGTAGGACAGATGCCCCCTCTACATATAGACCAGCAATAACAATTGGAACATGCCACGTTGCCCAAATCAATCCACTAATAAGGATAGGCCGTGAAAACTTTGCATCGACTAGCCTTGTGAGCATATAACCTCGCCAACCCATTTCTTCTCCCATAACTGGGATTAAGTTAAGCAAGCTTCCTAAAACACCGCTCAATACTACTAGATAAATGAAACTGAATGATGCCGGTAAATACTGAAGTCCAAGTATATTGTAGATTGGTTCTAACATCCCACCTTCGGGATGCTGAAACCTCGCAATTCCGCTCAACCAGGCGATAGAATAAGTAATCCCACATATTATCATAGGTATTAACAGAGCAAGACCAATCCCCTTCCAGATCTTTAAGTTACCGAGACTAAAAGATACATCTTTAAATCCTTCTTTCAGTATTATGCGAGTTAAAATAGAAGAAAATGCTGGGATAAACATATATACCACAATAAGCGGCATACTTTTAGTAATTATTACTAATACATTTAGGATGATAGAAGTAATGATTAAGATACTCAGAAAGAGTTGAAGCCCTATTTTAGCACGTTGGATTTTATCTTTATTGTGGAACGATTTTACATGTAATATCATTGTAATCCGCCCTTCCCCTTTACTTCACTTGTTTATCGAATTCACTTCTTGTCATTTCCACAGATACAACTTAGAATAAAAATATTTTGGCAGACAGATCATTCATCTTTAAAACCCCTCCCAAATTCATAATCTAGTCTTACTTGCGACTCATCAATGTAATTATTATTTATAAGTTGTCATAGCCGATAGTACAAAAGTGTAATGATTAACCTATGACTTGTGTCAATTTAACCTTATGACAATATGTAACTAGAACATATGATATGGAATACATAACAATTGAATTAAGGCAATTGATTCGTGCAAGTACATGAATCAATCTTGTTTATAAAAATAATTCAATTGAGGTGGCAAAGATGAATAAGAAAAGAATAATTGCAATGGTTAGTACAGCTTTATTAGTCACAGGATGTGTGGAAGTAGGAAACGCTCAAACGGTAGCAGTCGAAAATTCAAATCAATCAGTCCAAAAAAATATAGTTAAATCAATACAATCACAGGCTATCCCATTAAAAACGATAGAACCGTCAAAACCATTTGATGATCTAAGACCACTTAAGAAAATGATTGGGAGTGCACAATATGTAGGATTAGGAGAGAATACTCATGGAAGCTCTGAAATTTTCACTATGAAGTTTCGACTTGTGAAATATTTGGTTACTGAGATGGGTTTTACAAATTTCACAATGGAAGAAGATTGGGGAAACGGCTTAAAGCTAAATGAATATATCCAAACAGGAAAAGGAAACCCTAGGGAATTTTTAAAATTGTTATATCCTACTGATGAAATTATAGCCATGATTGAGTGGATGAAAGATTATAATGCTGATCCATCCAATAAAAAAAAGATCCAATTTATTGGGCTCGACTTAAAGGCGTTGGACCAAGGTAGCTTTAATAAAGTAATTGATTATGTAAGGCTGCATCGACCAGATTTGCTGGCAGAAGTAGAAGAAAATTATAAAGAATTGTCGTCTTTTACTGGAAGTATACAGGAATATATGAAACTTGCTCCTGAAAGGAAAGAGAAGTTTAAAGCAAACGCTGAGAGAGTAGCCCGATTACTAAAAGATAAGAATGAGCAACCCAACACAGAAATAATTCCATCCGAGTACATCTGGGTTAAAGCAACGGCGAGTGCAATAGAGAAATTTACCACAATGCTGCTCCCTAACGACTATCCAAGTATGATAAAGCTACATGAACAATACTTGGCCGATCATGCAATGTGGGCACAAGAGACATTGGGTGGTAAAACTATGGTATGGGGACACAATATTCATATAGCTAAAGGAATTATCGATGAGAAATTATACCCTTATGTTGCGGGGCAATTTTTGAAGGAACGTTTAGACAATAATTACGTCACAATTGGTAGTACAACTACGGAGGGAAATTTCACCTTATACAGCGAATATGATCCTTCCACTGGAGGTAAGATTACAACTCGTGAAATTCCACAAAATGTAAATAGCTTTAATTATACTCTCGGGAAAGTACCATATAACATGTTTTTATTGGATAACCGTCACCTTAAAGGACAAGCGGAGAAATGGGTTAAAGCAAAAAGACCATTACTAAGTATAGGGGGACAAATCTTCCCGAACGAATCGGCATACTTTGATAAATCATTGCTTGAGCAATTTGATATTATTTTTCATATTCGAAAAACAAGTCCATCTCATATTAAATAAAAGTACAAAACAATCCCGTTCTTGCAGATGCAAAAACGGGATTGTTTTGTGGAGGATAAAAGCATCTTTTTTAACCAGAAAGTAGGCTGCTCTCCCCTTTTTAACATCATTTAGAACTGTCATATGACACTTTTACACTAGTGAGAATGACAAAAAAAGCAGTATGATTCGGTTATTACATAGATAGGAGCGATGAACTTTATGAAATCAAGATTCATCCAGAATGGTTATTTTTTATTGCTAACTTTCGTTACAGGATTGTTTTATTTTTGTTTTTATCTAATAGCTCTGCTATTCAGTTTCACCCTTTCATTTACAGTAGTTGGGATTCCACTAGTTATACGCGTACTACAGACTACCACACCCTTTATCCAATTCGAGCGCATACAGACGAAAATTTATACAGATATTTCGACCGACTCTTACGATAGAAGTATAACAATGGATACATCGAACTGGGCTCAGGTGAAATTAGTGCTTACAGATCGTCGCACTTGGTTTGCTATCTATTGGTTAATGCAGAAATTTGTGATTGGCATTTTCAGTCTCATTAGTGCAATCATTTTTTATGTAATGCCACTTATGTTCCTGTTGGCACCACTACTATATCGATACATCGATATGAATATTATATTCATACAAATAGATACTTTTGCTAAGTCACTCTTTGTAATGTTTATGGGTATAGTATTTACCGCCATAAGTATTAGAATAGTCGATGGTTTGACAAAGAAAATTGGGGGCTATACACGTAGTATGATTCGGCAACTAAATCAATAGAAGTTTGCAATCTGTGAGTAGTATCGCAGTTTTAAATTTAAAAGTATAATAGGCATGAAAGATTAAATTATAATATAGGAAGTAAAAAGGTAGGCTACTTAGGGGGTAAATGACTTGTTAGATATGGTTAAGTATTGGTTTTGGTACGATTGGATTATGTTAGGGATACGTCTACTTACTAGTGTGTCTATCATCCTAGCTACATTAAATTTTCAGGATGGTTTAACATTACCACTTTGGATTATTATTCTTTGGGAAATTATTGCCTTCTCTGTTCCATGGGTAGCCTTACTTTTCAATTATAAATATTATTTATTCACAGAAATATTGCTTTATGGTGGACTATGTATATATTTAACCTCTTTATTTCCAGAGGCTTACAATATTTTTCTTATATCAGTGTTCCTTATTGCAGCAAATAGTAAGCATTTGTCCTATTATTGGACAGCTCCAACAACAGTTTTTACAACAACTGGAATTTTTTATGTAGTTGCGCCAAGTAATAGCTATTGGGTTATGGTCACCTATTATGGATTCGCATATGTAATGGGCTTCGCTTTTCATTTATTAATCGCCAACCATAAGCAAAATGAAGCAATTCGTAAACAAAACGCATTACTTGAGCAATATATGTCTCAGATTGAACGCATTACACTGGCAGAAGAACGGAACAGGCTGTCGAGCGAGCTTCATGATACAGTTGGTCACGCTTATACTTCTATTATTATGGGAATGGAAACGTTGCGTACCGAACTTGCTACTGAAATGGGTATACAGAGGCTAGATTCTCTGCTTGAAATGGGACGTAAAAGCATCGAGGACGTGAGAGGTTACCTACATCAAATGGATTCTCCGTATCAATCGCCTTCCTTGATTCAATCTCTACAAAATCTCGGAACCGAATTTCAGGAGCACGCTCAGGTAAACGTAAGTTTTCGGGCATACGGAGAGGAATATGAATTGTCTCGGCAAGCGAAGATCGCATTCATTCGCTGCTTACAAGAGTCCCTTACGAATGCAGTACGTCATGGTCAGGGGACTGAAATTATAGTTTCATTGCAGTTTGAACAACAATATACGAGATTAGAAGTTCAAGATAATGGAAAAGGAAATGTAGAATGGCAGGAAGGCTTCGGTATGAATGCGATGAAAGAGCGGGCAATGAATTTGCAAGGTCAATTGTCTGTATATACAAAGCCAGATGAAGGAATGCTTGTTACATGTACCATACCGCGACAAACTGAAATAAAAGATGGACTTATTCGTTTGTTAATTGTAGACGACCAGCCATTTGTTCGGGAAAGTTTGAAGACACTACTTGATAGATATGAAGATTTAAATGTAGTCGGTTTGGCCGAGGATGGCAATCAAGCCATCGATTTGTGTGGGCGCCTTCAACCCCATGTTATACTTATGGATTTAGATATGCAGCACATGGATGGAGTCGAAGCAACTAAAAAGATTAAGCAACAATGGCCACATATCCGCGTATTGATTTTCACAACTTTTCAGGATACCGAACAGGCGTTGGAATCATTTCGCAACGGTGCGGATGGTTTTTTACTCAAATCTATTGAAACGTTGGAACTAGCTAATACGATTCGACTTATTCACAAAGGTGGGACACTGATTGATCAGGGAATGTCTCACAAAATATTCGAGAAGTTTGATGAGCAAAAAGAGACACCACAATCAAAAGCAACCGCTTATGAGTTAACAGCTAGGGAGATTGAAATATTGCAACTAGTAGCAAAAGGACTTCGATACACTACCATAGCATCAAGATTATATTTATCGAATGGTACGGTCAGAAATTATGCATCCACAGCTTATGCAAAGCTAGGAGTCCGTAACAAGGAAGAAGCTGTTCAAAAGGCTCTAGAAATTGGAATTATTGAATAACAAAATATTTTGCGGGGTATAAAGTGAAACTTTAATCAGTGGGGGTTTTGTTCATCCCCCACTGATTATTAGTTGAACCAATCGGACGTTTACGGACAGTTGATCTCCCACCTAACTTCTTTGCTCCAACTGAATTTTGAGGTTGGAGTTTTACTGTCCGTTAACGCGGGATAAAAAGAAGTAACAAAGAAACAGAACGCTTTGTGTGGTTTCCTTTGTAACAGAGTAAAAGGCCCGTTATCATATAAGTAAATGTTAAAACACTTACTGTTTTGCAATAATAAAATCATTGAATCTTATACTCTAAAACACAAAAGCCTACTATCCACTTAACTGATAGTAGGCTTTTAAAATTATTTTAGGAATGGTTTATGTTCTAATTTATAAGTTTTCATCAGTGGAAATATTATCACTTCGGCTGTAAAGTTAACACTTTCCCCTCTATCCCCTCCGTATTCAATGTAGTCGTATGATATGTGCCATTTACCCAGTCATCTATTTGATCATGATACCAATCACTTCTAAAATGTCCTGATTGTCCTGGTCCTACGATATGATAACCGTTTGACATATCTTTCGTATCAATGACGAATCTCCAAGACGCCCCGTGATTTACAATACCGTTATCACCGTAACTCGCTGCTTGAACGGTAACTTGGCTTCCGCCAATTGGAACTGGTTTCTCACGATTAAATGCTAGTAGCGCTAGCATACTAGATGATTTCGAGATTGGATGTGTAAACGCAAGTTGATGATAATCGCCCCACTTCCATTCTCCAACATCTGATCCATACTCCTTCTGTAATTTCTTCATTACATTCTCGTACGATGTATGCACAACTTTTGTGAAGCCTCCGTACTTCGTAAACCAAGCGCTCTTTTCTCCTGTTACTTCTTTTCGAATCAATTCATCAACAACCTGTGACTTCCCTTCAAATAACTCCATCACATCTTTCGGTATTTCTTTTGAAAACAACGTATTTGAAATCTCTTTCATTAGCAAATGGAATATTAATGGTGCCGCTTCATCTTTACTATCGTAAAAATTCCACTTTGTTAATTGTTTTATGCCTTCTTTCTCTACTTCATTTAAATCTGCTTTATTTAATTCCTTTAAAAATATAGGAGTAAACTCTTTCCCATATAAATTCTTTTGATCCATCTGTAACTCTTCTAAATCTTTCACGGTATACTTTTCCTTCTCTTGCAAAAATTCTTGAATACGCATTTGTCTATATGGCTGCGCCCACGTATTACTAATATGATACGGATAATTATCATCAACAATTTTATTATTCGCCGTTGAAATAAACCCTTCTTTCGGATTAATTACTTTTGGCAGTTGATCAAACGGGATATACCCTTCCCATTCATATTCATCTGTCCATCCTGGAACAGGTAAACTACCATCGCCTTTTTTACGCACTGGTATATTTCCATTCGCTTTATAAGCTATCGTGCCATCGTTTGATGCAAACACAAAGTTTTGCGTTGGTGTGTGAAAATCTTGAAGAGCCGTTTCAAACTCATTCCAGTCTTTCGCTTTATTCATATTTAATACAGCCTTTAACTCAGCTGACGGTTCCAATGCAGTCCATTTTAAAGCAAATACTGTTTTCGTTTTCTCTTTCCCTTTATCCGCAAACTCTGAAATGACTGGACCGTGTCTCGTAACCGTAACATTATAAGGAATTGTTTTCCCGTCTTTTACTTTAATAGATTCATCAATAACAGTAGCCTTTTCCCATTTATCGTTATATAGAAATTCATTTTCATTTTTAGGATTTCGCTTCTCAATATATAAATCTTGCACATCAGGACCAGTATTCGTAACACCCCATGCTATTTTGTCATTGTGTCCTAATATAACACCTGGCACGCCAGCGAAAATAACGCCACTTACATGTAAGTCTTTCATTTCAAGTCTCGTTTGATACCATATAGATGGCGTCGCAAGAGATAAATGAGGATCATCCGCTAAAATCGGCTTACCAGACGCACTCTTCTCACCGCTTATCACCCAGTTATTACTCCCGTTAAATTCGGGCGGAATGATTGTTTTTGAAAAACTTTGTGCTACATTCACATTTGTATTTTGCAGTTCCGCTAGCAATCTCGGAGCATCTTTCGGATATGTAGGAAATAGCTCATTTGCTTGCTCTTTCGGAAGATTTCTCAGTGCCCAATATCGAAACGCTTGTCCGTGCCAATGGCCACCTAAATCAAACGCCATATACTTCCCAATCGTTAACGTATCAACAATGGACCATTCAGTAGGTTCATAGCCTAATAGAGTAAACTCAACTGGCAATCTCTTTTCTGCTTTCGCCTCACGTATAAAAGCGTTCACTCCATCAGCAAATGACTGCAGGGCAAATTTCGCTTCCCCATCATATTGACTAATAGACGCTTCGGCTGCTCGCCGTAAACCGAGCGTTCGAAACAACTTGTCACGATCAACAGCTGCTTCCCCAACAACTTCACTTAACATCCCGGAAGCTTGCCTTCTACTTAAATCCATTTGAAATAAACGATCTTGCGCTTGTACATATCCTTGTGAAAAATATAAATCATGTGCATTTTCCGCTTTAATATGCGGTACACCTTTATCATCTCTCTTTACCGTAACAGCATGTTGTAAATCCGCTAGCTTTATCGTTCCATCTATCTTTGGCATAGATCTAAGCGTATATATGTTCAAAAAAATCACTGTACAAATAACGAATAAAAGGACGATACTACTAGACCAAATAAAAATTTTCTTCCCTCTAGTTCTTTTCTTCTTTATGACGACTTCCATAGAACCCCTCCTTTCTGAAACTATTCGCTTCTATTTAAGGAAGAACCTTTTAGAAAAGTTGAAAAACCCCTTCATTTTCCTACAAATGAAGAGGTTTTTTTATCTTTTGTTACGCCAGCTTTCATTATGACCAAGATTTGAATCGGTCGCTAATTGTATATCATATAATATTTCACTAAAGAAATACTTATCTACTTCTTTTGGTACAATACGTCTTTCATCATCAATTTCATCGTATTCATATGAACCTCGTTTTACTGTACCTGCTTTATAAAATTGAATGTCATACACACATACATCTTCTTCATCTTCATACCCAATCGGTGCTCCGCTAAATGAAAGCTCTGCCCCTAATCCAGTACGAGTATCTTCTTTATAAAACGTATAATACACGCCGCCATCTTGAACAGAACCGCGGATCCATCCAAGTTTCGTCATCTTACCGAATAACGAGCGCCCATTTAATAAAATACCGCCAAATCTCTCAACAGTAATTTTATCGTTTTCTTCTACTACAAATACTGGCCGTTCTATTTGTAGGAACGGTTGGACAATTTTCGAATGTTCCAGTTGCTCTTTCCATAACGCCTTTTTCTCTTCTGACAATTCTAACGGATGAATGAAACCGATAACCGTTCCAGACGAAAGTGCATGATTTTCTCCTATTATTGAGTACAACGTGTCACCCTCCGCATAACGGAACATTTCCAGTAACTTTCCTTCCGTATATTCACCCCAAATAAGTGAAGTTGCAAATTGCTTCATAATTGGATTCTCCAGAAATACCGACTTCCACGAATCGTATGACCAATAACGCTTTCTTGATAGAGCAGCTTCCAAACGTTGTTTCTGTATGGAAAGAGCACTTCGAAGCTCTTTCTTTAAAGTAGATAACTCTTTCTTAGCTTCTTCAGCTTTTTCTATATCATCTTTTGCATTCGGCTTCGGAAGTGACTTCATGCGTTTTCCTTCTTCTGTCTCTAATTCAATTTTCGACTCTGCAGTTAATATCGCTGTAAAACTCCGATTTCCAAAATCAATCGTCTTTTCACCACGTACAGTAAAGCCAAGGTCCGGCACCAGTTGATCTTCCAACTCTTCCTCTGTTATACCACATGTTTTTGCAGCAAGACTTAACGCCTCTTTTGCCGCATTACGCACTTGCTTATGTTTATATTTAAATGCCATTGCATGAATAGACATAAGTGCAAGCTTAGAGGATGACAAACCTAAAGCGCGAACAGCGTCTGCGGCAATCTTTCCTCTCATATCAAATACCCATTCATCAATTTGCTTTTTCAGTATGCCGACCATTTCATCATCACTATACATTCCATATAACGAAAGGATTCCACGTTTCTTCACATCTGCATCTTCAGAAATCCATATTTGATATATTACATGCACATATTCTTTCAAGTCTTGTGCATGTAACGTACTGCCAATCCTTTCAGCTGCCTCTTTCTTCTCGATGATAGAATCTGAAATATACTGTTGTAAATAAGCTAATGGAATTGTGGCATCGGCAATTTCATTAGAGTCACGAAGACGAATTTGTGGTTCATCCCCCATCAATTGCAGAAGTGAGTTTCTTGTTTGTTCTGTTACTATACGACTATAAAGTTCTTCTATATTTTCTGAGTTTCTCCCCACTTCAAGTAACGGAGCAAACTTCTCGGCCAAAGAGGCATTCTTCTTTTCTTTCAACGCTTCCTGTACAAGTTTCGTATATTTTTCAATCTTATACTCTATAAGTAGTTTCATCACATTTTCACGAACAATTTTCTTTTTATGATTCAGTTCAACCGCTACATATTCTGCCGCTTCTATGTCTTTTGAAAGCAGTTCAACTATAGACTTACGTAATTTTTTAGATGAATCACCTAAGTTTTTAATTAAAACCGGACGCATTTCAACCTTGTTATCTCTTGCTAATTCATTCAAAATATACGCTTTTGCCTCAGCAGAATACGTATCAAATCGTTCCATTATGTATGCCTGCTCTTTTACAATGATCGTAACGAGCGCTTCCTTCGCTTTATTTCGCTCTTCTACATAATGTGAGACTTGCTCAACTGAATAATCAATCAGCTTTTCCTTACTTAGCCCGTAAGAAAGTAGATCTTCTATTATTTGTTCTGGTTCTATACCTCTAATTGAACACTCATACAAAAGTTCATATAAATAAACACCATATACATCTCCAAATTGCAGGGTGAGTGCCGCTTCTCTTTTTGCTACATCATCTATATCCCAAAGAAGTACAACTTCTAAAACTGGCATATCCCAATACATATTTCTATATTTCGGGTTTTTAAGTATTTGCTTCATTTCATCAAATGACAATTTCCCGAGTAAATAATCACGATACGTATCCCGCACCGTAGACAACTTAAGTTGCAAAGCAGCAACAAAAAATTCTTCTCGCATTTTCCCTCTATTTAATTCATGTCCTTGTTCAGCTAACGTTCGTGCGATGATGAGGTAATTAATCTTACTTACATATTGCAAAGTACGC
This sequence comes from Bacillus luti, assembly GCF_009739945.1. NCBI lineage: Bacteria > Bacillati > Bacillota > Bacilli > Caryophanales > Bacillaceae > Bacillus > Bacillus luti. The sequence continues at coordinate 2,106,356 of NZ_CP040336.1, read as the reverse complement.
TGAACAAATTCATGATTTTCTTCCAACATAAAGCATAGCAATTCATATTCATACGTCTTACAAAAGTCTGCACTATTCAAATCATGTTGCCTCAGGCGGTGCGCAAAAAACCTTTCCTCAGAAATCCAAAACTGTTTACAAAAACTTTGAATTTCTTCATACGTTTTCTTATTTACACTACCTGTTCTTTTGTAGTTTTGAGGCTGACCGAGAGCTTGACACACGTAACGCGTTGCATAGTTCATAAAACCCCAAACATTTTCCTTCGCTACAATTTCAACATATCGCCTCGCAGTATTTGAATATTTATGAATACGAAATAACAGTCGCCAAATATATTCTGGTAAATTTCCACCTAAAAATACTTCCCTATCACTTTCACCTTTTATATACCCTTTAGCTGCTTCAATCTTTTCCTTTTCTCCATTCAAATTCAATATAAATTCAGCATGTTCTTCTAATCTCTCTTCCAACAAAGAGCTATATGTACAGAATCTCTCATAATCTACTTCAAACATTACGAGAAGTAACGATAATTGCTGCTTTGATGATAATGCTGATAGCTGCTCTTCTATATAGTTCGGATTCTCGCTTATTAATTCTCGAAGAAAAACATACGCTTCATCCACATAACTTGAAATATTAGTTAAATATTTACATGCGCTCCCTACAAGTTTATCTAAAGGAAGTGCACTTTTTTCTAAATACATCTTCATATTAGAAAAATCCACATATTTAAACCTTATTATAAGAACATTTAACAACTGCTCCCCTAACAAATAATAAAATAATCGTAAGAAAGCTGGATCTTGCTTATGCACTTTTCTAAAATCATTTATAAATCGCTCAGCAAAATCGCCTCTTCTTTGATCTCGAATTGTCGTTAATTGAATATCTTTCAAAATCTCTTCTTCTTTTGTCTGTAAATATAGCAGTGATAATTGCTCCTGCTCTTTTGTCATATGAATATATTGAAACAACTGAGATGTACTAGTAGTCAAACTCTCTTCCCCCGCATCTTTTATCTACTATAAAAATACCCTTATTTAATGGTAGTATAGCATAAAATTCGCAAAAACGAACGTACATTCTATGTTAAATTCATGTAAATTAAAATACACTACTCAAAACACTTCTCCTTCTCTCTAAACTTCCCATTACACGCTGTTCTTCACCATATTCGCTACACCAATTCCTCAAAATCCCCTTCACATAAGCGAGCGTTCGCTTATTATGTTCAAACGCAACTTTAAGTGCCTCTAGTACTGCACTTCCTGAAAGTCTTTGTATCCATCCCTTCAATTCCTTCACAATATATGGAGATAAACTACTTATATTTCGCTCGTAATATTTATACACTTCACTATGCGAAGTAGCCTCTTCTACCGTTTCTATAACTTCCACATCTTCCTCCTCTCCCACAACTGCTTGTAAACTACTATTATCCTCCTCTTTCGGTTTTGGCATACCAAAATGCTGTAGTAATAATGGAATCTTCCATTCTTCTTCAAGACACTTACGTAAAAACATATGTATGAACTCTTTACTTTTCACAGCCTTTAACTCACGTAACACGCACTTCTCTACATTCGTATTTAAAATAGGGTTATAATATAGCCAATTTATTATGTATAACTCTTTCGTTTCTGCATCATATAAAATCTTTCCATATTCAACAAAGCGGTTCAACAACTTCTCAACAGTTTCCATACTGTAGCCTGTTTCAAGCTCTGCCAAACGGTTCGGTAATACGTAAATTCCACATTGCTTCGTTTTCGTACCCGTTAGCAAATATATGTAAAAATAACGCTCCTCTGGTGTTAAATCTAAAATAAATTCATCTTGCCAAAAGTTCACCCTCACATTACGGTACACCGCCATACGTTTCCCTCCTTCCTTCAGTCGTAAAAATAAAATTTAATCCTTCAATATACATATAGGAATTTTCGGGGTGGTTTTGGCATTTAAATTCAAATTTTTTTTACAACTACTACTACGACGTTTTTTCGCGCTTTTTTGTTCTTGTAGTTGTTTTTGTTTTTGTTTTTGTTTTGTTTTTTCTTAATGATTTATTACTTGGTAGGTGCTTATAAGGGGCTTGGAAGGGGCTTGGAAGGGGCTTATAGGTGGAATGATATTCGCAATTTGTCCACACAACTAAATAGGAGCTATCCAAATCATTATTTTGGATAGCTCCCTTGAAATTTTCACTCATACCAATACAAACTTCTACATACAATTTATTTTGGCATCGAATCTAGCATCTTCACTAAAAAGGCTGCTGCCTCACCACGAGTTGTTGTACCTTTAGGATTAAACCTATTATCTTCAACACCAGTAACTACTTTTAAACTATACAATCGTTGAACGGATTGTTTGTATATTACTTCATGTTGATCTTTAAATGGTAATGCTACTAAATCACCTGTAACACCTTTATACTGTAATGCTTTGTCAATCATAACAGCTGCTTCTTCACGCGTAATTTGGGCATTAGGATCAAAAATACCTTCGCCGCGACCGCTAATAATTCCTGCGCTTGCACTACGTTTAATACCATTATGAAGTGACGGATGTGCTTTATTAATATCTACAAATGACTTATCCCCCTCTGGCAGTTGAAGAGCATTTGAAATTAATGCAGCAAACTCCGCTCTCGTTACATTACGATAAGGAGCAAATATTCCATTACCTTCACCTTGCATAATACCTAGGCTATGTAGTTTACGAATATGCCCTTCAAACCAACCACCTGTAATATCATCTTTTGGCTTTTGTTCTTCTTTCTTTGGTACATTGTAATCAATCTTAATCCAGCTTGGGTTATAGAAAATCCATTCTCCGTTACCAACTTTGTACCAACCGTCTTTAACCGCTAACACTTTGTAACGGTCTCCTTTTGAAGCCTTACGAACGACACCATGTTCAAGCCCTGCACCACTACGTACATTTATACCGTCACCATTTACTACTAGCTCCATGCTAGGTTCAGCTGGATTATTATCATTCGGATTAAATGACTCGTTTTTATCTTGTAACGGCTTATCAATTTGTGTGTTAACATTCGCATACCACTGCGCACCTTGTACGAAACCAGTCCAATTCCCACGAGAAATTAAAATATCAGGACACTTCTTCCCGCTCCATTGTTGATGCTTGTAAATATTATTCACACTAATGCCTTCTTTGTTCATTAAATAACCTGCAAGTCGTTTTGCATTCTCTAGCGCTTTATTGTAATCTCCATCTTGGTTAACCGCAATCTCGATACCAATCGACTCTCTGTTTCCTGAACCATCGCCATCACCTGCATGCCAACCGTTTTCGTTTGTTGGTAAGTGCTGATAAATTTGTTTATCATCTACAGTAAAATGCCAAGAAGCTGTTCGGAAAGTACCTTCCGTTGCTTGTTTATACAAATATTTCGCATGATTTTCAGCATTCGCACCACGAGCTGTATTTGCAGTCTCATGGATTGTAATATAACGTGCTTTCATCGGATTTGCAGGTCGAATATCAGTATTTCCTTTTGGAACAATCCACTCCACAAATGGAACACCCGCAATCGTCCCATATTTCTTCGTACTCGGCGCACTAAACTGAACCGCTCTCGGCTTTATAATCGGTTTCATTTGACGAGTAGACCCATCATTTCGACCATCTACCGTTTCAAATGCACTTTCAATATTTGAAATAGCTTCCTCTTCCGCTACTTCACCTTTTTTTGCTTCTTTCATTTTATTTAATTCTTCTGTTTCATCATGTTGATGCTTATATTCTTCTAAAAGCATTGTTTCATTTTCAGAGACTTCCGCTTCATTAATTTGTATATGATTAGGAACTTGCAGATTAAAATTCGAATAACTTAATCCGTTCATTCCATTTTCCCCATGAGCGACGCTAAGTTGATCAGTTTGAGATGAATGCACCTCTTCTGCTGATGCTGATAAAGGTAATCCCCCTAAGATTACTAAACTTGTTGATAATGCGATTACTCGTCTTTTCATTCTATTTGTCATTGCTGTATTAAATACTTACACATTTCGTGTAAATATTTCAACCTCCCTTTATTTTCTCTTTAGTATTCAAGTACTACGAATCTACTATGTAAAAAGGCATGTCTATTTCACCTTTTTCACAAATAATTCCATTCTATCCCCAGCAGAAAAATCATAGTTTTTTCAAGCTAAATTTCTATAAAACTCTTTAACAAACATTATTCTACAATCAATTACAAATGCCGTCAAAAACACTTTCAGCCACTAAATATTCACCTAATAATTTAAAATGTCACATCTTTCCTCATTATTACTTTTACTGTATATTCGATCCAAAAACTATTATAAAAAAGTAAATCTTTCTCTTTTACTCTACTAATTCTCAAAAAATAAATGACGACACCTTTTATTGATTTTTCAACAAGAAGAACCTTTATGCTGTTTCATAAATCAGTCTAGGTTTCGATGAACTTTAGAAAGTAGACATACCTCCAGAATACAATTAGTATTAACATTGAGAAGTATACAAGACTTAAAAAGGTTCTTATATTAAGGAAGGAAGTGCACAGCTATGGACTTTAAAACAGTTATGCAAGAGCTTGAAACCCTCGGTAAGGAACGTACGAAAAAAATATACATATCTAACGGTGCACACGAACCAGTTTTTGGCGTAGCTACAGGTGCTATGAAACCAATTGCTAAGAAAATAAAATTAAACCAAGAGTTAGCTGAAGAACTTTATGCGACAGGCAACTACGATGCTATGTACTTTGCAGGTATTATTGCGGATCCAAAAGCTATGAGTGAGTCTGATTTTGATCGCTGGATAGACGGAGCGTATTTTTATATGCTATCCGATTATGTGGTGGCAGTAACTTTATCGGAGTCAAATATTGCACAAGATGTTGCTGATAAATGGATTGCAAGTGGGGACGAGCTTAGAATGTCTGCGGGCTGGAGTTGCTACTGTTGGCTTTTAGGAAATCGTAAAGACAATGAATTTTCCGAAAGCAAAATTTCCGATATGCTTGAAATGGTGAAAAATACAATTCATGATTCACCAGAACGAACAAAATCCGCTATGAATAACTTCCTAAATACTGTAGCAATTTCATATGTACCACTACATGAAAAAGCAGTCGAGACTGCAAAAGAAGTTGGTATAGTTGAAGTGAAACGTGATAAGAAAAAAAGCAGCCTTCTTAATGCTTCCGAAAGTATCCAGAAAGAACTTGATAGAGGAAGACTTGGTTTTAAGCGTAAATATGTAAGGTGTTAATCAGATTCGTATCGGGGTGTCAATTCGAGAAAGATTGACACCTTTTTCGTTATTTAACTATTAGATAAACTCAATAACCTCATTAATAGATTCACTAAACATATCAGTATCTTCATTTTTTATTTTCAATAATGGTTCTTTAATGTTCCTCGTAAAGATGTCCCTGTTTATTATTCATTTCTGTTAACACCTAACATTTAAAATAGTCTTTCAAAAACAGATAAAATGTTGACCAACTCTCCTTTAATTTTCCACTTAAAAGTAATGCATCTCCATCTTCAAAATTTACTGAGTAAACTTGATCGGTTACACTATCAAGTACCAATGCAGCATTTGCTGTCATTTCCGTTAAAACTAAATACTTATTAGGAAATCCATGTTCCTTTCGAGCAATAATTGTGTAGTATTCAATATTATTCTCTTCATCTATAATATCAAGTAATTCATAAGGAACGTGCTCTTCCCAAAAAGGTCCTGCAAATCGGTAATAAAACTCTCTAAATGTATCAGATACTTCTACACCTAATCTATTTATTACTTCATTCACCTGCTCTTTATCTGCCCGTTTATATATGTCTTCTTCCAAAACTTCTTCTAAACAATTCGGCAAAGCATGCATTTGTATCCCTCCTTTATAAGGTTTATCCATGTGTTTGTGAAATAAATTAGCAACTCCGTACAACCTACCTGTATGGCATAGAACCAATAAATGTAACCTCTAAACCATCAAACATATCTTCTCTTTTCGCTTCATTATATTTAAAATCATAAAGAACAATAGCAAAGTTAATATCTTTCGCTAAACTATCTCCATTTATTAGCTTTTTTATTTTAGGAATAATTCTTTCACTATAAGAAAAATCACTTAAAATATGTCCAACGTCCCTTTTACTATTCTCATAAAAACAAACTTCAATATTATCATCATCATAATAACCGAATTCAAAGCTCGTCCCAAACTTTGAATGAACTGAATCACCATTTATTGTGTAATCTATATCGACATACTCTTCAAGATTTTGGAGTGATTTAGAAATTCCAAACCAAACTGAAACCATTCCACTGTATTCCACTTTTCTACGCCCCTCTATAATTCATATAAACATTCTTCACTTTACTATTTTTGTAATCTCAAACTAGAAATCAACTCATTTAAACTATTCGAAACCTCTATAAACAACCCACGTTCGAAATCCTCCAATTCGATCTTTCCGCTTACATTATTTAAAACAATTAGTGAACCATTTCCTTCTACTCCTATAGGAATCTTATCTAGCTTACGATGATTTTTTTCATACCCTTCTAACTTCTCTTTGAAAGAGTCCAATTCTATATTGGGTAATACAACCTCTAAACTAATATAATGGTCACCGATAAACCCATCCAAATCAGCAAACCAATATGTGTTAAAATAGTGATGAACTGAATCATGAAACTTAATTCCGAACCGCTCCTCAAGTATTGTTAAATCAGTTTTAAAATATTTCTCAACCGGTTTCCATGAAATTTCATCTTCCTCTATTTCACCTTGATATATAACAAAATCAACTTTTTCGTTATATGGTGTTTTAAATAAGAAATTCAAACCTCTATCAAAATATTCTTTTCTCAATTTAAAATATGTACTCATAGCATTCTTCACTATCACCATACTCCTCTTCCATGCACCATACATTTTCTTTTTCACTTTCAATTATTCATATAAATTCTCAATTTCAATCAACCAAAAAGAATCCTTTTCCATACACTTATCATCAATTTTTTCAACTCTTCCTTCAACCAACTTATTGTACACTCTGGTATATTATTATTAATAAAGGCATCCTCACCATTTATTTCTACTGCCTTATCGATCATTTTTATTCTCCTGCATATCATACACTCTGTATTCGATTTTACTCGTATATTGCTTTCTTATACGACTACATGTCCATAAAAATACTTTTTACCAATCTTCCATTCTTTCTTTGTTAAAACATCAATATATGACATCAACTCTCTATTTTTTTCATTTGTTATAATCGTATCGTATTGAATTGGACATTTGATTCCACTCCAAATTGATAAAACGGAAGGTATAGTAACAACATTATAGGTAGTTCTATCTCTTAAAGAACTCATAACTTCCGACACTAACTTCTTTGCCAAGTCTCCAGGAAAAGATAGTCTATTATGATAATAATATTCTTGCGTATCATTATTTTCGATAAAACCAGAATAAGCTTCATTAAATTCTTCTAACGATACTTCATAATACTCGTCCTCAATTCCAAGCATCCATGAAAGTTCATTTCTAATAGCTTTTTCAACAAAGGTATCTTCCCACTCTTCTAGTAATGCTAAAAGATATGGTACTACATGATATGAAAGAGTTTCACCAGCACTTACTACAAAATTATGAACTCCATCCTCTGAAGCACTTGAAAGGAATTTCAAATTATTCGTTTCTAATAAATCATCGTGAGTAGCTACTGAGCAAAATAGTCTAGTACATAAATTCAAAACAAGCTCATCTCGAGTACTATTCATAAGTTCGATTAGTAACCCCTTTACAGGGAAATCACCAAGCTTTAACAATTCGTTAATTAAAATAAAGGATTCTTTCTCTGTTGCACTATCCCTTAGGTTAGACTTAAGAGTTTCAATTGTATGATTAGAAACTTCTCCATACCAACTATCTTTTTTTAAATGCTCTAAGTCCATCATTCTCTCTCCTTTTATTGCTGCTTACATTTATACGAACCATTTTATATGGATAATATTATTAATCATGTAACTTATTTAAAAACTCCGTAAAATTATTAGCTACAAAAAATACATTTTCTCTTGCTACTTCCTCTGCTTCCTCAGCCGTAATCCCTTCACTTTCCATCAATATTTGCTTTTCCCATGCTCCCTCATGTTCCCAAAAGACGACAATTGGATCTTCTTCATGATTTTTATAATCAAAGCAAATTAAATTTCCTGCTGGATCAAATGCGAATGGCACCAATTCATTTGGCAGAGTAGAAATATACTGGTTATATACTTTAACGATATATTCACTACTATCTACATCATAAGAAAGTAAAGTTCCAAATACCTTTGTTATCGTATCTATTTCAAATTTATAAGGTAATACAGCTGAACCATTATTATTTGTAGCACATTCTACATAGTCACTTGGAAATATATACCCTATCTCTTTTCCCACATTGTTTATATATTCTGGTGAAACTGGCTCATCCGGTACTGGCCATGTTAAGTCATTTCTCATTTAACTTCACCTCCTAACAAATCACATCACGTTTATCCGAAATAACTAATTGTATCATCTGAGCTTTTATGTAAATTCCAGTCTAATTACGACCTCGTTTCTTTTAACTTTTCAGATAATCCTTCCAAGAAACATTTGGAGAAAAGGATACACCCCTCCGATCCTCATCAAAACTTGGTATAACCATTGCTTGTGCTGGTTCTAAATATTTCATTGTAGATAGCCAACTATCAAGTAACGTATCCATATCAGATTCTAAGAGATTATTTAAAACATCTATGCAAGTTCCACCGTATATGTAAACCCTAAATTTCATTAATTATTAAAGAGGTTTGGAGTTCTCACTTAATAAGAGAAGAGATAGACGAGAAGAAAACGCCTAATAATCAAAAATTATAACAATTTATCGCGCTACTTTCGGACAGTAAGTGCCCGAGTAGTTCAAATAATCCATCAGTAAGGATGAAGAAAAATCCCTACTGATGGGAGTTTCACTTTATCCTGCAATCTCAGCCGAAGAGAGCCCCTCATGAATATTTCCGCTTACAATGATAGAATGTCCCCAAAATATATCTCCATCCGAAAAGAATATTTCAAAATCACCTTCTGAATAAACGCTTAAGCTGCTTAATGTGATGGAATTAATGAACATTTCTTCTGTAATTTCGTCGATTTCTGCTTCATCATCATCTTGTAGCCATTCATTTGCTAACTCTACCAGTTCTTTTGCAGCGTACATTTTCATTTTCATTTTCCATTCATCTTGCTCTTTGAAAAGTGCATGTGCTGTTTCCAGTGCAGACTTCATCATATGTTTGTCTTCACTCCAATCAAAATATAAATGACATTCTTCACCAGCCCAAGATATTCTCTTTTCAAAAGTTTTCACTCTTTTATCAAGTTCAAACTCACCCAACATCTCATCATGATAAAAAAGTGGTTTCATTGCATCTTGTAAGATGATTTCCAACTCATCATCTTTATATGATGTTTCCAAAACCTTAACAAGCATCAATGAATTTTCTGACTTGCGCACCTGTAATGTTACAACTGTATTTGCTGTCAAAATTTCTTTTGATTTTCTCCATTCTGCATCATCAACCAACCATGCGAGTCGTATGTCTTCTTTTGTAATCGTTTCATTGTTATGTAAGTCTTTCCACGCAATCAAATCAATTGACGCAGTCCACAAAATGTTGTCACCGCCTTTTGATGCACCGATTCCTAATGCCCCTGTGACAGCTGCTATTTCAATTACATTTTCTGAGAATCTATTTTCAAATCTACTTATTTCACTTGATTTACTCAATTTTGAATACATTCCTTTCATCACCCACAGGCATAAGTACTTGTGAGTTTTCCTGTTTTATTATAATTGGTCATGGTAAAGCCTATATAGAATTATAGCTATAATTCTATATAGGCTTTTTTTTCACCTGGAATCTTAAATTTATTTACATCATATTCTTTAATTATATATACTTTTATAGCTTCAAAATCTTTACCAAAAGCAAGAGATGGATTTTTTAAGAAATATATTATTTCTTCGTCTTCATAAATTCGGGCTTTAATTATTTCTTTGTCCGAGTGAAACGATAAATTGACTCCTTTGTAAAAATATTCGTAGTATCCCTCTTCATCCTGCTCACTCTTATCTTCAAAAGGAACAGATTCAATATAATATATATTCCCATTTATATTTATTGATTTCATACAGCATCACTCCCTTTTCAAGAATATTCATAAGAAATTAAATAATCTCTGTCAATCATACCAAAAATAAGGGATTTACTTTTAGAATTTATAAAAAATATATAGAATTAAATTAAAATCTTTATATTATTTTTCATATTACTTCATTCTCTCTGTACAATTGTGTAATGTGTCACAGAAGTAGACATATTGCAATGAGTTGCAGTGAAAGGGAATATAAAATAAGAAGATCAATCTAGAAAGACTATCTAGTTCGATCTTCTTTTATTGAATTTTTAATTAATGCATTTTCACCCTTAAAATAATATAATCAACGGGTGGATTATTATTTACATCCTCAAAACTGGGTCTAATTTTAAAGTCAAATTCATTTGTTATATTTTTCAATGAATAAAGGTTTGTTCCATCTACACTTGTACGGGGGAGCAATGTATCCAAAAACGTAAAACGCATGAAGAATATGTTGTGGAACTATTAGAAAAACGCGGGTACGATATGCCGCAGAGGTTTTAGAAGTTCATGGCGATAATATCGAAGTTATAGGAACATACAAAGGCGCTAGAAATACCACAGAGCACAAATGTAACTCATGTAAAAATATATGGGAGACAGCACCAACAAATATTTTAAAAGGAAAGGGAGAGAAACATTATGTCAAAGTTATTACGTGAATTATCTAAACCGGATAGTGAGGCCCTGCGTTCCGAAGCACTAGAACAGTTGAAAGTTACTTCAGGTAAAATTGTTGCTTGTGATCCTCTTATTTTTAATGAAAATCACTTCGAACAAACAATTCAGCCAGGTACATATCCAATTGTTGCTTGGTGGCATAAGGAAGATGGAGTCATTGCTGGTGCTGAATTGAAATTGTCGGAGTCAAAAGCGGTAGGATGGAAGATGGCAACAAAACCAGGACAACATGTAAGTGAACTGGAAGACGGATATATTTTTGGTTACCCAGTTGATACAGGCTTAGGGTGCTTTGCAGATGTTGAAGCAATTGGTAAGTTAGAAGAAATAGAAGATAGGTTACAACAAGAACTAGGAGAAGAATTTACTAGTTTGTATGATGATCTTATAGATGACATACTAACAGAACATGATGAAGATTGGGGAAATTGCGTGGTGTGTGAGGAAACAGGAAGTAATATCATTATATTCCGTTCAGGTTATGGAGATGGATTTTATCCTTCCTATTGGGGAATTGATGAAACAGGAAAAATCGTTTCACTTGTTACTGATTTTCAAGTGCTACATGAGGAAAATTGAGGACAACATCAATAATGATATAAGAGTCAATGTTTTTTCTTTTACAGCGCCAAATATTCCTCGTCTAATATTTGCAAATAACCCATGGGATAATCTCCTTATATACTACTGGTTCTAATAAATAGGGTTATATTCTTAAGTGAATATAACCCGTCATTAATTCTAGTTGTATATTAACAGTTTTTTATTTAAATAATTTATTAACTCTACTGATGTAGAGTTAACGTCAAGTAACTCCAAAATATACATAATGGTTGATTTTAGAGTTACTAGTGCACTGTTTTATCACGATACAGGTGAACTTCAAATACTCTACGCTCCGAAATTACTTTTTCTATAATTTCCTGACGGTTATATTCTACCTTCACTGTTTCACAGTTCCCCTAATTATTATCAAATTCATCCGCTAGTTTTGCTATAGCATATCGATCCCCTCTCTCTTCATACGCCTCCCGAATTGCATGAAATAATTCGTTATACTCCCAATCTTTCATACATCCTTCCTCAAAAAAATCCCCACGCTTATGTGAAAACAATCTTTCAACACAAATATGAGGACTTCCTTATTTCATTACTATACTTTACACATTTTATTCGTTAGAATCTTCTTCTTTCAATTTATATACCCTATCTCTTGTTTCATCATTTTTGATAAAAATAAGCTTTCCTTCTTTAACAAAACCTTCTAATAGTAAGCATACTTTCCCATATGCTTTAGGCTTATTCGTTGTGAACCTTTCATCTGATATTTTACCAGCTCGTATTAATTGTTCGCACAGCTCAAGTGCACTTATTTCTTCAGAATGAAGTAAGTCTAAAATATCCTTTTGTAAGGGCGATAAAGGTACTGGGATCTCAGCTACCTCCACCTTTTCCTTTTCTTTTTCTTCTTCAAATAAATCTTCGAATGAAATTTGATCCATTACACCTTTTCCTTTCTAACAATTGGTTTATATAACATGAACTGAATCCTATATGTACTGGAACTTTAAATATTATTTATTGTTATGTAGTACTTACCTTATTACATGAATTTCAAACTCATGTACATCATTTCATATAGTATGTTTTGATTATACCAAATATACGTTCTGTCTTCTATTGTAGCATTTGTTATAACAGAAATGAAAGTACTAGTGAACATTTCCCTATTTGTTAGTTATATAGACCGTGTGAAAAAACAGAAAAGAATTCATAAAAGACTCTCTTTTGAAAAATCGAATCAAAAGAGAGCCTTTCTTTGTGACTATATGTTCAATTTTTATAAAAAGTTTAATCCAAACACATGTAAGGTTCTGTAATTGAAAATATAACATCGTGACTTTATTTCATATCCATATCTTCTGCCTAAAAAACTATTTATTATGCATTTCTACGTTTAATAAATAATATTGCTCCAATAGTTAATAACAAAAGACCGGCTCCGACTGAGAACCACGTAAAGTACATATTTCCACCTGTAGCTGGTAATGTTCCTGCTTTTGATGTTTTTCCTGTTTTAGGTTGCTCTGATTGTGGTTTTTCTGACTGTAGCTTTTCTGGCTGTGGTTTTCCTAATTTTTTCTCTTTAAACTTCACTGTATGGCCCGCATCTTCAATGTCAACATTGATTGCTACTAAAATATCATCTTGATATAGCTCTTCAAATACTACTACTTCTTTACCTTGTAGCTTAGAAGCATTAAATGTGAAATCAAGTGTGATAGAAGCACTTTTCTCTTTTGCAGTAAACTTAGATTCTACTGCTACTTCTTTACCATCAACTAGTAAAGGTTGCTTTGTTGCTTTATCCATTAGTTTACCTTTTGCAACATATTCTTTACCTACGATTAAATCTTTGTATTCCACTTTATCTTGGATCGTGACAGATTCGTTTGCATACATCTCTTTTCCACCATCCGCTTTGTTTGTTGCTGTTGTTTTGATTGTTGGTTCTACGAATCGAACTGTTTGCCCTGCATCGTTAATATCAGATTGAATTGCCACTAAGACACCATCTTGATACAGCTCTTCAAACACTACTACTTCTCTACCTTGCTGTTCTGCACCAACGAAAGGAAAGTCTAATGTTACAAAACCATTCTTTTCTTTTGCTGTAAACTTTGTCTCAGCCTTTACTTCTTTTCCATCAATTAATAACGGCTTATTCGTAACTTTGTTCATTAGTTTACCTTTTACAGTGTACTCTTTACCAACAACTAAGTTGGTGTACTCAACTTTGTCTTGGATCGTGATAGACTCCTTTGCATGCATCTCTTTTCCGCCATCAGCTTTGTTTGTAGCTGTTGTTTTCACTGATGGAATCTTTTCAATTTCTGCGCTAGCCTTTGGTAACATTAAGTTAAAGAAAAGAGATATGACAGAGAGTAAAGCTAGAATCCTAATTACATATTTCCTCCCCATATTTACAACCTCCTGTTTGATTTACATTACAAACATTTAAAATATTCTTACCAAACTGCAATTCCATTATAAAACAAAAATTACATACTTTAACATTTTGTTTTGATTTTTTAAACTTTGATTATAGGGATTTATCAATAACTTGTTTTAAAATAAAGTGAAACTTTAATTAGTGGTTTTTTGTTCATCCTTCACTAATTATCAGCCTTTACCAATCAGACTTTTACGGGCAGCCTGAATTTCACCTCACTTCTTTGCTCTAGCTGAATTTTAAGGTGGGAGGTTTACTGCTCACAAATAGCGTGGGGAATATTTGACGCTTACATTAAAAAAGCACTTGTTGTCTTTAATTGACAATCAAGTGCTTTAAGTTCATATGTTTTTAAGTAGCATAAATTTGTAAGTTTTGTAGTAACGGTATGACACCTTTTATATGTCGCGACAACTACTACGTTAAAACTTACGAGTTTGTACGAGTTCGTTAGTTTTATGTCCATTCCATGCCTTAATATTCATCATCCAGTAAAATGTCATCTCGCCTAAGCTTGTACCCTGTTTTCTATTCTATCATTGCACATAATACTCTATGATGGTACAACCATCATGAGTCATTATTTTCAAGCTTCTCATTGTTTTCCTGTATCACTCAAAAATCTTTTTGGAGTTCCTTTATCTAATTTTAATCATGTGATTTGTCTAGATAGATGTATTAGTGAAGCATACCCATAAATTCATCGAATGTATCTGCAACATGATGACTTACTGGTTCAAGTTCAGCAGAATTCTCATGATCCCACACACAAACTTTCGGGTTACTTCTTGATTCTCTAAAATCTAAACATAAAAAATCACCGGCAAATAATACAGCGATTGGTAATAAAGCTACTCCCAGTAAATCTCCATCATCTGTAAGTCTCTCATCTAGCTGAGTCCATGTTACATCAATATCAAACATACCTATTTCAATATTTTCTGGGGCTTCAAGAATACATAAAAACCTAATAACTGCATAGCTATGGTTATTACACACAAAAGATTTCTTTTCTGGGGAACCACCATTATTAACTTTTATGAAATTCTTATAATCTACCGGTAGTTGAACTCTCCAAAATTCTTCTTTCTTTAATATTAAACTATCAGACGGTAACGGATAAATTATAGATTCTTTTTTAATTTCCATTCAAAACACTCCTTTTTTATTATCTTGGCGCATCTGCCCACATTCCTTTAGTCCTTCCACCATTATGAACAGTAATACCATGGATTCCGTAAGGAACTAGTTGCATTTTCCCTGGTACTTCAGTATGATGCCACGTATAAGAACCATTTTCCACCATAGCCCTTATATCCTCTGGAAGCCTGTTATTCAACCAGTCAAATTGCTCCACATCTCTTTTTAACCATAAATCTTTTGGAAGTTCATCTTTATGTACTACTAGACCAAGTCCTTCAAAATCAGCAAATCCATAGCGCATACCTTCTACTTTTTTCACTTCAACTTTCGGGATAAGACCTAGTTCTTCAGCTCGTTGTTTTATCATTTTCCTTATAATGTCGAGCATAATCATCTAATACGTCATCAAAATTCTTAGTTCCGTTAATAAAATCAGCTATATTATTTAAATTAACTTCACTTGCTGTCTTACTTCTATTCCCCGTACCCTTAACCCCACCACTCTCCAAATTCGAGATCCTACTCTGAATACTCGCCTTTGAGGCATCATGGGCTTCTTTTATACTTTCACTTTCATTAAGTAATACTTCTTGCTCTTTAATGAAGAGAGATGGTTCACATCTTTTGCTAGTTTAATTTCAATTATATAATATTCACGACTTAGTCCATCCATCAAACAATTCTTACAAATAATCTATATTGACTTCTACTTATTTATCAATCTCTAAAAAAGAGCACTCGCTACCAATCATAGGTTTTCGAGTGCTCAAATGTATATAATCCCCATCATATTTAAATCATTTTTAAGATTTGTTCCTTCACATTTTCATCAAATTTGGCTCCTTCTACCTTCGCTCCCTTCCAAACTACATTGTCAAGTTTAGCACCGGTAAAATTCGCATCCGTAAAATTCCCATTTAAAAGGGTCGCTCCTGTAAAATCTGCATTTGTAAAATTTGCACTTCTAGCATTTACTTCTGATAAATTTGCATTTCCTAAATATGATTTTTCAAAATTGCCTTCTGTAAGATTCGCACTGCTGAAATTCGTTCCCGTACAGTCGGCCTGTTTTGCATCTATTTTATATAAATTTGCTCGTCGAAAAGTAGCATGATTTAATATCGTTCCAACTAATTCTCCATATGAAAAATCAACTTCATCAAAACATGTTTCAAAACAACTACTTATATTTATCTTTGCATATTTCATATTTGCTTTAGAGAAATTAGCTTCACCAAATCTACAATCTGCAATATGTATTTCCTCTAAATTACAGCTCCTGAAATCAGCAAACTCAAAATCACAATCAAAAAAAGATGCTCTCATTAGTGAAGAAGCTCTTAAATGGACTTGTTTTGCCATGATACCCTCTGCCATCACCTCTGACAAATCAGAAAAAGTAAGGTCTAAATTGCTCATATCTAGCCCATCTATAATTTCATCATTGTATTGAGATCGATTTAATATTTCCATGACTTTTATTCTATCATTATTTTTCTCATCCATGATTACAAATTCCTTTCATTTAACTTTCCAGATACTCCTTCCAAGCAACATTTGGAGAATAAGTTATACCCATCTGATCTTCATCAAAACTTGGTATAGCCATTACTTGTGCTGGTTCCAAATACTTCATTACTTGTAGCCAATTATCAAGTAATGTATCACTGTCACTCTCTAATGGATTATTTAAAATATCAATACAAAGGCCACCCCAATCTAGCTCAGATACCACAGCTGGACTATTTTGTAATAATTCCTTATCAAACATTTCTAAAATATGACCACTAAAGTATGTTCTAGCCCCTATCCCTAAGGGACCGTTAGGAAGAAACCTAACTGGTATTGGTTGGGAAGATATTTCCATCCACATTTGTAAGCGTTCATGTTCGGTATTCCACGGATATGATAAAGGCCAAAAAATTTGAGTTACTCCATAACTTGGTTTCGCAATTTCTGCGATTTGGTCAGATAACTCAAAAAAAGCAGCCCATAATTTTTTAGGTATTGATTTATGAAACTCAAACTCTAAAAATGAACGATGGCTCCAGTTAACTTGAAAACGTCCTGTGTAGTTCACAGATTTATCACGATACAGGTAAACTTCTGATACTATACGCTCTGAAACTACTTTTTCCAGCATTTCCTGACGTTTATATTCTACCTGTACCGTTTCACAGTTGCCCCAATGAGTAGGAGCAAATTTTTCATTTGACTCAAACACATCCAAAAGACGACCTAATAATTCTTCTTCGTTAAAAGATACTGTAGGATACATTGTAATTGTGAAAAAATCTGGTTTCATGTATATCCCCCTTAATATTAAAAAATATAGTCACATAATAATTTTTATTCACAGCTTTTTCCACCTACCTCCACCAGGTAAACGTGTATTGTTCTCCCATTTATGAGTCACTTTACCGCTATTTGGATCAGTGTAGTAAACATCACTATCCTTACCCAAAGGTCCACTTGGTCTTGGTTTAGGAGGAATCCCATTCAAATCAGGTTTGTCACTTGATATTGACACAACATGACTCCCATTTTTATCTTCGAGCATTTCTCTTTCAGCTCGCATTTGCCTGTCGTTATGAATAGTTTGCTCTTTTTCACCCATTTTGTGTTTGTGATCATGAACTAAATCAATTTCACCCTTATCATTACGCCCAATACTATCTGAACGCGTAAGATGCCCTTCACTAGATGTATATGTAACAACCTCACCAGCGTTATTGTCTTCTAATTGGCGATCAAGATGTTCTCCCAAGGCTTTTCTCCCTTTTATTTCTTCTTCTCTTCCACGCTCTTGGCTCTTTCTTAAATTTTCAGTCCTAGCATCCCAATCTTTACGCTCTAAAGGTTGTTTCGTTTCTTCACAATGACGATCATATCTAATATCATCTGCTGCCTTATAATCTCCTCGCGCTTTGGCTTCATCTATTTTCATTCGATAGTATTTTTCTCGTTCTGAAGTTAGTTTAATTTTGTTTGGGTTTGTATTACTACCTTCACCCGTACCCTTAGCCACACTACCTTCCTTACTAACTCCTGAGCCACCACTACCCTTAGCAAGTTGATAAGCGTCATCCTTAGCTGCCGTACTTGCCTTTGAAAACTTTCCAGCTACTTCTCCAACAGTTGAAGATTCTATATAAGGAAGCTTCATTCCTATTCCAGTATCCACCATCCTAACTGCTACTGGAATAGGAGTATTTTTCATCGCATCTAGTGCATTCTTTAAAGTCTTATTTTCCTTAAGCGATTGTACCACATTATTTCTACGCTAAAATGCAAAAAAGCACTTGTTGCCATAATTGACAATCAAGTGCTTTAAGTTCATACGTTTTTAAGTAGCATAAATTTGTAAGTTTTGTAGTAACAGTATGACACCTTTTATATGTCATGACAACTACTATGTTAAAACTTACGAGTTTGTACGAGTTCGTTAATTTAATATACATTCCATGCGTTTATATTCATCCCACAGTAAAATGTCATCTCGCCTAAGCTCGTACTTCTTTTTCTATTCTATCCTTGCACGTAATACTCTATTTAAAGCAGTTACATAAAAACCTTGATAAGTATTCAACTTATCAAGGTTTAAGCTCTATAACTTATAATTTTCCCATAGTTTTTTTCTCATTATATGTGTCTCTAAATCTGCTAATCTAACAGGTATGGGTAACCGACTTTCTTTATTAATAAGTCTCATGACAATTTCAGTACTTGTCTCTATATCAATCCAGTTACCACATGAGATAAAAATGGGTTTTACACTTTTGGTTGTTCTTAAAGCTCGACCATATATTTCATTATTAATGATAATATCCGTATACGATCCCTCTTGATTTTCAGGCATAGTAAAATCTACATCTTTAATCTTTAAATAACTTTTCGCTACACCAATTGTTGGTTTATTTAAATAGAAAGAAGCATGTGTTGCAATACCCATGTGTCGATAATGCAAATAACCATTCCCATCAAACATATAGATATCTGGTTGTTTAGTTAGTTTTTTTGCTGCAGCTTTAATTAAAGGCAACTCACGAAAAGCAAGAAAACCTGAAATATACGGGATTGTTATTTCTCCATAACTGTACACTTTTTCAACAACTTCATGTGTACTAAAATCAATGACTACAATACAGCATGTACCATACGTTTTACCATTTATTTCCCAATACGCTAAATCTACTCCTGCAACAAATCGTATTTCTTCTAATTGAAAGGTATTTCTAAGTTGTACTTTTGGTAAGAATGCACGCTGCTCATTTTTAAATTCCTCTATTAAAGGTTTTAATTTAGAATTATCCATTGCAATCACAGCGTAAAATTTTTTCAATAAATAGTAAATTCTCTTTGGTTGATTCAAGCTTTTGTTTTTTTATATATTCTTGTTGATCCCGCTCAGCGCAACATAAACATATCGCCGTATTTAAACTCCTCTTCATATTTCCCTCTCCACTTTCATACCAAATTTAGTGCATACCTCCTGTATGTCTTCTAACCATACTTCATTTGATGAATTACAACTCAACATTTCAACTGATTTTGTATAGTATTTACTTTATTATACTTTTGGCTCCCTACTGAATTTTTTAGCATATAATAAATCTGATTCACTTGGTTCTGTTTTTTGTTCTATAATATTCCCTTGTTCATCATACTTTTTAAAAGTCATCTCACGTCCGGCAATACATTCAGACTCATACTTTTTCGCCCTGTTTTCAAAGAATTCAACCTGGTAGCCTTCTGCCGAGTTTTTATTCATATTTCCTATCCTTTTTATATTACCACTCGGATAAAACTCCACATATTTTCCTTGTTTAACACCATTTTCTACGTAGAAATAACTTTCTATATTCCCATTTTCATAAATATCGTAAGCTAATCCAGTAAATAATTTTTCTTTTCCATCATCAGTATACTCTACTATTCCTAAATCATAAGGCCCCCCGTATTCTAAGTACTCCTCAAACTCTAGGCCGTTCTGTATTATATACTCCTTCGTTAATATATCATTTAACATTTTTTGAAACCTCCGTGATTATTTCAAATTCATCTGTAAGATAAGCACAATGAGGACACCTTAGAAACATCATTCCAGCTGGTTTTGTTCTATTTTGCCCCGTATGAATTACATTGATAACAAAATTATCCAAACCAGCACTTGGATTAGCCTTTAATGCTTTATTCAAGGCAATTACTTCAGCGTGTGAACCTGCACCTTTTGTAAATGTATATGAATCAATAACTTCTTGTGGCATAGAATCATATCTTGACTTTATTAAAGGATGGAAATCGGGCAATATTCCATCGTAGTCATTTATCGAATAGTGAATTTTACCAGTTGTTTTATCATACACTCCAGCAAAGGCTGGACCAATTTTTTTCTTACTTATCCCCGTATCCTTTAACTTTTGCAATTCCTTAAGTGTTTCACCGCGTAAGTTAATCCTATAATTCAATTCTTTTGAAGTAAATTTTCCATATTTATTACGTAAATAATCTATTCGACTATTACCCGTACCCTTAACCCCACCACTCTCCAAATTCGAGATCCTACTCTGAATACTCGCCTTTGAGGCATCATGGGCTTCTTGGAATTTCCCGCTATAGTTCGTTCCAGTTCTAACGACACTTCCATCTGGCAGTATTTCTACACCTTTAAAGAATGGGGATACGGAGTCCGCACCTTTTGCTAATGTATTTTCAATTATATAATAATAGTAATTTTCATTAGCCTGAATTCATAAAAAATAATTTCTAAAAATTTATAGCATGTCTATCTATTAAAAAAGCACTTGTTGCCTTTCGTAGACAATCAAGTGCTTTAAATTTATATGTTTTTAAGTAGTATTTAATTTGTAAGTTTTTTAGTAACAGTTCGACAGCCTTTACATGTTGTGACAAATACTAGGTAAAACTTACAAGTTTATATAAATGCATTCTACTTGTATTTATTGCTTAATAAATATAGAATACACTATTTTATCCTTCCATTAACTTCTTCCTCATTTTATGTGTTTCTAAATCTGCTAATCTAACAGGAATAGGTAAACGACTTTCATTATTAATACAGTTCATAACAATTTCAGTACTTGTATCTAAATCAATCCAGTTCCCACAAGAAACAAAAATAGGTTTAACATTTTTGGTCGTTCTTAAAGTTCGACCATAGACTTCATTATTTATTACAATATCAGTGTAAGATCCTTTTAGATTCTCTGGCATAATAAAATCTACATCTCGAATTTTAAGATAACTTTTTGCTACACCAATAGTTGGTTTATTTAGAAGAAAGGAAGCATGAGTAGCAATACCCATGTGACGATAATGTAAATATCCATTACCATCAAAAATATATATATCTGGTTGCTTTGTTAGCTTTTTAACTGCCTCTATTATTAAAGGTAACTCTCTAAATGCAAGGAAACCTGGAATATAAGGGATTGGTATTTCTCCATAACTGTATACTTTTTCGACAACTTCCTTTGTACCATAATCAATGATTACAATACAACATGTACCATACTTAGTTTTATTCACATCCCAATAAGCCAAATCTACCCCTGCGATAAATTGTATCTCTTCTATTTGAAAATTATTTTCTAATTTAATTCTAGGTGATAATTCACTTTGGATTTTTGAAAACTCTTGTATTAATTTCTTTTCATCAAAATTATTCATTATCATCACAATCAGATAATCGGGTAATTAGTCTTAATTCCTCTTTTGTTGGAGCAACTTTTTGCCTAATTATATTCCCTTGTTTATCCCATTCAGTATATTTTAAACAAACGCCAAACTTAAACGTTCCTTCATATTTGAGTTCTTCGCTTTCATACCAAATTTTTCTTATACCTCTTGTTTGTCCTTTTATCATGTAATCTATAGATTTAACTTTCCCATTATGGTGAAATTTAACATAATTACCTTCTTTAAAACCATTCTTATAATAACAGTAATACGCTAGATTCCCATTTTCATATAACTCATAAGCTAATCCAGTAAAAGGTTTTCCACCTTCATCTTCTGGGTTATCCAGCACTTCATCGCTGTAAGAGGTAAACCATAGTTCCTCATCAAAATCTATACCCTGTTCTAATACATATTCTTTACTTAATACATCCATCTTATTTTCCAATTTTTCTCACCTCTGAACTAAATTCAAATCCTTCAGTAATAAAATTACAATGTGGACAGGTTGGCATCATCATACCAGCCGGTTTCAATTTCTTACCAGATCTTACGACGTGGGTAATAAAATCTGTTGGCTGTGCGTTGGGATTCGCAAGTAATGCCTGATTCAAGGAGTATACCTCTGCGTGGGAACCTGCTCCATACGTAAATTTATAACCATCTCTAACACTACTAGGCATGTTCTCTATCCGATCCCTAATAATTGGGTGCAATGTAACTGGAATATCACCGTCAGTATTGTTAATTCCAAAATAATATTTTCCAGTATTTTTATCAAATGTTCCTGCAACCGCTGGACCCATTTCGTTTTTTATTAGCCCTAATGTATTTAATCTTTCAACCTCTTTTTCTACAGCACCACGCAAATTAATTCTATGATTTAATTCTTGTGGAGTAAATCGACCATATTTATTACGCAAGTATTCTATTCTACTTAATTTTTCACTACTATTAGAAACTTCACCCGTACCCTTAGCAAGTTGATAAGCGTCATCCTTAGCTGCCGTACTTGCCTTTGAAAACTTTCCAGCTACTTCTCCAACAGTTGAAGATTCTACATAAGGAATCTTCACTCCTATTCCAGTATCCACCATCCTAACTGCTACTGGAATAGGATTATTTTTCATAGCATCTAGTGCATTCTTTAAAGTCTTATTTTCCTTAAGCGATTGTACCACATTATTTCTACGCTAAAACGCAAAAAAGCACTTGTTGCCTTTGGTTGACAATCAAGTGCTTTAAGTTCATCTGTTTTTAAGTAGCGTAAATTTGTAAGTTTTGTAGTAACAATATATCTATTTTGTTTTCTGTCCACTTCAAATATATTTTGCTATAGATTTATCAGTATTTATGTTTTTATAGCTGTACAGTAAAATACACTTAAAACAAGCATAATTGTATAAACTACCCCTTTAAAGCTAATATTTCTTCTCTATTATAGTCAATCATTGCTAAAAAGTACTCGTCAAAGTTCTCAAATCTATCTATTTCTTCGCCCGCAAACCAAATAATCTCTCCTGGTCTAGAAGAAGAAGGTAGACATAAAACAAATAAATCCCTATCAAATTTCGAAACTGCAATTGGTAGTAGCTCATGTCTTAAAACACCACTACCCTCTAAAACAACATCATCTATAGCTTTTAATAGCATCTGAGCATAATCCATTATAGAAGATTCCTTTAATTGCTCCGTACCAAATAAATCCACCGTTTGATAAAAACCTGCCCAACCATTGGCATATTGAAGAAATTCTCGATACATTGAATCAAGTTTATATCCCAATTCTTGTTCAATAGTGCAAATAGATTTTTCATTTGCTCCCACCTCTGGAAAATGGTGTGGCCATATTTTTTCTACATCTTGTTTCATTAGCTCCTGCTTCACTAAAATCATGGTAGCTATCTTATCTTTCCAATTATTCACCGTCTACTCCTCCTCTACAAACTTAAATTTTGTAGGTTTATAACCAATTGGATATTTATTAGCCTGTCCACCTATGCTCATATTAACTTTTGGGTCAAGGTCTAACCAACTATGAGGATCCGGTTTCCCCATCCAAGTTGTATCGGGAACATGACCAACATGTCCCTTGTATGCTTCTCCATTATCGGCAGCACGCTTGCCTTCTAGTCTTGCCGCACGTGAAGCTTCTTGTCTTAATTTACCTTTAGTTGATACTCTTCCTGTTGGTGATAAAGCACCCGCTTCTAAAGCTTTATTAGATCCCTCAACATAAGCCTTAACTTGTGCTATCTGTTCATCTGTCGCTCCTGGTGGTGCTTTGACTTCAACAGGTCCCCCAGTTTTACCCGTACCCTTAGGAACTTCATCGACTTTCCTTTCGAACTTGCTGATTAGATTTCCAAGCTTTTCCGTATCAACTTGGAGGGACCTCAATCCGAATAAATCAGCCGTTTGACTAAGCCTAACCTTAACAGGAATTGGAACATTCTGATATTCCTTTTTCCACCGTTAGCCGTGCTCATTCCGTCATAAACAGGGAGCTTGTATTTAACTTCATAAATACCTAGAATATCCGGATGTGGCGGTTTTGTTACACCTTGATTAATATTTCTTTATCGGATCACCGAAGCTGTCTAAAATGTACTATTCAAGGTTTTCAAGGTTGTGTCCACCTTTTATACCTATAGTCGGTTTTGTTTTAAAACCTTCTACTTCAATTAAATGCTTATCATAACCAGTCTTAAAATTCACTTTAATTTTCGGATTAACTTTAGGAACTTCACCCGTCCCCTATGTTGTACTTTTAAATAATTCGGGGAAAAAGAAGAGGCTTTCTCTGGGTCGTTAGACCATAAAGAAAGCCCCGTTAAAATTAAAGAGATTAACCAACTATTAACTAATTCGAATCAATAAAATCCTATCATTAGTTTTCAGGAATATATAAATTATCCACAAATTCAGAGAAACTTTTAGAAATTAGTCGGATGTATTCCTCTCTTAACTCGTTATCTTCTTCAAAGTAATCCATATCACAATGATATACACTACCTCTATCTTTCCCATCAATTGATAAACAAATCAAACTTCCCGCTGGGTCAATTCCAATTGGAAGCAAATTACTTGGTACCACTTGCACCAAATTATAACTTCTTAATTTCTCTTCTAGATTTATTTCATTTTCTATTGATAGAGGAAAAAACATTGAAACAGACGATGTTATTACGCCTTTCTTAGTTGTATCATTAGTTTTAAATCTTCGTTGCTCAGTTTTCCCTCCATTTTTAGACAGCAAAAATTGTTTATAATCATCAGGGAACAATATACCATACTTATTTTCGAAATCTTCGATATCTTCAATGCCAATAGGAGTAAAAGTATATTCAAAATCTAAATTCTTCATACAATTAACCTTCTTTCCTGTTCATTTTGTTTTTCTCAATCAGAGTATAATCTCTCAATCAATTCAGAAAAAGAGTCGCATATTAATTTAATTTTATCCTCATTCACTGATTCCTGATCATAGAAAACTACTGACGGAGAATCTTTAGTATCACAGTAATTAAAACAAATCAGTCCCCCAAATGGGTCTCTTGCAAATGGAATAATACCTTCCGGAAGTGAAGTTAATTCATAAACAACTTCTATATTTGCATCTTTGCTTGTAAAACTTAATAGACAATCAAAGACTGCTCCACCCTCATCATCATTAATATCATAAATATTAGGCTCAGGATAACCACCGTTATTTTTTTTAATGCATTCACGGTAATCATCTGGAAATCTGACACCAAATGAATTCTCCACAGCAATAATTACTTGCTCATCTATCGCTCCATCCGTAAATAGCCAAGTTACTCGTCTCATTTTATCATCTCCAAAATAATTTTCTTCAGTTTACCTGTTCTACCGTCATCTCCACCACCCCAAATTGCTCTACCACCTGTATGACCCGCAACCTGATATTCATAGTAATCAACAAGTTGCATTTTACCAGTCTCTTGATGATGATGCCATGTGACTGATTTTGGCTTCTTACCTAATTTGAATAGCTCAATATCTGTTGGGCTGAATTGTTTTGCTAAGTTTGGATCTTTCATTATATCGTCATATAATTTTTGTGAGAGATATTTAAACTGCACTGAGTCAGGCTCTATATGATATGACTCTGATAAAGATGTTTCATATTTTGAATTAAAAATTGGGTAACCATCTTTATCATATTTAACTTTATAAGTTTCCCCATTTTTCTTAGATGTAAATGTATAAGTAGTAATTCCTGTAGAATCATCTACTACTTTTTCTTCAAAATCTCTTGGTTTATTAGGTTTTCTACTATAAGGAGGTAAATCTCTAGCTGCTTTTGTCATAGCTTCTTCATATTCTGCAGTTCTTTCATTAGTCGGTTTAATTTTTTTAGTTTGAGTACCTTCACCCGTACCCTTAACCCCACCACTCTCCAAATTCGAGATCCTACTCTGAATACTCGCCTTTGAGGCATCATGGGCTTCTTGGAATTTCCCGCTATAGTTCGTTCCAGATCTAACGACACTTCCATCTGGCAGTATTTCTACACCTTTAACGAATGGGGTTACGGTTTCCGTGCCCACAACTTTTACTAATTATATAATACTAGTAATTTGTGTTAACTTTAATTTACAAAAATATTTTTTTAAATTTTATAGTATGCCTATCTATAAAAAAGCACTTGTTGCCTTTCGTAGACAATCAAGTGCTTTAAGTTCATATGTTTTAAGTAGCATAAATTTGTAAGATTTATAAGATCTGTAAGTTTTGTATTAACAGTACGACACCTTTTACATGCCATGACAACTACTAAGTTAAAATTGAAGAGTTTGTACGGGTTCTTAGTTTAATATACTTTCCATGTGATTATATTCATCACCCAGTAAAATGTCATCTCACCTAAGCTCGTACTTTGTTTTTTCGACGTACAATGAATTAGAGAAACTATTCAAAGTTGTATAAACTCTACCTACTAAATTAGGATTTTTTTGTTTATATAAAAACTTTGCAACAGAACCTTGAAACTAAACTTCAAATCCAATTACTATCCATTCATCAACTATGTCCCAAAAATTCATATTATATCTAGGCTCTTTATTCGTCCACCATAAAGTCGCATTATCATTATTAGAATTCTTATAATCTACTGCAACATAACCACCCATATCACTTTTAAAGAAACCAAAAGTAGTTTGTAAATCAATTTGTAAAGGTTCTTCTAACTCCTCAATAATACCCCATTCATCATCATCAAAAAAAGTTACATTTTCTAAAGGAACTAAACCCATAGATTGGCTCGCATAAAAATAGAAACCATTATGAACAGTTCGATAAAAATTTCGTATTGTTGAAGGAATCTTATCCCAAGATTTTTCTAGTTCTTCATTATTAAACTCATCTTTGGGATTTCCCCCTCATAATATAGAATTTCACCATTATCTGTTTTAATAGTGTATAAAATTGAATATCTACCATTTATGTCCATAAACTCTACTTCTTCAAGGTGCCTAGACAAATAAGAAATAGTGTTTCTTAATTCCACTCCTACTTGCTCTTTCCATATCGATAAAATACTCTCAACTCTCTTGTCTACGTTTTCTTCTTGAAACAATTCATACCATGAATTTGGTATTTTCCCACAATCAAGTTTATTAATCTCATGGCATGATATAAGTTGTGCATTTCTTTTATATTTTCTTAAAAACCCAAGTTTTTGTTCCATTATGCTATGTTATCTCCTTTATTTATCTATATCCTTTTTTATTTTCTTCAACAAAATCATCAATTTGTTTTTGTGATTTCATTTCTAATTCTTTTTCCTTCTTTATCATCTCTTCTCTAAACTTAGGATCAACTTCAATTTTTTCTTTCTTATAAATTGTCCAATCAGAATAAGATTTAGACCCCTTAGATTTATTGGCTGCTTCACTTAATCCTAAAAAATTCTCTTCATTATTTAAAACCTTAAATTGTTGTTCTTTTGTTAGTTTATCAAAATTCTCCATCTTTTCTATATTTTTCATTGATACGATATGATCAGCTTGAAGTCTATCTGTAATATACTTACCAGGTAAAGCAGGGTCAGGCGTTCCTATTTTATCCTCAATGCCCTCATTAACTTTTTCCCGTAGCTTTGCAGTAGGCGTTCCATCTCTTAATTCATCATATAATTCCTTTGAGATTCTTCTTTCTCCGTATCGAGGCGGTGTTCCAATATCACCCGTACCCTTAGTGCACTTATAAAATTATAATTCTCTTTTCACTTTTCGTTCTAAAATCAAAAAAGTACTCTTCTTCTCTTGTAAAACAAGCAAGCACTAAGTTAAATAAACAAAAAAACAGACCAATTATAGTGTTATCTGACTATAATCGGCCTGTCTAACGTAGCATTATTACGTTAAATAATATCTATAATTCTTACTATAAACCAACATTTACCCTGTTTATATCTAAAACATCTGAGATACCTTTCTCATTCATTTTTTTAAGTAGGTACTCATAACCCTTTTCTAACGCCAGATTTCTTTCTTCTTCATAAATAGGAACAAGTGTATAAATATTTATATCTCCTTGTTCAACTTGAACTTTATCTAGTCCGAATTCTTTGGGACGACATACCATTATACATGATAATTTTGTATTCGATGCAAATGGTTGTGGGGGTTCTCCATTGGGAAGAATAACTCCTTCAGCAAGCCATCCATCATAAATATGTGGAATATGAGCTACTTTCCTTAACCATTCAAGAGGCCAATAATAGTTTTTGTCCTCCATATTCTCTTTCCCAACTATCCAACTCGAAGGCAATTTCAATAACAATTCTGCATATTTAAACTCGCTTTCTTCATTTGAATAACCCATAGGTACATCACTCATACCTGTAGTTACCAGAGTTACAAAATCTTTATTCATTGACGGAGAAATTATATGGATATTGACTGAAACTTTACTACCAGGAACAATCTCAATTATAGTATTTTGGATAGTTCCAAAGTATTTAGTTACATGCTCTAAGATTTCATCATGATAATCTTGATTATTATCATTTACTTCGGTTATAGTAGTATTCAATTCTTTTTGGTTCTCTAATAACTTTACAATTTCTAATTGACCCTGTTCCCTTGCAAAAGTTAATGCATCTATATCTTTCATGGATTCACCACTATATTTAACTTTTGTATCTATCCCACTCTCAATTAACAGTTTTGCAATATCAACATGCCCATTACTAATTGCACCAAACAATGAATTCCTTTCGGGCTCACTTGTGTCCATATCAGCTCCACATGACAATAAATATCTTACTATATCAATATGCCCTTCAGAAGCAGCTTCGTTTAATGCTCCACCACCATATACACCACCTAACGTATTTATATTTGACCCAAGTTCTACTAGTTTTTTTACTATATCCAACTTCCCTCTAGAAGCAGCAACGTGAAGCCATGTCCCAAAAGGTGTCATCATATTTAAAAGTTCTTTATTAGAACCAATTAATTCAGCCACCTCTTCAACATTGCCATTTTTTATAGATGACCTGATTTCTTTTGCAACCTGCTTACTATCCATCTTAATTACTTCCTCCTTTTTGCAATATCTCCAAGTTTATTAAGCATTTCTAATATATCATCTCTATCTCCACCAGCATCTCTTACTTTTTTTAGGTTATCAACAACATTTCTAAGCGCTTCAATACCATGCTGACCTTTAACCCTATTGGGAGCCCAAACAAGATTTTCAAGTCCTAAAATCGGATCAATATCATATTCCTTTAATATCTCTTGCCCCTCTTTAACTAATTCTTTTTGGGCTTTTCCATTTCCCTTTTTAAATACAATATGATGCGTATGCGGATCATACATATCTTTTGGAGGATCTCCTATATTCTTTTTTAAATAAGCTCCATAATCAATTTTGTCTACATCCTTAGTAACCTTACCCGTACCCTTAACCCCACCACTCTCCAAATTCGAGATCCTACTCTGAATACTCGCCTTTGAGGCATCATGGGCTTCTTGGAATTTCCCGCTATAGTTCGTTCCAGATCTAACGACACTTCCATCTGGCAGTATTTCTACACCTTTAACGAATGGGATTACGGAGTCCACACCTTTGGCTAATGTATTTTCAATTATATAATACTAGTAATTTGTGTTAGCCCTAATTTATAGCATGCTTACCTATTAAAAAAGCACTTGTTGCCCTTCGTAGACAATCAAGTGCTTTAACTTCATATGTTTTATAAGTAACATTAATCCGTCACTATTCTTTTTTCAATAGTCCAATCTTTATCACCAAGATCTTTGTCATTACCGTGGACAAATACTATGATAAAACCACCTTTACCTAGTTACGCTTCAAAGCCAATTACAATCCACTCATCTACATAACTCCAAAAACTGATATTATATTTGGGCTTTACTTTTGCAGACCAAAAGGTAGCAGTGTTATCAATACAATTATTATAATCTATAGCTACGTAGCTCCCCATACCATTTGTGAAAAAGCCAAACGATGAATCTAGGTTGATTTTTATAGGCTCTTCTAAATCATCAATAATACTCCATTCAATATCCTCGTCCCCAAGATATGTTACTGATTCAAGTGGAACTAAGCCCATTGATTCACTCGCATAGTAATAAAATCCATCATGAACATTTTCATAAAAACTTCGAATTGAAGCAGGTATTTTATCCCATGCATCCTCCAATTCTATGTTTTTTTGTCCCTTTTGAGGATTACACCCTTCGTAATATAATATGTCTCCTTTGGAATTTCTTATTGTGTATAAAATCGAATAAGCCCCTTCTACATCCATAATTTCAACATTTGTTAGATGTTTATTTAGATAAGAGATCGTATTCCGTAATTCAGTCCCTACATTTCCCCCCCCATATGTTCAGAAGTAAATCAATTCTCCCTTTAATATCGTCATTATAAAACAGTTCTCTCCATTCAATTGGTATCTCATTATCATCCAGTCTACTAATTTCATCGATTGTTAATATTCGTACATTTTTATTGTACCTTTTTAAATAATTAAGTTTTTGATCCATCTACTATTCATCTCCCATTTTTCTTTGTTTATTAAAGTCGTCAATCTGTTTCTGTATCTTTCTTTCAAGTTCTTTTTCTATAACCATCATTTTTTCCCTAAACTTAGGATTAACCTCGATTTCTCCCGGTTTCCCCTTCTTATAGTGCGTCCATTCTTCAAATGATTTAGATTGCTTTGAAGTGTTTGCAGATTTACTTAATCCTGTAAAGTTTTCTGGGTTATTTAAAACTTCAAGTTTTTGGGCTTCTGTTAAATTCCCAAAGCCATCCATCCTAGCAATTCTATCCATCGAAACAATATAATATGATCAGCTTCCAATGCACCCTTAAATGTTTTCCCAGGAATGGCCTCATCTTGGATTACTGATTTTTTATCATGGCCCTCATTTACTTTATCTCTCAATTTCTGTGTTGGTGTCTGACTTCTTAACATATCATATTCTTCGTCTGATATTTGCCTATCACCATATCGAGGTGGTGTGCCAACTTCACCCGTACCCTATGTTGTAATCTTAAACCCTCACAATAAAAAAGCAAACCATGTAAACCCTTATTAAACTACTTCTTTTTCTTCCACTACTGGCAACTCATAAGCTGTTTTATATTTCATCATGCCATATACAATGTTTACAAGCCTTCTCATAATACATACCAATGCTTGTCCCTTTGTTTTTCCTTCTTTTAGTTTCTTCTGATAGTACACATGAAACACTGGATTTCGTGGCATCTTACTGCCTTTTGCTACTTGCACTTGCTGTACTGCTAAATTATAAAATAAAGCGTGTAACGCCCTGTTTCCTTGTTTGCTTTTATGTGTCTTACCTTTCCCACCAGAACCAAAGTAAACAGGCGCAATCCCCGCAAATCGTGCTAATTTATTGGCATTTGGAAATCGTCTTATATCTCCTATCTCAGCTATTAATGCTGATGCCGTCACAAGTTCTATTCCTGGCATCGTCTCTAATTGATAATCTAGTAGATTTACTAGCTGTTTTAATTCTCTTTCGATGTATTTCATTTCCTTCTTTTTAAACTCAATCTCCCGTACAATACTTCTTACTAAAAAGTTTCGCATTTCTTGATACTCTTTCATTGTTTGTCCATCTTCTTTTACAAGCCTTAATATTTCGCTTGCTTTCTTTACCGAACATGTATTGTTGCTAACATCTAATAAAAAAGCTGTTAATTGCTTTATATTCGTCCCCTCTAAACAAGAGGGTGACGGATATTGCTGCCAAAACGCTAATGCTGTTTTCCCATCTAACTCTGAGAAAAACTTTTTATAGCTTGGATAATGATGGTTTAATTGAATATGTAATTGGTTCTTTAATGCACTTTGTGCTTTTACTAATGCATTCCTTCTTGAAACCAATTGTTGTATCGACCAAAATAAATCGTTTGGCTTTGCATCTGGCAATTGATTAAATTTGTTTACCAATATGCGTGCTACACATTCCGCATCCCAACTATCACTTTTTTGTGTCGTCACATGGCTTTTTCGCTCTAAAAATGATAAAGCTGGATTTACTTCTTTCACTACTTGTTCATGATCTACTAAATATTTCGCTAACGCTCTTCCGTAACCACCAACATCCTCTAAACCAAATACAACTGATAAATCATCACTAACATATGTCTCTACTTCTAATAAAAACTTCGAAAATGCAGATGGTTTATTATCAAATTGTATTTCTCCTAATTTTTCTTGCCAACAATTAATAATAACAGCCGTATGCTGCTCCTTATGTAAATCTACTCCTACATACAAATAGTTCTGTCTATTATGCATAACTCATCCCTCTATTCAATGATTTAGTCATATATAAAAATGTCGGCAACCTTAGTTCGAGCGTTCATCTTCCGATGCGCATAGGTACGCAAGCCTATCCATTTTTCATAACTCTAGTAGTATGTATAGTAAAATGAGCTAATTTTTTAAGTGAGTTTATAAAATAATTGCTGGATGTTTCCCATTTGTTTGTATTTGCCCGTATGTATATACCCCTCGATAAAAGTTCTCTCGGTCTAACATACGTTTCACTTGCACTTTCGTAAACAACTTTCCTTTCTCAGTACAATACCCTTCCCTATTTAGTCGTTCTGCCAATTGAGTTAGCGACCAATGTTTAAAAAATTGTCTTAATTCAAATAGTCTACGTACAACTATCGCTTTCTCCGCATCTACCTCTAACACTTTTTGTCCTTTCTTTACTCTATAACCAAACATCACACCGCCCCCCGCATATCCACCTTGTTCTGCTTTTTTCTTTCTGCCTCTACTTAGCTTTAATGCAATTTCAAGACGTTGGTATTGGTCTAATAGCTCTAACATGCCATTTACTAAAAAGTCATTTGGCTCATGTGCATATATACTGTAATTTGGTTGTTCAATTGCCTTCACATCTACCTCATATTTCTTTAGTTCTCTTTGTATTAACACTTTTGCCATATCAGAGCGCCATAACCGAGATGTATTTAGTACAATAACTTTGCTTACTTGATGACACGTCATATCTGACAGTAATTCTTGTAAGCCTTCACGTTCAACTGTTAATCCATCTTCATCTACTGTTGCTCCGCTAATTCCTTTATCTTCGTATATGTGAAGCAGCTGTAGCTTATTTTCAATGCAGTACCGTTCAATTTCTTCTACTTGATACGTTAGGCTATACCCTTCACGTACTTGTCCTTCTGTTGAAACTCGTACATAACCAACTACTTTTTCTTCCATATTAAGTCCCTTCCCGTTACAGCAATTAAAGTCCCTGTAACGTTTACCCGTTTTTTGCGGATAACATGTGTGCATAACGTCCATCCGTTAAAACGTACTTTACGATGACTTCAAAAAGTAACACAACCCTTTATTTTTTCCTCTACTATCGTCGTACACTGTTCACAGCCACTACAGTCTATAAAACAACAATAAAAATTTAACACTTAATGCACTTATAAAATTATAGTGCTCTTTTAAATTTCTACGCTAAAACGCAAAAAAGCACTTGTTGCTTTTAATTGACAATCAAGTGCTTTAAGTTCATATGTTTTTAAGTAGCGTAAATTTGTAAGTTTTGTAGTAACAGTATGACGCCTTTTGTACATCATGACAAATACTATATTAAAACTTACGAGTTTGTACGAGCTTGTTAGTTTAATATACATTCCATGTGTTATATTTATCGCTCGGTAAAATGTCATCTCGCCTAAGCTCGTACTTTATTTTCTATTCTATCATTGCACATAACACTCTATGATGGTACAACCATCATGGAGTATTTATTTTCAAACGCCCTATTATTTTTTCTGTCTTTCATTTAGTTAAATAGGATTATTCGGAAATTCACTATGATATTTATCGATTAACGCTTTATATTCTCTATCATTTGGTACTTCTCCTAAGTATTTATTTTTCCAAATAATCATTTGGTCACTAAAACCATATTCTGTATCGAACCAATTTGTATAATCATAATGCATCTTAAATTTCCCACTACTCTCAAGAGTCATTGTAAAGGAATACCAAAGTTCTTGCTGATTATCTTTAAAAACATTTCTTAGTTCGTCGCTCAACTCAAACAGCTTTCTTTTATTTTTTTTAAATTCTTCTTTATCAATAGCATAGTTAAATGGGATTTTCACACTATAATTAAAGCATTGTCTATTTTCAGGTGTATTATAAAAAAAGTACGTCCCCCCTCCAGTTTCCGATATCTGAGCATAAAAATAAAATTTCTCCCATTCTTCTGGAATCATTTCATTAACCGTTTCAGCTATTTCTCTATACAACTTGTTCATTTCTTTTTCCACTTTAATCAACCTCCTGCGCGATTTCTAATCGTTTTCTCAAATATCCCTTTTCCTTCTATTTCATAAACTATTTCAAAATAATTTGGTCTTAGTGACGTTCCTTGATAAACTGGTTCAATCTTTACTGTTACTTTTTTAGGAGGCTTTCCACCTAACGCATTAGCCCACTCTTGCTCCATATTATACCACTCTCCACCAGAGCGATTAATTTGTCTATTTTGAGCAATCAAATTATCTATATCTCCAGAACCATGGAATTGAGTTCCTATCAAGTGGCCACCATCATCATCAGGTAACCTATCTTCACGGCCTGCTGCCACTTGCATTCCTTTGTTTCGTTTTCCTTTTTGAAGTATTAATTCTCCTGCCTCAACATCTACTATTCTACCAAGCTCATCTGTTGTATATTTATAACCATCCTCGGTAACATAACGCACGTTTGGTGCCAGTTCTTTTCTTCCATTTTTCCCTTTAATAATGTGCTTCCCAAGGTCCCCCTCTTGTATTTCCGTTATCTTAGGAGGATTACCCGTACCCTTAGCAAGTTGATAAGCGTCATCCTTAGCTGCCGTACTTGCCTTTGAAAACTTTCCGGCTACTTCTCCAACAGTTGAAGATTCTATATAAGGAAGCTTCATTCCTATTCCAGTATCCACCATCCTAACTGCTACTGGAATAGGAGTATTTTTCATAGCATCTAGCGCATTCTTTAAAGTCTTATTTTCCTTAAGCGATTGTACCACATTTCCACCCAAATTTGGATTGAAACCAGGGATTCCTTCTTTGAATTTTAATAATTTCGCTAAATCAGCTAATTCATTCGTGCCTTTGAATGCTTTTACTCCTTTTCCTACTGCTCCAACAACTGGGATTGCGTCTAATCCGCCAAAAATAATGTTTCCTACCCGCTCTTCTTGGCTCAATTTCCTATGTGTTCCCCAGTCTTCTCCGTCGATACCACTTTTTATTTGTACAGCGCCGTATACTACTGCGGCAGCGGCCCCGAGTGGTGGGCAAAGGATTGTTGTGATGATGATTCCTACGCCTATTCCTATGTCTCGCACCATTTCTAGTTTTTTCTGTTCATCTTCTATCGATTTGTATTCGAATCCTCGTGTGGATGGGACTACTTTCTTGTATTCTTCATAATTTAGTTTTGCATCTGGGTTTTGTTTTTTTAGTTCTTTGTACTCCGCTCTCAGTACGTTATCAAATGCGGGTGAATCTTTAAAAATATCTTCTACTGTTATTTTATCTTTCTTCTTCTGTATTGTTTGTGGTACACTTCCGTAGCCCGCATGCGCACCTGGTAATACTGTCGTTGTTGTAGAGCCAATTCGGTTATTTGTTTCAAAACTGAGAATAGATGTATCTCTCATTTTTTGAGCAAATTTATCCATTTCTACTAAAAAAGGTTTATCTATATGTTCAGAGACTACTCGCCCTGCTTCTCCGCAATATTTTTGTAATGTCGTATAACTATCAAGTAATTCCCTGATTTTTTGCGATTGATCTTTAGGATTAAAATGTATGCTACCATCCGAGTCTAAATCTCGTATTCTTCCATCAATACTTTTTAATAATACATTCGCTTCCCTTACTTTCATGAGTGCATCTTTTGTAATTCGATTCATACCATCTCCCATGTTTTGCCATGGTTCAGGTCTATATTTCACATCCATCTCGTTTTCATCCCCCAGCCGTATGGTGATTTCTACAACTTACTTAATATTTCACGTAATTGTTCGTCCTTTTCAAGCATTTCTACACATACATTTCCTACAACTGTCGCTGACCTAGAATAGTGTTCAGCCAATTCTAGTGTTTTGTGTAATATATCAGGATATTTTTCAATTACTCTCATCGCTTCACCTTTTTGATAAAAATCACAGCTTAATAAACTCTCAATATTCGTTCCAATGACGTCTACATGGATTTTATATATATTTTCTAACTTCATTACTATATCAAGTAGTTCTTGAAAATTAACTAATACTTCTTCTCCACCACCAGAACCACTATCTCCCATTGATACTTGCATTATTGAATACCTCCTAACGAGAATTGTCTCGGGTCAATTAATTTTTTATATGGCATTTTTAACACGTCATACAATTTCTTATTAACCGCATAGAGGCTCACCCAGTCATATCGATTACGATCTACATCTATTTGAACGAAATCTTCTTCTTCAGTGAAATATAAGAAACATTCCCATTTTCCTTCTCTATTACTTCGAGGCCTCGTATACGTTTCTATCGCTATAACGTCTTTATTTGATAAATCTTTTCCCTCAAATGTTTGTTGTTCTGCCTCTGTCATTCTCTTTGAGAAAAATGTATCTTCTATTTCCCTCGGTTCTCTCAATAAGAAAGGAATGCGTGTTAATAAGGAAAAATATACGTCCGGTTTTGGTATGTAGTCGATTTCGTATTTTTTATTTGGCTCTATTTCTGTTAATACAGCCACTCGGTCTTTATCCTCTTTCAAAAAGCCAATTAACAAGTTATTAATTCTCGTATATTCGTGACAATTCTCATATTCCTTTAATAGTTCAATCATTTGAAAAGCTGCAGGGGTAATTCCGTTTTCACTTGTAAGTAAGCCTTTTTCTTTTAAACTCGTAGTTGCTTTCGTGACACATTCTTCATCAAGTAAAATAATTACGTCACGATTCGGCAATCCAAATATATCTGTAACTCCAGCTGCACCTGCGAGAACATATAATTCAGCAGGTGCAAAACTCATTTCTTTCCCCATTCTTTTATCCCTCATTTCTCCATCACAGTTGTTTTATTTCCCTTACTTCCGATCTATCTCCGTACGTTTGAATACTTTTATCTAACTCTTTCAAAGCTTTCGTATGCCCTTCAAATGCCTCTACCATTTCTGAATTATATTGAATGATCAAATCAAGATAACTTAAAAAAGCATCTCTCGTTTTTCCATTCCATTTCGCACCTGTGACATATGCTTTTAAGTCTTTCGCTTGGTTTAAAGAATCCTTCATACCATTTTCAATGTTTTGTGCGTAAGAAATGGCACTTGCAGTGTTACTTCCTATAATTTCAACCTCTTTACCACTCATGTTAGTTCCCCCACATTCTTTGTATGCTTAATGGATAAGATTTTCAAGTTCCTTTTTCTTTTCTTCAAAAGCCTTGGTCGCAGCAGCGTATGCTGACGCTTTCTCAGATTCTGCTTTCGCTTTATATTCCAAATACTTTGCATAAGCTGTACCTTTTGCAGATCCAACATCGCTTAATGCACTTTTAAAATAGGATACTAATGTATTTAATTCTTCATCCTTTTCATGACGTTTTTGTTCAAATTCAACTGCCGGAATTTTATTAGCTTCTAAACCATTACTTTTACTCTCATACTCTCTCTTTGCTGATTCAGCATCTTGAATTAATTGTTGTAACTCTCTTTCTTTATCTTTTAAATAATCATGTAAATCATCATACCGATCTCGTTTCCTCGCGCTTTCTGTAAAACCCGACGCATTTAAAAAAGCATTGTACAATTCATCTAACATCTTTCTCCCCCTTTAGCACAATAACTATGTAGTTAAATTCATATATTTAAACATGAATATTCATTACATTAAGAATTAACAAATAATTATTTTTACATATCGCTATTTTATCAAAGCAATTTTAACATTTCCATATTTTATAAAAAGCTTTCGTATTTTTCTTCAATTAAATAGCAATGAATATTTATCATCTAAAAATTATAGTTTTATATAGATTATTGAAATTTTATCCACATTAAGGAAATGAATGACAAATGATCATCATTAACATGTTATAATTTCGATGTATACATTTAATTGTATTAGATGTATATGTGTAATACGTATGTTTAATAAAGTTAAATTAAACTGGGGAGGCTTTCGCTAATGGGCAAGAAAACAAGCAAAGCTAAAAAAATTTTCGGATTCGTGATCACCACAGCACTAGCAACTACAATGATGGTAGGCACAGCAAACGCACAAACAACTACGAATAACTATAAAGTAGCTGGCAATGCGAACACTGTATTTACAGATGTACCAAAGGACCACTGGTCAAAAGATGCTATTGATTACTTAGCAGCAGCAGGACTTTTTAACGGATATGGAAATGGCAAATTTGGTTTTGGGGATAATATTACTAGAGGCCAGGTAACTTCTTTAATCGCTCGTCATTTAGGTTTAACAGCAAACAATGAACAGAGCAATATGTTTAACGATATTAAAAATCATATGTTTGAAAAGGATATTAAAGCTATTGTACAGGCTGGAATTATGACAGGTGATGGAACAGGTGCTTTTCGTCCAGATGATGCATTAACTCGGTATGAAATGGCAGTAGTATTACAAAAAGCATTTCAATTACAATCAAAAGGCCAAAGTAACTTTAAAGATGTACCTCAAGATCATTGGGCCTATAAATTTGTAAATACGCTACGTAGTAACCGAATATCCTACGGTGATGAGGCAGGTAATTACAATGGCAACACGCTTGTGAAACGTGAGGAGTATGCACAATTTTTATATAATTCAATAGCAAAAAATAGAGATTATAATTTCAACATCAATTCAAAAGAAGAAATGAAACAAATGTTAACAACAGCTTTAGAGAATGGGACGTTTGGTCCATTTAAATTAAATGCATTGGGTAAAGATCTATCTGACGTAAAAAAAGAATATGGAGTGCCTGATGTTTTGAAAAAAGCACCATGTACAGAATGTGATGCACCTAATATAGCAATATACGGCGATTATAATATTGACATGTACCCTTCGGACGCTAGATATATATGGGCAAAAATGGATATATCTATCAATGAATTAAAAGAGTGGTTTGGTGAACCAGATGGAATTGGAGAGGATATGACTAGTGAAGGCTTCATATATAATCGAGGAAGCTATTCTCTTTATTTCAGCTTCTCTGATGGTTATATTCAACGCGCTGAAATATCTAAAAGTGAACATCATTAATACGTTACAAGCAATATAAAATATATAGCATAAAAAAATCCTTCAAGAACGTGCCTTTTCTTGAGGGATTTTATTTTGTTCCTACCTATTTAACATAATACAAAGCTATAAAACTCCTACTGATTAAACTTTATTTTTCTTGATGCTCCGCATCCCATTCACTTAAATACGTTGCATATTCTAGTTCATCTGGATCATAATCTAGTATAGAAATAAACTCTAATTTATTTCCATCACAATCTAAAAAATATACGCTTGCAGCTGGCATCCACCTTTGAACAATCGGCTCTTCATTTCCTTTCCCCTGACTTCCTATCACCTCTATTCCACGCTCCTCTAACCACAATTTAGAAGTCTTTAAAAACTCTAAATCTACACGAAAAGCGAAGTGTTTCATCACAAAATCTTCATTAGCATGTACTTCCCATAATCCAAGCATTTGTTTTTTATTTTCTCCCACCCAAATGAAAGCAACTCGCCTTTTCAATAGTTTTTTTGCTAATGATAAACCTAATTTATTTTGATAGAAATTTATCGCCTTTTCTAAATTTCTTACATGTAAATGAGTTTTATATATGCTTTGTATCATTATATCCATACCCCCTTTCATATTTTTATAATACAAATACATATGTTTTAAATCATCCTACTTTTGTATAATTATTCGTTCCTACAAAGGTATAAATATGTGTCTTTATAGTTCATGTCCCCGCGCCGAAATTCTGTCCATTACGGACTTTTCAATTTACTTTTACATTTTTGTATAGCAACCCCTTCCGCATGAGCTTATTTTTTGTGAATTGTAAAAAAACCACCCAATTCAAATGAATTGGATGGCTCTATACGACAAAAAGAATTTGCTATTCGGATTACTTCAATTTCCCCTCAAAAACAATCTTTCTACCGCACGGTTCTACTTCTGTTTTGCCGTCTTTCTTCACTTCATGAAAGATTGGCTCTTCCATGCGACGAGACGGTGCGTAGCCTTCTTGTTCCATGCGTGCTAAGCAGTCTGTAATTGTTTCGTTTTCGAGTACTTCAAATTTCTTTTTATTAGGTTGTTTTGTCATGCCCTAACCTACTTTCTATTTTTCTTGATGCGAATTGATTCTTCATGTAGATCATATATAACATTGCGAGAGTTCCTATTATAATCATAACCGCAATGAAAAAGCTTGTATACTGTATTTTTTCTATAAATAAGCCTCCTAATACAGGCCCCATAATACTTCCTAAACTAAAGGCGATTCCAGATAATATATTACCTGCTGGTAGTAAGTGTCTCGGTAATAAATCAGTCATAAATCCAAGTCCTAAAGAGAAACACGATCCAATGACCATACCAGCTAACAGCATACAGGCAAAGACGATCCAGTAATATTGATCAAATACGGCTGCGAGCAAGAAAATACCCGTACTTATACTGAACGTCCACGTTAATATACGGTCTCTTCCATATTTGTCACTTAATATACCGAGCGGAATTTGTGTAATGATGCCCCCAACTGCAAACGCTGGTAATAAGAAGGATACTTCTGAAACAGACCATCCTTTTCGAAGCGCGTATACTGGTAAGTTACTGTTTAACATTGCTTCCAGTACGCCATATGCAAGTGGTCCTAGTAACGCAATCCATCCTAATCCAACAACTTGTTTATAACGAGAAAATGATGATTCATTCTTCACTTCTCTTTCATCTTGCGCTGGGAATGCATTTTTCGTTGGTAATAGTAAAAGCCAACCGATTAAACAAAGTATAGTAGATATCATAAACGGCGTTGCAAGACCGTACTGAACAGTGCTCGCTAAATACGGACCAACGGCAAAACCAATTCCGAAGAATACACCGTATATCGATACTTGTCTCCCTATTTTACTCGGATCGGACGTTGTCGTGATCCACGTTTGCGTTCCGACATGAAGCATATGATCTCCGACTCCAACTAGAAATCTAAGGATAAACCATACCCAAAATGAAAATGTTTGAGTAAAAAAGAATAATGAAATAATAACGAGAAACCCACCAATAACAATTATCGGCTTCATTCCAAACTTCTGCATCGGTTTTTCAAGAAACGGCGAAATAACTAATATCCCAATGTATAATGCCGTCGCATGAATACCGTTAATACTAGAACTAACCCCTTCTTGTTCAAAAA
This sequence comes from Bacillus luti, assembly GCF_009739945.1. NCBI lineage: Bacteria > Bacillati > Bacillota > Bacilli > Caryophanales > Bacillaceae > Bacillus > Bacillus luti. Next base: position 2,064,567 of record NZ_CP040336.1, on the reverse strand, counting down.
TCATTGCAATGGCCGGTAAGAGCATACCTTGTGACAAACCCGAGATTGCTACAATCCCAACCATAATCCAAAAAGTAAAACGCATCGACATCCATTTCCCTCTCCTTCTCACGCTTTCCACTTTTCATTATAAACTGTTTCTGCAAATACGTGTACGAATATTCACAATAAAAAAAGAAGCTAAAAGAATGAACCTTTTAGCTTCTTATCCTTCCCAAACTTGTGCTTTCACATTGTAATGAAAATGCTTAAAATATGGATTTTCATAAAATGATGGTCCATATAAGTAATGATGTGCATGAGCTGTTAGTAGCTGCGGCATTTGCATAGGAACTATAGTTTGTGAAACTTGCATATACATCGGATCAATCATTATTTTTGTATATAAATGATGATTATATGGTGACTGTGCAATTAAGATTGGATGGTGCATTGATATTCTCCCCTTTTACCTACAATGTTATAGTATATGCAATACGTTTCATCTCGGGGATTATTTCTGTTCTAACCAATCCTCTACATGCTTGATAAACACATCTAAACAATCAATAAACGGTGAATGACCACAGTTTTCTAATACCTTTAACTCCGCATTCGGCAAATGTTGCGCTAACTCTTCACCGACTACTTGCGGTACGACGTAATCTCTGTCACCTTGTATGACGAGTGTAGGAGCTTTAATGCGATGAATTTGTTTATTTCCCTCTACAACTCCATTATGTTCATTCGAAATATTAAATGTAATAAGCGCATAATTCACATCTACGAAATTACGCTGCGTTAACATATCATCTAAATACTTTTCATAACGATCTGGTTCAGGTTGATTATGTGTGTATATTAATAGATTCCATACTGTACGGTAATATAATTTATTCATATTTTTTATCGCGTCTAGTACTGGAGCAATTTGGATCGGATCTTGCGCGATTTCCTCTTTCGTTTTTAATAAACTAGTGACGATCGGTTGCCCGTTAATATCTTTTTTAAAGATTGGGTACCCTTTCATCCCTACTGATTCTACTAAAATTAACTTTTCTACAAAATTCGGGTGATTTGCTGTAAATTGCATCGCAACACCACCGCCCATTGACCAGCCCATTAATGAAAATTTCTCTAGTTTTAACCCGTCGATAAATAGTTTTACATCTTCAGCAAAGTCTTGTAATGAATCTATCGACTTATTATATGTTGATTTTCCAAATCCTCTTAAATCAAGAGCGTAAATATGATATTGACCTTGCAGTTTTTCAATGACTAAATCCCAGTGTTGTGACGACGTCATGTTCCCATGAATGAGTACAAGAGTTTCTGTATTTCGCCTTCCAACTTCCTGATACGCAATCGTTTCTCCGTTCGATAGTGAAACAAACTCCATTGTTGCAGGCTTAATCATCACAAGTTCCCCCATTCTTTTCAATAGAAAGAAAATTCTTTATTTAATTAAAGAATACCATGTAGAATGTATGTTCTCAACATAAAACCTCTACGAAATTTTTACATAAATCAACATGTCTATTACTAGACAATAAGAATAAAAAGGTATATAGTTAGCTAGGTAACTAATTTGAAAGGATCAAACTATATGGACGAAAAACAACATTTTTTTCACATTGTCAGCCAGACTTCTCGAAAGTTTACGAAGAAGTTTAATGAACGCGTATCTCCAACTGGGTTGTTTAGTGCACAATGGGCTGTAATTTTTCGCATTAATCAAACTGGATCTTGTACCCAAACAGAATTGTGCCAGTATTTAAATGTTGAATCGCCAACGATGACTCGTACGTTAACACGTATGGAAACGATGGGTTGGATTATTCGTACAGAAGGAAAAGATCGCCGTGAGAAACTCATTTCTTTATCAGAAACAGCGATAAATATGATTCCGGTGTGGCAAGAAGAAGTTGATGCTTTCGAAGAAAAGACGCTAGAAGGTATTAACGAAGCTGATTTACACCAAGCATTTCAAGTGTTACAACAAATTATTAAAAACTTAGATTAAATTGGAGGGATGACGATGCAAAGTGAAAAACTTTGGACAAAGGATTTCCTCGGAACTTGTTTTAGTAGTCTATTTCTCTTTTTAACATTTTACATGCTTATGACTACTCTACCCGTCTATGTAATAGACGGCCTAAAAGGAAAACCTGAGGAAATTGGTTTAGTTGCAACTGTTTTTCTTATTTCATCTGTTTTATGTAGACCATTCACAGGAAAATGGCTCGATGATTTAGGAAGAAAGAAAATATTATTTATTTCACTTTCATTATTTTTAGCCGCTACTGTTATGTATTTCGGTGCGCAAAGTTTATTTTTATTACTTGCCCTTCGCTTCTTACATGGCATTGGGTTCGGGATGGCAACTACTGCAACTGGTACGATTGTAACTGATGTGACACCAGCTCATAAACGTGGTGAAGCACTTGCTTATTACGGCGTATTTATGAGTCTGCCAATGGTAATTGGTCCTTTTTTAGGTTTAACAATTATTTCCCATTTTTCATTTACTGTACTATTTATTGTTTGTTCGGTATTTTCATTACTCGCATTTTTATTAGGATTAGTAGTGAATATTCCTCATGAGGAACCAGTAAGCAAACAAAAACGAGAAAAGATGAACTGGAAAGACTTAATTGAACCTTCTTCTATTCCAATCGCTCTAACAGGATTTGTTTTAGCCTTTTCTTATAGTGGCATTTTATCCTTTATTCCTATTTATGCAAAAGAGCTCGGTTTAGGAGAGGTTGCTAGTTACTTCTTTATTGTTTACGCACTTGTTGTTGTAATTTCTCGTCCATTTACAGGAAAAATCTTTGATCGTTTCGGTGAAAATGTACTTATTTATCCAGCTATCATTATCTTCACAATTGGAATGTTCGCTTTAAGTCAAGCGCAAACCCCGTTTTGGTTCCTAAGCGCAGGTGTATTAATCGGTTTAGGCTACGGAACATTAATTCCTAGCTTCCAAACGATTGCAATTACTGCCGCTCCAAACCATCGACGCGGTTCTGCGACAGCTACTTACTACTCGTTCTTTGATAGTGGTATTGGCTTTGGTTCTTTCATTTTAGGTATCGTAGCTGCAAAATCAAGTTATCATAATATGTATTTTATCGCAGCTATTATCGTTGCGTTCACTTTACTTTTATATTATGGATTACACGGACGAAAACAAAAATTCAAGAAACAACGTACAGACGGACAAGTATCCGCTTAACATAAATAAGGAAAGTAAACTTCCCCGTTTACTTTCCTTATTTTGTATTTCATTCAATAGAAGCGTATACTTATAATAGAAATAAAAAGGAGGGACCTATATGAAACTAAAAAAATCTCCCCTACTCTTACTCATAATTACATTCATATTTGTAATTACAGGGCTCGGTTTCACTTACTTCAAACATAATAAAACAATCCCATCGAAAAATAACGTGACGAAAAAAAATTGGTTAGATGATCCGTACTTACGCTGGTCGTATACACATATGAAAGAATTCACCTTAATTAACGAGGTAAATAATAACCCTAATCAAATTTCCCACTTCCCTACTGCATTGCAAAACTTAGACGATTTTGCTGTGGAACGTAGATTCGGAAATACAACGCCTCTAAAAAAACTTTTAGATGAAAACAAAACAGATGCTTTCGTCGTTGTACATAATGGACAACTTGTTTATGAACGATATTTCAATGGATATAAAGAGAGTGAACCTCATGGTATGGCATCATTAGCAAAAGTATTTACCGGGGCAATTATACAATCTCTCGCTGAAGAAAACCGTATTGACTTAGAAAAAACAGCTGACTCATATATAAAAGAATTAAAAAATACACCGTTCGGAAATGCCTCGCTGCAACAATTAATGGACATGCAAGTGTCTGCAGAGTACCCTACTCACGGATACGAACATCCAGCGTTAGAAAATCAAGATGCACAATTATATTTAGCGAGCAATATTTTACCTCGAGGTAAAAACTACGACGGTCCGATGAAAATTTATGATATGTTACGAGAAGCAGAAGAAACGGCACCACCTGGTTCCGATTTTTCTTACGATAACGGCTCAGCAGAAACGCTCGCTTGGGTTATTCGAACGATCACTCATAAATCATTAGCGGAAAATGTTAGCGAACGAATATGGTCTCAAATTGGTATGGAAGAAAACGCCTATTACGTTACTGATGAAACGAAAATAGAACAAGCAAGCGCTGGTTTAAATGCAACTGCTAGAGATATGGCGAGATTTGGGCAATTACTATTAAATAACGGGGAATACAACGGAAAACAAATCCTCCCTTCTTCTATTACTGAAAATATAAAAAATGTCCAAGAAGGTGAACTTGCGGTTGGCCCTGGAGCTTCCATTTCTTATCATAATCAATGGTGGATTCCGCACAATGAACAAGATGCTTTTGAAGTGTTAGGTAGTTACGGACAAACACTTTACATCGATCCGAAAGCAAATATGGTAATTGTCCACTTCTCTTCTAACGCTACGCCAAGTAATGAAATACATTCGGTTTACTCCAATATGTATATTGATATTGCACATCATTTAGAGAAGTTTCCGCAGTAGTGGGAGCTTTTTTATTGGTGTGTTTTATTTACACCAATCCTATAAGTTATTAGAAGATACTGAAACAAGAAATACTATTTAAAAAAGGATCTCTCCTAATAAAGAGAGATCCTTTTCTTATTTCTTCTTCTTTTCTGTCGGTTGACTTTGTTTAGCGAAATTAGATGAATCATCGAAATTTGGTTGCTTTTTTCCAGCATTATTACTTCTACCTTTTCCCATATGTAATGCACCTCCCCTCATCCTTACTATTCCCAATAAAAAATTCCTCTTGCATCCATGAAGATTTTTTTATTGTCTCTTATTCATAATGTCCAACAGTTCTCGTAGTACTTCCAACACTCCCGGTTCTGCCATACCATATTGGATACTTTTAACCATAGTGTTGATGGTGGTCATTATGCTGAGTTTGATAAAGAACAGCTTGCAGATAAAAAAAACCTGTACATTCCATACATGTGAAAGAAGTTTTAGTGGCATTTTGACTCACCCAAGCACATAAAGTAACTAAATACTTGCTTGGTACCTACCTGTTTGTTGCACAAAACCAACATCTCTAGCAATATCTCGTAAGATATTTGGAGATAAGAATCTTTAAAATTCTTGAGCAAATAATTGTAATTCATCAGATACAGAAATAGACATAAAAAACGCTATCCTTTCCTATGTATTTACAGAAAGAATAGCGTTTTTTTATTTTAATTGTATTACTATGAAAGCTAATATACAAATAACATCAATAAACTTGTAACTATCCCAACCCAAATGCAGAGAATGAAACAATACCCCATAATGTCTTTAATTTTCAATCCCAGCACACCTAAAAGAGGTAGTGCCCAGAACGGCTGAATCAAATTTGTCCATGCGTCCCCCCAGCCTACCGCCATAGCGATAGTAGCCGGATCTACACCTAACTTCAATCCTGCCGGAACCTGCAGTGGCCCTTGCAAAGCCCATTGTCCCCCGCCAGACGGTGCCAATAAGTTCACCAATCCCGCTGACCAATATGTAAATATATCAAATGTATCCTTTGACGCAATGGATGCCATCCATTCAATGATTGAGCTTCCCAACCCTGAACTACCTAAAACAGCGATAATCCCCGCATAAAATGGAAACTGTAGAATAATCGGAGAAATGGATTGCGCAGATTCTTTGAATCCTTGTGCAAAGTTACCAAGAGAACCATGCAGGAGCAAACCAAGTGACAAGAAAAACAAATTAATGATATTTAAATCTAAACTACGACCGTTCACGAATTCATAAACACAATACAACGTGCCAATTGCACCTAATACTATTCCTAGAACCGGTGTCCATTCTAGTTTTTCCGCAACAGTTAAATTCTTTTGAGGAGGTTTTACAAAAGAATTTGTATCAGTTTCGGGTGCTTTATAGCTGATAATCCCACTTTTTGGAGCCATAAGTACAATAATAATTGGCATCGTGATGAGTAGAGCGAAAAAAATAATTAGAGTAGAATAACTAAAGATTGTTTGTGAGGTAGGAATAATTCCAATCATATCTACAAGAAAATGATCCTTTGTGGCAATTGTCAGGCCAATAGAACTTGAAAGACCTGCGCTATATAAGGCTGTCGGAGCATAAGCAGCTGCTACAAGTAATGGAAAATGTGCATTCGGATTCTTTTTCGCTACTTCCTTCGCAATGATCGCTCCCACAACTACAGCTAGTCCCCAATTGATATAGTATGCAATTGCACTGATCAAAAATGTCATCGTATAAGCCTTTTGAGGTGTATCGGCTAACTTTGCAATAGACTGTAAGCCTCTATTAATAAACGGGACAGAAGCTAGCGTCATCCCTGTAACCATTAGCAATACCATTTGCATTGTAAACGTTAAATAAGTCCAAAATCCATCCCCCCAAGATTTTACGATTTTGTACGGATTTGAGGGATTCATCAACAAAGCTATAATGAAAGTAAATAAAGTGAGCAGCACCGCAATAACAAAGGCATCTGGGACATATTTCTGAGACCATCTTGAAAATACATTTGCACATCGTGTAAGCAATGATTCTTTCTTTCCTGGTTCTGGATTTGTCTCCAATAAGGAATGTTTCATAAATATTCTCCTTTCTAAATTTTAATAAGGTAAATATAAATAACATTCCACAAAAGAAAATAAAATCCTTTTACACTTGCTGCACACGAATCAACTAGATCTACATTCAAATATCTAAATACCGTTACTTTCAATCTCTCATTTACGATTGATTCCCACGGACGTGGTGCCCTCTTATTAATACATATCATTTTACGTTCATTTCCAACTAATTTTATTAATGAAACATGTTACTCAGTAGTAAAAGCTCCATTTGTACCTAATCCAATAATGACATAGTTTCCTAAATTTACTTCATTTTTTAACTCTTCAACTACAGGAATCTTTATTTTAAATATCCAGGAATAGCTAATTTTCCATTTTATGGTTCGTTGACTACTAATAATGATGTGTCACGTTAACCTGACGTGTATAGAATATACACTAGAAATTTTATTGGATACGCACACAATCTGAATTATTATATTTAATTTTTAAATAGAAGATTAACTGTTATGAACTCATATTTTTCCAAACAAAAGAAATGCTGTCGTAGACTTTTTCCTGCTTTCCCTCCTGTTGTTGTAATAGCTAAATTTCTTTATGTATCTAGTCCTTTCGATAGCACGGTAGAAATTTATAATATTTCTGATCCTACAGCTCCTATACGCGCGGGAGAGTTTGGTGCAGAAGATTTAAATGTTCCTAATGGACTAGCTGTTTTTACGTTATTCAGCTAGTAAGGTACGTTACAACGATTCAACTACCAATAACCTTGATTATGTGAATACAAAAGCCCTCCAGATTACTTAACTAGAGGGCTTTTGTATTCTCCTAAATATTCGTTATGCTAAGTTAACTATTGATATATAGTATTCATTTTTTATTCCTTATCGATTTGCATTCATAATCTTTAATTTCCGTATCATCCACCACATATGGGCAAGGATCTTCTCGAATAAAACGTACTGCATTCAATCCTATCATTTGGGCAGGGATTGATGTATTGCCGTCTGGCAAAATTGGAGAAATGGAAAGATCAGCGACTTTCAGATTTTTGGTTCCAAAGACATTCAGGGATCCATCAAGAACTCCTTCTTTAATATTTTTACCCATCTTACATTGCCCTCCGAAGTGAGTAAAAAGGGAATACGAAGCTCTGACAAAGCCAGCCAATCTAGTCCGCTTTTCATTCTCATCCGGAATTTGGAATATACTTTCATCAGGAAAGACTACCTGATAGATGTCCCCCGGATCGAGTTCACGCGCTCTAACAATCATGTTATACGTCTCAATATATTGATCCACCATGAAGTTTAGATCATCTGGATTTGCCAACGGGTTTAAATCAATAGTTGGATATGCCTCTGGGTCGCTATGGGAAACCATGACAGTACCTCGGCTTCTTGGATTTACATCTACAATTCCAATACTCATAATATTACTAGGTTCTGTCTCATTAAAATCCCAACCATTTATCGCAATTTCCTGACTAGGTACAAAAAACGGAAGTGGGAGGCCTAATAATTGAAGGCGCCGGCCACCAATAGGGTTATTGACTTTTTTAAATGCTCCAAATGCTCCTGGCTGATTAGGATCAGCAGCCAATATCTGAAGAAGTCTTCCTGTTTCCACTCTAATCCCCATACCGACAGAATAATGTGTTTGGAAGTTATATCCGACTTGAGGGCTTTCTACTAAAGTTGATATGCCAGCTTTAGCTAAATCTTCAGGACTACCAATACCTGAGCGTTGAAGTATGACAGAGGAGAATTGGCCTGCTGAGACAATGATTCCTTTTCGAGCATAACTTCGTTGTGACACCCCATTCTTAACATATTGAACGCCAACAGCAATGTTAATTCCTTTTTTTTCTTTAAATAGAATTTTATCCACTGTTGTCTTTGAAAAGATGACCAATTTTCTCTGATCAACTCCAAATTCATCAGCTTGGAATTCATTTCCTTGCGTAACAATTTGATTGTTTAAATAACCGGTTGCTGTCGAGGAACGAACCAATTTTCCGTTTTCCATCTTTTGAATATATTGACCTTTTAGGGTCGTAACATCTCTTATCCCTGTATTGTAATCCTCTTCAATTGGGATATTAAAAACTTCTGAAGCGGCTTGTGCTAAGGTTTGGATTAATCCTTGATTAGGAATGTTTTGTTGTCTAATAAAAATAGGTCCGTTACTTCCACGTTCTTGAGGGCTTTGTGTCATTCCTGTATACGTTTCATTTTTAATAAATAATGAGCGAATACTATCATAATTCCATGCGTTATTATCAACTAATTTTGCCCATACATCATAAATATCACGACTGCCACGTACAGCTAACATCTGATTATGTTCAGAACTTCCACCAATGGCACGACCACTTGACGTTATTAACTGACGACCAATCGTTTGCTCAACTATAGTAGTGACATTAAATGAATGCCTATTATCAGTAGCATTTAAAATAGAAACTATAAGATTAGGACTGCTTAATTCCTCTGTCATGTTTGTTCCTGCTTCAAGAACGAGAACGGAAGTACATTTATCATCCGTTAATTCTTTAGCAATTATCCCTCCGGCAGTACCGGCACCAATCACGATGTAATCAAAAATATATTGTTTTGACATCCTATTATTCCTTTCAATAAAAAATTTAAAACAATAAATTCCTATACAATATACTATGAACATATCGTACGGACTGCCTGTACTTTTAATAGAGGTTAATAGTTTTGAAAATTACCAGCATTAGCGATAGCTGGTTTAGGCGCTCGTGATATTATGGGATTTTGCGTTGTGAACTTATTATATGCAGGTTGTATCATTAGTCTATGTTTCTTATTTATTTAAATGAAAAACTAGTTTTATACTAGCTTTTTTACACAATAAATCACTTATTTCCCACGCAATTTATAATCGTTTCCCACTCTATCTCCGTAAGATGTAATGACTCAAATGCAAAAAAATCTTCGCAAATTTTTTCGATCAGGTGTGGATGTTCCCTCAAAAAATTCCACTGTAACGCTTTAGGAAGAAAATGTATTTCATATTCTTTACTTCCCCTTACTATCTCATCCACTTCTCTTTCACAAATCCCTCTTAACAAGTAGTCATTTCTTAACTCTATTTGAATTTGCTGAAATATTTCGCTACATTTTTTCAATTGAAGTAAACATGTAATATACGTTCGCAAAAGTTCATTATCATACCCACAACAGTTTATAATACGATCGACTTCATTCATAATGTACGAGCCTTTTCTTCTATTTGTAATAACCACTTTTCCCGCTTCTCTAGTTTACTCGTTTTCACAGATTGAAATACTGAACGTTTTATATCGCGAATGCCGCAAAAACGTAAAACGCCTCTCTTCATTACAATCCAATCTGCTGATCGGTATAATAAAGCGACGTACCATAAAGGCGAATCCAACGTATTAATAACCCACGCTTTCTTTCCGGTCAATAATCCTTTCGGCAGAGCACCTTCATATTTATAAGCAAATCCCGCTACGAAAATACGGTCAATAAATCCTTTTAAAATAGCAGGCATCCCCCACCACCATATCGGATAAATGAAGAGAAGAGTATCTGCCTCTTCCACTAATTTTCTATATCGCGCTGTCTCTTCCTCACTTACTAAATCACGCCTTTTCTTCTCTTCATTAAATACAAGCACTGGATCAAATTGTTCCTTATATAAATCAAGTACCGTAACCGAATGATTTGTTTCCTGTAATCCTTTTTGCACATGCTCTAAAATGGCCCCGTTAAAACTTGAAGGATTAGGATGGGCGTATATAATTAGTACGTTCATTGCAAAACCACTCCCTCTATAGTTAAAGCTTCCACTTCTCTAACATCTTCTCTACAACTTGCACGTTTTTCGAACTTTGCAACAAACGATTTAATACTGTGAGTAACTCTTCCTTTTCTAAATCTTTCAGTTTCTCTTTAACTGTACTCTCACCTACATGTTGAATATCATAAACGACCGCCGCCATATGTTTACAATAATTTTCATATGGACACTCACAGCTACTTTCTGTAAAATCCTCTAAATCAATAATTACTTCGTAGTTCCCTGCATTTCCAGTAACGAAGGCAAATATTTTCGTATCTTGTATTTCGACATCTTCTACATGTCCTTCTTCATAATATTCATATCCTTTATCCATAATGTACTTAGGAATCCACTTCGTTATATCGTTTAATAAGTAAGCGTACATAACAACACCTCTTCCTTTAATTCCCTTTTGACTTCCAAAACCCTGCATGTTATTCTAATAACTGTCAAATAGCAAGTCTATATGACAAAACGACTGACACCTATTCGGCGGAGGTGTCTCTTTTCATTTGCAGCCGATATGAAGTGCCTCTTTCAGGCACATTCAATCTTTGACACTACACACTCAACACCATTCCCTGTATCAGGCTGCTTAAGCAGTCTTTTACTCTACATACTTCAAAAAAAAAGAGAGCTTAGCTCCCTTTTCCCGCCTTATAAAATACCCCTTTTTCAGCATAGAGATATTCATCAGCTAATGTAATTTTTCCATCCAGTTTCAGTTCATCTAATAGTCTTGATAAATAAAATTGATGTAACATCTTTTTCGTGAATTTTCCTTCATGATGCGAAACGATATGTTCTTGAATATCTAACAATGATATTGGCTTATCTTGCTCTATCATATATTCATAAACTGTACTACGCAGTTTTACGTATTTTTCGAGTGTCACAGTACTTCGCACCCCCTTTCTTCTTAATATAAATTTTCGTAATCGGTTTTTTTGCAATAAAAAAACCTCTCCGATAAGAAGAAGTTACGTATATCTTCGTCTTATCTCCCAGAACAAATATGTTCTGCTGGAATTAGCACCTGCATCGCGGTTGCTGGGTTTCATCGGGCCAGTCCCTCCACCTCTCTGGATAAGAAAATATTCACTTAATTCCTACTATACGTAATTTCATTTTAATTGTCAAATAAATATAACAAATTATATTTTGTTCCTTACTGTTCATACTATACATATATGAATATGCAAGGAGGATTATGAAATGCACGAAAATGCTCGCGGATATGTCCAAAATTCTTTTCAATCATTACAAGAAGCAAAACATTGTTTAGAAGAAGCGCTACAGACTGTTGAAAAAGATTTTAATCGCGCTCGTATTGAACAATCCCTTTATGCGATCGAACAAGCTATTCAACGCTGCGATTACACCGTTCACATTTTAGAACAAGATTGAAAAAACTTCCCATCAATTTGGTGGGAAGCTTTTTCAAATGGCATACTTCATTATTATTGCCGTTATAATTAAAAAATATACAGAATTCACAATTTCTAAAATCCCTACTTTTATGATAGAAATCTTTTTGCCATACAACACTATTGCTCGAATAACACTTGGTATAAAAATAAGAGAACACAATGGATTAATAGTAAAAATGATAATCGTTAATACAATATGATAACCCCAAGATATAAAACGATACTTCGGATTATTTTTCTCACGTATCATCGTTTTCACATAAAACGTACTTCCTAAAAAATATAAAAATGAAATAAGCGCAATGAATAATGCTGTTTTATCTATAAGTTTCATTGAAAAATAATAACTGACTAAACCACCGATACAGAAAACAATAATCGCGAAAATGTCATTTAGTAACGCTCTTTCATTCTTTTGACGAGCGTAATACATATTTACAATAAATAATGGAATCATGACTACTACGAATAAAAGAATTCGCCATTCATATAATAAAGAAATCATCCCAAATACGAACGCAATAATAAAATATAAAATTGCGGCATGTAAATATTCTTTTTTTCGTTTTTGTTTTATGTACGTAAGGAATGGATACGTAGCTAAATAGATGAAAAACCAAGCTAAAAACAATGGAATATGATACATAGTAGGTTTCCCAAGTATAGCGCTTAATAGAAATGGTATAACGAGCATCGCCCATGCCCCATGTTGCTTCGGAATAACTAACTTCATTAACTATACACCTCCCTTTTGAAAATAATTCTCACCTACTATTATACAAATAATTTCATATAGTAACGGATATATATTGGACTATTTTTTGACAATAAAAAATGCTCCTTACAATATGTAAGAAGCATGAAAGAGGCAAACGAATATGTAAGTCGCGACCCTACCTTATATAAATATGCTTTTCTATGCCATGTTATGCTTATCTAATATGCCATATTTCCTTTTAAATCTTGTAAGAATCGTAATCCAAGAAGTACTAAATAGTAGTAAGAACACAACATTTGAAATCGCATGACTCAAATCGAAGTAAAAACTTGCGATATAGTATGAAATAACTGTTTCCCACGTTGCTTCCTGTATAAAACCGAGTAGTCCCCAGAAATTCATGATCCAGCCAAATAAAAAGCCAACGAAGAATCCGTATAGTAGTCTTCCCCATAACTTTTTCATTAAAAATGTATTGCGTAATAATCCAGCTATGAAACCAATCATCCCCCATGAAAACATTTGCCACGGCGTCCACGGACCTTGCCCTAAAAAGATGTTAGATACAATCGCCGCTGTTGCACCGATCATAAAACCAGTCTCACTCCCAAACACGATTGCAGAAACGATAATAACGAATGAAGTCGGTTGTACACTCGGTAAAATCGAAAATGGTACGCGGCTAACTGCTGCGATTGCTGCTAATACGGCAACGAGAACAATTTCACGTGAAACAAACGCCTTTCTTTCAAAGCGGATATAGAATGGTAACATAATAACAGCTAATAAAAACAAGCTACTTAACAAGTAATACCCGTCCATGATAAGTGTAGTAAAGAACAATGTGGCTATTATAACTGCAAAAATACATATTATGAATGCAACATATCGCTTGGACACGCTTCGTACACATCCTCCCACGTTAATGCATATGGCAATTCTTTTCGAATGAATCGATTGATCGATGTTGTATAAAAGAAGTTACCACTAAAAAATTCTTTCGGTGCATCATTCATAATAACTGCTCCGTCAAATAACATCATACATTGATCCACATATTTCGCCGCAAATTCAATATCATGCGTTGCCATTACAATTGTTGTACCTTCTTTTTGTAACTTCTTAAATAACTCTCCTACTCTTTCTTTCTTCCATGGATCGAGTCCCTTTGTCGGTTCATCGAGTAATAATAACGTTGGCCTTGACAATAACGTTGTACATAACGCAAGTAATTGTTGTTCTCCCCCGCTACAATCATGCGGATGGCGTTCTTTAAGTGCATAGAGCCAAAACTTTTTAAGCTGATGCTCTGCTATTTCTCTTCCTTGTTCTCCGTATAACTCACGTGCACGTTCATACACTTCATCCCACACTGTATCAAATGTGAAATGATAATACGGATGCTGCGATACATACCCGATACTTTTAAATCGTTCTTTTGAATCAATTTTATGTATCACTTTACCTTTCCACTTCACTTTTCCTCTTCTCGCTTTTTGTAACCCCGCTAAAATCGTTAACAGTGTAGATTTCCCAGTACCATTTTTCCCAACGAGCGCTACCCATTTTCCTTTTTCAATCGATACGGTTAAGTCTCGTAAAATAAGCGGGCTATTTTTTTCATATTGGAACGAAATATGCTCTGCACTTAAAATGACTTCTTGCTTTTCACTTTGTACTATTGGCTCATTTACATATGGTATCGCTGAAAAATCATTCATTTTCATTTGTGCTTCTCGCACTGTAAACGGAATATCGTTCGCATTCCACTCTAAAAACAATCTTGGAATTTGCGGAATAAATGGACGGAACTTTTCTACTTCCCACATATTCGCTACAACCGTTTTCGGACTGCCATCATACACGATTCGGCCGTTATTCATACAAATAACGCGCGTTGCGAGCGGCATTACCTCATCTAAACGATGTTCACTTAAAACGATCGTAATTCCAAGTTCTTCGTTAATACGCTTTAACAATCCTAAAAACTCTTTCGCAGCAATTGGATCTAATTGTGCTGTCGGTTCATCTAATAATAATAATTTCGGCTGCATAACTAATACTGCAGCTAAATTGACAAGTTGCTTCTGCCCGCCAGATAACGTATGAACAGATTGATGCAATAGATCTTGAAATCCTAAGAAACTAATAAGCTCGGCTATTCTCTTTTGAATAATATGAGATGGTAACCCGATATTTTCTAAAGAAAATGCTAATTCTTGAATTACTGTATCCATTACGAGCTGATTTTCTGGATTTTGAAATACCATGCCAATTTCTTGGGCAGATAACAAATCCGGTACATTTTCTAATAAAGTACCATCATAATATGTGTCTCCAGTACACTTACCGATTGGAAGTAATTCCTTTTTAAAATGTTTTAATAAAGTCGTCTTTCCAGATCCTGATCCTCCAGCAAGTGCAATGAACTCTCCTTTTTGAACAGAAAGAGAAATATGCTGTAACGCGTATTCGTTTTCATCAGCATATACAAATGATAAATTGTTTATTTCTGCATGCGCCACCATAGCCATTCCCTTCCTTCCATTATAATTGGTAAACTAATAAACATCGTAAATACGACAAACATTATTCCATCATATTGCTGAAATAAAATCGATTCGACTTTCGGATAAATAATTAATTTTCCTCCGCCATAATTACTAAAGATGACCGCGGCTATGAATAGAATCGTTAAATAACTGAGCGTATACCAATCGCGTCTTTCCATTCTATATCGAATATACGTCGTACGCTTCGTTACACCAAATCCACGAGCTTGCATAGAATCTGCCGTTTGCAGTGCATCCTCTAACGAACAAATTAATAATACTTGCAGCAATTGCATACCATTTTTCACGCGCTCAATAATGGAACCTGCATCAACTTGTACACCTTTCGTTTTTTGGATGAGTGTAATTTTCTGCAACCGCCTAATAAACAACGGCACAAACCTTACTGTAATCATCGTTAACAATGCAACTTTCGGTGAAATTCTAGAAAACAAATATAAAAATTTATGACTTGAAATAATATCATTATACGACGCGAACGTGAACATAACTGCAACTAACAATAACCCCATTACTAGTCCGAACATAATTGCCTCAAGCTTAATACGGCTATCACCTAACCAAAATAACGTAGTTCGGCCTCTATGCGTTAATAACGAATTAAATAAAATCACCATAAAAAAGAAGACGATTGTGCTCGGTAACATCTTTCTTATCTTTTCGCTATTCCCTTGCATCACATTTAACATAACGATTAATAGTATTGCTCCAATTAAAAAAAGAGGATGAAGACACATCATACATAGTATCATCACCCCGATATAATAGAAAAAATTCACAAAAGGATGTAAAGAAGAAAAACTTATTTTCATAGTCCTTTACCAAATACCTTTCTTATTTTAATACAAACACCCACTCGATTGTATCTCCTGGTTTTACTGTAGCTACACCTGCACTATAGTTTGGAAACGCACCGTTCACACGATATTTCCATCCACTAGTAGCCGTAACATCTTTTTCATATAAATCATTAATACCCTTTACATAAATATCACCTTTAGAACCCATTGCATCAACATCTAATCCCGTACGCTGCAATACTTTATAAACAGTATCGCCTTCTTGTACATCAATCTTTTTCGCACCTAATAAGTATCCTTCATTACCTTTTACTGAGATCGTAACTTGTTTTGCTTGCGGCACTGGTTTTGGTTCAGGTTTCGGTTCTGGCTTTGGTTCTGGCGGAACCGGAACAGTTACTTGTTTCTCTTTATTCGGATCAACTTTTTGCTCCTGCTTCGGTGTTTCTTTTGGCTGATTGACAACCTTCGCTTCTTCTTTTACTTCTGGTGCTTTCGGTTGCTGCTCTTGTTGTTTCTCTTCTTGTGCTTTTTGCTGTTCTGGTTGTTTCGTAGCAGCCGGTTGTTCCTGAGGTTTTTCTTCTTTCTTAACTTCTGGTTGTGCCTGCTGTTTTTCCTCTTTCGGCTTCTCTTCTACTTTTTGTTCTTGTTTCTCTTTTTGCTCTTCTTGCTTATTTTTCTCTTGTTCAGCTTGTTTTTCCTCCGGTTTTCCTTCCGGTTTTGCTTCATCTTTTTTCTCTTCTTGTTTCGCAACCTCTTCTTGCTTTGGTTCTACCTTCTTCTCTGGCTGTACAGCCGCCTCTTCACATCCAGCAAGTAGTCCGAGCGAAAGCATTAAAGAAATGAACCATTTCACCTTACTCATGTTATCTCTCACCTTTCATACGAAAATTAGGAGCAAATAATTGCTCCTAATTTTTGTTAAGCTGCTTTACGTCTCCATAATACATATGCAGAAGCAATACACAATACACCCACACCTACTTCTGTAGCTGCACTATGAGAAGATGCTCCTGTTTTCGGTAGTGTGCTACCGTTTCCGGATTTTTTATTTTTAACCGGTTCGTTATCAACAACAACTTTTAAATTGTCATCTTTTATTTCTTGTTGCACTTGTTTTTCTTCTTGTGGTTGTTCAATAACTTCTTTTTCTACTACAACTTTTTCTGAATCCACATTAGGCTTTGTATCGATTTCAGTAACAGATACATTTGACCAATCATAAATTGACTTTCCAAGTTCTTTAAACTGAATTAAAGCTAATAATGCTTGCTCTGTAGCCATTCCGCTACCGTTTTGATCACTTGGTAACCATTTGAATTCACCATTTGGAAGCTGATATGACAATAGGTTTTGCACTGCCTTATGAAGACGATTTTGATCTACATCTTTCACAAGTGATAACCCAATAATTGCTTGCGCAGTACTATTTGAATTTTCTTGTCCATCTGCAGAAAAACCGCCATTTTCTAGCTGCTCTTTATATAAATACGCAACAGCTTTTTGCACAGCTGGTTTCACATCTAGTCGCTCTTGATAAGGGGCTAATGCTGATAAAACCATAGCCGTAACATCAACGCTACTAGCACTTTCTTTACTGCTTGCACTATCATAAGTCCAACCACCATCTGTGTGTTGCGTGTTTAAAAGTGACTCTACTAACGCAACTCGATTCCATTTTGATTCAACTGGGATCTCATACTTCTTCGTATCAAATGCAAGTAAAGCAAATGCATAACCTGTAACAGAATTTACTTTATCTGATTCATACAATTTTTGAACTAAGTTATGTTCGCCTACCTTTTTCGGATCAGCATTCATTGCATTCATCATAATAATCGTTCTAGCTAAATCCGTTGCTGTAAAACGATTCACACGCTTTTCTACTTTTTCTGTTACTGCTTTAACGTAATTTAATTGCGCCTCAATCGGTACATTCTTTCCAGAACGAGCAAGTCCTAAAGCTACCCAATCACTTTCAATTCCATCTTGTAACATCTTTTCAGACGTTTTAGAAATTGCTTCGTTTACTTGTGCTGCTGGAACTTGAATGTTCTCTTGCTTTGGTTGTTCTGGCTTTTCTTGTTTTGGATCATCTGTCTTTGGTTCTTCTGGTTTTTCTTGTTTTGGATCATCTGTCTTTGGTTCTTCTGGTTTTTCTTGTTTTGGATCATCCGTTTTTGGTTCTTCTGGTTTTTCTTGCTTTGGATCATCCGTTTTTGGTTCTTCTGGCTTTTCTTGTTTTGGATCATCTGTCTTTGGTTCTTCAACAGTTTTACAAGTTCCAAATTTATCTAATGTTTGCTGTAATGTTTCTTGACTCATATTGCTCCAGTCTGAAACAAAGCGGAATACAACAACATCTCCAGACTCTAATTTATAACTATCTGCTCCTACTTGTGCAGCTTTATCATTTACATCATACAACCAACCGCTTGTGTCCCCAGCCATTAAGCCGTCGATGCCTTTTACATACGTTCCAAACGACATCGTTTCAGATACTACTTTGTCCCCCATGACTTTTTGCAGCAAACTTAAAGCTGTTTCCCCATCTTTAATTTGCTCTTCTTTCGGACATAACATAATGCCCTTTTGTGATTCACCAACAATTGCAAGTTTCGCTGTATTTCCTTCAGCAAACGTAATATGTACTGTATTCGCAAAAGAAACAAATACAAGTGTAACTGCCATTAACGACGTAAGCAGCCATTTTTTTAACATTGCCATCCCAAAATTTCCTCCCTTACTACCATTTACACAAAAAAAGGCCCTTCAAGGGCGTGCGATTGACACTCTCTTTTTGTAAAAGTGCCGAACAAAAATGCACAACACCTCCTACCCGCATCATTTGCGGCTATATTTGTATAGGAAAAATAATTTCGTTCATGAACGTATCATTGTGATAACATTCACTTTTCTAGGCAAAACTAACTTCCATTTAAGTTATCGTAAAACGATAAACCTATACATTCTGTAAATTTTAAATTTCTGTATTATTTTACTATTGACAAAGGATTTTGTCCATGTTTTATCGGATTTATTTTCTAAGAATAATAACTTTTTAATCTCTTAACTATGCAAACTCTTTTCACTAATAATGACGCCATCTTCGTCCACATACACATAATCATTTGGCTTCCATTCTACTTCTCCAAATTGCAATGAAATATTCCTGTCACCTTTTCCTTCTTTTACACTTCTATTTGGCATCGTACCTAACGCTAAAATACCAATATTAATATTCTTTAGTTCACTAGAATCACGAACATATCCATTCACAATAATCCCTGCCAACTTTCTTTCCTCTGCAATAGCTGCTAAATTATCACCGAGTAACGCACAATTCGTAGAAGCTCCTCCATCAACAACTAATACCGTTCCTTCCGGTAATGTTTGCAATCCTTCTTTCACTAGTACATTATCATCTTTCACTCTTACCGTTGCAATTTTCCCGTGGAATTGTTCTTTCTTCCCAAAAGATCGAAAAGACTGGCGACATATTTGTAATTCTTTTTCAAACTCATCACATAAATCTGTAGTTTTCCACATCATTTTCCCTCTTTTCTTTTTCCTTCTATATAACATATTCTTGGATTATTTTCGTTTCCCTGTCTAATGTTGCAATAATTTGTATGTAGACGAACGATCTTTGAAAACCAGATTGCAATTTTCTTCCGCAAAACCTTCTATACTATTGAAACGTTATTCACTACTTCAGTAGTGAATAAGAAAACAGCAAATACCCCGAAACAAACAACTTTTGTCGTTCATGTCGGGGTTACTTAGCCTTTCTTTACTAGAAATAATTTTATTTACTTGGCAACGTATCGATATACTTTTTAACTACTTCATATACATATTCTTGATTTGCCGCTGCTGTGTTTGGATTGTATTTTCCGCCGTTCGTTTTATTGTTAGATAACACTCGAATTCCTAAAAATGGTACGTCATACGCTTTTGCGATTTGCGCTGCTGCAGCGCCTTCCATTTCTTCAACAGATGTACCGTATTTTGTATGGAACCATTTAATTCTATCCACTTCATTATTCCAAACATCTGCTGAACCAATCGTACCTTCAACTACTTTACCTTTTGTATATGTGTCTTTTACCGCATTCGCTGCTGCAAGTAAATCCTTATCGCCCTCATAGTATCGGACCTTCTCAGCATTTGGATCTTCTCCTGCACTTCCTTCAGAAGCCATTAAGTCCATAGCAATCCATTTTGTCGGCTCAATCCCTTGATTCTCATCCATATTTGTTGTTTTTAATGACCCGATGTTTGCTACTTGTTTTCCTAAAACGATATCAAATACATTTAAATTTGGATCATGTCCACCTGATGTTCCTTGGTTAATAATTGCCTGAGGCTTATATTTTTCAATAGCTACTGCTGTAGCGGCAGCTGTATTTTCCATTCCTTTACCTGTTTTCGCTACGATTACAGGATAATTGTCGACAGTTCCTCTATAAAATACGAAAGTTCCAGACTTTTCTTCTTTCACATTTTTTAACCTTTTTGCAAACTTTTCAGCTTCTATCGGCATTGGCCCTTGAATTAAGATTGGTTTTTGATTGCTTTTTGCCTCAACTTGTTTCGGACTCGCATTACATCCCGCAAGTATCGAGAATGACAATGCAACAGTAGTTACTAGGGCAGCACATTTTTTCAACGTATTCTTCTTCATAAATAATCTCCTCTTTCTCTTGTTGTTTTCTATACTCGATACTTTTGGTCCAAACAAAAAAGTTCTAGAAATTGTAGAAGAACCTCTACTTTCTAGAACTACGGTAGTCAAAGTTAATTAAGCATATGCAAAATTATAGATCGGTAGCGCACATTACATAGAGCGACCGAATACTTTAACCCGTAGTCCAGTTCTTTCATTGGGAACTAGGTAGAAACGCTCGGACCATATTACCGAGTATACGAGTGATGTTATTCAAAATTATTATATGGATAATATAACAAACTATTAGTGTGCACGCAATAAAAATATGAACATTTTTTAGTTAAATTTTAAAAATATTCGTTTTTAAAGCCGACAAATAATAAAAATACTCATTGAAAAATATAAAATTGCGTAAAAACCAAAAAAACCTATGTACTAAACTAACCTAAAATGGTCAATATTTTACAGACAATTACTCTTCCTTCTAACTCCAGTTCAAATTTCTATATGACTATTAAAAAACTGAAACACAAAAACAGGCAATGGAGAAAATGCTGTCCATTGCCTGGGAATAAAGTGAAACTTTAATCAGTGGGGGTTTTCTTCATCCCCCACTGATTATTAGCCTTCACCAATCGGACTTTTATGGGCAGCCCGACCCCCACCTAACTTCTTTGCTTTCACTGAATTTTGAGGTGGGGGTCTTACTGCCCATTAAAGCGGGATAAATAAAATATGTGATGTATGACTTACTTCTTAACTATTTACTTTTTATCTTTCGTATAGACGATGTAGCTAGGCTCATTATAAACCCATTCATCTGTACCAATTCTTAGCCAACCATTCTTTTCTTCGTATACTGTAGCTTTTTCACCTTTGCTTGCTTTTCTAACAACAGAGTAGCTAGATCCTGCTCCGCTGCGAACATTTACCCCAATACCATTTATTTCAACCGTACCAATTCCTTTTTGAACGTTACCAGTTTCAATGACTTGAAGCATGTTTAAAATGAATGCTGCAGTTTCACCACGAGTTGTTGTTCCTTTAGGGACATACAAGTTATCTCCCATACCTGTTACAATACCTAAGCCGTATAATCTTTGTACAGCTTCTTTATAGATAATTTGATTTTTATCTGCAAATGGTAAGTTTACCAATGGTCCATTTATTCCTTTATACTGTAAAGCTTTATTTACAATGACCGCTGCTTCTTCTCTTGTAATAGGTGTGTTAGGATCAAAATTACCGTCTCCTCTACCAGAAATGATGCCTGCACTTGCAGTACGTTTAATACCATCTCGTAAAGTTGAATTTACATCATTTAAATCTTTAAACGTCGCATCTCCAGCTGGAAGACTTAAAGAATTCGAGATTAATTGCGCAAACTCAGCTCTTGTTACAGATCTATTAGGCGCAAAAATGCCGTTTCCTTCTCCTACCATAATACCTCTTCTGTTCAAATCACGAATAGCCGATTCATACCAACCTCCCGTTATATCGTCTGTCGGTTGATAAAATTTATTATAATATCCTTCAACGCCATTTACGAATGGTACCCATTGTCCACTATTAATCAACATATCGGGACAGTTTTTACCACTCCATTTTTGATGTTTTACGATGTTGTTTAATGGTACACCCGTTTCTTTCATTAAATAAGCTGCAAGTTTCTTAGCGTTATCGACTGCCTTATTGTAGTCACCATCACTATTAACTGCAATTTCAATTGCAATAGATTCTCTATTACCTGGCCCATCACCATCTCCTGCGTGCCATCCGTTCTCGTTTAATGGTAAGTGTTGATAAATTTCTTTATCATCTACTGTAAAGTGCCATGATGCAGCTCGGTCTGTTTCCCCTACTGCTTGGTTATATAAGTATTGAGCGTGGCTTTTAGCTCCTGCTCCTACGCTTTTATTATCAGTCTCATGAATTGTAATATACTTTGGAATCATATGATTTTGAGGGCGAATATTATCGTTACCTGCTGGAACAATCCATTCCGTGAATGGAACCCCGTTTATCGTACTAGAAACTGTAGGTGCTGAGAAAGCAAGACTACGCTTTGTTCTACTTGAATTGTGAGGAACCGTTAATGTACCCGTTTCTTCATAAATACCTTCTGAACTTTGAAGACTGTCCACTTTCTTATTATTGACAGTACCTCCGCCGCGTCCATCTACCCCTTCAAAACTTTCTTCAATACTTTTTAAAACTTGTTCTTCTGATACTTGAAGTTGATCTGTCCCGCTTTGTTCCTGAATACTTATAGATTGATGGTTATTTACAGATGGCTGTTCTTCTGCAAACGATACCATCGATGAGGATAATACCGTTAGTCCTGCTGTTAATGCTACTACTTTTTTATTCAATCTAATACTCATATTTAATTTAGTATATCTCGCTATTTTAATAGATATACCTTCCTCCTCACACTTCTTCTAATGTACATCCTAATAGTTACATAACACCTTCATTTTTCATTACATATAATCAATCGAAATCTATACATTTTCCCAGATAAATCAATATGTAAGAACATTTCAAACAATTATTAAAGAGAATGATAGAAACTATACATGACATTTTACTTCATATGTCGTGCTTTTTCTATGAAATTCACATTTTTTTTAATCTTTATTATAAATTAAAAAGAAAAATTTCTTATGATAGGTTCTTTTAAGAATCATTGTTATGAGGGTGTATCGGCTTCTGTAATAGAGTTAGTTAAAGAATGCTGTTTCCTTCGTGGGATTGAAACGACAATTACAAAAAAGCCCGATTGGTGTAGGATTCATAGGTACCCACACCAATCGGACTTTTACAGGTAGTTACTCTCTCTTCCAACTTCCTCATACTGCGAGATAAAATGCGCATCCATCCAATTCACAATAATTTCTTCCAGCTCTGGATGAAGTGGCTTTCCCGCGCCTGCTTCATAATTCTTTTTAAACTCTAATGCTTTAAACTCACCTTCAAAAACTTTCAAACTATGATCCATATTTTTTATTACATGTACTTCAGAATCACCCTTCACATACTCACCAATTCGACTCGCTCTTTCAGAATCAGCCTGAATATCTTTATCACCAGCGATAGCTAGCACTGGACATGTTACTTGTTGTAAGTCCTTATAAATATCATGCTGAAAATGCTCTCTAAACCATTTTGCATTCATCGGTTTAAAACCAACTTTAATCGTATCTTTTTCTGTGTTCATCATTTTCTCTTTTAATTTTTCCATCTGCTTTTCTCCACGTTTCTCTACATTAAGAAGACGCATTAACTTTCCTTTTATTCCTTTTTGTTCTTTTAATTCTTTATAAGCAATTTCCCTTTGTCTTTTCGAAGCTTCTTCTAATGATTCCGCAGCTCCCGTAAGAAGGATGAGCCCATTAACTGATGTTCTTGCGTTCACTACAGTTGCTAACATACATCCTTCACTATGACCTGCTAAAATAATATTTTCCGGATCAACAAATGGCTGTTCTTTTAAATACGTAATCATAGCCTCTATATCACTAACCAAATCCCACATTCCAGTCTTCAGAAATGCCCCTTCACTCTTTCCTACTCCGCGCTTATCAAAACGGAGCGTCACCACTCCAAGCTTCGCAAATACATGTGTTAAATCTTTATATATGTTCGACTCAAGCTTTAGTGGTACTATCGTTCCATCACGATCAACTTCTCCAGATCCAGCGATCATTACAACAGCAGCATACTTCCCGTCAACTTTCGGCTTTGTAATCGTTCCATGCAAAGTAAATTCACTATTTATCGCTACTTCATATTCGTCAAAGGTCATTATATTTGTCCTCCCACTATTATTTTATATCCAATTTAAATTTCAAACTCGCTACAATATTTTTATACTCTATTAAGTCTTTCATTGATTCGAAAATTGGATTCTCTGCAATACTTTGTAACATGCTCCGCTTTATAATTTCTTCATTTCTGACCGTTTTAGCGCCGAGCGGAAATTCTGCAAACCATTCATCAATCGCATCAAAATAGGAATCACCGTGTAAATGTAGACTATTTACTGTAAAGCTCGCCGCACAAACCGCCGCATATTTCCGTAACATTTCTAATGCTCTTTCATAGTTTTCATGCATACAGCATACTTGCGCAGCAGCATAATAAACTTTTAAGGTCATATTAGGATGCAATTTTTCTATTTCATAAATATCTATTAATTTAAAAGCTCTATTTAAAGCCATCTCTACCTTTTCTTTGTTTGAGGCATTTACTAATACAAAACTCGATATTGTCGAAACGAATTGCATTAAATGTTGATACATACTAATTTGCATAATTTCATTCGCCTTTTCAGCATTTCCAAGCATTTGATACGCTTGTGCAATTAGATCTTCCTCTGGAACGTTAGGACGTATCATTCCACCAAGCAATTGCAGCACTTCATTCGGTTTATTGAGTAGAAGATAGCAAGTTGCTTGAAACGATACCGCCTCTTTCGCAAGCGAAACATCTTCACTTTCTTCCTGTACCCTATTAAAGAGATGAATTGCCTCTTCTAGCATTTCAATTCTTTTATTCGTATCCTCTGTTAACATATGGTGATTAATAAAAAGCACTCCCATTTGAATTAATAATGGAAAACAAGAATAATATTTTTTTATGATTTCCTTGCATTCCATCATTACTTCATCAAACGGCTCTTCACTAAAAGCTTCCGCTAGTCTATGATATAAACCCTTAATATCTTCCTGTTTCATTTGTGGTGTATAACAAATTAATTCATCTATACTTACGTTAAAGTACGCTGCTAACAATGGTAAAAATGTAATATCCGGATAACTCTGCCCCGTCTCCCATTTGGAAACAGATGCTTTTGTAATACCGATATACGCCGCTAACTCTTCCTGCGTAATTCCCTTTTCTTTTCTCTTATCCGCAATTACTTTATGAATGTTTATCTCCTTCACATCATCACCTCATACTTTTATTATATGCTTTTATTTCAAACAAAATATGGATTTGAAGTCGACTTTCGTTAACAAAATCAACTGTTAGGAAACATCTGTCTAAAATCAAAGGCAGGAACATATTTGATATGTTCCTGCCTTTTTAATGTGGGTACCGCTACATAGCCATCTAGCTAAGATTTTGAAGTGCTTCAAAATCAAACATTTCATCTCACCATAGTTTTCTATGGGAATCCATTGAACAGCTTATTTAGTCGGGTAAGCGGGGGGCATCGCTGCCCCCAACTCCCCTCAGAACCGTACGTGACAGTTTCCCATCATACGGCTCAAGCCTTCTTTTTATCCGATTTCAGTCCCTTTAGTATAGGCAAGGTAAGTGAACTAATTTTAAGTTTAAATTAGACAATATGAGGTGTTGCGGAACAGGCATGTCTTTTACGACTACCTTTTCCCCGTTTTGTAGTGGAGTTTTGCAGATAGCGCAGCGGTAACCTTGTTTTCTAGCCAGCTTCATTCTATCCATCGTGTTTTCCGTATCAAATACCTTACGGTCTCTTTTTTCCCAGTATTCTTTCAATGTTGGGTCATCAGGACTATTTTTTGAATTTCACCATGTTGTGTCTCTCAATCTTAATCCATGACATATGTAAGAGTTGGATATTTGTTTTCGGGCAGGTTGGTGTCCAAGCATTTCCACCATGATGTGGATGCCTGTAATATCTTGCATATATCCATTTCCACGACTTCTTTGGATGGAGCTGTCGAAGATGTTTGCCGATTCTCCAATAGATATAGCTATCCATTGTACCAAAGATTTTCTTAGAAACGACATGTTTCCAGTATTGCCCGTATCCTCTGATAATAGGATTAAGCACTCGGATGATTTCTCCGATGGGTTGACCCCTCATGACACGTAAAGTATCTCCAATTTTCTTCTTCGCTTTCTGTCTACTGCCCTTACTTGGTTTGATGAACAGTTTATTCCCCTGTTCAGTTTGGTACTGCCGAATCAAGAATCCTAGGAACTCAAATCCTTCCTCAATATGTGTAACCTTCGTCTTTTCAGGGCTTAATTCCAATCCCCTGTCCTTTAAGTAGGGACGAAGTCTCATATATACAGAGAGTGCTTGTTCTTTTGTCTCCGTTAAGACCACAAAATCATCTGCGTAACGGATAAGGGTAAATTTGCAAGCAGGATTCATAATATAACTATCATTAGCTTTATAGTTTTTCTTGTAAGTAATTCCCAAGGTTTCTTCCATTCCATGAAGGGCAATGTTAGCGAGAAGTGGCGAGATAATTCCTCCTTGCGGAGTACCTTCTTGCGTTTCCGCGAAAAAGCTTTGCTCCATGTATCCCATCTTGAGCCATCGCTTCAATAGTTTTCTTCCTGGGAAGTAAGAAGTTTGTTTGAGTATCCACTCATGGTTGAGATGATCAAAACAGCCCTGAAAATCTCCTTCAAATATCCATTTCTTCTTTGTGCCCCCGTTGATTCTATTGAAAATGCTTCGTATGGCATCATGGGTACTTCGCTTAGGACGAAACCCGTAAGAAATAGCTTCAAATCTGGCTTCCCACTGTGGTTCAAGGGCATTTCGCACTATATTTTGATATACCCTATCCTTTATAGTTGGGATGCCCAACGGTCGCAATTTTCCGTTTTTCTTCACAATGTATATACGTTTTGCTGGTTTTAGTCGGTGTTGTAGCGTATTTAACTTTTTGAGTTGCTCATAGAGAAGATTTCTTTCTCTGCGACTCAAGGCTGTATGTTCATCAACACCTGCTGTTCGCTTTCCTTTATTCTGCTGTGTTACTCGTCTAATTGATAACAGTAAGTTTGCTTCGCTTCTCATGAGTAAGCGTT
Source organism: Bacillus luti (assembly GCF_009739945.1). Classification (NCBI taxonomy): domain Bacteria; kingdom Bacillati; phylum Bacillota; class Bacilli; order Caryophanales; family Bacillaceae; genus Bacillus; species Bacillus luti. Next base: position 2,037,069 of record NZ_CP040336.1, on the reverse strand, counting down.
GAAGTTTTCTTACCTTTCTTTGTTGCTGTAACTGTTCGGCACGGTAAATTCTTTGTCGTAACTTCGTCACATACATCTGAACTGCTTTCCAGTTTGTATACGAGACGTGCGCCGACGCTCGTTCTGAGGTGTTCATAACTGCACGCTCCTATTCGTCAGAAGATAACTTACAAATGTATTTCCATGTTGAAGACCTATAAGAAGTGGGCTCCCTTTCAGGCTTGTCATGGGTTTGTCCGTAAGGACGACAATATCCGCTCAGTTATACATATTTCTATGCTTTCCTGTTTCCTTTCGGCTAGCGGCTTTTGCTTTCTCTTATATCCTTTACCCTCTGCCACATCGTTTGACTTTACAGTCATCCTACTGCTTGCGCAGATGACATAGGGCTTACCAAGTTTCACATTCCACAGATACGACAGGGTTAGGTGGACTCTTTACTCCGGATAAGTTGCGGGATGCAACGCGGCAGTATTATGAGAATGCCTTTCCTCTTATCAAGACCTGGGTAGAGCTGTACATTATCCCAAGCTAACGATTACGAAGCTTACGAGCCTTCACTCTCGTTCACCGTACCTGTCTTCTCCTAGCGGTATTCCGAGTCATGTACAGACTCTCTGTTTCCACATTTCCTCATGCAACCCACGAGCCCGTTACCAAGTCCGCAGTTTCGGATGGAGATAGACTTTGCATCTAATCTAGTAGCAGAAGCTACCCTGTGGGAATGCGACTTCTTGTCGCACCATAACTTTCGTTATTGGAAGTTATAACCACAGTTTGTATTATGTTTAGGTAAATCTCAATTTTTATCAAGCATATAAAGTTCCTAAAATAAATCAAGTATGATATTAGCTATGTAAGTTTCTAAGAATGCAGCAATGATAATTATAGGTAAAGTTAAAACAGCATAAATTTTTATTACTTCTAAAATCTTTTTACTAAGAGATATTCTTTCTTTATCCTTTTTGAATAAATTTTTTAATTTGATTCTAATACATTTATTTAATTCAAAAAGAATGGCTGCAAATAAACAAAAAGCGAAAATTTCAAAAAGGTAATGAGGGATAGCAGAAATTATTATCCCAAAACCTTTTTGAAAATCAGCTTGTAATCCAATTCCAAAAAGAATCCCAGGAAGTGAAACAGTTAAAATTATATGTATAACATATAAAAATTGTATTGGAATCAAAGCTAATATAAACATTTGTAAAGGTACGATAAAACCATTATTAACAATATATGACCATACCTTTTCTATACCTGTTGATTCCTTTACTTGGTCCGGCAGTCTATTTCCTATCCCTTCCATTATTTCTTTTAGATCGGGATTGCTTACAAAGGTTATTATGGTTGCAATAACAGTTAATGCTACCCCTAATATGAAAAAGTTAATAGCTCTTTTAAATACAACCTTATTAATTATTTTTGAAATAACTCTCACCCCCTTTACCTAAATTTTACCATTCAAATAATATGGCAGTAAAGAAATTTTTCTTGCATATCGTATACATAATCGGTTAACATAACGTCTCATTATCAGTAGCAATGAAAAAGGATAATCAGCCCCATAATGGACTAACTATCCTATAACTTCTTATCTAAACTTAATAAAACTAAAACTTCTTTCCCTATGTATCATTATTTCGTTACCTCACCAAACTGCGCTCTCGTTACTTTCGCCAAGTCATCCACTTTCAGCTCAATTTGTATACCTACTTTCCCGCCACTTACAATCATCGTTTCAAGTGATTGAGCACTTTCATCAATACATGTAGAAAATAGCTTCTTCATTCCGACCGGTGAACAACCGCCGCGAATATATCCTGACACTTTCGTAATATCTTTTACAGCAATCATTTCAATTTTCTTTTCACTTACTGCTTTTGCGGCAGCTTTTAAATTCAATTCCTCATCTACCGGAATAATAAACACATGATAATTTTTACTATTCCCTTGAGCAATTAACGTTTTATATACTTCTCTCACTTCTCGTCCAATTTTCTCGGCTACTGATACGCCATCAATTTTCCCATCGTTTGGATCATATGACATCATCGAATATTCAATTTTTTCTTTATCTAATATTCGCATCGCATTAGTCTTATCTTTTTTCATAGCGGTCTCCTTAACAGGTTATTTCATATTATTAAGTTTTATTATACACCCTTTTCCATTTCTCCTACATAACTTCACGTATATTTCAAAACTAAAAATATTGATAATTCAAAAATCATCTGATATAATTTGGAAAAACTTATTGTTAAGGAGAGATTTGCAATGCGTACTATTAATACTTCTTTCCAACTTCATCATCATACGTAACGCCGTGTATCCGAAGAAAATTTTTTCTTCGTGGGTACAGGGCTTTTCCTGTTGACCCACGAAGCGTTCATAAAGCTATGTGGGTATTTTTATACCTGCATAGCTTTTTTTAATTTAAAAAGGAGTGATTATGATGGAAATGAAAAATGTAAAAGGAACGAAAGACTATTTACCAGAGGAACAAGTGCTGCGAAATAAAATTAAAAGAGCATGTGAAGATACGTTTGAACGTTATGGCTGTAAACCGTTAGAGACACCAACGTTAAATATGTATGAGCTTATGTCTTACAAGTATGGCGGTGGCGATGAAATTTTAAAAGAAATATATACACTTCAGGATCAAGGAAAACGCGAACTTGCCTTACGTTACGACTTAACAATTCCATTCGCAAAAGTTGTGGCAATGAATCCGAATATTCGCCTCCCTTTTAAACGTTATGAAATTGGGAAAGTATTTCGAGATGGGCCAATAAAACAAGGAAGATTTCGTGAATTCATACAATGTGACGTTGATATAGTCGGTGTTGAGTCTGTCATGGCAGAAGCTGAACTTATGAGCATGGCGTTTGAACTATTCCGAACGTTAAACTTAGAAGTAACGATCCAATATAATAACCGAAAGTTGTTAAACGGTATTCTCCAGGCTATTAATATCCCTACTGAACTAACGAGTGACGTCATTTTATCATTAGACAAAATCGAAAAGATTGGGATAGATGGTGTACGAAAAGATGTATTAGAGCGCGGAATTTCTGAAGAAATGGCTGATACGATATGTAATACCGTTTTATCTTGTCTAAAGCTTTCAATTGCTGAATTTAAAGAAGCTTTCAATAATCCACTCGTTACTGATGGAATAAACGAATTGCAACAATTACAGCAATATTTAATCGCTCTTGGAATAAATGAGAATGCTATATTCAATCCATTTTTAGCACGAGGACTCACAATGTATACAGGTACCGTGTATGAAATCTTCCTAAAAGATGGATCAATTACATCCAGCATCGGTAGTGGCGGTCGTTACGATAACATTATCGGAGCATTCCGTGGTGATAATATGAACTATCCAACAGTCGGTATTTCATTTGGATTAGACGTTATTTATACAGCACTATCACAGAAAGAAACGATATCATCTACAGCCGATTTATTTATCATCCCGCTCGGAACAGAATTACAATGCTTACAAATCGCCCAGCAATTACGTTCTACTACTTCCTTAAAAGTCGAACTCGAACTAGCAGGACGTAAATTGAAACGCGCCCTTAATTACGCAAATAAAGAGAACATCCCGTATGTGCTTATTATTGGGGAAGAAGAACTTAGTACAGACACTGTTGTGCTTCGGAATATGAAGGAAGGTAGTGAGATAAAGGTTCCCCTTTCTTCTTTGAGAGATAATACATTTAATAATTATTGTAGTATACCCATTAAGTTATAACTTTGAATCCTTCCTAAAACATAATCTATGTAAGCTAAAAAACTCCATTTAATAATAATGGAGTTTTTACTGTTATTTATTATTGTTTAAATATAAATATCTGTTTATATTTTCTTTCCGCCTCACAATCTTTTTGTCCATCTTTTAGCACTCTAGAAGGCTTTTCTTGCCAAGTTATAATAACTTCAAGTTCATCAGACTGAACCGACATAGGAAAATTCGCATGATTAAAAGCAACTTCTTTACTTAACACATGATCTTTTTTAGAAGTGAAAAGCTCATACTTCGTCTGGGAATCTGGTTCATTTCGAAATACTTCAACAGTTACATGATAAGCGTCCTTCCCTATATCCTTAACCTCGAAACCATACGTATCAAAAACATCCTTTTTAGCTGTCACTAATCCAGGTTTTTTATCAGGTTGCTTAATTTCGATTTTCCATCGATCTGACGCTTTAGAAATCGGTAACTGCTTTGGAGAAAAAGCATGAACAGTGAAAGAACTTCCAATTACGAAACAAAATATGCAAAAGAAAGAAAAAAGCACTTTTTGCATTAGTGTAACCTCCATTGTTTTAAGTTTTGAATTACTGTTCCCTAAAAGCAATGGATGTATTATGCATTAAACTAAAAGTGCCTTCCTACCATTATAGAATCTCGTATACAAGTTTTTATATAGATGAGAGCAACTCAATAATTAGTTTACATAAAATAATTACATTCTACTCAAAACTACGCGTATTTAATATATTTGTGAAATTTGATAATAACCACCTGAAAACGCCAATAAAAAGATGAATCAGCAGTGCAATAATGTTATTTCTTAACATCACTTCTCATCCGTTCTCTCTACTATATCAAATTCAACTATTTACTATTATTTTGTGCATTCCTACTCTCCAAAACTTTCTCCATATTATGAGTTGCCCATTCCATCATTAATAGAATCATTGGACGAAGTGATTCACCAAGCTCAGTTAACGAATATTCTACTTTTGGAGGCACTTCACGGTATACTTCACGATGTATGATGCCATCTGCTTCAAGTTCTCTAAGCTGCAGTGTTAACATTCTTTGTGTGATATTCGGTTTTAATCTTTTTAATTCATTAAACCTCTTTGTCCCATCTAATAAATGATACAAAATAACCCCTTTCCATTTCCCTCCAATCACCTCAACCATCGCTTCCACTGGACAAGAATATTTATTTAAAAATGGGTAATTTATATTATTTTCGTTTGAACAATCCATAATAAATCCCTTCCCTTACCAATAGTACCTTTTTTGATACTATACCACATAAATGTGCGTACTTGTTTCCATGTTACTTTAAAAATATAATTTACTTACAAAATAAACAAATGAAAAGAGGAACTTTTATGACAAATACAAACCAAATTACAAAAGAAAAAATTATGGAGGCTTTTCATTTCAGACATGCATGTAAAGAGTTCGATCCTATGCACAAAATTTCAGAAGAGGATTTTAAATTTATTTTAGAAACAGGCAGATTGTCTCCTTCTTCTTTTGGATATGAACCTTGGAAATTTCTTGTCGTACAAAATAAAGAATTAAGAGAAAAACTACAACCGTATTCATGGGGCGCTGGTGGGCAGCTTGCAACAGCTAGTCACTTTGTCATTGTTCTTTCAAGAAACATTAAAGATATGCATTATGATGCAGAGTATATTAAATATATGATGAACGATATTATTGGATTACCTGAAGACACTCAAAAAATTAGATATGAATTCTTCAAAAAGTTCCAGGAATCAGATTTTAACTTATTACAATCCGATCGTGCTGTATTTGATTGGGCATCTAAGCAAACTTATATTGCTTTAGGTAATATGATGACGAGTGCAGCTCAAATTGGCATTGACTCTTGTCCAATAGAAGGATTTGATAAAGAGAAAGTAGATTCTTTACTTCGTCAAGAAGGCATTATACAGGGCGATAATCTTGAAGTATCTGTTATGGTTGCCTTTGGTTACCGTAAAGAAGAGCCAAAGCGTGATAAAACAAGACAGACTACAGATACAATTGTTGAATGGATTTAGTAATATAGCACGCAAAAAATAATGCTCCTTATAGCTGTATACTCATACTAAAGAAGAATCAGTTGTTTTCTTACGTATGAATTTGTTTTTTCATGGAAAGATATGTTAGTATGTATACAGTTTGAGTGCTCTATTTTTAGAGTCGAACAGGAGGAGAATGAATATGTCTGATATTGAAGTTGGCGAAGTGTTTACACTTAGTGATGAGAATAATGAGGATCAGGAAGTAGAAGTACTTGGAGCTATGGATGTCGAAGGCGCAGAATATATTGCAGTTGCCTTCGTAGAAGACATTCAAACAGAAACTGAGGAAGACATTGATATCTTCTTTTTAAAAGTAGAAGAAGATAATGAGTTTTCATACATTGAAAATGACGAAGAGTTTGACAAAGTATCTGCTGCTTTTGATAAGATTTTGGATGAGCAAGAGCAAGATTAATATGAGTTAAAAACATGAGGGGGATGCATATCCGCCCTCTTTTTTATTCATCAATCACCGAAAGATCTATGTAGTAATTCCAGTACATCTTTCATCGCAAAAGGTCCATCTTTTTTTACATGGTCGGCAAATTCAGAAACGAGACGTAATGTCCTTACACTTTCGATTGGATGTTCACCTGATGCACTTTCAGCAGAAAGCATAACAGCATTCGTTCCGTCGAGCACAGCTTGAAATACATCAGTCACCTCAGCTCTTGTAGGTATAGAATGCTCTACCATAGATTGAAGCATTTGTGTCGCTGTAATGACATATGTATTCGTTCGATTACATTCCTGAATCATCATTTTCTGCAAGAGCGGAATAAATTGGAACGGCAACTCTACTCCTAAATCGCCCCTCGCAATCATAATTCCATCCGCTTCTTTACATATATCTTGAAAATTCTCGATTGCTTCCATCGTTTCTATTTTTGCAATTAAATTAGGAGCAGTTCCTTTATGCTCTTTTATAAAATCCCGTATTTCTTTTATATGACTAGGTTTTCGTACGAAAGAACATGCGATAAAATCAACATCCTCTTCTAAAAGAAACTGAATGTCTTTTTTATCTTTCTCAGTAATAGCTGGTAAACTAACGATTGCCCCCGGTAAGTTCACTCCTTTATGAGATGAGATATTACCACCTGTTTTGACCTTTGTATCTATTTTGTCCGTACTTACATTCTCAACGATTAACTCAATTTCTCCATCATTAATTAAAATTCTACTTCCAACTTTCACATCATTCGCGATTCCTTCATAATCAACACTTGCTTCAGTGCTACTCCCTGTAACTGGTTGCGTATGCAAAATAAAAGAATCTCCCGCCTGAAGTGTAATTTGTTCTCCTTTTATTTCACCTAACCTTATTTTAGGACCTTGTACATCCCCTAAAATTTTAATAGAGTCATCTAACGTTTTTACTAAGCGAATGATATCTTTATGACTTTCATGCGTGCCATGTGATAAATTCAACCTCACTATTTTCATACCATTACTTATTAACTGTGCTAACGTTTCTTTATTATTGCTTGCTGGACCAATTGTACAAATTCGATCGATTGTCATTTTTATCACCATCCTTTTTAAATAGGTTTCCCATTACCTTTGAAATAAACTCTCAACAAAAAAAGAAGCCTACTCACACGAGTAGGCGCTTTTCACACTACGATAATTTCGTCAATAACTGATTTAAATCTTTTTTCGTTTTCGTCGTTAATGACTTCATTTTAGCAATATCAATCTTTTCTTTCTCTGCTCCTACAATTAACGGATACATACTTTGTCCGATTGTTTTATAGTCAGTTGGGTGCGATGCTTCTAAGTCTTTCTCTATTACATCCCACTTTTCATTAATTTGTTTTCCAAGCTTATTCACAGTTTCTAGTTTAGGATTCGCAGCTAATTGCTTGTCTAAGCTTTCAACTAATGCAGCAACTTCTTTAACACTCGTCTTCACAGCTACGCTTTTCTTCGGATCTTTCGTTGTTTTTCCGTTTGAATTTGTACTTGTACTTTGATCTGTTGTTTTTCCGCTAGTCGTTTGCTCATTCGTTTTAGTTGTCGTTTCTTTTTCTTTTGTTTTCACATTCTCGTTTTGAGTTGATGTTTTACCGTTACTTTCTGTTCCCGATGATTCTTTCGTATTTTTTGCATCTTTATCTGTTTTTTCGCTTGAAGAAGTATTTGTTTCTTTTTCAGTATCTTTCGTTGTTTTTGACGCTTCATCTGTACTTGTCGTTTTTGATTCCCCTTCATTTTGTGCTGTTACTTGCTCCTTCTTTTCTGTCTCTTTATCTGCTGAAGGACTACAAGCTGCCATAGTAAGCATTGTACCAATTGTTATCGATGCGATAGCGACCTTTTTCATTTTCATATAAATCCCCCTATGTTTACGTTTTTATCCTCCCCTTTACGATTCGATTTCCCCTTAAAAAATCCCTTTTCACACGAATTACCATCTTTCCGACAGTAATCTTCATAATAATACGTACAAAAACTGATAAACTCATTTTAATATTCGAGTTTCTTCTACTTCATTTTTCTTTTCTGTTGTAAAAGAAAAAGAGTATATTGTCACATGAAGAATTACAATCTTCATATGACGATATACTCTCCTATCAAATTTTTATCTTTCTTGACATTTTATTTATACAAAAAAATAAAATTTTCTTTCATTTTTTTGTTTCTCAATATTTGTTAACATAATATATTTATGAGTAACCACCGTTTGAATGGATCACTTGCCCAGTAATCCATTTTGCTTCTTCACTTACTAAAAAAGAGATTAAGCGCGCTGCATCCACCGGTTCTCCTACTTTACCTTGCGGGAACTTCCACACTAAATGATGCTTTAGCTCCTCTGTAATCCAACCTGTATTCGTTGGTCCTGGATCAACGGCATTTACTGTAATCCCTTTCTCCATCGCAACTGGTGCAACAGACTTTGTAAATGCTTCAATTGCCCCTTTCGTTGCTGCGTATGCTAATTCATCTGGCATTGCTCCTAATGACTGCCCTGAAGTAAGGTTAATAATACTTCCACTCGTTTTAAGTGCATAATGTTTTATAAACAATGAACTTAATAGCATAGTAGCCCTGACATTCACGGTATAATGTTTATCTAGCTGCTTTACATCTAACTCCTCAACTTTTGTATGAGTTGCATACGCTGCATTATTAATTAATATAGATGGATCGCCTAAACGCTCTGACACCATATAAAACAAACGGTTTGGCGAATATGACTGCGATAAATTAATTTCTGCCATTTCACATCGAACATCGAAACTTTCAATTTCCTTTTTCAACAAAAATGGTTCTTGATCATTCATTCCCCATGGCATCGCTTTATCATACTGAGACCAGTACGTGAAAAAAATGTCTATCCCCTTTTGAGCAAGCACCTTGCATACAGCTGCACCAATTCCATTCAGACGAGTTGCCCCTGTTACAATTGCTATTTTCTTCACCTTTTTCTCCTCCATCTATGGATAAATCCCCTGCACGAATACAGAGGATCTATCTTCTTATTGAATATTTGACAATATGCGTTCTGCACCTAATTTTAAAATTTTAATAAAGATATAATTTACTATCGTAAACATTACAAATAAAACAATAAACATAACCCACAGTCCTACTTGAAGGAAGAAGTATAATAGACTTACTCCCGCTACAATAACTAAGGCTATTAAAATATTAGCTAAAAAATTCCACAAAGTTGTATAGCGGCTTTTAAATAATTTCTGCTCTGTATCCCAATGTATATCGGCAGTTTGTGCATCCCAGCGTGTACCAATTAAATTAATTAACAATAAACCATTCGCACTTAGCAAGAACCAAAGTATCATGAAGACCGGAGAAATTCCCGCTACAACTGCCATCGTAATACCAAATATCGCTAAAATGATTACATTAATTAACCAAGCCGTTATCGCTTTCGCAAAAAAGATATCCGACGCTTTTACTGGTAAATAACGATTCACAAACCATGAGCTTCCATCTCGTGAAAATGACGTTGTTGCAATAACGTTACTTCCCATTAAAAATAGTGACGCACAAAGACCAACACCAATTGCAAGACCCGCTGATTTTGGATTATTAATATAACCCGTAATCCATTTTAAATTTCCATCTTGTACAAATAGAACGAAGAACAACATAATCGGCATAACGAAAGTTTGTACGATACAATTTAAGAAAAATTGTGGTGTACGGAATAACGTTTTAAACTCTTTTTTCACATACGCTTTCAAATGTGAACTTTGTACCGTTGATTTTTGTAAACCTTCTGCTGAAATGACCTCTTTTTTTGCAGTACTCGTTGAAAGTCCAATAACCCCTTTTAAATATGTACGCTCTGCAATGTAATAAAACAACACAAAAAATACAAATGAAATAACTGCAAAGATTATTACATTTAAAGGACCCTTCCAATTTGCATTTTCTACTAATGCCACTGCTCCAAAATATGTAGTTGGAAAATAATTTGTCATTTGTACTAGAAGAGAAGATTGATTGTTTGCAAGATAATTCGTGATTGCATCTTCTGAAAACGAACTTTTATTTTTCCACTGTAAAAATACATTAATTCCTACAATAAATAGTATACTTACGATTCCAATAAATATATTTCCTCGATCTTTATTTTTCGCTATATTTGTATACCTCATAATAACTGTCATCAGTAACGAAGCTAATACTAACGGCACGATTGGGAAGAGTATGTAAATAAAAATCATGTATATGTAATATGTAATAAATGCGCCACTTTTTAACCCGTACGTAATAAAGATTGGTAGTAAAATGAATGAACTCATTACGTATTGTGTAATTAATACTGTTAAAAATTTTGCCGAAATAATTTGCGCTGGTTTTAATGGTAATGGCAATAACACTTCAATGTCATTGCTGTAATAAAATACAGTTAAAATGTTCGTAATACTCATTAAAAATACCCATATACTCGCAATCGCAAGTCCCATTGCGATAATCATTCCTGGGTCTTGCCCTAAATGTTTCATACCTTCATACATTCCGTGCGTGATAGAACCAAATATTAAAAAGCCGACAAATAAAATGGCTGCAAATGAAAATAAATACGCCCATCGTTTCTTCTTATCTGTTATAAAATCTGCATAATTTAATTTCAATAATACTTTCGTTAACGTCCATATTTTACTCATTTCCCGTCATCTCCAAGAACATTTTTTCAAGTGATTCATTGGATTTAAAATGATCTCTCATTTCATTTAAATTTCCTTTAAACTGCAAATTCCCCTTATTAATAATCGCAACGCGGTCACATATTTTTTCTGCTACTTCTAATACGTGTGTAGAGAAAAATACAATCTTTCCTTTATCCGCATGTTCTCTCATCATTTCCTTTAAAATATATGCAGATTTCGGATCAAGCCCTGTTAATGGTTCGTCTAAAATCCATACGTCCGGCTCATGCACGAGCACACCAATAATAACGATTTTTTGTCTCATACCGTGCGAGTAACTTTGAATTTGATCCGATAACGCATTATAAAGATCAAATTTCTTCGCTAAAGACTCGATTCGTTCTTGTCGTACTTCTTTCGGTACTTCATACATATCTGCCATAAAATTCAAATATTCAATGCCTTTTAATCGTAAAAACATATCTGGGCTATCTGGAACATAACCGAACGTCTTTTTCGCTTCCATCGGCTCTTTCATAATATCTTTACCGTTAATCGTAATCGTCCCTTTGTCTACGCCGTGAATACCAGTAATCATCTTAATTGTCGTTGATTTACCCGCACCATTCGGTCCTAAAAACCCAAAGATTTCTCCGCTAGGCACAGACAAACTTAAATCTTTTACTGCATAGTTAGATCCATTATAACTTTTTGACACATTCGTAATTTCAATCATTACATCCAATCCTTTCCTTAATTACCAAATAACTATATTTATATTATAGCATACTTTTATTTTCAGATTTTTGTATTTTTCAGTTTATTCAACCTTTAAAATAAATGTAAACACCTAATCCAACGATTAAAACGACAGCTAGTATAATATAAATCATCGTTAGCCGCTTAATATTCCCTTTTGTCGCTTTACTATAATTTGCATCACCATTTCGTCCAATTAACACCGTCGCCACTACAGTAATCACTACAAGTAATACAACGATCATGATCCAAGTTAACATTCCTTCCTCCCCCTCCTTACAACCATTTTACAATATTATCCTCTTTATTTCGCAGTATATTTCCTCTTTTTACTATTATTATGAAGCAAACTGGAAAACTATTATTACCATTCTTATCCATATATGATATATTTATAACATAATGCGACTTATTTCTAACATTGAATGGGAGGACCTATCATGAAAACCACTTGGATAAAATATTTAGGATTTCTCGGTTTCTTTGGCTTCCTTGGATTTTTTTATGAAAAAGGGTTGTTTACTATGTGCTGTTTCTTCTCCTTTTTCACAACGTATAGAACGGTTCAACACGATGAACTGTTTGAACAAATCGTCAATAAATCATGCCGCAATGCATTTATCGTTACATTACTAACTACCGCTATCATTTTGTTTATTGAAATGTTATTTCCAAACCCGGTGCTACAAGAAATTGATATCGCTCTTATTTTCGGCACACTTATTCTTACGTTCGGATTCTCTATGTTCTTTTACGATAAACCAGTTGATGAAATGGAAGATGCACCATGGCGTTCGTAACGAAAATAAAAGAATACCGCGCCAAATTGAATATGACACAAGAAGATTTAGCAAAAAGTGTTGGTGTACGCCGTGAAACAATTAGCCACCTTGAAAAAGGTAAATATAACCCTTCCTTGCAGCTTGCTCACGATATTGCGAGGGCACTTCATAGTACGATTGATGAAATTTTTATTTTTGAAGATAAATAAAAAATACCGGCATTCTTTTCACAAAGAATACTGGTATTTTTCATTTATACAACTATCACCCATACAAGACCGCATGAAATACGCCTAACAGTAAGTATTGATCCTCTATATAATCCTCATCATACACATTCATCTCAATATAATACATATCTTCCTCAAGACGAATATTCCAATCTGCGATTACATAGCCCCTTCGTAATAACTTGCCAAGCCCAATTGAAGTTTTATGAACAACATGTTCTTCTCTCTTATATGTAAAAGTAAATAAGAAATTTGCATCTAATAACTTTCCATCACATACAAGTATTTCATGCTCTGCATTATGATTATCTTTATACGTTACTAAGATCTTTCTTTGGCGCTGCCTACTTACATCCTTTGCAATGACGCGAATATTGTCCTTACTATCCTTTACTTCATAAATGATATTACTACCAATTTTCGGAATGAAATCTAACACTCTCATCAACGTATTTTTATAGTAACCCCGTACTACGCCTACTTGTTTGCTTTCCTTATAAACCTCTATCGATGTCATATCCGCTTTACTATCACACGGTCGTTTGTAAGAAAGCTGCATCATTCGCTCTCCTCTTAAGTACTGATCAAACGTCACAGGATATTGTATCGCGCGCAGTTCTTTATTTAGCTCATATAAATAGCGTTGAACACTCTCTACTAATGTCGTAGTAGAGATACTCTCCTGAATTTCAAATTGTTGCCAACTGGAATAAATCTTCCACTGACCGTCCTCTTCATAGAAGAATCTGAGAATGACTTCATCACGTTCAGGCGTTTCATAATTCATCTGTTCGTTCTGCCCATGTTGCACTTGTTCCATCCACTGTCCTAAATAAATGCCAAGCTCTGCAACCTTCATGCGTGACTTCTGAAAAAGTACCCTGTCATCTACATGAATCGTTAATTCCCCTTCGATAAATCCCTTTGCATAAGCAGCATATCGTGGGTCATCCTTATCTGGAATACTTTTGTCTAACTCAAATAAAAACGTTAACATCCTTTACTCACCTCTAGTTGTTACACAGTTCATACCTAACATTGCAGCACTCTGAGAAACTATGTATATATACACATTTAATTCATGTATTATAACACGTAAATGACCTTGGTATAGAAACACTATTTTCGCTTTGCGAACTCCCTCATAATAGAATAACTATCCTTTTATTATTTTTTTCTTGACTTAGAGTTCACTCTAATCATTATAATCAACTCATGGTTCATTCACAATAAAATCAATTGGATAAAATTCAGGAGGGATTGGAAAAGCTAAAATCAAAAGTGGCTGACATTATCGCAGACCTGGATATTGTCATTCGAACCTTTGGTTTATCTGTTACTACACTTGTACATTAAGGTACTATTCAAATAAAAACCAACGATTTCCTGTGCGTTAAGAAATCAGTGATTCTTGTTATTTTTTCCCTATTTTACTTTCTCTTAATAGTCGTAAATCTTCTATAATTTATTTAGTACATATAAAAGAGACGGAACCTTAAAATCAGCAAATTAGAAAATAAAACCGGATGGGAGTCAATTATTATGGATCAATCAAATAAAGCATTTAGCCAAGCATTAGTAAAATCGTTAAGAGGAGAACGAGGACATCTTCCCATCAAAAATGCTTTGTCGGATATAGACATGGCGCTTGCGGGAAAACGCAGAGAGGAACTGCCTTATTCTATTTATCAATTAGTAAAACACATGACCTACTGGCAAGATTTTCTCTTATTATCCGCCCAGGGGAAGAAGCCTGCATTGCCTGCTCATGTAAAAGAGAGCTGGCCTGAAGAAGAATGTCCTGCCAGTGAGGAAGAGTGGCAACAGATTATTCAGTATTTTCTTCAAGGGATTGAACAAGCATGCACGATTGCCCAAGCTGTTCAATTGGACAAAACATTGGAGGAATGGCCTGGTGAAACCACTGGCGGTGTTCTACGCAATATTGCATCTCACAACTCCTACCATTTAGGAGAAATTGTGCTGATTCGCAGATTATTTAGTGCTTGGCCACCGCCAACAGGCGGATATCCAGTCTAAACAAGGAAAAGGTTCCAACCCACGCCCATTAACTTAAGATTTTGAATTACCTCCAAAACGAAATTTTTACCACTTTACAGTTATTTATGAGAATTAAATTCATTTTTTTCATTATTGGGGAACAAACATTTTTTTACTTGATGGAGATAGGGTACAAAAATATACATTTCATCTCCTAAAAAATAAAAAAAGATTGCTCATATCCTAAGAGGCAATCTTTTTTATTTTTAAGCTGTTTGTAATGACAAATTACAAACAGCTTATTATTTAGTGTTATTTCTGTTTTCTTTCAGTAAAATTGTTTTGACTTGGTGCCATCTTTTTTGTTCCATATCTTATTATATGAAATTATATCAACGATTCGTCAAATATCACCACTATTAAAATGAGGCTACCTTTTCTTCCGCCACTTCCGCAATTTCTAAAATTTGCAGTAAACTCTCCACTTCATACGTCGGCTTAACACCAGTCGTGTTCTCTTTCAAACTCGGATTATACCAACACGTATCAATGCCGTAGTCTTCTCCACCTCTCATATCAGAAGTTAGCGAATCTCCAACCATTAGTACGCTTGATTTATCAGTAATCCCAAACTTCTCAAATGCATAATCAAAAATCTCACGTGCCGGCTTTTGATGGCCGACTTCTTCAGAAATAATAATATGATCAAAGAAATCACATAAAGGCGAATTTCCAATTCTCGATTGTTGCACTTTTGTATATCCATTCGTAATAATACCTAACTTGCAATCTTGAAGATTCTCACATAATTGCACTGCACCTTCTATAAGATGTACTTCCTTCCCTAAGTTTTCAAGGTATACATCACTAAACTGCTGTGCATCTACTTCTATATTATGAAGGATAAATAATTGTCTGAATCGATCTACCGCTAATTCACTTAGCGTAATCATTTTATTTTCTAAGTCTCTCCACAAGCCATTACTAATCTCTTTATAACTTGCAAGATAATCATTATACCCTGTAGGCATACCAAACTGTACAAACGCATTATGTAATGCGTGTCTTTCTGTTTCAGGGAAATCTAATAATGTGTCATCTACGTCGAATAATATAATTTTGTATTTCATGATGTTCTCCTTAGTTTCTATTTTCAAAGATTTATTTTCACATCTTATAATTATAAGCTTATATATATTTCATTATAAAGCGCTTTGACTCGCTCTTTATAGAATACACCTTTATCTTTTATTTTCAAATGTGCTATAAATAAATTTGCTAGCATGACTGCTGTGTCTAGTCTATAAAATAAACTAACAATATGAGGAGTAACATGAAAGATACTATCATTCTTATATCCATCTTTAAATTCATCCCAATTAACCTCATTTGTTTCAGCTATTCTCATAAGCTCCAGTAATGGATGACCAATTAAAGCGTTATCCCAATCAACTATTGCTTTAACTTCTCCATTATACCCAATTAAATTGGCTGGTCGAATGTCCATATGTAATAAACAGTTTACATGATCTGCTGTACTAAGAATATGTTCAAGCGTTTTTGTATCTGGAAGTTTAATTCCACAGTTCGTGATTGTATTAAAACCTTCTATCCGTTTCACAATTCGTTCTGCTATATACTTACTAATGGGCTCTCTAATGTTTTGTTCGTAATGCAAACCATCAATTGCCATACTATGAAGCTTGCTAACTAACTCCCCTATTTTGTATGCAGAAATTGGCATATGATTAG
Organism: Bacillus luti; assembly: GCF_009739945.1. Taxonomy (NCBI): domain Bacteria; kingdom Bacillati; phylum Bacillota; class Bacilli; order Caryophanales; family Bacillaceae; genus Bacillus; species Bacillus luti. The sequence continues at coordinate 2,020,569 of NZ_CP040336.1, read as the reverse complement.
TATACACACAATCGGAAATTAAAAAATCAAGTTCGGTTGAAAGATGCAATCCGTGTATCTTTGGCACTGGAATACCTTTTGAATGACAATACTTAGACAGCTCTGCTTCCTTTTGCAACGAAATCCGACTGTTAAATAACTCTTCATTTATATTTTCCACTTCTCTTTCCCACGGCACTCGAAATGCCAAAGACCCCTTTTCTGAATCTCCACGAAAAACAATATTTTGCACTCCCGTTCCAATCACCTTCAAATCCTGAATAGCTAGTTCCTTATAATCTTGACTTAGTATTGTTGCTAGCTTTTCTCTTAACCCCTCTGCTTTTACACGTGTATGAATCATTTTATCCCCCGATTCGTAAGTTCTTTTCATCCATTTTCTCCTCGGTGCACAACATCCTCATTAATAAAATTATAGCAACAATAATAAAAGGAGGCTAATCCAATCAGCCTCCTTTCCTATTATTTATCCTCTAGCAATAACTCTTTCATTTCCTCTAACGACTCTTTTGTAAAGCCAAGAGCTTTTTCAGCATACGCTTCAACTGATCCGTATTGCTTTTTAACTTCATCAATCGCAGCTTGTAAATATTCAGCGCGCGCTTCAAACATTGCACCTAATATTGCTTTACTTTCATCATTTTGTAATTTTGCACCTAAGAAGGCCATCATTTTTTCATTTAACTTTTCACGGAAGCCGTTACTTAGTAAGTAGTCTTCCATTACTGTTTTTTCTGGTACACCTAGTAAAAGTAATAATAATGCTGAACCAAATCCAGTACGGTCTTTTCCAGCTGTACAGTGGTTTACTAACGGTAAGTTTTCCGGATTTTGCGCTAGTTTTAAGAAGCTCACGAATGCTTCATTACCACTTACGAAATCTTGATTCATTTTCACAAGATATTCGCCTGGTTTCCCTAACATAGAAAGGTCACCAACTTGGAAAAACTCGTTTATATTTAAGTCTTTCGCTAAGTCTTGCATAACTGGTAAGCACACTTGACGAGCGCCTGTAACTTCTGGATTCGGCTTATGCTTCACTTCAAAGTCTGTACGGTAGTCACAAATTAGCTTTAAGCCAGACTTTTGTAAATAGTCGATATCCGACTCTGTTAGTCCTGCTAATTCTTCAGAACGGTACAACTTACCCCATTTTACTTTACGGCCTTCAGTCGTTTCATATCCTCCCATATCACGGAAGTTAAACGCGCCTTGTAATGGCAATCTACGCTCAGCTACTGTCACTGCTTGTCCATTACTTCCTACTAGTCTAAAATATGGACGCTCATTTTCACTAGGGTTTTCAATTGTACATGATGACTCTCCATTTACCGTTGCAAGTAATTCTCCATTTTCTTCGATATGATCTGGTGAAGTACTCCAGTAAATACGAACTTCTTCTATATTATTTTCCCACTTTATATATAACGTATTATCTTCATTTCTTTTTACAGTCGCTTGTAACCAATTTCTTTGCTGCTCCATTCTTTCACCAACGCTTTCTTATATAATCGAATCTTTCTTTATTGTATTATAGAAATATCTATTTTGTCGTTCTCATTTTTCTTTTTATCTTACAAATAGGCAAGAAGTTCTTTTACTTGTTCATAAGTTGTACACGGATTCCCTCGAAATACGTATGTAATTTGTTCATCACCCAAATCTTCATATACAACTGTCCCGCGATCAGGGTTCGAATAAAACTCTAATCCATTTATAATTTGTTTTGGGCCATAATTCATTGTCCAAGAAGAAACAGGATAGTACGCTTTGTTTTTATGCCGACAAACCCAAAGTGCGTATAGTTTACTATCTTCGTCCCAGTATACATACTGTATTTCATCATTTCCGAAACCAACTGATTCAAGTTTCCAACTTAACTTTTCATGAATTGATAATTTAACATAGGATACGTCTTCGGGAGCATTCCACTCACGACATCTTCCTATCTCACCCATTTTACCTCTCTTCGCTTGAAAGCTTAATAAGTGAAATGGTGTATGTAATATCCTTTTCGCAAGCTCCATATTTACCGGTTGTAATTCAATTAGAAATCGTTCCATTTCATCTTGGTTTATATATCCGCTATCAACAGAAACTTCAATTTGTGTTTTCCATCGAGATGTAACGTAACTTTCTTTTCCTTTATAATTTACACCTTTCCAATACACAAGCCATTTATATTGAAAACAATCTCCTTTTGCTTGAGAAATGCAGGTATCTGGAAATACTGGCTCCATTATATCAAGAAAAAATTCCTTTACCCGAAACATACTATTTGGCGTAACAATCTGAAACCAAAAAGTTTCCCACTTTTCACCTTCATAACGTTCTGAAACTTTTTCAACTTTCCAGCCTTCTAACAATACATTTGGATACAATAAAACGAATGAATGCATGGATTGCTTTAACATATATAGTCCCCTCCCGCTATACGAGTTCGAGAGTATACATCATTCATCCTCCTACAACTTTCTCACATACAACTCCGTACAACTCAGCTGCTGACACCCATTCTCTTCAAAAATATCCTTCATCCACTCATTTTGCACATTTGTCTCACCAATATAATAAGATGCACCTATTTCCTTTAAGACAAACATCGCACCTGCAAATAGTGCAGCTTCATATCCCTTGTTACGCATATTTGGAGTAACTGCGAAGTACATAAGTTTCCCTTCTTCTAACGTACCTCTTTCAATATGCGGGATTACAATTCCTATCGGCTCTTCATCGACACTCGCTGTTAAGCAATGTTCTTTCCATTGCTCACCAATTTCTTGTTCCATCATATTTACAAATTGCTCCGAAGCGACTTGTTCTCCCGTCACTTCCTTCCAAAGAGAATAAAAAGCATCTTCTCCTACTTCTTCAATAAGCTTAAAATCCATTTCACTTTCTACATCTTCTACTTCATATATATCCTTAAACACAATGATGTTTTCAGTAATATATTCAAATGAATACGTTTCGAAATATTTCTTATACACATCATAATTTGGGCTTTTTGAAGAAATCTCAATATGTATTTCTATTCCCTCTTTTTCAGCTTCAGCAACGCAATACTGCATGATTTCTTCTAATTGCTCTTCTGTAAAAACCTCTGCATTATTTTCTTTTATCATGATAGAAGAAGCACTTCTTCTTATTTTAAAATGTTTTTCTAACAGTTCTATAGTCGTCATATTCTTCCCTCATCTATGTCATACTCGAATTTCTACTCGTTCTCCTTGCATGAGCAGGATTGTCCTTGAATATATAGAATACTAGAAAAGATCGCATCTTTAAAGTGCGGAGGAGGTTCTCCATTGGATATTACAGCGCTGCAACAACAGTTAGAGCTTATACAACAAAATGATTATACGCAACTGCAACATATAGATATAAATGAGTTAACTTTAAACATGCTTCAATATATCGGAACGACTGACAGTTACGTTCGTTACCAACTTATATATAAATGTTTTGCTCATTTTATTCATCATGAATTCCTTATGGACGATCAACTGAAATTACTGTTACATACTTGCTTAAGTGATGAGTATTTATATTGTGACATTCACTCCCCACAAACAGATGGGGTTTTCACACGTTCTTACACTGTTTCGTTAATTGCATTAATACTCCAATTCGCTAACTCGCACTACTTTTTTACAGAGGAGGATATCGAGGAAATAAAAAACAAACTCATTACATATACAAACTTAGAAACTGATTTTCGAGGCTATATCGAAAATAAAGGATGGGCTCATTGTATAGCCCACGTATCTGATGCCTTTACTGAAATTGTTCACAATTCCTATACGACCTTCCAGTGGTATGAAGAGTTAATTCATTGTTTATTAAATAAAATTTTCATTCCGTCTGATCTTTTTCATAATAACGAAGATGAACGTATCGTGACGCCATTACTAGCAATGCTGTATCATGACCTCTCACAAGATACGTTAATTTCAATTATTCATAAAAAAATAAAAAGGCTTCCTCAAATTAGAAAACGCCTTTCACTTAATGAGTATTGTATTTTATGTGCGAACATTAAAACCTTTTTACGCACATTATTTTTTAGAACAAAAGATGATCATAACTTAGCCTTTACAGCACGTAAAACAGAAAGAATGTTAAAAGAACTTCCTAATTATTATTAAATGTAAGGAGAAACATTATGGGTTATATTGAAGACATGAGAAATCTAATAGGAAATCATCCACTTATTTTAATTGGTTCACACGCCATTATATTAAATGAAAAAGATGAAGTATTACTGCAGCTTCGGGCAGATTTTAACCGCTGGGGTATCATTGGCGGGGCCTTAGAATATAACGAAACACTCGAAGACGCTTTAAAGCGAGAAGTATTTGAAGAAACTGGGCTTATCATTAAAAATCCAAAACTATTCCGTACATACTCAGGACCAGATTACTTTCAAATTTATCCAAATGGCGATCAAGTACACGGTGTACTCGTTGTTTATATTTGCCGTGAATTCCAAGGGGAGCTTGTATGTGATCAAACAGAATCAAAAGAATTACGTTTCTTTCCGCTGGATGAATTGCCTAGTACTCTTCATCCAGTCATTGAGGGGATTCTTCGCGATTTTCATCACTCCAATTAAAAATAGAAATACAACAACCTCATTTCCCGTCATTACAACGTGAAATGAGGTTGTTTTCGTTCACCGTAAATCCCTATTTCCCCAAAATGATATTAACGTTCTCTTTCTACAACTTTATATTCCTTTACAAAAAGTATAGTTATATAAGAAATAATAAATGCAAAAATAGTATACATGCCAACCCAAAAGAAAAATGATGGATCATACAATGCAACATTTAAAATAAGAAAAATAAGAAATGTTACAATTGGCATCACGTAAAATGTACCCATTTTATATGTCCCAGCTATTGATATAATACAAATAAACAATGGATATATACAAAAAATAATAATTGACTCACTCAATGTTATGTCCCCTTTCTGAAGAAATAATAGATTTCTCGCAAACATTTTGGGGAACAACAAGTTTTATACTTTTTTCAATTATTACTACATAATTAGATTGTTATCTCAATCTGATTTCCTTCAGGATCACTTACTACACTTTCATAATAACCGTCTCCTGTAGTACGCGGGCCATTTAACACAGGATAGCCTGCTCCTCTTAACATATCCGTTAATTGATTCACTTTTTCTTTACTACCTACAGAAAAAGCAATATGCGCATATCCTATCGTTTGTGTTTGTACTGTCTCGTCTATCCCTACTTGCCTCATAAGTTCTAGACGCGCCCCACCTTCAAAAGTTATAAAATAAGATTCAAACTGCTTTTTCGGATTGTGATATAAGCTATTTTCTTCGCCACCAAAGTACTGTTTATAAAAATCATGCATTCTTTCTAAATCATTCACCCAAATCGCTACATGTTCAATTTTCATAATCGACACCTTTTCTTTTATGTTATTCAACTGACAATTGGATGCTTCATTGCCAGTACATTTAATTTTCTTTCTTTGTTTTCGTAATCATAAGATCAAGTCCAAGACTTTTTAATCCATATAAATAATCTTCTTTCCAGTTGCTCACTGTTATTTTCGGAATATGTTCTGCCGGAATGTACTGCGGACAAGTTTTTACAATTTGATCTATTACAAATTGGTTCACTTCATCATCACAGAAAATAAAGGCATGAGGGTTAATAATAGCTATAAATGTAGAAATTAAACGGGTCATAGCATCTATATTATATTCCTCTGGATTATCGGAATTTTCAGCTTCATCTCCACTTCTCAAAGCTTGCAAGAAATTTTTATTATCATACTGCGGAACGAAAGATATCTCTCCTGAAAAAAATGTACTTCCGCGTATGACATCTCCATTTACCATAATCCCGGCACCTGGACCGTTTTGACCCGCATACAAATATACAAGAGATGAATTGTCATAATTCCCCGTATTTTTATGATAGCCGAGCACTGCAGCATTCATATCGTTTTCTATTACTACCGGTATAGAGAATAGATCCTCCAAATGACTTTTCAAATTAAAATTTTGGAACTTCTCATATCCAGGAATGTAGAAAATACGCCCATTGTCTACCGCACCAGGCACTCCAATTGATATGGAACTTATTTTCGGAAACGTAGCTATTAGACTTTCTATTTGTCCTGTTAATAGACTTAGGCCCGTATCAATTAATACACTTGAAGTACTACCTTGTTCTTTTACTTCGCCTAAACAGTTAAAAATTGTATAGTTCGTCTCATTTCTCTCTAAAAATATCGCTAAGCCTAACATATATTCCGGATTATATTCATATCGTTTCGCTCTTCTTCCACCACTTGAATCATCTAAACCAGCTAAAGTGACTTCACCATCTTGTTTCATTTTTTCTATAAATTTACTTATTGTTGGAAAACTAATTTCTAATGTATTACTAAGTTCAACTTTCGTTGCACTACCTCGCTCTAGAAGAGCTGTACGAATGCCGCGAAGGATCGTTTCTTTAATCGATTTTTGAGTAACAAATTGTTCACTCAAATCGCTCACCACCTTAATCAACATACTTATTAAACACTTTTAATAAGTTGCGTTGACAATATATCATACATCATTTTCTAAAGCAATAGAGATGATATATTTTCGCTAGCACGCACTCCGTATTTAACTCGATGTATTCTCTCTCGTAACAGACGATATAATTCCAGACAAGAGAACAAATAATAAAACAGCTAGCAAGGCATTGCGTATTCCGAATGCTTCTCCCAGTATACCTAAAAATGGTGGTCCGGCTAAAAAGGCTGTAAAACCGATGATAGAAACTGTAGCAACATTAGAAGTGGCGTTTTCACTATCATCTCCAGCGGCTGAAAGACCAATTGGGAAACCTAACGCGGCACCAATTCCCCATAGCACGACACCAACTGAAAGAACATACGAGTTACTCCCAAATATTACGATTGAAATTCCTATAATCGCCATCATAATCGTAGCACGTACGACAGCGACACGACCGAACCGATCAAGGAAATAACTACTACACATACGAGCTAACGTCATTGCCGATACAAAAATAGTGTACATAATAGAACCTGTCACTACACTTTGTTCATGCCCGTCTACCATTATAATAGGTAGCCAATCATTTGCACTTCCTTCTGCAAATGCCATTCCTAGCACGAAAAGACCAATTAAAAGCACCTTTTTTTCCATACGTAAGGACGTACGCTTCGTGCCCTTTTTGTTCCGCGATTTCTCCTTTTTCCCTGTTCCATGCGGAAGAAAACGATACAACATACATACAAGTAATAAAGACACGGTAGAAACTGCAAAAAACTGATACATAATAGGGATGTGAAGCGAGGCAGCAACAGAACCGCTAAGCGCTCCTACTAAAGTTCCTACGCTAAAAAAGCCGTGAAATTTCGGTAGAAGTGTCGTTCCTAATTTCTGCTCAATTGACGAACCTTCTACATTCAATGCAACTTCTGCCAATCCATATCCTACTCCAAATACTAGTAAACTACTAAAAGCCCCCACGCTAGAAACAAAATAAATAGTAATACCTAAACAAAGCAATCCAATAATCATAAAAAACATACTGCCTATCATTACGTCCCTAGCTCCCCTGCAATCAATGAAACGACTTGCACTTAGTAGACCAATTATTGAACCGACAGATAGTCCGAATAAAATCCAACCCATTTCTGCATTTGATACAGCCAAAATATCGCGCACCGCTGCGGTTCTAGAGATCCATGTAGCAAACGCGACACCTGGCAAAGCAAATAAGAGGAATAGAGCGTTTCGAGAGGCCAGTAATGTCTTTGTATGATTGTCGGTACAATATTTCTTCATATGAAACACCTTTCAAATTGTCTATACGATAATTTACACTCTAATGAAAACACCTTTTATTCTTCTATCGTTTTAATAACTTTGGCTGGGTTACCTCCAACTACTACGTTATTAGGTACATCTTTTGTCACAACTGCTCCAGAAGCAATTACAGCATTATCTCCAATTGAAATACCAGGGTTAATAATAGCTCCCCCGCCAACCCAAACGTTGTTACCTATCTTTACAGGTTTTCCATATTCTTTGCCAGAGTTCCGTTCCGCCGCCTGTAACGGATGAGTAGCAGTATAAATATGAACACCAGGTGCAAACATGCAATTATCACCGATTCGCACTTCACAAACGTCTAAAATAACACAATTGAAATTCGAGAAAAAGTTCTTTCCGATGTGGATATTGTAACCATAATCACAACGAAAAGTAGGTTTAATGTGTGATATCCCATCAGCTGAAGAACCTAAAAGCTGATTCAATAAAGTAAAACGCCCCTCATCTCCTGTCTCCATAGCCTCGTTATAAAGACGTGTTAACCGTTTTGCTTCAGTCCTATCGGCTACTAATACTTCATCATCTGGCATATACATTTCTCCTGCCACCATCTTTTCTTTCTCGGTTTTCATACAATCATCTCCTTTATTATCGAATGAGCCCCACTTATTAAACCTCTTTAATAAGTGACTTTAATTATACTTATTAAACTCATTTAATAAGTACCCCTATATTAGCATACTTTTTCATATATGCAACTCATAAGTTTCAAAAGGACATGTAAACTCCTTATTTTACGTATCGATATGACGAATAATTTATATAGAAAAAACGAGAGAACGCTCAGCGTCCCCTCTCAAATCCAATCCGTTTTTTAATTTCTGCTAAATTTACCTTCGCAATAGCCCGTGCTCTCTCAGCACCTCTTTCTAACGCTTCATATAATAAATTTGGCTCATTCATATACATAGCGTATTTCTCCCGAGGACCTGCTAATTCACGATTTACAACGCGGAATAACTCTTTTTTCACATCGCCCCATCCAATTCCAGTCTCATACTTTTCACGCATCGACTGCATTTCATCCTCTGTCGCAAATTCTTTATATATTGTAAATAACGTTTCAAGCTCTTTCGGTTCATTTGGAAGTGAAGAATCTGTTTTGATTTTAAATATCAATTTTCGTAGTTTTTCTTGCTCTGCAAATAAAGGGATCACATTCCCATAACTTTTACTCATCTTCCTTCCATCAAGGCCAGGTAAAATAGCCCCTTCTTCTTGAATCACGTACTCTGGAAGTGTAAATGTCACGCCGAACGTATGATTAAAATACGTCGCAATATCACGAGCAATTTCAATATGCTGAATTTGATCTTTCCCGACAGGTACATGAGTAGCTTGAAATAATAAAATGTCAGCTGCCATTAAAATCGGATACGTATATAATCCCATATTCACTCCGGCATCAATCTCTAAACCCGCTTCTTTATTTTGCTCTACCTTCGCTTTGTATGCATGAGCACGGTTCATAAGGCCTTTCGGAGTTAGACAAGCTAATATCCAAGCTAATTCTAGAATCTCCGGCACTTCTGTTTGGCGGTAAAAAACAACATCTTCTCCAAGTCCAAGCGATAACCAAGTAGCTGCTACCTCTTTCGTATAACTACTGAACTGACTCGGATCATGTACAGCATTTAACGCATGATAATCAGCTATAAAATACAATGCTTGCCCTTCATTATTCTTTGACATGTATAGCGCAGGTTTAATCGCTCCAATGTAATTTCCTAAATGCGGATAACCTGTCGGCTTAATTCCTGTTAACATAATTTTTTCACTCATACTAACTCCTCCTTTCTCAAAATAAAAAGAGCCCTCATCCTTAAAAAGGACGAGAGACTCCCGCGGTACCACCTTAATTAGCTATCATTAGCTCACTTTAACTTCTTAACGTGAAGTAACCGTCTTTACCTACTCATTTCAGTTAGAAGCTCCAGAGCCCATTCCATATTCATCCCTTACTGATTTCCACCTCACATCAGCTCTCTGAAAAGTTTCGAATATGTACTCTTCTCTTTCATTGCTTTTCTTTATTTTTTACAGTTTATCACAATTTCCCTTTGTTTAAAACTGAATTTTCTATCTTATTCGACGATATTTGATTTACAATTCAAAAACTATTGTGATTAGCAAGCCATTCTTAATAAAAAGAGCTAAAGCAGATTGATCTGTTGGTTCTGGTGCAAGAAATCTAGTAAACTTGGACATACTGGTACTATGACTCTAAAAAGGGTGTTATCAGTATGGGAAAGCAAAGAGTTTTTGCTCCGATTCAAATTATGAGATAGTTTGTTTTAACTTTTTTTACATTATCTAAAAAAGAACTTGTAGGGATTCCTACAAGTTCTTTTTGTTTTTCTGACTCTACTCCTATATGAATCAGCTATCAAAAAAGAATTCTTTAGTATTTTAAAGAGTTTTTTTAAATACTATTAAATTGCTATTAAAATATGAACTCAAAATGAGGATGATGTGAAATAGCTAAATTTTAGCTGCAATTGCTTTAATAGTTAATCATGGAAAGGAGGATTTTTATATCATGCAAAAATCTACAAAAACTTTTTATCTAAAAATTAAATTTTTCGGATTCAAAATGATTATCAACTATTCTTTATAAGAGAATGCAGCTTATGTTAATTTAAATACTAAAAGGTAGAATAATTTATCACTTCTACCTTTTAGTATTTAAATAAAAACAGCATTATTCCCAATCCTTTAACTGTTATCCATAACTCATCAATTCAAAATCATCAAATGTATTTTTTAACTAAGTATGGAGTTTACGAAATTCTATAGCAAAAGTTATCAAGAAAGTAGTAAGGGGGATAGTGTTTTCGTAATAAACAGGTTAAACAATAAGTAATCTGATTTAATTTTAAGAAAAGTTAATTTCGAAAAATGGCACTAATTTAGTAGATTTTTATGAATTAAACTTATATTATTATTTATATGAATATTCATCTGAAAGGAAGATAGCTGTCTCTGATATTATTAATACAATATTTATAAGTCATGCTCATAAAGGTAAAGAATATGATTGAGACAGCATTAGACATTTAAAAGTTTTCTACAACTCACAAGGACAAGATTTAATAAAAGAATAAAGAAAGAACGGTTCTTTTCTCCCTATGGGGAGAGAATCATTCCAATTCTTGGGGGAAGTTAAATGAAAAATGTGTTTATAAGCTATGGACATGATGAACATGCATGTTTAGCAGAACAGTTAAGAATCGATTTAGAAAAAGTCGGTTTTAATGTTTGGATTGATGGAAAAAGAATAAAAGTTCAGAATTATTGGGATAATTCCATCGAAAAAGGGATTGATCAATCTCACTGGATTATTGTCTTAATGACACCTCATTCAATGCGACGACCAGAGGGTGTTTGTTTAGACGAAATCAGCTATGCAAGATTTCAAGGCAAAGATATTGTGCCAATTATGGTCCAGCAAATTCAACCGCCTCTTCCAATTGCGCGAATTCAATGGCTGGATTTACAAAATTATCAGCAGAAAGAGCAGTACCAAAAAGGCTTTGAAGAGCTCTGCAAAGTGTTAAATAGAAATTATAAACTAGGCTTCGAAGGTGAACTTACACATTTAAGAGACATTCTAGCTCCTATGGACGATAAGGTGGAAATCGGGAGGCATATGGAAGGATTTATAGGGCGCGATTGGCTTTACAATCAATTCCAGGATTGGTTGGAAAACCCAAATGACTCTCGCGTCTTTTGGGTAAAAGGACAGGCGGGTGTAGGTAAATCAGCGTTTTCTGCAAAATTAGCTCTAGAATCGAAAAGCGTTGTCGGGGTTCACTTTTTCAAGCATAATGACAGCGACCGCAGGAATCCCAAACGTGCCCTATGTTCGTTAGCCTATTATTTAGCCACTCAAATACCGGAGTATATGGAGGAGCTCCAGAGTATTCCAGACTTAAGGCAAAGCAGTATTGCCGAAAAAAATCCAGTCGCACTTTTCAACTATCTGTTTGTAGAGCCTTTAAACAACATTTCCCCTCAAAAGCAACGTTGTGTATTAATTCTTGATGCACTTGATGAAGCTAAGGAAGTCTCTGAGTTGTTGCATGTGATTGGACAAGAATTTGATAAAATCCCTAATTGGTTAGGGCTTGTTATTACCAGTCGACCAGAAACGGATCTTGTTCGTCGTCTAGGCAATCTTAAGCCTTTTGTATTAGATACAATGGATACAAACAATATTAAAGATATTGAATCCTATTTAAAGAAAAATTTAGAGATAAATGGACTCCTATATAATGAAACCCAGATCGCTAAATTAATCCAGAAAAGTGAAGGAGTATTCCTTTACATAACGGAAATAATGAAGGAACTAAGAAATGAGAACCTTCATTTAGACAATCTTGATACTTTTCCGACTGGCTTAAAGATGATTTACTTAAATTTCTTTGAGCGGCAATTTCCAGACAAAATTGTTTACAGCAGAGATTACCGCCCACTCCTTGAATTAGTCATAGCTGCACTGGGTCCGCTTCCTACTCAGATTCCAAGAGAAATACTTGGCTGGGATGAATATCAAGAAGTAGAGATTCTGGAGGGAATTGGTAGCTTATTCTATTCAAACGATGACACCATCGAGCCATTTCATAAAAGTATCAAGGACTGGCTGATTGATAAAAAGTGGAGTTACCCTTATTGGATTGTTGAAAAAAATGGCCAACAGAAACTTATGGAGCATAGTAAAAAACAATATCTTGAAGGAACAACAGAATTACTAGACTATCAGGTAGCTCACTTCCATCAGCATCTCCTTCAAAATGAAGATTGGACGACCTTAAAAGATTTGTTAGCCGATAAAAAGTTTATTATTGCAAAAATTAAAGCTGGCCAATCAATGGAATTACTGGATTTTTACGAAGAAGTGATCCAACATCCTCATATTGATTTTGAGATTAGGATTGATATAGAAGATAATTTCAGAATGGTTCGACTACCAATCCTATTTGATATGCATGATCACTTTGCTATAAATTAAGGGATAGACCCAATCAGCCAAGGCTTTTTCAAAAAAGCCTTGGCTGATTCACATGTGTCCTCCCCCCCGCGTGATCACAGTCGATAAGAATCCAGCTTATCCTGTAGCTATTCAAGAATTAGAAGAAGAAAAAAGCATGCCTTCTGGCACACAAATAAGGCAACAGAAGTACCTAAATAATATCATTGAGCAAGACCATCGCTTTATAAAGAAGCGAGTTCGTTCTATATTAGGATTAAAATCGTTCCAAACTGCCAAAAAAATATTAAGTGGTATAGAAGCAATGCATATGCTTCGAAAAAAGAAAATTTTTCTTACGGGAGAGATCTGTCCAAAATCAGACAGAGTTTATACATCTATTGTTTGGGCTTACAGCATGGGATAGGATCCCGAAGGAATCTATTCGTTTTTTCAAACTGTTGTTATATTTGCACCAGAACCGATCTGTTTTAGCTCTTTTCCCTCTACGTATTCAACTTAACAAACCTATAACCATGCGTAACTAACACTTTCAATATCGCATACCCTGGAATTGCTAAAATAATTCCCATAATCCCAAATAAGTTTCCAGCAGTTAAAATGATAAATATGATTGTAATCGGATGAATGTCTAATTTTTTCCCCATGACTTGCGGAGAAATAAACTTACCCTCTGCTAATTGTACAACCATCATAACGATAATTACTTTTAAAACCATTGCTGGCGAGTCAATAAATGCGATAATTAAGGCTGGTGTAATCGCAATAACTGGTCCTACGTACGGAACGATATTTACAATCATCGCTAAAATTGCAAGTAATACAGCATATTTTATTCCTATAATAAGATAACCAATTAATAACATTATACCGATAAACAAGCTAACGATAATTTGCCCTCTAATATATGAGCTAATCGCATAATGCATATCATCTAATATATTCTTCGCAGCCGGTTGCCTTTGCTCTGAAATAAACTTTAAAAAATGATTTGGTAATTGTTCACCATCTTTTAAAAGATAGAACAATATAAATGGAACCATTACAAACGTTAAAACGACCTCTGTAACAGTACTTAAAAATCCGGTTACATTCCCAGTTACTGATGATATCGATTTCGTAAAATTAACTGTATAGTCTTTTACTATACTCGCTACATCAATATTTAAATTCTCCTGAATTTTACCGAGTACATTACTTTCCCCGAATCTACGTGCTGCTCGTTCGATTTCATGACCGAAATACGGTACGTTTTTTATTAACGCATCAATTTGATCTCGAATAATTGGGATTACCGTTACAACTAAAAATACAAATAATCCTAGTACGATTAAATATATTGAAGCTATCGATACAATTCTCGATACACCTTTCTTTTCTAAAAGCGAAACAAATGGATGTAAAATATAAAATAGTACGCCCGCTAATAATACCGGGAAGAAAATTGTTTTTAAAAAGACAATAAACGGAGTAAATACAAAGGAGATTTTTGTTAGTAATAATATATTAATAAATAATAATGCAAATCCAAGTAAAACCGCTAAATAATTTTGTTCTCTAAAAAACTTTTTCAACTTATCTCTTTTTCTTACATTTTCTTTATCCAACGAAACCACCTCTTTGAATCATGAAAAGCCCTTATCTAGGGCCTTTCAGCATAATCTATATCTCTATTTCCTTGCAGCTTTCACTACAAATGATACAATAAGAATTAATACGATTGCTCCTAATAATGCTGGCACAACATGAATTCCACCAAATGATGGCCCAAAAGATCCAAATAATCTACCACCTAGCGAAGCACCTAATAAACCAGCAATAATATTTCCTAACATACCACCTGGAAAATTTTTACCCGTTATAGAACTAGCAATTGCACCTATAATAGCACCAACTATTAATGTGATAATCCATCCCATTTTTAGTCCTCCATTTCTATTATAGTTGTATGATTCAATACGAAAATATGTATTTATCAATACTAACTATATTTCACTATAGAAATATACCTACTACTATTTTACGTATGGAGATACATATATTATATGCAAAACAGAAAAACATTGTCAAACTTACCCAACAATCAATTATATTGATATAATTATTTTAAAGGAGGAGTCATATTTTATGATTCATAAATTACTTTCCCATTCTTATGAAGTAGCAACATCCATTTTACAAGTTCAAATTCCAGCTTATAAAGTTGAAGCAATTTATTTAAACAGTACTGCAATCCCTCGTTTATATGATACTGTAAACGATATTCAACATTGCGATGAAACATTCTATGGATATTTTTCTGAACATAAACTTGTCGGCTTTATTTCTTTTATACACGAAGAGAATCTAATTGATATTCACCGACTCGTTGTATCGCCTGATTTTTTTCAAAAAGGAGTCGCAACGAAACTGCTACTTTATATTTTTAACATGTTCCCTTCTTCCATGACATACATTGTACAAACAGGTAAAGCGAATACCCCTGCTATTACATTATATAAAAAACACGGATTCATTACAGTATCAGATACAATACTTCCTGACGGCATGATTCTTACACAGTTAAAAAGACAGAAAAAATAAAATAATTTGACTTGTTCGTCTCTTTATGTTATTTTTTACTTTATAAAACCTTTTGCTGAATCCAAATTTTGGAGCGGGGGAACCATTTTTGTAGCTATGCTACTTGGGGCGAATCTTTTTTAAGTAGGGAAACTCTCACTTCCCGAGTCCGACAGCTAACCTCGTAAGCGTAATGGGAGAGGAAGGTGCTTTTTGCCTATGTTACACAGTGTACCTCCTTAATTATAAATATGGAATCGATACCAATAGACACCTATATTTATAGAAAAGGAGACATGTATAATGTTACGTTTATCTGATCACGCAATAAAAATGATGGAGCAAAGACTTCGACTCGAACAACACCGCACATATCAAGCGAATAAAGTTGTTGATAACTTACATCACAAATACTTTTTTCAGCATATTTTTCAACCGAAAAGATAAAGAAATTGTTCATTTAACATCAAAAACACAAGGTGTGTCTATAAAGACATTCCTTGTGTTTTTTATTCCTTATAATATTCTCACTACATTTAAACTTGCTGTAGTAGTGCCTGCTATAGTCGTTACATGCCCTACACCTAACGGGCCATTTTGTAATACAAATGTTGAATTAGCACTCGTTACATTCACAAGAAGCGTATTTGAAATGGATGGTTCTAGCACTATAGTTGATGTCGTTACATTTTGTATAAAACTCCCTGTTACTTGTGTTCCATTTAATAACAACCTTACAGATACAGTCTCATTCCCACCAGTCGCGTCCCCTTGGAAATAGTAACTTACTAAATATATTCCAGGGGTAGATACTGTGACAGTTGTGGCGTTAGTTAACGATACACCAGTTCCATACACGGTAGATCCACTATTAATTGGAATGTTAGCATTTGCAGCAATGGCGCTTGTTGAGGTAGAAAAGAAGTAACCACCACCTGTCGACATTGCAGATGCGCCGGTTGTTCCAGTTAAGCCAGTTGGACCCGTTGCACCAGTTGGGCCCGTTACTCCGGTTGCTCCAGTTGGACCAGTTGCTCCTCTTATTCCTTGTATACCTGTCGGACCGGTTGCTCCAGTCACTCCAGTCGTTCCAGTTGGGCCGGTTGGGCCGGTTACCCCTTGGGGACCTTGTATACCTTGTAGTCCTTGTGAACCTGTTTCTCCAGTCGGACCCGTTGCTCCAGTTGCACCGGTTATCCCTTGTGGTCCTTGTATACCTTGGATTCCTTGGGGACCAGTCGTTCCAGTCGGACCCGCCTGACCAGTTGCACCGGTTACTCCTTGTGGACCTTGTGTTCCTTGTGGGCCTTGGGGACCGGTTGCTCCCGTCAGACCTGTTACTCCCGTCGGACCGGTTGAACCTGTCGACCCTGTTATTCCTTGCACTCCTTGTGGGCCTGTTGGCCCTGTTGGACCGATTGGACCTTGTATACCCTGTATTCCTTGGATTCCCTGCGGACCTACTGGGCCTTGAGGACCTTGTGTTCCTTGAATTCCTTGTGGACCGGTTGCTCCCGTTGCACCTGTTGGGCCTTGTATCCCTTGCACTCCTTGGATTCCTGTCGCTCCGGTCGGACCTATCCCCCCTTGTGGACCCTGTATTCCTTGGATTCCTTGCGGACCAGTTGGACCGGTAACACCACTCGGACCTTGTACTCCTTGCACTCCTTGCGGACCCGTCGGACCGATTGGACCTTGTATTCCTTGTACCCCCTGTAAACCGGTTGGGCCTGTTACTCCTCTTACTCCTTGCTCACCTTGTATACCTTGTATTCCTTGTGGACCCGTTGGACCAATTGGTCCCTGCGCCCCTTGCACTCCTTGTTGACCCGCCTGACCAGTTGGACCAATTGGACCTTGTATGCCTTGTATTCCCTGTGGACCAGTCGGACCGGTTACTCCTTGTATCCCTTGAGGACCCTGTATTCCTTGATCACCAGTTGGACCCGTTGGACCGATTTGCCCCTGTACCCCTTGCAAACCTGTTAAACCGGTTGCACCGGTTGGGCCCATTACGCCTTGCACTCCTTGTAGTCCAGTCGCTCCAGTTGCACCTGTTGCTCCAGTTGCACCTGTTGCTCCGGCCGGACCAGTTGGGCCTCCCGGCGATCCTGCTGGACCTGTCGGACCGGTTGGACCTCCCGGTGGACCGGTTGGGCCTGTTGCTCCGGTTGGACCAGTTGCAGAACCTGTTGGGCCAGTTATCCCAGTTGATCCTGTCGGACCGGTTGCACCCGGGTCTCCTTGCAAACCTGTTGCTCCCGTTGGGCCAATTTCACCTTGCACTCCTTGTATCCCTTGAGAACCTGTTGGACCGACTTGCCCCATCTCACCTTGAGGACCTTGTAAACCTTGAACACCAGTTTCTCCTTGCACTCCTATTGGTCCCTGTTCCCCTTGAATCCCTTGAGGTCCTGTTGGGCCTGTTGGGCCTATCGGTCCCTGTATTCCTTGTATTCCTGTTACACCTTGTAAACCACTGCTTCCTAAATTCCCTTGAATACCTTGTATACCAGTATTTCCTGTTGGGCCAGTCGGACCAATTTCACCTTGCACTCCTTGTATACCTTGTATTCCAGTTGGACCCGTCGAACCGACTTCACCTTGCATACCTTGTATACCTTGTATTCCGGTTGAACCAGTTTCCCCCATTGGACCAGGCATTCCTTGTATACCTTGTATTCCCTGTGGACCAGTTGGGCCCCTTTCCCCTTGAATTCCTTGAACACCTTGTATTCCCTGTGGACCTTGTTCCCCCATTGGCCCTTGGCTCCCTTGAGCACCTTGTGGTCCAGTTAAACCCGCCTGACCCATTGGACCATTTTCTCCCTGCACCCCTTGCACTCCTTGAATCCCTGTCGGACCAGTTGGACCAATCGGCCCTTGTACCCCTTGATTTCCTTGCGGTCCAGTCGGTCCACCTAAAGAACCTGTTGGACCAGTTGGTCCAGTGGGCCCCGTAATACCGTCCGGTGGAAAAGGAATAGGTGCTTGAAACTTACTACACTTATCTTGATTTTTCACAAGCATCTCCTCCCGTTTGTAACGCATCAAACTATTTGTAATATGTTTAAGCTAGCTGTTATTACTCCCGCTAATGTCGTTACATGCCCAATAGCTAATGGACCATTTTGTAATGACAAAGTGGAATTTGAAGAAGTAACTTGAATGATCATCGTATTAGAAATCGCTGGTTCCAATACAAAACCTGCTGTAACATAAAAAATAAAACTCCCTGCGACTTGTGTTCCATTTAACGTCAGCCTTACTGAAATCGTTTCATTCCCACTAGTTGGATCACCTTGAAAATAATAACTTACTAAATATATTCCCGGTGTACTTAACGTTATAGTTGTTGCATTTGTCAAACTTACACCAGAACCAAAAATTGTAGATCCAGAATTGATTGGTATGAGCGCATTAGCTGCAATGTTACTCGTTGCTGTAGAAAAGAAATAACCGCCACCACTAGGTAAGCCAGTCGCTCCAGTCGCTCCTACTATTCCTGAGAAACCTATAGATCCACTCCCCCCTGTTGCACCTATAGGTCCCGTCGCTCCAATCAATCCTTGAATACCTTGCGCTCCACCAGGTCCTGTACTACCACTAGCCCCTGTCATTCCTATTACACCGGCCTGACCTTGCAAGCCCTGAATACCTTGCATTCCTTGTATTCCTTGTGAACCTGTTACTCCTGTATTTCCTGTCGATCCCGTTATCCCTTGTAGCCCTATCATTCCTTGAACACCTTGCACTCCTTGTAATCCATCCGCTCCTGTTTCTCCCGTCGCCCCCGTCGCTCCTGTTTCACCAATCATTCCAGCGTTTCCTTGTGAACCTTGGGGACCTTGACTACCCTGTGCTCCTTGTACTCCTTGTGGGCCCGTTATCCCATCTTCCCCTATATTCCCTTGGGGACCTCTCGTTCCTTGCGCACCTGTCGGACCTGTTATCCCTTGTATACCTTGAACACCTTGTGCCCCTTGAGGACCTGTTGGACCTACTATCCCTTGTAACCCTTGAGACCCTTGCAAACCAATAGCACCTGTCGGGCCTGTTGTCCCTTGAACTCCTTGAAGGCCTTGAGGCCCTTGAGCACCCGTCAATCCAATCGCCCCTTGATTACCTTGCACTCCTTGTATTCCTTGCGCTCCAGCTGCTCCTGTTTCTCCTCTAATTCCTTGCATTCCTTGTATTCCTTGTGCTCCTGTTGGACCAGTTGCTCCTCTTATCCCTTGTATACCTTGTGCCCCTTCTGCTCCTGTTGGGCCGGTCACACCTGTAGTACCTTGTATTCCTTGCACTCCTTGTGCCCCCGTTGAACCAGTTGCTCCTCTTATCCCTTGTATGCCTTGTGCCCCTTCTGCTCCTGTTGGACCAGTCACGCCTGCAGTACCTTGTATTCCTCGTACCCCTTCAATACCCGTGGCTCCTCTTATCCCTTGAACACCTTGAATACCTTGTGCTCCTTGAAATCCAATTGCACCAGTTATACCTTGAGAACCTTGAGCACCTCTTACACCTTGGGGACCAGTCGGACCTGTTATTCCCCGCACTCCTTGCGCTCCTATTGCCCCAACTCCTCCTGTTATTCCTTGAGGTCCAATCGCTCCAGTCGGACCAGTTGGTCCCCCGGGCGGTCCTGGTGGACCTGATGGACCAGTCACTCCACTAGACGGCCCAATTGGACCGGTTGTTCCCCTCGGTCCACCCGGAGGTCCTACTGGGCCTTGCATACCAACACTCCCTGTTGCTCCTGTCTGCCCCCTAAGTCCTTTTCTCCCTTGAAACCCGGTTGCTCCAACTACTCCTTGTATGCCTTGAACACCTTGCATACCTTGCATACCTGTTACACCTGTTATCCCCTTTATTCCACTTATACCTTGTGGACCTTGCATACCTATAGGACCTGTTATACCTGTTATACCTTGTATTCCTTCTAAACCTTGTGGACCTTGTTCTCCAGTAATCCCTTGTATTCCTTTTGGACCTTCTTCTCCCTGTATACCAGTAGCCCCTTCTTCTCCTTGTATTCCTTGCACGCCTTGAGAACCTTGGGGACCTGTTACACCTGAGATGCCCGTTTCCCCCATATCCCCTTGCATACCTTGTGCTCCCGTTTGTCCTTGCTCCCCCATTTCTCCTTGTAGACCTTGAGAACCTTGTAGACCTTGACTACCAGATGGACCTTGCACTCCTTGTATCCCTTCTAACCCTTGTACTCCAATATCACCAGTTGGACCTTGGTTTCCAATTAATCCTTGAGGACCTTGTAAACCAATTGGACCAGTAATTCCTTGCTCTCCGGTATCTCCAGTGACTCCTTGTATTCCTTGAGCTCCTATTGTCCCTCTCGGACCTTGTATTCCTTGTATACCTTGAGGACCTTGTGGACCAGATGCTCCTCTAGGCCCAACCACTCCTGTAGGCCCAACCGGACCTTCATGCCCTCCGGTTGGGCCAATTGGGCCACTGTTACCAGTTGGTCCAGGTGCTCCTACAAGCGGAAGAGGCAGTGCCACTCCAAATTTTTTACAATTTCTATGATGACGCACAACAATCCCCCTTCCCCAAAATACTTATACTTCTTATATGAAATGCATTTTTATATAAAAAGTACATAATTGACCTCATTTTAAAAAAAATAAAGAAGCCTATCATTTCATGTATTTGAAATGATAGGCTTCTTTTATAACACACTTTACTTTCTCGCCTTAATAATAAAAGTAGTTGGCACCATTCTAGCTTTATGTCAACTACCCCCACTGAGATAAAACGTTTCAGTGGGGGCTTGAGTTAGAACACTAGGTCTTTTCGTCTATCGCTAGACAGGTTGACGCTCTAGCATTCATGCTACCCTACGGTAAGGTAACACCCCAAGTATATTTTTGGTTGGTACTGGCAACGAACGATTGTTTTCCCACTTGCACCACCCTTTCGAAAAAGAGCCGTTCTCCCTTGAGGAAGAAGCCACCACTCAGATGAATCTGGCGTGTGCTACAAGCCCCGACAAGTCGCGTACACATGGATGGTTGACACACCCACTAAGCTATGCGTGAAGCAATAGCCTTACGTTTTTGCACTTCTAATAGAATCGGCGTTTTCACTTTGAGATTTTCATCTAATTCTACAACTCTTGATTTTTGCAATGTATTCAGCGCACCATTAATATCCGCATGGATACATATGCCTGCTTTACTTTGATACAGACCACGCGTGATTCGTTTGCCACTAAAACGATAATGGGTCCTATCATCCTTAGCCCAAACTGGAACCGGATCCTTATCCAGAAAACTAGCTTTTGAAGTATAGCTTTCTTCTTGTTTTACAAATCGGATACCTTCTTTTATACATTTATTCTCAATTGCTGCCATCAGTTTATGAAATGGGATTTGAACAAACTTTTGATTATTCTTTTTCCCCATATCTAATTTTTGTTTCCAGCCAGCGTTATACCCTACAATAATCGTATCTATATCGAATTCTTGCGCTTTTTTGAACAACAAGCCTACCGTTTGTGAAATGTAACCGTTTATTTGTTGTTCTCGTCTATGCCAAAGTGCAGCCATTTTATTCGTTACAATTCGTTTCGAAAGTCCGTTTTCCACATTTTTCAATTGCAGATTACGTATCATTTTGTTGAAGTATTGGTTAATGGATTTTAATTTTTTCCCATCAATTAAAAATGCATCACCTGTATTTGTCACACAACTTACTAATCTATCTACACCTAAATCGCAACTCAAAGCGTTACTCGTAGTCGTGGATGGTTTCTTCATTTGAGAAACGTGCATTTCATATGTGTAATGCACCTCAAAGAACCGACCTTTTTGCTTCGGTACAATCTCAATGTAGGAGATTTTTTTATTTCTTAAATTTTTTGGCATACGTATTTTAATAGAACCGAATTTTTTTCTAAATGCAACATTCATTGGAATGATCCAATACCCGTTCTCATCCACTTTTGGCACTTGATAGATTTCAATGATTCGTTTGTCAGTGGAACGAGAATAATTTGGAAACTTCGGACGACCTGTGAACTTCTCAGGATTTTTCTTCCACTGTTCCAACGCTTTAAAAAAGCTTTTCACTTCTGTAAATAAGGCTCTACGAATCGCTTGAACAGAGTTTGATTGAACACCCCAGTAGTTCATATCAGCCTGCATGGCATTGTCCACTTCTTTTACAGTAGCCATTTTATTATGGATCAAATAACTTTGTTTAATGGTGTACAATCCAACATTTCGTAACGCTTTTGAACTATGCGACATGCGCTGAAGTAAACGAAATTCTTTAGCTGTGAGGCAAGCTCGTCCGATATTCTGTTTCTGCGTGAATCGTTGTACTGTTTCTCTTTTCTTTTGTTTCCGTAAGACTTTCACTGCTTTCTTTCTAGCCATTTTTTTCACCACCTTTCTCAGAGAGTTCATTACAATTATTTCTTTCCTAAGATCGTGTTTTTTTCTTAGAAAAGAAATAATTTTGTAACTGTTAATTACTTTTGACAAATCAATATTTAGAACGAAACAAAATGTGAACATGGTCTTCATCGTAATTCTTTTTGGTTCAAGTAGCCAAATGATTATGATTATCATTATCTAATTTCGTTATCCTACGATATATTCCCTCCTTATCTAGGGCAGATTATATCGTAAGACAAAAGAAACAAAATTGTTTCGTCTACCTATTGACGGCAATTCATCTCCACCTGAATTGTTGGGCTTCACCCGTAACACAAATCAGATGGAGTCTTCTTGCCGAAAAGGATAAAAAATTTCTTTCTCCTGTCTACATTTCGGTTGAAATAGAAGCTAAAACACATGAACTTACAACGATAAGTAAACTTTTTAGTCTCCCTTAAATTGGATATATAGTCCACTTGTTTTTACATATTATGGTGCAATTAAAATAAGTACTGGCAAAATATTTATGCTCCACACTAGCAGCCTAGCAATGCCAAAATCAAAAATCACTTGAAATCAGGGGATGTTATGAAAAAGAAATTAATTGTTCTACTATTCATCGGAATCATATTATCCGGATGTTCAACTATAGAAAAAAGTATTTAGACACCGGCAACGGCAGTATGGAATTATTAACACCAACGATTACAACAAAAGATAATGAATTAGAAATTAAGACTGAGGGTATTGATGAAAATAAAGTAACTTTTATTTATGTTGCCAATAAAAAAGTATTGGAACAAAACATAAAAATGGTGAACCTTACAAACTTAACATTAAAGATATCAAGCATGCTCATAGGACCGACTACAAGCCAAGAGTTCAACTTGTTCAGACTACAGATGATCATACAGATGGAGAAATGGTAACCTTTAAACAAGTTAGATATACAGTTAAAAAAAATTAATTTAAATGCAATAAAAGAAAATATATCTATAAAGGAAGAAACAGAAAGGGTAATACTGTGAAAAAACGATGGATTTCTTGGTGGATCGGTAACATATTTTGAGTTATCCTTTTTGGAATACGGGCAGCTATTATTTGGCTGCGAGATGTTGATGGTGCTGGTGTTACTCAAACATCCGAAATTAAACCAATATCATTAATAGTTTTATTAATCTCGTTTATCCTACTGATATTCATTCAAGTTATATGGCTAATCATTAATTTGAGAGGAGACCGTTAAAAAAAAGAGAGGAATCTTTTTCAAAATAGATTCCTCTCTTTTTATATAGGGATTATGCCGTGCTTTTAAAGCTGCACTCGCCCCTTTTCTTTACGATGCATGCTCATCTTTCTTCTTCATTAACGCTCTCTTCTTCATCGCTTTCGTTAAATACCCGCCCTTAAACGAACGAATTTCATAAGAAGACATAAACGCTTTCGGTGCGATTTCATTAATAATTTCTAACAGTTCTTTCTCTCTCGAACGCTTTGCAACGATATCTAAACGATAACGTATAGAATTAATACCT
This sequence comes from Bacillus luti, assembly GCF_009739945.1. Lineage (NCBI taxonomy): Bacteria > Bacillati > Bacillota > Bacilli > Caryophanales > Bacillaceae > Bacillus > Bacillus luti. Next base: position 1,996,177 of record NZ_CP040336.1, on the reverse strand, counting down.
TCGCCTTCAAATACTGTAACGCCAAATCCAGAGTGACGTAATTCATCTACTAATTCATTACAACGGTCTAGTAAACTAACTTGATACGTAATATAACCAATTGCTAATTTATTCTCTATATAACCGCCTAATAATAGTCCCGCACTAAAGCCAATGACATAGGCAACGATGTTCATCCAATTTGATAAATCTTGAAACACAATACCTAAACTGACAATGTAAATAGCTCCTTCTAACAATCCAACACCAGCAGCGGATCTTGTTTGATTCTTTACAAGCAAAATCGTACGAATTGTTAAAATTGGAACGTAAATAATTTGAAGCACAAAAATAAGTAACGCTTGTAACATTGGTATCCACCTCTTTCAAAAAGTCTTTTGTCATAATAACATACATAACCTTTAGAAATCGATGGGTTTTTAAAATTTTTTTTATTATTTTTCATACTATTGAAAAACATAAAAAAGAAGCGTATTATATTTGTCGTTAATTTGATTACTTGTATCATATCGCTAAACTAAAAAAGGAACCCCATTAGGCCCCTTTCATCATAACTCTATGTTTTTCGAAGCCTGTTCTCTTTGCTTCTCTTCTTCTTTCACTAACTGTATATTTGCATAAGCTAAATTTGCAATCATTAAAAAGTGGCCACCTAAAATCCCTGTACCAAATGCCCACATTTCCATTTCATGCTCAATTTCATACATGATGATAGCTCCTAAAATGGCTGCTGCAAATCGGTTTAGAACTCCTAATCCAGGAGCCTTTTCTTTCATTACGATACTTTTCCCTAGTTTCTCCACTCTGCGAGCTAATAACCAAAGACAGTACGCACTTACAGCTAATCCAATACCAAACCCTGTCACTTGTTTTCCAAACGGAGTAATCGTCCACATAAGTAGTAAACCACTAAAGATCACATACAATTGTAATCGATATACACGTAAGGCTGCTTGAATCAAAATATCCGCTCCTAATTTCGCATTTTTTATACTTTAGAAGAAAAGCAGCAACTTACACAGTTGCTGCTTTCTCTTCTTCTTGCTCTTGTTCCATTTTACGAATTTCAACACGTTTAATTTGGTAAGCGTCTTTTTCTAACACTTTAAATTCATAACCTTCTGCCTCAACGTGTTGTCCTTCTTCGATTTCATGATTTTGCATCATAATCCATCCACCGATTGTATCCACATCATCTTCTTCGATGTGTAATCCAAATAAATCTTTCACTTCTGAGATAAGCACTTTTCCATCAACAATGATATGTTGCTCGTTCACATGCTGAATTGGTGGTGCTTCATCTTCATCATATTCATCACGAATTTCGCCGACGATTTCCTCCAAGATATCTTCAAGCGTTACAATTCCAGCTGTTCCTCCGTACTCATCATATAAAACAGCCATCGGAATTCGCTTCTTCTGCATTTGAAGTAATAAATCGTGAATTGGAGTCGTTTCCATCACTTCAATAATCGGACGCATATACGAGCGAATAGATGATAAATCTTTTTGATCCTCGGTCATATATCGAATAAAGAAATCTTTTACGTTGACCATACCGATGATATCATCTTTATCTTCTCCAAAAATCGGATAACGTGTGTATCGCTCATTTTGGATTACTTTCATGTGTTCTTCTACTGAATCTTCCAGGTAGAAACCAATGATTTCTGTGCGCGGCACCATAATCTCTTTTGCAATACGATTATCAAATTCAAAAATGTTATTTACATACTTGTATTCAGCCTGATTAATTTCGCCACTTTCGTAGCTCTCAGAAAGAATAAGACGTAACTCTTCTTCTGAATGAGCTACTTCATGTTCAGAAGCTGGCTTCAAACCGAATAAACCAGTTATCACACGAGCTGAACCATTCAATACCCAAATAAATGGATACATCACTTTATAGAACATCATTAATGGAGCTGCAAATAATAATGTTACTTTTTCAGCTTTTTGAATTGCCATCGTTTTCGGAGCTAATTCCCCTACTACAACGTGTAAATACGTCATTAACATAAAAGCAAGACCAAATGTTAATACTGATGAAACAGAAGGATTTAAGTTCCATTTCTCAAATAACGGGTGTAATAACTTTTCGATTGTCGGTTCACCTAACCAACCTAATCCCATAGCTGTAACTGTAATACCTAATTGACAAGCAGATAAATATTCATCTAAATTTGTTGTTACCTTTTTCGCTGCTAAAGCACCGCGTTTTCCTTCCGCAACAAGCTGATCGATACGACTTGAACGTACCTTTACAATCGCAAACTCTGCTGCTACGAAAAATCCAGTAAATGCGATTAAAATCGCAACCATGACTAAATTAAATATTTCCAATGAATCCCCTTAGTTAAAAAAACTAAGGTGTCCACCTCCTGTATACTATAATGTTTTCTTATTTGTTTCTTAGAAAACATAGCCCGATACAAAAATTAAAGAGGTCGGATTACACTTTTTTCTATAATAATAGAGCAAGTGTCTGTATTAAAGCTGTCGTTTGACCAGATAAAGATTTCGATATTTTTTCACGTTGTGAATCAGTCAACTCATCTAAAAGCGGTTTTAACTCCGTTAATTCTGCTTCTAATCGATGAATATGGTCTGTCACTTCATTCACTTGTTTCGAAACGTGTTCATTGATACCGAGCAGCTTCTTCTTCTCCTCGATTTTCTCTTTAATCTCACAAAGCGGCATATGCATTTCTTTGCACTTCTCAATAAATTGTAATGTCTCAAATGCTGTTTCGTCGTAATAGCGATAATTAGATTGAGATCGCTCCGCTTTTAAGATACCTAGATTCGTATAATAATCAATCGTTCGTTTCGACACGTGAGCCATGAGAGCCAACTGTCCGATTCGATACACCTTCCCAACGATCTTCCCCCCTTGTTTATATTACTAACATCATACAATACATAAACTGTACAGTCAAACGTGACGGTTTATTATTCACATTTTATACAAATTTCCACATATTCTCTTAAACTTATAGAATATGTTTTTAACTAAATAATCGGATCATCCAATTTACAAAGTGCCAAATTCATGAAATCATCTGTCCGTCTCAATTCTTCTTACTTTTAGAACATACTACTCCATTTTCCAAAAACAGATTCATACAATACATACCACAATAAACTGAAAATTAAGTTATAATATCTTTATAAACATTGAAAGGGGGATATATACATGTACTACAATACTTCATTCGAAAACGATCAACCTGTAGGCCGTCTATAATCTAAGACGGGCATTCATATAACAAGTGCGCTATGCCTCGTCTTAGGGAATGTATTATGACCCTAAAAATAGACGGAGGTAATTCAAATGAAACAAACAATTTTAGGAGCTATCTGTTTATCACTAGCAGCAAGTATATGGGGCGGTATGTATGTCGTTAGCAAATATGTACTCGACTTTATCCCACCGCTTACACTCGTTTGGCTACGTTTTATTATCGCTTTTGTTGTTTTATATGCAATTTTGAAAATAACTGAGAAAAAACAACAGAAAAAAGCAACCATTGGCAAAAAAGATTGGCTCCTATTCGCATGGATTGGATTTATCGGATATTTCATTTCAATCACATGTCAATTTATCGGTACAAAATTATCTGACGCTCATACAGGATCGCTAGTAACATCAGCTACACCTGCCTTTATGGTTATATTTGCAGCGCTTATTTTAAAAGAAAAACTAACTGCCCGTAGACTGCTATCTACTATCATAGCGACAATCGGTGTCATTATCGTAATCGGATGGGATATTGAAATTGGCTCCTATTTTATCGGTACGATCATATTAGTTGGGGCCGCTATTACGTGGGCTTTACTATCCATTTATGTGAAGATTGCTTCAGCTCGATTTTCATCCTTAGTTATCACAACGTGCGCCATATTCTTTTCACTCTTTTTCATTACACCTTTTATGATATGGGAACTACAATCAACCTCTATCGAAACAGTAAATACGTACGTAATATTAGGCGTAATTTACTTAGGTGTCGTCTCAACGGCAGGTGCCTTTTTCCTTTGGAATAAAGGATTAGAATTAATGGACGCAAGCATCGGATCATTATTTTTCTTCTTCCAACCTATCGTCGGGTCAATGCTTGGTTGGCTCTTATTAAATGAGACATTAAATAGTAACTTTTTTATTGGTGGTATTCTTATTGTATGTAGTGTTTTCATTACTACTTTTGAAAAGAAATGAAAAAACAGGCAGAGGTTTTTAATCTCTGCCTGTTCGTATACACGCTTTACGCACTCCAATGCGATGGACGGGACAATAATTTCGGCAATTTCGTATGTTTGTCCCCTCTCGCCGCATTAACTTGAACTTGCGTCAGAAAAATACTATTTGTAAAATCGGCCCCTCGAATATCTGCATCTCGCAAATCTGCTCCGATGAGATCTGCTCCTCTTAAATCTGCACCGTTTAAGTTAGCCGCAATTAAGTAAGCCCCTCTTAAATTCGCCCCTTGCAAATTTTTCTTTTTCAAATTTGCCCCCATAAGATCCGCTCCGCGGTGAATGATTCGTTTCTTACGTGCAGTATTCATTTCCTTCCAAACTAACTCACTCGTTTCTAAAAGTAAAACATTCACTTCTGCACGGTGTAATGGAATATTTACTTTCATTAACTCGTCCGCATTTAAATTCGAAAGGCGCTCCGTCTCTTCAATCGCTTTACTTAGTTCTTTATGAATCGATTGTGTTGCCTTCAATAGAATAGCCTCATTCAAATACCAAAGCATTTCATGTAGCTGATGCATAACTGGAAAAGCATCATACATTTTTCTCGCATGCTCAGCATCTTTCCGCCAATCAATCCCGTTAAATGTAACTTGAGAAATCTTCTGCCCAGCGCCGAAACATTCGAATACTGTACAACCTTTATACCCTTTTCCTCTTAGCCCTTTATGTATACTACATTTAAAATCTGACTGTAAATTAGAACATGGTTTACCACCATCTTTATTCACTGCAAAATCTACTGATGCTGCGAACGGTAATGCAACGCAACATAGACCGAAGCATTTTTCGCAGTTTGCTTTTAAATGATCGTTATGATTAGTCAAAACCTATACCCCCTGTTGTCTTTTGACTATTTCATAATATTCCAACTGTAATAAATAATCAATTTTAAAATAAACTGGCATCTTTCGTTTCAATTCATAACTTTATCATTCGATTTCCTTTCAATTGAAAAGGACTATTTCTATTCAATAAATTATAATTAAATTATAAATTTTCTAACTAAAAGGAGACTTATTATGGCATTAGAAATGAAAACAAACTGTCAAATTTGCGATCAATCGTTGGAGCAAGATTCTGAAGCATACATTTGTGTATATGAATGTACATTTTGCGCACCATGTACAGAAGAAAGACATAACGTTTGTCCAAACTGCGGTGGTGAGTTAGTACGTAGACCGAAAAAGAAACAATAAAAAGCAAAGCGACATCGCTTTGCTTTTTCTATCCTCTATTTTTTTGAGTGGATGAAATTATATCGAATAGAAGCTAAATATTGAAGAACTTAACACAAACAGGCTCTGGCACAACAACATCAGATTGGATAAGTGTTAACTTCCCAGTAGATTCATTTCTTGAAAATAGTACTAGATTATGCGACTTTTCATTTGTAGCAACAAGAAACTTTTCAGTAGGATCTAATACAAAGTCCCTCGGCCAATTTCCTTCTGTATGTGTATGTTCAACAAATGTAAGCTGACCTGAGTTTTGATCCACGCTGAAAACAGCAATACTATTATGACCACGATTCGCTACATACACAAACCGGCCGTCAGAAGAGATATGTATGGCACTCCCTTGACTGTTCTCATCATCTTCTGGAACAGTAGAAATATACTGCAATTCTGTAAAGGATCCCCCTTCAGGATGATACGTTAATACAATGACTTCTGAACTAAGTTCCGTCATCACATAAGCGTACTTTCCATTCGGATGAAAAGTAATATGTCTCGGACCACTTCCTGGATTTACAGATAAACTATTCACTTCTGTTAATGTACTATCTTTTATTTCATACGTGATTATTTTATCTATCCCTAAATCAACACCTATCACATATTTCTCATCAGGTGTATATCCCGCGTAATGCGCATGTGGTTTCTCTTGATTTTCTTTATTCAGACCTGAACCTTTATGCGTTATAATAGAGGTCGCAGGATTTACAGATCCATCTTCTTCATTTACTGCGAAAGACTCAATCGTTCCTTTATGGTAATTTGCTGTAACTACCGTGTGAGTTCCACTATCAACACTCACATGACAAGGAGAAGCCCCTTCTACCACTTGTCTATTTTTCTCCTTTAGCTCTCCAGTTTTACTATCAATTGAATGAGCTGCTACACCACCAGATTCTCCTTCCTTAACAACGGAATAGAGATATTCATTCTTTCGGTTAATCGTTACATATGTAGGGTTATCCAGCTTAGCCGCAAGTGTTACATTACTAATTTCCTTTGCTTCCGTGTCTAAAATAAACTTATATATTCCTTCACTTTTTTCTTTCGTGTAAGTTCCAACATACCCAATAAACTCTTTGTTATCCTTCATTTCCATAACCCTCTCTCCCTATATTTTTCGTTCATCATACTTCTTACAATATTTTATATTGAAAGAGTATCCTAAAAAAATTGGAGTACCTCTTTATACGTTACCATATTTCTCTGCTAAATAGCCTTTAAACCCACTTTTTTTGGTACGCTGCTATACTTTCATATTCTTCTTCCAATTGACGGGACAGACGAATATAGATTGGTGTTAAATCTTTATATTTTTCCACACTTTCCATGTTTGGTTCATGGTGGAAATTCGCCCCTACCATTTCAGATACTACGCATAATGTATCTATTTCACCTAAACTATATAAACCGAGGATTGCAGCTCCTAGGCAAGAGCTTTCAAAACTTTCCGGAACATATACGTCTTGATGGAAAATATCCGCCATCATCTGTCTCCAAAGTTCCGATCTTGCAAAACCGCCTGTCGCTTGAATTTTTTTCGGTTCGCCAATTAGCTCTTTTAAAGCGAGAAGAACGGTATATAAATTATAAATTACTCCTTCTAAAACAGCACGGATAAGATGTTCTTTCTTATGATGCAACCCAAGTCCGAAGAAAGATCCTCGTGCATTTGCATTCCATAAAGGAGCTCTTTCCCCTGCTAAATACGGATGAAATAATAAACCGTCAGATCCCGGATTCACTTTTGCTGCTATTTCAGTAAGCACTTCATATGGATCTTTTCCTAAACGCTTCGCAAGCTCAATCTCTGAAGTACCTAATTGATCACGAGCCCACCTGAAAATCATACCACCGTTATTAACTGGTCCACCAATTACCCAATGGTCTTCAGTTAAGGCATAACAAAAAATTCTACCTTTTGGATCTGTTACAGGACGATTTATTACAGCACGTATCGCACCGCTTGTCCCAATTGTAACAGCCACAACGCCAGGATCAATTGCATTTACACCTAAATTGGATAGTACGCCATCACTCGCTCCTACTATAAAAGGAGTAGAAACAAGTACATTCATCTCATTTGCAAGCTCTTCATCTAATCCTGTTAAACTGTGCGTCGTTGGAACGAGTTTAGAAAGCTTGTCATCTGTAATTCCCGCAACATGTAAAGCCTCTTCATCCCATTTTAAAGATTTTAAATTGAACATTCCTGTTGCTGATGCTATAGAATAATCAATGACATACTCCTTATATAACTTGTAGAAAACATACTCTTTAATAGAAATAAATTTATAAGTTTTTGCGAATAATTCTGCCTGCTCATTCTGTAACCAAACTAATTTCGAAAGTGGTGACATCGGATGAATTGGTGTTCCCGTACGCAAATAAATTTCATGACCATTCATATCACTCTTTATTTTCTCTGCCCAGCTTGCACTTCTATTATCTGCCCAAGTAATACATCTCGTTAACGGTTTTCCCTTCTCATCTACGGCAATGATACTATGCATTGCCGAACTAAAAGAAACACAAAGAATATCATTCGGCTGTACACCACTTGATCGTACAGTTTCTTTAATCGTATTTATTACTGCATGAAAAATTTCTTCTGGGTCTTGTTCTGCTGTTTCAGGCGTAGGAGAATATAAAGGATATTCAATTCCATGACTTGCAATAACAGATCCATCAGTAGAAAATAGAACTGATTTTGTACTAGTTGTCCCAATATCTACACCAATCATATATTTTGAGCTCACCATTTCTTCCTCCTAACAAAAAATTGCTACAGTATCCTAATAATATAAGAACCATAAAAATATATTTATTTTATCTATTCATAACGTTATGTGCTAAAGTTATCTATTTCGATTCATATAAAAATATCCTAATTTTAAACAAACATATCGAGTAGTAAAACTCCTCCAAAAGCGATAAATGAAAGTAATGTTTCTAATACCGTCCATGTTTTAAATGTTTCTTTCACTGTTAATCCTAGGTATTCTTTTACCATCCAGAACCCAGCATCGTTTACGTGCGAAAACATTAATGCTCCTGCACCTGTTGCGATGACGAGCAACTCTAAATTCACACCTGTCGTATTTTCAACGATTGGTGAAACGATGCCTGCTGCTGTTGTTAAAGCGACTGTCGCAGATCCTGTCGCAATTCGAATTAATCCAGCTACCATAAATGCTAATACAATTGGAGATAGAGCTAAATGTTCAGACATTTGAGCAATAGCATTACCTACGCCACTATCGATAAGAATTTGCTTAAATCCGCCACCAGCACCAATAATCGCAACAATAGAGCCGATTGGTAATAAGCTATCTTCCGTTATCTTCTTAATAGCCTTTTTATCGATACCTTGACGAAATCCAAGAAAATAGAACGCTGCAAAACATGCAATCAATAGCGCAATTATAGGACTACCGATTAATGTGACAAACTTCATCAAAGTAGTAGAAAGCGGAACATAAGGAGCTGCTGCTGCTAAAACCATTAACATAACAGGTAACAAAATAACTAAAAATGAAACTCCTATTCCTGGTAATTTCGTTGATTTTGTATTTACACGAATCAATTCTGGCTCATTTTCAGGAATTACTCGTTTGTGAATCCATTTAGCGAATATAGGACCTGCAATAATCGCTGCAAAAAATGTAATAATGAGTGAATACAATAGTACCTTCCCAAGATTCGCTTTATAAATCCCAATTGCAACGATCGCCCCTGGATGCGGAGGAACAAGGCCGTGTACGACAGATAGCCCAGCAATCGCTGGTAACGCAATCAATAGAATATTTTGTTTCGTTGTTTTATGAATAGAAATTACTAACGGCAATAATATTAAAATGCCTACTTCAAAAAATACTGGAATTCCAATAATAAAACCTGCAATTAACATCGCCCATGGTAAGTTCTTTATTCCAAAGGATTTAATAAAGAACTCTGCCACTTGCATTCCAGCACCTGACTCTGCCATCATTTTCCCTAAAATTGTACCTAAAACTAAAATACCTACTAAATGCCCGAGAACACTGCCAACTCCCGTTTCATAAGCACCCACTATTTTATCCATTGGCATTCCAGACATAACTGCTAAAAACAAACTTGCAATCGTTAAACTAATAAACGCATGCCATCTCCACCACGACACCCCTAAAATAACAATTACAATTGATAATAATGTAATAATTAAAAGATACATATTCATAATCAATTCCACCTAACCCTTTATGTAAACCCTTTCAAATCACTTTATAATTAAGAGAACCTATATCGTTCTTTCTTGAATGATTTATATAAAAAGAATCTCCCTTATCAGAGATACACTTTAACTCATCTCTCTGATAAGGGGAGTTCCCTTTCATAATTATAATGTTATTATGGTAAACGCTTCGTGCGAGCAAATTATCCTTCTTTAAAAGTGAATGACGCTTTCTTCTCTTGCTGTTTTCACGTAGTAAGACAAACTCGGGATCCCGTTTAAACGATGAAGTTACGTAGGATCTGCCCTCTTATGAAAAGCAGTTTTCGGAAAGCCCCTTCACTTTTATGCATTATAATTTAGGAGCTTTCGCCCAATCCGCAGCAAACTTCTCAATACCTTGATCTGTTAATGGGTGCATAGCAAGTTGTTCAATTACTTTATAAGGGATTGTTGCAATGTGAGCACCTGCCATCGCTACACGAGTTACATGATCCGGATGTCTAACAGAAGCCGCAATAATTTGTGTATCTAATTGATGAACATCGAATAATTCAGCAATTTTAGCAACTAATAATACGCCATCTTCAGAAATATCATCTAAACGTCCTAAAAATGGAGAAACGTACGTTGCACCTGCTCGAGCAGCTAAAAGAGCTTGGTTCACAGTGAAAATAAGGGTAACGTTCGTTTTCACACCTTTTTCAGTAAGATAGCGACAAGCTTCTAATCCCGCTAGCGTCATCGGAAGTTTTATTGTAACTTTTTCATCGCCACCGTTAATTTTAATCAACTCTTCTGCTTGAGCAATCATTTCTTCAGCTGTAACAGCATCTGGCGTTACTTCTGCCGAAACAGACTCAACTTTAGGTACTGTCTGACAAATTTCTGCAATACGGTCTTCAAACTTAACGCCCTCTTTTGCTACTAAAGAAGGATTCGTTGTAACACCAGCTAAAACTCCAAGTTTATATGCTTTTTTTATGTCCTCAAGATTTGCAGTATCAATAAAAAACTTCATGATCTATTCCCTCCATTTTTTAAACGTCAATGAGTTAAATTTTTAAGATGTTTATTTCTTTTCTACTGCATGTCCGCCAAATTCATTGCGCAGAGCTGCTACAACTTTCCCTGTAAATGTATCATTGTCTAATGAGCGGTAGCGCATTAATAGCGACATTGCGATAACAGGAGTTGCTGTTTGAAGGTCTAATGCTGTTTCTACTGTCCATTTCCCTTCACCAGAAGAATGCATAACACCCTTAATTTCATCGAGTTTTGCATCTTTAGAAAATGCATTTTCAGTTAATTCCATTAACCAAGAGCGAATTACTGAACCGTTGTTCCATACTCTTGATACTTTTTCATAATCGTAGTCAAATTCACTTTTCTCTAAAACCTCAAATCCTTCACCAATAGCAGCCATCATACCGTATTCAATTCCGTTGTGAATCATTTTTAAGAAGTGACCACTACCAGCTTTTCCAGCATATAAGTATCCATTTTCTACAGCAGTATCACGGAAGATAGGTTCAACGATGTCCCAAGCTTCTTGATCTCCTCCGATCATGTAACAAGCACCATTACGAGCGCCTTCCATTCCGCCAGAAGTTCCTGCATCCATAAAGTGAATGCCATCTTTCTTTAGTTGCTCATATCGGCGAATTGACTCTTTATAATGTGAATTACCCGCTTCAATTAAAATATCTCCTTTTGATAAAAGTGGTGTAACCTCATCAATAACAGAATCAACAACAGCGTGTGGTACCATAACCCAAAGAATTCTTGGTGATTGTAATGACTGAACAAGTTCACTTAAACTAGATGTACCTGTAGCCCCGTACTCTTTCATTTCTTCAACTGCACTTGAATTTAAATCAAATGCTGCTACTTCATGTTTATGATCCATTAAATTTTTCCCTAAATTTAATCCCATTTTACCTAAACCAATTAATCCTACTTGCATAATATAATTCCTCCTCAAATCATCTTTTATTAAAAATTCATATCACTACGATTTTGAATACCTTTCGGCACTCATAATTTGATCTGTACAGAAAGGTATTCACATTCATAGCTTAAGAATTCAATACATTTTTTGTAATTTGAACAACATTTTCTGTCGTAAATCCAAATAGATTCATGACTTCAGCTCCAGTTCCTGAAGCTCCAAATGTTTCAATTGATAGTACTTTTCCTTCTTGTCCTACATAACGCTCCCAACCGAGAGATACACCCATCTCAAGAGATACTCGTTTCGTTACAGAAGACGGAAGTACCGATTCTTTATATTCTTTTGATTGGCGATCGAATAACTCCCAGCTCGGCATTGCAACGATGCGAACAGAAACATTCTCTTCTTCTAGTTTCGCTTTTGCACTAGCAGCTAAAGAAACTTCAGAACCTGTCGCAATTAAAATCACATCCGGACTTTCATTCGTTTGTGTTAATACGTAAGCTCCTTTAGAAAGATTCTCTATGTTCGCTTTCGTTTCATTAAATACCGGTAAATTTTGACGACTAAGTACTAAAACGACTGGGCCATCCGTTTGCTGTAATGCATAAGCCCACGCACTCGCTGTTTCATTTGCATCTGACGGACGGATAACTGTTAAACCAGGAATTGCCCGAAGAGCTGCTAATTGTTCAATTGGTTCATGCGTTGGACCATCTTCTCCTACAGCAATCGAATCATGTGTAAATACGTAAGTAACAGGTAATTTTTGCAATGCAGCAAGTCGAATAGATGGACGAAGATAATCGTTAAATACAAAGAATGTACTCACGAACGGTTTTACTCCTCCATGAAGAGCCAGTCCATTTGCTGCCGCTCCCATTGCATGTTCACGTACACCGAAGTATATATTTCGGCCAGCATACGATTCTACTGCATAAACTGCTTCACCTTTTATATCTGTCATCGTAGAATGCGAAAGATCTGCACTTCCACCGAAAATAGAAGGGATCGATTTCACATAATGATTAATAGCTTCCCCACTTGCAACACGAGTGGAAATCGTTTTTTCAGTATCGAAGGATAGAATGTCTTTCGCTTCAATTAAAACCTCACCTGTAATCGCTTTTTCTAATTCATCTGCTAGTGCAGGGTTCGATTCTCTGTATACGTTGAACTGCTCATTCCATTCATTCTCTTTTTCAATACCTTTTTGTTTCAGGTCATTAAAATGAGCTTTTACTTCTTCAGGTACAAAGAAGTCTTCCTCATAATGCCAACCATACACTTGTTTTGTCGCTGTCGCTTCCTCTACTCCAAGCGGATTACCATGTGCTTTGTTCGTTCCAGCAACTTTAGGACTTCCATAACCTATAATGGTTCTAATCTCTATAAGAGTAGGTTGATCCGTATTGTCTTTCGCTAATTGAATAGCTTTTGTAATAGCATCAACATCGTTTCCATCCTCAACTCTTACATATTGCCACTGTGCAGATTCTACCCTTTTCTGAATATCTTCAGAAAAAGCAATGTTTAATTCACCATCAAGTGAAATTTCATTTGAATCATACAGTACAATTAACTTGCCAAGTTTCATATGCCCTGCCATTGACATCGCTTCATAAGCGACACCCTCCATTAAGTCACCGTCTCCAACTAAAGCGTACGTATTGTGATCTATAATAGAGTGACTATCCTTATTAAACTTCGCTGCTAAATGCGCTTCTGCCATCGCCATTCCGACAGCATTTGCAATTCCTTGTCCTAATGGGCCTGTAGTCGCTTCAACACCAGGAGTATGACCAAACTCAGGATGTCCTGGTGTTTTACTATTTAATTTTCTGAAGTTTTTCAAGTCATCAATCGAAACACCATATCCAGCTAAATGAAGTAAGCTATATAGTAGGCTCGATCCATGTCCCGCCGATAAAACGAATCGATCACGGTTAAACCATTCTGGATGATTAGGATTGTGATGTAAATGATTCGCCCATAACGCATAAGCCATTGGTGCTGCTCCCATCGGAAGACCCGGATGACCTGAATTTGCCGCATTTATAGCATCAATCGATAACGTACGAAGTGTATTCACTGCTAATTGATTTATATTTTGTGTCATAGTAATCGTCCCCCTAAATGCTTTCATGAAAGAAAGTACTTATTTTTCCGTCTCTTGATCTAACCACCATTTAAATCCACTTTCTTGCAATAATCCATTAGACGCATCTGGACCATATGAACCAGACTCATATTCATGAAGTGGTAATAAGTTTTCCTCAAATGCTTCAAGAATTGGTTGTACCCATTCCCATGACAATTCAACTTCTCTCCAATGTGCGAAGAATGTAGCGTCTCCACTCACAGCATCATGAATGAGTCTTTCATACGCTTCAGGTACTCCCACATCCGCTTGCTCGCAAGTAAAGTTAATACGCATCGGTTCAATCTCTCCATTTTTCAATGGATTTTTACTATTTAACTGTAATGAAACATTTTCGCCTGGGCTAATTTCAATTATTAATAAGTTAGGTTCTGCATTCGGGTTATTATCTTGATATTGCTGTTTTAACGTATTTTTAAATTCGATTACAATACGAGTAGACTTTTCTTTCATTCTTTTTCCTGTTCGTATATAAAATGGAACGCCAGTCCAAAACGGATTATCGATCCACAAGCGAGCAGCAACAAATGTATCTATGTTAGAAGAAGGATTTACTCCTGGCTCCTCTTTATACGCTACAACTTGCCCGCCTTTTATCTCTCCTGAAGAGTATTGACCTCGAATGATATGGCTTTGAACGTCTTCTTTTTTTACTTTGCGAAGCGTCTCCATTACCTTTCGTTTTTCCTCTCGAATTTCACATGCGTTAATTTTTTCCGGCAGATTCATAGCAGTCATCATTAATATTTGTAACATATGATTTTGAACCATATCACGAATGGCTCCTGCATGATCATAATATCCGGCTCTTTCTTCAACCCCAACTGTTTCACTAGCTGTGATTTGTACATTTGCTATATGTTCTTTGTTCCAAATTGATTGGAGAACAGGATTTGCAAATTCTAGTGCTTCGAGGTTTTGAATCATCGGTTTACCTAAATAATGATCAATACGATATATCTCGTCTTCTTCAAACGTACGACTAAGCTTATCATTAAGCTCACGAGCAGATTTAAGATCGTGCCCAAACGGTTTCTCAATCATTAGGCGTTTCCACCCATCCGTTTTATCAAGTCCGCTTTCCTTAATATTTAAAGCAATTGTCTCGAAAAATTCAGGAGCAACGGAAAGATAGAACATTCTATTACCTTTTATATGTAGTTCTTCTTCCCTTTCACGAACGACTTGTAATAATCTCTCATAGTCTTCCGGCTTACTCACATCTAATGGACAATAGCGAAAATTATCTAAAAAACCTTCAAGCTCTGGAGTACCTTCTTCTCTATGACGAGAAAACGTCTCTATTGATTCTTTTATTCTTTCTTGAAAATCTACATGAGATACTTGACGTCTTCCAAGCCCGATAACAGATATTTGCTTTGGAAGCTTTTGATCTCTATATAAGTTATATAGTGCGGGGTAAATTTTTCGTTTCGCTAAGTCCCCTGTCGCTCCAAATAAAACAAAGGTCATTGATTGCAATTTCAGTCCCCCTCTTGTTGTATAATCCTTGTAAATATTTTGAAAATGAATTGTACAGAAGCCCATGTTTTTATAAAAAACAAAGTGTTATCTAATTCCAATTCTTTTTATACCTTTCGCTCTCTCATTGTCCCCAATATTAATAGTGGCAATTCAAAGCATTTCTACTACAACTTACTTATTTATAGAATTTAACGAAACATTTTATATTTGATTACTTTTAGTAATTAAGTAATCTTATGTCTAGTATATTAACCACATAAACTATTATCGTCAATAAAAATATCTTGAATTACATACTATTTATTTCGTAATACTTTCCTAAGTGTATTCCTAGTTACCATTCATTTTCAAAGATAATGATCGATATAATAAATATCAGTTTCATCAAAACTTTCAATTAATTCTCCATTAAACTGGTGAGCAGATTTTACATTATGACCAAAAGGTTTCTCTATAATAAGACGGTTTAATCCTTGTGTAGCCCACAATCCGCTCTCTTTAATATTTAAAGCAATTACATCAAATACTTCTGGTATAACAGATAGGTAAAACATGCGATTTGTAGGAATGTTTAATTCTGTTTCACGCATCTTTACAAGACTCAACAAATCTTGATAGTCCTCTATATTCGCTTTATCTAATTGACAATAACGAAATGTGCTAATAAATTCTTCTACTCCTAATTCATCATCAGTAGATATTCTAGAAAATGTAGCAAGGGATTGTTCTACCTTTGTTTGAAATTCCATATCTGACATTACCCTTCTGCCAATACCGATAATCGAAATAGATTGTGGTATATTTTGATTACTAAATAGTTTATATAAAGCAGGGTAAATTTTTCGTTTCGCTAAATCCCCTGTCGCTCCGAATAAAGTGAAACTTTAATCAGTGGGGGTTTTGTTCATCCCCACTGATTATTAGTTGAACCAATCGGGCTTTTACAGGCAGTTGCCCCCACCTAACTTCTATGATATCGCTGAATTTTGAGGTGGGGGTCTTACTGCCTGTTAATGCGGGGTAAAAGAAATGTCATTGAATTCATTTGTTCTCTCCCTTTTAAAACAATTGCTAGAATAGAATATATAAGCTCATTCGCTACTTAGCACCATACTGTCTCTAAAACCTCATACTTTACCAATGTTTCTTCAGTACAATTTTGCCAAGAGCACGTTCTGACTCACTTATGTGGTGTGCTTTTTTTACACCTTCTACATGTAAAGGCAACACATGCGTTACAACAGGTTTAATCTTCCCGCCCTCAATTAATTCTGTAATAAGAGAAAGTTCATATCCGTTAGGGTCAGTAAATATGTGTTCAGCCTGAATATTTTTCTCTACAGATATTTCAGTTTGCGGAATTTCTATACCTTTCGGACCATAAATAGACGCTAACTTTCCGTTTTGTGCAAGCACGTTATAACTATCCTTTAGTACATCCCCGCCTAACATATCAAATACAATATTGTAATTATGCAAAAGCAAAGAAAAGTCTTCTGTTTTGTAATCAATGACAGTATCAGCGCCTAAATCCTTTACAAACTGTATGTTTTTCGTACTAGTCGTAGTTGCAACATGTGCACCGAAACTTTTGGCTAGCTGAATAGCAAACGTACCAATCCCGCCAGATCCAGCGTGAATTAAAACCTTATTACCTTTTTGAACATTTGCGAACTTCACTAAACTTTGCCAACTTGTCAAACCTACTAGAGGGATTGATGCCGCTTCTTCAAAAGATAGATTTCTCGGTTTTTTCGCCACATACTTCTCATCTACAGCCACGTACTCTGCATAAGTGCCGTTTCGTTCAATATCCGGGCGACTATATACTTCATCCCCCACTTTAAATGCTGTTACGCTTTTCCCTATATCAGCAACTACACCTGCAACATCCCATCCTAAAACGAGCGGGAATTCATAGGAAATTACGTCTTGAAGTAAACCTTCACGTATTTTCCAATCTACAGGATTTACACCAGCTGCATATACTTCAATCAGTACATCGTTGTCTTCCAATAGCGGTGTCTGCATTCCAATCTCTTGTAGTACACTTTTATCTCCATATTGCATAAGTCCTATTGCTTTCATTCTTTTCACTCCTTTACAATGCTGGGAAATGAGGTAGCACTTCTTCTCCTAGCTCATCCAATACTTCGTCAGCTGGACGTTGACCATCAAATAAAGCAAGGAATAAATGATTCACACCAATACTTCGATATATATCAAGCAATTCAATTAGCGCCTTACGCCCTGTACGGTAACCTAAACGTATCGGTGTAGGACGTTCATTTGGATCTTCAGATAAGTCTAAATGCATCGGTTGTATAAATGGTTTGAATACATCTGGATGATAATCCTCTACTCGTTCTCTCCATTGTCCAATTGCTGCCGCCTGATGTACTGGACTACGTGGATAATACATCCATCCATCTCCATGTTCAGCGAACCAGTCCATATTTTGCTGACTAAAACCTGTAATAAAGGTTGGAACATGTTTAGACGGTTTTGGAACTAAATTCGCTCCATTCACTTCTCCTAGCGTCGACTGTATAGATGGGAAGTTTTTGTACAAAATCTCTTCCAAGTAAGCAAACGCTTCTCTAAACTTTTCACCTCTTGTTTCATGACTAACACCTAACGCTTTAAAATCAGCACGTCGGTCACCGGATGAAACGCCGAGCATAATTCTTTCTGGAAACAGTTGATCCAATGTCGCAATTTCTTTCGCCACACGCAATGGATGGCGAAGTGATAATACGGTTGCCGATGTTCCAAATGCGATTTTCTCCGTTTTGCTTGCTAAATACGTCAAATAAATCATCATATCGTAAATTTGACCTGTTGCAGGATCACCAAAGTCAGGGTCTTGCAGCAATACATCGCGAAGCCATACACCTGTAAAACCATATTGCTCTGCTTTTTGCACTAATTCTACTTGTTTTTCCATCGTTGGCGCATGGAACTGATAATTTTCGATCGGAATGTGAACTCCTAATGTAAGTCGATCTTTCGCAAACATACGATTATATCCAAAATGATTCGCAAACTTTTCCATGTGTTTCACTCACTTTCCTTCATTCATATAAATCTATAGTTTTCTTTACTTTTCATATTTCTTCTCAAAATTCATGAGCAATGCTGTAACACCACTTTGTTGCCGATTGTAATCGTTATAACTTTCTTTGTGCTACGAGTGTTATTATAAATCGGTCATAACATGAATAACAGTACGTACTTTAAAGTGATGTAGGCACTTTTAAGTACCTATGCTAAGTGAGTAATAATAAAGTGAAACTTTAATCAGCCCTCACCAATCGGGCTTTTACGAGCAGCCTGACCCCCACATAACTTCTTTGCTCCCGCTGAATTTTGAGGTGGGGGTCTTACTTCCCGGCGAATAGCGGGATAAACATCATGAATAAATCATGCTGCAAAAATAACATCTATCCTTTCTTCAAAAAGCTGTACCGTTGCTTTTGCAAGTACGTTACATTATTTCACGTACTTTCCCTTCTCTATATAAAAGTCTCACTAACCAAATTCAAAATATTATACTTATTTTTCGTACTTTGCTATGCTATAACCACAAACAGGAGGTATAAACAATGAAAGCACAAATTATCCATTCTTTTGGGGATTCATCTGTATTTCAATTAGAGGAAGTTTCAAAAACGAAACTTTTACCAGGTCATGTTCTAATCCATGTAAAAGCAACAAGTGTAAATCCAATCGATACAAAAATGCGTAGTGGTGCCGTTTCAGCAGTCGCTCCTGAGTTTCCAGCTATATTACATGGAGATGTAGCTGGTATTGTTATTGAAGTAGGAGAAGGTGTTTCGAAATTCAAATGTGGGGATGAAGTATACGGTTGTGCCGGGGGTTTTAAAGAAACTGGAGGTGCACTTGCAGAATTTATGCTTGCTGATGCACGACTGATTGCTCACAAACCTAACAATTTAACAATGGAAGAAGCAGCCGCTCTACCATTAGTTGCAATTACAGCTTGGGAATCTTTATTTGATCGTGCAAATATTAAACCTGGTCAAAATGTTCTCATTCATGGAGCTACTGGTGGCGTAGGACACGTAGCCATTCAATTAGCTAAATGGGCAGGTGCTAAAGTTTTTACAACAGCTTCTCAGCAAAACAAAATGGAAATAGCCCATCGTCTAGGAGCCGACATAGCTATTAATTATAAAGAAGAATCTGTTCAAGAATATGTGCAAAAACATACGAATGGAAACGGATTTGAAGTTATATTTGATACGGTAGGTGGCAAGAATCTCGATCATTCTTTTGAAGCTGCCGCAGTCAATGGAACTGTCGTAACAATTGCAGCTCGTTCAACCCATGACCTCTCTCCTTTACACGCAAAAGGACTTAATCTGCACGTTACTTTTATGGCGTTAAAAATATTACATACAGATAAACGTGACGCTTGCGGGGAAATTTTAACTAAACTGACGCAAATAGTAGAAGAAGGACACCTTCGACCATTGCTAGATTCGAAAACTTTTACGTTTGATGAAGTTGCACAAGCACATGAATATTTGGAATCAAATAAAGCAATAGGTAAAATAGTGTTGAAAAACGTTTGGTAACTTTCACTAAATAATACAAATAACAGCGGGATTGCTTCGCCTTATCTTTGTCTTAAGAGGCGTGCCACAACCTTAAAAGCTTTCCATCCTTTACAACAAGTAAAAAATAACAGCCGAATTTTTCTTATAGTAGAAAATCCGGCTGTTTTCATATCACAATTTGCTTTTTGTATATTTCTGTTAATAAGTAAAATACAACTCGTTTGTCGTACCATCTTTACCTGCAACAGAATATTATGTTGTTTTTAATTTATTAAAATACACTACGTACTAATCCCCCGTCTATTCGTAACGCGGAACCGTTAATCGCTGAAGAAAGTGGGCTGCTTAAGAAAGTGACAAGATTGGCAATTTCTTCTGGTCGAATAAGTCTTTGAATAATAGAGGTTGGTCGATTCTCTTTCATAAATCGCTTCTCAGCTTCTTCTATTGTCAATTGCTCATTAGGATAAAGACTACTTAACATAGTCTCCACTCCTTCCGTTAAAGTCGAACCAGGCATTATAGTATTAACAGTCACATTCGTTCCTGTCGTCAGCTCAGCTAAACTACGAGAAAGTGAAAGTTGCATCGTTTTAGTCGCACTATAATGAGCCATTTCTTGAGATGGCATAATAGCTGCTTCGCTAGCAATAAAGATAACTCTTCCTTCTTTTCTTTGAATCATTTTTTTCAAGTACGAGCGAGTAAGTCGAACACCACTCATAATATTGACTTCAAACAATTTAAACCAATCTTCATCAGGGATATCAAAATATTCTACAGGTTCAAAAATTCCTAAATTGTTAATAAGAATGTCTACTTCAGGGTACTTTTCAATCACATTTTGGCACCCTTGTTCTGTTCCTAAATCAGCTACTACGGGTTGAAGGATAGCATCCGGATATTGCGCTCGAATTTCTTTTATCGTTTGATTAACATTTTCTTCACGGCGTCCATTAATAAGTACAGTAGCTCCTTCCGCTACTAATGAAGTGGCAATTGCTTTCCCAATGCCTGCCGTAGATCCAGTAACCAATGCTGTTTTTCCTTTTAATTGCATATGCATATAGATCCCTCCAAATTCATGTGCTGCATTATTGACCTACGTTGGAATAAATAATTACGTTTATATTGTGGTTCACTTCTCTTATCTTTAACAGAAAATAAGCAGATCCACCCTTTTTTCGAAAGAGTATAAAGTGAAACTTTAATCAGTGGGGGTTTTGTTCATCCCCCACTGATTATTAGTTGAACCAATCGGGCTTTTACGGGCAGTTGATCCCCCACCTAACTTCTTTGCTTCTGCTGAATTTTGAGGTGGGGGTCTTACTGCCCGTTAATGCGGGATAAACGAAAATTATGTAGCTATTGGACTCTGTACTGAATTAAAAATCGAAATTATCATCATTTAGATCTACTCGATAATTCTGATTCTAATCATTGTAATGTTAAAAAATCACATCAACAGCAGAGTAAAGCTAAAACCAACTAATAAACACCATTATGATATATATTAACGATAAAGAAAATTACGCACTTTAAAGTTCCATAGGAACAAAAAAGTGCCCTATAAACCATAATTTCTAACCCATTATATTTACTAACGTAGTATCTTTTTCTATCATAGAAAAGGTTGTAAAATCACACATTCTTAAATACAGTTATAGGATTATTTTTATCCTAATTAACTAAAAACCATTATACTCCTTTATCACTTTCAAACATAAATCAAAAAAAACGAAGACTTTAAAGTCTTCGTTTTTTTTTAAATATACATATTGTTACACTTGTGATCGTATTCATAACTAGAATCTTTTTACTCATTCCTTATGGCTAACGTTTATTACTTATGAAATTTCACACGCTCTTCAAGCGGTTGGAATTCTTTTTCCCCTGGTGCAGCTGTTGGATTACCAAATGGCATTTGTGCAATGAGTTTCCAATTAGTAGGGGCATTCCATTCTTGTTTTACCTCATCATCAATTAATGGATTATAATGTTGTAAAGATGCCCCTAATCCCTCTGCTTCTAAACCTGTCCACACAACCAATTGGTGCATACCAGATGCTTGGTGTGACCAAATTGGGAAGTTTTCAGCATATGCAGCAAATTTTTCTTGAAGCGATTTAACGATAGACTCATCTTCAAAGAATAGTACTGTTCCATAACCAGCTTTAAAGGAATCCATTTTTTGTTGCGTTCCTGAAAAATCTCCATCTCCAACTACTTTTCTTAATGTTTCAGTTGTAATATCCCATAATTTATCATGAGCTTCACCAAATAATACAACTAATCGCGCAGTTTGAGAATTGAAAGCTGAAGGCGTATATTTCACAGCAAACTCCACGATTTCTTTAATTTTTTCATCCGATACTTGTACCTCTTTATTAATGCCATAGTAAGTACGTCTTTCTTTCAGTGCAGTATAGAAATCTTTTGTCATAATTTATTTCCTCCTAAGTTTTAATATTCTTCAAAATGATACATCTCGAAGATAATATGCGTTTAAATGAGTCCATTGTTGAATCATTGAACTTCATAACACCCATTGCCAATCACTCTGAATCTAAACACACTTCATCCTTCAGTTGTCCTAAAAAAAGCCTTATAACATTATTGATAATATCTAGTCATTATTCGGTACTATTTTACCCATTCTCTATTAATGTATCCTGCGTGTTTCATATTTACACAAATATAACTTTAACCAGCAAAAAAGCCAGGTAGCATGAATAATGCATTACCTGGCTTTTTACATTTTTAATTTAAATTCAACTAAACATTACCAATGAATAGCAGTAAAAACTATATCCGTCACTTATTTAATGATTAACATCTCATAAGGATGTTGTTCCATAAATCTACTCTCCCAAGGAATCTCTAATGATGTCCAATTTGAACCACCATCTACTGACTGATACACTCCTTTATTGCTAAACAGATAGAACGTTCCATCACTTGTTGCCTTTAATACTGGTATGATTGTTCCTTTAGGAGTTGGTAAACCTGCATTCATTTCTGTCCAATACTGATCTTTTTCTTTCTTATAAATATATGATTCACAATTTCCATTATTGTAATCATGCGCTACGTGTGGATTTGAAGATGTCGCGATAATAATATTTTCTGGATCATTAGGATTAACTGCCATTTGATATGCGTAATGATGCTTTAGCCCACTACACATATAGTTCCACGTCTTACCTCCATCATTACTCTCCGCATACTCGTGACCTGGTTCTTTCAAGAATGAATCACCTAAAACCCCGTATAAGCGATTTGGCGCATTGCGATGTGATTTAAGAATGTGAATATCTTGAGGATAGTTCCCCTCTTTTTCCTCAGTCCATGTCATACCGCCATCTACACTTTTTATTAATCCCCCAACCTCAATCGTTGTATAAATAGTTTCTGGATTATTAGCATCAATTTCAATATGTTTTACGTGGTGCGTATATGTTCGTTGAGGAAAGAACCATGATGAATACGATGGTATTTGTCGATAATCCGTTAGCAGTTCAAAACTGTCTCCTCCATTTTTAGATACAAACATTGCGCTCGGTTCAATTCCTACATATACAATCCCGTTACCGTCATCCCCCTTTGCTGGAGATACAGCAACTGCTGTAATAGCTCTCATATGAATAGCATTGGCTGAGAACACTTCACCAAAAGAAGGTAAAGTTCCAATCGCTTCCCATGAACTTCCTCCATCTTTGCTTCTCCATAATCCCCTATCAAAAGTACCACAATACATTCTTTCTTGGTCGTATGGATCTAAAGCTAATGCAACTGGATTAGCACCTACAAACTGCGATTGGACGCTCCATGTTGAGTCTTTTTTTTCTGCAATTACAAGTTCTCTATCAAACGCTAATATGAATTTTTCCATAACTAAAATCTCCTCGTTTCATAAATTCTCTACTATATTATTTAAATTTTGAACATTACCAGTTAAGAAATGATTTTTATATGCTATAGCATATAAAAGATAAATTATATAAGGAATATGTGATAATAACTTACCTTATATAATTTGTTAACTTCACATCAGTACGATGAACAAGATATCCTGTTAAATCATATAAGTCCATATGCCACCTCCAAATAACTTATAATATACATGCTATAGCATATATTATAGAATGCATTATTTTATGTCAAACTTTATACTATTTTAAAATCAGTTTTCCACATAGCCTAAAACAATCCAAAAGTCATAAACAGAAACACTTTATTGAATAGAAACTATAAAAAGAGTGCAATTTTTTGCACTCTTTTTACTCATTTTTATTAGAAATCAAAGTTATCAGGATCTGGACCAACGCGGTGATTTTGGTTTAATGCATCGATTTTTTCCATATCTTCTTTCGTTAATTCAAAATTAAATACATCAGCGTTTGCAATAATGCGGTGTTCTTTCGTTGATTTCGGAATTGTAATTACTCCATTTTGAAGATCCCAACGTAAGATAACTTGTGCTGTTGTTTTACCGTGTTTCTCAGCAATTGCTTGTAATGTTTCGTTATCTAATAATTGACCTTGCATTAGTGGTGACCATGCTTCCATTTGAATACCTTGTTCTTTACAGAAAGCTTGTAATTCTTTTTGTGTTAAACGAGGGTGGTATTCTACTTGGTTAATCATTGGCTTAATTTCTGCATCTTTTATTACATCTTGCAGATGATGGATTTGGAAGTTACTTACGCCAATTGCACGTACACGCTTTTCTTTATAAAGTGTTTCTAACGCTCTCCATGTATCTTTATATTTCCCTTCTACAGGCCAGTGAACAAGATATAAATCTAAATAATCTAGTTTTAATTTTTTTAAGCTCTCTTCATATGCAGCGATTGTTTCTTCATATCCTTGATCTGCGTTCCATACTTTTGAAGTGATAAATAATTCTTCTCTTGAAATTCCAGTCGCTTCAATACCAGCACGGATTCCTTCACCTACAGCTGTTTCATTTCCATAAATCGCCGCTGTATCGATACTACGGTATCCTGCTTTAATTGCTGCTTTAATCGCTTCTACAAGTTCTGGTCCTTCTTCTACCTTAAATACACCTAAACCGAACCAAGGCATTTCTACACCGTTTTGCAATTTTGTTTTACTTTGTAAGTTTTTCATTTTATTTTCTCTCCTTTTATTTTGCTTGATCTCGTTTTTCTAATGACATACTCCATGCTGTTAAAACAACAGCACCTACTACCATAATGCCGCCTACCCAAGCCGTATGAATTAACCCTAACGAATTCGTTACAATACCACCTAAATAAGCACCAAGAGCAATCCCAGCATTAAACGCCGCAATATTAATTGCCGATGCAACATCGACAGCACTCGGTACAAATCGTTCAGCTAACATTACGACATATACTTGTAACCCTGGGACATTCATAAATGCGAATAGTCCCATGAAAATAATTGTGATTAACCCAGCTACCTTAAATGGTGCTGTAAATGTTAAAACAAATAATATAATCGCTTGAATAAAGAACATGTAAAATAGCGCTCGAATTGGATTATGATTCGATAATTTTCCGCCAATCACATTCCCTATCGCAATGGCGATTCCATACACTAATAAAATGATAGTAACCGTATTAGCTTTAAATCCTGTTACTTCTTGTAATAACGGAGATAAATACGTAAATGTTACGAATGTTCCCCCATATCCTAATGCAGTAATGACGAAAACTAGTAATAGTCTTCCGTTCGTAATCAATTTAAACTGATCACGGAATGATACAGACGTACCTTTTTTCATATTAGATGGAATGAGAATACTGTTTGCGATTAAGGCAATAATTCCAATTACCACAATTGCTAAAAATGATGTTCTCCAGCCAAATTGTTGACCAATAAATGTTCCAATTGGTGCCCCCGTAATAGTTGCAACTGTTACACCAGTAAACATAATGGCAATCGCGCTAGCGCGCTTATTTTCTGGTACGAGTGCCGCAGCAATCGTTGAACCAATTGACATAAACACACCATGCGAAAGTGCAGAAACAATTCGCGCAATAAGTAATACAGTGAAGCTTGTTGCTACCGCTGCGATTCCGTTACCAATAATGAAAATAATCATAATCCACATTAATAACGTTTTTCGTGACATATTAGCTGTTAATGACGTTAATACTGGAGCACCAAACGCTACGCCTAACGCATATAAAGAAACTGTTAAACCAGCTGTTGTAACCGACACATGTAAATCTTCCGAAATAGATGGTAATAAACCGACACTAACAAATTCAGTTGTCCCAATCCCGAACGCACTAATTGCTAGCGCTAATAACGCAAATATACTTCTTCGATTCGTCTGAACTCCTGAGGACGATGCTGTATATGAATTCAATTGAGTTCCCCCTCTTCCCTATAATTCCTATCATAATAGTGCGATAAAAAGGCCCTTTTATCTTTCAAAAAATATATTTAATCTCTACAAACGCTATTATGAATGGTTTCATTCTCTTTTTAAAGAACGCACTTTAAAGTACGATAGGCACTTTTTAGTACCGTAAAGCTTGTCTCTCTCCTACAAGTACTATTATGAAATACGTGTAACATAATGAATAGTACATACTTTAAAGTGCTGTAGATATTAATAAGTAACATAGTTAATTACTCGTACCATAAAGCTTGTTTCCCTCTCACATGTGCTATTATGAATGATATTTAACATAATAAAAAGTACGTACTTTAAAGTACTATAGGTACTAAAAAGTAACATTTACATAACCTAGCTTATTTTGCTCAAAATTGAAATCTACATTCCACGAAGAAGGCTTTCATATGAAAAAATACACTTTTCCGATAGAGGCAACTTTAGAGGATATTGCTCAAAAATATAAAGGATTATATTTATTACCGCAAACAAATATCAAAAAAGGCAAAAACGAACAGAAATATGTTCGTTTTTGCCTTTTTATTTAATCATTAAAATGTACGACTTTTGGAAAGGAAATCTGCATTAGCTCCCGTTACACCACTTTGCCCCCAGTTTCCTGGAATCATTTCACGAATAAGAATTAGCACTTTATCCAAAGGTGCATGAGTATATTTAGATGTCACTTGTGTAAGTTCGTTTACCCACTTATCCTTTGTATCTTGATCAAATGTATTCCATATATCAATCTTAATAATAGCCATTCCATCAACATTACGACCCGGTGTATCGTAAGACTCTTTTGTCTCCCAATTGGACACCCTACTTTTCTCAGCAAAGGTAGCATCACTTGCTACAGCCCCAGCTTTCCCCCAATTTTCTTTCTCAAGTTCCGTTATCAACACTTGAATTTTGTCAGGGACAATTTTTAATAGTTTTATTGTAAGTTCCGTTACACTATAAATGAATTCCTTCTTTTCTTCTGTTGACATGGTTGGCCAAGTATTTAGTTCAATTAATGGCATAGTATTGCCCCCTAAAATTAATTATTTATTCACTATCTACAACTATTGGTTCAAATGATTTTTAACTGCTCTTACTACCAATTCGTGATCTACTTCTGGCGGTAATCCTGAAACTGTTATCATTCCAATAACCCCTACGTTTTTTATTCTGATAGGAAAGCACCCACCAAACGCAGCATATTCCGAAGTATCTAAAAGATATTTTTCATTATATGAAATTCCAGTTATTTCACTTTGTATCTGCATATAATACGAGCTACGATCATGCAGGGAAACGACTCGTTTTTTACGCTCAATCCATTTCGTATTTTCCTCATTTGTCCCTGTCATCTTGAAATGAAATAATTGCACACCATTTTTCGTTATATCAACAGCAATCAATTTCCCCTCTCGCTTTGCTGTTTCAACAATAAATAAACCTATTTGCAAGGCATCTTCATTTGTAAAAGAAGAAAATTGAAGTGTTTCCTCTTCTATTAAAATTTGTTTACTTATTTCATTCAAATTTGAAGTACTCATATCTTTAACCTCCATAATTGTTTTATGCCACTGCGGCATTTTTTGAAATTATTAGGCCATATAGTACAACCTTTCAATCAATCTGATTCTGAATAAAATGCTGTAACATCGTTGGTAACTAGTTCCGTAAAGCTTGTTTTCTTCTTACTGGTGCTATTATGAATGATATTCAAAGTTATAAAAAGTACGCACTTTAAAGTGCTATAGGTACTTTAAAGTACTATTCTACTTATCCCTATCTTACAGAGACTATTATGAAATATATTTAACATCTTAAAAATGTATGTACTAAAGAATAACATTTTTCATATCAAACTTTTTTTGCTCAATGGTTGTAATTCAAATTCATCAAATTTTTGTATCAAGACAAACGAAAAATAAAAAGAACCTAGCCGAAACTAGATTCTTTTCTGATCAAAGAAACACTCCTATATACCGAAACAGCCACCTTATCTGAAAGGTGGCTGTTTGTTGATAGATTAAATAAAGTGAAACTTTAATCAGTGGGGGTTTTCTTCATCCCCCACTGATTATTAGCCTTCACCAATCGGACTTTTATGGGCAGTTGATCCCCCACCTAACTTCTTTGCTTCCGCTGAATTTTGAGGTGAGGGTCTTACTGCCCATTAAAGCGGGATAAAAAGGACAAACTCTCCAACGTGAGAAGTTTGTCCAAAAATAGATATTTCATATTCCACTACTTTGACACTAAAATCAACAATCGTGAATTAGAATAATGATTTAATACTCGCTAAAACAGTAAGTACACCTACAATAATAACAAATACATTACTCATTTTCCCTTTGTATTTAGCTAGTACTGGTACTTTTCGGATCGCATACATCGGTAATAGACATAAGATAGCAGCAACTAATGGACCGCTTAGAGAATCAATAATGCCAAGAATACTTGGATTTGCATAAGCAACATACCAGCATGTTAATACGACAAAAGTAAGGATGATTGTCTTAATTGTTTTTTCTTCTATATCTTTTCCACGTGTTTTACCAAACTTCATAATCACGTCACGCATTACTTCATATGCTCCGATATAATGGCCAAGGAAAGACTTTGTAATAGCCACAAAAGCAATGATAGGAGCTGCAATAGTGATTACAGGCGAATTAAGCTCATTAGCAAGATATGAAAGGATTGATAAGTTCTGCTCTTTTGCCATTTTAATATCATCTGGAGTCAAACTCAATGTACTGCTCCACACAAAGAACATAACAACCGCGAATGTCATGATATAACAAGCCTTTTGGATTTGCGCACATTTCGCATCAGTGGCTTCGATTCCATACGTAGCTCTCTGTTTCACAACAAATGATGAAATCATAGGTGAATGATTAAATGAGAATACGATGATTGGTAGAATCATTAATATCGTTCCAAAATACCCTGTTCCTGTTGAAGCAGTAGAAACAGCTGAAAAACTAAGCATTGACGTATTCCACTGTGGAATTAAAGATATTGCGATAAACAGTAGAGAAGCTATGAAAGGATACACTAGCATACTCATTATTTTCACGGTAATATCTTGACCGAAATTTAGTATAGCGATAAGACCAAGCACTAATACAAGAGATAGAATAGCTCTTGGAGGCTCTGGCATGTGCAATTGATGCACGATAAAACTACTTGCAGTATTTGTAAGCGCAACCGAATACATTAATACGATTGTATAAATTGAAACGAAATATACGATGTTAAAAATGATACTTGCTTTATTTCCGAAATACTCTCTAATTGTACCTGTGATCCCCTCATCAGCAGAATTAGAAGCATATATCATTTTAGCAAGCGCCCTATGTGAATAATACATAACCGGATATGCAAGTAATGTAATTAACAGTAATGATAATAAACCACCTGAACCTGCATTAATCGGTAAAAAGAGCACCCCTGCTCCAATAGCAGTTCCAAATAGACTCAGTGCCCAAGTAGTATCTTGCTTATGCCACTTTTTTGGATCTAGATAGTTCTCATTTTGTACTGCGGTATTTTCAGCTTGAACTTCTATTTTTTTTGCAGTATTCCCGTTCATATAATAAATCCCCCTTATCTCCTATTCTTACCTCTCTCTTTATGGCTAACGAACATTTACCTTTCCAGAAAAAATGAATGTCTTACAAGTTGCCCCACATTGTATGACCTTCATCAAAATTAATCCACATTGAAACATTCGCTAGTCGGCATCTTTATATAATTGTTAGCGTTCACAAAATAGTTTACTCAAAATACTGACCATTTATATAAAGACCCGCTAAGAGAAAAATATAGAATAGATTTCCTAAATGCGTTACAACGTTTCTACTAACTGTTTATTACTTTAATGGTTTCCCTCTTTTTACTTTTAACAGTAATTTCAGATAAACCGGCCTCTCTTAATTTGTGAGGCATTTGTCTCTCGACTCCGTGCATTAACTTTAATAACTTCGTCAGCATTAATGCTATTGTTTACACAAGCCACTAAAGCGCTTTACATACATTTTGCCTCTAATCACACACCTTTCTTACTAGTCATCGCATTTTTTATATTTTCTCCAGAGATAATAAATTTTCTCTCGACGCCCTCATTATAACGTGTATATTTATAAAATTAATATTTTTATATTTTCAGAAATATTAATTGGATATAATTTTACATGGATAACATTTTACAGTTAGCACGCAACCCTTGTTCCTATCGCTTAAAACTAAATGAATTAGCATAAAATACAGTCATATATTATTTATCCAAGTTACTCATTATAAAGATACTTATATTCTTCTTTGTCAAAAAAATTTATTTTAATTAAAAAAGATATTCTAATAAATAATTAATGTGGTTAAAAAGAAATATCTTTTTAAATGTACCAACCAATTTTTAGGATATATATTATCGATATTGCATTCATATACATTTTTAGGAAGCTACGTTTTTTACTTGATGGCAATAAGAGGACCGCCAACATTTTACAAAAACCTACGCTAAACGCAAAAATACAATAAGCTGCCCATATCGGGCAGCTTATTTACATAACAATTATTATCAGCGGTGTGCAAACAACTCAATGCAATGTCATCTTAATTCGAGTTTTTTCAACTCCTCTTCAGGAATATCTCTATGTTTGTAATTAATCGTTTTTACATCATTTCCTTTTATACGAAAAGTAATTGTATCCTCTCCATAAGGCGGATTGTGTGCACCCTCAAAGGTTTGAATTTGAACAGTTACATAGAAAATAGAGTTTACTTCGTCTTTTTTTATTTCAAGTATTTTTTCAGAACCTCGATCCCATAGTTTTGGTTCCTTATAATAGTTTTCAACTTCTTTACTTATCGGCTCTAATAAGAGATTCATGACTACTTCTTTTAAAAACTGTTTTGGTACAGGTATTCTGTTGATTTTCTTTCTTTTCACATCTATAATCTTCCAAAAGTCACCGCTCTTTTCAACGGTATAAAGAACATTTGTACCATCTGCTTTCCAAAGATGAAAATAACCTTTATTTCCCTTAATATATAATCGTGGTTCATCAATCCACTCACCTTCTGTTTGAACTATACCTAAAAACAGTTGAGTAAGTGGCGTTATCTTATAACCTAATTGATTAAAGTCACCAAACGAATAAAGTTCATAACCGGTTAAATCTATGTCAAAGCTTTCATTTCTATTATTTTCTTTTTTTACAATTGCTTGAGTGGAAATACAGGGTAATAAAAAACTCAGAAAACATATGATACTAATTATTTTTTTTCATACCATCAATCACCTCTTTTATTAAAATGCAACAAAAGAGATGATATTATTGCACAATCCACCCTATTAAAAATACCAAATGTACGCTTTAAAATCCCCCATTAACTAGCTCTTTTATCGAGTTCAATTTTGCAGAAAGCTCAATAAACCATTCTTCATCTCCTGTTAATAAAGCAAGATCTATAAGATAAAGGATTTGCTCCTTATTGATTGCTTTTGATTCAGGGAGTTTGTTAACGTGTTTACTAAAGAGTAAAATCGCTTCATTGTTTGTGTACTTGTCGTCACGTTTCACAATACTAACTGTAACTACATCTTCCACTTCATCAAGTGATACAATGTAACCAAGTATGAATTCACCCTCATTTGATATTCCACGAACCCAATCTCCAACTTTTAAAACATGGTTATTATTTGACATTATACTTTTCACCTTCTTACAATTTATTTTTTCGTGACGCTAAACAAGATATAAAAACTAAACTGTATTATTTTTTATTACATTTAAATGTTAAGAACTCACGGCTATATAGCCATTAAGTCGCTTAACGTTCTTGATTGATAAGATCAACAACTTCTTTCATTGTATAATTCTTTAAATATTCACCTAGATGTTCTTCTGCACCTAAGAAAATAGTGAAAAGAACTTTTCGCATATTCGAACCCACAATACATTGACCATTTGATTCAGGACACTTAGGCTGCAAAGCACCTTCAGAGGTTAGTTGATAAATATGCCAGAGATTAACTTCACTTAAATCACAAGCGAAAATAAAACCTCCACCAGTTCCCTCTTTTGATTGTATAAACTTATGTTTTTTTAACAAACTTAGCACTTTGCGAATGCGTACTGGATGGACACCTGCACTTTCTGAAATAGCACTACTTGTTGACATCCGGTCTGGTTGTAAAGCTAAATAAGTTAAACTGTGTATGGCCAAGGTAAAGTCGCTGTTCATTGTTTTCCTCCTACGATCAAAAAATATTGTTTTTCATATATTAACATACTGTAGCCATAAATATTACAGATAAGTTAGCCCGACGTTAAAATATATAAGAACCACACGTAGCATAAAGAAATAGATTCCATAACTTCATTTAGCTTTTTAAATTAAAAATACATTTAAAGACTCCATTGTTTCTTAACTTGTTCTTCTGCCAATTGTTTAATTTTTGTCCATATCGTATCTTTGCTTACAATAACATTTGTTTGATAATTTCTATCGTTATAATTGACTGTAACACATACTTCTATCATCTTCTGTTTCCTCCTTTCAAAAAATTTCCTTTCACACTATTACTTATTAATTAGCCAACTTTTGCAGTTCAATGTTCAGAAATGTTCGAACGCTACGTGGTAAAAATTTTCGAATTTCTTCCTCATTAAAACCAATTTGCAATCTTTTCTCGTCCAGCATAATTGGGCGACGCAACATTAGTGGATGCTCAATTATTAATTTATAAAATTCATTCAGCGAAAGCTCATCTATATTTATATTTAAGTCTTGAAAAGTTTTGGATCTAGTTGAAATAATTTCAGTAGCACCCTCTTCTGTTAAACGAAGAATGGATTTAAGTTCATCCACTGTCATAGAATTGGATACGATGTTTTTTTCAGTATAATCAATTTGATTCTCTTCAAGCCATGCTTTTGCTTTTCGACATGAACCACAGCTTGCTGTTGTATATAAAACCACCATATTTCACTCACTCCTTTAATGTTCTTTATGAAACGTACATTTTAAATATCAATTATTGAAATGTATTAAAAAAAATTACAGTTTAGAATCAAATACACGTAATATTATTTATTCAGCAATGTTTCGTTTATTTCTACTATTCGTTTCATGCTTCTTCTATAAATTGATTGAAACTACATTTTACAGAAGATAACAACTCACTTCTAAAAATCTTACTGTAATTCTAAACTTTACAGTTCAATTAATCAACTGTTAAGTCTTGGAATAATTAATCATTTTTTTGTTTGAATTTCCCCATAGTGTTATAGCGAACCAATTTCCAATGCACTTCAAAATACATTTTATTCATTTCTTACTTACATGTGCTATTATGAAATATATTTAGCATAATAAAAAGTACGCACTTTAAAGTGTTATAGGTACTAAAAAGTAACGTATGTATTTTCTAGTACAGTTCTGCTTATTTCTCTCTTACATCGGTTATTATGAACGATATTTAGCACAATAAATAGTACGCACTTTAAGGTATTATAGGCACTAAAAAGAAATAATTTTAGTATGTACACCCAAAACTGTAATCTAAATTTATCAAAGGAGTTTTTTTATGAAGACATATAATATTCCTGTCGAAGCAACTTTAGAAGTTATTGGTGGAAAGTGGAAAGTCGTTATCCTTTGCCATTTAAAGAAAGGAACAAAAAGAACGAGCGAATTAAAGCGTTTAATGCCTGGTATTACTCAAAAAATGTTAACACAACAATTACGTGAATTAGAAGAAGATGATGTAATTCAAAGAAAAGTATATGACCAAGTACCACCGAAAGTAGAGTATTCTTTAACTAATTACGGTTCGTCTTTAGGAGCCATACTCGATTCCCTCTGCACTTGGGGCGAAGTTCATCTTGAAAAAAACGGGAACACATCCATGCTTATTACAGCCGATGAATAATAACTGTTTCTATTATAACTATATTGAAGACAAAAAATAGGTCGAGGCAATACGTGCCCCAACCTATTTTTTTATACCTCTTTATAACTTTTTGCAGTAATAACTGTTTCAAATTCAAAGGTTTCTGGCAGATGATCAGCATAAGAGTATTCAAAAGTTCGTCCATCAGTCAAGTAGGCTACTTGTTCGACTCGCATTAAAAAGTCATGATTTGTTAAGCTCATAAACTGCTTTTCCCTATCATCTGGACGAACCCCTTTGACCCTAACAACGGATGTTCCTACTTCAAGACCTAGTTTATTTTGAATGTGTGAATATATCGACTCCTCTAAAACAGAAACCTCAACACCCGGTATGACCGAAATAGGCATCCATGTATGCTCCATAATCGTTGGGATACTGTGAATGATGCGGAGGCGGATGATTTTATATACAAAATCCCCGACTGAAATGCCCAATTTTTCAGCAATTATTTCATCGGCACCGACAATCGTAAATTCGATAATTTCACTTTCTACCTCACTGCCGTAAACAGCTTTCGTACCTGTTAAAGTTTGAATCATTCGTGCCTTTTCCTGCTGTCGCCAATCTTGAACGACTGTTCCACTTCCGCGCCGGCGGATGATGTAGCCGTCTCTAACTAACAGATCCAGCGCTTTTTTTATGGTAAGGACTGAAACGCCAAATTCTTCAGCAAGGATGGTACTGCTTGGAATTTTTTCGTTAATTTTATATTCACCGTCTAAAATTTGCTGTTTAATTTTTTGGTAAATGCCGAGGTATTTTACTTGTGTTGATCCGCTTGCCATTTCCATACCTCCTTTATGCTGTATTCCCTCTTCTATTCATTCAAGTTTAAAGCCTCAAGTTTATAAACTGAAGGTGATGGAGCAGCAAATCCGTTTTCTAAGATTTCAATATTCGTTACCGCTTCTTCATCTTTCACAAGTTTGGGTGCACCATTTACGATTGTTTCATACGCTGCATCATAGAAACGACCGTAATCACCAAGCGGCGTTTTAATTTGTTTTTCAATCCAATCACCGTTTGCATTTTGATATTTAGCAATTCCATAGTACATCGGCGAATCTTCACCAAATCCTGCACTTTCAGGCATAATCCCCGCTTTCAAATCATTTTCCTGCTGATCTTCACCATACTTAATAAACGATCCATTTGTTCCATGAACGATAAAGCGTGGATAATCTTTCGCTACAACATGGTTCGTTTTCAGTTTAATTTTCAGCTGATTTCCGTAATGTAGACCAACATCGAAATAGTTATCAACCGCATCTTCCACTTCATTATTACGAATATCGTATGTCACCGTATCAGGACGGCCAAATAGTGAAATCATACGGTCCATCGTATGAATACCTAAGCTATAAAATGAACCTTCTTCTTTTGGCCCTTCGTGAGTGATTGAACCAGGACGGAAATAATCAATATGCGATTCAACCTCAACGATATCACCAAGGAATCCTTGTTCTACAACTTGCTTCACCGCTAAAAAATCACCATCAAAACGGCGATTTTGATAAGGCATAACTACTACACCTTTCTCTCGTCCTAAAGCTAATAATTCTTTCGCATGTTCTACTGTATCGCAAAATGGTTTTTCAACGATAACTGATTTTCCAGCAAGTATAACTTTTTTCGCTAATTCGTAATGCGTATGTGCTGGCGTACAGACCGTCACCACTTGAATTTCTTGATCATTCAACAATTCATCCAAATCAGTAGTGAAACTAACACCTTTCTCCTCATATGGAGCCGCTAATTCTTCATTAATTTGACGTACAAAAATCGTTTTTACTTTTATATTTTCACGTGTATTTACATACGGTAAGTGATAGCGGTTAGCTGATTTTCCAAATCCAATAAAGCCCATTGTTAGTGTCATATGTTTCAACTTCCTTGCTCATAAAATTTCATTTCTATTTTTATTATATATTTTTATTATTAAAAGTATAGTTTTTATTTTAAATATATATAATAAATAAAAAAGTCAGGATACAAATCATTTCGATTTTCATCCTGACTTTTACTTTAAGTTATGGATCTATAAGTTTAAACATTGTTTAAGAGCTATTAGATCACACTCTTATTCATACATATAAGAACGTGTCATCGGAATTGTATCGTTAATACCTTTTGTAAATACAAATTGATGTAAATCAATATTACCTGTAAAGAACGAAGCTGCACATGCATTTAAATATAATCGCCACATACGAATGAATCGCTCATCTTTCGTTTTGCGAACTTCCTCCAGTACGTTTTCAAAATTTTGAGACCAATGTTGTAATGTTTTCCCGTAATGTCTACGTAAGCTTTCCACATCAACAATGAAAAATTGTTCGTTTGTCATGTTCGTGATTAATTCGTTAACAGCAGGAACATAACCGCCAGGGAATATATATTTTTCAATCCAACCATTCGTAGCACCACCATTGGCTGGAGAAGTAATACAATGAAGTAGAGAAATCCCACCATCATTTAGTAGTGTATTAACTGTCTCAAAGTATTGCGTAATGTTGTCTTTTCCTACATGTTCAATCATACCTACACTAACAATTTTATCAAATTTGCGATTCTTTATATCGCGGTAATCAAGTAAAGATACTTCAACTAAATCCGTAAGTCCCTCTTGTTTAATTCGCTCGGAAGTCTTAGCATATTGTTCCTCACTTAACGTTACTCCCATCGCTTTCACACCGTACTGTTTAGCGGCAGCTGTAATGAGTTCACCCCACCCACAGCCAATATCTAATAACGTATCACCTTTTTGAAGGTTCAACTTTTTCAAAATATGATTCACTTTATTATGTTGGGCTGTCGTTAAAGAATCTTGCTCATTTTGGAAATATGCACAAGAATATGTCATTGTTTCATCAAGCCATAATTTATAGAAATCGTTCCCAATATCGTAATGATGAGCAATATCATCTTTATTTTTTTGTTTTGAGAAATTCCATTTACTTTTGAAATATTGCAACTTACTATCACCTAAAAAGCTGTCCTGCCTTTTATAAATAGATTGAATTGCTTTTTCAAGATTACCCTCTATTTCAAGATCCCCATTCATATATGCTTCACCGAATGCAATAGAAGGATCCTTAACGATTTCTTTTTTGGAGAGCGGCTTATGGAATGTTACATGAAATTGAGGTTCCCCTTCTCCATATTGTATTGTTTCCCCATTCCAAAGTGTAATTTGAACTGGATCTGAAAAAAGATTTTTAAGTATTTTTTTATAAAAAAGTTCTTCAACCATATAAACATCTCCTACTAAAAAAATGAACAAAAAACTATACTAGTTAATAAGTCTTTTTGAACATAGCTTAAAACCGTTATGACTTCTTGCTACGAGTGTCATTATAAAACGGTTATATTATGCAGCATAGTACGTACTTTAAAGTGATGAAGGCACTTTTAAGTACCTATTAAAACTTTAATCAATTCTTCATCATGGCTAAAACAGTTGCTAATATGGTATAGATCCTTTAAATTTTTATACTAAAAAACACCACCTCGTCATTAGGTGGTGTTTTCAATGTTACATATAGAGATTTCACTTAACTTTACTATTTTTTCTATCTATGCACCGTTCTCCCCAAACGGTCAATTGATTTAATACATTTTGCAAAGACCACCCATAATCAGTTAAGGAGTATTCTACTCGGGGTGGAATTTCTTTATAAATTTTACGTGTAATTACACCATCATCTTCCAGCTCACGTAATTGTTGCGTCAACATTCTAACAGAAATTTCAGGAATTAAACGTTGCAACTCACTCGTTCGCTTTGTCCCTTTCGTTAAGTGACATAAAATAACGACCTTCCACTTTCCACCGATAATTTCTAAAGTTGCTTCTATCGGTATATTATATTGTTTCACTTACTCTCCCTCCTTTTTTCTAAATTTCTTCTCTATTGTTACGTAAAAACAACTAATTTTCTATACGGCACATTTTAGTTCCTACAGCACAAAAAAGTACCTATATTACAAAAAAGTAATTATGCCGTTTAAAAATCTCCCTATATACAAAAAGAAAAAACGAACGTATTCTCGTTCGTTTTTTCTTGGTTATTCTGCTGCTGTAATGAGCATAGAAGTGTTACCATTCTTTTCAAGATGATTTTCTCCCCAGTTACAAAGAGAATCAAGTATAGAATCTAATGAATGACCGTAATCCGTTAAAGAATACTCTACTTTTGGCGGCACTTGATTATACACTTTTCTCTCGATTACACCATCTTCTTCTAATTCACGTAATTGCTGTGTTAACATCTTTTGTGTAATACCAGACATTAATTGTTTTAATTCACACGTTCTCTTTTTGTCTTTCTTTAAATGACAAAGGATTACTACTTTCCACTTTCCACCGATAACCTCTAAAGTCGCCTCTACAGGAATATTGTATGTTTTCATATAAAAATCTCCTTTAATAATTTTATAAGACAAATAAGCTAAAACATTTAAATGTTACTTTTAAGTATCTATAGCACCTTAAAGTACGTACTTTTTATCCCTTTAAACATGTTTCATAATAGCATACGTAAACAGCAGATGAGTAGTACGGCACTAAAAAGTACCTGTATTACTTTTTAGTATCTATATTACTTTAAAGTACGTACTTTTCATTATGTAAAATACATTTCATAATAGCATTTGTAAGAGTTGAGTGAGTCATGCAGTGTTAGAAATTACCCATGTTATCTTTTAGTGCTAACGTACTTTTTTAACTGTTTATATACTTTCATCATGCCTTTTGTCAGACGAGGCAATGACATATATTGATTTTCACAATCATTAATTAATTTTCAAATACATTTTAGGAGGATATCTATAATGAGTAAATTACTAAAAGAAAAAATCGGTTTTGGTACAGCACCACTAGGAAATATGTACCGTAATATCCCAGAAGAAGAAGCAATCGCTACAGTGGATGCTGCTTGGGAGAATGGCGTTCGTTACTTTGATACAGCTCCCCTTTATGGATCTGGCTTAGCGGAGATTCGTCTTGGCGAAGCACTATCAAAAAGAAATCGTGATGATTACTTTTTGAGCACAAAAGTAGGTCGAACGATTTCAGATGAACTAGAAGATCCATCTGCACGTGATTTAGGTGAAAAAGGTGGACTGTTCGAATTTGGTCGTAAAAATAAAATGATCAATGATTATAGCGCAGATGCAACACTTCGTTCTATCGAGCAAAGTTTGAAACGTTTAAAAACAGATCGTCTAGACTTTGTTTTCATTCATGATTTAGCACAAGACTTTTATGGTGATGAGTGGATTTCACAATTTGAAACAGCTCGAACAGGAGCATTCCGTGCATTAACACGTTTACGTGAAGAAGGCGTCATTAAAGGCTGGGGACTTGGAGTAAACAAAGTAGAATCAATTGAACTTATGCTTGATTTAGAAGAAGCGCAGCCAAATATATCCTTACTAGCTGGTCGTTATTCATTACTAGACCACGAGCGTGCCTTACAACGAGTAATGCCTGCAGCTGTAAAGCATAATATGGATATTGTTGTTGGTGGCCCATATAGCTCTGGTATTCTTGCTGGAGGTGCTCACTTCGAATATCAAAAAGCATCACCAGAAATTATTGCAAAAGTTGAGAAAATCAAAGCTCTTGCAGATCGTCACGAAATTAGCATCAAAGCTGCAGCATTACAATTTTCACTAGCGAATCCAGCGGTTGCTGCTGTTGTTCCTGGTGCAAGTAAACCGGAACGAATTGTAGAAGATCAAAACGCCTTAAACACAATAATTCCAGCAGCATTCTGGGAAGAAATGCGCGAACAAAAACTAGTAGCACCTAATGCACCACTACCAATCAACGTAAAATAATTTGAAACCTTAATCAGTGGGGTCATCCCCCACTGATTATTTGCTCGCAAATATCGAGATAAAAAGGAGCGTAATGAACATGGCACATACTACTACATCTATGGAAATTTTCGGTTCACCTGAACAAGTATGGCAATTAATCGGAGGTTTCAACTCCCTTCCAGACTGGTTACCTTATATACCTAGCAGTAAATTAACTGAAGGCGGTCGTGTACGTCACCTAGCTAATCCAGATGGTGACACGATTATAGAACGCTTAGAAGTATTCAATGAAAAAGAACGCTACTACACGTATTCAATTATGAATGCACCATTCCCAGTCACTAATTATCTATCTACAATCCAGGTGAAAGAAGGTACTGAAAGTAACACATCGTTAGTAGAGTGGTCTGGTACATTCACTCCTGTTGAGGTTAGTGATGAAGAGGCAATAAATCTGTTTCATGGTATTTACAGTGATGGACTGAAAGCATTGCAGCAAGCATTTCTAGACTGACTACTAAAAACAATAAAAAGCAAAGCGCTATCGCTTTGCTTTTCGTTGTTTTTAGTATATGAAATTATATCGACTTACCAACAAATAACGACATTTCAGCACTATAAAAGCAGCAAAGCACGGGATGCTTTGCTGCTTATCAAATTACTTTTTACGTATGAAATAACTTTCCTTCTACCGCCTTAATATATCTTTCAGCAGAACGTTCCACTGCCTCATTTGCATTCTCTTTTACTACCCGATGAAAAGCGTTGTATAAACGATTAAACTGTAACGTCTTCACTCGATTCACCATTTCTTCCACTTTTCTCGCTGGTAATGGAATTAAGTTCGGATAGCTGTACATAAAGCTTACCCAGCGCTCATCCGCTACAACTTGAATAATATCACCTGTTAACAAAATTCCTTTTCCATTATTACCTTCTTCCCAGTGTAAGACAGATCCCCCTTTAAAATGCCCTCCTAAACGATGAATGACCAATCCATCAGCTAATTGTAAAGTCTCTCCAGACCAATAAATTATGCGACTACTCGGGCGCATCACCCACTCTTTATCATCTTCGTGTATATAAATTGGTACATCAAACGTTTCTGCCCACTCTACTTGCGTTGAATAATAATGCGGGTGCGATAACGCAATCGCATCTAATCCGCCAAGCTCTTTTATTTTTTCAATTGTCGCTTCATCTAAAAAAGTAATACAGTCCCATAGTAAACGATATGACTCTGTTTTCACTACAAATGCCGTTTGCCCGATTGCAAACCCTGGTTTTGTCGTAATACTATAAAGCCCGTTTTCCTCTTCGATTATTTCATTTTTATATGTATCACCTGTTTGTAAGCTTTCTAGCGTCGTCCAAGACTGCCCTTTCGGATTCACATATTGCCTTTCTTCATCACAAATATGACAACTCACCGGTTCTTCTACACCCGCTGCATACTGCACGCCACACGTTGTACAAACGAAATTTTTCATCATAATTCCCCCTATCCCTATATTTTTATTAAGCTGATTTTTGTTGATAATAATCTAATTTTTGATTTTCAATTAATAAACTTATAAAAGTAAGTAAATAGACAGCTGTAACCGATAATGGAATTACAGTAAATCCATTATCTGCAAAAAGAATCCCGCAAACTGATGTTACGAATACAGTCCCTACTGACAATAAACCATAACTTTTACTTTCATAAATCCATACGTACGGGATAAAGTGAACACCTATTAACATCGCTACTACAAAAGGTAACCATTCTGGAAATTGAAAATAGGCAAGTAATACAAGCGGAATATTCAATACATTTATCCCACCAATTAATCCTGCCAAAATCCCTAACGGATTTCCTTTCGCAAACATATCAATTTTCAATATAGCAGCTATCATTAAGCCGAAAGGAAACACACATCCCATACCGATTAAATATACCCACACCACTTGTTTTTCCGAAAGGACAAAGCCCGTTATACTCATAACTATCCAAAATAAAACACCAGCTAATATAATCGGTAATCCTCTCTTCGTTTTGATTGCTAAATCCTTTTTCGCTTCTGCAATGTTCATTTCACTATCTCCCCCAAAGTCGGCTCAATTTCAGTCACCCAATAACGCCAAGCTACTAAATACTCTTCTAAATCTTTCGGGTGGTGCCGTAAACATGTATCTATACGCAAATATAATCCTATGACTATTTCTTCATATAAATCTCGTTCTTTTTTATGAAATACACATTGTTTCATCGCATAATTAATCGTTTCTTTTAATGTCCATTTCTCCACTTTCAATTCCGAATATTCCTTCATTTCAAAAGACAACTTTACTTTTTGATAAAATAAGGAACACCCTCCCGAACATCTTAATATAACAAAAAACAATATTGTTTTATTGCAACGACTTCCTTCAATGCGCCGCAATTTCTTCACTCCAAATGTTCTTCATATAATCTAGTAATTTCTATTGCACAATCTCTTTCTTTTAACTTCCGAGCCAAACTTTCCACACCAAACACCTCTGTAAACGTATGACTGCCTACAATTAAATTAATACCTTTAAATTTCGCATGTTGCACTGTATATAACGTTTTTTCTCCTGTTATGTACGTGTCACACCCCTTTTCTAATGCACGCTCAATCAAATTTGTATTGTTTCCTGCACCAGTTAAAATTGCAATCCGTTTTACTGGTTTATCATGATTCCTCCAGCTCTTCACTTTCTCTTCCATTCTCTCTTCCAATTTTTCAACTAGGTTTGAAAAGGGAATCTCTTCTTCAAACTCTCCTATTCCAGGTAATTCTTCTTCCTCATACGTAGAATATTCTAGAATTGTATCTATCCCAATTTCGTTAAATAACGATATACACGTCCCAAATTTCACAAAATCCAGCGGTAAATGAATCCAAAAATGATTCATTTCATATTGTTTCAATTTCTCAATACAAGCCTCTTCCATACCAAATAAAAAACTCCAAGGTGCATGATGTGTAACGATCATATCGACTCCATTTCGATACGCCTCTTTAATCGTTTCTAACGTTAAATTTGTTGTGTAACCTATTTTGTGAAATTCCTCTTTACTAATGTGGGTGAAACCATATTCATCATCACCATATTTATGAAGATGCTCTTCAAAAAGTGATGTAATATGTTCTTTAAACTGCGTTATATTCATTTTTATTTCTCCCTTCATTCACTTTTATATTTCAAAAATAAGGAAATACTAATAACAACGTTACATACATATAGGAGGACAATATGAAACCTGAATTTTTAAAAGCTGTACATGATGCAATTGGAAATGTCGAACACATTCATATAGAAGAAAGCGGTGCTGACAGCTTACTTATCCATCATGATGATGCACAGCAATTACAACAAGTTGCTAAAGCGTTAGAAAACAATAATTTCCGCTCTGCTTTAAGAACAACGGGAAATGCTTCTTATATTGAAGTGTTGAATAGATAAGAAGAAGTCTTGGCAAAATGCCAGGCTTTTTCTAACTTTTTTTTAAAACTTTATAATAAAGCTCTATTTCCGTTTTCAACGAACAATTATTTCTCCAAAATATCCTCTGCATCTTTTCATTTGAAGTATGTGTGCCTCCGATGTAATAAGTAGCCCCCATTTCCTTTAACATATGTAACGATTGAAGATGCAGCTGGGAGGCAATTCCTTTCCCGCGACAATAAGGCATTACCCCAAAATAAAATAACCGTCCTTCATTTTCTGTTCCCTGTTCTATATGCGGTACGGACATGCCAATCGGCTCATTTTTATCATAAAAAACAATACATGACTTTTCCCAGCCCTTACCTAACTCTGTTTGCACTGAATAAAAATGCTCATCGATAGTTAAAATAGAAGTTTGATTCGCTGAACCCGACATACATTGTTCCCAAATATATTTAAATTCTTTTTCCGATAACGTTTCTTCTGCTATTGATCGATATGTATATTGTCTTTCAAGCTCCTCTATATTGTTCAATTCTCTACATACTTCTATCTTTGCGGCATACAAAGAAAAACCTGCATGAAGTAACACTCTCACACTTGAGCTATAACTACTAAACCTTTTGTTTAATACAATACTCGCTCTTTTTAATTCCCATTTCAAACAAACCTCTTCCAATCTACTTATCTTTTCTTTATATGTTTGTACGTTATACAAAACATCTTCTTCTATTTCTTCAATTGTTACTGCATTTGGTAAACCATTTAATACTTTTTTGGAAGGACCGAATAGATTCTGAATGATTGCAAGATCGTATATCACCACTTCAATTCACCTACACCAGGCTCAATAAACTTTCCTGAAGCTCCCTCATTTGACTCTATTACCCACTCATATATATTTTGAGCACCTTCAGCCGGAGTCAAATCAGCATCAAAAGCACCAATTTCAGTCTTTAATTTTCCAGGGTGAATGGCAGTTACACCAATTCCTTTATCCTCAAATTCTTGTTGTAAGCAGAGTGTTAACATATTTTGTGCAGCTTTAGCAATTCTATATGAATATGAAAACTGACCTTGTGGAAACTCTTTGTTCGCCATCTTATACAATGAACCTAATCGAGAGGACACATTTATTATTCTCGGATGATCCGATTTAGCTAAAGCTACATATGTACCTTTTACAGCTCGAATTACACCTAAGCAATGAATATTAAATAAGTCCGTTAACTC
The DNA here is from genome assembly GCF_009739945.1 of Bacillus luti. Taxonomy (NCBI): domain Bacteria; kingdom Bacillati; phylum Bacillota; class Bacilli; order Caryophanales; family Bacillaceae; genus Bacillus; species Bacillus luti. The sequence goes on along the minus strand of NZ_CP040336.1, from coordinate 1,951,410 downwards.
CTCTGAATTCGTATGTAAAACCTCCGTTTCCTTTCCGGGTATCCCAGCATTATTTATAACTAAATCAATATACTCTGTCTGTTCCGCAAGTTGATTCTTAATTTGCGCGGTACTCTCATCAGCCGATAAATCTGCTAATATAGGAAAACATCTACAACTAAACATTTGCTGTAATTGCGTTACCGCAACCTCAGTTCTAACTAACGGATAAATGATATGCCCATTTTCATGAAATATTTTTACTAACTGTAACCCTAATCCGCGATTTCCACCTGTAATAAACACTCTCATATATCCATCTCCTTATTTTTAAAATAAATAAGAAAATCCATCCACTTACCATTCTCTAACGAAAACGCCTCTCTCTTGCATTCAAAAGAAAAACCTGTTCTTTCCGCAAGACGAACGGATGGCTCATTATCAACACGTATATGTAATTCGATTCTATGAAAATGAAAACTATTAAAAAATAACGATATCGCAGCTTTCACACTTTCCATGCCATATCCATTTTTCCAATATTGATTATGTATGGAATACCCCATCATCGCCCACTGATAGTCCATACGTAAAATTTTTATAAGCTCTAGCTTACCAATATTAGCTCCATCTTCTTTACGAAAAATACCTAATACATACATCTCATCTCGATGTGCCGCTTCATCAAAGCCTCTTATCCATTCCGTGAACCATTCTTTTGTTGATGATGCCATAACTTGATAACCATCATCATATTTATACTGCGATGGTAACCTCTTATTAAATCCATCTAACCAACTTTCATAATCATCTTTTTGAAACGGACGGATCATAAGTCTCTCTGTCTCTATTTGTAATAGCGGCAGCTTCATTTACATCTCTTCCCTTAATTAATATTTGAATATTCTTTATTATCTTACACAAAATACAAAATCTAGTAAATTATTATGTTTTTGATAAAGTGAAACTTTAATCAGTGGGGGTTTTCTTCATCCCCCACTGATTATTAGCCTTCACCAATCGGACTTTTATGGGCAGTTGATCCCCCACCTAACTTCTTTGCTTTCGCTGAATTTTGAGGTGGGGGTCTTACTGCCCATTAAAGTGGGATAAACAAGGGCCTGTTAAACTACACTATTGATTTTTGAGAAATACAAAAAGGAAACCCTGTTCTGAAGGGTTTCCTTTTGTCATCATACTACCAATCTTATCTGTAATTTAAAACCTTGTATTCTGTCTTTAATATTCCATAAAAATCAACATCTTCATATGTATTTAATAAAAGCCTATTCTGTCTTAATGTGCCTTCTTTACGTAAGCCCGACTTCTCTAAAACCTTAATCGATGATCGATTTCTAGAAATGACAGATGCCCAAATTTTATTTAAACCTAATTCGATAAAACCAAAATGAATCATCCTGTTTACAGCCTCAGTTGCAAAACCCTTTCCCCAATATTGCTTACCAATCCAATAACCAAGCTCACCTCTATTGTTACCCTTGTCAATTCTTAGTGTAATTGTACCTACAATTCCTCTTGATTCTTTAGAGACAATTCCTAAAGGATATTCGATTCCTTTCCTTATAAGTTCTGGTTGCATATCAACCCAATCTTGCGCGAACTCCAATTTATATGGATGCGGAAGCCCAAGAATATTAGCTAATTCCTTGTCATTGGCCAATTCTCTAATTCTACATACATCATCATTGGTAAAAGGCTCTATACATAAATGCTCAGTTTCTAATTTTATAGCCATCTTTTCTCCCCCTTGTACTGAAATTAGTTAGCTCCCTTTATTTTCAATATCACACCAAAAACACAAAATTTTTAAAATCTTTATGATATCTACTAACAGAACCATAAACAAAAAATCCAGTTATGCTTTGTACATAACTGGATTCCTCATCATTTAATCGTTTTTATTTTACAAGTATATTTTCTCTTAATTCCCTTTTCAGTACTTTCCCTAAAGCATTTTTCGGTAATTTGTTCATAAATACAACTTTGGGTATTTTATAGCTTGCTAGTTTTTCTTTACAATGCTGTATAATTTCTTCTTCCGTTAAAGACGTTTGCATATCTTTTACAATGTACGCATTCGGAACCTCACCCCAAAAGTCATCCGGAACTCCAATTACTGCAACTTCTAAAACACCATGTATTTCATGAATAACATCTTCTACTTGATCTGGATATACATTGTCACCACCGCGTATGATAACGTCTTTATATCTTCCCATAATATGCAGAAATCCGTCGTCATCTATCATGCCAGCATCGCCCATGTTAAACCAATTATCTTTTACTACCTTCTTTGTCGCCTTTTCATTATTCCAATACCCTTTAAACATGTATGGACTTCTTACATGAATCTCTCCAACTTCATTTGTTGTTAGTTCATCGCCTGTTTCTGGATGAACAATTTTCAAATCTACATGTTTAAGTGCTTTCCCTACAGAAGACATCTTTTCTTTTCCCATCATTGGATGCCATGATGTTACAACCCAACCTTCTGTACTACCATAGCCTTGCACCATATAGATTCCTTTTTCCATATATTTTTGAATAAGTGTTTCTGGCACTTTTGTTCCACCGCTTTGTGCTACTTTAAAAGTAGAAATGTTACGTTCTTTTTTATTTAGTTCATCAAGCATATAGCTATAAACAGCTGGGAATGCAAGCATTGTAGTAATTTTCTCTTCTTCAATCTTATCCCAAATAAGAGTAGGGTTCGAATCAGCTAAGAAAATCATCGAAACGCCATGATAAATACAATTTAAAATAGAAAGCACGCCACTCATATGAAATAATGGATGCACGGATAAAAAGCGTTCACCCGCTGGAATTTCTCTTTGTCCTGCAATTTCATTAAAATAATGATGTAAGTTTTTATGCCCAATTACACATGCTTTTGCCTGTCCAGTCGTTCCCGAAGTAAATAAGTAAATCGCATCATCATCTTCATGAACTTCTACATTCGGTTCTGTACTTGGCTGTTCTTGTAATGTTAATTCAAATGAACCAAAACCTTCTTCTGTCGTTTTAATTACATCAGGAATTTCTTTAACAGCATCAATCTTTAATAAAACTTTACTAAATTCTTCATCAATAACTAACACTTTTAATTTTGCTTCTTTTATTATCGTTTCTAATTCATAAGTAGTAAGCTGATGGTTTAGCGGAATAAATACAACCCCGATTTTTAAACTTGCCATCATAATGCTTGGAAACGGATGATTATTTTTGCATAGTATTCCTATACGATCTCCTCTTTGTACACCGTTATGTAACAAATAGTGTGCAAGCTGGTTTACTCGTTCATTATACTGTTGAAACGAATACCTTTTCCCTCCGCCTACAAGCGCTTCCAAATTTGGTGATTGCATTGCTCTTTTTTGTAATAATTTTTGCATCGTTCTCAAGTAAAACTCCCCTTTATATATGTTAGGTTTTTTATTTTACCAGATTAAATATTAATTTACTAAAGATTACACTTAGTGAATATAAAATGAATAAAAAAAGCCATTTACTTCACAAGTAAATGGCTTTTTCTCCTTATATATTAGAATATTTCTTGTTCATTACATATTGCACATACTCAGGTGCACTTTTATCAATCTCTTCATCACTTAATTTATATTCGGCACCGTATAAATAAAATGAAGGTATAAATTTCATATCTGTATATAAGCACGTAGCTTGAAATGGTTTCGTTAATTCATCCATTGTGATTCCGCTATTTTCATAGTCTTTTTCTAGTCCACCTATCGAAATAGCTACACCAAATTCTTTCCCCTTCACTTTATCCCCTTTTGATCCATACGCAAATCCATACGTTAATACATCGTCAAACCATTTTTTTAATAATGGTGGTGAGCTATACCAGTAAAGTGGAAATTGAAATATATATCTGTCATGTTCTACTAACAGCTTTTGCTCTTCTTCAATATTAAATTCCCAATTTGGTGCCGCTTTATATAATTCATGCACCGTAATTTCATCCGAATATTTCTCAAGTTCTTCTATCCATCTTTTATTAATTTTTGATTTTTCAATTTCAGGGTGTGCTACAATTACAAGTGTTCTCATCATTTTCCATCCCCTTTGTAAATTATTCAATCCTTTACGTATGAGTATGTATGAGTTACATATAATTGAAAAGTACGTACTTTCAAGTGCTTTAGGAACCTTGAAGTACCTGTGGAGGTGTTATATGAATCAAAATGATGATTGCCCAATTGCAACGACACTCGAAGTGATCGGTGGAAAATGGAAAGTTCATATTTTATGTATTTTGACAGATCGAAAAATGCGAACAAATGAAATCAAACGAGAAATTCCAAACATTACACAAAAAGTTCTTACACAACAACTTCGGCAACTTGAAGCTGATGGGATTATCCATCGTACTGTATATCAAGAAGTACCACCAAAGGTTGAATACACAATAAGTGAATACGGAAAATCTTTAATGCAAATTATGGATGAATTATTTGAATGGGGAAAAGATCATCAAATCAAAAGATTACATGACTAAAAAACTACCAACTTCTTTACATACTAGCGGGAACGGCACACCACTATCAAGCTAACAAAAAAACTCTAATAAGAAAACTGTCATTTTTATAGTCCATTTAAACTTTAGCTTGATAGTGATACGGCGAGACCCAAATAAAGAAATGTGTTAAACAAATTAAAAACAACAACGCATACGACTAATGTTAATAAAAAAATTATAGTCGCTGAATTGCTTTCGTACCCTCTTCTTAATTTTAAAGTCTAAACAGTCACCCTTTAACCCAAACTTAATAATATCGCTTTTGTACGATTATCTGTTACTTCATAATAAATTTCTAATCCTTTTCGATTACCTGTAACAACTTTAGTAGCTTTTAGTTTAGATAGATGTTGACTAATTGTGCTTTGAGGCATTTGTAATGTTTCATACATTGTCGTTACGTTAATAGGTCCTTTTGCAACCATTATTTTTACTAAAGATAAACGGACAGGATGTGCCAATACCTTTAATACTTCAGTGATTTCTTCATACATTTCTTTCATATGTTTTCTCCCCTTTTATATAAACATTAATGATATCCATATATATAATTCGAAAGGATATACAATTTTGTGTCCGTCGTTTTAAAAAATATTTAGAAACTCCTTCAGACGAAAGGAATCCCCCAGTTCAATATTCTATAGATTTCTTTTCACTCGATATTATGTGGTAGAAGCTTTCCTTACTGAGACCCTCTTCCATTGTTCTTTTGCTGATGTCCATTATTCCCTTGCGATCCCCTACCGTTGTTCCCTTGCTCATGTCCATTATTTCCCTGAGGCCCTCTTCCATTGTTCTCTTGCTGATGTCCATTATTTCCTTGAGGCCCTCTTCCATTGTTCTCTTGCTGATGTCCATTATTCCCTTGCGATCCTCTACCGTTGTTCCCTTGCTGATGTCCATTATTTCCTTGGGACCCTCTTCCATTGTTCTCTTGCTGATGTCCATTATTCCCTTGCGATCCTCTACCGTTATTCTCTTGCTGGTTCCCATTATTCCCTTGCGATCCTCTACCGTTATTCTCTTGCTGATGTCCATTATTTCCTTGCGATCCTCTACCGTTATTCTCTTGCTGATGTCCACTATTTCCTTGCGATCCTCTTCCATTGTTCTCTTGCTGATTCCCATTATTTCCTTGAGACCCTCTACCGTTATTCTCTTGCTGGTTCCTATTATTTCCTTGAGGCCCTCTACCGTTATTCTCTTTCTGATTCCCATTATTTCCTTCTATTTGCTTCGGTTGTTGTTCCTTAGATTGCTTTTGTTCTATATACTCTTTCTTCTCGTTGCTTTCTTCTTTTACAGGAGATGCGTCCGGTGATACATCAGAAGATGGCTTTTGCTGTTCTTGATGAGGCTGCGGTGCAGGAGGAGTAAGCAATTTTTGCTTCTCATTCTCTTGATTTATGTAAACACCTATGCCAATTCCTGCTTTCTTGGCATTATCACGCATTTGCATCGTACTAGTTTGATCTACAACTGTAACTTGTTTCATCTCATACTCTTTCTTTAATTCTTGCATAGCCTTTTCCAACTTTGGCTCTAGTGACTTCTCCTTTGCAACAGCTGTAAGTATAACTTGCTTATCATTCGTTAAGTACTTGTCCTCTTGGCTCTGCTTTATAATAGTACGTATTACGTCTTGCAAATTTTTATTTTCCCATCTCTTCAATTCTTTTAAAATACGCCTCCCATCATCATTACAAGCTCGCAAATCTATTACACGAAGATCCTTTGTTACGCTCACCTCTAAACTAGGATTTATATCAACTGAGACATAAGCAAACACTTTTTCTTCCGGTTGGTTATGGAAAAACAGCAATACACATAGAAAACAAGCACCCAGTAATGATGCAGGCTTTAAGAAAGAAGGGATTGAAAAACGAGATGCTCTTTGTTCCTGTTCGTTAAAAGAGACTTCCTCTCCAATCATGTAAGAGTATGCTTTTCTTTTAAACGTAATAAACTCTCCATTTGGAGTTAAAACAACTACGCTACGCTTTTTTATATCCATCACAATTCCTTTATTCATCATGCTTCTCCCCTCTTATGTAATCAAGAATATATGTATAGTTATTTGCAAAGATAATACACATTGCAATAATGTATTTTCTATGTCTCTCCAACGTTTTACGACTTACCCTAACACGCGGTTCAATATGTTTCAGCGGTAACTTTTTCTTTCTAAACAGCTCTTCCATCATTTCCTCGTCTTTTATAATAATCTTCACAATTTCTATTAAATGCTCACGCGTATCTCGATGCTTAGGAGATTCTTTAGCAAGCTCTAAAAATGTGATTTTAAACTCAGCTAGCACACTTTGAAAATGAAGGATTTCCTCCTTACGGTTACTATTTTCCATCTCCTTCATATACTCTGAAAGCGATACCTGCATTTCTAACATTTCCTCTTGCTCATCTTCTTTTAAAAAGACACGGTTATGCTTAGACTCCTTGCGTATATAGTCAATTACATCTCTTTTTATAAGAAGATCAGCAAACGCTAGAAAAGATTTTCCCTTTTTATATGAATACTGTTCAATTGCTTCGTTAAACGCAAACAATCCAATACTATATTCATCATCCTGTTCTGTAATATATCGGCGGCAAACAGATGAGATTGATTTTCTAATAAACGGCTGATACTGTAAGATAAATGCTTCTTTATCTTCTTCGTTATTTTGTATGTTACATACGATATCTTCTATTTTCGGTTTTCTTAAGATCTTCATTACTAAACTCAACACTGGTAATCTCTCAGCCTCCTTCCAACAGCAAAATGGTCACTAAACAAGTGACCATTTAACCACATTTTCTTGGTACTTTTCTTTTGGCTTGTCTTCTTGATGTTAGTTATATTTTTAATCTACTCTATTATTTTCTTCCGCTTATTTTACTTACTCTTTTTCTATTTTAGCTACAATCTTTGAATAACTCTTCTTTATTTTTTTGGTAATTCCATCCTTTTCTTTCGGATTCCCCACCTAATCTAGCATTTTTATTTATGTTTCAATTTTTAATATGCACTTTACTTTCCATACTATATAAATATTCGAAGGAACAAATCATTTTATGGGGGTCAAAAAACATTTTTACAAAATAAAAACGCTATTCTTTCTAAACGAGCTAAATTATTAGAAAGACTAACGTTTTCATTAGTATTTTATTCGTTGTTTTATTTCTTCAAAACGAGCACGTATAATTTTTTTGATATCCGGGTGATCCTTATATAAAGTAACAGTATACATGATGGAAGATGCAAGAATAGTAGACCATATTAACCAATCTCCAGCATGAGAAAGAACTTTAATTATTTCACTCGTAAATTGTTCCTGTCCGTCATGAAATGTCGATACGAGAGCATTAAGGTTGAATAATAATAAAATGACAATTCTCCCTAAAAGCATAATAATCCATCCGATAATATACGAATAGCCTCCAACACTACATAATTGATTATTATGATGAAAAACTTTCACTCTCTTAGCTTGCCAATAACCAACTATCGCACCTAATATAAGCAAGCTTATTAATTCAATTGTTATTATAAAATCCAATCTATTTGGAAGACCCATATAAGTTCTAATGATAGCCATGATTGGTATACCAAGAAGATCAAAACTATCTACTTTCTTTGGGATAAGCTGCCTAATAATTAATATAATAACGACTACAAGAATAATAATGAAAACTTTATTCATGCGATCAATCCCTCTTTTTTCCTTTTAAGTAATACTCAATAAGCTGATTTACTTTTTCTTCTGAATATGATTCTGGTGTTTGAAGGACATGAATTACTAACCCGTCGATAAATCCGTACAGTATCTCCAATTCCAACTCTCTATTATACCCTGGTTTGACATAACCTAGCTCCTTCATTAAATCTAGGATCATTCCCATAAGATACCTCGTATGGTCATCCATTTTCTTCCGAAGTTCAAGAAGCTCTGGGGAACTAAAAGAGATACCTAGGAATGTAATCCAAACCTTCCCTTCCAACATTTCTTCTTTATTTAAAGGAATAATAAATTTCATTAATCTTCTAAGTGCCTCTTCTTTCGTTCCTTTAAAATCACTTGTACGAGTTTTTGCCCGTTCTTCCATTCGATTCAACACTAAATTCATCGCATAATGAATTAATTCATTTTTAGATGAAAAATGATGCTGAACAAGCCCGACCGAAATGCTTGCTTCATCAGCGATTTGCTGTATGGAAGCTTTATCAATGCCTTTTTCTAATATTACACGCCAAGTAGCAGTGGCGATTTGATTCTTCCTTTGTATTTGATCAACTATTTTAGGCATTCATATCCTCCTCCCTTTTTATAATATGATCGTATTATAAAAAAAGTACCTTAAACAATATGATCATATCGCTTTAGGTTTTACAGTGCTATCAAGCTAACAAAGCAAAATTCCCGTAAAATAAAAAAAGACGGCATTCCTGCCGTAACATTAAAAAAAGGCTTCAAATTTTTTATATACTCCTACTGCCGACGTTCAAAAGCTAAACGTACAGCAAGACCCGTCAAAACACTTGCCATAAGCCAACGCTGCACTCGAAGCCACGTTGGGCGTGTTCCAAACCATTTCGCAATTTTACTTGCTGTAAATACAATTAGGAGGTTTACTAGAAAGCTAACAGTGATTTGTGTAAGGCCCAAAACTGCACCTTGTAGAAGCAACGATCCCTTCTCAGGATCTTCAAATTGAGGTAAAAGTGACACATACAAAATAGCAATCTTTGGATTTAGAAGATTAGTCATAAGTCCCATTAGAAATAATTTCCGTGGTGGCTCATTAGAAATTGTACGAGGTTCCATAATTGAAGTTGCACCCGGTTTTATCGAATTCCAGGCGAGCCAAAGTAAGTAAGCGGCACCTGCCCACTTGACTGCTTCGTAGACAGCTGGTACTGCAACGAATAGAACTGTAAGTCCGAACATTGTTGCGATTATATAAATTACAAATCCGAGCATAATGCCCAAGAGAGAAATAAATCCTGCCATACGCCCTTGCGTAATAGAACGAGAGATGAGATAAATCATATTAGGCCCAGGTGAACAAACCATGCTAAGTGAAACAATTGCAAAGGCTAACAAAGTACTAAAGCTGACCATAACCCTTCCTCCTTTATCTTACATAAAATTTCCTATTGTACATTTTATCATGATTGAGGAGAGAAAAGATTAATATAAGCCGATGCAGCTAAGTAATATTGTCGGATCGAATGTATTATGCACTCTCTTAAGTAAGGATTAAAAATAACCTATCCATAAAGCTACTAAAGCTACTACCAACAAAGCAAAACAAATTGTGATATTTCGAACCCACTTTTGTATATCATCAAAATATCTTTCTAGAAATATAGAGTAAATATAAACAAAAATAAATAGAACAACGAAAGTAAAAGCACCCAATGTATCGTTAAACTTTTCATTTGTAAATGTGCTTACATGAAGGAATAGAAAAACAAACACTACTATGAATAGCTCAAATATCCTTTTTTTATTCAACCCGCCACCACCTTACAGTAATTTCCTTTTATTCCATTTTATCAGAACATAATGTGTAGTAGCATATGAATATTATATTCATGTCAAAAAGGCTAACAATTTAAGATTGTTAGCCTTTTTTAATCATGCCTTTTATTACTTTACTTCCTAACAACCGGAATCCACATTTCACCAAACACTAAGCCGTTTCTTTGCCCCATCGCAACCGTTGTATTCGGCCCACCAACATAGGCAAAATCTTTTGCATCTGGTAAAGCTTGACCGAATGCGATGCCAGTCAGCTTATTACTTAACTCTTCAGCCGTTTTGTCTTCTCCTTTCACTACTACGTATTCTCCCCTTGGAAACTGAATCACTCTAGACTCTTCTTCTATTTGTGCTTCTGTCATGACACCAGCATAATACATCATCTTGTTATTCACCGCTTCGCTCACGGAAAAAATGTAATCATTTGTAGCTAAAGATTTTAAAGTGTCCAGCCTTCCATCTTCTTTAACAGCTGACCAAAAGTCTTCCTTTTCTTTATTTATTCCCGCAAAGTCTGTGTATTCGCTCTTAATTTCAGTCCCAATACCTAACACGATAAAGCTATCTTTTTCTTCAATAGTGTAATTTTTCATTTTCAAAACCTTCCTCTTGTTTTAAATTAATCAAACGATTTATCTTTTCATCTGATGAGTTTATAATATCTTTAAATCATGTCAAAAAATGATACTGTTTAGGAGACTCAAATGAAAAAAGTTGAACGGATTAATACCATCATGCGATATATCAACAACCGCTTCCATTTTACAATTTCTGAAATCATACGAGAATTTAACATCTCACGTTCGACAGCTGTTAGAGACATTAGAGAAATTGAAGCTATGGGGATGCCACTTGTAGCCGAAGTCGGAAGAGCTGGGGGATATTCTGTTATGCATAACTCTATCTTACCCGTTGTTCGCTTTACTGATAATGAAGTGAAAGCTCTTTTTATTGCCTTTATGGCTACAAGAAATCAACAACTTCCCTATCTAAAGAGTCGTCAATCTTTAGCCGAAAAACTACTAGGACTCATTTCAGAAACCCAGCAAGATGACCTTGTTCTTTTAAATCAACTCTTGCTTTTTGAAGGGACTAACCCACATAATCCTGACCTACTTGAGCTTTCTGACCTCCCCCATCCTATGTTAGAAAAACTCATCCAAATCCTTCTTTTGGATAGACATTTATTGATTACTGTCAAAGAAGAAGAGAAAATCGAGTCTTATCCAATTTTTCTATTACATCTTTATCAAGAAAGAAGTCAATGGATTATTGAAGGATTTGACCTAAATGAAGAAAAGAAGATGATGTTTCCCGTAGATGACCTCATCAATATCGAACCGTACACGACGAAAAAAAGGCTAAACAAGAAAAAGATTTCAGAAAAACTAAGTAAGAAAGACGAAATTATCAATTTGGTACTTGAACTTGGTCCGACAGCAATTGCCCAGTTCAAAAAATACCACCCTTTCAAATTTTCAATATCTTATACAAATCCTTACCAATCTACAGCCATTTTAAAAACATTTATCGATGTTAACAATTCCGATGAAGTGACGGAAATAACAAATTGGCTACTTTTTCTAGGGAAAGATATTACAATAAGGGAAATGCCTGAAGAAGTATTAACCGATTTACAAGCACGGTTATCTTTATATTCCCCATAAGCATTGATCAGTTAAACCTCAAAATATTGAGTTTAATTCGTTACCAGTTGCCCATATTTTCAAATACAATGAGTATAATACTGGTAAAAGACAAATAGAAAGAGCATATTTTGAAAAAAGATTAATCAAAATATGCTCTTCTTTCATCGAATTGCTCCACTAAAACAACGGTTAATCCAATAACCACCTCATATAATTTTTTTCAATAACCTTACTATAAGTGGTGTCTTTAATGTCTCCTTTATTAATGAATTTTTGTGTTTCATAAAATTACTGATCTGTTTTCGCCTATTTGGAACCATTAACAAAGGTAATCTACTAGGATTAAACCACCCAATTTTTGCAGTTTCAGGTCCATTATTTATTGGCTCTCCTCCTAGTAATCTCCCTGAAAATAAATGTTGCATATCATCGTATTGAGGTTGGTGATATTCTCCTATTTTACGCTCAATAACAATTATATAGCCTGTTTCTTCTTTAGTTTCTCTTATAGCACACTTCTCTAACTGTTCATTTTCTTCTAGTTTTCCCCCAGGCAAATCCCAGATAGGATAATCATTTCGTTTAACTAGTAATATTTTTCCTTCATTATTATCAACAATAGTAAAGCACCCTGTGGTTTTTGTAGTATTCATTATAAATATACTCTCCTTAACTTACCCAATTGCCAATCAACTAGTATTTCTCTTTGTCTAAAAAATTTCCTTCTCGCTGAATTAAATGGACCATATAAAAAGAAAAGCACGGAAAATCTTCCGTGCTTTTCTTTTTATATATATTATTCCGATAAATCCAGTTACCTCGATACTTACCCTAACTGACGTTTAAATGCTTTACTAGCGAAGAAGTAAGAAATAATCATTATGCCTACGCACCAAGCGAGTGCAATCCAAATATCGTTACCAACAGTTCCTTCATATAATAGAGCACGAATCGCATTCACGATTGAAGTTACAGGCTGATTCTCAGCAAACGCACGAACAATTTTTGGCATCGTTTCGGTAGGTACGAAGGCCGAACTAATAAACGGAAGAAAAACGAGTGGGTACGAGTATGCTGTCGCCCCTTCCATAGACTTTGCTGTCAGCCCTGGAATGATAGCTAGCCATGTCAGCGCCAGCGTAAACATCCCAAGTATCCCAACTACCGCGAGCCAATCTAGAATATTGGCGCTGGAACGGAATCCCATTAAGAGTGCAACAAGGATAACAACCACGATAGTAAGCACATTAGCAACAAGTGAGGTTAGTACGTGAGCCCACAATACTGACGAGCGTTTGATAGGCATCGTAATAAAACGTGCCATAAGTCCGCTCTTTATATCCGTAAATAATCGGACAGAAGTGTAAGCTACACCGGATGCGATAGCCATCAGTAAGATTCCTGGCAATAAATAATTAACGTAGTTATCCGTTCCTGTCTGTATAGCGCCGCCAAATACGTAAACAAACAACAGCATCATCATAATCGGCGTAATCGCTACCGTAATAATCGTATCCGGACTGCGCATAATGTTGCGCATTAAACGACCTAGTAATACTCCTGTTTTGCTTTTCATTTACATCTCCTCCTTTTTGCCGATGATTGCAAGGAATATTTCTTCCAATGTTGGCTGTTTCTCGATATACTCCACTTTTGCTGGTGGGAACATCTCTTTCAGCTCGGTAAGAGTACCAGTCGTAATGATTTTTCCGCCATGCAATATAGCAATACGATCCGCCAGTTGTTCTGCTTCCTCTAAGTATTGAGTCGTTAGCAAGATTGTTGTGCCTCCGCCGGCGAGTTCCTTAACCGTATCCCATACTTCGATCCGCGCTTCAGGATCAAGCCCTGTCGTTGGTTCGTCGAGAAAAATAACTGCTGGCGTCCCAATCAAACTCATAGCAATATCAAGTCGGCGTTTCATCCCTCCCGAATACTGGTCTGCCCTTTGGTTTGCTGCATCAGTCAGGCTGAATCTTGCAAGCAAATGGTCAGCGACTTGAGCTGGATTGGAAATCCCGCGCAACTTGGCAATCATTATCAAGTTTTCTCTCCCAGTAAGCATACCGTCTAAAGCTGCGAACTGCCCTGTCAAACTAATACTTTGCCGAACATGATCCGGTTGACGCTGAACATCAAAACCACAAATACTTACTTCACCACCATCTTGCTTCATCAGCGTCGAAAGGATATTGACCGTCGTCGTCTTGCCAGCTCCATTTGAGCCTAGCAGCGCGAAAATTTCACCACGCTGCACCTCAAAATCCACTCCCTTTAACACTTCTTTATCTTTAAAAGATTTTTTTAACTCTTTTACAGAAATCGCTGTATTACTCATACTTGTTCCCCCTTATAAAATTAAATTACCTACACCCTCTATTTAGTATCACTGATATTCTGTATTACTTAGTAGTGGTTGAAAATATAACTGAATAGCGATGGCAACAGTTCACATTTATAACCAGCTAATCAGTCGGTATTACTTATTGTATTTATTTTTTTCTCAATTTCTTCATGATACTTTCATTTAAATCTTCACGATACTTAGAGACATATGTTTTAGCGTTTGCCACTAGTTCATCAGCAAACGATGCTACATCCTCCCCAGTAATGTCTAGCACTTGTCTGCCTTCTGCTGCACCATTTTCAAACAAATCGATCAATTCATACTGTATGTGCAGCATATCCATCCCGTTACCTGCTGAAAAATTCCACATGTAGTTTTGAATTTTCTTAAACACAAACTGGTAGTCTTCTGGCAGAGCCTCAACTCGTGCCATCATCATTTTGTACTCTTTTTTATCACCAATTAATTTTTTGAACATTTCCAACATCTTATTTTCCTCCTTTTTTATAAAGCAGAACAAGAAACTCTCCAAATATGAGACGGAACATTTTATATTATGAGGCTAGTTTGACTTCAAGACGTTAATTTTTGAAGATACAAAATCCCATTTTTTCCAAAACAATTCAAGCTCCAGACGGCCATCCTCATTTAATGAATAAAACTTACGAGGCGGTCCCATATCTGATGGTTTCTTTTCAATATTCACAAGCTTTTTCTTTTCTAATCGTACGAGGATGGTATAAACCGTTCCTTCTACTACTTCGGTAAACCCAAGATCATTCAGGTGACGTGTAATCTCATAGCCATACGTTTCACGGCGGCTAATGATTTCCAGCACACACCCTTCCAGTGAACCTTTCAGCATTTCAGTTAAATTTTCCATGTTCTGATCCTCCTTTACCCCCTATTCTGTCTGACTTATATTCAGTATTACAGAGTACTAAGGCGAATTTTTTACCGAATAGATTTTGAGAAACCGCACTATTCAGTATTACTTATTACAACTACATTGTATGACTAAGTAGCGGTAGATGTCAACTGATTTTCAAAATTTTTCTAAAATCAACTATTACCTATTGTTTATTGAAAATTTTTTGAGAAACAACACTACTCAGTATTACCTATTACAAGTACATTGTATGACTGAGTAGTTGTAAATGTCAACTTGATTTTTATATTTTTCTAAAATCAACTATTACCTATTAGATACAGCCAATTTTCTTTCTGAAGAAATTTCTCCACATCCCTACCCCGCTAAGAAAAGAAAATACTCCAAAACAAATATTCTACATTTTTGTTTTGGAGCGCTATACTATACCGAAATTAATAAGTCAGATTATATTTTTGTTACGATAACATCATATCCATATCTTCTGCTGCAGTTGTAATTAGTTTTAAACCAAATGTTTCTTGTAATACATCAAGCACACCAGATGAAATAAATTCAGGCGCCTTTGGACCGATGCGTATGTCTTGAATACCAAGACTAAATAGCCCCAGTAAAATAGCAACCGCTTTTTGTTCAAACCATGATAGGACAATGCTTACTGGCAATTCGTTCACTTCACATTGGAAAGCATCAGCTAGAGCGGCCGCTATTTTCACTGTAGAAATTGAATTATTGCATTGGCCTAAGTCAATGTAACGCGGAATCTCCGTACCAGGTACCATACCGTAATCCACATCGTTAAAGCGGAATTTCCCGCAAGAAGTTGTTAAAATAACTGTTTCTGGCGGAAGTGACGTTGCTAATTCACGATAATATTCTCCGCCTTTTCCGGGAGCATCACAACCTGCGATAACAAAGAAACGCTTAATCTTTCCTTCTTTTACTGCCTCAATAATTTCAGGAGCTAATGATAATACTGTATTATGATGAAACCCTGTTACTAACTGTTCATCCGACTCCATATGTACTTCTGGAAGTTCTAGCGCTTTTTGAATCAATGGTGCAAAATCATCATTTTTAATTTTTTGTACACCCTCTAAGCCTGCAATATCATATGAAAAGAATCGATCAGAGTATGATCCTTTAATTGGCATAACACAATTCGTTGTCGCTAATATGGCACCTGTAAATTTTTCAAAAAGACGTCGTTGATCATACCATGCCTTACCGATGTTTCCTTTTAAATGCTTATATTTTTTCAGCTGCGGATAACCGTGTGCTGGTAACATTTCAGAATGAGTATAAATATTAATTTCTTTTCCTTCTGTTTGCTTTAACAATTCTTCTAATGCAAATAAATTATGACCAGTAACTACAATTGCTTTACCTTCTACATGGTTTTGTGTAATTTGAACAGGCTCTGGAACACCAAAGTGATTCGTATGTGCCTCATCTAACAACTCCATTACTCGTAAAGCTGCTTTGCCAACTTTCATAGCCATATCAATATGTTCTTGTTCATTAAAATTAGAATTTGTTAATGTCATATACAACGCTTCTTGCGTCGTAGCATCTACAAATGCATCTGTATACCCTAGCTGAGCAGCATGTGTACGATAAGCAGCGATTCCTTTTAATCCAAACACAATTGTATCTTGCAAACTTGCAATTGTTTCATTTTTACCACAAACACCTATTACTTTACATCCGCCTGTTGGCGTTTGTTCACATTGATAACAAAACATATCATCCCACCCTCTCCCAATCATTCCTTACAACCTAAGCATAATGCCCATTGAGGAAAAAGGATGTGACATCAATCACAATAATATGTATAAATTTGTGACAGTTCACATTGTTGACATAATATTTTTACTGTCTTCTTATATTAATACTTGGTGATCATTTATTCGCATAATGTATCGGATCACTTTTAAGGAATACAAATATCATATCCATCTAACATTTCACAAATTTTTCCTTACTAATGGTACAATTAAAGTTATGGAGGGATAGCATGGTATATATGATGTTTTATTACGGAATACTGTTTCTTATACTTGGTATTGCAGTATTTCTGTTTATTATGGCTGGGTCACGAAAAATTAGGAATAAAAATCTTTCATTCGTATTGATTGGTTTAGGGGTAAATATACTTGCAAGTCCAGTGGCACTTTTTATAGGAGTGATGGCAACAGATTCTCCATATAGTACTAGACTAGATTTTTGGAAAGGTTTTTTCTTTATTCAAGGAATACCTCTTTGCTTACTACTAATAGCTTTCATTTGGTGGCTTATTCGCCCGCCAAAAGTAACGGTTCAAACGAGTATTGAAAAAGAACTTGAACAAAATAGTAAAAGCACTAAGAAAAAAGCCACACGGAGACGTCACATTACTGCCTTACGTATCGTAATTCCAATTATTTTAGTAGTAGGCTGTTTGTCTTACATTTTGTATTTATACGACATTACACTTAAAAAAAGTCATTCTCCAAATAATAAAAATACGATTAAAGTAGTGAAACTAGATTCAGACTCTTCTCTTGATCCCACTCCCGTCAGAATTAAATACGGCTTATGGGAACATTTTGACACAAGTATTGCAAATGACGGGGAACGTCTCGACTCCTCAGATGTCTCCATAGATTGGAAAAATGATTATGAGGCAACAATAACGCTACGAGAAAAAGAATCCGTACCTGAAGTTGTGGAATTTAACATATCAAATAAATCCAATGGTCCTGTTTTTAAGAAGGTACAAAAAGTGGTCAGTTCCTTTACCTTTCAAAAAAGTGAATCTCCCAATCTCATAAATATTATCGAGCTTAGAGAAACAATAAAATCAAAAGGGCCAAGTCCCAGCTCAACTGTAAGAATCTATTATGGGAAAAGAGGTAGCATTTTAGAAAAATATAAAGAGGTCACTCTTAAGGAAATGTATACGACAGACAACTTCAATATCAATTGGAGACACGATGAACAAGTACAGGTAGATGTATTAGAAGAAAATGTAGTAACAGCTACTATCGTGATTGATTTATAAAAAAGAAGAAAATCAATCACGATAACTGGTTCATACACGCTTAATAAATTATCATACATAAGTTTTCGCAATACTAGTAGAGGAAGAGTAACAGAGCCGCTCGATCCCCTGTTAAAAAGGCATTATGAGAAACCTCTTTATTTACAATACATTTACACTATCTTAACATTATTTACATTATTTATATGATATATTTATACTTAAGAAATTCCATATACATTTTATCTTTATGATCTCTTATCTAATCGATAAACAGATCATGTTATATTTTTATAACAGGGGTGAATTAGAATGACTGAAACTTTAAAAACACTTATAATGCTTGATGTTACTTACGTTATTATAGGAATTATGACGGTACTAGTATTTGTATACTTAGAATTAAAATCTCAGTAACGTATGCTGGCGTAATCGAGAGCTTCAGCATTTAAATATAGTTAGAAGAAAGAGATGGGGAAATTATTTTCTCCATCTTTTTTGTATTCCAAAAATTTCTTAAATCACCAATAAGCTTCGGCATTATTTTATTTTTTGTTTCTTACTTCAACACATAGTTATTATCTATAATAGACAATTCATTTCCAAAGCTTGTTCCGTCTTTTCTTACATATTTTTGTTAATCTTTCATTCCATAATTCTCAAACTCTTTCGCATTCCCATAAAATACATTCAAATCAATATACTTTTCTTTTCCATTATAGCCTCTTAATTTTCCACGGTTTGTGTATTGCCAAAACGTCCAATTTCTTTTATCGGATATACTCGGTTTCGTAAGTACACTACGAATCCAAATATCACATTGAGGATATACATCCTTTATGTACAAATCGTACGCCTCTTGAGTTGCATACAATATTACTTTCTTGTCATAATGTTTTTCTAGTATTTTCACCATTATTGACAACTCTTTCGTAACATTTTCACGCTTTGGAGGATCGTCTTTTTTATTAGCGTAAAACTCAACATCTATTACAGGAGGCAACGCTCGTTCATTCTTTGGAACAGTTCGTATATATTGCTCTGCTTGCGTTTCACCCTTACTATCAAAACTAAAAAAATGATACGCTCCAGTGCGCATACCTGTCTTATTCGCACTCGTCCAATTTTTCGTAAAGTACTCATCCACAAACGCACTCCCTTCAGTAGCCTTTATAAACGCAAACTTCATATTTTGCTTTTCAAACTCTCCCCAATCTATCTCCCCTTGATAAGATGCGACATCTATCCCTTTTATTTCATACTTATCCGCACTTAATTGATTTGGAATAAATATTCCTTGAAAAACTAAGTAAGCTAAAACACCCATAACACTAATTAAGATAAGAGCTCCTCTAATAATAAGCTTCTTTTTCATTCATATCCCTCTTCTTTACAAATTAAAACTCAACTTACCATTCACGCTCTTTATTAATCATCATTTTTTCTTTAAACGCCTTCTCTAAATCAATTTCTAACTTATTGGCTAAATCACATATATTCCAAATTACATCAAACATTTCTAAACCAATTTCTCGTTTTGAATCTTGTATTTTATCACGCTTTAATATTACCTCTGCCAACTCACCTAATTCTGCCATTGCATACATCGTACGTTCTTCAATTGTTGTATCTTGAAACCCTTTTTCTTTACTGAAATGTAATACGTACCTCTGGAATTCCGCAATGTTCATATGTAATCTCCCTTCATCACAAATACTCTGTTTTTCTATTACACTTAAAATCAAAATTGCATTTTGTTAAATTATAACATTCATACTATAATTTATTTATAGTCCATTAATGGAGGTGTTTTCAATGACTCTCTTCGCTTCCCCATCATTATTCATAGTAGCAATCATTTCATTTACACTCGCTTATTTCATCGGAGTTAAACAATACACTTGGCTCTTATCAGGATTCAATGAACGCCGTGTGCCTGATAAGATGAAGTTATCAAAAATAGTGGGGCTTTATAATTTAACTGCCGGCGTTATCGCCACAATTGGCAGTGTCTTCACTACTCCTAATGCCAAAATCTTATTTCCTATCATTATAATTGGCCACGTTATAATCGCTGCCTATGTAAATACACGTATGGTGCAATGAAAAAAGACCATCCAATCGGATGATCTTTTTTATAATTTATCGACATATTGCTTCGCTTCTAATAAGGAAAACCCAAAAGCCTCTCTTACTCTCTTAACTGCCTTAACTTTTTTTCCTTCTTCCATAAGCTGACGTAATTCTTTGTTAATCTCAGCTTTATTAATTTCAGGTTCTCTTTCTACAATCCCCATTTCTTTCGTGATTAATTGTAATTTATCTTCCATCCGCTTTAAACGTGCATCATTTTTCTTTTCAATTCTATTTAATTTTTCAACGATATAAATAAACCCAAAGATTGCTATCGGTATGATTATCCAAAATTCCATGACTATTTCTCCTCACTAGCTTTCATTTGTTTTACTCCACTAACTTATGTAAATTTTACCATAACAAGAACTTAATGTATAATATTAATATACAACATTGTTAATAAGACCTTTTATAAAAGGAGAATACTTCATGAAAAGATTTTCGAAGACATTACTACTATTTGTAGTTCTTTCAATTGCACTACATTTATTATTTGATATCGTTGGCTGGCTTGTTTTCAGTGCACCAATTAAAAACAAAGAGATCATCATTTCCTTTATAACAGCTACGTGGCTTATGTACATGTACCGTGATAAATTTTTAAAAGCACTTATTTCGAATTAACTAAAAAACTTCATCAATAAAAGATGAAGTTTTTTCTTTTTCTCTCATTCTCTCTATTAACTACTGTATAATAGAACTAATATTCTGCCTTTTAAAAGAAAGGAGTCACTATGAACTTAAAAAGTAACACTATATATGAGAAAATGAAGCAATATTCCGTTGCAGGTTTAAGCCTTGCCGTTGTACGTGATGGCAAGCTAGACGAAGTGACTGCCTTCGGGACACTGGAATCTGGAACAACTAAAACTGTCACTTCGGATTCTATCTTCAATTCTTGTTCTATTAGCAAGTTCATCACTACAATGCTCGTACTAACGTTATCAGATCAAGAAATCGTGCATTTAGACGAAGACGTAAATGATAGACTCACATCTTGGAATATTCCTACTAACCTATTTACTTCACAGAAAAAAGTCACGTTACGAAATTTATTAAGTCACCAATCTGGAATCATTGATCCTCCTAATAGTTTTGAACATTATTCACTTGCACAAGGGCGACCAAACATGTCTGAACTCCTTGCCGGTAAAACATCATATTGCCCCGTACCGATAGAAATAACTTATAAACCCGCAAGTGAATTTCACTACTCTGATGCGAACTTTTGTATTATCGAACTGCTACTTGAAGATATAACTGGAAAACCATTCACCCTTTTACTTGAAGAATATATCTTTCAGCCACTCCAACTAAAGAATAGTACGGTATTCTCTCCTGAAGATATAAATAAAATGGAGACCTTTGCTTGTGGACATAACAAAGATGGTACCGTCACAAATGAGAAGTATCCATTTTACCCATTCGCAGCTACTTCTGGCATCTGGACAACACCAACAGACTTATCAACTTTAGTACTTGAAATCATTCATTCCTTACAAGGAAAGGGCAAACTAAAACTTTCTCAAGAAGCAGTTCAAGATATGATTTCTCCTCAGGGCTGTTCAAAATGGACTGGACTAGGTGTTTTTCTAGATGATTCGGATGAGGACTTCCAAATTTATTCCCTTGGATGGGGCGTTGGATTTCAATGTATGATGGTATGCTATCCATACCGAGGTAATGGTGCGGTTATAATGACGAACGCTGATTTAGGTGTTCATCAAATGGAAGGGATTATTGGTGATGTTTTAAAAACGTTCTCCTTATAACGAAGAGAAAGAAGCTGTTCCTTCCAGCTTCTTTCTCTATATAACATTTTTCGCAACAATTTTTATATGTTCCGGCGCGATAATCTCCGTTATACTTTCTTGGAAATCTTCCCGCAACAATTCTTCAATATGTTCTAGCTGCACTTCAACATGAGTGCATTCTAAATTATGTATATTTAATAGTGCATAATGATCTTTTTTCTTAATTACTAAATATTGATTTTCATCTGTTACAAGTATAGAACCTAATCGGACTCCTAGTAAGCGTTGATCATCAAACTTCACAATCGCTACCCCTCTCTGCTTCCAAATCGTAATGTTTTGGAAATAATTATTATATAGACTATATCACAAATTACCAAAATATAACTATCTTATTTTCACTCTTTTAACTACTACCTCTACTTGTTTTCATCCTACTCTATCTTCTATTATAAAAATATGTGTAAATAAGATTTCAAATCAAGTTTTGAATATGAACTGGAATAAAAGAATATTTTATTTGTTGAATTATATATAACGTACTCAAAATCTTGTCCTTAATAATAATTATCGCTTAATCCCATGCCTTTTATCATTCAATGTTCGAGATAAATGTAGTAAATTTCTACACGTAATTTATAGATTTTGAAAGGAATGTTCCTTCTTATTTTTCGCTCAAAACAAGTATTTGCAAAAATAATCCTTATAAAAATGATAAATGCTTAATTTTTTATATTTCGATACAAAAAAACTTTCTCAATAAAAAATGAGAATTTTCAGTTTTTATTCCAGTGAAAATCTATTATAATAAAGTTAATAAATGTTTGACCTCTCCTAATTCATGTACATATGGATGATCAGTAGTTGCTGCTACTGATCTATTTTTTTGATTTCAGAAAGTAAATACACTGCATCTTTTCCTACACCACAAATAAGTGCAGAACCTCTTTGAGATTGCCACGGCAAACCGATATAATATAATCCATTTACTGGACTCATTCCCTTTATATGATTAGGAAATCCATTCTTATTTACTGCCTTTTCTATTTCAATCCAGTTATACTCTGAAACAAAACCAGTTGACCATATAATACTATCTGCACTATATGTCTCACCATTCTGAAACATTATTTTATTTTCTGATGCATTTACTACTTTTTCTTGCAGTTGTATTGCTCCATTACGAATGAGTTCCTTACCTTCAAATCCAAAAATGGGGTCCTTTCTCTTTTGAAACCACTTCCCCCTCTTTGTATTTATTTCAGCGTACAATAAACCTATTTTTTCTAATCTATTAAAAATACTTTTACCAAATAAATGTAACGGTAAAAATGTTAACGGATGACTGGTAGCCATTGTAACTTCATGAGTTTTTGCAAGTTCTACTGCAATTTGCATTCCTGAGTTCCCGCCACCTACTACTAGTACTTTTCCCTTAGGAATTTGTGATGGTGATTTATATTGTGATGAATGTATTTGATAAACATGCGATGAAAGATGTTGTGAAAATGAGGGGATGTACGGTTGCTGAAAACCACCTGATGCGATAATAACCTTTTTCGATTGTAAAACTTCTGTAGGAGTGTGTAATTCAAATATTTCTTCCTCTTTCCTTATTTTTAAAACTTTCGTTTGCAATTGTACCGGTAGTTGAAAATACTGTGCATATTCTTCTAAATACGTTGCAATTTCATCTTTATGTGGAAATTCATTCTTTTCTCCTTTTAATATCATCCCTGGTAAACTACTATATTCCCTCGGTGTAAAGAGCTGTAAAGAATCATATCTGTTTCTCCATGAATCACCAATTCGGTTTCCTGCCTCGAGTAGTAAAAAATTATACCCTTCTTGCTTCAAGTAGTATCCCATTGTTAATCCAGCTTGACCAGCTCCAATAATAATTAGGTCTTTCATTCTAATCCCTCCTTCTTTTACGTATGAATATCTGTTCATATATTCATGCGTTTCCGTAATCATAACATTTTATTTTTATATAATTCAATATCTACTCAAAATAAAAAAGAGCAGTTTACCATAAAGCAAACTGCCCTTCATTCTATCTTCCCAGTCTTTAGCGCCTGTGCCCAGTCATACCTTTCCTGTTGAACAGCCAATTCAGCAGCTTCTTCCCAATTATAAGGAACTGAAATTTGTTCAATTATCCATTCTCCCAAAACCTCTTCTATCACTACATATTTTGCATGCGGAGTTCCTGATTCCATTTTATGCATAACAGGTAACTCATCTTTGTATGCTGGAAGTCCTACACTCCCTGGATTTATAACGATTTTTCCGTTTGCTAAATACACAACTCTAGGAATGTGCGTATGACCGCATACTATTATTTTTTGCTCAATATTTTGGAGTTGATCCATTATATTTTTTTCATTCTTTAATACCGCACCATTTTCATTCATCTCTTCTAACAAATACACTTCATCTGAAATTGGCGTACCATGACAACATAACATATCGTCTACAATAAATTGTGAAGGATGTTGTTGTAACCAATCTATATGATCTTTTGTTAATTGATTTTGGACAAAAGTTAATGTAGCAGACTGCTCTTGTATAGGTTCCCAAAGCATGCGATCACAGTTTCCCTTAATATGTATCATCTCGTTCTTCATTAATATTTCAATTGTCCCTAAAGGATCTAACGGCCCATACACGCTATCCCCTAAATTTATTACCATTTCAGCCTTACGACGTGCAATATCTTTTAATACCGCTTGTAAAGCGTGACTATTTCCGTGAATGTCTGAAATTATTGCTATTTTCCGCTCCATTGTTACCCCCTATTTTCATAATTTTTTTCTAAACCAGTGCCTCATAAAATATAATTCTATTTGAAAATGGATCAATCACAGTTAATTCAATTGTACCCCAAGGTGTTTTTTCTATATCAGGCTTCGAGTAAGCATATTCTTTACTTAATAATACAGCATGATACTCCCTTACATTATCTATTTTGACCCGAATCGCACCACCTGGCGAAGCATCACCATGATGCTCTGATAAATGTATCACAGCATCATGTAACGAGATTTGCATATATAATGGCATATTTTCCTCATACCGATGTTCCCAATCCAATTTAAATCCTAAAAAATCTAAGTAAAATAGCTTTGCTTTTTCAATATCAAAAATTCTAAATATAGGTGTTATCATTTATACTCTCCCCCTATTTATAAACATCTGCCGCCAACTCTCTCAAAACATCTACATTTACTACTTCAAAGCATCCATCGTTCTTCTTTATTATCTCTTTATCACAAAAAATATTTAATGTACGTAATAAATGCCGATAACTCGTTCCTAACAATTCAGCTATTTCCGTTAAATTCCCACTAAATACAATTCGATTTCCGTGCTGCACCGCTCGTTCCCCTGCTGCTAACATGTAGCTCGCAAGTCGATTTTCAAGTGGATACAGTAAATTAATGGTACTATTTTTAGAAAGTCGATTTAATTTATGTGCTAACGAACCGCAAATACATCGTAAAAATTTCGCATCATGAAATAGTTGATTTCTCACTTTTCCTAAAGGCAAACCAACACAATATGAATCTGCCATCACTTGCACATTGGAAGCAGTCTTTTGGGAGTGTATTAATTCTACATCTCCTAGTAACTGCAAACTATCATAAAAGCATAATAATACGGATTTTCCGTTACTTAATGTATTAAACGCTTTCGCTTTTCCTTCCACAAAAAAATATAAATAATCTATCTCTTCATTTTCTCTACAAATAAACTCATTCTTTTTAAAAAATATAAGTTCCATATATGGTTTCATATCATTACTAAAAAATGCATCAATATTATTTTGTTTCATATACGCTGCTAATTTATTTGTGTTACATACTTTCTTCATACTTCCCCCACCTTTACAACTCAACCCATTGTATACAAAATTTTCTTCTTCCACTATGACATATGTCATAGTAATACACAATTTCAGCATGATACAGTCATTACAAATACGAAATATAAAGGGGATATTACAGTGTTTAACTTTCTTTCTGTCTTTATTGGTGTGCTCATCGCCGTTATGCTTCCATTGAATGGGATTTTATCTGAGTTAATTGGCAAGTATACAGCGAGTGTTGTCATTCACCTTGTCGGTTTAATTGCAGTTATTTTCGTTTTAATCATAAACAAAAATAAAATCCATTTCGATAAAAGTATTCCACTTTTTTTATATAGCGCTGGAGCGATTGGAGTATTCACCGTTCTTTTTAACAACATCAGTTTCTCCGCTCTTGGTGCCTCTATTACGATCGCATTAAGCCTACTCGGTCAATCTATTGCTTCAATTGTTATTGATCATTTCGGTTTATTAGGAATGAAAGTTGCAAAGTTTGAACAGAAAAAACTAATTGGATTATGTTTCATCTCTTCTGGAATTATAGTCATGACAATTTATTAATGGAGGCAAGAAAATGTTATATATTACTATCGCTATATTAGCTGGTGTTTCTATTGTCGTTGCTAGAATTATTAACGCGAATTTAGCAAAGGAAATCGGAAATTGGGAAGGTACCTTTTTCAATTATATTACTGGATTATTTTTCTCTACGTTATTTTTAATTTTCAGTTCAGACTCATTTTATATTCCTATCCATACGTTGCAATCTATCCCTATCGCTGTATACTTTGGCGGATTAGTAGGCGTTATCGTCATTTCATTATCAAACTATATTACTCCCAAAATATCAGCATTTTATTTAACGTTACTCATCTTTATCGGACAATTATTTGCGGGGACCATCATCGATTTCTTTCTATCAAACGAACTCTCGATCGGCAAAATTATCGGTGGCATTCTCGTATTAATTGGGCTAACTTACAATTTACTCATAGATCGCCCAATAAAAACTGTGAAGCATAACCACGTTCAACTATAATACTTTACGCTTACCTATCATATATTAATAGAAAAGCTCTTCATACGAAGTAATAGAGAGGAGAATATTCTATTAAGAAAATCATTTTATTGCTTGGTAGCACATTGATTATTTGTGGAATCATATGGTTCGTAAACTCTGGAAAATCTATTCAAGATCTCTATACTGCAAACAAACCAAAAAAGAAAGTGACTATCATTTCAAGCTCGCGAGACCCAAATGAGCCCCCTGTCTTTTTAGGAAAACAGGAAATAAAAGATATACATGTCGAGTCAATTAAAACAAAAAAGGATATCTTTCTCACAAAAACAGATGAATTAAAAACGTTTATTAACAGTATGGATACCGCAAAAAAAGGAAAATTAACATTAGATGAAGAAGGATCAGATTTAATAGATTTTGATATGTGGATTACTTTCGAGGATGGGACTTATAAAAAATATTTCATATGGGTAGTTGATCACCATAGCAGCGAAGTGATGATTGCTCAGCAAGACACTCCTGATGATGTAAACCTTACGTACTATCAATTAAATGAAGACAGTTCCAAAAAAGTTTATAACTTATTTAAAAAAATTATTTAAATAAAAAGGTCATGAGCAAGTGAGCTCATGACCTTTTTGCACTATATATATTCCGGGAACACTTTACATCCCCTTTCCTGTTCTATATCATGCCCAAAGAAAACAATCGGCTTCTCTTTCATCACCACTTCTTTTAAACGTTTAATTGAAGATAAGGCTAATTCTGGATCAAATCCAGCAAACGGTACTTCATCTTCAAAATTCTCTTTCGTATAAGATGCATCAATCGTTAGTAATACAGGACCGGATTTTTCTGTCTCAATTAATAGTGATTGATGCCCTGGAGTATGACCTGGTGTATGCAATAATTGAACTCCTGGTACTACTTCATAATCGCCTTCAATGATTTTGTAGTTTAAATTCGGCAATATACATTCTTTCAAATATTCTTCGCTATGCTGCGCCGCCTCATATTCAGCACGCTGCACAATAATCGGTGTATTTGTAAAAGCACCATTCCCCCCTGCATGATCAAAATGCAAGTGAGAACTAATAATATAAAGAAGGTCTTCCGGCCCATAACCAACGCGTTTTAAAATATTCACGATTCTATCTTCTTCAGTCATTTTCGGTAAAATCTGTCCTTCAACAAATGTACCATCAAATAAATTTTCATTATTAACCGCACTTTCTGGCATACCTGTATCTACTAAAATAAGCCCCTCTTCCGTCTCCAAAAGATAACACCATACAGGTAAGTTCAATAAGTTCCCCGGCGTGAGCCTACTATTAACTGAAGAATGATCTAACATACAACGACCTGCTGGGACGAAATAAAGCTTCTTTACTGTCATTATGTACCCACCTTTACATTTAGTTTTGAATAAAACAATACAGTAAAGAATTCCTCTCGCTAGAAATAAACTCCTTCTCACTTTTCATTGTTTCAGCTATTATTTTTGAGTCATTCACAAATTCTCCTTACACTATTAATTACTATTCGTTATTTTTCTAAGAATCCAGGGTAATAAATCAACTGTTTGTATTTTGTAATACGAAAAGGATACACACTTAAACGAATGTTACATATAAAAGAACCGACTACCTATATGTTGAAAAAAGTAGTCGGTTCTTTTATATTTATTATTGCTCTTTATGTGCGACGAGCTGCGATTATAAAAAGTAATATGCTATTGGTTTTTCACTGTAATATTTCCGTTATGTGTGTTTAATTTAATTATATTTTCTCCCTTTCCAATAACCGTATTCCCGTTATATTTATTCAGGATATTCGCGCTGCCGTTGTCGACAGAAACATTAAATTGAACATTAGTTGGTTCTTTTTCGGTTTCAATATTAATTTTTCCATTGTGAGTCGTAAAATTGAGATTTCGATCCAGTTCATTCGTTTTCAGAGTAAGACTTCCATTTTTAGTTTGCCCCTCTATTTCACCTTCAACATGGTCTAGCATTATTCGTCCGTTGTTCGATTTCACATGAATATTTTGTGCCAATATATCTTGGAAATCTATAATTCCATTGTTTGCTTCTGCGATAATTTTTGGCGAATTGATTTCTCTTAATTCAACACGTCCATTGCTTGTATTGATATTAAAATGTGTTGCGTTTATTTTTTTAGCAGAAACGTAGCCATTATTATTGGAAACTTTTAATGAATCATATTGTTTTTCGGGTAGATACACATTTAATGTTAATGGCGCCAATACTTCAGAAATATTAAAGTTGAACCAGCTCTGTTGCTTTTCTTTGTAAGAAATGAGAAGCGCTGAATCTTTCTCATCCGTTGCTAATGTTCTTTTTACGTTAGGATTAACTTCGCCATCTAATTTCACTTTCATGTTACTATCTGTCGTAGGATTGATGTTAACACGAACGTTATTCGTATCGATAATGACGCTTGACACATTATTATTGTTAATGACCTTTTCTTCTGAAATTGGTACTGCAGCAATTGAACGATATGTGAATAAACTTCCGATAATACCAATAATAAAAATAATACCTGCAATGATTGAAAGACTCTTTTTATTTATCATGCTTCAAACCACCTTTTACTAATGCTATATTGAACTTTAAATAACGAACAAATCCATTCTTTGCTAGCTTCGTTAAAAATAACATAGCAATAACAATGAAATATCCTAGTCCACAAAGTGCTAAAGAAACAAAAAGATTAAATAGCAAGAATGCATTTGGATGTATAATAGTATCAACTAAAACAAGTAATGGTGCGCCTAAAAATGAGATACCTAGAACCCATCCTGAAAAAATCAATGCCGCTAATGTAATTGCAGGTCCAAGCACGATTAACAAATTGAAAAAACCTAATCCAATTACTGCCCAAATTGCCCGGAAAACATTTCCTGTTGTCGCACTTGTTGTTACTTTCTCAATATGATAATCTGCTAATAATTCTTTGGCGATTTGAGATGGAGAACCTAATGAGGCTGCAATTTCTTCTTCGCTTTTCCCTTCCTCTAATCCGAAAGTAAAATGTTCTTCATAATCTTTTAAAATATCTTCACGCTCTTTATCAGATAACCTTTTTAGAGATACATTTAATTGTTGTAAAAATTTATCTTTCGTCATTACGTACACCTTCTTTAATTAATTGATTGACACCTTGTGAGAACTCATTCCATTCCTCCAAAAGTTGGTACAAATACGTTCTACCTTTATCCGTCAGTGTATAATACTTCCTTGAAGGCCCTTCTGAAGACTCCTGTAAATAAGTTGTAAAATATTCTTCTTTAGTTAATCTACGAAGTAGCGGATAAACAGACCCTTCTGATATTTCAATTTGATTGGAAATACTTCGCACTAAATCATACCCATAACGGTCTTGCTTCTCAAGTAAGACAAGAACACAAAGTTCTAAAACTCCTTTTTTAAATTGTACATTCAATATTCATTCACCCTATTCTAATTGATATCAACTACTGTTTATTGTTCAGTACTGTTTTATAATAAGTAACTACAAGTATAATATAACAGTTAGTATTGTTCAATGCAAGGTACACTGGAAAAATAAGTATACCTTACATTCGACGCTTATAAACTCAAAACGGTGGGTGGTCCTCTCCAGTTACAAAGTTCAAAATAAAGCTGAAACAGGTCTTTTACAACATGGAAAGAACTCAACTTTTTTACATACTGACACTTTACCTACTATAATAAAGGAGAATGACTCTTACTTTAATGGAGGGAATAGAAATGAAAGCAATTGGTTTATATGAATACTTACCTATTGAAGAAAAAACCAGTTTAATTGATGTGGAAGTTGAAAGACCTGTTGCTACAGGAAGAGATATACTCGTTAAGATTAATGCCATTTCCGTTAATCCAGTTGATACAAAAGTTCGCTCTCCAAAAGATAAAAAAGAAGATGTAGCGAAAATACTCGGCTGGGATGCTAGTGGTGTTGTCGTGCAAACGGGCGAAAATTGTACCCTATTTAAAGAAGGCGACGAAGTATTTTACGCTGGAAGTATTACGAGACAAGGTACATATAGTGAATATCACCTAGTTGACGAAAGAATCGTTGGTAAAAAACCAAAAACGTTAAGTGATGCTGAATCTGCAGCAATCCCTTTAACAGCTATTACCGCATGGGAAGGTTTATTCGAGCGTTTAGGCATTGATTATACTAAAAAAGATACGAACTCATTTAAAAACATTTTAATTATCGGCGGAGCTGGTGGAGTAGGTTCAATTGCAATTCAATTAGCAAAATGGGCTGGACTGAATGTAATCGCAACTGCATCCCGCACCGAAACGATACACTGGGTTGAAAAACTCGGTGCCGATTATATCATTAACCATCACCAACCTTTAAAAGATCAAATCGTAGAGTTTGGTCTAAAGGATGTAGATTATATTTTCTGCTTAAACAACACAGATCAACATTGGCAAGCAATATGTGACCTCATTAAGCCACAAGGTAAAATTTGCTCTATTGTAGAAAATGAACAACCTCTTGAAATGGGAATTTTAAAAAGTAAAAGTGCTACATTCGTTTGGGAATTTATGTTTACAAAAGCAATGTATGAAACTGGCGATATGATTACGCAGCACGAATTATTAAACAAAGTGAGTGAGTTGTTAGATGAAGGTATCCTTCATACAACTTTAAACGATGCGCTAACACCGATAAATGCAGAAAACCTTAGAAAGGCGCATGCATTACTTGAAGGTGGACGTACAATTGGGAAGATTGTATTAGAAAAATTTTAATAAAAAAGTCCGATTCCTAAATAGGTAATCGGACTTTTTTCATCTTTATTTACTTGAAATCTCTTGATTATTTTTAACGTCTAACGGAGCTCGCTTCCCTATTCCGAAAGCATAGAAACTAATTGTTACG
This sequence comes from Bacillus luti, assembly GCF_009739945.1. Lineage (NCBI taxonomy): Bacteria > Bacillati > Bacillota > Bacilli > Caryophanales > Bacillaceae > Bacillus > Bacillus luti. The sequence goes on along the minus strand of NZ_CP040336.1, from coordinate 1,919,715 downwards.
ATAGCTAAGAAAACAATACCTACAACTAGTGAAATGCGCGTATCATCGTTAAACCACATTCCGATTAATACCATAATTAAAAAGGCAATTGTTAAATAGTTTGTAACAGGAGCAAATGGCATTTTGAACGGATGATCTTTCATCTCTGCCCCTTTTTCTTTTCTAAAATTAATTTGACTTATTAAAATGACGAACCATGGTACCATACCAGGAAGTACGCTCGCACTATATACATATACGAATAAGTTTTTCGGTGCAATATAACTTAATACAACACCAACCGCTAAACCGATAATTACGCCAACTGTACCAAATAAAGGTACACCATTTCCAGAAAGTTTCGTGAAATATTTCGGTGCTTGTCCATTTACACCTAACGTATAAAGCATACGACCCGCACTATAAATACCACTATTACAACCAGACATTGCCGCTGTAATCACAACGAAGTTAATAAGTCCTGCAGCAGCCGTAATACCAACCTTCGCAAAAGTTGCTACAAACGGACTACCAATTGTACTTAATTGATCCCACGGATACACAGTTACAATAACGAAAATCGCACCGATGTAGAAAATTAAAATACGCCAAATTGTACTTTGAATCGCTCTTGTAAGTGTCTTCTTCGGATCCTTCGCTTCACCAGCAGTAATCCCGATTAATTCCACACCTTGATATGCTCCAACTACAAGTGATAACGCAAAGAAGAATCCTGAAAAACCACCTGTAAAGAAACCGCCATTTGCCCAAAGATTTGATATTCCAATCGCTTCTCCGCCGTTACCAATTCCGAAGAAAATAAGACCAAATCCCGCAATAATCATTAATAGAATCGTAACGATTTTAATCATCGCAAACCAAAATTCAAATTCACCAAATGACTTAACAGAAATTAAGTTAGCTGCACCAAGAATAACCATTGCGATAACACCTGGTATCCAAGCTGGTAGATCTGGGAACCAATACTTCATATATGCCCCAACTGCGATAATCTCTGACATCCCAACGATAACCCACTGGAACCAGTTACTCCAAGCTGTCATATAACCAGCTAACGGGTGAATATACTTATGACCGAACGTCGCAAATGAGCCTGTACTTGGCTCCATATACAACATTTCTCCCATGGCACGCATGATGAAGAAGATAAAAATACCTGCAATTGCATAAGCAAGCATTACTGACGGACCTGTCCATTTAATTGTGCTAGCTGACCCCATAAACAAACCAACACCAATTGTTCCGCCTAAAGCAATCATTTGAATATGACGTGCTTCTAAACCTCTTTTCAATTCTTTGTTTGCCACTTCACTTCCCCCTCTTAGATGATTCATAGCCGCATTTTTAAGTAAGATGCTTTCCCCTAATTCCTTTCGGCCCTGAAAATGATGAAGCAAACGTCATTTTACACTAGCTTTAAAGCTATCCTAAAATCGTTTTTTTGCTTCTTATAAAATCCCCAAAACCTTTCATCTTCCAATATTCTATAAATCTTAAAATTACTTACCTTATATTAATTCATTAATCTGAAAAATTCAATTATTTTTTCAATAAATTATTATACATAAGTCTGATTAATTTTTAACTAAATTAACAATAAAATACATCTATTCAATATGATTCCGGTATGAATATTATTACAATATAAATAACCGAGGAAAGTATTTCTTCCTCGGTTTCATACTGCATGTACTTTAATATCTATATCTGATAACGTCATTTCCATTTCTACTAACATTTTCAAACTTTATTTTCGTGGTTTCTGAACGCTCCATTAACATCTCACCCCAAAATATAATATATCAGTAAAATTACATACCATATACATCCTTCGCACAGACTTCCTTATCAAAACGAACAAATTTACTCTGTACTTCCATTCCAGCTGCTTCATATACGCGAGGTGCACCTGTAATATTTTCAGAATCTACATTTAAATGCACTTTTGAAATCCCTTCTTCGTATAATTGACCGAATGCATGATGTAACAGTGCTAATCCCAATCCTTGTTTCCGCTTAGAACGCCTTACACCTAAGTGAGTAATTTCTGCTTTATTGTCAGCACCCTTTTTACTAAAGACAAAACCAACTACTTCACCCTCAACCATCGCTAATGACCATAATGTAGGATGAAATCCCTCTCTTTCTGTACGCTGTAAAAACTCTTCTAACGTAGAAGATTTCGAATTCCAGTGGTCTGCGAAGGCTTCATTAAAAGCTTGATGTAATCTCTCATCATCTACACCAGGTATGTAATGTCGCACTGTAACACCATTTGGCCAGATTGCTGATGGAATATTTTTCTTTAATTCAATCCCCATTCCCCACCAAATACGAGTTGGAATAAACCCGGCTTCCCCTAATATTTTTTCCTCATAGGAATTATTTGCTTGTGTTACAATCGTGCCATTCAAGCAAGATGAGTTACTAACAAGATCCGTAGCACGCCCTTCAAGCTTTGACCATATTACTTGTTCAATGCCTTGATTCATATAATTAGGATGAATAAGTACAGCAGATGGAAACTGCCCTTCATTCCCTGTCAAAATTCCATAAGCGATTATTTCTTCTCCATTCATAACAACATAAGAGCTTTTACTAACATCAATACCTTTCCATGAATTAGTTATATCCTCTACCGTTGTATCAATTTCGCCATAAATAGCTTGATCATAAATCTTACATAAATTGAAAATTTGTAGTAAATCTTCTTGTGAAGTTGCTTTAACGTTTAGACCGTTTACTAAGTTCTGCATACAATTCACCTCATTTTAATTAAAAATTCAAATCTTATCGCAAAAACATTTCATAATACTACTATTTTATGAAAAATATTAATCCACCTAAAACAATCAACAATACACCCGAAAGTGGAAAACTCTTGTCTTCAATTTTTATCTTTTCCTCAATAATATCTTTAATTTTCCCCTTCATATCATCTGGACATTTTTTAAATAAAATATTAGTTGTATGTAGTGGTCTATTCAATATTCGAATTTTAACAGGAGAACCTGATAAATATATATTATTTTTCTCCACAGTAAATTCTATATTTGCTTCAATTAACCCTTCTTTCACTAACATATTCACCCGGCTAGAAGGTAGATTAAATACTGTATAATCGTTAAAAGCTAGTCCTCTAATATCGAAATGTGAGTATACGAGAACTAAAGCTATAAACAACAAAACAAGTACAACTATTGTTTTCACTAATGAAAGTTGATTTAACATATAAGAGGATGTTGTCATATAAGCACAAAAGAATGCCATTAAATTACAAAGATAGTGGTTTACAATGAAAGTTTTTCTTGCAACGATAGTAAGTCCGGAAATGATTAGTAGCGTGCATACTAGATTCATTAACATATTTCCCCCTCCTAAAAACTATAACTATACAACTTTGTTATATTTTAACATTAATTACATATTCATACCTATAATTACTTTCATAAAATATAAAAGAGTCTCATTAAAAATGAGACCCTTTTACCATTTCATACTTAAATCATTTTTGAAGCTTGTTTACCTAAAATAAACATTTTAGTAAACACCATCATGATAACTACTATAACCAGAAAATAAAGTGGCATCACCAGTAACGAACCCGTATGCAACTGGCTCATCCCCAAAATTGTCATCGTTACAATTACATAGTAGCCTAAGCTAAACAATGCTCCAGCTGTACCAATGACATCTTGAAAATCTACTAATGCTAAACTTAAACAGTTAGGTAACGCCACCCCAATTCCTAATAGCAATATAAACATCGCTATTAAAAATACAATCATATATATTACATTCGGATTTGATCCAACAAACGTAATAACAGACAAAAGAATAGCTCCCCCTGTCATTACAAGACAACCGATATATATAATTTTCTCTGGTTTATACGTGGCAAGCAATCGTTTTGAAACTTTCGCTCCAATAATAGAAGCAGAAGCAACAACAATTCCTAGAAATCCATACATACTAGGTGATAACCGAAAGTATTCAATAAAGATAAACGGTGCTTCTGCATAATAGCTAAATAAAACACCATTTGCTCCTCCAATTAATAACCCATATGTTACTACTTTCGGATTTGTAATTAACCTCTTCAATACTGAAAACACATTTATTTTATTCGTTACTGAGTCCGTTTTTGTTTCTGGAAGAGAAACAAACGTATACAGAAAAATCCCGATGCTCATTACTACTAAACTTAAAAATACGATTTTAAATCCAAACATTTGATCAAGAAAGCCACCAATTAACGGTCCTATCGCTGGTGTAAAAGCAATGACTGCCGAGATTTGAGCAAACATAACATGCCGCTTATGCCCTTCTACACTTTCACGAAGAATCGTTTGTGTCACAACAGAGCCAGCACTTGCTCCAAACGCTTGAATAAAACGACTTACCAATAAAACTTCAATGGAATTTGCAATAAAGCATAAGAAACTCCCAACGCCATATATAACAATTCCAAATAACATTGCCCGGCGACGTCCCATTATATCTGATAGCCATCCAATAAAAAATACACCTAAAGCAAATCCTGCAAAATACACACTAAGTGTTAATTGTACCTCATTATTACTTACATGTAACGCCTTTGAAATATCAGGTAAAGACGGTGTGTAAATCGTTTCACTAATTTGCGGAAATGCAACAAGAATGATCATTAATAAAAGTGATGGTACTGAGACTTTTTTCATTTTTCATACCCTCCTATAACTTTGAAAATCTCAGAAATAAAAAGACTTTCCTTAGCTACGGAACAGGAGGGGCCATTATAGAAATTCGATCATAAAACAACAAAGAAAACACCTCAATTACGTATGTTAATACTTATAGGAGGGTAATATTAACATCGATTTTTAAATATACTTTTTCAATTATATTACATATTGTGTTTCTTTTTCTACTGTTTGGCCTTAGAGTATTAGCTAAAAAGGTAACTTGATGCTGCCACCTTTTTATGGAATAATTAGGAATAGTTTGAATTGATAGTTCTAATTATTAAACGATAGACTAGCATATTTTAATGTCGTAAAGCTTACAAACAGGAGGCCTTTCGTAATGATTGAAATTTTAAAGACAGTACTTAATTTCCTGATTGCTCTATTCTCAGGAGAATTACCAATTGTATATTATGTGTGGATTATTACCCTGTTCCTAATTCAAATAAGCCAATCTACTCTGAATTATAAACTCTTTAACAAGAAAGATAATTTCAGCACTTATACATCGGAAGGATTACTTGCTTTTATTATTTTATTATTTGGAGGCATGTTAGTATCTAAGTTACTTGCTTACATAATAGACGATTCTACTATTAGTATGACAAATGTAACACATTATTTTATTTCTCTTATTATATTAACTATATTTGTCGTCATAAGCTGTCTTAAAGATTTTATAGAAACATCTATCAAAAATAAAAATGTGTCTCTTTTTAGCTTTTTAGTAGTTTCCTTAATAACAAGTATACTTTCATTCAAGTTTTTATCACCTTTAATCGAAGGTTCTTTTTCTCTTTCTAAATCTTTTATAACCACTTTAATCATTCTTGTAACTATATCAATTCCTCTATTAATTGCCTTAGAGGAAAAGTATGCAGATGAAGAATAATTCTTGCATTCATAGTTTGAAATTGGGTGTCTATTCTTTTTTATCAGTATTAATAAGAAATAACAGTCATTAAATCAAAAATCACGTAGAAATGAGGAAATACAATTGAGCATTGAACAACAATTATATGATGCAGTGAAAAGTTTAATTGACCAAAGATACCCACATGGTTGGGGCGGAGCTGCAGCAATTCGTGTAGAAGATGGATCCATTTTTACAAGTGTTGCCCCAGATGTAATCAATGCTTCAACAGAACTTTGTATGGAAACAGGTGCTATTTTAGAAGCACATAAATTTCATAAGAAAGTTACACATTCCATTTGTCTTGCAAGAGAAAATGAGCATTCTGAGTTAAAAGTATTATCACCTTGTGGTGTATGCCAAGAACGTTTATTTTATTGGGGACCAGAAGTACTATGCGCTATTACAAATTCTAAACAAGATATTATTTTCAAACCATTAAAAGAATTGCAACCATACCATTGGAGCGAAGCATATCATGATGAATTCGTAAAAGAATGGAGTACGAGATAAAAGTGAAGGTTGCTTGCAAATAGAAGGAGAATAAAGAAAAAAGCACCGTTACAAGTGACGGTGCCTTTTCTATGTAAGAGCTACTAGAAGAAAATCTTCTAGCCTACTCCCATTTATAAGTCCAAAATTGTTCAAGTTGCAACCATTTTAGTGTTGCTGCATCTTTATTCTTTATTTTTGCATGCGTTTCTTCAAGCATCGCTTCTGTTTGCGAACGATGTGCACCTAGTGCAGCTAATTTATGCTCGAATACTTCACTAATATTATTTACAACATCCGGCTCACCTAGTACAGCTTCGCGATTTTTCGTAATTGCAACCGCATGAATAACTGGACGTTCTTCTTTTGACATACGTGATACGGCGCGAACTACAGCGCGGCCAAATGCATCATGATCTGGATGTACGCCGTGCTCTGGATAAAATGTAATAATTCGAGATGGATTTACTTCTTGAATGATTGCTTCAATTTTATCTGCAACGAAATCAACATCTTCAAATTCTAACGTTTTATCATGGAAACCAAGCATTCTTAAATCTTTGATTCCCATCGCTTCACACGCATCTTTTAATTCTCTCTCACGGATATTTGGAATCGTTTCACGGTTTGCGAATACGTTCTTACCCATGTTACGTCCCATTTGTCCTAAAGTACCGCACGCATACGTTACAGGTACTCCTTGATCTGTTAATAAGCGAATTGTTCCTCCCGCAGCAAATGCTTCATCATCTGGATGCGGAAATACAACAAGTACATGTCTCTCCATAAGTTTCCCTCCTTCTTACTTAAATGGTGTTAAGCTTAACTCAAGCGCTACCGCTAAGCGACCTTGATTATCGTGCCCTGCTAGTAATAAACGCTCTTGACCGTCTACTTCCCAGTGCGTAATACCTTCTGCATATACCCAACCATGATCCATCTTTAGACCAACTCGGTATGGGTTTGTTCCAGTAATCTTCCCGCGTTCAAAGCGAATAATCGCATTTCGAATGAATGCTCCAACTGTCATCATCTTTTCATTAAAGTGTGACGCATACGCTCCGTTCGTCGTTTCTAAATGAATATATACATCTTTATTTACAAAACGTTCAATTTCATTTTGAATAAGAGAACTATCTTTTACTATTTCCATCGGAATTCACCTCTTTAAACCATTTTACGCAAAAATAATGTAAATTGCTATCTCTATATTAGAGGACAACTCTCACTTTTCCTAATAATTTGCACTGTGTTTCTTTATTTTTTTATATCATATGTAAAAAACACATTTTTTCCTTCACTTTGTTAAATAGTTTTCTTTCTTTTTTGAATTTGCTACAATATAAATTATGCAGAGGGATGCATGTTTACAATTGAATACATACTTTAAAGAAGGTGACACGATTGGAACAATCAGCACATGAAGTAGCAAATTGGCAATATTATTTTGCAATTGCCGTATTTTTAGTCACGTACGGATTTATTATTTCTGAGAAATTGAATCGTGCTGTAATCGCACTATTCGGTGCTGCTATTATGGTTATTTTTGGAGTTGTAGATTTACATACCGCTTTCACATCACATATTCAATGGGAAACGATTACCCTTTTAATCGGGATGATGATTCTCGTACATATTACGAGTCAATCAGGCGTTTTTGAATTTGTAGCCATTAAAGCGGCAAAAGCAGCTGGCGGAAAACCGATTCGCATTTTATTATTACTCTCCCTATTAACTGCTGTCGGTTCTGCATTTTTGGACAACGTAACAACCGTCTTATTAATCGTACCTGTTACACTGTCCATTACACGTATTTTAAAAGTAAATCCTGTTCCTTATTTGATTTCAGAAGTACTATTTTCAAATATAGGCGGAACAGCAACATTAATCGGTGATCCACCTAACATTATGATTGGATCAGCAAATAAGCATTTAGATTTTAATGCCTTTTTACTTAACTTAGCTCCAATCGTAATTATTATTTCTATCGTAACACTTGGCATTATTTACTTCATGTATCGCAACAAACTAAAAACAACGCCTGAACAAATTAAATTGTTAATGGCATTAAATGAAAAAGAATATATTAAAGATCGAAGTCTCCTTTTAAAATCGATTACGATTTTAGGACTAACTATTTTAGGCTTTGTACTTCATTCTATTATTCATGTAGACGCTGCGGTTATCGCGATGACAGGTGCTACACTTCTTATGTTAATCGGCGTGAAAGAACATGATATTGAAGATGTATTCGCCCACGTTGAATGGGTAACCATTTTCTTCTTCGCCGGACTATTCGTTCTCGTTGGCGGGTTAATTGATATCGGACTCATTTCTTCTCTTGCACAACAAGTACTTGAAGTAACAAATGGCGACATCGGTTTCGCTGCGATACTTATCCTATGGGTATCCGGCATCGCATCTGCGACAATTGACAACATCCCATTTGTCGCGACAATGATACCACTTATTCAAGATTTAGCTACAGGACTCGGACTATCTGTTGATTCTCCGCAAATCGAAGTACTATGGTGGGCGTTATCACTTGGAGCTTGCTTAGGAGGAAACGGAACATTAATCGGTGCATCCGCAAACGTAGTCGTTGCTGGTATTGCAAAACGTGAAGGACATGGATTCTCTTATATGGACTTCTTAAAAATTGGCTTACCATTAACGATCATCGCTTTATTATTATCACATGCTTACATTTATTTACGTTATTTAATGTAAAAGTTGTATTGCATGAAATTATATCGTCAAATAAAAAAGGTTTGCAGCATGATGCTGCAAACCTTTTTTATCACCAAAATATCCCTATAATTGCTAAACCACCTAAAATCATACCACCAATTTGTCCAACAATTGTTGGTGATAATTGAACACCTTTTCTCACTTCAACAACTGGTCTTTCGTGCCTTAGTTGCTGTACTTCACTTTGAAGTTGGTGTACACTTCCATGCAATTCTTTAATTAGTTCTTTTAATTCAGCGACCTCTTCATTTACTGGTTTTGCTTTTTCTAAGTTCATCTCACATAACTCCTTATAAATGCAATCAATACACTGTAAAAATTCGCCAATTAATATTATATCTCCTGCATATTACATGTATAATATTGAATGTACTTTCTAATCTTGTAGCATAATCCATTCATCTCGCAATATCCCCATAATGATACGATCAAAACACTTTCCATCTCTTTGAACTGCTTCTCTCATACAACCTTCCATCTGAAAACCCATTTTTTATACAATGCAATGGCTGCTTTATTATACGAAATGACATCAAGGCCAACGCGGTGTAAATTCATTTCATAGAAGGCATACTTTAAAATAAGTTGTATTGCTTCCTTCCCATATCCTTTTCCCCTATCATTTACATCTCCTATACCAATTGCTAATAACCCTGTTCTGTTATTCCACTCTATGCCATGAATTGCAATAAAACCAATTAAACGATCATCTTGAACTGTCCTCAACATGAAAGAAACACTATTCGATTTTCGTCCCCTTAATAGTCTGTCACTCGCTATTTCATGTAACGATTGCGGGAATGCCAAATCTGTATCTATATTTCTTAAATATTCACTATCCTCTTGCCACGTAACCATTACTTTTGCGTCCGTTTCTCTAATAGCTGATAATGTAATCGTTTTATTTTGAAAAAGATTCATTGTCACTTCAAACTCCCCCTTTATTAAATAATGGGGATACTTATTCTAGCCTATTTATCCCCTACTTCCATAAACTTCTCTATAAACGGGATACTTACAATAAGCGCTGACATTGGCACAACTCCTCTAAATTGAATTAACTTCATTTTACATTTTTTTATTTTTTCAAACAAACCAATTATTGTTTTCTATTATTTAGTACTATAGTATACTTAATTATTCTTCAGACTATTCAATCAAAACAAGAACTCACAGAAGGTGAAAATATGTTTTATGTAAAACAACTACTCTATTTTACTTACGAACAAGCATTATCTTGCTTATTCCCAGTCGTTATTTTCTTAACACTAGCCCTTTCAAAAATCATTTCTATCCCAGGGTTATATCGCTATGATTTCATACTCATCGTATGTCTTCTTATGCAGTGGATTATGTACAAGACTGGACTTGAGACGAAAGACGAATTAAAAGTAATTACTGTCTTCCACCTCATCGGCCTTTTACTAGAAATATATAAAGTACATTTCGGTTCATGGAGTTATCCTGAAGAGGCATATTCAAAAGTGTTCGGAGTTCCACTTTACAGCGGTTTTATGTATGCGAGTGTCGCAAGTTACATATGCCAAGCGTGGAGAAGATTGCATTTGCAAATGTATCATTGGCCGAAAGCTATGTTTGCCATACCGTTAGGCGCTATGATTTACTTTAATTTTTTTACACATCATTTTCTATATGACTTTAGATGGGTATTAACTTTACTTTTATTCATCGTTTTCTTTCGGACATTTGTAGAATTTTCATTACAAGGCGTTACGTATAAAATGCCGCTCGTTCTCTCCTTTTTTCTTATTGGTTTCTTCATTTGGATTGCAGAGAATATCGCCACATTTTTCGGAGCATGGCAATATCCAAATCAACGGGAAGCGTGGAATCTCGTTCACTTAAGCAAAATTAGCTCATGGTTTTTACTCGTTGTTATTAGCATTATGATTGTTACACAGCTCAAATATTTGAAGGAGTCGAAAAGATATTGATGATAATGTCCTCTTTTTTATACATTCTAGAATTATAAACTCTATAAAAAATTCTATTTTAATATATAATCTTATGCTTTAAGAAGAAGGATGTTATGAAAGTACAGAAAGTGTTGATAGTAATAAAGTGAAACTTTAATCAGTGGGGGTTTTCTTCATCCCCCACTGATTATTAGTTGAACCAATCGGACTTTTATGGGCAGTTGATCCCCCACCTAACTTCTTTGCTTTCGCTGAATTTTGAGGTGGGGGTCTTACTGCCCATTAAAGTGGGATAAAAAAAGATATATGTTCCTTGCTCAAGCTCAGAAATACAGAATGACATGATACATACTTTTTCTAAAAAAACCGCTTCTCTTTTATAGGGAAGCGGTTTTTTAACTGAATACAACTATGAATTAACTTTAATTGTTCTGCTTATATATCTTTTCACTTTTGTCTTCCATGTGATGTATAATGCTTTCTCCTTCAACATCAATGTTAGGTAACATTTTATCCAGCCATTTTGGCAAGTACCAGGCTAACTTACCCATGAGAGTCATGACCGCAGGTACGATTGTCATTCTCACGATAAATGCGTCAAAGAAAACACCGAATGTAAGAGCCATGCCTATGGATTTAATGATAGTATCAGGTGCCAACATGAATCCGATAAATACAGACATCATAATTAACCCTGCTGCGACTACGACTCTACCGCTCTCTTGCATTCCTTCTAAAACAGCTCTCTTCGGGTCACCTGTATGCGTATAAACTTCTCGCATCTTGCTTACTAGGAACACCTCATAGTCCATGGCGAGTCCGAACAGAATGCCAATCAGAATGACTGGCAAGAAGGCTAAAATCGGACCAGCAGCTGGGAAACCAAATATATTTTGGAAATGCCCATCTTGCACAAAAAATACCACTGCTCCCAACGTAGCGCCAAGAGAAAGTAAAAATCCTAATACTGCTTTTAATGGAATAAGTAGAGATCTAAACACTAGCACTAAGAGTATATATGCAAGTCCTACAATAATGGTAGCGAAAATTGGCAAGGCATCACTTAGCTTTTGCACAATATCAATATTCATTGCTGCTGTGCCCGTTACCATTAGTTCAATTCTATTTTCTTTCTCGGTCTGGATCGATTTGTCCCGGATCGATTTTACCAAATCCTTCGTCTTTATATCGTCAGGTCCTGTCTTTGGTGTGACAGAAATCATATAAATCTTTCCAGAAGGACCAGGTATAGCAGGTGTCACACTTTTCACGCCAGATAGGTTGCCCAATTCTTTTGCAATAGTGTTCATAGTATTTTGCGTTTTAGCTGTTACTTCCTCTGATTTTGCCACTACCACTAAAGAAGCATGAACCCCTTCTCCATATGCTTCCGTCAATAAATCATATGCTCGTCTTTCTGTCGTTGCTGTAGACTTCGTTGTTCCATCAGAAGGAAGGCCAAGATTCATATGGAAAAATGGAATCGTAATTACTACAAGTAGTCCGATTGCAAAAACTGTAACAATCAGAGGACGTCTTATGACAAACTCCCCCCATTTATTTGAACCAGCATGTTTCTTACCTGCCCCAGTCATCTTTTGCAAGAATCGATTTTGTTTAGATGGTGCAATCTTATGGCCGACAAGACCTAAGATTGCTGGTAATATGATGACAGAAAGCAACACAGCTATAAGCACAGTAAAGGCTGCCGATACGCCCATCGCTATCAAGAATGGGATCTTTGTAACAGACAGTCCCAAAAGACCTATAATAACTGTTAACCCTGCAAAAATCACAGCACTTCCTGCTGTTCCCGTTGCGATGGCAACAGATTCCGAAACAGAATCTCCTTTTGCAAGTTGCTGTCTAAAACGATTGATAATGAAGAGCGCATAGTCAATGCCTACTGCGAGTCCCAGCATAGCAGCCAAAGATAAAGAAACTGATTGGATTTCCACATAATTGGTCCCAATCATGATTCCTAGCATCCCAATTGCTAATCCAATTATCGCAGTGAGAATTGGCAATCCAGCTACCAGAAAAGACACAAAGGTAAATGCCAAGACTACAAAGGCAACAATTACTCCGACAATTTCAGTCATACCTGAAGTATCTGAGTCGGAAAACTTAATATCGCCTCCTGATAACTCCGTTTGAATGCCAGCATCCCTTGTTGTTTCAATGCTATTTAAAATCTTATCCTTAGAAATTTCTGTGACCTTTTCCGCTTTCATTTTGTACGTAACAACTGCATATCCAATTTTCTTATCTTTACTAAGATTCTGCAGTTGCATCGGTGCTACCACAGAATCAACCGCTGAATCTTTTTTTATCTCATCAAGAACTTCTGCAATTTTCTGTTGTACTCCCGCTGACTCCAAGGTTTCGTTTTTTTGTGCTTTAAACACTACTTTTACTTGGACACCTGCTGGCTGCATCTCTTTAAACTCTTTTTCAATTACTTTTCCTGCTTTATCTGCCGGTGTGTTTGGAATGCTCAGCTCATCCCTGAAAGCGGAACCCATGTTGATTGCAAAAAGCACTAATGCAATAAGAATTGCAAGTGTACCGAATACAATCTTTATCCTATGATTTACTGCCCAACACCCTAACTTATACAAATATTTCGCCAATTAAAACTCACCCTATTCTTGTCAAAAATTTTTCTTGTTATTACGTTGCAATCTTGAAATGCACTTACACTTTTTTCTATAATTAATATATAAAGATTATAAAATTTTAATTATAAATTATATCCGAATATATCTCCCTATTTATAGCTTGCAGAATGGCGCCAAATTGCCAATAGGAAACAAAGAAGATGGTACACATTGACAGCAATAATGTCCTTTTATACAATTGTTATCACTATGCTAACAATTGTACTTACATGTGTAAGTATAACAGTGGATTTTCATCTTTCAAGCACTATGTGATGATTTTCACTTAAAACGAACAGAATGAAGGGATGTGTTAGCTTTGAGAAAGTCAAGAGAAGACAGTATACACTCTCAGACATACATTATGGAGGCATTAAGCGCCCTGTTGCATGAACATAAACTGCAAGATATAACTGTAACAGCTATTTGCAAAAAGGCTGGTGTTGCCAGAGTCACATTCTACAAATACTACCGCAACGTTTACGATGTCGTGCAAGTATCTGTGGATGAAATTGTTCAACAATTCTTGAATGAGGTTGATAGTTTGGATCCGTATGAAAGTATGCAGCTAATTATTGAATATATCATAGAGGGATTTGTGTCTGCACAGAAACCATCAGGAAAATTGCTTGATTCAAATATATCTAGTATGATGCTTGATTATTTGAATTACACAATGGAAAAGGTCTTTCAAGCAGATATTACGCGCAATCATGACATAAGTAGAATGCAGATCCTATTTTTAGCAGGCGGTATCTTTAATATTGTTAACGATTGGCTTAAAAGAGGGGCAAAGGAATCTCCCCAAGCACTTGCTGCAAAAATATACGAGATTCTTCCATACGGGACAGCAGATACCAGGAATTTTACAAGTTCCTGATACAACTATTCCATCTTTTATTACATCTCAAAAAATGTGCATTACATACAAAGCTACGAGTAGTTCATCTAACTATAAACGACCGTTAATGGAACTTTAGTTATTTCTACTCAAGAAAACTCATGACAAAAAACAAAAGGCCCTAACATATTAGCCATGTATAATATGTTAGGGCCTTGCTATTTTTAGTATTTTTAATTTAGCTCTTAATAATTTTAAAACTGTAGGACTTTTTTACATATTTACTTTCCTGCTTTTATAATACGTTCCATCGCTTTCATTTGACCAATATGATCCGCTTCATGATAAAGCATCATGCCGTAAAGTTCCCCTACTGTTTCCAATCCTAGGAATGGCTCTGGCAGTTTGTTTTCAAATGCTTCTGCTGGAATTTCATTAATACGCTTTGCTTGTTCTTTTAATTGAGCCGTTAATACTTCTAGTGATGGCCCTTCTTTTTCCCATTTAGATGGTCTTGAGCCATATCCAAACATACCTGGATATTCAGTTGGTAATTGTTTAAATTCTTTTCCAAACATGAAAACTTCTGCTGCTGTTAACACGTGACCAATATGCCAGCGAATTGTATTGTTAAAGCCCTCTGGCTGCGTATCTACAGTTTTATCATCTAACGTTTCCATAAATTTAAGTAATGCCCCGCGCGTTATTTCAAATTGTTTTAAACCAACTAGTCTATTCATTTTATCGTTCTCCTTTTTTATGTACAATTTATTATGAACTAAGAATGTTCAATTTATTAAAGTTTCACCTTGTTTAATCTATCAGAAACGATTAAGAAAAACATCTAATATGCTTACTAAAAATAATAAAAAGGTTCCATCCTCGTAAATATAGAATTACTTACTACACAAATAGTTTAGTAAGTAAAAGAGGAGTGTTAATTTCATGTTACATGTTTTAAAACAACAATATAATCTTATTAGCTCTACAAGAGAAACTCTATTTACATTTTTGGAGGAAATCCCGCTAGAAAAATTACATAGCGTTGTTCCTAATTTCGGGAACGGTAGCATTATAAAGACGCATATTCATGTAGCCGATTGCTATCGATACTGGCTTGGATCATTCGCATTTAAACAAAAGCGAGCAGATTTTTCATTCGCTAGTGATTATGAAATTGAACATGCAGATGTTGCGAAAGTTCGTGCTAGATTTAAGTTAGTAGATGAGGTTGTACAACGTTTCTTAGATGAATATAACGACCGGTGGCTCGAAAATATAGCAAATGAAGTGAAGTGGCAAAAAGAACCTTGGAGCACAACCCCGCTATGGCTTTTAACTCATACGGAGACACATGAGTTTCATCATAAAGGACAAATCGTATCAATGGCTCGTCACCTTGGATTTACTCCCCCTGACACGGATCTTAGTTAATTCTATAGTCACAAATTATTGAAAAGATTAGTATAAATATAGATTGAGCATGTTTTGAAAACCAATCAAAACATGCTCATGAAACATGCTATCTTAAAATTTTTATAATATCATCAATACCAAATAGTCTCAGCATAATTATATGCATCACTATTCGGAATGGCATGTTTTCCCTGCGCTTGCGCCTTTCTTGGATCTAAATCATATACCATTGGCGTATAGCATGATGTTTGCCCTTTATTTACAACACCATTTCCTCCAGCACTTCCGCAAGTATATGCCTTTCCATCTGTTTTTCTAACGATTCTTGCATCAGCTTCGTTATTATAAACTGCTGGGCGGGTTACAGTAACTTTTGCCCATGCTGTCTTACACGTCGTGCTAAATTTTAATTCTACATAAGAATTTGAATCAATCCATTTCTTCTCTTTCGTTACTGCTGATTGATCACAACTATTGTAATACGGACTTTTCCCATCATACGAATGGTCTTCCGCATACGCTTTATCTCTATTAGTTGTGCTAAACATACTAGTTACAACGAGTAAAGATAGCAATAAACATGCACTCGCCTTTTTTAAAAGTTTCATATCATTTCACTCCTTTATTAATAACGTGCTGTTTTCCCGTAACCGTTATTAAACGTAACCGCTTCAGCATCTGCTGTGTATCCGAAATCTGCAGTTAAATCAAATACCATTCCTGTATACGTGCTCGTTTGACCTGTTTTTATTGTGCCGTTCCCCTGATTAGAAGTAACTGATTTTTGGAATACACCATTTTTGTATTTATTCACAACAGCGTACGCATACACCCCTCCCGAAACAGCTGGTGCTGGTTGATCTAACACAAACTTAGCCCATGCAGCATGACATTTATTACTGTAACGTAAATACACTGTCCCAACCTTTTTACTACCTTCGTATACTGCTGTAGATTTTGCATTAAATCCATCTGCATCACATGTTGTACTACCTCCGTATACTTTCGTTGTTGCTGGATCTTTCCCGTCATAATAACTACTTAAATCAGTAGCTGCAAATGTACTTCCTTGGAAACTAAATAATACTCCTACACTCGCTACACTTAACACACACACTTTCATTAACTTTTTAAACATTCTCAATCTCCTCCCTCAAAATAAGTACGTATAATAAAGACAAGTTATCCCCTATGTACGCCCCTCCTTTCATGCTTCCTAGAGGCATCTTACAGAAACGAATAAACGTTGTAAATTCCCTTACGATTATTGGAATATACGAAGAAATTTACTTATCCGTATAAGAAAAAAAGTTGAGAAATACACATTTTATAGCATTCTTTATTTAAAACATAAAAGAACCGATACTTGTTTCATTCAAGCATCGGTTCTTTATACAAAATTGCCATTTTTTCTTTTATATAAAATAAATATTTCTCCACTTAATCCGTTGTAAAAAACTCCCTCGTTACATCAATAAATTGTTGCAACGGCGCTGTCATCCATTTATCTTTATGCCAAGCAATTTGTGTAAAAATTGGATTGATAGTATTTTCTAGATGTAACTCTTTTATCGCTCCCTCTCGTATATCTTTTTCTACTACTATTGCTGGCAAAACTGCTATACCTAAATCCGCAATGACACATTGTTTAATTGCCTCGACACTAACAAACTCAATCTTATTTGCCGGATACACTTCTTCTGTACGAAATAGCTCTTCAAATAAAGTCCGATATGAGCACCCTAGTTCTGTTAACAAGAGTGTTTCCTTCTCTAAATCTTCTATAGAAACGGAAGTTTGCTCGAGTAAACGATGCCCTGGAGCAGCTACTACTTTTAATTCTTCTTTCATAAGCGGCTCCACATGTAAAACATCTTCCGTTTTACATTCGTCCAAAATAAATGCAAGATCTACTTTCCCCTCCATCAATTGTTCCTTCGCATCTTTATTGGAC
This sequence comes from Bacillus luti, assembly GCF_009739945.1. Lineage (NCBI taxonomy): Bacteria > Bacillati > Bacillota > Bacilli > Caryophanales > Bacillaceae > Bacillus > Bacillus luti. The sequence goes on along the minus strand of NZ_CP040336.1, from coordinate 1,902,027 downwards.
TGTGCTGGTTTAAATATAAGCTTTATTTGAGGAAACTGTGCCTTAAACCTCTTTAATATGGAAGGAAGCCTGTACGTACACTGACTTTCTTGCGCACCAATTATTAACGTACCTGCTATTTCTTCATCATCTTTCACAGCCATTTTCGCTTCATTACTAAGTGCAATCATCTTATCAGCATATAATTGAAACTTCCTGCCCGCTTCAGTTAAGAAAAGACGTTTTCCTAATCTTTCAAATAGCGGCGTACCTAGCTCAGCTTCTAATGTTTTAATTTGCGCTGTTACGCTCGATTGAGCAAAGTTTAATTTCTTCGCAGTTTGTGTAAAGTTCAAAGTGTCCGCAGCTACTTTAAATGTAATTAACTGTTTTATCTCCATTTCCCATTCCCTCTAATCGATATTTCCGATTGATTCCATCGAAATAATCATCTTTTTCTATTATTATTTATATTGTATGATAAAGAGCATCGACAAACAATATAAATGGAGGTATTCCATATGAAAGCACTTTGTTTCGAACAGTTCGGTAATCCAGATGTACTACAATATAAAGAAATACATGATCCAATCATAAGTCCAAATGAAATTCTTGTCCGCACAAAAGCAATCGGTTTAAATTTCGCCGATATTTATAGACGCCGCGGTGATTATCATCTCGCTGGCAATCCGCCTTATATATTAGGTTATGAAGGCGCTGGTATTGTTGAAAAAATAGGAGCTAACGTTACCACTATCAATGCTGGAGACCGTATTGCATTTGCTGACGTTCCATTTGCAAATGCAGAATTAGTTGCTGTTCCATCAGAAAAAGCAATCCCACTTCCAGATTCTATTTCTTTTGAAACAGCCGCTTCTGTCTTATTACAAGGTCTAACAGCACATTATTTAACGAAAGATAGCTATCAAATAAAACAAGGTGATGTCGCTTTAGTACACGCCGCAGCTGGTGGTGTTGGGCAGCTTCTTATTCAAATGATTAAACTACTGGGTGGAACAGTAATCGGCCTTACATCATCAAACGAAAAAGCAAGCGTAGCCACTTCAGCTGGTGCTGATCACGTATTTTTATATACGGAAGCATGGCCTACGAAAGTACTTGAAATAACAAATGGTACTGGAGTAAATGTTGTATATGAATCAGTAGGCTCTACACTTGAGGAAAGTTTTAACGCTACTAAAATTGGTGGTACTGTCGTATTTTACGGAATGGCTGGTGGTAATCCTGCGCCTGTAGATCCGCGTATGCTTATGGATACTTCAAAAACTTTAACTGGCGGAGACCTTTGGAACGTACTTACTACTTTTGAAGAACGTAAGCAGCGCTCTACTCGATTATTTGATTGGATCGCTAGTGGAAAATTAAACATTGCGAGCCCTACTACATTCTCTTTACAAGACGGTGCCCGTGCTCATGAATTATTAGAAAGCCGTAAAAGTACTGGGAAGATTTTATTAATCCCATAATCGTTCCAATTAAAAAAGGAAGCTAGAATGTATTTCTTTGCTTCCTTTTTAATGTTATTAATGTTCAATTTCGCTTCTTTCCATTACCCGTTATTTATATTTTTTCTGTCTATACTTCTCTTTCTAGGCCCCTCATTTTTAAGTTTATAAAATAAATGAATCTAAATATTAAAGGGAAAAACAAACCTCCGGATATCAAGGATCCAATAAATATAGTATCAATAAAAGAAAGAATCCCAAATAATAGCATTCCAAAAAAATAAAATATAACTGCACTCCAATAAATAAAACGTGGAAACTTAGTTTGAAACGAATCACCTTTTTCACACGGCTTTCCAAATAACAAATGAACGAATTTAATCAACATAATCACTTCTCCATATACTTGTTAATATTCTTTTCTTCTTAGAACTGAACATAAATTACATACTATGTATCATTTTATTTGAATTTCCCGACACTGAAGTTATTAGTTATGTCGAATACAGTATTTACTCATGTATTTCGCGAAAGCACAATATACCTTTATTTAAATACAAATCGTCTATCCCCATTATCACGTTGCAATTCAAACAATACTGGATTACTAACAAATCTTTTTAGCAAAACATATGCCTCATGATCATCTATATCATTAGGAATATTAATTCCACTAAATGATGTTGAGGAAATTAGTGTATGAAAATCATATTTAAATTCATAATCACCAATATACGCTAATGCCAATTTCCCTTTCCATTCAATTTGATATGTCTGCCCTTCTAATCTAGTAAACTTAATATTATGAAAAGCTGACGCATCATGACCAAGTAAATACACGTCAAATGCAGTTAACTCTAAATCCAAGTCCTTCTGCTCATCTTCGGATAAAAAATCAATTGCAAATTTCTTCCCATTTAGCGTATCCAAATTAAAAGGCGCCTCATCATTTCCTACACGAAACCCTTTAAAATCCCATTCTTCTGATGACAAGGTGCATCTATGGAAGTTATTCCATACAATCTTAGCGTGCCAATCATCTTCTTCCTCATTCTCTTCATCTTCTTCATCCAAATCTTCCTCATCATAATCCGCAGTCTCTAAATGCAAATCAAAATACAAACCCGCCATACCATTTAACTCGTCTTCCTTTGCATATTTAAAATGTGCACTCCACTTAAAATTAACAATTCGATGACCGTTAGGCCACGGGTTGTCCACAAAATATATTCGATCCATATTCACACGTTCCTTATTTGTTTTATTTCTCGTAAACTTACTTAAATTTCGAGATGAAATGTAAGACTAGACTAATATGCCTCCAATAAGCTGCAAAACAATTTGTTATTCCTACTCTCTAACTATACCATCACAATAATTTTCACGGTGCATTTTTGCAGAAAATTCAGATTCAAATCAATAAATAATATACTAAAAAATGAAAAGGAAGCTAGATTTCTCTACCTTCCTTTTCTTATTTCTATATGTGATTTTTTATATTTCCACACTTGCTTTCCCTTTTGCAACATGACTCATATCTCCAACCGACTCGACTGTATATGTTCCATCTTGATATACAATCTTCGTCACACTAGCATTTTCTACTCCAAGTTTTGTTTTACTACTGTCTATCATTTCTATTAACGCAGTTATCAAAAGCCCATGAACGACAACTAAAACGTTGCCACCTCCATGTGTAGCAGCTTCTTCACTAATTTTATCAATCTCTGCTTTTATACGAGTAGAAAATAATTCCCAATCTTCCGCCTGTTTCGTAGGATCTGCTGCTCTAATAAGGTCAATCACTTCTTGAATAGAAAACTTCATAAGTTCTTCTGGTGATGAAACGCCTGCAGCTTTTCCAACCACATCCCACATATTTTCAAGTTTTTCACCTTCAAAAATACCGAAATTCAATTCTCGTAAATCTTTTCTTTGCTCAAGTTTCAATTTTGATTGCTCACTATATTTTAATACTAAATTAGCAGTTTCAATCGCACGGCCGCTATCACTACTATACGCATTCGTAAAATGAATGTCTTTTAATCCCGTTCCTAAATTTGTGGCTACTTCCACACCTTTTTCTACTAACGGAGAATCTGCCCAACCTTGCGCGCGATGATTCGTATTTAATATTGTTTTACCATGTCTTGTAACATATAACGTAACTACATTCTCATTGCTATCTGTTTCTCGTTTATTCATTCTCTTCGCTCCCTTTACATTTCTATATCAATTTTACCATCTTAATTATTCATTGAGCAAAATATATGTAAGTAAATCTGCTTAATAAAAAACACTACCTTTCTGTATATTTCAACAAAAAGATAGCGTTTTGTATGATTACATTTCTTAATCGGTACTTTTATTCAGAAAAGGCACTCGAGTATTGTACAATCCCTTCTACACCTTCAAGAGCATTCTCCCTTAATTCCATCATCATAAACACTTCATCTGGTACTTCAAATGGCGCTTTTATATTCCACTCACTTGCTTTCTTAAAACCAAATTTCGGATAGTATTCTGGATGTCCTAATACTACAACTGACCCGTATCCAAGTTTTTTCGCCTTTTCTAAAGCAGCTACAATAAGCTTTCCACCAATTCCTTTTTTCTGATGGCCCGTAGCAACTGATACTGGTGCAAGCGCTAATGAATCTACAGAAGCTCCATCCTTTTCTATCGTAATTTTAGATAACATAATGTGACCAACTATTTCCTCATCTACCGCAACAATAGATAACGCTGGAACAAACGCGTCACATTCTCTAATACGCTTTACAAGTTCATGTTCCGTTTTATCGCTAAATTCTTCATTTAAAAATGCTTCTTTTACAACTTCTTCTGTTTTTCTATAATCATTTTTTTGCTCTTGTCTAATCGTTACCATTTTAATTTATCCTCTATTCTTTTTTATTTCTTTTTGAATTTTACGAAGCGCTTTTTTCGATCCACGCTCAATGTCGTGTTGCATTTTTCGCTCTTTATAATTAACAAATAGTGTATTTAAATCGTATCCCTCTGGGTATAATTCCTTCGCTGCTACCTCTAATGTAATACGTTTTACATTTACCTCAACGAATTCACCGTTATAATATACAACGACGTTATAGAAGTTATCTATTTCTTTATAAATAATACCAAAATCATCATGATCCAATAAATTTACACGGTCACCAATTTTGTACTCATAATGTTTTTCTCTTTTTTCCTGCACAAATTTCGGTTTTCTAATTTTACTTTCATTCACTTTTTCTAAAGCGTACTCTTTATTTCCCATATACTCTTTTGCTCTTTTCAGTACATGCTCTTTTACGTTCATTTTATTTGCAATCCAAAGTGCATTACTTTCCCCTGATTTACCGATTACTAATTTATAAAGCGGCTCTAACGTTTCACTATTGAATTGCATCGCTGCATTCATAAAGTCATCATGCATTTCTGAGAATCGTTTAATTTCTCCGTAATGCGTACTCGCAACTGTAATACATCCCGCAAGGTACAACTCTTCTAAAATAGAAATTGCAAGTGCTGCGCCTTCATTCGGTTCTGTACCACTTCCTATTTCATCAAATAATAGCAACGTATTATTATTTGACATTCTCATAATCTCAGATAGATTTTTCATATGAGATGAGAATGTACTTAGTGCATTTTCGATACTTTGATTATCACCAATATCTACAAATACATTTTCAAAAATAGCGATTTCCGTTTCTTTATCTCCAGCAATGTGAAGGCCTGACATTGTCGCTAATGTTAACAATCCAATTGTTTTTAACACAATTGTTTTTCCACCCGCATTCGGTCCTGTAATAATTAAACTGCGGTATTCTTGACCGATTTCAAAGTTTAACGGTACAACTGACCCTGTTAAAAGCGGGTGCTTACAATTCACTAAATGAATATACCCATGATCGTTTAACTTCGGTTCTATTCCATCGATTGATTTACTAAATTTCGCTTTCGCAAATACCATATCATACTGGCTAATTAGCTCCATGTTAATTTTTATACTATAAATGTTTTCTAACACCATTCCTGATAAAGTTGCTAAAATTTGATATTCTTCCATTGCTTCTTCTGCTTTTAAACTTGCAAGTTCTACATTTAACTTTGTAACGGTATGCGGTTCTATAAATACAGTAGAACCTTTTGCAGATGCCTCAACGATACTTCCCGCAACTTGATTTTTATAAGTAGATTTAATGGGAATCGTATAACGATCATCCTTTTTACTAATAAAGAATTCCTGAATATACTTCTTATTTGCACTACTATTTAAAAACTTCGTTAAACGTTCTTTTATTTTTCCATCTACAGCATCGATATTATTTCGAATTCGTTTTAGCTCTTTACTAGCAGCTGCATCAATACTAGTTCCTTTAATTGAAAAGTTAATTTCCTCTTCAATACTTTTATATTCAGTCATTGAATTTGCATAAGAAGCTAATACCGGTGCAAAGAATTCTTTATCTAACATAAACTTTTTAATCTTTCTACATCCACGTAAAAAGTCTGAAACACTTACTAATTCTTCTGGATCTAAAATCATCCCTTTTTCTAATTTTTGAATTGTACTAGCAATATTTGAAATGCCGAAGAAAGGAACATGCCCTTCTGCATCTAATATAGCTCGCGCTTCGGTTGTTTCATTTAATCGATTCTTTACTACTTTTATACTCGTACTCGGTTCTAATTTATTTAGTAATTCCTTTCCTAATCCACTTACACAATAAGATTTCACTATTTCTTTTAATTCGTTATATTGTAACTTTTCAAAAGTCATCGTATTCATTTTTATTTCTCCTCACTATGATTCATATATTTCATAAATGAAGATACCTACTCATTAGATTCCAATGAGCTCTACATTATTCAATTACCATTTTTATACATTAAAAACATATACAAAAAAGCTGCGGGGATACCGCAGCTTTTACATTTACAAGGCATGTGTAATAACGTATGAGAAAATAAGCCACCTAAAAAGTATATGGCACTCCTCTTATTACACGCTTTATAAAGTATTGTAGGTATCTTCATAGGTATCGAAATAAATCCATGACAAAGTTAGGGGTATGATATACATAAAAATCCCCTGATCTTATCCGATTTATTTCATTAAATTTTTCCTATTTAGTACCTACCGCACTCACAAAAAGCACCTCTCATTAATTTATATTATAGTCATTGAAATCTAATTTACTGAAATCATCATACTATATGTATAGCTAGAAGTAAAGGTGTCATACTTTAGTCGTACGCACATATGCAGATGTTTCCTCTTTCAATATTAGATACAATATATATAAATCGTTTAACGGAGGGATTTCCATGACAGATTTTCAAAAACAATTTTTCGCACGATTACATATAGAAGAAATAGCAACTGTTTCATTTGAAGATTTACCTCACATCATGCAAGCAATGGCACAAACTGTTCCATTTGAAAACTTAAATGTTCTCGAAAAGAACTTTAAAGAAATATCAAAAGAAAATGTAAAAGAAAAAATTTTAGTAAACAACCGTGGCGGTCTTTGTTATGAATTAAATCCTACTATGTATTACTTCCTTAAAGACTCTGGATTCGATGTTCATCTCGTCTCAGGAACAGTGTATAATGTAGCAAATTCTACATGGGCTGTTGATTCTGGTCATGTCGCAACTGTTTTAAAACATCAGGATGCATTTTATTTAATTGAAGTTGGATTCGGATCATACTTACCTCTTGCACCTGTCCCATTCTCAGGTGAAGTCGTTCACTCTGTTACAGGAGATTATCGTATTCGTAAAGAAACGACTGAAAAGGGAAATTACATGTTAGAAATGCGTAAAAACAATGAGTTTTTAGATCAATCTTCTGCTGACGATTGGACGCTAGGCTATGCATTTTATTCAGAAGCAGTAAATGAAGAAAAAGCAAATGCAGCACAAAAAATTATCGTTGAACATGAAGGTTCACCATTTAATAAAATACCTCTTATTGTAAAACTTACAGAAGATGGGCATGCTTCTTTAACGAAAGATAGTCTTACAGTAACGAAAAACGGCAAAAAAACGAAAGAAACAGTTACAGACGAACAATATACAAACCTTTTACATTCGAAATTTGGAATTACATTATAACCTTTAAGCATTGCCACTTTTGGCGATGCTTTTCAATTTTTCAGCAGGGATTTTTTGCAATTTGTTGTATTTCATAGTTATATAGTAACTACACATGTAGAAAGGAAATGATTATGATAGAACTTACAGATCGATTAAACGTACCTAATAATGAAAAATGGAACTTAACTGATATATACGACACACTTGAGGATTGGGAAAATGATTATAAAAAAATAGAGATATTGACGAACGAACTAAAGGAATTTAACGGAAACATTCACGACGGCAATCGTTTACTTGCTTATTTAACGAAGAGCGAAGAAGTATCTAGCATATTATCTTTAATGTTTGCTTACGCACGATTACAATCTGACCTAGATACACGCGATACGAACTCTCAATCACTTGTTGATAAAGTATCGCAATTACATGTGAAAGTCAGCGCAGCTAAATCATTCTTCTCTCCATTCTTACTTAGCATCGATGAGAACACATTACATACTTACATAGATGAAACAGAAGGATTGCAATATTATAAAGAAGATTTATTTGAATTGTACCGCTATAAAAAGCACGTATTAAATAAGGATCAAGAAGAAATTTTATCACAAATGGGTGAAGCACTTTCTTCTCCGCAGCACACATTTAGTATGTTAAATAATGCAGATATTATTTTTGGTGAAGTGACGACTGATGATGGAAAGAAAGTGAACTTAACACGCGGAATGTATGCAAAATTAATAGAAGATGAGAATCGCGATAAGCGAAAAGAAGCGTATAAAGCGTATTACAAACCGTATGTTCAATTAAAGAACTCCATCGCTTCTACTTTATCTGCTGCAATTAAAAATAACGTTACTGTTTCGAAGCTAAGAAAGTATCCATCTGCTTTAGAGAAATCATTATTTGGTGATATGGTTCCGAAAGAAGTATATGACAATTTAATTGATACAACGAAGAAAAACATTCAATCTTTACACACATATAATGAACTTCGAAAAGAAAAGTTAAATGTAGACGAACTAAGACAATATGACTTAAGCGTCGATTTAGTAACGGGTGTGAAACAAGATATTCCATACGACGAAGCGTTTGATATTATGATCGCATCACTTGCTCCTTTAGGAGAAGAATATATTGAAACATTAAAAAGCTTTAAAGACAAACGATATATAGACGTGAGAGAAACGCCTGGAAAACGTTCTGGCGCTTATAACTTTGGTGTATACGGCGTTCATCCCTTCATTCTTTTAAATCATCACGATGATTTAAATAGCCTTTTCACTCTTACTCACGAGTGTGGTCACGGCATGCATACGCATTATTCGCATGGATACCAACCAAGGATTTCTGCACACTATTCCATCTTTGTTGCAGAAGTCGCTTCTACAGTAAATGAAGTGTTATTAATCCATTATCTATTAAAAGAAGCGAAAGAAACGAACGTGCGTAATCATTTAATTAACTACTTTATCGATAGCTTTAAAGGTACTTTCTTTACACAAATCATGTTTGCAGAATTTGAAAAAATTACACATGAAATGGCTGAGCAAGGTAAACCATTAAACGAAAAAATCTTCAGTGAAATTTATGAAAGTCTATTTAGAGAATATAATGGTGATTCACTTGTATTTGATGAAGAAGTAAAATACGGATGGTCTAGAATTCCTCATTTCTATCGTCCATTTTACGTGTACAAATACGCAACCGGATTTGCCTCTGCCATTCAAATCGCTGACAAATTATTAAGCGGCGATCCAAATGCACAGAAAAACTATATCGAATTCCTTAAAGGCGGAAGTTCAGATTACCCACTAAATCTACTGAAAAAAGCTGGTGTCGATTTAACTACACCAGAACCGATTGAAAGTGCATTAAATCGTTTTAGTGAACTTGTTGAAGAATTTTCAGCATTGTAGAAAAAAGCATGCAGAATATATAATCTGCATGCTTTTTCATTTGAATCACTTTATCCTATATGCTGCTGCGTCACACAGTGAATCATACCACCATACGCATACAATTCATTCACATAAATACCAACAATTTTTCTCCCTGGAAACTGACCTTCAATAATTTGCATCCCTAACTTGTCATGTTCGTCACCGTATATAGGTACCAATACGACTTCATTTCCAATATAAAAATTAAAATACGAGCCTTTACAATCTGCTCCTTTAACCATTTTTCTCGTTACCGGTACTGGTATGAGCTGAAATGGCTTTCCATCTATATTTCTTGCTTGTCGCAATTCTTGATAATGCTTTTCGTACGCCTCCAAAAGATACGACTCTCCTTCGTTAAAAGGATCATATTCATACAGGATCGTATTTTCATTTACAAAACGTGCTGCACCATCTATATGGTAATCCGTATCTTCATCATAATTATCCTCACCGCGAATACCAGTTATCCATATAAAATTCGTTACCCCTAAATATTTCGTTAACTCCATTTCAATCTCTTCCTGACTTAATGTAGGATTTCGATTTTCATTTATAATAGAAGTTTTCGCTGCCATTAAGGTCCCGTTTCCGTTTACCTCAATTCCCCCGCCCTCTATACAGACACTAGATTCAACTTTTGGAATGCTATACCTTTCACTTATTTTAGTTGGTATAATAGCATCTTTTTCATACGGATATTTATCTCCCCAACCATTAAATACCCAGTGTGTTAGGCGACGCTTTCCCTCTTTATCTTTTACAAAGATTGGTCCATTATCACGTATCCAAACATCATCAGTTTCTTGTACTAAGAAATCAATTTTTTCCATATCTACTTTCGCTTCCATTAACTTTGATTGGACATGTACTTTCTCTTCCTCATCGCATACAACAATATGTACATTTTCTCCATAATGAAGTTCCTTTGCCATCGCTATCCAAATATCATCCAGCTTAGCTCTGTACCCTTCACCTCTATGCGTTTTATCATGAGGCCATTGGAGCCATGTTCCTTCATGTTTCTCCCATTCTGCCGGCATATAAAACAAACTATTTGCTATATTTCTCATACATGTTCACCCCTTCTCTGAATGTAAGTCCAGTCTATACTTTGACATCGTGTTAAGGTCAACAGGAATATATTCATTTACTTGTAGAAACTTTTTAAGGTGACTCTTTACTTCTCCTTGTGATACACTATTTCTCCTTGTAAAACCGTCACCAAAACTTTCGCATTCGGAATCTTATCGGCACTCATTTTAGTAATATCTTCATCTAGTAATATCATATCAGCTGATTTCCCTACTTCAATCGAGCCAGTAATTTTATCAAGACCTAACGCTTTAGCTGGCTTAATTGTATAAGCATCAATAGCTGCGTATACATCAGACAAGCCCTTGTCATCAATGCTTAATGCATTCGAAATCGTCACAAGTGGATTCAATTCGTTTACATCCCAATCACTACTAAGTGATACATTCGCACCAGTTTTCCAAATTCGCCCTAACGGCATAATTCGTTTCATCTGTTGATCTGAAAAATACGTACTTGCCCAGCTTTGTTTTGGATCTTCCGCAAAATCATGCCCTACTTGAAAGTCAGCGCTAATACCTAATTTAGCAAAACGATTTATATCACTATCTTCTACCATTTCCACGTGTGTAAGCGTATAAGGCTGATTCGCCCCTTCTTTTTTCGCTGCTTCAATTGCATTTAAACTCTCTCTTACCCCACCATCACCAATCGTGTGAATGAGTGCACCGTAACCAATTTTATTTAGCTCAGTTAACCACCATTTCATCTTTTCTTCTGGAATATAGTTCAAGCCATACGGGGTTCCTTTAAACCACTCAAATTTATATTTTTCTAGTGTTTTAGCTGTACTGTTAATGCTAATTCCATCACTATACATTTTCACTTGATTAATAAGCATTCGAGATGATACATCATCACGCTTAATTTTTTTAAAATACTCCATTTGTTCTGCTTCATTTAAATTTGGATATACCCATGGACGAAGTACTACTCGCGTTGTTAGCTTTTTTTCGTCATTTACTTTATTCCAAACATCTAACCAGCCTCGTTTCCAATAAAGACGGCCATCGCCAACTGTAGTAATACCATTCTTCGCAACTTCATCTAAACCGTCTAACAAACCGTCATAATTCTTTTCAAAAAGTTTCGGCTGGGAATTCCATGCTTTTTCCATCACGATATCTCCAGCAGTATCATAAAGAATACCAAACGGTTCTCCTGTTTCTGGATCCCGAATGATTCTTCCGCCTTGCGGATCTTTCGTATCTTTATTTATCCCAGCTAACTCGAGTGCTTTTGAGTTAACCCATACAGAATGAGAGGTTCTTTCCATAATTAATACTGGATTATTAGGAAATAACTCATCAAGAACTTGTAACGGCGTTTGTTGTTCTGCTTTTTCGTCCATATCTTTTAATAGCTCTTCCAAACTAAATCCTGTTCCACTTACCCATTCGCCATCTTTCACATCTTTTTTACAATCCTTTAAATACGAGCGTTGTTTTTGCAGCGAAGCATCTGGTGAGACACTACAATTCCCTGCTGCTGGTGACTTTGCTTCAAATATATGATTATGATTGTCCACAAAACCAGGGAGGATAAAACGTCCTTGTAAATCCACCACTTTTGTATCTTCATTTATAAATCCCTCTACATCCTTGTTTGAACCAACAAATGTAATTTTCCCTTCTTTAATGGCTACAGCCTCTACGATGTCTTGCTTTCCATTTGAAGTATAGATTGTACCATTTTTAAACACTACATTTTTAGGTAACTGATTAGGTAGAACAGCGCTACCATTCTCCCCTTCTCCAGGAGTGCATGCCGAAATCCATACCATACTTAGAATCAGACAAATAATCATGATTGTTCTTTTCATATTCTTTCTCCTTCTTATTATGTTAAATTGCTTTCGTATATAGAATAAGGATTGACATAATGTTAATGTCAATCCTTATTTTCATTCTATTTTCGTAACTAAAAAACAAATTTGTGTCACATACTCTTCTACTAAACAATCACATTCAGTTCCCTTTATATAAACTTCATATGGATGATCACCTACTATATAACCGTTCTTTTCCACCCACTCTTCTAATGCCATATAAGCATAACCTATATAGTCATAGCTACCATAATGCATAGTAGTAACAATTTGATGTTGTTGCATCTTTTTTATTTCGCATCCTTGTAATCCATCTTTATCGTCACCATCCATAATTGGAATTCTTAATTCAATATCACTGTGACCCGGCATAAACTCTTCATCATAAAAAACGGTAGAAGGAGAGCCTACTATTTGCAAACTATTTTTTTGTACTTCTTCATATAAGTCATAAAAATAATCATCCATATAATCTATATCTATTTGTAACCTTTGAGCAATTACGGTTATTTCATTCCTCGTTCCAATTAATATGTCATAATTTCTATGGCGAGCAATATTTAAAGCATGATTCATATTGACCATTTCATTCATTTCAGAAATAACCTGTAAATTTTGTTTCACCTCATGAGACAACTCTATTATTTGCGCTTGCATATGTTTAATAAATGAATCTTGATCTGATGACTGCAGAATTACTTTAATTTTCGGCAAAGGAAACTTGTACTCCCTCAGCTTTTTAATTTTCAGCGCTATTTCTAGCTGCCCTTGCTCATAAAATCTATATCCATTTACCGGATTCACATATGCCGGTTTCAATATTTCCTCTTTATCATAATGTCTTAACATCCGTGTACTCATTTTACAAATCCGAGAAAATTCAGTAATTGTATACATATACATACCCCTTGAACACATTTTCCTTTGTAAACTTTATTATTAAAACCAATCCAAAAACTTTCTAATTGAAGAACCTTCATTCTGATTGTTTAATCTTTTCATTTTTGAAGGTAACAAATGACTCGGACAATACCACGTTAAACAATTCATTGCGCCTCCCATAGTTGATATTTCGCCAACATGAATTTGAATAACTTGTTTCCCCGTATATTGTTGAATATATCGTAAAACTTCCCTATCTTTAGCTAGTCCAAACTTAGGGACATAAAGAGCATCACATGTTTCTAACATATTTATATATAAACCTTTTGCCGATGCTATTTCTTGATCATATTGTCCTTTCTCTGTATATGAGGAAGGAACAACGATAAATTCAGCTTCTGGCATTTGCTCTTGAATAATCTCTTGAACATGATATCTAAATTCATCATCCCCTAAAAAATCACTAATAAACATCGTATGTTCATCAATAAATTTAACCATTCCGTCTGCGTGTGCAAGTACATCTCCTTCTTCAGCAGGAATAATAATAACCCGGCTCACATCTAAATCCCACTCTAATTGCTCCATAATTTCCTCTTCTGTCCAATCATCGTTATCATCAAATATGCGTTCTGTTAAAATAACAGTATCTTTTTTATTCCAAATAAGATTACCACCGTCCAATATTAATGGTGATTTCACATATTCAAAGTCGTTCTTTTTCAACCATTTATTAAATTGTTGATCTAAATACCGCCCTTGATCTTCTGGCAAATAAGTTGGTCGATACTTAAATTTAACAAGGTGATTCGTTACAACTGGCGCAACATCTCTTAACCAAATATCATCATACTCAAAAAAGCTCGTATGGAATTCTTGTTCTTCAACTGATAAAGAAATAAGTTGGTCTGTAGCCCCCTTTTTCCCATTTAAATTTTCATTAAAATAAATAAGTTCTTCATAAAACGGTTCATAATATTCATTTGATTCATCTGGTATCGCAGTAAAAATAATTCCCTTTTGTTTTTGTTCCATCTTCTTTACCTCTCTTTTGTATAATAATTAAGGAGCCCGCTCTTCCTCAATACTCTTCATTTTTTATTACAACTTTTAAAACGTGCACATTTCTTGAATGGATTATAGCATGAGGAAATATTATATATTTATATAAAAAATATAACGCTGTCGTTAAGCCGTGCATTGACTCTTGACAAGATTTTAAAAAGAAGTATTTTATAACAATATTAAAAATGTAATCGCCATACACAATAAAGTGAAACTTTAATCAGTGGGGGTTTTCTTCATCCCCCACTGATTATTAGCCTTCACCAATCGGACTTTTATGGGCAGTTGATCCCCCACCTAACTTCTTTGCTTCCGCTGAATTTTGAGGTGGGGGTCTTACTGCCCATTAAAGCGGGATAGACGATTAGATAATTTTTTTATCGTAGTTCATATCCATCGCTTCGAACAAAACATTTTGGTTATATAAATTTAATAAATGCGTTTCTATTCCTATACAAATCCCTTCTAACGGAAGATCGTTTGGATCCTGACCAAATGGATCTTCAATTTCAATCCCTATTGCTTCAATCCCTATAAATGCAAAACTTATAAACGTAGTTGCAAGTACTGTAAACCACCCAAGACTATCAACAAGACCAATCGGTAAAGTCCCGCAAAATATGAGCAGTAAAATTTTAATATGAGCAAAATATGCAAAAGGAATAGGTGTTGTTTTTATACGATCACATCCACCCACAGCCGTAAGCAACTTATTCAGATCGGCTTCCATATTAATTATTGCATTTGGATGGATTTGACCTGTTTTCAAACCTTTTGATAGTATAATTTTTAACAGAAAAACTATACTAATTGGTAAATGAATAGACTCCATCAACATTTCTTTTTCCTTATTAGAACAAATATCAAGCAATGATTTTATCTCATCTAAATCTTTTTCATCTCTCAAATGTCCTTTCGCTATTTTAGGAAAAGCAATTAGTAAATGTAAAAACTTTAGTTTTTCCTGATCAATCTTTTTCCCTTCTGACTCCCAATAACATAAAAGACTAACTGCTACATTTCTAGTAGACGCACCAATCGTGCCAAATAACTTTCTACCTTCCCAGTACCTATCATAGGCAGTGTTAGTACGAAAAACTAACAGTAGGCCTAAGGCTCCTCCAACAATTACCCAGGGGGTTTGATTAATTTTTATTTCTGCATAATAGTAATTAATCACAACTACTAATGTTGAAACGCAAATATATAATAAAATCTGCGGGAAAATATCTCTTATAACTGTTCCCTTTAATGTAAATATTTGATGTAAACTATTTTGATTATTGTAATGAACCATATTTACAAAAACCTCTTCCCTTATTAACCTTTTATTCTTTAAAATCACGAGAGTATACAATTAAATAATAGAATCATAAACCCTATCATTACGAAACTGGTTAAAATTATTTCCTTCAATACCGTTACTCCTTTTTTTGGCCAAAAGATAAAACAGCTTTTTAAATTAAACAATACATGCTCGCTATTCTAAATCACGACGCATTATTTTAGAATTTGCAATGAATAAAGCACTAATTAATACAAGAATCGCGCAGGCGTATAACAATGAATCTATCGGACTATCGTGATCTATAATGATGAGACGAACGATAGCCGTTATACCTATATAAATAAAATATCGTAATGGGAAATGAAAATTCATTTGAAAATACTTTATAATCATTACAATAAATTCAAAATATAAAAAGAATACGACGATACTATCAATTAAATGATAACTAGATTCTTCACCATTTAATTTCAGCTCTTGTATAAATTGAACGACTTCTTTCATAAGAAACACACTTAATACAATCCCTAAACAAATCAAAGCTACATTTAAAATGTACTGTAGAACGATAGGGAAAAACGAAAATACTATTTTTAAGTTCTTTAACACAAACATTTTTCTCCTTTTTTATATAAAACGAAAAGCGAATACACACCATAATTCGTTTGTCATTATATTTAAATTTAATTGTTTCAGATAATAAGGAATGACAAAATAGGTAAAGTTAGGATTTCACCTATTTTGTCTCAAAAACAACATAACGAAATTCCAATCCATTACTTCAATGCAATCGGTTGTTGCTGTGTCACACAATGAATCATACCGCCATTTTTATAAAGCTCTCTCACATCAATACCAACTACTTTACGATCTGGGTATAATTTCTGAATCGTATCGTTTGCGATTTTATCATTCGGATCATTATAATTAGGCACCAATACCACTGTATTCCCAATATAATAATTGATATATGAACCTTTATAATCAAGAGTTTTTCCATTTTCTAATACAACTTTTTCTTTACTAAGCGGTAAGTATTCATACTTATATTTCTTTCCTGAAGCATTTTTTGCATCTAACAATGTATCCATATCTTTATTAGATAAACCCCATTCAGCTAGGTCATCTTCTTTCATCGTTACAATGGTAGATTTATTATGGAATTTAGCAAATCCATCAATATGAAAATCCGTAATATCTAAATTAGGCACTCCATCTAACCAAATAAAGTTTGATACCCCAAGGTCACTTATATATTTTTCAATTTCCTTTTCTGATAAATCAGGATTTCTATTTTTATTCGTTACCGCACTTCGAGTTAATAAAGCAGTCCCATTGCTATCTAATTCAATTGCGCCGCCTTCAAGGACAAACTTTCCCCAATCAATTCTTTCAATCCCTGATTGCTTACTCACATTTTCACGTATACGAGCATCATTTTTGTACGGCGTTTTCTTTCCCCATCCATTAAATGCTGGGTCTAATATTTTTAAATTTTTATTATTGTCATAAACAAAAATCGGTCCACTATCTCGTGCCCATACATCATCAGTAGGAGCGATAAAGAAATCAATTTTATTCATATTCAGTCCTTTATCTATTAAAAGCTTATTGATTCGCTCTTTCTCCTCCTCATCGTATGCAACAATGTGGACTTTTTCCCCCTCAGTTAAAGAACTTGCCATCTTAACCCAAATAGGTTCAACTTCCTGCTTATACTCTTCACCATATGTGTATTCATGAGGCCATTGCAGCCATGTACCTTCATGTTTATCTTTCTCATCCGGCATCGTATATTTCCCAGCACTTTTCTGTACCTCTGCCTTTTCCTCCTCTTTCCCTTTTGCATTTTTATTATTCTCTTCAAAAGAACATCCACTAATAATCGCTGTAGATAATGCACTTATTAAACAAAGCTTTACTATTTTTTTCATTTTTCCAACCTCCTGCTCTTGTCTCCAATAATATAAAGCTTCACATAATGTGAAGCTCAAGCTTTTTATCAATGTAAAATTTACCAATTAATCTTCCGCATACATTCAATACAATAGATGAACTTCATGCAGTGTCTTTCCTATATGTAACATTCATATCATTTAACTTCCTATATAAAATTATTCTAATAGTAATCGCTCTCCCATACCTTCTTGTTCATTAAGTAAAACATTGCTAAATAAAGTGAAACTTTAATCAGTGGGGGTTTTCTTCATCCCCCACTGATTATTAGTTGAACCAATCGGACTTTTATGGGCAGTTGATCCCCCACCTAACTTCTTTGCTTTCGCTGAATTTTGAGGTGGGGATCTTACTGCCCATTAAAGCGGGATAAAAAAATCGGTATTGATAATTACATATCAATACCGATTTTCCCATCATTATTTTCCTTCTATTAAATCATTTGCCATTTTCCTAAACTCTTGATTAAATGTATCATTCATACCATTTTGTACGTTAGAGAATAATATGACAAACGTTCGTTTATCCCAATTAAAATTATTAAAGGTATTCCAACCTGCTAATACGCCGTGATTATGATAATAATCTGGATACGTATAGAAACTAAATCCATATTTTCTTGCAGGTGATGCAGTAAACATATCTAATGCACTTTGTTTAGATAGCAGTTTTCCATCCATAATAGCTTCATCTAACCTTTTCATATCTTCAACGGTCGTATACATTTCACCACAACCGTACAACCAATTCATTTTTAAACGAGGTGCATCTATTAACTCACCATCTTTTTTTGTATAACCTTTTGCTAAGAAAATATCTTCAGGGAGAGTTGCTCCCATTCCAGATTCATGCATTTCAACAGGCGTAAAAATATTTTCTTTCACATATTCAGCGAGCGGTTTGTTCGAAATTTTTTCTACAATATAAGCAAGCACCATATAATTATAATCTGTATATTTCCATCCTGTCCCTGCAGGAAATTGTAACGCTTGCGAACCAATCCATGTTACTAATTTTAAACGTGAAGCTGCGTCAACACTACCTTGCCCCTGATCTGGCAACCCAGACGTATGTGTTAATAAATTTCGTAACGTAATATTTTTATCGGCTGGAAACGATGGAATATACTTATTTATATTGTCTTCAATATTCAATTTCCCTTTTTCTCTTAGTTGCATAATAGATATAGCAACGACCGTTTTCGTAATAGAACCAATACGATATTTCGTTCTTGGCGTTGTTAATACTTTATCCTGCACATTCGCATAGCCATAGCCTTTTCGTAAAATCACATGATCTTTACTTGTTACAAGAACACTTCCATTAAATCCTTTGTCTTTTAAATATTGATCTAGTTTTTCTGCTGCAATTTCATAACGCTTTTTTTCAGCTACGCTAACCTCTCGCATATCGTCCTTGCGCTTATCATTTAAATTAGAAAATGCCTTTATATCATATTTCTTACCTTTATTTGCATGTATGAGTGTAACGACACTTCCACAAAAAACAGCAAAAATAAAGAAAACGATTAACCATTTCTTTAACATAATAGGAACCCTCTTTTATCTAGTTTCACTTAACGTGCATCCATTCTATTCTATATCTTTTAATTTTCAAATACTTTATAATATTATCTAACATTCACTCTATTTAAACTAGATCCCTTTTTCTCATATTCAATTTTTGACTACTCTCTATTGTATTTCTTTCTTACAAAATTTCCACCATACAATCGGATGCGTCAAACTATAATTTCAATTTCTTTTGTAACATTTGTTACATACTAATAAGAATGGAGATGTAATATGAAAAATACTGATAGACGCAATCGTTTAGATGATAGAATGTTTCATTATCGGGTAACAAAAAATAACATGGTTTTAATTGAATATTACGGAAAACAAATTATGATATTAAAAGGAAATGATGCTGAAAAATTTTTAAACAAAATACATCATGCAAATAACGATAAAGAAAAACAACTAATTATGGCTAAAATAACAGGTAATTTCAAAAGAGGAAATGAACGTCATTGAAAACGAATCTCATTTATATTTCGATTATACAATAAATTCAAAAAGAAATGTCGCTCATTCGGCATTTCTTTAGACTTTCTTCATAAAAAATTTACATTGCTGACATTTTTTATTTTTTGTTTTTACTATATAAACTCACTGCCGAGATACTTAATAATACCACTATACACACCCACGCATACGTATACCCTTTCTGATCTACAATATAACCAAATAAAACAGGTGCAATAATAATAGCAATTTGATTTAACGTAAGTGCAAAACCCACTGTCATCCCTACCAATTCTTCGCTTGCTGATTCTGCAACTTCGGCTATAAAAAGACTAAACCATCCAATTGAAAAGAAGCCTAACAATGCGCTTACACCATACAATACTCCACTCGTTACTGTATGTATGCTTATTACTAACAATAGAATCAAACCGATAGAAGCACAGACAGCTATAAATAAAGGTATGCGCCGATTCCCCTTATAAAATACATCACTAATAGCTGCTAATATAACACGGCCTATCATTCCAGAAAAGAACATCACTGAAAATACTGTTCCAGCTACAGTAGATGTCATTGATTGTTCTCTTACTAAAAATTTCATGAAGTGGCCCACTAACACCATTTGCAATGAAATCATGCATATACCCGTTATATATATTGAATACAACTCTTTTTTACATATCACTCCTTTTAGCTGCGTCCAAAAAGAAATTTTAATATGTTCTTTCCTTGCTTCCTCCTGAACATAGGGTTCTTTATAAAACACAAAAAATAATAATCCTCCAATTATACAAATGCATGCAATACTATTTATCGCGTAATTCACATTATACTGTATTGTAAGAAACGGGATTAGCACTCCAGCTAACACGCCACCAATCGGTATACCAGCTTGCCTTATCCCCATCGCTAACCCACGATTTTCTTTTGGGAACCATTTTAAAATCACTTTACTTCCTCCTGGCTGGGAAACACTATAAAATATTCCTATTAATAAAAGTACAAATAATAACCCATTAAATCCATTTACTATATTAGTCAGTAAAAGTGAACTCCCTAGCAAACATGAACTGATAGAAATTAATAATTTTTCATTATATTGATCGAGTAGCCGACCGACGAAAAGCATACAAAATAACGGTCCAACATTTACAACACTTACTAACAATCCGCTTTCCATATTCGTAAGAGCATATTCTTCTTTCCAAAATAAAGCGAAAGCTCCGACACCATATGTTATAAGTGTCGCTGTTGTTTGAGCAATCATCGCAACAATTAACATAATCCACTTATAAGTACTATTCATCCTTTCTTCCATTAACACAATAATCCCCCCATCCCCTTCCATTGTATGAAAGTTCTGATATCATATAAAATAAAGATTTATCATGTAATCCATCAAAAAAAATGATATCTTTTTGGAGGGATGATACGTGGACATAAAAGATTTAACTGTATTTTACGAAGTCGCGAAGGAAAATAATATTTCTCACGCAGCGAAAAATTTGAACTATGTGCAATCAGGCGTAACGATGCGTATGAAACAACTAGAAAATGAATTAGGCGTGCCTTTATTTTACCGAAACGGAAAAGGTGTAACTTTAACTTCTAACGGTGAGATTTTATTAACATACGCCAAACAAATTATCCACTTAATGGATCAATCTATAAAAGCGGTTCAAAGTAATGGAACTGAGCCAAAAGGCACTTTAAAAATCGGATGTACAGAATCTACAACTGCGGTAAGGCTCCCCTCTATATTAACAGCCTACTATGAGAAGTACCCAGAAGTCGAATTGATTTTAGAAACAAATAAGACCGAACAACTAATTAGGCTTGTGTTAGAGCGAAAATTAGACGGAGCGTTTATAGCTGGACCTACTCAGCATACTGAACTTCATACAAGTATATTTCGTGAAGAAGAATTAGTGCTCATTAGCAAAAAACGTTTATCCTCTCTTAAAGACATAGAAGATATGAATTTACTCGCTTTTAGTCACGGGTGCTATTATAGAAGTTTATTAGAAGACTTACTTCAAGAAGAAGGAATCTCACCTAAACGAGTTTTAGAATTCGGAACAATTGAAGCAATACTCGCATGTGTAAAATCATGTATGGGCGTAGCGATTATGATGAAATCAATTTTAAAAGGACATGAACATGACTTATCCTTCAATCCTTTACCAAATAACTTCAAGAAAGTTCCTACTACCTTTATTACTAGAAAAGATATATATCACTCTGCTGCATTACAAAAATTTATGGAGTTGACTCACAATGCGCGAAAAGAAAATACGTGGGATGAAACGAAAAACAAACGCTATGACAAACCGAATTGAGGAACATACAAAAACGTTCCCTTCTACTTTTTATAACGATGAATATTGGTATATGCCTTTACCAGTTTTCCAAGCTTTTATCGATTCTCCTAAAACACCTAGAAAAGTAAAACGATTGTGTATACAAATCTTATTAAATCAAGCAAACCATTTAATAAAAATAAAACCAAACGATACAAATACATATCGAGTTGTTGTTTTAATTTCTATAGAAAATTTGTGGAATTCGCAAATAATTGTATTTAAAAATGAAAACTACTTTCATAACTTTTTCAATAGAAATAATGAATTTCAAACATGGATTCCTCTTTCAAACGAGCCAGATTTTTGGAAGACATGGGGAATTTCAATTTTGCCTTCCTTCCAAACGTTACACTTTCAAGAAGTCATTTATGATGAGGGTGCAATCTATGAAAAAGAAATTTGGTTTATTGGAGAATTATCTTAAAAGGGGTACCTTCAAATGAAAAGCTTCCCTTTTTTCACTTAACAAAATCGCTATATAATGAATTTATCATTTTACTATATAGGAGGTTTTCAAATGGTAATCCCTAAATATCCTGATGTCCCTACTCTTACAAAAAAACAAATCGATCAAATTACAGAAATCACTTTTCTAAAAGAAATAACACCTCAAAAATGTGATGCAATTTTCGTTTTCGGCGGTTCTCACCCTGGCAATTGGCAAGCTCCTCTAGAAGCTTATCGACAAGGATTAGGAAATCAAATTATCGTTACAGGTGGTACTAGTTTGCATGGCATGAAACATCCGAGCTGGAATTACGGGGATTTGTCAGAAGCAGAAGTAATTGTACATAAATTAATTGAACATGGTGTACCAAAAGATGCTATCATGTTCGAGACGAACTCCCTCCATTCTATCGCTAATGTAATGGAAGCGAAAAAGATTTTTGATTTCACAAAGATTAATCGGCTACTATTTGTATGCAAAAGTTTAGGCGCTGGTCGGCAATATAGAGTATTAAAAAAACATTTACCTAAAACTATTACTTGTATCCCATATACATTTGATACAAATTTTGATAGTGAGTTTATAATTAATAGATATAATTGGATGAAAAATGAAAAGAGTCGCTCTATGATTTTTGGAGAATACTTGAGAAATGTTTGCTACGGCAGAAAAGGTGGTATTGAGCCGCCTGAAAAAGAGGTTCAAGGCTTAGAAGAATATGTATCCTACTACTATAATCTAGCATAATAGAAAAAGGTATACCAAAACGTCGGTATACCTTTTCTCCTATTTATTTTTCTTTTAACACACTATGTAATCGATCAGGATAATTTGTAAACATCCCTGTAGCACCCCATTTAATTAACAATCTCATATCTGGTTTCTCATTAATTGTATAAGGATGAATTAACAGTCCATTATTTCTAGCCATTTTCATATATGACTCATCAATAATTAGTTCTCCGTTATCATTGCGTAAGTTCGGCCCAATACCAACTGCATACTTTTTAATTTCTTGAAAATCATCATTCGTTACACTTTTCGGCTCATGTGTAATCCCAGACCATTCAACAATCTCATTGTTTTCATTTGGATAATACCAAAGCAGTTGAACTAACGGAATATTTTCATTCATACTATGAATCTTTGTTAAACTATCTTTACTAAATGATTGAATCATAACACGGCTAGAAGACATGTTTTGACCTACTAAATTATATTTTTTTAATAAAGCTAATAATTTTTCTTCCATTCCTGGATACACATCTGGTGATTTTGTTTCAATGTAATACTTCATGCTTCTTCCGTACTTTTGGAAGATTTCTTCAAGAGTCGGAACTTTTTGTCCAACATATTCTTGCTTAGCCTTTTCTGGATAAGCTTTATTGAACCATGACCCTGCATCTAAACTTTTTATTTCGCTTAACGTTTTATCTCGTACTTCGCCTGTTCCATTTGTAGTACGATCAACTGCTGTATCATGCATTGCAATTAATTGGCCATCTTTTGTTAATTGAATATCTAACTCCAAATAATCCGCTTTCATTTTTTTCACAAGATCATAAGAAGCAAAAGTATGCTCAGGTGCATGTCCACTTGCTCCGCGATGCGCAATATTTAAAAACTTATTCGTATTCCACTCATGCTTTCCTTCTGCTTTCGCTTGAACAGCTCCCCCAGCAAAGATACTTCCCGTCATAAAGAAAATAACTAAAACGCTAATAATTTTTCTCATCCTTCTAACCCTTCCTACGTTGCAAATTTCAACAAGTTAATGAGATTTACACGAAATAGAAGATATACTTTCATTATTTTTATAAGCTTATATTAAAATTCCAATCTTACAAATACAATTCCCCTATATTATTACTATACTATTTATTTTCCATATCCCTCCTATTCACATGTAACTCCTTATTGATTACAGTTCATCAATAAAAAAAGCCATAAATTATTCAGAGGACACTTCTGTATCCCTAAATAAATTTATGGCTTATCTCAAATATCTCCGGCCTCGATTAACTTGTCGAAATTAATCATACCAAACCTATTAATATTTGTGAATATTTTTTAAATAAGTAGTTTCTATGCTAAAGCAGCTGGCGGCATTAATTGCGGCCCTTTACCCATGCGCGCCAATACCCAATCATCGTAATACCACATTTCTGTGTGACGGCGGCTCATCATATAATCCCAGCGTACTTCCCGCTCAAATTCGATAATTTGTCCTTCTCCACCAATTGTTACCCAGTTAAAACTCCCATTATCATGCATCATTTTCACCCATAAAACAGGGAACGTAACAATTTCTCCTTTATCTTTATACTGCCTCGTTTGTTTTTCTATACGAAGTAAAGTTAAACCACTTGCATATTGTTGATCAACCTTTTCCATTACATCCATCGCCATTTTTTCCGCCTCATCTTTATGAGGTAATGCATTAGAGTATACCGGCATCATATTCGTGTAACTTAATAAATACTTCCCATTTTTAGAAGTAATGATCGTAATATGAGTACCACCGTAATGGAGCATTTCTTCCGCTTGATAGCGCTGAACAGCAACTTTGACACCATCACGTAATTCCTCATGCTCACGTACTAAATTCACATACTTCGGAATTGGTAATAACATCGCAACTTCCTTACTACAATGTTGAAAAGTATTGTATGGATTCCCCATTTAACATCTCTCCCTTATATATAATTCTTTTGGAACATGCTGGAGAAATTCCGTTATTTCTCCAGCATAATATACATATAATTCATGCATCGCCCTCGTACATGCTGTGTAAAACAAATTACGATCAGACTCTCTCGAATAGTTATCATTTGAAGCATCAAATATAATAACAGCGTCAAATTCTATCCCTTTCGCCAAATAAGCAGGAATAACAACAACGCCTTTCTCATAAGTTGTATTCTCTTTTTGCATAAAATGGACATGTAATGTAGCACCTATTAGCTCCATCACTTTCGTACATTCTTCATTTGTTTTACAAATGACCGCAACTGTTTTATGTCCCTTTTTTTCTAACTCTTTCACCTTAAGCACCATATTTTTTATATGCTCTCGTTCATCACTTACTTTTATATAAACGGGCTTCTTACCACCCCTGTTAAAAGCTTCAATATCTTTTCCATTTGGAATCATACACTTTGTAAATTCAATAATTGGTTTTGTCGATCGATAACTACGATTAAGCTGAACTGTTTCTACTTTACGATTTGCAAATAATGTAGGAAACATATCGTTCTCTTTATTTTGATCATGCGAGAAAATGTTTTGATTACTGTCACCAAGTAACGTCCATTTCGCCTTCGGAAATAGTCTTTTTAAAAATGCTAATTGAAATGGTGTATAATCTTGCACTTCATCAATAAATACAAACTTCACAAGATAATTCGTTTTAAAACCTTCAAGTATTTCTTTTAAAAACAAATACGGCGTAGCATCTTCATTTGCTAGCTGTTTGTTCTTCAAAAACTCCACTGTCTGCTTACATATATCTTCCCAGCAATCTGGTACGAAAATATCTTTCTGCGTACTTTCAAATAACTGCTCAAAAATCGCAGGATGGTTTATAAAAGCGTATTTTTTCACCTTTCTACGTAACGAACGAAAATGTTTCTTCACTACATATTTCGTTAATAATTCATGTTCCTTCTCGTAATAATCAAATTGATTATCCTTTTCTAATTTTTCATATATACGATTATAATCTTCTTTATTTAAATACTGAATTTCTCTTTCCACCCAATCTTTTTTCGCTTCTATCTTTTCAAATTCATGTAACTTCCGAAGAACCCATTCCATTGTAAGTTGCATTCGATTCGGTATAGCAATAGATATATCTAAACTATAAAAATAATTACATATTGATTTCGCCTCTATGAGTACTTCACCATTACATGTAACATCATGAAATTGTAAACCTTTTTCACTTAAGCTTCGCGCGTATTTCTCAAGTAGTCCCATAAATTCAACCGAGGATTTATATTGAACTCCTTTTAGCCTAGTTTCATACGTACTTTCATGCTTTTTCGTTAAAACGTATTCCAGCTGGGCAAATGAATCTTCTACAGTAAAACTTTTTCCAATCATATGTTCCACATACGCTTGAAAAGTCGTTTGTTGCATATTATCTTCCCCAAGCTCTGGCAAAACGTTCGCAATATAACTATTAAACAACTCATTCGGGGAAAACAGTAACATTTGATCCGCATGAACCGTGCCGCGGTAACGATACAATACATAAGCAACGCGCTGCAGTGCTGCTGAAGTTTTCCCGCTCCCAGCAGTTCCTTGCACAATTAACACATCACTTTTATCGTTTCGAATAATTTGATTTTGTTCCCTTTGTATTGTCGCTACAATACTTTTCATTTGTTCACTTGCATTTCGCCCAAGTGCTTCTTGTAATAATTCATCACCTATCGTCACACTTGCATCAAACATACTTTGAATCGTTCCATTTCGAATCATGTATTGACGTTTTAAAAGCAAATCACCTGAAATCATACCGATGGGCGCTTTATACTGTGCCCGCCCTAAAGTGTAATCATAATAAAGGCTCGAAATAGGTGCCCGCCAATCGTATACTAAAAACTCATCATTTTCTTTATCATAAAAAGAGCCGATACCGATATATATTTCATCAGTATCCGCTTCATTATCTTCTTTAAAATCAATCCGCCCAAAATACGGCGTTTCTTTTATTTTCGTTAAAAGGTTATATTCATTTTTCGTATGACGATGTGTATGTTCTCTTTCAGCAAGAAGTTCTGCCTCTTGCCTAATACTCGCCGCCGTTTCAACCGCTTCTTTAATGTTATCTATATTTACTTTTACATCTTCCCAAAAGTTTTTTCTAATACTGACAATTTCAGACTTCACCAAACCAACTCGGTCATCGAGCTCTCTCAGTTCCTCGTCTACTTTTTCAACGACTACATTAACGCGTTGTTGCTCTACTTTATAATGACTCATATAATCTCTCCTTCTCATACTATTTGAAAGCCTTATATGATA
Source organism: Bacillus luti (assembly GCF_009739945.1). NCBI lineage: Bacteria > Bacillati > Bacillota > Bacilli > Caryophanales > Bacillaceae > Bacillus > Bacillus luti. Next base: position 1,874,542 of record NZ_CP040336.1, on the reverse strand, counting down.
CGCAACTTTTTACTTTTGAAAAATGCCACATGCAACAATCTCCCATGACTTTTGGAACTCTTCATTTACCCTATCTTCTTTCCATCTTGCAGAAAAAGCAGGGTGATAAAACGATGAAAGTAACCCAAATAACGTATGCGCTAAAAACAAACTATCTTGTTTTTCAATCTCATTACGCTCTATCCCACGATTTATCACGTTCTCCAGTTGTCCAACTAATCTTTCTTCATGCTTTTGGATCACCTTATTCTTTTGCTGCACTAACGAACTATTCAATGTAAATAACTCTTCGTTTTCAAGTAGCTCTTTCTTTTTAAGCTGAAATAAATGAAAGAACCACTCTTGTAAAATGGTTGCCGTCTCTCCCTCTTTTCCAGCGATTTTCTCAAGCTGATCCGAATATTTTAACAGCCACCTTTCTAAAATCGCATCGCGTAATGCAACTTTACTCCGAAAATAAGAATATAAAGCCGCATGACTAACATCAAGTGACTTCGCAATACTAACAAGTGTCGTCCTACTCCATCCGTATTTCATTAACTCTTTTTCCGCTGCATCTAAAACAATATTTTTCGTTAACGCCTTATCTTTCATTTTTCTCACCATCCATTCTATTTACATAATAATATTATTTCAATAACAACTTACATTTTTTATTATTTGTAAGTTGAGTGTAAAAAAATACGATTTCAATTAGGTTATAAGATTAACATATCCTTTTTCAACTTACAATATTTTTATTTTGTAAGTTGAAAGCATAATAGAAGAATTGCCTTATATAAGACAATTCTTCTTCGTTACTTAAAAATTACATAATAAATGATTCATTACTTCGTTAAGCACTGTCTCTAGATTTTCTATCTCTTTTGCCAGACGACATCCTATAAAACCATCTGGTCTAATTAATACAGCTCCTCCATTCTCTATTCCATATAATTCGCTAAAAATATCTCCTTGAGCAATAAAGTTTCCACTTAAACCAACTTGATACACCTTTATATTTATTCCTAATTTAGCTGAAACAGTATGTGCTGATTCAGCCCAAGAACCATTTTCTACTCCCGTAAGCAAAACAAAATCGTTACCTAATAAATCAAGGACAGAGACTTCGTCCCCCTCATACATTCCAACAAAATGTGGTGCTCGCGTACCAGGTCTTCCGTTCAACTGTACTATATCCATTCTATGCGGGGTAACTAAGTCATCTATAATCGCCTCTGAACAATATTGATACCCGACAGTAACAGCTAAACCGTCCATAGTATTTAAACTACCTTCCTCTCTATTTGCAGCACGGAACAGTAAACTACTCGCATAATCTGTCGTTAATTTTGCAACAGGGTATCTCTCTTTATGATATGTTTCCAACAATTTTTCTTTTGCCTTCCCTTTTATAACAGCCGCTAATTTCCAAGCTAAGTTATGCGCATCTTGTATTCCTGTATTTGAACCAAACCCTCCTGTTGGCGGCATAATATGCGCTGAGTCGCCAACTAAAAAAACGCGATTATCTTGAAATTTAACCGCTGTACTTTCAGTCGCTTCCCACGGTAAAACACTTACTATTTCTGCCTCAATATTTTTGCTTCCAATTGCGGTTTGAATAATTTGTTTACAGCGTTCTATAGTAAAATCCTCTGACCTCTCTCCTTTTAATGGATCGTAGGATACATGGTAAATCCATCTTCTTTCGTTATCAACTGGAATAAGTGCACCAAGAACTTCCGGATGAAGTACCATAGTAAAACCAAATGCATCTCCTTTTATAAACTCACTTAAATCCGCTTCAAAATAAATATTCATATAATAGCCACCGATTGTACCTCGTCCCTCGGTACGTATCCCTAGTTGCTCACGCATTTTACTTTTTGCCCCATCTGCTGCAATGACATAGTCACAATGTATGACACTTTCTTTTTCTGTTTCTCGATCTCGAATCGTTGCTATTACTCCGTGCTCATTTTGTTCATAAGAAACTAATTCATGATAAAAAGATAATTCTCCGCCTAATGATCTCGCTTCTTGTAACATCATCTCTTCTAAAGTAATTTGATAACAAGCCGTTTGTTTTGATGGACTAATCTCTTCTATTTTTTGAAGTAACTTTTCATCGTTTCCATACTGAGTCGCCCTCATTTGTGCCAATTCTTCCGTATTCGCCTCCGCTATTGTATCAACTGCTATTCTTCCTCGGCAATTTTCTAACGCTTTACCCGCCAATCTAATTCTTTGTTCTAAACCTAATTCTCGAAATAACTCCATCGTACGAAAAGTGATTCCACCTGCTTTTGGATGAATTGCAGTAGACGGATGCCTTTCAATAAGTAAGTACTCAATGTTATGTTTTGCAAGAAATAACGCAGACGCTAATCCTGATAATCCCCCTCCAACAATTAAAACTGGTACATCATTCGTTTTCATATATTTACCCTCCACATCATTGTTCTGAGCTCAGTGACATAAATATAATCAAAAAATCAACAAAGATATAGACTTATATTTCATTTTAAATTATCATATAGATAGATTACGCCCCAAATTACTTTTACTTTTTCATACATCTATAATCCGTTTGAATTATGCGTGTATGAAAAAGTAAAATGAAAAAACTCACTTTAGTAGACACCAACATAATAAAAACATGATAAGCGGTCGTAACCCTATAAATTATACAGGGTTACGACCGCTTATTTTTTTAAAAATCCTTATCCTCTATCCTCAGTAAACAACCTATTATGAATCATTTTCTATTTTTAAAACTTCAACCATCCTAGTATGTAATCCTTTTCTATCCCCTACCATTTGCAACACATAAAATTTCATTCGTCTCGATTTTCTTTCCCAATATTGCAGCTCATTCAACAATCATGTAGCATTACCGTATCGATATAATGGTTCATCATTTTAAACCTTTCGACTAATTACCAGGAGGCAAAGTGATTGAAATGAATAAACAAGAACAATTAAATGTTATAAAAAAAGATTTTATTGATTCTCAAAAAGTATTATTGGCAATCGGTGATGAAACACGTCAAGCTATTTTGTTAGTTCTAATGGAAACGGAATGTCAAACCGGATTACGTGTAGGCGAAATTACGAAGCAAACACACCTTTCTCGACCAGCTGTATCACATCACCTTAGGATTTTACGAGAAGCCGGTATAATTTTAATGCGAAAAGAAGGTACAAAAAACTTTTATTATATTGATATACGTACAAAATTAGGTTTATTAAAAAATCTTGTATTAGATATTGAAAAGCTATTGCACAACTTTTATTGAGATTTGGAGGTATAAGAAATGAAAGCGATGATAATTGATAAATACGGAAAAGTCCCAATGCGCATGGCAGACGTATCTACTCCTGAAATAAATGAGTATGAAGTGCTCGCAGAAATTCATGCAGCTAGTATTAACCCCATTGATTTTAAAATACGCGATGGAAAAGTAAAAATGTTACTGAAATATGAAATGCCCCTAATCCTCGGGAATGACTTCGCCGGTGTCATCACGAAGGTTGGATCAAAAGTGACTCGTTTTAAAGTCGGTGATGAAATATATGCTCGTCCAAGAAAAAATAAGATTGGTACTTTCGCGGAGTATATAGCCATTCATGAAGATGATATAGCCTTAAAACCGAAAAATTTAAGTTTTGAGGAAGCGGCGTCGATTCCACTCGTTGGCTTAACATCCTATCAAGCTTTACATGACATCATGCAATTACAAAAAGGACAAAAGATTTTAATTCACGCTGGATCCGGTGGTGTTGGTACTTTCGCTATTCAGTTGGCAAAAATAATGGGTGCTACTGTTACAACAACTGCTAGTGAGGCTGGTGCGAATTTAGTAAAGTCTCTTGGCGCAGATGAAATAATTAATTACAAAACAGAAAAATTTGAAGATATACTAACAAATTATGATGCAGTATTTGATACAATCGGCGGTACAACACTTGAAAAATCATTCAACATTATAAAAAACGGCGGCAACATTGTTTCCGTTTCAGGAATGCCAAATGCTCGTTTCGGTAAAGAATTTGGTTCTGGATTTTTTAAAACACTCTTATTTTCATTAGCAAGTAGCAAACTTACTGCACTTGAAAAGAAGCATAATGCGCAATATTCATTTTTATTTATGAAGCCAAGTGGGGATCAATTACGTACTATCGCAAACTATATTGAGTCCGGAAACATCAAACCGGTAATCGATCGAGTCTTCCCTTTTGAAGATGCTCAAAAAGCAATGGAATATTCAGAGGCTGGAAGAGCAAAAGGGAAAATAATTGTAAAAATTAAATAAATATAAAAACTCCATTTTTTAAAAATGGAGTTTTTATATTTGCTGTTAAATAGACATAGTGCAGCGAAGTCCTTACAATAGATTGCAAGGGGAAATATCGTATTATACTTTTAGCTAACTTTACAAAGAATACATACGTACAAATACATAATAAAAAATACAAAAGGAGGAGATACAATGACTAAAAATAATGAAATAGGTTGGAATTTAGATAATAGTTATACGACTTTACCACATTCATTTTATACAGAAATCCCCCCTACTCCCGTAAGTTCACCGGAGTTAGTTAAACTAAACCATTCATTAGCGATATCTCTTGGCTTGACCCCTGAAGAACTAAAGAAAGAAGCCGAAATTGCAATTTTCGCTGGTAACGCAATCCCAGAAGGTGCTCATCCATTAGCTCAAGCATATGCTGGTCATCAATTCGGACATTTTAATATGTTAGGCGACGGGCGTGCCCTTTTAATAGGAGAACAAATCACTCCTTCAGGTGAACGTTTTGATATTCAACTGAAAGGTTCTGGCCCCACTCCCTATTCACGCCGAGGAGATGGTCGTGCTGCACTTGGTCCGATGCTACGTGAATATATTATAAGCGAAGCAATGTATGCACTTGATATCCCAACTACCCGTAGCTTAGCAGTCGTTACAACTGGAGAACCTACATACCGTGAAACAAAGTTACCTGGAGCTATTTTAACTAGAGTAGCTAGTAGCCATATTCGCGTCGGTACATTTCAATATGCTGCGGCTCGCGGTTCAATCGAGGACCTGAAATCACTAGCTGACTATACGATAAAAAGACATTACCCAGAAATTGAAGCTCATGAAAACCGATATACTGCTTTACTCGAAGCAGTCATTAAAAAACAAGCAAGTCTCATCGCAAAATGGCAACTTGTTGGATTTATTCACGGCGTAATGAATACTGACAATATAACGATTAGTGGAGAAACGATTGATTACGGCCCTTGTGCATTTATGGACAATTACGACCAAGGAACGGTATTTAGCTCTATCGATACACAAGGTCGCTACGCATATGGAAATCAACCATATATGGCCGCATGGGATCTCGCACGACTAGCTGAATCTTTAATACCAATTCTGCACGAAGATGAGGAAGAAGCATTAAAGATTGCCCAAGACGAAATTTCAAAATTTAGCGTACAATATGAAAACAATTGGTTGCTTGGAATGAAAAAGAAATTAGGACTATTTGGCGAAGACGAACAAGACAAATCACTTATTGAGAAACTTTTAGCAATAATGGAGAAATATAAAGCGGATTACACAAATACATTCCGTTCATTAACTCTCGATACATTAGAAAATACCCCTCTATTCGAAAGTCCAGAATTTAAAGAATGGTACGGACTATGGCAATCTCGATTAGAAAAGCAAGACGAATCAAAAGCGAATACCTATGAGATGATGAAAAATAATAACCCATCGATTATCCCAAGAAACCACCGCGTAGAAGAAGCATTAGAAGCAGCTGTTACAAATGGAGATTATAGCGTAATGGAGAAGCTTCTTGAGGCTTTATCAAACCCTTATGCGTATTCTGCAGATCAAGAAGAATACTGCGTTCCACCTGTACCGACGAATCGTCCTTATCGTACTTTTTGTGGGACTTGATTGTTTAATATCTTTTAATGTGCTTTCAATTTTTGAAAGCATATTTTTTTTGTTTAACATAAACATAAATCGTATTCCAATTAAACCGCAGATATATTACTATTCCAATCATAATAATTGGTTATATTCGTGAAAAATGTTGAGAAATATAAATTTTGCTTTTTAGTATTATTATTTTTGTTATCATTAATTTATAAGAATATTCTAAAAAGGAGGAGTCTTCATGTTTACACCCACTAAAAGTGAACAAATCACACAGTTATTAAACGAATGGTACATAGAAATCCGTTTAAGACGCATTGATAGTGCAAACCGTTTTAAAGAACAAATAGATAATAAAATTAACATTTTAAAAAACGAATATCCAAATGGTTTACCTGATCAAAACTTGTTACTCTATTATTCTCTACTAAACTTCCGATACAATTATTTAATTGATAACTTAGGCGTCTCTAAAGACAGTTTTAATAAAATTGAGTCGTTTGAAATTCCAACAAATAATTTCTTATCATATTACTATCATTTCTTTAAAGCTATTCACTCAGATGCGATTGGAAACTATATACTAGCGAGAGAGCATTATGATAAAGCTGAAGCTTTGCTTCAATACATTCCAGATGAAATTGAGAAAGCAGAGTTCTACTATAAACTAGGATATTCCTACTACGATAATCAACAAACACTTCAAGCCATCAAAGAAGTAACAAAAGCTAAAGATATGTTTTCTAATCATCTAGGATATGAAGTGAATGTAGCTTTTTGTGATAACATTTTAGGTTTAGCATGTATAAATTTAAAAGAATGGGAACTTGCTGAAGAACATTTTACAGCTGCAATGAATCAATTTCAAAAAACAGGAAAAGAAAAATTCATTTTAATGGTTCGACATAACTTAGGATGGATGTATTCAAATCAAAACCTTAATGCATTAGCTATTCGTTATCTCTCTGAAGTTGTCGAGAAATCCCCAAATCATTATAAAGCTATCTTTGCTAGCGCTTTAGAATACTACAAATTAAAGGAAATTAGCGTCGCAGACGAGCTAATAAAAAGAGGATTAAACATTAGTAACGAACTAAAACAAGAGGAATTCCAACATCGCTTTATGATTTTACAAGAACTAAATAACAGTTCACCTGCTAAAACATTTGAAACAGTAGCATTAGCAGGAATTAAATATTTCGAGCGAGAAGAATTATATGAAGATGTTCAGGAACATTATGAAGCATTGGCAATTAAATTCTATGATGAAAACGAACATTCTGAAGCAAGTAAATATTTTTATATGGCATTACAAGCAACGAAAAAAGCAAATGCTAAAGGAGGATTAAAATGAAAAAGTTACTCTTAAGTTTTATGGGAATCGTTACGATTCTAGCATTTAGTACTGGTATAACAAGTCCAACAAAGCTGGATCATTCTAATACTAAGATACAAAACCTTTCTGTAGGTGATGGTGGCGGTTGATCTACACTTTCTTTACACAAGAATATAAAAATGAAGTCATGCATTATTGTATGACTTCATTTTTATTCGTTGAAACTTTTACTTCATTTTCTATTACAACGAATTCCACGTCATCATTCTAGCAATCCCCCTACTCCCCTCACTACCAACTTTCTCAAGTTCCTCCACAACTAATTTTCGTCTCTCCACAGAATGATTTTGACTTAACTTCGCTTTTCCTTCTATTTTACTAATCTTAATTTTAAAACCAACTATCCCCTTACTTAATCCCGCCATATAATTCGGATCTACATCATCAAGTGAGTAGGTGCTCTGTGGATCTTCATATGTATGTACTAAATTTTGAAGAGAATCTATTAATGCCTGTTCATCTTCAACAATTTCTAATTCACCGTATACATGTACAGCAACATAATTCCATGTTGGTACTGCATTGGTTGTTTCATACCATGACGGCGAAATGTAACTATGTGGCCCTTGAAATATAGCTAGTACTTGTTGATTCCCACTATCTTTCCACTGTTCATTCGGACGTGCGAAATGGCCATGTAAAGTAAGGGTCTCCCTATGCAATAACAACGGTAAATGCGTTGCATACGGTTCCCCTTTATGTTGAGAAAATAACGTCGCAAAGCTATTTTGTTCAATTATTTCGTACTTCATCTCTTCATCTTCTATGGCGAAATATTTTGGTACGTACATAAGTTCCCTCTTTTCCGGTCTTTTCTATTTTATTTCCTATTATATTTAGTAATTGCATCAATCAACAGGGCCAGTTTGTATTTGTTTTACAATGGCAGCGTTCAATTTAAAAAGAATAGGCCGCATGTACTTAATGCGACCTTAGTTTATTTCCCCCAATATATTTGTAATAAATGCCGTCTTACCTTCACTATAACTAGCTCGATTTTTCGATTCTCTTGCTAGCTCTTCCTTCAAACGTCCATACTGATTAGCTATCTCAATATGTTCACGAAGATAATCCCGAAACGCTACATGTCTCCTCAGCTCTTCACTATTCTTATCACACACATATAGATGCTGTTCCATCCAACCTGTATTTTCCTCATTCCACGGAACGGAGGCATCCTTTCTTCCAAACGCCTCTCTCCCCTTGAAGCTCCATTCCGCTTGATGATAATATCCTATCATTTCAAGTTTTTTTACTACTTCAGGAAAGATTTCATAATCTTCTATTACAATATCAATATCTAATATTGGTTTTGCTACAAGTCCTTTAATAGATGTACTCCCAACATGTTCAATAGATAAAATGCTGTCTCCCATTACATCGTTAATGAAATTTTGTAGCTTATTAAATTCACTTTCCCATTTGATGTTATATTCTTCGATAGTAATTCTCTGTTTCAATATATCCCTCTTCCCAATACAATTTACAACCTTTGAATATGAGTATCTTTAAAATCCGTCTCATATTTCAAGCCATATCCAAACATTCGATCCATTCCAATATGCGCTGTCCATATTAAGCCAATCATTATAACGGTATCTACCTTAAAATAGACTCCTACTATAGCAATTAATATAGATATAATATACGTGTGACATATATTATAGATTTTAGCACCTATATGATTATTTATCCCATACGCTAACATTGATAAATCTGGAGCTAAAAGGAACAGAAAAAATATTATCCAACTAAATTCATATATTGAATACGTATAAATCGCGGCTAACAAAACAACGAGTCCTTCAAAATGCACAATGCGTTTTTGCATTTTTGACCATCCCTACTTTTCTATATTTACCGATAATTTTTCATCACTAAAAGTATTCTTTGCATTTTTTGACCAGATGGTCGCTAAAATTGGTCCTGCAATGTTATGCCATACTGCTGCTAATACGCTTGGAAGTGCGGCAGCTGGTCCAAAATGTGCTGTTGCCAGCGCAACACCTAAGCCTGAATTTTGCATTCCTACTTCTATTGAAATGGCTCTTCTTGTCCCTTCGTCTAGTCTAAGTATGAATGCTGTTATATAGCCAAGTAAAAAACCGAAAGCATTGTGGAGCATAACTGCGATAAAGATAAGAAGACCTGAAGAAGTAATGCTACTTACATTGGCTGAAACAACTGCTGAAACAATAATGATAATTGCTAAAACTGATATTAAAGGGATAACGGTCATTCCTTTCGTAACAGTTTTAGGGAAAAACTTCTTCACCACTAATCCTAAAATAATAGGTATGATAATGACTTGTACGATAGAAAGAAACATAGACATAGGATTCACTGGCATCCATTGTCCTGCAAGTAATAATAAAATAAGAGGTGTAGCAATTGGTGCTAGTAACGTTGATAATGACGTCATAGCAATTGACAATGCTAAGTTTCCTTTCGCTAAATACACCATAACATTTGATGCGGTGCCGCCCGGTACTGAACCGAGCAACACTAATCCAGCTGCTAATTCGGCTGGTAAGTTCATAACGTAGGCTAGTACGTATGCGACAAGTGGCATAATAATAAACTGAGCACATACACCGATAATAACTGGCAATGGTTTTGTAGCAATGATTTTAAAATCAACAGCCTTTAATGTTAATCCCATCCCAAACATGACAACTCCAAGTAAAATTGTTATGTAACTAGTTAACCCGAGAAATGGAGTAGGAATAAAATATGCAATAGCTGCAATACAAATAACCCAAAATGCAAAATACTTTCCAGCTATATTACTTATCGCTTCTAGTACTTTCACCCAATCATCCCCTATCTTTCAACTGAAAAACTTTATTCGGATTCAAAATATTTTGCGGATCAAGAGCTTTCTTTATTTTCTCCATTACGAATAGTGCCGCCCCGTGTTCTTCTTCTTGATACTTTTGTTTTCCGATTCCAACGCCATGTTCTCCCGTACACGTTCCCCCTCGTTTAAGAGCATACAAAACGATATTTTCATTTATTTCGTCTGCCTTCTTCACTTCTTCTTTATCGTTTGGATCAACCATTAAAAGCACGTGGAAATTCCCATCTCCTACATGGCCAAGAATACCACCAACAAGACCAACCTTATCTAATGTCTCTTTCGCATGTTGTATTGCACCAGCTAATTCTGAAATTGGTACACATACGTCTGTACTCATAAGCTTTTTACCAGGATAACTATGAACGTAAGAGTATGCTAGATTATGCCGTGCATCCCATAATTTATTTCTCGCCGCAGTTTCCGTTTCAAAAGCAACTTCTTTACATTTATGATCAAAAACAATTTCCTTCGTGAATTCAATATCTTGCTTTAAACCTGCTTCATTACCGTGAAACTCTAAAAATAATGTAGGCTCTTCTCTGTAACTTGTTTCATTATAATGATTTACTTGTTTCATAGATAATTCATCTACAAGTTCAATTCTCGCAATTGGAATACCCGCTTGCAAAATATGTATAACCGCCTCTACTGCATCATTTACAGTTGGAAACGACGCTCTCGCTGCCATAATATGTTCTGGTATGCCGTATACTTTTAAAGTTAACTCTGTAAAGCATCCAAGCGTACCTTCTGACCCTACGAAAATACCATTTAAATGATAACCTGATGATGACTTCGCCGCTAAATTCCCAGTATGTATTACTCCTCCATCAGCGAGAACGACTTCTAAATCTCGAACTTGATCACGCATTACACCATACTTTACCGCTGTCGTTCCGCTTGCATTTGTAGCAGCCATTCCTCCTAACGTCGCATCGGCTCCAGGATCTACACTAAAAAACAATCCATACTTTTTCAATTCTTTATTAAGCTGAGAGCGAGTCACTCCTGGCTGTACTCTCACTAGAAAATCTTTCTCTCTTATTTCGAGTATTTTATTCATAAGTGAAAAGTCCATTGTAATTCCTTTTTCATACGGAATAACATGTCCTTCTAGACTAGATCCTACCCCAAACGGAACGACAGGTTTTTTATGCTCACTCGCTACTTTCATTATTCTACTAACCTCTTCGGTCGTTTTCGGAAAAACAACTACATCAGGTAAACTACTAGTATGATAAGATTCATCTTTACTATGTAACTCTCTTACTGTCATATTTACAACTACTCGATCTTCGGGAAGGACACCCTTTAATTCATTTACTAAACGCTCTACCGTTATTTCCATCGTACACTCTCCTACTTTCTATAAATTAGAATTACAAAATATGTTAACTATTTTATACATAATAATCCGAAAAATTAAATAATTCAAGTTTTACATATACGAAGTTCGTTTACTTCTGTCAGAAAAATAAAAAGAACTTGCAATACATATTGCAAGTTCTTTTCTAGAAAACTATATTTTAAATGACTTCTTTATTAACAGCATAAACCAAATTAAAGTAACTGCCATCAGCGAATGAGAAAATCCTACAATGTAAGTTAACCCTTTAAAATCCTCTCCATTTAACTGAAGAAGCCCTCTCGCTGCTAGCGAACCTAACATTAAAGTTAATGCGATATTATGTACAATAAACCACTTATTAAAACTTTTCGCTTCATGAAACGCGAATACTTTTGCTAATCCTAAAGCAATTAAGAAGAAGAAAAAGCCGAGTACAAGTGTATGTGTATGCAAAAGATTTAACAAAGTAGATCCTACAATCCCCTTATACTTTCCATACTCCCTAGCGAAAATTCCTGATAATAAACCGATAATTAAATACGTAAACGATGCAGTATATAATTTCTTCATTATGTACCTCCTTGAGTAGAATGTGTAGTGTGTCATATTTAGTAATAATGATAGTTATATAGTAAAAACCCCTAGTCACCTAGGAGTTATTGTATAAGTATCTCACTCTTTACAATCAATCTTAATTATAAAATATCCCTTTATACAAAACAAACGAACTTTATGTGAACAAGTAGAGCATAATTAAAATATGTTGCACTTTTGTATTTCGCAACCCATACTAATTGTTATAACTATTAAAGGTGGTGCAATGGATTGATAGTTCTTGAAACTGAACGACTCGTTCTTCGCTGGTTTGATATAAAAGACGCTCCATTTATTCTAGAATTAGTAAACGATCCTGCATGGATCCAGTTTATTGGTGATAAAAGGATTAAAAACTTAGACGATGCAAAAAAATACATCTTGAACGGACCAGTTGATATGTATAATAAAATGGGCTTTGGTCTTTACTTAGTGGAGCGAAAAGAAGATTTCACTCCACTTGGTATGTGCGGACTTATTAAAAGAGATTCATTAGAAGATGTTGATATCGGCTTTGCCTTTTTAGAGAAATTCCGTTCAAAGGGATATGGTTTTGAATCCGCTTCTGCTGTAATAGACTACGGTGTACAGAACCTAGGTATGAAACGAATTGTAGCAATTACTACTATTGATAACATCAATTCCGGAAAGCTTTTAGAAAAAGTAGGATTGAAGTTCGAAAAGATAATTTCAGACTCAGGAGAAGATTTAAAATTATTCGGGTATAACGCGTAAAAAAGGTTCGCCATAAATGGCGAACCTTTTTTACTAATTTTATAATAATATGTTACGTTACATGATAGTTCGCGTTAGTTCTTGTAATTACCAATACCCCTTTCATATCACATTTTTGGTACTTTATAGAAATAACTCTTCCGCTTATAAATATATTAAATAAAGGGAAGGAAATATCCCGTAGAACGATAAAGCGGTATTTGGATGAAGACTTCACGCCGGTACATGCTTCTTATGGAAAAAAACGGAGTAGTAAACTGGATCCTTACAAAGAGGAGATTAAAGATTTATTCGAGCAAGGGCTAATGAGTTCGAAAATAGAAAAAATAATCCAGGAAAAGGGTTATAACGGCTCATCATCTAACTTGCGAAAATATGTACATGAATTAAAGCAGAGGAAGAGAGAGCGCTCAAACCTTTAGTGAATCAGATACTCCAACCGAAACCATAAAACGTTCAAATATCTTAAAACTTCTTTACAAGCCATTGGAAAAGGTAGAAGCTATTACACAAGAGCAATTTGAACGTGTTTGTGAAGAACACCCTATTGTAAAAATAGTTTATGACTTAACATGGGAGTTTAAAAACATCTTCACCACAAAGAGTGTTGAGAATCTCGACCATTGTATTGAGAAAATTAAGAATACTAATATACAAGAGTTTAAGAGCTTTACGAATGGATTAGCCCGGGATATTGAAGCTGTCAGAAATGCGGTAACTTATGAGAATATATTATAATTAATTTTTTCAGAACGTCTATAATCCTCTTTAAAAAAATATATGTAAATATAATAAAAAACGAATGATTAATAGAAATATTCTACACCACTCGTTTTTTATCGGACTTCTTTTTACTGTACTTTTATTTTCTTTATGAGTTATTAGAAAAATAATTGTCTATATAAGTCTTTATTTTTTCAAAATCCTTTTCCATAAATAAGATTGCTGGTACTTCAATTATTGGAAGATTATTTTCATTATCAAAAGGTGGACACGGTTTGGGAACTACCAAATAGTCAACTGAGTTTTTATCCCTAATATAATTAATCGAAACATCATAATACTTAGAAAAATATTCCTTCAAATCATCCTGATTCCTTAAAAATGGTAGAGAAAATATTGAACCATAATTTATACCAGCGTCGACAATTAATACAAAGCATATTTTTTTCATGATACACCCTCCTCGTATAATAAGTTTTAAGTTAATAACTGTTCCTTGAAAATTAAATAGTTTTTATCTTCAAGAGCTACATCAAAAAATGATGTATGGGTAAAATTTAGTCTTGGATACTGGGGGTTCCCCAGATAATGGAAGTACGAAAATGGATCCATCGGGAATATGCTTACTCCTCCTGTAGTTCGACCACGTTAAAAGACTGTGACCCAGACCAAAATGCACTGCATACGCACAAGCTGTATCGGTTTCCTTTTTCTTTATATTCAATTAAATTATATCATTATTTTACATAAATTTACAGACTATGTTTTTTTATTTTATTGGTAAACTTATGCTTAGCATGAATTGGAGGGATATATATGATAGATTATAGAATAATTTCAAGAGAAAACTATTCAAATAAGATTGGAGAGCTTGTAACAATGCTTGAACATACAAGAGATGTTACATTGAGCGAAATCTCCAATTTAAACCAAAGTGATTTAGATTTCTTACCAAACGTTAGTTCAAACACTATTGGTTCTCTCTTATCACATATTGCAGCGATGGAGTTTGTTCATCAAGTTATCTCGTTTGAAAAAAGGGATTTAACTGAAAGTGAATATCTAAAGTGGCGAATTTCTTTAGAACTTGGAGACAAAGCAAGGGAAGGAATAAAAAAGCAATCTTTAGATTATTATTTGAATGAATTATCACAAGTTAGAGAAAATACACTAACATATCTGAAATCAAAACAAGATAGCTGGTTATTCGAGGAAAACAAGTGGGATAATGGTGTGCCTTATAATAATTACTACTTGTGGTTTCACGTTATGGAAGACGAAATTAATCATCGTGGACAAATAAGAACAATTAAGCGATTGATGGGAATGAGTCAACTACCCCCACTGAGATAAAACGTTTCAGTGGGGGCTTGAGTTAGAATACTAGGTCTTTTCGGTCTATCGCTAGACAGTTTGACGCTCTAGCATTCATGCCACCTTATGGTAACACCCCAAGTATGTTTTTGGTTGGTACTGGCAACGAACGATTGTTTTCCCACTTGCACCACCCTTTCAAAAAAGAGCAATTCTTCCTTATAGAAAAAGCCACCACTCAGATGAATCCGGCGTGTGCTACAAGCCCCGACAAGTCGAGTACACATGGATAGTTGACGCACCCACTAAGCTATGCGCGAAGCAACAGCCTTACGTTTTTGCACTTTTAATAGAATCGGCGTTTTCACTTTGAGATTTTCATCTAATTCTACAACTTTTGATTTTCCCAATGTATTCAGCGCACCATTAATATCCGCATGGATACATGTTCCTGCTTTACTTTGGTACAGACCACGCGTGATTCGTTTGCCACTAAAGCGATAATGGGTCCTATCCTCCTTAGACCAAACTGGAACCGGATCTTTATCAAGAAAACTGGCTTTTGAGGTATAGCTTTCTTCTTGTTTTAAAAAGCGAATGCCTTCTTTTACACATTTATTCTCAATCGCTGCCATCAGTTTATGAAATGGGATTTGAACAAATATTTGATTATTCTTTTTTCCCATATCAGATTTTTGTTTCCAAGCAGCGTTATACCCTACGACAACCGTATCTATGTTGTATGCTCTCACTTTTTTGAACAACAGGCCTACAGTTTGTGAAATGTAACCATTTATTTGTCGTTCTCCTTTATGCCAAAGTGCAGCCATTTTATTCGTTACAATTCGTTTAGAAAGTCCATTTCCCACATTTTTCAGTTGCAGATTACGTATCATTTTGTTGAAGTACTGGTTAATAGATTTTAATTTTTTCCCATCAATTAAAAATGCATCACCTGTATTTGTCACACAACTTAACAATCTGTCTACACCTAAATCGCAACTCAAAGCGTTACTCGTAGTCGTGGATGGTTTCTTCATTTGAAAAACGTGCATTTCATATGTATAATGCACCTCAAAGAACCGACCTTTTTGCTTCGGTACAATCTCAATGTAGGAGATTTGTTTATGTCTTACGTTTTTAGGCATACGTATTTTAATGGAACCGAATTTTTTCCTGAATACAACATTCATCGGAATGATCCAATATCCGTTCTCATCCACTTTTGGCACTTGATAGATTTCAATGATTCGTTTGTCCGTTGAACGAGAGTAATTCGGAAACTTCGGGCGACCTGTGAAGGTTTCAGGTTTTTTCTTCCACTGTTCCAACGCTTTAAAAAAGCTCTTCACTTCTGTAAATAAGGCTCTACGAATCGCTTGAACAGAGTTTGATTGAACACCCCAGTAGTTCATATCAGCCTGCATGGCATTGTCCACTTCTTTTACAGTAGCCATTTTATTATGGGTCAAATAACTTTGTTTCATCGTGTACAATCCAACATTTCGTAACGCTTTTGAGCTATGTGACATGCGTTGCAGTAAACGAAATTCTTTTGCAGTAAGGCAAGCTCGTCCGATATTCTGTTTCTGCGTGAATCGCTGTATATTTTCTCTTTTCTTTTGTTTCCTTAATACTTTCACTGCTTTCTTTCTAGGCATTGTTTTCACCACCTTTCTTAGAGAGTTCATTACAATTAATTACTTTTGACAAATCAATATTTAGAACGGAACAAAATGTGAACATGGTCTTCATCGTAATTCTTTTTGGTTCAAGTAGCTAAATGATTATGATTATCATTATCTAATTTCGTTGTCCTACGATATATTCCCTCCTTATCTAGGGCAGATTATATCGTAAGACAAAAGAAACAAAATTGTTTCGTCTACCTGTTGACGGCAATTCATCTCCACCTGAATTGTTGGGCTTCACCCGTAACACAAATCAGATGGATTCTTCTTGCCGAAAAGGATAAAACATAAATTATCACACATCCATTTATCGATATGAAAGAATTTTACTAAAATACACTTAATACTCCGATCTTTTTATGTTAATATTTTAAATATTAACATAAAATAAACAACTTCTATTTTTAACCGCCTACTCATTTTCTTTAAAAACAAAGGTGAATTACATGAAATGAGGTTGAGAAAATCAGGAAAACGCTCTCATTTTTTGTTTTAATTTTTTATAAATACTACATAAATAAAGGAGCTTGCCAACAATGAATGTCTCTTTACTTACACCTACTACCAATTTACAAGAAGAATACTTAGATTTTTATAACGAATGGAAAGATAGCGGTGAAACGATGATTCCGTGGGTTATTTCAAAAGACCCTTCTAACTTCCCCGCTATGATTCAAGAATTACTCGATGCACATAACGGAATAAACATTCCTGAAACGTGGGTGCCAGACTCTACGTATTGGCTCGTTACAGATGAAAATAAAATTGTAGGAGCTGTTAATATACGCCATAGTTTAACAGAGCATTTGTTTAACGCTGGCGGTCATATCGGTTATGGCATTCGCCCTTCTGAAAGAAGAAAAGGTTATGCTACGAAGTTACTAGCGTTATCATTAGAAAAAACGAAGGAATTAAACATTACGAAAGCACTTGTCGTTTGCGACGAAGTGAATACAGCTTCAGAGAAAACAATTTTGCATAATGGTGGCCTTCGCGATAAAGATTTCACTGAAGAAAATGGTAATGTTGTAAGAAGGTTCTGGATTGAGCTATGAATAATCAAAAAGAAGCCAGAAAGTGATTACACACTTTCTGGCTTCTTTTATACTACTTCTATTTCAAACTGAACTGTAATATCGCTTGGATCTACTACTGTAAATCCATTTGAAATTTCATTTATTTCATGCTGTTTTTCTACTAATCTTTCTTTCACTTCATCTAACGCTTCTTTATGCGGTAATACAATTGTATATACCTTAAGTCCAGTTGCATGAGTCGGTGGGTGCGGATTATTTACTCCATTCCACGTATTTGCACCGATATGGTGATGATATCCTCCTGCAGAAATGAATAAGCAATCTTCTTCACGCTGCTGCACTTCAAATCCTACTGTTTCTACATAAAACTCATGTGATTTCTCTACATCAACTATTCGTAAATGTACGTGTCCAACGACAGTATCTGCAGGTAATCCATCAAACTCATAATCAACGAGTGTTGCCAGTTCTTTTAAATCCAGTGGCGTACTTCCTCCTGGCCCTTCTCCCCATTGATCACGCGGACGATCAGCATAAATTTCAATACCATTTCCTTCTAGATCTTGTAAATAAAATGCTTCGCTATACGTATGATCACTTGCACTATTAAACCTTGAAATTGGTAAAATTTCATTTGAATATGTATAACGTCCTTCTTGCTCAGCCGGACTGTCAATTACCTTTTTATTGCGAATAACCCCAAATAGTGCCGAAGCAAAATCTTCACGAGTTGGAACTAAAAAAGCAACATGATATATACCCGTTGTACGTGGTTCTTGCAGTACCCCATCCTCTAACTTTTCAAGAACAAGTAACGTATTCTTACCACCTTTTCCAGCTAAATGCGCTTTATTCCCCTCTTGTTTAATTACTTCTAACCCTACCACATTCTCATAGAAAGCAATTTGACGATTTAAATCTTTCACTTTAAATTCCACATGACCAATACGTGTTTTCGGATGAATTTGTACCATAAATAACTTCCTCTCCTTATCCCAATATTTCCTCATTACATATAACCGTTACTATGAAGAATACAACCAAAATCATCCTATGTAAATAAGAAAAGTCAGAATTTATACATACTTCTATTTTCATAATAAAAAAGCCACCTCTTCTAACTTTCAGAAAAAGTGACTTTATAACTCTTATCTCATTTTATGTACTTCGGCAACTAACTTACCACCCTGAATGCCCATATAAAGCTTCACAGGTGCGTCATTCGTATTTTCGAATACTAAGTCTAAATATGGATATGCAATTGTAGCATCTCTTCCTTGTGGAACATAACCTACTGTTTTAGAGTGTGTCGTTCTCTCTACCATTTTCAAACCAGCTTGATCCGCTGCGTTATATAAAGTTGATGAAGTTTGACAAACACCACCGCCATATCCATCTACTAATTTACCATCTACTATTTCTTTTCCTAATTGATACCCTTTGTCTGGTGTCGTATCTCCGATTAATGCATTAAAAGAGAAACGGTCTCCTTTTGCTAATACAACTCCGTTTATGCTCGCTGCAGATAAACGAATGTTTTCAATTCGACCACCTGTTGAGCCACCTAAATTCGTTTCATATCTACCAACTACAGTACCACTTCCTTGCCCATCACTAAGTGTTGCGGTAGGCTTTTTCTCAGTAATTGGCAACTGGTATGAAGAATCCCACATACCAACGTTCAATAACTTATCTACTAATTCTTTTTCCATTAATTCATAAGAAGGCTTTCCTTCTTGCCAACTTCCATCAGGAGCTATACGTGAAGGAACCATCTTTTTGTCAACGCTTTTCCCAACTTCGCTAGCAACCTTTGTTACCGATTTTTTAAATTTTGCTTCATCTTCAAAATAACCTAAACTCGATAAATCTAATTTTTTCACTTCAGTACCAGTACGACCGTCAACTAAACTAATAGAATCCTGCACTTCTGCTTTAGCTTCTACAGTGTGTCCGCCAATATCGCTTACTAATGCAACATCACTTACTTTCGTACCGCAACCACTTACTACAGCTACACATAATACCCCAACCAATATACCCTTTATTTTACGGAACAATATACTCTCCCCTTTTTCCTAACATCACTCTTATGTATTATTTCATTTGTATGTATGTTTTGTTACAATCATTTTACAATATATTTATAAATTGTTACAAGCTATTTTTTACTCTATTTAAGTTACTCTTTTCTTTTGTAAATGTCTATACATATTTATATTAATTTTCGAGTTTAATAACATTGTAACTTTTATGCAAACTACCTCCATCCAGTATATACCATTTACTAAGTGAAATACAAATGAAACACACTATTGTTTTACCTCTTTACGCAACCACATAAGCCTGTAACTATTATACGAATTCAACATTTTTAGCCATTCTCCATAAGTATATCCCCCTTCCCTTTCTGCATATATGGGTATTTGCCGTGTCGCCGCTCCGCTTTCGCACATACATTATGATGAATTTAACCTAATTTAAAGAAATGGAGGATGTTATTATGTATCCCTACAATCCATACGATCCATATAATCAATATGCGTATCAACAACCACAATATGACTTACAAGCACAATACCAATCTTATATAGATCAAGCAGAGCAAGCGAATCCATATGAACAAAATCGACAATTTCAAATTCCAATCTCTTTCCCTGGCACTGGAAACCGTCAACTAGAACGACGAGTAAATGAACTTGAACAAAGAGTACGTCAACTAGAAAATACTGTTGAGCGTCATACACGTAGATTAAACCGCTTAAATCAGCGTTTACGTACAGTAGAAAACAGATTGAACATTCCATTTTCAGCACTAGACGACGGATTTTAATTTCAAAAATAAAAAATATATGAAGGAAGGGACTCCTCCTTCCTTCTATAAATTGACTAAAGTTTTCTCCATCTCTATACTGATAAGAGTTAACGAAATGAAACAAGGTGATAAATATGGATTTTGAAATAAATTTTCTTTCCTTTTATGTAGTACAAGTAGAAGGAAAAGGTGAAGCAGTTGATAAACGCTATAAACATTTTCAAACTTTAGACGCTGAAGAATATGAAGATAGCTCTTTAAAAGAATTTTTGAATGGTGAATTATTAAAAATATCAAAGCGAAAAGTAGAACGTCACGCGAAAACAGAACAAGCCCCAACAAAAATCGGTCGCTTTATTGTAGAAGAAGGGCACGAACTTGATTCAAACCCTCATTACAACCTTTTTAATCGCATTCGCTTTGCAGAAACGAAAGAAAACTTCAAAGATATGAGCGAACCTCTCGTTTATACATATCTTGACACAAGTGCTGTACGTGGTGGTGTGTTTTTAATCGCGCAGGCAAAACTACGCAAATACTTTGATGATCCATTCGTTTTCGTAATGAAATGTGACTTCGAACCGAAAGTCGCTTCCATTTCAGATGAATCAACACTGATTCGTAACGTTGAAATGGCCATCACAACAAAAAACATGAAATCTATCCAATATCCGTACATGCCTGAAGAAGGTATGGTTGAAGTAGGCGAACTAAAAATACACCAAGCATCACATGCCCGCTATTTTGAAGACTTCTTAAAATTCGTCGAGTATGAACGCTCTATGCCTGAAATTATGAAAACACAAGTAATGGACATGGTATACGACCAAATTGAAGATGTATTTGAAGAAGGTACGGAAGAACGCGAACAATTCGACCAAGCGATGGAAGTATGGGCTGCTAGTCCGAAACGCGAAATTATGGAACAGTTTTCAACCGAAGAAGTAATGGAAGCGACTGCTCAAATCGTCGAGCATGCTCCTGAAGTGGAATTAAAGTTAAAAGCAGATCATATCTCTGTGAAGGCACTACTTGCTGATTTCGGGGATCAAATACATATCGCAAAGGTAAATGACCGATACGTATTAATGATTGAGGCTGACACACTTACATTTGAGAAGGGATTCTCTCCAATTGAGTTTCTGAAGCCAGATGAGTTACAAGATGTGATTGAGCGGATTGAGAATAAGCAGCAGTATTCTTATGATCCGAACGGGATTGAATAAATTCTTCCATTTAACTATTTTTACTGAGCGCTATGAACAAGTGCTCTTTTATTTAGGAAACAGTTGACATTTATATTAAAAACCGATTCTACTAAGAATCGGTTTTTCTACTTTATAACAAAATATGCTTATTTTTGCTCCAAGATAACATTGGTTGCAGGATCAATTAGATTCCTTCCTTGTTGTACAAGCTTATTTTAAATACAAATATTTGCTTCAATATTTGTATTTTTCCACGTCCTTCTATAAGCTTTTGATGTTTTTTCTTTTAATCACTATGTATGTTGTTACAATGAAAATTTCACTTAACTACCTCAAATTTATTATACTCGTAAAAAGATAATTGAAAACGATATTCCGGATGCTCTCTCACCCAATCGTAAACTTCTTCTAAAATATCCATTTTGTTTTGCAGGTCATTAAGTTCACTACATTTATCCCTTTTCTGTTTGCACAGAGGGCAGAACCCATTCACTATTTCGGCTTTCATCACACGAATCGTTTTACTTTCTAAGTCAACTACTAGACGAAGAATAAAAGAATGTTCTTCTTTTGTAGTCACCGTCATTTCAGCAATTTTATCTTCATTCCAAAAGACTCCGTTTAATTCCATCTGTACTGTGACATCTTTGATATCCAAGTCTATCATTATCACATCTCCCTCGTGTAAAACTCTTACCTTACTCTTCGATTTTAATCTTTAATACACCACGATTTAAAGAGATATTAGGCTTTTCCCAATTTTTCTTCTTCGCTATAGAAGGTGTAATAAAAGCAAAAACTGTTAAAGATTGCTTCTATTTAACTCTCTCCTCTTGCATCGCTATGGACTCTTATTATATCTTAAAATCTTTACAGCACCTTAATTTTTAAAGCAATTGTAATGGTCCAATCACAACAAATCAATTACTATTTAATATAAATATTTTATTCATCCATCAATACAATGACGTTAAATTTATGTAGCTAGAAATAGAGGAGAATGTCATTTAACCTCTGCATTCTCCTCCATCTCAGTCAAATACCTAATCTGTCTTTCCGCTTTTCTAACCGCCGTACGAAAATGCTTTTTCAGAAGTTCTATTGTAGATTCACTTATATAGTATCTTTCCGTTATACTTTCCCATGTGTCACTACTTTCAAATGTACTCCAAACGAAAGGACGCTCTGTATTTTTTCTCATTTCTTTAAATACCCATTTTCGCATCTTTTTTTTCGCTTTTTCTGTTAGTTTTCCGTTCTCTACAAGTTCAAGTTCACCATGTCTTTTATATCGTTTAGTAATATCTCTCTCACTATATACTTTAAGAAGTATATTTGCTGTATTCTCAGCATCTGCTAAAGCTCGGTGCTGTTTCCCTTCCCATATTAAACCGAGCTGCTCTACTGCGAATTGTAAACTTGGTGTATGCTCAAATAATTCTTCGTACGCTTGGAAAACAAATTTCTGCAAATCAAATTTTCTCTCTTTTTTCATACATGGGCATTCTACACCGTGTAACGTACAATCATGAGATAGAAAGCGATAATCTTCTTTTCCCCATGTAACAAATATAGAATCTTCTCCGATAAACTGAATAAATCTCTCTATAATTTGCGGGAATTTTTCCACACCAATTAAATCCTTTTTTGTAATTCCAGTTAATTTTGTTGTATGACGAGTTAATCTTGCACTCGGTTTCACTAACTCCGAAAATTCTTCAATTATCTTCATTGTACCTATTTCTATTTTTACAGCTCCGATATCAACTATCTCTGACGGATCTTCTGACTTATACGGCCTGAAATTTCTCTCTATATCAAACACAATAAAATGTGTAGCGTTTTTCAATTTATTTACCTCTTTCTAAATTCCTTTTCACACCAATACTCTATTTTCAGTATTTATTTATTCATGTACTTTATGCAAAAATAATCCGAATAAAAAATGAAAATTCAGTCTTATTATTATATATAGGTAGGAGGACACCAATAAAAATGCAAAAAAAAGAAGGGCGAGCCCTTCTTTTTTCAAAAATTACTTCTTGTTAACGTTAGTAGCTTGAGGTCCACGGTTACCTTGTTCTACTTCGAAAGTAACTTCTTGACCTTCTTCTAAAGTTTTGAAGCCTTCGCCTTGGATAGCTGAGAAATGAACGAATACGTCTTCTCCGCCTTCAACTTCGATGAAACCGAAACCTTTTTCTGAGTTAAACCATTTTACTTTACCGTTTTGCATGAAAAAAATCCTCCTACAATGTACCTATATGTACATATTCATTTTCAACCACCTTACAATAATAAGCCAGACATTAAAAAACTGCAACCCCTGAGGAGATTTAACATTGCTATCCTCCTCGGAAGTTACAGCTCATTTAAATCTCTATATTATTAAAAGTAAAATGGTTTAGATATAATATATCATATCACTATAATAAAAGCAAAGTTTTTTTTGCTATATAACTTTTTTCTTCCACTGCATCGCTTTTGATTCACCTGATCCAGCTACAACATAGCCTTCTTTTTGATTGACAATACGCCAACCATGCCCTTTAACCGAGTCACATACTGTAACAATTCCTGCATCAAGGTGCACACGACAAATCGTACTAATTCCGGCCTTATTTTGTGTTGAAGTCGTATATAGTACATTTTGATCTACACTTAAGTCTAAATAGCTACTCGCTTTCTGCTCGCTTTGACATGTGTGCCAATATGTTTTTTCGCTCTCAATACTTTCATCTATTTTACAAAATGAAATATTTCCACTTATTCCTTTACATGATCCACTTGCCGCTACTAAATAAGAATTATATATAGTCAACGCAGAAATCATTTGATTCTTCGCTATTTTAATTCTTTTTAATTTACGTGTCTCTAAATCAAAAAGCCAAACTCCACCATATTTAGCATGTATCTTCGTACCGATAAATAAGTAATGTTTATATAAAAATAACGAACGAATAGACGGTGCATCACTGCCGTAATCAAGAAATGGATGAATGGTCTCCCATGTAGAGCCGAAATTATTAGAATGGTACAGTGTTTTATCTCCATGAGCAACCACTATTCCATTCTTATTACTGCGCACATTCCAGCTCGTTGCTTTCGTCGGGAAACGTCGAACCTCCCATGCGCTTCCACCATTCATACTACGAATAAAAACGCCTTCGTCTCCTACTCCGTAAACTACGTTACCTTCACTATGTAAATCTCGAATTCGTTTTTGAAATCCATTTAAAATCTTTTTCCATTCTCCATCTTGTTCAATGAATAAGCCATTATATGTAGTAGCTAACAATAGTTTTCCATCTCTTAACTCTGTAATAGCAGTTGCACTTAACATTGTCTCCACGTTGACACTCCCATTCTTAGAACTTCTCAGCAAATGCAATTGCAAAGTTACTGCATTTTTCGATATCCTCTTCATCTTCTGGAGCTAATTCAATTTTCAATCCTTCTTGTACAAGTTCTGCACCACGTTCTACGAGACGTTCTTCAAATATTGTCACCGCTTCACAAAACAGCTCATAGGCCGTATCACCTGATCCGAATACTGCTACTTTTTTCCCTGCTAAATCTATATTTTCTAAGTCCTCATGAAAATCTTCCGCTTCAAATGGTAGTTCACCATCGCCCCACGTATAAGATCCTAAAATGATTCCATCATAAGCTAACAATTCTTCAGCATCCATGCCTTCCATCTCTTGCAATACTACTTCATGATCAAAAGCATCTAAACTTACTTTAATTAAATCAGCAATACTCTCTGTATTTCCTGACATACTTGCATATGCTATTAAAATTTTCGCCACCTTGGCATCCCCCTCTAACAATAAATGATTCTCATTCTCATTATATTAATAATGAGAATCAATTTCAATTATATTTTTTATTTTTGTTTATTCCATATAAAAAAGCACAGATGTCTATACAAACATCTGTGCTTTTTTTATTACTTTTTAAAAATACCAAATGGCTTTCCGACTGGTAAAACAACTTTTCCGAAGTGTGTATTTAACACTGCTGCTGCTGAACCATAGAAAGATAATAATGAAATACATAGTTCAGAATATGCTGCTAAATTATGCATTGCGTGCGGCATAACACCTAAAGTACTTAATGAAAGACCAATAAATAAGAAATCAATAAGTACGAAAATCATAAATAATACTTTATGTGTTTCCATTGCACCAATCGTCATAAATATTGTAAAAATCAAATATCCGATAAAGGCTACACCAAGCTGTTTTGAATCTGCAGCTTGTGCTAATTTTTCGCCAAATACTCCAAGTTGAATTAACCACGTCATTCCAACACCTAACCAAAATAGGCCGTACGCACCAAATGCTGTCGTACCAAATGTATTGTTATGCTTTGCATCGTGAATGCAAGCAAAGATTTGTGCAAATCCTCCTAAAAAGATTGCCCATGGTAATACAAGTGAAACGCCATCTGTTAAACCTAACTTTTGAGATGATGCTACAAGAGTTACCATTGCTAATCCAAATAGACCAATTCCAGATGGATCTGCTGTTGTCATTTTCACATGATGTGTAGTAGTTTGATTGCTCATATAAACCTCCTGATTATAAACATACTCGAATACAATACTTAAATCAGGAGGCTATGTCAATGGTTTTTTTTGTATGTTGTCAGACCTTATATCCTATAATAATCAAATATGCTTTCGACCAATTCGTAAGGTTTTACATTCACATTTTCCAACTCTTTTATTGGCATCCATAACGGAATATAGCTTCCTCTATCTTTCCGCTTAAACTCCTCCCCTTTTCCGTTTCCAAAGAATCCATCCGTAATATAGGCTTCATAATAATATTCGGTGCCTTTATACTTCACCTTTGCAATAAGGCGCCTCACTTCTATATGTATCCCTAATTCTTCATATGCCTCTCGCTTCGTTGCCTCTTCAGGTGTTTCACCTTCCTCAATTCCTCCGCCTGGAAAAACATAATACGTTTCATTTTCTCGAATACGTTTAATAAGGGCAATGTTTCCGTCCTGCACAATGATAGCCGCACCGCGATTTCTTATCACTTTATTACCTCAATACCGATCGCAACTGTTCCCCACTTTTCTTCCTGCTCTTTCGTATATATTTTGTATGTGCTTTCTAGCATTTCCTCTAAACTATCCTTTTCACAATCCAATAATTGTTTATCAATTTGTTCGTACATTACTTTAAAACTTTTGTATCGTTTTATTTTCGTTACTTTTACAGCCATCGTTTCTGCTGTCGTAAGGTTCGTAAATACGATTTCATCACCTTGTTTTATAAGTTGACGTTTTCGGTCGTATAACCGTACTTCATACACTTTTTTTCCTGATTGAATTGATTGAAAAGGCTTATTATATAACCCCATTTCGTATTGCATACATTCCACTCCCTTTATTCATTCCACCTACTAACACCGTTCACATTACTTGTTTGAGAAAGAAGGCTAAATACTCATGTTATATAAAAAAAACGAATATAGTAAATATGATATTGGTGATTATACTTATAGTAAAGTAGGTACAACTATTTTTTCTTTGGATGATGAAATGAAATAAAAACAGATACGTTTTGCTCATTAAGAGAAGAATCTACATGTTCGATACATATAAAAAGAGCATCCCATTGTTTCAAGATGCCCTTTTTATATTTATTTTCTATTTATTTTCAAGTGATCACATAGAGAACATTGAAAATGAAATTTCTCCAAACAATGAAAATTTGTTTCGCAAATTTGTTCTATCGTTGGAACAAACGGAATTACAACCATGTTGCTTTCTGTTATTTGTGTAACAGGCGGTAACACTGTTCCTACTTCATATTCAAAGCGAATACTGGCTTGATTAATATAATTCCCCGAACCACTTGGTGCGCTCTCAACTACTACTTGGAACGAAACTGTCCTTGCTTCACCTGGATTTAAACTGCCTATGAGAAATCCTGATACTGGGCTTACATTTGGCACTGGCGTATTATCAACTGTTACACTTCCCAGAACAAATCGAACACTACTATCTAACATGTCTTGAAAACGAATATTTTGTATCGCTGTATCTCCCGTATTCGTTATAACTATTGTAAACGTAATAACATCATCAATTGTTGCTGTTTGATGATCTGCTGTTTTTACAACTGTTGTTGAAACATTCTGAGGAATAAATGGGACAACAACTGTATTACTTTCGCCTTCAACTAAAACTGGTGGCTCATTAGGATTTACAGTCGCGAGCCCACTTGCTGTAGCAGTATTTGTAACTAAATTATTTATTTGTCCTCCTGTTATGACAACTTGGAAATTAATAATTGCTGCATCATTTGGTTGAAAATCACCTAACGGAATACCAGTATTCGGATTGGCAAAAGGAAGGGGTACATCATTTACCGTTACCGTGCCATTTATAAATAACGTATTTGGATCAATGATATCTGTTAAAACAATATTCGTTACAGGAACTGTACTATCATTTATAACAGCAATTCCGTAAGTGACAACATCACCTACCATCGCTACTTCAAAATCTGCTCCCTTTGCAACAAACAAAATTGCAGTATTTACAGTTACAATAACTGTATTACTCGTGTCCATCACTGTAACTGGTGGTTCCCCTGGTACTAAAATATACTCTGCTGATGCCCCAGCAACGTTTACTACTGTACCACCATCTGGAAAACTTGTAATTGTAGCTTCATATGTTACAATCACCGTCTCACCGATCGGAATGTCTGGTATCGTAAATCCGGCCTGTGGATTTACCCCTGGCTGCGGAACTCCATTAATTGTTACACTATTTGGGACAAAAACAGCTTCTGGAGATAGTACATCGATAAATTGAACATTCATTGCATCAGCAGTACCAGTATTTAATATACGAACAGTATACGTTACCGTTTCTCCTACTCCAACAATTGAATTGTCTACTTCTTTTTGCATATCTAAACTGCCTCTATTTACTGGTGTGACTGTCGTATTACTTGAATTCGTAATTGTAAACGGAGGTTCTCCTGGAATCAATTCGAAATCACCCGTCACTCTCGCTGTATTCATAATGCTACTAGAAGGCGGAACCGCGATTACATTTACTTCAAATGTAATTAATACGCTATCCCCTACAGCAAGATCCGGTAATGAAAAGCCTACAAATGGATCTAATCCTACTTGCGGAATTCCATTTATTTGTACACTTCCAGGAACGAATTCTAAACTAGGTGATGGAACATCGATAAACTGAACATTCGTCGCTGTTACCGTTCCCGTATTTGTAACTTGCACACTATACGTTAACGTATCTCCTAAACGTGTCGCTTGCTTATTCACGGTTTTTATAACATTAAAGCGTCCTCTATTTACCCTCGTTATCGTCGTATTACTCGGCTCTGTTACTACAACTGGTGGCTCTCCTGGCACTAATACAAAGCTTCCTGTTATATTTGCAACGTTCGTAATCGTTCCTGATGACGGGATGGTTGTAACTGTCGCTTGAAACGTCACGATAACCGTTTCACCAACTGGTATATCTCCAACTCCAAAGCCAGTAATCGGATTTAAACTTGGTTGCAGGGCTCCATTTATCGTTACACTATTTGGTACAAATGACGCTCCTGCTGAAATGGTATCAATAAACTGAACATTATTTGCTGTTACTGTTCCTGTATTCGTTATTTGAATCGTATACGTTAATACATCTCCAACGAGAGTGGCAGCCCTATTTACTTGTTTCATAACATTAAATTGCCCTCTATTTACAGTTGTGAGTGTTGTATTGCTCGGTTGGTTTACTATAACTGGTGGTTCTCCTGGTACTAATACAAAACTTCCTGTTACATTTGCCGTATTAGCAATTGTTCCGTTTGACGGAACACTAACAACCGTTACTTGGAATGTGACTTCTACACTTCCACCTGGATTTATATCTGGAAGCGGGAATCCATTATTCGGATTGAATCCAGGTTGTAACACACCATCTATCGTTACACTGTTCGGCACGAATGCTATAGAGGAAGGTAATACATCACTATATTGAACATTCGTTGCTGTGACTGTCCCTGTATTTTGAACTATTGTTGTATATGTGATTGTATCGCCTACCGCCACAACCGGCTGACTTACTGATTTTAATACATTTAAACCAGGCTCATTTATTTCTGTTAATGTCGTGTTACTTGTTGTCGTTTCCGTAATAGGCGGCTCTGTTTCACTTACTGCAAATGTAGCTGTAACGTCTACAAAGTTAACAACTGTCCCACCTTCTGGTATGATTTTTACCTTCTCTTGGTATGTGACACGTACAAAATCACCTACAGGTATATTTGGAACTGTAAAACCACTAAAAGGATCTAATCCTGGTGCCGGTACCCCATTTATGCTCACACTTCCTGGTACAAATTCTACACCCGCGGAAGTAGTATCGATAAATTGAACATTCGTCGCTGCCACTGTTCCAAAATTAAAGATAAATACATTATAAGTTAAAATTTCTCCTAAAGTTGCTACTTCTTTATCTACTATTTTCAATGGGAAAATAAACGCTATATTAATTGTCGTAACGACCAAATTTGTTAATATCGTTTCCGTAATCGGTGGTTCTTGCGGATTTGGTTGTGAAGTAAATGTGACGTCTGCATCATTTAAGATAACTTCATTATCTGGAATTTCTGTAATCGTCACTTGGAACTTTACCTCAATACTTCCACCATTAATTAATAATGGCGTAACTGTAAATCCTATTTCTGGATTCAAACCAAGTTGCTGCACCCCACCTATCGTTACACTATCTTCTACAAATGTCGTTCCTTCTGGTATGACATCTTGGAAGAACACATCTGTAACTGGTATAATTCCTACGTTTGAAATGAGCACAGTATACGTTAATACATCCCCAACCGCTCCAGTTGCAACGTCAACTGTTTTAGTTGCTGTTACTTCACCAGGAGGAGGTAACGGTATTGTAACTACCGTTGTATTACTTGAATTCGTTGTTGTTACAGGTGGTTGTAAAGGATTCAATAAGAAAGTAGCTGTAGCAGACGCTGTGTTTAGAACTGCCCCAAGCGTTGATGGTGCAACAACTATCACTTGAAACGTTACTGTCAATGATGTACCAGCCACAATATTAGGAAGCGTGAAACCTATATTCGGATCGAATCCAGATTGAGGCGTTCCATTTATCGTTACACTATTTGCTACAAATGTTGTTTCTGGAGCAATTGGATCAATGAAAGAGACATTCGTTGCTGTTACTGTGCCGTTATTTCGAATGATAACGGAATACGTGTAAGTTTCTCCAAGTGCTGCTTGTTGTACAGATGAAGATTTTTGTATATTTAATTGCGCTGTGTTTACTTGCGTCACTACAAAATTACTATTTGTAACAGTCGTTATTGGAGGGTTTGCTGGATTTATCAGAAAACTTGCAGTAACGTTCGATTGGTTTCTAACATTTCCACCGCTCGGAACACTCGTCACTGTAACTTGAAACGTAATCGTAGCCGTTTGCCCGACCGGAATATTTGGTACTGGGAAACCTGCCATAGGATCCGCACCTTGCTGTACGACTCCATTTATCGTCACACTATTTGCTACAAACGCAGTACCAGACGGAATTGGATCTTGAAAAACAATATTCGTTGCAGGAACAGTTCCTGTATTTTGAATAAGAATCGTATACGTTAACGTATCTCCTACACCGGCTTGTGGTGTATTAACACTCTTCATTACATTAAGTGATCCTACATTCACTCGCGTCACTACAATATTACTAATCGTTACAATTGTAATTGGTGGCTGGAGAGGACTTACTTGGAAATCAGCAGTTACATTCGCATTATTCGGAAGAACTCTATTTGGTGGTACACTCGTGATTGTCACTTGAAAAGTGACCGTCACCATACCTCCTACTGGAATATTAGCAAGTGGAAATCCAGTTGTTGGGCTTAAACCTGGTTGAGGTGTCCCGTTTATTGTTACACTATTTGCTACAAACGTTGTTCCAGAAGGAATCGGATCAAGGAATGATACATTTGTTGCTGCTACTGTTCCACTATTTTGTATACGAACTGTATACGTTAACGTATCTCCTACTCCTGCTTCAATAGCACTTACACTTTTCATTACATTTAACCCTGAAGAATTCACGACTGTCATAACAGTATTACTTGGTACTGTTACAGTAATCGGTGGCTCTGTTGGATTTACAAGGAAATCTCCAGTGACATTCGCATTATTTACGACATTATTCCCTTGGGGAATTTCATCAATTAACACTTCAAACGTAACAATTACATTCGCGCCAGTAGGCAAATCATTTAATGGGAATCCAAGTTCTGGATCTGCCCCTTCTTGTAAAACACCATTAACAAATACGCTGTTTTCAATAAATAATGTCCCTTGTGGAATTGAATCTTGGAAAAATACATTTGTAGCTGGTACACTACCTGCATTTATGATTTCAATTGTATATACTAAAACATCCCCTACCGTTGCAACATTCGTATTCACCGCTTTCACAACTTCAAAGTTCCCTGATTGTACTGTCGTATTCACAACATTACTCGGAACATTGATCGTTACTGGCGGTTCGCTCGGATTCACTTGAAAACTGGCTGTTACATTTGCTTGATTTAAAATATCTTCATTTTCTGGATCCTGTACAATTAATACGTCAAATGTGACTACAACTGTTTGAGCCGCAGGAATATTGGGAAGAGAAAATCCTGTATTCGGATTCAATCCACTTTGAGAAACTCCATTAATTGTTACAGAATTTGCGACGAAAGAAACAGCTGAAGAAATAGTGTCTTGGAAAAACACATTTGTTAACGGAACATTCCCTGTATTTTGAACGGCAATTGTGTATGTTAAAGTGTCGCCTACTGCCGCTTGTGTTGTATTCACTTCTTTTATTACATTTAAACCGCCTGTATTAACTTGTGTCACAACTGTATTCGTTAATCTATTGATTGTCACTGGCGGCTGGTTCGGAATAACGACGAAATTAGCAGACACATTTCCGCGATTCGCAATCGTACCTCCCGATGGTGTAGATGTAACTCGTACTTGAAATGTAACAGTCCTACTTCCGCCAGGAGATATATTAGCTACTGTAAACCCAGTCGCTGGATTTGCCCCAGGTTGTGAAACCCCGTCCACAGTCACACTATTTGCGATAAATGTCGTTCCAATTGGGATTGGATCTTGAAAAATAACGTTCGTCGCCAATACATTTCCTGTATTTTCAATTATAACTGTGTACGTAAGAACATCATTAACTGTCGCAAAAGCTTTATCCACAGTCTTTCTCGTTCTTATATCAGCTATATTGATAGTCGTAACTACAGTATTACTTGTCGCTTGCCCTGAAACTGGTTGTTGACCAGGAACTGGAGTAAAGGTAAATGTTGCACTTGCACGATTGGGAATTGGATTGACAAGAGGATTAGATGTTACTCGAACTTGAAAGCGCACTACAGTCGTTTGCAAAGCATTAATACTTCCTAGATTAATACTACTTGCTGGATTCGCTCCTGGACGTGCTACTCCATTCACTGTAACGCTATTTGGAACAAATGTTGTTCCAGCTGGTATACTATCAACAAAAATAACATTGTTTGCAGTAACGTTTCCATTATTTGTGACATTAACTGTGTACGTTAATACATCATTAAGCGTTGCCGTCTGTAAATCTACAGATTTTTGCATACTTATAGTTGCTTGATTCACTGTCGTTTGTACTGTGTTTGAAGAAGACGTACTTGTAATAGGAGGACTACCAACGAAAGGACGGAATTGATATGACACCATTGCACGATTTAAAATAGGATTGGGATTCGGGAATGATGTTATTCGAACTTGAAATGTAACAATTCTTTGCGTGTTATTTGGGATTGTACCTAAATTAATTCCATTAGCAGGGTTTGCATTCGGCTGTGTTACTCCACCTACTGTTACACTACCTGCTATAAACGTCGTTCCGTTCGGAATACTATCACGTAATACAACGTTTTCTGCACTACCTGTCCCTGTATTTGGGACCGTAATCGTATAAGTGAGAGTATCCCCTACCCCTGCGACTGTTCTATTAACCGATTTAACAGGATTAATAATTGGACCTGTTGCATCAATTTGAACACCAAAACCAACTGCAGCGTATCCATCTCCATTTGTAACAAATCGAACCGTTGCTGACGTTTGATTATTTACTAATGATGCAGAGGCATCTACATTCGTAATATCCCATCCTTGTCTTCGGACAGCTAAAGCTATCCCTAACGGCTGATTCAAATCTCCAAATGTCCCGGTTGTATCTAACTCTCCAATGTCATTACAAATTTGAGACTGGAAGAAATTATTCGCAGGGTTTCTCGGTCCGAATAATGCAACTGTAGCATTTGCATTCGGTCCAAAGCGAAGTTGATCTCCAACAATGTTAGAATCACCTTCTTGAGCAGTTACAAGCACCCTTCCTGTTACAGCTCCTGTTGCCGGCGTAGCAAATCCTGAAATAGTAGCATCAACTGGTGGTGATGAAGCATCGATAATCTCTTGACCTGCATATACTGACAAATTTCGAAGTGGTAAACTTGCATTTTGATACACAACCTCAAGCGTCCATCCAGCTGAACGACTGATTGTTGGATCGGCTGAAGTTCTTGCAGCTGGCACAGCACCCGTTGTATATGTGCCTGCCCCACCGGCACTAACAAGATTCGTTACATTGGCAGAGCGAGCATAATAAAACTGATTTCCTACTGAACCTTGCTGCGCGGTAGCAGGATCTGGCGTAACAGAAAACGTCCCTGCTGGCGTTGTAAATGTAATGTTATCATTTAAAAATGGTAACACATCTTCCGTATCAGTCCGGAAAGTACCAGCCCAAACTAATTCTGCATATAACACACTGCTTCCCGCTGGAAGATTTAAAATTGCACTTGAAGAATTCAATTGCCATTCATCTGTTGTCCCTGCTGGGAATCCTGGTACTTGTAATGCTGTATTTACTGTCGTAAACACAGCAAGTGTACCAAAAATATTACCTGGTGCAGGTGATGTAGGGCTAAGCCCCAGCGTATTCCCAGTGAACGTGACGGCACCAGGTACTGTTGTCGTAAAACGATTTATAAAAGGCACACAATCATCTCATTTCATTTATAGTAAAAAGTGCTCTATACTATAAAATGTAGACAACCTATGGGATGTACGTTGTCCAACAAAATTCCGCACATATGAGAGGAGTCTATAAAACTATGCGCTACGTTATTATAACAGGAACTTCACAAGGTTTAGGGGAAGCTATTGCCACGCAATTGTTAGAAAAAAATACAACTGTCATCTCTATTTCTAGAAGAGAAAATAAAGAACTTACTAAACTTGCAGAACAATATAACAGCAATTGCATTTTTCATTCCCTAGATCTTCAAGATGTACATAACTTAGAAACTAACTTTAAAGAGATCATTTCATCTATAAAAAAAGACAATGTATCCTCTGTTCATTTAATTAATAATGCGGGCACAGTTGCACCTATGAAGCCAATTGAAAAAGCTGAAAGCGAACAATTCATTACGAACGTTCACATTAATTTACTTGCACCTATGATTCTTACATCTACGTTTATGAAACATACGAAAGACTGGAAAGTAGATAAACGCGTTATTAACATTTCATCTGGTGCAGGAAAAAATCCTTACTTTGGCTGGGGCGCTTATTGTACAACGAAAGCTGGTGTAAATATGTTTACACAGTGCGTAGCAACTGAAGAAGTGGAAAAAGAATATCCAGTAAAAATCGTCGCTTTTGCACCTGGTGTTGTTGATACAAATATGCAATCACAAATTCGTGAAACAAATAAAGAAGATTTCATAAATTTGGACCGCTTCATTGCATTAAAAGAAGAAGGAAAACTATTATCACCTGAATATGTTGCGAAAGCTATTCGTAACTTACTAGAAACTGAGGACTTCCCTCAAGGCGAGGTTATTAGAATTGATGAATAACAAAAAGGTGTGCTAAAATAGCACACCTTTTTGTTTTACTTCTCTAAAAATATGAGCACAGACTCCGCAATTTGCTCATAACCAATTTCTTGATAAATTTTATTCGATGTCGGATTCGCCAAATCAGTATATAACGTAGTTGTCTTGTACCCTTCGTCTAACATACGTTGACTAAGTGCTGCTACACAACTAGATGCATACCCATTTTTCCGCGCTTCTTTTGGCGTATACACAAAATTAACTGTTATATTATTTTTAGTTGGACGTGTTTTTGCAGCTACAGAAACAAGTTTTCCGTCTACTTCTAGACCGAATAGATGATGATTATTGATTAATGTATGTGCCGTTTGTTCCGCTTCTTCTTGTGTAGTTGGGAGCTTCACATCTTCGCAAAATTGATATATCCATTTTTCTATTAATGGTAGCTCATCACTGTTTACTTCTCGAAAAACCCCATCCTTGTTCCACTTCTGCTTAACTTGTTCTAATGCATACACCCCTTGCTCCATTACAACATTCGTTTTCTTATTTTCTAACGTCGCAATCTCTTCCGCTAATTGTTGTAAAACTTTTTTATTACCGATCAATCCGGGAATATCCGGATATACTTTCTTTAACTCTTTTGCAAGTTCTTCGATTGCAACTCCCGAAATTTCAGAAGTTGCAACAATCATTTGTATCTTCTCTCCTGTTTGAAGAAATACAACTGCAATTTCTTCCCCTCGTTTCGCTACGCCCATAAATACCGCTTCTGTAATATCTTGTAAAACACCTAACATTAAATTATTTTCTTGCTCATTCTCTTCTAAAAATGGTGTAACCTCTTCTTTAAAATTAAGTATCTCTTCATATACATATAATTGAATCATCGACAATCTCTTCTCTCTATTTATAGTTTAATTAAGTATTGGCGATTAATTCATTAAATCCTTCTTTTACGATTCAATAATATTCAAAACTAACGCATTCAAATCATTTTCAGCTTGTAAAATTCTCTGTTTTTCCTTTTCAAATACCTCTTCTTCTTTTTGAAACGACTCTTTTCGTTTTTTAATCATGCGCTCCATTTCTTTTTTACTCGGTCCACCGTATACATTTCTCTTTTGAATAAAATCTTCTGGCGATATAATTTCTTTCCACTCTTTTTCTAATAAATTTATTTTTAATTTTTCTTGTAAGTATACATTAACATCTTTCAAATGTAATTCATGAAGCTCTTTTTTCTGCTCCAATGACATATTTGCAATCGCACTTGCTGCATGATGCGCTTGCCGAAACGGAATGTCATAGTTTTTTGTTAAAACATCTGCAAAATCAGTTATCGTAATTGCATGTTTATAGGAACGACTTTTTAACGTTTCCTCTTCTACTTTCATCGTTCGAATGACTGCATTCATTATACAAAAAACACGAATGGTCTTTTCGATTCCTTTATATAAATACGGCTGCAAGTCATCTTCCGTATCGACAATGTCACCAAATGGTGTATTATGAATCATTTGAAAGACTGTAAATGCTTCTCCTAAAGCGCTACTCGTAATAGCACGCGCATGCTCAATTGAAACCGGATTTCGTTTTTGCGGCATAATACTACTAATTTGTACATATGGCTTCGCAACAGTAATACCATTATATTCTTTCGTTGCTAATAATAATAAATCATGAATCCATCTACTCGTATTTGTCATCATTACCATAAGTAACGAGCTAACCTCTAATAAATAATCCGCTCCAGCAACTGCATCATATGAATTCTCGATTACATTTGTAAATCCAAGTAAATGGGCAACTCGTTCTCGTTTAATTGGGAAACTTGTTGTAGAAAGAGCAGCTGCTCCCATCGGGGACTGATTTAAAAGTTTGTACGTTCTTTTCATTCGGTCTAAATCTCTTTGCATCGTATCATAAATCGCTAATGTATAGTGACCAAATGTTGTTGGCTGTGCTGGTTGTGTATGTGTATAAGCTGGCATAATTGTTTCCTTATGATCATCTGCAAGTTGCAATATACTTTCTTGCAATAATAAATGATGTTCCATTAACCGTAGCACATATCGCCTTAAACTCATACGATACATCGTAACGCCCATATCATTTCTACTTCTACCAATATGCATATTACTTACAAAATCACATTTTGCTTCTTGAAAAATTAAATGTTCTACTAAAAAAAAGAGATCTTCATGTTGCTCTGTATATAGCAATTGATCTTTTGACATTCCTTCTATCTTCTTTAGTGCGTTTAATATAACTTTAGCTTCTTCCTTTTTCATTAAATTTTCTTCCGTTAGCATCGTAATATGCGCTTTGTGCACTTGAAACATATCTTTCAATAAGTAGTTACGCTGAAATTCAAATACATGTTGTAATACGCAATCTACATATGTTTTCCCAGGGAAATCAGCGCCTTCACTCTTTATAAACTCTTCTTTACTTTGTTTCATCACCTTTCCCCCTCTCACCTAAGTATTACTACCCATCATACCCAGAGATGGCGAAAAAGTGCTTGTACATAAAAATAAACTCGGCGCTTTAAGCACCGAGTTTACTTAATAAAAGTCGCATCATACTTATCACTTTGCAACACTTGGAAATGTAAGTTTGCTAAATGTTTCCGTATTTCTGCACTGTCGTCCTCATTTAAATCATTTGCTAAGAACACTATTTCTGTACAGTTCCCGCGTTTATCCATCGCATAAACTGCTTTTGTAACTGTCCATGGCGTATAACCATTCTTCTGTCCTGCATGTCTAAATGTTTTACGATATTTCTTAGCACTCATATCTGTCTCAACGATATTCGCCCATACTTTTTCTTCTGCTTCTGTCAGGCCACCTTTATGATTTGCCTTTTGAAGCAGTACCATATAATCGTTTGCAGAAGCAGCCGGCAATCTATCTGACCAAATTTTGTCGTAACGTTCCTCCAAATAAAGAGGAATTTCCTTCTGCAATAATGGTCCTTTCTGTTTTAAGCGTTCATGAATAATCATCGCATACTCACGATATTGCTCTTGAGACATTTCTTTTAATTTTTTCTCTATTTTATATTTCGGAACATGTAGTTCTTTATGCAAATATCCAGGGATGTATAAAGATGAAACAATCGGAAATAGTGGTTGATGTGCAGGAAGCGATAAACTTTTTAAATTTCGATTAATGTTATCTAATCCTAGTACTTCCATTAAATATTCAGCATTTGCATTCGAACTAAACTTAACCATTCCTTTTGCCACTTCTTCTAAAGAAACCGCTCCTTCAGTTATCTTGCCTGTTTTCTCCAAATACCGTTGCCATCTATCTTGCGCACCACCATCTGTATTCGGTACATAATACCGATTCACATCATTAATGGAAACGAAACTAGACGGGTCAATTTTCCCTTCTGTAACTTGTTTCGTATATTCAAGCGCCACTATTAACTTCATCGTACTAGCAACTGGCAATACAATATTTGGATTTACCGAATAAACAACTTTATCATTTCTCTTTACTAAAAGCGCGCTATTTTTTTCATCTTTATGTTCTTCAATAAAAGATGCTATATACTGTGCATCATCATTATTTGAACTCCAAACTGTTTTCACTAAAAAATTACCCGATATTAGCAAAACGAAAATACCCACAATCACTGCGCATACTATAGTTTTTTTCAAGTAAAATTCCTCTCCTATTGTGTCACTCTTCTCTATTTATCTTTAAAAAACAAAATAATGGAGATGGTTATTTGAATAACCATCTCCATT
This sequence comes from Bacillus luti, assembly GCF_009739945.1. Taxonomy (NCBI): domain Bacteria; kingdom Bacillati; phylum Bacillota; class Bacilli; order Caryophanales; family Bacillaceae; genus Bacillus; species Bacillus luti. The sequence goes on along the minus strand of NZ_CP040336.1, from coordinate 1,835,150 downwards.
ATTTTAACTTGTATGCTCCTATTATGTCTACGTCATGATTTTCACAAAATCCTCAAGGAATTGTTTATAATGTAATGACCAACCAATTCGCACCCAATTTTTCAAGGCTTTTGAGTCAGGTTGAGGACGGAAATCTGCAATACTTTCTCCTTTTGCAATGCCAACTGTATCTACGTCGACACGACGATATACATAATCTAATAGAGACGGATTCGCCGCAACCATCATTGTAACAACGTCATGTACTGGACTACCTGTTATTTTCGGGTTTAACTTTTTATACGCTTTATAATAATACGTAAATATCGGCTCGATTAACTTATTAAAACTCGTTTTAGAGTGTTTCGTAATATATTTCACCATTTCTGGTGTAATAATTGCTTCAGATGTAACATTAAGTGGCACTAATGTCACATTCTTAGCATTTTGCATAACTAATTGTGACGCAATCGGATCACCATGAAAATTCGCCTCTGCGACTGGTGTCACATTGCCAGGCATTAAAAAAGCACCGCCCATTATATAATATTCTTTCACATACTTCATCATCGGTTTTTCTAAAATAAAAGCTGTCGCAAGCGTCGTTGACCTGCCGGCATCAACAATGATTAACTCTCCCTTATACTTTTCAAGAATATCAAAAAAAGCACAAAAAGGTTTTATGTTCGGTGAAAAAGTTTTTGGAGGTTTAATTGGTCCTAATCCATCTGCCCCATGAATTTCTGGATAATACGTTGTAACATCTCCAGATAAAGGGATTTTCGCACCATTAATAACAGGTATATCTTCTCGCCCTGCCATTTTCAATAAATACGCCGCGTTGCTCGTTGCTTTTTCTTGCGTTACATTTCCATATCCCGTTACAACACCAACAATATCAATATCAGGATGCATAATTCCATACATGATGGCTAAAGAGTCATCAATTCCTGGGTCTCCTAAAAATAATACTTTTTTCATCGACCTCAACTCCATCCCCTCGATTGTTATTAATTTATGAATAGCCATACATATACAGAATAAAAAAGAACAAATTTATACGAAAAAACGCAGCCCTATACGGACTGCGTTCTCCATTTTATCTAGATTTTTTTCTTCATGGTAACCATGCTACCAATGATGTAAGCAATAAATGCAAAGCAGATTGGGAAAACAACTGTATGTATACCGAACGGATTTGGATAGAAAAGATGAACACACATATATGAGCCTACCCCAACTAAAATGGAAGCGAGTGCCCCAGTTGCATTCCCCTTTCTCCAATATAACCCTAACACAATCGGCCAAATGAAAGCCGCTTCTAATCCACCGAATGAAAATAAATTTAACCATATTAAAAAATCTGGTGGCTTAATCGCTGCTGCATAAACGAGCAGCCCTACGATACCAGTAATCCACAGACTTCCTTTTTTTATTGTACTGTCTGCCGCATCTTTATTTATGTAGTTGACGTATATATCTTTAATAATCGACGAACTTACAAGTAACAATAACGAGTTTACTGTAGACATAATCGCTGCCATTGGTGCAGCTAAGAAAACTCCAGCTAACCAAGGTGGTAACACTTCCATCGCGAGTAGCGGCATAACTTTATCCGGTACCGTTATACCCGGAAGTACTACTCGTGCAAATACACCCGTTAAATGCATACCAATCATAATTGTACCCACAACAATCGTTCCAATTATAAGCGCTTGATGCATCGCTTTTGAATTTTTATACGACATTGCACGCACGCTAATTTGCGGTAAACCAACAACGCCAATTCCAATTAAAATCCAAAACGATGTCACATATGATTTCGTTAAACTACCATCTGCTCCAAACGGTGTAATTAAATTCGGATTAATTTGAACAAGCTCTTGCATAATCTTCTCAATTCCACCACCAGCAATGACAGTAGCAATTAAAATGATTGTCGTTCCAACTAGCATAATGATGCCTAACAGCGTATCTGATAAAGCGACTGCACGAAATCCACCGATTAATACGTACACAAGTACAGAAAAAGTAAATAAAAATAATGCTGTTGTATAAGATAAACCCGTTAGCGACTCAATTAATCTTCCACCGCCAACCCACTGGGCTACTGTTGCTGAAAATAAAAAGATAATAATACATAACGCAGAAAGGATCACGACTGCTTTATTATTGTATCTTCCCTTTAAATAATCGATCAAAGTAATTGCTTCCATCTTCCTAGCGATAATGGCGAACTTTTTACCGATAACCGTTAATACGATATATCCAGTTACAACTTGAATCGCTGATAATAGTACCCATCCAAGCCCCATATTGTATGCTATACCAGGCCCACCAATGAAGCTACTTGCACTACCGTACGTAGCAATCATTGTCATTGCTAATAATAAACCGCCAAGCTCACGCCCACCCAGAAAGTATTCTTGCAAAAATTTATTTTGTGCCGTTGCTTGTACACGCCTTGAAGCATAGACACCAATTAAAAATACAACGATAAACGAAATTATCATTGGAATGATTACATACCAATTCATCTATTATTCCTCACTTTTTTCTTCCTCATCGAGTGAAATATCTTGAAATACAAAACGAACAACTAAACTAAGCAAAATAACCATAACGACAAATCCAACAATACAGCTATAAAAAAACCATGCTGGAAAACCGAATACGTATGTATAATCACTTGGGTTTTTACTGCCAAGCCCATAAGCAAATCCGTACCATATTATAAAATTAATAATAGCCAGTCCAAGACCAATTAATGCTTCTCTATGGGCGATTCGAAAGCGTGGATCATCATGATAATCCTTCATTTCTCTCCCTCCTCTCACGATGTATTATTGTACCATTGTTCTTCTAGTTTTTCCTACTAGAAAGCAAAAACAAGCAGGATTTTTTATCATCACATAGAAGACTCTCTTACATTACATATTTTTTACAATTGTAACACAAATGAAATTTGAATTTTCAGCATTTGTTAATTATGATTTTAATTAGAGGCTTTCCATCTAGTTCCCACATCCTTGATTTCGGAATAAACGCCGTCTCGTACTGCGTTTACATTATATTTTCAAGGGGGTTATACAATGAGTCAACTAGCTGTAAATCTTCATGAAAAGGTAGAAAAGTTTCTTCAAGGCACGAAAAAGTTATATGTGAATGGATCTTTCGTTGAAAGCGCTTCCGGCAGAACATTTAAAACACCTAATCCAGCAACCGGTGAAACACTTGCCGTCGTTTCTGAAGCTGGTCGCGAAGATATTCATAAAGCTGTAGTTGCAGCTCGCATGGCTTTTGATGAAGGCCCTTGGTCTCGCATGAGCACAGCTGAGCGAAGCCGCCTTATGTACAAATTGGCTGATTTAATGGAAGAACATAAAGAAGAGCTCGCACAGCTCGAAACGTTAGATAACGGAAAGCCAATCCGTGAAACAATGGCAGCAGACATACCACTTGCAATAGAGCATATGCGCTATTATGCTGGCTGGGCTACGAAAATCGTTGGTCAAACAATTCCTGTTTCCGGTGATTATTTTAACTATACACGCCATGAGGCTGTTGGTGTGGTTGGTCAAATTATTCCTTGGAACTTCCCACTTCTTATGGCAATGTGGAAAATGGGAGCAGCACTTGCTACAGGATGTACAATCGTTTTAAAACCTGCAGAACAGACTCCACTTTCCGCTCTATACTTAGCTGAATTAATTGAAGAAGCTGGATTCCCGAAAGGTGTTATTAATATCGTTCCTGGATTTGGTGAATCAGCTGGACAAGCTCTCGTTAATCATCCACTCGTTGATAAAATTGCATTTACTGGTTCTACTCCAGTTGGTAAACAAATTATGAGACAAGCATCCGAATCATTAAAACGCGTTACACTTGAATTAGGCGGTAAATCACCAAATATCATTTTGCCAGATGCTGATTTATCTCGCGCGATTCCTGGTGCACTTTCTGGTGTTATGTTTAACCAAGGACAAGTATGTTCTGCTGGATCACGCTTATTTGTTCCGAAGAAAATGTATGATAATGTCATGGCTGATCTCGTCCTCTATTCTAAAAAACTAAATCAAGGTGTCGGTCTTAACCCTGAAACAACAATCGGGCCTCTCGTTTCCGAAGAACAACAAAAACGTGTAATGAGCTATATCGAAAAAGGAATTGAAGAAGGTGCTGAAGTACTTTGTGGAGGAAGTAATCCATTCGATCAAGGTTACTTTGTTTCCCCTACAGTATTCGCTGATGTAAATGATGAAATGACGATCGCAAAAGAAGAAATTTTCGGTCCAGTTATTTCGGCAATACCGTTTAACGATATTGATGAAGTAATTGAACGTGCGAATAAATCACAATTCGGCTTGGCAGCTGGTGTATGGACAGAAAATGTTAAAACAGCACACTATGTTGCAAGTAAAGTACGCGCAGGTACAGTATGGGTAAACTGTTATAACGTCTTTGATGCAGCATCTCCATTTGGAGGATTTAAACAATCTGGGCTTGGCCGTGAAATGGGCTCTTACGCATTAAATAACTATACAGAAGTGAAGAGCGTGTGGTTAAACTTAAATTAACGAAAAAGAACCTGACCTATCCGGTCAGGTTCTTTTCAATATGTATTCCTTTAAACTTGTAGCCCTCCGCTCACATTCAACACTTCTCCTGTAATATAGGATGCATATTCTGACGCTAAAAAGGCCGCTGCGTTCGCAATATCTTCTGGCGTTCCAATTCTACCAACTGGAATCGCTCCAACCATCTTTTCTTTCACTTTTTCTGGTATCGTTTTTGTCATATCTGTATCCATAAACCCTGGACAAATTGCATTACAAGTAATACCGAAACTTCCAACTTCTTTCGCCGCTGTTTTCGTTAAACCTACAACTCCTGCCTTTGTAGCCGCATAATTCGCTTGTCCAATATTCCCATCTCTACTAATAGAAGAAATATTAATAATCCTTCCATACCCTTGCTGTCTCATATAAAGAAGTGCTGGTTGCATGCAATAAAAAACACCGGTTAAGTTTACTTGCAGTACTTGTTCCCAAGAAGACTTCTCCATTTTATGTAACATTGCATCTCTTGTAATTCCAGCATTATTCACCAAAATATGTAATGTACCGAATTTTTGAACCGCATATTCAATTAACGACTTCGCTTCATTTTGATTACTCACATCGCATCGATATAAGCTCACTTCATATCCTTCATCCGATAACTCACGTGTCGTTTTTTGTAGCTTCTCTTCATTTACATCACTAATTAATACTTTCGCCCCTAGTTTTGCATAAACCCTCGCAATCTCTTTTCCAATTCCCTGTGCAGCTCCTGTTACAACAGCTGTTTTCCCATTTAGAAACTCCATCCCTATCCCCCATTTCTATTACTTATACTGTATATTTCGGCTCGTTGCTTTCCAAATCCTCTTTGTATAAAAAAGTCTATTTGTGTCAAACTAACTTTGCAACGTCGCATAAACACAAGGAGATTGTGTCGAATGAACAAAAAAAATTTCAAACAAAACAAAGCTACTGATGGCATTGATGTAGAGTTCTCTCGTGAACTTGCTGACCACGATGACTTAGAAGCAAACGCACGTGCAAATGCCGCTGATGCACGTCAAAAACGCCAGTCAACAGAAAAATAAGGAAAGCACAACCTTATTCTTTTCAACAGGGACCTACTACCCAACAAAATAAACCGAGAGATATCTCTCGGTTTATTTTCTATATTTTTTTATATAATGTGCCAAAGTAAGTAACGGATATATATGGGCATAGCTATGATAACGAATATAAAACCCACCTGGTAAACCTGTTCCAGTAGGATATTTTTCATTCACATAAGGATTCGCAAGTAAATATGAAATACCTTTTCGAATAATTGGTGTTTCATTATCATAATAAGAAATGAGAGCATCTAACGCCCATGCCGTTTGAGAGGGTGTACTAAATGGTAAAGTAACGAACCTTTTCTCCACACTACTGTGGCAAGATTCTCCCCAACCACCATCTTCATGCTGTATATGTTCAAGCCATAAAGCTGCTCGTTTCATTGATGGATTGCTAGATGGAATTCCGAGTGACCGTAAACCTGTCATAACAGCCCACGTACCATATATATAACAAATCCCCCATTTCCCATACCATGATCCATTTTCCTCTTGTACATTCATTAACCAATTTATCGCACTTTGTTTTTGTTTCTCAGGTAATTCATTTTGCGCATATGTCCCGAAAAACTCTAATACCCTCCCTGTAATATCTGGTGTAGAAGGATCTGTAATCATATCACTTGCATTTTCGATTGGTAAATTTGCTAATATATTGCTCGTCACACCTTTTTCAAAAGCTCCCCAGCCACCATCATTATTTTGTAATCCTTTAACCCAATTAATCCCTTTCGGCCAAGCATTATCTACCTTTTCGTTCCCTCTACTTCTTGCCAACGCTCTTAACACAGCTGTTGTATCATCAACATCTGGAATTGTCGTATTCACATCCGAAAAACCCCAACCACCTGGAGTAAGCGCCGGAGCATGTACGCTCCAATCAGCTTTTTGTGTATGTTGTTTTTTTAATAAATATGTTGCTGCATGTTGAATCATCTTGTCATCTTTCGGAAAATGGGCCTCTTGTAACGCATAGCTGATTAAAGCCGTATCCCATACTGTTGAAGGAGAGTTTTGCAAATGATCCCCCCTTTCCATCTTCCATATATAAGATGTTATCCCGGCTATTGCCTTTTGAATCATTGATGATTGAAGAGAATACCCTAACGCGAGTAAAGCATAAATCATATAAAACGAGGCAGTTGCGTAACTATATAACGTTCCATTTTCATCAATACGTTCTTTCATAAAACGTTCGACTTCCTCATATCCCTTATGATGTAACGAGAGTGGATATGAGATAATTTGTTTTACATCACTTACTAACGTTTGAAACATCGGAGACCGATCCTCCCGAAACCATTCTCCGCCCCCGCCCGCAATGTGATTTAAACTTGGCAATAACTTTTTACCTACTCGAAATCTTTTATTTAAACACAGCATCATCGGAATTAAATGGATACGTGCTGAGCTACTCAATTCAAATATACTGAGGGGGGAATCATTCTGTAGAAACATGATTGGTGTTGGTAAATGAAAGAGTGAAGGATATTCATATTCTCCATGAATCGCTAATAAAAACTTCGTCATAAAATGAGCACGCGCCACGCCTCCGCGTTCCTTAATAAAATTTTCCGCTCGCTTCATATTCGCATCTTCTTTTGTATATTTTTTCGAAGCAAGTAAGGCAGCATAAGATTGAATTGTAGCTGATAAATTACCTCCCACTTCATCTTCATACAATTTCCATGTCCCTTCATTCGTTTGAAGTGATGCTAATCTTTTTACAAACGGTTCTATCTCTTTATCTCTACCTAATAATTTTAATAAAAAAATCATATGGCAATCTGTTAGCGGAGCTCCTTCAAAACAAAATCGCCACGTACCATCTTGCTGTTGCATCGTTTGAAGTGCAGTTGCTCTTCTCGCTATTTCTTCATGCACTTTTTCATATAGTAACAAGTTATTCACCCATCCTTTCGAAATCCGTATAACGATATTCAAGAAGGTAGCTGAATATGTATGAAAATAAAGAAAAGCAGAACATATAGTATGTTCTGCTCATAAGCAATATCCTACTCCGACAATAACCCCTAATAAAGCACCGACTACTACTTCATACGGTGTATGTCCGACAAGCTCATTTAACTTCTTATATTCTGTTTGTCTACCGTGAAAAAACTCATTCAATATTTTCGCTTGTTTACTTACGGCAAGCCTTACTCCTGAGGCATCATACATAACAATAATGGCAAAAATAGCAGCAATGGCAAACATGGAACTTTCCACGCCTTCCACAACTCCAACACCTGTCGCAAGCGCTGTAACAGTTGAAGCATGAGAACTTGGCATACCACCTGAAGCGAAAAACTTTGCAAAATCAAATTCACCCGTTTTGACTAATTTAAAAACTACTTTCGTAAACTGTGCTAAAAACCACGAGATTACAGCGGCCATAAGCGGATCATTATGTAAAATTGTTTCCATGTTCTCAGCTCCCTACTAGCTATAATGGAAATTCTATATAATATAAGTATAAAGAAAAATGCGTAGAAAATACTACGCATTATGATACTTTTGCTGATTTATTTTTTATAAATTTTGGTTGTTTCTGCACTAAGAACTTTGTTTTCGCTACCGAGAATACAAATAATGCAACCCATATACAGAAAAATGCAATCATATGAGTAGATGTGAAATGTTCACCAAATACGAATACACCCAAAATTAAACTAATCGTTGGCGCAATATACTGTAAAAAACCTACCATATAAAGCGGAATAAGTTGCGCTCCTTTTGCGAAATAAAAAAGTGGTAACGCTGTAACAATGCCTGCTCCAATTAAAAGTAATGTCGATAGCATTGAAATAGAGCCAAAGGACCCGAAACCATGTACTCCTGTCATAATGAGATAAATGAGCGCAAACGGTGTCACTAACATCGTTTCCATCGTCAGTCCAATTGTTGCATCATAATTCAACAATTTTTTCGTTAATCCGTATAGTCCAAATGAAAAAGCAAGTGATAGAGAAACCCACGGAATAGATCCGAAACGTACTGTTAAAATGATAACCCCTAATCCAGCTAAACCAACTGCAACATATTGCCAAAAGTTTAACTTTTCCTTTAAAACGACTGTCCCAAGTAAAATACTAATAAGTGGATTAATATAATAGCCAAGACTTGCTTCAATGACATGATTATGATTTACGGCCCATATATAGACAAACCAATTTCCACTAATCAAGACTGACGCTATTGTTAATGACATTAATAATTTAGGTCGTTTAAAAAGGTTCACAAACTCCCCAATAAATTGACGAAATCTCTTCGTCACACCTAAAACGATTAACATAAAAACGAACGCCCAAACGATGCGGTGCGCTAATATTTCATCCGCTGGAACTTCCTCAACCCATTTCCAATAAATCGGTAGAATTCCCCACATCGTATAAGCACCAGCCGCATATATTATCCCTTTTTTTTGCTGTGCTGTTTGACTCCCCATCTTCCATTTTCTCCTCTTCTTTTCTCTTTTTTCTTTTTTCTCCATTATACGGTCTCACATGCTTACTTTACCAATAATCAATCCGCAATTCTTTCGACACTTCTCATACAACCCAAAATAAACATACTGTTAGAACGACAAGTAATGGTATACCGAAAACAAATTTCTTTTTATGTGTTTTATGATGAAACATATACATACCAATCCAAGCCCCAACTGCTCCCCCAGCTGCTGCTGATAAAAATAGCGTACTTTCTGGTGTTCTCCACTGTTTCTTCTTCGCTTTTCGTTTATCAAGCCCCATAAGGCTAAAAGCTATAACATTAATAATAATAAAATAAATCCATTTCATCGCTTTCTCTCCCTATGAAAAATTCGCTTAATGGTAACATGAAAAAACGATGGAAACAACTGAAGAACGCTTTTTAGCATGCTAGTTTAGTTGGTTGCTCTTAATTCATTACTTTCATATTTACATAGCCAATAGAAAGCGCGATTACAGCTATTAAAAAGAAAGATATTATGAGTATATATTTATATTTCTTTTTCATTTCCTTCACCTACTGTAGTCATATCACCCCAAAAGCTTCTCTCAATCTCTTTCTCATCGAAATGAAGCACTACAAGTAAACCAACGTATAAAGAAACCAAATTTAAAAACCATTCCCCATTATCATCTTTCTTAGCTAGACATTTAAATATCTCTTGAAATTGCATGCGTTCATCTGAAGTAACAACCGGTCGCACACCAAAATATTTCAATACGAAATGTAAATCCATCTGCACGGATAATGATAAAATATATTTTAATAGCTCCGTATACTCTGCACTATCTTTTTGACTATACAACTTCACAAGCTTTTGATGTAAATGAGGAATCGATAATGTTACGTCATTCATTTTTGTTGCTTCTATCGTTTCAATCATCTTTTTCATATTCATCACATTCACCCCTCCTGGAAAAATTCTAAAGCCAAAGAGTATTTACCTTACCTTATAATGTGCAATAATTGTGCCTTTCTCGTCTCTCGTTCTTCTTCACTAACTAAATCATACTTTTTTAGAAGATGAAAAATATCATTTAATATTTCCTGTGAATGATTCCCTTGTAAAAATCCCTTTAATCCTATAAAAATCTCTTCAGATAAAAAACTCTTCTGACTTTCAAGCTTATTCATCACATCTTTAATAGAATGATCAATGTTACATGCCATACTAAACTTCCTCCCCTATCCTCTATAAATAATATCCTCCGCTAACGATGTAAATATTTCTCCAACAAGAGAATCTTCATCATATACAGATGAACCGTTATTTTCTTCACGTTTTGCAAAAGGTATTTTGGCAATTACTTCTGTTTGCAATTGTTCTGCAAGCATTTCACCGCCACCTTTTCCGAAGAGGTAATTTTTCGATCCATCTTGTTCTTCATAATAAGCCATATTTTCTACAATACCTAAAATCTCATGATTCGTATGCTTTGCCATTACACCGACTCTTGAAGCGACGAATGAAGCTACATTGTGCGGAGTTGTAACGATTATTTCTTTCGCCTGCGGGATCATCGCCGCAACATCAATGGCAACATCTCCTGTACCTGGTGGTAAATCAAGCAGTAAATATTCTAAATCTCCCCAGTGCGTATTCGCAAGGAAATTTTGAATCCATTTATTTAACATCGGTCCGCGCCACATCACTGGATTATTTCCTTCTGTAAAAAATCCCATCGACATGATTTTAACACCGTGACTAACAACTGGAATTGCCGTTTGATCAATCATAGTTGGTTTTTGATTCGTTTCCATCATAGCTGGAATACTAAAACCATATATATCTGCATCTAATATCCCCACCTTTTTGCCCATACGAGCTAGTGCAGCTGCAAGATTAATTGTCACTGTTGATTTTCCCACTCCGCCTTTTCCGCTCGTTACAGTAATAAACTGCACTCCTGAATCCGGGCGAAGCATGTTCGGCATACCAGTTTCTGTTCTAGTATTTTTCTTTAACTTCTCTGTTAAAACTGCACGTTCTTCACTTGTCATAGAACCAAATGTTAAATCCACTTTAGAGGCACCAATTGCATGAAGTGATTCTTCAATATCTTGCTGAATTTTTGCCTTTAACGGACAACCTTGAATCGTTAGCACTACTTCAAGTTTAACCTCAGTTCCATTCATTTGTATATTTCTAACCATGTTTAATTCTACAATACTTTTGTGTAACTCCGGATCCTCCACATGTTTTAAAGCATTCATGATTTGTTCATGAGTAAGCATAGCGCTCATCCCTTCCCGTCTTCTTAACTTATTTATAACATCATGTCCCAATACAGTTTTTTGTAATACATCAATCTAGCTATTTTTCAACCAATGAGAAATGACTCATCGTATAACACGTATTATCCTCCACTAACAGGTGGAATGAATGCGACTACATCTCCAACTTGTATCGTGTCTGCATTTGTTACAAACTCTTCGTTAACTGCTACCATTACAGTATCTAAAGATTGCAAGTGATAGCTTTCTTTCATCCATTCTTTTAATTGCCCAACAGTCATTTCTTGTTTTTCTAAAATTACTAGTCGATCTAATCCGACTTCCTCACGCAAATTTGCAAACAGTAAAATTGTAATCATTTCTCATTCTTCCTTCTTTGGTTTTCCTTCTGGATAAGGCGTATTTTCAAGTTGATCTCCAATCCACATCGTCCCATCTTCCCAAAATTCTTTTTTCCAAATTGGAACGATTCGTTTTATACGTTCAATCGCGTATTCATTCGCTTCATAAGCTACTTTACGATGGGGTGATGAAACGGCAATAACAACTGCAATATCCATTATTTCGAGTCGCCCTATCCTATGTGTAATTGCTACTTTTACGTCCGGCCATTTTTCATTCATTTCTTCACCAATTCTCGTAAGTTGTTTTACCGCCATCGGTTTATATGCTTCGTACTCTAAATGTAGCGTTCGTTTTCCTTTTGTTAATTCTCTCACCGTACCAATAAATGTCGTAATTGCACCTGCTTCTCTTCTTGCTACTTTATTCGTTACTTCTTCAACTACAATCGGTATATCTACAATTTCAAATAGCGCTTGTCCCATTAGAACCACCTCTCACTTTACAAAATGTCCAAGGCCATTCACTACCCTCGTTATCCTCCAACAAGAAAATGTCTACGAACATACCTTTTTTATAACCTCTCGTACCACCTGGCAGTACAATAAATATATTTGTCTCCGCTAGAGAAGAAACCGCGCTAGATTTATCAAACCCTGACGGATAAGCAATTAACTGTCCTTCGTTATATGTCAGTTTTGCTCGCACAAACCTTGTAAATGGATTTGGTTTTAGAAAATCTTCTCCTAATAACGCTTTTTCTCTTTTTAAATGTGCTTTTTCACTAAACATATACGTCCGAATACAAGGTCTTACAAATAATTCAAACCCCACGTAACAAGCAGATGGATTTCCTGATAAACCAAATAATAACTTGCCATTTAATTGCGCTACAGTCGTAACACTCCCTGGTCGCATTGCAACTTTATTGAAAAGAACCGATGCACCTAACTTTTCGTAAATAGCTGGTAAATAATCATAATCTCCTACTGATACACCGCCTGTTGTAATGAGCATATCTACTTGGCTTAACGCTTCTTTTACAGCTGTAAAACATGTATTAAAATCATCGCTAAACTTCCCAAAATATTTTACTCTTCCGCCTGCTCTTCGAATTTGAGACAATATCATATACGTATTACTATTTCGGATTTTCCCTGGCTGTAAGGAATCATTTACATCCAATAACTCACTACCGGTCGCTAACAACCCAATTACAGGCTTTCTCGCCACTGGCACCTCGCTATAGCCAAACGTAGCAAGAAGGGCTGAAATACCTGGATTAATGTATGACCCTTTCTTCGCAAGAACTGTTCCTTTACGAACATCTTCACCTTGAAAAGAAATATTGTCGCCTGTTTTGAATGATCGCTTCACTTCCATATAATTGTTTCCGACATCCTCATATTGACGAGCTAGTTCTAACATGACAACTGCATCACATCCTTTCGGAATCTGTGCTCCTGTCATAATTCGAACCGCTTGAAACGGACCGATTTCTTCATGAAATATCGATCCTGCCCCAATCTCTCCAACTACCTCAAATGCAATCGGTTTTTCATAACTCGCTAAAGTAGTGTCTTCTGCTCTAATAGCAAACCCGTCATACGGTGAACGATTGAATGAAGGCACATCATGGTCAGCTACTAAATCCTCGGCTAATATACGTCCGTAAGCTAATTCAATAGGTAGCAGCTCCTTTAATCCCTCATTAGCAAATCCCATTACTTTACGAACAGCTTCTTCAACCGTAATTGGCACTCTTCTTTCCATTGTTGACAACCCTTTCTATTAACCGAATACGCGATAATATAGCTGCTTCGCTTTCGAAATATTATTTGTACCATGAATAAAAACTCGGCCATCTTGAAAAATAACAATGCGGTAATCGTCTAGTTGGCAAGATAGTAAATACGGATTTCGTTCTACTTTCCCAAGTTTTTTTAATACTGTTTCTATATCATCAAAATTGTACTGTCTATTTTCTACTGGTCTAATTTGAACTGTATTTCTTCCGCACAAGACAGCTACCCTCGTTTGATTTTCGTATGATAAATAAGGATAAGTTCGATTCAAACCGCAAGAAGGGCAATTGTCTGTTTTGATTTTCCCTAGTTTTATAATATGGTTTTGGTTACTCCATATATCAAACATGAAAAACGTTTTTCTAATTGCTGAGAAATCTTCCACTAAAATTTTGAGAGCTTCTGCCACTTGACATGCTGCGACGATTTGAACAGTCGGACTAATAATTCCAGCGGTATCACATGTCACACCTGTAACAGGAACATTTTTCAGTACACAATGTAAACATGGCGTCTTTCGCGGAATAATCGTATAACTCATACCGTACGAGCCAACGCAAGAACCGTATATCCAAGGAATATTATGTTTTTGTGATAAATCATTTATTACAAATCGGATATCAAAATTATCTGTTGCATCAATTATTACATCTATATTTTTTAATAGATCTCCCATATTTTCTACACTTGCATCCATCACGAAAGCATGTATTTGTACTTCCGAATTAATTTGTTCTAACCGATTTTTTGCAGCAATTGCTTTCGGCATTTTCTCTCTCGCATCTTCTTCAGAGTACAATTGTTGCCTTTGTAAATTACTCCATTCAACGTAGTCACGATCAATAATCGTTAACTTTCCAATACCTGCACGTACGAAACTTTCTGCACTTGCACTTCCTAATGCCCCTGCGCCTACAATTAACACATGTTTATTCCGAATTTTTTCTTGCCCTTTACTACCAATTGGTTTGAATAACTGTTGTCTTGAATACCGCTCAGCCATTACATACCCTTCCTCTCAAGAGCTCTTTTTCATATTAGAGTGTTGTTTTTGATAACAAGCAAAATATGCAAATCCAACAAACCCAGCTCCTCCAATTACATTTCCGATAAAAACAGGAACAAAATTTTTAGCAAGGTCCATCCACGTTAGATGCCCTGCAAAAATAACAGCTGAAATGACAAACATATTTGCCACTACTTGTTGAAATCCGATCACTACAAATGCCATAATTGGAATCCATATTCCGATTATCTTTCCAACAAAATCACTCGTCCCATAAGCGAGCCAAAGCGCAAGACAAACGAGCCAATTACAACCAATTGCTAAAATTAAAGTTCTCCCAAATGATTCATGTAACTTTCCTTCTGCTATCGCTACCGTTTTATTTAAATAATCTCCCTCTGTTAATCCCCCAAGATGACCAAAGCAATATGCAACGAAAATAGCTCCAACAAAATTCATAAACGTAATCCAAACCCAATTATTGAGTACACTTATCAATGTAATTTTCTTTGCATAAAGCGCCATAGACATTGACATCATATTTCCAGTAATTAATTCCCCTCCTGCTAATACTACGAGCATGAGTCCAATAGGAAAAACAGCGCCTCCTAAAATATTCACTAAACTCCCCCAGCGATCAGGTAAATTACCTAAAACTCGAATGTTAAGTAAAAATCCTAATGAAATAAATGCTCCTCCTAAAAAACCGAGAATAAGCATTGCTGGCAAGGTCTGACTTACTTTTTGAACACCGGCCTCAATTACGAGTTCAGCAATTTGTTCCGGTTTATGAAATGACATTACCAATTCCTCCATTTTCTCCAAATAAAAAAGCAGCTTCAAAAAACCTCCTCAAAATAAAGGTTTTTGAATGCTGCTTAACCTCTCTGCACATCTTTTACAGAGATATCAATCATCACTTTTACTATAAAATAGAAAATCTACAAACGTTGCACATTTTCCATTTTGTCTATGCTTTACCGTAACGTCACTTATATATCAACCACCAATATGTGACATTTCAATTTTAGGCACTCTTTTTTTACTTGTATTACTTAAGCGTTCATCCGAATAGCGATCTTCTCGGTTATTCCATATATCGCGTACTACATCTGTTATTTCCTCGTCAGTGTATTCAGATCGAAGCAGTTCTCTCAAATCATTTCCTTTAGAAGCGAACAAACAAGTATATAATTTTCCTTCTGCAGAAATACGGGCTCTCGTACATGATGAACAGAAAGAATCTGTGACAGATGAAATAATTCCTATTTCTTCATCACTTCCAACGTAACGATAACGAGTAGCTACCTCACCAGTATAATTCGCTTCTATCCGTTCTAATGGCATAACTTGATGAATCGCATCTACTATTTCTTGTTTCGAGACGACCTCTTTTAACTCCCAACCGTTATAATTTCCAACGTCCATATACTCAATAAAACGAAGAATATGTTTATTTTCTTTAAAATATTGTGCCATTTGCAAAATATCTTGTTCATTTTTCCCCTTTTGCACGACCATGTTTATTTTGACTTTCATACCAACTTCAGCCGCAGCCTGTATTCCTTCTAGAACCCTTTGCACTTTGCTTCTATTACCATTTAAATAGAAAAACCGCTCTTCTTCTAAGGAATCTAAACTAACTGTCACACGTGATAAACCCGCCTTATATAATTCAGGAGCAAATTTTTTCAGTAACGATCCATTTGTTGTTAAACCGATGTCTTCCACACCATCTATTCTATGAAGCCGCTCAATAAGGTTTGGAAGCCCTTTTCGAAGTAACGGTTCTCCTCCTGTAATTCGTAACTTTCTCACACCTAAAGAAACGAAAATACGTGTTATCCTTTCAATTTCATCAAAAGATAAAATTTTATCATTAGACAAAAACGAGTAATCAGGACCAAATATTTCTTCTGGCATACAATATCGACAGCGAAAATTACAGCGATCAGTAACTGAAATACGTAAATCCTTTAACGGACGTTGCAATTTGTCTAATGTAACTGATTTCATCTTCATTGCCTCACTTTTACTTATTTTATATTTAAAACACGTTCTGGATGCGTATATACATTTAAAGACTCATTACGAATAAAACCTATTGTAGTAATCCCCAGCTCTTCTGCTAGCTGCAAAGCCAACTCAGTTGGAGCTGATTTTGACAATATAATTTCACAACCGATTTTTGCAACTTTCAATAATATTTCCGAAGAAATACGACCACTAAATACAATGATTTTATCTTTTATAGAAATATTATTTTTTAAGCAATATCCGTAAATTTTATCTAGCG
Organism: Bacillus luti; assembly: GCF_009739945.1. Lineage (NCBI taxonomy): Bacteria > Bacillati > Bacillota > Bacilli > Caryophanales > Bacillaceae > Bacillus > Bacillus luti. The sequence goes on along the minus strand of NZ_CP040336.1, from coordinate 1,818,321 downwards.
CGTTATGTCTACCGATATCCATTCGGCTTAAAATAATACCATTCACATCGCACAAAGATGCATTATGAACTCCGCCTGTGTGACGAAATGTCTCCGCAGATTGCTGCATTTCTTCCATCAATCGAAAACAATCTTCTACACCCACCTGTACATGGACACCATTCATTTTCTTTGTGCTTAGTGCATCATTTGCAAAAACAAACCCTTGTCTACTCATACCACAGCATGACGTAATATAACGTTTATTTTGCATTTGTTCGTAATACGGATTCACTTTTGCCGTCGTGACATGTACAAATCCTTCTTTCTCTTGTACCCATATGTCATCAATATCTTCATACTTCCGAATGATTCCTTCAGACGCTAGGAAGCCTATTACCATATCTTCTATATATTCTGGAGTACTAACCATTGTAACAAACTCCTGTCCATTCATTTTAATCGTGACTGGAAACTCTGTTACAATGCTGTCCTCTATATGCTTAAATGACCCTTTGTCATAACGGAAGATTTCTCTTTCTACTTGTATCGGTTTCACGATCAGTATCCTTCTCTCACGTTATATTTTTATCAAAAACAAATACCGAAACCGCAATATCTTCTTCTACTTTCATATCTGAAAATAGATTTACTAATTTCGCTCCAACAAGTTCCTCCAAATGTTCACGGGAATTCGCAGCATACACTTCTTGAATCATTTTCGTTCTAGCCATATGAACCATTTCTGCACCATCCATCGTACTTGAAATGAATTTTTCAGTAGGTGTTAAGTTTCCATAAAGTGTTGCAATCGCCATATTTTCAGCAAATACAGTATGAATCCGCTCTGGTCCTTTTCCGAAAAGTTCCTTTCGAAGTTTTCTTAACATATCATTAAATTCATGTACTTTTTTTGACATACAGTCATACCCCCAAAAACACTCATTTTACTTTCGTATATATTTTACCAAAATGACCCTTTCATCCAAACTATTTCGTACGAGCATTTAGATGAAAAGGTTCATTTGTTAAAACTTATTCGTCTTTTAACCCTTTACCCATACCTTTTAAGAAGTGTAAACCAAATCCGATAGCACGGTTAATGTCAGGATCTTTCAATACTTTCATAAGATCGAATACCCCGACTTTTTTATTACTCTCTAGATGTTCATTACCTTCTTCTAGCCCTACTAATAAGCTACCTATAAGCTTTTTCGTAAGTTCCGGATCAAGTTCTGTTAAAGCCCCCGCAGCACCCATCATATTATTAATTAAATTTGTAACAGGTTCACGAGTTACTTGGCCAAGAACAATTTTTGCGATTGGCTCTTTCGCTTTCAGCATAGAATTTGCCGCTTCTAGCATACCAATATCATTCAATTCCCCTACTATATTAAACATTTGATTTAGAGCGTCTTCATTATTAGCTAGAAGCTCCTTTAAATCCTCTAATTTTTGCTGTTTTATTTCTTCGTCAGTTAATTCTTGTCTTTGAATCGCTTTTATAGGTGCAGCCATATTTTTCTCCTCCTACTTATCCGTTAAATGCACATACCCTGGACGTGCCCACTTACGATTTACCTCAATACCCGCTTGAGGATGACGTTTTTTATTACGTGGGTTCGCTTTTGGCATCGGATTTTCGCCATCAATTTCTAGCACTTCCATACGCACTTTCGTCTGTTTATAAGCAGGTGTGTTCGTACGCACGTCCACAGCTGGACCTGTTAAGAAATTAATTGCTGTTTCATTATCTGTAGAGTTCATCGGTAAATATAACTCATTCGCTTTTACACGATCTGTAACGAGTACACGTAATTTTAATGCTCCAAAAGGAGAGACAAGACGAACTAATGAACCTGTTTTCACTCCACGTTCTTTTGCAAGTTCTGGAGAAACTTCAACAAACACACCAGGTACTTTCTTTTGAATACCTGTTGATTTATTTGTCATATTCCCTTCATGGAAATGCTCAAGCATACGACCGTTGTTAATGTGAAGGTCGAACTCAGCTGGGAATTCAGCTGGACGTACCCAGTCAGCAATCGCAAAACGAGCTTTTTTATCTGGGAAGTTAAATCCGTCTTGGAAAAGAAGTGGTGTATTCGTTCCATCAAAACTTCCCCAATGGAAACTATTCCATCCTTCCAGTACTTCATAATTTGCTTGTGAGAATAGTGGTGATAAACTTGCCATTTCAGCAAAGATTTCACTTGGATGACTATAATTCCAATTTGCACCTAATTTATTCGCAATCGCCTGCACGATCCACCAGTCTGGCTTCGCATCCCCAAGCGTAGGAAGAACTTGATATAGTCTTTGAACACGACGCTCTGTATTTGTGAAAGTACCTTCTTTCTCAAGAGATGGTGCTGCTGGTAATACAACATCTGCATATTGAGCAGTTTTAGAAAGGAAAACATCTTGCACAACGAAGAAATCAAGGCTCGATAACACTTCATGTACATGGTTCGCATTAGAGTCTACAAGAGCCATATCTTCTCCGACAAGATACATAGCTTTCATTTTTCCTTCGTCAATTGCATGAAGCATTTCAATATTATTAAGACCTGGCTCACTATTAATTTCCACTCCATATGCAATTTCAAATTTCGCACGTTCCATATCGTTAGTAACGTGCTGGTATCCAGGAAGCCAACCTGGTAAAGTTCCCATATCGCAAGCACCTTGTACGTTATTATGGCCTCGAAGTGGGTATGCACCTGCTCCTGGACGACGATAGTTCCCTGTTGCAAGAAGTAAGTTGGAAATTGCAGCGGAAGTATCAGAACCGCCTGTATTTTGCGTTACACCCATACCCCAAAGGATACATGTACCATCTGCATCACGAATCATTTCAGCCATTTGAATAAGTGTTTCTTTTGAAATACCTGTCATTTCTTCTGCATATTCAAGCGTATATTCTTTTAGACTTTCTTTGAAATCTTCAAAGAAGTTTACGTTCTTATCAATAAATTGTTGATCGTGCCAACCTTGATCAATCATATATTTCGTAACAGCCATTAACCATACTTGGTCTGTTCCTTGTTTTGGGCTAACAAAGACGTCTGAACGCTCTGCCATTTCTGTTTTACGAAGATCAGCTACAATTAACTTTTGTCCGTGTAATTTATGCGCACGTTTAATGCGTGTAGCTAAAACAGGATGACCTTCTGTCGGATTACATCCTACAATAATAACAAGACCAGATTTGGCAATATCTTTAATCGTTCCTGCATCACCACCCATACCAATTGTACGGAATAATCCGTCCGTAGCTGGTGATTGACAATAACGTGAACAGTTATCAATATTGTTCGTTTCAAATACTTGTCGAGCTAATTTTTGAATGACATAATTGTCTTCATTTGTAATTTTAGATGAAGAAATAAAACCGATAGCATCTTTACCGTACTCTTCTTTAATGGATCCTAGTTTACTTGCAACTACATTCAGTGCTTCTTCCCATGTCGATTCAACAAACGCTCCATTTTTACGAATTAAAGGTTTCGTAATTCGTTCTTTTGAATTTACGAAATCCCAACCGAATTTTCCTTTTACACAAGTAGAAATTGCGTTAACTGGCGCATCAGAAGAAGGCTGCACTTTAAGAATTTTACGCCCTTTCGTCCACACTTCAAATGAACAACCTACGCCGCAAAATGTACATACTGTTTTCGTTTTCTTCGTACGAGTATCACGCATGGCCGCTTCCACTTCTGATACCGCAAAAATGCCACTATATCCAGGCTCAACCTCTTTAATTAAATCTACCATCGGTTCAAGAATATCTGGTTTTAATCCTGTCATAAATCCAGCTTCACCGAGCATCGTTTTCTCCATTAAAGCGTTACAAGGACAAATGGTTACACATTGACCACAGCTCACGCATGAAGAATCATTAATATTTACACCTTCATCCCAAATAACTCGTGGGCGTTCCGCTTCCCAGTCTATTGATAACGTTTCATTTACTTGTAAGTTTTGACATACCTCAACACATTGACCACATGCAATACATTGATTAGGATCATAGCGATAAAACGGATGCGTCATATCAACTTCACTTACATCTACTTTCGGCTCGTAAGGATATTTTTGATGTTCAATTTCCATTAATTCTGCTGTATTATGCAATTTACAGTTCCCATTGTTGTTGTCACATACCGTACAGTATAATAAGTGATTTTCTAGTAACCGATCCATTGCTTCCGTTTGTGCTTCTTTCGCACGAGCAGAATTACGTTCAATGTTCATGCCTTCCGTGACTACTGCTGAACAAGAACGCATTAACTTTCCGTCAACTTCTACAATACAAGTGTCACATGTTTGAATAGGATCTACTTCTGGCACGTAACAAATTTGCGGATGTTCAATCCCGTTCTCATTAATAACACCTAATATCGTTGAACCAGGTTCCGCTGTATACTTTTTCCCGTCAATTGTAATATGAACCATGTTGTTATTCATGGTCTTTCCCCCTTTTTGAGAATAAAAAAAACTCCACCACGAAAATATACGCACCACATTTTGGGCACGCTATCATCATGGTGGAGTAGTTTATTAGCACATCTTGCTAAAATACCAATCCATTTATTCATAAATAAAACGATAGATTCATAACAGGTCATATCACGATTCCATCTTTAACACTATAATTATAGCGTTAAAGATAAAAATATACAATATAAATTTAAAACTACGCATATGTCCGCACGGAACTATCCATAATAACCCATATAAAACATAACAAGGAGTAGGCGAACAAATGGGGTCTTTTAATAAATGGATACGCGGCGAAAAATCTTTTTCTGCACAAGAACAAGCTGATTACACATTAAATAAACCTATTTCTGCTTCTCTTCCACTTAACCTAAAACACTTGTCTAAACTGTTTAGCGGTATTCCAGAATTGATTACGCGCACTTTCTCGTTAAAAAACGGACAAGAAGCTGCACTTATATATATGGAAGGACTTGTCGATAAAAATGTTATTAACGTAGACATTCTTCGCCCCCTCCTATTTAAAGAGTGGAATGAGGATGATTGTTTAGAATCTTCAGTTACAATTGGAAATATAAAAAAAGTTCAGCAGTGGTCAGATATTGAACAATCCCTTTTACATGGTAAAAGCATTTTATTTATAAATGGACAACTTTCCGCTTTAGAACTTGATACGCAAGCGGCGCCAAAAAGGAGTATTGAAGAACCTACAACAGAAAGCTCCATAAAAAGCTCACACGAAGGATTTAATGAAGTAGCGAGCGATAGTCTTGCACTTATTCGTCGATATATTCCAAATCGTGAATTGAAAGTAAAAGAATTCACTGTTGGCGAACGAGCAACTTCAAAAGTTTTTTTGCTTTATCTAGCAGACGTTGCGAACGAAGATGTCGTAAAAGAAATGGCATCCCGTATCGAATCAGTACAAGTTGATGCGATTCTTACTACTGGTGAATTAGAGGGTTTTGTTGAAGATAATTCCTATACTCTCTTTCCGCAATTATCAATAACTGAACGCCCTGACACAACAGCACATCATATTTTAGATGGGCGAATCGCTGTTGTTGTAGATCGCTCACCAGGCGTATTAATTGGTCCTATGACTTTTTCGGCTTTTTTTCAGACGATAGATGATTATAGTTTTAGACCAATGATTCCATCTTTTATACGACTCCTTCGTTTCACCGGATTATTTATTGCCATATTTGCTCCTGCTCTTTATATTGCTATGATTTCTTTTCATTATGAAGTCATTCCACTGAAATTATTATTAACAATTGGAGAGTCTCGAGCTAAAATCCCGTTCCCTCCTATACTTGAAGCACTATTGATGGAGTTAGTACTTGAAATGCTTCGTGAAGCTGCCGTACGGCTTCCTGGTCCAGTTGGACAAACGATCGGCGTCGTAGGAGGAATTGTAATTGGACAGGCAGCAGTTCAAGCAGGTATTGTAAGCAACGTTATGGTTATCGTCGTGTCGATTACTGCTGTTGCTTCTTTCATTATCCCTAACATGGAAATGTCCGCAGGAATTCGGCTCCTTCGATTCCCAATGATGATGATAGCCTCTTTATTTGGTGTCATTGGTATTATGGTTGGAATGGCAATCCTAATCATACATATTCTTTCTATGGAATCGCTTGGTGTGCCATATGGTAGTCCTTTTTCTCCGTCATTTGCTTCAGATTTAAAGGACATTCTTATTCGTTTACCATGGAAAATAATGAAAAAACGCCCGCTCTCTCTTAACTTAAAACAAGAAAACAGGCAACAAGATATCAAAGAAAGGAAGGAAGACAAGTGACAAAGTGTGCGAAAAGGGAGATCACTTTATTCCAATACATTCTAACTATTAGCGGTGTTCAAGTTGGGTTCGGCGTACTCACACTTCCGCGTGAAGTTGCACAAGGAGCAAATACTGATGGCTGGATGTCAGTTATTATCGGATGCGCTATAACTACGTTTGTAAGTCTTTGTATCGTACAAATTATGGCAAAACATCCTGGTTATTCTTTACTTGATGTATTAACACGTTATTTTGGAAACTGGCTAGGAAAAGCCGCAATGCTTCTTTGGATTTTATATGCTATACTTGCCGCTGTTTCCTTAATTTTCTCACTCTTATATGTCATTCATATTTGGATTTTACCTAGAACTCCAATGTTTTTAATTATGATTTTACTATCTATTCCAATGCTGATGCTCGCATGTAAAGGCGTTCTTGTTATAAGTCGCTACGCTGTTTTCACTGTGTTTTTCACACTGTGGATGCCTTTGTTATTGTTTATCCCTCTTAAAGATGGGCATTGGATATACCTTCTCCCTCTTCTTAAAGAGGGCTGGATACCAGTTTTAAACACCGTAAAATCAACTATTATTGCATTTCTTGGATTTGAGTTTGCATTTGTCCTTTATCCTTATTTGAATAACAAATCATCTGCGAAAAAAGGGATTGTTATCGCAAATTTAATTACACTATTTATTTATCTTCAAGTCACGTTCGTTTCTTTCGTTTATTTTAGTCCAGATGGGATAACAAAATTTTTATGGCCCACTCTTTCTCTTGTTACACCATTTCACTTTTCATTTCTTGAGCGCTTTGAAATTATCTTTTTATCATTTTATCTCTTCATTATTTTTGATTCTTGTATTCCTTATATTTTTACTGCTTCTGATGGAATCAATCAATTACTTAACAAAAAAGGGAGCTCCTTACCTATTTGTTTTTTATTATTCGGGTGTATTGTTGTCTTATTCTTTTATATCCCTTCCTCTTACCAAATAAGTGCTTTACGAGATTTTTGGGGAAATGCCAGCTATTTTATCGTTTTTCTGTTTCCAGTCATATTTCTCTTATACATGACACTTTATCAGCATTGGAAAAGGAGAAAAATATAAATGAGACGCTTTATTCATTTCACTATACTGTGCTATTTCTTCTTAATCTTTTTGACAGGCTGTGGCGATCGGCTCGATTTAGAAAAGCAATCCATTTCATTAATTTACGGTTTTGATGCACAAGCAAAAGGAAAATTAATTGTGTATCACGTAAATCCAATTTTCAATGAAGATGTTGCTAAAAAATACGAAACCCATGAAGCGAAAGTAAAAACGCCCCGAGAAGCAAAAGCAACATTTAACAGCTCAAGCAACGGTTTAGTTTCTACAGAAAAATTACAGCTCATTTTATTTAGCACTAATTTTTTAAAACAGGAAGGTGCAATGCCTTACCTTGATGTTTGGTATCGTGATCCTAAAAACACTGGAAATATGCGCATGGTTGCAGTAAATGGTCCCATTTCTTCTGTTATATATAATAATTTTAAAGATAAGCCCTCTCTTCCTGAGTATTTAACAGATTTAATTAATACGAACAAACTATACAATCGGACTGTTTTTACCACATTCCATGAATTTCACAGACAAACGTTTAATAAAGGGATTACACCTGCAATTTCAGAAATAAAAAAAGAAAAAAAAGACGTAATTGTTACTGGTTCCGCACTATTAACTTCTCGAGGAATCTATAAAATGTCATTAGATCGTTATGAAAGCGCCCTTCTTCTTTTGTTACAAAAGAAGGCTAATACACCCGTTTCTCTTACAATGAAGATGCCTTCTGATTTGGTTGAAAGTAATAGTGCTTTAAAAGATACAGACGGCGGCGATTTCATAACAATAAACGTTCTTACTATAAAACGTATGATGGGGACCGGCTATAGCGATAACCGCTTCCAATTTAATATTAAAATGAATTTTAATATATCCATAGCTGAGATGACATTCAACATGGATATAGATAAAGACAATAAGAAATTAACTGCACTTATTACAAAACAACTAAATAAAGATTTAAATGAATTAATCCACAAAATTCAAAAACAGCAACTTGATCCATTTGGGTTTGGTGATTATGCGAGAGCATTTCAATATAAAGAATGGAAAAAGGTTGAAGATGATTGGCCGAAAGCTTTTTCAAAGGCAAGTGTAAAAGTAAGATCTACAATTAAAATTTTAGAAAGCGGTATTATTAAATAGTAAAAAACACGCTATCTGTTCTTATACAGATAGCGTGTCTTCATTTCCATTACAAGTATTATTTCAACAGACTATACTCTATTTCCATTTCTAACATTACTATGTTTTTTGGCATATACAAAATATATGAAAACACCTATTATAATCCATGCCACAAAACTAATTAAAGTAAGCTTAGAAAGGTTCAAAGCTAGATATATACAACTTACTATTGAAACGATAGGTAAAAAAGGTACTAAAGGAGCACGGAATGGACGCTTCATATTAGGGTGTGTCTTTCTTAATACAATGACCGCTATAGATACAAACACAAATGCTGTTATCGTTCCCATATTCACTAAATTAGCTAGTAAATTCAAATCCACTAATCCCGCTAATAAAGCTGCTAATATACCTGTAACCCACGTATTAAAAAATGGAGTTTGTAAACGTTTATGCACACTTGAAAGTCTTTTTGGTAACAATCCATCTCGACTCATCGAGTAAGATACACGAACAAACGCAAACATAGCTACTAACAGAACTGTTGTTAGCCCTGCTATTGCTCCCACCGATAACAATCCAGCAATTCTATCTTCTCCTACAGTGCGCAACGCATATGCAACCGGATCAGCAACATTTAATTCCGTAAACGGAACCATTCCAGTTAACACGAATGAAACACCTACATATAGAACGGTACAGATGAACAAGGAAACAAGTAGCCCAATTGGAACGTTACGTTGTGGACGCTTCACTTCCTCTGCGGCTGTTGCAACTGCATCAAATCCTAAAAAAGCAAAGAATACGGTTGCTGCGCCTCCTACCACACCATGAAAACCAAACGGTAGAAATGGTTGCCAATTCTCTGGTTTTACATATTGTGTCCCTACGACAATAAACCCTATAATCACGGCCAGTTTAATAATAACCATAATATTATTTATTCGTGCACTTTCTTTTACACCACGACTTAATAAAAATGTAACAACTAAAATAATAAGAACTGCTGGTAAATCAATGATTCCACCCTTCCCCATACCAGGTGCCGAAGCAAAAATTGTAGGAATGTGAATATTAAATCCTAGTAGCAATGACTGAAAATACGCTGACCATCCTGCAGCCACCGCAGAAGTCGCTAATAAATACTCCAACATAACGCACCAACCGACTATAAATGCAAAAATCTCACCTAGTGTCATATATGTATATGAATATACACTTCCCGAAACTGGAACTGTAGATGCAAATTCAGCATAGCAGAAAGCTACGCACGCACATACAATCGACGCTAATATAAACGATAATACAATCGCTGGGCCAGCATGCTTCGCCGCTACAATACCTGTTAATACGAAAATTCCTGTACCAATAATTGCTCCAATCCCTAAAAGAGTTAGGTCAATGGCACCTAAAGTTTGATTCAATACTTTTTTCTTTTCTTCATCCATTGTTTTCTTTATTAAAAGACTCATTCATTGAAACCTCTTTTTTAAGTTTATCTCTTACTTATTACAATCTTTATTACTGTTCTGTTTAGAAAATAAAAATATACATGATCCACTCCTCATGAACTAAATAATTTAATTAAAGACAGAAAATTCATTCTCTTTCAACTGTAGTGAATTTTAAAACAATTCATTCAGCAACACACCACTAAGAACGCTGAATGAATTTATCATATAATTAATTATATTGTCAACAATAAAATTAATTAAACGAGAACGGTTAATTATGTATCAAATGTTATTTTTAAACATAATTATTTTCTTAAAAACATTGTTATTTCCCATCTTTATATTTATATTCATTTTTTTATATTGATTTTTATACATTTTCAATTAGATAGAATTTAAGCAACGTCATCATACTCTTAATTAAATTATTATCTTTAAATAATATTTTAGTTAAGGGTATGCAACCATTTTAAAGCTAATAAAAAAGCGCAGATTTTCATCTGCACTTTTTTTATTCTTCCACTTCAGCTTCTGCACTACTATCTATAAGTTGTTCCTTCTGAGCCTCTTCTTGTAACTCAGCTGAAATCATCCCATAATAAATTTCTGGATACAATCCAAATATTTGATATACACTTCCTAAAAATGGCATCGGAATCCCTCTTTTCTAAAGTTGTATTGCCACTCTTAAGGATTCCCTTTTCACTCATTATACATTCGTTTTTGGCGATTCTTCTTCATCGTGAACGTGTAATAAATTTTGCCACTTTTTATACGGTGCACTATTTGGATCTACATATCCTTTCGCATACGAACGATCCCACAATTGTTTAATAAACATTTCTTTTTCTTTCTTCGCAACCATATCCGCACCAGTACCATAATAGTTTTGGAAGTATAACTCAATTTCATCAAGGAATAACCTTAATAATTCATCTGATGTTTCTTCTAACGTCGGATCATATTTCGCTTCACGGTCATACATTAAAATCATATCCAAAAGATTATGAACGTGTTCTTTTCTGAGCCATCTTACATCTTGTGCCCCTAATACGAATGGGTGTGTATATAAATGTCCACCTTGTATCATAGCTTTTTCTTGTTCTTCCTCAAACCTGGACAAGATGTTTTCATAAATGAACGGATTATGAAGCAATGCTCTGTGTAGTTTATAACTTTCGCTTGAAATATTTTTTCCCATAGACTGAATTAAGAAGCTACGTCCTACACCGTTATATTGATACACAAACTGCCCATCAACAGCAACTAAACTAATCCAGCGATACATATACGCGTATAGAAGAGCTCGATTACATTTATCGTAATCTAATTTTGTTTGAGTTGCATTCAAGTCTGGCATAAAGGCTGGTAAGTGCCAATACTTATCTAAATGCGGTGTCAAACTAGATTTTTTACTATTTAATTTATTCACTCGGCGATAATATGATTGGAAGTAGTCACCTTTATCATTCATAAAGCCGTTTGCAATATGCCCTGATGATAATTTAGGAAAGTCTTGTAGCGACAAGCCGTAATGTGCCCGATAACAGATTACTTCAAATGGCGAAAAGGCTTCATGTACTGTATCTTTTTCTTTAAACATCTCTTGAATTAATTCTTCTTGCAGTTCTTTCTTCAAAGAAGGATGTATACCCCAATATTGTAATTCCCTATGATGGGAAACTTTCGGCACGAACGGACTTGCTAAATGGAATAAGTCTTCAATTTTTTCACGGACGTATTCATCGCGATCACGCTTCTTATAATCCGCTTCTTTTCGTAATGCCTCTACAATATTCAGCTCTAATTTATCACGATAGCGTATTTGTAGTTCGTCATAACAATAGCTCAGTATATGTTCACGGTAGAAATCTTCAACCTTTTTCGACTGAATCTCTTCCGTTTTCGCATCCCTGCAATATTCCCCGTACAAACTCATATAAATTTCCGCAGATATATCTTTCGGTAATACACCTAAATTTAAATGTTGCTGCATATCTTGCCAAATCTTTTCTTGCAACTTCTCTTCAGCTAATACGTATACATTCGTTGGGTTTGTTTTCCCTTCAAATTCCTTACTTCGTTTTTGAATTTCAAATAATAAATTTTCACGTGTTTCGTGTAAATTATCAAAAAACCTTTCCCAATATTGAATCATTTTACTAACTGCTTGATATAGTGATTGATACACAAGTTCTAATAACATTTCTTTACGATACTCATTTAATTTGTGTACATATTGCGTCACGATGTCTTCAAACTCTTTTTTGAATAGGCGTTGCTGATTATTAACCATTTTTCCAAACCAGCCTTGTTGCTGAGCAATTTCTACTCGGCGAACAGCAGTTACCGTTCCATCAACATTACTTACATTAAACTTTTTATCGTAGTTTTGAATTAAATTACGCTTTTGTTCATTATTTTCATGGAGTCGATTCATTTTTTCTACTAACTGCTTTCGAATTTCGTATAACATAAAACGAGCTGCTACTGGATGGACAGGGTCTGTCTTCTTTAAAAACCATGTATTCAATTGGTATGACTGTCCTTCAGATCCACTTTGTGAAAAACGGTCCGATTCAATCATGTCATATAAAAGAGTTGTTACATGTTCATGTACACGACTCGGAATCGCATACGCATATAAACGAACCGCATGATCAACCCTTGCTACTTCCCCTTTCATTTGTTCCATCATTTTCAGTTTCGCAGCTGAAATTTTGCACTCGTGCTGCAAGCGATTTAATTCCTCATCTTTTTGCACCGTCCGCTGTACATAACTTTCTACAGCCTCTAAAAACAGTTTAGATTTCGCAACCCCGATCTTGCCTCCCTCTGCTCCTTCACGTGTTTCATTGTACATTTGTCTATAGAAAATATGAGCTTGTTCTGGGCGGGTAGCAAGATGCTCTAAATCCTCTAAATAACTTTTACCTCGCTCCGGTTTTTCACGTTGCATACCACGCTTTACATCTTGATCGTATCTTTGTTTCTTTTCTTGAAACAATTGATCTAAATGAAGCCACGATTCATCTAAACCTTGCACAGCCCATTTTAAAGCACAATATTTTAACACGTGCTCATATGGATAAATAATCTTTGCCGTTCCTGCTCCGCAATACCGCCCTTTCCCACTCGATTCTGCTAATTGCTGAATTTGATTATCTTCCTGCGCAAAATGATTTGCAGACATCGGGCTAAATAACTGTAAATAAATAGTATTTGCCATTTGCTCCATATAATCTGATAAATTGTGCAGATGGTGTCCATGTAGATTTTCGTAATCGTATAAGAAACAGTAATTGTACGGTAAATGATGTTGTTTAATCGTATGATTCGTTCTCCCGTCTTCGTCTACTTGATCGGGTCGATATTCTAATTCAATCGTCACTCCGCCACGTTTTGATAATTCTCCAGTAGAACCGAGTGTAATGGCATGTAATTCTTTTAACGATGCATAGCCGTTTGCTTGCACCGTTTCAAACTCTTTCGCACTAACTGTTCTCGTCTTCACTAAAACGTCCGGCATTAGAAACGCACCACGTATTAAAATGTTGTGATGCTGCAGTTTTTTTCGAAGCATTTCACGTAAATATAATGCGATTTGTAGAAACATCCCCGAACCTGTTCCGCCCGCTAGTGATGTTACTATAATGACACGTACTCCATATTCTGTCTGGTCACTTGTAACCGGAAAAATCTTCTCAATTTCTTGCCAAAAGGACGTCAATTTATCTTCTTTCATCGCAGCGCGTAATGCTAAACGGGAAATGACACGTAACTGTCCGGCTCCTTCTGTTAACGGTTTATCAAGTATAGTTGGATCCATCGGAAACCATTCTGGAATCGTTGGATCTCCCGCAATATACTCCCTAGGCGTTTTACTAGAACTTGTTTGCGTCTTAAACTTTCGAATATGATCAAATTTACTCAATGTATTCACATCTGTATCAAATACGTGCATTGCTACTTTTTTTCGGCGTTCCTCAGGCAGCCTTTCATATATTTGATGTGTCACAGTACTACCGATTCCACCTAAACCAATTAATATCGTTGGAACTTGTAACGTCATGTGAACCACCTTCCTATTCTTGCTTGTTTGAAAAGAGAAGGGAAAGATAATACGCTCCTCTTTTCCCATCTACTATTCACACTCGTATTTGTAAATCTCCTTACCATATCCTCTATCAATTACTAAAAGTTCATTTGGATATAGTGTCTTATGTTCTATTCCAACCTCATCCTCTGTTATAAACATCCCATCAATAATCATTCCTACTACTTGTGACTCTTTCGCTACAAAGATAGATTTCGATCCTTTCTTTGCTATAAATGTAACGGATTGAACAGTCTTTCTTTCCGCTCTAAATGGAATACCAAAATAATGTTTCCACCATTTATTTTTAAGTAATTCCGGCTCGGATTGATATAACCAATCTTTCGCTACTTCTTGATCCCATTCGTAATACAAAAGTGCTTTCCGGTGAAACCTCGGACGAATAATCCATCCTAACACGATTATTCCTACTATTATCAGTAATAACGTAATAGGAATAACAAGCTTAAAAATAAGCGCATACTTTTCATAAAACGGCGCATTTTGAATATGAAGTGATATTTTTTTCTTTACTTCTTGTAACTTTGAATCCTGTACTATGATGGTAGCTTCTACGGTGCCGGTATCTGTAAAATTGAACGTGTCGGAGTAATGAGGTCGAGGATAAATATAAATTTGATTACCATGTTGTTTTATTTCATAGTTGATTGATTGTTCAGATGTGACACCAGTAGATTTCAATAGTTTCTTTACAGCCTCTTCTGTCATCGGCTTATCATCTAACTGTGGTTGTAATATAAATGGTTTACTATTCTCTAAATTCGTTACTTTTTCTTCATAAGCTTTCGTAACAGTTTGAAGTGATAATTTAGGCTTTTCAGTTGTTTCGATTTTAAATTCTTTCGTCTGTCTGTAAAATCCCTTTATGTTCATATGAACTTTCCCGCGTACTAATCCTTTAGTAAGCTTCGTTTCGTAATAAAACACATGTCTTTTATCGTCCCACTTCATCGCATATTGCTTTCCCTCTATTTCTACTTCTGCCTGGAAGTAAGAAGACTGAACTGGTAACTCAGTAGGTTTCGCTTCAATAACAGCTGTCACACCTTCATACATTTCCTCAACATTTTTTCTATTCTTATCCTCTTTGTCATAAGTAGAAACGTTATAGTTAAGCGCCGGTTCGACTAGTACTTGTAACCCTTCTTTCTCAATGTCCCGATCCACTTCTATCGTATAAGTTCCTGGTTTAATAACTTCCTCATTTTCCGTACTGATATGAACTATATTTCCGAACAATTTCGCTTCGCCTGGTGCATGTATGGAAAAAGAAGATTGTAATTGTAATGGTTTAGAAATTTGTGTGACCTGATAATTAGACAAAGAAGGCGATTGTCGTACAAGCGTCATACGCTTTAACGGAAATGGTGTTGTAATCTCTACTTTCTTCCCTACTACTTTCGTTTTTACAATTGATTCAACAGAGGAAAACGGATCACGATTTGCAACTAATGCTGCCACTTGATTGACGCTTTTTACAATACCATCCTCTCCACTAGATGGCATCGTAACTCCATTTATCTCTTTCTTCCATATTTCCTTAAACGTATTTAGTTGCTCCTTTTCTTGTTTTCCTAAATCCTCTTCCATCGTAATTAAAATTGGATGTAACGATATCTTTTTTACATCCATTTCCTTCTTAAACTGTGCTAACTTCTGTGTAATTTGTTCTTTTCCACCAATCTTATCTTTTTCTAAATCATTAAATGCCCCGTCAGTTAAGACAATAAGCCAAAATTCACGTTTTCCATCTATATCTGCTTCCTTTTTTATAGATTGCATTGCCGTTTCTACTGCGCTAAACGGAGTATTTAAATACGTTTTCCATGCTCCAATTCCCTCAATTTCTGTTTGTCTCTTATCCTTCGTTAACGAAATGTTTAATGGATCATTCGGCTTGCTCATTGGAACGTAAGAAAATGTATCTTTTTCATCTAATAGCGCAACCAAACTTTGCAAAGCGTAATTGGCATATTTCCAGCGATCGTTATTTCTCATGCTGCCCGAATCGTCATATACAAGTGAAACGACCCTTTCCTTTGCCTCCTCTCCTTTTGCAAAAGCTGATAAAGGTAAACATATAAATAGAAACAACATGAACGTGGCACAAATTCGGATTTTCATGATGAGGCTTCGCCACCTTTGTAGACAAATTCCTATGTTTAAATTTATGAGAGGAAACAAGATATATGACTTGTATTTTAGGACAACTAACCTATCATAACTTTATTATGTAAACAGTAATATACACTTAGTAATATTTTTTCTACCATTACTTATCCAATTATATAAGTAAAAAAGCCTGTTTAAGTTCTACACTTAAAGCAGACTTTTCCTACTTTTCATATTGAAAACACATAACAAAAAGTTCGATTTTAAATTAATACATCACTTCAATTGTAAATCCACCAGGTGCTTTAACATAAAACGTGTACGCATGTGCACGTTTAGGAGGTTCGACCAAAAATCCATCCTCCTTCAATCTTTGATTCATCTTATTTACTTGTTCTTCACTTTCTTGAGGAAACCCTACATGAAATGTTTGCGGATAATGTACGTCTTTCCCTTTCATTAACGTTAATATAAACCCATCATTATCACGCATAACCGCAAAGCCATTCCCCCTTGTTCCGCTACAAGTTAAACCAAAATACTTTTCTAAAAACTCTCTCGCAGCTACTACATCTGCAACTGTTAAATTAAGATGTTTAATTCCCAACCTAACACCTTCTTTCTTAATTTTCTAACATTTTATCATACAAATAAAAAACACGCCCTTCACAGCGTGTTTCATTGCTTCACATACACTTCAACAACCGGATTCTCTTTATGATCCGCATGTAAGCGTATATTCTCTTCACTCGTACTATAAATACTAGCTAATAACATAATCGTTAACACATTAGGAGTTTTTGCATCGCTCCCATATTTCCTTTCCAGCGCTTCCTTATATTCAAAATCCAAGTCCCCCTGCACATATGTATACACTTCAAATCCATCTTCTAAATTGCAAACTATCGTATCAATAATATCTGCCCCTACTTGTTTTTTCATTTCATCTCGTAATGCTTCAATAAGTGCTTCCCACGGTACTTCGTATGTCTGAAACTGATCTGTAGATTTCATTGCCTTTTCCTCCTTACTATATCCTTTTCCTATATTCCCCCTTTCACATAACAATTATGATAGATAGGTCATTCGTACAAGCCGCACTTGTCCCCTTTACATATCGTATTACTGTAATGCGGAAGGAGGAAAGAACATGCATAGACAAAAATGTTATGATACATGTCAGCGGTACTTCGGAAAAGTTGTTCGGATTGAAGACCGGGATGGACGTGTTCATTTAGGAAAAATAATTGATGTGACAAGAGACTCTGTATGGATTGAACCAATGCAACAACGCTCATCTTTTGATACAGGATTCGGATACTATAACGCATATGCAAACGGTGGTTGTGACCTTTGCGGTGGTCTTAGCAGATGTGATAGCTGTGGATTTGGTTGTGGTGGCGGATTCAGTAGCTGTGGCTGTGGAGGTCGTGGTTGCGGTAATTGTGGTGGCGGAGACGGCTGGGGCGGCCGTGGTTGTGGCTGGGGCGTTGAACTCGGATTTGGTTTTATCTTCGGAATTACTTTAGCTGCATTATTTTTCATTTAACATAGTAAAGAGTTGGCTAAAGACAACCAACTCTTTTTCTTTACTTTTCACATATAAATATGCGATGACCTAAAACATGTTGGTACATAAGTCTTACATGTTCATGCTGTACCCACGCCTCATATAAATCATTTGGAATATATGATGATACATTCCATTCTGGCTCTTCTGTGTAGCTAGAGATCGTTTCTGCAATTGTTCCACCGCCAGCAATTTTAACTCTTTTAAAATTTGCTTTTTGAAATAATTGTACCCACTCTCTCTCAGTTAATAGTTCTTTCATCCCATATAACTGGGTAATTTTTTCTTCCTCTTTTTTCTCAATATGTGTATCAATAATCATTTCAATAACAACAAGTTTGCCACTCTTCTGCAATACACGATAGCACTCCGAGATAACTCTTTCTTTATCTGTAAAAGCGAGTATCGATTCCCCAAGTACAAACTCAAATGAATCGTTTAGGCAAGGTAATTTTTCTGCATCCCCTTGAATTAATTGTATATTCAATCCTTCAAACATCCATCTATCTTTCGCCTTTTGAATCATAATTTCATTCTTTTCAACCGCTGTTACTTTATAACCAAATCTTTTTGTCATATACGCCGCTGTTTTTCCAGTGCCACAACCTATCTCAAGAACATTCGCTTCATGTCTAAGAGGTAGTTGCTCTAACAATTGTTTCGTTAATGTAAAACCACCAGGATGAGCACTCCCTATTCCGTAATAAGCTAAAAAATCTATATATACGTTTCGTCTCATCGGTTTCTCCCTTTTTTATTTTATATATTCGTGGAAAGAAGAAAAGTGCATAGAAAAAAGGGCGCATCATGTGCGCCCTTCATCTTATTTTTCATCACCGATATATGCCCATTTGTAGCTGTAATCTCCACCAACTGGATGGTGAACAATACCTTTAACTTTTGCTTTTTGAACGATTGCATCACCACGTTGATATAATGGTGCAATTGCTGCGTCTTCAAGTAGCATTTTCTCAGCTTTCAGTAAGCTATCCCAACGTTCTTTTGTTTTTGTTAATAGCTCACCTTTACCTTTTGCTACAATTTCATCATATTTCGGATTTGAGTATCCAGTTTGGTTATGAGGTCCATCTGTAACGAACATATCAATGAATGTCATTGGATCTAAGTAGTCAGGTCCCCAACCAGCATAAGATAAATCATAATCTAGGTCAGACTCTAATTTTAATTTTTGTTTAAACGGCTGGTTTTTCAAATTCACTGTTAAGCCTGGTAAGTTTTTCTCAAGCTCCCCTTTTAGGAACTCCCCTACTTTTTTCGCATTATCGCTATCATAGTTTAATAGCTCAATTGTTACTTGCTCTTTTCCAAGGTCTTTTTTCGCTTTTTCCCAATGCTCTTTTGCCTTTTTCACATCAGTTTTTAAAATATCACCGTTTTCTTTACGGAAGTCTTTTCCGTCCGGACTCTTAGCAAATTCTTTTGGTACTAAGTAATCTGCAGGTGTCGAGCCGTCATTTAAAATAACATTCGTTAAACCTTTTTTATCGTACGCCTTCGCAATCGCTAAACGTAAATCTTTGTTCTTTAACACTGTATCTTGGCCACCACGTTTTTGGTTTAAACGTAAGAAGAATGTTGAAGGTGTTTTTTGTGTATAGAAATCTGGATTCGATTTATACTTATCAACAAATTCAGATACAAGTCCAGAACGATCAATTTGTCCACTTTCATATAAGTTTACACGTGTGCCGCTATCTTTTACTACGTTAAAGTTGATTTCCTCTAACTTAACTGTTTTATTATCCCAGTATTGTGCATTTTTCTTTAATTTCCAACCTTCTTCATGTTTCCAGTCTGTTAATGTAAATGGTCCGTTGTATAGCGTTGTATCTGCTTCTAAACCGAATTTCTCACCTTTTTCTTTTACGAATTTTTCATTTAACGGATAGAATGTTCCGAATGAAGTTAATTCTACAAAGTAAGGAACTGGATTTTCTAATTCAACTTCTAACGTGTAATCATCTACCGCTTTTACACCTAACGTATCAAGCGGTGCTTTTCCTTCATTAATTGCTTTTGCATTCTTTACATCAAACATAATGTATGCATATTCCGCTGCTGTATTTTTATCTACCGCACGTTTCCAAGAAAATACGAAATCTTTCGCTGTTACAGGATCACCATTCGACCATTTCGCATTTTTATTTAATGTAAATGTATACTTTTTGCCATCATCACTCTTTTTATATGATTCAGCAACCCCTGGAGTTGCTTTATTCTCTTTATCAAGTCGATATAAACCTTCCATTACGTTGTTTAAAGCAAGAAACGATACTTGGTCTGTCGCTTTCGAAGAATCCATAGATGGAATCTCTTGGCTTTCTGTTAAATTCAGTACTTGCTTCGCTGCTAATTTTCCACCTTCTTTTTCACCGCTTTTCGGTGTTGTGCTTGCCTTGTCTTTTTCCCCTGATCCAGAGCAAGCTGTTAATGCCATACTCATTACTAAAACTGGTGCTACGACCGCTGTTAATTTTTTCATCTTTTTTCTCTTCATTTTCTTGTACCCTCCCCAATTATATGTACGATATTAACATTTAGAAATTCTCTGCTAACTTTCGTTATCAGAAAATTCTTATTAATTAATATTCTACTATTTTTTCATGTTTTGTAAAGTAGTTTTGTAAAATTTCTAAATTTTTTCACTTTTCAATACTATCAACTTGTTATTTTACTATTATTACTAGACGAATTATCCCCCATCTACTATATGTATACATGGCTACCCTTATTCTTCTCTATTACTAAATTTTATATTTGTTTTATTCATGTATAACCGTTACTGAACACCACTACAGCGATGTTTTGAAATCGCTCTCAAAAAATACTCTATTCTCTTATACATATAAAAGAACATTTCAAAAGCAGCTCAGCCACTTTTGAAATGCTTTCATATTATTTTTTTCCGCCATCCTCAGTTACATATGCCCACTTAAAACTATATTCTGGACTAATGTTATGCTTAACAATTCCTTTTACATTTGGCTTCATTACATACGATCTTCCTGTTTGATATAAAGGAACTAATCCTGCATCTTCTTCAAGGAATAATTTTTCTGCTTTTCCTAACGTTTCCCAACGCTTCTTCGGATCAGACAGTAATTCATTACCTGCTTTCCCTACCATTTCATCGTATTTTGGATTTGAATAACTCATTTGGTTATATGGGCTCTTCGATTCAAACATATCAATAAACGTCATTGGATCCGCATAGTCTGGGCTCCAACCAGCGTAAGAGATTTCATAATCTTGAGCTGACTCTAATTTTAACTTTTGTTTGAACGGCTGAATTTTCGTATTAATCGTTACGCCTTTTAAATTCTTCTCAATTTGATCTTTTACATAGTCTCCGATTTTCTTCGCAACCCCATCATCATAACTTAACAATTCAATTGTAACTTGATCTTTTCCAAGTTCTTTTTTCGCTTCTTCCCATGCTGCTGCGCCTTTTTTCGGATCATATTTCAGGCCATTTTTAAATGTATCTTGGTAATCTTTACCGTCCGGTCCTGATGCAAGCCCTTTTGGAACTAATTGATCCGTTGCTTTTGATCCATTATTTAAAATTACATTCGCCAAGCCTTTTTTATCAACTGATAATGCAATTGCTTCACGAAGCTTTTTGCTCTTTAATGGCGTATCTTGTCCGTTACGTTTTTGATTTAAACGTAAGAAGAATGTGCTTGATTCTGCATACTCACCGTATTCATCTTTATTCGACTTATATTTATCTACGAATTCTCCTGATAGTAATGTAAAATCAATCGATCCTGTATCATATAAATTTACTTTCGTAGCAACTTCTTTTACAACACTGTAATTAATTTCTTCTAGTTTCACAGTCTTTTTATCCCAATATTTATCATTTTTCTTCAATTGCCACCCTTGTTCATGTTTCCATGAAGCCATAACGAATGGCCCATTATACACCGTTGTATCTGCTTCTAAACCGAACTTATCGCCTTTTTCTTTTACAAACTTTTCATTTAGCGGATAATATGATGGGAATGCTAGTAAATTTAAGAAATATGGTACTGGCTTTTCTAATTCTACTTCTAATGTATAATCATCTACCGCTTTTGCCCCTAATTCTGTTACAGGTTTTTCTCCTTTATTAATTGCCTCTGCATTTTTAATATAATAGGCAATAAACGCATATTCTGCAGCTGTATTTTTGTCAAGTAAGCGCTGCCATCCATATACGAAATCCTTCGCTGTTACAGGATCACCATTCGACCATTTCGCGTCTTTACGTAGTTTAAATGTATATTTTTTGCCATCCTCGCTTTTCGTACTAGATTCTGCTGCTGCAGGAATTGGCTTATTATCTTTATCAAGACGATACAATCCTTCCATCGTGTTTCCTAAGATTTGTGCACCTAACGTATCAGTAGATTTAGAAGTGTCCATCGTTGGAATTTCTTGATTTTCTGTACGATTTAATACTTGTTTCGCTGCATACTTAATATCAGATTTTTTTTCTTCCCCACTATTAGATGTAGTATTCGTTTTCTTTCCCTCACCTGACCCAGAGCATGCTGTTAATGCCATACTCATCGCTAAAACCGGTACTACAACTGCCGTTAACTTTTTCATCTTTTTTCTCTTCATTTTTGTATCCTCCCTAATTATACGTACATTACCAAACCTTGAGAGACCCCTAGTTAATATTCGTTTTCAGAAAATTACAACTAATGTTATTCTACTCTTTTTCCCGTATTTGTAAATAGTTTTATTTTAAATATTCTGATTTTTTAACTCATAATTTAGTATGATTTATCCCCCATCTACTATATGTACACACTATAGGCCTTATTCTTCTCTATTTAACTGTACTAAAAATTAATATTTTAAGCACACTAAAAAAAGCATTTCAAAGTAGCATAGCCGCTTTGAAATGCTTTTGAATCACTATTATTTTTCAGTTACATATGCCCATTTAAAGCTGAATTCTGGACTGATATTATGTTTTACTACACCTTTTACATTTGGTTGTAAAACATAAGAATCTCCACGTTGGTATAAAGGTACAATCGCTGCATCTTCTTCAAGTAATGTTTTTTCAGCTTTCCCTAGCTCTTCCCAACGTTTTTTCGCATCATTCATTAATTCAGTTCCAGCCTTCTTCACCATTTCATCATATTTAGGATCAGAGAAGCTCATTTGGTTGTGAGAATGCTTAGACTCAAACATATCTAAGAATGTCATTGGATCTGCATAATCTGGATTCCAACCACCATACGAAATATCATATTGTTGCTCAGATTCTAATTTTAGTTTTTGCTTAAATGGTTGAAGCTTAATGTTAACTGTTACACCTTTTAAGTTTTTCTCAATCTGGTCTTTAATGTATTCTCCAACTTTTTTCGCATTACCAGTATCGTAGTTTAAGAATTCAATTGTAACTTGATCTTTTCCAAGTTCTTTTTTCGCTTCTTCCCAAGCTGCAGCAGCTTTTTTCGCATCTGGTTTCAAACCATTTTTAAATGTTTCTTGGAAGTCTTTACCGTCCGGTCCAGCTGCTAAGCCTTTTGGTACTAAAGAGTTAATTTCTTTTGATCCATCATTTAAAATTACGTTTGCTAAATTCTTTTTATCAATTGATAGCGCAATTGCTTCACGTAATTTTTTGCTCTTTAATGGCGTATCTTGTCCATCACGTTTTTGGTTCATACGAATGAAGTACGTACTCACTTGTGAATATGTTCCGAATTCATCTTTCTTACTTCTGTATTTATCAACGAACTCTCCATTTAATAAAGCAAAGTCAACTTGACCGCTATCATATAGATTGACTAAAGTCGCAGCCTCTTTAACAACACTAAAGTTAACTTCTTCAAGTTTTACAGTCTTTTTATCCCAATATTGATCATTTTTCTTTAATTGCCATCCTTGTTCATGCTTCCAATCTTTAAGAACGAACGGTCCGTTATAGACAGTTGTATCAGACTCTAAACCGAACTTCTCGCCCTTTTCTTTAACGAACTTTTCGTTTAATGGATAGTATGATGGGAATGCTACTAAGTTTAAGAAGTACGGTACTGCTTGCTCTAACTCAACTTCAAGCGTCAGATCATCTACCGCCTTCACGCCTAATTCAGCTACAGGTTTTTCTCCTTTATTAACCACTTCTGCATTTTTAATCGGGAATGCGATAAATGCATACTCAGCAGCAGTTTTTGGATCTAATAGACGTTGCCAAGCGTATACGAAATCTTTCGCAGTTACTGGATCTCCATTTGACCATTTTGCATCTTTGCGTAGTTTGAATGTATATTTTTTACCATCTTCACTTTTCGTGCTAGATTCTGCTGCTGCTGGAATTGGCTTATTATCTTTATCTAGACGATATAACCCTTCCATCGTATTCCCTAGCATTTGTGAAGATACTGTATCAGTTGATTTTGAAGAGTCCATTGTCGGAATCTCTTGTGTTACTGTTCGATTTAATACTTGTTTTGCTGCTAATTTTTCCCCTGACTTACTATCTCCACTAGAGCTA
The DNA here is from genome assembly GCF_009739945.1 of Bacillus luti. Taxonomy (NCBI): domain Bacteria; kingdom Bacillati; phylum Bacillota; class Bacilli; order Caryophanales; family Bacillaceae; genus Bacillus; species Bacillus luti. The sequence goes on along the minus strand of NZ_CP040336.1, from coordinate 1,794,043 downwards.
GAATTTGTGCTTGTCTTCTTATCTCCACCTGATGTAGAACATGCTGTTAACGCCATGCTCATTGCTAAAACTGGTGCTACAACTGCTGTTAGTTTTTTCATTTGTTTCTTTTTCATTTTCTGTACCCTCCCTAATTCTAAACGATACCTATTCAAGAATTTTCTGATAATTCTGTTTTTCTTTATATATTTATCAGACGATTCTTATTAATTCTTATTCTACTAATTTTTTAAATTTTGTAAAGTATTATTATTAAAAATTTTTAAAAAATTATTTTTTACAGTAATATTCATAAAAATTCCATATACTATTCACATTCTATTTCCTATTCATGCAAATGTACCATTTTAATAGTGTTTATTATATTTATAACTTAAATCTCTATAAGTTATTGTTAATAAATAATGTATATTTTTAGAAATTTCTTTCCTACAAAAATAAAAAATCCAGCAATGCTGACTTTTTATCCGGCCATTTTCTCTCTTTTCATTTGCTCTACTACTGTTGTATATTTCTCATCGTCGAATTCATTTTCACTTTTCGCAACACCGTTACCAATTAAATTAACGATGGCACGTGCTTCTGACGGCAATTCATCACCACCTGAATTGTTGAGTTTCACCCGTAACACAAATCAGATAGAGTCTTCTTGCCGAAAGAGATAAAAAAGCAGACATTACGTCTGCTTCAATTCTCCTCAATCTGCTTCTCACTTAATCCAAGGTGTGTTCTAAGAGTATTACTCAAACTCTGTAAATCTTTTTTATTAGGGTTATAATAATATACAGGTTGTCCCTTTGGTCCGTTAGGTAAATATAGATCATCACCGGCTAATTGAGTCTTTTCAATCGAACCATTTAAACCATATTTATAAAAAGATAAAATATCATCCATTGCTAAATTTGTTTTAAAATCACCGTCAACTGCCTCAACCATCTTCTCTAGCTTTGTAATTGAACCTACACTTTTTAATTTACTTAAAATCGCTTCAATAACAAGTTGTTGGCGCTGACCTCTCATTGCATCACTATCAATATGGCGCGTTCTTGCTAGTGCGAGTGCTTCTTCCCCTGTTAATTTTTGTAGTCCTTTTTTCAAATGAATCGCGTCAGGTTCATCTTTACTATTTTGTTCTGTAAATTCAACTGGGACATCTACTTCAATACCATCTAACCCATCAACAATTTTAATAAATGAGCTGAAATTAAACTTCACAAAATAATCAACTGGAACTTGCAATAGTTTTTCTACTGCTTCAACAGATGCTTGCGGCCCCCCATCTTTACCATTTTTAATAAACCCTCTTCCATATGCATGCGTTATTTTATCCTTTTTCTTTTCAATTGGAACATATGTATATGTATCACGTGGTATGCTTGTTAATTTCACAGTCTTATCGTCTTTATTAAAAGTAGCCAACAATAACGCATCTGTATGAAATGCACCATTATACTCCTTTTGTCGTTCTTGATTTTCATCAATTCCCATAATTAAAAGTGAAACATTATTGGTAATCGGCTTTACAGTTTCCTCACGTAAATTTGATTTTTCACCACGTGCTAAATTAACATTTGATTTTTGTACTAGATTAGAAGTTTTCATATATACGTAAGCACCATATCCAACTCCGCCAAATAGTAATACTACTAACAATACACTTATTATCGTTGTCTTTTTATATTTTCGTTTATTTTTCTTTTCTCTTGAAGAAGAGTGATTCTCCATATAGTTTCCTCCGTTTTCTATTCATCTAATATATTTTTCAATTTCTCATAATTAGCGCTTTCCTTTTGAAATGCATTCTCTTTCAATCCTTTATCTATTTGTATCCATTCGGTCGTAATCGAATATTGAATCATACCTTCGTGGAAACTAAGAAACTTCAACATAATCCCTGTATTTTTCTCTACAACCATTTCAAATTTCCCTCTTAAATCTTCAGATGTACTTGCAGGCATTTCTATGTTTATTGTCCCTTCTATTTTGTAGCAATCAAGTCCAAGATACTTCGTTTCTTTATAATTCCAATCTTTATATCGGATTAATAAATCAGCAAATTCTGATTGAATACTAGACTTCGCGAATCCCACATATTCATCATCATATCTTTTTTTCTCACCTGATTTTCTCAATAACCTTTCCGTAGGATTTAATTTTAATAGTTCATTGTTTCTTTCTTTCGGGATCCATTTTGTCTCTTTATATGTATACTTCTCGTCATCAAATTCTTTTTTCTTGCCCTCGTTATATATAAGCGTTCGTTTTTTCGATAGTTTATCTTCTTTAGAAGAGATACCTCTTTGCTTTTCTGTATTAATTGCATATTTATATGTTGTAGCAATTCTTGAAGAGCTAGAATACTCCTCAAATTGTCCTGAAATATTATTAAAATGATCAATTGAATCAAGCATCTTTTGATGAATCTTTTCTTTATCTGGATAATTTACGTTCGACTTTATTTCCTCTTCGTTTTCGTAATCAGAAAATGCCGTTTTCTTTACATATTCAAATACTCCACCGTTTTGCGCAAAGCTTTGTATAGAAAACTCAGACATAGATACAATTGAAAGCACTAGAACAGCAACACTTATAACCATCGTATACACTCTGTAATCTTTCTTTTTTACCGGCAGATTATGTAGTGTACCATTAATCTTGTCATTTAATTCTGGCGGCACTATAACATTCTCTTCTTTTATTCTCTTTTTTAATTTCTCATCAAATAATTTTTCATTATCCATCCTTTACACCCCCTCTTCCATCTTTAATCGTTTTTGCAGTTGTTCCCTCGCACGTGACAATCTCGATTTCACTGTTCCTTTTGGTACTTCTAAAAGCTTCGCAATACTATCTTGATTCATATCTTCATAGTAATAAAGAACCGTAACAGCTCTTAGCTCTTCATGTAACGATTGAATCGCATTACACAAATCTATATCTTCATACTGATCACACGCACTCATATTGTAATCATTCTCTTCTGTCACAATTACATTTTTATACGCTCTAATAATATTGTTACATTCATTCATTAAAATTCGAATTAACCAAGTTTGAAAAAACTCTTCTTTTTTTAATTTTTTTATATTTTCATAGGCTTTTAAAATTGTTGTCTGTATCGCATCCTCTATATTTGTCTCATCTCGTAACATAGCCTTTGCAATACGATACATCTTCACTTTTTCTGTATGTATAAGCGCTATAAACGCTTCATGATCACCTTTTTTCGCTAAAGAAACATCCGTTTCTTCTTTTACAATCATTTTATATAAAGGGATTACTTTCACAATTGCTCCTCCTGTTTCATCCTCACTTCAAATTTAACTTTACATGTATTAGACGGATGAGCCTATGAAAAGGTTCAATTTTTCGAATATTTTTGTAAACAAAAAGGTAAATATCCTTTTTAGAATGCTACACAAGAAACATATCAGTTGAAATTTACAAATGAAAAAAGCCCACTTTCTCAGTGGACTTTCTACTTTACAACGGTAAATCCCTCTTCCTAAACACTACAATCGCTATGATGAAAATACAAAGTGCTCCAGCAGTTAACCCTATACTTACCGGCCATATATTATACGTTCCTTCAGCAATTTCTTTCGGACGAAATAGCGTAAATAATGATATATTTCTCATCCACTCTAACTTATCGCTTAATTTCCCTACCATATCTAATGCGAAAAATAAAATAGTTAAACTTGCTGAATAGCTAAGTGCCTTTCTTTCGTCATTACATATACAAGAAAAGAAAAATGAATAAGCACTAACGACTAAAAATATTAACCCTCCAACTACGTTTATCTTCAAAAATAATTCTTTATTTAAGTTATTATCTTTTAAAAACCATTCTGCACCTAATATACCCGCTACATAAGTGACGATTACAATGATTAGTAACCCCAATATGAGAACAGTAGCTTGCGTGATTGCAATTTTCACTCTAGATACAGGTGTTGCTAGCAAGTATGCCATTGCGCCTTTATCTACATGACGAGCAATTAAATGCGTTGCAACTGTTACGCAAAAAATTGTTAAAATAATAATAAATAGTAGACTATAATATTCGCCAGCTAAAAAATCCATTACGTTTTGAATTGGACTTTCCATACCAACAATTTTTTTCACACTATCAGGCATAGCACTTATTAATTCATTTAACCCTTTCGCTGATACCATTGAAGGGAAGATCCAAATTAACAACCATAAATATAGGGCTGCACCAGTTGCATAACTCAAAATGCTTTTTTGCGTTTCTTTCAAACTAGCTAAAAACAATTGCTTATTCATGCTTTACCCCTTCTTTCTTATCGTAATAATGCATAAATAAATGTTCTAAATCCATTGCTCTCGTTTGAAGTGCCGTTACATTATAGTTTGAAAGTGTTTGTAAAACAGTTTGATAGTTTCCTTGTACAATAATCGATGCTTCTCTACCTTTCACCGCTTCAAATTGCAAATTACATTGCGCCAGAGATTCAATCTCTTCTTGCGATGATACGGTTACATCTATTACCTGTCGTCTCATACTTTGTAAATCATGAATATTTTCAACCGTTACAAGGCGACCATCTTTAATAATCGCTACTCGATCACACGTACGCTCAATTTCAGTGAAAATATGTGAAGACATAAGAATTGTTTTTCCTCTTTGCTTTTCCTCTACTATTAAATCTATAAATACTTGCTGCATAAGTGGGTCAAGTCCTGATGTTGGTTCATCTAAAATTAACACTTCCGGATCATGCATAAAAGCAGCAACAATCCCTACTTTTTGCTTCATTCCTTTAGACATTTTTCGAATCGGTGTTTTCACATCGAATTGCAGACGTTCTATTAGTTCATCTCGTCTTTTCGTACCCTTTAACCCACGCATTCCTTGCATTAAATTTAGAAACTCTAATCCATTCATTCCTTCAATAAAAGAAATTTCTCCTGGTAAATAACCGACTTCTCTTTGAATTTTCGCAGCATCATTCCAACAATCTAATCCGAAAATTGAAGACTTTCCGTCTGTCGGTTTTATAAATCCCATTAAATTACGAATTGTCGTGGATTTCCCGGCACCATTCGGTCCTAAGTAACCGAACACTTCCCCTTCTTTTACATCAAAGGTTATATGAAACAAACCTTTTCCATTTGAAAACTGTTTTGTGACATTTTGAACTGAAATCATAATTCCACCTCATTTTTTGAAATATTTAATGTATGATATTTCAAAATTATTGTACTCCTCATCTTTCATATTCGCAACAACTTTTTGAAATATTTATATGTCCATATTTCAAAAATATTGTTTTCCATTATTTTTTCTTGTATATTTTAATTGAGGTGATTGCATTGAACGGCTTTGAAAAGGTGAAAGAAAAGAAAAAACGCGCAATTAAAGAGGCCGCTTTCTTATTATTTTCAGAACGTGGATTTAATGAAGTGAAAATAGAACATATCGCAAAAGAAGCAAACGTTTCTCAAGTTACCATTTATAATCATTTCGGAAGTAAAGATGCATTATTTAGAGAACTTATACAAGAATTTATCATATCTGAATTTCAATATTATAAAGAGCTTGCTGAAGAAGAATTACCTTTCCATGATATGATGCAAAAAATGATTGTACGAAAAATGAATACTGGCGGATTATTTCAGCCTGATATGTTACTACAAATGATGCAAAGGGACGAGATTCTCCGAGAGTTTATTTATAAGTATCAAAATGAAAAAATTCTGCCATGGTATTTAGAAATATTAGAACAAGCACAACAAAAAAATGAAATTAACCCTCACCTTACTAAAGAAATGATGTTACTGTACATTCAAATGTTTACTAAATTAGGTGATGATTTTGGGGCACAGCTTCTTGAAGGAGATCGTGAAAAACATATACAAGATATCGTTACGATGTTCTTTTATGGACTGTCCGTCCCAGAAAAATAATTTTTTCTAAAAAACAAATAAAATCACAAAAAAGCCCTTTGGACATTTAAATCTCAAGGGCTTTTTCATGTCAAAAAATGACTAAAACTAACTTTATCTTAAAGAAGTTAAATGCTGCTTTATAGATAATACCTTATTATAGATTAACTCTTTTAGCATAACAGGCTGAATGGAGAGAATCGTTTCACCGAAATTCAGAAAATAACTTGAAATAAACTCAACTTCTTGTTTGTTAAAATAGCCTGTTATACTATAATTCTCATTTTCTTTTTGCATCTTCATGGAAGGATAATTCTCTTTATCAAAAATGTCTTTTCCTTTTTGATTAACAATGACAATAAAATCAGTTGCATCAGGCTTTCTATGAAAATTAGTAAGATAACTTAACAACTCTTCAAGATTTTTGGGATTCGTATTGCTTGTTTCCTCAATAAAAAGAATTTTATCACATCTAATTATTTGAACATGATTTGTCTCAAAGTTAAAGATTTTAGCATACCACTGGCCAAATTTAGATTCAATTCGAATAAATTGGGCGACCAATACTTTCTCCACATCTTTTTTTAAATATGTTAAATTATAAACTCGCTCAGCAAAAATCCCCTGTAAAATTTCTTTTAAGAACGGACTAAAATTACTATGATTTGTTACTTCAAAAGAAAGCGTTCGTTCCATAATTGAAATATTTTTACTCACATTATCAGGTAATACATGTTTAAATTTATTTTCAAGCGCAATACTTTCTATATTAAATGGTTTTGTCTTGTATCCATTTAATGTAAGAATCGAAAAGTATAACGCATACATTTCATCCACACTAAAATAAATTGGCGATAACACACTATTTTCTATAATTTTATAACTTCCATTTCTACCTAATTCAGAATATATTGGTACACCTATTTCTTCCAATGATTGAATATCTCGTAAAGCTGTACTTTTAGAAATATCATATCTAACCATTAAATCTTTTAAATTAAAATGCCTTTTATTATTTAAGAAAATAAGCATATCATTAATTCGTTCCGTTTTTTTCATATTTCCCTCCCTAAAGGTATCATGTATTGAAACCTTTTTAGTCTATATTATAATTATTAACTAATAAAGGAGTTATATATTTATGACATTAGAAATAGCTATTTTTCTTTCCATGAATGGGCATGCAAAGGAGGCAATTAATTTTTATACACGCAATTTAGAAGCTAAGCAGTTAATGAGTGTTACGTATGAAGAACTAGCCAAAAGCGATCGTTCTTTTAAAATTACAAGTGAAAATAAAGATCATATTGCTCACTCTGTTTTACAAATTGGGAATACAAAGCTAATGATAGCAGAAGATACAATGAATCCTAAGGAACGTTATAACGTTGGAAATAATATGTCACTTTGCATTCAAAGCGCTAATTTAGAAGAAATACAAAGATTTTATAATAATTTAATTTCCGATAAGAACGTGAAGATACTCTCTCCGCTAGAAAAAAATATATTTAGTGAAGCATATGGGATTATTGAAGATCCTTACGGCATACAAATCCAGTTAATGTATGACAAACGACTAAACTAAATAATTTGCCATATTCACATATTCCTAATAAAAAAGACACGAAATTCGTGTCTTTTTTATTTTATAGGAATGACTCTACCCGTTTCACTACTTTCAATTGCTAATTGAATAAGTCGAATAACTTCTAAGCCTTCTTGCGCTGTTACAGGTGGTTTCTCACCATTTACAATACTATCTCTTACACCTTTATAATACATGTCATAACAGCCAACTTCTGTCGGAATACGCTCTAGCTTTTCTTCAGCATCTAAAGTAGCAAAATTCTCTTCAGCGTCTACTCCATAACTGTTATCGCCTGGCTTCATTCCATTTTTTAATTGTTCCTCCTGTGAATCCATACCGTATTTCACGATAGAACCTTTATCTCCATGCAGTGTAAAGTGTGGACCTGCTTGCTTTACGTAACTGCTACTATGTAAAGTGACACGTTTCACACCGTAGTGAAGTATAACATGGAAGTAGTCATCAATTTCTGCACCTGGTCGTTGTTTGATCACATCTGCACTTATCGCATCTGGTTTCCCAAATAATGATAATGCTTGGTCAATTAAATGCGACCCTAAATCATATAGTATACCTGATCCTGGTAAATTCTTTTCTCTCCAGCGATCGCGTACATTAGGACGGAAACGATCAAAATGAGCTTCATATGCGTATACATTTCCTAGTCTATTGTCTTCTAACAATTTCTTTATCGTTAAGAAATCATTATCAAAACGACGATTATGATATACGCTCAATACGACATTATGCTGCTTTGCTAATGCGATAAGTTCTTCCCCTTCTTCAATTGAAACAACAAATGGTTTCTCTACAACAACATGCTTACCGTTTAATATTGCTTCTTTTACATATGGAAAATGAGTTGTATTCGGTGAAGTAATGACCACTAAGTCAATATCAGCCCGCTTCACCAATTCATCAATTGTACTAACGACGTTAGCATTCGGTAATGTTTCTTTTACTATCTCTTCTTTTGAAGATAATACGGCACGAATATCGTATTCTTCTATCGTTTGTAATAATGGGATGTGAAATGTTGTACTAGAAAATCCAAACCCTACAATCCCTACACCTATTTTTTTCATGTTGCCCCTCCATTTATCCCGCTTTAACGGGCAGTAAGATTCCTAACTCAAAATTCATCGAAAGCAAAGAAGTTAGGCGAGGAATCAACTGTTCGTAAAAGCCCGATTGGTTCAACTAATAATCAGCGGGGATAAAGAAAATCCCCACTGATTAAAGTTTCACTTTATGAGAACGATTTCATTCGGTTATTATAACAAGATTATTATTATTTACATAATAATTTGCCTAGAAAAAAGCATCTTGCCATTATTCATGGCAAGATGCTTTTTTTATTCCGGTCGTTTTTTCGTCCACGTTTCAATAACTTCACCAGTATCATTAACATCTAGTACTAAACTACCGTTACTATACCGGTCCTTATTTCGATACGCTTTCGGATCAATTTCTTCTACGATATGTTTCTCTGTCTTCATGTAAACTAGTTCATCATCTCTAACGATTTCAATACCGACAATACGGTATGGATTACGTTTTAACTCTTTGAAAATAACAAGACCTCGCTTCGCCCTCGTTGATTTCTCAATTTCTGATGCTTTTAGACGTTTTATAGCACCGCGCTGCGTTACGAGAATAAGTTGATCTTTGTCACCATTTAATGGTTTACCAGAAGCGACATAGTCATCTTCTTTTAAATTAATTGCTTTCACACCAGCGGCTCTTACACCGACTGGACTTACTTCATCTTCATGGAAAATAAGTGCATATGCACCGTGTGTAGCAAGAACGATATCACTCGTTCCATCTGTCGCAAATATATCGACAACTTCATCATCTTTTTTCAAGTTTACAGCAACGAACGCTCTTGAGTAACGCTGTACTTTATATTGGTTTAATTCTGTCTTCTTAATCATACCATTCTTTGTTACAAATACGATAAATCGCTTTTCTTCCTCAAAATTCGGTACGACAGTTGCCCAAATAATGGTTTCATCTCGGTCGAGTGAAACGATATTAGCAACGTGCTGACCTAAATCTTTCCAACGAATATCTGGCATTTCGTATACTGGCAGATATATATAGTTTCCTTTATTCGTGAATAAGAGGACTGTCTCTGTCGTATTCGTATCAAATCGTTCAAGTAAGATGTCACCCTCTTTCATACCGAAGTCTTTGCCATTTGAGGCATTATGTGAACGCCATCCAGTACGTTTCACATACCCTTCTTTCGTTACAGTAACGATGACATCTTCTTGTGGGATCATCACTTCTACATCTATTTTAATTTCCTCGATTTGGTCTTCAATAATAGCACGTCGATCATCACTATATGTTTTCTTAACTCTCTTTAAATCTGTTTTAATTACTTGAAGTAATCTTTTTTCACTTTGTAAAATCGACTGTAGTTCTATAATTTTCTTATTAAGCTCATCCGCTTCTTGTTGTAGTGCTGTAATATCTGTATTCGTTAAACGATATAATTGCAAGGATACAATCGCTTCCGCTTGCGCTTCTGTAAAACCAAATTTCGCACTTAAATTATCTTTCGCATTACGCTTATCTTTAGAAGCACGGATTGTTTCGATTACTTGGTCTAAAATCGATAATGCTTTCTTTAAACCCTCTACAATATGTTGACGGTTTTCTGCTTTTCTTAATTCATATTGCGAACGTCTCGTAATAACCTCTTTTTGATGTCCAATATAAGCATCCAAAATTTTCGGTAATGTCATAAGTGTTGGACGACGATTATTGATCGCTACCATATTAAAGTTATATGGAATTTGTAAATCTGTATTTTTATATAAATAATTTAAAATACCTTCGGCGTTTGCTTCTTTCTTTAATTCAACAACGATTCGTAAACCAGTACGATCTGTCTCATCACGTACTTCAGCAATACCGTCTAATTTTTTATCTAGACGTAGTTCATCCATTTTCTTAACAAGGTTCGCTTTATTCACTTCGTAAGGAATTTCAGTGATTACGATTTGCTGTTTACCACCACCGCGCATCATTTCAACTTCTGCTTTTCCACGAATAATAATTTTACCTTTTCCTGTTTCATACGCCTTTTTAATCCCATCAATCCCTTGAATAATACCGCCAGTTGGGAAATCTGGCCCTTTCATAACTGTTAATAAATCATCAACAGTACTATTTGGTTTATCAATACGCATCATTGTAGCATCAATAACTTCTCCAAGATGATGCGGAGGAATTTCGGTTGCATAACCAGCGGAAATCCCTGTAGATCCGTTCACTAATAAGTTCGGGAACGCTGCTGGTAATACAACTGGTTCTTCACTCGTATCATCAAAGTTTGACACGAATTCCACTGTTTCTTTATCAAGATCACGTAATAACTCAGATGCAATTGGTGATAAGCGGGCTTCTGTATAACGCATTGCCGCTGCTGGATCGCCATCAACACTACCATTATTACCATGCATTTCAACTAAAACATTACGTACTTTCCAAGTTTGGCTTAAACGCACCATCGCCTCATATACAGAGGAATCACCATGCGGATGATAATTACCGATAACGTTTCCGACTGTTTTGGCTGATTTACGAAACGCTTTATCATGTACATTACCTTCTACATACATGGAATATAAAATACGTCTTTGTACTGGCTTTAAGCCATCACGCGCATCTGGAAGTGCACGATCTTGAATAATATATTTACTATAACGTGCAAAGCGGTCACCTAACACGTCTTCAAGCGGGAGGTCATGAAACTTCTCTGCTTGCATGTTATTCCACCTCCGTCTCCATAATCATTTCATTTTCTAAAATATTTCCTTCTTCTTGCATACCGAACTGTACGTTGCGTTCAATCCATTTACGACGAGGTTCTACTTTATCACCCATTAACGTTGTAACACGGCGTTCTGCTCTTGCTGCATCATCGATTTTCACACGAATTAAAGTACGCGTTTCAGGATTCATTGTCGTTTCCCATAATTGATCCGCATTCATTTCACCAAGTCCTTTGTAGCGCTGTAACATATAGCCTTTTCCAACCTTTTTCGTTACACCATCTAATTCCTCATCTGACCATGCATATTCAATTACTTCACTCTTCCCTTTACCTTTACTCACTTTGTATAAAGGTGGAAGTGCGATAAATACTTTGCCAGCTTCGATAAGTGGTTTCATATATCTGTAGAAGAACGTTAGTAACAATACTTGAATGTGAGCTCCATCTGTATCGGCATCAGTCATAATTACCACTTTATCGTAGTTAATATCTTCCACATCGAACTCATTTCCTACGCCGCCACCAATCGCATAAATGATTGTATTAATCTCTTCATTTTTAAAGATATCAGCAAGCTTTGCTTTTTCTGTATTAATTACTTTACCACGTAACGGTAATACCGCTTGGAAACGACGATCTCGTCCTTGCTTTGCAGAACCACCGGCAGAGTCACCCTCTACTAAATATAATTCATTTTTTTGCGGATTACGTGATTGTGCAGGTGTTAATTTACCACTTAATGTACCTTCTGATTTTTTCTTCTTCTTACCACTACGTGCTTCTTCTCTCGCTTTACGAGCAGCCTCACGCGCTTGTGCTGCTTTCACTGCTTTTCTCACAAGAAGCGTAGCTACATCCGGATTTTCTTCTAAAAAGTATGCCAAATGCTCAGATACAATAGCATCAATTGAAGAACGTGCTTCACTTGTACCTAATTTTCCTTTTGTCTGCCCTTCAAACTGTAGTACCTCTTCTGGTACACGTACAGAAACGATAGCTGCTACACCTTCACGGATATCTGTACCTTCTAAATTTTTATCTTTTTCTTTTAATAGTGAAACTTTACGAGCATACTCATTAAACACACGTGTCATCGCTGTTTTAAACCCAGCTTCGTGTGTTCCACCATCTTTTGTACGTACGTTATTTACAAACGAAAGAATGTTTTCTGAGTAGCCATCGTTAAATTGAAATGCTAGTTCTGCTTCAATCCCGTTTTGTTCACCAGTGAAGTATACAACCGGATGAATGGAATCTTTTTCTTCGTTTAAATATGAAACGAAAGCTTCAATTCCTGTTTCATAGTGAAATACATCTTCTAAATCATTTCGTTCGTCTTTTATTGAAATCTTCATTCCTTTTAATAAGAATGCTGATTCGCGTAATCTTTCACATAATGTTTCATAATTGTAATTTGTTGTACTGAAAATCGTTGTATCTGGTTTAAAGTGCATCGTTGTACCAGATTCTTTCGTTTTCCCAATTTTCTCTAACGTCGTTGCAGGGATACCACCATTTTCAAAGCGTTGTTCATAAACGTTTCCATCACGCTTAATCGTTACAACTAGCCATTCTGATAATGCGTTTACAACTGATGCCCCAACACCGTGTAAACCACCACTCGTTTTATAGCCGCCTTGACCAAACTTACCACCAGCATGAAGTACAGTTAAAATAACTTCAGGTGTAGGTTTCCCAAGTTTATGCATTCCCGTAGGCATTCCTCGCCCTTTATCAATAACGCTAATACTATTATCTTTATGTATTACGACAGAAATTTCGTCGCCAAATCCCGCTAACGCTTCGTCAACGGAGTTATCTACTATTTCATATACTAAATGATGCAATCCACGGCTATCCGTACTCCCGATATACATACCCGGGCGTTTTCGAACGGCTTCAAGTCCTTCTAACACTTGAATTGCATCTTCATTGTATTGGAACTGATGCTTCGCCAAACTCCTTGCCCCTTTCCTAATCAAATCAGAACATATGTTTCTATTATAGAATAACGCCTCGACTATAGTTTTGGCAAGTTATCTTATCTCTTTTATATACCATTTTCAATAGAAAAATCCTTGTTTTTTCACAAGGATTCCTCTAGGCTACTATTTCAGAAAAATAATCGTTTGTCAACGAGAAATGGATATGTATTCCATGATTACACATTCCAAACCTTTATCATGATCCAAATGATCAATATCCAAAATGGGATAACAAGTAACAATCCCCAAAAACAGCCTTTAAAAAATCTCATGATGAACACCTCGTCCATCGGCCCTCCTTATCTATAACAAGGGCTGAATCAATCTTTCTATCTTTAAAATCTATACTATTTTGTCATCGCATGTTCTACTTTAATACAACGATCCATTATTACGGTATAGTCTTTTTCTTTTAAAAATTTATATGTATCTTCATCTTGTACTCCTAATTGTGCCCAAAAAACATCTGCGTCAATCTCAACAAACTCTTGTGCAACATCCATTAAAAACTCTGAGCGACGAAATACATTTACAATGTCAACGTGCTCTTTAATATCTTTTAGTGAAGAAACGGCCTTTTCTCCAAGCACCTCATCTACTGTTGGGTTTACTGGAATAATGCGATACCCAGCATCTTGCATTGCTTTTGAAACCATGTACGATGTACGTTCTGGTTTATCCGATAATCCAACAACCGCAATCGTTTTGCTTTTCTTTAATACTTCTCCAATTTCCGTACGAGTTGGGTTTTCAATTTTCATAATTAATCCCTCCTATTCCTTTAGTATAGCCGATAAAGAAAGTCTCTTTCAATATGAAAGAGACTTTCTTTTATTCCGATTATTGATTCTTTGTAGCTGAGTTATCTGCTAAAGTAGCTGTTTTCGTCATTTTTTGACCGTTGCGATAGAATGTAACTTCTACTTTCTCGCCTACTTTTTTCTTTTCATATAAATATTTACGGAACTGAAGTGAATTTTCTACTTTTTGATCATCTAATGCTACTACAAGATCATATTGCTCTAAACCAGCTTTTTCTGCCGGTGATACTGGATAAATTTTACCTAATACAACACCATTTGTTACTTCTTTTGGTACTTTTAATTGGTTTACTGCATAAGCCTGCACATCTTCTAATGAAACTACACCTACTCCAAGAGCTGGGCGTTTCACTACTCCGTCTTTTTCAAGAGATTCAATAACTGGTTTTGCAACATTAATTGGAATCGCAAAACCAATCCCCTCAACTTCTTGCTGCGCAATTTTACTTGAGTTAATTCCAATTAATTCACCGTTTTGGTTAAATAACGCGCCACCACTATTACCAGGGTTAATCGCTGCATCTGTTTGAATAACTTGTGCTTGCCAATCTGGACGTTTGTCCCCATCAATATCTACTGGAATTTCACGTTCTTTACTACTGATAATACCTTCTGTTACACTGCCGTCAAATCCAAGTGGGTTACCGATTGCAATAGCTTTTTCACCGGCACGAAGTTTACTTGAATCACCTAAAGTTGCAACTTTATTAACTGTAGATCCATCAATCTCTACAACTGCTAAGTCTAACCAAGGATCTTTACCAACTAATTTTGCATCCACTTGCTTTCCGTCACTTAGTTTTACAGCAAGTTTATTTGCGCCATCTACTACGTGGTTATTCGTTACAATATACGCTTTATTCCCTGCTTTTTTATAAATAACACCTGATCCTGTACCAGCTGTTTGCTCTTGCCCCGTCTGTTGTATAGCAAATGGATCAACACTTTGTTGCATATTAATTACCCCAACTACAACATCCTTTGCACCTTCAACCATACCTGGTAAATCAGTTTCGCCCTTCACTTTATTAACAACAGGCGCTACAGTACCCTCCACTTGTTGATTAGAATTAAATGACGAAACTGCCGCTCCATTATTTTGCATCCACGGCATGTAAGGTGCTGCAAAACTAATCGAAACCGCCCCGACTACAGCTCCCACTAAACCTGTGAAGAAATACCCTTTTTTACTACCTGATTTTTTCAATTCTCTCGTTTCACTATGCTCTTCATTCAAGTTTGGTCCGTCGTAATATCCCATGTTTTATTTCCCCTCTCTGGTGAATTCGTATTTTCAGTATAGCCACGTTTTGTGTCCTTCTTGTGAACTCATCGTGAAATCCAATTAAAAAAATACTCCTATTTATCATTGTAGACAATAAAAGTATTTTTTGTACATTTCCACCTGCAAAGGAGCATATAAATTTGCTATATTCTCAAACTAAAGTGCATAGCGACCTTTATCATTATTCTTCAAACTTGTAACCCACTCGAATGACAGTACCGATATGCTTTGCTTTATCGCCTAGCTTATTTCGTAGTTTTTTAATATGCGTATCAACTGTTCTGTCATCTCCATAATAATCGTATCCCCATAACTGATCTAATAAATGTTGGCGTGACAATACAATTCCTTTGTTCTCCATTAAATAAACAAGAAGTTCGAATTCTTTATGCGTCAATATAATTTCTTCTCCATCTACTAACACAGTTCTAGATAGTCGATTCACTTCTATTCCAGCTAAAGACATAGTATTTTCTTCTGCTACTCCTACTACGCCGTCTGCACGTTTCAATAACGTCTTCGCGCGAGCTACTAACACTTTCGGGCTAAAAGGTTTTGTTACATACTCATCTGCACCTAATTCGAAACCTAGCAATGTATCATCCTCATCCGAACGTGCTGTCAACATTATAATTGGTACCGCTGATTCTTTTCTAATTCGTCTACAAACAGACCATCCATCTATTTCTGGTAACATAATATCTAACATAATTAAATCAATTTCATGCTCTGCAAATAATTCTAACGCTTTTTTTCCGTCTTCTGCTTCGATTACCTCAAAGCCTTCATTACGAAAATAATCACTAACAATTTCACGTAATCTTCTTTCATCTTCAACAAGTAATACTGTTTTATTCATATAATCTATCCCGCCTTTTTACTCTTTCAATCGAATAATACGTTGATTGGAGCTTCCGCGAAATGGAAGTGCTAAATCTCTTTTCTCGATTTCAAATCTTCCATCGACCAAAACATCCCCGTAATGTAACAACTCTATCATATCATTATTTTGAGAACTCTGTATCTCTTCTAACGTATAACCTGTATACATCCATAAATTTTTCTTCAAATCTTTCACAGCTTTTGCTACTTTTTTCACTTCAGCAGCTTGAAAAAATGGATCTCCACCTGAAAATGTTACATCAGTTAATGGATTACTTTCAATCTCTTTCACAATTTCTTCTACTGTCATTTCAGTTCCATTACAAACATTCCACGATTTCGGATTATGGCAACCGAAACAACGATGCGGACAGCCCGCAAAAAACACGACTGTCCGCAATCCTTCTCCATCTACTACACTGTCATGAATGATGTTCATAACTTTCATTTATGCTTCACCCGATCCATCTCTTCACTACGTTTCGCACTATTCCACTTCGACATATCTCCTACAAGATATCCTGTTATACGGCGAATTCTTTCTATACTAGCTTCGTCTTCATTTCCGCAGCTTGGACATTCATTCCCAATAACCCCGTGATAACTGCAGCACTTACAACGATCAACTGGATGATTAATTGAACCGTATCCAACGCCATTCTCTGCCATCGCTTGTACAATTTGCTTTAATGCTTTTTTGTTATGCATAGCTGTCCCGTCTAGCTCAATATACGTAATATGCCCTCCATTGCATAGAGCATGGAACGGCCCTTCTAAACGAATTTTTTTTATCGCTTGAATGTTATAATAAACTGGAATATGGAATGAATTCGTATAATAATTATGATTCGTTATACCGCTAATCACCCCAAATTCTTCTCTATCCTTTTTCACAAACTTACCTGATAGCCCTTCCGCAGGAGTTGCAATTACTGAGAAATTCAGTTCATGTTCTTCTGTCGCTTTATCCATTCTATCTCTCATAAAGGAAATGATTTCATACCCGAGTTTCCATGATTCTTCATCTTCTCCATGATGCTTTCCGGTTAAAGCTACTAAGCACTCCGCAAGACCGATAAAACCAAGACTTAACGTCCCTTGCTTTAAAATGGATGCTACAGAATCTTCAGGCTGTAACTTTTCTCCACCGCGCCATACACCTTGTGAATATAAAAATCGAAAATCTCTTGCTCGCTTCGTACATTGATACGCGAATCTCTCTAATAGTTGCTTAATTCCTAAATCTAAGTAATAATTTAACGCTTCAAAAAACGCTTCTTTTGAACCACTAATTAACGCTAATTTCACTAAATTTATAGACGTAAATGATAAATTTCCTCTTCCAATCGCTGTTTCTTCTCCATGTATGTTAGACATAACACGGGTACGGCATCCCATATAACATACTTCACTTTCTGGTCGTCCGTCATAATGCATGGCATTAAATGGCGCATCTAAAAATGAAAAGTTAGGGAATAATCGTTCAGCCGTTGTCTCTAATGCTAATTCAAATAAATCATAGTTCGGATCACATTCTTCAAAGTTCACACCTTTTTTCATTTTAAAAATTTGAATAGGAAAAATCGGTGTTTCTCCTTTACCAAGACCAGCTTGTGTCGCTTTTAAAAGCTGTCTAACTAGTAATCGCCCCTCTTTTGACGTGTCTGTTCCATAATTAATAGAAATAAACGGTACTTGTCCCCCGCCCCTACTGTGCATACTATTTGAATTATGAATGAAAGCTTCACACGCTTGATACGTATCATTTTCTGTTTCTTTCCATGCAAATTCTTCTCTTTGTTCTTTCGTAAGCGGATATGACTGTAATCGATTTTTATGTCGCTCTACTGTTTTTCTTACATAGGGAGCTAAATCAATATCAAAGAGAGCAAACGATTGACCACCGTGTTGCATATTTTGATTCGCTTGAAAAATAATAGAAGAAAGAGCCAATGCACTTTTTATATCTTGTGGTTGTCTCATATGTCCATGTCCAGTATGAAAGCCGTTAGCAAGCATTTGCGCTAGCGGGATTTGCGAACAAGTCGTCGTTCCTGTCGCATAAAAATCTAAATCATGTGGATATAATATATTTTGATTTATCGCTTTTTTCACTTGATCTGACAATAAATTTTCAACTGCATAATATTTCGCACTCTCAGATGCGAACGTTCCCATTACTCCCATTGGAGAGCGGCCGTCTACATTTGCATTTTCTTGCATTAAATCTTGCTCATTACCGTGGACAATCGTCTCAAATACTTTCATTAATTCTTCTCCACGTACATTTTGTTGTAACATTTATAACCCTCCACCAATATGTTGTTGTCTTTTGATTAAAATGTTACAACATATAGTCTTACTGTTTCTGTGAGAAATGTAACATTCCTGTGAAATTTTTTTCACGAATTAATGAATTTTTCATTTATAAAAAAGAAATGTGCTCTTTACAAATGTATGGTACAATATACGGGAAAAACTCTTTTTACCCTTTATCAACACATTTGAATAAAGGAGACTGAACTTATGGTTACTACATATCTTTTATTTATCGTTGCCTACTTACTTGGATCAATTCCATTTGCACTAGTTGTTGGGAAAATCGGCTATGGAATCGACATTCGTGAGCACGGGAGCGGTAATTTAGGCGGAACAAATACATTCCGCACATTAGGGAAAAAAGCAGGTTTTACCGTTACAATTGCTGACATTTTAAAAGGTACATTAGCAACAGGTCTACCGATGATTTTCGGGCTAGATGTTCACCCACTATGGTTTGGATTAGCAGCTGTTCTTGGACATGTATATCCAATCTTTGCGAAATTCCGCGGGGGTAAAGCCGTTGCAACTTCAGCAGGCGTGTTATTATGCTACTCACCAGTTGTTTTTGCAATATTAGCTGTTGTATTTTTCACCCTTTTATTTACAACAAGATACGTATCACTTTCTTCTATGGTAACAGCTGTTGTGGCTGTTATTGCATCCATTGTTAGCGGGGATAAAATCTTCATTATTGCGATGTGTTTATTAGCAGGTATGGTTATTTATAAACACCGTGCAAATATCGGCCGAATTATAAATAAAACTGAACCGAAAGCAAACTTTTCAAAAAAGCAAAAATAAGATCGTAACCCACATAACGCAAAAAGAAAACGTGAAGCATATTAATAGCGTCTTTTTGCGTTATTTTTTATACTAAAGAAAAAGCAACATAATTTGGAGGAACTATACATGAATCTTTCCGTAACAAAAGAAGCAGCACAATGGTATAAAAACGAATTAAACTTACAATCAGGTGAAACACTACGCCTTTTCGTACAATACGGCGGTTGCAGTACGGTGCAAAAGGGACTTTCTTTAGGTATTCGTAAAGATGATCCTGCACATCCTGCTGTTCAAACTCAAGAAGAAGGTATTAACTTCTTTATTGAAGGCGATGATGAGTGGTTCTTCGATGGACATAATTTATCTGTTACATTTAACGACGGTGATGATTTCCCTCAATTTAATTATGAAAAATAAAAAAGCGTGGCAGATGCCACGCTTTTTTTATTTTTTCTTAATTTCCTCGTATTTCGCATACCACTCAGGATAGAACTTTTTAAATGATACGGGCCTGAATCCTTCTTTTTTCGCACAAATATTCGTCGTACTCGCAGTAATACAAAGGTCTCCATCGCCATTATAAATTTCATATCCATATACAACGCGAAGCGGGCTCACAGTGTCCACCCACGTTTTCACAATTGCCTTTTCACCGTAGCGCATCGCTTTACGATATGAAATTTGCAAGTCTAACACAGGAGAAATAATGCCCTCTTTCTCCATTTCAACATATGAAAATCCTAAATCTTGTATAAGTTTCGTACGGCCTAGTTCAAGCCACACTAAATAATTTGAATGGTAAACAACACCCATTTGATCTGTTTCCGCATAACGGATTTCAACTTCATGTTCTGCTACAAACATATGTATTCGCCTTCTTTCACTTCTGCTACCTTGCATACATTTAATCATAATACAGCGGAATCAAAAATAAAATAAAAACAGTGAATCTTTTACCGAAAGGAGCAAGCATATGATTCAAATTGTAACTGTTCGTAGCGGGGATAGCGTATATAGCTTGGCATCAAAATACGGATCCACACCTGACGAAATAGTAAAGGACAATGGACTAAATCCAGCTGAAACACTCGTTGTTGGTCAGGCGTTGATTGTGAATACAAAAGGGAATAATTATTATGTACAGCCTGGTGATAGCCTGTATCGAATCTCTCAAACATATAACGTTCCTCTCGCTAGTTTAGCTAAAGTGAATAACTTATCTTTAAAATCCATTCTCCATGTCGGACAGCAATTGTATATACCAAAAGGGACAAAAAGATCTGTAGAATCTATCGCATATTTACAACCTTCAACAATACCTATTAAAGAAAGCTTAGTTAATGCTACACGTGCCATTAATCCATTTTTAACATATTTAGCCTACTTTAGTTTCGAAGCAAAAAGAGATGGCACATTAAAAGAACCAACGGAAACAGCTAAAATCGCTACTATTGCAACACAAGGTAAAACCATCCCTATGCTCGTTATTACAAATATCGAAAATGGAAATTTCAGTGCTGATCTAACATCGGTTATTTTACGTGATGCATCAATTCAAAACAAATTTATTACGAACATTTTGCAAACAGCTGAAAAGTACGGGATGCGCGACATTCATTTCGATTTCGAAAATGTGGCACCTGAAGATCGCGAAGCGTATAATCGCTTTTTAAGAAATGTGAAAACACGTTTACCTAACGGATACACACTCAGTACAACACTTGTACCGAAAACGAGCTCCAATCAAAAAGGAAAATTCTTTGAAGCACATGACTATAAAGCCCAAGGGCAAATTGTTGATTTCGTTGTCATTATGACATATGACTGGGGTTGGCAAGGCGGCCCACCGATGGCTATCTCTCCTATCGGTCCAGTAAAAGAAGTACTTCAATACGCAAAATCTCAAATGCCTCCACAAAAAATTATGATGGGGCAAAATTTATACGGATTCGATTGGAAACTACCGTTCAAACAAGGAAATCCACCTGCAAAAGCAATTAGCTCTGTCGCCGCTGTTGCACTAGCTCGTAAATACAATGTTCCTATTCGCTATGACTTCACAGCTCAAGCTCCTCATTTTAATTATTTCGATGAGAATGGTGTACAACACGAAGTTTGGTTTGAAGATTCACGTTCTGTTCAAAGTAAATTCAATTTAATGAAGGAACAAGGTATAGGCGGTATTAGCTATTGGAAGATCGGTTTACCATTTCCACAAAATTGGCGTTTACTCGTTGAAAACTTTACGATTACGAAAAAGGGCTGACTCATGTCAGCCCTTTTTTACTATTAAAAATCCGTCACAAAAAGAAGAATGATAACATTCTCCTTTTTTAACCGTTATCAACAATCGGTTGTTTGCCCGTTTGGTCTTGCATTTGCTTCCCTTTATTGCCACCAGCTTTTTTTGATTGTGTTCCAATATGATTCGGTGCAAAGTCTTTTGAATTCTTTTTCGGATTACCCATTACTATCGCCTCCTTAACACTAGTATCGTACTAGTGTTAAGAATTATTCAGCTTGCTTAAAAAGTTTCATTTCATAACGTTTTTCAATACGCTCTTCAATGCGATCGATTGCATCACGATCACTTAATAATTGTTGTTTATTTTCATTCACAAGTTCTTCAAACGATTTACGGCGACTTCTTCTCATGCTGTTCACCCTCTCTCCTTTACTTTCTTACTACATAGTATGAGCAAACGAAAAACTCTTTAATCAGATTTGCAAGAAAATTTTATGTTTTAGTACTCCTAAAAAAACTCAGTGTACAATATATTGCACACTGAGTTTTTTATACTAGGATATTTAAATACTCTTTCAACTTCTCATCTGCATTCATTTCATTTTCTTTATACTCACGAAGCGTCTGTAATACAACATCATACTGCTCTACAATATAACTTTCTAATTTCAAAACATCCTCTACGCTATTAAGCATAATTCTCGTATTACCAACTTCATTTTTTAACGCTGGTTCACATTTTAAACTTGTACTTATTTCTTTCACATCATCTTCTAATATCTCTGTTAATACGTATTTCTTTCGCCCTTTTACCTTTAATCTCATAACTGGATAAAAAGCTTTTATATCTAAATAACTTCCTACGTTCATACAACGTAGCCATTCTACATTACGTTTATTGCGTACAAGTATTTCTTTCACTGCCTCATATACTACTGTTTCATCCAGTACGACCTTATTTTCTTTTCTCGTCTTTTCTTCTTCAATAGATGCACATTTTTGATAAACAGCCGCACACGTAATACAGTCATCGAAGGCATTATGAGAACTTAGACGAATTCCAAGCATTCGTTTTAACGTTTCAAGTTTATGATTAGGCGCATGCTTCATATATTTCTTCGCTAAAAACACCGTATCAATCACTTTATTTTCAGGCTCAGGTAATCCTAGCATATTTACATTACTTTTCAAAAAACGCATATCAAAAGAAGCATTATGAGCCACGATAACATTTGTATGTAAAAATGCTAAAAATAAAGGTAGTACTTCTTCAATTGTCGGTGCATCTGAAACACGATAATTTGTAATACCTGTTAAACTCGTTATGCGGTCCGGAATTGGACGCTCTGGATTCACATAAGAAACAAATTGATCTACTAATTCATGATTACGATATTTCACTGCTGCGACTTGAATAATTTTATCATTATAAGGGTTAAATCCTGTTGTTTCAAAGTCAATTACAACATAATCTAACGGTAAGGATACATTCCCCACTCCAAATACACTCCTTTATCTCTCAACGTATATTTCTTTTATCATATCACGAAGCTTTCACTACTTGAAAAAGAAAAGGCAGAAATGATTATATTCCATCTCTACCTTTTCACTATTATTTTAATTTAGCAATCCGTTTCTCCATCTCTTTTTGCGTCATCGGTCCAATAAACTTATCTTGAATGACACCTTTTGTATCTATAAAATACGAAGTTGGGATCGTAATTACTTTGTAGGCTGTTGTCACATCAATATTCTTGTCCAATAAAATAGGAAAAGTAATTCCTTTTTCCTTAGCAAAATTACTTACCTTTTCTACCCCCCCACCTTTCTCTGAAGGTGTATAATTTATCGCTAAAATTTCTACGTTTTCTTTATGTTCTTTATAGAAAGCCTCCATATCCGGCATTTCTTGTTGGCAAGGTCCACACCACGTTGCCCAAAAGTTTAAAATCACTTTCTTTCCTTTTAAATCTGATAGCTTTACATTCGTTCCATCTAACTTCGTTAATTCAAAGTCTGGCGCACTCTTCCCTATTTCAATACCATTACTTGCAATCATCTCTTTCATAGCAGCTTCACTTTGTTCTTGCTCCCCTTGTACCACCCGATCGTTTTTACCAAACTGTTCATAAGCTGCATATCCCGCTAAACAAAGTAACACTACAATAATCGTAAGCTTCCGCCACATGTTATATCACCCTAACGTATTTATCTTCTTATAACTTAATTACTCAAATACTATATACCTTATTTTAGCTTATACGGACAAGCTTGGAAATATTCAGAGTCGAAATAATTAGAATATTCTTATTTAAAGTGTAATTTTTTCCTTTTTATCATATAATTAGAAAAACAGATGAAGTGTTGTTTATCTTCTTATGGGCCCATTCACCTTTTTACTTTCGTAGTTATATAAACTTCAACAAAAGGGGGATTTTTTATGAATTCATTCGAAAAAATAACATTATATATTCTTAGTTTTCTTTTATACCCAATCGGTATTATTACATGGATCATTTCACTCTTTAGTAACGATCTTGAAAAAAAGAAAGTAGGGCGTATTTGTCTTTACATCTCTCTAGTCTCATTCGTCCTTTTCTTAATCCTTGGAATTGCAACTTTCCTTACGACTGCTATTTTTAACGTAGATCTAAATCATTCAGAATCTATCCAATATCAAATAAATGATGTTGAATAAAGATAAGGGCACTGCTCTTATCTTTATTCAACCTCTTTCAAAATGAATGACTATTTATTAATTTTTCAGGACTTCCACACGCAACAATACTTCCTTCTCTCATTATGACAACACGATCCGCTAGTATCACTTTCTCTACATCATGTGTTGCCACAATTCTCGTTACATCTCTTCCTAATCCTTCAATCATATTCCAAACAGTTTCTTGATTACTCGGATCTAACCCCGCAGTCGGTTCATCTAAAATAATAAGATTCGGATTTGAACCAATTGCTCGTAATAATGCAAGACGTTTTCTTTCTCCTCCCGAAAACTCTTCTCCACTTTTATGTAGTACAGTTTGAATCCCCTTAGGTAAATCTCTAATTATCGGCTTCATATTTATAAGTTCAATATTTTTTTCTAACTCGTTTTCTAAATACTCCTCCCCGAAATATATATTCTCTTTTACTGTCGTCCGAAAGAAACGAGGTTCTTGCCACACTGTAGTCATTCGAGCCTTTTGACCATAATAAACAACGCTACCGTTAGATGGTTTATACAAACCTGTCATTAATTTTAAAAGCGTTGTTTTTCCTGCACCACTTTCTCCGACAATGATAACGAATTCACCAGGATTAATTTTCAAATCAATATTATTAATTCTACATTTCTCTTCTTCACTCTCCTGAAATGAAACATTTGTTATCGTCATCCCCATCGCTCTTTCTACATTACTATCTGCCACTCTTTTATCTAAAAAGGAAAAAACTCTATTTGCCGAAGCGACTGCAACTTGTGTCATCATTAATAAATCGCCCACGTAACGGACTGGGAAAAAGAGCATTTCAATTGTAGCTAACACCGCAACAAGTGAACCAACTTCCATTTCCCCCTTCATTATTTTTTGTGCGCCTACAATGATAACAACGATATATGCTCCTGTTTCAATAACTGTTCCAACCACTCCAATGCAGTGTTGCATCATCGTCTTCTTTACTTCTGTTTTATAAGATTGCTCCGTTACTCCTTTAAATAAGCGAATAGCCCATTTTTCTTTTTGCAAACTACGTAAATCTTGTGCACCTTTTACAAACTGTGAAACCATCTCTACAACACTTGATTGATTTTTTTGAGCAATACTTGCGATATTTCTTACCTTTTTGCCTATAATCATTGGAACAACTACACTTAGAAATAAAAACGGAGTTATACACCAGATGAACTGTGTATCTATATGTTGCAGCGCTATGATTGTACCGATAAATTGCGCAATGGCGTGTATATATTCTATTAATATAGAACCATATAACCTGACCCAGTTCGGAATATCAGATACGACTAAAGTTTCTAACTCTCCTTGTTTGATTTTCTCACTCTCTTCAAAAGGTAATAGAAAAAAATGGTGCAATACATCTATACGCTTCTCTCGTAATATTCGCTGACTTGCTTTTGAGCTTACATAATCGAATGAAAGATTGTTTATCCACATCATCAAGCGGCTACCCGCAAACAATGCGATGTACAAATACGCACCTTTTAATTCCCGTTGAATAAGGCTATCTACAATTAGCCCCATAAATAGTGGACGGGATAAATTTAAAATAGCTGCAAAAAAACCACTGCATACAGCTGCTATTACTAATATTTTTTCTTTCTGTAACGGTAACAATATTCTTTTATATTCTTTCATGACGTTTCCTCCATTTTTTATAGTAAAAAGAAAGGGATGAAACCACATGGTTTCATCCCTTTCCATAAAATAAGGAAGCTAACAGTTGTTAGCTTCCTTATCGTTCATTTCAATTCAATTATTTAGTTCGACACTTTAGACTCTTCGATTTTCTCACGAAGAACCATTTGTAAGATACCACCGTGACGGTAGTAGTCAATTTCAACTTCACTATCGAAACGAGCTACTACTTCAAATTGTTTTTCATTGCCATCTGCATCAGTTGCAACTACTTTTACAAGATCGCGTGGTCTAACTGTTTTATCAATTTGAATTTCAAATGACTCGTTACCAACAAGACCTAATGTTTCAGCGCTCTCGCCATCTTTAAATTGAAGTGGTAATACACCCATTAATACTAAGTTACTACGGTGAATACGCTCGAAGCTTTCTGCGATTACTGCTTTAATACCTAATAAGTTTGTACCTTTCGCAGCCCAGTCACGAGAACTTCCCATACCGTAATCTTTACCAGCAACAACTAGAAGGCCTGTGCCATCTTCTTTATATTTCATAGCAGCATCATAGATTGATGTTACTTCACCAGTTGGCCAATATGTTGTATATCCGCCTTCTGTTCCTGGTGCGATTTGGTTTTTAATACGGATGTTCGCGAATGTACCACGCATCATTACTTCATGGTTACCACGACGAGAACCGTAAGAGTTAAAGTCAACTGGTTGTACGCCGTTTTCTAGTAAGTAGCGTCCAGCTGGTGTATGCTTACCGATTGAACCTGCTGGTGAAATGTGGTCTGTCGTTACAGAATCGCCAAATTTACCAACTATGCGTAAACCTGATAACGTTTCAACTTCACCTGGCTCTTTAGATAAACCTTCAAAGAATGGTGGGTTTTGAATGTATGTTGAATCATTATCCCAAGTATATAAAGCTTCATTTGAAGTTTGGATTTCATTCCAACGCTCGTTGCTGTTAAATACTTGTGCATATTCTTTTTTGAACAATTCAGATGTAACAACACTTTGAACTACATCTTCAATTTCTTTAGCTGATGGCCAAATATCGTTGAAGTAAACAGCATTGCCATTTGCATCTTTACCGATTTCATCATTTTTCAGGTCAATATCAACAGTACCTGCAAGTGCATATGCCACAACAAGTGGTGGTGATGCTAAATAGTTCGCTTTTACAAGCGGGTGAATACGACCTTCAAAGTTACGGTTACCAGATAAAACAGATGTTACTAGTAAGTCGTTCGCTGCGATTGCTTCTTCTAGTTCGTCTGCTAATGGACCAGAGTTACCGATACAAGTCGTACAGCCGTAACCAACTGTTTGGAAACCTAATTGATCTAAATATGTTGTTAAACCTGATTTATCTAAGTATTCAGTAACAACTTTAGACCCTGGTGCTAATGATGTTTTTACGTACTCAGGTACTACAAGGCCTTTTTCAATTGCTTTCTTAGCAACTAGACCTGCCCCAATTAATACGTATGGGTTTGATGTATTTGTACAGCTTGTAATTGCAGCAATTGCAATTGCACCTGTTTTCATCGTTACTTCTTTATCTTCTAATGTAACCTTCACTTCTTTATCGAATTCTTGCTCATTAAATCCAAGTCCTTGTGTTCCAACTGGTGCTAACACAGCTTTGTGGAATGCATCTTTCATATCTGAAAGTGGAATTAAATCTTGTGGGCGTTTCGGTCCAGAAAGGTTAGATTCGATTGTATTTAAATCAATTTCAACAAGATCCGTGTAAATTGGATCTTTGCTGTCTGCTGTATAGAATAAGCCATTTGCTTTACAGTATTCTTCAACAATGCGAATTTGCTCTTCATCTCTACCTGTTAAACGTAAGTATTCCAATGAAATATCGTCGATTGGGAAGAATCCACAAGTTGCGCCGTATTCTGGTGCCATGTTTGAAATTGTTGCACGGTCAGCTAAAGGCATGCTCTTTAGTCCATTACCGAAGAACTCAACGAATTTACCAACTACACCTTTTTGACGTAATACTTGTGTTACTTTTAATGCAACATCAGTTGCTGTAGTACCACTTGGAAGTGTACCAGTTAATTTCACACCGATTACTTCAGGTACTGGGAAGTATGAAGGCTGTCCAAGCATTCCCGCTTCTGCTTCAATACCACCAACGCCCCATCCAAGAACGCCGATACCGTTAATCATTGTTGTATGTGAGTCTGTTCCAACTAATGAATCTGGGTATGCAACTAAGTCACCTTCAGCATTTTTCACCGCGTGAACAACTGGTGCTAAATATTCAAGATTTACTTGGTGTACAATACCTGTAGCTGGTGGAACTGCACGGTAGTTATCGAATGATTTTTGTGCCCAGCTTAAAAATTTATAACGTTCTTCATTACGTTTAAACTCTAAGTCCATGTTGAATGCAAGCGCGTCTGCCGTACCCGCTCTATCAACCTGTACAGAGTGGTCAATTACAAGGTCTACAGTAATTTCAGGATTAATTTTATCAGGATCCCCACCCATGTCTGCCATTGCTTTACGAAGCGAAGCCAAATCAACAACAGCTGGAACACCAGTGAAATCTTGTAAAATTACGCGAGATGGTTTAAATGGAACATCGATATCTTGAACATCTTTCGTTCCCCATTTCGCTAAATTTGTAACATGCTCTTCTGTGATTACACGTCCGTCTACTTGACGAAGTACTGATTCAAGTAAAACTTTCACGGAATATGGTAATTGAGATACGTTGCCAACCCCTGCATTTTCAAGCGCTTTCAAATCATAATAATGATACGTTTTTTCATCTACTTCAAAAGTTGCACGTGATTGAAATGGATTATGTTTGACCATTATGTTTCCCCCCTGTTAAACGTGACTAAGTTGTCTGAATATAAAATGTAGACAAACTTTTCAATACCTTACGATAATATCTTATTACAACTTTCTAAATAAGTAAATAATAAGAAACTTATAGATTATCATAAGTTTTCTTTATCTTTCTAAATTTGAATAGTGTTCATGCTCCTTATGAATACTATTACCATAAAGTAAAGTACTCTTTTAGCACTTTACTTTACGTTCATATACGCTATGAATTGTTCATCATTCAACCAACAAAAATTATTATAGAGGTGAAAGCAAATGGGTAAACGAAAAGCAAATCATGTTATTCCAGGAATGAATGCTGCTTCTGCACAAGGACAAGGCGCGGGTTTTAGCGAAGAATTTGCAAATGAGCCTTTAACTCCAGCAGAGCGACAAAACAATAAGAAACGTAAAAAGAATCAGTAATGAAAAATCCCAAAAGGTATGCCTTTTGGGATTTTCTCTAATGTTTATAGCGCAGCAATTCTGAAACCTTAACAAATCGATACCCTTGCTTTTTAAGTTCTGGCAAAATTTTTGCTAATGCCTCAACTGTTTGACTACGATTACTTCCTCCATCGTGCAACAGCACAATATCTCCACTTTTAGCATTTTTCAGGACATGATTTACAATGGATTCAACTCCTGGGTTTGCCCAATCGCGAGGGTCTTGGTGCCATGACCATAGGACAATTTGATACCCGGCTTCTTTAGCTGTCGTAAATACGGCATCATTAATATATCCACCTGGAGGACGGAATAATAAAGGTTCTTTCACCCATTTTTTAAAATACTCCTTTCCATTTAAAATATCATTTTTTAATTTCTCATCTGATGAGTTACTTGCATACAAATGATCCATCGTATGATTTCCAATTTCATGTCCTTCTTTTAAAACCCGCTTTACTAAATATGGATTACGCTGAACTCGAAATCCAATCATAAAAAAAGTAGCTTCTGCTTTGTATTGACGTAATAAATCTAATATTTGCGGTGTATAAGTTGCATCTGGTCCATCATCAAACGTAATTGCGATAACCTTCTCATTATTAGGTACTTCCCACGTTACATAACCAGTTGGCTCTAACTCTTTTCTTAACAACATTTTAGCTTCCACTTTGTCCACTTGAAATATATGTACTGCACAAATTAAAGAAAAAATTAATAGAATAATTTTTCGTTTCGGCATAGTAACACTAAAAGTAATGAGGTTGTTGAATACACAACAACCTCATTTACTTTTCTAATTGATCTACATTTCGCATAATATTTTGGAGATTATTTTCGTATTGCTCAAGTTGTGGACGTTGTGTTTCCGAAGCTACTTCAAGTGCATTTTGAATTTGTTCATACGCTTGTTGAACCTCTTGACGTAACTCTTTTAAATCATGACCGTAGTTTGGATCATTTTTCACAATATTGTTAAATGAATTTTCTGCTTGTGTAACCCCTTGCTGCGCTGCTTGAAAAGCTTGTTGTTTATCTTTATGATATGGCATTATACTTTCCCCTTTCTGTAATAGTTAGTCCCATTTATCTTTACCCTTTTTTCAAAAAACATTCTCGTATAAATTCGCAAACTTCTCTCATTCTAAAGAGAAAGAGGAGGTGTCACATACAATGGGAAAAAACAATCGTGAATCTAAAGAAAAAAAAGGGCAACCTGAACCATTAAGCGGATCTCATAAAGTAAAAAACCGTAACCATTCACGCCAAAAAAACCATGCGCATCATGATATGTAAAACAAAGCATTCACACTAGCTACCTTTACCACATACAATGTTTATATTTTTCCATTTATTCTTCACCCCTACTTCGTTCATGCATAACATAGTATGAATTGAGATTTTACGGAGGGTGTCTTACATGGGCAAGAAAAAGAAGGATTGTCTTTTTCATGTTGATGGTTTCGAAGAATGGATGGATCAATTTTGTTCCGATTCTTGTAGTAATTTTAGTTTTCCAAATCAAATTCATATTGACCTTTGTGAAACTGAACAAGAATACATTTTGGAAACAGATGTACCAAATGTGACTGAACAAAATGTACTCATTAAAAAGATGGAGACAGGCCTAAACATTTGCATACTTCATAAAAATACTTCTTTACAGCGGCTCATTCCTTTACCCGCTAATATTATTTATAAGAAGATGCTAGCCTGCTCAGAGAATGGATTTTTAGCCATTCATATTTCCAAAAATGAAGTTGCTGATAAGCATGAAAAGAAAGTTCTTTTTTCAAGTTAAGGATTACTATAAATACAAACATGAGCCCCAGTCATTTACTGGGGCTCATGTTATTTCGCTTGCATTTCTATATTAGAATTTCTATCATACCTTTTTTTCAATAAACCTTTTGTAACTAAAAGTACAGGAAATGCTACAGTTGAAAATATAGCTAGCGCTGAAAAGACAATAAATCCATTTTGGTACCCGTAATAATCGAGAAGTACTCCCCCAAACCATGGACCTATTACTGCTCCAATTCCTGAAAATCCCATCGCCCCGAAGTATGTTCCTTTTAGATGCGCAACAGCAATATCATCAATAAATACATCCGTCATTGAAAACATTAAGACTTCTCCAATTGTAAAAATAATTGTACAAATGGCAGCACCTAGCGTAGATTCTGCCATTCCAAACCCAAACAATCCCCCGCTCACAAATAAAGTTCCCACCATAATGGATACTAACGGTGTATACTTCTTACACATTTGAATAACAGGATATTGAATTACGACTACAACAATCGCATTTAAAGCTAGCATATATGAAAATAATTTCACTCCATCCTGAAATATATGTGCATTTGCAAAATATTGAGATACTGTTGTTGTTAAGTGAGAAAAACCACAATTACTCAAAATAATACCAACTAAAGCAACTAAAAATACAACATCCTTTCGCAATATACGAATTGCATTTAACATTGTAACAGGCTTTTCTGTATTTATTTTCTTTCGTTCCAGTGGATACTTCTTAAATTGGAACGCTAATATACCCGTATATAGAATGTACACTCCAGCTGCTACTAAAAAAGGAATTGTTGATTTTGCGCTTCCAATCTGTAATCCAACAAGTGGACCGATCGCTACCCCAACATTGATTGCACCGTAACGCAAATTATATACGAGTAAACGATACTCTGGTTTCGTTAAATCCGATAATAACGCTCTTGACGTCGGTTCAAAAAAGGACCTACATAATCCATTCAAAGCATTTAGTAAAAAGAAACTTAAAACATGATCTGCAAGTGAAAAACCTATGAATACAAACACCCAAACAATCATGGACCATAGTATAATCATGTTTCGGCCGAACCGATCCGATAAATTCCCCCCGATAAAACTAGCAAACACTCCAACAAGTGCACTCGTTCCGATAATAGCACCCGTCATTCCTGCTGATACGCCTTTAACAGTCGTTAAATAAATTGCTAAAAAAGGAATACTCATTGACGTAGCGAATCTCGCAAATAAAGTCCCTATTATAATTGTCATTCCTAACGGATGAATATTTTGCAACTTCCCCTTCATCTTCAAACCTACTCTCCCTGTTCTTACATAAAAAAAGAAAGCAAAGGTTCTGCTTTCTTTTCCCTTTTTATACTTGAGCTGTCGATACCCGAGCTGTTCTCGTTATATCCATATCTATGCCATATGTAAACTGTAGTTCTTTACAAACATCTTTAATTAAAATTGTAACATTATACTTTTCATTAAATTGTAAAACGATGTTTTCTACTTCTTCATATGTATACTTATATTCCCCTGTAATGACACTTTTTAAATCAAAGCATTCATTTATACAAAGTTGTACAAGTAGCTGGTCATATTTCTCTATTACATCTTCTTTCTTCCACAGTAACTCTTTTACATATAGCCGATCAAACTTCACACTTTCTCGATTACACTCCGTTAAAATCCGGGTCATTTCATTTAATTCTCGATACAATTCAGAAATATTTTTGCTTAAACTAAGCAGTTTATCTACACCGTCTTCATATAGCATATTCATTCCACCCCCGCATTTTCTTTTTCTTATTATAGCAAGAAAATTCTAAAAATAGTTTCTTTCTTCTGAAATATTAGGAAACTAATTTCAATTGCTTTACAATGAAACTAGTGAACACGAAAGGGGAAAGAAAATTGGAGCAAAAATTATATTACACTGACGCTTATAAAAAAGACTTTACTACTAAAATTATAAAACAAGATTATGATAAAGACGGTAACTTCTACGTTGTTTTAAACGAAACGGCATTTTATCCGACAGGTGGCGGACAACCGTATGATACTGGCATATTAAATGACATCGATGTAATCAATGTAGAAGAGATAGATGGAGAAATTCGCCACTTCCTTGCAGAACAATTACATACAGAAGAAGTAGAAGGTACAATTAATTGGGAGCGCCGTTTTGATCATATGCAGCAACATGCGGCTCAGCACATTTTATCCGCTGCTTTTTGGGACCATTTTAACATACCTACGATTGGATTCCACCTTGGTAAAGAAACGGTAACAATTGATTTAGAAACAGAAAATCTTCATGCGGAAACGGTTGAAAAAGCTGTACAAATCGCGAACAAAATTGTTTTCGAAAACCATCCAATCCGCATCGAGTGGATGAACTTAGAAAAAGCGAAAACATTCCCCCTTCGTAAAGAACCGACTATGACAGAAAATATACGCGTTGTTATGATCGAAAACTTTGATTATAACGGCTGTGGTGGAACGCATCCGAAACATACAGGTG
Organism: Bacillus luti; assembly: GCF_009739945.1. Classification (NCBI taxonomy): domain Bacteria; kingdom Bacillati; phylum Bacillota; class Bacilli; order Caryophanales; family Bacillaceae; genus Bacillus; species Bacillus luti. Next base: position 1,760,439 of record NZ_CP040336.1, on the reverse strand, counting down.
AAGTAGGTCCTATTCAAGTACTTGATTGGGAGCGTAATAAAGGTGGCATCCGCTTAACATTTATCGCTGGTTGGCGCACAATTAAACTAATGGGACAACAGCAACAAATTATAAAGGATGTTTCTAAACAATTAAACAGTAGCGAGATTGATATTCCAGCAAAAGTAGCACAACTTCTTACTTCTCAAAAAGAAACCGAAAAAGCAATGCAAACAATGAATGAAAAATTATTATATGCAGAGGCAAATGAACTACTGCAACAGCCTTCAGAAATACATGCTGGCATACTTATTTCTAAAGTATTTATAAATCGTTCTATGCAAGAAATCGCAAAGCTTTCTGCTATTATTACAGAACAACAAGAGCATGCAGTTACATATTTCGTTATTGAAAACGAAGACAAACTACAATGCATCCTCGCTTGCGGAAAAACAGTCACGCTCGATATGAATGCTCTTTTAAAAGAGGCACTTCCTACAATTGAAGGAAAAGGTGGCGGAAATAAAAAGAGTGCTCGTGGCGGTGGGAAAGCGATTATGACCGGGGATGAGTTTTTAAATCAACTTGTTTCTTCTATACAGTCAGCAGTGTAAAACATGTTTATGAAGGATAGCTAACCGCTATCCTTCAATTATATTTACAGGCCTATATTTTGTTTCAACCCTTGATAACTCCCTGCACTTGCAAAACCTTCACTTATAAGAGTGATAAAAATTTCCGAAAAACCATAATGACTTAAGTCTTTAATCGGTACCATTTGCACATCATGAATCGGGTTATGATCAAATTCATTAGACGGTAGCGTAATTTCACCTTCAATCCTTTCAAGCAAAAATGTAATATGCAATAAAGGCGGGAGAGCATCTGGTTTATCACAAACATAGAGTAGCTTCTTAATTTTAACTTCTAACCCTGTTTCTTCTCTCATTTCTCGAATTATCGCTTCTTCTAACGTTTCACCATTCTCTACCGATACGATAAACTTAACTAAATCTATACAATTCAATCAAATTTACACAAGTTAGTGCTTCATCGTGTTCTCGCAACCCCGAAGGGACGAGGGGTATAACACTCCACACGAGGCAGTATCGTTACCTCACATTATCAAGCTTTTATTTTACCCATCTTGATAAATTTATCGAAGCATTTACATCTCTATCGTGATGGCTATTGCACCCAACACAGTCCCATTCACGAATCTTTAAACTCCACTGTCCTTCTGGTTGAACTGAATGGTCGTATTTTACTCCGCAACATGAACAAATCTTGCTTGAGGCGAACCATTTATCAGCTTTTACATACGCAATGCCATACTTCTCGCACTTGTATGATAAACATTGAAAGAAGAAGTTTAATTTTTGAAATGAAAATGCTTTCGATAGTTTTTTGTTTTTTAACAGGTTTGAGATAGGTAAGTCTTCCACAACAATCCTCATTGGTTTGGTTTTCACCAACTTAGCTGTTGCTTGATGGATATGGTTATTTCGGATATTAATAATTTTCCTAGATAACCGCAGGTGCTCAGCTTTAGCTTTTTCATATCCGGCAGACTGAATTTTTACACCTTTTTTAAATCTCCTAGACATATCTCTTTGTGCTAACTTTTTCCTTTTCAAAAGTTTTTTAACCTTGGCATCTTTGTTTATATTTCGTTCTTTCATACCATTAGAAGCTACAAAAAGCTCTTTTAAACCAACATCCACACCAATCGACTCATTGGTTAGTTCTTGGGATGCAAAATCTTCTTGAAACCCTACACTAATCCACCAGTGACGCCCATCAAATGTAACTCTTGGATTAGATGGTTTTTTGTTTCTTGGTAGTTGTTGGCTTGTTTTCACTTCTCCAATGGACTGAATATGAACTACTTTTTTTCCTATAATCAGTCTTTCATAATTGGCATAAAATCCTTGGATTAAATCTTTTTTGGATTTATAAGAAGTGTGAGAACCATTTTTGTACTTTTTGAACGAATTTTTTCTCGCCGTATCAAAATCTTTTGAAGCCTGTTTGGGAACTTGTGCATTAATGTCTTTTAACCACTCATATTTCTTTCGCTTCTTGATCTTTGTAAATCGTTTCTGTAAAGCTAACTGTGAAACAGATTTTCCAAATAGCTTATAGTATCTATCACTCATTCTTTTACAATAGTTATAAGCAAATCTTGCAGCACCGGCATGGTTTCTAAGCACTTTTTCTTGTTCAGGGGTTGGAATCAGTCTGACTTTCTTCGCCAATATCATCAGAATTTAACTCCTTTACTGTGCAATTATTCGGGCACTCACCTTTCAGATAATGAAAGGTTTGTTCTTCTGAATAGTAGCGTGTTCCACCAGCATTCTCTTAAGACTACTAGGATACAAACCTGTTAATTCCAATACTTGACTAACTCGTGAAAATTTCATTATTATTCCTACCTTATTGAATATACAATAGTACATACGTTCGATATATTCAATGAGGTTTGATAGATTTAATTAACTTTAGTTATAATTGATTAAATAAATCGTAACAGTTAGTTACCCTTCCTCCAGGTAAAGACCAATTGCGATTAGCAACCTTTTGCTTTACTAACAAAATCTTTTCATCTTCAATTAAAATTCCCGTAACACGAACTTGCATTACATTTTCCATATGCAATCTCCTCTTCCCGTTATATTTACAAATTAATCCTTCCATAAAAAGAACGTATGTTTTATAATTAAAGAAAATTATGGAAGAAAGAAGTTGTTACATTCATGCGTCCACCTTTAACAAAATCTATATTACTTGAAGATTTCCAAAACTATTATTGGTTAAAAGCAGAACTCCAAACATTTTGTCGTGAGCATGAGTTACCAGCTAGTGGCTCTAAGATCGAAATAACCGAGCGTATCTCACATTATTTAACTACTGGTAAAATATTAAAAAACAGCTCTGGTCAAAAGGCGAGTAAAACTTCTCTCTCTTATAAAGACCTTTCCCCTCAAACGATTATTACTAACAATCACCGCTGTAGCGAAGATGTTCGTGCTTTTTTCAAAGAAAAAATCGGAGCAAACTTCCGCTTTACAGTAGCTCTTCAAAAGTTTTTTAAAGAGAATGTTGGAAAAACATATGAAGACGCGATAACGTTTTGGTATGAAGAAAACGAACGAAAAAAAGATCCTACTTATAAAACAACTATCAGCGCGCAGTTTGAATACAATCGTTTCACTCGCGACTTTTTCGAAGACTCAAATAACAAAGGGAAATCAAAAGCTGATGCGATTACTGCTTGGAATGAAATAAAAGCGAAGCCTGGTAGCAACGCTTATATTCCTCAAAGAGTAGAAAACTAGTAGCACTACTATCAAGGCCTAAATCTAAAAAACTTTAAAAGATAATTAAATATTGAATAGAAATTAGTTGTTATTCAAGTATGTAATCACCGATATTAAGCATTTATCTCTTAGTTTGAATTTATATTTGCATAAATAGGCAATTGAGAAATAGATCCCAATTGCCTATTCAATTATTTAACTATCTCTTTTTCTTTCAGGAATAAAACTAGAAAGGAAAATGGCAACAACTAATGCCAGACTGAAGTTTTCAGTAGTATCAACCTCTAAACCATTTTTCCATTGATATATAAAGGATATCAATAATAAAAGTATTGCAATTCCACCCGTATATCTTACTACTTTTCGCTTAGTTCCCGTTTCGTTGCTTTTCATATGTATCCCTCTTTCTTATTTATTAAGTAAAGTATGCTGCATTATATCTTCAGTGCCATCAATTTTTTTGTTCATCTCATTTGCATTTGCTTAAATACTGTCTTTTTCATCCATTCTTTTTGTGATGTATGTTTCCGCTATGAGTGTTTATAAACATGATATAGCAATACTTCACGTTCATTTGAAAGGATTTTAAAATATTGATTATAACCTTTACTCTAATTCAAATGATAATTTATATTGTCTATCATATTTGTAGATCATTTTTTCTCTTGCATCAGAATAACTCCCTCCTTGCTGTTTGAGTTTCTGTACTTAAAATATACATGTTCATTTATGTTAATAACAATTAGTAAAATTCCATTAAAATTTTAGCGAATTATCAATTGTTTTAAACTTGATATTTTACCTTTTTGAAAATTTCAGAAAGATTTACTCCCCTAACTAGATATTTGACGAAAGTAATGTACTTGAATGGGAGCGTTATAAACATAGTAGTTTTACTGGTGTTAATTCCCTATTAGATCAATACATAAAAAACCCCACTTAAGCGTAGCTTAAGTGGGGAGTTGACTAGATATTTTCAAGTACTTTGCTGACATTTTATAAGCGCGATTATCATAAAAATAGTTTCCTAGTTCAGTAGCGAGTTCACGAACTAGAGGGTATTGCTTTTTTTCTAGACCCCTTTCAATAGCTTTTTGCATATTTTTCTCATATCCATGATTATCGCCCCTTAATTTGGATATTTTCCCCTTAAGTCCATATATTTCAACATATGCGTGTGGCATATCAGAAATTGATAACATTTCTAATGCATCATCCATCAGTTTATTAACAATTTTCCAGTCTTTAGATTCTATATAAATTTCTATTAAGTTTCTTACTGCGTATATTTTTTGAGCTTGATCTGGATAAAGATTGCTAGTCTGTAAACTTTTTTCATAACATTTAATAGAATTGGTGTAATCTTTTAATCCTTGATATATTTTCCCATAATTATATGCAATTAAAGGTAAATACATAGGATTATCGCTAACCTCTGCTTTAATTTCTGCTTGTTTTAAAGATTCAAGAGCTTTCTCTGATAGATTATCTTTTTGATATTGTAATGCAATAATTATAAGAATGTTTATTACTTGATTTTCTACATTTAATTTTTCATACAATCTGTAGGCTTTTTTAGCATACAAACGACTAATCGTTTGATCTTTATAAAGACTTTGATTTGTTAGACTTAGATTATAATATATATCAGCGTGTAGCCTAGTTTCATCTAAACCAAGTAAACTCTCTGTCTGCATATAAATTTCATTTGCAGTCATATAATCTTGTTTATTAGAAAAATAATGACCTCGAGCCATTAAATAATATATAAAGTCTTGAGTATATGGGGAGGCTACTTGATTTGGAATTACTTGCAAAGCCTCATTTACAATCGTTGCTACATGTAATAAGTTATTATTTCGAGAATGATAGTATATTAAAACACCATAGGCCTTTAATAATAAGAGAATAGAGTCTGTATCGCGAACATACAACTCTAAAGATGATAAGTCTTTAGAGCTTATAATATTATCATTTTTATACCTATTACATATTTCAAGAATCTTAGCTTCAATATCCTCATAATCTACACCTACAAGAAAGTTGTAATCAATATCTAGATTTTTAGCGATTTTTTTTAAAACAGAATTTGAAGGTTTAATTTGTCCATTTTCAATTCTACTTAAATAAGTTATAGAACATATCCCTGATACTACTTCCCCTTGCGTGAATTCTTTATGCATACGTATTTGTCGAATCCGTTCGCCAATGTTCATATTCCCATTCCTTTCTTCAAATAAACTGGTTTAATTATTTTAGAGCAATATAATAAGAATAACGCCTATATTACCTATCATAATATATGTATAGTTTTATGTTCAGAGAGAGAAATGTTATTAATACTTATCTGGATGCATATGAAATTTTTATGCTCAATTTACTAATATCAGCTTTTCCATCTTCCACCCATATTACTACATTATACCAATTTTCTGAGGCTCAGGCTTACAAATTTAACCTCAGGTAACTCAAAAATATAGAATAATAGTTGTTTGTTTTTTGGTTACTAAAAGAGGCTATTCACTCATATATAGAACTAATTATCCCCTATTAATCATAGTACAGTTAATACCTCACTAGTCTTCTACTTTCTCAAATAATAGCGCAAGCCCTATTCCACCACCAATTCCTAACGTCGCAATTCCATATTTCATATGCTCTCTTTTCGCTTGATAAAACAAACGTGTCACAAGCATAGCTCCAGATGCACCGTACGGATGACCGAGCGCAATTGCTCCACCATCTACATTTAATTTTTCGAAAGGAATTTGTAACTCCTTTGCACAAGCAACAACCTTTGAAGCAAATGCTTCATTTATTTCAAAATAATCGATGTCCTCTACTTTCATATTCATTTCGTTTAATAATTTGTTCACCGCAAATATCGGACCAGTTCCCGGAAGATTTGGATCCACTCCAACTACAGTACTATGAACGAAACGAAGTACAGGCTTGTATCCTAATTTTCGGGCTTGTCCCTCTTCCATTGCAAGAACTGCACATGCCCCATCATTTACACCACATGAATTCCCTGCCGTTACTGTACCACTTTGTAAAAATGCGGGCTTAGTTCTTTTAATCATTCTTTCATACTGCATTTCTCGCTTTATAGATTCATCTAACAATCCATTAAAAGACAATATTTCATCATGTATATATCCTTTTTCTAACGCTTGCAGTGTTCGTTTATAACTGAGGCATGCGAACTCGTCTTGCATTTCTCTCGTGATGTTATAACGCTTTGCAACATATTCAGCCGCTACTCCCATATCAGGATCACCAACTGTTTCTGGTGAAAATCGCGCCCTATTTTGAAAAGGTGACGTACTTGTACTCTCTACTCCTCCTGCAATATAACAATTACCTGCTCCGCCTTGAATGAAATGACATGCGGTGCGAATCGCTTCCAATCCGGCACCACATTGCCGGTCAATCGTTACACCAGGAATATGATAACCGAGCCCCGCCTCTAATGTAGACAGCCTTGCAATATTTCCTCCTGGCCCAACGACATTCCCTAATATCACATCGTCTATTTCTCTCTCAATTCCTTTACTTAAAAACGTAAGAAGTGGTGCTGCTAATTGCTGAACTTCATAATCTTTTAACATCCCATTCTTCTTGCCAATAGGTGTTCTTTTCGCCTCTACAATAACCGCTCTATTCATATATTTTCTCCCGGTTTTCAATCATACTTTTTGCTGCAACACGAGCAATCTTCCCGCTATTTGTATACGGGATTTCATCAACAAAATACCATTCTTTCGGTATTTTAAAAGAGGATAATCGTTGTAAGCAAAAATTCTTTAATTGTTGCTTCGTAGCACAGCCTTTTACGATAGCGACAGGTTTTTCACCCCAGTAACTATCTTTCACACCAACTACAACAATTTCTTCAACAGCTGGATGAGTATATAACACACTTTCTATTTCCTCTGGATAAATATTGATTCCTCCAAATAAAATCATATTCTTCTCTCTACCAACAATATATATATATCCTTCTTCATCTTGATAACCTACATCTCGCACTGTCATCCAGCCCTCAGTAGTCAACTCCTGGGCTACAACTCCATCTATTATGTATCCCATAAAAAACTGCTCACTTTTCACATAAATAGTTCCTACATCACCTGTCTGCACGATTTCTCCTGCTTCATTACATATTCGAACTTGCACATTGTGACAAGGCTTTCCTACCGAATTTAGCTTTCTGCTCTCTTCATCGACTAATGTTGTTACAAAACTAAGTTCAGATGCACCGTAAAATTCATATCTTTTCGCATTAGGAAATATACTCTTTATTTTTTCTTTCGCTTCAGCTTCCCACTTCGCTCCTGACGAAATAATTTTCATTTCATTTTCTATTACTCTATTTTCTTTATATAAAGATTCGAGCATTGTTGGTACTGTATACATGACCGAAATATTTTCAGTTATTAACGTATTTAACACTTGATTCGGAATAAACTTTCTCATAATATGTACAGTTTGTCCCATATATAATGCACTTATTGCACCGTATAAGAAAAGAGAGTGAACAAACGTCCCAGCTATTAAAATAGAATCTTCCTTTTTCATATGAAAGTCATGTACATTACAATCAAAACTATGAACCCACGATTGTTGTGCACGTAAAAATGCCTTTGCCTTCCCAGTCGATCCTGATGTAAATCCCATATAAAAAGGAGCATATTGTACACTTTCTACAATGTGCTCTGTAGGAAGATAGTTCTCTATTATTTGCTTCCATTTATCAATTTCAATTATTCTTCCTTCTTCATCCGAAATATCATTTAACTTATATCGTTCCGCAATAATCATATCTGGATTACTGATTGCTAGTCTTTCCTTTAGCTCATCCTTTTTCCATTTTATATCTAAGGGCACACACACCCATCCGGCCATAGCGGCACCAGCAAATAGTTGTAAAAACTCGATACTATTTTCTAATACAATTGCTATTGTTTTATTTTTTGATTCTTTTTCATTCAACCAGTTTACTACTTTACATACTGACTCAAACCACTCTTTATATGTTAAAACTCGATTATCTTCCTTTATCGCTATTTTATTTGCTTGTAAAGAGGCATGCTTTTTATATTCTTTTGTAATCCCCATTTGAGACGTCCTTCCCTTACAAAATAATAAAAAGAAACACGCAATGAACGTGTTTCTTTTTATTATCCTGCATTTGTATATTTCCCGCTCTTTAAAGCAGGCGTAATAATATGTTTCAATGAACGATGTAATTTCGTTACAAGAATTGCTGCTATAATCGCTTTTATGCAATCACCTGGTAAAAATACGACACTCACTTTCATCGTTTCCCATACAGAAATATCCATTACGAAAGCTTGCACAATAATACCAAATACATAAACTACGAAAATACCACCAATTATATTAATACATAATACTTTTATAATAGAAACTTTACGTAAACGCTCAATTAAATATCCAATGACAAACGCTCCAACAATATAACCAAGTAAATATCCTGCACTTGGCCCAAAAAATACACCAAGGCCACCGCGTCCACCAGCAAGTAATGGTGCTCCCACTCCTACAATAAGCAAGAAAACAAGTTGACTTAATGCACCAAGACGTGATCCTAACAGTCCACCAGCAAGCATAACACCAAGTGATTGTAATGTAATTGGAACTGGTGTAATAGAAAGAGCAATCGGAGGTATTAATCCTAACACTCCCATAATAGCACTAAATAAAGCGACGAAAACTAAGTTTTTTGTATTCATGTTTGCTTCTCCTATTTGTAAACTTAAATTAAAATTTAGATAACATATCACAAGAATTATATTATCTTTCAACCTCCCGTTTGTCAACTTAGTTTTAATGAAAGTTTACAAATAAGGATTCAATTATTTCTCTTTATGCAAATGCTCAAGCTCTTTCCGAAGCGCTTGTTTTAAAAACTTTCCAACAGATGTTTTCGGTATTTCTTCCATAAATACAATATCGTCTGGTAACCACCACTTCGCAAACTGTGGTTTTAAAAACTCATATATTTCTTCTTTTGTTACTGCACTATTTTTCTTTTGAACAACGCAGGCAACTGGTCGCTCTTGCCACTGCGGATGGGGAATTGCAACAACAGCTGCTTCAAATATAGCATCATGTGCCATTAATGCATTTTCAAGATCCACGGAAGAAATCCATTCTCCTCCGCTTTTAATAACATCTTTCGTACGGTCAACAATTTTCACGCAACCTTCCTCATCAACCGTAACGACATCTCCTGTATATAACCAACCATCACGAAAACCTTCGACAGTACGCTCATCGTTATAATAGCTTTCAGCGATCCATGGTGCTCGTAAACATAGTTCTCCCATCTCCGTACCGTCCCACTTCACTTCACCATTTGTACCGACTACTTTCATCTCTACACCTGGTACAAGATATCCTTGTTTTGAACGGATTTCTAATTGCTCTTCATACGACAATTCTGTTTCATAACTTTTTAAACGTGCAAGTGTTACGAGCGGGCTCGTTTCAGTCATTCCATATGCATGTATGAAAGGAACATTATGTTTTTGTTCAAATGCTTTAATAACACTTTTCGGCGCAGCTGCACCACCGCATAAAATTCTGGTCATACTAGATAAATCGTAACTATTATTTTCTAACTCTTGTAATACACCGAGCCAAATTGTCGGCACACCTGCAGCTATCGTTACTTTTTCAGATTGAATCATTTCTAATAAAATTCTCGGATTAAACATAGGCCCTGGAAGAACTTGTTTTGATCCAAACCAAGTAGCCGCAAAAGGAAGTCCCCAAGCATTCACATGAAACATCGGTACAATTGCCATCGCCGCATCGCTTTCCGATAAAGCAGCTGTATCAGCTAAACCAAGTGCCATACAGTGTAATACAGTACTTCGATGTGTATATACAACACCTTTTGGGTTTCCTGTAGTCGCTGACGTATAACACATACCAGCAGGTGTGTTTTCATCAATATCTTTTACAAATTGGAAATTTGCGTCGCCTTCTTCTAAAAGTTTCTCATAATGATATACAGGCTGAAGTGTAGTTTTTGGGAGCTCATCTTTATCAGTCATAACAATGTAGGCTTGTACAGTTGATAATTCGGATTGAATACTTTCAACGAGTGGTACGAGATCTTCATCAATAAGTAAAATTCGATCTTCTGCATGCTGAATAATGTATGAAATATGTTGAGGAGATAAACGAATATTAATTGTGTGTAAAACGGAAGCAATACCAGGAATAGCAAAATACGCTTCCACATGTCGATGATGATTCCACGCTAACGTACCTACACGTTCGCCTTCCTTAATCCCAATCTTTTTTAACGCACTAGAGAGTCTTCTCGTCCTTTCTCCTAGCTGCTTATACGTTAATGTCGTAATGGTATCATGTGTGCGAGAAACGATTTCTTTCTTCGGGAATAACTTTTCTGCTCTTTCCATCATAGAACTAATTGTTAGAGGTACATTCATCATCATATTGGTTACATCCTCCCTTTAAAGCGTTTTCATTTTAATATATTATAACAGACTTCAACAAATATTTACGATATTTTTCAGTATTTTCTGAATTATTTCTTTGGAAATAATTCAGCTCAATAAAAAAACATGTTTTGAATACACTGATCCGAAACATGTTTTTTATTTTTTATAAACTATCCACCTTTTTTCTTACTTTCTTTTTCAATTTAAAAATAAAACGATTACTATATTCTTTATTTTCTACTAAAATCCGATACGTCTCTAACACTCCTAAAACACGAACAAAAAGATAGAATCCAATAGCAATAAGTACAACACAGTAAGGATAATACTGCACTAGTTCTCCTGAAGTGATTCGTTTTTTCTCAAATAAAAACGGTATTGCCCCTGCTGCTATGAAACAAAATCCAACAACCACCACTGCAGCATATTTCTTTTTTATAGTCGCATATCTTTTTGTCAATTCTTTTAGAAAGTTTTGATCAAATAGTAGTTCTTCTTTTTTCAATACATTGTATCGACTCTCTTCTATCGTTACAGGTACCATCATTGCCCCAATCCCCAGCACTGCAATAATAATGACAAGGAACGTAGACATTGTTGCATTTTCTTTAAATAGTAAATACGGTATTGTAGATAAAATGAGCAAACTAAATCCTAACGCAATATATTTAGAAATTTTTTGTCCATACACTATATAACCTTCTGCCATTTCCTTACTTACGTAATAACCATTTTCCTTTTCATTACTTTGTTCAGCAGTTTCTTTTAATAAGTAATCAAGAGATACTTCGAATACATTTCCAATCATTATTAACTTTTCAGTTTCAGGAAACCCTTGACCATTTTCCCATTTACTAACTGCTTGCCTTGTCGTGTTTAATTTCTCAGCTAACGCTTCTTGAGAAAGTCCCTTTTCCTTTCTTAATTTAAATAATTTTTCACCAAATTCCATATGTGTGTCCCCCTTTGTTTTTCTTACCTAAATTGTATGTAAACATTGCCACTATCTCTATCTTCCTGCGGTTGCGCTTTGTCAACTTACGGTTGCGATTGTGTTATATTGCGGTTTCACCTACGATTTAGCTAGTTTCTTCTATGATTATGACGTTAATAAAACAATCCCTATTAATAACCAATTATAACAATTAAAGGTAATTATTGTTATAAAAAAAACAAAAAACTCCCTTATTTATTTAAAGGAGTTTTCAATATGAAATATTCCAAGAGGGGTAATTTTTCTTCCTCATATTGATTTATAATTTTCTCTATACATTTTGGTATGTCGTATAGCGATTGATATGCATCCCACACAGTATATGTTTTCATCTCTTTATCTGAGGCATACTCATATTTATGTAAAATATTACCCTTATTAACTTCCCTAATAAAACCACTTCTCAAGAATCATAACGGCTTCTGCTTAAATTTTTCATAATTTCGTACTTTTAATAAAAGGATATTCCCGCAATCTGTACAAATATAAGCATCTACTGGTGAAGATGTAAACATCGTTTCCTTTTTCCGTATTTGTGCATATCCGACAAACTCACCTTCTCCTATGTTATGAGAACCACAATTAGAGCATGTCTGCACGTCTTTCTGTTTCATGAGAGCACCACCTTTAATCTGTTTCCACTCCCTTCGACAGTTCACTTCCATTTCCCTTCCAAAAAACTTCATATTCTCTTACATTGCAACAGGAATCTCATGATAAAAATCGTATATGTACTATGAAATATATTAATTGACGGAGGAATTTTATGAATACTATTATGACAGTCAATGCTGCTCAAGAAATTGAACGTGCAGAAATAAATATGCTTTCTTCTAGATTAGAGGCACTACAGGCGATAAAAGAAAATCCAATGCAAGTACAAATGAAACAATTCGGAAGTGCCACTGCTTTTTCATCAAAAGTAATTGCTGGTCCGTCTTTTAATACGGTAAAAGGTATTACATTTACAAATACAGATGAATTAGATGAAATTATCTCTTATTATCATGCATTACAAATCCCTTGTCGTTTTGAAATTACACCCGCTCAAGGGACAGCTGAATTATTTCAATACTTATCTCAAAAAGGATTTTACCAATCCAGCTTCCATACCGCTTTATATAGTATACCGAGAGAAGATCCAGCCCTGCTTCCTGCTAACATTTCAGTACGCCAACTGAAAGAAAATGAATTTCATATTTTTGCAGACATATATGTACGTGGATTTAATATGCCATCCTTTACAAAAGATGGAGTGCGCCAAAATAACGAAATTCTTTACGATAAACCAGGATGGCATTTTTTCATAGCCGAAGTTCAAAATACTCCTGCAGGCATTGGTGTCCTGTACATAAATAATGGGATTGCTTCATTAGCTGCTTCTGCTACTTTGCCAGAATTTCAGCGTAAAGGCTGTCATACTGCATTAATTCAAAAGCGAATTGAAACAGCAATAGCATCAAACTGCCAATTAATAGTTGGACAAGCCATGTTCGGTAGCGGCAGTCAAAATAACATGGAACGTGCCCATATGAAAATTGCTTATACAAAATCAATCTGGACCGCAAAAGACATGTAGTTAACATTCTTTCTCTTCTCATTACAACTTTATACACTTTATGACAATTCCTTTTCAACTCTATTAATCATTTGAATATTCAAACTAGATTTGTTACGCTATTACTAGATACATCATTCAACTTGCAATATGAAAAGAGAATTCTAATCAAACTACAAGGAGGAGAAATGTATGACAAAGCATGATCATGGTTTAAAAGAAAAAGTAGAAGGTGCCATTGATAAAGTAAAAGGTGAAGTAAAGGAAGTTGTTGGGAAAGTAACTGACAATAAGAAATTACAAGCCGAAGGAAAATGGGATAAAATCAAAGGCACTGCTAAAGATACTGTCGGTAATGTAAAAGAAAAAGTTCATGAATATAAAGAACATAAAGAGAATAAATAAAAGAACGAGAAAAGAGAATTTGTATTTTATATTTACCCATAAAATCATTTTAAAACGACAAATAGATGCCTCAAGGCATCTATTTGTCTATAAACAACTATTTTAATTCTCTAATCACTCAGCCTTTTCCTTACTAACATATTTCCTTTACTAGAGTAAAAGATTACTTTTACATCTTACTTTGTGAAATTCGGTTTTAGGTCACCTGTATACGGTTCATGCTCAACAAAGATTTTTATATCTTTTCCATTCGCATCTTTCCCTATTCTTGTATACGTAAATTTATCTTTATTTAACTCTGTAAGTTCAAGGACTGCACCATATTTATTATTTCCTAACGATACGTGAGCTCTTATTTTATTACCATGTACCACATCAAAGAAACCATAGTCTCCACGACTTTCTCCTGTATTCACATTGAAAAACTCATATTTATTTGTATTTTTATCGTATTTTGCTAGACTGATTAAGTTTGAGTTGTATTTTGTTACATTATTACCCTGTTCGTCTAATACCACCGTTCCGTTCCATAGTGTACTAGATAAAATTTCATCGCCATCAACGTTTGTAACTATTTTTCCCGTCGAGCTCTCTAAATTTTTATCAGGACGCGTGAAAGACAACTCTTTTTCATGATAAGGAACATGTTCAACAAATACTTCTACATCGTTCCCTTTTGTATCTTTCCCCATTCTTTTATATGTAAATTTCTCCTTGTCTAATTGCGTTAATTCAACAACCGCTTGATAATTTTGCGTTTCAGAAATTAACACTCTCTTCTTTCCATCGTTAGTTATAAAAAAAGTACCGATATCATTACGACTCTCTCCTGTATTTGCATTAAAAAATTCATACCTTGCCGTTTTAGCATCATATTTTGCAAGCCCGATGAAATTTTGATTTTCTTTCGTTAAATCATTATGATCTTTGTCATAGACTTTTGTCCCTTGCCAATTTGTTTCACCAAGTATACTAGCCAGTATTTGCCCTTTCGTTTGTTTAGTTTGCTCAGTTTCTTGTATTGCATTGTATAAAAATTGTGCATACTGTTCGCGCGTCACATCCATACTTGGAGCAAATTTCCCTCCTCCTACTCCTTTTGCAATATTATTTGTTTGAACAGCACTAATTGCATTTCTTGCCCACGAATTCGTTGAAACGTCATTAAAAGTGTGATTACCCTTTTCCTTTAAATGAAAAGCATTTGTAAGAACCTGTGCCATTTCTGCACGTGTTAAGGATGCCTTCGGTCTAAAGTTCCCATGCTCGTCCCCCGTAAAAACACCCATTTCTGTTAAAGACAAAATTTCCTTTATATAGCTTGTCGACTCTTCGCTTACGTCCCCATACGGGTTCTGATAATTTTTGTTTTCTGTCATATTAAAATAACGATACATTAAAGCTGCAACTTGTTCGCGCGTTACGTTATCTCCAAAACCAAATCTTCCATCATCATAGCCGAAAATGATTTTCTCACCTGTTAATTGCTGAATCGCCTCATATGCCCAGTGATCCTTTGGAACATCTTTGAATACACCAGTATGATTCGTTTGTGGTGTATTCTCTTCTGCTTTCACCTCTCCATTTCCTTCACTTAATAGGCTTCCACCTAAAACCACTGATATGATACATGTTTTTAAAATTGTTTTATTCATAGCTTCCCAATCCTTTCCTTCATTTAACAAAGAACTACCCCACTTTTCTTCCAAAGGAAGATTCTATGTGAGCAATTCATGTTTTAAGTTTTAATTACAGCTAATTGGATATAAAGTGAAACTTTAATCAGTGGGGGTTTTCTTCATCCCCCACTGATTATTAGTTGAACCAATCGGACTTTAATGGGCAGTTGATCCCCCACCTAACTTCTTTGCTTCCGCTAAATTTTGAGGTGGGGGTCTTACTGCCCATTAAAGCGGGATAAATTTTCTATCCCCCGAACTTTGATACAAAGTATATCGCTACCTACATCGTTACATCTCCAAAGTTCCTTTTCGTAGTGTCCATAGCTGCTATATAGGAATTATAAATAGCAACTATAAATTGCCCATAAATAAATTATTAAAAAAAGATAAAATTAAGATAATATATTTTTAATCTCAATCTTTTTATAAAAAAAACGTTATTCTTTCTCATCTAGCTTGTTAAGAAAGAATAACGTTTTTTAAATTCTAGGATCCCATTTGGCACAAAAGAAAAGTTTTATTTTATATGGCTAAAAACAACTTCACGGCTCTTTCCAAACAGAACATCGGAAAGAAGCCGCGGCATATACTTATTTTATAATTGGCGAAAGTTTACTTCCCTTCACTCTTCTCTAATACATACAAATCTTCTTCAATATTTGATAATTTTTCAGTTACAAGTTTTCTTGCATCCCCAATTGCTTGATTGTATGCAAAAGGTCCTACTAATTTAATCATTTCTTCTATTAAACGTTCTGCTTGAAAACGCCCAATTTCATCTAAATCTTCTTCAACGAAAAATTGCTGAATTTGTGCTACAAGCTCTTCTTTTTATCAGTTGGTATTTTTATGTTCATCATCATTCGTTACTCCTCTATATTTAAGATAATACTTTTCTTAACTCTACCATAGAAAAGCGATTTCCTGGACAGGTTTTTGTAACCCCTTCTAACTCCCTATGGCCGAGTATATTTTCTTGCTCTACAGCAAACTGTTTCATAAACATTTTACATAAAGAATATAATGAATTCATTTGCGGGGTAGTTGGATCATATTTATCAAAATTACCCGCCATACATATTCCAATTGTATCCCTATTATTATCTTTCGCATGTGCTCCAATATGTAAACCTCGCCCTTCGACTACAGTTCCATCTTCTTCAATAAAATAATTGTAACCAATCCCGCTCCATCCCCTTACCTTTTGATGAAATTCATGTGTTTTATACACATCCCATCCATCTTCTGATGTATGGTGAATAATAAGCTTATTTACTCTTTCTAACGGAATTAATTCATCTTGAAACGTTAAATTTACACATTTAATTTCCATATGAATTACCTCCTCTTAAAAATCAATCATTATAATTGTTTTATCGTCTGGTCTTATTCTATTTTCTTCTTCTAACTCTTCAATAATTTCTATATATTCGTTTATACTATTCTTCCTTATATATGCAACAGTTTGTTCAATTGACCAATCTGGGTGAAATAGCCCATCTGAACAAATAAAAATCCCGCTCACTTCATCTATATGTAATTCACCATGTTGTAAATAATTCATTGCTTCTTTCATTCCATTTGCAACGGAATACCCACCCTGCATATTTGCAAGATAACGATTGTATTTTAACTGTTCTCGAACATCTTGAAAAACATGTTCTTCTGGTACAGATAAACCTTTTTCACGATCTTCTTCCCTTTTCTTTTTGGCTCGTTTACTAATTCCTTTAACAGTGTCTTTTGTTACTACTTGCATCATTCCATTTCGAAGGATTGCGACAATCATACAGTCCCCTAGCTGCGCATATTCAATTTTCGTACCATCTATTTGAACTGCGGCAATACATGTGCACCACAAATCTTCTTTTTTTGCCGTATCAACCTTATATTCTAGCATCTTGCTTTGTAATACTTCATTTGCTTTCGCAACTGTAACTTGCAAACTATAATTTTCTCGTAATGAAGTAAAATAACTTGCAAATAAATGTGAAGCGATGTATGCTCCATTGTGTCCCTTTTCATCTTGAAAAGGAACGAGTGGTGTTGCCCCGTCGCATACACCATACATCATTTTATCTTCATTACAAAAATAAGAATCCTCACATTCTTGCTTCAACGGACTTTTTTGTTGATATGTTTTTATCTTCACAACTGTATCCCCTTTCAAATGATAAAATACTCAAATTCTTTTGATTAATCTAATTTTCCAAAATAAACTGTTTTCCCCTAAAACTTTCAATATCATATATAATCTTGAAATAATATGAATTTTTTAGTGAAGGACGGGAAAGAAATGGTTAGATTTCTTGGTGTTATTATTGGTTCTATTATTATCGCGATTGCCTTTAATCTTTTCCTTATCCCCCACAAAATTTTAAGTAGTGGAATTGGCGGAATTGCTATTATTTTAGGGATTGTAACTCCTGTGAATACAGGTATTATTAACTTCGTATTAAACTTACCTATCCTTATTTTAGGATACATAGGTCTTGGAAAAAAAGTAATTTTTAACACTGTTATCTCTGTAATTGTATTATCTGTTGCATTATACTATGTTCCAGTAAAAGTCGTAGCAACAGATCCACTTTTATCATCTATCTTCGGAGGTGTCATTGCCGGAGCTGGTATCGGTCTTGTTTTTAATTGCAATGGATCAACTGGTGGATTTGATATTATCGGTATGTTATTATCCCGCAAGCGAGACATTAAACTTGGCGGATTCCTTATTGCTTTAAATGCAGTCGTTGTTGTTATTGCAGGATTCTTCTTCACTTGGGATGTTGCACTTACAAGCTTACTTTCAATTTATGTAACTGGTAAAGTAATCGATGCTGTTCATACAAAACATAGTAAAGTTACACTTATGATTGTAACAAACGAAGCAGAAAAAATGAAACAACACCTTCTTTCAACCGTTGTACGTGGGATTACATTACTTGACGGCGAAGGTGCTTATTCAAGCGAGAAAAAGCGTGTACTTATGACAGTCGTTTCTCGTGAAGAATTAGCAAGTATGAAACTAACAATTTCTGAAATTGACCCAAATGCGTTCGTTAATATTACGGAAACTGTAGAAGTGTTAGGACTTTTCAGAAGAAATTAAAGACTAGGCGGGAATCCACCTAGTCTTTATTTTGCATAAATTCAACCCGATTTCCAAATGGATCAGACACGTAAAATCTAATTACATCTGGTCGTGCATGATCATCAATCAATTCGACACCTCGATCTATCAACATTTGCTTAAATTCATTAATTTCATTCACATAAAAAGCAGGATGTGCCTTTTTAGCTGGTATAAAGTTTTGCTCCACACCAATATGGATTTCTTGATTCCCACACTTAAACCAACATCCACCACGCTTCTTTAATTCTTCTGGCTTCGGAATTTCTTCCATGCCAATTGTATTACCATAAAATTCTCGCGCTTCTTCTTCACATCCTGCAGGTGCAGCAACTTGCACGTGGTCGATTCCTTGAATATAGTTTCTCATTTTCTCTCCCCCTCTTCTATTCTAATGTTATAAGGAAAACAGCCCCCTGTAACTTACAAAAGATTTATAAAACCATATAAGATCCTCTTATTACCACCTTATACTCCCTTTTACAAAAAGAAAAAAACAAAATTTATTCTGCAACTTCCATTTTTTATAGAAATACACATTACATCTATATTATAGTTATGAATAGACAAATCTTTTAGATGCTAGTTGTACGGAGGAAATATTATGAGTCGTAAAAAATATTCATCTACACCAAAAAAACGTCCGCCTAATATATCTGGGCGTTTGCGAAACCATATTCAAGATCGTTCTTTAGTAGAAATGTATGCCTCTCTTTTTGAACACAACCCTGATAGTATTATTTCATTGAACTTAGAAGGCGTTATTTTGCATATTAATCCTTCTGCTGAAAGAATACTAGGTTACTCTTCAGAAGAATTAGAGCGAAAAAACATCACCACTATTTTAGAAGCTCATATTTCTGAACAAGTGCCACAATATATAAAAAATACTACAGCTGACAATCAAAAAGAGTATATCATCTCTATTTACCATAAAGACGGCTATTTATTAGATGTTGTAACAAAACTAGTTCCGACTTTTGTTCGCAATCGTCTAACAGGTGTATATGCGATTATGAAGCCCCTTGAAAAATCAGAAAGAATTGAGAAAATGTTAAAAGATAGCGAGAAGCGATTGCGTACATTGATGAATTCAATGCCTGCGTTTGTTATATTCAAAGATCATGAAGGTCGCTGGCTTGAAGCAAATGACTATGCACTTTCTTGCTTCAATTTCCACCATGTACCGTATCACGGAAAAAGGGATAGTGAACTCATTCAATATAATGAAGCGTACCGAGAAGCTTTTTTACACTGTGAAGAAGTAGATGAACTAGCATGGCAACAAAGACAAATTCTTCATGGAGAGGAATTCATTATACATAGAGATGATTTCGACCTCATCTTAAGTATATCAAAAGTTCCACTTTATCATCCCGACGGTTCTCGCAAAGGTCTTATCGTGATGGGCAGGGATGTTACTGAGCTAAAAGAAACTGAGAAGTTATTACGAAAATCAGAAAAACTCGCAGTAGTCGGACAACTGACAGCTGGAATTGCCCATGAAATTCGAAATCCACTCACTTCTCTCAAAGGTTTTTTAACATTGCTACTCCCTGAAATAAATGAGGACAATAAATGGTATGTCGATGTTATGTTAAGTGAGATTTCACAAATGGAATCTATCACGAGTCAATTTATGGCGATGTCGAAACCTCAAGTTTTATCTATACAAACTTGCAACATACAAACTTTAATAGAAGAGGTAGTCACATTCATTTTACCGACTGCCATCATGCATAGCGTCCATATTATTATGGATCATTTTAATCATAAACATGACATTCAATGCGACGGTAATCAATTAAAACAAGTTTTTATTAACGTATTAAAAAACGCAATAGAAGCGATGCCAAATGGCGGAAATATTTTCATTCAAATCAAACCGTTAGACGATAATTTCATCGTAATTCGTATTATTGACGAAGGCTGTGGCATTCCAGAAGATCGCATCTCTCGTTTAGGCGAACCGTTTTATAGTTTAAAAGAAAAAGGTACTGGACTAGGATTGATGATGTGCTACAAAATAATTGAAGAACATCATGGGAAATTACACATTTCAAGTGAAATAAATAAAGGTACTATCGTTGATATTCAATTACCACTTTCTTCATCACATCTTGCAATCCAGTCTTAACTATAAAAGAAGCATCTGCTAATCGTTAGCAGATGCTTCTTTTATTATTCATAGCTTATAGAATTATTTTATCATACCACTCTTTTGCTTTTTCCACTTCACCCATTGTTAATTGATGCCCTCTATTTTCCCAGTGCATTGTTACATTAGCATTTGCAGTTTCTAATAATGTCTTCAATTCCTCTGACTCAGAAGGTGAACAAATCGGATCATTTGTTCCAGCAGCAATAAATACAGCTTTCTCTGCTAAATCCGGCAATTTCATCCCTCTTCTAGGCACCATCGGATGATGAAGCACAGCACCTTTTAACGCATTTTCATAATGGAACAATAAGCTCGCCGCAATATTTGCTCCATTTGAATAACCGATAGCAACAATGTTGTTTCTATCGAATTCATATTCTTTAGCCGCTTCATCTAAAAATCCATTTAATTCCTTCGTACGGAAAATTAAATCCTCTTCATCAAAAATACCTTCTGCTAATCGGCGGAAGAAACGCGGCATCCCATTCTCTAACACATTTCCACGAACACTTAATACTGAAGCTTCCGGATCAATTATTTCTGCAAGTGGTAATAAATCTAATTCATTACCACCAGTACCATGAAGTAATAACAACACTGGCTTTGACGTATCTTTTCCTTTTTGAAAAACATGTTTCATCATAATCCTTTTCCCCCTTCAATCACTTTAATCTAAATTTCTTACTTCAAACGGTAAAAGCGTTTGTTCAATCTGTTTTCTATGTTGTTCATATTGTTCCGGTAATTTTAATTCCTCGCCCATCGTCTCTAACGATTCGTCATGAGCAAAACCAGGAGGATCTGTTGCAATTTCAAATAAAATTTCCCCGTTTTCTCTAAAATAAATCGCATTGAAATAATTTCGATCTTGTACAGGAGTTACGCCGTATCCAAATCGAGACACATGCTCTTTCCAATCTAGTTGATCAGCATCGTCACTCGCTCTCCAAGCAATATGATGAACTGTTCCAACACCCATCTGACCGCGTCCGATTGTTGATAATTTCAAATCAATAATATTTCCAATGTCAGCAGAAGAACGGAATCGTACGAACTCACCTTCTTCTCCAACTTTCTCAAGACCCATTACATGCTCTAACAACTCAGCTGTTTTTTGAGGTTGTGCCGATAAAAGAACAGCGCCACCAAATCCTTTAATTGCTACTTCTGGCGTAACTTCTCCAAAAGTCCAATTATTTAATTCGCCTTCTTCTCTTTCAACTAATTCTATATGCAAACCATGTGGATCATCAAATTCTACATACTGTTCTCCGAAGCGAGTCATCTTCGTATATGGAATATCAAATTTCTCTAATCTATTTTCCCAAAACTCCATTGCCCCTTTTGGTACAACATAAGAAGTGATACCTACTTGACCGTCACCAATTATTCCTTGACGAGCACCTGCCCATGGGAAAAACGTAATAATTGTTCCAGGTTTTCCTCCTTCATTACCAAAATAAAGATGGTACGTACCTGGATCATCAAAATTTACAGTTTGTTTTACTAAACGTAAGCCTAATACACCAGCATAAAAATCTACATTCTCTTGTGGGTGTCCTACAATCGCTGTAATATGATGAATCCCCATTGTTTTCTTTTCCATTTCGTCCACTCCTTTTTTATTTCATTATAAAAATTGCTTTACATTAAAATTCATTATTCATTTTGTCCATACTGCAAAGTAAAATCCGTCATGATAATTTTATCTTTAATTCAAGATATTAATCGCAAATTTACATACTAAAATCTAACCTATTGAAATTATCTCGAATTCGAGATAATTTCTAAAAAATATCCATCAATCTATAATTATACTAAATCTTTATTTATCTCGAACTCAATATTTATTATAAGTTACTTACTTTTCATTGTCAACAAGTTACTTATTTCATTTCAAATAAAAAAGTCATACAAACGTATGACTTTTAACAAGTATATTTATCTCCTATTTACGATAGGGAACAATTCCGACAGCGGAACAATTCTTCCCCTTTCATCCTTAAACACAATATGCTCTCTCGTTAAATGACGCGGACTCTTCACTCCCGCTGCTGCCGCTAATGAAAATAAACTATATCTCATGCTAATAATATAATTCATTACCCGCCATTTCTTCTCGTATGGGTCTAACGCTTTTTGATAGTGCGGATTTGTCGTGGCAACACCTGATGGACACTGTCCGGAATTACATTGAAGCGCCATAATACAACCGCTCGCCATCATAAATCCACGCGCTGAATTTACAGCATCTGCTCCAATCGCTAAAGCAATCGCTACCTTATCAGGGGTAATTAACTTCCCGGAAGCAAACACTTTGAATTTATTACATACACCATAATGATTTGCTGTATCAATGCATGTAAGTAGCGCTGGAATAAGCGGTAGCCCCATACTATCTGCCATCGATTTATATGTCGCACCTGATCCTCCTTCCGAACCGTCAATTGTTATAAAATCCGGATACACATTTAATTCTTTCATTGTTTTAAATAAATCTTCCAAAGGCGCCTGCTGACCAATTACAATTTTCATCCCGACTGGTTTGCCACCTTTTTCTTGCAACTGTTGAATAAAATAAAGGGCATCCGCTGCATTATTTAAAAATGAAAATCGATTCGGTGAATTAATTGTCTCTCCTTCTCGTACATTCCGAACAGAAGCAATTTTCTCATTTACTTTTTGCCCCTCTAAATGACCACCACGTATTTTTGCACCTTGCCCAAATTTTAATTCAAATGCTTTAATGTTACTTTCTTTCGCCTTCTCCATAAATTTCTCCATTGAAAAATTACCATCCTCATCACGGTATCCAAATAACCCTGGACCAATTTGTGCAACAATATTCGCACCTGTATGTAAATGTTCTGGAATAACGCCACCTTCACCAGTATTGATCCACGATCCGCCTGCCATTTTCGCTCCAAAGCCGCTCGCTAAAATATAATTTTCGCCTATCGCACCGTAAGAAGTTGCTGATGCTCCAAACATGCCATGTAGTTTCCACGGATATTTGCGGTTTTCACCGACTATAATTGCATCTTCTTCTTCATACAGCCAAAGATTTGTTGTATCCGCTGTCAACTTTTCTCTTCTTGAAAATAACCCTTCTTTATGAATCACATACTTTTTACCTTCTCGCTCTTGCAATAGATTCACACTTAATTCCTCAGTTAATATCGGAAACAATGTATTAGCAATATAATAGCCAGAAGCTTCAAAATCTCGTTTCGATCCAAAACCGAGTATTTCAGAGCGATACTTCGCTAAAAACATAACACTTTGAAAGTCGTAACGTGAAAAAGGTTTTCCATCCGTATCGTGATCAAACCAATATTGGCGGAATTCTGGTCCTATCTTTTCGAGTAAGTAACGCATTCTTCCTAGGTATGGATGTAATTTCAAAATAGAGTGATGCGTCCGTTTTTTTATAAAAAATGTAATGATAAAGAAGACGATTAAAAGCAACATTAAAAATAGTAATATGCTAATAATAACGAGTAGCGTTTCACTCATCCCGCTTCCCCCTATGAAATCCCATAATAAAAGGAGAACACTCTACGTGTTCTCCTTTTATCTTTATTCACACTAATGTTGCAAGATGCTCTTTCGCGTCATATTCAACTAAACTTTCAGCATGTTTAATTCGATGAACGAAGTCCGGATTTGCAATTAACGGTCTTCCGAATGCAGCTACGTCAATTGTTCCTTCTCGCAGTGCTTCTTCAGCCTCTTTCGGATTTAAATTACCAACACCAACAATCGTACCATCCCAATATTTTCTTACTAATTGATGAAAATTCTTTCCGTCAGCAATCACTTGCGTATAATTCATCGTTGAAGGGTGAATCATCGTTAATCCAATTTCTTTAAACATATTTACGAATGTTTCAATTGCCAGCTCAGGGTTTTCCCACATATAAGTAGGATTATCACCTTTAAAAGCAGAGAAACGAAGAAGTGTTTTATCAGCTCCAACTGCTTCTATTACAGCCTCTGTTACTTCTTTCATAAATGTTAACCTTTGCTTTAAATCACCGCCGTATTGATCCATACGCTTATTCGCAAATTCATACGTGAACTGATCAATTAAATAGCCGTGTGCACCGTGAATTTCTACCCCATCAAACCCAGCTTCGATCGCATTTTTCGCAGCTTGTGCGTATTGGCCAATAACTTCTTTTATTTCTTCTAACGTCATTGCTTCTGGTGTATCAAACGGTTTACGAAAACGCGGAACATTTCCTTCTGCGGCGATTGCAGACGGTGCTTGTGGCAATTGCCCACCAATTATTTCATGATGACTCATACGTCCAACATGCCATATTTGAGCGATAATCGTCCCACCTTCTTTATGTACCGCCTCTGTAACAGGTTTCCAAGAATCGACTTGTTCTTGTGTATAAATTCCTGGCACTCCTGGATTTCCTTTCGCTCTCGGACTAACGACAATTCCTTCCGTAATAATTAATCCAACTCCGTCAGCAGCACGTTTTCTATAGTACTCCACTACATCAGCACCAACTGCTCCAGTCTCATTATCTGCGAAACATCTCGTCATCGGTGCCATTGCTATACGATTACGAAGAGACCATGATCCAGTTTGAATCGGATTAAACAACTTCGTTTCTTCAATATTTTCAAAAGATCCCCAAGCGTTTATATTTGTTCCTTCATAAATACTTGCCGCTTTATTATTTGAACTTGTCATTTTTCTTCCCCCTAAAAAATTCTTACTACAATCGCATCATACTTACTTTTAGATAGTAACGTCAATTTATACGCCTTTACCATCAAACATTCGAATATCAAAAAATAGAATGATACAAATAAAAAAAGGTTTCCTAGGCAGGAAACCTTTTTGAGTTGACCATATATGGCTAACAATTCGTTTATCTCTTTTATATAAAGAAAATAAACAATTATTATCTCTTCACATATAAAAAACTTTAACAATAGAAGTGAACATGGTTCAGTATTCTCCTAAAAATAATAACTTATATACCTAAAACAATGAAAGCCCTACCTCTCTTTCATCCTTACGGCTCCTCGTCCGTGCCAGTGTGAATCAGGATTGCAAAAATCAAGTAACTATTTTATCGAAGTATTCAATTAAACTTCGAACATTCATAAATGAAATTAAAAAATAAAAATGGATTTGATTGTAGTAATAACAATAGAGGTTAATGCTCTAAAAGTGGTTTGAAAGAGTTGAATGTCTTTGAAATGATAAATTTTCTATAATTATGTTCCCAAAAAATTCAAGATCTTTTTTGGGATATAATACATTATTTGTAATAAATCTTAACAAAAGCTTTTTATCTGATTTTCTGTGATACCTTCAATTAATCCCAGTTCACTAATCAAAAATTCGTGTGCATTATCTAACATCTTCTTTTCGCTTGCATTAAGTGCTTTTTCTTTCTGTATACGCATTAAATCACGCACAACTTCAGCACCTTCTTGTATTTTACCCGTCTTTATTTTATCAGTGTTCAATTTATATCTTTGTTTCCATGTAAGTAATCTATCTGATTCCCCATGTTGAAAAATATCCATTATGTGCGCTAATGCGGTTATATCCGTAACTGGTCGTATATTTGAATTCAATATTCTCCCTGCTGGAATCATTAGTTCCATATTACTAGCCGACATTTTTATAACATAATACTGTTGTTTTTCTCCTGAGATTTCCTTCTCTTCTATGGCTTTAATAATACCTGCTCCGTGCATTGGATAAACAATGTTATCGCCAATTTGAAACAAATAATCCACCTCCATATATGGTAACCTTCTCAAGCTTAACATATATTTAGTTTTTTAGCAAAATTTTTATTTTATCATAAAATTATTTTTCATGTCAATTCTTTCAAACTAAGAAAATAAATTCGTAAAATATCACTAAAAACCCGAAATCTTATTAATTTTCCCACACACATATATATTCTAATTTCACCTTCTCTTTTCACATAAAAACACATTACTACATATAAGTAGTAATGTGTTTTTTATATGGAATCAATAAACATTCCCTATTCATTTCACGCCTATATACTAACCTGCTTACGGACTGTCTCTCTCGCCAAAAGAAAACTCATAATCACTTGTGCAGCTACTCTACTCGTCATATCCCTAAAATCGAGAGTTGGATCAATCTCTACTATATCCATCCCTTGCACGAGAGGTTCTTTGCCAAGGAATTCAATCGCATCTAGTAAAGTTACGCTATCCATTCCCCCAGGGCCAATTGCTGGACAGCCTGGTGCAAATGCTTGATCTAGTACGTCCATATCAAGAGAAATGTAAATAGAGGTCACGCCTTGCTTTCTTAATACTTCAATACTTTCCGTAATAATATCTTTTATTTCTCGCTCTCGTACATCTTTCATTGTATACACTGTCACGCCATGTTCTTTTGCATATTCATGGTATGCTCGTGCATTTGAAAAATTACGAATTCCGATTTGAATGAGTTGTTTGCCTGTAATGACATCATTTTCTAGTAAACTACGGAACGGTGTACCATTTGATGGACCACCATCATCTAAATTACGTAAATCATGATGAGCATCAAATTGAATAATACCGACCTTTCCTTTACTATTTGCAAACCCCGTTATACTCGGAAAACTAATCGAGTGATCCCCGCCAAGAACGATTGGTATCATGTTCGGATTTACTTTCGTTACATGACCAACTGTTTTCGCAATTCGGTTATGACTTTCTTTTATATCCGTCACATGCATCGTAATATCCCCGCAATCATACAAGACACTTTCTTTCATATCGTGTTCTTCTGTAATTGCGTACGTGCTATATGCATCTAACATCGCACGAATTGTTTTTGGCGCAAAACTTGCTCCTGAATGACTAATAGATGGTTTAGAAAGGGGTGCTCCAATTAAAGCAGCACCGAATATTTCTACGCCTTCCTCCCAATCTTTAATCATTTCACTCCATTTCGTCACTTCACGATCGATAAACTTTGCATTTTTCTTTAAATAGTGGCCGTGCTCCACGATTGTTCACCTCTTGTATATGCGATATTACCATTCTTCCATACTGTATTTACATGACTTACGCCGTAATGATACGGTACGTAAGCATAGTTATAAGCATCCCATAAAACTAAATCAGCCTTGCGGCCCACTCTAATTTTCCCAGCTACATCACCACGATTAATTGCGTAAGAAGAGTTAACTGTTACAGCATTCCAAACTTCTTCTGGTGTCATTTTCAGCTTTAGCATTGCAATGCTCATAATAAGCTGAATGTTTTCGGTTGGACAGCTACCTGGGTTAAAGTCTGTAGCTAACGCAACTGCAACACCTTCGTCGATCATTTTACGACCGCGAGCAAAGCTTTCTTTATTTAAATAGAACGTTGTTCCTGGTAATAAAGTGGCTACTGTATTCGAGTTTGCAAGCATTTCAATTCCTTTATCCGAAGCGCCAACTAAATGATCCGCTGATGCTGCACCAATTTCAGCCGCTGCTTCTGCACCACCAAGAGGGTCAATTTCATCTGCATGAATTTTCACATCAAAGCCAAGCTCTTTCGCCTTTAATAAAAACTCTTTTGACTCTTCGACAGAGAACACACCTGTTTCGCAGAAAATATCAACGAATTCAGCTAATTTCTTCTCTTTCATTTCTGGCAGTAGGTCTAACATCCATTGTAAAAATTCTTTTGATCTACCTTTATACTCTTTCGGAACTGCATGGGCACCTAAAAATGTGGAAACTAAATCAATTGCATGCTCTTTTTGTAATTGTGCAGTTGCCTCTAATTGCTTCCACTCTGTTTCATCATCTAATCCGTAACCACTCTTCGCTTCTACAGTTGTAACTCCGAAAGATAGCATACGGTCTAAATGGAATTTCGCTTTTTGAACAAGTTCTTCTTTCGACGCCTGTTTCGTTGCATTTACAGTTGAAAGAATACCTCCGCCTTGTTCTAAAATTTCTAAGTACGGAACTCCTTGCAATTTTAGTGCAATTTCATTTTCACGAGATCCACCAAATACAAGATGAGTATGCGGATCAACAAGACCAGGAGAAACCATTTTCCCGCCGCAATCAATCACTTCTTTCGCTTGTAATCCTTTCGCTTCTTCCGCTGTTCCAACGAAAGTAATTACGCCTTTTTCAATTCCAACCGCACCGTTTTCGATAACAGGAAGCGTGTTCATCGCTTCCCGTCTTAACAAGCCATCTTCTTGATCCATTGTTAGTAATTGACCGATATTTATTAGTAAAGTGTCCAGCATGTTTTCTCCTCCTTATTTCATCATTGGAATGTTAACGCCTTTTTCTTTCGCAGTTTCCACAGCTAAGTCATATCCTGCATCCACGTGACGAACAACACCCATACCAGGATCAGAAGTTAATACGCGCTCAATACGTTTTGCTGCCGCTTCTGTTCCATCTGCAACGATAACCATTCCAGCGTGAAGTGAATAGCCCATACCAACGCCACCACCGTGGTGAACAGACACCCAGCTCGCACCGTTTACACTATTAATTAATGCGTTTAAAATCGGCCAGTCAGCTACTGCATCACTGCCATCTTTCATCGCTTCTGTTTCACGGTTTGGAGATGCTACTGATCCGCAATCTAAATGGTCACGGCCGATAACAATCGGTGCTGATAATTCACCGTTAGCCACCATCTCATTAATGATGCGTCCAAACTTCGCACGCTCACCATAACCAAGCCAACAAATACGTGATGGAAGACCTTGGAATTCAACTTGCTGACGTGCCATACGAATCCAGTTACATAAATGCTCATTGTCAGCGAATTCACGTAAAATTACCTCGTCTGTTTTATAAATATCTTCTGGGTCACCAGAAAGTGCTACCCAGCGGAATGGTCCTTTTCCTTCACAGAATAATGGACGGATAAATGCTGGAACGAATCCTGGGAAATCGAATGCATTTTTCAAGCCTTCATCGAAAGCAACTTGGCGAATGTTATTTCCGTAATCAAATGTAATTGCGCCTTTTTCTTGCATAGCAAGCATTGCTTCTACATGTTTTGTCATACTTTCTTTTGATAATTGTACGTAACGTTTTGGATCTTCTTCACGAAGTTTTGCCGCTTCTTCTAATGTGTAACCTACTGGAATATAGCCGTTTAATGGATCATGAGCAGATGTTTGATCCGTAACTAAATCTGGCGTAATATTGCGCTTCACTAGCTCTGGTAAAATTTCTGCCGCATTTCCTAATAAGCCAATAGAAATCGGTTCTTTCTTCTCTTTATACTCGTTCGCAACAGTTAACGCTTCTTCTAATGATTCTGTATACATATCACAATATCTCTTTTCAATACGACGATCGATGCTGCGCTTATCAACATCAATAGCAATAACAACACCGCCATTCATCGTTACAGCAAGAGGTTGAGCACCACCCATACCACCTAAACCGGCAGTAAGTGTTAATGTACCTTTTAATGAACCATCGAAATGTTGACGAGCTGCTTCACCAAATGTTTCATATGTTCCTTGTAAAATCCCTTGTGTTCCAATATAAATCCAGCTACCTGCTGTCATTTGCCCGTACATCATAAGACCTTTTTTCTCTAATTCACGGAAGTGATCCCAGTTCGCCCATTTTGGTACTAAGTTTGAGTTCGCTAATAAAACACGTGGTGCATCTTCATGTGATTTAAAAATGGCAACTGGTTTTCCTGATTGAACAAGTAACGTTTCATCACTTTCTAACGTTTTTAGTGAATCTACAATCGCATTGTAGCTTTCCCAGTTACGAGCTGCACGGCCAATTCCACCATATACAACTAATTCTTCTGGTTTTTCAGCAACTTCAGGGTCTAAATTGTTCATTAACATACGAAGTGCAGCTTCTTGAACCCACCCTTTCGTTTGTAACTCTGTACCTCTTGGCGCGCGAATTGTTTGTTGTACTTTTTCCATTTCAATCTCTCCCTTTTCTCATTTTATAGTGCTGCGTTTACATCTAATCTTTCTTTTATCGAATAATTCGTTTTTAACCAATGTGCAATATTTTCAATATCCGTTGAGAATATACGATCATTTGTAATAGATGGCACTTGCTGACGACCTTGGTGGTAGAAGCTCTTCGTCACTGCACTCATGTTTTCAATACCGCGATATTCTGCCGCTTGCATCGCACAAATCATCTCAATAGAAAGAACACGTCTTACATTTTGAATAATTTGATGTGCATGGCGTGAAGCAATTGTTCCCATACTTACATGATCTTCTTGGTTAGCTGACGACGGGATTGAATCAACACTCGCCGGGTGTGCTAACGTTTTATTTTCAGAAACAAGTGACGCTGCAGCGTATTGCATAATCATTGCACCAGACTGAAGTCCTGGTTCTGGACTTAAAAATGGTGGTAAGTCATTTAACTGCGGATTTACTAAGCGTTCAATACGGCGCTCTGAAATATTTGCAAGTTCTGCCATTCCAACTTTTAAGAAGTCCATCGCAAATGCAATCGGTTGGCCGTGGAAGTTACCACCTGAAATCACTTTTTCCCCGCCATCAAAAATAAGTGGATTATCTGTCGCGGCATTCATTTCAATTTCTAATTTTTCTTTCACATAATTTAAAACTTGCCAAGAAGCACCGTGTACTTGCGGGATACAGCGAAGTGAATATGCATCCTGTACACGTAGTTCTCCTTGTTTTGTTGTTAATTTACTATCATGAAGGATGTCACGAATTCTGCTCGCTACTTCCACCTGCTCTTTATAACCACGTGCTTTATGAACATTTTCATCAAATGCATCAATAATGCCTTGTAACCCTTCAATTGTCATAGATGCAATGAATTCGGCTTGATAAGCTGTTGCTTCTGCTTCTATATAAGAAAGAACTCCTTGCGCTGTCATCGCCTG
This sequence comes from Bacillus luti, assembly GCF_009739945.1. Lineage (NCBI taxonomy): Bacteria > Bacillati > Bacillota > Bacilli > Caryophanales > Bacillaceae > Bacillus > Bacillus luti. The sequence continues at coordinate 1,728,815 of NZ_CP040336.1, read as the reverse complement.
CGTACCATTAATTAACGCCAGACCTTCTTTTGCTTCAAGTTCAATTGGCTCAAGACCTTCTTCTGTAAGAGCAACCATCGCATGAACGCGTTTCCCCTTATAGAACACTTCACCTTCGCCTAATAATACGAGCGCAAGATGAGATAAAGGTGCTAAATCTCCACTTGCACCAAGTGATCCTTGTTGCGGAACGACTGGGTGAATTTTACGGTTTACAAACTCAAGAAGCATATTTACAACGAGCGGTCTAACACCAGATACTCCTTTAAGCATCGTGTTCGCTCGTAAAATTAACATACCGCGTGATACTTCTTCAGGGAATGGATCGCCTATCCCACATGCATGTGACTGAATTAAATTATGCTGAAGTGCCTTTACATCTTCTTTTTGAATTAGCACATCACTAAACTTTCCAAATCCAGTTGTAATACCGTAAACGACTTTTCCGTCTTCTACGATTTTCTCAACTACTTCGCGGCACTCCGCTACCTTTTGCATACTATTTGGACAAGCTATTACACCTTCTCCTTCAAGTAACAACCTCTTCATTTCTTCAACTGTCAATGTATGTCCTGTTAACGTAATCATTCTTTTTTCCTCCTTAAAAAGGCAAAAGGGGACCTTATCTTTTTAAGACAGACTTCTGTCCTAAAAAAGTAAGGCCCCCTTCTAACTAATAGACTATGGGCAAATCATATGTGATTAATTCCTAAACCAATCGCCTCATGCTCAGATCCTTTTACAGGTGCACCAATCGTTCCATATAATGCAACAGCAACCCATTCGCCTTCTTTTTTTCCGTCGTATGGTGTACCGCGCACAATCGCAAAGCGAAGTCCTACTGTACGAAGAACGTCTGCTAACTGAATTTGACCTCTCGTCACTCCGTACAAAGCTTCCATAATTGCATGATAAAGTGCATGTGTTTCTCTGTAAACGTCTGTTTCAATAACTTGGTTGCTTTTAGCCGCTGTTTCCATTGCTGCGACAACCTTTTGCGAATTCATAGAACCCACTTTCCCCGTACAATACTTCCAACCTTTTGGGATAGATAATACAGGGCTTTCATTCTCATCCGCAAGTGCCAACAACATGGCCATACGACCAATTCGATGTGTTCCTTGAAGAAGCATGTGACTCTCTCATTTCTTTTAATTATTTGAATATTTCTTAATTTAAGAATATATGAAAACGGTTAAATCGTCAATAGTTTAAACTCACATTCAAACAATTTTTTCATCTTCTCCATTTGTGTACACAAATGATTTACACAAATTTTTCAGGCATGCTATAGTCTCACTAACAGATGCAAAGGGGCGAGATTTCAATGACGAAGCGAAAAGATATTCATTTTCGAATTGAAGAAAAATTACTTGAAAGGTTTGAATCTGCACTCCATTACGAAGGTTTAAAGAAAACCGACGTATTGACACATGCGATTCAGCAATTTTGCACAAAAGTGGAATGCGAAAAAATGAATGATGTAAAACGCCAATACAATGTAAGTAGCCATTTACAAACACGCATCGATACACATAAACATTGCGAAGAAAAACAAGTGAATTTAGATGAAGTCGTCATAGAACATTTACAACTTCAAGGAGATGAAAAAATATTAGAGGTTGGATGCGCTAATGGGAATTTTCTTTCCCTATTACAAACTAACGGTCATAACGGAAGACTAACCGGTTTTGATCAATCGAAAACGATGCTTTCTGAAGCAGCCATAAAGAATAGCATAATTGAATGGAGACTAGGTGACGCTGGTAAACTTCCTTTCGAAGCTAATTGCTACGACTGGATCGTCGCAAGACATATGTTATATCACATGAAAGATGTCGAAAAAACAATTCAAGGATTCCATAAAGTAATTCGTCCTGGTGGCTCACTTTTAGCTACAACAAATTCTAACGTTACATTACCTCGTATAGTTGAAATGTGTAACCGCATGTTAGACGCATTCGATTTGCCGAAAACAACATCATCAGTCACTCCATTTTGTTTAGAAAATGGTAAAGAGATATTACAGTCTGTTTTTCCAAGAGTTGAAGAAGCGGTTATTCATAATGCCCTCGTTTTTTATCATGCTACTCCGATTATAAACTATATTTCTAGCATGTTTCCGTCGCTAAATATACCTGATAATACATATCTTCATGCGGAAATGAAGGAATGGCTAAAAGAAGAAGTAGAAAATGAATTATTACTTCACAACGGTATATGGCGCGATCCAAAAACGTTAGCCATTTATCGATGTCAAAAAGAAAAAAGCTAGCATTCGCTAGCTTTCACACATTTTCAGGTAAAAGCTTCTCCATCATCACATTGCCCTTACCGCCATAAAAATTTGTATTATGTTCGTTCGCTATCCCAAAGTAAGAGGCAATGGCTATTCCGAATGGTACAAATGCATGTCCTTGTGCTGTAATGATATTTGAGTGTTGCACAACTTCTTTATACACAAAATTTTCTACTGGAAAACAATCAAGCTTTTGATAATCTATGGTCACTGTATACGGGATTTCTTTGAATAAGCCTGCTTTTGCTAGCGCATACGGTCCAGCGCAAATAGCAGCTACTAATTTTTCTTGTTCGTGAAATTGACGGACGACTAAAAAGAGTCCTTCTGCATCCTTGATCTGTATCTCATCTCCGCCTGGAATAATAATCCCCTCATATTCTTCCACACGCACTTCCCTTAATTCTATATGTGGTTTCACTTGCAAACCCGTTTCACTTATAACCAATTCTTTTGTTAAACCCGCTGTAATAATTTCAAATTTATTTTTCAGCAATGCTGTTGCTACTGTTATTTCAAACTCCGCAAATGTTGGATATACAAATAAAAGTATCTTTTTCATAGCCCTCTCTCCTTTAACCAATCCATAAAATATACCTCTAAATCGCCCACTGTTAATCTATTAGTGTCCACATAAGTTACCGGAAATTGTTTATACCAATCTTTTTCAGTTTCTACTAATTTAAATTGCTCCGCAAATGTACTTCTGTTTCTTGCTCTATCATTATTTTTTCTATCGTATACATTCTTTTTCGTAACATCTACATAAAAAATCGCATCCGAACGGCATTCTCTTAATTTATATAATTCATCTTTCAATTCAGTTTCTATATCCCACTCTTCCCCTATAATCGTTGGATAAAAAAGTGTATAAAACTCAATGTCTTCTGGTCCACGATCAAAAATCACAACTGAATCTTTCACATTTTGAAACTCTTTTATTTTTGCTTCCATAAACATTTTTTGATTTAGAATAAACCCTTCTTTTGACTTCATATCCAACTTTAATTGTTTTCGCTTTTCTACAATTGGATAAGGATTTTCATATATAACTGAAATCCCGCATCGCTCTAGCCTTTTAGCCAATGTCGTTTTTCCGCTTGCCATCGGTCCTTGGAGTGAAATTATATATGCCATACCTCTCATTCCCTTGCACTTTAGTACATTTATAATATACAGAATTTTGAAAACTATCAACGAAATATATATCATCTTGTTTCTTATTCTTATGTAACTTATAATAAAAAATAGAGATTATGACGGACGCATCAATAATGTAAGCTTGGAAACCCAAGCTTACATTATTTTTTGCTTTCCCTTTTCTAATAAAAAGAGTATACTGGATTAGAACGTATGTTCTTAATGATTACATACAGTAAGGAGATAGCACAATGGTATACGATACAAAAGCAATTTCTTGGAATGAGTCTTTAAAACAGCTTCAACGCCGCTATACAAATAAACAAGTTGACCGAAAAGAATTTGAAGATATTGAACTGATGGAATTCTTCTGCGATAACGACTACATTTCTTTACCTACACATATAAGCGGCCTATCAACAGCACGTTTTACTTCTTACTCTATTTTCACAACAGAAGATAAAGATCGTAAAGTTGGCACATTAATCATTGAATATGTAGAAGATGATAATAATAATTTATGTGTTGAACAACTATACTTCGTTTAAATGATAACGCTTGGTCAAAATGACCAAGCGTTCTTGCTTTCTATGAATCTCACTGTTTATAATATGAATATAAGAAAACCGCAATCATTAAGGGGGGATACGCTTGCTCGAAGGATGGTTCAGTTGGTTTATTGTGCTATGGACTGTTATTTTATTAGGACTTATGTCTATCGGTGGATACTTTATGTTCAGAAAATTCCTAAAACGATTACCGAAAGAAGATGGTATGTCCATTTTAGATTGGGAAGAGCACTATATTAATAAAACGAGGCATTTATGGGGTGACGAACAAAAACAATTGTTAGAAGAGCTCGTAAGTCCTGTTCCAGAACTATTTCGCGATGTTGCTAAATCAAAAATTGCTGGCAAAATCGGAGAACTGGCATTACAAGAAAAAGCCTCTCAAATTACACAAGATTTAATTATTAAAGGGTATATTATTGCTACACCGAAACGTGATCATAAATTTTTAGTAAAAAAACTACAAGAAAAAGAAATTGATTATTCTCATTACCAATCTTTACTAACAAAATACCCCTCATAAAAAAGATTGCTAGCTTATAGCAATCTTTTTAACTTACAGTTACTGATTTTACAGCTGTTAATCTAGCTTCTGCCAAGTCTATTTGTAATCCGACCGCACTCGTATAAATCGTATCCCCTGTACCTGTAATATTTACTTGTGTAGATGTCGTATTTGGTGCAATAGAACCTGTAGCATTTACATTTGTAATATCAAATTCAGCTCTTGCATTTGCATTTGTAGTTGTTCCTGAAAAATTCCGATCAGCAAAACTACCAATTGTATTTAAATTTCCATTAATATCATTCACTTGCCCTCTAAAAAAGTTCCCCAATGGATTATTCGGTCCAGTTAACGTCACTGAGTTCAATTGAAAATTATCACCCGTAAAATTCGGATCACCATTTACTGCCATTACAAAAGTACGTGCTGTCACTGTTCCTGTAGCTGGGGTGAAAAATCCAGAAAGAGTTTGCGGTGTACCTGATAATAAAAACCCTGGAAATAAACTCACATTTCTCATCGGATATGAGGAATCACGATATACAACGATCAACGACCATCCTGCGCCATAACCAACTGGTGGACGGGTTGGTAATCCTGTTACACTATATCTCCCCACCGCTCGATTTGGTAATCCTTGTAGTAAAGTTGTTACATCTGCTGCTCGATTATAAACATTGGCTATAAAGGGTAAATTCACTCCTCCTGACGACCACACTGAATTAATTGTCACTTGTGTACTCGTTCCATCAGGCGTGACTAAATTGGGAGGATTCGCATCAATAACAGCATTTGTCACAGTCGCATCTAATCCCCCTGTCCATACAAGTAATGCGAAATCTACAACTGCCGTAGCAGGAACAATAGTAATTGAAGGATCCAATTCGGCCCATGAACCATCTAACGTCCAATCATTTGTCGTACCTCCAAATGTATTTGGATCCGTCGACGAAGGAACTCCTCCAAAAGTAGAATCTGTATTCAATGTTATAAGTGCATTATAAGCAAAGTTTGTATTAGCAGTACCGCGCATTCCCATCGTATTTCCTGTATGCATCATAAATAAATTATCATTCTTTCCGTAAGCTTGAACAAACGCCAAAGACTTCACTTCCTCTCTATATGTTTATTCGCTATTTCATTTAATGCGAGTAAATCAAAAAAAGTGCCATCCGAATACGTATAAACTAATTTGGGCAAAAAAAAAAAACTTTACCTATTCCTATTTATGTAAATTTGAATAGGATGCAATGACGAGCTCATTTTTCATAAACATTTATAAATAGAACCATTTTCAAACTGTGAACTGATGCTGTTTGTAAATGTCTAACTATTGATCGGATTTAAATTCATTTAGAAAGGACGAATCTAATGGCAATAGCAACAATAGGAAGTCGCTTAACCTATACAATCGTTGTCCAAAATACCGGAACACTTCCTGCCCAAAACGTTACATTTACAGACCCCATACCAGCTGGCACCACTTTCGTTCCAAACAGTGTAACTGTTAATGGCACTCCAACAGCTGGCGATCCCTCAACTGGAATTCCCATCAATAACATCCCTGCTGGTGGTTCTGTTACAATTACTTTCCAAGTAGATGTAACAAGTATCCCTACCCCACCTGTCGCCAGCAACGTAGCATCATTTGGATATGAATTTCAACCTGCACCTAACGCACCCACTATCACACGTACAGCAACCAGCAATATAGTTGATACAGATATTTTCACAGCTAATGTCGCATTAACAAAAGCAGTCGATAAAACAATCGCTACGATCGGTGATACGATTACGTATACAATTACTGCTACAAATGAGGCTCCATTAACTGCCAATAACGTTACCATTACAGATACACCTCCTGCTGGTACATCGTTTGTACCAGGTAGCGTTACAGTAAATGGCACTTCTACTCCCGATAATCCTGCTACTGGTATAAATGTAGGAACGATTGCTGCAAACGGGAATGCTACAATTACGTTTCAAGTTCGAGTTAATACCCTTCCTACACCAAACCCTATTCCAAATAGTGCAACTTCAAGCTTTCAATATAATCCACCAAATCAACCGCCAATTAATAGAAACTCTACAAGTAATATAGTTGAAACACAAATTAATGCTACTATCATTAATCCAACTAAAAGTGCAAACCAGCAAATTGTGAATATTGGTGACATTATTACGTACACCATTACTGTTCCAAATAACGGTAATATTTCAGCAACGAATGTTTCAATCACTGACCCTATCCCTACTGGCACCACTTTTATTCCAAACAGTGTTACAGTTAATGGCACGACACAATCTGGCGTAACACCAACAAATATTCCGCTAGGTACAATTCCCGCTGGCCAAACTACAACCGTCACATTTCAGGTGCAAGTCACTTCTCTTCCAGCTGATGGAACGATTACTAACGAAGCAAATGTAACATATACGTCGCAACCGAATCCGGCTGAGCCTCCAACAACCACTACGACAACGCCACCTCCGACTAATACTTCTGTACAAACTGCAATTGTAAATCCTACAAAAACTGCTAGTCCACAAATTGCTGATATCAGTGATATTATTACGTATACGATTACTGTCCCAAATACAGGAAACATCGCCGCGACAAACGTTATTGTAACTGATCCAATTCCAAGTAGCACTACGTTTATTCCAAATAGTGTCACAATTAACGGCGTTTCACAACCTGGTGTAAATCCTTCTGGTGGTATACAAATCGGAACAATCACAGCTGGCGACGCTGCCACTGTAACTTTCCAAGTTCAAGTTACCTCTCTCCCAGAGAATGGTCTAATCCGAAATATCGGCACCACAACATTTACGTATCAACCGGACCCTACAAAACCACCTATTACAACAACAAATCCTACACCTCCTACTACTACTCCTGTTAACACAGCTATTACAAACCCTGTTAAAACAGCGGATAAAACTACTGTTGATATTGGTGATATTATTACGTATACGATTACCTTTACTAATGATGGTACGATTCCGGCTACAAATGTAGTTTTTACTGATACAATTCCTACTGGTACAACATTCATTTCGAATAGTGTAGTCCTAAATAATGCCCCAGTTCCAAATTCAAATCCAGCACTAGGTATTCAAATTGGGACAATTAATCCCGGTGAAACCAAAACACTATCTTTCCAAGTTCTTGTTACACAAATACCAGCTGGCGGTGTTATTACAAACGAGGCTTCAACGACATATACGTATCAACCAGATCCAACAAAGCCGCCTGTTACAACAACCGAACCGACAGCCCCTACTACAGTCACTGTTAATACCGCTACAGTCACCCCTACAAAATCTGCTAATCGTACTTTCGTTGACATCGGTGATATTATTACGTATACAATTCGTTTACAAAATAATGGAACCGTTCCCTCTACTAATATTGTACTAACCGATCCAATTCCAAACGGTACAACATTTATTCCAAATAGCGTTACGATTGATGGTGTCTCACAGCCTAACAGTAACCCTGAAAATGGCATTTCAATTGGCACTTTAAACCCAAACCAAGCAAAAGAAATTACATTTCAAGTTCAAGTTACAAGTGTCCCGCCAAATGGAATTATAGAAAACCAAGGCAGTGTATCATTTAATTATATTGTTAATCCAAATGAGCCTCCTGTTACAACAACTACCCCAACCCCTAAAACAGAAACCCAAGTTGGGACTGTTGTTACAGCACCTACAAAATCTGCGGACAAACAAGTTGCTGACTTAGGAGATACAATTACCTATACTGTCACATTCCGAAATAATGGGACTGTTCCTGCTACTAACGTAGTTGTTACAGACCCTACACCTAGCGGTACTATTTTCGTTCCAAATAGTGTTACAATCGATGGCATTACAACGCCAGGAGCAGACCCAGCACTTGGCATACCACTTGGTACCATTTCTGTCGGAGAAACGAAAACAATCACGTATCAAGTTGTCGTTACAAACTTACCACCTGATGGGGTAATTAGAAACCAAGCATCCTTCACTTACCAATATCAACCGAACCCAAGTGAGCCTCCTGTTACAACAACTACTACCACTCCAAGTGTGAACATCCCAATTAACAATCCAAATCCGACGACTACAAAATCTGCAGATCGACAAGTTGCTGATTTAGGAGATACAATTACCTTTACCGTAACGTTCCAAAATAGAGGTACCGTCCCCGCTACAAATGTTATTGTAAAAGATGCACTTCCATCTGGTGTTTCTTTCGTTCCAGGTAGCGTTGTCGTGAATGGAACATCACAACTTGGAGAAAATCCCGAAGTAGGTATACCAGTCGGCACTGTAAATCCTGGTCAGAGTGTTACCGTTACTTTCCAAGGTATAGTAACTAGCATCCCGCCCGGGGGAGTTATTAGAAATGAAGCCACTATAACATTCACATATGAACCAAATCCGAATGAACCTCCTGTTACGACAACTATTACAACTCCCGAAACAGAAACAGCAGTTAATACAGCAACACTCAATCCACAAAAAACAGCAGATCGTTCCTTCGTTGCATTAAATGACATTATTACCTATACACTCTCATTTCAAAACACTGGCACTGTACCCGCGACGAATGTAACAGTAGTAGATTCTATCCCTGCTGGCACTGTATTTATTCCAGATAGTGTTACAATTAATGGGATTCCTCAAACAGGAACCGATCCATCATCAGGGATCTCCCTTGGAACTTTAGCACCATCCGAACGAGCGACGCTTACTTTCCAAGTACGAGTAGTAAACATCCCTGCTAGCGGAGAAATACGCAATCAAGGTAGTGCAACATTTAATTATCAACCAGATCCAAACTTACCTCCAGTTACAAAAACAGAAACAACTCCTGAAACAACAACTCCTATCCAAACTGCAGTCGTCACTCCTACAAAAACTGCGAATCTAACATTTGCAGAGATAGGAGATATTGTAACTTACACTGTCACATTCATGAACCAAGGTACAATTCCTGCGACTAATGTTATTATTACTGATTCTTTACCACCTGGTACTACTTTTATTACGAATAGCGTTACTGTAAACAATGTCGCTCAACCAGGCGTAAGCCCAGTCACAGGAATTTCTGTTGGAACAGTTAATCCTGGCGAAGTAGTTACTGCTACATTCCAAATTCAAATAAACGCTATTCCTCCTAACGGAAAAATAGAGAATACAGCAAGTGTTACCTACACTTCTCAACCAAATCCGAGCGAACCTCCTATTACAACAACAGAAACGACTCCTACTGTAACCTTACCTGTTCGTACTGCTAATCCGAATCCGCAAAAAACAGTAAACCGAGAATTTGCAAGTATTGGCGATACGCTCACTTATACAATCACCCTTCAAAATACCGGTAACATACCTGCGACAAATGTTATTATTACTGATTCTATCCCTACTGGAACCACTTTCGTTCCTGGTAGTGTTACAATTAATGGGATTTCACAACCTAGCTTAACACCAGAAACAGGAATCCCTGTTGGCACATTGAATCCAAGAGAAACAGTGATCGTTACTTTAGAAGTACAAATAACTGCTCTACCACCAAATGGGGTTGTCTCAAATAAAGCAAATGTCACTTACACGTCTCAACCCGATCCAAATCTTCCACCTGTCACCACAACGACACCTACCCCAATCGCAGAAACTATTGTACAAAGTGCAAATTTACACTCAACAAAAACAGTAGATTTACAAGTTGCCAATATTGGAGACACATTAACTTACACAATCACCCTTCAAAATACTGGTAACATCCCAATGACAAATGTATCCGTCATTGATCAACCACCACTAGGCACACAATTCATCATAGATTCTGTTACTGTTAACGGAATTTCGCAGCCAGGTATTGACCCGAGTAATGAGATACCTATTGGCACCGTACAACCAAATGAAATAGTAACTGTTACGTTCCAAGTTACGATTACAAATATACCTCCTAATGGGGTTGTTACAAATGTTGGTTTAGTCAACTTTACGTCCCAGCCTAATCCAAATGAACCTCCTATTACAGAAACAGAAGAAACACCACCAGTTAATACTGAAATCATTAACAGCATTATTAATCCTTCGAAAAATGCCGATCGAAACAACGTTGATATAGGTGATGTCATTACGTACACCGTTACCTTCAAAAACTTACAAACCGTTCAGCTAACAGACATCATTTTTACAGATCCAATCCCAACAGGGACTACTTTCATTCCAAACAGTGTTACAATTAATGGGTCACTAACTAGTAATGTTGATCCAGCTCTCGGCATACCTCTTGCTACATTAAACCCTAGTGAATCGGTCATTGTAACTTTCCAAGTTCGTGTTGTTTCCATACCACCTAATGGAATTATTGTAAATGAAGCTACTATCACCTACACATTCCAACCTAATCCTGGAGAACCTCCAGTAACAGTAACTACACCGACTCCACCCACTTCTACAAATGTCAACACCGCAACAACAAATCCTACAAAATCTGCTGATAAAGCATTTGCTTTATTAGGTGACACAATCACCTATACAATCTCCTTACAAAATACAGGAACTGTCCCTGCAACAAATGTACTTGTAACCGATCCTATTCCATCTGGCACTACTTTTATTCCGAATAGCGTTACGATAAACGGCGTTACACAATCAGGTATCGTTCCTAGTTCCGGAATCCTTATCGGTACATTAGAACCTAACACTTCAATTGTCGTAACTTTCCAAGTTCAAGTAACATCGATACCACCGACAGGCTTTATCGAAAATCAAGGAACCGTTTCATTTCAGTATCAACCAGATCCAAATTTACCACCCGTATCTGTTACTACACCAACGCCAGCTACAAAAACACAAGTAAGTGAAGTTACCACTAATCCTAACAAACAAGCAACCCCTCAAGTTATTAATCTCGGGGATACTGTCACTTATACAATTACGTTCCAAAATGTCGGGAATATAAGTGCAACAAATGTTATTATTACAGACCCTACTCCAACTGGTACTACTTTTATTCCGAATAGCGTTACGATAAATGGCGCTTCTTCACCTGGGGCAAATCCAAATAGTGGTGTAAACGTCGGGACTGTAACTCCAGGACAAATTGTTACATTAATTTATCAAGTTGCTGTAACTACCCTCCCGCCAGACGGTATTATTAAAAACACAGCAACTGTCACTTACACATTCCAACCTAACCCTAGCGAACCTCCTATTACCATTACAGATCCTACTCCAACTGTTGAAGTATCCGTTATTACGCCTACACCTAATCCAACTAAGCTAGCAGACAAACAAATTGTAGATATTAATGAAATTATCACTTATACAGTAACGTTTCAAAATCGTGGATCAGTCCCTGCGACATCTGTTATCATTACTGATCCGTTAGCAAATGGATTAACATTTGTTCCAGGTACTGTTGTAATAAATGGTATTCCTGATCTTGGAGCAAATCCTGTTGTAGGTATACCTGTTGGAACAGTCAATCCAAACGATACAATTACTGTTCAATTCCAAGCAAGAGTAACAAGCGTACCACCTGGTGGTATCATTCGAAATCAAGCAACTGTTACCTTCACATATGAACCAGGTCCTGGTGAACCCCCTATTACCATTACAGATCCTACCCCAATTAACACAACGAATGTAAATACGGCTATATTAAATCCCCAAAAAACAGCTACTCCGGCGGTAGTTACAATTGGCGATATTATTAATTGTCGATAGGTAAGTCTTTGAGGTTATCTCCAACTTTTCCCCCGATCCGCACGGTACGTGCCACTTTCACGGCATACCGCGGTCCACCTATATTGTAGTTTTCTTTTCATCTAATAATGATAAGCTCTAAGCAAACAACGCTAGTTGTTCATGTTCCATATCCACTTCATTTTGTGATTACATACAGATTTCCTCATTTTTGACTAATTTCCGCAATTTATTAAGTTTGCCTAACTGTTCCTCGTTGAGTTTTAATTTATTGAGGAATTGGTTTATGGTTTCTATATTGGTCGCGTGTATTAGTGTATGGACACTTGGCTTGATGATGGTAAGATTTTTGTAGCTGTCATCCCTTGTTTCACTCCATAATCGCTTATGGTGACAGTGGATGTCCCAAGGCGAGAGTTTCTCACCTGTTACACTGCATCTTCCTTTTTGTGCAATATAAAGAGAAATTCGATTATCATTGTATTCTATGGTTGCCCGTTCATTTATAACTGGGTTTTCTCTTAACCATTTCAGTTCCGCTTCGGTTATTTCTGCCAAGTTTTTGTGTATAAGGGCTCGTCCTTCTGCGGTGTATCTGTTAATAGATTGCTTTTTCATCATCGGTTTTTTGTGTTGAATATAGGAGATTGGTAAAATAGGACATTTCATGAGAAATCTCATCGCTTTTGACTTTAGGTATGGTTTAATACCTCTGTCTTTCCCTTTATATTTCCCTATATTCGTGTATCCGTTTGTGTTGCTTTTTCCTCTAATTTTTGACTTTGGGAATCTGTTATACATCATGTGACCAAGACTATGGTTCATTTTACTGAAATCCAGGGAAGCATGCGTTGCTATTTTATAATAGTTGTGCTTACCAATGACCATGCTGTTGTATATACTGATTCTCTTAATTGTTTCATTAGAGTTTGGGGTTCTCTGTATCCTTTTCACTTGTTTTGCTAAATCTTGTTTTGTTTTTTCCAGTGCTTTTGGAGAGATGTGTGTTACTGCAATGTATCGTGTGTTACCGTTCTTCTTACCTTTCTTTACAGCCTTAAGAGTGAAACCTAAGAATTCACTCTGTTGCTTTTTCAGATTGGTTACTTTAGACTTTTCGGTTGAGATAGGCAGTTTTAGACGTTCTTCTAACCACATTTGAGTTGCTTCGAAAATTTTCTCCGCATTCCTACGTGTATTTGTAAAGATTTTAAAATCATCTGCGTATCTTACGATATACATTGGTTTCATCTTGGATGTTTTGGATAGACAATATGTTACAGTGTCATTACTCCAAATCCCATCTTTCAATCTCGGCTTTACCTTCTTGGCTTTGAAAGTTTCCCATTGATTACTAATCCACCAGTCAAATTCGTTAAGGTTAACATTGGCGAGTAGTGGACTAAGGATACCACCTTGCGGGGTACCTTTGGTCGGAAATATCGTTTTGCCGTTAGGCAGTTGCACTGGCGCTTTCAATATTTTCCGGATAATGACTAGTAGTTGTTTGTCACGAATACCCAGTGTCCATAGTTGGCGCATGAGTTTGACGTGACTTACTTCGTCAAAGAATCCCTGAATGTCTATATCCACCACATATGTAAGGTTTTGCTGATTTACCCGTTTTGTTGCGTCTGCTATAGCATTTTCAGCACTTCTGTTTGGGCGAAATCCATGACTTCGGTTACAGAAGTGTGCTTCACAGATAGGCTCCATTACTTGTAAGATGCATTGTTGGATAATCCTATCCCACATACTTGGTATTCCCAGAGGTCTGGTTTTCCCATTGGGTTTCGGTATTTCCTTGCGCCTTACTTTCTGCGGTTGGTAGTTTTGAAAGCGTCTTTTTACTTCGTTCAAGAAATAGCTTTGTTCCATTCTCTCAATATCCTTAATGTTTACATTGTCACAAGCTGCTGTTTTACTCCCTTTGTTTCCTTTAATATTACGAAACGCGAGGAGTATATTTTCATCTGATATAATGATAGGCATTAAATTTTTAAAAGAATTTTTCTTTGTTGCCTTCTGGTATAAGTTATCTAAGAAAGTTTGGATACCGTAGTATTCGTTGTGTCTTAGTTTCTTATTCTTTGGCGTGGACTTAGTTCTATCATTCATGGTCTATCACCTACTCTCATATTGATTTGGTGACCTTTTGAGTCTTACCAGAATCCATGCAAGATTAGATGAAATTTCAGTTCCTACAAATAGGCTTGTGGCTGTTCCTCCAATTCCATTACAGAATCTTCAACGGTCGTGCCACTACTCTCACCACTATTAAGAATACTTCCCTCGGTTACCCGTTTCGTATTCAACTATATCCGCCGATAGAGTCATAGACCCAACGTTAGTGGCTTTCGACGTTCCGTTCAGACTATCGTTGTTTTAAAGATCTTTCAATCTCCGATTTAGGTGCTTGCTTTACCCCGTGTCTAGCTCCGTTGCCTGTAACAACGTTAGGATTGGTCACTATGCGATGTTTCCAATCCATTAGACAAGTCTTATTTTCAGACTCCGAATCATTTCTGACCCGTAAACCTATCGAGGTGTACATTCGCAAGTTCGTCAGTGTTTACACATTCTCACCTTGTCGGTTGACAGCATACGGTACTTAGTTAGTTCCAGCCGGTTTATTATTCCTGCTGGCTTTCGGTTATCCATATAGACACTACGAACCGTAACCGCATGTTTTACCCTGCTTCCAACATCTCACTCTGCCGAGTGTATGCAGTTGGGAATCTCACTGGGAGAGTTTCGGGGCGTTACTCCTTCATTCCTCTCACTCGCCTGAACAGTTATCCTACTCTTTATTGTTTTCGATGTTTCTACAATTAAGAATAGTCCTCGTTGTCGCCTATGCTCCCGCATTACTTACTCGAGAACGTCTCGCACCGTATACAATTTCTCTCCAAAATACAGGTACTGTTTCTGCCAATAATATACTTGTAACGGATACAATTCCTGTCGGTACTTCATTCATTCAAAATAGTGTCACCATTAACAATGTACTTCAGCCAACCGCAAACCCAGCAGCAGGCATCCCTATCCCAACACTTACTCCTTCTGAATCAGCAACGATTTCTTTCCGCGTTCTAGTTACTTCGATTCCACCAAGCGGAAAAATTCAAAACCAAGGTACCGTTTCATTCGAATATCAACCAGATCCTACTAAACCACCTGTATCTGTTACTACACCTACACCTACTACAATTACTCCTGTAAACGTCGGGACTATTAATCCGATAAAAACTTCTGATAAAAATGTCGTTTCCGTAGGTGATACAATTACGTTTACTGTCACATTCCAAAACGAAGGTACGATTCCTATTACAAACATTTCCGTTACAGACTCACTACCGACAGGTACTTCATTCATTCCAAACAGTGTCACCATTAATAACATCCCAGTTCCAAATACGAATCCATCCACAGGAATTCCAGTCGGAACACTGAATCCATTAGAATTAGTAACTATTTCATTCCAAGTACAGGTTATTACATTACCGCCGAATGGAACGATTACAAATACTGCAAATGTTACTTTCACTTCCCAACCTGACCCTACTAGACCACCTGTCACAACAACGACAACAACACCACCAATTACGATAGAAGTAAACCCTAATGTACCAAACACATTTATTAAAACCGCAAATGTAAATAGCGTTCAGCTTGGGGATTTCATAACGTACACACTTACCTTTAGAAACAATGGCACTATACCAGCAAATAATGTACTCATTACCGACGTCCTACCATCTGAAGTTACTTTCTATCCAAATTCAGTAACATTAAATGGAGTACCACACCCTGAAATTATTCCAAATATTGGTATCACCATTGGAACTGTTAATCCAGGTGAATCCGTTGTCGTCCAATTTATCGTTCAAGTAACAGCAGAGCCACGAGACGGTCTCATTCGCAATACCGCTCGCATTCGCTATACGCTCAGACCAGATCCTACTAAACCACCGATTCCTGTTGATGAAACTTCGGAACCAAACATCATTCCGTTTATCGGTCCATTCGTCTCTCCAAATTTAAATTGCTTTTTTAATGGTACACGTTTTGTACGTCGCGGCTGGGACGGAGGGTGTTAACACTATAAATAAAAATAAAAAGACAGCGTCAAAAACGCTGTCTTTTTATTTCATACATATACAGTTGTTAAGTTAGTTTCATATCTTTTTCATTATAAAAACCATCTTCTTTTTCCATTTCCTTCTGTAATTTCGTAAAGGAACGGTACATCGCAATTCTCCATGACACAATCATTGCGAACGCGAGCAAGAAGAACATGCCACTGAGTTGTCCTAAATCAAGAGATTGACTTAAGTATGTTTTAAATACAATCCGCACGACAAGTAATCCAATTAATATAAAAACAAATGCTTTTGAACGCTTCAAATAAATCTCTTGTCCTCTAATTTCAAATTTAGATGTTTTAATAAGAAAAATAGAGAAAAATAAACCAACACCAATTGCTTCTAACATTTCTGCTGGAGTTAATCGAAATTCTGGAAAAACATACATTAATGCTCCCGTACTCATAAAAAATGGTGGAAGTATAATTTTTTTCAAGGTTGCAGGTTTTTTAGCTGCTTTTAAACGAATAAACATCGCACCAACAGCCATACAGACAGCAACGATACTTGATAAAACAACTATGTTCATATTTTCTCATCCTTTTTTGTGGCTATATGCAAAATATACTTTCATTATATGCTTTTCCGTTAGTATTTCCAACATTTTCACAGAATAATACTAAAAACCGGTAAAACCACCAAATAAACTTGAGAAATATACAATAATTTTCGTCATCCAATTAAAGTATAAGAAGACACCCATGACAATCATAACGTATCCCCCGATTTTCATGAACTTCATACTATTTCTTTTAATCCAAGACATTTTCGTAATAAAGAATGATAGTACGAAGAATGGGATAGCGAATCCAAGTATGTATGCAATCATATAAATCATTGCAGACTCTGGGTTCGTTGCTGCTAATCCAATTACGGACACTAAAATAGGTCCAGTACAAGGAGTCCATCCTGCGGCAAACGCCAATCCAATTAATACTGATCCAAAATAACCACTCGGGCGATTCTTAAATGTAAATTTACGGTCTTGCATTAAAAACTTCGGCTTAAACACACCGACGATAATTAAACCGAACACGATGATAAATATACCACCTAACTGTCTAATTAAATCTTTATAATCCGTAAAAATACCCCCGATAAAGCTTGTACCAAATCCAATCGCAATAAATATAATTGAAAATCCAAGTAAGAAAAACGCTGTATGTATCATACTTCTTTTGCGAAGCATTGCATTTTCTTCTTTCAACTCAGAAACCGACATACCTGTTATGTACGATAAAAATGCCGGATAAAGCGGTAAGCAACACGGGGAAATAAATGATAAGAAACCGGCGCCAAACGCTAAAAAAATACTAATATCTTGCATTGTTCCACTCCTCTCCTTACATATTGTAGCAAAAACAAATAAAAATACTATGAACAATTCGTGAAATCACTTTTCCAACGTGACAATAAGAAAAACTATCCTTTCACACAGTTTCTAAAAAAACGTTTTCATTTCCTTCTATTATAATAGAAACTTTTCACCTAGATTAAGAAACTCCTCTAATTATTATTAACATAACAAAGGTAACGTAGTTTCTCAACTGATTAGCACGTTGCAATTATGTCTACAAACATATTAATAAAAAATATTTTTTTAAAATGCTATCTTTATACAATACAATGCCGTTTTTACAATACTTCTATTATTATTAATTTCAAGATTATGCATAAATATCATACTTTTATTATTATTCTATAAAATGTCGCACTTTTCTTTCATTTGACCCCTCATTTTTAATTTTGTATACTTCCCTCTAGTTATATATTTTCGATACGGAACTATTTCATATAGATAGGAGGAATTTTTCATGCTTCGTTATTCTCTATTAGTTTTATTAGGAGCGTGTAGTTATGGAATTTTAGCTATTTTTGTTAAACTTGCGTATGCAGAAGGTTTTTCACTTGGAGAGGTAATTGGCAGCCAATATTTGTTCGGTTGGATTATTTTGCTTACTATTACACTTCTATTTTCTAGACACCGCGTTCCATTAAAACAAGCGTTACTTTTATTCGTTGCAGGAACATCAGCAAGCTTCACTGGAATCTTTTATTATGCTTCATTAAAAACAGTACCAGCATCTATTGCAATTATTCTTTTATTCCAATTCGTTTGGGTCGGAATTATCATTGAGGCCGTAGCAACAAAAACGTTACCTTCAAGAGAAAAAGTAATTTCGGTTATTCTCTTACTTATAGGTACATTCTTATCAAGTGGTTTATTAGAGAAATCAGCAGGTGATTTCGATATGACTGGAATCATTTTAGGTTTATTATCTGCTGTTACATTTGCAACATATATTTTTGTAAGTGGTAAAGTAGCAGTTGAGGTTCCTTCCTTACCACGTGGTGTACTATTAATGGCTGGTGCTTTAACATTAGTCATGATCGTATTCCCGCCAACATTTATTTTTAACGGCGCTATTTCTCAAGGCCTTTGGAAATACGGATTAGGACTAGGGATATTTAGTATCGTTATCCCGTCTATCGCCTTTACAATCGGAATTCCAAAAATCGGTTCTGGCTTAGCAACTATTCTTGGTGCAGCGGAACTACCAGTTACAACAATCATGTCTGTATTCGTTTTAAAAGAAGCTGTATTATCTTCACAATGGTTCGGTGTATCACTTATTTTAATCGGTATTGCAATCCCGCAAATTGCATATGCAATGCGTGGTCGTTATCAAAAACATCATACACATAAAAAAGTTGCCGCATAAAGCGAAAGCTTTTACAGGATAAAAAAGAGAGGATTTTCATTTGAGAATCCTCTCTTTTATTATTGTATACTTATAGTAAATACTTTATTTAAGAAGGAAGGCATTATAAGTGGCATCAAATCTAGAGCAGTTAACTGATCAACTTATTTCTATTCGTAGAAATTTACATGAGAATCCAGAATTATCATACGAAGAGTTCGAAACAACGAAAGCCATAAAGAATTGGTTAGAAGAGAAAAACATTACGATTATCAATTCTAGTTTAGAAACGGGCGTTATCGCTGAAATCTCTGGGAATGCTAGCGGCCCAATTATAGCAATCCGTGCTGATATTGATGCCCTTCCTATTCAGGAAGAAACAAATTTATCCTATGCTTCAAAAATCCACGGTAAAATGCACGCTTGTGGGCATGATTTTCATACAGCTGCTATTATAGGTACAGCCTTCTTATTAAAAGAAAGAGAATCTTCCCTAAACGGAACTGTTCGCTTTATATTCCAGCCGGCTGAAGAGAGCAGTAATGGTGCTTGCAAAGTTATTGATGCAGGACATTTACAAAATGTACAAGCTATTTTCGGCATGCATAATAAACCTGATTTGCCAGTAGGTACAATTGGTATTAAGGATGGCCCACTAATGGCTGGAGTCGATCGATTCGAAATTGAAATCCATGGAGTCGGTACACACGCAGCTGTACCCGATGCTGGCGTAGATCCAATTGTTGCATCCTCTCAAATTGTTATGGCACTACAAACTATTGTAAGCCGAAATATAAGTTCATCTCATAATGCAGTTGTTAGCGTTACAAACATCCATTCAGGAAATACGTGGAACGTTATCCCTGAAAAAGCGACATTAGAAGGTACGGTTCGTACTTTCCAAGCTGAAACACGTGAAAAAATCCCAGCCTTAATGGAACGTATTATTAAGGGCGTTTCTGATGCACTAGGTGTAAAAACAGAATTCCATTTTCATTCAGGTCCTCCTGCCGTTCATAATGATAAAAGTCTGACTCATTTATGTAGGCAAACTGCACAGGAAATGTCACTAGACGTGATTACCCCTACTCCTTCCATGGCTGGCGAAGATTTCTCTTTTTATCAGCAACACATACCAGGAGCATTCGTCTTTATGGGAACAAGTGGCACACATGAATGGCACCATCCCTCGTTCACTATCGATGAACAAGCATTGCCTATTAGCGCAAAATATTTCGCTTTATTAGCCGAAAAAGCGCTTAAGCAATTAACATAAAGAAAAGCCGTTAAGGATGCACTTAACGGCTTTTCTATTAAGTTAAATCGCGTTTTAAAAATACAGTATAAGAAATACCTAAAAATACGACTAAATAAAGTAGTAGCATACCGGAAGCAAACGGGAATGTTACTCCATCAATAAAACTTCCGCTTTTTGAAATACCGTATAAATTTGTATTTGCTGGCAATAAAAATTTTGCCCATTCATATCTAGATGCTGGAAGTAACGCGATATTTCCTGATAAAGCAAGAAATAGTGAAATACCGATTGCGCCTCCGCTAGATCTTGTTAGCACAGAAATCATAAATGCAAACGCTGCGTACACAATAGTTGGCAGCCACGATAAAATATAATACTTACTTGCTTCTACAAAAATATTTTGTTTTATAATACTGCCATCTTGGAAAATAAACTCACTCCATGCAGGTTGTTGGAATTTATAAATAACAAGTCCACATAAAGCGGAGAAAATCATATTAAATATAAACAATAAAGCTGCAAAGATCACGATTGCTAAAAATTTTGCTGTTAAAATTTTAAATCGACTTGCTGGACGGGTCGTTAAAAATTTATATGTTCCCCAGCTATATTCATTCGCAAAAATTGTACTTGCATAAACAAGGATAAATGGAAGCAAAATTGGAAATACGATAAAACCTGTATCTCTCATGAAAGAAAGTGGAGAACTGCTTGCTGGTGCTGTATCTGTATCTAAATACTTCATTTTAAGCTGATATTCCTTTACAAGCTCGTCCCCTGATCTTTCTGTTAAAATATCTTCTTTTTTCATGCCAAGCTTTTTCTCAATTTCTACAGTTCGTTCTGTATAATCTGCTTTCCAGCCTTTTGTTTCCGGCTCTAAATACTTTACCGTAACCCATCCTAATCCGATTATTAACACTGCAATAACTGCAAAGGGAATAATCGTTCGCTTTCGCTTAAATATTTTATACAACTCGTTATACACTAAATTAAACAATATCTTTTCCCCCTGTTAATTCTAAAAATTGCTCTTCTAACGTTTTTCTTTCTTCATATACACGATACACTTGAACATTTTTCTCAAGCAATGTCCGAATAACATTTGGGATTTCTTCATCTTTTACATTAATAAGTAAATCATTACCTTTTATTAAAACATCTTGGTCTAACATTTCTGCCGCTTTATTCGCATCATCTACACGTATACGGATTGTCTCCATCTCTTCACTTTGATTATGCTGAATATTTTGCGTCGCCACATATTCTCCGTGCTGAATAATGATAACTCTGTCACACATTAATTCAACTTCTGAAAGTAAATGACTAGATACCAGTACCGCTTTTCCTTGTTCATGTGCAATTTTCTTTATGTACATTCTCATTTCATGTATTCCACTAGGGTCTAATCCATTCGTTGGTTCATCTAATATCAATACATCTGGATCATGAATAAGCGCTTGAGCAATTCCTAAACGTTGTCTCATGCCGAGTGAATATGCTTTTACTTTGCGATCGATTACTTGTCCCATCCCTAGTAATTTCACTACTTCATCGATACGTTCTTCTGTCACGTTACCATTCATGCGTCCAAAATATGTTAAATTCTCATAGCCGCTCAAAAACGGATAAAATTCCGGTGTCTCAATTACTGCTCCGATTTTCGAGGCAGTACTTTCAAATTGCTGTTTTACAGATTGACCGTCAATCCACACTTCGCCCTCTGTCATACGAATCATGCCGACCATCATTCTCATTAAAGTCGTTTTTCCAGCACCATTTGGTCCGAGCAAACCAACCACTTCACCTTTTTTAACTTCGAAACTAATATTTTCTACAAGTGTCTTTGAACCGATTCGCTTCGTTAACCGCTCAACCTTTACAATCCCTTGTTCATTTGTCATTCTATACAACCTTTCCTTCCCATTCTTTGTCAGGTCTTTACACTGTAACATGATTATTTTTATGTGTAAAATGAACACTCCCCCACTTAGCAAAGCTTGAAGTGGGGGTTTCTAACGTTTCGACCTAACGGACGATTAACGTCAGGGGAGTTAACACATTAGCGAGCTGTTTCACGCCTACCCCCTCTATCCCATTTGTCCATGCATTTGGGATTACTTTTCGTAAAATGTTAGCCGCAGCATTTACATCTGCATGAATTAACGTTTTATTTGCTGAACGATATATGCCGCGCTTTATTCGTTTTCCTGAAAAAGTTGTATTTTGGTCATTTTCTCCATACGTTGGAATGAAGTCGTTATCCAGAAACCTTGCTTTCGATGTATATGATTCTTCAGTTACAACAACTTGAATGCCTACAGCATTTGCTTTGTATGTAATCATTTGAATCAATAAACTATGTGGGATATGACAAAACGATTGGTTATTTCTTTTTCCCATATTCATTTCTTGTTTCCAACTTTTGTTTTGACCAATAACGATTTTACAAACTTCTTCTTGAGCTAGTTTTACGATATGGTGACTAACTTTATGGAAGACGTCTTTTATTTTCAAATAACGTTTTTGGTGAAGTTTTTCTATCCTTTTAGAAGTAAAAGGTCCTTCATTCGTTTGTTTTCCATTTCTAAGAATGCTTGTAAAATGACTCTTCATTTTGTTGTAATATTGATTTATGCTTTTGACATGTTTGCCCTTAACAAGGACAGGTTTCATACCTGTGTTTGTTACGATGGTTGCAAGGTTATCAATCCCTAAATCAATACTCATATAACGAGCATTCTCTTCAATAATTTGTTGTTCAGAAGGGACATCAATTACCATTTCCACTACATATTCATTGTATTTTGGAATCACACGAACTTGTTTCAGTTTACCTTCAGTGAAACCTAGTTTCCCAATATTTAATTGCAATTTCGTCTTTGGAAACTTTAAAAATCTACCGTTTTTAATGATGCAATCTTGGTTTGTATACAGAATCTCTTTTTCAGAAGAACGAATATACTTTGGAATCCTAGGCGTTCCAGCATATTTGTTTGGATTCTTTTTATAGTCTTTTAAACTAGCAAAAAAGATTTCCAATTTTGGAACAAACCTTTCATGATTGACTGGCTACATTGCGTAGGCAAAGCTCGATAATCATTTTGAATCATAGCCTTAAATAGTGCATCTAGAAAGTTGTAATCTACATAAGGTTTTTCAAAATTAGGTTCTGAAAACAAATTACATGTAATCTCTTTCTGTTCTTCTTTAGGTTTTAATTTCTCTTTTTCCAATTTCTTCTGATAGGCAAGAAGTTGTGTGTCATTCATCTTACCAATATTTTTATGAATATTATCCAAAACTTCTTTTTGCAAAGGCTGCAACTCTTTTTCTTGTGTTAATCCAGTGTACACCTGGCGTATATAAAAGTTTGTAGTGTTGTACATATTCTTAGCGTTATGACAACATTCTTGAAAATAAGAATACATACGATGCCCTTTTTTAATCCAGATTTGAAGAGTTTTATAGTTTGATGGATTTTCCTTTGTCATTTTATTCACCTCCTTGTTAAGGATGTTATAGCAAAAAAGAACATATATTCCCTATTTTTTCTTGAAAATAAAATATTTCTTTCGATTCACCTCATCACCTTCACTTACGTTTAGAGGTGGGAGTCCTCTCGAAAGGCATGATAGAAAAAGGCATGATTTCTCATGCCTTTTCCTTGAAATGAAACGAATTTTTATCTTGTAAACTTTGAACAAATCGAAAACATTGCACCATCGATAATAGAAGGATAACGATCATAATTATACTAACTACTACTATTGCATATATTGTAATCGGTGCACTATTTATCCCTTGTATTCCTGCTATTTTCATAAAGATAATCGTAAATAATTTTAAAAATAACATCCCATTAACTAATCCAAAAACAAACGCCGTTCCATAAATAAATAATTGCTCCTGACATAATAAACATAGCACTTCATTTCTCTTCCTATTCACTGCTACATAAGATTTAACTTCTTCTTTCCTCACTTGCAGAAGAGAATAAGTCATTTTATATGTAATAAACATACATATGAAAATGACTACGATAAACAGCGTGTAAAAACACATTTGAAATACAAGTGTATCCCCTAATTCCCCAACGGCTACTTCATTAAATTGTAGCGATACCATAAAAAATAAAATTATAGTACTCATAGCAATCCACATAAATTGCTTCATCCTTTTGGCAGCAAATCTTCTTATATTTTTTCTCGCTAACCGATATAAAGACATAAATTTCTTCCCCTACCTTATAACATACGCATTCTATACTACTAGTGTATAAAAATATGACATTTTAAACATCGCACTACAATCTGAATCTTTTCTAAGCCTTTAGTCCTAGAAAATAAAATGGTTAAAATTCCATTTATATACTACAATTGTAAAAAGGAGGGGTTATATGCGTGTGAAATTGCTGTTTATTCTTTCTTTATTACTTTTCACTAGTTGTAATCCATTAAAAAATAGTGAAGGTTCCACTGTTAAACCACATAAGTTAACAAAAGAGCAATCTGACATTTTACAAATGACTCCTATAGGTGAAGGAAATAGAATGTTTTATGATGTTACAATCAAAAATAATAAAGATGAACTTCAGGCTAAAATTGAATATTATCAAAATGGTAAAAAAGTAAAAGAAATCGCGAACATAGCTGCATCATATTTTGTAGAAAAGAAAATAAAACTTTCTTTCATAGCACCAAATCTCCAATTGAATAACAATATACATGGAAAAGGTCAATGGTATATTAATATTGACGGTGGTTCCACGCTTGTTCCTGAAGATGAGCCACCAAACGTAAATAGTTCTGCAACTACTACAATTCAATCTGCAAAAAGTTTAAGATACAATCAAAAAACAATTTTAGCTGCTGTAATCCAATCAAGTAAAGAAACTGTAAGCGTAAATGCAATTGATGAAGAAACAGGTATTGACGCACTCTTAAAAGAAAATGAGCACGTTTATCTATTTAGTATTGAGCTAAAAAAAGTACAATAAAGCGGAAATGCAATTTAGTGCATTTCCGCTTTATTGTTTAACAAGGTGTACTTTTATATATCTGAATTAAACCGTTACTGTTATTACGCATCTTCTACTTCTATTCTTTTCTTCTCTCTTGCAATTTTTAAAAACTCTAAAAGCTCTGGATTGCTATTCATTTTTTTGTAAGCCACTGACATTTCTGCCACAAAATTAGAATCATATAGCTCTTTATATACAACTTCTGTTTTATATAATTTATTTGCCGATACAGGTATGACTGTAATTCCAATCCCTGCTGCTACAAGCCCCATAACAGTTTGATATTCTGTTGCTTCTTGTACAATGCGTGGACTAAATCCAACTTCTCTGCAAAGAGATAAAATTGTATCGTACAATGCTGGCCAGACTGGTCTTGTAATAAATACAAATGGCTCATCTCGTAAATCTTCTATATGTATTTCATCTTTCTCTGCAAGCGGATGTGCCTTTGGTAAACATAAAGTACAAGACAACTTTTGAATTGGTTCTAATTCTAGTAATTGCGTTGAAATTGGTGGACGTAAAAAGCCAATATCAATACGATTATCATGAAGTGCATGAACTTGATCTGGCGTAGACAATTCATGTAATGCAACAGATACTCTCGGAAATTTCTTTCTATACTCCCTAACGATAGATGGTAAAATATCATATATCGCCGCTCCTACAAAACCAATTGAAAGTGATCCTACTTCTCCCCTTTGTGCACTTTGTGCAACTTCTACTGCTTTTTCAATTTGTTCAAACGCTTTTTTCACTTCTTTTAAAAACATTTCTCCTGCTTCTGTTAATTCAACTTTTCTCTTTGTTCTTGAAAATAACATAACTCCCATTTCTTTTTCTAATTGCTGAATTTGCTGACTAAGCGGTGGTTGTGTCATTTGTAAACGAGCAGCTGCTCGTCCAAAGTGCAACTCTTCTGCCACTACAACAAAATATTGCAAATGCCGTAATTCCATTTTGGACACCCTTTTCACTTTCGATTAATACATCTAATATATTAATAACACATAATTTATATATTAGACAAATTTTTTGAATGAACGTATAGTAGAAATTGTTAATTCTTTTTTGCAATTTTTATGCAAAAAAAGAAAGAGGTGGTTACTGTATGAAATGGTGGAAGTTAAGCGGACAAATTTTATTACTATTTTGTTTCGCTTGGACAGGTGAATGGATTGCAAAACAGGCACACCTCCCAGTTCCAGGAAGTATAATCGGGATTTTCCTATTATTAATCTCATTAAAATTTAACATAGTTAAAAAAGAGTGGATACAAGACGGTGCTGATTTTTTATTAAAAGAACTTATTTTATTTTTCATTCCTTCTGCAGTCGCTGTCATACGCTACAAAGATACATTATCACAATATGGAATCGATCTCATTTTGATTATTATGATTAGTACACTTTGCGTTACTCTCGTTACAGGACTTTTAACAGAATTGCTACTTAAGCGGAAAGGATCAACACAATGATCGGCTTTCTTTGTTTACTATTAACACTATTCACATATTGGATATCAAAAAAATTATATCAGCGCTGGAATTGGAGTTTACTTTCTCCTCTTCTTGTTTGTCCCATTATTTTAATTGCTTTATTGCTTGGATTAGATACACCTTATGAAACATATGAATCTGGTGGTCAATGGCTAACAGAATTATTAAAACCTGCAACAGTTGCTTTTGCATGGCCAATCTATAAATACTTTGATTTACTAAAGAAACATGGCGTAGCCATCTTACTTAATGTCATTGTCGGTTCATTTTTATCAGTTATTACTTCAGCACTACTAGCGAATTTTTTTCAAATCGATGCAACACTAGAACATAGTTTAGCCCCACACATTGTAACGACACCGATCGCAATGGCAATCTCAGAAATGATTGGTGGTATGTCACAATTAACAGCAGTATTTGTCGTTTTAACTGCGTTAACAGGAGCATTGCTTGGTCCATCTCTTATACGTATATGCCGCATTAAAACTGCGCTCGCAAAAGGCATTATGTTAGGTACAAGCGCAAATGGAACAGGTACATCAAAAGCGTTTGAAATCGGTCCTGTTGAAGGAACAATTGCTAGTTTATCCATGCTTTTAACAGCAGGAGCTAGTTTAGTTATCGTTCCGCTTTTCTTATCGTGGATACATTAAAAAGCAAGTATTTAAATACTTGCTTTTTTATTTATATATTGGCATATTAACTCATAATCCTCTGGAAAAGCTAACGATAATGTTTCAACTTCACGTATTCCTTTCCAAGCAATTTCATGTATTAACTCATCAGGGTCTTGTATGTTCATATTACCACCTGTTTTTTCTACAAAGTAATAATGAACATAGACGGGAATTCCATATGTAATACCTTCTTTTTCGTATATTTTATTTACAACTTCCACACTATAACCTGTTTCCTCCCAAACTTCTCGGATACAACATTCTTCTAGTGTTTCTCCTTTTTCAAGTCCTCCACTTGGGACAGACCACCTTTTTTCTTCTCCCTTTTGTCCTTGCAATACCATTAAAACTTCATTTCTTTCATTTACACATATAGCTGCTGCACCTATCCATCTCTCCATGTACATCCCTCCCCTACAAAAATTCGCCTTCTTTATCTTTTTCTCCTTGAAAAAAGAGGAAAAAAGTAAACTAATGACGAAAAATCACATTAACTTCATAGACAATCCCTTCTTAGAAATTAAAGACGGAAGGATGAAAATATGATTTCTAAATATGTTGTGGAATGTGTCTTTTGTGAAGAAAATAGAAAACCTCGACAAGCTATCGTCACAGTTCCCGCCACTACTCAGCTACTAGCCATTGAAAAAGTGCGTGCGGAATGTAAACGCCGTTTCGGAAAAGCTTTATTATTGCAAACAGAAATTAAAGAAGAAATAATTTTTGAACAAAAAGAAAGCTGACCATCAACTGGTCAGCTTTCATATCCGATCATATTTTCACATGAAGATTAGGGGCATCCTCTTTAAGGATCGGGATTTTTCCATTATGTACGTTCCATAATGGTCATCGAACAATATATTTCTATACAATTAAATATTGAATAGAATAGGGCAAAACTTGTTCGCATTTTTAGAAAAGGGATAGGGATATAATTCAAGTAGTACTTCGAATACTCGAACTTTACACTCATTATATTAAAGCAAATCTTTTCATATGGGAAATATGAATTACTTACATAATTCAGTCGTAAAACATATTAGTTTGCTATATTATTTTTATTCCATCAATAACATACATCCAGCTAAAACTGGTGTCATAACCATTGATAACTTCAAAAGCATGCGTGGTGCATAATTCGTAAACTTCGCACCGATATACGCTCCTAACATCGTCCCAATCAATACTTGCAATAACAATATAAAATCTAAATACCCTTCTGAACTATATCCAAGCCCGCCTCCAATCGCAATCGGCAATATAACAAGCATAGTCGTTCCTACAGATTGCTGAATCGTTAATCCTAATAGAACCATTAATCCAAGTTGAATAAATGGTGCAGAACCAATCCCGAATGAACCAGCCAGTATTCCAGTGACTAATCCAAGACATATACATTTCATTATGTATTCTTTCGAAAAATCTTTAATTTCTGCTAAAAGTAATTCTTCCCTATTTTGAAACTTAATTAATTTAATACACATAAAAATTGCAGATAAAAATAACATCCCAGCTGTAAACCAATGAAGAAGGTGTGCTGGTATAAGTGAACCAAACTTAGAACCAATATAAGAACCAAACGCCCCAAATCCACCAACAATCCCGCCTATAATAAATACAACATTTCCTTCACGATAATGACTTATAACCCCAGATAATGTCGTAAATGCCATAGCTGTTAAAGATGTTGCAAGAGCAACGTGGATAGGAATATGGAATACTAAAGTGAGTATAGCGATAATAAAACCGGCTCCCCCAGCCCCAACGAACCCTAATAAGATCCCCATCACTAACATCGTTATAATAATTGCCACATGCTCCCCCTCCAGTACCCCAATTATCTACTATACGCTCTCTTGCACACAAATAAAAAGCATCCTAGCCGGATGCTTTTTATACATTTCTATATTGATAGTATGTACTTAATCTTGATTAATCAAAATAACAGCAGGACCCGCTACTACTACTCCAGCTACTTCTATCTTTTCAAATTCCTTTACGGTAATAGATATAACTCCTTCTCTTTCCATCAATTCTTTACTCAGGACATCAGTCGGTATTGCTTTCACCGTCTTACCTCCTTTTCATTTTATAAAGTGCTACAAAAAATAACCCAATGCATCTATATATATGCATCACCTCCGCTTTCATTCCTTATTCCCCTCAAAATTCACATTCCCTTTCTATAGCATATTGAAAAATAAAAAAGAAGTTATACAATTTATAACTTCTTCCTCTCACTATATTAATCTCGCTGCACCTTATATTCTATAACATTCCCATCATTATCAAATTGTAAAACAAGACGTTCACTATCTATTGAAATGAAGCCACGCTCATTTCCAAGATAATACGAAGTGGTAGCTCCCACTTCCTCATTTCTTGTTTCAGTAGGATCTCCTAACAATTTTATAATTTCTTCGTTTGATTTTCCTATTAATTTGTATTTTTGTAATAAGTCATCTACCATATGTACCCGCTTATCCGCATCATTTAACCATCGATTTTGATTAAACTTTGATGTATATTCATTTACACCTAATTGTACGGTACACACTATTAATGGAATAAGCGCTATTATCATTACACTTAACACTTGCTTCTTTTCTTTATTACGATTTACTGAAACATGTATAATAGCCCACTGAATCATAACTAATAAAACAAATGGCATGACTACTACAAAAATACTATTTACGCTTAATGACATATGAACTATATCAATAACGAAAATAAATATAAGATACATTACTACATACAAACAAAAATAAACATACAGAATGCCGCGTAATATAGCGTTCAGAAAAATTTCCCCTTTTAATTCATTTTATAACTCATCCGGCTAATCATTTCTCGAATTATTTCTAATTCTTGTTCTGTATATACTACTTTCCCTGTTAAAATTTCATTTCTGAAGAACGTTACAATTTGCTCCCTATCTTTTAATCTCGGCGTTTCTTCTTCAGAAAGATCTATCAATTCTTTGCCACTTTCATTATAAAAATATACAACCGGCTTTACATTTTCTTTTACAATATCAACTTGTATTTCTTTCAATCGATTGTATAAAATGTGAGATAATTCCTTCGCTTTACATACTGGATTCCCTTCATTTTTCACTTGTAGCGTTAATGAATCTGCACCTGTAATCCATTCAAACGTCTCTTCTTTCTCAACATCTTGTTGATACTTACCAATTTCATCAATCATAAATGAATATATATTAGCATTTTCTTTCGTTAAACCATGAATTAACTTCCCTGTCCATTCTTTCGTCTCAAGTAGATATATGCCCGTTTTACTTAAGACAAGATGATGAATTCGAAAATCATTTCCTCCACGCTGATTTCTAACGAAAATGTTCGGTATAATATGAAATTCATTATCTACTATTATTCCTTGCTCTACGAATCCTCGTTTCATATAATATAATGTTTCGTGTGTATTCACTTCAGCACCATTTTTAGTATACTCTCGTAAATCCGCAATTAGCTTTTGAAACATATGTATTTCATTACTATGTTTATCTTGCATTTCACTACGTTCTTTACTATGTTGTATAGCTAACTGATTTTTCATCATACGCATATTTTCAAGTTCTCTATTTGCACTTACTTGTAAATCATTGTATTTCTTCTGTTCCATATTTTTCAATGTATTTTGTTGTTCTTTATGTTCTGTAACCGTAGCTGCAATTTCATTTTCATACGTTTCAATTGCTTGCTTCTTTTCAAATTCCACTTGCTGACTCTCTGATTCTAACTGTTTATTTTTATAAAACAGTACGAACACTCCAGCTAATAATAATAAAATTATACCTATTAGCACATAATCCATAGTTCGACTCCTTTTATATACATATTTCTACTATATTATACTATGTTATCGATATATATTTTGTAGAAATTTCACGTGCAATCAAAAGACCTTGTAACTCTACAAGGCCTTTTGTAAACTTCCTTTATTTTGTAGTAAATACATATTATAATACAACCCTTGTTCACTCAATAACTCTTGATGTGTTCCTCTCTCCACTATCTCTCCATCATGCATAACAAAAATTTGATCTGCATCTTGAATTGTAGATAACCTGTGCGCAATTGCTATCGTCGTTCTCCCTTTTCGCATTTGCTGCAACGCTGTTTGGATAGCCTCTTCTGTTTCTGTATCAATATTAGCTGTTGCCTCATCTAATACTAATACTTTCGGATTCGTTGCTATCGTTCTAGCAAAAGCGATTAGTTGTCGTTGCCCACTAGAAAATGCAGCTCCTCTTTCTACTACTTCTGTTTCATACTGCTCTGGTAATTTTTCAATAAACATATTGGCTTGCACAAATCGCGCAGCTTCTTTTACTTCTTCATCCGTAATCTCTTCATTGTACATACGAATATTTTGCTTAATATTTCCCGCAAATAAAAATGCATCTTGCAATACGAGTCCTATTTTCTTTCTAATTTCTTGTTCTCCAAAATTCTCTAAATCCACACCATCTATTACAATATTTCCTGATTTAATATTATAAAATCGCATTAATAAATTCATAATCGTACTTTTCCCGCTACCCGTATGCCCAACAAAAGCAACCGTTTGCCCTTGTTTCACGTGAAAAGAGACATTTTTTAAAACATCACGCTTTCCATCATACGAAAAAGTAACATTTTTAAATTCAATATCCCCATCAACTACTTGAGGGTTCCCATTCCCTTTTTGAACGGGCGCTAAATCTGTCTCATCCATTAAATGAAATACACGTGACGATGAAACAAGTGCCTGTTGGAAAAATGACAATTTCATCATCATCTCATTTACAGGCTGGAAGAAACGATGAATATAATTAACAAAGGCATATAAAACCCCTACTTCAACTGGACTTTTTAAAGCATCAATTCCAAATAAACCAAGTACTAACGCAATTGCTATAATATGAACTAAATCTGTAGCTGGACGTAAAAGTAATGCGTCTAACTTTAACGTACGTCGTCCTGCACTATAATGTTTATTATTCACTTCTTCAAATTCTTTTCTCATCCGCTTTTCTTGCCTAAACACTTGGACAATATTCATTCCTTGAATGGATTCATTTAACTTTGCATTTAAAACACTCAATTGATTACGTACTTCTAAATAAAAAGCAGCACTTTTCCGGCGATATAATACCATAATCGCAAACATAATTGGAATTAACACAAGAGAAAATAGCGCTAGTTTTACATTTAATAAAAACATAGCTACTAAAATACCAATTAAAAAGACTACATTTTTGACAAATGTGGATAATACACTGACATAAAAATCTTTAATTGCTTCCGTATCATTCGTTATGCGCGATACGAGCGTACCGATCGGCGTACGATCAAAGAAACTTAATGACAACTTTTGAACATGTTCGTATACTTCAACACGCATATCTTGAACAATTTTAAAAGCAATATTTTGAAAATATAATAAATCCAAATACGTAAATAACACTTTTAATAAATGGGCAACTATGTATACTACAAATAAAGTAACGAGCGCTGATTGTTCAAAATTCCCCGGTACTAAGTGTTCATCAAGAAATTGTTTAATTAAAAAAGGTCCCATCATTTCAGTTACAGTTGCTCCAACTAGAAATAAAAATGCTAATGCTAATAACCCTTTATATGGTCTCATATAAGAAAGCAATCTTCTTAAATCACTCTGTTTTTTCTTAGCCATCATACGCCTCCTTTCTCGACTAATGCTTCTAACTGCTGGCTTTCATACATCTCTTTATACCAACCGTTTTCCTCCATTAATTGCTCATGTGTACCTCGTTGTACAATTCTACCTTCATCCACAACTAGAATAAGATTGGCATGTTGAATTGCACTTAAACGATGAGCAGTAATAATCGTCGTTTTCCCTGCTCTTTCTCTCTTTAATGCATTTAAAATCGTTTCTTCTGTTTTTGCATCTACAGCAGATAAACAGTCGTCCAAGATCAAAATTTCAGCATTCGTTAATAAAGCACGCGCGATTGAGATTCTCTGTTTTTGACCTCCAGATAAAGAAACGCCTCTTTCCCCTACTACTGTTTCATATCCTTCTGAAAATTGGAGTATGTCATTATGGATACAGGCAATCTCTGCAGCACGAGTAATTTCATTATATGTAGCATCCGCCTTTCCGAAGGCAATATTCTCCCCAATACTCGCTGAAAATAAAAAATGATCTTGCGGTACGTATGAAATGGCAGAACGTACACCGTAAAGTGTTACATCTCGAATATCTCGCTCTCCAACCTTTAATTCACCATTAAAATGATCATATTCACGGATTAAACATTTTAATAAAGTCGTTTTTCCTGCACCTGTACGTCCTACAACTCCTAACGTTTCACCCTTCTTCAAATCAAAATGAATATCTGTTAAATGTAACCGTTCATTTTTCTTATATGAAAATGAATCAACCGCAAACGAAACATCACCGCTTGCTATTGTATGTACAGCGTTTTCTCTATTTACTACATCTGATTTTTGAGAAAGGATTTTCTCTACACGGTCATACGAAGCGCGTCCACGCTCCATAATATTAAACAACCATCCAAATGCTAACATCGGCCAAACAAGAGTACCTAAATATGTTGTAAATGTAACTAATTCACCGACTGTCAATTCACCTCTCACAACTAATACTGACCCGTAACATACCGCAATTAAAAAAGAAAACCCAACGATAAGAGCGATTGTTGGATCAAACAACGAATCAATACGTGCGACTAACATATTTTTATGTACGACATCTTCTGACTTTTTTCGGAACGCTTGTAAATCTTCTTTCTCTTGTCCAAGTGAGCGAATTACCTTCATCCCACTCATACTCTCTTGCACCTTGTCATTGATTTCTGAAAACGATTGCTGCGCTTTATGAAACCTTTTATGTAATAAAGTTCCATAATAATTTGTCGAAATTGCTACAATTGGCATAGGAATTAAGCTTAACAATGTTAACTTCCAACTAATTGTAAAGCCCATCGCTACAAGTACACATCCCCCAACCGCTAGTGAATCAACTAATGTTAATACACCCGCTCCAGCAGTTTGCTGAATCGCTTGAATATCATTCGTTGCATGTGCCATTAAATCACCTGTGCGATTTGACTGATAGAAAGATGGACTCATCTTTGTAAAATGTTCATATAAATTTTTTCGTAATTGACGGGCTAGTTTTAAAGAAGATCCAAAAATCATAATACGCCATAAGTAACGCAATACGTACATAGTAATCCCAGCAGCTACTAACAAAATAACCCACTTTAACAATTTTTCAGATGTTAATGTTCCATTATTAATTTCATCTACTACAATACCTAGTACTTTCGGAGCTAAAAGTTCAAGAAGTGCGACACCAAATAACATAATAATTCCGATTATGTACGCTCGTTTTTCTTGTTTAAAAAACCACGCTAAATTAATAAATACCTTCATTTTTATCCTCCTCCCTTAAAATGAGCGATGTTTTCAGTTTACCAAAAATACAGAATTTTTAAAAGTTTTAAACTCTATAATCATAAAAAGAAAAGACACTCTTAGCGAGTGTCTTTTAGCGCTTATTTCGTTTGTTGCTTGCTCATCGCGCTCATCATTTGATTGATTTTCTTTTGGGAAGGTTTTTGTCCCATCTGCATCATCATCATTTTTAACATTTGTTCATTAATTGGTGGATTTTTTTCTAAGTAGTTCATCATGTATTTGCGGGCAATGAAAAATCCTAACGCCACGCCTGCTACTAGTGCTACTACGCCCACTAGAATACCTAACCAAATCGGCATATATTTTCCTCCTTCATGTTGTCTACCTTACAGTGTACTAAAACCTTTTCAATAAGACAAGATACAATTCGACATTTTTTACACATATGTTCGTACTTGTTTTAGAGGATTCAGCCATCCATACTTTGTATTTTCATAATCCATAGCTAAAAATGTTAATTCACACTTTCGAAGCACCTCAAAAAACGTCGTTTCCATAGAGACATTTCCAGAGGTGTTCATACGGATATAGTGTGGTTTCACGATTATTTCGCCGTATTCCGCTCCTGTAAAAAGTGTATGTGTATGATGTGTTCTATCATATTTACCAAGAGCACGTAAAGCTTGCTCTAATTTATGATGAATTTTCATTACTTGTAATGGCATCGTTATATACATCATTTGTTTGTATAACACTTTTTTCTCCGAAAGGGACCCAGATTCTGAAAATCGAGCAAATAAATCAAAAAACAAATATTCACGACCAAAATAAGCTTTCGCAATATCCTCTTGAATTAAATACAATTCATACGTTTTCATTTTCAGCCTCCCAATCTGGACAACCTTTTCTCTTCATTATATAGAAGAAAATTTGCAATGATTGTCTGACTGCGGAGAGATAAAAAACTTTTTCTGTCGAAAAAACTCATTTACATAGAAAAATCTCTCCATGCCGGAGAGATTTTTCTAAAATCATTAAAGCATTTCTTTTACTTTACGAACAACGTTCTCTACAGTAAATCCATACTCTTCCATAATCTTCTCACCAGGAGCAGAAGCACCGAATGTATCGATACCTAACACATCTCCTTCAAGACCTACGTAACGGTGCCATCCGAATGTAGCACCCATTTCGATTGCGAAACGTTTCGTTACTGCTTTTGGTAATACAGATTCTTTGTACTCAGCAGTTTGAGCTTCAAAGCGATCCATAGATGGCATGCTGACAACAGCTGCGTCAACGCCGTCTACTGCTAATGCTTTTTGTGCTTCAACAGCTAGGCTTACTTCAGATCCAGTTGCAAGTAAGATAACATCAGCTGTTTCTTTCTTGCTTGCAGAAACTACATATGCACCTTTTGCTACTTTTTCATACGTATCGTCTTTCGCGCCTTCTAATGTTGGAAGGTCTTGACGAGTTAATACTAAAGCAGTTGGTTTGTTTGTAGATTCTAAAGCTAATCTCCAAGCTGCAACAGATTCGTTACCGTCAGCTGGACGAATAACAGAAACGTTTGGCATTGCACGAAGCGCTGCTAATTGCTCCACTGGTTCATGTGTTGGACCATCTTCGCCAACAGCGATACTGTCGTGCGTGAATACATACGTTACTGGCAATTGCATTAATGCTGCAAGACGAATTGCTGGACGTAAGTAGTCAGAGAATACGAAGAACGTACCACCGTAAGTTTTTAAACCGCCATGTAGTGCAATACCGTTCATTGCTGCACCCATTGCGAACTCACGTACACCGTACCAAATGTTTTTACCGCTGTAGTCATCTCTTGTAAAGTCTTTTTCGTTATTCATATATGTTTTGTTAGAACCAGCAAGGTCAGCAGATCCACCGAAGAATGATGGTACAGACTCTGCAATTGCATTAATTACAGCACCTGAAGAATTACGAGTTGCTGCTTTTGATCCTAATTCATAAGTTGGTAAGTTTTGCTCCCAACCTTCTGGAAGAAGACCATTCATTGCTGCTTGCAATTCGTTTGCTAATTCTGGATATGCTTGTGCATATTCGCCTAACATTGTGTTCCAAGCTGCTTGTGCAGTTTCACCAGCATCTTGTACTGTTTTACGGAAATTGTCATATACTTCTTCTGCAACATGGAAGTCTTGCTCAGCAGTCCAAGCGTATGCTTCTTTCGTTAATTTTGTCTCGTCTACACCAAGTGGAGAACCATGTGAAGCTGATTTTCCTGATTTGTTTGGAGAACCGAAACCAATTGTCGTTCTTACTTCAATTAGCGTTGGGCGTTTTTCGTCAGCTTTCGCTTCTTCAATTGCTTTCGCGATAGCTTCAATATCGTTTCCATCCTCAACACGGATTACTTGCCATCCGTATGCTTTGTAACGATCTTCTACACTTTCAGAGAATGAACGATTTAAATCGCCATCTAATGAAATATCATTTGAATCGTATAACACAACAAGACGACCTAATTGTAAATGAGCAGCTAATGAAGATGCTTCAGCAGAAACGCCTTCCATTAAATCTCCATCACCACAAATAGCGTATGTATGATGATCTACTACATTATACGCATCACGATTATATTTAGCCGCTAAATGTCTTTCAGCCATTGCCATACCTACAGCTGTTGCAATACCTTGTCCAAGTGGACCAGTAGTTGCATCTACACCTGCTGTATGACCATACTCAGGATGTCCTGGAGTTTTGCTTCCCCATTGACGGAAGTTCTTTAAGTCATCCATTGTTACATCATAACCAGATAGGTGAAGTAGGCTGTATAATAACATTGAACCATGACCTGCAGATAATACGAAACGATCACGGTTAAACCACGTTGGGTTATTTGGATTGTGTTTCATAAATTGAGTCCATAATGTATAAGCCATTGGTGCTGCACCCATTGGCATTCCTGGGTGACCAGAGTTTGCTTTTTCAATCGCATCGATGGATAATGTGCGAATCGTGTTGATAGAAAGTTGTTCGATTGAATGTGACATGCTATTCTTCCCTTCGCTTATATTAGTAAACGTTTTATACATTTATATGATAGCTTCCCACGCAAGATTATACAACATGTATCGACAAATATGTTGATGTTTTTTTGATTTTTTATAAAAAAATCAATGATTTCGGGAATGTATGGGTATTCAATATGACATACTTTTTCATTGTTTTTATTTTAAAAAGAAAGGGAATTGTCTGTATATTTATACATCATTTTCAAATTCCATAATGTAAGACATATCCTTCCCTATTTTTCACTCTACGAAGCAAACGAATAAAAGACTTTAAATCTTGACATAATTTATCTCGATCAAATACATATCTTTCATATTCTCCATCAATATTAGTATCATTTCCCCATTGAGACCGTCCTGTCAGTTCGATTGTTTCTGGACCTAAAGAAAACATACTAACTAGCGAACAAAATAACTGTTCTGCTATCTCTGCCCCTTTCTGTTCAATTTTTGTAATACCATAATAATGAATCCCAAATCCTTCTGCTCTTTTAGCAGGATAATAAACCGGAATCCAATGAATAAAATCTAATAGATACACAATGAGCTCATCACTTAATACGACATATTCCTCTATCATCGCCTCTTCTTTATACAAGAAACAACCCTCAATCCAATTCACACCTTCAAAATCCAATCCCTCTTTTTCAAATGAAACAAATACAAATTCATGCTGTAAAGCCAAAAGACCCCTCCTATTATCCAATAATATCCACATTATTTATTCTCATTATATAAAAAAAGCACCTTTTATAGGTGCTTCTTTCATAAATCATACAATTTTCTTCCTTATCGAACTTGAAATAAAGTCAATGATAATTACCATTAATATGATGCCTAATAAAATAATTCCAACGCGAGACCAATTCCGTGAGCTTAAAGCAAAAATTAGCGGCGTCCCAATACCACCCGCTCCAATAACACCTAAAATAGCAGCGGATCGTACATTAATTTCAAACCTATATAACGTATAAGATAAAAAGTCCGGTAACACTTGTGGTAATACCGCATACCAAAGAATTTGAAAACGATTTGCTCCTGTAGCAATTAGCGCTTCGGTCGGTCCCTTATCAATATTTTCAATTCCTTCCGAATACAGTTTTCCTAGCATCCCGATAGAATGTAACCCTAAAGCTAGTACGCCCGCGAAAGAACCTGGACCGACAGCTTTTATAAATAAAAGTGCCATTACTAATTCGGGAAATGTACGGACAAAACTAAGTACAAATTTCCCGGTTCCTGAAGTTAATTTTCCACTACTCATATTTGTTGCTGCCCAAAAAGCAAATGGTATAGATAAAAAGGCGGAAATAAATGTGCCTAATACTGCAATAGCCAACGTATCAATTAAACCATGTAATAGATCTTCTCCATCTGGCAAGGATACATACGACCAATCTGGATTAAATACCCCTGTCATAATTGCTTTTGTAATTTCTCCCGCGGTATTCTTTATTCCTTCTAACGGGACTCCTGAAAAGGCCCATACATATATACCTGCAAGTGCTATAAAAATAATCCAGCGATATACACTTGGTTTCTTTCGTTTTGGCATGATCATCGTCGATTCACTCATTATAATTTCTCCCGCAACAACGTACTTATATAATCAATTAACAATACAACAACAAGAGTATAAATAATAATAGAAGCGGTTTGTTGATATTGTAAAAATCCAAGTGTACGATCATAATACAATCCAATGCCACCTGCTCCTACTAACCCTAAAACAGCTGCTGCACGTACATTCACCTCAAATGTATAAAGTACATAGGAGACAAAATGTGCTTTCACTTGTGGCATTACCCCATAAACAATCCACTGCACCTTATTAGCTCCTACAGCAGTCATCGCTTCTAACGGACCAGGGTCAATGGATTCAATGGACTCATATAACAATTTCGCTACGAGCCCAATCGAAAAACAAGTAAGAGCCAAAATACCTGGAAGCGGCCCTATTCCAAAAATCGCCACAAAAATAGCAGCTAATAGTAAATCTGGTATCGTCCGTATAAAATTTAAAATCAAACGAGCTGGACTGTACAAAAACACATTAGTAAATACATTACTTGCCGCAAATAGTGCAAGTGGAATGGCTAAAATGGCCCCTAAAGTCGTCCCAATAATCGCCATACGTATCGTATCTAACATCGCTGTTGTAATAACTTCAAAATAACTCCAATCGGGCGGCACCATTTCCTTCAATAAATCCATCATATTAGGAAAACCAACTACTAGTTTTGCAAATGATGCGTCGACCTGTACACTACTGCCCCATAACAGTACAATAACGAGAATAACCGTTAACATATGCTTCAATTTACTTGGTGGCTTCGGTATCGATTTCGAGTACATCGTCACGTCGTTCATTTAGCTGCCACCTCTAATAATTCACTTTTTCGAGCTACTTCCCCATATATTTCAGCAAACTTTTCATCCGTTGCCTCTTCTACCAATCCATCAAAGACAACTTCACCTGCATGTAATCCAATAATACGAGTAGCATATTGCCTAGCTAAATCAATAGAATGCAAGTTTACAATTGTCGTAATTCCAAAATCTTCATTAATTTTTTTCAAATCATCGAGCACTTGCTTTGTTGTGAGTGGGTCTAACGATGCAACAGGTTCATCCGCCAATATAATTTTCGCTTCTTGCGCCAATGCTCTCGCTATCGATACACGTTGCTGTTGTCCTCCTGATAATTCATCAGCTCGTGCATATGCTTTCTCTAAAATATTCACTCTTTTTAACGCCTGAAATGCAAGCTCCAAATCTTCTTTTGGAAACAACCCTAACGTTGTACGCAGTGTCGAATGATATCCAACACGGCCAGCTAATACATTTTTCAATACCGTTGATCGTTTCACAAGGTTAAAACTTTGAAAAATCATACCTATATCTCGGCGCATTCGTCGTAATCCTTTTCCTTTTGCAGCAGTAATAGACTCGCCTTCAATAATAATTTCACCTTCTGTAATCTCATGAAGACGATTTACTGATCTGAGAAGTGTAGATTTTCCAGCCCCGGATAATCCGACCATTACAACAAACTCACCTTTTTCAATCTTTAAATTTATATTATTCAATCCTTTTGTACCATTCGGATACACTTTGGAGACGTTTTGAAACTCTATCACTCATCTTACCTACCTTCAATGTATTATCAATAACCTAAAAACGGCAAACTAACCGAAATCACACGCCTTCCAGTTAGTCGCCATTTCCATATGTATTATTGTGTTTTTACTTTCTTTCCATATTCACGAACGATATCAAATTTACTATCATCAGATTTAACATATCCTTCATGCGAGTATACTTCTTTAATAATTTTGTGGCCTTCCTCATTCTTTCCAATTTCAATGAAAGCATCTTGTAATTTCTTACTCCACTCTGCATCTAAATCAGAGCGTACCGAAATTGTATCGTTTGGAATTTTCTCTGTAAATTTCACTATTTTCGTTTGATCAAATATATTCGGGTAATCTTTTTTTACAATATTGCGCGCATCTTGAAATACAACAGCTGCATCTACGTCACCATTTAAAAGAGCGATAAGAGACTGATCGTGACCTTTTAATGTAACAGGTTTCACATCTTTCAACGGATCAATTCCCTCTTTTAACAACACCGCTGCCGGCCATACATAGCCTGCTGATGATGTAACATCTTGATAGCCAATTTTTTTATCTTTTAAATCTTTTACACTATTAATGTTAGAATCTTTCTTAACAACAAATTCAGATTTATAAAAATCTACTAACTCTTTTGTAGGAGCCCCTGTTTCATCCTCTACTCCAAAACGTTGCGCCTGTAAAATTACATTTGCAGCCTTTTTCTCATGCGCTAACACATACGCAGTTGGAGGTAAGAAACCTACATCCACTTGCTTAGATGCCATCGCTTCTACAATTGTATTATAATTCGTTGAAATACTAACTTTTACCGGGATGTTTAATTTATCACTTAATAACTTTTCCAACGGTTTTGCCTTAGCTTCTAACGTATCTGCATTTTGAGAAGGAACAAATTGAACATTTAACGTCTTCGGTACATACCCTTTTTTTGTATCTTCATTTTTACTTGCACTTGATTCCTTCGTTCCACAGCCACTTAATAATCCCGCTGCTAGTACAACTGTTGTACCCATTGCAAAAACTTTTTTCAACATGTTAATGCCTCCATTTTTTGTTGTTATAAAATAACCTTCCGTAAACATGAAGAAATATATCACACATTTTCACAAATAATTGTCTATTTACAGAATCTTTACACACTCTATACATTCACATTAAAATTCCCTTCATATTTTTGATATGATTAACATGAAGATAACAATAGAAAAGGTGAATGATGTTGAATCAAAATCAAATTGTAACTTTAAACATCTTATTAACAAGTGATATACATGGTACTGTTTATCCAATTCACTACCAAGATAATTCCAAAGCAGAAATTGGTTTAGCTAAAATTTCTACCCTTATAAAAAAAGAACGTTCCAAAAATAAAAACGTTCTTTTAATCGATAATGGGGACTTCATTCAAGGAACACCATTTACTTACCATTACGCTACATACGAAAAAGATAAGAAAAATCCAATGTCCTTATTAGCCAACTATATAAGTTACGATGCTGCAATTATCGGAAATCATGAATTTAATTATGGAATGGATATATTAAATCACGCTGTAGAAACTGCAAACTTCCCGTACTTATCAGCAAACATTTTAGATAAAAACATAAAAGCACCCTATTTCGGGAAACCTTACATCATCAAACATATTGAAGAGAATATAAAAATTGCTATTTTAGGAGTAACAACACATTACATCCCAAACTGGGAACAACCCCTTCATATTCAAGACTTACATTTTGAAGATGCACTGGAAACTACAAAAAAATGGGTTGCTTACATCCACGAACACGAAAAACCAGATTTACTAGTCGTAGCCTATCACGGAGGATTTGAACGTGATTTACAGACCGGAGTACCAACTGAAGTGTTAACAGGCGAGAACCAAGGATATGCAATATGTCATGAAATTGAAGGTATAGATATTTTATTAACAGGACACCAACACCGAGAAATTTCTCGCACAATGGCTAACGGTGTAACAATTTTACAGACTGGATGTAATGGGCAATCAGTTGGAAAAATAACCGTAACCTTCGAAAGAAT
Source organism: Bacillus luti (assembly GCF_009739945.1). Taxonomy (NCBI): domain Bacteria; kingdom Bacillati; phylum Bacillota; class Bacilli; order Caryophanales; family Bacillaceae; genus Bacillus; species Bacillus luti. The sequence goes on along the minus strand of NZ_CP040336.1, from coordinate 1,685,608 downwards.
GGAACAGAAGTGGATTAAAAAAGAAAGTTATTCAGAGTTGTTGACGGTGCAAGGAATTGAGGCAGATCCAGATGTTCTTTCCTTAGCATCTGATTATGAAGAGAATACACAAAAATGGCTTGATCAACCTATCGGAATCATTCATGGGGACATGCAAATTTCAGATGTTATGCAAACTCGTTTGCAAGATCATCCATTTATTGAATTTATAAATAAAATACAAATGGATATAGCTAACGTTTCCATTTCTTGTACAAGCTTATTCCATAATACATCTCCAGGTTTCCCGAAATATGTAACAATGCGTGACATCGTTTCTAATTATATTTATCCAAATACATTAAAAGTAATTAGAATAACTGGAGCGGATATAAAAGATGCCCTTGAACTCTCTGCTTCTTATTTCACATTAAATGTAGATGGAACCATCATCGTAAATCCTACCTACATAGAACCAAAGCCGCAACACTATAATTACGATATGTGGGAAGGAATTTCGTACGTATTAAACATTTCCAAACCAATTGGCGAGAGAGTAGAATCTTTACAGTATAAAGGCGCTCCTCTAAATATGACGGAAGAATATGACGTCGTTATGAATAATTATCGCGCAAGTGGCGGAGGGAACTTTTTTATGTTTCAAAATAAGCCAGTAATAAAAGACATACCAACAGATATGTCTGAACTTATCGCTAACTATATATTGAAACATAAAAGGATAGAAGCAACGCAAAATAATAACTGGAAAGTTATTAAATAACGAAATTAACAATAAAAAAGATGGGCAGCTACGCCCATCTTTTAGTTTAATTTTGCATTATCTTGCTTTTTTAAAGCTTTTAATTTCGTCGGTGTAACATCTGTACCTTCTTCGTTAACAACTTTAATCCCTTTAAGTTCGTTTAACATATTTTGACGAAATCCTTTTAAATATTGTTCACGTAGCGATTGACGCTCACGTTGTTCTTCTTCAGTTAAACCTTCAGCTTTTGCTTTTTTCGCTAAGAAGTTAATGCGTTCAACGAGTTCGTGATTAATCATCTCGAATCCCCCTTCTAATCAAAACTGATTATTATCATACAATAGTTACTCTTCTTTATCAAGCAATTGCTTTGTATACTCTACATATCTACGATGTACAGTCGCTTTTGAAACATTATGACCAAATCCACGAAGCGTTGCCGCAATTTCTTCGAAAGTAAGTTCACTTTTGCGTAAGCGTACAATTTCTTCAATTGGCACCTCTTTTTTCTCTCGGCCTACGCTTAAATTACGATTTTTTAAATTATTTTCTGGACGATAGCCCTTTTCTACTGCGCGTTGCATGCCACGTTTAATTTTCAAGTTATGAATCTTTCTTTGATACTCTTCAACAATCCCAATTATATCTAACACCATCGAATCAGAATCCGAAAGCTGTAATTCACCATTATGAGTATGTGTATACACTTTGATTCCCTCTTTATGTAAACAGTGCATTAATGCAATTTTCGCATTCCCCCTACCGAGGCGCGTTTCATCTTGTATAAGTAGCACATCAATTTGTTCGTCTCGAATTGTATCCAACACTTCTAATATACCGTCACGTTCAATTGTATAACCACTAGCCTGCTCTTCAATTACTTTTATAACATTCATTTGATAGCGCTCAGCTAAATGCAATAATTCATCTTTTTGACGTAATAATGATGTTTCCTGTGCTTCTTTTGTTGTACTCACACGTGCATAAATAATTGCATTCATTATGAACCCTCTTCCTCACTATTATTTCCCTTCAGTGTAACATAAATTCGCCTTTTGTTCGAACTTATGTTTGTAGAATGTTTTTTCACATGTTATACTAATTAATAAGAAAAATGAAAGAAAACGAGGTGTTAGAAAACATGGAAAAGTTAACGAAACGCCAGCAAGACATTCTCGACTTTATTAAGCTAAAAGTACAAGAAAAAGGATATCCACCTTCCGTACGTGAAATCGGTCAAGCAGTCGGCCTCGCTTCTAGTTCTACAGTGCACGGACATTTATCACGACTAGAAGAAAAAGGATATATTCGACGCGATCCAACAAAACCACGAGCAATTGAAATTTTAGGTGACGATCGAATGGATGCAGAAACACAATCTGTTATTCAAGTTCCTATCATCGGAAAAGTTACTGCTGGATTACCAATTACGGCAGTTGAGAGTGTAGAAGATCACTTCCCACTTCCAGCTAGCATTGTTGCTGGAGCAGATCAAGTGTTCATGTTACGTATTTCTGGAGATAGTATGATTGACGCTGGTATATTTGATGGTGATTTAGTTGTTGTTCGCCAACAACAGTCTGCATACAACGGTGAAATTGTAGTAGCTTTAACAGAAGACAACGAAGCAACGGTTAAACGCTTTTATAAAGAAAAAGACCACTTCCGTCTACAGCCGGAAAACTCTTCATTAGAGCCTATCATTTTAAAACAAGTATCAGTTATCGGAAAAGTAATTGGTGTATATCGTGATTTACATTAAAAAATAATAAAAAGAAGATAATCACCTTATTTATATAGGTGACTATCTTCTTTTTATATTTTGATAGAATCTAATTCCAAAACGCACATATTATCTATCCTGCATTAACGCACTTCTATAGTCACATCTCCAGCAGCGGTTTTACCATTAATCTTTTTACTGCCATTACCAATCGTTACGTTTTGATTTTCTTCATTAAAAATTGTTACATCTCCGGCAGCGCTTTGCCCACTTATAATTGCATCTTGTGGTTTTTCCAATAAAGTAATCTCTACATCTCCAGCAGTTGAACTTGCCTCTACATCATATTTAGGATCATGATCCATAATATACACTTCCCCACTAGCCGTTTTCGCCGTTACTTTCCCTATTACCTTTTTAAAACTCAGCTCACCAGCTTTCGTGGATCCTTCCACACTCTTAGCTGTGACATGTTTCAAATCTACTTCTCCAGCAAATGTCTCGACACTTACACGGTCACTTTTCACATCACTGATTTCTATTTGTCCAGCGGATGATTTTACTTTTATTTCTTCATAAAAACGTTCAGGTACAAATAGAGTCAATGTAGGTGTTTGAAATCCGAAGTTGTAAAATGAAAAATCAAACGAATCGCCCTTTTCCCTTCCCCCTATAATTTTTAATGCGTCACCCTCTTCAGCAATACGAATCTCCTGTTTCCGCAAATCCCCTGTTTGCTTCACATAAAAAGAGGAATCCGGAGATTTTTGGATAACAATATCTCCAGCATCTAAATCAACTTCTACGTTTTTTAACGCTTCGTTTTTAATAACCTCTTCCTTATTTCCTTTCTCTACATTTGCTACTGCTTTTTTATACGTTTGCGAAATCCCTATTACTCCAACAACGATACAAGCGATAGCTACGAACAATATTTTTTTCATCATCTACTCCCCTTTTATCATTTTGAAGTTCCACATTACGTATCGTACGCATAATCTCTTAAACCACTTCGTACTATAATAAGCGATAATACATAACAACAAACCTACTCCAACAAATGTTATACTAACGAAAAGATCCAACCATATAAAAGTGCTCATAAATACTTTTATAATAACGAAAAATGGCGTCACTACACTCGCAATACCACCGACCCAAAAGGAAAATATAAAAGCAACAATTGCAATTAATGGTCCTAAAACAATAATAAAATTAAACAAACTAAGTCCAATCGCTGCCATAACAGCTCTTGTCACATTTGAAGTTGAAGGATCTTTTTTCATCTCATCAAATCGATACATTGCAAGTAAATCTTTTGCAATTGTTTTCGGAGAACCTAACCCTTTTATTATTTCCGATTCAGTTTTCCCTTCTTCTATTCCAAATTGAAAATGCTCTTCATAATCAAACAAAATATCCTGCCGTTCTTCTTCTGGTAGTTTTCTAAGCTGATTCGATAATTCCCTGAGAAACTGTTCTTTATTCATCCCAATTCACCCCTTCAATAATTTCTTGTACACCTCTCGCAAAATCTCGCCACTCTGTTACCAATAACTTAAGTTGCATCTCCCCTTGCTCCGTTAACTGATAATATTTACGAGGCGGTCCCTCGGTAGACTCTTTTAAATACGTTTGAAAATATCCCTCTTTCGTTAAACGACGCAATAATGGATACACAGACCCTTCCGATATTAAAAATTTATTTGAGATTTGCTGAACAAGTTCATAGCCATAACTATCTTTACGTTTCACAAGTGCCAAAACACATAGTTCTAACACACCTTTTTTAAATTGAACGTTCAATTGCAGTCCTCCTTTCTCGCCACAGTACTGTTCAATAAACAGTAGCTTATTTATCCATAATATACCACTTGGTACTGTTTATTGCAAGGTACTCATTTATGTTTATTCCCTAAATGTAGAAACCGCACAAATAAAAGCCCGAATACGGTCATAATATAGCTGAGCATTATTTGGGCTTTTATTCGATTTGAACTATATGAATACAAAACTCCCCCACTCTTTCTCCTCTATGAACCAACTTCCATTTGTGACCCTAATAAATTTCGAAATACACCTTTTCTCTCTTTAGCCAATTGATTAAATTCACCTTTTTGGACAATTTCACCTTTTCCTAAGACAATAACTTGATCGGCATTGCGTATAGTAGATAAACGATGTGCAATAACAACAATAGTCATTGTTCCTTTCAATCGTTCTATGGCTGATTGGATCTTTACTTCATTTTCAGTATCTAATGCACTCGTAGCTTCATCTAATACTAAAATGGATGGCTGTCTTAAAATTGCCCGTGCTAGTACAAGCCGTTGGCGTTCACCGCCCGAAAGTCTTACCCCCCGATCTCCAATCAGTGTGTCAAGCCCATTTGGAAGCGTTCGTACAAATTCAGCAGCAGCTGCAAACTCTAATGCATCCCAAATTTGTTCTTCACTTGCATTCGGTTCAATCATTAATAAATTTTCTCTAATGCTTGCATTAAATAAGAACGGATCTTGTGGTACATAGCTAATAGCCCGCCTTAAGGACAATAAATTATCAGTTGTAAGAGGAGTACCATCTATTAACACTTGACCTTTTTCTGGCTGGATCAAGCCCATTAAAACATCAATTAATGTACTCTTCCCAGCACCAGAATGCCCCACAATAGCCGTCATACTATTTATTGGAATTTGCACATTAATATTTTGAAGTGCGTATAAAGATTCTTGCTTATTATAACGAAAGTAAACATCCTTACACTCAATACCTTGCTCTATACAAATCGGCGTTATATGTTTTTGCTGATGTATATCCTGCATTTCAATTGCTTCCTTACATTCCTCTTGTAATTCCCATAATGACTTAAAAGCGGGAATACTTGCAGCCAGTTGTTCTAAATTCGATTGAATTGCCGTAAAGCGTGGCCATAGTCTGGAAAAAATGAGAATGATTAATAGCAATTGGGTTGGTTCGGATTTAAATAATTTAATAGCTATAAAAATAAGTATTGCAATTAATACAGACGATGTAATCTTATAAAAAAGCTGAGAATGATTTTTCAACCTTATGAATTCAAGCTGTTCTTTCTCTATTTTCTCACACCAATCATCTAACCATATATACCTAGCATCTTCTAACATATTACTCTTAATATCTTTCACACCGTTAAAATGATCGGTTATCCCTCTAATATATCCCCTTGCTATCTCAGATGTTTTATTCCCTAATTCCCTTGACTTTTTTATAAATCCCCTTGAAAAATATGCTAATACGATTCCCGCAAATAACACAAAAATAGTTATTTTCACGTTTAACCATATTGCAATTCCTATTTGTATAAATGTAAAAACAAGCGAAGTTATTATCTGAAAAAATATATTCGTTCCATTTGTAACTCTTCCTAGTTCTTCCGTTAAAGTAGAAATCAAATCCGTTTTTCTCTTTTTTACAAAAAAAGTCCAATTAGCTTTTAATAAAGACGCATATGTCTCTAGCCTTATATTATTTATAAACCCCATTAAAATTTTCATATTTTTAAGCATTATTTTTTGCTGTAATATTGCCTGCACTGCCACTAATAAAATATATATAATTAAAATAATCGCTAAACTTAACACTTCAGGAATATGATATAAAAACTCAAACATCGATGATTGGAATACACCATTAACTTGCACATTAACAAAGCCACTCATTGTAACCATCGGTATTAGCAAGAGGATTCCAATCCCCTCTAACAGACTCACGAAAACCATTCCAAAAAGATTTATATATATTTTTTTCCCAGAATATCCATTTAACTTTTTTAAAAACCTTAACAAATACTCCATTATCATACTCCCCCTATTGCAGTAAACGATTGCTCTTTTTTCTCCACGCCCATAAAATAGGGCGTAAGGGAAAATACAAAAAATATAATTTTTTGGGTAATGGTAATAACGCCACATCTTCTGGATAAGGATATAAAAAACTAGTAATAAAAAGAACCCTTTGTCGATAGGTCATTAAGGAAAATAAATGTTTTTTATGATATTTCGCTACATCCTCCGGGACCATATCAGCATGTAACTCCACCATGTTCTCTATATAAAACAGAGCCTCTTGCGCCAACTTTATTGAACGACCGTTCTCCAATAAAAATTTCATATCTTTCACTTGAGTAGTCTTTAGTAAATTTGATGTTAAGATAACTGCTTGCCCCCCTATATGTAGTAATTGATACCGCTTCAACAATCTAGTAAGATGCCTCCAATCGAAGGGTTGTTCTAAAATTTGCTGAATATCTATTAACCATCGTAATCTAGACCACCCGTGACGTGCACCGTGAGAAATAAGGGATAAAAACAAATCCTCTCTTCCTAAACCATAAACAGGAAATTGTGTAAGTGAGCTACTTCTTCTACGTTCCCATAATTCATCAAAAGTTGGTTCCTGTGATGGACCGGGATTTAATCGCCAATGAACTTCCAGTTTTATTCTCTTTTTAGGGTGAAAATATGACATATGATGGTGTCTCCATTTCCAATCATTTAAAACTGTACTAAAATAATCGTCCTTTATATATCCATCATTTATCAATATTTGTTCTACTTTTTGAAGATCACTTAAAGAAACGATAAGATCTATATCGCTCGAAGTACGGAAAGATATGTCTTTATAAAGATCTACAGCAAGTACTGGACCTTTTAAAAATAGAAGACGAATATTATTTTCATGAAACAATTTACCTATTCTTTCTATCTCACCACTTAAATACAACATTTGAAATGTATTCATTTTATAATATTTTTGTAAGGTTTGAGTAACGTGAGAAGGAACGTCTTCACTACTAAGTAATTTCAATTTCGGATATATATATGCATAAACACGATGATGGATTGCTAATGTAAGAAAGGTATCCCAATCAATATCCTCAAACAAATCCTTTCCCATTTCCTTTAATTCGAAAATATTTTTTCTTCTTATTATTTCTAATTGTAGTTGAAGTTCCTTATTAATATTATTTAAGTCAAGTTCATAACTATTTCTCATGAGACTCTCCTTCAATATTTTTTAATCCATCGTTTTAGCAAATTTACTCACAATAGTAAACCTTTTCATTTCTTCCGCACCAGTAATATAAGCAGAGCCACTCCTCAACCATGCATGCGCACTCAACATGCCGTTCTCTTCTCTAGCTGTACCTAAGTATAATGTACTCTCAATATTTCTTCTTTCTAACATCTTCATTGCAGCAATCGCTTTTACTAAACACTTACTCTCCCAAAACGTATGACGGCTTACGATACGTATCGCTTCAGAAACGTCTTTTAATATTATCGTATTCTTCGAATCAGAAATGAAAACCGTTTCTTCCATATGGATTCCCAATTTAGGAGCAACCTTAGAAAAAGGAATAAAATTAGATATCCGAGCTAACCCTAGATAAATATAAACTTCTCCAAATAAAAATAAAGTTCTCGGGTTTAATAGAAATAAAGTTTTTATTTTTCTTCTCATACACATTTAAGAACTCCTATCCCTTATTTCAGATACATTCCTAACATTCCACTTTAGTAAACTCAATTAAACTTTCCTCTAATAATTGTTCTAGAAAAAGAAGAACTTGTTCCTTACATTCAGAATATTCCACTTCATATTCTAATATTAGTTCATCTATTAGTTTCCTAACTTTTATTGGCTTCTCTATTCTTTCCCATATGATTCCACCTACCTTACCTAAATTATAGTATTTTCCATTGGAGATATTTAACATAACCTTCTCACCATCCATGTCGCTCACTATATTCCCTATTTTCTGTACAATACTTTGTTCCAAAGAAATCATATATTTTTTCATCATTATTTACTCCTTTTCATCTATAGTTTTTAAGATAATAGACGTTAAACGTGACACCGTAAATTCTATTTCTGGACGGTGTAATTGATACATATCAATATGCTGTATGATTTTCGCTGAAATATCAAAATGCCATTCCATTAATTCTAATCGTGGAATTAAAAAGTTTCTATAAGTTTGACAAAGTAACGTATGTAGTTGTTCAAGTTTTTTAATTTCTCGAATTTCAATTTCCCCACTTTCTGCAATTACTAACTCAAATAATCCTGCCAGTGGGACTGGATTTGAAAAATAATATGCATCAACTGGAATACTATATTTATTTTCCCTTCCAACTAGCGTTTTATATTCATTAGCATGCATTCCAAAATGTTCTAAGCTCTTCTGCCATAATTTTTGCTGTGGATATGACGGAATAACGTATGGGATACAATTTTCTGCAAGCGATATCGCTATCACATCATCACTTAAAAGTTTATACCCCAAATTCAGGAAACCCGCTGCCAACGTGGATTTTCCTCTCCCTGATTCCCCAATAAAACCATATGCTTTCCCATCAATCGTTATTGCGCTCCCATGCAGTGGAAGTATTTTTCTCTGCATCAATACTATTCCCATACATGTCCCAAGTACAAATAGTCTAATTAAACCCTCTTCAATCTCTTTTTCAGGTGAAATAGTTATCTTTTCTCCATCTTGAACAGAAAAAAGTGCAACATTCGGAATATAAAACATAACCTTCGTTCCTTGAACCACGTGTTTATACGGTACATCCAATAATTCAAAATGAAAATTCTTATCCATTCTAATTTCAATATCTATTAAACTTTCTTGCTCATTTATTTGAGATAATTCTGGCATAGGAATCTCACTAAAAATATTGAAACCAAAAGCTTTATAAATAGCCCCTTTTTTAGTTTCTAACATTAGATTTCTCTCCCATTTATAGAAAGTTATATAAAAAGCCTATATACTCCTTTTGTATACAGGCTTTTTATAACAATCAATCTCTTTTTTTGATAATTACCTTATTATGAAAATAACAAACAAATTCAATAGCGCCTTCTTTTAACTCGTAAAGCGATTCCAAGTACCAGGATTATTAGGATCTTCTGGCTTACCTGGCACATATGCTTCATCGGTATACGGTCCAAAGACTGTAGAAGCCATTGTCATCTTAACATCAAGCATTTCTAACTTAGGAATCTCCCATTCCTTTTTCACATTATCACCTCCCTTCAAATAAATTTTTGAATAAACCGGTAAACAATTAAACTTCGCATTAAAATTTTGTAATCAAAATCGATCGCATGCTCCGCACGAACATCTCCGTGAGCTTTTAAAAGTGCCTTCTTTATTACCTCACCGTCTAAAAAATTCAACGCTCTTTCGTCTCTAGAGAGTTTCTCTATCTCTTCTATAAACGCGGACCAATTTGGAAGCATTCTATGCACCCAATCTGCCCCTTGAACCCCTTGGATTTTTTGATTTAATCGTATTTTATCAGGCAAAAGATTACTTGTAGCATTCCTAATAAGTGCGCGATCTAATCCCCCTTGTACATATTGTTCTTCTGGCACAGATAAACAATAGCGAATCACTCTTATATCATTCGTTGGATCTCGTTTCCAAAGCGAATATTTTAATGATAGCTTCGTAGCTATAGTATTGCTTGCGTTCCAATGAAAAACCTCTTCAAAATGACTTTTTCTCTGCTTATATATATTTGTTGCAGCAAACCAGCCACTTTCACCTATGCCATGTTGCTTTAACTTCTCAAACACTCCAATTCTTTTAGCAAAATCTCCATTAATAATTCTAGGGAATATATAGGGTGTACTTGACGGAAAAATTCTATCAATAAATGGATATGCAATCCTTATAATATTCGGAATCCTCCTCATTCTAGCTCCACCAACTTTTTTACTATATTGATTTAATTCATAAGTTAATGTAAGCCACTTGAAACGCTTAAGAAGCAAAGCATAATAATCCATTGCCGATCCCCATGATATAGACAGGTTCCCTCTACCTCCATTTAATAGTACCCCAATGCCCTCTTTATATCCCTCTTCAAACATTCCCTTCAACCAGAATGAATTTTCAAAAAATTTATAAGGTGTCTCCATTATTTCGAGAAAATCTTCCACTTCAGAATATGGGTCCCGTCCTTTAAAATCAAGATAATGATCTGTTATTCCCCCAACATGTCGTACCGTTTCTTTAATAAGTATTCTTTCATCTGGCATTAAATTTTTTGGCGTAAAATCTTCAAAATCACTAGGTGGGATATAACTGAAAGTATGTAATGGCTTATTTTCTTTCTGTAGAACCCTACCAGCAAAACTAGCAATTGATCCCGAATCTAATCCTCCACTAAGCTGTATTCCTATTTTCCGATTTGTTCGTAACCGAGATGTAACCGCTTCTTGAAACACTTCTTGAAATGCTTCCACATACTCTTCGGTTGATTTAAGTTTAATCTTCTTTACCGAATCCAAACTTACATATTTCGAAAATTTCACTTTTCTTTTAGTTATTGTTACACTATGCGCTGGTGGAATTTGTTTTATATTTTCATATGGCGTAATAAATGCATCTACAACATCAATCATGCCACTTATAGCCAAATATTCAGCAAGCCATTGTTCATTCAACTTCTTTTCTATATACGGTAAAGAAAAGAGTGGTTTTATCAATGTACACAATGCAGCTCTTTTTTGATCATGATAAAAATATAGTGTTCGTCCCCCCGAAAAATCCCTTGCTCCAAAAAGCAGTTGGTTTCTCTCATCCCAAATTATAAAAGCAAAATCTCCTACTAAATACTTCGGAGACTCCTCACCCCACTTATGATAGGCAAATAATATTAACTCACTGTCTGTCATTCCTTTTCGATCCTTATAATCAACTTGTAACCTGTCAAATAGTTCATTCCTATTATCAATAATAGCATCTGCTGTAATAGCCAACTGCCTTGTAAAATCATGAAATGGTAATTTCTCACCAATGGATTCCGGTGTAATCCATTGTGCATGACAGCCTAAAAAGACATTTTTTTTATACCATTCTTGAACATCATTTGCAGGATATTCTTGTAATTCGCTCATTAATCTCTTACCACACTCGGTAGACGTAAATTCATCATCAAACTTAAAAATCCCTGCTATCGCACTCATTTTTATTTACCTCCTATAATTAAGAAGCAAAGATTATGTCTACTAACCATGAATTATTAATAATTCACACCCCTCAAGTTCTTTTTAAAGAACTTGAGGGTTCCACTAAACTAAGAGGAATATGTTTTCCACTGCACAGATTCTCCATTTCAAAATAGGTTATCTTACAATTCAAACTATCATTGACCCTAAAATATGTCAATACACTATTCATTCTACACACAAAAATTCATTATAACGAACAACGCAAGATTATTCTTTATTTGTTAAAACTTAATTCCAAATGATTTAATCCTCATTGTTCATCGACTAATATTTTTGATGCATTGTATAACTCTACCTTGATCTTCCTCCGTTAAATTAGATCCCGAAGGAAGGCAAACCCCCATTTGAAATAACTCTTCCGAAACACTCTCATTTTTATTATGCGCATAATATTTTCCTCTTTTAAAAAGCTTTTGCATATGAAGCGGTTTCCACATAGGACGCGCTTCTATATTCTCTTCAACCAATGTTCTCAATACTTTTTCAAGAGAGACCCCAGCTTCTCTTTCATCAATTTTCAAAGTTGTAAGCCAGCGATTCGAACGGGTATTTTTTAACTCAGGCATAAAATAAAACCCAGGTATATGTGATAATTCTTCATAATACTTGCTAAATATTCCCCGCCTAACATTCACTCTCTCTTCTAACACCTCTAATTGTCCTCTTCCAATACCAGCTAAAATATTACTCATTCGATAATTATATCCTACCTCACTGTGCTCATAATGTGGTGCTGGATCCTTTGCTTGTGTCGCTAAAAATCTCGCTCTTTCTAATGCTTCCACATCATTAGAAACAAGCATTCCACCACCTGAAGTTGTAATAATTTTATTTCCATTAAACGAATAAATCCCAAACCTCCCGAATGTACCGCTCGCTTTTCCTTTATATGTTGATCCAAGGGATTCTGCTGCATCCTCAATTATGGGAACATCATAGTGATTACAAATCGAAAGAATTTCATCTAATTTAGCACTCTGACCATATAAATGAACAAGAATGACAGCCTTAGGTAATTTCCCTGCTTTATTAGCATCATGCAACGCAATCGCTAGAGCTTGCGGGGACATGTTCCATGTTTCCGGTTCAGAGTCAATAAATACTGGTTCAGCCCCCAAATAAACAATCGGATTTGCACTCGCTACAAAAGTAAAACTTGAACAAAACACTATATCTCCCTTTTGGACGTTTAATAATCTTAAAGCTAAATGAATGGCAGCAGTACCAGAACTAACCGCAGCACCACCTTTAACTCCTACAAAAGAAGCAAGTTCTCTTTCAAATTCATCTACATTTGGACCAAGAGGTGCAATCCAATTTGAGTCAAAGGCATCTTTAATATATTTCTGTTCATTTCCGCTCATATGTGGTGAAGAAAGATAAATTCGCTTTTTGTGTTGAACGGTTTGCATGTAAACACATCCTTTATACATATTTAAAATATTATGTATCTAAAAACATATGTTTTAATACAGGTATATCAGGAAGTTTTCTTAAATTATTTATTGTATAATGCGCTTTATAATCTTGCTCAACTATAAGATTACGGTAAATTCCATCTTCTCTATTAATATGAACCGTTATCCAATTTAGTTTCTTCGCAGTAATAAAATCCTTACTTAAATTATCTCCTATATACACACATTGCCGATGTGGAACCTGTAGTTCCTTACTTATTTTTTCATAAGGAAGTTGGCTCGGCTTCCAATATTCTCTTCCAAGCTCATCAGTGAGAATAATCGAATGAAATCTCTCTTTTAACTTTAATGCGTTTATTTTTCTTTCTTGGGTAATTAAATATCCGTCGGAAATTAGTCCTATTTTTACGTTATTAGTTAAATTACTCAGCACCCAATCCGCTTCATCTAATAATTGAATATCCGGTTTATGGAGCCTATACTTTTCTATTAAGTTACTAATCAATTTTTCATCATACGTAATATTTAACTTTTCAAGTGTTTTATTAAACACAAACTTTCTTTCCCCCGAATCGAATAATTGAATTGCTATATTATAAAATCCAATTTTCTTATAGTCCTCTTTAATCCAATCATCTACTGCTTTAAAACCACTTACGATATAATCTTTTTCTTTATACAAAGTATCATCCATATCAAAAACAATCGCTTTGATTTCCATGTTAAATGCTCTCCGTAAAAACTGCTTCATCATATCTAAGCATTGTTAAATCTTCTCTCCAATTGAAATCTTGCTCCGTAAACATTTCTCCTTGACACATTTCAATTGTCCATAGTGGAAAATTTGCTCCCGCTTCAATCGATAACGGAATTCCTCCACCAAAACGAGGATTTATTTCAATAAATGTAATTTGCCCATCTTCCTTTTTAAAACATTGTAAAGTGATGCAACCAATAGGATTAGGGAGGGCTTTTATTACAGTTTCTGCTGCTGTTATGATTTCAATATCCTTCTTGGTCATACCTTTACTTACCTCACCAGCTCGTGTCTCTATGCGCAATCTAGGTACAATCGTTTTTATATTCCCATAAAAATCTACCATGACATCTATAGTGTATTCCTCTCCTGAAACGTACTCTTGTATCATGGCGTTAGGTATATATTCCTTAAAAAATTCTAATTCCTTTTCATTCATTATTTTTGTTACACCTTTACTAGAACTGCCATCATAAGGTTTAATTAATAGTGGAAATTGATATTCTTTTCTTTCAATCTCCTCATCACTGTATACTTTAGGTGTGGGGATATTATTAGAAACAAAGAAGTTATATGTGTATTTTTTGTTATGAGCAATTTTATTTAATTCCATACTTGAAACTAGTACTTTTACACCAATCCCCTCAAAAACCTTCGAATTATTAGCCAAAAGGACTAATTCCGTATCAATTAACGGAATTATTAGATTTATCATTTCAGATCTACATATTTTTAATAATTCATCTATATATCCCTCTTCATTTACACGCGGAACAATAAAATGCTTATGGCTAAAGTAAATAGTAGGAGCAGTTTCTTTTAAATCTGCTGTAAAGATGTTACCTTTGATTCCTTCTTGTTTAAGTGCATCCTTAAATTGTTTAATTAAGGAAACCCTCCTACCAGAGCTAGTAAACAAAATATTCATTTTATTCTCCCCCATGCTCGACTTCCCCCTTAAAAATTGGCATAGTCACATGCTTATTATTTGTTATCCCTTCTGACTTTAAAACCTTACTAATAGTTAGATATAATATTTTCAAATCTAAAAGAAAGCTTTGATTCTCAACATACCATACATCTAATTTAAATTTCTCATCCCATGAGATACTATTCCTTCCATTAATTTGAGCCCATCCAGTAATTCCAGGTCTAACATTATGCCTTTTAGCTTGCTCTTGCGAATATAAAGGCAAATATTCCATTAGTAATGGGCGAGGGCCCACCAAACTTAATTGACCTTTTAGTACATTTATTAATTGTGGTAATTCATCTAAACTATATTTCCGAAGAAATTTTCCAACTTTAGTTAATCTAGCGTAATCAGATAGCAGCTCACCATTACTATCTCTAGCATCAGTCATCGTGCGGAACTTGTAAAGGTTAAATGGCTTTCCATATAGTCCCGGACGCTGCTGTTTAAACAGTACAGGAGATCCTAATTTCATCCTAACTAAGATTGCTACTACAAGAATAGGAAGCAAACATACAAATAATAAAAATAACGAGATGCATAGATCGAAAGTTCTTTTCATTAATACTCAATCCCTTTCTTTTTGTATGAATTTCTAATCTACTATCCGTTTCTTTAAATATATTATTTCTATTACAATGTACTATTTGAAATGGAAGTATAAAATAAGCCTTTAATTTAAAACATCCCTTAATATTATTAGTACTATGTTGAACTTATAATAAAAAACCACTATGTTGATAAACAAACATAGTGGTTTTCTTCATAATCAAGATTCATTGGTTCATGTAAAGCGCTCACCTTAAAATAACTATTACCGATTAATTGTTCGAAACATCCAAATTATCAATCATACGAACTCCGTCCCGTGCAGAGATTGTAACATTGTTAAAAGTACATTTAGCTATCGTCATATGATTTTTTTTGACTAACCAATACAAATTAATTTTACTATTTTCTAAATAACTATTTAGAAGCATAGAAGAATTGAGACCACTAGCTGCTTTCCCAATACCAGATTTCACAAAAGTACTATTTGTTAAAACTACATTTCCCTCTAAATTGACATCCACACTTTCAAAAAAACAATCATTGGCATTTATTTTCCTCATATATTTTACATCATTAGAACCAAAGGTAATATCTCCTCCTAATCTTTTAGCCTTTGCTTTTATAAAACTCCCGTTATTTATATTACAACACTCTATATTAGTCGCACCTTCGATAACTGTTAAATCATTTAAAGTTATCGGTCTCCCTACATAGTTATAAGGTGGTTTAATATCTATATCATAATTTTTTACCGTTATATTCTTCACTACACCACCCGTCATCAATAATGTGCACCCTACATCAACCGCTGTATTTGGCCTCCACTCACGTTCGACCAGTACATTTTCCACATAACACCGACCATAATTATACCGACTAATATTAAATCCTATTTCTCCTGCATCTGTAATAACAACTGGTGCTCCTCCTATTGCTTCAGATACTTGAAAACTTGTATCTGTTCTATTCACCACATAATATATTTTATTTACATCAATTCCTGTTGGAACCCTTCCAACCCATTGTTCAAAACATACTTTCGCTGTATTTCCCATTTCATGTGGCTGACTATAGGTAAATGTACTAGTCGTCACATTTACTGATGGTGTTCCAAAATATCCATAAACACTAGATACTAAAAAGGCTCCTTCTTTCACTTGAATATTCCGTACAACGGCTCCTTCCACATCTAGCATTCTACATTGGCCATTATTAAAATTTGCACCATCAACTAAGTGATTTCCTTTTACAATTAATGAACAGTTTATAAAGGAATTATTAAGATATTTGATTTCCATTGTCTTTTGGTAAGAACTAACACTTCCAATATTATATCCTTCAAATATATTATTTTCTAAAGTAACATAATTTCCGTCATTATTTACAAAATGCCCACGTTCATTATCATGGATATAGTTATTAAAAATAAATAGTCTAAAATTCACCTCTAACCCATCTTGTTTGTAATAGGGGAATTTATATGGAATATTGGTTTCTCCCACCATCGATTCAATATCTATCCCAAACATCGGTGCTATCCCACTCCTAAAGTCGGATGTAACACCATCATCATTTTTACCGATATGATGAATTTGATTTTTATAAACATACGTATCATTCGAAGCACCTAAAGTTATACCTTGTCTTCTACAATGATGTATATTGCAATTGTAAATATAAATATGTGATCCCATATCTTCTTGAGTATATTCTGATGGGTTAAGTTTATATTGTAACCAACCTGTAGAAATAGCATCACCAGTACAATCACTTATCTCTATATTTTCGATTTCAATTTGATGTGAGCCCAATATTTCAATCCCTTGTCCCCACTCATGAGTATAATTTTGGCTGTCTACCTTTGCACTAATTTTCGAAATTTGTTCATCACTTAAAGGGGACGATGTAATATCAATAACAAAAATCATTTTATTACATTTTTCTATTTCGGCAAACCATCCCCTTCCAGTTGGAGATGCTGGAGCAAATTGTCCATTCGTTCTAACACCTACTAGTGTACTACTGGCAATAGTATCTTTGTACTGATAAAAACTATATGCAGAAGTTACTACATTGGGAATTTTCCATAATCTAAATACTTTTAAAATTCCCGGTTGTTCGTTTCGATCCAAAACTTCACTACGAATAAAATTCGGATTATTATTTAAGGAGCCATCTGCATTTACTCCCCCTCTAACAAATTTCACTCCTAATTCATAAATATGTCCCTTTTTATCTCCAATAATTTTCCCACCACTAATTTTCACATTCTTTACATTTTTAATTTCGAATATTCTATACCAAGGAGATGAATTGTTTTCTAATTGCAAATTACACCCATTAGCCATTTCAAAATGAATCCCACTTTGCATAATAATACATGAAAACGATGTACTATTAATTCTTAAACTATATGTCCCACTAGGTAATATAATATGATTATATCCACTAGCTTTAGCCCATACAATGGCTTCATTTATTCCTTGAGTAGTAGCCAGTGGATTGGTTCCATCATTTTTTATACCCCATTTCTCTAGTTCTATTACATAAGAATTAGATTGACCTACTATTGTATTAGTTTTAAACACTGATTTTTTAGGAACCCATTTTGCTCTAGTGCTATCATAAGTCAAAACATCACCATTTACAGGTGGCTGAGTTATCAAATCTAAATTATCAAGATCTTCAAGATTAGCTTTAATAGTCATTTAAACTTATCACCTCTTTATTACTTTTATATATCCTATGTAATAAGAGGCATAACGGCTTGGATAGCTGAACACAAATGCGTTACTAAATCCATCTATAGTTCCAATTTCTTCTTTTTAAACCTCACAAATACTACTCCTACAATCTTTCTGAAAATCCCAAGTAAATACTTAAATTCATCTGAACTATAAAACACACATATATATATAAAATTCGGAACTACAACACATAATAGACCTTTTAGCACTAAACTAAAAATACCATTTACTAAAATCTCTCCACTTATAATATTTGTAACAAAATATGTCCCTAAACCTAAAAACACATAAAATACATAGTTCAGAAAATAAACTCTTACAGGTTTATAGAATACTTTTTTATAAACTAAATACGGAGTAAGCCAAAACGGAACTGTCAATGCACTTATAAGCGTCCCTATAAAAACCCCTACGATACCGATATATTGAACTAGAATAAGAGAGAAAATCAAATTAATCGCCGCTTGACATAGTGGAGCAAATCTATCTTCATGAAAAATTCCAGATGTTGTTTTTACCGTAGTTATAGAATTTCTCATTCCTCTCTCATAAAAGATAATCATTAGTATTAATAACACACTTTTATTCATTAAAAACTCTGAACCTAACCAGATAGAAATAAACGGTTCGACCATTATATACAAACTTATAGTAAAAAATGAATATAACCAAAAGTTAAGAAGCATATATACTTTATATACAGTATAAACTTTATCAACAGTCTCACTCGCAACTAAATTACCTATACTATGATAAATATTATTAAAAATTTGATTAATAAAAGTTCTACAGATTTCAATTAACATATTATAATTAGAATACAGCCCAACCGCTGCAACACTAACAAATGAGGAGATTATTATATTGTCAGTTCCAAACACTAAGTAATTCCCTATATTTTGCAAGACAATGGCTCTAATATTTTTAGTAATATCTTTCTTGGTTTTATAATCTAATTTTTCTGAAGTTTTTTCCTTCAAAAATGGATACATTTTATTTACTATGATTACCAATATAATAGTAGTAACAATTGTTATCACACTATCTACAATTAAATATAAAATATAATTTTTCGTATAATATAATATCGAAATTTTAAGGCTCATTGAAATTATAGAAGATATTGAGTATACCCCTGTTACAATATAATTCTTTTGACAAATATTTAAAAAGGAATTTTTATGCAAATATAAATAAGGCGCAACAGTATTAAATAAAAAAATACTATAAATTAAATGTATATTTTCAACCGTTGTATCTTTTACAAAATAATCTAGAAAGGGCATGATAGATAATCCTAGTAGCAATACAATTAAAGCGATTATCATATACGCATTTCTATATAACTTCATAAGTACATTAATTTTATTTTGATCATTTTCTGCAACTGGCTTATATAGACTATACATTATACTAGCACCTATACCTGCTTCTACTAAAGCTAACATAGCTAATATATTCGTAATCAGTCCATTTATCCCTAAATATTCAACTCCTAATGTCCTTATAAAAACGGTTCTCGAAATAAAACTTAACGATGTAATAATAATTTGATTCCCCAAACCGACTGAAATATTAATTACCGAATTTTTCACCCTCATCTTTTCCCACACCCATACTTTTTCTATGGAAATATATTTATGACTCCAACAATGACTTTCCGTATAAACTGTAATTAATTTATACTATAAACAAAGCTAATAACCCTCCCCCCCCCTATATTCTCATTTTAGAATAGGGACGATAATTTCCTATAGAATGTATCAAGTTCTAAACAACAACAGATTCTTGCACTTAACTAAAATTATTGCCCATACTAAAGTGCCTTTTGGAATTTCCAAATACTTTGCAGCTTGTGTTAATCCTATATTACGTTTCACTAAATTATAATAGGAATTATAGCAAGATATTCTTTCTTTTATATTATAGTTATAAAATTTAATTTGCTGTTTTATAATACATGAGGTACCTTGAGGATTTTCAGCATATAGGTCATCACCAGATTTAGTTAGACCATCTTCAAGGTAATCACATACATAAATTATTTTATTAAACCACCTTATTTTATAGCCATCATAAGCCATTCTATCCCACACTGTACGTTCCGTGAGAAATTTTTCTCCTTCATACTCATCAAACTTATATTCTTTTAAAATATGAGTATAAAAGACTTCAGCTTTATCCCCGTCTATTTTATATTCTTTTCTCTCAAGTGAAGTTGCATCCAAATACTCTCCTTCAAACGTTGTCCCCCAAATTTCATTTTCACTCTTTCCCTTATTCCCAGAAACCCCACAAAACACTGAGTTCCCTTGTAATTTCCCTTCCCATTTCACTACTGTTTCTAAAGCATCTTCTACTAGATAATCATCAGAATCTACTATAAAAAACAACTCTCCGTTTGCTAGATCCGTCGCTTTATTAATTGCCCTATGTTTACCACCATTCATTACTTTGTAATACCTTATTTGGAATTTACTTTCTTCTGACACCCATAATTTAAAGAGTTCTTCTGTATTATCAGTAGAACCGTCATCAATAACTAACCATTCGAAATCGTTATACGTTTGTTTTTTCAACGATTCATATAATTCACCTATTATATATCCTCTATTATAAGTAGCAGTAAAAACAGTTAATTTCATATTATAACCTTCCTTTTTATCAATCCTAATTTCCCTCTAAAATAGTAATATTGATTTGACAAAAAGCATGTTCCCCATGTAAGCATTGCATTATTTAAGAATTGATTAATTTTTTTTCTTAAATATAAAGGCGTATTCTCTTCTTTCTGAACTGCCTCTATGACTTGATAATAACTGTTTTTCCTTAAATACCTTTTAATTGCAAATAGACTCACACCACTTCCACATAAAAGATATGTTGTATCAATAATTGCTTCCGGAAGTAAATAAGTTTTGTACAATAACTCTATATCTATGTAGTTAGGGTATCTTTTCTGAATATATTTTAACGAGCGAAATCTAGATTCATAGCAATCATATCTATCAAAATTAACTTTTGCTATTGCTGATTCATTATGAATTGTGTAGTTCATAAAGTAATCTGTAGTTACTTTTACCTTTTCTGAGTTTACTAAGCAATAATTAATAAATTCCACATCTTCTCCATATTTTGTCCTCTCATGAAAATAGATGTTGTCCCGATCTATTATTTCTTTTTTCACAACAAAAGAACCTATACATATTTTAATTTTCCATAACCCATAATCACACACAATATCAATTCCTTTACTATAGAAATCGTTATTGTTAGCATAAACAACCCCATCTTTTTTTTTATACTTAAAACTTCCAATCAACATTTCCATACTTTCATTCATTTTAATGTTTTTGCAAACCTTTTCGATGACACCTATCTCTAAAGTATCATCACCATCTAAAAATAGTAGCCATTCTCCAGTTGCATATTTTATACCTAAATTTCGTGCAGTGGATACTCCACTATTATTAATATGTTTTACTATTACTCTATCATCTCGCCTTGCATACTCATCACACAAAATCCCACTATTATCAGTAGACCCGTCATTTATTAATAGTATCTCGAAACTTCCATTCGTTTGATTTAATATGGAATCAATACAGTTTTTCAAATATTTCCCAACATTATATACAGGTACAATAACACTTACTGCAGGTCGCATAAAATCCTCCCCTACTCTCAGAAAAGAACGTATTTACAAATTTATCACTCCAAAAGTCCCATTGTTACTTCCACTTAACTACGCTCGTTATTCCTCAAGCTTTTTTTCAGGTAGCAATGTATATATCTAATACAAAAACCTTGAGTAAAAGGCAGTATATTAAATAACATAGAATATACACCTATGTCTTTTGTATCTCCCTGTGAAAAATCAACCTCTCCCGTCCTTCTTGTAACACCCATTAAATACTTTATTGCATTATCCGCACAGTCTATACATTCCTTAGATACACCCTGTATTTTAGAAGCATGTAACATAAACCAGCCTAACATCGCTGTAGCTGATGAGTCCGCTCTACACTCATTTCGTGCTACACTCCAGTTCCAGCTACCATTATTTTGTTGAAAATACATTACAGATTTCGCAAATTTTTCAACACTTTTCTCCAATACAATTTTCTCTTCACTATCTTGCGGTAATTCATTCCACGTATCTATTAAACCTATCGCAAACCATCCAAGCCCTCTTCCCCATCCATATAAACCTACAGGAATTTTATCACTTGTCTTATAAGCGTGACTCGGGATATAGTATGAATTTAACATGCCATATTTCTCATATTCCATAATCTGTTTCATTGCTAAATCTACACATTCTTTTTTTTGATATCTTATGCCATAAGTAACTAAAAATGGACATATAAAGCCTATCGTATCTACATATCTGTAGTTCTCCATAGTCTTCCTATATCCAACTGTGCCATCTTCACATATACAATTTTGTATAATTCCCCACGTACTATCTAACGCTTTCTTATATTTATCTACTTCTATAAAGTTTAACTTCATAATGGCATAGGCTAGTATCGCTACATCTACATGTTTAGGTTTTACTTTCCAATCGCCTTCATCGTTGAGTTTTGTATTCAGGAACTCTATTATTTCACCTCTTGCAAAATCATCGTTTTCATATTTCAAATATTCAGAAATACCCAGAACCAATCCAGCTTCTTGCCAATGTTGTATAGTATTTTTAGTATAGTTTCCTTTCAACATATCGATTACAACTAGCCGTGTATTGTCTGTTACTTTGATTTTAGGTACTTTATTGATCCACTTAATCCCTTTTTTTGTTATGGATATAGACCATAGCTCCCTATCTGTATACCTACCTATTTTTATCCTTCGTATCCAATCATTCAAAATTGGGATTACATCAATCAACATAATAATTACTATAATACTACTAAACACAATACATACTATCGCAACATCCATAATATCCCCCATTTTAATAACGCTCTATTAATTCATATATTTTTTCTATCTCTGATTCAGTTCCTAAGTTTTCTTTTGATAAATTATTAATTAATCTATTCCTTAAATTCTCATCATCTATTATTCTTTTAATTCCATTAAATATCGCAGTGGAATCCATCTCGACAATGACCCCATTCTCCTCGTTTCGAATCTGATCCTTTGCTGTACTAAAATTCGTTACCACAATGGGTTTTCGTAAGATTTTAGCCTCATCGATAGCTATAGATTTCCCTTCATATCTAGATGGCTGAACATATATATCACTTTCTCTTATATATGGGTATGGATTTTCCTTAATTCCAAGTAAAACAAATGTCTCTTTCAATTCATTTTCTACTATTAATTTTTCTAAATATACTCTTTCTTCTCCATCTCCTATTACATACCATATTAGCTTATAACCACAATCTTTTAATTTTTTACATGCATCTATAGCCATTTCAAATCCTTTTTGATAGTTCAGTCTTCCTATAGAAACTATCTTTATTACCCCGGTTTCCACATCTACTTTTTCCAATGACATATTATTTATCACCTTAGGAGATACTATATTATGCATAACGCTTACCTTACTTTTATACATAGGAAATCTCTTCTTTAAAACATTGGCGCATTCTTGAGAAACCGTCATTAAACTGTCTAACTTAAAAAAATATTCTATATCAATGCTAGGATCCATCCCTAATTTATCATAATCATTGTGTATAAATCCTATTTTTCTTTTTGCATGTACCATATCTATACAAAAGTAAATAGGGTTTTTTTCAAGATAACCAATAGCTACATCATAATTTTGATCTAAATGTTTTAAACCTTTCGATAGATACTTCCACACCCTTTGCTCACATCTCGCTCTATTTTTTTCACTTTTAAATACATATCCTGCATATATTCTTGCTACAGCTACATCTACTCTCCTGCTTTTGATACATTCCACAATCGCTTTTTTTATAGGCATATCAAAATACTGATACTCCAATTGTTCCTCTAACAAATTCACTTGTTTGGGTATTTTATTAAAAAATACCCCTTCATGTTTAAATAAAAATAAATCAACACTATACATTGAATAATTCATATTTTCCAACAATGAGATTAATGCCTTTTCGGCCCCACCACAGTTTAAATTATTAATTATAAATAATATTTTTTTTTCATATGCACCACCACTATAAAATATCATATAATTTATATATTTCTCCCTCAGTTCCCAAATTCTCTTTAGATAAATTCCTCCTTAAATTCTCTCTTAATTGAACATCCTTTAACATAGTCTCAATTCCAATAGAGATTGATTTCGCATTCATACTCACAATTAAACCGTTCACTCCATGCTCAATTTGATCTTTAGCCGTGCTAAAATTAGTAACAATTATAGGTCTATTCAAAATTTTCGCCTCATCAATTGCAATAGATTTCCCTTCATACCTAGAAGGCTGAACATATAGATCCGTCCGTTTTATATACGGATATGGGTTTTCCCTAATTCCTAATAGTTTAAAATCACCTTCTAATTTTTCACTTTTAATAAGTGTTTCTAACGCTTCTCGTTCTCTTCCTTCTCCTAAAACATACCATCTAATTTTATAACCCTTGTTCATTAGTTGCTTACAAGATTCTATTGCCATATCTATCCCTTTTTCATAACTTAACCTAGCAACAGTAAGGATATTTACATAACTCTTGTCACTCATAGAATTGTCAATACTATCAACGTTAGAAAGGTCACTAATAAGCTTGGGAGATACTATATTGTAAATAGATTTAATCTTATGTTTTAAATGTTTGAAATTCTCCTCTAAAGATTTTGCACATTCTTCAGAAACCGCAATAATATTATCTAATTGTTCAAAGTATATATTATCAAAATCACGATCCATACCTGAATTAGAATAATTTGTATGAATCCATCCTATTTTCTTTTTCGCCTTGACTTTATCTACCACAAAATATATAGGGGATTTTTCAAGATATCCAATTGCTACATCATATTCCTTATCTAAGAACCCGAACGAATCTCTCAAATATTTCCATGTATATTGTTCTGCAAGAGAAGTGTCTTTTATTATTCTATTTTTTAAAAAAAACATAAATCTATAAAAAGCTAATTTAACTTGTCCATATTTTAAAAAACCAAGCACAGAATAAATTAAATTTTCTGTAAACAAACTGTATGTTTTAGGAAAACACACTATATTCACTTCTTTTGGTACCGCATTAAAAAAAGAACCTGTTTTATTAAATAAATATAAATCCACATTATACAACGTATAATCTATTTGAGATAATAAATTAACTAAACTTTTTTCTCCACCACCAGCAGCTAAGCTCGGCATAACAAATAATAAATGTTTTTTCATATCATTCCTCAAATCGTTTATTCAATTCATTTAAATATTCAACTGCTTTGTATGACATTTTTTTCATGTTAGGAATAGCGTCTTTCAGTCTCCCCCTTAATTCTCCCTCTTCTACCACCATTTCATTAAATTTATCCTTCAATTCCTTACTATTAGATAGTTCCTCCACATTTACAACCAACTTTTCTTTACCAAACAAATCTCTTGCAATTCCTTTCGATTTCACACTATAACCCAATACCATAGTTGGCACGTAAGTTGAATATGCCGCAATTGTCGCATGTGTTCGAGCACCAATAAAAAATCGCATCCTTGCTATATACCCTTTATATTGCATAGCATTTAAATTATTTGGCAATATAATAACTCTACCAGTCTCCTTAAATTCTTCATAATATCCATATAAAAATTCGTAATCATCGTTCCCTTCCTGCATAACATGTGGCGTCAGCGCAATTGTCATATCCGTAGTTTTCAATATATGTGTTATTAAACTTTTCACCGCCTCTTGAGACTTTTTATTTTTATTCCATACAAGCGGACTAAAATTAAGTCCTACAGTATTTGCTTCTTGCCATCCTTTAGGTAATTTCAGCTCTTCTTTTTCGAGTGTAAATGCTGGATCCGCACATAGCTTCACGTTATTAAGTCCCTTACTTTTCAACATATTATAAGTGAGCGTTTCACGAGCCAGTATTAAATCAAACAACCTTAAATCATTTAGTTTTTTTTCCGACATGTCTTCTTCACCAATTGAGCATCCCCATAGAACTAATTGTTTCCCGCCTTTTTTCACTCTTCTATCTATTTCATACCATCCAGGCTGTTCTCCATAACAATAATTATCACCACCAATTGATAGGTATATATCCATATCTTTTATATGCTTTATTATATTGTGGTGGATTTTTACCAATGCGTAAGATTCATCTTGCAACAACTTTATTTTTAACCAAGATAACCACCAGTGGTATGTATATTTTTTTATATCTCGATTAGTACCATCATATATACCATCTAGTTTTGTTATTATTTTGTCAGTTTCAGGATTGTCAGATGCCAAATATATCTCTGCACCAAGTATTTTCTCTTTTATAATATCAGTTGATGAGCGAACAATAGCTTCACACCCTCTGTTTAGACTTCCACTATGAGCAAACATCATAATCTTCAAACTAAACTCCTCCACCATTTTTTATTTGAACAGATTGTAAAATACTTATACACACAAATTTATAGCACAAAAATTATTAAATTCACTTCAATTTCAATATGTTTATATTAAAGAATTAATCCTGTATAAGTTCATATAACTTTTTTAATTCACAGCTATTACCATAATCTCTTTGAGTACAATTAGTAATCAGTCTTTGTCTCTCATGTGGATCCTTATATAACTTTTCAATCCCGTTTGCGATTCCTTCAATTGATAGTTCCGTTATATACCCATCAAAACCATTCACCACTTGACTTTCAGCTGTAGAATAATTCGTTATCATAACCGGTTTTGAAAGAATCTGCGCTTCTCCTACTGTTACAGCTTTCCCTTCATACCTTGAGGGTTGCACATATAAATCCGCTTCTTTTATATATGGATAAGGGTTAATTTGCTTGCCTAATAAGATAAAATTACTCTCAAGCCTCAAATCTTTTACCATATCCTTAATCATTTTTTTATCCCCTCCGTATCCAACTACATACCAAACGATATCATCAAAGCCCCTATCTTTTAGTATTTTTAAAGCTCGAACTGCATTGTCAATCCCTTTTGCATGTGATAATCTTGCTACAGTCACAATTTTAAATCGATTATCATAAATCATAGGATTATCAATGTGTTTATTCGACATCTCTCTAATGTATCTTGGAGAAATAATATTCTCAAGAACTACAACTTTATGCTCTAATTGGCTATACTTTTTTAAAAAAGAACTTTTACACCCTTCTGATACAGCTACAATATAATCAAATTCATCCCACATTTTTATGTCCATTTTTATATCTAGCTCTATTGTAGAATAATCGGTATGAATCCATGCTACTTTTTTTTTTGCCTTAATCTTATGTGCTATAAAATAATGTGGCCATAAATAACTAATAGCCATATCATATTCTCTATCTAATTTAGGAAGAAACGGTAAAATAAACTTCCACATTAATTGCATTTGATAATATCCTACTTCTTCTATATTTTTCATTTCCCCTAAACAATCTGCGATTATTTTCGAAACAAATCTAGCTACTCCAATACTATACTGCTTTCCTTCAAACACCTGCACTATGGATTTCCGGAAAGTAGAGTACTCTGGAATCTCTTCTAATAAGTTCACCTTGTTATTTACTAAGTTCATAAAATCACCTTGATGACTATATAACATTAAATCTACAATATGATTTTGATAGTCAAAATTGTCTAACATATTCAAAAGACTTCTCTCTACCCCTCCAACTTCCATATCAAAAGAAGCTATTAATATCTTTTTCACCCTTCTCCCCCTTATTCCTGGAAACGACCTTTCTAATTCTAGCTATATTTTCTCCTCCTATAACTTTAGAAATAATTTTTTTAAACTGCCCTTTAACTCTTTCTCTAGGTGGTAACCAACTCTTATAAAAATGATGCATCGCATAGGTATTTTCAGTTATAAAACTTCTACAGTTAATATAATCGTATGGAGAAAAGTATGTTTGCGGATAAAATGTCCCTCTCCCTTCTAACTCCTGATACTTCCCATTCATTTTTATTCCTTCCTCTTTTAATATTTCAGTAATAATTGCTACATTAGTTTGTGTCGCATAACTTCCATCCTCTTTAATAAAACACTTTTCTTCATACGAATCTAGAAACACTTTAATAAGTTTATTACCTTTAGCTGCCCCTATCGTACTCGTAGCAATATAATTCTCTTGTTCAAACCCCCAAAATGAATCGTGGCATAATAAATCATCAAAGGACTTGAACACTTCGACATCGGTATCTAAATACACCCCTCCCAAATTATATAAAGCATGAACTCTAACATAATCACTTACAAAAGCAAAACATTTAGAATAATAAGCCTCTCGTATATACTGATTACAATGAATATCAAAATTACTTTCATTCCATTCTATTATTTCATAATCTGGTAAATTTTCATGCCAACTATTCATACAATTCTTGATTATTTCTGGTTTCTCTTTACCCCCAAACCAACAGTAATGTATTTTTTTCGGGATTAATTGTATGCCTGTCACTTTATCCCTCCCCTTCTCAAAAAAAACTAAATGTTCAAAAAATAACTCCTGTAACCCACCCCTCCCAAACTAATTACACACTCATAGTAATAAAAGATAAAATAAAATATTACAATTGAATAATAAATAAGTTTCTGATCTTTCTCAGCAAACAATTTCACAACCCAAGAAATTAATATTAATTGATACAATCCAAAATAAATGTAAACTCTTGCAAAGATCCAATTTTGTGTTGAAATAATCATAAATACAAGACCTAATATCGACATATTTACAATATAATCACTTTTAGGAAACAACTCTCTCAATTTGTCTCTTCCAAAATAAGCAAGTATATTAGGCGCAGCAACAACAACAACTCTAATTATATTCGCTCCACCTTCAGAAAAACTTTTATACTCACCATATTGGCTATCTTCTATAACCGTAAATAGAAGATTCATAAACTGATTAAATACTATAACTATTAATACTGCAATAAAAAGAAAGCTATATGTTTGCCAAGACCATGCTCTTCTTCTCACTATAAAATAAATTGGAATAAGAATGAGAACACTTTGATGTATTGTGGAAGCAAACAAAATAACTAAAACATATTTTTTCCAATTCCCATCCAATATATATTTCGTCGCAGCGAAAATAAGTGCGGCTGCAAGGTATTGCCTTATCCCATTCATTGAAGCTAAGTGCATTCCGCTTGTTATATATACATAAACACCCAGTTCGAACATTCTAGTATACTTATATAAAACGAGTACAATAATAGTATTCGTAGTAATTGCTGTTATTAAAATTAATAACTGGGGATTATTTGAAAATTCCTTTAATATCATTTGAAAAATATTAAACCCTATATCTTTCCCAGCTTTAACTTGTTCCCAGTTAAAATCATTTACACTATAAGAATGCATGTAAAAATAAGTATCACCAATATTATTACGCAGACCTGAAACCAAACACAGTGTAAAAATAGTACAAAATACTAAAAATTTATTCGGAATGACATAAGGTACCTTTTCAATATTCACCTTAGAAAAATACCTAGAAAAAAAGGAGAAAAAATAAACTAGAATAAGATTCATCCATAGTATAGTCATTCATTAATCACTTCCATGTCCCCAGTGTATATACTTTAGTTTTATAATTCCTTAGTCAAAACGAACCTCATAGCTCCAATTCCTCACTACTTTTTCAATACCGTAGCTCTATTTGTATTCAATATATACATATAGAACAAGACACCAAATGGTATTGCTAAAAAAGTTGTACCTTTACATGGTGACTCTTTCAAGAATTTATAATTTTTAATCATCAAATTACTTGATACATAGTGCATAGATTCTCGAAATCTCTCTTTAAATGATGGAGCATATTTCATAGCTGTCTTTCTAAAAAAGGAAAAACCTCGTGGGTTTTTTCTATACTGATTAATAATATTCATACTTGATCCATCCTCTAAGTACTCTACGTAACATAAAACCTCATTTATAACTAATAAAGGACATTCTTGATCAATGAGAATATACTTATAACTAAGTGGACAATATTTTTCTCCTGGAAACATCGGATATGATGGGACTCTGGCTGTAATTTCTGAACGATATACAAGTTTTTTATCCCCTGAAACCTTATATTTTGTATATAAATCTGACAGTTTCGATTCTATTAACTTTGATGGAAATTTCGTCCCAATAATTCTACCATTTCGGTTTGCATCCAATCCAACTATCCCAGCATATTTTTCACTTCCACTTTTTTCCCATATTGAAAGAATCTTTTCTACAGCATCATCCGCCATATAATCATCGGAATCAATACAAACATTTAATTTAGTATCAATCAATTCATAAGCAGCATTATGCGCACCGTGCATTCCCTGGTTTTCTTGATAATGATAAATAATTGTAATAATATCCTCAGCTATCCATCTTTCAATTAAATCCTTCGTATTGTCGGTAGATCCATCATCAATAACTAACCAGACAAAATCCTTACAAGTCTGCCTCTTTAGACTTTCATAGCATAAATGAAGTGTATAAGCACGATTAAATGTCGGTGTAAACACCGTTAAAGTTGGAGCCATAAAAAAACCTCCAAAATCCTATATTTTTTGGGTTTGTACCACTTGATTTATATAATAGTCAGTCAACCACTTTGCCATCGTTTTTGTATCATATCCATTTGCACGTAACAAATTCGATGTATCCTTACGCCCATATGATGAACTTAAAATTTTCTCTGCCCACACATCTGGAGTGTTTTCTAGACTTTCAAATTCAATACGTCCCGATACATCCGTTTCACTTGTTATATTATTAGATACAATACACTTCAATCCCGCAGCTTGCGCTTCAATTAAAACAACTGGTAATCCTTCAAAAAGTGAAGGGAATACAAACAAATCAAACCCTTGCATAAGGTTTGATACGTCTTCTCTAACCCCCAAAAATTTCACATGTGATGTTAAACCCAAGTTGTCAACTTTTTTTTCAATCGTCTTTCTTAAATATCCATCTCCTATCATCACAAGCACTGAATCAGGCCGTTTTTCATGTACAGCTTTAAACACCTCAATTAAAAAATTATGATTTTTTTGTTTGTTAAACCTCCCAATATGCCCTAATACCAATTTATCCTTTACATTTATTTTATTCCTAATTTCCCTCCTAATTTCCGCGTTATACTTAAACTCTTCTATATTAACTGCATTATTAAGAACTATTACTTCTTTGTGATGAGATGCTTTTTCTCCAAAAAGCCATTCTCCAGCTTTTTTTGAACATGCAAAATACAAATTCGGATTATCTTGCATTAATAACCTAGCATATAATCGAAAAGGTAATTTCATGTCTATTCCAAGATCACTTAAATGACTATGAGCAATACGATAAGGTATCCCAGCTCTTTTTGCCGCCCTTAGTACAAAACTACTATTTTCATTAATATGCGAATGTACTATTTTATACTCTCTATGCCTAACAAAAAAATCATCCAATTTTTTAAAATATACTCGGTAATTACCAGGTCTGATTTGTGGCATTCGATATATTTTACCTCCAAGTTCCAATATTTCATCGTCATAATGACCTTTATCATTTCTATGTACTATGAAATCAAATTGTATTTTATTATGATCCATCTTCCGATAATAATTCATTAACATCGTTTCAAGTCCACCACGATTCATTATTGTCACTACTTGTAATATGCGAAGAGGTCCCATTTAATCACTCCTATCTAACTAACTTTCTCAGCCTATCGATTAAGACTAATATTATACAAACACCAAATGAAAATCTAAATTTCGCACAAAAATAAAATACTTTCCAATATACCGGAAAGTATTTCAAATCAAATCCTCTAAATGATCTCTTTATACGCTTATCATTTAATATCAAACGCAATTTCTTAATTTTTGTAATAAAAGAGATTTTTTCTCCTTCACTTAGCATATTCAAACCAAGACCTAGGACATTAAGACATATTCGATTATTTAAAGCTACGTAAAACTCTTCCGGTACCATTTTTTCCTTCAAGAAATTTTCTATAATCTTATATAGCGTAAACCATTGGTCAACTAAATTAGGTTTATATCTCGATGTAACTGATTTTTCATTCGTCTTCCAGTAATGATAATAAGGCTCATTAAGAAAAACAAAAACTTCTGCATAATAAAATGCATATATATTAAAAAGAGAATCCTCATTAGTCCCGATAACATTAAGATCTGTAAAATTAACATTGTTATTCTTAAGAATTTCAGTTCGATATAATTTTGACCATACCGTCCCCCACGCATCTAAAAATTCAGGATTAGCTATTTCATCTTTCAGTGGCCCTATTAAGCGTCTCATCATCTTTAATTGAACCTCTTCCCCCTTATAACAAAACTCTCTAGGACAATTAAATTTCTTTACCTTTGAATACTCCCCAAATTCCCTTACATAGGTGCACATTACAATATCAGCATTTCTCTTAATCGCCGTACTATACATTGATTCATACATATTTTCATCAATCCAGTCATCTGGATCAACAAATCCTATATATGCTCCTGTTGCCATTTCGATTCCCATATTTCTGGCTGAAGAAACACCATTATTTTCTTTTTCAATGACTATGATACGTGAATCTCTTTGTGCATATTCGTAAAGAATGTCTAAACTCTTATCTGTTGATCCATCATTTATAGCAATAATCTCTAAATCACTATAACTTTGTACTATTAAGCTATCTAAACACCTTCTTAAATAGCATTCCATATTATATATAGGCACTATCACACTGATTTTCATTTTCATCCCTCAATATAGACTGTTTATAAATCTCTCTTAATTCCATGCTCACTTGTGAAATTGAGTATCTCTTTACTTTCCCTACATTTTCCTTCCCAATGTCCTTATACAAATTCTGTGAATTTTTCAACTTAATTATTTGTAAAGCGAATGCTTGTTTCTCCGTTTTCGGTACGATATACCCATTAATTTCATACGTTATTAACTCCCTATGCCCCCGGTTATCAGTAGCTACAACCGGAAGTCCACAAGCCATAGCTTCCATAATATTAACTGGCAAGCCTTCCCGGTGACTGGATGCAACTGCAAGATCACACATTTGTAGTAAAGAGGCTATATCATTTCTATAACCAAGAAAGTGCACCATATTACTTACCCCAAGTTGAGTAGCTAGTTTTTTACATTCTTCCATTAACGCCCCTTCACCAGCAAGTAAAAGCTTCGCATGCGGAATTTCATTTTTCAATTGTGCTAATACACGAATTAAAAAACTTTGGTTTTTATTCTTATTAAATTCAGCAGCATAAAACATTAAAAAATCTTGTGGATTATAGTTAAATTTTAGCTTTAATGCTTGTTTTTCCGTTTCAGTTACTGGGGTAAATCTTTCTATATCTACTCCTACACCATGAACGTGTTTAATATCTTTCGCTTGAAACCGATGTTTAACTGCTAAATTGTAATCTTCTTGGTTAATTGTTATAAGACAATCTGTATTAATTGCCAAACTTCTTTCAATTGGATAATATAAAAGCCAATTTATAAACGGTGATCCTTTACAAAAATGAAAGCCATGTGCCGTATAGATGACCTTCGTCCCTTCCCTCCGTGCTTTCCGGGCAGCTAGACGAGCAATTGCCCCTCCCATAGGCGTATGACAATGAATGATTTTATATTTATTTTGATGAATAATTGATTTTAGTTTTTTATATGCATGAAGGTTTTGTATGCTAAGAGGTGATCTTTGAATAGGAATATTATATTTTTGAGTAACGTACGGAAGATGTATATTTCCATTCGCTGCAACATGTACTTCCCATCCTTGGTCTGCAAACCATTTCAAATATGGTAAATGAAAAGCCTTAAAATGATAATCTACAGTTGCACAAAACAGAACTTTTTTAGACACCATCCCACGCACCCGTCTTATAATAATTTTTTGTTATTAACCTGATACTGGTATTAATAATTTTAAAGTTTTACGCTGATTCACTAAATGTAACAATCGCTTTCTCAACTCTAATTCACTTAATTCTGTATATTCAGAAATCATTTTATCTATTTCTTCTATACGAACATTCATTTCTTTCCCTACATAAATTCTCGGGTGAACTTGTTTCTCATTCATTTCATCTTCTTTTAGTAATTCTTCAAAAAGTTTTTCTCCTGGGCGTATACCAGTAAATTCTATCCCTATTTCATCCACAGAGTTTCCTGATAATCGAATGAGATTTTTAGCAAGATCAACTATTTTTACTGGTTCTCCCATGTCCAGTACAAAAATTTCTCCACCTTTAGCTAATGCACCAGCTTGTACTACAAGTCTAGATGCCTCCGGGATGGTCATAAAATAACGAACCATATCTGGATGCGTAACTGTAACTGGTCCACCCTTTTGAATTTGCTTCTTAAATAACGGGATAACACTCCCTCTACTTCCTAACACGTTTCCAAATCGTACAGTAACAAACTTTGTATGACTTGTTTTATCTTTATGCTGTATTACCATCTCAGCTATTTTCTTTGTCGCACCCATAACACTCGTCGGATTCACTGCTTTATCCGACGAAATCATAACAAACGTTCCTACTCCATTTGTTCTCGCTGCCTCTGCTATATTCATAGTCCCAATTACATTATTTTTAACAGCCTCTTCAGGATTGTTTTCCATTAATGGTACATGTTTATGTGCAGCTGCATGATATACAACATCTGGACGATGTTTATTCATTATTAAAAACATCTTCTTTTTATCTTGAATATCTGCGATTTCTGGAATAAATACACCTTTTCTATCATTGTATTTCTCATTTAATTCCATTTCTATTGAATAAATACTGTTTTCTCCATGTCCTAATAAAACCAATTTTTTCGGCTTAAATTTCGCAACTTGTCTACAAATTTCAGAGCCAATTGATCCTCCTGCACCAGTAACTAAAATGACTTTATCCGTTATATAATCTGAAATGATATCTACATTTAGCTCTACAGGGTCTCGTCCTAATAAATCTTCTACTTGAACATCTCTGAATTCATTTACTGAAACTTTACCTGTTACTAAGTCTTCTAACATTGGAAGAATTTGAGTTTTCACATTTGTTTTTAAACAATCTTTCAAAATAACATTTCTATCTCTCTTATTTAACGAAGGAA
Source organism: Bacillus luti (assembly GCF_009739945.1). Lineage (NCBI taxonomy): Bacteria > Bacillati > Bacillota > Bacilli > Caryophanales > Bacillaceae > Bacillus > Bacillus luti. The sequence goes on along the minus strand of NZ_CP040336.1, from coordinate 1,650,379 downwards.
TTGCCAAAATAATCATTTCAATATTCAGTTTTTTTATAGCGTAGTCAATTTGATTCATACCACCAATTACCGGAATTCCCCATATATCAAGATTATGTTTTTTAACATTATCATCAATAAACGCAACCGGCATTAATTCTGTGGCACTATTCTTCAACAACTGTCTTGCAACCATTGTCCCAGCTGATCCAGCACCAACAATTAACGTTCGTTTCTTATCACCCTTTTTCACATAATAAATATCTCTATACATTCTCCAAATAAAGCGAGAACCACCAATTAATAGAATATGAATCATCCAAGTTACAACTAGCAATCGAAAATACATTTTTTGCATAATCAATTGTTGCATAACTGCGGTAGTGAGTATAGAAAATGTAACGACTTTGCATATAATTAACAACTCTCCTACACTCGCATATTCCAAAGCTTTTTTATACAGTTTATAAATAAAAGCAAACAGATGATGACTAACTAATAAAGTGATAGAGCTAACAACTGATGATAAAGTGATAACACTGAAGCTAGCATTTACAAAAAAATAACTAAAAAAAATAGCACTTAATACAATCAGTGAATCCATTAAAAGCAATAACGATATCCTCCGACGATACGTCATATAACTTCCTCCTTTAATCAATTCCTTACTTAACTCTTTCAAATTTAAAGTTTCTAACTATATTCTCTTTATTAAAAACACATAGTTAGAAACTTTAATAAAACATGGGCATCTAACCCTCCCTCACATTACACTTTTGATGACTGGCATCTAAGGTTGTTTTCACAACCCACAGCATAATCGAGTGCCTCCATTGATAGCGGTTAGGAGACATCACCACATCACAGTTCTATCATTATTCTTTATAACGAACATTCGTATGTACAACAGTTAGATTAAATACTATAAATTACGTTTATACTTTCCCATTCAAAATCGCACCCAATATTCTACTCTTCGTAAAACTTAGTGCTCTTTTCGTTTCAAGCGCATCTTCGTTCACAGTACGATTATATCGGATCACCAATAATACTCCTTCACACTTATCGGCTAATACACTCGTGTCCGTCACTTCTAATACAGGTGAAGAATCAAATAATACGATATCATACCGTCCTATAGCCTTTTGAATTAACATATCCATCGCATCGGAACTAAGTATTTCAGATGGATTGAACGGTACTGGACCGCTAGTTAATACATCCAGACTTTCCATCTCTGTTTTTTTCACAACACCTTCTAGATTTGTTGTTCCGTTCAATATATCAGTTAGTCCAATTGTATTTTCTACTCCAAACATTTCATGAATCGTTGGTGTTCGTAAATTCGCATCTATTACCAATACTTTTTCACCTTTTTGCGCTATTGAGACTGCTAAATTTACTGTAATCGTTGATTTCCCTTCACCGTACCTCGGAGAAGTAACAACTATCGTTCTGCTTTTGTGATTAGATGAAGATAATTGAATGTTTGTTCGAAGCGAACGATACTGCTCCGAAATTTTCGATCTTGGGGCGGTATACGAAATTATACTTTCTCCTTTAACTTCATTTGTTTTTCGTCTATTTTTGTATGCCACTCCGTTCCCTCCCTCAATAACACTGTATTTTTCCCACTAAATTTATCTCTCGTATTCTTCTTATTCATTTTAGAAATCCCACCCAAAACAGGGATATCTAACAATTGTTCAATGCGTCGTTCTGATTTGATTCTTTCATCAAGTGAATCCAATAAAAAAATAAAACCGATACTGAGCACCATACCTAACGTGAATGCAATTAGTATCGTCTTAAAATGATTTATATTTATAGGCATAGAATATTTTTGAACTGGATCCTCTGGTAATATACTCACATTATTAAAATTCAGTATATTTGCTACTTCTTGTTTATAAACAGCCGCTGTAGTATTTGCAATTTTATGTGCAAGCACAGGATCCACATCCACTACATTTATCCTCATAATCTGAGAGCCTTGTACACTTTCTGTACTTATTTGTCCACTTAATGCACCTGCTGATCTATTTATATTCAATTCAGCAGCTACTTTTTCTAATATTACAGGCTCATTTACCATCGCTTTCAATGTATTCATCGTTTCGGCGTTAGCTTGAACAATAACCCTTGCTGAGGAGGAATACAAAGGCGTTTTCATATACATACTATACATGGCTCCTCCTACCGTCGTAAGAGTCGTAAACAATAGTAGTATCCACAACCTTTTCCATATTACATTAAATAGATTTTTCAAATTTATTTCCTTATTCATTACTTCTCCTCCTCATTTAATACCAATGAGATTTCAGTTAAAATTCCCATAAAAACCATAAATAAAACTCATGTTTTTTATTTTTCAAATATATAAACATTACTAATTACTGTCATTTTAGTTCTTTATATAGAACGAGTCAATATAAATTATTTTTGTTTAATCACTTCTTAATTTCGCCTCAAAAATTACGACAATATTCTTCATAATTCACTGTAGATAAATGACGAAAACACCCTATTATTGCAGTATCAGGATGTTTTTCTTTGTATTGAAACGGATTTCAGCAAGAGATTTTACCCCATATTAAATAGGGCGTATATATTAAATAACTCACTTTTTCAAATAATATTCATTTCGCATAGGTATTAGCAAGTACATTTTTGAATTTGTTCGCCCCTTTATATTCCTCCTATAAAAATACCCGATAAATAAAAAACCCTCAACACATTATGTGTCAAGGGTTTCAGTCTCTTAGTATAGAGACATATATTGATCGCGTTCCCATTGGTGAACTTGCGTACGGAAGATATCCCACTCAATCTCTTTCGCTTCGATGAAGTGCTCAAGTAAATGATCTCCTAGTGCACCACATACTACTTCGTTAGATTGTAATGTAACTAATGCTTGCGCTAATGTTGCTGGTAAGTCAACGATACCTGCTTCTTCGCGCTCTTCTTTTGTCATTACGTAGATGTTACGGTCTACTGCAGCTGGTGGAGTTAATTTGTTTTTAATTCCGTCAAGACCTGCCGCTAATAATGTAGCCATTACTAAATATGGGTTTGCAGCCGGGTCAACACTACGTACTTCTACGCGTGTACTAATACCACGAGATGCAGGAATACGTACTAATGGGCTACGGTTTTGTGCAGACCATGCTACGTAACAAGGAGCTTCGTATCCAGGTACTAAACGCTTGTAAGAGTTTACAGTTGGGTTCGCTACCGCTGTAAATGCTGGTGCGTGTTTTAAAATACCTGCGATGAAGTGACGAGCATCATCACTTAATTGTAAATCACCGTTTTGATCGAAGAATACGTTCTCACCATTTTTGAATAGTGATAAGTTACAGTGCATACCTGAACCGTTCACACCGTATAATGGTTTCGGCATAAATGTTGCGTGTAAACCGTGTTTACGAGCAATTGTTTTTACAACAAGTTTGAATGTTTGAATGTCATCACATGAGCGAATTGCATTTGCATATTTGAAATCAATTTCGTGTTGCCCTGGAGCAACCTCATGGTGAGATGCTTCAATTTCAAAGCCCATTTCTTCAAGTTCAAGAACGATATCACGACGACAGTTTTCCCCTAGATCCATCGGCGCAAGGTCGAAGTATCCACCGTTATCGTTTAATTCTAATGTTGGATTTCCTTTTTCATCTACTTTGAATAGGAAGAATTCTGGCTCTGGTCCAAGATTGAAATCTGAGAATCCTAAAGCTTCCATTTCTTTTAATACACGTTTTAAATTGTTACGTGGATCTCCTTCAAATGGAGCACCATCTGCAGTGTAGATATCACAGATTAAACGAGCTACTTTACCTTTTTCAGCTGTCCAAGGGAAAATTACCCAAGTGTCTAAGTCTGGATATAAATACATATCAGATTCTTCAATACGTACGAAACCTTCAATAGAAGATCCATCAAACATCATTTTGTTATCAAGAGCTTTTGTTAATTGGCTCACTGGAATTTCTACGTTTTTAATTACTCCTAAAAGGTCCGTAAATTGTAAACGGATATACTTTACATTCTCTTCTTTCGCCAAACGGAAAATATCTTCTTTTGTGTACCTAGCCATTATAAATTCCTCCTTAGTCCCTCTAAACGCCTTCAGAATCAGTTATCTTTAGTGAAAAAATCTTGAAATGTCACCTTGTCGCAATGAAGTTCGATTAAATCTACCTGTATGCTGTAGTTCATCTCGAAGTATTTTGCGAAGCTCAGTTTTTGAAATTTCTTTCGTTTCTTCTTTTACTTTCACTGCTTCTGTTTGATTTTCTTTCATTAGTAACACTTGTTTAATACCAGCCATATTCAAGCCTTGATCTAATAAATCTTTAATCTCTAACAACTTATCTACATCGTTAAATGAAAATAATCTACGATTCCCCTTTGTACGGGTTGGAGAAACAAGATTATGCTCTTCATAGTAGCGAATTTGACGTGCAGATAATTGTGTTAAATCCATAACAATACCAATAGGAAACAGCGGGGCAGAACGTCTATCTTCTTTCATCGTTTCAGTTCCTCCTTCGCCTTAACTGCTTCTCATTTTATATTATGTTATGTTTAGTGTCAATAGATGTTAGCTTTTCTTACATGATTTTTTTATAAATTTTTTCATTCTTTTTTCTAATGGCACAAATCAATACTTTCATACGAAAAAAAAGCCGTCAAAATCGACAGCTTCCCTTTAAGAAATTGTTAATAAATTCTTTTCCATTAACTCATCAATTGCAGAACAAATTGCAATTTTAACATGCGAATATGTTAATCCACCTTGCACATACGCAACATAAGGCGGTCGAATCGGGCCATCCGCAGACAATTCAATACTCGCACCTTGAATAAACGTTCCCGCAGCCATAATCACATCATCTTCATAACCCGGCATGTAGTTTGCATACGGAGTGAAGTGAGAATTAATCGGAGATGCATATTGAATCGCTTGACAGAACGCGATCATACGATCTTTATCATCAAATTGAACAGACTGAATTAAATCTGTTCTTGACGCATTCCAAGCTGGCGATGTATTCATCCCTAACTTTTCTAAAAATGCAGCTGTAAAAATCGCACCTTTCAGCGCTTGTCCCGCAACATGCGGTGCTAAGAAGAAACCTTGATACATTTCTTGCAAACTGTATAAAGATGCCCCAGCTTCCGCACCAATCCCTGGAGATGTCAAGCGATACGCACAAGCTTCAACATACTGTTCTTTCCCGACAATGTAACCACCAGTTTTAACGATTCCACCGCCTGGATTCTTAATAAGAGAACCGGCCATTAAGTCCGCACCAACATGACATGGCTCTTTTTCTTCAATAAACTCACCATAACAGTTGTCAACAAATACAACAACATCAGGTTTAATTTCTTTAACGAATGCAATCATCTCTTTGATTTGTGAAACAGTAAACGACGGACGAGTAGCATATCCTTTTGAACGCTGAATACCAATCATCTTCGTGTTACTATGAATCGCAGCTGCAACAGCTCCAAAATCAACAAGCCCATCCTCAGTTAGCGGAACTGCATTATAACCAATATTATATTCTTTAAATGAACCTACACCTTTTCCGCGCACACCAACAATTTCTTCTAATGTATCATACGGTTTCCCCGTAATGTACAACAATTCATCACCAGGACGTAAAATACCAAACAAAGCCGTAGAAATAGCATGCGTACCCGAAATAATTTGAGGACGCACAAGGCCAGCTTCAGCTCCAAATACATCAGCATACACTTTTTCTAACGTATCACGACCAATATCATCATATCCATAACCTGTCGTTGGAATAAAATGCGAATCACTAATTTTATGTTTACGAAAACTTTCTAATACACGAAATTGATTACTTTCGATTACTTCATCCGCACGCTTATGTACTTCAGTAATTTGACTTTCTACTTCTTTTACGATTGGAGCAATTTTTTCTCCATTTTTCAAACGATCAAACATTTTTATTTTCTCCTTCTTCCACTAAAAATCTCTTTAATTGCCCATTAAATGACGAATGAGCAAATATATATCCTGTACAATCATATACAAATTTATCTTCCAAAAACTCCATCTTCGTTAACAGTGTTTCCGTTTTTAATAGCGTTAACAACTTACCTTCACTCGGAGGAATTTCCGCTTGATAACGCCCCATTTCTTCTTTCATTTTCTTTTCTATCGCTTCTTTTATGTGTAATAAATCACTTTCTTCAAAAGCACTAGTCATTAAAAAGTCATTTTTCGGAAACGGGATAAAGTTTTGATGTAATTCATCTTTTTTATTATATAACGTAATAATAGGAATACGGTTAATTTCAAGGTCCGACAATAATTGTTTTACTGTCTGCTCATGACCTATATAATTAGGGTCTGCCGAATCAACTACATGTAAAATAACATCCGCTTCACCAGCTTCTTCTAATGTCGACCGAAAAGCAGCGATTAATGACGTAGGTAAATCTTGTATAAAACCAACCGTATCAGTCAAAAGTACGGTATAACCCGAAGGTAACGGCATCTTTCTTGTTGTCGGATCTAACGTCGCAAATAATAAGTTTTCTTCAAACGTATCAGCTTCCGTTAATCTATTAAACAATGTGGATTTCCCTGCATTTGTATACCCAATTAATGAAACTTGAAATACTTTATTATCTTTCCTTCTCTCACGATATCTTTTCCGATGTTCCACAACAACCGCAAGTTGTTTCTTTATTTCATCAATACGAGATCGAATGTGACGACGATCCGTCTCGAGCTTCGTCTCCCCAGGCCCTCTCGTACCAATACCACCACCAAGACGCGATAACGATAGACCTTGTCCCATAAGACGCGGCATTGTATATTGCAATTGAGCCAACTCCACTTGAAGTTTACCCTCTCTCGACTTCGCTCGTTGCGCAAAAATATCTAGTATGAGCTGCGTTCGATCAATTACTTTCGCCTCTAGTACTGAGGAGACATTCCGAATTTGACTCGGTGTTAACTCGTTATTAAATATTATTACATCTGGTTCTAACTCTTGAGTTAGCATCGTAAGTTCTTCTAACTTACCTTTTCCTATATAAGTCGCCGGATGAAATTTCGGGCGTTTTTGCGTTGTCGATACTAATACCTCTGCTCGAGCAGTTTTCGCCAGCGATGCAAGTTCTTTCATGGAATGCATAAATTTTTCATCATCATCTTGTGGCAATTGACACCCTACCAATATGACTTTTTCTTTTTCTTCCATCAAATATGTTCACTCATCCTTTTCGAAATTTAAACCTTCTAATATAATAGCAGAGGAAGCACATTTCATCTAGTTAGCGGGGGAGAAAATTCATGGCATGGGAGATTTTTAGCATCATAGGCACAATCGCTTTCGCACTAAGCGGAGCCATTGTTGCAATGGAAGAAGATTATGATATTTTCGGGGTGTATATTTTAGGAATGGCAACCGCATTTGGGGGAGGTGCCCTTCGTAATTTACTGATTGGTTATCCGATTGTGGCGTTTTGGCAACAAGACATGTTATTCCAAATCGCACTATTATCAATGACTATTATTTTTCTTTTTCCAAATAAATTAATTAGACATTGGAAGAAGTGGGAAAACATCACGGATGCTATTGGCTTGTCAGCATTCGCTGTACAAGGAGCATTATATGCCCAAAAATTAAATTTACCAATTAGCGCTACAATCGTAGCAGCTGTTTTAACTGGTATTGGCGGTGGTATCATCCGCGATCTTTTAGCCCGCAGAAAACCACTCGTCCTTCGAGCTGACGTATATGCATTCTGGACGATTCTAGCAGGTTTCTTAATCGGCGCTCAAATTATCGTTAGCGATTGGGCTCTATACACCTTATTCATTTTAATTGTTTGCTTCCGAATGATTTCTATTCATTACAAATGGCATTTACCGCACAGACGTATCGACACAAACGAACGCTCCATGCATAAATAGCAATCTAACCTCTTTACATAGCGTAAAGAGGTTTTTCTTTTCTAACGATTTTTTCTTCACATAATGTTTATACTAATCCTCAAAGTGAGGTGAATACAAATGACAAACCATGTTAATAAAGGCGCTCAAAAAAGTTCAGTAGACCAAATTGGACACGATCCTAATTCCGCTCACGAAAAAAGCGCAAAAATGGAACGTTTCCATAAATCTTATCGCGGAAAAACAAAAAAATAACAAACGAAATTGCATACAAAAATAGACGCACAGTTTATGTACTGTGCGTCTCCTCTTCCAACATTAAATCAATACTTGATATCCCAATTAAATCATGCTTATCATACGTATCTTCTTGTAACAAACGCATCGCTTGTGTACGAATCGATTTTTCAACAATATTCCGTACATATCGTCCATTACTAAACGATGTAATTTGCGACGAATACTTTACAGTGTGCAAATGATCCCTAAATTTCCACTCAGCTTCTTTCGATAATTGGTATTCACGTTCTTCGTACATCCTTTTCCCAATTTCCAATAACTGATTCACTGAGTAATCCGCAAACTCAATAATAAATGGAAAACGAGATTGTAATCCCGGATTCAATGACAGAAAATGATTCATCTCTCTTGAATATCCTGCCAAAATCAATACAAAACCATGTTGTTTATCTTCCATATGCTTTACAAGTGTATCAATTGCTTCCTTTCCAAAATCCTTCTCTCCCCCTCGTGCCAAAGAATACGCCTCATCTATAAACAAAATCCCCCCCATTGCTTTCTTTATTAAATCTCTTGTTTTTTGAGCCGTATGTCCGATGTACTCACCCACTAAATCCGCACGCTCTGCTTCAACTAAGTGCCCTTTTGATAGAATATTCATTTCAAACAACAACTTCCCTATCATTCTAGCTACAGTTGTCTTTCCTGTACCCGGATTTCCTTTAAACAACATATGAAGCACTTGCTTCTCTGACTTCAATCCCATCTCTTGTCTTTTTTTATTCACATAAATCCAAGCATATATTTCTTTTATTATCTTTTTTATATCATCCATCCCAACAAGCTTTCCCATCTCTTCTTCAATTCTCTGTAACATTTCATGTTTAGTAGTAGTTTCATTTGAAATTACCGTTTTCTTTTCCGATGCCGGTAAAGAAATTTTTTTCCGATGATTTAACACAATATTAATTTGATTATTATTTTTTTTACGCATCGATTGTTCCATTCAATCACCTCATTTTATCCCGTATTAACAGGCCGTAAAACTTCCACTTCAAACCCCAGCAAATGCGAGGAATTTCAGCGGGAGATAACTGTCCGTAAATACCCGATTGGTGAAGACTAATAATCAGTGGCAGGGGGACAGAATCCCCATTGATTGAACCTTCACTTTATCCACTCACCAAATATTATTATTCCTGTCCCCCTTGCAAATGCCTATTTTCAGAAAAGTTTGCTATAATAGAAGAAATAATTAAGGTGGTGGGACTATGGAGACAACGGAATTCCATGATACAATACAAGCCTTTTCCATTTTTTTATTGAATAAAGGCCGAAAACCTTCAACCATTAAGCGTTATGTTTATGACATTGAAGATTTCGGACATTGGTTAGAAAAAAACAAAAAGCTCCCTTCCAGTAATATATGGGCTACACTTTGTACAAAAGACTATGAAGATTACTTTTCCGACTTAAAAAAGAATCGACATTACTCAGAGAAAACAATGCATCGTGTATTTATTGTATTAAATAGAATGCATCACTTTCTAAATATTCCTAATCCATTAAAGAATATGGAAATTTCTATTCAACCAGATCGTACACTACGTAACGAAGATTTCATTTCATCTGATGAAGAAAAAAAATTAAAACACATAGTCACTTCACTGGAAGGACTTTCAGAAAAACAGCGCCCTGTGCGTCCTTTATTGATGGATCGTAATATCACTATTTTAACCTTATTAATCGACTACGGTTTATCCTTACAAGAACTTACAGCGTTAACTATGCATCACGTTCACTTTGAAACTAACACATTAACTATTCCCGCAAACGCAGGGGTAGAAAGAACAATTACCCTAACGAAAGAAGACAAAAAACAACTATATACTTATTACAAAAGCATCCCTGAACCAGTTCGCCCTAAGTATCATAGCGATGATCCATTGTTTGTCGCATTCGATTTTAACCGTGGAACATACAGGTGGGTATATGAAAATGATGCACCAAAAGGGTTAACAGAAATCGCAATTCAAAAGATGATTCGACTCGAAGTTGCTAGAGCGAATTTGCGGAAAGGCATCTCCGGACAACATTTCCGAAACACCTTTATTTTACGTCTAATAAATAAACAAACTCCAGAATCGGAGATCATCAAATTAGCTGGCTTCAAATCAAAAATCTCACTAAAACGATATTATCAATTCGCAGAAAATAGAAAAAACGCCTTAATTTAAGGCGTTTTTTCTATTTTTTCTTTAAACAAACGATTTTACTATGACCATTTAACTAATTTTTGCATCTACTATGATGAGTTTCGTTCATATTCTCATTAGAAAGGAGAGATTTAATGTCTCGTTATAACGACAGTCAAAACAAATTCTCCAAACCATGCTTTCCAAGTAGCGCCGGACGAATCCCTAACATCCCATCCATCCCAATTTCTAAAGCACAACTTAGAACATTTCGCGCAATTATTACTGATTTAACAAAAATAATCCCAAAACTTTTTGCAGATCCATCTCCAAAAAATATTGAAGATCTAATCGATACTTTGAACCTACTAAGCAAATTCATTTGTTCACTAGACGCTACTTCCTCCCTGAAAGCACAAGGGTTAGCTATTATTAAAAATTTAATAACTATATTAAGAAATCCAACTTTCGTAGCAAGTGCTGTATTTATTGAGCTTCAAAATTTGATTAATTATTTACTATACATTACAAAGCTATTTCGAATTGATCCTTGCACACTTCAAGAGCTTCTTAAATTAATTGCAGAGTTACAAACCGCTCTAGTCAATGCCGCTTCGTTCATTCAAGGCGCTACCGGACCTACCGGGCCGGCAGGTGCCACTGGACCTCAAGGGAACACTGGGGCCCAAGGTAACACTGGGGCCCAAGGACCTCAAGGGAACACGGGCGCTCAAGGACCGGCGGGTGCTACTGGTGCCCAAGGACCTCAAGGGAACACAGGTGCTCAAGGACCGGCGGGTGCTACTGGACCTCAAGGTGTTCAGGGTAATACTGGCGCTCAAGGACCAGCAGGTGCTACTGGATCCCAAGGACCTCAAGGGAACACGGGCGCTCAAGGACCGGCGGGTGCTACTGGATCTCAAGGGCCTCAAGGGAACACGGGTGCTCAAGGACCAGCAGGTGCTACTGGTGCCCAAGGACCTCAAGGGAACACGGGCGCTCAAGGACCGGCGGGTGCTACTGGTGCCCAAGGACCTCAAGGGAACACAGGTGCTCAAGGACCAGCAGGTGCTACCGGTGCACAAGGACCTCAGGGACCTCAAGGGAATACTGGCGCTCAAGGACCTCAAGGGAACACGGGCGCTCAAGGACCGGCGGGTGCTACTGGTGCTCAAGGACCTCAAGGGAACACGGGTGCCCAAGGACCAGCAGGTGCTACTGGTGCCCAAGGACCTCAGGGACCTCAAGGGAACACAGGTGCTCAAGGACCAGCAGGTGCTACTGGTGCCCAAGGACCTCAAGGGAACACGGGTGCCCAAGGACCAGCAGGTGCTACTGGTGCTCAAGGACCTCAAGGGAACACGGGCACTCAAGGACCGGCGGGTGCTACTGGTGCTCAAGGACCTCAAGGGAACACGGGTGCCCAAGGACCAGCAGGTGCTACTGGTGCCCAAGGACCTCAGGGACCTCAAGGGAACACAGGTGCTCAAGGACCAGCAGGTGCTACTGGTGCTCAAGGACCTCAAGGGAATACTGGTGCCCAAGGACCAGCAGGTGCTACTGGTGCCCAAGGACCTCAAGGGAACACAGGCACTCAAGGACCAGCAGGTGCTACTGGTGCCCAAGGACCTCAAGGGAACACAGGCCCTCAAGGACCTCAAGGGAACACGGGTGCTCAAGGACCTCAAGGGAACACAGGCCCTCAAGGACCAGCAGGTGCTACCGGTGCCCAAGGACCTCAAGGGAATACAGGTGCTCAAGGACCAGCGGGTGCTACTGGCGCTCAAGGACCTCAAGGGAACACGGGTGCTCAAGGACCAGCAGGTGCTACCGGTGCCCAAGGACCTCAAGGGAACACGGGTGCCCAAGGACCAGCAGGTGCTACCGGTGCCCAAGGACCTCAAGGGAACACGGGCGCTCAAGGACCGGCGGGTGCTACTGGTGCCCAAGGACCTCAAGGGCCTCAAGGCAACACTGGCGCTCAGGGACCTACTGGTATCGGTACGACCGGACCTACTGGACCTCAAGGACCGGCAGGTGGCGCTACTGGTGCTACTGGACCTCAAGGGCCTCAAGGTAATACTGGTGCCCAAGGACCTCAGGGACCTCAAGGGAACACAGGTGCTCAAGGACCAGCAGGTGCTACTGGTGCTCAAGGACCTCAAGGGAACACGGGTGCCCAAGGACCAGCAGGTGCTACTGGTGCTCAAGGACCTCAAGGGAATACTGGTGCCCAAGGACCTCAAGGGAACACAGGTGCTCAAGGACCAGCAGGTGCTACTGGTGCCCAAGGACCTCAAGGGCCTCAAGGGAATACTGGTGCCCAAGGACCTCAGGGACCTCAAGGGAACACAGGTGCTCAAGGACCAGCAGGTGCTACTGGTGCTCAAGGACCTCAAGGGAATACCGGCGCTCAAGGACCAGCAGGTGCTACCGGTGCCCAAGGACCTCAGGGACCTCAAGGGAATACTGGCGCTCAAGGACCAGCAGGTGCTACCGGTGCCCAAGGACCTCAGGGACCTCAAGGGAATACTGGCGCTCAAGGACCAGCAGGTGCTACCGGTGCCCAAGGACCTCAGGGACCTCAAGGGAATACTGGCGCTCAAGGACCAGCAGGTGCTACCGGTGCCCAAGGACCTCAGGGACCTCAAGGGAATACTGGCGCTCAAGGACCGGCAGGTGCTACCGGCGCTACTGGCATTGGAGTTACAGGACCTACCGGACCTACTGGATCTAGCTTCCCAGTAGCGACAATCGTTGTAACAAACAACATTCGACAAACAGTATTACAATTTAATAACTTTATTTTCAGTACTGCAATTAACGTAAACAATATTATCTTTAATGGCACAGATACCGTTACAGTTATCAACGGTGGTATTTATGTAATTAGCGTATCTATTTCTACAACTGCGCCAGGATGCGCTCCTCTTGGAGTAGGCATTTCAATTAATGGAGCAGTCGCAACTGATAACTTCTCTTCAAATTTAATAGGCGACTCACTTTCATTTACTACAATCGAAACGTTAAGAGCTGGTGCAAACATTTCTGTCCAATCTACTCTTAACGAGATTACAATCCCTGCAACAGGAAACACTAACATTCGTCTAACTGTATTTAGAATTGCTTAAACTTCACTATTTATTATTTATGACAAATAAAAAAAGAGCGAAAAACTCGCTCTTTTTTTGTTATGTACACTAATTCATTACTACTCTAATTCAATTGAAACATTTTTTTGAGGTACAAATGTAGAAATTGCATGTTTATAAATAAGCTGTTGCTTACCTTCTGTCTCCAGTAGGACTGTAAAATTATCAAATCCTTTAATTAATCCACGAAGCTGGAAACCGTTTAATAAGTACAGCGTAACAAACGTATTCTCTTTACGGAGTTGATTTAAAAACTGATCTTGAATATTGATAGATTGCTTCATGTCGAATCCTCCTCTTTTTCTCTACTTACTATTATTCGACTTTAATTGTAACTTTCCTTCTATGTATCGTAAAATTTCTGACGCTTTTTCACCATCTGTAACATCAAACCACGTGACATCCATTTTATTACGGAACCATGTTAATTGACGTTTTGCATAACGGCGTGAATTCGTCTTTAATTGTGATACCGCTTCTTCTAAAGAAACACGATTCTCAAAATAATCATAGATTTCTTTATATCCAATGGCTTGAATAGATTGACAATCTCGTACTCCTCTATTATACAGCCCTTCTACTTCCTCTAACAAACCTTGTTCCATCATCAAATCAACTCGTAAGTTAATGCGATCGTATAGCATTGCTCGATCCATTGTCAAGCCAATTAATGACACATCATACAGCAACTCTTTTTCTTGTTTCTCAATTTGTTCACTCATTTTTTCGCCCGTCGTGTGAAAAATTTCTAACGCGCGGATAACACGTCGTACATTATTTGCATGAATACGTTCCGCACTTTCCGGATCTACTTCTTGCAACTTTTTATGTACATATTCTACACCACGTTCTAAAGCTAACTTTTCCATTTGTTCTCGGTATATCACATCACCAGCATCATCTGTAAACTGATAATCGAATAAAACAGATTGTATATAAAGACCGGTTCCACCAACTATAATTGGTAATTTACCACGCTCTGTAATCTCTCGAATATGCTTACGAACACGTTCTTGAAATTCTGCGACGGAAAATGAATCTTCCGGATCTTTTATATCGACCATATAATGTGGAATTCCATCCATCTCTTCTTTCGTCACCTTTGCAGTTCCAATATCCATTGTACGATAAATTTGCATGGAATCACCACTAATAACTTCACCGTTCAACGCTTTTGCAAGATCGATACTTAACTTCGTCTTCCCAACAGCCGTTGGTCCAATGATGACAGCAACTTTTTCACGTTGCACTTCTCCCATATCATTCAACTCTCTTTATGTAATGTACTCCATCTATTGATTATACCCAATCTTAACAATTTTAACGGCATTATTGCAAGTTCTTTCAATTCGGTACATGAAATTTCAAATAAAAAAAGAACATAGTTTGTCCAAATCTGCATATACATGATAAAAATCGTTCGGAGAGGATGCGTTGACTATGAAACAATCCACTATCAATTTTGCAGCATTAACAAATGACCTCATTTTGGCTACCGCTACAAAAGAACAAAATTGTTCACAAGAAGAATTATACTTCGCCTTAAATTGTTTACTACGTTCCTTTTATTCTACTCTTCAAGAGACAACCTTACATGCGGAAAATGCACATACAGAGTATATGCAAACTCAATTTTGCAGCGCATATAAAATTATTACAGGTAAAACAATTTATCCATTTCAATAATCATTTTTGAGACGAAAGTGTTCTATCACACACAAAATAATAAAAAGCGGTTGCTTACATATTTTCGAGCAACCGCTTTTTTACATTAATAAAGGTAAACTATTGTATAACTTTCACTTTTACAGATTTACGTCCCCAACTATCGGCACTACCATCCGAACCAACTAATACATCAATACGGTTTCCTTTAATCGCACCACCAGTATCTCCAGCAATCGCTTCTCCATATCCTTCCACCCATACTTTCGATCCAAGTGGAATTACCTTCGGATCAACAGCGATTACTTTCATATTTGGGTTCGCCGTTAAATCATGCCCCATTGCAGTTAGTACACGACCACCATACGTACCATTCTCACTTGGATTTGCTGTATACGCTGTCGCTTCTACTGTTATTTCACGACCACCACCTGCAGGCGCACTAGTTTCAGTAGATTTTGCCACTGGTTTTGCAACTGGCTTTGCTTTTTCTACAGGTTTACTTGATTCTACACTCTTAACGGATTCTTTATTCTTAACTGCTGTATTATTTTTAACCGACGTATTTACTCTAGCCGGTGCTTCTTCTTGCGTTACAACTACTTTCTTTTCAATCAAAGGTGCCGTTCCTGTTAAAAATGGCACATGAACATATCCCACTTTTCCATTGTAGTCGAATTGTAACCATTCATTTTGAACTTGATTTGTCGTTTCAATCACATCATCTTTATTAAGTTTACCAAGAACTTCAGAGCCAGTATTCGCTCCAGCACGAACATTTAATACGCTCGCCGTTACATAATATGTACTTTTTGTAAATTCAGCACTTACAAATGCTTCTTTACCATCTAACTTAATTTTCGTCCATCCATTTTCTGTATTTATCACATCTAATTTATTTCCACTTAACATTTTACCTACAAGTTTTGACTCTACAGTTGGGTTTTCTCTAACATTTAATACATCTGTTGTTACAATCGTTTCTGCTTTCGCAGAACCCGCAAAAATCCCAAGACCAAAAACTGCTGCTGTTGCTATACCTAATAATTTTTTCATGAATAGCCTCCATTTGCTTTGTTTTCGTATTTTTATTATAGCAACAGATTTTTAGGATTTTTAGAAATCACACAATTACAAACCATTCGTAATATACGATTAATGAGTTGTAACATAAATTTCCATATTAATAAATTCCATTTCCAATAGAATCCCCAATAGTTTTCATATATTTTCCACATACGAGTACCAGAATTTTTTTCCAAAAAAAATTACAGTATTACTTTTTTGTTACAAAAAATTCACATTTCATTACATCTTTTACCAAAATTCATCATTCTTCAATTAATAACCTACTTTTTTGTAATAAAAAAGAGCAGCTAATAGCAGCTACTCCCTTTCCATTTGTTATTTGATTTTCTTTTTCCAAATCCCCATCATAAGAGCTGAAACAACTGTCCCTATTAATATAGAGAAAATATATAGTAATGGTTTATTTACTAATGCGATAACAAACAATCCACCATGTGGTGCTGGTAATGTAATTTGGAATAGCATTGATAATGCACCCGCAATACTTGAACCAACAACACAACTTACTATTACTCGAACAGGATCTGCTGCCGCAAATGGAATCGCACCTTCTGTAATAAACGACGCTCCCATAATATAATTCGTTAAACCAGATTTACGTTCTGCCTCAGTAAACTTTGATTTAAAGAAGGTAGTTGCGAATGCAATTGCTAATGGTGGTACCATACCACCAGCCATAACTGCTGAGTGAACACCAAAGTTCCCTGCTGAGATTGCAGCGATACCAAATGTAAATGCTGCTTTATTAATTGGCCCACCCATATCAATTGCCATCATACCACCTAAAATTAAACCTAATAGTATAGCATTTGTACCACCTAAACTATTTAACCAACTCGTTAACATTTCGTTTAACGCAACTACAGGTGGATTAACTACTTTTAACATGATAACACCTGTAATTAATAACCCCAATACTGGGTAAAGCAAGACTGGTTTAATCCCTTCTAACTGCGCTGGTAAACTAGAAAATAACTTTTTCAACCCAACAACAACATACCCCGCTAAGAAACCAGCAATTAATCCACCTAAAAAGCCAGCATTTGCTTGCGCCGCCAAAAATCCTCCAACAACACCAGGCATAAAACCAGGTCGATCAGCAATAGAACTTGCAATAAATCCAGCTAAAATTGGTACAAGGAATAAAAAGGCTCCTTTTTCTCCACCACCAATGGTCATTAACATTTCAGCAATAGGACCTTCCGCCTTAATTCCACCGAACATAAATGCTAATGCGATTAAAATTCCTCCACCAACAACGAATGGAAGCATATTACTTACACCGCTCATTAAATGCTTATAAATTCCTAACCCTTTTTCTTTCTCTGCACTTTCTGCCTTACCATCTTCTTTTATTCCTTTAAAGATTGGTGCATCTTGTTTTACAGCTCGATTAAGAAGCGTTTCCGTTTTTCTAATCCCGTCAGCGACTGGCACTTGAATAACATGTTTCCCAGCAAAACGGTTCATTTCTACTTGTTTATCTGCCGCAACAATTATAGCCGTTGCGCGTTCAATATCCTCTTTTGTTAAACCGTTTTTTATACCTGTTGATCCATTTGTTTCAACTTTAATTGCTATTCCTAACTCTGCCGCTTTTGCTTTTAAGCTATCCGCAGCCATATATGTGTGAGCGATTCCAGTTGGGCAAGCCGTAACAGCTAATACGTATGGTTCATTTCCTTCTGGTTTTGCAACCTCAATGCCAGCTTCTTCTTCTTCTTCTTCTTTTTCATTTTCTTTTTCATCAAATAAACGAAGAAGTTCCTCTTCATCCTTTACTTCTAATAATTGCTTACGAAACCCTTCATCCATTAATAGTGTAGATAGGCGTGATAGCGTTTCTAAATGAGTATTATTCGCCCCTTCACTCGCAGCAATCATAAAGAATAAATGTGCAGGCTGTCCGTCAAGTGATTCATAGTTGATACCGCTTACACTTCTACCAAAACAAATCGCTGGTTGCTTAACAGCTTTTGTTTTCGCATGAGGTATTGCAATCCCTTCACCAATGCCTGTTGTACTTTGTGACTCCCGCTTTAAAATAGCTTCTTTAAATTCGGCTTTACTATTTAAACGATTTGCCCCGTTTAATTTCTCAACTAATTCATCTATGACAGCTTCTTTATTTGAAGCTGTCAAATTCATAATGACTGTATCCCTTTTTAATAGCTCTGTAATTTTCATATGTTGCTTCCCCCTATCGCTTAGTTACAATTACTTGCGACAATAATTCTTCTACTTTTTCCTTTGCACATAAATCAGCTGAAAATGCTGTTGCACTCCCTGTTGCAACACCATATTGAAATGCCTTTTCAATATCTTTCGTCTGTTCATATTTACCTACAAACCCTGCAACGAGAGAATCTCCAGCCCCAACCGAATTAATTACAACACCTTTTGGAACAGTTGCTTCATATATACCTTCTGCCGTAAATAATAAAGCTCCCTCGCCTGCCATTGATACGATAACGTGCTCTACACCTTGTTCAATTAATTTTTTTCCATGCGGTAAAATAGCTTCTACTGTTGAAACCTCTACTCCAAATAACTCACCAAGTTCATGATGATTAGGCTTTATTAAAAACGGCTTATTTTTAATTACATGCTGCAGTGCACTTCCGCTCGCATCTACTACTACGCGAATACCTTTTTCAGCTCCGAACGCTGCAATCGATTCATAAAAAGTCGTTGGGATAGATGCCGGTACACTTCCAGCTAGTACGACACAATCTCCTTGCTTCATACTTTCAATTTGTTTCATTAATGTTTCAAATTGCTCATTTGTCACACTAGGGCCTTGCCCATTTAACTCTGTTTCTTCTTGCCCTTTTATTTTCACATTAATTCGTGAATCTTCGTCTACTTGTACGAAGTTTGTTGTCACACCTTCCTCATGTAATACATCTTTAATAAATCGACCGGTAAATCCACCAGTAAATCCAAGCGCTACATTTTCAACACCTAAACGATGAAGAACGCGAGAAACATTAATACCTTTTCCTCCAGGAAACTTCATATCTTTCTCCGCACGATTTACTGTTCCTAAATCGAAAGAATCAACTTGTACTACATAATCAATAGATGGGTTTAAAGTAACTGTATAGATCATTGTTTATCAGCCTCAATTACATTGGTTTGTCTTTTATATTTTTCTAGATCAATCTCTAAATAGTTTGTAATAATATTTGCCTCTTCAACATTGGCAATTTTCGCAAACGCAACTTCCGAAAACTTACTTTCATCAATTAAGAAATATCCTTCGTTTGCTAACGTTAATGCCATTTGTTTCAAAAGTGCCTCTTCTGGATCTGGCGTTGTAAAACCAAGTTGTTCATGTACACCGTTCGCTCCTAAAAAACATTTATCAAAACGGTACTTCTGCATACTTTCCTGTGCCATCGCACCAATTAAAGCTTTCGTCCTACTCTTCATCATTCCGCCAAGTAAATATGCACGAATATTATTTTCAACTAAAGCTTCAATATGCATAAGTCCATTT
Source organism: Bacillus luti (assembly GCF_009739945.1). Taxonomy (NCBI): domain Bacteria; kingdom Bacillati; phylum Bacillota; class Bacilli; order Caryophanales; family Bacillaceae; genus Bacillus; species Bacillus luti. The sequence continues at coordinate 1,630,612 of NZ_CP040336.1, read as the reverse complement.
GTAACGACAGTAACATCTTTATTTATTAAAAATGGAATCATTTCAAATGTTGTACTTCCTGCATCTAAATAAATGCAATCACCTTGTTCAACGATACTAGCGGCATACTTCGCAATTTGTTGTTTTATTTGAATGTTTTTGGATGATTTTTCAACCATCGTTGGCTCCTGTCCTTTTCCTGTTAAAACAGCAGCACCACCGTGAACTCTTTTTAATAACCTTTGTTTTTCCAATTGTGCTAAATCACGACGAATTGTCGACTCAGAGCTTTCTGTTCTTTCCACTAATTGTTGTAATTTAATAACTTTCTGCTCTTTTACAAGTTGCAATATCATTTGATGACGTTCAGGAGTTAACATTTTATTCACCTCTTCTTTGATTACAGTATAATGAAAACGATCACGAAAATCAACCAAAAACATTCACAAATAATCAAAATCAACCACAAACAATTATAAACAACAAAAAAGAAACCCATTTGATATAACAATCAAATGGGTTTCTTTTCTTGATTCACTTATAAAGAAGCTTTATATATACTTAAAACATCGTCTTTATTTAATTTTTTAAAGTTACCAAATTCACCATAAGCCATCGCTTTATCCGCCATTAAGTTAATCTCACTTTCCCCAATACCGTAATCAGCTAAAGTTACTGGCGCTTCAATTGAAGTCCAAAATTGACGTAACGCCTCAATTCCTTCTAATGCCACCTCTTTATCTGTTTTACCGTCTGTTTCTACATTAAACACACGAATAGCGAACTGTTTAAAACGACTTACATTTTCATCTACAACCTGCTTCATCCAGTTCGGGAATAAAATCGCAAGGCCACCCCCATGCGGTATATCATGAACAGCTGAAACTGCATGTTCAATATTATGAGTTGCCCAATCTCCTCTTACTCCCATCGCTAAAATACCATTTAACGCCATCGTGCCGCAATATAAAATGGTCTCTCTATACTCATAATTTTCTAGATCACTTAAAAGCTTTGGAGCGGTTTCTATTACTGTTTTTAAAACAGATTCACAATAACGATCTTGTAATTCCGTATTTGTTCCATGATGGAAATACTGTTCTAATACGTGTGACATAATATCTACCATACCGTAAATCGTTTGATCTCTCGGTACAGATGCAGTATGGACCGGATCTAAAATGGAAAACTGCGGGAAAGTAACAGGACTACCCCAACCATATTTTTCATTCGTTTCCCAGTTTGTAATTACAGAACCAGCATTCATTTCAGAACCTGTCGCTGCAAGAGTGAGTACAGTACCAAATGGTAACGCCTCACTAGCAAATGCTTTTTTTGTTACAATGTCCCATACATCACCATCATATTTACTACCAGCAGCAATCGCTTTTGTACAGTCGATTACACTTCCGCCACCAACCGCTAAAATAAATTCGACTCCATTGTCTTTACAAATTTGAATCCCTTTCTTTACTGTCGATAAACGAGGATTCGGCTCAACACCTGTTAACTCAAATACTTCCGCATTTATATCCTTTAAATTAGAAATGACATTATCATAAATACCATTCCTTTTAATGCTGCCTCCCCCGTATACGAGAAGAACTTTTTTACCGAACTGTGGAATTTCAGTTTTCAACTGTTCTAATTGACCTTTACCGAAAATAAGTTTCGTTGGATTACGAAATACAAAATTTTGCATATCCCTTTACCATCCCTTCTATATGAAAAGCAACTATACTTTTGTATAACATACTTTTTTCATTTCACAAAAATATTTGCCTAACAAAAAAATCTCAGCCTTTAAGGCTGAGATTTTTTATTGATAATAAGGTGAGATCATTAAGTAAACAATAACACCAGATAAACTTACATATAACCAAATCGGCATCGTCCAACGTACAATTTTGCGATGGCGTGTTAATTGGTTTGTAAAACCAAATACAAGTGCAAACAATGCAAGTGGTACAATAATTGCTGCTAAGATAATATGTGTAATTAAAATGATGAAATACACATATTTAATAAATCCTTCTCCGCCAAAATGTGTTGCTGGCGCCAAGTAATGATACGATAAATAAGAAACACAAAATAGCAACGTTGTTGTAAATGCTGCGAGGATAAAACCACGGTGCATTTTCACATTCTTCTTAATAATAGAGTATAAAGCTGCTAATAAGAATACGAACGTAAAGCTATTAAAAATTGCATTTAACATTGGTAAAATTGTTACATCAAAATGTACTTCTCCTTCATAGCCAACAGGTCCAAAGAATAAAAATAAAATAATCGCATTTACAATTACAGAAAGCGTTATCACAATAGGAGCATAGCTTTTCTGATTTGTTGATTGATCCACCAAAATGGTCACTCCCTCTTCCTTCAAATATGTATACGTAACCTCACTATTTTAACATATTATTCACAGTGTAAATGTGACAATAGTTTGACACAGCAAGACAAGACAAAGAAAAAAATCCTTCTTAATAAAACTTCTTAAGAAGGATTTTATCGTTTTATTATTTAAATAGCAATGTAATTAGTTTTTGTTAAAAAACGTGCTGCTATATGCTTGAAAAATTTCAGACACTTGATATCCCATTAATGAAATTGCTGTTAATGAAAAGAAACCAATCATAAGAAATCGAAACCACATATAAATCTCCTCCTTGTATTTAGCTTAAAAAGCATTCGCTATATTACAAGTTGAGTGGCACTCTTCATCATCACTTTCTTTTTTCTTTACAATTGCTGTTATAAATCGAATCATAAAGAAGATAACAAAAGGAATTTGTTCGTAATTTATATTGGCATAGTGTAGCAACGGCTCGCGTTGCAAATCGAACGGAGATGAGAAGGAATAGAACATACCTTGCTCTTCCACATATACGATTACAATTTTCATGCAAAATACTATTCCTAGAAATGAAACAATATCTTGCCATTCTGTCGTATATAACAGGTTATACAGCTCTAATACGTACTCTTCCATCATCATCCCCCCTTCCTTTTTTACCATTTTGCTCGCCTTCGTATAAAAAGTCAAGAAAAAAGTTTATATTCACTATGACAATAGTAATTACTCTTTTCTTTATTTGTATATGAATCTTTTCTAGCAATGATTGGATTGGGTTTCCTTCTCAAAAAATAAAATTACTATCGTACAAATTCTTCATTACTAATTATTATTTTTCTTCAACACAAATACTGAAATCTCAGGTACACTCCAAAATCTAACAGGCATTCGGGTTGTCCCAATACCACGGTTTACATATAAATATAACGGCTTATTCTTCCCCTCTAATTCATACATTCCTTCAACATAGCTCTCAGCTAATTTTGTAGTGATTAATGGACCTACAAAAGGAATTTGAACTTGTCCTCCGTGACTATGTCCTGACATTTGAAAATCAACTGGGTAACGTGCTACTTTGTCTACAACATCTGGTTCATGTACTAATAGCATATTGAAATCTTGTTGTTTTAAGTTTTTTAAAGTTGGGTCTATTTGTGGCTTTCCTAATAAAAAATCATCCAAACCTGATATTGTAATGTAGTTTCCATTGTCCGCTTTAATTTTTTGTACTTCATTTACTAACACCGAAAAACCAGCTTCCTCCATATATTTTTTATAAAACAAACTACCGCCGCCACCTCTATCATGATTTCCAAACACAGCATATTTACCAAGCGGCGCATGAATTTCCTTCAAAATCTTTTTCGCTTCTTCTCTTTCCTCATTATAAGTTCCAAACTTATCTATTAAATCTCCTGTAAAAACTACTATATCTGGATGTAACTCATTCATTTTTTCAACCAAACTATCTAATTGTTTCAATGAAAATTCTGGTCCTAAATGTACATCTGAAAATTGCACAATTTTCTTATTATTAAATTCTTTAGGAAGGTTAGAAGATTTCACTTCATTCCAAGTAACCGTTATTAATTTTCGTTCTATTTCGGTTGCATAGTAACACACGCCAACCGAAATCATTACCATACTTATAAAAACAGTAATGATAATTTTTCTAAAGTTTGATATGTTTTGTTCTTTCTTCATACGATGAGTATTCATGTTTTCACCTCTAGAAGTACTTTAAAGCCTTATTGTTACATTCATGTGACAACATGAACTGTTATTCATATCCAATTCTATCCCCTTCACTTTGACAAATTTATATAGAAGTCATAACATATTTTTATAATACATAGATTCTTTGGAAAGTTCTTTCTTTCCATCACAATATGACGGAGGGGTTATTCATGTCTGTATACACACCAGAAGAAATTACAGAACTTGCTGCTAATTCTGGAAGAAAAAAAGCTCATTTATCATTACTTCCTATGCTAATTCTCGGCTTTTTTGGTGGCGCTTTTATCGCATTAGGGTATTTACTCGATATTCATGTTATTGGAACGATGCCAAAATCTTGGGGATCATTTACTAGTTTCTTAGGTGCCTCTGTCTTTCCTATCGGTCTTATACTCGTTATTCTTGCAGGCGGCGAACTAGTAACTGGTAACATGATGACAGTTTCAATGGCTTGGCTTCAAAAGAAAATCACCTTATTCCGCTTACTACGTAATTTAGTTATTGTTACGTTTAGTAACTTTATAGGGGCTGTATTCGTTGCTTATTTCTTCGGTCATATCGTTGGATTAACGGAGGGAGTTTTTTTAGCTAAAACAATTTCTATTGCACAGGCTAAATTACAAGACACACCACTGCAAGCCTTCATTTCTGCAATTGGATGTAATTGGCTCGTTTGTTTAGCTGTTTGGCTTAGTATAGGAAGTAAAGAATTTACCGGAAAGATAATCGGTATTTGGTTCCCAGTTATGACTTTTGTCGCGATTGGATTTCAACACGTTGTAGCCAATATGTTTGTCATCCCAGCTGCAATTTTTGCTGGTCATTTAACTTGGGCTGAATATGTTCCAAATTTCATTTTTGTTTTCTTTGGAAATTTAGTAGGAGGTATGTTATTTGTAGCACTACCTTATTTCATATCTTATAATAAGAAACTATCTTCCTCTACAGAGAAGACGGAAATAAAGAATAAATCTATATCCGCTTAAATTGAATGTCTGTAAAGTCGAGCTAAAAAATATTACAAATTTCATTTTTTTCGCGAATATATGTACGTACACTTGTTCTCGAATGTTTTATACGTTATAATAACAACTTAAATAGCATTATTTACATATGAGGTGAAAAACATGAACAAAACAGAATTAATCAAAAACGTAGCACAAAATGCTGAGATTTCTCAAAAAGAAGCTACTGTAGTTTTACAAACTGTAGTAGAATCAATCACTAACACTTTAGCTGCTGGTGAAAAAGTACAACTTATCGGATTCGGTACATTCGAAGTTCGCGAAAGAGCTGCTCGTACAGGCCGTAACCCACAAACTGGTGAAGAAATGCAAATCGCAGCTTCTAAAGTACCTGCTTTCAAAGCTGGTAAAGAACTAAAAGAAGCTGTAAAATAATGAAAAAATAGCCTTCTCGTTTATGAGAAGGCTATTTTTTTCATTACATAATTAATAAAAATCTGACCATTATGCTGTTTCTTTTGTTCCTTTATGCAAATAAAACCTTTATTTTCAAAAAAAGGTTTTGCTGTAATACTCGCCTCTGTATAGATCTCCCTATGCCCTAGGTTCACTGCTTCTTGTTCCAACTTCTGTAGTATGTATGAAGCTACCCTTTTCCCTTGATAATCTTTATGTGTAAATAAACGATCTACATAATGAGCCTCATTATAATCCCCAAATCCTACTATCATACCGTTACGATCCGCTACATAACTAATATTCTTCTCTAAAGACTTTAACCAGCTTTCTCTATCTATTCGATCTGGCGCCCATGCCTGTAGTTGTAATTCGTTATAATCTTTTGCATTAATTGTATGAACTGTTTCATAGAACAACTGTAATACTTGTTCTAAATCCTCTTTATGAAATGTTCTAATAATCGTATCTTTTAACATAGTAGAGCCTCCTCACTAAACTATCATTTAACTTTTCTACCACCTACGATTCAATATTGCTGCTTTTGAAGTATCTTTTTTCTTTCTATATGAACAAAAAACAATACTTATTTCAAAGTATTGTTTTTCGTTTTAAAAGCATATGCAATTACTCTATAGATTTACATTTTTATTATTTTAATTTCACTCTTTGTAATCGTAATGCATTTAATACAACCGAAACAGAACTAAATGCCATCGCAGCTCCAGCTACCCAAGGTGCTAAGAAACCTAATGCCGCAATTGGTATTCCTAACGCGTTATAAGCTAATGCCCAGAATAAATTTTGCTTAATATTTCTTATCGTCATTTTACTCATAAAGATTGCATCAGCAATACTATTTAAGTCACCACGGATTAACGTAATATCTGCTGCTTCCATCGCTACATCCGTTCCTGTTCCAATTGCCATACCAATGTTCGCAGTAGCAAGAGCAGGAGCATCATTTATTCCATCTCCAACCATTGCTACTTTCTTACCTTGCGCTTGAAGTTTTTTCACTTCTTCTGCTTTTCCTTCTGGTAATACTTCTGCAATTACGTGATCAATACCAACTTGCTTAGCGATTGCCTGAGCAGTTTGTGTATTATCTCCTGTAATCATAACAACATCTAGACCCATTTTCTTAAGCCTTGCGATAGCTGCTTTTGAAGTATCTTTTACAGTATCTGCAACAGCCACTATACCAGCATATTCTTTATTAATCGCAATAAGCATTGCTGTTTTGCCTTCTCGTTCTAACTCTTCCATTGATTTAGAAACGTCTTCAATATCAATATTGAATTTCTTCATTAACCGGCGTGTACCAATTAATAATTGTTTCCCTTCTACGACTGATTCGATACCGAATCCAGGAATCGCTTCAAACGTTTCTGAACTTGGGATATCAATTTTCTTTTCTTTAATTCCTTCTACAATCGCTTCTGCAAGTGGGTGTTCAGAATTCTTTTCTGCCGCACCTACTAAACGTAGTATTTCTTCTTCGCGGAATCCATCTGCTACAATTACATCAGTTAACACTGGCTTCCCATTTGTCACAGTGCCTGTTTTATCTAAAATAACTGTATCTAATCGATGCGTTGCTTCTAAATGCTCCCCGCCTTTAAATAAAATACCATACTCAGCCGATCTTCCTGATCCAGCCATAATAGATGTAGGTGTTGCAAGACCTAATGCACATGGACATGCGATAACAAGTACTGCTATCATCTTCTCAAGTGCTCCTCCAAAATCACCAGGTGTAACAAATACCATCCACACAACAAATGTAATAATCGCAATTCCAACTACAACTGGTACGAAAATGCCAGAAATTTGATCAGCTACCCTTTGAATAGGCGCTTTTGATCCTTGAGCCTCTTCTACTACTTTAATAATTTGAGCTAATGCAGTATCTCTACCTACCTTAGTTGCCTTAACTTTTAAAAATCCATTTTTATTCATTGTGGAACCGATAACTATATCTCCAATTGTTTTATCAACTGGAATACTTTCACCAGTTAACATCGATTCATCAATCGCTGATTTTCCTTCTACAATCTCTCCATCTACCGGAATTTTTTCACCTGGTTTTACATAAACGATATCACCAGCGACCACTTCTTCGATTAAAATTTTTATTTCTGTTCCATCTCGTACAACAGTAGCAGTTTTCGCCTGTAATCCCATTAATTTTTTAATCGCTTCTGACGAGCGTCCCTTTGCTTTCGCCTCAAATAATTTACCTAAAATAATTAATGTAATAAGTACCGCACTCGTTTCAAAATACAAGTCTGTCATATGTTCCGAAGAACCAATAGATTGAATACTTAAATATACACTATAAAAATAAGCGGCCGACGTTCCAAGTGCCACGAGAACATCCATGTTGGCACTTTTATTACGTAACGCTTTATAAGCCCCAACATAAAACTGGCCTCCAATAATAAACTGTACTGGTGTTGCAAGTGCTAGTTGTACCCATGGGTTCATAAGCATATCTGGTAAATAAATAAAAGATGTAAATGAGAAATGGCTCACCATTGCCCACAGCAATGGGAATGATAAAATAAACGAAATAATAAACTTTTTCTTTTGTCGCTCAATTTCTTGTAAGCGATGATCAGTTGATGTATCTTGCTCATCTGATTTCGTTTCTAATTTATACCCTAACTTTGTAATTGTACTCTTCATTTCACTTACATTAATTTCATCTGGATTAAAGTCTACTGTTGCTGACTCTAAAGCGAAGTTAACTGTCGCTTTATTCACACCATCTAGCTTATTTAAACGCTTTTCAACTCTATTCGCACATGCTGCGCATGTCATTCCTGAAACTGTAAACTCAGCTTTATCACTTACGATACCATATCCTAACGATTCAACTTTCTCTTTAAATTGTTGCGGATTCGTTTTCGCTGGATCGTACATTATTTTTGTTTTTTCAAGTGCAAAATTTACATTTGCATCATGAACACCTTCTACTTTTTTCAGACCTTTTTCAATTCTATTTGCACATGCTGCACATGTCATTCCTGATATTTGAAGATTGGCCTCTTTTTGTTCATTCATATCTCTCACCTCTATATACCCTTATGAGGTATAATTATTAGCAAAATAAATCGTACTTCATTTAAAGTACGATTTATTTCCATATCTAAAAATAATTATTGAACATCGTATCCTTGGTCTTCAATAACAGCAACGATATCTTTTAATGTTACAGCAGACGAGTCGATAGTAACTTCAACAGTTCCTTCTGCTAATTGAACTTTCACTTGTTCAACACCGTTTAGCTCTTTCACACTGCTTTCGATAGCATTTACACAATGTCCACAAGACATACCTTCAACTTGTAATGTTAACTGTTCCATTTAAAATCCTCCTCTTGTTTCTTCATTGTTTGTTAATCACAACTACATCTTACCATACCCCCCTAAGGTAATCAATGGTTTTGTATCATGATTTTTCAATTATTTTCTAAAAGTTTATTTTACATACACTTTTTCACTACAATACATCTAAATCCTATATAAGGGTAAACAAAAAACAAGCCAGTTAAAAACTAGCTTGTTTTTACGCTTTTGAAAAACGTTCAAATACTGTCATTAATTCCTCAATTGCTTCGTCACCATTTCCATCTTTAATGGCTCCTGAAACACAATGACTTGTATGATTTTTTAAGACACCCATTCCTACTTTTTTCATCGCTGCATTAATCGCTGAAATTTGCACTAAAATATCCACGCAATAACGATCATTTTCAATCATATTTTGAATACCACGAACTTGGCCTTCAATTCTCTTTAATCTATTTATAATTTGCTCTTTTTCTTTTTCTGATCTATGTGTTACTGATTCATGCTCTTTATGATCCATATTATCACCTTCTTAAAGTTTCTCTTCATCCAATACAAGAATTGCTTTTACGAGTACACCAATTATAGCATTAAATATCTATGTATGATACCCCATATGAGTATATTTCCACTCTATGATTATTCTTAACAAATTATTAGCTTCTCAGTCTCAATTTTCATAATACCCTTTCCTTTTTTCAAAAAACATCAATAAGTGGGGATTGTCCCTCCCCACTTATTATTCGTCCCCAAATATAAAAGTCTCAATTTTCACACTTGCAAACTGAGACTTTTTTCTTCCTATATATAATTACTGCTGATCACATACTTTTGTATCATTCACTACTGAAGTTCCTTCAACGGTTACCGTATGAAAACAGTCATTTACACGAACTGTCACAACATTATCTTGCCGATCAATGATATGATATTCATTAAAATTTTTATTTAGAGCACTGCGAATTTGTTCTCCTTCATAAATTGGAATGCCATGTGATAAAACCCAAATAAGTCCAGCGATAGCAAGAATAGCTTTCATACGATCTACCTCCTTGAGAATATAGTGAACTTTTTATCCGTGCTTTTGCAGCTCTACGAATCATGTTTGGAATAAACCAAGCCTTTTTGGAAATAAGTTCATTTCGTCTATTCTATGCTTATGCTAATTGTGACCGAATTGTGACAACTTTTTGTCTCTTTAGACGAAAAGTTGAAACAAAACTTTCAAAAAGGACAATTCTACTTGAACAAACAAAAGGCTATGGAGAATTTCTCCATAGCCTTTTGTTTGCATTTTATTAAACAATCATTTCGTTATGTTTAATTTTAAGTGTTTCAATTTGAATTGTAGCACGTTCAATATGGAACTGTTTTTTTACATATCAATCATATTTTGAGGAACTTCGTGATTCTCCTGTTTCTTATCAATCGTCCAAATATGAAAAGTATGCATATCTCGTACACACTCTACACACAACTAATAAATCGTAATCCCTTACTTAAAGAAGTCGGCACAACAGATGCATGGTTCTCCCCTTCAGCCTCATAAAACATAAATCTAAACTGATCGTGTTTTACTTGGAGAAGGCGCTCTGACAATTCGTTTGCCCCTACAACCATATGCTCTCGTTCTAGTGATCCAACTGTAAGGAACACTCCTGTTTCAAACTTGGCACTATTTAATTCACTTATAAGATTCTCTTCTTTTTCAAGCACAGATTGATTATTCCACCAAATAGATGGACTACTAATAAAATAATTTTGAAAGGCATTTACGTTTGTAAATAGTATATGTAAAGCAAATAAACCACCTAGCGAATGCCCAAATAACGTTTGTTTTCCTTTATCAATCTCAAAATCATTTTCGATTTGAGGCTTCAGTTCTTCTTCTATAAAAGTAAAGAAGTTATGTGCTCCTCCTGTTTTAGACCACGGTTTGCCATCTGGTTTTAAAGGCGCATCTTTTGAAATTACGCTAGGCGTAAAATCATAGCATCTTTCTTCACCTGAAAATGCACCTTCAATTGGGTAACCAATACCTACTATAATGGCTGGTGAAACACCTGTTTTTTCTGCTCGAACTGATTGTATTTTAACCGCTTCATGGAATGTTTGAAAAAAGGCATTGCCATCTAATACGTATATAACAGGATAGCCTGACTCTGGTGCTGGCTGCCTCGGCTTTGAAATATGAATTTGATATTCCTTACCTTCTAATTTCGAATACATTTTCCACTGTTCTGTATTAGATGTTATAATCTGCTGTTTTTCAATAGTAGTATTCATCTTATATCCCCCCTTCTTAACTCGTTACATATATTTCTACTTTTTCTTCTTGAGATACAACGCTATCATAACCGAAACAAACAGGAGCCCCATTATACGGATCAATCATGACACGTGCATCAATATGAAATACTTCTTTTAACACTTCATTTGTAATGATTTCTTCTGGGCTACCAGTTGTAACGATTTCCCCTTCTTTCATTGCAATAATTTCATCTGAAAACCTTGCTGCATGGTTAATATCATGTAGTACCATTACGACCGTACAATTATGTTCTTTATTTAATTTCTCCACAATTTGTAATACATCTAATTGATGAGACATATCAAGATATGTCGTTGGTTCATCTAGTAGTAACACTTCTGTCTCTTGTGCTAAAGCCATTGCTAACCATACCTTTTGTCGTTGACCACCTGATAAATTTGCAATTTGTCTCGTTCGAAATTCAGAAGTTTTCGTTATTTCTAATGCCCAATCAATCATTTCTTTATCTTTTGAAGTTAACTTATTTACGTTATTTCGATGTGGATAGCGTCCATAAGAAATTAACTCTTCTACTTTAAGCTCGCCTGGCGCAATTGGAGTTTGCGGAAGTAAAGCTAACTGCTTCGCAATTTCTTTCGTCGGAATTGTATTTAAATCCTGTCCTTGCAAATATACTTTACCGCTCTTTTGCTTTAAAATTCTTCCCATTGTTTTTAACAATGTCGATTTACCACACCCATTTGGCCCTATAATTGTCGTTACTTTTCCTTCTTGTATTTCCACATTTAAATCGCGAAACACTGTAAGCTTTTCATAACTCGTTTCTAAATTTTTTGCACTTAAAATACTCACTTTTATTCCTCCTCTTACGCTTTCGCCTTATAAAGTAAATATAAGAAATACGGTACACCGACAATAGAAATAACGATTCCAACTGGTAACTCTACAGGTGTGAACACTGTTTTTGCAATAAAGTCCGAAGCAATTACAAGAAACATTCCGATTACCCCGCACGTAGGAATAATATACTTATGCTGAATACCCACAAGCCTTTTCGCTATATGCGGTGCCATTAGTCCAATAAAACCAATACTCCCTGAAACTGCGACACATGCGCTCACAAGTCCTATACTACTTAGTAGTAAAATAGATTTCTCTCTTTCTACTGAAACACCTAAACTTGTAATACTCGTTTCTTCCAATTGAAATAAATCTAATAAATAAGCTTTCTTTTGTATGAGAGGAATTAATATAATAAGCCACGGCAACATAGCAATAATATATTTCCAGTTTGCATTATAAATACTTCCAGACACCCATACTGCAGCCATTTCAAAATCAGTTGACTTCATTTTGAGTGATAAGTACATAGAAAAGGCTCCAAATCCTGATCCAATCGCAATCCCTGTTAATAAAAGACGCTGCGAATCTAACTTACCGTTTTTCCAAGAAAACAGATAAATGATGATAGCTGCACCTAATCCGCCGACTAAACCAAACATTGGCATCATCATAATAGAAACCCAGTCTGTGCTTTTTAATTGCCCTTGAAAGAAAAACATAAAAATTACAATTGCTGTTCCTGCTCCGGCATTCACTCCTAAAATACCTGGATCCGCCAATCCGTTTCTCGTAATCCCTTGAATAACAGCACCCGCAACACCGAGACCTAATCCTACTAATCCAGCAATTACAATACGCGGAAGACGAAACTCAAAAATAACTAAATCATGGTCTGGTACTGGATCAATTCTAAGGAGTGTTTTAAATACATCTGTAATCGTAATATCAAACGTACCATTCGTTAAACTAATATAAATAGCACATAGTATTAAAAATATAATAATCCCCATCGTCATTCCGAAACGTTGACTTGAACTTTTAAGCATGTCTCTCTCCTCCTCTTGTACGGATTAAATAAAGGAAGAAAGGAATTCCAATTAAAGATGTTACGACTCCGATTGGCGTTTCAAATGGATAATTTACAAATCTACTTAAAACATCACATAATGCTAGAAAAACGCCGCCAATAACGCCTGCACATGGCAAAATCCACTTATAATCTACTCCAATTATAAAGCGAGTAATGTGCGGAATAATTAAACCTACAAAACCAACTTTCCCCACTAAAGCAACTGCCGTTCCTGTTAAGAAAATAACTGATAAAATTGCCATCGCTTTAATTAGTTTTGTACGCTGTCCTAGGTTAATAGAAACTTCTTCTCCTAAAGAAAGAATAGTAATAGATTTTGATATAAACAGCGCTAAAACTATTCCAATTATCCCAAAAGGTATCGTGATTTTAATTATATTAGGATCGACTTGATCTAATTTTGCATTAAACCAAAAACTAACATTTTGAGAAATTTGGAAATAGGAAGCCATTGCAGCAGATACACTGCTTAAAAATGTTCCAATAACTGTCCCTATAATTGCTAACCGAACTGGTGATAAGCCATTTTGAAGAAGCGAACCAAAACCAAACACGATACCGGCTCCAAGTGCAGAGCCAATCATTGAACATAAAACCATGCCAATTGAGGACATGCCCGGAAGAAAAATCATACAAAGTGTAATAACAAAGGCTGCCCCATCCGTCACACCCATAATAGAAGGGGATGCAAGATAGTTTCTTGTCATCCCCTGCATAAGTGCTCCTGATATGGCTAGAAATGCTCCGACTAAAAGAGCTGCAACTACCCTTGGTAAACGTGAAGTAATAATAATATTATGATTTACATCGCTTGAATCAAAATGAAATAATGCGTTCCACACTGTTTCAGCATCAATACTTTTTGCCCCATACAAAATGGAAAGTACAACTGTAAATAAGATGAGTATGGGTGCTATACATAATATAGTTACTGGTACTGCATTTGTTTTCTGCATATCATTCAACGCACCTTACTTATTATATTATTTAGATAAATTTTTCACTGCTTCTTTTAAGAATGCTGTTTTACTCCAAGCAGTACCACCTTGTGCCATTGGATCAACAACGTTTACAAATACTTTCTTTTCTTTCGCGGCATTCATACTTTGCCAAATTGGATTCTTTTCAATTTCTTCTAGCACTTTCGGGTTTTTATTCTCAGTTGTCTCATATTGTAAGAAAATATAATCCGGGTTAAGTTCGGCAAGTTTTTCAAATGAAATCTTCTCTTGTGCTTTTACAGTCTTTAATTGTTCTGGAGCAGTTAGCCCAAGGTCTTTATAAATTACAGGGTTGAAGTACACTCCTTCTGGATATAGGAATAGTTCGTTTGCTCTTAGTCTGATTACAAGTACTTTTTTGTCTTTTAACTTATCCCCTAGTTTTGCTTTTGCTTTTTCAGCATCTGCATTGTAATCTTTAATAATTTTTTCTGCTTTATCCTTTTTACCAGTTAATTCTCCCATTAACTTTAAGTTATCTTCCCAATTTGTTGAAACATGTGATACTGGGAACGTCGGAGCTACTTTCGTAAACTTTTCAGCTGTTTCTGCTGGGAATTTCGTACTTGATGTAATAACGTCTGGTTTTAATTGAAGTAATGTTTCGAAATTTGGTTCCATTTTCTCACCAACAGATTTCGCACCTTCTAAATCTTTCTCTAGATACTTCGGTAATTTACCACCAACAGTAATGGCACCAACTGGTTTAATTCCAAGTACTGCTGCATCTTCCATTGACTCTAAACTAGCTGTCGCAATTTTATCTACTTTTGCTGGCACTGTATATTCTTTACCTAAGTATGTAATTTTTCTTTTTTCTTCTTTTTTCGTCTCACTAGCCTTTGTTTGTTGTTTTTGCTCTCCTGAAGTTTTATCTGCACTATTACATGCCGCTAAACCTACACTTAAAACTGTAACCATCCCTAATGTAAATAATTTCTTGTTCATCTTTATATAGCTCCTCTCGAATTTTCAAACTATGTTCTCAAAAAACTTAACTATATGAAACTTATCTTACATATATATTTCATTAGATGAATAATCCTATCCAGAACTCATTCTCGTTCACTTCCCCTAAGCTATAATTCTTTTACACCTCATCAATTGATAATCTTTTTCATTGATAATGATTATCGTTACTAAGTATATATTTAATATGCAATTATTTCAAGAAAGATTTGAAAAATTTTAACAAACTGAATTAAAAAAGAAGTATCCCCCTAATATTAGGGGGACACTTCTTTTTTAGAAATTTATATGTAATTCAACTGGGCAATGGTCTGATCCCATTACTTCACTATTAATTTTCGCCTCTGTTATTTGGTCTTTCATTCTTTCGGAAACAACAAAATAATCTAAACGCCATCCAATATTTTTTGCTCTGGCTCCCATTCGATACGACCACCACGAATATGCGCCTTCCTGATCAGGATATAGATAACGATATGTATCAATAAATCCTTCTTCTAAAATACATGTAAATTTCTCTCTTTCTTCATCAGAAAACCCGGGATTTTTTCGATTACTTTTTGGATTTTTTAAATCTATTTCTTTATGAGCAACATTTAAATCACCACAAAAAATAACTGGTTTCTTCCCATCTAATCGTTTAATATACGCCCTGAAATCATCTTCCCATTTCATTCTGTAATCTAATCGTTCTAATCCTCGTTTGGAGTTTGGTGTATATAACGTTATCATGTGAAAATCTTCGAACTCTAAAGTAATAACTCGTCCTTCTTGATCATGCTCTTCAATTCCTAAACCGTATGTAACAGAAAGCGGTTCTTTTTTCGAAAAAATAGCTGTCCCAGAATATCCTTTTTTCACAGCATAATTCCAATATGTATAATATCCCTCTAGATTTAAATCAATTTGTCCATCTTGTAATTTAATCTCTTGTAAACAAAATATATCAGCATTTGATTCCTCGAGATATTCTAAAAATCCACCTTTTGCGATAACTGCTCGCAAACCATTTACATTCCATGAAATTAACTTCACTTATAATCCTCCTCTTGATGTTCACTTTCAAATTTCATGCTACCACAAAATAGAAAATCAAGCATATTTCCATCTTTGTAATCTTGCTCTTACATTTGTAAATACGTACATATGCACATTATTCAGGTTATACTAATTTCAGAGGTGATGTTCTTTGCACAATCAAGGATTTACATTAACAAGTGAGTATTGGCAAGCAATTATTCATAATGATTCTTCCTATGATACTAAATTCTTTTATGCTGTGAAATCAACTAGGATCTTCTGCAGGCCATCGTGCAAATCGAGAATACCGAATAAAAACAACGTACGAATTTTTCTAAATGCTGAGCAAGCATTGCGTGAAAACTTTCGTCCGTGCAAACGTTGTAAACCAAATGGGATAACTTTACCTAACGAAGAGTGGGTAGAACAAATTAAAGATTATATCGAAAAACACTTTGACGAAGGATTAACTCTCGACCTACTCGCAGAAATGTGCCACGGTAGCCCATTTCATTTACAACGTACTTTCAAAAAACTGAT
Organism: Bacillus luti; assembly: GCF_009739945.1. Lineage (NCBI taxonomy): Bacteria > Bacillati > Bacillota > Bacilli > Caryophanales > Bacillaceae > Bacillus > Bacillus luti. The sequence continues at coordinate 1,614,028 of NZ_CP040336.1, read as the reverse complement.
AGGAATAAGTCCAATAGAATATATACAACAATTCAGGATTGTTAAAGCTGCAGAATATCTTTCACATACAAATCAATCTATTAAAGAAATTAGTACTGCTGTCGGGATAGAGAACCCTGAGTATTTCGCAACTTTATTTAAAAGGAAAACCGGCTTTACTCCGACTGAATATCGAAAAAAGAATGAAATGAAAGAGGGATACAATAATGAATTCCTACAAAAATAAATCTATATATTGGACGCTCCTTACACATAAAAATTGGCGCTTTCATATTGCCGCAACTGAAAATGGACTATGTTTCATTGGATCACAAGACGAAAACTTCGAAGAACTAACTATATGGGCTAGAAAAAAACTGCCGCAATATAAATTGACCGACAATCCAGATTACTTGCAAACATATACGAAAGAAGTTATCGAGTATTTGGAAAACAAGCGGGAAACTTTTACATTCCCTATCGATGCTTACGGAACCGCCTTTCAATTATCTGTTTGGAATACGGTACGTGAAATTCCTTATGGGAAGACATATTCTTATTCAGAAATTGCCAAAAAAATGCAAAAACCTACAGCTATACGTGCCGTTGCTACTGCTATTGCTGCCAACCCTCTTCTCATTACAATTCCTTGCCATCGTGTTATCGGAAAGAATGGGAAACTAACCGGCTTTAGAGGTGGATTAGAAATGAAAAAAGAATTGCTTATATTAGAAAAGTCACAGGTAGAATGCATATGACAGCTGAATATACTAGCGCATTAACTTTAACAGTTCCGAAAGAATTTAGTTTCCAAGAAAATTTACGCTATCTATCCCGTTCTAACAATGAATGTATGTTTCACATTGAAGATAATAAAATTTATAAAGTTATTCCTGTTCAAAATATAAACCCTTTGGTTGAAATTAATATGAACATTGATGGCCATTTGGAAATACGTTTTTTAGGAGAATCATATATCTCTGACAAATGGATATGCGTTGCTGTAGCTAACTATGTAACAGAGTGGTTTGATTTAACTACTGATTTAGCCCCCTTTTATACATTAGCTCAACTTGATCCACTCCTTCAAGGTCCTGTTCAAAACTTTTATGGACTTCGAACTTTAGGTATTCCGGATTTATTCGAAGCACTTTCCTGGGGAATTATCGGTCAGCAAATTAATCTCACATATGCTTATACGCTAAAAAGAAGGTTAGTTGAGACATTTGGAAGTTATGTAGAATGGGACGATAGAAAACATTGGATATTCCCATCACCTGAAATAATTGCAAATTTACATGTAGAAGATCTTAAAGACTTAAAAATGACGACGAGAAAATGTGAATATTTAATTGGTATTGCCAAGCTTATTACAGAGGGAAAACTGTCAAAAGAGGATTTACTACAAACACAAGATGTAAAGCTTGCTGAGAAACAACTAACTGCTATCCATGGTATAGGGCCGTGGACTGCCAACTATGTTTTAATGCGCTGTTTACGATTTCCTTCCGCTTTTCCAATTGACGATGTCGGTTTGCATAATGCTATTAAATGTATAACAGGTTCCGAAAATAAACCTGCTAAACATGAAATAAAAGACTTTGCGGCAAACTGGGCAAATTGGGAATCTTATGCAACCTTTTATTTGTGGCGAGTACTATACTAAAAGAACCAAGTAGCACATTCGTACTACTTGGTTCTTTTTTAAGCTTGCTCCTCAAATCGTCTTGAAATTTCTACAATAACTTGAACAGCTTTTTCCATAGTATCTACCGAAACATACTCAAATTTACCGTGATAGTTTTCACCACCAGTGAAAATATTTGGTGTCGGTAATCCCATATATGATAACTGTGATCCATCTGTTCCACCGCGAATTGGATGGATATTCGGTTCGATATTTAAACTTTTCATCGCTTCATATGCAATATCAACAATTTCCCTCACAGGTTCAATTTTTTCAAGCATGTTATAGTACTGATCATTCATTTCTAAAACGACTGCATCTTGTCCATATTTCTCTTGCATTTGTTTCACAATATTTTCAACGTTATGTTTACGCGCTTCAAAATTTTCACGATCAAAATCTCGAATAATATAATACGCTTTACTTTGCTCAACGTCACCGTTTAAAGAAAGCAAATGATAGAATCCTTCATATCCTTCTGTATATTCTGGTGCCTCTTCTACTGGTAAATGCCCGTTAAACTCCATAGCCAGTTTAGTTGCATTACGCATTTTATTTTTCGCGGTTCCAGGATGTGTATTTGTTCCGTTAAATGTTAACTTAGCACCTGCAGCATTAAAGCTTTCATATTCCAAACCACCTAATGGACCTCCATCCATCGTATAAGCAAATGATGCGCCAAACGCTTCTACATCAAAATGCGATGGTCCACGGCCAATCTCTTCATCTGGTGTAAATGCCACTCTAATTTTCCCATGCTTAATTTGCGGATTATGTATTAAATAATTCATTGCAACCATAATTTCAGTCAGACCGGCTTTATCGTCTGCTCCAAGAAGTGTCGTACCATCAGTTGTAATAATCGTATGACCTTTATAAGATGGTAATTCTGGGAATTGTTCTGGTGTTAACACAACATTTAGCTCTTCATTTAATATAATCGCATTCCCATCAAAATTCTCATGAATTTGTGGTTTTACGTTTTTCCCTGTAAAGTCTGTCGCTGTATCTAAGTGTGCTAAAAAGCCAATTACAGGAACATCCTTATCCGTATTAGCAGGAAGTGTTGCCATTACATATCCATTCTCATCCATCGTCACTTCTGTTAACCCAATTTCTTTTAGCTCTTCCACTAATAACTTACCAAATTCGATTTGTCCAGGTGTTGTTGGAACTGTATGGCTTTCCTCATTGGATTGCGTATCAATTTTTACATATCTCGTAAATCTTTCAATAAGCTCTTGTTTCAAATTTGTTCACTCCCTTTTATATTTCTTTCTTCATTATAATCCTTAAGACAAAATTTTTTAACTTTTTTGACTGTGAAAGTATATATTCCATTTACATTTTTAAAGATTTAAAACAAATCAACAGGAGTCATAATATTTGTACATTTAAACTTTAACATGTAACATTCATAATTATAAAATATAGGAGGTATGAAAGATGAGGCTAACCCTCTTTCGCTATTTTCTTTTTTTCTTAGGATTAATTTTCTTTGGCCTTGGAAATGCTCTTGCAGTCAAAGTTAAATTCCTCGGGTTACATCCTTGGGAAGTTTTAAATATGGCCCTCTACCAAAAATTCGGATGGACCATTGGCACGTGGAGCGTCATATGCGGATTATGTCTCGTTTTGATTTCTTTGCTAGTAGATCGAAAATATATAAATGTGGGTACATTTTTAAATGCACTACTTATCGGTCCTATTATGGACTTTTTCTTACAATCAAATATTCTTCCAAACGCTACTAATTATTTATGGCTAAACTTACTCATTTTATTTTCTGGTATTGCCATTACAGGTATCGGAGGAGGTATGTATGTTGCGGCTGGAATTGGCGCTGGACCTCGTGATGGATTCATGCTTACTATTTCCGATAAAACAGGTCTATCTATTAGCCGTGCTCGAATCATTGTAGAATGCGTTGTACTCGGTATTGGATTTATGCTCGGTGGTCCTGTTTTTGTCGTAACTTTTCTATACACTTTTATTCAAAGTCCAATCTTTCAGCAATCATTTAAGATGTTTCAAACACTCTTACATACTTTACAAAACAAAAACAAAGAGCAAATTAATGAAAATTTATAAAACACAACTTAATACAAATGAATTCACCCTATTTACGATTTTTACCGTAAATAGGGTGTTTCTATTTTCATCTCACAATTTAAGAATATAGACTACTCATTCACAATAAAAGTATATACATCATCATAAACACAAACATTTCCCCTAATAACGTACTTCCCGGGTTTACTAAAACTAATTGTTTATTCTGTAAAAAAGAGTGTTTTTTATAAATACGAATTAAAACACATTCCATATATTCAGTTTCATTCTCCTATCCATAATCTTTCTACATCCATTAATTGCTCGTCTTTAAATTCCAGTTTATATATGTCAGGCTTCGATGTATGTATAAGAAATTCAAACCCGTATTGATTATCAAAATAATTCATCATTTGTGTCATTACAAGCCCATGTGTACCAATTACAATTTTTTGCCCTTGAAAATCCATTAATATTTCTTTTAACACTTTCACTACCCTTCTCTGACAATCCTTATATGACTCCCCTTCCGTTAGTGCAAAATTCTGATTTGAAAACATCTTCTTTACAAGTGGATACACCTCTTTATCTGATATAATCTGATCCTCACTTAAAAACATACACTCTTTGAGATTTTCATATATTAATATTTCTTTTTCATAGAAACCCGCTGTTTTTTCTATCGTTAACACAGCCCTGTTATACGGACTTGAAATGAAAGCATCAATTTCCTCTGTTTTTAATATGTCCGTTACTCTATGAGCGTCTAAACTTCCCTTTTCAGTTAATCCACGTGTTCTTTCATTCCCTTCTAATTTTGGCAATTCACCGTGCCTAACCATATAAATATATGTATTCATACGTCCTCCTTGAAAATGTTCATTCGTCTTTTATAAAGTGAAACTTTAATCAGTGGGGGTTTTCTTCATCCCCCACTGATTATTAGCCCTCACCAATCGGACTTTTATGGGCAGCCCGATCCCCAACTAACTTCTTTGCTTTCGCTGAATTTTGAGGTGGGGGTCTTACTGCCCATTAAAGCGGGATAAACTTTGCTGATTTGTTCGTCTAATCCATTCTCCTACTAAGCTCTCGAATAATTCAGGCTGTTCAATTTGTAAGTTATGCCCTGCCATATCCAAAACTGATAATGTTGCTCTTGGATAATCTTCAATAATTTCTATAATATCTTGATACCCTACCGATATATCTTGTCTTCCGGCTAATAAAAGAACGGGTTTCTCATATTTTTTATGATGAAAATCCATAGTAAGAGAGTAATTATTTTGCAACCTTTCAATAAATTCATAATTAGCAATATCTAGTCCTGGCTTAATTTCTTCTTTAAATCGCTTATATGTATATTCATTTGCTACCACCGCTAACTCACTAAAACCCTCTCTTTCCGTAGAAGTGAGCTTATTTAAAAATTCCTCATCTTGTAAAATTACCTGTTTATCTGGAAGAGTCCTTTTTTCTGGATCCGCTACAACAACAGGACATACTAATAGTAATCCGTTAACTCTTTCAAACAGCTTTGTGAGTATTCCCCTAGCTAAATAGCCTCCGTATGACTCTCCTACTAATAAAAATTCTTCCGTAGAAATGATTTTCTCAATAAATGTGATAAGCACTTCTACTATACGATCTGAACTATTTATCCAATCTGGAGCATTCGATTTTCCCATTCCAGGTAAATCAATATATATTCGCTTATAACTTTCATATTTCTGAAATACTGCTTCCATACATTTCATCATTAACCTATGATCAGGAGCGCAGCCATGTATGATAATGACTGGTTTTCCTTCTCCAACGATTTCATAGTATATTTCTGCATCTTCAATTCGAAATAACATAAAAAACCCTCCCTATTTACACATTTCTTTTGAATTGCAATACTGTCAAACTTATAAGAATACACGTTCTCAATTTACATCTCCTTTCAATTAATTGTCAAAATAAAATTTTCAGACTATAAATAAAAAACTTCCTTCTATTTTTATTTCCTAGAAGGAAGCTAATTTATTTTTACCCCATCATAATTTGAAACCTTGTTCTTCTATTTTCATCAACACAATTCTCCAACCATCTGGATCCTCTATTGTTATCCCTTTTTCTTTCCAATACGGATTCTCTGGTTCTACTTCACCGTATCCCATTGCATGCATCCTCTTACTCACTTTTTCTATTTCACTATATTCTCGCATATAAAATACTAATAAATTGTCTTTCGTTGGAGCTGGACAGGGACTTCCATCTTCATGTCTTGTAAACTCCAGATGATATTCTTCATCAGGTAGACCAAACATAACTCCATCATAGCCTTCATGATCATAGAACTCACCTATACGTTTTAAACCTAATCCTTTTTCATAAAAAGATGTAACCTCTTCAAACTTATCTGTTGGACGTGCTATCCGAAACTTCACCCAGTTTTTCATGTTCTTCCTCCCATACTAAAAATTTCATACATGATTACGTATTATTGTATATACGTAAAACATTTTTGAAATCCCTCATTAGTATGAGAATAGATACATACAAACGTCTTACTTAAAGCAACCTATAACACCCAAAAACTCATCTAGAAAGAATGTTTTCATCATTTTATATGCAACTTTACATATTTACTTGCAAATCACTAAAAAATCTTTAAAATTCAAATGATGACTAAATATACAATTTCCATCTAAAACCTTAATAACAGTACAAACTATCAAGTACAATACTTTTTCAATTTTAAGAAGTATTACACTCTTTAATTCTTTCCTTATAAACATGATTTTTATAAAGAAATCTGATACAATCCTTAAGTAATATTATTATGTATAGATATTACGAATATAGCGCATACTTATAGAAGGTGATTTAATTGAAACTAAATAAAAATTTACAACTTTGTATATTAATTACAACACTGATAGGCTATTCCATCTATTCTATGTTTTTCTTTCTATTCCCTACTCAGTTTTCAAATTTTAGTGTACGCTTCGCTTCACTCATCGTTGAAGCCATTACATTTGTATCACTCATTTACTCTATATATTCAAAAAAAGTCCGTTCAAATCCGTTTTGGATATGTATCACCATTGCCATTGGAAATTTTCTATTAGGAAAAGTTGTATATACATATCAAAATACCTTTTTTGAACCTGCAATACACCATTTTACTGTTTCTGATGTGTTTTACATGTTTTTCTTACTTTTTTTCCTTATCGCTTTCTGCTATAAAATCTTAAAAGAGTGCAATAAATGGGGAAAATTGTTCTTTATTTGTGATATATGTATCGTACTTACTTCTATATTCACATTAGAATGGTATTTATTTAATGAGCCGGATTTAAATATATTCTCTCTTTCACTGGGAGATATTTTCCTTTCATTTCTATATCCAATTGCAGATTTATTATTTCTTCTACTAGGTGTTAGTATCTTTTTCCGCCCAACAATTTTTAATTCTAAACGGAAGATTTATATTTTTATTTTTGTATTAATAAGTTCTGCAACTTTTAACTATATTTATTTTTACTTAAACAGCCATTTATCAACAGAGACGATAACATTATTACGCCTTTTATATAGAATACCTATATTACTCATTGCGATAGCTGGTTCTATTCCAAAATCTCAAAATAGCGCTACAAGCTATTTTATTGTAGATCCTATTCTAGGAAAAAAAGTTTTAGTCGTATTTCCCTATCTTGCTGTTGCAATCTTAATTGGATTTACACTCAAAGAGCAAACATCATCATCCACCCTTATTACAGGAAATTGTATTACTTTTGTATTCGTGCTGATTCGTCATTCCATTGTACATATGCAAAACAAAAAATTAACACAGCGCTTACAACTATTTAATACTCAATTAGAAGAAAAAGTTACTTTACGAACTACTGATTTAGTCAAAAAATCAATAGCTTTATCTCAAAAGCAACAAAAATTCAAATCATTATATGAATATCATCCAGACCCTATTTTTACAATTGATTTAAACGGGACGTTCTTAAATGTAAATAAAGCAGGAAATATTCTATTCGGAGCGGCTTCTAGTGAATTACTTGGTGAAACTTGTCTTTCTGTTATTTTAGATGAAGATAAGCCTAAACTTGTGTCCGCATTAGCAAAAGTAAAAAAACAAGAATCTACTTCCTTACAACTTCACTCTCAATATAAGAACGGCTTTACTTATTTTTTATATGTTACTATCGTTCCTATTATGGTAGATGAACAAATTTCAGGAAGCTACATTATGGTGAAAGATATTACCGCCTTTAAAAAACAGCAAGAAGAAATAAAATATTTAGCATTCCATGATACTGTCACAAAAATTGGGAATCGGGCCTTTTTCCAAAAAAAATTAAGAACTGTTATAAGAAATGCACAAGCAAAACAAAGTGAATTTGCACTGCTATATTTAGATTTAGACCGCTTTAAAGTTATTAACGATACACTTGGACATTCTACAGGTGATTGCATATTAGAAGAAGTAGCAAAACGTTTCCAATCATGCCTTTCATCACATACTTATGTTTCAAGAATTGGTGGGGATGAATTTACAATCCTAATTGAAAACTATACTGACCAAGATTCCTTATTATCGTTATGTAACCAATTATTTAAAAGCATGAAAAAACCGTTTGTCATACACGAACATAAGTTGACTTTATCTCTTAGCATCGGGATTGCTATTTATCCATATTCTGGAATCGATATCACTACACTATTGAAAAACGCTAATGTTGCAATGTATGACGCAAAGGAAAAAGAGCTTAACTCTGTCTCTATTTATGACGATATAATTGCTAGAAAGATTGAAAGACGATTACGATTAGAAAAAGATTTACCGAACGCAATTCAAAATGAAGAGTTGTTTCTTTTATACCAACCTCAAGTTGATAGCAATTGTAATAAAATTGTTGGAGCTGAAGCTTTAATTCGCTGGAATCATCCAGATCTAGGTATCATTTCTCCAAATGAATTTATACCAATTGCTGAGGAAACAATGCAAATCATTCCAATTGGAAAATGGACTTTACAACAAGCATGTCAGCAAATGAAACGCTGGCACACACTAGGATATTCTCATTTAAAAATAGGGGTTAATTTATCGGCCAAAGAATTTGCGCAAGAAGATTTTATACAATCCATTTCTTCTACTTTAGCAACTACTGGCTTACCCGCAGGTTCTCTTGACCTAGAATTAACGGAACGCATTGCAATGATGGATGAGAAAGAGACATTATTAAAGCTACGGACACTCAAGGGTTTAGGGATTCACATATCAATCGATGACTTCGGTACAGGCTATTCTTCGCTAGCATACTTACCCTTATATCCAATTGATACGTTAAAGATCCCGAGAGAATTTATTACAATGTCCGAAACGTGTGAAGATGGAAAGGAAATCATTAAAACAATCATCACATTAGCACATACATTAGAGATGTCTGTTATCGCCGAAGGCGTAGAAACGAAACAACACGTGAGTTTCCTTCAAAAAAATAAATGTCATTTTATTCAAGGTTACTATTACAGTAAACCTATTCATGCCGATTCATTTTCTACTCTGCTGGAAAAGTGAACTCATTCTTCATAGGTTTATATAATAATTTTCAGCTCCAATAAATACGAAAAAGGAAAGAAGGGTCAGTCTCCTCTTTCCTTTTTCTTTATGTTGCAACTTTTCATTTCCTTCACATATCATTTATTTAAGTAGTTACTAATACATTTATGATAACAGACTTAAATAGGGGGGATTTATATGCACCACGACAACACACATAATAAACGTTACAAAAATACCCCTCTTTCCCTCTTCTCTATAAAAAATGAGCTAAAACAAAAATGTACCAACGTAAATAACTCCCATTACACCCTTTCGAAAGAGGAAGAAATATTACTACATACAATTAAAGAACAAACAAAATTATTAAATCAAAATAATGTAACAAGGACTCGTGCTTACTTTCAGTTTCACAAAAAGTATCCTGAAATACATTGGGCACTGCTCGGACATATGGTGTCACGTAACGGCGGTTGGAACATGACTGATTTAAAAGGAGATTTATATACAAAGCTATTATCTGAAAAAGATCAATTTACTTTCTTTTCTTTTTTAGAACGTGGAAATTGGCTTATTTTTCAAGATGTATATCCACAATTTTTACTATATGAACAAAGTATAAAAAGAGCCACAAACCTTTTCCGCCTTCTCTCTCACCTCAATGTTTCCACCTTTATGGAAACGATGTGGAATTCCTTTTGGAAAACTGGCGACAAAAGAACGTTAGCAATCGCTACTATTATTAATGAGCAAAATTACTTAGAAAAAAGAGTTATTCAAAATGAACATTTCAAAAAAAATGTTCTAAACAGCATTGGATTTAAACTATTTGATTTTTTTCAGTTCAATCATATCCTCTTCCCTTTTTACGAAAGTAAAATGAATGCTAAAACATTACTAATTGGTGATACAATGACACACTTCACTTCGCTACATGAACGAATTTCACTTGGAAAAAGATTATACACATTGTTATTTCATAATGAACATATTTTATCTCAAGTTAAGCATTGGGCAGATACTAATCCTCATACAGGCTCAAGAAAAGATTACTGGCCACATTTATTTTCAAGTGTAAATGAATCCTTTTCAAGAGAGTTTTATAAACGAAGAATAAAAAATTGCCAATTAAGAAATGATTCCTATCGTATATATAGTCCTGCACTTATGTACGCGTGGAAAAATGTGAAACACGAAGAAACAAAACATGAAGATTGGTTTAATGACTGGCAAGTGATACATTATTTAACTAATAAGGAGGAACATATATTTGGGCAAATTACAGAAGACTACTGCAAAACACTCGAAAAAATTGAATTGGCAATTCTCGCAAAGAAAAATGTCCTCCTTAGAGAAGAAGAATGATTTTTTAGCATTAACAGTTACAATCTTGCTCTCTACTGTTATCGGAACGTGCTTAGATGCTTTCTTTGTCACGAAACAAATATATTCCTTTCCAGTTAGACCGTTTCCATCTATATTTTCAGTCAACATAGGCTTCACGTTATTTGTACTACCAATTTTAACAGCTGCTTTCATACAAATTTCAAAAACATTATCTGCAGTTTCCAGAACTCTACTTATTATCTCAATAGGTATTTGTGCTAGTATGGTTGAACAAGTCACTGAGAAACTAGGTTTATTTATTCATAGTGCAAATTGGCATCATACTTATTCTTTGTTTGGGTATATGATTTTCCTTTCTTTTATTTGGATAATATACAATTGGATACAAAAATAAAGAGACCATTATTGATCTCTCCTTAAGCATAATCTTCATTTATTGCTACTGGTGCCAAAGTTTGAAGACTTTTAGAACGTAAACGATAGGCAACAACGTTCTTCTTGTATTGTTTTATTACATCAACATGTTCCTCATAGCTATATATCGATAATGTAATTGTTCTTTTCCCTTTCTTCGTTTCAATGATGATTGGTGTCCCTTCTCCGTGCGGCGGAAAATAATGTTTATCTAAAAATAAAGCCTCGTTAAAGTCGTTTATCACTTGATTTTTCATTTCGCCCTCTATATTTTTCCCATCTAGCGATATAATAGTACTCTCTTCATCAAGTTTTTGATGTAATTCAAATCTACTAATAATAGATTCTACAACAGAAGTCGGCATACTAGAAACTAGTACTTTAAGAGCGCCAAAAATAAATAATGTAACTATAAACCATGTTGTCACTTTTATCATCTCCATACATTTTAAAATACAAATTTCATTCCATACGGTATTAATATACTAATAAGTATTCCTGTTACAATCATCGTTACTGAACCAATAGTGGCTTCTTTCTCGCCTTCTTTCACTAGACGACTCACACCAATAATATGTGATGCGCAACCCATTCCAACACCTTTTCCAATCGTACTTGTTATACCGCAAAGCTTAAGTACTGTCGGTCCAATAATAGCACCAGTTATTCCTGCCACAACTACAAAACTAGAAGTCATAGATGGAATACCACCAATTTGATCCGCTAATGAAATAGCAATAGGCATCGTTGCTAATTGTGGTAGAGTAGTTAATATCAGTTCTTTATCTATATTTAAAATTCCACCAATCACTACAGTCATACTTGTTAAGGCCACTATACCTATCACTACACCGATAAGTATTGATAAAAAGTTTTTCATAAGTATCTTTCGCTCTTTAAATAAAGGTATGGCCAATGCTACAATTGCAGGGCTCAAGAACCCTGAAAGGATGTCCCCTCCATTTTCCTTATAATCTTGATGAGAAATTCCAAACGTGAGGAATAAACAAATCATAATCGCCGTTACTGTTAACACCGGTAAAGTAAATGGAAACGTGAATTTTTTATATAACTTTGTCGCAAATATATATATTACTACAGTAATAAAAATTAAGAGCATTTCAATAACGCACCTTGTCGATTTTATTTTTTTGATGTTACTAACAATTGACTTACATACCCTGAAATAGCCAAGGTTACTACCGTACTTGCAACAACTAAAAGGAATATACTGCTGCCCTTACTTAATAGAAACGATCCATATTCCATTAATCCAGTTGTCGAGGGAATTAAAAATAACGGTAAAAATACGATTAGCTTCTCCGCACCCAATTCAAACCATTTTAATGGAAAAGTCCGAGTAGAAAGGAGCAAGAACAGTATTAACATCCCTATTAAACTTCCTGGCATCGATAATTCAAATACTTCCTGAATCCATAGACCAACTAGGCTAAATATATACAGCACGCCTACTTGAAGTAAAAGTGTCACGTACTTCATTTCTTTCCCTCTTTTCACTATCTTGACATCCATATTATGAAATCTCATTTAACGTATCAGCAAACCGTGTAATTCCAAGTTGAATTTGTTCTATATTCGCTCTACCAAACGTAAATCGTATATATTCATTTTTAGAACCTAAAACACTTCCAGGAACAAATGCGACACCATTCCGTATAGATTCACCCAATAAGTGGTATTCATCAAACGTTCCCTTCACTTTACACCATACATGTATTCCACCCTCTGGAACGAAACATTCAACTCGCTCTCCCAATATTTCGTTAAGCTTTGCAATTAATACATCTCTTCTTTGCTTCAATTGTCCACGAAGCATCGTAATATGCGTATGAAAATCCTCTGATTCTAAAAATTGATTTGCTACCCACTGCGTAAATACACTATGGCCAAAATCAACTTGCTGCTTTGCATCTGCTAAACGCTCTATTACGCGCGTAGGACCAATTACCCATCCAATACGTAATCCTGATGCAACAATTTTTGATAGTGAACTTATATAAAGAACATTCCCGTTTGGATCCATCGATTTTAATGTCGGATTCACTTCTCCATTAAAAGAAGTCAAACTATACGGATCATCTTCTACAATTGGTATACCATATTCAGAAGATAATTCTAAAATCTTTTTACGTCTCGTTAATGATAGTACTGTTCCAGTTGGATTTTGATAATCTGGATTTAAAAACACCATTCGTATACGATGTTTTTTATGCAAATCAATTAAGTCATCTGGATTCATTCCATGCTGATCAACAGGTAAATGGAATATTTTTAACCCTGCAGATTTAAACATGGGAAGTGAAAAACAATAGGAAGGATCCTCAATCGCAATCGCATCTCCAGGCTTTAATAAGCATTGAACGATAAGATTAAGTGCCTGCTGTGCTCCTGATGTAATAAGGATAGAATTTGAATCCGCTTCAATTTGTTTATATTGATTGACGTGTGCTGCAATTGTTTTTCTCAACATTTCATTTCCAAGTGGATGGTCATAACCGAGATTTTCCATAAATGTTTTCTCAGACATAATCGTTCGAAACCTATCACTTGGAATTAATTCTGGTGACAATTCACCACTCGCTAAATTGATTAAGTCATCTTTTTGTGTTTCTGTTCGAATTTGTTGAACGAGTGGGACATTTGGTAAGAACGATCCATCCTCAACGTACCTACCCCAGTTCGGTATACGTTTATGCGACACACCCCATATATCTGTGTTCACTCTTGTCCCGCTTCCTTTTTGCCGTTCTACTACTCCAAGTGACTTTAATTCTTCATACGCAGCTACTATTGTGCTCCGGTTCACTTGTAATTCCTTTGCTAACATACGCTCAGAAGGTAACTTACTATCAGAAGGAAATTCACCTGAAGAAATGCCTCTTTCAATATAATCAGCGATTTGTTTATACACGGGGGTCTTCTCTGCACGATTTGGTTTCCATTCCATCCTGTTCCCTCCTCTCAAAACGAACTATCTTCAATTTATTAACAACAGGATTAACCGATCTTATTATTTAAAAACGCATCTACTGTTAAATTAAAGCTAGTAGGTTGTTCTAAATACGGTAAATGCCCACTATGTTTAAATTCAGCGTAAATCGTATTTCTTAAACATATCTCAAATTCTCTCACATATTTCTCCGGAACAAAATAGTCGTTTACACCCCTTATAATTAAAACGGGACAAGCAATAATGGAAAGATACGGTCTTTGATCATAATCAACTAATTCAGCAAATAACCTTTGAATATGCGCCGGTTTAATGGACTGTAAAGATTGATAAAACCCCCGGACAATTACTTTATTACCTTCTACTCCCATCGCCTTCAATAACGTATCCGCCCATGTTTTTCCGTTATCCGGTATGCTAAGTAAATCATATACTTCAAGGCGTTCTTTGCGATCTTTTAATTCTAAATAGGGAAATGCATTTACAATAATTAAGCTCAAAACAAAGCTTGGATATTGAATAGCAAAATCAACCCCTACTCTAGCCCCTTTTGAAAGACCACAAATAACTACTTTTTGTAACTTTAAATAATTGCATAACTCATACAAAACATTTGCGTATTCTTTAAAACTAATTTCCACCCCTTCAGATTTCCCATGTCCAGGTAAATCCAGTGAAACCACTGTCCAGCTTTTCTTGAAATATTGCCTTTGATATAACCAATTATTTGAGTTTCCTCCAAGACCATGCAAAAACAACATGACAGGTCCCGATCCTTCTATATTGTAAAAGACCTTTCGATTCCTATATTCAAAATACATATTCATCACCTTCAACTATCGCATCACTTAGTCTTATCTCTGAATGGATATATCCAAAATGGTTCTCTTTCTAACCACTCAACAGTTTCTGGAACACCATCTTCATACTCTCTTTTCAGTTCTGTTACCTTAGTAGCAAATTGTGATGCATGCGCTCGCAATGCCTCCAACTTTTTTGGCACATATTGTTTCACTTCATTTTTAAAATTTGGAGGACCTATTTCCGCTTCATGATTATTTGAAAAAGCTACTGCATAAAATGTTGGTCTTTTGTATTCCGGAATATTAGCTAACGCCTCGGCCACCGCTTCTCCTGTTGCATCATGATCTGGATGAACGGCATATCCCGGATAAAAAGAAATGACTAACGAAGGATTCAATTCTTCTACACATTTTTGTATTACACGTCTTAACTCTCCGGGAGTTTCAAATTCAAGAGTTTTATCACGATATCCCATCATACGTAAATCTTTAATCCCTAAAATGTTTGTAGCTCTCTTTAGTTCCTTCTCTCTTATAGCATATAATGATTCACGTGTTGCAAAAGGAGGATTTCCCATCGCTCTTCCCATCTCACCTAGTGTTAAACAGACATATGTTAAAGGAACCTTTTGCTCAGTATAAGCTAAAACTGTACCTGCCACGCAATAGGACTCATCATCCGGATGTGGAAAAACAACTAAAACGTGGCGTTCATTTTTTATCACTACATACTCCTCCATCACTTTCAATATTAGCCTGTTCCATTACATACTATCAAATCATTACCGCATACCATGTTACCCCCACCAGTAGAACAAATAGAAGGAGAATATAGATAACAGATAAATTTTTTACATTCTTCTTTGTAGACTTCCCGTAATTCTCCTCCACATTTCGCGCAACTAGTACGGTCCCGAATAGCGATACAATTACAATAATAACCACTAGTGAAATTGCAAAGCTCATTGTATTTTCACCTCTCTAAAGACAATCTATTTTAATAAAGAACTTCCTCTTTAAAACGTTAATAACATACTACCTTTCTTCTCTTATCATAATGGATGTTTGCAAAAAACGGACCAACCACTTTTGTGTTTTTTTGCTCATCCACTTTGAAAATAAAAAAGCAACTGATCACTTATGATCAGTTGCTTTTTCATAGAATTCTCTACACCCATTTTCATATACAATTAACATTCATTATGATGACTTCCCTAATTTAACTAATTCTTCTTCCGAATCAGGACGTAATAAAGAGACTATAATACCAACAAATAAGCAAATAAAGAATGTTGCAGCCTTTGCAGATACAAGCACTTCAAGCGGTGAAAGTGACCAAATAATTGCACTGAAAAATCCAACAATAATCGTCGCAATAACACCTGCGCCCGACATACGTTTCCAAAAAAATATTAATAAAATAATAGCTGAAAATGTGTTACCAATACCCGCCCATGCAAAAGATACGAGGCTGTAAATTACAGATCCAGATTTAAGTGAAATAATTATACCTACAATACCGCTAATAACCGCTACAATACGTGATAAATGAACTAGCTTTTTACTTGAAATATTCCAGCGCAATGTTTTATGAATAATATCCTCACTAATAGAAGTTGTAATGACTAATAATTGCGATGAGGCAGTCGACATAATTGCCGCTAAAATACCTGCAATGATTATCCCCGCTACCCATGGCGGTAGTATATCAAATACCATATAAGGTAAGATCATCTCTGGATCGTCTATTGTACCTTGTTTATATAAAGTAGAAGCGAATATGGCTGATAAAAAAGCACCAATGTATACAACTAAAGTCCAAAGAATCGCCATATTACGACCTGTAATACGCTCTTTCTCAGTGGTAATTGCCATAAAGCGAGAACTTAATTGTGGTTGACCACCTAACCATCCAAAAAACCATGATACGTTTGTAAATAACATTGTACCTAAGGCGATTCCATTTAAACCACCAACCCAACTATCTGCACCATTTTCCATTTTAGCAAGCTCAGTTGAAATACTTAATCCTTGGTTTTGAATTTCCATAAAAGCTGCAATGGGAACGATAATGAATGATACAAGCATCAAAAAACTTTGAATCGTATCAGTCCATACTACAGACATAAAACCTCCCATACAAGAGTATGCAATAATGATTATAGCAATAATAATCGTTCCCCATGTAATATTAAAACCAGAGAATGAATAAACAGTTTTTCCCATTCCGGAAAATTGTGCTGCTAAATAGCAAACGAAAAACAATACAAGAACAATCGAAGCTAACCAACGGATGATATCTGCATGCTTTGGAAATTTCACAGCTATGTAATCCGTTAAACTATTCACCTTATATTTTTGTTGTTCCGTCATAAAACGTTTTGATAAAAATATCCATGAAAAAATAACCCCTAAAAACATTCCAGATAAAATCCAAATACCAGATAAACCAGCTACATAAATAAATCCAATTGCCCCTAAAAACATATAAGCTGATTCTCCTGTTGCACGCTCTGAGAACGCTAATGCCCATCCCGGAAGTTTATTCCCTCCTAAAAAATAGTCGTTGTGCGATAAATCTTTCTTGCTGAAATATATACCAATTGCAAGCATCGCAAGTAAGTATATAAAGATTTCAACATATACAACAGTTTGCATGACTTTATTCCTCCATCTGATTAAAGTAAACAATACCAATAGGTTTTATCAGATAGTATTTCGGAATTTTTTATTTGTCAATAGTTAGATTCCAAGTTTGAGGCGAATTTCTTGCATATTTCTAAAAATTCTAAAGCACCTGGAGAAAGATGGACACTACGATTATGGGCAATTCCAACATTCCTAACATACGACTCATAAAAATTTTTTCGGATAAGTTGATGTGGTGCATGAATTAAAAGTGAACTCGGTACAATTGAAATTCCTAAGTTTTCATTTACCATCGACAAAATAACTTGATCAACGGAAAAATCATATACGATATTTGGATGAATTTTATTTTCTGTTAAAATGCGTGAAACATCACGGTCAATCGTTCGCTTTGGCATAATCCATCTTTCATTTTTTAATTGTTCTAGGTGCAGTTCCTCTTCATTAGCTAACGGATGATGCTTTGCCATAATACAAACGAGTTCATCATTAAAAACATGATTAAAAATAAGATCTTTTGAATGCGGCTCTACTAAAAATCCAATATCAACAACCCCATTATGTAGCCATTGCTCAATTTGATCATAATCGCCTTCCATTAAACGAATGTGTAAGTTGGGATGATGCTCCTCAAAGTATGCTAACACTTTCGGCAATAAAACGAGCGATACACTGGGTAGTATACCAACAGATAATGAACCTCCAATAAGATTCTTTAAATCAGCAACTGCACTTTCAAGGTGTTGCTGCTGTTTTAATATTTTTGAAATATGATCATAAACTACTTTTCCTTCGTTCGTCAAAACAATATTATTTCGATTGCGGATAATAAGAGCTAAGTTTAGTTCTGCTTCTAAATTACTAATAGCGTGACTAATAGATGACTGTGTAAGATTAAGCTTTAAACCAGTTGCAGTAAAATTCCCAGTATTGATGAGTGTATGAAATGCTGTATATTGTGCTAACGTAGCCATTGGTTAACTCCTTTTATGAATTTTTTTCATACTTGGATATAAAAACATTCATTTGATTTATTTTCGTGCCCACCTCTATAATAAAAACAAAAACCAAGTAAATCAATACGGATTATTGAGGGGTGCTAAAACATGGCAGAGGAAAAATTGATGATGAAAGCCTTATCCATGGACATCATTACAGCAAAAATGTTTACCGAATTACATGTATCTATTACCGAAGAGTATAATGAACGTGGACGGAACTTAATCCAAAAAGGGTTAGAAGTCTTCGGACTGAAAGACGCTGAAGCTATGGCAAAAAAAGCAACTGCAGAAGGTGAAAATCATACCTTCTTTGAATATTTACCACAAACTGTTGAAGGTGAAGAAAAATTTTCAAATTTAACTACGTATGCACGTTTTTCGAAAATGTTTGCACAAATCGCAAAACAAGTTGTTGATGAATATGGGATGGAAGGCGAACAAGTCATCATGCGAGCAGTCGAACGTTTCGGACAAAAACGTGGTGCTGGAATTGCACAGCGCGCGCGAACAAATGGCCTAGACAATTCTATTGAAAATTATTTAACAAACTATGATATGGGACGCAGTGATTTATTTGAAATAGATACCATCTACAAACAAAATGAAATTGAACAAACATTTACTCAATGTCCATTTGGTCAACAATGGGCTGATGACGAAATGGGTAAATACGGTATTCTATATTGCAAAGTAATCGATCCATCCATCGCCAAAGGATATAATAAAGATTTCGAAGTCGTGCATGACCAATTTGTACTTCGCGAAGGTCAATGTCATTTCCAATTCCAAATGAAAGAGTGAATGTAATGATTAATACGAATCGGCTGTTAGACCGCCTTCAACATTTAAGCAAAATTGGTCGTAATAAAATAACTGGCGGCATAAATCGCTTTTCTTTCACACATGAAGAACAACTAGCTATTAACCTCATAACCTCTTTTATGAAAGAAGCAGGTATGACTGTTACTACTGATGCTGTCGGAAATATTATTGGCACATTTGGTGAAGGTACTGAAACAATTATGCTAGGCTCACATATTGATACCGTTCCAGAGGGCGGAAAATATGACGGTGCTTTAGGAGTTTTAGCTGCAATTGAGATTGTGCAAACAATTCATGAACAACAATTAGCACTTTCAAAAAAAATACAAGTAGTTGCATTTAAAGATGAGGAAGGAACACGCTTTGGATTCGGATTGATTGGTAGTCGCGCTATGGCTGGCCTTTTAACACATAAACAATTACAACAAAAAGATATGGCGGGTATTACTATTGAAGAAGCTATGAAACAATTTCATTTATCCCCTCTTCCTTTAGAAAACGTAAAACGTAGTGATATTAAAGCTTATTTAGAAATGCATATAGAACAAGGAAAAGCACTTGAAAATGAAGAACTACCGGTCGGCATAGTTTCAGGAATCGCTGCACCGTTATGGCTAGAAGTTACCGTTACAGGAATTAGTGAGCATGCTGGTGCAACGCCAATGCCAATCCGGCATGACGCGCTAACGGCAGCAAGTGAAATGATTTTAGCCATTGAACACATGCTTAATAATACGACCACCTCTGTAGCAACTGTCGGTAAACTAAATGTCGAACCTAACGGCGTAAATGTCATTCCAGGTAAAGTAACCTTCACTATTGATATCCGTGACATAGACGAACAAAAAATAAGCACATTAGAAACTAATATTATAGATCAACTAAAAAAAATTGCTGAACGTAGAAATGTCACGATAGATTCAAAGGTGTTACAACGTGTCAAACCTGCAAAAACAGATGCTTTCTTAAATCGCCAACTAACAAAAATTATTAAAAAAAATGGTATACGGCCTTATTCATTAATAAGTGGTGCTGGGCACGATGCGATGAACATTGCTGCTGTGGCACCAATCTGTATGTTGTTCGTCGCTCCAAAGATGGTATTAGCCATAACCCGTTAGAATATAGTTCAGATGAAGATATCATAATCGCTACGAATATTTTTTATGACACAGTCCTTGAGCTTACAAAATAATTTTTCTATATAATAGAAGAAAACCAAAATAAGAAGCCATCTGAAAAATTATTTTTCGGTGGCTTCTTATTATAAAGACAACTAAATCTTTACTCATTATAGGAATAAGTAATTCCTGAAAGTCTCCTCCCTTGAATCATACATACCTTACGAAAACAAACACACCTTCCCTCCCTATCAAAATAGCTAGTTCCTCCCTTCACTAATTTGTTATACACTAAGAAAATAACAAACAAACTATTCGTTAGCAGGTGAAAGAATATGTATGATGTTACAATTATCGGCGCTGGAGTAAGTAGCATTTTTATGGCTTATTCACTAGCTAAAAGTAACAAAAAGGTTTTAATTCTTGATAAAGGTAAAACGCTAGAAGATCGCCATTGTCCTTTAGACGAAGGAAAAGCGTGTAATTGTACTACATGTGATAAATATTTCGGATTTGCTGGTTTAGGAAAATCTGAAGGGAAATTTAATTATACAAACGGATTTGGTGGAGAACTTGAGCAAAAGGTTGGTAAAGAAAGCTTTATACAACTCATGGCTGAAGTAGATGAAATTCTATGTCAGTTCGGAGGAAATTCAGTTTCAAAATATTCTACAGAAAATCCAAATCTCAACAAGAGGGCTGAATCGTGCGGTTTACAAATGCTAACAACTGAAGTACGGCATCTTGGTACTACCCTTTCAAGTGAAATTTTTCAGCAGCTCTACGAATTTTTACTTACGAAAATAAATATACAATTCGATATAGATGTACAACATATTATGAAACAGAAAGAGCATTTTACAATAGAGACAAATGAAGGAAAAGTTCAATCTAAGCAACTAGTATTGGCAACCGGGCGTTCCGGAGCCGATTGGTTAAAAGAAATGTGCACTTCTCTACATATTTCTCAAGAACAAACACGTGTAGATTTAGGTATTAGAGTTGAAATGAAAGAACATCAATTACGTTCTATATTAAAAGATACTTTTGAAACGAAACTTTCTTATCAAGACGAAAATTTCACAGCAACCACATACTGTATGAATCCAAAAGGACGAATTATTCGAAAATACGAAGAAGGTTTAGTTATGCCTGACGGTCAAAATTTTCGAGAGAAAGGAACTGGCACACCTAACTTAAATTTCACTTTATTTATCCCGCGCTATTTTTCAACTCTCAAAGAAGCAAATTTGTATGCAAGCTCAATTATTAAAGGCATTAACCAAGGACGAGATCGGATTATTATACAGCGCTTAGAGGACTTAATAAAAAAACAACCTACAACGGAAAACAGCATGAAACATAATCGTATACAACCTACACTTCACGGAGATTATGGAGATTTGCATAAAGAAATTCCTCCATTATATATTGAGGGGCTCAAAGAATTTTTATTACGTTTAGAACAATTTATACAAGAACCTATCGATCAAGATACTTTATTATATGGAATTGATGGAAAGTTCTACGCCCCTACGATAAAAATCAATAACCATTTCGAAACAAGTATACATGGGTTATTTTTAATTGGAGATTGTTCTGGCGTCACTCATTCATTATCTCAAGCAGCTGCAAGTGGTCTATATGTTGGAAACTATTTATCTGATATTTGAGAACACCCTCCAAATCGTTTAAGTTTCACTATCATTAATAATTAACCCACAAAAGATTAGGATTTTACGAAATATATGAAAAATACACAAAAACTACATTCTCTATAGAATGTAGTTTTTTTACTCATTAATATCCCCGTTTACTTTACGCTCTCCTTTCATTTAAATTCCGACTAATTGAATGTCAATAGTTTAATAAGTGTCTATCCATTTTCACTTTCATTTGTTCGATATTTTGTAACATCACCATAGTGTTTAATATGGTAGGATGTCTATAAGTCAATTTCACTACAACTATGACTTTTTCTGCTTCGTTTCTAAAACAATTAAATTTATGTTACTTCGCTTTAAAATTCCCCATTGTGTGTATATGAATACTTCAAATTATTACCTTTAGAAAATATAAATCTACAATGGTTCATTACACTCTAATAGTTATAAAAATATAATATATAACTTCAGTTGAATAAATCACATAAAGAAGGTGTAAAAATGAAGAATAAAATCAATTTACAAATGCAAAATGTTAGCTTTGTTATCATAATGGCTTTGGCAGTTTGGTTAAAAACATATCTTATTACGCGATTCAGTTTTGATTTAAAAATTGAGTCTTCTACACAAGAGCTGATTTTGTTTATTAGCCCTCTAGCCGCCTCATTAGCATTCGTTGGATTAGCATTATTTGCAACGGGTGAAAAACGAAATTATATCGCGCTATGTATTAACTTCTTATTAACAATC
This sequence comes from Bacillus luti, assembly GCF_009739945.1. Lineage (NCBI taxonomy): Bacteria > Bacillati > Bacillota > Bacilli > Caryophanales > Bacillaceae > Bacillus > Bacillus luti. Next base: position 1,591,202 of record NZ_CP040336.1, on the reverse strand, counting down.
GTACTTGTTGGAAATGTAATGTTCTATGATTTTTATAGTGATTTCGTTACGTTACCAGTACTTGGACAAACATCAAACTTTGGCCAATTAGGCGGCAGTATTATAGAAATATTGAACTATAAAATTATACTCGCTTTCGTAGACATTATTTTCTTCTTTATTTTGTTAAAAAAGAAGTCATTAGTCTTCCAAACAGGACGCGTAACTCATTCGGCACGCTTGGTATATTTTCTCTTAACGATTGGTATATTTTTTGCAAATCTACATCTTGCAGAAAAAGAAAGACCTGAACTATTAACGAGATCATTCGACCGAGTCATGCTTGTGAAAAATTTAGGACTATACACGCATCAAGTATATGATTTAACACTGCAAGTAAAAGCAGGTTCACAAAAAGCACTTGCTGATAGCAGTAAATTACAAGAAACTGAAAACTACGTAAAGGCAAACCAAAGTGAACCAAACCCTAATATGTTTGGTGCAGCCAAGGGAAAAAACGTAATCGTTGTCACCCTTGAATCCCTGCAAACCTTTTTAATAGGCGCATCAGTTAACGGTCAAGAAGTTACACCATTTTTGAATGAATTCATAAATGAAAGCTATTACTTTGATAACTTTTTCCACCAAACTGGGCAAGGAAAAACATCCGATTCTGAATTCTTAATCGATACGTCGTTGTATCCATTAAATCGAGGAGCTGTATTCTTCACACACGGTAACAATGATTATACTGCGACTCCAGAAATTCTGCGTCAGCAAGGTTATTTCACTTCTGTATTCCATGCGAATAACGCCACATTTTGGAATCGTAATATCATGTACTCTGCTCTCGGTTATGATCGTTACTATAATGAACTTGATTACAAAATTACGCCCGAAACAAATTTAAATTGGGGATTAAAAGATATTGAATACTTTGATCAATCAGTAGATATATTAAAAACTATTGATCAACCATTTTACGCTCGTTTCCTTACTTTAACGAACCATTATCCATTTACGTATGATGAAGATACAAAATTCATTGAACCATATAACTCTGGTAATGGCGTATTTGATCGTTACATCGTAACAGCACGTTACTTAGACGAATCAATTAAAAAATTTATTGAGCGTTTAAAAGCCGAGGGAATGTATGATGACTCTATTATTGTGTTATATGGTGATCATTATGGCATTTCTGAAAAGCATAATCGCGCAATGGCACAGTTTTTAGAAAAAGATCAAATAACAGAATTTGATACTTTAAATTTACAACGTACACCTTTATATATTCATGTCCCTGGACAAACAGAAGGTCAAACGATTTCAAAGCCTACTGGACAAATCGATATGAAACCTACTATTCTAAATTTATTAGGGATTGATACTACGAACGATATTCGTTTTGGTCATGATATGTTTTCAGATGAATATACCGGTTTTGTTGTTTTACGTGATGGTAGCTTTATTACAGACAAGTATGCATACAAAAACAATACTTTCTATGACCGCATAACAGGTGAAATTGTAGATTTACCAAAAAAAGAAGCACAAGCACTCATTAACCGCGCACAAAATGAATTACGAATGTCTGACAAAATTATTGAAGGCGATTTATTACGTTTCTCAGAAAGTAATAAAATTAAAACTGGTGAAGTACAAACTAAAATTAAAGAGACTGAAAAATAATCTTAATATGAAAAGGGAGCAACTCGTTACAGTTGCTCCCTTTTTTACTTTCTTATAACACATGATGCAATTTTATATAAAGTGAAACTTTAATCAGTGAGGGGTTCTTCATCCCCCACTGATTATTAGTTGAACCAATCGGGCTTTTACGGACAGTTAATCCTCCACCTAACTTCTTTTCTTTCGCTGAATTTTGAGGTGGGAGTCTTACTGCCCGTTAATGCAGGATAAAAAACCTCATATATCTTACTTTTACTCTGCGCTTGTTTCTAAACTTACATCTATATAAGTATGATCATCACCTATATTTAAAATTACTTCACATTGACGTAATCTCAATTCAAAGAGCATGATAGAATCATGATATACTTCAGGATTGGATTTCATTTTATGTAACATCTCTTGTTTTTCTTGTATTTCTAATTGCGTATTTTCTACAGCTTGTTTCAAGGAGTTAAATGGATTCCTAAAGAATATATTAATATCCCGCTCTTGTGTGTTTTCAAATAGCTCAAATTGCAAAAAGAATTTCTTCATAATAGAATCCGTTACCTCGGTATAATCTTCATTTTCTACATACTGTTTGTATTTGTTATATAGCATAGCTTTGTTTTTAGGAAGAACTCCAAATAATTTACCGGCACTTTTCAGTAAAAATTGTGCTGGCGTAAATCGACGTAAAATATTTACTTCATCCATTTGTATTCTAGTCGTCATTCTGTCAGTATCTCTGCGCCAGTCATCAAGTACTTTAAAGTCACATTCTAACTGTATTCGATTTTCTCCAAATAAAGAATTAAGTCCTTCACTAAGTTCTTCTAAGTACGATTGACTTTGAAGGAGCTCATTATTAGAAGTTGCAATCCAATTTTGCATAGAAAGGGCAAGATTAGGTAATACAGTTTGTTCTAAATATTTATGCACTCTTTCATTCATTGCTTTATTTAGTTCCATATCCATGTGACCAAAATCGCTTTCTTCACTCATTAAATCAGAACAACTCTGTAATATCTTCGGAATATTTTCAGTAAGATCATTCGTAATTTCCGTTTTCATTGTACGATATGACTCTGTAATGAAATGAATTTTTTCCTTCTCAAATGCAGAAAGGTTATTAATGCTACCGTTTAGTTTCACTAGCATATCTTCATTCCAATTAATAGCATCCACTAGATTATTTTCTTTCTCAACGCGTTTATCCAAAAGATATGTAATTGTTTTTCGAATGAAGAACAATAGCTTTTCAGTACGTTCTGCATCGATATTTTTATGGTTAAAGTTAAAACGAATAAACTCTGTTAAATCATTTAGTTGTTGGCTATTTGTATATAACGAAGAATAAGGGAAAATCCTCGCATGCGGGAAATATGTGTTTATTCTTGCTGCCGTATCATGTAATACTCTTTTCACTTCTGCTTCACTATAAATGTTATCGATTTTATTTAATAAGAAATGCACTTGTAAATTTGGTGTATGTTCTTGAATGCTTAATAGAATATCACGTTCCTTATCAGTAAAAGGGGAATCCGCATTCAATACAAACAATAATTCATCCACAGAATTTAAATATTCAAATACCTCATCCCTAGTGTCGTTATTCCTATTAAAGCCAGGTGTAACTACGAATGTAAGCTTATTTTCACTTAAAAATCTGCATGGTAATTTAAATTCAACACATGCTCTATCTCTATATGTTTGGTGGTGTAACGACATTATATTATGGTAATCAAAGAAATTTTCAGTTGTTGTAATGGCTGAATCTGATATAGCTTTAATTTCTGTATGAGCATCATTTTTTAAAACTACTACATTTGAGATAGCGTTTTCTAATATATTTTCTCCTAATATAGAGTTAACAAATGCAGTTTTTCCATTTCCTGAAGTTCCCGTTACTAAAATACGATTTGTTCTTAAATCTGCGAGTTCGTCAACTAACCATCTAAATCGGTGACCTATTTCTATATTGTGCTTTTGTGCCCACTCTGTAATAGATTCAAAAAGATGTAGACTATACTCTAAACCATTCACATGATTAACAGAATATAACAGTAGGTCTTCCGCATGTTGTATATTTGCTACATCCATTTTGGAAGGGAAAATTTCATCCCATGCCAACACAGCTGCTGATGGAAATACAGCATAAGATGGATTGACTACTTTTAACCAATTTGTTAAAAGACTTGGAATGATATCATGTAATTGTCTAAGCATATATTTCCCTTGAATTAATGCAAAGTATGTTTCTTCATAAAGAGAAGAAATTTTGTCCCATATGTCAGACGAATGTATTTCAATATGTAAGAAAAATTCATTTATTGTGTTAAGCCACAATAAATAATTTTGTTCATTTTTATAACTGTTCCAAAGTGATGAAACCATTTGCGTAAATTGCACTTGATCTACATTATTTAATGTAACTAATGCATCATAAAAATAATCTGGTGAAATATGTTTAGTAAATCCTTTATCGATATATCCTTTTAACACCTCAAACCATGGATAAGATTCTGTTCGAATTAACTCATTCACAGAAAGCTCTACTGCACTATCAAAATCTTGCTGCTCCTCATAAAAAGAACGGGCAATTTTTGTGACATTCGGATAATCCGGATTTAAAGAAACCGCTTCTTTGATAACAGCGAAAGCTGAATCAAAACTATTTTGCTCTATGTAAAGAGAAAGTAATTGTAGTCTAATTTCGGTCATCAATATTTTATTATCAGTAGTAATGGAAGTATAAACATTTTCAGCAACTGATAATTGATTAAGTTCGAAATAAGCATCCGCAATATTTTTTTGTGCCCATGGCGCTAATTCATTACCAACCTTCTCCCATTTAAAAATAGCTGCTTCAAAATCTTGATGGCGATAATAAAATTCACCTTGTACAAAACGAATATAAGATCCATCAGAAATCTCATTTTTTTCTTCGTTTACATACGCTTCTCCAAGTACGTCAAGAGGTGCTTTTGTTTCATTCTCCATTAGGAACGTTTCATAATACATCTTTTTTATTAATTGTTTTTCTACTCTCATCTTTTCCCCCACTATATCTTGAAAATACATTTTTAAGATATGTCAATACTTTTTTGTATATATGCTTTTTATCTTAACAAAGAATATCTTTTGGAAAATTTCATTTTCCTTTCATTTTTCAAGTTAGATTGAATTTTCATGAGAAAAGTTTCAGTTTTTTTTCAATTCCCTTTCAGTTATGAAACAGCATTAAATGTTCCTAATAACCTGATAAAACTATAATTCCCCTGCATTATATTATCAATAAAAACCTATATAAGCCATATTATAAAAACAATTTATAACGAATATATATGCAAAAATCCCTTCCCTAACAAATAAAAGAAATCATTATCATATATTTCTCCAATTGTTTTCCTTTAAAATATTTCAGTAGTTATGTAATTAATTTGTTCTAACCTATATAAATAACTAGTCCAAAAAAAATCTATATGCATATCATGTTATAGTAAAGAATTCAGGAAATCCTAAAAGGAGGCACTTTCATGTTTGAAGATAAATCTAAAATAAATTACCCATATGAATTTACTGAAACTACAACAGTTCCCCTAACAAACCCCATTGATAAAAAATTCAAGAACGGCACAGGTACACACAATTTCCCAATTAAAAAGCATTATAAAGAGCAAGTTTTATATACTGAAAAAATTAATAATAATAATAAAAATAAATAATCATATTGATCCTTATAACAATTAGCCAAATAAGAATCAATATTTGGCCATGCATAAGTTATATGTTTAGTAATGTAGCAATCTTTATTATACAATTTACGTACCTTTAAAAAGTGCTGATATACGGCGCTTTTTTATACATAGATAAATGAAAGTTATCTTAGTCTAGAACTACTTACAACCTTAAGGGTGATACACTCAAATTTAAATAAACTACAAAATCACTCCGCCATATTTTCGTTTAACAATTAACTCTACATATTAACTGTTGTCGAGGAAAAATTACCTTAACTACTTTCCTTTGATTGAATCGACTTGTCAGTTTAAGAACATTTCGTTTCCTACTTGTATAACAAACGGACCAGATTATTGGGAAAAGAAAACAAATCACCCAATGCTTTCTGAATATTATGGGAGGATGTACATACTGTGAACACTGTATATTTAGTGTTTAAGTCAACTTATAATAAAAAAAGCGCGCTACATTAAATTGAAAGGTGCAAAAGTATGATTACAAATCAACAATTAGTAATTAACAATTTGGAAGAAAAATTAAAAGTATTTACTCATGCAGTTAGCGGGGAACTTACACAAGAAGAAGATTTCGTCATAGCAAATACAGAAATTCCTACTGATACGTTCAATGTAGTATTACCGAAATCTCCAAATATCAAAAATGCAGTTAAGATTAAACATGGTATCGATAATTTTTTTGATAAAAAATATCCCTTTAGCATTTGGATTGATGCTCAGTATTTAACTGAGGACTGGACAAAACTTATGCAAGAATATGACCAAAAAGAAGCAGAACGTAATGTAATGATGAAACTTGAAAATACGCTTAATGTTGGGCAAAGGATTTCCAATCAGCTTATAATTACTAATGTAAAAAATAATGAAGAACTTTTGAAATATAGCGGAGTATTTATGAGCTTATTTGAAGGTACACCCGAAAAAGATGCATTAGAAAATTTTTTTAACAAGTTTTCACAAATGAAATTAGGTTCAGAAGTTCAAATGTTTATTGGATGCATAGATGAAATGCCTGTAACTACTGGTTTATTAATAGAAAGCAAAAATAGTTATGGTATTTATGATGTGATGACAAAAGAAGCATTTAGAGGTAAAGGAATTGGCAGTGAAATGTTTCAGTTTCTTCTAAATCAAACAAAGGATAAACAAAAGCCAGTTGTATTACAAGCTTCAGATGATGGAAAAAATATTTATAAGCGATTTGGATTTATAGATGTCGGAGAAATGGTTGTATTTGAATAAAAGGTTTTCTTATTTAGCTACAAGGCAGGATTGTTGAGCAATATAGGTAGGAAATAATCCAACTTCTTATAAAAAAATGACCAATGGAAACCATTAAGGGCGTGTTTTGATCAATCTTTTTTCAAAACACGTTTTTTCTTTTTGTTTGTTTCTCAAGGTTATTTGCATTCATTTGAACAAGCTTTATTCTAAAACAACAATGGAAACAAAAAAGATGTTTTCGGTAGTATACCGAAAACATCTTTTAAGTACTTTATTTTGAACTCAATACATTATCTCTACATAACCCTCTTAAACATCTTCTCCAACTCATAAGTAGAATGATGTACAAGAATCGGCCTTCCGTGCGGGCATGTGTATGGGTTTGTTGTTGTACGAAGTTCCTCAAGTAAAGCAAATATTTGATCGTTCGTTAAATATTGATTTGCTTTAATGGAGGCTTTACAGCTCATCATGATGGCTGCTTCTTCACGCAGTTTTTTAATATCAACCTTTTTTAGTTTGACAACTTGTTCCATCATTTCGTCGATAATTTCTGTTTCTTGTCCTTTCGGGAACCACGTTGGATGCGAGCGAACGATAAAGGATTGATGGCCGAATTGCTCCAAGAATAGTCCAACTTTTTTCAGTTCTTCTAGCTGCTCTTCGACACGTAAAAATTCAGTAAGAGATAAGTCAATACGGTATGGTACAAGTAGTTCTTGTACTTCTTGTGCTACCCTTCCTACTTTATCACGGAAGTATTCATAATTAATACGTTCCTGCGCGGCATGCTGGTCAATCATATATAAGCCTTTATCATTTTGAGCGAAAATATATGTTCCATGCATTTGTCCAATTGGATAAAGCGGTGGTAAATCATTACCGTTCATTTCAATCTCTTTTATTTCCTGAACTTCTTCTTCTAATTCCTCTAACTCAAAGTCTTCATCGTTACTGCTCCATGATTTCTCTTCTCGAATCGGTTCTTGAATTATAGGTTTAGTAGATGGCTGCCAACTTTGTTCTTCTCTTACGAACGACTGTGGTGGTTGCCATTCTTGCTTCGGCGGTTGCCACAGTTGTGCTGGCTGTTTCACAGCCAGTGGTTCTTCTTGTTTTTCATCCATGCCAGTCGGTAAAACGATGTTTGGCATGGATGGTTCTTTCGGCTTCGTATGCTCAAACTGGAATTGTTCTTGCACACTTTCATCTTTTTCTTTTTTCTTCGTTGTTACACCTGCATCTGGAATGAGCTGTATTTTTTTGAATGCTGCTTGCAAAGTTTCTTCGATCAGCTTTAGTAATTCTTGTTCTTTACTAAAACGAACTTCTAATTTCGCTGGATGCACGTTAACGTCAACTAGCATTGGATCCATTTCAATCGATAAGAAGCCGATTGGATATCGTCCGACTGGCAATAATGTATGGTATCCTTGCTGAACGGCTTTCATTAATACGAAATTTCGAACGTAACGACCATTTACGATCGTTGACATATAATTTCGAGATGCTCTCGTTACTTCTGGTAATGTTACATAACCTTTAATTGTGAAATCTAAAGATTCAGCTTCAATTGGAATAAGCTTCTTCGCAACTTGAATGCTGTAAATCGATGCAAGTACTTGTCTTACATCACCATTTCCTGATGTGTGAAGCAATTTCTTTTCATTATGAAACAGCTTTAACGATACTTCTGGGTGTGACATTGCGATACGATACACGATATCTGTAATATTCCCAAGCTCTGTATGAATGGTTTTCATATATTTAAGACGCGCTGGTGTATTAAAGAATAAGTTTTGTACTGTAATATCTGTTCCTTTTCGGCTCGCTGTTTTCTCCTGCTTTATAATGTCTCCACCTTTAATCATAAGGTGCGTACCAGGCGCATCACCTGTGCTAGTGATTAATTCTAATTCACTAACTGAGGCAATACTCGGCAATGCCTCACCACGGAAACCGAGTGTTCTAATGCGAAACAGATCGTTCTCATCTTTAATTTTGCTCGTTGCATGTCGTTCAAAAGCGACAATACAATCTTCTTCTGCAATGCCATCTCCATTATCAATGATGCGAATTTTTGATAAACCAGCTTCTTCTAAGTGGATTTCAATAGATGTACTATTCGCATCGATAGAATTTTCCACAAGTTCTTTTACGACTGAAGCAGGGCGCTCTACTACTTCCCCTGCCGCAATTAAGTTAGAGAGTTGGTCATCGAGTTTGCGAATTTTCCCCATCTACTTACTCATCCTTTCTTTAACTTTTTCTGTAAGCGATACAGTTCGTTCATCGCTTCTAAAGGTGTCATATCAAGTAAATCAATTTTTTTAATTTGTGCAAGTACTGCCGTTTCTTTTGCATCTAGAACTGGCTTGTCTTGTTTTTTCGAAGACTGTTCTCCACCAAAGAATGATAATTGTGATTCTTCTTCAGTCTCTACTTTCGCCCTTTGTACTTCTACTGGCTCTTCTTTTACAACTACAGGTTCTGGAATAACTTCTTGCTCCTGCACTTTCACTTCTACACGCTTTGGAATAATAATTTCTTCCTGTCCTTCTAGTTGTGCTAACACTTCTTTCGCACGAGCGATTAAACTATCTGGAAGCTCCGCAAGTTGTGCAACATGAATTCCGTAACTTTTATCAGCTGCTCCATCTTGAATTTTATGAAGGAATACTACTTTTCCGTTCTCCTCAATTGCTGAAACGTGTACATTCTTCAGTTGATCTAGACTTTCTTCTAGCACCGTCAATTCATGATAATGCGTAGAGAATAACGTTTTCGCACCAATTTGGTCATGAATATGTTCAATGATTGCTTGTGCAAGTGCCATACCATCATACGTAGATGTACCGCGTCCAATTTCATCGAATAAAATTAAACTTCTTTCTGATGCATTTGCAATTGCATTTTTTGCTTCTAACATTTCGACCATAAATGTACTTTGACCTGATATTAAATCATCCGCTGCACCAATTCTCGTAAAGATTTGATCAAATACAGGTAATACTGCTTCTGTTGCTGGTACGAAACAACCGATTTGCGACATAACCGTTACAAGTGCTAATTGTCTCATATACGTACTTTTACCAGACATGTTCGGTCCTGTAATTAAAAAGACATCCATCTTCTCTGGCATAATACAATCATTCGGTACATACAATTTCCCGTTCAATACTTTTTCAACGACAGGATGACGACCATCTTTAATAAAGATTTCACGCTTCGTTGTTAGTACAGGTTTTACAAACTGTTCTTCTTCACTAACTGTCGCAAAACTTTGCAGTACATCTAATTCACTAATTACTTTCGCTAAATGCTGTAATTTCGGAATGAAGACTTTTACCTCTTCACGAAGCGCTGTAAATAAATCGTATTCTAGTTGTACAATTTTTTCTTCTGCTTCTAAGATTAATGTTTCTTTTTCTTTCAGTTCATCTGTAATGAAACGTTCCGCATTAGCAAGCGTTTGTTTGCGTTCGTAGCGGCCTTCTGGAAGTGCTGCAAGATTCGCCTTCGTCACTTCAATGTAGTAGCCGAAAATACGGTTGTACCCGATTTTTAACGATTTAACTCCTGTAATATCACGCTCTCGTTTTTCAAGCTCAGCGATCCATGTTTTTCCGTTTTTACTAACGTAACGATATTGATCAAGCTTGTCATTATAACCGTCTTTAATAATATCTCCATCTTTAATAGAAAGCGGTGGGTTTTCTTGAATACTTCTTCCTAGTAATTCAGTTAAGCTCTCACATGGATCCGCTCCTTGAATTAACCTTGCTGCATAAGCATTATCTAACAAACTAATCGCTTCTAAAATAGCTGGTACTTGAAGTAAAGATCGTCTTAACTGTAATAAGTCCCGTGCATTCACATTACCAAATGCAACTTTCCCTGCTAAACGTTCTAAATCATATACTTCTTTTAGTTTTTCTTTTAAATCTTCACGTAAGAAGTAATCATTTACAAATGTCTCAACCATTTCTAAACGCTCTTCAACTTTTTCTTTCTGAATAAGTGGACGTTCCATCCACTGTTTTAACATACGACCACCCATAGCTGTTTTTGTTTTATCTAATAGCCATAATAATGATCCTGTTTTTTCTTTCGTTCGAAGTGTTTCTGTCAGCTCTAAATTTCGCTTTGAATGCACATCAATTTTCATAAATTGATTCGTATAATAAATTTCTACTGGTTGCAAGTGATCTAACGAACGTTTTTGTGTTCTTATTACATAGTTAAATAAGCGTCCAATTGCTTTAATTAACTTTGCTTGTGAAACATTTTTCACAAGATGTTCTAATCCTTCCGGAATAGTTGTTGCATCTTCATACGAAATCGTCATTTTTAATGTTTCAGTTAACTTTTTTAGTTCATCTTTAGAAAAGGAAGAATCTACAACAATTTCTTTCGAACCAGTTGCATACACTTCTAATAAAATATCTTCTACTGAACCTGTTAACAACGTTACTGTATTTTGTCCAGTCGTTAAATCATTACAAGCTAAAGCATACGATCCATCTTCAAAATGTGTTAATGCTGCTAAGAAGTTATTTTCTTTCTCATCAATCGTACGCCCTTCCATCATCGTTCCTGGCGTAATTAGTTGTACTACTTCACGGCGCACTACACCTTTAGCTGTTTTTGGATCTTCCACTTGCTCACAAACAGCTACTTTATATCCTTTTTCAACAAGTTGTTCAATATAATTTTTAGCTGCATGATGCGGTACACCGCACATCGGTATACGATCACTACTGCCACCATCTCGGCTCGTTAATGTAATTTCAAGTTCATGAGCTGCTTTAACCGCATCTTCAAAGAACATTTCATAAAAATCACCTAAGCGGAAAAATAAAAAGGCATCTTGATAGTCTGCCTTAACCTTTAAATATTGCTGTATCATAGGCGTATATTGCGTCATACTTTTCCTCCATAATTCTTACATAATAATCTATTTTCATATATGTCACATTTCACGGACACTCTTATCTCCTATTTCAGGAGTCTTTCTTCATTATAGCACATTTCATAAGGAATCATGTTCATTCAAGCACCACTTATGTAAAGTAAAAAGCTAGGAAGAACTTCTCCCTAGCTTTCTATTACTCTTCTTCTGCATCAACGATAAAGTTCGGGTCTAACTCTTCAAACTCATCATCATCGATTTGGAAATCTTCGTCTGATTCTACACAACCTTCAGGATTTACACTTACACAAATTTTCGTTTCGCCAACTACTTCTGTTACAAATTCACGTTCTACAGTTACAACAATTTTATTACCGTTTGGTGACACAAGAGCTTCTAAACAATTTGGCGGCTGAATAACACGAGCGATAATTTCTAAATCATCACCAGAAAAGTTTTTATCACGATAGCCAATGCTTACTTCATCCGTGTAGTTCACACGTTCTGTTACAACTTCTGTCTTTGTATTGCCATCAAATGAATACCAAGTGTTCACATCATAGAAACCTTCAATTTCCACATGCTTTCCGTTCTTTCTTGCTTCATACGAGTGGTTAATTACCCAGCACCCTAAAATACTTGTTGGCTCATTATTCGATTCACATGTATGCGTTGACTTTGTATACTTACGTCCTTTTCCAACCACTGCTTTTGTAATAATCTCTCTAAATTCGGACATTCGTAACCCTCCTCAATCACTATTCACTTAATCATATGCGTGACAATAGCGGAATGTGTCATTCTTTTTTCGAGAAGAACTTACGTTTAATCCACTAAAAAAAGAGATGTCAATTCGACATCTCTTTAACAACCACAATTTCCTTTTTTACTTTCTACCGCTGCGCCCGTTTCACCCTTCAATACATCGCCATTAGTTGAAATTAATATTTCATCTGTTACGTTGTTAGAAATCGTACTTGCAACTAGCTGTAGTAAGTCATTTACGTATGTTTGTGAAGATTTAAATTCTTGTACGACTGGGATACTATCTAACTTATCTTGCAGGGCATCAATTTCAGCTTCTACTTTTTTCAAAGCTTCCCATTTCCCGTAATGTTGCAAGTTTACTGCTTGTTTTTGCAGTGCTTTAATTTCATCAATTGCACGCTTTACATTTTCATTTTTATGAATTTGCGCCTCTGCTTTCTTAAAGAAATCAACTTCTTCTGTTTCAGAAATCATTTTTGCTAATTCTTTCGCTTGCTCAACAATTTCATCTTTCGAATATACTTTCATCTATTATTCCACCTCAATCGGCTCTTCAACTAATTCTCCGTTAAGAGACCAAGTTTTTGCATCCGTTACTTTTACTTTCACAAGCTGACCAATTAAAGATTTTGAAGCGACGAAATTTACAAGTTTATTCGTACGAGTATAACCTGCAAGTACTTCCGCGTTATTTTTACTTTCCCCATCAACTAACACTTCTACAATTTGCCCTTTATAACGATCGTTCTTTTCAATCGCCAATTTATTTACTAATGCATTTAAGCGTTGAAGACGTTCTTTCTTCACTTCCATCGGTACGTTATCTTTCATTTTCGCAGCTGGTGTACCTTCGCGCGGTGAATAAATAAAGGTAAAGGCAGTATCAAATCCTACTTCACGATATAGCGACATCGTTTCTTCAAATTGTTCATCAGTTTCATTTGGGAAACCGACGATAATATCAGTTGTTAATACCGCATTTGGAATTGCTTCTTTAATTTTTCTTACAAGCTCTAAATAATGCTCACGTGAATATTTACGCGCCATAATTTTTAACATATCTGTACTTCCAGATTGAACCGGTAAGTGAATATGTTCTACTAAGTTTCCACCTTTTCCAAGCACTTCAATTAAGTGATCATCGAAATCGCGTGGATGGCTCGTTGTAAAACGAATACGAGCTATATCAACTTTACGGAGTTCGTCCATTAAATCGCCTAGACCGTATTCTATATCTTCAAAGTCTTTACCATATGCATTTACGTTCTGTCCAAGTAACGTAATTTCTTTATAGCCATTCGCAGCTAAATGACGAATTTCTTGGATAATGTCTTCTGGACGCCTGCTTCGCTCTTTTCCACGTGTATACGGTACGATACAATATGTACAGAACTTATCACAGCCATACATAATATTTACCCAAGCTTTAATATCACCACGGCGTACTTTCGGAAGGTTTTCAATTACGTCCCCTTCTTTTGACCAAACTTCAACTACCGTTTCCTTCGAGAACATTGCATCTTTTAGAATGTACGGTAATCTATGAATATTATGCGTTCCAAACACCATATCTACATGCTGATTTTTTTGCATAATTTTATTTACAACAGATTCCTCTTGAGACATACAACCACATACACCAATTAAAAGGTCCGGATTTCTTCGTTTTAGTGATTTTAAATGACCTAGTTCACCGAACACTTTATTTTCAGCATTTTCACGAATGGCACAAGTATTTAATAATACTACATCTGCATCCTCAGTTGAAAAGGTTGGCTCATATCCAAGTGCAGTGAAAATACCAGCCATTACTTCAGTATCATGCTCATTCATTTGACAACCATATGTACGAATATAGAACTTTCTCCCTGTACCAAAATTGCGAAACTCTTCAGGTAAGCCAAAATCCCGTTCAATTTTAACTTCTTCTTTCCCTCGCTTTTTCGCATCTTTTAAGGATGGTGGTTGGTATACATTTTCAAAGTATTTGCTATAATCTTTCTCTTCTTTTTTCGTAGAGGAATTTGCTTGTTGACTTGCTAATCGTTGTTGCTCGTTCATCGGTAATCTCCTTTCACCCTTAACTATACACACTCTATAGTCCATTTTAATGCGCCTAGACCCACCTCAAAAATGGTTAGATAGCTTGAGAGATAACTTGTCCTTTGAAACTTGAGTAATCAATCTAATCATCCGTAAGAATGAAGTCTTCCCCACACAAATAGACATTCCCTTTTTGTATTTCTTTTGTCCTACCCAAAAGCATATTGCTTTATCCCTATAAACATTACCATAGTATGAAGCGTTTCGCCAATTTTTACAAAGAAGAAGGCTTATCCTATTATTACATTTCCTAGTTAATGAACATGCAATTTTCATACAACGATTTATATATTATTTTACCATTCTGAATTTTCTAAGTAAATATAACTACCTTATATTTTTCCTCATTAAAAAGGTTGCCAAATGGCAACCTGCTCTTCTTACATTACATAAATTCAGCAACAAGTTCATCAAACATTTTCTGATCCATATTTAAATCAGATTGCACTAAAGGCTTCTCACTATAGCCTTTTACAAGTTCTTGGTATGAAGGTTGCGCTGTATTTTGATAAATTAAACCTGTTACTAATCCGTTATTTTCCATTAACGTTTGCATAGCCATCATGCGATTAGACGGATCATATCCCTCTACTGTACTTAGTTTTGTTAAATTTTCTTTAAACCAATCGTAAGTATTTACTTTATTGTAAGTAACACATGGGCTGAATACGTTAATTAATGAAAATCCTTTATGGTTAATACCAGCTTCAATAATTTGTGTTAATTCTTTTAAATCACTTGAGAAGCTTTGCGCCACAAATGTTGCACCAGCTGTTAAAGCCATTTCCATAACATTTAGTGACGGTTCAATTGAACCTTGTGGTGTACTTTTCGTTTTAAATCCAGCTTCACTACGTGGTGAAGTTTGCCCTTTTGTTAATCCGTAAATTTGGTTATCCATTACGATGTACGTAATGTCGATATTACGACGAATAGAATGGATTGTATGTCCCATACCGATTGCAAATCCATCACCGTCACCACCTGATGCGATAACTGTTAAATCACGATTTGCCATTTTCACACCTTGTGCAATTGGAAGGGCACGACCATGAATACTATGCAAACCATATGAATTAATATAACCTGAAATACGACCTGAACAGCCGATACCAGAAATAACAGCAAGTTCATCTGGGTTTAAGCCAACGTTAGCTGCCGCACGTTGAATTGCAGCTTGCACCGAGAAGTCTCCGCAACCTGGGCACCAGTTTGGTTTTACACTGTTACGAAAGTCCTTAAATGTTGCCATTTAGTACAACCCCTTTTTTGCATTCGTTGTAAATCTCTTTTGGCAAGAATGGGTTTCCATCATATTTTAAAAGACTAGAAATTTTCTCACCATTACCAAGATTCATTTTCATAATGTTAGCAAGCTGACCTGTTGCATTGTTTTCTACAACTACAACGCGCTTCGCATTTTTCACAAGTGGATCGATTTCAGCTGTAGGGAACGGGTGAATTAAACGCACATGAGCATGGTTTACTTTCATACCCTCTTGTTCTAAACGCTCCATTGCCTCTTCGATCGCACCACGAGTTGAATTAAATCCAACAAGCAATACGTCTGCTTCGTCATGCTTAACATTTTTATAAACAGGGGTATTAAACTTCAAGTTATCCATTTTACGGAAACGTTTGTCCATTTGATCTTTACGGTTTATTGCTGATTCAGAAGGTTTACCCATTTCATCATGTTCTACACCTGTAACATGGTGAATACCATTTTTCATACCAGGTAAAACACGTGGTGAAACGCCATCTTCTGTTACTTCATAACGCTTGAAGTATGCTTTATTCTCACGTTCTGGTATTTCTATGTCTAAATCAAGCTTACCACGGCGAATTT
This sequence comes from Bacillus luti, assembly GCF_009739945.1. Lineage (NCBI taxonomy): Bacteria > Bacillati > Bacillota > Bacilli > Caryophanales > Bacillaceae > Bacillus > Bacillus luti. Next base: position 1,574,932 of record NZ_CP040336.1, on the reverse strand, counting down.
CCACTTTATCTAACTTAAGTGGTTCTACAGTTTGTTTCCCTAAAGAAAGCTGTAAATCTGTTAAGAAGATAACAGGAACTTGATATTCTTCAGCTAAGTTAAACGCTTCTACAATATCATAGAAAGCTTCTTCAACTGTACTTGGTGCCATTACGATTTTTGGAATCTCACCATGTGTACCGTAAATCATCGCCATTAAATCAGACTGCTCTTGTTTCGTTGGTAATCCCGTACTTGGACCACCGCGTTGTGTATCAACAATTACTAATGGTGTTTCTGTAATACCCGCTAAACCAATCGCTTCCATCATTAAAGACAGACCAGGACCAGCAGACGCTGTTAATGTACGAACACCAGCATAGTTTGCACCGATTGCCATTGTACAAGCTGCGATTTCATCCTCAGTTTGGATTACTGTTCCGCCAACTTTCGGCAATTTTTTAATTAAGTATTCCATAATTTCAGATGCAGGCGTGATTGGATATGCTGACATAAAACGAGCACCACCAGCTACCGCACCAAATGCGATTGCATCGTTTCCAATCATAAACATACGTTTCTGACCATCAGCTTTTTCAAGCTGCATCATGTTTACTTTCTCACCTAGCAATTCTTTCATATATTGAGAGCCACGTTTAATTGCGTCCATATTTTTTTGAACGACTTGCTCTCCTTTACGACCAAAGATCTCTTCAACAACATCTAAATAAGCTGTTTCATCTAATCCTAATACCGCACTTGACGCCCCAACTGCAACCATGTTTTTCATTAATGATGTGCCTAATTCTGAAGCAATGTCTGTAAACGGTATCACATATAAATTCACATCTGTGTTGTCAGGTATTGTTGGATTAAATTTCGCATCCGCAACTACAATCCCACCCGGACGTAGTTCATGGAAATTAAAATCAATTGTTTCTTGATCAAAAGCAATTAAAATGTCTAAATCATCTGAGATCGCGCGTACTTCTGTTGTACTTACACGAATTTTATTATTTGTATGGCCGCCTTTAATACGTGATGAGAAGTGGCGGTAACCGTATAGGTAATATCCTAATCGGTTTAATGCAATACAGAAGATTTCTCCTGTACTTTCAATTCCTTCACCTTGTTGGCCTCCAACTTTCCATGAAAGTTGACTAATCATCTCCTACACCCCTTTTGGCTGCATTCATTGTAGTGTATTTTTTTACAGTAATAGTTTAGCATTTTTTATGCAAATAAACTACAACGGACGCAAATTATGCCTCTTCTGATTTCCCTGAATCTTTAGTATAAAGCTATTTCGTTTTTCATTCTAGTATTAGGTCTTAAAAAAATCAATAATATCAAATGAATTTATTTTAATTTTTCTGAATTTTTAAAACAAAAGTCAAAAACTTATATGTTCAACAAAATTATCGTATAAAAATCGTTCGACCATAGATGCATCATAATGTTTGTAAAGCTCATTAACTACATTTTCATACTCTCTATATGCAGTTAAATCTACAACCGTCTCCAAAATCCCATCAAAGTCTGAACCAAAGCCTATATTCTTTTCTCCACCTAAGGAACAAATATATTCAATATGTCTTACTATATCTGTTATATTCGCCTGTCTTTCGCTCGTTAAAAATTGCGGTACAAAAGTAACTCCAATCACGCTATTTTTCTTTATGAGTGCTCTAATTTGTTCATCATTTAAATTACGTGGATGTTGACAAAATTTATAGCAATTTGAATGAGATGCAATTGGATTTTTAGCAATTTCTATAACATCCCAAAAGCTTCTTTCATTCAAGTGAGACACGTCGGTCCATAAATGTAACATGTTCAGTTCTTGTACAATATGTTTCCCAAAGGTTGTTAAACCCGCCCCACGCGTCTCTAGCGCACCGTCAGCTAATAAATTGGCATAGTTCCATGTCAGCCCAAAGGAACGCACTCCCAATCGATAAAACAGCCGTAATTTCATTGCATCCTTTCCAATTGCTTCGCAACCTTCTAATGTTAACAGCGCTCCAATCTCGTCCTGTTTTAACATGTTAATGTCATCTTTTGTCTGAATAAACTTCACACCCGGTAATGATAAAATTTCATTATAAAAAATATCTACCATTTGTAATGCCACTTCAAATCGTTTTTCATATAGCACCGTTTCTGGCACATATATAGCAAAACATTGTATACTCCCTTTTCTTTTCTTTAATTGTTCAAATGTAATATGTAATTGCGGATCGTTTTTAAAATCCTTTTTCCCCTGTGCACTCCATAACTGAAAGAGTACATCACAATGAGCATCAAAAATTTTCATTTCCATTCCTCCATTATAAAAACAACCTGTTTGCATACTGCAAACAGGTTGTTTAAACTTAACGAGGTTCTACAATTAATTTTATTGCTGTACGCTCTTCCCCATCAATCATAATATCTGTGAACGCTGGGATACAAATCAGGTCCAAACCACTAGGCGCTACAAATCCTCTTGCAATTGCTACTGCCTTTACCGCTTGGTTCAATGCACCTGCACCAATGGCTTGAATTTCTGCTGTTCCGCGTTCGCGAATAACACCTGCAAGTGCACCAGCTACAGAATTAGGGACCGACGTTGCTTTAACTTTTAATATTTCCATTCCGCGTTTCCTCCTCGTTTCTATAAAAAGTATTAGCAATTATTTCACTTTAACTTATATTCACGAGGAATGACGCGTATTCCTGCTAAATTTCTGTAATTTTTCTAAAAAATTAAAAAATAATAACTTTTCTAATTTCCACCTAGAAATTACTCAAAAAATGGTTGATCATCATTAATTAAGATACGCTGAATTTTCTTAGCTTTTCCTGTATTAGGATCCACATCAACTAGCACTGCGCTTAATTGTGTTCTACCACTTGTCACTTCAAATCGTACTGGTAAGTTTGTTAAAAACTTCTTCAATACTGCTTCTCGATCCATACCTAAAATTCCATCGTAAGGCCCTGTCATACCAACATCTGTGATATATGCCGTTCCGCTTGGTAAAATACGATTATCTGCTGTAGGAACATGTGTATGTGTACCTACTACTGCTGTAGCACGACCATCAACATACCAACCTAACGCTTGTTTTTCACTTGTAGTTTCCGCATGGAAATCAATAAAGATAATATTCGTACGTTTTTTTGCAATGTTTATTAATTCATCCACTTTACGGAATGGGCAATCAATTGGAGGAAGGAATGTACGTCCTTGTAAGTTAATAACTGCCACTTCTGTTCCATTACAGTTCACAAAGATAAGCCCTTTTCCTGGAGTTCCTTCTGGGAAGTTAGCTGGTCTTGCAAGATATTTTGCATCATCAATAAATTCAAATACTTCACGGTTATCCCAAGCGTGGTTTCCAAGTGTAACCGCTTGTGCCCCGCATTCTAAAAAGTTTCGATATATTTTTTCCGTAATTCCACGTCCACCTGCTGCATTTTCTCCATTAATAATGGTTACTGTAGGTGTATATTTCTTCTTTAATGCCGGTACGTATTGTTGAATCATACCTCTACCAGGAGATCCTACTACATCCCCAACAAATAATATTCTCATATGTCTTACCCTTCCTATGTACTACATTTTTTATTACTATAGCTTCAAGTGATTCCCTTACAATATATGTATGATAAGTTTGTTTCACTTGTATGCTAATTTCCTTTATTTTAACCAATTCCAACACAAAAAAATAAAGTGGTGTTTCACCACTTTATTTTGCGTATTCCACTGCACGTGTTTCACGAATAACAGTTACTTTAATATGTCCTGGGTAATCCAGTTCATTTTCAATACGTTTTCGAATATCACGAGCTAAACGATGAGCTTCTAAATCATCAATTGTATCTGGTTTTACCAGAATACGAACTTCTCGTCCTGCTTGAATTGCGAAAGATTTTTCTACGCCTTCATAAGACTCTGAAATCTCTTCTAACTTTTCAAGACGACGAATATAGTTCTCAAGTGTTTCACTACGAGCGCCAGGTCTTGCAGCTGATAATGCATCCGCTGCTGCAACTAAAACTGCAATGATAGAAGTTGGTTCTGTGTCCCCATGGTGAGATGCAATACTGTTTATAACTACAGGATGCTCTTTATACTTCGTTGCGAGTTCGACACCAATTTCAACGTGGCTACCTTCTACTTCATGATCAATCGCTTTACCGATATCATGTAATAGACCAGCACGTCTTGCTAGTTTTTCATCCTCACCAAGCTCTGCCGCCATAAGTCCAGTTAAATATGCAACTTCCATAGAGTGTTTTAAGACGTTTTGTCCGTAACTTGTACGGTACTTTAAACGACCTAAAATCTTAATTAAATCTGGATGTAAACCGTGAACACCCACTTCAAACGTTGTTTGCTCTCCGACTTCGCGAATATACTCGTCCACTTCACGTCTTGATTTTTCGACCATTTCTTCAATACGTGCTGGGTGAATACGTCCGTCCTGTACTAGTTTATCAAGAGCGATACGAGCTGTTTCACGACGAATTGGATCGAATCCAGAAAGGATAACCGCTTCTGGTGTATCATCGATAATTAGGTCAATACCTGTTAACGTCTCTAACGTACGAATATTTCGACCTTCACGTCCGATAATACGTCCCTTCATTTCGTCATTTGGAAGATTTACAACCGAAACGGTTGTTTCAGCAACATGATCAGCTGCACATCTTTGCATTGCAAGAGATAAGATTTCTTTTGCTTTCTTATCCGCTTCTTCTTTCGCACGAACTTCACTTTCTTTTACCATTACGGCAATTTCATGAGAAACTTCACTTTCTACTTTACCAAGAATAATTGCTTTCGCTTGTTCGCGTGTCAGATTGGAAATGCGCTCTAATTCTGTTTGTTGCTTTTGAACTAACTCTCCCACTTTGCTTTCCAACTCTTCAATCTGTTGTTGTCTCGCTACAAGAGAATCCTCTTTCTTTTCTAACTGTAGCTCGCGTTTATCGAGCGTTTCGTCTTTACGATCAAGGTTCTCTTCTTTTTGCATTAAACGATTTTCTTGTTTTTGTAATTCGCTTCTACGGTCACGAATTTCTAATTCAGCTTCTGTACGAAGTGTATGAATTTCATCCTTTGCTTCTAAAAGCGCTTCTTTCTTAAGTGCTTCAGCCTCACGATTCGCTTCGTCTATAATACGTTTCGCTTCATTAGCTGCACCATTAATCTTCGCTTCAGCAATAGACTTTCGAACAAAAAAGCCAACAACTGCACCGACTGTTGCAAGCAAAATGGAGATGAGTATCCAAACTGTAGTACTACTCATGATTTCACCTCCCCTTGCTATGAATGAAAAAAGACTGTCGGCATGTACATTGAATACCAACATACAGCAAAGACCGTCGCCCCACTTTTTTAAGGGACTTTCTTCATTTCACAATTAAAATGTCATATTATTATTTCGGCAAGATTTAAGTCTTACTCCGAATATTACTTCTCTTCTTGAGAAGAGTGTTTCGTATATAAGAAAAAATATACATTCTCATTGTATCTATCGCAATTTTCATTGTCAAGCGTTGTCTACTTTTACTTTCTTTACCTTCAGCCCTAATTCATATATGAATTTAAAAAGCAGACAGCATATTATCCTGGAAAACCTTAGTAAATTCCAGTTTATTCATATAAAACATGCATATATTCCTCTTTATACATAGCCTTTTAAGCAGATTAAATATTTTCTCTCCAACGATATACAACGCTTTCATAATAATTAAAAATAAAAGACACGGGACCGTGTCTTTTATTTTTTAATCTTGAAGATTTGAATCTTCCGCGTCTTCCACACCAGAGTCTTCACCAATTCCGTGATGATCACGAACAAAGAAGGCAATTTCCTCTCTTAAATCCGTATTCTCTTTTAAGAATTGCTTCGAATTTTCACGACCTTGCCCTAAACGCTCTTCATTATAAGAGTACCAAGCACCACTCTTTTGAACGATATCAAGTTCAGAAGCCATATCTAAGATTTCACCTTCTCTTGAAATACCTTCTCCGTACATAATATCAACTTCAGCAACACGGAATGGTGGTGCTACTTTATTCTTAACTACTTTTACTTTCGTTTTATTACCAACGATGTCGTTACCTTGCTTTAATTGCTCCGCACGACGTACTTCAAGACGAACTGTTGAATAGAATTTCAACGCACGACCACCTGGAGTTGTTTCTGGGTTCCCAAACATAACCCCAACTTTTTCACGAATTTGGTTAATAAAGATTGCGATTGTTTTTGATTTATTAATTGCACCTGAAAGTTTACGAAGTGCTTGAGACATTAAACGAGCTTGTAAACCTACGTGTGAGTCACCCATGTCTCCTTCAATCTCAGCTTTCGGTACAAGAGCTGCTACAGAGTCAATTACAATAATATCAACCGCACCACTTCGTACAAGTGCTTCTGCGATTTCTAAACCTTGCTCCCCTGTATCAGGTTGTGATAATAGTAATTCATCTATGTTAACGCCTAATTTTTGTGCATATACAGGATCCATCGCATGCTCCGCATCAATGAACGCTGCTTGTCCACCTTGACGCTGTACTTCAGCGATTGCGTGTAATGAAACTGTTGTTTTACCTGAACTTTCAGGTCCGTAAATTTCAATAATACGGCCACGTGGGTATCCGCCTACCCCTAGTGCCACATCAAGTGCTAAAGAACCACTTGAAATTGTAGAAACTCTACGCTCCGCTTGTTCTCCTAATTTCATAATTGAACCTTTACCGAATTGCTTCTCTATTTGTTTTAACGCCATATCTAATGCCGCTTGACGATCACTCATTCAAAATTCCTCCTTAACTGAATTGCTAATCTTATTATACCTATTTTCAATTCAATTTGCCAACAAAAATCGAACATTTATTCGATTTTTTTATTTTCCATTAAATAAAACTGCATTTAACCATTAAAAAAAAAGCTAAAAGAGATTTATATCTCTTCTAGCTTTTTATACAAATGATAAAATCCATATTTTGCTGAGCGTTCCCTAATTTGTTGACGACTTCCGCTTAAATTAAGAGAAAAGACTACAGTTTGTTCATCCTTAATCGCCAATCCAACAAATACTGTTCCCGGCTCTTTATGTTCTGAAGTATCTGGTCCTGCTACCCCAGTGAAACTAATTCCGATATCCGCTTTTAATAATTCTTTAACATTTTCAGCAAGATAACGAGCACATTCTTTACTAACTGCACCATCCGTATGCAATATTTCTTCAGGCACATGCAAAACATGCTGCTTCACATCATTATGATAACAAATGACACCGCCTTTAAATACGGAAGATACACCCGAAATTTCTGTTACTTGATTTCCGAAAAGACCACCTGTTAAACTTTCCGCACAAGCTAAAGTTAATTCTTTTTTCTTCAATAACTCTATTGCCTTATAATGGAGAAATTCTTGGTCATATCCGTAGAAAAATTCTCCTACTCTTTCTAAAATCAAATCTTCTATACGCTGAATGAGTTTCTCCGCTTCCTCAGCATTTTGATGCTTTGCAGTTAAACGTAATGTCACTTCTCCATCATTTGCGAGTGGGGCGATTGTCGGGTTCGTTTGTCCATCAATTAAATCTTGAACTTTCACCTCTAATTGAGATTCCCCAATCCCGAAGAAGCGAAGCACACGAGAATAAATGTTTTCTCCCGTTGTAAAGTTACGTAAAAAAGGCTCTACATAACTTACATACATCGGCTTCATTTCTTTCGGTGGTCCTGGTAACAAAATATAAACTTTTCCGTTCTTATTTAACCCCATACCAGGCGCCATACCGTGATCATTGGCAAATACAGTTGCTCCATTCAAAACAAGTGCCTGCTTTTTATTATTTTCAGTGAACTCACGACCTGTACGCTTAAAATAATCGCTTATTGATGCTAATGCCTTTTCATCATATACAAGCTCTTCTCCTAAGCTAGACGCAATTGTTTCCTTCGTCAAATCATCTTTTGTCGGGCCTAATCCACCTGTAAAAATAAGCATGTCCGCACGTTCTTCCGCAACTTCAATCGCCTGCTGTAATCGTTTGTTATTATCCCCAACTACAGTATGGTAGTACACGTTAATTCCGATTGAAGCTAACTTTTCAGATAAAAACTGGGCATTTGTATTTGCAATTTGTCCAAGTAATAATTCAGTTCCAACCGCAATAATCTCAGCATTCATCCCAATTCCCCCATAAACTTCTATTTTGAGTTTACAAAAGCAGCTCTATTTTTCCAGAAATAATCCCATCCTGAAATAACAGTAAAGAATAATGCAATCCATATAAAAATATCAGCAACGGGAATATGGATTAAATTTAAAGGTACATCGTGTAATAAATATGCTGCAATCGCGATAATTTGAGTCCAAGTCTTAATTTTCCCTAGCTGATTTGCTGCAACTACTTCTCCTGTTCCAGCAAGTACAAGGCGTAAACCTGTTACTGCAAACTCACGGCTTATAATTACAATAACAATCCAAGCAGGTACATATTGCATCTCTACTAACGTAATAAGTGCCGCTGAAACAAGTAATTTATCCGCTAACGGGTCAAGAAATTTCCCTAAATTCGTTACAAGATTATACTTTCTTGCGTAATGTCCATCGATCCAATCTGTAGCTGAAGCAACAATAAAGATAAGTGCTCCTACTAAATGTTGAATTGGTAAATCAACATTACCAATTGTGTATGAACCCCAATTAAAAGGCGCTAACATAATTACCATAAAAATTGGAATTAAGAAGATTCTAGATATTGTAATTTTATTTGGTAAATTCACAGCTATTCCTCCATCATATCAAAAACATTTGTTCATTGAAAAAAGTCATCGAAGCGATGACTGTTATTGTGCAGGTTGCTCTATCCCTAGATTTTTAATCAAGAATTTTTGGTGATAATTCTCTTCTGGATTCAATGGGAATGTAACGACTTGGCCATTCAATTTAAATTCAACATTCGGTGCACTTCCTATATTAAGGTTTACCTCTTTCGCTGTTGATAAATCATATTTTTGGGTCTGGCCCGCCTGTATAATACCGCTAAAGATATCATTTCCTGCCTCATTTTTAATACCTACATAACTTGCATCTTTTGTTATAATTTCCAGCTCTAACGTTTTATTATTATGAATTTCCAAAGTAGATACATTACCACTTGTTCCAACTACTTTCACTTCTTGTTGTCCCGTTGGTTGCGTTGGTTGTTCCTCTTTCTTTGGCTCTTCTTTTTTCGGTTCTTCTTTCTTTGGTTCTTCCGCTTTCGCTTCTTCTTTCTTCGTATCTAACGGAGAGTTTTCCGCTTTTTTAACTTCAATTTTCTCACTTTGAGCACTTGGAACTTTCTCATCATTTTTTCCAGTTAACGCTTGAAACACAAACCAAATTACCACTCCACATGCGATTACTAACAGCGCAACTAAGATTTTCGGCATATGATCTGCAATTGGCCATGATGAAGATTTTTGCATTGTTTCTTGTGTTTTTTGTCCAGTTGATACTTGTGGGACTTCACGCTTTTCAGATTGTGGTATCGTACTCTGATATTCTACAAGCAGTTCCTCTCCATTTAATCCAACAGCATCTGCATATTGTTTAATGAATGCACGCGCATAAAAAGCTCCCGGCAATACATCATAATTGCCTTCTTCAATCGCTACTAAATGACGTTTTTGAATTTTTGTAATCTCATGCAGCTGATCGATAGACAAGCCTTTCGCTTCTCTTGCTTCTTTCAGCTTTTGTCCTAATTCTGTCACTACTAACACCTCAATATTTCTTTAAAAGTCGAACATAGAGAAATTATTTTGCGTACCTTGCTCAATTTCATCTACTAAATTATATTGAATTTCTTCATCATAATCGTTACGTAACTCGATAATATAATCAAAATCATCCAATGTATATTCTGACTGACTCACAAATACATCAGGATGCTCCACAACTTTTGTTGCAGGCAATCTCATAATTTCACGAACAAGCTGCCAATGTCTTTCATTTGCACGCTTTGTTGACACAATTCCATCTAGGATGAAAATATTGTCGTCGCTATACTCATCTTCAATCAATTGACTACGAACAGTTTGCTTAATAAGAGTAGATGATACAAACAACCATCTTTTATTTGCACAAACACTTGCAGCAACAATGGATTCTGTTTTTCCAACACGAGGCATTCCTCGTATCCCAATTAGTTTATGGCCTTCTTTTTTCATTATCTCCGCCATAAAGTCAACAAGTAAGCCTAATTCATCACGTACAAATCGAAATGTTTTCTTATCATCTGCATCTCGTTGTATATACCTACCATGTCTAACCGCTAGCTTATCTCTTAGCTTTGGCGGACGATATTTCGTTACCGTTATGTTATCCATCGTATTTAAAATTGATTCAAGTCTAGAGATTTGCTCTTGATTATCACACATAAGGAGTAAACCACGCCTTGCATTATCCACACCATTAATTGTGACAATATTAATGCCGAGCATACCGATTAACGAAGAAACGTCACCAAGCAAGCCAGGTCGGTTTTTATGTATTTCATATTCAAAATACCATTCAATCATCCAAGATCACTCCCCTTGCTTACTTTACACCTACGTACTATATTATATGATTTCACCTTAATAGGGAAGCTAAATGTATAATCTAACCCGCGTAATTATTATACAAAAAAAGTAGAGAGGAGAATCTCCTCTCTACTTTTACTTATGTTGCACAAACTTAACCATTAAATTTGCGATTGTGTGTTGCTCTTGTTCATCAGCAACTTTCCAAAGCTCGGCTAATAATTTTTCTTGGTCATTACGTCCTTCTACTTCATTAGCAAGGTAATCACCAACACGGAATGCCATATCTGATACCGCGCCACCATCTAAACCTTTTCCTTGCGCTTGCTCTAAACGGTCTCCTAAGAAACTCTTCCACTGATCGAAATTTTCTAATACTGACATAATTAAGCACCTCACTATTGAGTAATAAAATCATGCTTAATTTGTACAATTTCTCATTTTTTATGTAAGAATTTTTTAGCAATGCCAACCGCCATTCACTCCGATAATTTGCCCAGTTATGTAAGATGACCCTGGTGATGCAAGGAATGACACTGTTTTTGCTACTTCTTCTGGTAAACCGATTCTACCTAATGGTATGTCCTCAGCAATTCCAATTTTATCCTCTTCAGAAAAAGCACTTAACATTTCTGTTTCAATTGCACCTGGTGCTACTGCATTTACACGTAATCCACTTAAAGAAACCTCTTTCGCTAAAGCTTTTACGTATGAATTTTGGGCTCCCTTTACCATGGAATATAGCACTTCACAAGAAGCACCTATTTGCCCCCATATAGACGAAACAATTACAATATTGCCATCTCTTCGTCCAATCATTGACGGAAGTGCCATTGATAGTAGCTTATAGACACTTTTCACTTGCAGTTCCACCATATAATCCAATTCCTCGTTCGTTACATCTGTTACAAGTCCAAAGATACTCTTCCCAGCTGCGTATACGATAACATCAATAGGATGTTCAATTTGTTCCCACAATTGCTCTGCCCCATCACTAGAGGCTAAATTCGCTTTTACAGGGATTACTTCCTCCCATTCCTTTTGTAACTCTGTTACCTTCTTTTTATTGCTATTGTAATGAACATATACTGTATATCCATCCTGAATTAATTGTTTTGAAATAGCAGAGCCAATTCCTCCGCTCCCTCCAGTTACTAGTGCATACTTTTTCATAAATTCCCTCTCTTATCTCTACAAGTTCAACTTTCACACAACTAAATAATACCCTCATCTTACAATTTTTCAATAATAAGATGAGGGTATCTTTTAAATTTTATTTTTTCGGTAAAACTTGACAAACACTCATTTTTTCTTCTGATAATAATAATTTCGCTACTTCTTGTAAGTCTTGAACGGTCAGCCCTTCTAATACAGTCAATGCATCGAATAAGCTAGATTCATTAAACGCATATCGCGTAAACTGATTTGCAATATACTCTGGTGAATTTAACGAGCGTAAAAAACCACCAATTTTCTTTTTCTTCACTCGCTCTAATGCCGACTCATCTAATTGATTATAATCTGTTTTTAATAAAATATCTTTCAAACGCTCTGCCAATTCATCCGGACGCTTCGTATCGCCGCCAACCATTGCAAAACCAAAGTTATTTTCTTCCGTATAATCATACGAGAACGAATCATCAATAAGCCCTTCATTATATAAAGTTTCGTAATGAACAGAACTTTTCCCGAATAAATAATCTAAAAGTAAAGTAAGCGCGATTTCTTGTTTTAAAAGAGCATTTCCTTTTTCTTTTAAATTTGTCGCTTTAATACCTACTAAACATTTCGGTGTTTGGACAGGCATCGAAATGATTTTCTTCTTTTCATTTACTTCATTTGGCTCTTCTTCAAATGAACGTACAATTTCTGGCTGATTTTTATAATCTTTTTTCGCTTGATTTTCACGTACTAAATCCATAGTTTTCTCTGGATCAATTGCACCAACAACAAATAGTAACATATTACTCGGATGATAAAATGTTTCATAACATTCATATAATAAATCTTTCGTAATTTTACTAATAGACTCAATTGTCCCTGCAATATCAATTTTAATTGGGTGCTTTACAAACAAACTATCAATTAACCCAAAGTATAAGCGCCAATCTGGATTATCTTGATACATTTGAATTTCCTGCCCGATAATCCCCTTCTCTTTTTCAACTGTTTTTTCAGAGAAGTAAGGCTCTTGTACGAAGTTTAACAATGTATTTAAATTTCGTTCTACATTTGATGTACATGAAAAAAGGTAAGCTGTTCGTGTAAAGGATGTAAAAGCATTTGCCGATGCTCCTTGTTTACTAAACAATTGGAAAGCATCATGGTCTTCTTTTTCAAATAATTTATGCTCAAGAAAATGAGCAATCCCATCAGGTACACGAATCATTTCTTCTTTACCTAATGGTACAAATGTATTATCCATAGAACCATATTTTGTCGTAAACGTTGCAAACGTCTTATTAAAGCCTTGCTTTGGTAAAATATATACATCTAATCCGTTAGGAAGTTTTTCATAATAGAGCGTCTCTTTTAATTGCTCATAAACAATCTTCTCCATTTATTCTCCCTCCGTTCCATGTAAAAAGTAAATTGTATCTAGTTCAATATTTTTTGCCACTTTCACAATCTCTTCCTTCGTTACACTTTCAATACTCGTAAGCCATTCTTCAACTGGGCGCGTACGATCTGAAATAATACCATGATACAGCATTTCCACAAATCCGCGCGGTGTATCAATCGCTTCTAATATTTGATTTTGAATGACACTTTTTGTTTGATGCATCTCTTCTTCAGAAAACTCTCCGTTTTGCATCGCCAGCATCTGTTCTTTAATAATTTCAACTGCTTTTTCATAATTTTTCGCTTCGATTCCTGACATAACAAACAATAAACCTTTATGACTCTCAAAGCGCGACGCTGCATAGTACGCTAAGCTATTTTTTTCACGGACATTTACAAATAATTTCGAGTGAGAGAATCCTCCAAATAACCCGTTGAACAATTGCAGTGCAAAATAATCTTCATCTTTATATGTGACAAACGTACGATAGCCAATGTTTAATTTACTTTGTTTTAATTCTTGTTTTTCAACAATTTCTTTTTCTTCATTATTTCGCTTATGAAGGAGTACATTTCTTTCTTTCACAGGACGCGCCGAAACAGAAAAATATTTACTTACAAGATCAACTGCGTTTTCTGAAATATCACCAATAATATAAAGATCCATTTCATCTTCCGCTAACACTTTTTGATAATATTGATACAGACTTTCATTTGTAATAGAAGAAACACTCTCTTTTTTTCCATTTGCACTTAAACGATATGGTTCTACTTTACACATTTCTTCGATTAACCGCTCGTTTGCATAGCGCATTTTATCATCATAAGTAGCTTCAATTCGTTGCAAGAGCGCTCTCTTTTCACTTTCTACAATAGAAGGTAGAAAACTGTTCCCCTCTGTTGCTGGATGTAAAACAATATCCGATAACATAGAAAGCGCTTTTTCAAATAACGGTGGTGCATCATGTAAATATACTTCATTTGCAATGTCTACATAAATGGAGATGATGTGATCTTCCCCTTTTTTACTTACATCTACCGCCAAAGAAGATCCATATAATTCTTCTAAATATTGACGAAGACGAATTACAGAAGGTAGTTTTTCTGTCGCACTTTGCAATACATATGGCAATAGGGCACGCTCTGTCACCGTCTCCTCACTCAAAGGTGCTTTAAAACGAAATACAAACGTATTCGTTTTATATTTATCAGTTGGAATAATATGTACGCGCAAACCACCTAACTCATGTAATTGTTGTTCCATCAGTTTCATTTATAGTCCTCCTTTACGTATGTAGGAATATTCCTCTTCAATATACAGTTTTTAGAAATATAAAATCAACTTTTCTTCCTTATTATGCTTACATATGATTCTTTCTAAAAACTTTAGTATGTAAGGAATATGGAAAAATCCCGTATTAAACATATTCTATGTAAAAAAGCCCGCACTAATGTGCGAGCTTTTTTATGCTTACAAAATTCTTATCGTTTTCCTTTTTCATAAGGTGTTCCTAATGCTTTCGGCGCTTCCGAACGACCAACAAAACCAACAAGTGCTAATATTGTGAATACATATGGTAATATCGTTAATAAAACACTTGGAATTTGATCTAATACAGGAATTGTTCCACCTGTTACGCTAAGCGATTGTGCAAAACCAAAGAATAGTGCTGCGCCTAATGCACCTAGTGGATTCCACTTTCCAAAAATCATAGCAGCTAAAGCTAAGAAACCTTGTCCTGTAATAGTTGCTCCAGAAAAGTTATTAGAAATTGACATTGCAAAAACTGCCCCACCAATTCCAGCAAACACACCTGATATACAAACACCGATATAGCGCATTTTATATACATTAATCCCCATCGTATCGGCTGCCATTGGATGTTCACCAACAGCACGTAGACGAAGCCCAAACGGCGTTTTATAAATAACATACCAAACAACGAATGCTAAAATAATGGCAATATACGACGTTATCGGTACGTTTGAGAAAAATACTTTCCCTATAACAGGAATATCCGAAAGACCTGGAATGTCAATCTTTTCAATACGGTACTGAATAAAGTCAGTCTGTCCTTTATCAAAAATCTTCTTAATTGCAAATACTGTTAAACCAAGAGATAAGAAGTTAATCGCTACACCACTTACAACTTGATCAGCTCGGAATGTAATAGATGCTACCGCATGAAGTAATGCGAATAATCCACTACCAATTGCCGCAAATAATAATGCAATCCATGGCGTCATCGTTCCCCAAGTATCGCCCATTAATAGGTTTGTAACAACTCCAATAAATGCACCAAATAGCATTAGTCCTTCTAATCCGATATTTACAACACCTGATCTTTCACTAAATACACCACCTAGTGCTGTGAAAATTATAGGTGCTGATGTATATAACGTACCCGTCACAAGAATGGCTAATATATCTAAAAAGCTCATTTATTTCCCCTCCTTGCTCATGCGTGTAAGCGCCCATCTTAACACATAACTACATGCAACAAAGAAGATGATACACGCAATAATTACGTTAATAAGCTCTGATGGTACATCTGCCTCAAAGTTCATTTGAGGGGAAGCACTTTTCAAACCGCCAAATAATAATGCTGAAAGAATAATACCAAACGGGTTATTTCCTCCAAGGAGCGCTACGGCAATTCCGTCAAATCCGACTCCCGTAAACGAAGACATCGCTGTCATACTTTGGAATGTTCCTAATCCTTCCATTGCTCCACCAATCCCTGCAAATGCACCAGCAATTGTCATGGAGAATACTACATTACGAGAAACTTTCATACCTGCATATTGAGAAGCATGTTGATTAAATCCTACTGACTTTAATTCGTAACCTAAAGTTGTTCGATCTAATAAGAACCACATTAAGATAGCTACTAAAATGGCCACAATAATTCCCCAGTGAAGGCGTGAACCATCAGTAATGGAAGCAAGCCAATCAGAAGATAATGACGCACTCTCTTTAATGTCGTACGTTTTATCATTACCCTCATGTAAAAAGCGCTTAATGATGTCATATGTTACAAATAACGCGATATAGTTCATCATAATTGTTACAATAACTTCATTAACTTGAAACTTTCCTTTTAAGTACCCAGGAATAAAGCCCCATATTCCTCCCACCAACGCTGCAAATAAAATAGATAATGGAATGTGAAGAACAGCTGGTAGCGAAACTGCATAACCGAACCAAACTGCCGCAAGCCAACCAACTAACAATTGACCCTCTACTCCGATATTAAATAGGCCTGTACGAAATGCAAACGCCACAGATAATCCAGCAAGAATAAGCGGTATCATTGTACGAAGCGTCTCACCAATTGCACTTGCACTGCCGAACATTCCTGTCCAAAGTGCACTATAACCAACTATTGGATCATACCCACTAACTAGCATTACAATTGCTCCTACAAGTAAGCCGAAAATAACGGATAGTACTGGGACTAAAATATTTATCGTTCGTTCTGTTAAAAGTTTTTTAGCCATTTGTACCCACCTGCTCTTTCTTTGTTCCTCCAGCCATTAACAATCCAAGCTGTTGTTCGTTCGTTTCTTTCGCATCAACAATTGCCACAATTTTCCCTTCGTAAATAACAGCAATTCGATCACTAACATTTAAGATTTCCTCTAACTCTAGTGATAAAAGTAGCACTGCTTTTCCTTTATCCCTTTGTTCTATTAATCTCTTATGAATAAATTCAATTGCTCCCACATCTAAACCACGTGTTGGTTGCGCAGCGATTAATAAATCTGGATCACGG
The DNA here is from genome assembly GCF_009739945.1 of Bacillus luti. Classification (NCBI taxonomy): domain Bacteria; kingdom Bacillati; phylum Bacillota; class Bacilli; order Caryophanales; family Bacillaceae; genus Bacillus; species Bacillus luti. Next base: position 1,558,033 of record NZ_CP040336.1, on the reverse strand, counting down.
TCTACTTCACGTGCAATAATTGCTTTTTGCTGATTTCCACCAGATAGAGCACGCGCTAACGTTTGCTCACTTGGCGTACGTACATCAAACTGTTCAATAAGCGCCTTTGCTTTTTCTGTAATTTTGCTGAAATTTAAAATTCCTTTTTTTGAAAACGGGTTTTTATAATAAGTTTGCAGAACTATATTATCTCTAACAGAAAAATCAAGAACGAGTCCGTGTTTATGACGATCTTCTGGAATATGACCAATTCCTTCTTCTGTTATTCTTCTAACAGGCCAATTCGTTATTTCTTTTCCTTTAATTGCAATAGAACCTGACTCAACTTTTCGTAAACCAGTAATTGCTTCTATTAATTCACTTTGTCCATTTCCATCAATCCCTGCAATACCAACGATTTCCCCCGCACGAACAGTTAAGTCAAGGCCTTTTACAGCAGGTAGTTGGCGCGCATCGTGAACAACAATGTTTGCAATTGAAAGTACTTCTTCTTTTGGCTTAGCGTCTATTTTTTCTGTTTTGAAATTCACTTGACGTCCGACCATTAATTCTGCAAGTTTATGTTCATCCGTATTTGCAACGTCAACCGTTCCAATCCCTTTTCCTTTACGAATAATTGTACAACGATCGCAAACTTCCATAATTTCTTTCAACTTATGTGTAATAAGAATGATAGATTTACCTTCTTGTACAAGCTTTTTCATAATTTGAATAAGCTCATGAATTTCTTGTGGTGTTAACACTGCCGTCGGTTCATCAAATATTAAAATTTCTGCCCCTCGATAAAGTGTTTTCAAAATTTCAACACGCTGTTGCATACCAACAGAAATATCCTGTATTTTTGCATATGGATCTACAGCTAAACCGTATTGCTCAGACAATTTTTGGATTTCTTTAGCAGCTTCTTCAACAGCAATTTTCCCTTTTTTCTTCGGCTCATTTCCGAGAATAATATTCTCAGTAACTGTAAAATTATGAACAAGCATAAAGTGCTGATGGACCATCCCAATACCAAGGTCATTTGCTATATTTGGGTTTGTAATTTTTACAGGTTTCCCTTTAATTTTAATTTCACCTTGTTCTGGCTGGTACAAACCAAATAGTACATTCATCAATGTGGATTTCCCTGCACCATTTTCTCCAAGTAAAGCATGTATTTCTCCCTGCTTTACTTGCAGCGTAATATCATCATTCGCTACAATGCCTGGGAATACTTTCGTAATGTTATTCATCTCAATTACGTATTCCATTGTGTTCCTCCTTTTAACAGGGAACATTCCCCTATTACACTATTAACTTATTAAGCAATTTGGAAGTTTTATACATACAAAGGTTAGTTCTATGAACTAACCTTTGCTATTTCTCTATTTATTTTTTTAGAGAAGCTTCATATTCTTTATACTCTTTATCTGTAGCTGGCACTTTAATTTCACCATCTGTGATTTTCTTTTCAAGCTCTTCTACTTTTGTTAAAATTTCAGGATTAACTTTTTTCACGTTGTCAGTTGTTTTTGCAATACCAACACCGTCATCTTTTAAACCAAATGCTTCTACTTTACCGCCTTCTAATTTACCATCTTTTGCTTCTTGTGCTACTTTTTCAACAGCGATATCTACACGTTTTACCATTGAAGTTAATGTTACGTTTTCAGGCATACCTTCTTGATGTTGGTCACGGTCAACACCGATTACCCAAACGTTCTCACCTTTTTTCTTACGGTTTTTCGCTTCAGTGAACACGCCGTTACCTGTACCACCAGCAGCATGATAAATTACATCTACGCCTCCACCGTACATTGCTGAAGCAAGAACTGTACCTTTTTCAGGCTTATCGAATGCTTCTGCATATTCAGATACGATTTCAATGTTTGGATTTACTGCTTTTGCACCAGCTTTAAATCCATTTTCAAATTTACTAATTAAATCACTCTTCATTCCACCAACAAATCCTACTTTATTCGTTTTTGTTGACATAGCTGCCACCGCACCTACAAGGAATGACCCTTCATGATCTTTAAATGTAATGCTCGTTACGTTTGGTGCATCTACAACAGTATCAACGATTGCGAATTGTTGTTTTGGAGATTCTTTTGCTACCTCTTTAATTGCACCTTCTAATTTATAACCAATTCCGAAAGATAAATCATACTTATCTTTTGAAAATTTCTTTAAGTTTGGAATATAATCTGCTTCTTTTTCAGACTGTAGGTAACGATAATTTGTTTTTTCCTTTAATTTATTATCTTTACCAAACTTTTTTAAACCTTCCCAAGAAGATTGGTTGAATGATTTATCATCAACGCCCCCAACATCTGTAACCATACCAACTTTAAACTCTTTATCATCTTTTTTGCCGCCATCCGCTTTATCCGAATTACCACATGCACCTAACACTGTACTTGCTGCTAACGTTAACGATAATAATAGACCTGTTTTTTTCTTCATACTAGAAACCCCTCCTAAAATAATAAATATATCTCTTTATTCTTACGCTGCTGTCCCTAACTTCTTGCTGTCACCTCCCTAAAATGGAACATGCCTACATACGCTTTCTTAATACGTGGAAGCTAAACTTATCAGCTCTAAAGTAATTGATAGAATACAAAATTGGTTCATCATTTTGATCATAGTGCATTTGCTTTAAAACTAGCAGCGCCGTTTCGGGTTCACATTCTAAAATCGGTGAAATTTTCGAATGATAGCCTATTGGCTCAATGTGAGCAACCGCGTACGTAATACGTTTGTGCGTATTATTATGTATAACAGTAAGCAACGATTCCTCATTGTATCCTGATAAATCTGGTAAAATCTCTTTTGCCAGTTTATCAACGCAATATACAACTGGTTCCCCATCTGCTGTACGCACACGCTCAATCATTACTGCATTAAATCCATCTTCACAATTAAATTTCTCTTTTTCTTCTTCTGTTAAAGTTGTTGTAGATGATGATAAAAAGATTGTTCCTGGTGTTTTCCCCACACTAGAAATCATATCTGTAATACTAGAAAGTTGCTCAATTCCAGAAGAAAATAGCGGTTTCGCATTTACAAATGTCCCCACACCATGTCTACGAATAACAACATTTTCTTCCTCTAAAATACGCAGTGCTTCCCTTAAAGTTGCTCTACTTACGCCAAGTTCTTTCGCTAAATCAAACTCTGACGGTAACTTCTGTCTTTCTTTGTAAGCTCCATCTTTAATTTTTTCTTTGATGTGATCTATCACCCGTAAATATAGGTGACGACTATCGGATTTTACTGACATAAGACTCCCCCGCATTTCAATTATTCGACCTCTGATGTAAGACTTCTTTTCTCTTTTTTCAACTTACAACATAGCAAATTACTAAATACTAAAAATAAACATAATCGTCGAATAAATATTAATAATTTTTCAAGAATAAATTTTCACTCTTTAATCCATAAAAAAAACTTTGCACCATAAACATTCCTCATATCGAGAAAAAGTTCGGCACAAAGATTCCTTACATCCTTTGTTACACACTTTTCCCCTCATAGTCCAGCAATTCATGGTTGCTAGGTAGAAACTTATGGACCTTATCTCCAAGATTATATGAGGCAGTGATTCTTTTCGAAGTAATCTTACCACTTGCTCCCATACGTGTCAACAAAATTTAACATTTTTCTACATTGAATATCGAACGTTTATAAAAATCATACTCGTAGTATTCGCATTCTAAAGAAATTACCTATATGTAAGCCCTTTCTTTATCATTGACTATAGTATATAACAAAAACAGCATATAAAAAAGCCTAATTGTAAAAACAATTAGGCTTTTTTTAAGAACTTTTTTCTTGCACATCATTTATGAGTACTTCTCTCGGTTTACTACCTTCATAAGGGCCTACTACACCATTCATTTCCATTGCATCTATTAAACGAGCAGCTCGCGTATACCCTACTCTAAATCTACGTTGCAGCATAGAAACAGAGGCCGTTTGCATTTCCACTACGAGTTGAACTGCTTCATCATATAATTCATCTTCTACTTCCTGCTTTGTATCAGGAACATCTTGCGGAATCATATCTTCTTGATATTGTGCTTTTTGCTGCCCAATAACATATTCTACAACTCTTTCAACTTCATCGTCTGATAAAAATGCGCCTTGTACACGCACAGGCTTCGATGCACCAATTGGTATGAACAACATATCCCCTCGGCCTAGCAGCTTCTCTGCACCACCACCGTCAAGAATTGTACGAGAATCTGTTTGAGAAGATACAGCAAATGCAATACGTGATGGAATATTTGCTTTAATAACACCGGTAATAACATCAACTGACGGACGTTGCGTCGCGATAATTAAATGAATACCAGCAGCACGCGCCATTTGTGCTAAACGCATAATTGCATCCTCTACATCTGAAGAAGCAACCATCATTAAGTCTGCCAGCTCGTCCACAATTACTACAATATACGGTAATTCAGGTTGTTTCGCTTCTGATTGACTGTTGTGCTCTTTAATATAGTCATTGTATCCTTCAATGTTACGCGTTCCACTATGAGCAAATAATTCGTAACGACGCTCCATCTCACTTACAACTTTTTTCAAAGCCTGTGACGCCTTTTTCGGATCAGTTACAACTGGCGTTAATAAGTGCGGAACACCATTATATACATTTAACTCTACCATTTTCGGATCAATCATCATTAATTTTACTTCATGCGGTTTTGCACGCATTAAAATACTAACAATAATACCGTTAATACATACACTTTTCCCACTACCAGTCGCACCAGCTACTAGTAAATGGGGCATTTTATTTAAACGAGCTAATACCGCTTCTCCTGTAATATCTCGTCCAAGACCAATTAATAGCTTTTCTTCCGGATGATTATTAGCCTTTGAATCCAGAACCTCTCTAAGCGTTACCATAGAAACTTCCGAATTCGGAACCTCAATCCCTACAGCTGATTTCCCGGGAATTGGTGCTTCAATACGAATATCTTTCGCTGCTAATGCAAGCGCTAAATCATCACTTAAACTAACGATTTTACTTACCTTCACTCCCATATCCGGATATACCTCATACTTCGTAACTGCCGGACCTCTATGTACTTTGGTTACTTTCGCTTTCACACCAAAACTTTGGAATGTCCGTTCTAATTTACGAGCATTTTCGTAAATCTCCGCATTTTCATTTGTCACTTGTTTATTTTTTGGGAATTTCAATATATCAAGAGAAGGAAGCTTATAGTCTTTATTTTCCACATTTGAAAATTGCATAGGAGGTGCTTGCGTTTCCGCCTCTAACGATTCAACAATTTTTTCTCCACGCTTTTTCTGTGGCTCCTCAACAGGTGGAGCTTCTTCGATAAACGGAGAAGGAATCGACTCTTCTTGTTCTACTTCGATTCGTTTATCCTCTTCTTCGTTTACAGGATAATTCTCAGTGAAATTTGAAATAATCGGAGGATCAATTTGGATTTCTTCCACTGGCTCAATAATTTCTTCTTGTTCTGCAGCACGTCTGCTCCGTGTACTTCTTGTTGTTTTTTTCTTTTCTGTTTGTTCAGCGGCTCTTTTGGATCTCCAATCTTTATAATCCCCTTGCACCACTTCAAATTGACTTCTAAGAATTCTACCAACCGGAGCTAGTACTTCTCCAATATGTTTATTGGTTATACAGAGTATTCCAAGAATAACCAATATAATCCCGATAATATAGGCTCCTACTTCATCAAATAAGAAGTAGCATGTTGCGAACATAAGCGCACCAAACATACCTCCACCTAAATGAACACTATCTGGCCCCTTTTTCATTTCAAGAAAGAAGTTATCTTTCGTACTCACAATAACAGAAGTATTTTGCACTGCTCCATCTTTCGTAAGTAGGTTAAATAATGTAATATGACTAAACATTAATATCGCCAATACAATTAAATAAAATCCAATTAACCTTTTATTTAAAAGGTTTGGCCATCCACGTTTTATAACAAAGGAAACCGATAAAGCTATTACACCTAACACACCAATTATGTACCACTCACCAAAGAAGAAGCGAAAAAACAACACAAACGATTTTCCTACAACACCTAGCTGTAAAATCGTAATGATTGAAAGTGCAAAAAGAGTTAAACCAACGATTTCATAATACAAAGTTGGCTTTATCGTACGTCTTGCTTTCGCCTTCGTCCCTCTTTGCTTTTGTTTTGCCATTTCTTCACCTCACGTTCTGCATATAAGAAAAACTTCCTTCTAAAAAGCCCTACTTATATGTCTGTTTTCTCTATTTTTTCAGGTCTTTATATCTTCTATTTTTACACTTCCTGTAAAATGCTAAATAAACAGAAGAAAGCAGCCTACTCATGGCTGCTCAACCGTCTTGTTTTTTATATTATACCATAGCTTCTAAGCAAAATCCTTCTTTTTGCTAAAAGGTTATTTTCTGTCCAGGCTCATAATCTAAGTAATCAAAAGGATTCGTACTTAACACGCGTACAATAGAATAACACCCATGTTCCTCTTCAGAAACCATTAATTCCACACCATTTATATTTACAACTTTTTGACTTTCACACTGTGAATAATCGGCTGGATACACAAGTTGCTCTGGCATAATTGTATATAAAATCATTGTAGCATTGTCCCTTCAGCATTATTATCCATGCGTGCATCTATTAATTCATTTAATTTTCGAAGTGCACTGCCAATACCACCAACATCATCTATAAGTCCATACTTCACTGCATCTCCACCAATTACATTCGTCCCAATATCCCGTGTTAAATTCCCCTTCGCAAACATCAGCTCTTTAAAACGATCTTCCGTTACTTTCGAATGCTTCGTCACAAATCGAATGACTCTTTCTTGCATTTTATCCAAATACTCAAATGTTTGTGGTACACCTATAACAAGACCGGTTAGACGAATTGGATGAATCGTCATCGTCGCAGTTTCCGCAATAAATGAATAATCAGTAGAAACAGCGATTGGCACACCAATAGAGTGCCCCCCACCTAAAACAAGAGATACCGTTGGCTTTGAAAGCGAAGCTACCATTTCAGAAATTGCTAGCCCAGCTTCAACGTCACCTCCAACTGTGTTCAATATTAAAAGTAAACCTTCAATTTTCGGATTTTGTTCAATCGCGACAATTTGCGGAATGATGTGCTCATATTTTGTTGTTTTGTTTTGCGGAGGTAACTGAACATGCCCTTCCACTTGCCCAACGATTGTTAAACAATGAATACGTGATTCGTTCATTTGTGGCACATTCGTTTGTCCAAGCTGTTGAATTTTCTCTACTATCGAAGCTTCTTTCCCCGTTTCTTTTGGCTCAGCTTCTTTCTCTTCATTTGCATTACGCTCACGTTCTGTCATATCGCATCCCCTTTCACTCGTATATCACTATTATTTCTTAAGTTATAAATTTCATTCGACGGAGTTGGAAAAGAAAAAAGATCACCCGTAAAGGTGACCTTTTTTAAACTTCCATAATAATCGGTAAAATCATAGGTTTTCTCTTTGTCTCTTCGTACAAGAACTGACCTAATAATTCACGAATATTTTGTTTTAACATAGACCATTCAATCGAATACTCTTTAATTGATTGCTCAACAATCATGCGTACAATCTCTGTAGATCTGTCAATTAACGCCTCTGATTCACGAACGTATACAAAACCACGTGAAATAATTTCTGGACCAGAGATTATTTTCTTTTCATCTTTACCAAGTGTTACAACAACTACTAATATTCCATCTTGAGATAACATCTTTCTATCTCGAAGTACAATATTACCAACGTCACCTACACCTAATCCATCGATTAATACATTACCAGCTTGTACTTTGCCAACTAAGTTTGCTTCATCGTCACCAAAAGCAATTACATCGCCTTTTTCTACAATAAAGATATTTTCTCTTGCAATACCTACATCTTCAGCTAAATATGCATGTGCTTTTTGCATACGGAACTCACCATGTACGGGTACAAAATACTTCGGTTTCATTAAATTTAACATTAATTTTAATTCTTCTTGACTACCATGACCTGAAACGTGTACTTTTCTTTCGCCGTAATAAATAACTTCCGCTCCAGCTCTAAATAATAAGTCAATAATTTTCGAAACAGAAATTTCATTACCTGGAATTGGAGAAGCCGCAATAATAACAGTATCACCTTTACGAATTGAAATTTGTTTATGCGCTTGCTTCGCCATTCTAGAAAGGGCTGCCATTGGCTCCCCTTGACTACCTGTCGTCAAAATAGCTACCTTTTTCTCTGGGAAGTTATCTACTTCTTGTAGCGAAATAACCATACCCTCTGGAACATTTAAATAACCAAGGCGTCTAGCAATGTCTACTACTTTCACCATACTACGTCCCACTACCGCTACTTTTCTGCCCGTTTCAGCAGCCGCATCAAACACTTGTTGAATACGGTGTACATTCGATGCGAATGAAGCAACAATAATTCGACCTTCTGCGCCGTAGAACACTTTAGAAATTTCTACACCAACTTCTTTTTCCGAACCTGTATAGCCTGGACGCTCAGCATTTGTACTATCAGATAATAAGCAAAGTACGCCTTCATTTCCGATTTGCGCCATTTTCCCAAGGTCTGCTCCACTATTTCCAATTGGAGTTTGATCGAATTTAAAGTCTCCCGTATATACGACAGCACCTTTTGATGTATGGAAACAAACGCCAACAGAATCTGGAATACTATGTGTCGTTCCAAAGAATGACACTGTTGTAGTATTAAACTCTACTGTTGAATTTGCGTCGATTGTTTTTAAGTCTACACGGCCTAACATGCCCGCTTCACCAAGTTTTTCTTGTATAAGTCCTACCGTTAATTTCGTTGCATATACTGGAATAGATAATTTACGAAGTACGTAAACAATTCCACCAATATGATCTTCATGACCGTGAGTAATAAATAAACCTTTTACTCGCTCTTGATTTTCCACTAAATATGTAATATCAGGAATAACAATATCAATTCCAAACATTTCATCTCCTGGGAACATTAATCCTGCATCTACAATAAAAATTTCAGAATCAATTTCAACACAGTACATGTTTTTCCCGATTTCACCTACTCCACCAAGAGCAAATACTTTAACAGACTCATTCTCTTTTCTCTTCATGTTGTTGCCTGGTTTAAAAATCTTGCAAACACTGATTTCACTAAAATTGCAGAGACACCAGGGGAAACTCTGCAACCACCATATATTCACCGTCCAAGACGAATGTCCTTACCGTTATGCGATATCATGTCCTTGTTTATTTTTTAAACCAGGTTTCACCTCTCTTTCATTATATAAATCAAATATCTTATTCGATATGATATGAAAATTTAACCAAATTATAATTTTTACCAATTTTGCTAAGCATACCCGTACTAAGCTACTTAGCCATATTATACCTGATACAAGAAATAGAACACAAGTTAAATCGTGAGAAAGAAAAAGGAAAAGAACGGATTTCCAACAAAAATATCGAACGAATTTCCTTTATATTTACTCCGATTTTGTACTCCATATTATTTTGAGGAAATAGCTCTAAATACTCTAAATTAATTTCACAATATGGATTTTCAAGACTTATTTTTCTAGAATCGAACAAAAACACTTATAAAATGAAGTTTTTTTATGAATTACGTCATATTCGAGACAATTACTCTGAAAAATAGAAGCAGTAGTTTATTACGTTTATACAAATGTTTATTCTATAATAGCTATGATTTTTTGCTGCCCTTAAAGGTGTATGATTATTTTCTTATACATATTGCAATACATAATGAAGAAGCAGTTAAACAGGTGCATAATATAAATCTTATAAGAACACATAGATGCGAATAAAGGGGAAAAGATTTTCATACCAATAAAAAAATGACCTAGCTTCACACTAGGTCATTTTTTATTAACGAGGGATAGATTGCATAACAGATTGTAACGTTACTCTTTCTTCTTCTGTTAACGGAAGAAGTGGTAAACGTACAGAACCTACGTCTAACCCTACCATTTGTAACGCTGTCTTTACTGGAGTTGGGCTTGGCGCCATAAATAATGAATCAGTTACTCTAACAAGTAATTGATGTAACTTTTGTGCCTTTTTGAACTCTCCTGCTTGAAATGCTGTAATCATTTCTTGCATTTCATTTCCGATAACATGAGATGCTACAGAAACAATCCCTTTCGCTCCAACTACCATAGCCGGTAACGTTAAACCATCATCACCGCTGTATACTGCAAAGTCGTCCGCTGTTTTTTCAATGATTGCTGTCATCGTCAACACATCGCCGCCTGCATCTTTAATCGCAACAATGTTTTCTATTTCTGATAAACGAACAACTGTATCAACGGAGATTTGTACAATAGATCGTCCTGGAACGTTATATAGCATAACCGGAAGCGGCGTGCTTTCAGCAATCGTTTTAAAATGCTGATACATTCCTTCTTGACTCGGCTTGTTATAATACGGCGCTACTAGCATTACTGCATCAACACCAACTTCTGTTGCCTTTTTAGTTAATTCAATAGAAGCATGCGTATTATTGCTACCTGTTCCAGCGATTACGGGCACCCTTTTATCGACAACAGATACGACATGGCGATATAACGCTACTTTTTCTTCTGAAGTTAATGTAGGAGATTCTCCTGTCGTTCCTCCTACCACGATTGCTGTTGTACCGTTATCAATTAAATAATTTACCAATTTCGTTGTCTTTGCAAAATCGATATTCCCGTTTATATCAAACGGAGTTACCATCGCAGTTGCAATTGTCCCAAAATCTATCATGGTCTCACTCCTTACTGTTCCAGTTGCTTTTCTTTTGAAAGCTCAAATGCACTATGTAATGCATTTACAGCCTCCACTAAATCGACTTCTTTTACAAGAACCCAAATTGTTGTATGACTATCTGCTGATTGCAGAATTTGAATACCTTTTTCCGCTAAAGCTGTAACGATTTTCGCAGTAACCCCTGGGTACCCTGCCATTCCAGCTCCTACAATAGATACTTTTGCACAATGCTCTGTCACAATCGGCTCATATCCAAGGTTTTTTAATAATTCAACTGCACGATTTGATACATTATCACTCACTGTATAAGCTACACCAGTAGGTGAAATGTTAATTAAATCGACACTGATTCCTTCGTTCGCCATTTCTTTAAACACATGCTGCTGCAAATCATATGCCGTTTCTTTTGCAAGCACTTTAATTTGCGTCACATTAGATACATGAGCGATACCTGTAACAGGACGTTCTTCTACATCACGGCCTTTTGTAGCACCATCAGATGCTGAAATGAGAGTACCTTCACTATCAGAATACGTAGAACGTACACGAAGCGGTACTTTTGCATGCATCGCAATTTCAACTGCACGTGGATGAACGACCTTTGCACCTTGATAAGCCATGTTACAAATTTCATTGTACGTTACAGTTTGAAGATGGCGTGCATCTTTTACAATACGAGGATCCGCAGTCATAACACCTTCTACATCTGTGAAGATATCGATATATTCAGCATGAAGCGCAACACCTAATGCTGAAGCTGAAGTATCGCTACCACCGCGTCCAAGTGTTGTCGTATCACCTTTTTTCGTTTGTCCTTGGAATCCTGTAACAACGATTACATCTACATTTTGTAACTCTTCATGTACACGATCGCAGTTCATTTCAATAATTTTAGCATTTGTAAAATCATCATTTGTTACAAAACCAGCTTGCGCACCATTTAATGCTGCTGCTTTTATACCGTTCTCATTTAACATGTTAGAGAAAACGATTGCTGAGATTAATTCTCCGCATGATAGTAATAAATCTTGCTCACGTTTAGAAATAGTAGATTCCTCTTGATTTACAAGATTTAACAAAGTATCAGTAGCATACGGTTCACCTTTACGGCCCATAGCAGATACGACAGTAACTACTTTATAACCCGCATCTAACGATTTTTTTATATGATGAAGCGCATGCTTACGTCCATTTTCATCACGTACTGACGTGCCACCAAATTTTTGAACAATTATTTTCATATTTTGCACCTTCTCTTAGCCGTTTACACTAATTGTAATTTTACTAAGCGCTCTGCAATTTGAACAGAATTCCATGCAGCGCCTTTTAATAAGTTATCAGATACGACCCAAAGATGGAATCCTTTATCGTTATTTAAATCTTTACGGATTCTTCCAACGAATACTTCGTTTTTACCTACTGCAGTAGCTGGCATTGGATATAATTGCTCTTCTGGATTATCTTGCAGAACAATACCTTCCGCATTTGCAAGTAAGCTCTTAAATTCTTCTACTGTTACGCCTTCTTTTTCTACCTCGATGTAAACAGACTCAGAATGTCCTGATACGACTGGTAAACGTACACATGTCGCAGCTACTTCTAGTTCTGGCATATGCATAATTTTTTTCGTTTCATTAATCATTTTCATTTCTTCAAATGTAAATCCATTATCTTGGAATTTATCAATCTGTGGAATCGCATTAAAAGCGATTTGGAAATGCTTCTCGTCACCTGATACAGGTAAAACATTCGCTTTAACTTCTTCCCCATTTAAGATTGCTTGTGATTGTTCATGAAGTTCTTCAATCGCTGCCGCACCAGCACCTGATACAGCTTGGTATGTGGAAACGATTACTCGTTTTAAACCATATTGCTGACGAACTGGCTCAAGAGCTACTACCATTTGAATTGTAGAACAGTTTGGATTTGCAATAATACCATTATGTTCTTTTAAGTCGTTTTCATTTACTTCAGGTACAACAAGTGGCACGTTTTCTGTCATACGGAATGCACTTGTATTATCAACAACAATCGCACCGCGTTTTGCTGCTTCTGGCGCTAATTGTTTCGATACAGATCCACCAGCACTAAATAGTGCGATATCTACTCCTTCAAAACTTTCAGGAGTTGCCTCTTGAACTGTAAATTCTTCGCCTTTAAATACAAGTTTCTTACCTGCAGATCGTTTAGATGAAAGTAACGTTAATTTCCCGATTGGAAATTCTCGTTTCTCTAAAGTATTTAACATTTGTTCACCAACTGCGCCGGTTGCTCCAACTACAGCGACATGAAAAGTTTTTTGCTTTTCCATCACTATGCCCCTTTCTAGATACCAATCCTTCTATAACTTAGAATCAGAAGGAGTATACAATACCCCTTCTAATCTTAATAACGTTAATTTTATCATATTCTACAGTAAGAATGATGGTTTCATCAAAAATTGTCCGTTTTTTTTCGTTTTTTAATTCATATATCTGAATTTTTCTACGACAACTGGTTGCAATTGCTTCCCTTGCAGTGCTTCTAATACTGTATCTTCAAGCAGCTCCATACGAGCTACCATTGAGTTCGGTTTTTTCTCTGGTGCGTCTTGACCGAATGGGACGAAGTAGATGTTTTTTGTGGCCATTAGGCGCATTAAGTTTACACCATTTAATCCTAATGCATCATTCGTCGAAACAGCCAATACGACAGGCTTGCCATTTCTCAGCGTCGCCTTTGCTGCCATTAGTACAGGAGAATCTGTCATTGCATTCGCAAATTTACTCATAGAGTTTCCTGTTAAAGGAGCAATTACCATACAATCTAATGGAATTTTAGGTCCAAGTGGTTCTGCTCCAACGATTGAATTAATCGCCTTAAAACCTGTTACTTCTTCAATCTTTTTAATCCACTCTGCTCCTTCTCCAAATCTCGTATTTGTTGATTGAACAGTGTAAGAAACAACAGGGCGTACTTCCGCTCCTTCAGCAATTAATTTTTCTAAGTGTGGCATAACTTCCTCGTACGTACAATGTGAACCTGTAAATCCGAAACCAATTCGTTTCCCTTTCAAATTCATTTCTTTTCCTCCCCCTTTGCGATTGCGTCTGCTGTTAATAACTGAGAAAGAACGTTTGCTAAAATTTGCCCTGCCGTTTTCGGAGCAACAATGCCCGGCAAACCAGGTGCTAACAACGCTTTAACTCCTCTTTTTTCTGCATATCTAAAGTCGGTACCACCTGGTTTAGAAGCTAAATCAATTACTAACGTATGAGCTGGCATTTTTGAAATAACATTGGCTGTTACAACGAGATGCGGAATTGTGTTAATGACAATATCGATATTTCCTACTTCTTTCTCAATATCTTGCATATGGAAAGGAGAAAACATCATTTCTGTAATACGTGCAATATGTTCAGATCGTCTTGCTCCAACTTTGACGTGGGCTCCTAATGATTGAAATGCTCTGGCAACACTCATCCCTGTTCTACCAAATCCTAAAACCATTACATTGGACCCATGAATTGTATAGTCGGTATGTTGAATTACCATCATTAATGTACCTTCTACAGTCGGAATAGAATTGTAGATTGCCACATCATCACGATCAAATAATTTAACTAGCTTTCGGTTCGTAGTAGATACGAGATTTTCCAAGTAAGGCGTACCAATACCTGAATATATAGTAAAATGCTCTGGTGTATTTTCAATTTGTTCTTTCGTTATAGAAACTTTTTCATTTGAAAAAATAGTATCTACTTCTCCCTTGGCATTTGTACCTGCAACTGGCAAAATAATTGCATCTACAGAAGTGAAATCTAAATTTTGTATACTTTCTTTTGCTGCCCCTGTGAAACCATGATCTAACTGATCAAACCCTATCAATGAAAGTTTTGCATCCAATTCGACTAGCTTGCGAATTACTTCTAGCTGTCTTGCATCTCCTCCTATGACAGCAATATGCATCTCAGTCAACATTCCCTAATTCACCTTCTTTTTCTGTCATTTATAAGAAAAGTGCCTACTTTTTCTTTTTCCTCCACATCATATGTAATGTACGAGTTTTAGGTGATTGAAAAACGAAAAGCACATATGATTTATCAGCTTTATATGTAGATATAAAAAAGACGACCAAAATGGTCGCCATTCATTTCGAATTTGAATGATCTGTAATATCACAAAGGATCATATCATGTCCCACTTTCTTAATTTGCCTCCACGCTACCCTTATTTCTTGTGGTTCCTTTTTAAAACCTCCCCATTTTCCAGCAGGTATAATAAGCGCTTCTATTTGTCCATCTCCCTCATTAATCTCTAAATCCACATAGCCTAAAACCCCCATTTTTTCTGCTCTTTCTAAATCTACGATCTCTTTACCACTTAATTCACTTAATCGCATATACTCTCCTCCTATCGAATTTTTCATGTAAGCTATCTATATTTAGTACCTATTCTGTATGGCTAAAAAAAATAACCGTACCTTTTTTAAAAGAGGTACGGTTATTTTCGAATATATTATGAAAAACAATTATAGTTTAATTCCTTTTGGAAGTTTTCCATCCGGACTAATAAGTGCCGCAGAAAACTCATCTGTAAACATGTTACGAATTAACCCGTCTACATTTTCTTTTGTTACAGTGTTAACACTTTCAATAATCTCATCAAGTGAACGATGCTTACGAAGAAGCAATTCATTTTTACCATTACGGCTCATACGACTATTCGTACTTTCTAAACTTAACATTAAGTTTCCTTTTAATTGCTCTTTACTATTGATAAGCTCTTTTTCTGTAATACCTGTATTTTTCAATGTCTCTAACGTTTCTTGCATTGTATCATACAGCGTATCTAATTGTTGACTACCTGTTCCACCATACAGTGTTAACATACCTGTATCTTCATAAGAAGAGTGGTAAGAAAATACTGAGTAGGCTAACCCGCGTTGTTCACGTACTTCTTGGAATAAACGACTACTCATACTGCCGCCTAAAATATTATTTAATACAATTAAGTTATAAATATCTTCGTGTCCCATTTGCAAGCCTTTATATCCTAAACATAAATGAGCTTGTTCCGTTTCCTTTTTACGTGCTACCTTATTAAAATGGAAAATTGGGCTATGTACTTGTTCACGGTTTGTCGTTCCTTCATAACTACCGAAATATTGCTCTACTGTTTGTAAAAACGCTTCATCAATATTTCCTGCAATTGATACAACTACATTTTCAGGCGTGTAATGATCTTTTATATATTGACGCAGCGTATCACCTGTAAACGTATCAAGCGTTTCTTCTGTTCCTAAAATAGGATATCCAAGTGGATGCGTTTCATATGTTGCTTTTGTTAACATATCATGTACAATATCATCTGGAGCATCTTCGTACATTTTAATTTCTTCACATACGACATTCTTCTCTTTTTTCAGTTCTTCTTCATCAAATGTTGAATTAAAGAACATATCAGCTAAAACATCTAAAGCATATTTAGCATGCTCATCTAGCACCTTCGCATAGTAACATGTATATTCTTTTGAAGTAAAAGCATTCACTTGCCCACCAATGCTATCAAATGATTCTGCAATTTCTCGTGCGCTACGTGTTTCTGTCCCTTTAAAGAACATGTGCTCTAAGAAGTGAGAAATCCCGTTATTTTTTACATTTTCATTTCTTGATCCTGCATGGATCCAAATACCAATCGCAACCGATCTTACTGTTGGTATGTTCTCCATAACTATTCTTACACCATTTTTACAAGTATATTTTTTAATCAAAAACTTTCCTCCTACTGCCAGTTTCTCTAAATAAATGCTATTATTTAATGATAACAAGTTTAAGGATGAATGTCATGCAAATGTATTTAATCTACACGTTTTTCATCCATTAATTCTGTTATATTCCCTACTTTATATCCTTGTTCCTTCAATTTTGTAATCATTGTGTCTAATGCTTCTGCTGTAGAAGAGGTAGGATGCATTAATACAATAGCACCTGGATGTATTTTGCGCATCACCCTTTGCAATAGTACGTCTGGTTCTGGTCGTTTCCAATCGATTGTATCTACTGTCCACATAATCGTGCCCATGTGAAAATCATCTGCAATTTTCACTACTTCATCTCGAAAGCTGCCACTTGGCGGGGCAAACCATCTCACTTTTTGATTCGTAGCGACTTCTATCATTCGATTTGTTTTTTGCAACTGATCTCGTATTTCATCAGATGCTAACGTTTTCATATTTGGATGTGTGTAAGAATGATTTCCGACTTCTTGATTTGCATCAACAATCATTTTTGCAAATCGTAAATTTTCTTTCACCCAACGGCCTTCTAAAAAGAAAGTCGCCTTCACATCATGTTTTTTCAAAATCTCTAATATACGAGGCAAATACTCATTTCCCCATGCCACATTTATTGTTAATCCCACCATCTTTTTATTTGGATGTCCCCTATAAATTGGAGCCGGTGATAAATCTTCTAGATGGACACTTGGTGATACTTCCTTGAATTCAAGATGTTTTTGATCAAATTTCTTTAGCTTTTTCATATTATTATACGATGCTTCAATATCCACCTGTCTTCCATTATATCCAGGTGTTGCTTTCCATATTTTATCAATCATCGCATTTTGCGGTGCAATCTCATATTGTTTTGCATGCTTTTGAATTTCTTCATATAAGTTATCCTGTGCAAAAACGGAATAAGAGCCTACACTGACATATAAAAAGAATATACATATGTATGCCAATATACGAACTTTCATATGAACCCTCCCATTAACTATATAAAAAAACATTTTCTTCTTATCTTTGTTAATTTGAGCGTTATAATGAAAACTATACCTATACTGACATAAAAATATATGTAAATCATATTTTTACATAACAAAAAAAGCCAGTTATACTGGCTTTTACTTATTGCTGCTCTTGTTTGTTTTCTTCTTTAGCAGCTTCTTTTTCTTGCTCTTCTTTTAGCAATACTTTTCTAGATAAATTCACGCGACCTTGCTTGTCAATCTCGATAACTTTAACTGTAATTACATCACCGATTTTCACAACGTCTTCTACTTTACCTACACGCTCAAGTGCAAGTTCAGAAATGTGAACTAATCCATCTTTACCGCTGAATAATTCAACGAAAGCACCGAATTTCTCAACACGTTTCACTTTTCCTTCGTAGATTTCTCCTACTTGTACTTCGCGAACGATATCTTCGATAATTTTCTTAGCTTTGTCGTTCATTTCTTGATTTATTGAAGAAATGAATACTGTACCATCTTGCTCGATGTCAATTTTAACGCCAGTTTCTTCAATAATTTTATTGATTTGTTTACCGCTTGGTCCGATAACGTCACGGATTTTATCTGGGTTAATTGTCATTGTAATAATCTTTGGAGCGTACGCTGATAATTCAGTGCGTGGCTCTGCAATAACAGATAACATATGATTTAGAATATGCACACGACCAACTTTCGCTTGTTGCAATGCCTCTTCTAAAATTTCACGAGATAGACCATCGATTTTAATGTCCATTTGTAGTGCAGTTACACCTTGTGCTGTACCTGCTACTTTAAAGTCCATATCACCTAAATGATCTTCCATACCTTGAATATCAGATAAAATTGTGTAATGCTCACCTGATTTAACTAGACCCATTGCAATACCTGCAACTGGAGCTTTAAGTGGAACACCAGCATCCATCATTGCTAAAGTACTACCACAAATACTTGCTTGTGAAGTAGAACCATTTGATTCTAAAACTTCAGATACAAGACGTACTGTGTATGGGAAATCTTTTTCAGATGGAATTACAGGCTCAAGAGCACGTTCTCCTAGTGCACCGTGACCGATTTCACGACGACCTGGTCCACGCATTGGTCTTGTTTCACCAACACTAAATGATGGGAAATTGTAATGGTGCATAAAGCGTTTTGATTCTTCTACACCAAGACCATCTAAAATTTGCACATCGCCTAATGCACCTAATGTACAAATACTTAATGCTTGTGTTTGTCCACGTGTGAATAAACCAGAACCGTGTGTACGAGATAAAATACCAACCTCTGATGCTAATGGACGGATTTCGTCACCTTTACGGCCATCTGGGCGGATTTTTTCAACTGTAATAAGACGACGTACTTCTTCTTTTACAATTTTATATAAAATCTCATTTACTTGTCCTAATGTATCAGCGTCAGCTTCCTGCGCTTCGTAATGCTCAATTACACGCTTTTTCACTGCGTTAATTGCATCTTCACGTGCATGTTTCTCATGTACTTGAATTGCAGAATGCATATCCTTCTCAGACATTTCACGTACAGCTTGATTAAGATCAGCGTCAACTTCATAAAGTTTCACTTCTGTTTTCTCTTTACCTACAGCTTGTACAATCTCTTCTTGGAATGCAATTAGACGTTTAATTTCGTCATGACCAAACATAATTGCTTCTAACATCGTTTCCTCAGGCACTTGATCTGCTCCTGCTTCAACCATGTTAATTGCATCTTTCGTACCAGCTACAACAAGGTGAATATCACTTTGTTCTTGCTGTTCTACTGTTGGGTTGATAACGAATTCGCCGTTAATACGACCAACTGTTGCACCCGCGATTGGACCTTCAAATGGAATATCTGAAATCGATAACGCTAATGAAGAACCAAGCATAGCTGCCATTTCAGAAGAACAATCTTGATCAACACTCATTACAATGCTAACAACTTGTACTTCGTTACGGAAACCATCTGCGAAAAGTGGACGAATTGGACGGTCGATTAAACGACTTGCCAAAATTGCTTTTTCACTTGGACGACCTTCACGTTTAATGAAACCGCCAGGAATTTTTCCGACTGCATATAAACGCTCTTCATAGTTTACTGTAAGTGGGAAGAAATCTACATTTTTAGCTTCTTTTGATGCAGTTGCTGTAGATAGAACCGCTGTATCGCCATATCTTACTAATACTGCTCCGTTCGCTTGCTTTGCAAGCTGACTTGTTTCAACTGTTAGCTGACGACCAGCCCAATCTATCGAGAAGACTTGCTTTTCTTGACTCATTTAAGTACCCCTCTCAATTTAAAGTATTCAATTCTTCTATGTAAATGGATAGTATATCACAATATTCTACCTCTAGTATTACCGAAAATGAAGTAAGCTATAAAGAGTAGAAGATATATTTTTACCTAACAAAAAAGCGGGAATATTCCCGCTTCTCTGACTATCGACGTAAGCCAAGCTTTGTGATTAATTCACGGTAACGTGTGATATCGCTATTACGAAGGTAAGTTAGTAAGTTACGACGTTTACCAACCATCTTTAATAGACCACGACGTGAATGATGATCTTTCTTGTGAGTACGTAAGTGCTCGTTTAGAGTGTTAATTTGCTCCGTTAGGACAGCAATTTGAACCTCTGGAGAACCAGTATCAGTCTCATGAGTTCTAAATTGTGCAATGATTTCATTTTTACGCTCTTGTGTTAAAGCCATCCTATTTCACCTCCTAATAATTAAACCCCCAATTACCTAGCAAGCGTCGGTGAGTCGCAATGCCAAGCAATGGTTGTCATAAAGTACATAACATAGAATACTACTTTTCATTTGAAAAAGCAAGTATATTCTTTTCGTTCGCAAAATATTCTTGTGCTGTTTTCTTATCTTTTGCGATTTGTTCAACTAACTCATCGATGCCATTGAATTTCTTCTCTTCTCTTATACGCATATGCCACTCTACTGTAACATTTTGATCATATATGTCTTTGTTAAATTCAAATAAGTGCACTTCAATAGCTAATTGACGCTCATCTTCTTTAAAGGTTGGTTTATATCCAATATTACATACACCATCGTACCATTCATCGTGAACTTTTAATCTCACTGCATAAACACCTACAGGTGGTAATAGATACTCATCACTTAAACCTACATTAGCTGTCGGAAAACCAATTTGACGTCCACGTTTGTCACCGTGTACAACCGTTCCCCCTACTGTATACGCTCTACCTAAAATAGATGGAATTTGTTCCATTTCGCCATTTCGAATTAACTTTCGTAATGCTGTAGAACTTACTTTCTCTTCTTGAAATTCAACTTTTTCAATCACAGTCTGTGTAAACTCCCCTCTTGCATGAAATGGTAAAGTCTCCATCTTTCCTTTTCCTAAACGTCCATATGAATAATCAAATCCTGCTACTACATGCTTTACATTTAAACCAATAATATAATCATCTACAAATTGTTGTGGCAATAAGCCTGCAAATGATTCGTCAAATTTAACAACATATAATATATCGATCCCTAAGTTCTCGACTATTTTTTCTTTATCACACATTGGTGTAATATACTCGGCATGCGCTTCTTTTTTACCTAAAACAACAGATGGATGCGGATAAAATGTCATCACTGCACTTTTGTATCCCCGTTCATCTGCTATTTGCTTCGCAGTTCGAATCACACATTGATGTCCTAAATGAATGCCATCAAAAAATCCTAATGCCATTACAGTAGGTGGTAATTCTAATTTATTTTGTTCATGTGGATGAGTTAAATGAATAAGTTTCACGCTTGAATTCACCTTTTTCTGTAATAATCCTTCCAATAATTCATTATAGCTTTAGTTCTTGATTATTCACAAGTACTTTCATCGGCTTTAGCATACCAGGGTGTTTTGGATGGTGCTCATAAATTGCAAGGCAGCGATCGTTTTTATCAAACACTGTTATAAATGGCGCCGTTATTTGCAATTCATTTTTTAAGAACATACCATTCTTTATTTTTTCTGCTTGCTTTTCATCTACAACCATTTTCGGGAACTTGCTTAACGCTTCATCAATTGAAATGAAGATAGACTCTACTGTTCCATTTTGCACGTTTTCTTCAATTTCTTCAAATGATATGCAATCTTCTAATAAAAATTCACCAGATGCTGTTCTTACAAGGTGAGACATATGTGATGGAAAACCAAGTTTTTCTCCGATCATTACTGCGAGCGTTCTTACATACGTCCCTTTACTACACGTTACACGGAAACGGAATGAAATATTTTCTCCTTCAAAAACTTCACGGTCATCTAGTAATACAAATTCATGAATTGTAATTGTACGAACTGGACGTTCAACCTCTTGTCCTGCTCTTGCATATTCATATAATTTTTTCCCATTAACTTTTACAGCCGAAAACATCGGAGGCATTTGTTCAATCGTACCTGTTAATGCCGCAAGAACCTCTTCCACTTCCTTACGAGTAATAACACGATCTACATTTTTCGTTTCCACAACTTCACCCGAAGCATCTTCAGTTGTTGTTGAAAAACCTAGTGTCACTTCACCTTCATACGTTTTCGTTTCACTTGTTAAAAATTGCGCAATCTTCGTCGCTCGTCCAACACAAATAGGTAATACTCCTGTTACATCTGGATCTAATGTTCCTGTATGACCAATTCGTTTTTCACGCAATATCTTTCTTAATTTAAATACACAATCATGTGATGTCATGCCCTTTGGCTTATGTAATAGTACTACACCTTCCATATATGTTCACCTCATCGTAATTCTTTCATAGTCATTACCTAAAACTTATTTTACATTGAAAAAATGGATAGACAAATGTCTATCCATTATTCTTCACGTTTACCTTCTTTATTAATTTCATGTAAAAGTGTATCAATTCGATGACCATATCCGATAGATTCATCAAATTCAAAGGAAATTTCCGGCGTTTTACGAAGACGAATACGTTGGCCAATTTCTGAACGAATGAAGCCTTTTGCCTTCGCTAAACCTTTTAGCGTACTTTCTTTCTGTTCTTCATCACCTAAAACAGAAATATACACTGTAGCAATTTGTAAATCTCCACTCACTTGTACATCTGTTACAGTAACAAATCCGACACGTGGATCTTTAATTTTACGACTGATGATGTCGCCTAATTCTTTTTTCATTTGCTCGCCTACACGGTTTGCACGTAATTTCATAACTCTTCACCTCATTCAATACCATTCCAATTGTGTTATCGTACGTTCAATTTCAGGAAATGAATCGATGTACTCAAGTACACGATTCATTTCTTTTTCACAGATAACACGATTGGAGGATACAGAAACAATTGCAATTTCCGTACGTTGCCATACATCTTGATGCCCTACTTCTGAAACAGCTACGTTATAACGCTGCTTCACACGAGTTAGCACCCGTTGCAAAATTGCTCGTTTCTCTTTTAAAGAATGCACATCGTAAATCATACACTCGAATGAGAGTGAAGCGATAATCATCGCTTCACTTCTTCCATAATGTATGCTTCAATAATGTCCCCTTCTTTAAGATCATTATATCTCTCAATTGTAATACCACACTCATAGTTTTGTGCAACTTCTTTTACGTCGTCTTTGAAACGTTTTAACGTATCAAGTTGTCCTTCGAAAATTACTATACCATCGCGGATAATACGAACGCCACTATCACGTGTAATTTTACCGTCTATTACGTAACAACCTGCGATTGTTCCAACTTTTGTTACTTTAAACGTTTGACGAACTTCCGCTTGACCGATTACTTTTTCTTCGAATTCTGGATCAAGCATACCTTGCATTGCTAATTCAATTTCTTCGATTACTTTGTAGATAATACGGTGTAAGCGAACATCAACGTTCTCTAATTCAGCTGTACGCTTCGCGTTCACATCTGGACGTACGTTAAATCCAATTACAATTGCATTAGATGCAGAAGCTAAAATAACATCAGATTCTGTAATCGCACCTACACCAGTGTGAATGATTTTAACTTTTACGCCTTCAACATCAATTTTACGAAGTGATGCTGCCATTGCTTCTACAGAACCTTGTACGTCTGCTTTTACAATTAAGTTAATTTCTTTTACATCGCTCTCTTGGATTTGTTGGAATAAATCTTCAAGGCTTAATTTAGATTTCTCACCACGTTGTGCAAGTAACGCTTCTTGTGCACGTGATTCACCGATTTGACGAGCTTTCTTCTCATCAGCGAATGCCATGAAACGATCTCCAGCCTGTGGTACTTCATTTAAACCTGTAATTTCAACAGGAGTTGATGGACCAGCAACTTTTACACGACGACCAATATCACTTACCATTGCACGAACACGTCCGAATGATGTACCAACAACGATTGGGTCTCCAACTCGAAGTGTACCGTTTTGAACAAGTAATGTCGCGATAGTTCCTTTACCTTTATCAAGTTGTGCTTCAATTACAGTACCAGTCGCATAGCGATTTGGATTTGCTTTATATTCTTCTACTTCACTTACAAGAAGAATCATTTCTAGTAAGTTGTCAATTCCTTCGCCTTGAATCGCAGAGATTGGTACGAAGATTGTATCTCCACCCCATGCTTCTGGAACTAATTCATATTCTGTTAATTCTTGCATTACGCGATCAGGATTTGCTGCTGGTTTATCCATTTTATTCACAGCTACAATAATTGGTACTCCAGCTGCTTTCGCATGGCTAATCGCTTCAACTGTTTGTGGCATAACACCGTCATCAGCTGCAACAACAAGAATTGTAATATCAGTTACTTGCGCACCACGAGCACGCATCGTTGTAAATGCCGCGTGACCAGGCGTATCTAAGAAAGTAATCTTCTTATCATTTACTTCAACTTGGTATGCACCAATATGCTGAGTAATTCCACCTGCTTCGCCAGCAGTCACTTTTGAGTTACGAATAGAGTCAAGTAATGTTGTTTTACCATGGTCAACGTGTCCCATGATTGTAACTACAGCTGGACGTTCTTTTAAGTTCTCTTCATCATCTTGCTCATCGATGAATGTTTCAAATTCAGTCTCACTTACAATTACTTCTTCTTCTACTTCAATACCGTAATCAGTAGCAATTAACTCAATTGTATCTTTATCTAAGTCTTGGTTAATTGTTGCCATAATTCCTAGCATGAAGAGTTTCTTAATAATTTCAGACGGCTCTTTGCTTAATTTTTTAGCAAGCTCACCTACTGTAAGGCTTCCAGAGAAAGTAATTTTATCTGGTGTTTCTACTATTTGTGTTTGTTGTCTTCCAGCAAAGTTATCTTGACGCTTGTCTTCGTTACCTTTACCTTTTTTCTTTTTCTTGTTGCTGTTCTTTTTACTACGAACAACCTTTTCTTCTACTTCAAACTCATCTGCAACAGAAGGTTTTTCTGCTTGGTACTCATTATCTAATTTGTTTACTACTTCATCGTCTAACATTGTCATATGATTCGAAACCTCGATATTCATTTCTTTTAGTTTTGTCATAAGATCTTTACTTGAGATATTATGTTGTTTTGCATATTCATGCACTCGAATTTTACTCATACCTTCACCCCCGGTAATTTGTATCGAGCATGCTACGCAGCTTTTTCGCAAAGCCTTCATCTAACACAGCTACAACGACTCGCTCATCTCTCCCAATCGCATGCCCTAATTGTTGTCGATTTTCGACCTTTCTCATTGGTACGTTGTAATACGTCGTTTTATCCGTGATGCGTTTTGTAGTATTTGCTGACGCATCTTCAGATAGCAATACAAGCTTTGCTTTGCCACTTCGTACTTCTTTTAAAACGAGTTCTTCACCCGAAATAAGTTTTCGGGCCCGGTTTGCTAGTCCTAAAAACGATTTCCAATCGGACACTTATTTCGACTCCTTCTCAACAAGCTCAAGAAGCTCTTCGTATAGAGAACCGTCGATTTTCGCTTTTAGATGATGTTCCAAAACATTTTTCTTTTGAGCTTGAAGAATGCTTTCTTTATCTTTTGACAAGTATGCACCTCGTCCTGATTTTTTTCCAGTTAAATCAATGGACACTTCTCCCTCTTTGGAACGAACAATGCGAACGAGCTCTCGTTTTGATTTCATTTCTTGCGTCGCAACACATTTTCGTAACGGAACTTTTCGATTGCTCATACTCATCACCTCTATTCGATTTCGTCTTCAACAGAATCGAATCCGAATGCGATTACGCTATCTTCTTCTGTTACAATACCAAGTTGTTTCGCATCAGACTCACTCTTAATATCAATTTTCCAGCCTGTTAATTTAGCCGCAAGACGCGCATTTTGTCCACGCTTACCGATAGCTAATGATAGCTGGTGGTCTGGAACAACAACAGTTGTCGCTTTTTCTTCTTCATCTACAAGCACTTTAACAACTTGTGATGGGCTTAAAGCATTTGCAACATATTCAACTGGATCATTTGACCAGCGAACGATGTCAATTTTTTCACCTTTTAATTCGTCTACAATGCGTTGTACACGTTGTCCTTTCGGTCCTACACAAGAACCTACTGGATCCACGTCAATGTTCTCTGCATATACAGAGATTTTAGAACGATCGCCAGCTTCACGTGCTACAGAACGAATCTCTACCGTTCCATCATAAATTTCAGGAACTTCCATTTCGAATAAACGTTTTAAAAGACCAGGATGTGTACGTGATACGTAAATTTGTGGTCCTTTTGTTGTTTTTTCTACTTTCGTAATGAATACGCGAATACGATCATGTGGTTTGTATTGCTCATTAGGCATTTGCTCACTTACAGGTAATAAAGCTTCTACTTTCCCTAAGCTTACATAGATGAAACGAGCATCTTGACGTTGTACAATACCAACCATAATATCTTCTTCACGGTCACTAAACTCAGAGTAAATAACACCGCGCTCTGCTTCACGCACTCTTTGTGTTACAACTTGTTTAGCAGTTTGTGCTGCAATACGACCGAAATCTTTTGGTGTTACTTCGATTTCTAGTACGTCACCATCTTGGTAGTTTGGATTAATTTGTCTTGCTTCCTCTACAGAAATTTCAAGACGTGGATCAAACACATTATCTACTACGTCTTTACGTGCTAAAACTTGAATTGTTCCCACTTCTGGGTTAAAGCTCACACGAACGTTTTGTGCTTGATTAAAATTGCGCTTATAAGCAGAGATTAACGCTGCTTCAATCGCATCAATAATAATATCTTTGCTAATTCCTTTTTCTGACTCTAATACGAGCAAGGCATCTAACAACTCAGTGCTCATGAAGATCCCCCTTCTAACTAAAACGTAACAGCAAGTCGCGCATTTGCAACTTTATCCATTGGAATTTGGATTTCTTTTTTACGTGTTTTAATTGTTAATAATAATGTTATTGTTGTACCATCGTAAGAAAGCAGTTTGCCTTCAAACATTTTTTCACCGTCAATCGGCTCATATGTTTTAATTGCCACTTGTTTTCCTACCGCTTGCTGGAAGTCTTTCTCTTTCTTTAATGGGCGTTCCGCTCCAGGAGATGATACATCCAAAAAGTAAAGATGAGGAATTGGATCCTCTTTATCTAAAGCTTCGCTTAAACGTTCACTTACCGCACCGCATTCTTCAATGTCGACTCCCTTTTCAGAATCGATGAATACGCGTAAGAACCAGTCTTGTCCTTCTTTCACATACTCTACATCTACAAGTTCAAGATTTAACTCTTCAACGATCGGCTGCGCAAATGCTTCTACAACTTCTGTGACTTTCTTATCCATAAACAGCCTCCTTCCTGCCGCCATGTACCATTTACAAGAAAAGACTCCGTCCATAGAACGGTCTATCTTATTCTTTCTCGTTAGCTAACAAAAGCCCCTGCCGTTAAGCAGGGAATATCTGTCTTAGTATTACCAAATTTAAGAAGTAAAACTTGTAACAAAATATGTATATACGACAGAAATTTCTTACCTCTCTACATCAATAAAACGTAGATAGTAACACGAAAGAGTGGGTTTCCCCACTCTTTTTTTCACACAATATACATGACATGGTTATCTCGGTTAATAGTATACCATAGCAAATGTTGATTTGCAAAGACTTTTCCTACCTATTAGAACAGTGATAACTGGTTTTGATCCGGCAAATCTCCTAAGCAACCTTGACTATCTAAATACTCAATTATCGTTTTCGAAACCTTACTGCGTTGCTGTAAGTCTTCTTTTGATAAGAAGTCGCCATTTTTACGCGCTTCTACAATACTTAAAGCAGCGTTCGTACCTAGACCAGGCACTGCATTAAATGGAGGAATTAATGAGTCGCCATCAATAATAAATTCTGTTGCATGTGAGCGGTATAAATCAACCTTTTGGAATGAGTATCCACGTTCACACATTTCAAGTGTCATTTCTAGTACTGTTAATAAACTCTTCTCTTTTGGCGCAGCATCGAGTCCCTTTTGCGCAATTTCATCAATTCTCACACGTATAGATGCCGAGCCTTTCGCCATCGCCTCTACATCAAAGTCATCCGCACGAACTGTAAAGTAAGCCGCATAGAATAGAAGCGCGAAATGCACTTTAAAGTATGCAATACGTACAGCCATAAGTACGTAAGCAGCCGCATGGGCTTTTGGGAACATGTACTTGATTTTCTTACATGAATCAATATACCAACCTGGTACGTTATTACTTTTCATGTCCTCTTCCCATTCTTCTGGTACACCTTTACCTTTACGTACCGACTCCATGATTTTGAAAGCTAATGATGGGTCTAAACCTTGATAGATTAAATATACCATGATGTCATCACGACAACCGATAACTTCACTCAGCGTACATGTACCGTTATAAATTAACTCGTTTGCATTACCGAGCCATACGTCCGTACCATGTGATAGTCCAGAAATCTGCACTAACTCTGAGAATGTCGTAGGTTTTGTCTCTTCTAACATCTGTCTTACGAATTTCGTACCAAACTCTGGTATACCAAGTGTACCTGTTTTACAGTTAATTTGTTCTTCCGTTACGCCTAACGATTCTGGGCCAGAGAAAATTTTCATTACTTCCGGATCGTCCGTTGGGATTGTTTTCGGATCAATACCACTTAAATCTTGTAACATACGAATAACTGTCGGGTCATCGTGTCCTAGTATATCAAGTTTCAATAAGTTATCATGAATCGAGTGGAAATCAAAGTGTGTCGTTCTCCACTCAGCCCCTATTGAATCTGCCGGAAACTGTATTGGTGAGAAATCAAAGATGTCCATGTAATCTGGCACAACGATAATACCACCTGGATGCTGTCCGGTTGTACGTTTTACACCGGTACATCCTGCTACTAAGCGGTCAATCTCTGCATTTCGAATCGTTAAGTTATGATCATTTGCATAGCCTTTTACATATCCATAAGCCGTTTTCTCTGCAACTGTACCAATCGTTCCTGCACGATATACATAATCTTCACCGAACAGTACTTTCGTATAGTTATGGGCACGTGGTTGGTATTCTCCAGAGAAGTTCAAATCGATATCGGGTACCTTATCTCCTTTAAATCCTAGGAACGTTTCGAACGGAATGTCATGTCCATCTTTTACATAAGGAACATTACATGTTGGACAACTTTTATCTGGCAAGTCAAAACCAGAACCTACAGAACCATCATTAAAGAATTCGGATTGCTTACACTTCGGACATACATAATGTGGTGGTAATGGGTTTACCTCTGTAATTTCCATCATCGTTGCTACGAATGATGAACCTACCGATCCACGCGAACCTACTAAATATCCGTCTACTAACGATTTTTTCACAAGCTTATGTGAAATTAAATAAATTACGGCGAATCCGTGTCCAATAATACTTTTCAATTCTTTTTCTAAACGCGCTTCTACAATTTCAGGTAGCTCTTCGCCATAAATGCTACGCGCCATTTCATAACTCATATCACGCGTTTCATCATCTGCACCTTCAATTTTCGGTGTGTATAGATCATCTTTTACTGGATGAACATCGCCAATTAATGATGCAATTTTTTGTGTATTCGTGACAACAATTTCTTTCGCTGTATCTTCACCTAAGAATGAGAAACACTCTAACATTTCATCTGTTGTACGGAAATGTACAGGCGGTAACGAATGTCGATTTAATGGATTAGCTCCACCCTGCGAGCTGACTAAAATTTTGCGATACATTGCATCCTCTTGATCTAAATAATGCACGTTTCCTGTAGCGACAACTGGTTTATCTAACGTCTCACCTAGTTTTACTAAGTTAGAAATAATTGTTTTTAATTGCCCCTCATCTCGAACAAGCTCACGTTCTACTAAATGACGTAACACCTCTGGAGGCATTACCTCAATGTAATCATAGAACTGCGCAATTTCTTCTACCTCTTCTGGAGCTTTTTGCATCATTGCCTCAAACACTTCACCTTTATCGCAAGCTGTTCCTACTAAAATTCCTTCACGGTATTTTTTTAATAGTGACCTTGGTACACGTGGTACACGGTAAAAGTAATTCAGATGAGAATAAGAAACAAGTTTGTATAAATTTTTCAATCCAACGTCTGATGTAGCAAGTAATGTCATATGACTTGGACGTCCACGTTTATATGCATCCCCTTGTCCCATGCTATCATTTAATTGATCGTGATATTCAAAACCTTTTTCAATCACATCTTTTAACATTTTCACAAGTAAATATCCCGTTGCTTCAGTATCATAAATCGCACGGTGATGTTGCGTTAATTCAATATCAAGCTTTTTACACATCGTATTTAATCGATGATTTTTCATTTCTGGGAATAAGAATCGTGCAAGTTCTAACGTATCAATAACTGGGTTATTCGTTTTTTCTAGCCCCGCCTTTTTGAAACCTACGTTAATGAAGCCCATATCGAAGCTTGCGTTATGAGCAACAAGTGTATGGTCTCCCATCCATTCCTCAAACTTTTTAAACACTTCGTCCACTTCTGGAGCATCTGTTAACATATCATCTGTTATACCTGTTAATTCAATAATCGTCGCCGATAGTGGTTGATGTGGATTTGCGAAAGATTCAAAGCGGTCAATAATTTCGCCACCTTTTACTTTTACAGCCGCCAACTCAATAACTGTATCGTACACAGCTGATAACCCTGTCGTCTCAACGTCGAAAACAACATACGTTTCCTCTGCCAGTAAACGATGCGCTTCGTTATATGCTATCGGTACACCATCATTAACTAAATTTGCCTCTACACCGTATATAACTTTAACCCCAGCCTTTTTACCCGCAGAGTATGCTTCCGGGAAAGACTGAGCAACAGCATGGTCTGTAACCGCAATAGCCTCATGCCCCCATTTCCCTGCTTGGGCAACAAGCTTAGAGACAGGCGTAACAGCATCCATTTGACTCATTGGAGTATGAAGGTGCAGCTCTACACGTTTTTCGCCTTCTGGCGCTTTATCTTTACGAGACGGTCCTGTTATTTCATTAATATCATTTGCAATCATTACTAGATCTCGAACGAATGTATCATTTTGGACAGAACCACGAGCCTTCACCCACATTCCTTTTTTCAAGGATTGTAGCATTGGAATATCTTCTTTATCACGTGAGAACATTTTGATCATAATAGAATCTGTATAATCCGTTATTTTTAACGTTAATAACGTACGTCCACTACGAAGCTCTTTTGTTTCCACATGGAAGACATATCCTTGAACCGTTTTTCTTCTTTCTTCATCTTGAATTTCTCGCATCGGTGTAATCTCTTCATCTGGCTTAATCAGATACCCGAGTGTAATCGGTCCTTCATGCACAACGCTGCTTTCTTCAGCTTGCTTCTTCGCCATTTCTTCCATAGCTTGTATAACACGCTCGCGGTCTTCTTGCTGCGTTTGCTCACGAAACTTTTGCATTTCTTCTACATTTTGTTTTATATGTGTGTCTAACTGAAAACGTGGAAATCCAAAAGCTTCATATTGTTCACCTACTGGTTTCGCAACGTTTTTCTTTAGAGCAGTAGATTCTAGCTCATTATTTACATTTATTAGCAACTTCACGCCATTCACTTGTGGAAGTTGTTTTTTTAAGTACGCAAACATAGGTGAAAATGTAATTCGTTCCGTACAAAGTGGCCAATACGCCCTCACTTCTTCTTCTGTAAATTGTTTATTCTCTGTTTCTAATGCAAATGTTGTTCTTGCAATATGAGAAAATGATTGCTTAAGCTTTGTTTCTAGCAATTCATATAATTCTGTTGGCAAAATACGTGGCACTTGTAAGTCAAAATGCCAACTTTTATTTGCTTTATCGATAACTAGCTTTTCAATACCACCGCCATGTAAATATTGATTTATAAGGTCTTCTGGTATTTGCAACTGCTGGAGCAAAATTTGAAATCGCTCTTGTTGTTCATTTGTTAAAGACATAAGCACTCTCCTTCCATTTGCTATTATAAATTGAAACGTACTACAAAGAAAGATTTCTACCTTCTTCTTTTACAAAATACGTTTACAAAGAAAGAGAAGGTACCTCATTACGAGGTACCTCTTCTTATTTTAAAATATTAGCAATATATGTTTGAAGTTCTTCTACTTTCACTTCTTCAGACTCGCCTGTAGCACGTACTTTCACTTCTACAATACCTTCGTCTGCTTTTTTACCAACTGTAACACGAACTGGAAGGCCGAATAAATCTGCATCTGCAAATTTAACACCTGCACGTTCTGCACGGTCATCTAATAACACTTCATAACCTTGCTCTTGTAATGAGCTGTATATACTTTCACCCATTTCACGTTGTGCATCAGATTTCATGTTCACTGGAATTACATGCACATGGAACGGTGCGACAGCTTTAGGCCAAACTAAACCGCTCTCATCATTAAACTGCTCTGCAATTGCTGCCACTGTACGAGATACACCGATACCGTAACAACCCATAATAAGTGGTTGTGTTTTCCCGTTTTCATCTAGGAACGTTGCATTCATGGCTTCACTATAACGAGTTCCTAATTTGAATACATGACCAACTTCAATTCCGCGTGCGAAAAGAATTGTTCCATTTCCGTCTGGAGATTGGTCTCCTTCTTGAATGAAGCGTAAATCTGTATATTGACTTACTTTAAAGTCACGTTCTGGATTTACATTTACATAATGGAATCCTTCTTCGTTCGCTCCTGAGCATCCGTTGACAATTGATGCTACAGCATGGTCAGCGATAATTTCGATATCACCTGTTACACCAATCGGTCCTAATGAACCAACTTCACAATTTAATAGTTGTTTTACTTCTTCATGAGAGGCAAGCTCAACAACTGAAGCACCGTATACATTTTTCACTTTTACATCGTTTACTTCATGATCACCACGAACAAGTACCACTACTAATTTCTCATCTACTTTAAATACCATAGACTTAATACACTTGTCAGCTTCAATGTTTAAGAATGCAGATACTTCTTCAATTGCTTTTTGGTCTGGTGTTGCTACTTTTTCAAGTGCTTTTTCTGCTTCGTCACTCTTCGTATATGTAGCTACAACAGGAGCCATTTCGATGTTCGCTGCATAATTAGATGTATCAGAGTATGCAATAGTATCTTCACCGACTTCAGATAATACCATAAATTCATGTGTATCTTTTCCGCCCATTGCTCCAGAATCAGCAATGACTGCACGGAAATTCAAACCACAACGAGCAAAAATATTAGAGTACGCTTTGTATAAACGATCGTATACTTCATCTAAGCTCTCTTGTGTAGCATGGAAAGAGTATGCATCTTTCATTAGAAACTCTCTTCCACGTAATAAACCGAAACGAGGTCTTTGTTCATCACGGAACTTCGTTTGAATTTGATATAATGTTAACGGCAATTTTTTATATGATTTTACTTCATCACGTACAAGATCAGTAATTACTTCCTCGTGTGTAGCTCCTAATGCAAATTCACGAGCATTACGATCTTTCATACGCATTAATTCAGATCCGTAAGAATACCAACGACCTGATTCTTGCCATAGTTCTGCTGCTTGCATAGCCGGCATTAATAATTCTACAGCTCCTGCACGTTCCATTTCTTCTCGAACGATACGTTCTACCTTATGCAGTACTTTTAAACCGAATGGTAGAAAACTATAAATACCAGAAGCATTTTGACGCATAAAACCTGCGCGAAGTAATAATTGATGACTTTTAATTTCAGCATCAGCTGGAACTTCACGTAATGTAGGACTGAATACCATACTTTGTTTCATTTATTCGCACCTCTTCATTTTACTCTTACACGCAGTAAAACCCCTCACCTCGAGTTAGGTGAGGGATTTTATTCTACGAGCTCTATTTCATTATAAGTTTCACTTTATTTTACAAGAAAAACTTACGAATGTCATTCCATGTTACAACTAACATAAGTAACATTAATAATGCAAAGCCAATAAAGTGAACCATTCCTTCTTTTTGACGGTCAATTGGTTTCCCTCGTAATGCTTCAATTAAGAAGAAGAACAAACGTCCACCGTCTAAAGCAGGAACTGGTAGTAAATTAAATAAACCAAGGTTAATGCTTAAAACTGCCGCTAAACTTAATACACGTGTAAATCCATAATCTACAACTTGATCTGTTAGATTATAAATTCCTACTGGACCTGACAACTCATTAATAGAGAATTGACCAGTTACTAATTTCACAAGAGACTCAAAAATTAGTTTCGTCCACTGATAAGTTTGTTCAAAACCTGATTTAATAGAACCCATCACTGTTTTCTCTACAGGAGAGTAAACACCAATTCTACCAACTTCTTCTTTACCTTCTTTATCAAGTGTTGGCGTTACTTTCACATTAAACTGTTCACTATCACGTTTTACTTGTAACGTAATTTCTTTATTCGGGTTTTCACGTACAATGGTAACAACATCTTTCCATGTACTTGTGTTTTTCCCATTAATTGCTTGAATTGTATCGTTTTCTTTTAATCCAGCTTGCTCTGCAGCACTATTCTCCATCACTTTTCCAACCATTGGTTTGTCAACGGGAACCCCTTGTACAAATCCAAGAATCACAAAAATAACAAATGCTAAAATGAAGTTCATTGCAGGACCCGCAAAGATTGTTAAAGCGCGTTGACCTAATTTCTTAGAGCCAAACTGCCTATTGTACGGAGCAATTTGAATTTCTTCCCCAGCAGTAATGATACGAGCCTTTTCATTCACTCGGAATGTTTGAAGCTCCTCCTCGTATTCTTCATAGCCCGAAATTGTTAAATTATGTTCTAACTCAGCTTGTTCCACTTCAATAACGCGAACATTTGGATACTTTTCATATCCATCAAAAACTAATTTTACAACTTCGTCTTTTTCATTTAATACAAGGCCAACCTTTTTCCCAGGCTTTAACTCAACCGTATCTGCATCCTCGCCAGCCATTCTTACATAGCCACCAAGGGGCAGTAATCGAATCGTATACACCGTTTCATTCTTTTCAAATGAGAATATTTTCGGACCAAAACCAATCGCAAACTCACGGCATAAAATACCTGCTCTTTTTGCGAAATATAGATGCCCTAGCTCATGGAAAAATACGAGTGCACCGAAAATTAATATAAAGGCAATCGCTGTATTCAATTCCATACCACCTTTGCTAAATTTGTTCCATCACAAACCGTCTTGTGGCTGCATCAATTTCCAGAATTTCCTCTAAGCTCGGACGTGCAATGACATTGTGATGGTTCATTGCTTTTTCAATGAGGTCTTCCACTGTTAAGAAACCAATTCTCTTTTGTAAAAAAGCTTCAACAGCTACTTCATTCGCTGCATTCATTACAGCTGGCATACTTCCACCTGTTTTTCCAGCTTCATACGCAAAACGTAGGCAACGGAAACGTTCTTGATTCATTTTCTCAAAATGCAATGTTCCCATTTCCCATAAATTTAACTGCTTTGTATCTGAAAGAGGTAATCGATCAGGATATGTAAGTGCGTATTGAATTGGTACTCGCATATCAGGTGAGCCAAGCTGTGCCATTACACTACGATCTTCAAATTCAACCATAGAATGAATAATACTTTCTTTATGTAAAACAACATCGATTTGCTCATACGGGATACCAAAAAGCCAATGTGCTTCAATTACTTCTAGTCCCTTATTCATCATTGTAGCAGAATCAATTGTAATTTTCGAACCCATTGACCAGTTTGGATGTCGAAGCGCATCTTCTACGGTCACATGATGCAATTCATCTCTCGTTTTATCACGGAAACTTCCACCAGAAGCCGTTATAATTAGTCGAGAAATTCTTTTTTCATTTTCACCATTCAAGCATTGAAAAATAGCTGAATGTTCACTGTCTACTGGAAGTAACGAAACATTATGTTTTCGCGCTGCTTCCATTACAAGATGCCCTGCAGTTACTAACGTTTCTTTGTTTGCAATTCCAATTGTTTTTTTTGCCTCAATTGCACGAAGTGTTGGTAACAACCCTACACTACCTACAACAGCATTTACTACTATCTCCGCATCTGGATGTAGTGCTACTTCTAAAAGTCCTTCACTACCATATACAATTTTTGTATTACCAGAGACAGCTTGTAATTTTAAAACATCTTCCTCTCTTTGCACAGAGACAATTTGCGGAGAAAATTCTTGAATGACCTTTACTGCGTAGTCAATATTTTTCCCTACAGAAAAAGCAACGAGACGGAATTGGTCTGGGTGCGAGCGTAATACATCTAAAGTTTGTGTACCAATTGATCCGCTTGCACCTAATAAACTAATGTTTTTCATGACTCCAACCCCTCGTTCATTTATTAATTGTATTGTAATAAGAAGTAGAGAATTGGTAAAACGAATAACCAACTATCTGTTCGATCTAATATACCACCATGTCCAGGTAAAATTGTACCTGAATCTTTTACGCCATAATGACGTTTAAAAGCAGATTGTACTAAATCACCAATTTGTCCAAAAATAGAAATGATAATTGTCAACACAATTAAAATCCCTACATTAGCCTCAACTGGGAAGAACATATTGTAAACAAGTGCCACAACAATTCCACAAACGATGCCACCTAATGAACCTTCAATCGTTTTATTTGGACTAATTTCTGGCCATAATTTTCTTTTTCCTAACGCTTTACCTACGAAATATGCGCCTGAATCAGTAGCCCATATAACAAATAATGCGCAAAACACATATTTAATTCCTAATATTCTCGTTTCATTTAAATATAAGAATCCCATTGCAACATATGTTGTTGCCATTAGTAAAAATGAAGCATTGTCAAAAGTAAATGTATTCTTGGAAAGGACTGTATATGATAAAAGTAATAAAACAATCACAAATGTGATTTCTAATTTACCTAATCCAATCCATGTAAACAGTTCTGATGCACTACTTGGAATTAAAATAATCCATAATAATACTGCAGCTAAAACTGTTGGTACTGAAATAAGCGTAAGCTTATTCATACGAATTAATTCATATAAACCTATAGAAGCAAGTGCATACACTAAAACCGTAAAAGGCACGCCACCGTAAATTACGATGGGAATGAATAGCGCGGCAGCAACCACTCCAGTAATAATTCTCTGTTTCACTACCAAACCCTCTCTTTCTACACGCCTCCGAATCTGCGCCCTCTATGTTGAAAGTCTGTAATCGCATTTAGCAAATGTTCCTCGGTAAAATCTGGCCAATACACATCTGTAAACCAAAATTCCGAATATGCAATTTGCCATAACATGAAATTACTAATACGTAGCTCTCCGCTCGTACGGATTAACAACTCTGGGTCAGGTAAAGAACTCGTCATTAAGTAGGAAGAAAGCATTTCTTCACTTACATCTTCAACACGAACTTTTCCTTCCTCACTATCTTTCATCATATGTTGCACAGCAGAAACGATTTCATCTCGACTTCCATAGTTTAACGCGAAATTAAGAATTAATCCCGTATTCTCTTTCGTATCTTCCATGGCTTTTTCCATCGCTCTGCGTGTATGCGTAGGAAGACGATCTTGTTGCCCTATTACTCGGACTTGTACGTTCTCTTCAATCAATTCTGGTAAAAATGTACCTAAAAATTCTTCCGGAAGCTTCATTAAATAATCAACTTCCTTTTTCGGTCTTTTCCAGTTCTCAGTTGAAAAAGCATAGAGAGTTAATACTTTCACATTAAGTTTACTTGCAAATTTTGTAATTTTCTTTACAACTTGCATACCTTCATGATGTCCCGCAATACGAGGCATTGCTCTCCTCTTTGCCCATCTTCCATTACCATCCATAATGATAGCAATATGTTCTGGGATGTATCCTTTTTTCACTTCTTCAACGAGATGATCAAACGATGTGTCCTTTTTACCTTTAAAAAAAGGAAAGTTTTTAAACATCATTCATACCCTCCAGCAAGCAGACGTATGCCTAAAAGTGTAAAAAGACCCCCTTAAGAAGAGGGTCATATTTGCGAAGGTATCGCTATTACACTTCCATGATTTCTTTTTCTTTGTTTTTTGCGATTTCGTCAACTTTTGCAATATATTTATCTGTTTCTTTTTGGATATCTTCAGTATATCCTCTTAAATCATCTTCTGTAATCTCGCCAGCTTTTTCAAGCTTCTTAAGATCATCGTTACCGTCACGACGTACGTTACGAACAGCAACTTTTGCTTCTTCAGCATATTTTTTGACAACTTTTACAAGATCACGACGACGCTCTTCTGTTAATGCAGGGAATGCAATACGAATTACAGTTCCATCATTAGAAGGGTTTAAGCCTAAATCAGCTTTTAAAATTGCTTTTTCGATATCACCGATAGAAGTTTTATCATAAGGTTGAATTACTAGTAAACGTGCTTCTGGAACTGTAATGTTCGCTAATTGCACAACAGGTGTTGGTGCACCATAGTAATCAACTTGTACTTTATCTAATACAGACGCGCTTGCACGGCCAGCACGAACTGTTGCTAATTCACGAGAATAAGCAGCAACTGCTTTTTCCATTTTTTCATTTGAAGACTTCAATACTTGTTGTCCCATATTTATTTCCCCCTTACAACTGTTCCGATATTTTCGCCTAAAACGGCACGTTTAATATTACCTTTTTCCATAACCGAGAATACAATTAATGGAATATCATTATCCATACATAAAGAAGAAGCCGTAGAATCCATTACTCCTAAACCTTCTTTTAATACATCTAGGTAAGTAAGTGTTTCGTACTTCGTAGCTGTCGGATCAATAGATGGATCTGCACTATATACGCCATCCACATTATTTTTCGCCATTAAGATAACATCAGCTTCGATTTCAGCTGCGCGTAATGCTGCCGTTGTATCTGTAGAGAAGTAAGGATTACCTGTACCTGCTGCAAAGATTACAACACGTTTCTTCTCTAAGTGACGAACTGCTTTACGACGAATGTAAGGTTCTGCCACTTGACGCATTTCAATTGAAGTTTGTACGCGAGTTTGGATTCCGATATTCTCCAAGCTATCTTGAAGTGCTAACGAATTCATAACTGTAGCTAACATGCCCATGTAATCTGCTCCTGCACGATCCATGCCCATTTCACTTCCAATTTTCCCACGCCAAATGTTCCCGCCACCAACAACAACAGCAACCTCTACATCAAGTTCTGCAATTTCTTTCACTTGTTCCGCAACTGATTTAATAACAGCTGGGTTAATTCCAAATCCTTGTTCGCCAGCTAAAGCTTCTCCGCTTAGCTTTAAAACGACACGATTATATTTCGGTTTACTCATAATGAACCTCCAATTGCTTACATCTTTATTTTAAAAAAGGGAACACAAAGTGTTCCCTAATCTGTATTAGTTGCTACCTTTTACTTGGTTCATTACTTCTTCAGCAAAGTTGTCTTCGCGTTTTTCGATACCTTCACCAACAGCGTAGCGAACGAATCCTTTTAATGTTCCGCCTTTAGACTCAACGAACTGACGAACTTTCATATCAGGGTTTTTAACGAATGCTTGGTCAAGTAAGCAAATCTCTTCGAAGAATTTGCCTAGACGGCCTTCAACCATTTTTGCAACGATTTTTTCAGGCTTGCCTTCGTTTAATGCTTGTTGTGTTAATACTTGACGCTCATGCTCAACTTCTTCAGCTGTTACAGCATCGCGGTCGATGTATTTAGGGTTAACTGCAGCGATGTGCATTGCAACATCTTTAGCAGCTGCTTCATCAGTAGAACCTTCAAGAACTGTTAGAACACCAATGCGTCCACCCATATGTAGGTAAGCACCGAATGCATCTGCATCAGTTTTTGTTACGATTTCGAAACGACGAAGTGTAAGTTTTTCACCAATTTTAGCGATTGCTTCATTGATGTGCTCTTCAACTTTTTTACCATTTTCCATTGTTTGAGCCATAGCTTCTTCAACGTTAGCTGGTTTGTTAGTTAATAGGTGAGCAGCTAATTCTTTAATTAATGTTTGGAAACCTTCGTTTTTCGCAACGAAATCAGTTTCTGAGTTTAATTCTAAGATTAAACCGTCGTTACCGTTTGTTTCGATGAAAGTTAAACCTTCAGCAGCAATGCGGTCTGCTTTTTTAGCAGCTTTCGCAATACCTTTTTCACGTAAGAAGTCAATTGCCTTCTCCATGTCGCCATTAGTTTCTGTTAAAGCTTTTTTGCAGTCCATCATACCTGCGCCAGTTTTTTCACGTAATTCTTTTACCATTTGTGCAGTGATTGCCATACTTTTCATCCTCCTAAAATATGTATTTATACCTTTTATAAAGGTGTTTATACCTTAAAAAAGGTGATAAAAGGCCGAACCCCTTATCACCTTTCCAAATTTGTTACGCAGTAACAGTTTCTTCACCTTGTTTTGCTTCAAGGATCGCGTCTGCCATTTTAGATGTAAGAAGTTTTACAGCACGAATTGCATCATCGTTTGCTGGGATAACGTGATCGATTTCGTCTGGATCACAGTTTGTATCAACGATACCGATGATTGGAATGTGTAATTTGCGTGCTTCAGCAACTGCAATACGCTCTTTACGAGGGTCTACTACGAATAATGCACTTGGAAGACCTTTCATATCTTTAATACCGCCTAAGAATTTCTCAAGACGCTCTAACTCTTTTTTAAGTTGAACAACTTCTTTCTTAGGTAGTACTTCGAAAGTACCATCTTCTTGCATTCTTTCGATGTCTTTAAGACGCTTGATACGCTTTTGGATTGTTTGGAAGTTTGTTAAAGTTCCACCTAACCAACGTTGGTTAACGAAGTACATACCAGCACGAGTTGCTTCTTCTTTAATAGCTTCTTGTGCTTGTTTTTTAGTACCTACGAATAAGATGTCTCCACCTTCAGCAGCGATGTCACGCATCGTTCTGTAAGCTTCCTCAACTTTTTTCACAGTTTTTTGTAAGTCGATGATGTAGATACCGTTACGCTCTGTGAAAATGTAACGCTTCATTTTTGGGTTCCAACGACGAGTTTGATGTCCGAAATGAACACCAGCTTCAAGCAATTGCTTCATAGAAATTACTGACATAATATAGTTCCTCCTAAATGGTTTTTGATATCCTCCGTTTACTTCATCTCTAAGCGAAACTACAAACGTAGCACCAACACTTAAATCAGTAAACGTGTGTACTTTGTACTGACACCACTGCTTACTATATCATACTGAAATATTACAATCAAGTCGAAAATGCGAACAATGTAAAACTTTCTTTATTCACACTCGAATTCTAGTATTACCAACCTGCATTTCTTTTAAGCAAAAAAATGAAATTCAATTCATAGCTTTTCCAAAGAACACGATTATGACGCTTTTTACAAACACCATCAATCTTTTATACACAAAAACTCTCCTCAAAAAATGAGGAGAGTTTTATAAATTAGTTTGTTTTTAATTTAGCAAGTTCCTGTAGAAACTTGTCGTTTAGCACTTTAATGTATGTTCCTTTCATACCTAAAGAGCGAGATTCAATAACACCAGCACTTTCTAATTTACGTAGTGCATTTACGATTACAGAACGAGTAATTCCTACGCGATCAGCAATTTTACTTGCAACAAGTAAACCTTCTGTTCCATTTAATTCTTCGAAGATATGCTCGATTGCTTCTAACTCACTGTAAGATAATGAGCTAATCGCCATTTGAACAACAGCTTTAC
This sequence comes from Bacillus luti, assembly GCF_009739945.1. Classification (NCBI taxonomy): domain Bacteria; kingdom Bacillati; phylum Bacillota; class Bacilli; order Caryophanales; family Bacillaceae; genus Bacillus; species Bacillus luti. The sequence continues at coordinate 1,516,419 of NZ_CP040336.1, read as the reverse complement.
TACGTGCTTCCTCTTCGATTTCTTCTGCTTTTTCACGTAAGATTTCCATACCTACTACAGTTGAACTGTATTCAGCAAGGATTAAATCATCGTCTAAGAACTCTTGACCAAGACGAGCTAATACTAATGTACCTAGACGCTCACCGCCACCAACGATCGGTACGATTGTAGTTAAACCTTGACCGAATAATTCTCTATTTTCTACTGGGAATGCTGTGTAAGCACTGTTTACATCTAAGTTTGAAGATGTTTCTGTAATGTTGAATAAGCTTTGCGTATATTCTTCTGGGAATTGACGCTCAGCAAGCATTTGTTTCATACGCTCATTCTCGATTTGTTGGTGAATCGCATAACCTAGTAATTTACCACGACGACTTACTACGAATACGTTCGCTTCAATTACTTCACACATTGTGTCAGACATTTCTCTAAAGTTTACAGGCTTCCCTGCTGCGCTCTGTAATAACGCATTTAATTTTCTCGTTTTTGCTAATAATTCCATTTCAAAAGTTCCTCCTACATATTACTCACATATTTTTTCATCACTTGGAAACTAGGGCGAGTCACCTGATGACACTATTACAAAATAAACTGGCTCACATCTTTATTTTTAGCAATTGTTGCTAATTTCTCCTCAACGTATTGAGGTGTTATCGTTATTTTCTCTAACGTAATTTCAGATGCTTCAAACGATAAATCTTCAAGGAGCTTCTCCATAATCGTATGAAGTCTTCTTGCTCCAATATTATCTGTATCCTGATTAACTTGATAAGCAATCTCAGCAATCTTACGAATAGCTTCGTCTGAAAATTCAATTTCTATACCTTCAGTCGCTAATAATGCCATATATTGTTTAATTAGCGCATTGTCAGGCTCGATTAATATTTTCACAAAATCATCTGTCGATAATTTCGTTAATTCTACTCGAATCGGAAATCTCCCTTGCAATTCCGGAATTAAATCCGACGGTTTAGACATATGAAACGCTCCAGCTGCAACGAATAAAATATAATCCGTTTTTACTGATCCGTATTTTGTCGCAACATTCGATCCTTCTACAATTGGTAAAATGTCACGTTGCACGCCTTCACGTGATACATCTACGCTATTCGACTGCTTACCAGCAATTTTGTCAATTTCATCGATAAAAATAATCCCGAGCTGTTCAGCACGATAAACAGCCTCTTGTGTAACTTCATCCATATCAATTAAGCGCTGTGCCTCTTCATTTGTCAAGAGTTTTCTTGCTTCTTTTACAGAAAGTTTACGTTTTTTCGTTTTTTTCGGCATAAAACTTCCTAATGCATCTTGGAAATTCATTCCCATTTGTTCCATACCAGTTCCTTGTAACATATCGAACATGGAGGACTGTTGTTCAGTCACTTCAATCGATACGATTTCATCTTCAAGAAGTCCTGCAGCAAGCTTTCTTTCCACATCTTGACGTTTCTTTTCAATTTCAACATCTTCTTGCACATCAGATGTTTGATTCGAATTTTGAGCCCCACCAAAAAGCATTTCTAATGGGTTTTTAAATCCAGATTGCTTCTCTGGACTTGGCACTAAAATTTCAACAAGACGTTGGTTCGCTTGCTCTTCTGCTTTGTCCTGTACTTTAATTACCATTTCTTCTTTCACGATACGAACTGACGTTTCCACAAGGTCACGTACCATCGACTCTACATCTCTACCTACATATCCAACTTCTGTAAATTTCGTAGCTTCAACCTTAATAAAAGGTGCTCCAACGAGTTTCGCCATTCGTCGTGCTACCTCTGTTTTACCAACACCTGTCGGTCCAATCATTAAAATATTTTTAGGCGCAATTTCATCACGTAAATCTTCAGCTAATTTACTTCGGCGGTATCGATTTCTTAAAGCTACAGCAACCGCTTTCTTCGCATCTTTTTGACCGATAATGTATTGATCTAATTTTTCCACAATTTGACGCGGAGTAAAATGTAAATGCATATAAAATGCCTCCCTTACGATTCTACAATTCTTCCACAATTATATTGTGGTTTGTATAAACACAAATATCGCCAGCAATCTCTAAACTCGCTTTCGCAATTTGCTTCGCTGTTAAGTGTTCACTTGCATATTGCTTTAAAGCACGACCTGCTGAAAGCGCATAATTCCCACCAGATCCAATTGCTAAAATACCATCATCCGGTTCAATCACTTCTCCTGTACCTGAGACAAGGAGCATAGTTGTTTTATCCATGACAATGAGCATCGCTTCTAGTTGACGTAACATTTTATCGCCACGCCATTGTTTTGCCATTTCAACAGCGGCACGCTGTAAGTTGCCATTATACTCTTCTAATTTCCCTTCAAACATTTCGAAAAGAGTGAACGCGTCAGCAACTGAACCTGCAAAACCAGCTAAAACTTTACCTTGAAAAAGCTTGCGAACTTTACGAGCTGTATGTTTCATTACAACAGCATTTCCCATTGTTACCTGGCCATCTCCAGCCATTGCACATTCTCCATTATGATGAACTGCAAATATCGTTGTAGCGTGGAAATTTCCCATAGAAAAAACTCCTTTATATGTTTTTATAGCTTTAAAAGCAATTTATGCCCGCGGGTGATGCTTCATGTAAACAGAACGTAATCTTTCTTTAGAAACATGCGTGTAAATTTGTGTCGTCGACAAATTTTCATGACCTAACAGCTCCTGTACAGTACGTAAATCCGCCCCTTCATCTAACATATGTGTAGCAAATGTATGCCTTAACATATGAGGACTTATCCGCATTGTCAATGAAGCCTTCTTAATGAGTTCGTTTAATACATAACGTACACCACGGCTCGTTAGCGGCGTTCCTTTCGCATTTAAAAATACCATATGAGAGTGTTCTTCAGTCTTGTTCGCTAACTGTTTTCTCCCGTTCTCTATATAAGTAATTAAAGCATCTTGTGCATAGCTTCCGAACGGAATATACCTTTGTTTTTTTCCTTTTCCCATCACTAAAATTGTTCCCACTGCGAAGTCAATATCGGTAAGTTGTAAATTGATACATTCACTCACACGGATCCCAGTCCCATACATCAACTCTAATAATGCTTGATTCCTTTGACCTAGCGGTGTCTCTGTATCAGAAACTTCGAATAATTCCTCTAATTCTTCAGCATATAAAAACTTTGGGATTGACAATTCTTTTTTGGGGAGTGACGCAAGTGCAAACGGGTTATCTGTCCGATAACCTTCACGCATCAAAAAACGATATAAACTTCGTAAGCTTGATACTTTTCTTGCGACAGATTTACGGGCTAACTTTTCATCGTGCAACGTCGTTAAGTACAAACGAACATCCGCGTATGTAACATCTAAAAAAGAGGATATACCTTCTCGCTCCATAAATTGCACAAAATGTTCTAAATCATTTTGATAACTTGCAATTGTATATTTTGAATAATTTCTTTCAATTTGTAAATATCCAACGAATAATTGTAACAAATTCTCCACATTCACATAATTCACCTCAATAAAGGCTACTAAATCGTATCACAACTTAGTAGCCTTTGCAAGATATTTAACTAAATATTTACAAAATTTTGAATTGTTTCTAAAGCGCGTGTAGCGTACGCTTCATTTCGTTCTGCTTTTCTTTTAATTTTCTTCTCTAACGGTGCAAATAGACCGAAGTTTGCATTCATTGGCTGGAAGTTTTTCGCATTTGTCGCTGTAATATAGTTCGCCATACTTCCCATTGCAGTTACAGGTGGTAATACAACTGGCTCTTCACCTTTTACAAGTCGAGCAGCGTTAATACCCGCTAATAACCCTGACGCTGCCGATTCAACATATCCCTCTACACCCGTCATTTGACCTGCGAAGAATAAATCATCACGTTGTTTATATTGATATGTTGGACGAAGCAAGTTAGGTGAATTAATAAACGTATTACGATGCATTACACCGTAACGTACAATCTCTGCGTTTTCTAGCCCTGGAATTAGCTGTAATACTTCTTTTTGTGGTCCCCACTTTAAATGCGTTTGGAAACCTACAATATTGTATAACGTTCCTGCTGCATCATCTTGACGTAACTGAACAACAGCATATGGCGTCTTTCCTGTTTTCGGATCTTCTAATCCAACAGGCTTCATCGGTCCAAATACTAGCGTCTGTCTTCCTCTACTTGCCATAACTTCTACCGGCATACAACCTTCAAAGAAAATTTCTTTTTCAAATTCTTTTAAAGGCACTGTCTCAGCAGCAATTAAAGCTTCATAAAAACGGTCAAATTCTTCTTCTGTCATTGGACAGTTTAAATATGCTGCTTCACCTTTATCATAACGTGATTTTAAATATACTTTATTCATATCAATGCTGTCTTTTTCAACGATTGGCGCTGCAGCATCATAGAAGTAGAAATAATCTTCACCTGTTAGTTCTTTTAATTGTGCAGAAAGATCAGGAGAAGTAAGTGGACCTGTTGCAATAATAGTTGGTCCTTCTGGAATTTCAGTGATTTCTTCATTCATAACAGTTACGTTTGGATGATTTTTCACATATTCAGTTACTTTCGCCGCAAATTCATGACGGTCTACAGCTAAAGCACCTCCAGCTGGTACAGAACACTCATCGGCTGCACGAATAATTACTGAATCCATTAAACGCATTTCTTCTTTAATAACTCCAACTGCATTTGTTAATGTGTTTGCACGAAGTGAGTTACTACATACTAATTCAGCGAATTTATCTGTGTGGTGAGCCGGTGTTTGCCTTACTGGTCTCATTTCGTATAATCTAACTTGAACGCCGCGTTTTGCAATTTGGTAAGCTGCTTCACTTCCTGCAAGACCTGCGCCAATGACGTTTACTACTTGTGTTGTCATATATATATCACCTTTCCTTTTCTTCCCGAAAAAAATGTGAGCAGTTACGCTCACATTTGTTGTTCTTCTTCATAATCGCACGAAATACATTGTACTTGCACGCCTTTTTTCAACTTTTTCTCTACAAGCATACCTTCGCACTTCGGACACTTACGGCCAATCGGCTTATCCCAAGATACAAAGTCGCATTCTGGATACGTACCGCACCCATAGAAAAGACGTTTCTTTTTATTACTACGGCGTTCAATAATTTGACCTTTATCACACTTCGGACAAGTAACACCGATTTCTTTCACAATCGGTTTTGTATTACGACAATCTGGGAAATTCGAGCAAGCCATAAATTTCCCGTATTTACCCATTTTAAAGACCATTGGGTGATCACACAATTCACAGTCTTCCCCAGCTGGTTCATCTTTAATTTCCACTTCACGCATTTCTTTTTCCGCTTTTTCTAGACGCGGTTCAAAGCCTACGTAGAAATCATCAACAATTTTTACCCAATTCGCATTTCCTTCTTCTACTTCATCAAGGCTCTGCTCCATATTGGCAGTAAATTCAATGTTAATAATTTCCGGGAAAAACTCTAAAATGAGTTCAATTACTATTTCACCAAGTTCAGTTGGAACGAAGCGTTTATTATCCAAACCTACATATCCACGTTTTTGAATCGTTTCAAGTGTTGGCACATACGTAGATGGTCTTCCAATTCCAAGTTCTTCAAGTGTTCTTACTAAACGAGCTTCTGTATAACGCGGCGGAGGTTGTGTAAAATGCTGCTTTGGTTCTAAGTCCTTAGAAAATACAGTTTCCCCTACTTCTAAAGGCGGCAACATCTTATCCTTTTCTTCAGCCCCATCATCTTTCGACTCTACATACACCTTCATAAATCCTGGGAACTTTACAACCGATCCACTAGCACGGAACTGAACATTGTTATTAATGAGTCTCGCTGTCACAGTATCCATTATAGCAGACGCCATTTGACTTGCAACAAATCGCTCCCAAATCAATTTATACAACCGAAGTTGGTCACGGCTTAAGAAACTTTTTAGTTCCTCTGGCTTTCTCATTACCGAAGTAGGACGAATCGCCTCATGCGCATCTTGCGCATTTGATTTTTTCGTTTCCTTCTTCTTTTCTGTTCCTATGTATTCCGTACCGAACGCCTCAGTGATGTAAGCACGAGCCTCTGTTTGAGCTGTTTCTGAGATACGTGTTGAGTCAGTTCTCATATACGTAATAAGACCTACAGTCCCTTGCTTTCCAAGATCTATCCCTTCATACAATTGCTGTGCAAGCATCATTGTTTTCTTTGCTCGCATATTTAACTTACGTGCAGCTTCTTGTTGCAAGGAAGATGTTGTAAATGGTAATGCAGGATTACGTTTGCGCTCTTTTCTCGTTACATTTTCAACTGAAAACGCATTATCTTTCATCTGTTCAATTATTTCATTCACTTGCGTTTCATTCGTTAATTGAACTTTCTCACCATCTACACCGTAAAAACTTGCTTCAAATGTGTCTTTCCCTTTCACAAATTCTGTCTTAATTGTCCAGAATTCTTCAGGTTCAAAGCTTTCAATTTCTCTTTCACGTTCGATAATTAAACGAACTGCTACAGATTGTACGCGTCCTGCACTTAATCCTTTTTTTACTTTCTTCCATAATAAAGGACTAATATTGTAACCAACAAGGCGATCAAGTATACGTCTTGCTTGTTGTGCATCTACTAAATCCATATTAATCGCACGCGGATGTTTAAATGATTCTTTGATTGCATCTTTTGTAATCTCATTAAACACAACTCGGCAATCTGATTCAACGTCCACATTTAGCGTATTTGCTAAATGCCAAGCAATTGCTTCCCCTTCGCGGTCTGGATCGGCCGCGAGATAGACTTTCTTTGCTTTTTTTGCCGCTGATTTTAAATCTTTTAAGACGGGACCTTTACCACGAATGGTAATATACTTCGGGGTGAAGTTATTCTTTACTTCTATCCCCATTTGACTTTTTGGCAAATCGCGAACGTGTCCCATAGACGCGACAACTTTGTATTTTTTTCCTAAATATTTCTCAATGGTCTTCGCCTTAGAAGGCGACTCCACGATTACGAGGTAATCTGACATGCTAGTGCCTCCTTAAGAGGTGGATTCAAGTCTTCATTAATCTTATTGATTTCTCTTGTTTTTGTCAATCAAGAATGAATATACCATACAGTGCCAATCTACCATTTGTCAATAATTGTTTAATAAAAACATAAAAATATAAGGTTAATTTAAAATCTCTTCTAAGATATCTTCTGCATTTCTTACTAGTTTTGCACCTTGTTGAATAAGATGATTTGTTCCCGATGCACCCTCTATAAATATAGGTCCAGGAAGCGCAAATACCTCTCTATTTTGCTCTAACGCAAGGTCCGCAGTAATAAGTGTTCCACTTCTCGATTTCGCTTCTACAACTAAAACCCCTTTACTTAAACCACTAATAATCCGGTTCCTTTTTGGAAAATACCATTTTTTCGGTGCATAGTGCGGCGGATACTCTGTTAATAACAATATATATTCCTTCCAGGCCTCATATAAATGTCTATTTTCTTTCGGATACATATAAGATAATCCGTGTCCCAATACCGCAATAGTCGGGCAATACTGCTTTACTGTAATTTCATGAGAGATTGTATCTATCCCCCTTGCAAACCCGCTGACGATAAGCCACCCTCTGTCTAATAATGGATGTACAATAAACTTTAAACTCTCATGACCATATAAAGTCGGCTCTCTCGTTCCAACAATCGCTAGTTTATTTGTTTTTTTGAGGAAATTCTTTTCTCCTTTTCCATATAAAACAAAGGGAGGATCTTGTATTTCACGTAATAATTGTGGATAATCTTCATCCCATATAGTCAAATAAAAGACTCGATTTTTTTCTAAATAAGATATATATTGCGGTAGATTTGAAGTTTGAAGAAAATTTACTAATTCTGAAGATTTTTTCGAGGATATTCCTGTGTAGTGTTCCATTTGTTTTGAATTAAAAGTGTATATTTTTTTCAATTCTGGATCGATATATAGTAACCTTTCTATCGCCTTCCAATGGTCTGCTAGCATGTAATGAAGATGCAATAATCGTTCTCGTTTCATCTCACTTCTCCTTACCCATAATTTTTATTATGTAAACAGAAGAACTATAAAAAGACACCTCTAATAAGAAGGTGTCTTTCAAAAAGTTTAATAGTTTTTACAAGTCTCAAATAATCCCTTTTCTTTTAATACAGAGATTAATGTTTCACCCATAACAGCTGGTGTTTCTGCTACTTTAATACCACAAGCTTCCATTGTTTTAATCTTTTCTGCAGCAGTTCCTTTACCACCAGAAATGATTGCTCCAGCATGGCCCATACGTTTGCCTTCAGGCGCAGTTTGGCCACCAATGAAGCCTACAACAGGTTTTGTCATATTAGCTTTTACCCATTCAGCTGCTTCTTCTTCCGCTGTACCGCCGATTTCACCAATCATAATTACAGCATGTGTTTCTTCATCTTCATTAAATGCTTTTAACGCATCAATAAAGTCTGTACCGTTAACAGGGTCTCCGCCGATACCTACAGCAGTAGATTGACCAATACCTTCTTGTGTTAACTGATGTACAGCCTCATACGTTAATGTACCAGAGCGAGATACGATACCTACATGACCTTTTTTATGAATGTATCCTGGCATAATACCGATTTTACATTCATCAGGCGTAATAACACCTGGGCAGTTCGGTCCAAGTAAACGTGTATGTTTACCCGCCATATATCTCTTTACGTTTACCATATCTAATACAGGAATTCCTTCAGTAATACATACTACTAAATCAATTTCTGCATCAACCGCTTCCATAATTGCATCAGCCGCAAAAGCGGGTGGAACGTATACAACTGAAGCGTTTGCGCCTGTTGCCTTCACTGCATCTTCTACTGTATCAAATACTGGTACACCTTCAATATCAGTGCCACCTTTACCTGGTGTTACACCACCGACAATTTTCGTACCGTATTCAATCATTTGTTTTGTGTGGAATAACCCTTGAGAACCTGTAATACCTTGAACAATAACTTTTGTATCTTTATTAACTAATACGCTCATTTTTCTCCCCCGCTTTCTATTAGCCCACTAGTGAAACAATTTTTTGTGCACCATCTGCCATAGATTCTGCTGCAACAATATTTAATCCAGACTCATTTAAAATTTTCTTACCTAACTCTACGTTTGTACCTTCAAGACGTACAACTAAAGGCAACTCAAGGCCAACTTGCTTCGTCGCTTCAATAACACCTTCTGCAATAACATCACACTTCATGATGCCACCAAAAATATTAACGAAGATACCTTTTACATTTTTGTCAGAAAGGATAATTTTGAATGCTTCTGTAACTTTTTCAGCTGTCGCACCGCCACCAACATCTAAGAAGTTAGCTGGATCACCATGGTAATGTTTAATGATATCCATTGTAGCCATCGCTAAACCTGCACCATTAACCATACAACCGATATTTCCATCTAAAGGAATGTAGTTTAAGTCATATTTAGAAGCTTCAATTTCTTTTGCATCTTCTTCTTCAAGATCACGAAGTTCTAAAATGTCTTTATGGCGATATAAAGCATTAGAATCAAAGTTTAATTTCGCATCTAATGCCATAACTTTACCGTCACCTGTTGTAACAAGTGGATTAATCTCAGCGATAGAGCAATCCTTTTCGATAAACGCACGGTATAAGCCCATCATAAACTTCACAGCTTGTCCTACAAGCTCTTTTGGAATATTGATGTTAAATGCGATTCGGCGCGCTTGGAAGCCTTGTAAGCCGACTGCTGGATCAATATATTCTTTAAAGATTTTTTCAGGTGTTTTTTCTGCTACTTCCTCAATTTCTGTTCCGCCTTCTTCAGACGCCATTAAAACAACTTGAGAAGTTGCACGATCTAACACAAGACCTACATAATATTCTTTTTTAATATCGCAACCTTCTTCGATAAGTAAGCGTTTTACTTCCTTACCTTCAGGACCTGTTTGATGTGTTACAAGTGTAGTTCCTAAAATGCTTTCTGCATATGTACGAACTTCATCTAAATTTTTTGCAACTTTTACTCCGCCAGCTTTGCCGCGTCCACCAGCGTGAATTTGTGCTTTTACTACACATACATCCGTTCCTAATTCTTTCGCTGCTTCTACAGCTTCTTCTACTGTAAATGCAACCTTCCCGTTCGGAACGCTAACCCCATAGCTTCTAAGGACTGCCTTACCTTGGTACTCATGGATATTCATGGTCCCATCCTCCCCTGTTTTCCTGTTTTACTCGAAAAGTTTTTTAATGTTTAAAAAACATTACATTGCCATTGTATAAGATGATTGGCACGCTGTCTACAATAAAGTGTCAGAAAACTGAAATCGCTTTATTCTTTTTTGAAAATAGTAATGTTTATATGTCAAAATAAAAAATAAGCTGCGTTTTCGCAGCTTATTTTTGAATCATATCTTTAATAGGTGCAAACGATTTTCGATGTTCCTCTAGCACTCCATGTGCTTCAATCGCTTCTAAATGTTGTTTTGTTCCATATCCCATATGTTGTTCAAATCCATATGCAGGATACTTCCCTCCAAGCTCTTTCATCATACGATCTCTCGTTACTTTCGCAATAATAGATGCAGCTGAAATAGAAATACTTTTAGCATCACCTTTAATGATCGATGTTTGCGGAATTGGTGTAGGGAGTTTCATCGCATCGATTAATAAATATTGTGGTGTACAAGATAAATTCGCAACAGCCTCTAACATCGCTTGTTTCGTCGCTTGATAAATATTTATTTCATCAATAACTTGTGGTGATACAATTCCAACTCCAATTGCAATGGCTTGCGCTTTGATTTCATCATAAAAACGCTCTCGCTTCGCCTCACTCAGCTTTTTCGAGTCATTTAAACCTGGAATATAAAAATCTTCCGGAAGGACAACAGCCGCTGTCACAACAGGCCCAGCTAACGGTCCACGCCCCACTTCATCAATACCTGCGATATATGCGAGACCTTTTTCACGTAATGCATTTTCGTACTTTGACATTTCCAGAAATTTTTCTCTTTCCTTTTGTGCTAATTCTTTTTGTTTATACCACTTCAAAATTAGTTTTTGAACCCCTTTTCGCTCATCCTTCAATAGCGATTGAAAATGCTCATCTTCTTCACTTGTAATTTCTTGCAGTATATTTTCCGCTTCTTGTATAGTCATTTTTTGCATCCTTTTACACTCCCTTTAAATGTATCCAAAAAGAAAAGACGCACAAACGCACGTCTTATACTTCTTCTATTTTTTCTACATCTTCTATCTGCTCTGCAAACTCTTCTGGTGTTTCAAACGTCATTTTTCCAAGTTTGCCACCACGAAGCTCACGAAGCACAAGCTCAGATGTTTTATCATAATCAATCATTCCGCCGCCCATTAAACAGCCTCTATTTTTTCCAACTGCATCGAATAACTCCACAATATCTTCTGGAATGTCATTTAAATTATAGCGCTCTTTCAAACGTTCTGGGTAATGCTTCTCCATAAAACGGAATGCGTAAACAGCTACATCTTGCAAATTTAAAATGGAATCTTTAATTGCACCCGTTGTCGCTAAACGAAGACCCACTAACTCATCTTCAAATTTAGGCCATAGAATACCTGGCGTATCTAACAATTCCATTTCCTTCCCAACTTTAATCCATTGTTGAGCTGTTGTCACACCTGGACGATCACCTGTTTTAGCAATATTTTTCTTTGCCAATTTATTAATCAACGTAGATTTACCAACATTCGGTATCCCTACAATCAATGCACGAATCGCCCTCGGTCTAATACCTTTAGCAACCATTTTATCAAACTTTTCTTTAACCAACACTTTACAAGCCGCTGCAATTTCCTTCATACCTTGTCCAGCTTGTGCGTTAATCGAAATTGCCATATGACCTTTTTCTTTAAAATATGCGATCCATTGTTTCGTTAAACGATCATCTGCCATATCTGCTTTATTTAAAACAACAAGCCTCGGTTTATGCGTAATAATCTCATCGATCATTGGATTTCGAGATGATAAAGGTAATCGAGCATCTACAAGCTCAATTACAACATCAATTAACTTTAATTTTTCTGTTACTTGGCGTCTAGCCTTTGCCATATGTCCCGGGAACCATTGAATTACCATGTTGCCACCTTCTTTTTCTTTTCTTTTATTTCACAATACGAGCATCTTTTAACGGCCAATATAGCATATTTGCTTTACCAATCACTTGATCCATTGAAATAGTTCCAATTGAACGGCTATCTTTACTAAAACGACGATTATCGCCCAAAACAAATAATTGACCTTCTGGAACAGTTTTCTTCCCTGTCATTTCTTCAAGAGTAAAATCATATGTCAGCGGTCCGTCAGCAATTTGTTTTTTCTGCTTGTCTAAATACGGCTCCTCATAAGCCTTTCCGTTAACATATAGTTTATCATTACGATACTCTATTTCATCGCCTGGTAGGCCAATAATACGCTTAATATAGTCCTTATCTTCCGTTGCTCGGAATACGATAATATCAAATCGTTTCGGATCTCCTATGTGATAACCAATTTTATTGACAATCATTCGATCACGATCGTGTAAAGTAGATGCCATCGATACTCCATCTACGAGAATTGGTGCAAAGAAAAACTGTCTAATAACGCCCGCTAATACAACAGCAATCAAAATTGCCTTGATCCATTCCCAAAGTGAACTCTTTTCTTTCTTCATGTATTTCCCCTCCACGGTTATGTAAGCTGCTCGTATTATATCAAAATTTTATATAGATTGGAAAAAGGGAGCTTGCGCATTTACAAGCTCCCATACATGTCTTATCGAATTTCTTTAATACGTGCTTTTTTACCGCGAAGGTTACGTAAGTAGTATAACTTAGCACGACGTACTTTACCACGGCGAAGTACTTCGATTTTCGCGATTCTTGGCGTGTGAATTGGGAATGTACGCTCAACACCTACACCGTAAGAAATTTTACGAACTGTGAATGTTTCACTGATTCCGCCACCACGACGTTTAATTACAACACCTTCGAAAAGCTGAATTCTTTCACGAGTTCCCTCAACTACTTTTACGTGTACACGTAAAGTGTCTCCAGGACGGAATGAAGGAAGGTCAGTTTTTAATTGGCCTTTTGTAATTTCTGCGATTAATTGTTGCATATTAAATTCTCTCCTTTAAACAGATGCTCTTATAAAGTCTTAATAAATTACAGCGGAACATCGTTAATACGGCTACTGATTTCAGTAGCACAAATGTTATAATAGCATATTGCTAGGACTGTTGCAATAGAAAATATATCAAGCCCTTATCGGCCTTCTTTAATTTGTTCTAGCCATTTCTTTTCTTGTTTAGATAATTCTCGTTCTTCCAGTAAGTCCGGTCTACGTGTATACGTACGACGCAAGGACTCTTTATGGCGCCATTCATCAATATTTTTATGATTTCCTGACATTAGTACATCCGGCACCTTCATCCCACGAAAATCAGCTGGACGTGTATAATGCGGATGTTCTAACAAACCTGTACTAAACGAATCCTCCACTTGCGAGGCATGGTTTCCTAGTACTCCTGGCAATAGACGTACGACACTATCAGTAATAACCATAGAGGCCAATTCTCCGCCAGTTAATACGTAATCACCAATAGAAATTTCATCTGTTACGAGATGTTCACGAATTCGTTCGTCATATCCTTCATAATGCCCACATACAAAGATTAGATGTTCTTCCTCTGCAAGCTCTTCCGCTTTCTTCTGAGTAAACCTTTCTCCTTGCGGACACATTAAGACAACTCTCGGCTTACGCTCTGTTTCTTTCGTTAAATCTTCCACCGCATCAAAGATAGGTTGCGGCGTTAACACCATCCCAGCGCCTCCACCATACGGATAGTCATCTACACTATTATGCTTACTAGTCGTATAATCACGGAAATTGACAACACGAAGCTCTACAGCTTCTTTTTCTTGTGCTTTCTTTAAAATTGAAGATCCAAACACACCCGTAAACATATCTGGAAACAACGTTAAAATATCAATTTTCATTATAGCAATCCTTCCATTACATGAATGGTTACTAATTTATTTTCGATATTAACTTGAAGTACAACGTCATCGATATAAGGAATTAAAAGGTCTTGACCCTTTGGACGTTTAATTACCCAAACATCATTTGCACCAGGAGATAGAATCTCTTTGATTGTCCCTAGCGATTCTCCTTCTTCTGTCACAACACTGCAACCGATAATTTCATGGTAGTAGTATTCACCTTCAGCTAATTCGCCTAACTGCTCTTCTGGTACTTTTATTAAAGAACCTTTAAGTTTCTCAACTTCATCTACATTGTTGTATCCTTCAAGTGTTAATAAATCAAATGTCTTATGTTGACGATGAGAAGTTACCTTTACCGGAAGATAGTCTGTACCTTTTTCATTCGATATGTATAACGTGTTTCCTACTTTATATCGCTCTTCCGGAAAATCAGTACGAGAAATAACTCGGATTTCTCCTCTTACGCCATGCGTATTTACAATTTTCCCTACGTTAAACCATTTTGTCATAAATAGTATGTCACCCCTGGTTTCTATATAAATTAAGCATCTCCATTTCACATATGGAACATGCAATCTCTCTTTAAATGTTAAAAAAGGGAGAGGAATAACTCCTCGCCCTTTTTACGTTTATTGAATTTCCAGTGTTACTTTTTCATCATTATGATGTCCCACTGAATACAAGAGCATTCGAATCGCTTTCGCAACTCGCCCTTGCTTTCCAATGACTTTTCCAACATCCTCAGGATGTACAGTTAATCGATACTTTATCTCTCCGTTGCAAAGTTCCTGTGTAACTTTTACATCTTCAGGATGATCGACAAGAGGCTTGACAATCGTCTCGACTAACTTCTTCATAGTCATTGCCTCAATTACTTACCTTGTTTAGATAAGTGGAATTTCTCCATGATACCTTGGTTAGAGAATAAGTTACGAACTGTATCAGATGGTTTAGCACCATTTCCTAACCATTTTAATGCTGCTTCTTCGTTGATCTTAACTTCAGCTGGTTGAGCAACCGGATTGTAAGTACCGATTTCCTCAATGAAACGTCCGTCACGAGGAGAACGAGAATCTGCAACAACTACACGATAGAAAGGAGTTTTTTTAGCTCCCATACGTTTTAAACGAATTTTAACTGCCATTTATAAAGCACCTCCGAATTTATTTCACACAGATAATTATATTAGCAAAAAGACTATTGCTTTGTAAAGTATTTTTTCTTAACAGAGCCATCTTTTTTCCTTACATGAATGGAAACTTCAATCCACCTAGTCCTTTTTTCTTACCTTTTTGCATTCCAGTCATCGTTTTCATCATCTTTTTCATATCATCAAATTGCTTGATTAAACGATTGATTTCTTGTACCGTTGTACCGCTACCTTTGGCAATGCGTTTTTTACGACTAGCATTGATTATTTCCGGTTGTTCTCGCTCTAATTTAGTCATAGAACGAATAATTGCTTCAATATGCCCAATTTGTTTTTCATCAACTTGCGCATTTTTCAGCCCTTTAATTTTATTTGCACCAGGAAGCATTCCTAACAATTCGTCAAGCGGTCCAAGTTGACGCACTTGTCCAAGTTGTTCTAGGAAATCGTCAAGCGTAAACGAAAGCGTACGCATTTTTTGCTCAAGTTCTTTTGCTTTCTCTTCATCAACTGTAGCTTGCGCTTTTTCAATTAATGTTAAGACGTCTCCCATCCCTAAAATACGGGATGCCATACGTTCTGGATGGAACGCTTCAATCGCATCTAGTTTTTCACCCATACCAGCAAATTTAATTGGTGTGTTTGTTACAGCTTTAATAGATAATGCAGCACCACCGCGCGTATCACCGTCTAATTTCGTTAATACAACACCTGTTAAACCTAACTGTTCATGGAAACTTTGTGCAACATTTACCGCGTCTTGTCCCGTCATCGCATCGACAACAAGGAAAATTTCATCCGGTTTCGCAACTTCTTTCACTTTCGCTAATTCATCCATTAGTTCTTCATCAATATGCAGGCGACCTGCTGTATCGATTAAAACATAATCGTGATGATCTTCTTTTGCTTTTGCAATCGCTTGTTTCGCAATTTCAACAGGACTTACTTGATCTCCTAAAGAGAATACAGGCATGTCCAATTGCTTCCCTAATGTTTCAAGCTGTTTAATAGCTGCTGGACGATAAATATCAGCTGCAACAAGCATCGGTTTACGATTATGCTTTTTACGAAGCAAATTCGCAAGCTTACCTGTCGTCGTTGTTTTACCCGCACCTTGCAGACCAACCATCATTATAACAGTCGGTGGCTTATTAGCAACAGCAATTTTGCTTTGCTCTCCGCCCATAAGTTCTGTAAGTTCTTCCTGTACGACTTTAATTACTTGTTGTCCAGGTGTCAAACTTTTCATTACATCTTGTCCGACAGCACGTTCAGACACACGCTTTACAAAATCTTTTACTACTTTAAAGTTAACGTCCGCTTCTAAAAGAGCTAGACGAACTTCTCTCATCATTTCTTTCACATCGGCTTCAGAAACTTTTCCTTTGCCGCGGATTTTTTGCATTGTCTGTTGAAGTCGGTCGGCTAATCCTTCAAATGCCATATTGCCGCCCTCCTAATCTAATTTTTCGATAGCTTCAACAACTTGTTTCATTTCTTCATTCACATGCTCTTCTTCGCTGATTAGCTGTTTTAGCTTTGCAACAAGTCGCTGTCGCTCTTGAAACTTTTGAAGTAATACTAATTTATCTTCATATTCTTCAAGCATCGCTTCAGTCCGTTTAATGTTATCATACACGGCTTGGCGACTTACATCAAATTCTTCCGCAATTTCACCAAGAGATAAATCATCTAGATAATAAAGCGACATATAACTTCTTTGTTTTTGCGTTAACAACGATTGATAAAAATCAAATAAATAGTTCATTCTCGTTGTTTTTTCGAGCATGTTGGATCATCCTTTGTTAAGTGATTTCCCTTTACATGAATTAGTTTACATGGAGTACAAAAGAGTGTCAAGTTTTTTTCTTAACATCACATTTTTTTATAGAAAAAGAAGCGGAAAATACCGCTTCTTTCGCTTATACTTCTTCTGTTTCTACTAAGTTCGCAAATAAACCATACACATATTGTTCCGGATCGAACTGTTGCAGATCATCCATTTGCTCTCCTAATCCAACGAATTTCACCGGTACATCCATTTCGTTACGAATCGCTAGTACAATACCACCTTTAGCAGTTCCATCTAACTTCGTTAAAACAATACCAGTAACATTCGTTGCTTCACGGAATGTTTTCGCTTGACTTAAACCGTTTTGCCCTGTTGTTGCATCAATAACAAGTAATACTTCATGAGGAGCTCCTGGTACTTCGCGCTCGATTACACGCTTTACTTTCTCTAACTCTTTCATTAAGTTCACTTTATTTTGTAAACGTCCTGCTGTATCACATAGTAATACGTCTACTTTACGTGCTTTTGCAGCTTGAACAGCATCATACATAACCGCTGCTGGATCAGACCCTGATCCTTGTTTAATCACTTCTACACCAACGCGATCGCCCCATACTTCTAATTGTTCAATCGCTCCAGCACGGAATGTATCTCCTGCCGCTAATAAGACAGACTTTCCTTCTGATTTAAATTTATGTGCTAACTTACCAATTGTCGTTGTTTTCCCTACACCGTTAACACCAACAAATAAAACAACTGTTAATTGATCTTCTTGTATATTAACTTCATTACTAAAATCACTGTCACCTTTATAAATTCCTACTAACTTTTCTGAAATAACAGCCTGTACTTCTTTCGGATCTTGAATGTTACGACGTTGTACTTCTTCTTTCAACTGATCAATTAATTCCATTACTGTCGAAACTCCGACATCGGCACTAATTAAGATTTCTTCTAATTCCTCAAAGAAATCTTCGTCTATTTTGCGATAACGATACACTAAATCATTTACTTTATCGGCAAATGAATTTCTTGTTTTTTCCAAACCTTGTTTAAACTTCTCTGTTACCGTATCTGTTTGTTTAGAAATTTTTTCTTTTAATTTTTTAAAAAAGCTCATACTTCCCATCCTTCCTATTTACTTGCCACTAGTTCTTCTCCATCATCTAAGCGAACCGAAACAAGTTTAGATACCCCTGATTCTTGCATTGTTACACCATACAATACGTCAGACTCTTCCATTGTACCTTTTCTATGTGTAATTACAATAAACTGCGTCTCATCACTAAACTTCTTTAAATACTGTGCAAAGCGGGCAACATTTGCCTCATCTAGAGCCGCCTCTACCTCATCTAGTACACAGAATGGTACTGGGCGCACTTTTAAAATACCAAATAAAAGCGCAATTGCTGTTAAAGCACGCTCTCCACCTGAAAGTAAACCTAAGTTCTGCAGTTTCTTCCCTGGCGGTTGCGCTACAATATCAATACCCGTATTTAATAAGTCATCTGGATTCGTCATTACTAAATCCGCTCTACCGCCTCCAAATAATTCAGAGAATACCGATTGAAACTCCATTCGAATTCCTTCAAATGTAGTAGAAAAGCGTTTTTTCATTTCTTCATCCATTTCAGTAATAAGTTGGTGCAATGTTGTTTTCGCTTCTTCTAGATCATCTTTTTGCTCTAGTAAGAATGTATGACGCTCTGCTACACGCTCATACTCATCAATCGCCCCTAAGTTTACTGTACCTAGCTCTTCGATGGATAGTTTAATTAGCTTCACCTTTTTACGTGCATCCTCAGCAGGCATCATCATTGTATACTTCAGTTTTGCCGCTTCAAATGAAATCGTATATGTTTCACGTAAATGTTGTAATCTATTTTCTAACTCTACATCAAGTCGATTTATTTTTACTTCTTGATCTTTCAACATCTCAAGAATGTATTTATGTTTACCTGTTGTTTCTTTCAAATTACGCTCTAAATGTTCTACTCTCTCTTGTAACGATACACGTTGTTCACGACGAGAGCGGATCAACTCTGAAGTTTGATTACGATCATATGCTTTCTTCTCAATCATATTCGTAATTTGCTCTTCACCACTTGAATTCGATGTCATTTCTTGTTTTAAGAACGCTAAATCCTCTTTCGTTTTGACAAGTGTCGCATCCGTTTCTTCTTTTTCTTTCGTCAATCGTTCAACTTTTTCTTTTTGATTAGATAAGCGCTGTTGCTTTTCAGCCGCTAACACTTTTAACTCAGTCATTTCTTTTTGAACTTTTTCTTTCGAAGAATGTTGCTCACTTTTTTGTTTTGTTAAAGCGGTAATTTTACTATCTAACTCAGTAATATCAGCTTGAAGATTCGTTAAAATTCCTTCTAATTCCTCTTTACGCCCTTGCATTTTCACTCGATCTTGTAAGAATCCTTCAATCTCTAAATCATAAATAGATAAGCGATCGTTAATACGATGTTCTTCTAATTCTAAACGATTAATTTCTTCTCTTAATCTCTGCTCATCTACACGCTCAGCTTCTACACCTTGTCTTAGTTCGCGTATTTTCACTTCTTTTTCTTGAATTTCTTGTTTTACTGCTTTAACAAAGTTTTCTAACTTCGTTGTTTTTTCTTCCATATCAGTTAACTTGTTAGTCCACTCTTCCAGTTCACGTTGGCGTCCCAATAAAGAAGATTTCGCTTGTTTTACCGCTCCACCCGTCATAGAACCCCCAGGGTTCACTACATCACCTTCGATCGTTACAATGCGATAACGGTATTGTAGTTGTTTCGCTAACTCATTTGCTCCGCGTAAATCTTTCGCAACAATAACCGTACCTAATAAATTCGAAACTACATTTTCATATTTATTGTTGTACTGAACAAGTTCTGCCGCCACACCAACAAACGATGGGTGTTGATTTACGATACGTAATTGCTCAAATGATAACGATCTACTTTTAATAACAGCTTGTGGTAAAAACGTTGCTCGTCCATGTTTATTTTGCTTTAAAAACGAAATCGCATTACGAGCATGTTCTTCAGTTTGCACTACGATATGTTGCATAGCTGCACCTAAAGCGATTTCCATCGCGATTTCATATTCTTTCGGTACAGTCAGAAGTTCTGCAACAGCTCCCTCGACACCTTGCAATCTATTCTCTCTAGCTTTTAATACTTCACGTACCCCTTGATAGAAACCAGAGTAATCTTCTTGCATCTCTTCTAACATTTCTTTTCGAGAACGTGCCTGTTGTACAAATTGATACGCTTGATATAGTTTCGTTTCATTTTCACTATACTGCGCCTTACATTTCCCTAGCGCCGTTTCCGTCTTCTGTATGTTCGAAAGAATACCAGCTACTTTTTCTTTCACTTGTTCGTAACTTTCTACAAGTTTCGTCTTTTTCGCTGTAATTTCCATACGCATCTCTACATATTTCGCGTTTTCTTCATCAAGACGTTCATTTTTAGAGCTTTGCTGTTTAGATTGTTCTTCAATCATAGATAACTCATTACGATGACTAGCTTGGTGATTTAAAAGTTCAATATAATCACCTTTTAAATTCTCAATTTGTTCCTCTAAATTGTCAGCGAAAGTTGCAAGCAATAGCTCATTATCATGCAATTTTTTCTCTAACTCTTTTACTTGATCTACAAATTGCATCAAAACTTCTGTACTCGATTCAATTTCACCATCATAACTTTTAGCTTTTTCTGTTAATTCAACAATTAACTGTTCGAGTTGCGCACAATGCGTTGTTGCATTTTGCTTTCTCTCTTTTAATAACTCACGCTGTCCTTCTAGTTTTTCTAGCTCTTTACTAGAAAGAAGCAGTACCTCTTGTAAGGAATCTACAGACTCATCTACCGCTTGTAATTGTCCTCGTAATTCCTCAAGCTCTTCTTCACCTTTTTGTAAATTCGTTGACATTTTAGCTTCTTCGTTTTTATTATGCCCAAACTGATTTCGAAGCGCTTCCCATTTCTCATGTAATTCTTCAATTTCATGTACAATAAGTGCTGCTTCTACTTTCTCTAATTCTTCTTTTTTCTCGAGATAATCTTTCGCAATAGAGGCTTGTCTTTCTAAAGGTTCTACTTGACTACTTAATTCGTGAATTATATCTTGTACACGATTTAAGTTTTCTTGTGTGTCTGCTAATTTGCCTTCAGCTTTCTTTTTACGAAGTTTGTATTTCAGCACACCTGCAGCTTCCTCAAATACACCGCGACGCTCTTCTGATTTACTACTTAAAATCTCTTCAACTTTCCCCTGGCTAATAATCGAAAAAGCTTCTCTTCCCATACCAGAGTCCATAAATAAATCAATAATATCTTTTAATCTACATGATTGTTTATTAATATAAAAATCACTATCTCCCGAACGAGATACACGGCGCGTTACACATACCTCATTATATTCAATCGGCAAACGTTGATCTTCATTATTTAAAGTTATTGTTACTTCAGCAACATTAACTGCTCTTCTCGTATCACTGCCCGCAAAAATAATATCCTCCATCTTTGCACCACGTAATGATTTTGCAGATTGTTCACCAAGTACCCAGCGAATTGCATCCGTAATATTACTTTTTCCACTCCCATTAGGTCCTACTACAGAAGTTACACCTGGAACGAAATCGACAGATACACGCTCAGCAAAAGATTTAAATCCTGCTATTTCTAATCTCTTTAAAAACACGAAAGGCCTTCCTCCTATTCTCCGTTGTTATAAATGCCGTCTGCATACAAACGGGCCATTATACGGATTTCCCTCCCTTTTATTTACAAACAAAAAGAAAGTTTCATTCTATGCATAAGGAATCCCCCTCATTCAAAGGGGGATTCCTTATAGTTGTTCTTTTAATTTTTTCAACGCTTCTGCAGCAGCTTGTTGCTCTGCTTCTTTTTTCGACTTCCCACTACCAAGACCTAATGCCACGTTATTTAACGTAACACGTGACACAAATTCTCGATTGTGAGCCGGTCCTTTTTCTTGCAGAATTTGGTATTCAATATTGCCACTACCATCACGCTGAATCAATTCTTGTAATTGACTCTTATAATCCATCACATGAGAAAAAGCACCTTCATTAATTTTCGGATATACAACTTCTTTTAAGAATCCCCAAACTGTTTCTAGCCCTTGATCAAGGTAAAGGGCTCCAATAAACGCTTCAAAGACATCCGCTAATAAAGCTGGTCGTTCACGTCCACCCGTCATTTCCTCACCTTTTCCTAATAAAACAAGGCTACCAAATGACAACTCGTTTGCAAAACGAACAAGAGATGGCTCACATACAATAGCTGCACGTAATTTTGTTAACTCTCCTTCGCTCATTGTCGGATATTTTTGAAACAGATACTGTGATACAGTGAGTTCCAATACAGCATCACCAAGAAATTCGAGACGCTCATTGTCCTCATGCGGTTTTTTTCGATGCTCATTCACATACGATGAATGCGTAAATGCTTGAATCAATAATTTTTCATCTGTAAACGTAATACCTATCTCTTCTTGAAATACTTTAAACGCTTCACGATATTTTGTTTCGTATTTTTTTTCTCTATGTTTTCGGTACGGCATAGGTCCCTCCAGATATAAGCCGAGAAGCCCCGCTAAAAAACGGGACTTCACTTAAGCATTATAGATGACTCTCTATGTAAGTCACAGCATCGCCAACAGTAGCAATCTTTTCAGCATCTTCATCAGAAATTTCCATTTCGAATTCATCTTCCAATTGCATTACAAGTTCTACTACATCTAGGGAGTCTGCGCCTAAATCTTCTTTAAAGCTCGCAGCTGGTACTACTTCAGTTTCTTCTACACCTAAACGATCAACGATGATTTTTGTTACACGCTCTAAAACATCTGCCATTCCATTCACCTCCCCTCAAATATTATATTAAATATTAGCAAAAAAAACTAGTTGAAATCGATTCTTTTATTACATTACCATTCCGCCATCAACATTTAACGTTTGGCCTGTCACATATTTACTTTGATCAGAAGCGAAAAATGTGACAGTATTTGCGATATCTTGCGCTTCACCAAACTGAGCTGCAGGAATTAATTTTAACATTTCGGCTTTTATATTTTCATCCAGTACATCGGTCATATCAGTCGCAATAAACCCAGGAGCAATTGCATTTACTGTAATATTTCGACTCGCTAACTCTTTTGCCGATGTTTTTGTTAATCCAATTACACCTGCTTTAGCAGCAACATAGTTTGCTTGTCCTGGATTCCCTGTTACACCAACAACAGAAGCGATATTAATAATACGTCCATGACGTTGACGCATCATATATCGAGATACTGCCTTCGTACATAAAAATACACCTTTTAAGTTTGTATTAATAACTGTATCCCATTCTTCTTCTTTCATACGCATTAATAAATTATCTTTCGTTACACCTGCATTATTTACAAGAATATCAACTTGTCCAAATGTATCTACCGTTTGTTTTACCATATTCGTAACGTCTTCTGCATTTGCAACATCTGCTCTTACTGCAATTGCATCCGAACCTAATTTCTTTATTTCATCAACTACTTCATTTGCCTTTTGCTCATTACCAGCATAATTTACTACTACATTTGCCCCTTGTTTCGCTAAATCTATTGCAATCGCACGGCCAATCCCGCGTGAAGCACCGGTTACTAATGCTACTTTCCCTTTTAACATCAGTTTTCTCCTCTCAAATTTGAAATGGTATCTTTTAATGTCTCTTCATCGTATATCGCATATGCTTTCACTGATGAATCAATCGACTTCATAAGTCCAGCAAGCACTTTCCCAGGTCCAATTTCAATAAATGTATCTACCCCTTGATTCACCATATATTCCACAGATGGATACCATAATACAGGCGAATAAAGCTGTTCGATTAGCTTTTCTTGAATATCTGCACCACGTGTAATAACGTCCGCTGTAACATTCGCGATAACTGGAATATTCGTATCTTGAATTGTAATTTCATTTAAAACACTTTGGAATTTTTCAGCTGCTGGTTTCATAAGTGAAGAGTGGAACGGTCCACTTACTTTAAGCGGAATCGCTCTCTTCGCGCCATTTTCTTTCGCTCTTTGAGAAGCAATCTCTACTCCTTGCTTCGTTCCAGAAATCACAATTTGCTTCGTGCTATTCATATTAGCGATTTGCACTGCATATCCTTCACTTGTTACTTCTTCAGTAACTCGTTTCAACATATCTGGGTCAGCACCTAAAATAGCTGCCATCGCACCTTCCCCGCCTGGAACAGCCTCTTCCATATATTCCCCGCGTTTCCTTACAGCATATACAGCATCTTCAAAAGTTAATGCACCAGCTGCCACAAGAGCGCTATATTCACCTAAACTGTGTCCTGCTACAAAATCAGGTGTAATACCGTACTCTTTCAAAGCTGTCAAAATTGCATAACTCGTTGTTAATAATGCCGGCTGCGCATTTGTCGTTAATGTTAGCTTTTCCTGCGGTCCTTCAAAAATCACTTCTGAAAGTGAATCCTGTAACACCTCATCTGCTTTTTCAAAAACTTTCGCAACCTCTTTATTATTATCCGCTAACTGTCTACCCATTCCAACTGCCTGTGAACCTTGGCCCGGAAAAAGAAATGCTAGTTTTCCCATTTCAAATCCTCCTCTTATTGGAGTGGCTCTTTCTCCATTACACTTGAAATTGTAGGAATAACTTCTTTCGCTACCATTTCTCTCGTTTGACGAATCGCACTGAATATCGATTGGTCATTAGAAGAACCATGAGCCTTAATGACAGGAGCTTTCAATCCAAATAATGCCGCTCCGCCATACTCCGAATAATCCATTTTATCTTTTAATACCATAAGTTTTGGTTTTAATACCGCTGCTGCTAATTTACTTGTAAACGAACTCATTAATTGCTCTTTTAACATAGAGAATAATGCAAGAGCTGTTCCTTCTAGTGACTTCAGTGCTACATTACCTGTAAAACCATCGCACACAACAACATCTGCTACACCTTGCAATAAATCTCTTGATTCTACGTTCCCAACGAAATTAATTGGTGCGTCTTTAAGCATTGCAAAGACTTGTTTAGAAAGCTCGTTACCTTTTCCGTCCTCTGTTCCAACGTTTAATAGTCCAACGCGAGGATTTTTAATCCCTCTTACTTTCTCAGCGTAAACAGATCCCATTACCGCGTACTGATATAGATGAATTGGTTTTGCATCAACGTTCGCTCCAACATCTAGCATAACAAAACCTTTTCCATCAACAGTTGGCATTGTTGGTGATAATGCTGGTCGTTCAATCCCTTCCATACGACCGACAACAAATAATCCAGCCGCCATTAAAGCTCCTGTACTACCTGCTGATATACAAGCATCTGCTTCACCATTTTTCACTTGCTCTGCTGCAAGTACCATTGAAGCTTGTTTTTTTCGACGAACCGCTCTTACTGGTTCATCTGTCGATTCAATTTTTTCGTCTGTATGAAGAATCGTAATTCGCTCTTCACTAGTTAAGTGTTGACGAATTTCTGCCTCTTTTCCTACTAACGTAATATGTAAATCTGAATATTCCTTAATAGCTTTCATTGCCCCTAATACGACAGCCTTCGGAGCATGATCGCCACCCATTGCATCTATTGCGATTTTCATAAGTTGTTACCTTCCTCACTATAATTACTAGATCGATACATTTCAAAAGTGCCTGTAAAAACAAGTTCTTCTCCAACAAAGCTGCGCACTTTGACAACCGTCCGTCCTTTATCATTCTCTACATCTTCAACGCGCGCTTTTGCAACAACACGCTCTCCTAATTTTACAGGACGAATGTATCGAATGGTAGACTTTGCAGTTAAAGCTAATTCTTCATCAATAACCGCAACAGCTAGTGAGTTTGCTTGTGCAAACAAATGATGCCCACGGGCAATTTGATTTCTTTTAAATACATGCTCTACCTTAACTTCAAAGATAGAAATTGCATGTCTATCTAATTCTATATCGATAATTTCGCCGACAACCTCTTCTAACGGTAAAGATTTCACATCTTCTTCATGTTGCTTTGTAGCTACATGCTTAATTCTCTCTCTTAATTCAGGAATAGATAATTCCATTCGATCCAGACGAACCGTTTGTATACTAACCTGAAATTTTTCAGCTAAATCTTCATCCGTTATAAAAGGATTCGTTTCGATTGTTTGTTGTAATAATTCTTGTCTTTCTTTTTTACTTCTTCTTTTTTTCATACCGCACCATCCGTTTTTATGACTAGGTACTAACAGTAGTATATAATCATTAAAAGTAGAATGCAACAAAAATTTTTGTTGACTCCCTTTAATCGAGCTTCTCTCCTTGGAACACACCTGTCCCATCAAGATACGTGCGCAAGGCAGCATACTGATCGTTGTGCCAAAACGCTTCTGAATCTACTAGTATCGCCGCATCTTGTCTCGCTGTTTCTAACGCCCGATAATCATGTACCATATCAGCAACCTTAAATTCTGGTAAACCACTTTGCTTACTTCCAAAGAAATCCCCTGGACCTCGTAATTCTAAATCTTTTTCCGACAATACAAATCCATCATTTGTTTCAGTCATAATGCGCATTCTTTCTTTTCCCGTTTCTGATTTCGGATCTGCGATTAATAAACAATACGATTGCTCACTACCACGTCCAACACGCCCCCTCAGCTGATGGAGCTGCGATAAACCGAAACGCTCTGCGTCATAAATGACCATAACAGTCGCATTCGGTACGTTAACACCTACTTCAACAACTGTTGTTGATACAAGAATTTGCACTTTATTTTCACTAAATTGTCCCATTATCTCTTCTTTTTCCTGAGAGGATAATCTCCCATGCATTAATCCAACCTGACACTTCCCTTGATAATGATGAGTTAGCATACTATGTAAGTCGATAGCATTTTGAACATCGAGTTTCTCAGATTCTTCAATAAGAGGACAAATAACATATGCTTGTCTTCCCTTTTTTATCTCTTTCTCCACAAAACCGAGAACGCGATCTAACATATCATGTTTTGCCCAGTATGTTTCAATTACCTTTCTACCCGCCGGCATCTCATCGATTATAGATACATCCATCTCTCCAAATGCAGTTATCGCTAACGTACGTGGAATTGGAGTGGCTGTCATAAATAATACATCTGGACTTTCACCTTTCTCCCGTAAAACCCGGCGCTGCGCTACACCAAATCGATGTTGTTCATCAGTAATAACGAGACCTAACCTATGAAATATAACTTCATCTTGAATTAAAGCGTGTGTTCCGACAAGGATATCTATTTCCCCTTGTTCTAATTTCGCCAAAATCTCTCGACGTCTCACACCTTTAACAGAACTTGTTAGCAATTCAACCTTCATACCAAAATGAGAAAACGTCTCCGCGAGCGATTGATAATGTTGTTCTGCTAAAATTTCTGTTGGAACCATTAAAGCACCTTGATAATGCGCTAATTTCGCTGCATACAGACCGATTGCAGCAACGACCGTTTTCCCTGAACCTACATCACCTTGCAGCAGACGATTCATCCGATAGGGAGATGTCATATCTTTCATAATTTCATCTACAACTCGGCGCTGCGCACCAGTTAACGGGAACGGAAGTGTATCGATAAACTCTTGTAATTCCGCTGAAGGAATTTCTTTTTTCGTCCCTTTCGAATTTTCTCTCTCCATTTTCCGTAACGTTTGCATTTTTAATTGAAATAGGAAAAACTCTTCATAGACAAAACGGCGGCGTGCTTGTTTTAAATCTTCCTGCCCTACTGGAAAATGCAAGGCCCTGAGCGCTTCATAGCGTGGTAATAATTTATATCGACTTAACAAACCATCAGGTAACACTTCGACTATAGAGTCCCCATACTCCTTTAACGCTTGGGCAATAAAACGACGCATCTGTTTCACTGTAAGTTTCCCTTTTACTGAGTATACAGGCTCTACTTCTTGTTGACGTACTACCGGTCCAAAATGAAGTTCTGATACCGCAATCGTTTGACGATGCTGATCCCATTTACCAGTAATCGTTACTGCCTCATCTAACTTTAACTTTTGCTTATAGTACGGTCTATTAAAACATACAGCAGTAATTAAATAACGACCGACAAGGACACGAACTGTAAGGCGTGACTTCTTTTTCCCGTAATATTGCAGTAAAGGAGCACTATGAACTTTCCCCTCCACTGTTACACGCTCATCATGCTTTACTTCAGCAAGATCTTTCATCGCATAGTCTTCATAACGGTACGGAAAATGTTCTAATAGATGAGAAACTGTGAAAATTCCCATCTCGTGTAGTAATTCAGATGTTTCTCCACCGATTCCCTTTACATCTGTAACAGGAACTTGTACACCTTCATTCAAAATTCTCACACCCCGTCACATTATTTTCTTTGTTGCACTTTACCTGCGTATTCATTAACATCTGCAATCGCTCTCTTTCACCCTATATATTCTATCATAGGCATTCTAAGAGAAACTACTCAAATCCCTCATAAACAACACGAAAGAAAAGAGCCTCACTATTAGCAGCAAGGCTCTTTTTTATCTTCAATATGCTAGCCCTTTGAACACCAACTAGTAACAAACTTCATATTACTACTTCGTATTCATTAGCAAGTAAGGAATCCATTTATTTTCAAAACGAATCTTTTCTTATTCTACAGAGAAGATGAAAGAGTACACTGGTTGGTTCCCAGCATGCACTTCTACTTCTGCATCTTCAAAATTCTCTTCTACAAATTCAACTAACTCAGCTACTTCTTCGTCAGTTGCATCTTCACCTTGTAGAATCGTTACGATTTCAGAATCTTCATCAATAAGCGCTTCTAGTAATTGCTTTGCAGCCCCTACTTTTTCAGCATTTGTTGATACGATTTTTCCATCTGCAATACACATGAAATCATCTTTTTGAATTGCTACACCGTCAATTTCAGTATCACGAACCGCATACGTAATTTGACCTGTTTTCACATGAGATAAAGCTTCTTTCATGTTTTCTTCATTCTCTTCTAATGTTCCAACTGGATTAAATGCTAACATTGCAGCCATACCTTGAGGAACTGTTTTAGAACGAACAACAATAACTTCTTGATCCACTACTGACGCTGCTTGTTCTGCCGCCATCACGATATTACCGTTATTTGGCAAGATGATAATCTTTTCAGCATTTGCTTCTTCAATCGCCTTCACGATATCCTCCGTACTTGGATTCATCGTTTGGCCACCTTCGATAACTTTCGTCGCACCAATGCTCTCAAATAAAGTTTTAATACCAGATCCCATAGCTACAGTTACAATACCGTACGGTTGCTTCTCTTTCGATTGGCTTGGTTGCTCAGGCATCATAGTAGGTTCATCTAATAAAGCAGTATGCTGTTCACGCATATTTTCTACTTTAATCTTAATTAAGCTACCATAACGTTGTC
Source organism: Bacillus luti (assembly GCF_009739945.1). Lineage (NCBI taxonomy): Bacteria > Bacillati > Bacillota > Bacilli > Caryophanales > Bacillaceae > Bacillus > Bacillus luti. Next base: position 1,487,060 of record NZ_CP040336.1, on the reverse strand, counting down.
CATAATTCATAGGATCTCCAGGATGTTCCGCATGAATATGAACCTTAACAACCTCATCATCTGATACAACAAGTAGTGAATCTCCGTATACACTAATATCTTCACGGAATTTTTGTTCAGAGAAATTATGTTCTTTCATTTTTTCAGGCTCTAATTTCACCATGAATTCCGTACAATATCCATACTTTATATCTTCTGTACTCAATTGGCTTTGTACACTACGGTGATGTTCTGCGCGTACCATGTCATTCATAGATGGTTGGGCAGACACATTAGAAGAAATCGTTTCTCCTTTTAAGTCAGCTAAAAATCCTTCGTATACAACAACAAGACCTTTACCACCGCTATCTACAACGCCAACTTGTTTTAATACAGGTAATAAATCTGGCGTACGATTTAACGATGCATTCGCTTCTTTCACAACGTCTTCCATAAACAAAACAAAGTCGCGCTGTTTTTTCGCAACTGTTACTGCATATTTACCCGTTTCTCTTGCAACCGTTAAAATCGTTCCTTCAATCGGTTTCATAACCGCTTTGTAAGCCGCTTCTACCCCAGCATCTAAAGCTGCAGCAAAATCAACTGTTGTTAATTCTTCTTTTTGTTCAATGGATTTAGAGAAACCACGGAATAACTGAGATAGAATAACCCCAGAGTTACCACGAGCTCCCATTAATAATCCTTTGGCTAAACTTACACCGACTTTACCAGCGTGCTGTGAAGGATTTGCTTTCACTTCACGTGCGCCTGAAGTCATAGATAAGTTCATGTTTGTACCGGTATCGCCATCTGGAACTGGAAATACGTTTAATGCATCAACAAGCTGAACATTATTTGTTAAATTATTCGCTCCTTGCATGATCATTTGTGATAAACGTTTTCCATCAATTTTTTGAATTGACACAGATTTTCCTCCTTAATGCACATTACAAGTTTATTACTTTAACTCCTTGTACGTAGATGTTTACAGAATCTACTGCTAGTCCTACAGTTTGATCTAATGTATATTTCACTTTCGTCTGCACGTTATGTGCTACTTCTGAAATTTTCGTACCATAGCTCACAATAATATACATATCAATATGTACTTCATCTTCATCTTTACGAACAATAACACCTCTAGTGAAGTTTTCTTTTCGTAAAATGTCTGTTAAACCATCTTTTAACTGATTTTTTGATGCCATACCTACGATACCGTAGCAATCTACTGCGGCACCTCCAGCAATTGTTGCAATTACATCTGTACTAATATCAATTTGACCATACTTAGTTTTAATTTCAATTGACATCTCGTTTCCCCCTTCATAAATGGTGAAAGTGAGCTAGACTACTTTAGTTACTATCATATAATCTTTTTAAAGAAAATTCCATCGTTCTTTCTTTTCACTCTCATATTTTATGTTTTAAATCACATTTTTTATGATGAGCAAAATAGTCCATTGTTATTATACAACATGTACCACTATAATATGTCAAGCAATTTTTCTTGATTTCAACTTTTCATCATCGACATATAGTGTCAAGTAATTTTTCTTGATTTCTTTTTTCTACGGTGTTGCATTCTCTTTTTAGTTGTGTTAAATTATAGTAGTGTTTTTAGCATCGCAAAAAAGACTAACATTGAAAAATTACGTATGGTAAGGTATCAAGGGAGGGAAATATAAATGGCTCGTGTTTGTGCTATCACTGGAAGAAAAGCTCGTTCTGGTAACTCTCGTTCTCACGCAATGAACGCTACAAAACGTAAATGGGGCGCTAACCTTCAAAAAGTTCGCGTACGCATCGACGGAAAAGTTCAACGTGTTTACGTTTCTGCTAGAGCATTAAAATCTGGCAAAATCGAACGTGTTTAATAATAAAAAAAAGAGCCGCTAGGCTCTTTTTTTACTATACCAATGGAAAAAGCACCGGTAATAGGTGCTTTTTTCAATCCTTTTTGAAGGTATTTAACATGGCACGAACAATTCCACCAAGAAATTTAGGTAACTTAATTGTATAAAATCTCATGGTTTCCCTCCTAATCCCCATTACTCCACTTGTTCACTATATGATGTAAGGAGCAAAATTGTTTCTTCAATCAGTGCTTCTTATCACCATTAATATGCCAGAAGTAAATGAAAAAGTACCTTTTTCCTCAACGAGTTCATTACTAATACAAAGTGTAGATCCCCACTCTATTGTTTTATTCGTAAGAGGATACTTAAACCCAAGCAATGTAATCCCTTCCACTATTTCAGTAACCGGCACAAAAGATACATAAGGGAAATTTTTATTCACTTCAATTGTATGTGTCCCCACTTCTTTAACTGTTATTTCATTTTTATTGTCTACAATGCACATTTCTACCTCTACTTTTAACCCTCTTAAAAGCATCTGTATATTTGCTAAACCGTGATCAAGCCTTCCGCCCGTAGCACCAAAAATACGAATTAATGCCGGTTTCTGTTCTAACGCCCAGTTAATTGCAATTTCTAAATCCGTTTGATCTTTTTCCCGCGGAACAATATGTAATTCACTCGTTTGCTGTCCCATCCATACTAATTCTTCTTCTGTTACTGAATCGTAATCTCCAAACGCAACAGCAGGAGTAATACCTCTTTTTAATAAACGATACACGCCTCTATCAACCGCCGCCCACACTACTTGCTCATTTTCATATCGCGAAAAATCTGCACAATATTCTGCAGGGCCTCCTGCTAAAATATGAATAATCATTTTTTCTTCCCCTTCTATTGTAAAAAGGCAATCTGCCATTCGGTAGATTGCCTTTTTACATATTTTTCTCTACCCTTTGTAAATAGTGAAAGCTTACTGAACTAAAAGCTTCACTAGGATACAGACTCGTTCATTCATTATCCACGAATGACACGAATTGCTTCACCGCGGTCTTTTTGATTGTATACTGCTGATCCAGCTACAAGTACATTTGCTCCTGCTTCAATACAAAGTCTTGCTGTTTCAGCGTTCACACCACCATCAACTTCAATTTCTACTTCTAAATTGCGCTCTTTAACCATTTCTGCAACTTGTTTAATTTTCGGTAATACAGAATGGATAAATTTCTGTCCACCAAATCCAGGGTTTACTGTCATAAGTAATACCATATCGATATCTTCTAATACATGCTCAATAGTTGAAACTGGCGTATGCGGATTTAATACAACTCCCGCCTTAATGCCATGAGATTTAATTAACTGAATTGTACGATGCAGATGAGGACAAGCTTCTACATGAACAGTAATAATATCCGCTCCCGCTTTTGCAAAAGTCGGGATATAATTATCAGGATTTTCAATCATTAAATGTACATCTAGCGGTAACGATGTAATTGGACGAATAGCTTCTACAATTAATGGTCCAATTGTAATGTTTGGTACGAAATGTCCATCCATTACATCGACGTGAATGTAATCTGCTCCGCCTTTTTCTACATCTTTAATCTCTTCCCCTAATTTTGAAAAATCTGCTGATAAGATCGATGGTGCAATTTTAATCATAACTAATACCTCGGCTTTCTCTCTCTAATTTCTTCTACGAATTGTTTGTAATTCTTATAACGATATTCTGTAATCTTCCCCTCTTCAACAGCTGCCTTTACAGCACATTTCGGTTCAGAAAGATGTGTACACCCTCTAAATTTACAGTATTGGCTCGCTTCTTTCAACTCTGGAAAACAATATGTAAGATCTTCTACTTCTATATCTATGAAATCAAGTGAACTAAAACCAGGTGTATCTGCAACTAGTCCACTTCCAATCGCAATTAATTCCACGTGTCTTGTCGTATGTTTCCCGCGCCCTAAATGGGAGGAAATATCATTCGTTTTCAGTTCTAACTCTGGACGTAAAACGTTAAGCATAGAAGATTTTCCAACACCAGATTGCCCTGCAACGACAGAAACACAACCTTCTAAAAATGGTTTTAAAATATCAATACTTTCCGATGTATTTATAGAAGTAAATAATACATCATATCCCATTTCACGATAGTCATTTGCATACAATTCAACAGTCTCTCTCATTTTTTCATCCACTAAATCCATCTTACTAATACAAATAATCGGCTTAATGTTATGATATTCAATCAGCACTAAAAATCGATCTAACAATCCGGGATTAAAATCTGGTTCTACTGCGGAGAAAACAAGAATCGCTTGGTCAACATTAGCAATAGGAGGTCTAACAAGTTCGTTTTTTCGATCAAATACTTCAAGCACGTATCCTTCACTCGGATTATCTGCTTGAAAGACAACTTGGTCTCCTACAAGTGGCGTAATTTTATTCTTTCTAAATACACCACGCCCGCGACATTGTGTAATTCCTTCTTCATGCTGCACATAATAAAACCCACTTAGAGCTTTTATAATTTTTCCTTCTGGCATATAATTCTCCTTTATTTTGTATAAAGTGAAGCTGTCATTAATATTGAATGGATTAGAATTCTTTAAATAATCATTTCAAACCCATCAAATCTACACCAAGGTTACTATATTTAATCTACCATCAAATTCGACATATTATTTATAACAGTATCATCTTTATAGCTTTTTGAATCATATATTTTTGCCTGTTATACCATCCACGTTGTAGATAGCATAACAGGCAAGAGTAATACATCATATTTCTGTATAGAAAGCGATAACGGCCACTATTATTGAGTTGGATATGGTACTTCATTGTCAATAATCGTAACTCCATCTCTTACGATTTTATAGTGTCCCTTTGTACCTTCTTGGATAATAAATTCTAAAGAAATTGTTGCCGACTCTGTAATCGTTCTAGTTTCAATTGGTCTATCCATTTTTTGTTGCATATCTTCTTTATAAATTTCTATCGTTTGCGGTTTTTTCTCACCTATTATAGAAGATTCATACGGAATAGAAATATTATCCACTTTCACTGTTTTCGTTACTTTCGGCTTAGGACCCTCTGAGATGATAACCGTCACTTTATCTCCTTCTTTTAACGGTGTTCCTGGTTTTGGAGATTGTGAAATTACAAGTCCTTTATCAACAGTATCGGAATACTCTCGTTTTATATCTGGAGTTAGTTTTCTCTCATTCAAATAACCATTTACGCTATTTTCAGTCCATCCCGAAAAATCACCTGGTCTAATTTGATAAGGACCTTTACTTACCCAAATTTTCAGTTCTTGTTCCGCCTCTACTACCATTTGATCCGGCGTCGGAATTTGCTCAACGATTTCACCTTTTGGCCTATCATTTTCAATATAATTTATTGTAACATGTTTATATTTTTCTTCTAATTCAGACCTTATACTCTCAAAATCTTTTCCTGTGAGATCACTCATCTTACTTTTCTTTTTTCCACCTGATTGATAGATAGTAATTTTAGAGTTTTCTTTTACAACTCTTCCTGCCACAGGGTCTGTTTTTATGACATCCCCGGATTCAACATCATCTGTATATACAATATTAGGTTCCGTAACCTCAAAACCCTTTTCAACTAATGTATTTACTGCTGTCGTATACTTCATACCAGCCACATCAGGGACCTTTACATCTTTTGGAATAAAGAATCCGGGAATAACAGTAAGCGCTAACGTTATTCCAATCGCTAAAAGTAAAAATGTTGTAATTAAAATTTTGAGCCATTTACTACTTCGTTTTTTCTTCTTATTTAAATCTGCATCTTCTTTTCTTGTCTGTTCATCCACTTTGCTTCCCTTTAAGACAATTGTTTCATCAGTTACATTTTCGAATAATTGTTCCTGTTGAATAATTGGAATCGCTTTTGTCGCTTCCATATCTTCCGGTATGTAAAATGGTTGCTCATTTATCCTCTCTGGATATAGTGCAGTTTCAATATCTCGTTTCATCGCATTAGCAGATTGATATCGATGAAACGGATCTTTCGCAGTTGCCTTTAATATAATATTTTCGACACTTTGCGGAATATTTTCATTCCATCTTTTCGGAGACGGAATTTCACTTTGTAAATGTTTTAAAGCTATAGCAACAGCAGATTCGCCAGAAAACGGTTGTCTTCCTGTTAACAACTCAAACATAACAATTCCTAGGGAATAAATATCTGATTGTTTATTTGCTATCCCGCCGCGTGCTTGTTCTGGTGATAAGTAATGCACCGAACCGAGTACTGAATTTGTATGTGTAATTGTTGTTGCACTTGTAGCCGTCGCAATTCCAAAATCTGTTACTTTTATTATTCCATCAGCTCGAATTAAAATATTATGCGGTTTTATATCACGATGCACAATTTCAAAATGATGGGCGTGTGCCATGGCGGATGTTAACTGCTCCATTATATCAAGAGCTTCTCCTATAGGTAACATCCCTCGCTCTATTATGTATTGCTTCAATGTTTGTCCAGGTACATATTCCATTACAAGATAATATATACCATCCTCTTCCCCAACATCATACATATTCACAATATTTGGATGCGACAACGTTGTAACAGATTGCGCTTCTCGATGGAAACGTTTAATAAACTCTTCATTGTTTGAATAGTCGAGTCTTAATATTTTTACCGCTACATCCCGGCCGAGTATGTCATCATGAGCTAAATATACATTGGCCATTCCTCCGCCACCAATCATTTTTAGCAGCTTATAACGGTCATTTAAGCGTTTTCCAATCAGCACGTTGCACTTCACCTACTTTCGTTTGTCGAATCCGCATAATCAATAAGAACAAGGGTGATATTATCTTCTCCGCCACGATCATTCGCCAATTGAATGAGACGTTGTCCCTTAACTTCAAGTTGTTCATTTAACTGTAAAATTTGTTTCATATCAGCAATGGAAACTTTATTAGATAATCCATCAGAGCAAAGAAGTAACTGATCATCTTCCTCTAACACCAATGTTTTAACATCTAATCCGACTTTCTCTTCTGTTCCCAATGCTCTTAACAAAACATTCTTTTTCGGGTGATATTCTGCATCTTCCCTTGAAATTTCACCATGTCTCACAAGTTCATTTACAAGAGAATGATCTTCCGTTACAAGCGATATCTCTCCCTCTGATACCATATAACAACGACTATCTCCTATATGGCCAATTGTTACAAAATTAGGCGTACAAATTGCTATGATAACTGTTGTTCCCATGCCATTACATTCTATATGTTGTTTAGAATATTCATAAATACGTTCATTAATAATTCCAACACTAGTATGTAACCACTCTTCTACTTTTTTCGGCTCATTTATATTATGCGTTTGCTTCCAATAATCATGGAATAATTGAATGGCCATCGAGCTAGCTACATCACCAGCTCGATGCCCCCCCATTCCATCTGCTACTACCGCTAAAATATTTCCATCTAAATTGTGAAAAACTCCTGCACTATCTTCATTATGTTGACGAACTTTTCCTTTATCTGATAGAAACACGGCTTTCATCTCGTCACCTCGTCTCTTCTTTGCGCTCCTTCGCACGCAACTGACCGCAGGCAGCATCAATATCATGACCTTGTTCACGGCGAATCGTTACATTCACTCCACGATCTTTTAGCGTCTTTTCAAATAAGAAAATTTGCTCACGTGGTGTTCGTACATAATCACGTTCAGGTACGTAGTTTACCGGAATTAAGTTCACATGACATTTTACACCTTTTAAGAGCGCAGCAAGTTCTTCAGCGTGCTCAACTTGGTCGTTTTCTCCTCCAAATAATCCATATTCAAATGTAATACGACGCCCTGTTCTATTTACATAGTATTTAATAGCTTCCATTAAATCAGGTAGCTTATAAGCACGGTTAATCGGCATTAATTTTGAACGTAACTCTGAATTTGGAGCATGCAATGAAATCGCAAAATTAATTTGTAAATCTTCTTCAGCGAACTTATAAATTTTCGGGATAATTCCACTCGTCGAAACTGTCATATGTCTCGCACCGATATGAAGGCCTTTTTCATGGTTAGTGATGCGTAAAAAGCCCATTAAATTATCGTAGTTATCAAATGGTTCTCCAATTCCCATAACAACAAGAGAACTTACACGTTCGGATGTTTCATCAAGCGCACGCTGTACTTCTACTACTTGCGCTACGATTTCTCCAGCTTCTAGGTTTCGTTTTAATCCACCAAGTGTAGAAGCACAGAACGTACATCCAATACGACAACCAACTTGCGTTGTTACGCAAATGGAATTTCCATATTCATGTCGCATTAATACCGTTTCAATAGAATATCCATCATATAACTGGAATAAGAATTTAATTGTCCCATCCGAAGACGTTTGTTTTACTAACGTGTTTAATGTAGTAATATCAAAGGAATTCGACAATTTATCACGCAATCCTTTAGAAAGGTTTGACATATCCTCATAATTTTTTACACGTTTTTTATATAACCAGTCAAAAATTTGTCCAGCACGGAACTTTGGTTCACCTTGTTCCTTTAACCAATCTTGCATTTCATGAAGTTGTAATGAGTAAATTGATGGTTTTTTCGTTTCTACATTTTTCTTTTGTTTTCTTACAGTCGTTTCCATGATGCTACACCTTCTTCCTTAAACAAGCAATATAAAAGCCATCTGTTGCAAAATAATGCGGTAAAATTTGTACTTGACCTTCATCAATATACGGACTTAACTTTTCTGGCATACGCTCTTTTATCGTAGTATCCCACTCAAATTCAGGATTCTCTTGTAAAAATCGCTCTATTACTTGTTCATTTTCTATTTTTTCAATTGTACACGTACTATAAACAAGGCGACCACCTTGTTTTAATAACGGTGCTATTTTTTCTAGTATGGCAAGTTGAATCGTCGATAATCTTTCACTATCGCCTTTATCTTTACCCAACTTAATATCAGGTTTACGTCTAATTACACCAAATCCAGAACATGGTGCATCTACTAATATTTTATCAAACGTTTCATTTGCAAAGTGCTCTTGCACTTTTCTAGCATCTAATGCCTTTGTTTCTATATTTTCTAGACCAAGTCGATCTGCTTGTTGTTTAATTAAACGCACTTTGTGTGCATGTAAATCAAGAGACATGACCTTACCGGTTCCTTTTAGTCGCTCTGCGATATGCGTTGTTTTTCCACCCGGAGCAGCACAACTATCTAGAACTACATCTCCCTCATTCGGTTCTAAAGCACGTGCTACAAGCATAGAGCTTTCATCTTGAATAGAAAGAAAACCTTTTTTGAACGCATCTGTATGCGCTACATTCCCTCTTTCAATTTGAATCGCATCATCTGACAAATCACCACGTTTTGCTTCTATACCTTCACTTGCCAATAACTCAATCGCTTCTTCTACTGTTACTTTATCAACATTTACACGTGCTGTTGGTACAGGCGGTAACATGTTTACTTCACACATTTTCCCTGCAGTTTCTAAATCATATTCCGAAGCCCACTCTTGGACAAGCCAAACTGGATGACTCGTTGCAATTGCAAGACGTTCTACTGGATCCTTGATTTCATCTACAGAAGGTACACCTTCCCTTTGAATCGAACGTAATACACCGTTCACCATACCAGCAATCCCTTTATGCCCACGACGCTTTGCAATCTCAACCGCTTCATGAATAGCCGCTCTTTCTGGCACTCGGTCTAAATAAATCATTTGATATAACGATAAGCGAAGCAATACCCTTACCCACGCCTCAACCTTCTTTTTTAAAAAAGGTTGTAAATAATAATCTAATGTATCACGACGTTGAATCGTCCCGTATACAATTTCAGTTAATAAACCAATATCTTTTCTATCAATTGAACTTTTTTCGATTAGATTATTTAAAAGTAAGTTGCTATATGCACCACTTTTTTCTACTTGAATTAAACCATCAAGAGCTAACTCACGAACATTTTGTCTCATTCATTTTCTCCTAACTTCGTTCCAATTTCAGGTTTTGTACCACGTAAAAATTGCGAACAACTCATACGCTTTTTACCAGAAGGTTGCAACTCAGTAATTTTAACACCCGTTTCATTACTAGTTGCTACAACAAAACCATCTTCTTCGATCGCAACAATCGTACCTGCTTCAGCCACTTCAGTTACGGGTACTTTTTCTCCCCACCATACTTTAACAACTTGTCCTGCTAAAGTCGTATAAGCAACTGGCCATGGATTCAATCCGCGAATGTGATTGTATACTTCCTCACCTGTTTTTGTCCAATCAATTTTCTCTTGCTCACGTTTTATATTATATGCAAACGTTACTTCTTCTTCGTTTTGTTTAATTGGTTCTAACTTACCTTGAATTAATAACGGTACTGTTTTAGATAGAAGGTGTGCCCCAGCCTCACTTAACTTATCAAATAATGAACCTGTCGTTTCACGCTCGTCAATTTCCACTTCCACTTGCGTTAAGATATCACCAGCATCCAATTTTTCTACCATATACATAATTGTAATGCCCGTTTTTTCCTTACCTTCCATAATTGCATAATGAATCGGTGCACCACCACGAAGTTCTGGAAGTAAAGAGGCATGGACATTAATACATCCATACTTTGGTGACTCTAAAATTTCATTTGGTACAATTTGACCGAAAGCAGCTGTTACAATTAAATCTGGTTCTAGTGCCAATACTTTTTCATATTCGTCTTTTTCACGAATTTTTAACGGTTGTAACACTGGAATACCGTGTTTTTCTGCTTCAACTTTAACAGGTGTAGGCGTTAATACTTTTTTTCTACCTACTGGACGATCGGGTTGTGTCACAACACCTACTACATCATAACCATCTTCGATAAGACGACGAAGCACCGGCACTGAAAAGTCCGGTGTTCCCATAAATACAACTTTCATCATTCAAAAACCGCTCCTTTAATGCCTATTCTAATTCATTTTCTTCGTAATATCTCGTCACTTTAGATGTAAATAATACACCGTGTAAATGATCGATTTCATGTTGAATGGCACGCGCTAAAAAACCTTCCGCTTCTAATAAAAATACTTTACCACGACGATTTTGCGCTCTTACTTTAATATAATCGGCACGCTCTACTTCACCATAAAGTCCCGGGAAGCTTAAACAGCCTTCGGGACCTACTTGTTCACCACGTTTTTCCAGGATGGCTGGATTGATTAACTCGATTTTTCCCGTATCATCACCAATATCAACTACCGCTACTTGCAAGCTTACCCCTACTTGAGGCGCAGCTAAACCAACTCCATCCGCAATTAACATTGTTTCATGCATATCTTTTAACAATTTCACCAACTTTTTATCAAAGTTAATTACTCTTTCACATGGTGTTTCTAACACTTCATTTGGATGCTTTACTATTTCTAAAACTGCCATATTTCCCTCCGCTACATTAACATTGTTGGATTAAAATCAATTGAGATTTGTAGCTCTTTTTGCATTTCTGCTTGATAATGTTCATTTACCATTTTGAGCACGTTCTTTAAGTTTGGTTCCCGTTTGTATTTTATCATGCATTGATAACGATATCTATCTTTTATCCTTGGAATTGCTGAAGCAACTGGTCCTAATACCATCGTCTGCTGTGTGCAATGCATTCGCAATTGACCGGCAATTTTTTCCGTCACTTGCACTGCCTTTAATAATTCTGGGTGAGATACTGTCACAAGTACAACATAGTAATAAGGTGGATATTGTCTCGTTCGTCTCATTTGCATTTCTTGGTCAAAGAACACATCATATTGTTGGTTCTTTGCTAACTCTATACTGTAATGTTCTGGCGTATACGTTTGAATGATAACTTCCCCTGGCAATTCATGTCGGCCTGCTCGTCCACTTACTTGCGTCAATAACTGATAAGTCTTTTCACTCGCCCGAAAATCAGGTAAATGAAGCATTGTATCTGCAGTTAACACCCCAACAAGCGTTACTTTCGGAAAGTCTAATCCTTTAGCAATCATTTGTGTTCCAAGTAATATATCTGCTTTTTCTTCCCCAAACGCCTTTAATAACTTTTCATGCATCCCTTTACGACTTGTCGTATCTACATCCATTCGAATGACTCGTGCCTCTGGAAATAGTTTTGTAATTTCTTCTTCTACCTTTTGTGTACCTGTACCAAAGAAACGAATATATGTACTTTGACAAGCGGGGCACGCAGATGGCATATTCTCTTCGTAACTGCAATAATGACATTTTAAACGATGGTTCATTTTATGATATGTCAGCGAAATATCACAATGCGGACATTGTACAACATAGCCGCAATCACGACACATAACAAATGTAGAATGACCTCTTCTATTTAAAAAGAGTACCATTTGTTCTTTTTTTTCTAATCGATCTGCTATTTTTTCATGCAATGCCTTGGAAAACATTGATCGGTTCCCATCACGAAGTTCTTCACGCATATCAACAATCTCTACAGTTGGTAAAGCTTGTTCATTCATGCGTTTTTCCATCGTTAGTAGTTCATAAACACCTTTCTTTGCTCTTGCAAACGATTCAAGCGTCGGCGTTGCACTACCAAGAACGATAGGACATTTATGATATTGTCCTCTCCACACAGCTACATCTCTTGCATGATACCGCGGATTATCTTCTTGCTTATAACTCGATTCATGTTCTTCATCGATAATAATAATTCCTAAATTTTCAAAAGGCGCAAAAACAGCTGAACGCGCACCAACTACGACCTTCACTTCTTTCCTTAAAATCTTACGCCATTCATCATATTTTTCTCCAACAGACAGCGCACTATGAAGAACTGCAACTTGTGAGCCAAATCTGCCCTTAAAACGATCTACCATTTGAGGCGTTAGCGCAATTTCAGGAACAAGTACAATAGCTTCTTTCCCCTTCTCGAGTACTGCTGCTATGGATTGTAAGTACACTTCTGTCTTTCCACTTCCTGTAACACCATATAGTAAAAATGGATTGTAAGTTTCATTTGTAATTGATGATAAAATCGGTGTAATGACTTGTTTTTGTTCCTCAGTAAGTGGAAATGGTTTCGTTTGTTCAAAATCATCATCGTCATACGGATTTCGGTATACTTCCACATACTTTTCTGAGATTAGCCCCTTTTTAACAAGTGCTTTTATTGGGGCATCTGTTATTTGTAATTCTTCTGTTATCACTTTCAACGGTACACTTTTATAATTTTCCACAAAATAATAGAGTACATCTTGTTGTTTTTTACTTTTCAGTTCAAATGCCGCTAATTCCAATTTATCTTCTGGCAACTCTGGCTGAACTACCCTTTGTTTCTTCTTCTGCACTTTATCCTTCACTTGATATACAACTTCAATCGTGCCATTTTTAATTTCTTGTTGAATAGTGCGGTATAACTGTGGCTGCGTCTCAATCGCTTCCCAATCTATCGCTTCCTTGTCCTGAAATAAAAACAATATTTCAGATGCTACTGTTTCTTTTTCACGAAGTTGCAGACGCTTTTTATACGTTGCTTTAATCGCCGTCGGAAGCATTACTTGGAAAGCTGAAATCATATAACATAACGTTTCACTTGTAAGCCAATACCCAAGCTTTAATAATTCCTCATTTAAAACCGGTGTTACGTCTAATATTTCATGGATTGTTTTTAGTTTCTTACTTTCTACGTCAACAGAATCTTTAATCCCAATAATAAATCCTTGCAATTTCCTCGGGCCGAACGGAACAACTACACGCATTCCTGTCTGGACAATATCTTCCCATTTTTTAGGGATAATATAATCAAATGGGCGATCTGTCTGACGAGCAGGTACATCAACAATTACACTTGCAAATTTCATAAACGATCATCTTCCAACATCATTTCGATTTGCTTTAATATTTCACGAGCAACCTCTTTCTTCGTTAAAAGTGGCAACTCAATAACTTCTCCATCTTTTCTATACATTGTTACAATATTCGTATCTGTACCAAATCCAGCTCCTTGCGCCTTTACATCATTCGCAACAATCATATTCGCATTTTTCTCACGTAATTTTTTCGTTGCGTATTCCTCTACGTTTGTCGTTTCAGCCGCAAAACCGATAAGTAACTGTTTGTCCTTCATCTCACCTAACGTTTTTAAAATATCTACTGTTCTCTCGAGTTCAATTACAGCATCGCCATTTTTCTTTTTCATTTTATTATCGTGAACATATTTCGGACGATAATCTGCAACTGCTGCTGTTTTAATGACAACATCTACATTTTGATAATGTTGAAGAACCGCTTCTAACATATCTTGTGCAGATTCCACTTGTATCGTTGTTACATGTAATGGCATATTTAATGCTGTCGGTCCTGAAACAAGTATGACATCAGCACCTAATTTTGCTGCCTCCTCTGCAATGGCATATCCCATTTTCCCAGAAGAAAAATTCGTCATAAAACGAACTGGATCAATCTTTTCGCGTGTCGGGCCAGCAGTTATTAATATTCTTTTTCCTTGCAATGGCTTTTTTTCCGAGAAAGCCTCCTCTAACCGTGCAATAATTGCTTCAGGTTCTTCTAATCTTCCCTTCGCTACATAACCACACGCTAAAAAGCCTTCTCCAGGCTCAATAAATGTATATCCTAACTCTTTTAACGTCATCATATTTTTTTGAACAATTTTATTTTCATACATATGCACATTCATAGCAGGTGCAATCCACACTGGGGCTGTAGTAGCTAACAAAGTAGTTGTAATCATATCATCTGCAATACCGTTAGCTAACTTTCCAATACAATTGGCTGTAGCAGGTGCAACAAGTACTACATCTGCCCAATCTGCTAAGTCGATATGCGCAATAACAGCTGAGTCTTTCTCATCAAATGTATCTGTATATACATCATGGCGAGAAAGTGCTTGAAATGTAAGAGGCGTAACAAACTTCATTGCCGACTCACTCATCATTACTTTTACAATAGCACCAGCTTGTGTCAATTTACTCGTTAACCCAGCCGCTTTAAAAACCGCGATGCCTCCTGTTACACATAGAAGTATCTTTTTCCCTTTTAGCATATGACTCGTCCTCTTTCTTTTTCAAACTTATAATACCGAAATAGAATTTTCAGCTCGTCAGTACCAATATTTCATCCTATCGTAAAAAAATAACAACCTACTTGTAAATAGGTTGTTACCGTTACATAGAAAATTATAAAGTCTATGTTTTAAATTGTCGAAGGCAAAGTCTTATTCAGCTACTCCATCTTCACTTGGTACGTAGCTTAACACTTCTGCATCGATTTCTTCTAATGCTTTACCTACACATTTATGAGAAACAGGTTGTTCAATCACACAGTTATTAGCAAGTTGCATTTCACGCGCACGCTTTGCAGCCACTGTTACAAGTGTATATTTAGAATCGATTTTTGTTAATAATGAATCAATTGATGGATTTAACATAATTATAGACCCTCCGTCATTTCTTTATAATATTTTGCTACTCTTTCGCGGCGGCAATGTTCGCCAACCACAATTGCTTTAATTCTTTCACAAGCTAATTCAACTCGGTCGTTTTCTACTACATAGTCGTAAGCGTCCATCATTTCGATTTCCTCTTTCGCTACAGTTAAACGATTTTCAATAACATCTTCAGTTTCTGTACCACGACCGACAATTCGGTTCTTTAGCTCAGATAAACTTGGAGGTGCTAAGAAAATAAATACACCTTCCGGGAAAGCTTTCTTAACTTGAATTGCTCCTTGCACTTCAATTTCTAAGAATACGTCTTTTCCTTCTTGTAATGTTTTTTCAACATAGTCAATCGGTGTTCCGTAATAATTACCTACGAACTCAGCCCATTCAAGTAATTTTTCATTACGGATCATTTCCTCGAATTCTTCTCTCTCTTTAAAGAAATAATCCACACCGTCTACTTCACCTTCACGTGGCTTACGTGTCGTTACTGAAATAGAGTACTGAAAACGTGTATCCTCATGGCTAAACAGCTCTTTTCGAACCGTTCCTTTTCCAACCCCAGAAGGTCCTGAAAGAACGATGAGCAATCCTCTTCTACTTCTCATAAATATGTAAAACCTACCCTTCCTCACTTAAATCTTCTTTATTATTCAAACGATGTGCAATCGTCTCTGGTTGAATTGGACTTAATACAACATGCCCATCATCCATAACAATAACCGCCCTTGTTTTTCTCCCATACGTAGCATCAAGTAAAGCATTATGTTCACGTGCTTCCTGTACTGTTCGTTTAATAGGAGCTGACTCCGGACTTACAATAGCAATAATTCGATGAGCAGATACAATGTTTCCGTATCCAATATTTAAAAACCGCATGGCCATAGTTTGCGCCTCCTAGTAAGTCTATCCGATTTCTCCACCACGTATAACTTTATATATTTTTTGAAAGCTACTCAATATTTTGTACTTGTTCACGAATTTTTTCAAGGTTATTTTTCATTTCTACCACATATTTTGAAATTGTTAGGTCATTTGCCTTAGAACCAATCGTATTAATTTCTCTATGCATCTCTTGCACGATGAAGTCCATTTTCCTTCCAACTGGTTCCTCAATTTGCAGTGTTTCACGAAATTGATCTAAATGACTTTGCAAACGAACTAATTCCTCATGAATATCACAACGCTCTGCAAACATTGCAACTTCTGTTAGCAATCTTTGTTCATCCAGATCTTGATTATGTAATTCTTTTAAGCGATTCTCTAATCGTTCACGATATTTTTGTGTAACCATCGGTGCATGTGGAATAATTGCGTTTACACAATTGTCAATCTCTTGCAAACGATACGCTATATCTTTATGTAATCGTTCTCCTTCGCCAACTCTCATCGTTTTTAACATATGAGTAGCTTGGCGAACAGCCTCATATAAACTGTTTTCGAATTGTTCATTTACTTTTTCTATTTCTTCAATTGCTGTTACTTCTGGCATTGCCATCAATTGCTCAAGTGTAATAGAATCTTGTAATTGAAACTTTCCTTTTATATCTTTCATAATCGATTGGTACTGCTCAAGAAGCGACCAATTCACACTTAATTTTCTTTCAACAAGCCCTTCACCCGTTATACTAATAGACACTTCAATGCGCCCACGTCGAACTTGTTCTGCAATTATTTTACGAAGTTTGTCTTCAAATACCATCATTTGCTTCGGAAGTCGAATACTCATCTCTAGAAAACGGTGGTTCACCGATTTCATTTCTACTGTAATTTGAAAAGTATCATTTTCAACTTTCGCTCTACCAAATCCTGTCATGCTACAAATCATTTTTATCACATCCAAGCCATGAAATAACTCAATGAAAAAGGTAATAGAGACAAGGCTCTACTACCTTCTGTAAATTATATCACATTTTCATAACATTGACTATTTCAAGTTTAATCCCTTCTTATATAATATTGGTTTTTTCTTCTCCCTTTTTTTCCCTGTTAATAAAGATCCCACTAGTAAGAAAGTCGGAATTGATGACAACCCTCCAATTAACAACCAATCTCTTGCTTGTATTGGCATTGTGCTAAAAATCGGTTGTAGCGGTGGATAATATATAACTACTAGCATTAACAGTAAAGAAATGATAACCGCTCCTACTAAATACACGTTCCCAAATGGATTGCGGTGGAAGACCGAATGTTCACTACGGCAATCAAATACATGAATAAGCTGCGCAAGTACCAACGTCGCAAATGCCACGGTTTGTGCATATTTCAGTTCATTTGGGTGTTGATTATACGCAATAATAAACGCCACTAACGTCACTGCCCCGATAAGAAATCCTCGGCTTACAATTTTCCAAGCAAGCCCTCTAGCAAATACTCCCTCTTTCGGATGGCGCGGCGTTCTCTTCATCACATCTCCTTCAGCTTTATCCAGACCTAATGCCATCGCTGGTAAACCGTCAGTCACTAAATTCACCCATAAAATTTGAATTGGAACCATCGGTAATGGTAACGCAAGTAACATTGCAAATAACATAACTAAGATTTCTCCAACATTTGATGCTAATAAGTATCGGATAAACTTACGTATGTTCTCGTATATATTTCTACCTTCTTTAATTGCTGATTTTATCGTAGCAAAATTATCATCTAGCAGAACGAGTGAAGATGCTTCTTTCGCAACATCTGTCCCTGTAATTCCCATCGCTATCCCAATATCCGCTGTTTTTATGGCTGGGGCATCGTTCACTCCATCACCTGTCATCGCTACTATATGCCCTTTATTTTGCAGTGCCTTAACAATTTTTAATTTATGTTCAGGTGATACACGAGCAAATACATACGTATCTTCTACTACATTTTCTAATTCCTCTACATTCATATTCGCAAGTTCTACTCCTTCAACAACGCGTCCACCAGTTGGTAAAACTCCTAATTGTTCTGCAATCGCCATTGCTGTCACTTTATGATCTCCTGTAATCATCACTGTTCGAATACCGGCTTCTTTACACTCTTTTACCGCCTGTTCTACCTCTGGTCTTGGCGGATCAATCATTCCTTGTATACCAACTAACATAAAATCTTTTTCAACGTCTCTTTCATGTTCAATAGAATCAGTTGCTTTTAATGGCTTGAATGCAACTGCAATTGTTCGAAGTGCTTGACTGCCTAAACTATGAATAGCCGCCTGTACTTCCTTTCTATACAACTCACTTAATGGTTGCTGCCTATCCGCCCATAAGATCGTTTGGCTCATTTGCAAAAGGACATCTGGCGCCCCTTTTGTCACCACAAACTTTTTCCCTTCTCGATCTCGCACAATTACACTCATCATTTTTCGGGTCGAATCAAATGGAAATTCACGAATAATTTCAAATTTCCCTTTCAGTGCTTCACGCGTTATCCCTGCTTTCATTGCTGCAGCTACAAGCGCTCCTTCTGTTGGATCTCCATCTAATACATACGCCTTTTTCTTTTGAATAATATTTGCATTGTTACATAGTGAACCAAATGTAAGTAATTGATAAAGTGATTTTGTCCTAGCTGGATCAACTTCTTTTTCACCTTTCATAAAAGATCCATTAGGTTCGTATCCTTGCCCCGTCACTTTCCATAACTCTCCACCTGACCACATATGTGTTACCATCATTTTGTTTTGCGTCATTGTTCCCGTTTTATCAGAGCATATGACAGAAGCACAGCCTAACGTTTCTACAGCTGGTAACTTCCTTACAATTGCTCTCTTTTTTATCATGCGCTGTACACCAAGCGATAAAGCTACTGTAACGATTGCTGGTAATCCTTCTGGAATAGCAGCAACAGCTAGCGACACGCCCGCTAAAAACATATGATATACTTCATTCCCTTGATACACACCAGCTAATACAACGAGCGCTGTCAAAATAAGAGCCACAATAATTAATATTTTTCCGAGTTGCTCTAATCTTCTTTGCAGTGGTGTTTCCATTTGCTCTGCATTTTGCAACATATTTGCAATTTGGCCCATCGCTGTATTCATACCAGTCGCTACAACAACCCCTGTTCCAGATCCTCTCGTAATCATCGTACCCATAAAAGCCATATTTTTTTGATCTCCAATTGCAACATCTTGCCCTTGCAATGCTTCTACCTTTTTTTGCACTGGTACTGACTCTCCTGTCAAAGCAGACTCTTCAATATATAAACTCGATGCCTCAACGAGACGTACATCAGCCCCAATACGATCTCCACTGGAAAATTTAATAACATCACCTAAAACAAGCGCTTTAGATGGCGCCTTTACCCATTTTCCATTCCGCATCACAGTAACTTGCGGGGCGGCTAACTCCTTTAGGGCTTCCAATGATTTTTCGGCCTTTCTCTCTTGAAAAAAACCTAGAATTCCATTGATAATAACAATGGCAACAATTGCGATAGAATCAATATATTCACCTAAATAAGCAGAAACTATTGTTGCACCAAACAAAACAAGTACCATAAAATCTTTAAATTGCGCTAAAAATACCATTAGTGCCGAAGGCCTTTTTGCTTCATCTAATTCATTTGTACCAAATTTTTTGATTCGGCCCTCTGCTTCTGTCTCCGTAAGTCCAACCTTCACATTTGTATTCGTTCTTTCTTCTACTTCATGCGCCCGCATTCCATACCAGTTCATCCTGCTATCGACCTCCTAATTCCAGACATACTCTATTGAAAGCTTATTCAGCCTCGTCCAAAAAAATGCTATAATTAACTTTTAGTTAGAAAGGAGTGTTCACTCATGGCATTCGATGGATTATTTACAAGAGCGATTACGCATGAAATTGCAAATTCTCTTTACACGGGAAGAATTTCAAAAATATATCAACCTTCAAAATACGAAATTTTATTACATATTCGAGCAAACGGAAAAAATCAAAAACTGATTCTTTCCGCTCATCCGACATATGCACGTTTACACTTAACAAATCAAAATTACGATTCACCTGCACTTCCACCAATGTTCTGTATGCTTCTCCGTAAGCATTTAGAAGGTGGGTTCATTGAAAAAATTGAACAAATTGATTTAGAACGTATTATTCAAATCACAGTGCGCAGCAGAAATGAAATTGGTGATGAATCACTAAAAACACTAGTAATTGAAATAATGGGACGACACAGTAACATCATCTTATTAGATACGAAAACGAACGTTATTTTAGATAGCTTAAAACACGTTTCGTTAGCCGTAAACCGTCATCGAACGGTATATGCTGGTGCTGAATACGTTGCACCGCCCGCACAACATAAAATTAATCCACTTCAGATTGAAACGGATGATGAATTTATTAGACCGCTAGACTTTCTATCTGGAAATATGGATAAACAGCTTGTCGGGACTTTTACTGGAATATCGCCGTTATTCGCAAAAGAAGTAGTGAAAACAGCAGGTATGGTAAATGAAAAAGCTTTATCTGAAGCGTTTTTCTCCATACAAAAACCATTACTCACTCATACATATACACCAGCAATGATTACTGCAAACGGAAAAGAATTCTTTTATCTTTTCCCTCTGACATACTTGCAAGGAGAAGAGAAAACATTCTCATCCGTAAGTGAATTGTTAGATCGCTTCTTCTTCGGTAAAGCAGAGCGTGACCGTGTAAAACAACAAGCTCATGATTTAGAGCGCTTTATGCAAAACGAAAAAAATAAAAATGAGAAAAAACTTATTAAACTTGAAAAGACGTTACAGGATGCTGCAAAAGCAGATAAATATCAACTTTTTGGAGAGCTACTTACAGCCAATATGTATGCTTTAAAAAAAGGTGATAAAGATATTGAAGTCGTTAACTATTACGATGAAAATGGCGGAACTGTAAAGATCACATTAGATCCTTTAAAAACACCATCTGACAATGCACAACGCTATTTCCAGAAGTACCAAAAAGCAAAAAATTCAGTTGTTGTTGTAGAAGAACAAATCGAAAAAACAAATGAAGAAATTCTTTATTTTGATAGCTTACTTCAACAAATGGAAGCTGCTTCTTCAAAAGATATTGAAGAAATTCGCGAGGAATTAGCTGAAGAAGGTTATATGCGCAATCGTAAAACGAAAAACGCAAAGAAAAAACCAACTAAACCAGTATTGGATAAATACTTGGCTAGTGACGGCACTGAAATTTTCGTCGGTAAAAACAATAAGCAAAATGATTATTTAACAACGAAATTTGCCCGTCGTGATGAAATTTGGTTACATACGAAAGACATACCAGGCTCTCACGTTGTCATTCGTTCTTTAGAACCAGCTGAAGACACTTTACTAGAAGCTGCAAAAATTGCCGCTTATTACAGTAAAGCAAAAGAGTCTAGCTCTGTACCTGTTGATTTCACAAAAATACGCCATGTGAAAAAACCGAGTGGTGCAAAACTTGGTTTTGTTACGTACGACAATCAGCAAACCGTATATGTAACACCTGATGCTGACACTGTAATGAAATTAAAAGCGTAAATAAAAAAAAATGCGTTGCTTGTATGCAGCGCATTTTTTTATTCGTTCCTATACCCATTAACTAATTCATAACATCTTTCGTTTGTCATTTTATATATTTTCAAAACAAATTGACAGTGCTATTCCACATCTGTATAAATTTTTTTACAGTATGTACATACAGTGCCCCTCAAATCAATGTATTTTATCCACTACTCACTATTAAAGCGATCTAAATGTTATAAGTACCCTACCTCTCACAAATAGCTGGCTATTTTTTATTTTCTCTACAATTTATATTTTGGCACGCTATTTGCTTTATTTAATACTGTGAATAGGGGGAATTAACATGACTTTAAAAATTAATAAAATCCAAAACCAACTACAAAACTATGAAATTGACGGATTACTTATTACCAAAAAAGAAAATCGCCAATATGCAACAGAATTTACAGGTAGTGCTGGCGTCGTTTTAATTGCTGCGGATAAAGCTGTTTTTATAACTGATTTTCGCTATGTAGATCAAGCGAAATCACAAATAAAAGATGCTGAAATTATTATGCATAAAGGAAATTTAGAAAAAGAAATCGCAAATCAAGTATCGAAATTAAACATACAAAAACTTGGAATTGAAGAAAACAACATGACATTACAACAATATAAAAACTTACAAAAATACGTACATGTAGAAATGGTTCAAGTGTGCGAAATCATTGAAAATATTCGTCTTATTAAAGACATGCCTGAAATAGAAACAATGAAAATCGCAGCTAATATTGCGGACGAAGCATTTCATCATATCCTTACGTTTCTAAAACCAGGAATAAGTGAAACTGATGTACGAGATGAGTTAGAATTTTTCATGCGAAAAAAAGGAGCTACATCCTCATCATTTCAAATTATTGTAGCTTCTGGTGTTCGTTCTTCTCTTCCTCATGGCGTTGCATCAAATAAAATAATCGAGCGAGGTGACATTGTCACATTAGATTTCGGTGCACTTTACGACGGATATTGTTCCGATATAACACGTACTGTAGCAATCGGGGAACCATCAGAAGAATTCAAAAAAATATACACTGTTGTACGCGAAGCATTAAAACGTGGAACGGAAGCAATTAAGCCTGGAGAAACTGCGAAAAGTATCGATGATGTAACAAGAAACTACATTACAGATTGTGGATATGGTCAATATTTTGGTCATTCTACTGGTCATGGTCTTGGCTTAGAAATACATGAACCTCTTCGTCTATCCCAAGAAAGTAAGGCTACATTAAAAGAAGGTATGGTTGTTACAGTTGAACCAGGTATTTACATACCGAACTGGGGCGGTTGTAGAATTGAAGACGATATCGTCATTACAAAAGACGGATATGAAGTTATTACAAAATCAAATAGAGAGCTAATTGTTATTCCTTGTTAATATTATCAAATTTTTTACAGGATTTTTTCTTTACATATAGAATCCCTTATCTGGAGTATTTGTTTAAAAGAGGGGGAATTTTAATTGAATTTTGTAATTGAGAAAATAGATAGTTTACAGCCTGAATTTTCAAAACTTGTTTCCATGATGAATTACGCTCGTTACACAACGATGCAAGCAGTGGAAGACTTAACAGTTGAAGAACTGGATTATTTATATGATGAGGAAGCAAATTCTATTGGTATGTTATTGTACCATATGGCCGCTATTGAATTTTACTACCAGATTCATACTTTTGAAGACCGTGAACCAACGGAGGCTGAATTAGAACGTTGGTTACCTGGTATTGAGTTAGGTGATCTTGGACGTGAGAAAATAAAAGGAAACGCTATTGAATTTTACATAAATACATTACAAGAAGTACGTTCCAAAACCATCGAGACTTTTCAATCGTTACCTGATGAATGGTTATTTAAAACGACAGACTTTTGGTATGACAAACCAGCAAATAACTATTTTAAGTGGTTTCACGTTTTTGAAGATGAAATCAATCATCGCGGACAAATTCGTTTAATTAAAAAGATGCAAAAAGCTCATGCAGTAAAATGAGAAAATGCCACCGAATAAGGTGGCATTTTCTTTTATCATTAACGAATAGCTTTTCGTTTACTGTTTTAGTGACTACCGCTACCAACATTAAAATGCATATTAAATATAGCAATTTCGCAATAAATAACCACCCTTGAAACATTACAATTTCATCTATTATCTCATTTCCTCTCAATAACAAAAACGGTATCGTGCTAATTATAATGACAAACTCGATGCTGAAAACAATTTTCTTTTTTCGGCTATACGCTTTCCATTCATCCCAGCGATACATAGGTGCAAAAATCAATACTCCTATACATAATATAACTGGTACCCATTCACTTTTAAGAAATTGTCCTGAAATAACTGATAATAGTAAACAAACGAGCACACCATAATAGCCTATTTTCTCTTTCATTCGTACTCCCCATTCTACTTCTCTTTAAATTCCATTTTTAGGATTAATTGTATTGTATCATCCATTTTTATTCCTTACCATTACAGTACATGAAATTTCATTTTTTTCTTTTCCCTATACTCACATACTTTCATTGCTTTCATACAATACACTACACGAATGCCTAAAGGATGTGACTGTTATGGGAGTTGAATTAACGCTATTACACGCTCTCTATGTTCTTTGTTTACTCACTATTATTACCTTCTTTATTCTCAGGAAAGATACGACGATTATTTGTATCGTTTTTATCTTTTTATTAGCATTAACTGCAACAAGTTCTATCCCTCTTGCCATTAGCGGGATTTTCCAAAGTTTCATTTATGCCATTACTGAGCTATTACCAACTATATTAATCATCTCCATTATCGTATCCATGAGTAACCTACTCGTTCATACCGGCATAAATGATACGATGATTTCACCATTTACAAAAATGATTCGTACCCCTACCCTCGCCTACTGGATTATCGGTCTTTTAATGATGACAATTTCTTTCTTCTTTTGGCCTTCTCCAGCTGTCGCTTTAATGGGAGCTATTTTATTACCAGTCGCTGTACGCGTCGGTCTTCCGCCAATTGGTGTTGCCATTGCTATGAACTTATTTGGACACGGCATCGCCTTGTCAGGTGACTTCGTTATTCAGGGCGCTCCGAAATTAACAGCGGATGCTGCTGGTCTCCCTGTTTCCAGCGTCGTATCTGCAAGTGTTCCCCTCGTTATCGTTATGGGCGTTGTTACAACTTCCGTCGCTTTTTTCTTCTTGCGAAAAGAATTTCATACTGGACTATCGTTACAAGACTCTGTTTCATCAACTGAATCATCTAAAACTACTATTTTATTATCTCCTCGCATAAAGAAATGGCTCGCTATATGTATCCCTATCGTCTATATCCTTGATATCCTTTGCATGATTCAATTTAAACTACAAGGAAGCGATGCCACTGCACTTATCGGCGGGACGACTGTTATTATGATCATCATCATTTCTCTCATCGCCTACAAAGGTAAGGGACTAAATAAAACGACCGATTATTTTATAGAAGGGCTCCAATTTGGATTTAAAATTTTCGGTCCAGTTATTCCAATTGCTGCACTTTTTTATTTAGGGGATAGTGGCTTTATAAAAATTATTGGAGACTATTTACCGAAAGGTTCACACGGCATCATTAATGACTTAGGAATCGCCTTATCTCAAACTGTTCCTTTAAATCAATATGTATCGGCGGGAACTTTAACTATTGTTGGTGTCATAACAGGCTTAGATGGATCTGGCTTTTCCGGTATATCACTTGCTGGATCGATTGCCAATCTTTTCGGAACAGCACTTGGGCATGGAACAGCTACCTTAACAGCACTCGGACAAATCGCTGCCATATGGACTGGGGGCGGAACATTAATTCCTTGGGCACTTATTCCTGCCGCTGCGATTTGTAAAGTCGACCCATTTGAACTTGCACGCCGAAACTTTTTACCGGTTGTTATCGGTTTAATTATCACCACTATCGTTGCGATGCTTATCCTATAACGTAAGCAAGTGTTCTCTTGCTTACGTTTTTTACTTGTAAAATTCATCATGAATTACTTGTTTTCAAGAGGGATTCGTTATTACTTAGCGAAATTATATTAGGAGAGTAATTATTTCAAAACATTTACGAGAAACAGATTACTGCAATTAGAAAAGGGGACATACCTATGAATAAATTGATTTTCGTCTTATTAATTTGTCCATTACTTATCTTTATCGTTTCTGTTATTGGAACACGTAGAACGAAAACGTATTACGTAATGCCGCTTGTAACGTTTGCTAGTTTTTTAATAATAGGTGTGATCGCCTTTACTCCAAAATTTTTCTTTTGGGTTGGCATGTACAGCAGCTTTTCATTTATCGTTTCTTATATGACGCTATTATTTGTAAGAGGATATGAAGTTGCGGAAAACGCTAAATAGTTGTTAGCAAGGAGATTGCCATATGATTTTCTTTGATATTGATGGAACTTTACTTGATTACGACACTGCTGAGAAAAATGGTATCTCACATTTCTTCCAAAAGTATAATGATATTTTTTCAGGAAACGAATTAGAGGCTATGAAGCTATGGCATGAATTATCCGAGAAATATTTCAACAAATTTTTATCCAAGGAATTATCTTTTGAAGAACAACAAAGGATGCGAATGTATCATTTATTTAAAGCATACGGAGTAAACTTATCACCTTGGGAATCTCAGCACAAATTCAAGCAATATATAGAACTATATAAGAACAACTGGACCGCGTTTGAAGATGTACACTATACATTACAGACCTTGCAGCAAGGGGGGCACTCATTAGGTATCATTAGTAATGGTAACTATGAACAACAAGTCGAAAAATTAACTGCCCTAAACATTCTACAATATTTCAAATATATATTTACTTCTAGTGAACTTGGTATATCAAAACCAGACCCTGAAATGTTTCACCGATCCGTATTACAATCGAATCTTGAAATGAAAGATTGCTATTATATTGGCGATCGATTAGAGACTGATGCGATTAGTAGTACAGCAGCTGGAATGCAAGGGATATGGTTAAATCGGGATAACTCGCAACTCAAGTACGATATTCCTACTATATGTTCTTTACATGAAGTTTTAACAATAATATAAAAGACGACCGCGTTCCCCCGCGGTCGTCTTTTTTCGTGTTACGCTGTGATCCAAGCTTCGTTAGCTGGATTTTTACGCCACTCTTGTAATTTTTTCGTTTCAGCTTGTCCAATCATACCTTTTTCTGCTGCAACTTCAGTTAATGCACTGTAATCACTTAAAGAATATGATGCTACGTTAGCTGCTTCTAGTTTTTCTTTTCCTGCTTCTAACTCGTATGTGAAGATTGATACGATTCCTAATACTTCACAGCCAGCTTCACGAAGTGCTTCTACACATGTAATTGCACTACCGCCAGTTGAAATTAAGTCTTCTACTACTACTACTTTTTGACCTTTTTCAGCTTTTCCTTCAATTTGATTCCCTTTACCGTGGCCTTTTGCTTTACTACGTACGTAGCACATTGGTAAATCCATACGATCGCTTACCCATGCAGCGTGCGCAATACCAGCAGTTGCTGTTCCTGCAATAACTTCTACAGTTGGGAAGTGCTCTTTAATTAACTCTTCTAATCCAGCTGCAATCGCTTGACGTACTTTTGGATAAGATAAAGTTAAACGGTTATCACAATAAATTGGTGATTTCATACCTGAAGACCAAGTGAATGGATCATTCGGTTGTAAAAATACTGCTCCAATTTCTAATAAATGCGATGCGATTTCTTTTTTCATACTGTTACACCTTCCCACTGTTGTTTTACTGTTTTATACGCTTCAAGCGGATTTTCTGCTTTTGTAATACTACGTCCAACTACGATGTAGCTTGAGCCAAGTTCCCTCGCACGTTTCGGTGTTGCTACGCGCACCTGGTCATTTACATCATCGCTTGCAAGACGAATCCCCGGTGTTACTGTTACAAATTCATCTCCGCATACTTCACGTAATTTTGGAACTTCAAGCGTTGAGCAAACAACGCCATCAAGTCCACTTTCTTTCGTTAATTTTGCATAATGAGCAACCGCTTCTTCTAACGTTTTCTCAATGCCGATCTCTTTTTTCATCATAGCTTCCGAAGTGCTTGTTAGTTGTGTAACTGCAATACAAATCGGTCTCTCTTTTCCTTCTTGCTTACCTTCCTCTAATCCCTCAATCGCAGCTTTCATCATGCTGCTTCCCCCAGCAGCATGAACATTTACCATATCTACATCTAGACTAGCTAGGCTACGCATAGCGCTTTTTACTGTATTCGGAATATCATGAAGTTTTAAATCTAGAAAGATCTTATGTCCTTTTTCTTTTAAGTACGTAATAATTGCAGGGCCTTCTTTATAAAATAACTCCATACCAACTTTGACAAATAACTCTTCCCCTTCAAAGTGGCGCAAGAATTGTTCTACATCTTGTTTCCCTGGAAAATCTAGTGCAACGATTAACGACTGTGACATGTTTGCTTCCAGCTCCTTCCTTGACATTCCGAAATGTGATCAAATCCTAATTCATCTAGTAATGCTGGTAACTCTTCAATAATTGTCGGACATACGAACGGATCGATAAAGTTCGCTGTACCTACTGCAACTGCGCTTGCGCCAGCGTAGAAGAATTCAATTACATCTTCCGCTGTTTCAATACCGCCCATTCCGATAATTGGAATGTTAACCGCTTGACTTACTTCATGTACCATACGAATTGCTACTGGCTTAATCGCAGGACCTGATAATCCACCTGTACGGTTTGCTAAAATTGGTTTTGCTGTTTTTAAATCTAGACGCATACCAAGCAATGTATTAATCATCGTTAAACCATCTGCACCTGCATTTTCAATCGCTTTTGCAATTTCCACAATGTTTGCCACATTCGGTGACAACTTCACGTATACAGGTACTTCAGAAACCTCTTTTACTCGCTTCGTTAAATCAGCAGCAATTTCAGGATTTGTACCAAAGGCGATACCACCTGTTTTTACGTTCGGACAAGAAATATTTAATTCTAGTGCATGTACATTAGGCGCTTTAGAAATTTCCTTTGCAACCGCTACGTAATCCTCAGCTTGTGAGCCCGCAACGTTCGCAATAATTGGAAGGTCAAATTGTTCTAACCATGGTAATTCAGAATTCATTACTTTTTCTAATCCTGGGTTTTGAAGTCCGATTGCATTTAACATGCCGCCTGGCGTTTCAGCAACACGAGGTGTCGGATTTCCATAACGTGGTTGTTCTGTCGTCGCTTTAATCATGATTGATCCTAGTACACTTAAATCGTAAAACTGTGCATATTCACGACCAAATCCAAAGCATCCAGATGCCGGTATAATTGGATTTTTTAATGATAATCCTGGTAATTCAACTTGCAATCTGTTCATAGTACAACCTCCCCGATTGGAAATACTGGCCCGTCGCTACACACCTTCTTGTAAGAATGTCCACTTGGATCTTCTTGTAAGTGGCATACACATGCGAAACAAGCTCCAATACCACAGCCCATACGTTCTTCTAATGAAATATAGGCTTTTTTCTCTTTGTAACGTCCTTCTAATGCACGAAGCATCGCTAACGGACCACATGAATAAAGAATATCAAAGTCAATTCCGTAATTATCAATTACATCTGTGACAAATCCTTTTGTACCGTGTGTACCGTCTACTGTCGCAACGTACGTATCACCAAGTTCTGCAAATTTTTCTTCATAGAAAACAACATCTTTCGTTTGAAAACCTAAGATGTGAATCACACGTACACCTTTTGCAACGAGGCGCTGTGATAGCTCATAAAGTGGTGGTACACCAATTCCCCCGCCTACTAGTAAAGCTGTTTGACCAGCTTCCGCTTCTTCTACAGGAAAACCATGCCCTAGTGGTCCTAGTACATCTACCATTTCACCTTGTTTTCTAGTTGCTAATGTTTTTGTCCCTTGTCCTTCCGCACGATATAGCATTGTAAATTCGTTCTTCTCTTGATCTACATTACAAATACTAATCGGGCGGCGCAGAAGGGGCGCAATGCCCTCTGCTACCTTAATGTGTACAAACTGCCCTGGTTCGTTCATTTGCTGTACTAACGTTCCTTGAAGCACTAACTCGTAAATGTTTTTTGCGATTTCTTTTTGATTAACGACGATCATATTTTGCTTTTGCATCATGCATGTACCACCTCGTGACGCTTTGTTTGCGTAATTTCTTTCATTGAATGAGCTGAGAATGTCATAGATTCTAATACTCGTAAGATTGCTCTTGTTGTATCAAGTGATGTTAAGCAAGCCACACCATTTTCTACTGATTCACGGCGAATGCGGAAACCATCACGCGCTGGTTGTTTTCCTTTTGTTAATGTATTGATTACAAACTGTGCTTTTCCTTGACGGATAATATCAAGTAAGTTGTAGTCTTCAGAATCAATTTTGTTTACAACTTGCACTGGAATATTTTGCTCTGCTAACGATTGTGCTGTTCCAGCTGTTGCTAATAAGTTATAACCAATTTCGTGGAAGCGTTTTGCAATTTCCATTGCCTCTTCTTTATCTTTATCCGCTACTGTGATGATTACTGATCCGTGCGTTGGAATGTTAATTCCAGAAGCAACTAGACCTTTGTATAATGCTTTTTCAAGCGTTAAGTCTTTACCCATTACTTCACCTGTTGATTTCATTTCAGGTCCTAATGTTGTATCAACTGAACGTAGTTTCGCAAATGAGAATACTGGAGCTTTTACATATACTTCTTTCTCTTCTGGGTGATAGCCCGTTCCGTATCCTTGCTCTACTAGGTTTTGACCTAAAATAACTTTCGTTGCAACATTCGCCATCGGTACGCCTGTAATTTTACTTAAGAACGGTACTGTACGGCTCGCACGTGGGTTTACTTCAATTACGTACACTTGATCTTTGAATACTACAAACTGGATATTTAGTAATCCAACAATGTTTAATCCTTTTCCAAGTGCAATTGTATGTTCAATGATTTGTTCTTTTAGTTTTTCAGATAAACTTTGTGGTGGATATACTCCAATTGAATCACCAGAGTGAACTCCAGCGCGTTCAATATGTTCCATAATACCTGGAATGAATACATTCTCACCATCTGAAATTGCATCTACTTCAATTTCTTTACCAACCATGTAACGGTCGATTAATACCGGATGATCTGCATGAACTTTAACTGCATTTTTCATGTAGTGCAGCAGTTCTTCTTGACGATATACGATTTCCATCGCACGTCCACCTAGTACGTAAGATGGTCTTACTAATACTGGGTAACCAATTTCTTCAGCGATTGCTACCGCTTGTTCTACAGTCGTTGCTGTTTTACCAACTGGTTGCGGGATACCAAGCTTTGTTAAAGCAGCTTCGAATTTATCACGATCTTCCGCACGGTCTAAATCTTCAAGTGATGTTCCTAAGATTTTCACACCATGTGCTTCTAATTTAGCAGCTAAGTTAATTGCCGTTTGTCCACCGAACTGAACGATAACACCTTCTGGCTTTTCTAAATCGATAATGTGCATTACATCTTCAATCGTTAATGGTTCAAAGTATAATTTGTCAGAAATACTGAAGTCTGTTGAAACTGTTTCTGGGTTGTTATTAACAATGATTGCCTCATATCCAGCTTCTTTTATTGCCCATACAGAGTGAACTGTTGCATAGTCAAACTCAACACCTTGACCGATACGGATTGGACCAGACCCTAGTACAACCACACTCTTACGATCTGTTATAACCGATTCATTCTCGTCACCGTATGTGCTGTAGTAATATGGTGTTGCAGATTCGAACTCTGCCGCACAAGTATCTACCATTTTATAAACAGGAGTTATATTGCTTTCTTTACGCATATCGTAAATTTCACGCTCTGTTTTGTTCCAAGCATTGGCGATGTAATGATCACTGAAGCCCATTTCTTTCGCTGATTGTAATACTTCCATATTTCCTACATTTTCTTTTACTTCGCGTTCCATGTTTACGATGTTTTCAACTTTTTGTAAGAAGAAGAAGTCCATTTCACACCAATCATTGATTTCTTCTTTCGTTACGCCTTGACGAATTGCTTCTGCTACAATAAACAGTCGCTCATCATCAGCTTTTATAATGCGTTTTTTCATTGTCTCTTTATCAAGCTCTTTTAAATGATCTAACTCTAAGTGATAAACGCCAAGCTCTAAAGAACGAACCGCTTTTAATAAAGATTGCTCTAAGTTACGTCCGATTGACATAACTTCACCAGTCGCCTTCATTTGTGTACCAAGTGTTCTGTTTGCTGATTCAAACTTATCAAATGGCCAACGTGGAATTTTTGAAACCACATAGTCTAATGCTGGCTCAAAGCAAGCGTATGTTTTTTGTGTTACTGGATTTATAATTTCATCTAATGTTAAACCGACTGCAATTTTTGCCGCTAGCTTCGCAATTGGATATCCAGTTGCTTTAGATGCTAGTGCAGATGAACGACTTACACGTGGGTTTACTTCGATTACATAGTATTGGAAGCTATGTGGATCAAGTGCAAGCTGAACGTTACATCCACCTTCAATTCCTAATGCACGAATAATTCTTAATGAAGTGTTTCGTAACATTTGATATTCACGGTCGCTTAATGTTTGGCTCGGTGCTACTACGATAGAATCACCTGTGTGAACCCCAACTGGATCGATGTTTTCCATGTTACATACTACAATCGCGTTATCATTCGAATCACGCATTACTTCATATTCAATTTCCTTACAACCAGCAATGCTCTTTTCTAATAAACATTGTGTTACTGGACTATGTTTTAATCCACCTGATACGATTTCAATTAGTTCTTCTTCATTACTACAGATTCCGCCACCTGTTCCTCCCATTGTAAATGCTGGGCGAACAATAACTGGATAACCAATTTCTTTTACAAATTCATGTGCTTCTTCCAGCGTATGAATGATCGTACTAGATGGAATTGGTTCATTTAAATCCTGCATTAATGTACGGAATAAATCGCGATCCTCCGCTTGCTCGATAGCTGATAATTTCGTTCCTAAAATTTCCACTCCACATTCTTCAAGTATGCCTGATTTCGCAAGTTCAACAGCCATATTTAAGCCTGTTTGACCACCTAATGTTGGTAAGATTGCATCTGGACGTTCTTTACGAATAATACGGCTTACGAATTCTAATGTTAATGGTTCTATATATACTTTATCTGCCGTTGCAGTATCTGTCATAATTGTTGCTGGGTTAGAGTTAACAAGGATTACTTTGTAACCTTCTTCTCTTAGAGATTGACAAGCTTGTGTACCAGAGTAGTCAAACTCCGCTGCTTGCCCAATTACAATTGGTCCTGATCCGATTACTAAAATTGTGTTAATGTCTAGGCGTTTTGGCATAACTCTTCCCCTTCTTTCTTGAAGTTTTCAATCATTGCTAAGAAATCTTCGAATAAATCATTTGCATCTTCTGGTCCTGCTGAAGCTTCTGGATGGTATTGTACTGTAAATGCTGGGAACTTCTTGTGACGAAGACCTTCTACTGTTCCATCATTTAAAGCAACATGTGTAATTTCAAGCTCTGTATTTTCAACTGATTCTTCTTCTACTGCGTAACCATGGTTTTGAGATGTAATTGCTACTTTTCCAGTTGCAAGATTTTTTACTGGATGGTTTAAACCACGGTGACCGAATTTCAACTTACTTGTATTCGCACCAGATGCTAGAGCGAACAATTGATGTCCTAGGCAAATTCCGAATAAAGGAACTTTACCGATAATGTCTTTTAACATTTCAATTGCTTCTGGTACATCTTTTGGATCCCCAGGTCCGTTACTTAACATAATTCCATCTGGACTAAGGCGTAAAATTTCTTCTGCTGTTGTGTTATAAGGAACTACAATTACATCACAGTCACGCTTATTTAATTCTCGTAAAATACCATGTTTCATTCCGAAGTCTACAAGTACAACTCGGTGTCCGCGTCCTGGACTTGGGTATGGATCTTTCGTTGATACGCGTTTCACGTGATCTGTAAATACTGTCGCTTTTAATTGGCTCACGATGTATTCTACATCTGCATCCATGTTACAAAGGCGTCCGCGTAATGTACCGTATTGGCGAATTTTTCTCGTTAATTTTCTCGTATCAATTCCTGCTAATCCCGGGATGTTTCTTTCTTTTAAGTAATCATTTAACGAAATTTCATTACGGAAGTTTGATGGATGATCACAAATCTCGTTTACGATTAAACCATTTACAGATGGGTGAATCGATTCGAAATCGTCACGGTTAATGCCGTAGTTTCCGATTAATGGGTACGTGAATGTTACGATTTGACCGCAATATGATGGATCAGATAATGTTTCTTGATATCCAGTCATTCCTGTTGTAAATACAACCTCACCTGACTTTTCGATTTCTCCTCCGAAACCTTTTCCAATTAATACTGTTCCATCTTCTAAGATAAGTTGTCTTTTCATACTAATGCACTCTCCTTTTGCCATGCGATCTTACCACCAACGATTGTCATTACCGGCCATCCTTGGCATTTCCAACCTGCGAATGGTGTGTTTTTTCCTTTTGATAAGAATGTTGTTGGATCAATCTCTTCTTCTTGTTCTAAATCAATGATTGTAATATCAGCTGTTCTACCTTCTTTCAGGCGACCTGCTTCTAAGCCGAATGTATCAGCTGGCTTTTCTGTTAAATATTGAATTAACTGCTCTAATGTAATAATTCCTTTTTTCACAAGGTTTGTGTATAGAAGTGGGAATGCTGTTTCAAAACCAGTAATTCCGAATGGTGCTCTTTCAATTCCTTGTGCTTTCTCTTCCGCTGTATGCGGTGCATGATCAGTTGCGATCATATCAATTGTTCCATCTAATAAACCTTCAATTAGTGCTGCGTGGTCTTCTTTTCCACGAAGCGGTGGGTTCATTTTGAAGTTAGGATCAGCTGATGGGATATCATCCTCACATAACACTAGGTGATGAGGTGTTACTTCTGCTGTTACTTTAATTCCAGCGCGTTTCGCATCACGGATTACACGTACAGACCCTTTCGTACTTACGTGACATACGTGATAGTGACAATCTGCCGCTTCAGCAAGCAGTATATCCCTTGCAATATGTACAGATTCACATACTGATGGGATACCGTTTAATCCGTGTTTCTCAGAAAACTTCCCTTCATGTACACAACCTTTATTAATAAGTGTATTCTCTTCACAGTGTGCAACTACTGCCATATTCAGTTTTGCTGCACGCTTCATAGCAGCTAACATCATGCTAGCATCTTGTACGCCTACACCGTCATCAGTGAAAGCAAATGCTCCAAGTTCTTTTAACGTTTCGAAATCTGTCATTTCAGAACCCGCTTGACGTACTGTAATTGCTCCATATGGTAGTACGTTGACATGCGCTTTTTCTTTAATACGATTTTGCAAGTCTTCCATATGTTCTCTGCAATCTGGTACTGGGCGTGTATTTGGCATTGCACAAATTGTAGTGAATCCACCTTTTGCCGCTGCTAGTGTACCTGTTTCAATTGTTTCTTTATGTTCACCACCTGGTTCACGAAGATGTACGTGTACATCTACTAATCCAGGTGCGATTAACTTTCCGTTCACATCGATTACTTCAGCATTATCTGCCGTAATATTTTCTGCTACCTTAGCGATTTTACCGTCTTGTACGAGAAGATCTGTTGCTACGATTTTTCCTTCTTCATTCATATAACGACCATTTTTAAACAAGTAATTCATGTTTCATTCCTCCTAATACATTTGGTAAGGCGCGTTTTAGTACAGCCATTCTTACGTAAACTCCATTTTCCATTTGTTTAAATATGCGTGAACGCTCACACTCAACAAGTTCACTTGCAATTTCAACATCTCGGTTTACAGGAGCTGGATGCATAATAATGCTTCCTTCTTTCATACGCTTTTCTCTTTCCACTGTTAATCCGTGTTTCTCATGATATTCTTTCATAATGTCTGTTTCATAATGATCATGGCGCTCATGTTGCACACGAAGTAACATCATTACATCCACTTCCGGAACAAGTTCATCTAATGGTTTGTATGTTCCAAATGTGTTGTCTTCATCTTTCCACTCTTCTGGACTTGCAAAGTAAATTGTTGCACCCAGCTTCGTTAATGCTTCTGCATTAGAACGTGCTACTCGGCTGTGACGAACATCTCCTACTATTGCAATCTTCAAACCTTCAAATCTTCCAAACTCTTGTTTAATTGTAAGAAGGTCGAGTAGACACTGCGTTGGGTGGTTTCCACATCCATCTCCAGCGTTTAAGATTGGGATATTCACCTGATCTTTTAGTTCATCGAAGTAGCGATCTTGCTCATGGCGGATGACCACTGCTTTTGTTCCGATTGATTCTAGTGTTCTTATCGTATCGTATAAAGTTTCCCCTTTTTGTACGCTAGATGCATCAGCTGAAAAGTTTAAAACATCAAGTCCTAATCTCTTCTCAGCAACTTCAAAGCTAAATCTCGTTCTCGTACTATTTTCAAAGAACAAGTTTGCAACAAAAGTTTGCTCTGTCGTTTTGCTCTCTTTTCCATTCGCAAAATCTTCTGCGTCTTTTAGGATTTCTGAAATTTCTACTTCCGATAATTCACTCATCGTTAACAAATGGCTCATCGTCATCCCTCATCTTTCTGATTTTTATGTTACCACTTTTGTATATTTATAACAACCTTTGTATAAAAATACCCTAGTCATGTAAGACTAGGGTGCAAGGAAGAAGCCACCCTTTTCTGTCTCACAGGACTGAATTAAAAGGTTATTTTTATGAAGCAATCTGCTTAGATTGTTTTGTATGTTTTTCTTGTTTTGTTTCTGGTAGTAGTAGATTTAACAGTACACCTACAATCGCTGCAAGCGCCATTCCTTCTACTTGGAATGAATCCCCTACGTGAAGTACCGCTCCACCAATACCGATTACTAGTATTACTGATGCAATCATTAAGTTTCGTTTGTCACTTAAATCTGTTTTATCATCTACCATCATGCGTAATCCGCTTGATGCGATTACACCGAATAGTAAGATTGATACCCCGCCCATAACTGGTGTTGGGATCGAATGAATCAGTGCAGAAATCTTACCGATAAATCCGAATGTGATTGCGAACACTGCTGAACCGATGAATAAGTATACACTGTACGCTCTCGTAATTGCTAGCACACCGATGTTTTCACCATACGTTGTATTCGGTGGTCCACCGATTAGTGATGCGATCAATGTTGCCACTCCATCACCAAAGATTGAACGGTGTAAACCTGGTTTTTCAATTAAATCTCTTTTTATAACATTTCCTAATACAATTTGATGTCCGATATGTTCTGAAATTGTTACGAGTGCAACTGGTACCATTAAGAGTACAATCTTCCATGAAAACTCTGGTGTGTATGTTACAAATGGTACTGTGAAATCTGGTATGACAAACCATTTTGCCTCAGCCACCGGCTTTAAATCAACTAGCCCTTGGAAGTAAGCAAAGATGTAACCTCCGATGATTCCAAGTAAAACTGGTATGATACTGAAGAACCCTCTCCCGAATATGGAGCAAATGATTGTAATTGCTAATGTTACTAATGCTACTGAAAAGTGTGTAAAGCTATACTTGCCATCTGCACCGTTCATCGCCATATTTACTGCAGTGTGTGCTAAAGCTAAACCGATTACCATTACAACCGGACCGACTACGATTGGTGGAAGTAATTTCATAATCCACGCTGATCCAGACTTCTTAATTCCGATTGAAATTAACAGGTATACAAGTCCTGCAAGTAAACCACCAAGCATTGCTGCTCCCGGTCCACCTGCTGTTTTCGCTGTTATAATCGGTGCGATAAAGGCGAATGATGATCCTAGATAGGCAGGTACTTGACCTTTCGTTATAAGAAGAAACGCTAACGTTCCTAATCCACTTGATATTAATGCTACTGATGGATTCAATCCTGTTAAAAACGGAACAAGCACTGTTGATCCAAACATCGCGAACAAATGTTGTATACTTAAAAATAACCATTTTCCCGGTTTCGGTACTTCATTAACGTCTAACACTGGCTTTTGTTCCATTGTTACATCCTCCTTCAGTTGCAATCTTTACAATAAAAAAACTCTTTGCGCCTGTGCACAAAGAGTCCTATACTTTCGTATGCCAAATTTGACATATGAAAGCCAAGACCCTTTGGCAGCCTCACAGGACTACATTTAAAAGGGCTTACTTATCATATATACTTACTCGATCTTGTTGATCTGTCTCTTGCAAATCAACTTCAATACGTTCTTCACTTGATGTTGGAATGTTCTTTCCTACATAATCAGCGCGAATTGGTAGTTCACGATGACCTCTATCAACAAGAACAGCTAATTGAATTTGTGATGGTCTACCTAAATCCATTAGAGCATCCATCGCCGCTCGAACTGTTCTTCCTGTGTATAATACATCATCCACAAGGATAACTTTTTTCTTCGTAATATCTACAGGAATATCAGAACCTTTTACAAGTGGTTCTTTATGTTTTGATTGTAGTGTTAAATCATCACGATATAACGTAATATCTAACTCGCCTACTTCCATTTCTTTTCCTTCAATTTGACCAATTCGTTCTGCCAAACGTTGTGCAATAAAAATTCCACGTGTTTTAATTCCGACAAGAACACAATTATCGACACCTTTATTTCGTTCCACGATTTCATGACTAATTCGTGTTAAAGCGCGGCGAATCATTTGGTCATCTAAAACGACAGCTTTTTCCTGCATGTTCTACACCTCCAAGCTTTTTTCTTGCATGAGAGGAATGGTATAAAAAAAGTCCTCTCAGCGTGTGCGAGAGGACTTTTGAAAAAAGGGTACAGCATACCCTAAGTATTTCAAACCGTTACCTTCTCAACCTCACGGGGCTGTGTTAAAGGATCATTATTTAACTGTTGTCAGTATCTCAGTTTTCGTGTGATTTGTCAATACTATTTTCGTAAAATATTTAATGCATCTTCAAACACTTCTGGAATAGGTGCTTCAAACTGAATATATTCACCAGTACGAGGATGGTCAAATCCTAAAATACCTGCATGAAGTGCTTGTCCATTCATATCTAATGTTTTCTTTGGTCCATACTTTGGATCTCCCGCAAGTGGATAGCCAATATATTTCATATGAACACGAATTTGGTGCGTACGTCCCGTTTCTAAACGACATTCTACAAGTGTGAAATCTTTGAAGCGCTCTAACACTTGGAAGTGAGTAACAGCGTTCTTACCATTTTCATCAACTGTCATACTTTGACGCTCTTTCTTATCACGGCCAATTGGTGCATCGATAGTTCCCTTATCATGCGGAATAACACCGTGCACAATCGCTTTGTAACGTCTTGTTACTGTTTTTGCTACAAGTTGATTTACAAGTGACTCGTGTGCCATATCATTTTTTGCAACCATTAATAGGCCAGATGTATCTTTATCAATACGATGCACAATACCAGGGCGCATTACACCGTTAATACCTGATAAATCTGTACAATGGTGCATAAGTCCGTTTACAAGCGTACCGCTTGTATGCCCTGGCGCTGGATGTACAACCATACCACGTGGCTTATTTACAACAAGTACATCTGCATCTTCATAATAAATTTCTAAATTCATATCTTCTGGTTGAATATCTAATGCTTCTGGTTCAGGAATCGTTACTGTAATTTCATCATTTGCTTTAACTTTATAATTCCCTTTAACCACTTTCCCATTTACTGTTACAACAGCATCTTTAATCCATTGCTGCACTTGTGAACGTGACCATTCACTGTTTATTTCTGCAACGAATTTATCAATTCGCTCGCTCTTTTGTTCTTCTGCTACTGTTACTTGTACTACTTCACTCATTCAATTACTCCTTCGTTTTCTTTCCTTCTAATACTGTTTGAATAATAATTAATACAACTCCAATACATAATGCTGAGTCAGCTATATTGAATACTGGATAGTTATACGAGAAAATATACACGTGAATGAAATCCACTACTTCTTGTCTAAATACACGATCAATAAAATTGCCAATTGCTCCGCCTAAAATTAGACCTAATGAAATACCTAGAAGCTTGTCTGTCTTCGCATACTTTTTCATATAAAATACGATAAACACTACGAAAACGACTGTAATAATGTAGAAAAACCACATTTTATTTTCTAAAATACCCCAGGCAGCTCCTCTATTTCGATGTGATGTTATGTATAATACATTATCGATAATCGGAATGCTTGTACCCAATTCCATGTTCTTTACAATTAGCCACTTCGATATTTGATCGATGGCAATGACAAATAACGCTATTACATAATATATCATTTTCATTTCCCCCACAAAGACAGTGTACCTCAAAATTTTAGCATAGCTGCTACCTTTTCACAATGAACCTTTATAGAAGAATAAAATAAATTAAAAAAAGGTAATATAATATCGTTGTGCGTATTCATACATTTACCTTTTCATAGAAAAATTCATGAATCGTACGGGCAGTGGGCATTGTTTTCATTTGTTTTACCGAAATTACTCTCCCCGTTTCTTCACAAATACCGTACATATCTATTTCCATTTTAAATAATGCACGTTCTACATCCTTTAAGTCCTCTTTCATATCATGTAAGAGCAATTTTTTCTTTATCTCTTCCTGAATTTCATATCCGAGCTCCCCACTAAACTCCATATCGTATTTATGCATTACTTCTTTAGCTAGTCTCTCTTGCAACTCTTTTCTCATCAATTGCAATTCTTCTTTTATTTCCATGTAGATTTCATTCACGTGTACATTCCTCCTAGCTGTAATGTACAGTTAGTGTGTCCGAAATCAATTTGCTTACCTCACACACATTTTTCCTTCATAGGAAAGAGAGTGAAAGTTATTTCAATATACTGTTAACGAAAAAATGACTGCACTTTACGTGCAGTCATCCCTTATTATTTTACATAGTTTTCTTTAACAACTGTTGCACAACGCTCACATAATGTCTCATGTTCAGCATCTTTACCAATTGTTTCTGAAACTACCCAACAACGTTCACATGTTTCACCAGTTGCTTGAGCAACAACAACCGCTGTATGCTCATATTTTGGCGCATCTGCTGGAGCTTCTTCCATTAGACCACCAAGCTTATACTCAGAAACGATGAATAATTGCTTTAAGTCTTCGCTAATAGACTCTAACATAGCTTTCATTTCTGCAGTTGGATATAGTGTAATGCTTGCATTTAATGACTTACCGATGACTTTTTCATTACGCGCTACTTCTAACGCCTTTAATACATCATCACGTAATGTCATAAATGCATCCCATTTTGTTTTTAATGCTTCCGCACCATCTATTTCTGCAGCTTCTGGCATATCAGTTAATTGTACGCTTTCTTCAGTTACACCCGGAACATATGGCCATACTTCATCAGCTGTATGCGGTAAGATTGGTGTTACAAGTTTCGTCAGTGCAACAAGAACATCATATAATACAGTTTGAATTGCACGACGATCTGCATGGTTTGCACCTTCAATGTATAAAATGTCTTTTGCAAAGTCTAAATAGAATGAACTTAAATCAATTGTACAGAAGTTGTGAATTGCATGATACACAGCAGCGAAGTCGTATGTCTCATATGCTTCTTTTACTTTTGTAATTAAGTCATTTAATTTCACTAACATATAACGATCTACTTCACGAAGTTCAGCTACCGCTACTGTATTTTCACTTGGCTTAAAGTCATCTAAGTTTCCTAATAAGAAACGGAATGTGTTACGGATTTTACGATACACTTCTGCTACTTGTTTTAAAATATCATCTGAAATACGTACGTCAGATTGATAGTCAACAGAAGATACCCATAAGCGTAAGATGTCTCCACCTAATTGATCCATAATTTTCTTCGGTACGACGATGTTTCCAATCGACTTACTCATTTTACGTCCTTCACCATCTAATACGAAACCATGGCTTAGTACGCCTTTATATGGAGCTTTACCTGTTACAGCAACTGCTGTTGATAATGAAGAGTTAAACCAACCACGATATTGGTCAGATCCTTCTAAATATAAATCAGCTGGACGTTGTAAGTCATCGCGCTCTTCTAATACCGCTTGGTGAGAAGAACCTGAGTCGAACCATACATCCATGATGTCTGTTTCTTTACGGAATTCGCCATTCGGGCTACCTGGATGTGTAAATCCTTCTGGTAATAGATCTTTCGCTTCACGCTCGAACCATACGTTAGAACCGTGCTCACGGAATAAATCTGCTACATGGTTAATTGTTTCATCCGTAATAATTGGATCCCCATTCTCTGCATAGAATACAGGAATTGGCACACCCCATGCACGCTGACGAGAAATACACCAATCACCACGGTCACGAACCATATTATGAAGACGAGTTTCTCCCCATGCTGGCACCCATTTTGTTTGCGCAACAGCTTCTAATAACTCTTTACGGAATGCTTCAATAGATGCAAACCATTGTGCTGTCGCACGGAAAATAATTGGTTTTTTCGTTCTCCAATCATGTGGGTATGAATGCGTAATGAATGTTAGTTTCAATAACGCGCCTACTTCTTCTAATTTTTCTGTAATTGGCTTGTTAGCTTTATCATAGAATAAGCCTTCAAATCCAGGTGCTTCATTCGTTAATACACCTTTATCATCAACTGGGCAAAGTACTTCTAATCCATACTTTTTACCAACAACGAAGTCATCTTCCCCGTGTCCAGGTGCTGTATGAACACAACCTGTACCTGCATCTGTTGTTACATGATCTCCTAGCATAACTAATGAATCACGATCGTAGAATGGATGTTTTGCAACTGTATACTCAAGTTCGCTACCTTTTACCGTTTTCACAACTTCAGCATTTTCCCATTCTAACGTTTTTGCAACTGTCTCAAACAGCTCCGAAGCGATGATATATTTCTCATCATTTACTTTTACAATGCTATATTCAAGTTCTGGATGAACAGAAATACCTAAGTTTGCAGGTAACGTCCAAGGTGTTGTTGTCCAGATAATGAATTTCTCATCACCTTCTAATA
Organism: Bacillus luti; assembly: GCF_009739945.1. Classification (NCBI taxonomy): domain Bacteria; kingdom Bacillati; phylum Bacillota; class Bacilli; order Caryophanales; family Bacillaceae; genus Bacillus; species Bacillus luti. The sequence goes on along the minus strand of NZ_CP040336.1, from coordinate 1,444,258 downwards.
CGTTTTTTCCATCTTTAACAGGGAATGCTACGTAAATAGATGCTGATTTTTTATCTTGATATTCAATTTCAGCTTCTGCTAAAGCTGATTCACTCGTTGGAGACCAGTAAACTGGCTTTTGTCCTTTATAGATATAACCTTTTTTCGCCATGTCACCAAACACTTTAATTTGTTGTGCTTCATAAGCTGGCTCTAAAGTAATATATGGATTATCCCAATCTGCACGTACACCTAGACGCTTAAATTGTTCACGTTGACGCTCTACTTGCTCATATGCGTACTCTGCACATAACTTACGGAACTCAGCAACCGTCATTTCTTTACGTTTTACACCTTTATTTGTTAAAGCTTGCTCAATTGGTAAACCGTGCGTATCCCAACCTGGTACATATGGTGCACTGAAACCAGTCATTGATTTATAGCGAACAATAAAGTCTTTCAATACTTTATTTAATGCATGTCCCATATGAATGTCACCATTCGCATATGGAGGTCCATCATGCAATACGAATAAAGGACGACCTTTTGTATGCTCTTGCACTTTTTCATAAATGTTCATTTCAGCCCATTTTTCTTGCATTGCAGGCTCACGCTTTGGTAAATTCCCACGCATTGGGAACTCTGTTTTTGGCATCAGTAATGTATTTTTGTACTCCATGCTCAATTCCTCCTTACATGTATAAAAGAAATACTTAAAAAACGGAATAAAAAAGAGACCTTCTCATCCCCAAAAGGGACGAGAAAGTCTCCCGCGGTACCACCCTAGTAGACCATATACGTATGTATAAGATCCTCTTTATATTCTTAACGCGAATATACGCCTACGCTTACTCTATTTGTTCAGCGCGGAACTCCAGGGTGATATTCCCATTATCTCCTTATCCTGAGCTTACACCATCCTCAGTTCGCTATATAAGGTGTGAAAAGGTACTTATCCCTATCTTCGTTTTTCTTAATAAATATGTTGTTTAAAATTATATGTAATAATGAGAAAAACGTCAAGCTTACACTGTTTCTTCTTTTTTCAACAGCTCGTCCACTTCGTCTTCTAACTCAATTAACTTATCCCAATCATCGTTGTTTAACATTTCAAGCTGTGTTTCTAACAGCATACGGAAACGAGTTCGGAATACTTTTGCTTGTTTCTTCAGCTCTTCAATATCAAAGGCAACTTTTCTTGATTTTACTAAAGCTTCGTTAATAATACGATCTGCATTCTTTTCAGCTTCACGTACAATTAATTTCGCTTCTTTTTGCGCATTACGTTTTACTTCTTCCGCTGCTTCTTGTGCTACAACAATCGATTTGTTTAACGTATCTTCAATATTAGAGAAATGATCTAACTTTCCTTCTAATTGCGCAACCTTTTCTTCTAAAGCTTTTTTCTCACGAATGACTAATTCATAATCTTTGATAATTTGATCAAGAAACTCGTTTACTTGATCTTCATCATAGCCACGGAATCCGCGACCAAATTCTTTGTTATGAATGTCTAATGGTGTTAACGGCACAACGCCACCTCCAAGTAGTTATCTAAATTTCCTCTTTCAATTATATCTTTTCTTCGACAAAATAGGAGGATTTCCTTCTAAAAAACCAATCATTTTAGTATACCATACAAAATTCTCCATTTGTCGCGTTTTGTTTTACCTTCTACAGAAAATAATTTACTTCGTCCGTATCCTCTTACAGAAAAAACATCTCCTGGATAACATTCATAAGAAGTTTGCTCCACTGTTTTCCAATTGACTTTCACTAAACCATTTTTTATTAAAGGTTGTACTTTCTGTCTGGATAAATGTAACATTTCAGCTAGCATAACATCTAAACGAAGTGAAGAAACCGTTCCAGATTTCTCTCCCCACGTTTCATGCATCTGCAGAATTTGTTCTCCTTGTATTGATGATAAGGAGACTTTTACTTTCCCTATTGATTGTAAGTTCATCTCAATGTACGATACGATTTCTTTCGCAACTATAATTTGGGCACGATTTTCTTGAAGCAAAATATCACCACATTTTTCTCTCGTTAAACCAAGAGACATGAATGTACCTAATATTTGCCGATGCTCTAGCGTATAAAACTTGGAAGGATAGTCAATTTCTAATACTTCTAATTGAAACTCTTCTTCATTTAATTCTAGATAATCTGGATAAATAATTGCTCTTTTACGCTCCGCGTGAGGCGTTGCACCATCGAATTGCACAGCAACATCTCCTTGTCCAATTACCATAGAAACAATTTGTTGCTGTCTTGGATCAAGGAAATCTGTTAATTTCACTTGATGGTACTCCGCCGTTCGCTTCCACTCTAACACTTTATCCACAAAGACCTCTTCATCTGGTCTGAAATGTTCGTAAATGCTCATGTATGTAACCTCTTATTATAAGAAATAGCCAAACAAACTGAACAAACCACTTTTAGCAAGTTTTAACGCAAAAATCGCAACGAGTGGAGAAATATCAATCATACCAAGCGGCGGAATAAATCTGCGGAATGGTTCTAAATACGGTTCACAAATTCGTGACAGGAAATCTCCAAAAGATGATTCCTTTGCACCAGGAAACCATGATAGGAGAATGTAAATAATAAGTGCCCACGAGTAAATCTCGAAAGCATAACTTAACACCATTAAAACTGTTGTCATGGCGTATTACCACCTCTTTATATTTGTTTCTTCTTCTTCACCGAATAACTCTGAAATTGCACCAACAATATCTACATTTTCAGGTGTACACATAAATGTTTTCGGTCCTATTTTTTGAATGTCCCCGCCTATAGCGTATACAGTACCACTTAAAAAGTCAACGATACGTACCGCTTGATCAGTAGACATTCTTTGTAAATTAATTACAACAGCTCGTCTACCTTTTAAATGGTCCGCAATCCCTTGCGCTTCCGAATATGTGCGTGGTTCTAATAAAACAACTTTTGAAGATTGCTTTGCCGTTTCAATGCTCACAACATTTTGTTTCGGTTGCGCTTTTGGAAACGTAACATCTTGTTGTTCTGGCGGATCTTGCTGCTTCTTCATGTCTGTTTGCTCCTTTTCATAGCTATATTGAGCTGCTTCTTTTTCTTCTGGTGTATCAAAAAAGAAGTATTTTACTTTTGACCAACTCATAATAAGATTCTCCTTCCTTTTACGCTTTTCCTACTAAAATCGTTCCCAAACGAATATATGTAGCACCTTCTTCAATTGCAATCGTGTAGTCATTGGACATCCCCATTGATAACTCTTTACATGGTGCATATGACAATCCTAGCCCCTGCACCTCTGTTTGTAGCACACGTAACTTTTTAAAGCAGCGACGAACCTCTTCCTCTTCTTCCGTAAATGGCGCCATCGTCATTAGTCCGACCACTTCAATCTTATCCAGTTCTTGCAAACTTTGAATAAAAGATATCGTCTCTTCTATTGCCAACCCTTGCTTCGATTCTTCAGGTGAGGTTTTCACTTGAAGAAAGCATTTCACTTTCTTATCGGCACGTTTTTGAATTTCTTTCGCCAAAGAAAGACGATCTAATGAATGTAAATAATCAATTTCATTAATGATTTCTTTTACTTTTCTCGTTTGTAATGAGCCAATAAAATGCCAATTAACTTTTGAGCCAAAATGCTCATATTTCTGTATGAAACCTTCATTTCTATTTTCACCTAAATCAATAATTCCAGCTTCAATTACTTCGTTTGTTTTTTCAATTCCTACAGTTTTTGTAACTGCAACGAGTTTAATATCTTGCAACGAACGTCCAGCTCGTGCGCAAGTTTCTTTAATAGCTTCGTTTACAATCACTAAATTTTCTTGTACTGTCATTTTCTTCCTTCCTCCTTAAAACCTATGAAACTCAACATTCTCCCTGTCTTTCCTTGATCACGACGATGAGAGAAAAATAGTTGTTCTTCACAGTTTGTACAAAGAGATGACATTACAATATGCTCTTCTTTTATACCTGCTTGTACACATAATATACGATTAATTTCTTTTAAATTAATTGCGTACTGCCCATCAGAAATTTTTTTATAGGGGACAGACCCGTTTACTACTTGCTGTGCTGCAGTTAATACTCTATCATCAACAACATAACAACAAGACCCTATTGCCGGTCCAATCGCAACATGAATTTCATCACTTGAAATCCCTTCTGCATTCCATTTTTGAATCATTTCATTTGCAATCTCTTTTACAGTCCCTTTCCATCCAGCATGCGCAAGTCCTATCATACCATGTGATGGTGCATAAAAATAGAGCGGAACACAATCCGCGTAACAAGACGTTAAAAGAACATCGTTACTAGTCGTATAAATGCCATCTGTTTTTGAAATGCCATCCTCATATGAATAGACACCTCTTCCTTTTTCTTGTTGTCCTACTTTTTCAACATGGTGATCATGAACTTGTTCAGAGCAAATCCAATTTTCCAATGGTTTTTGTAACTTATTTGCTAAAATGCGTCTGTTTTCATGAACGTTCTCCGCAATATCATTCACATGTAATCCTAAATTCATCGCATGAAAGGAGCCCGTACTTATCCCACCATCTTTTGTCGTAAATCCAGCAGTAATGTTTCCAAGTTCTTTCCACGCTTGTAAATACAGTATACCGTCCACATATTTAAATGGTTCTATCATAAAGCGGCTCCTTTTAATTAAAATAATATAAAAAAGCATGGTACTTCCTGTCTATTTTACCATACTTTTATTTTTTCATAATGCCAACAGAAAAAAAAGAGGAATTTGTAATATTCTTTATGAAATTGTCGGTGTTTGTATTGATTCTGTTACAGAATTAACAGGATTTACTCTTACAAGTATGACATCTTCCCCAATTTTCATAATTTCCTCCCATGGAATTACAATTTCTACGTCCTTTCCAAAAATACCAAGCATGCGTGCCTGTTTTGTAATGATAATAGACTGCACCTTTCCTGTGTTTATATCAATTTCAATATCTCCAATATTCCCTAACCTTTTTCCATCTGAAATGTTTATAACATCCTTCATCTGCAACTCCGAAATTCGTATCACTTTCATCCTCCCCCTTATATATGACAAATTTAAAAATGATGTTTCTCAAATTAACAGTATGCACCCTCTACTAAAATCCATATTATTTTTCATTATATGAACACCGTCTCCCTACTATGAGCGCAAATAAAAAGGTCTCACCATAAATGGTGAGACCTTATCCTTGAATCGTCTTATTCATTTGTTTAATAGCTGATTTCTCTAAGCGTGATACTTGAGCTTGAGAAATCCCAATTTCTTCTGCAACTTCCATTTGTGTCTTTCCTTGAAAGAAACGCTTTCGAATAATCATTTTCTCTCGATCATTTAAACGCTTCATTCCTTCTTTTAACGCTAATTCTTCGACCCACTGCTCGTCCTTTTGTTTTTCATCACTTAACTGATCCATAACAAAGATAGGATCTCCCCCATCGTTATAAATCGGCTCAAATAATGAAACCGGATCTTGAATCGCATCTAAAGCAAAAACAATTTCTTCATGGGTCACTTCAAGAACTTTTGCAATATCCATCGCTGTTGGTTCTTTTGAATTTTCTGCAATCAATTTTTCTCTTACTTGCAACGCTTTATACGCAATATCTCGTAACGAGCGAGATACGCGAATCGGATTGTTATCACGCAAATATCTGCGTATTTCCCCAATAATCATCGGCACAGCATACGTTGAAAATTTTACATTTTGGCCTAAATCAAAGTTATCAATCGATTTCATAAGTCCGATGCAACCAACTTGAAATAAATCGTCAACATACTCTCCTCTGTTATTAAATCTTTGGATGACGCTCAGTACAAGACGTAAGTTTCCATTCACTAATTTCTCTCTTGCGCTTATCTCTCCACTTTGCATTTCACGAAATAATTTACGCATCTCTTCATTTTTTAGTACTGGAAGTTTAGCTGTATCAACACCGCAAATTTCTACTTTGTTTCTCGTCAAAGTGTTCCCTCCTATCGGGAGTTGCTGTACAGTGTAAAGTATTTCCTTTGAAGGGGATTTTATGCATGTGGTTTTTTCTTCACTTTTCATTTTAGTTACCTTTTCTTGTACAACTAAACAGAATAAGACCAGCCTAGATAAAGGCTGGTCTTATTCTCTACACCATTTTATTAAATTCTTTTCGTAATCTTTTTATGATTCTTTTTTCTAAACGCGAAATGTATGACTGTGAAATTCCAAGCATATCTGCCACATCTTTTTGTGTCTTTTCTTCTTCTCCAGCAAGCCCGAACCGGAGCTCCATAATTTGTTTTTCCCGATCATTTAATTGATGCAATGCTTTCATTAGAAGGTGACGATCTACAGTAGCCTCTAAATCTTTTGTAATAATATCATCATCTGTACCTAATACATCGGATAACAACAGTTCATTCCCATCCCAATCAATGTTAAGCGGCTCATCAAAAGAGACTTCTGAACGATTTTTATTATTCCGACGCAAATGCATTAAAATTTCATTTTCTATACAACGCGATGCATATGTTGCTAATTTTATTTTCTTTTCTGGATTAAATGTATTTACCGCTTTAATAAGGCCGATTGTTCCTATGCTAATCAAATCTTCAATATTTATCCCTGTATTTTCAAACTTTCTTGCTATATATACAACTAGCCGTAAATTACGTTCTATAAGTAATGATCTTGCTGCCTGATCTCCCTTTGGCAATTTATTCAAAAGAACTTCTTCTTCTTCTTTCGTTAACGGTGGCGGTAGCGCTTCACTTCCACCGATGTAATAAATTTCATCGGTCTTAATTCCTAATTTCAGCAATACTTTATACCAAAGGTATACTAAATAAAATTTTAATTTCATCATATTATCCCGCCTCTCATAATTAAGCAATTACCATCTTTTGCGAAATCAACATTTTTGGGTGTACAATGCATTGATACTCTCCATTAGTAGACAGTTGTTGTGTATTTAACCCAATTAATACTTTGTTTACAACAATAGTGCTGCCTTCATGATCAACTTGCACACTATTCGGCTTAATTGCCCATAAAAATTGACTCTCTACTCCAACTGCGCGAAAAGGAATTAAACGTAATTTTGTCGCCCATCCAGAATCATTTTCTGGTATTTGAGGAATTTCTGTTTTGGAATAAATTTGTTCTGTTAACCAAGCTGGCAAACAATGTTCTAATGATGAAATATGCATAATCATAACGGGTGTTTTTGTTAATGGGTCGTACAGTTGATTCCCACTGTCAATTAAACCTGCTAGTTCTAATTCTTCTTCAGCTAATTGAATTTTCACTTTTACGATTTGATCGTAGTGTATTTTCGTAACCTCTACGCTTTCAATACGCTTTTTAGAAAAATAATAGATTACTGGAAAACCAAAAATAACAAATAACCAACTAATTGGATCGCCGTAAGAAATGGATTGAGATTGAACCAATCCATTTACCATTTCATTTGTTTGCAAAAAGAAATGCGTTCCAATTAATCCTCCGCCAACCATAAAGGTGACAAAGTAAAAAGTTAAAACAGTTTGTGTATAATTTCTAAACGTTGTAAACCCAAATGCTGTATACACAATAAGTAACGAGTACAGTAGTTTCATAATAGGATGTGTCATCATAGAAGCAAAAGGAGTAAAGGCAAAAATAACAATGGTTGAACCTATAAATGCCCCTAACACAAGCCTCCATCTCTTGATCTTCTTTTTTAACACGGTAGCTGTTAATAAAAGTAAAAGAAAATCAATGCAGGCGTTTAACAACCAAACAATGTCGGCGTAAACAACCAAACAATTCACCTCTTTTTTTAAGTTGAGACTAGTATAATGCATATCCAATAGGAAAGTGTGTCAATTTGCGGAGGTGTTTTTTTGTTATTTTGTGATTTCTAGACATAATCTGTCGGTAAAAAATAAAAGTATAGTTTCATAGCGTGATACACTTTTATTTTTTATAAACAGATTAACTGAACTATAACTACGGCTATAAAGCAAAACTGGAATTAATGATATGTAAAAAACGAATTTCACAGGTAGTTAATGCGCAGTAAATTGAAATATACGAAATAAAAAAAGACCTGCTTAGCAGATCTTTTCCATTTAGAAAACAAAAAAGGAGCATGAAAGCTCCTTTTCTTTTATCGTCTACGACGGTTACGTAAAAATGCTGGAATATCGATGTCATCTGAGTCTGAATGGCGCTCATGTACAACCGGCTCTTCACGCTTCATTTCACGTTTTACTTCACGTTGTTTTGAAGGTTGAGCTACTGGTTGTTGCTGTTGCGTGTGATTCGAAGTCGGACGAATAATTGGTTTTGGTGGTTGAGTTGCAATGCTGTCATCAAAACCAGTTGCAATTACAGTTACAACGATATCATCTTTTAATCCTTCATTAATAACAGAACCGAAGATCATATTTACTTCTGGATCAGAAGCCGAAGCTACAATATCTGCCGCTTCTTGTACTTCATATAAGCTTAAGTTAGCTCCACCCGTAATGTTCATAATAACACCTTGAGCTCCATCAATAGATGTTTCTAATAATGGACTAGAAATCGCTTTTTTCGCAGCTTCAGCAGCACGATTTTCCCCATTACCAGAACCGATACCCATTAAAGCAGAACCTCTATTAGACATAATTGTCTTTACGTCTGCAAAGTCTAAGTTAATTAAACCTGGTGTTGCAATTAAATCAGAAATACCTTGAACACCTTGACGTAATACGTTATCCGCTTCACGGAACGCTTCTAACATCGGCGTATTTTTATCAACAATCTCTAATAAGCGATCGTTTGGAATTACAATTAACGTATCTACATTTTCTTTAAATGCTGCAATACCAGATGCTGCTTGCGTTGCGCGCTTACGGCCTTCAAATGTAAATGGACGTGTTACAACACCAACTGTTAATGCGCCTAGTTCTTTTGCAACTTGAGCAACAACTGGAGCTGCACCAGTTCCAGTTCCGCCGCCCATACCAGCTGTTACGAAGACCATATCCGCACCACGAAGTGCTTCTTGGATTTGCTCTTTACTTTCTTCTGCAGCTTTTTTCCCTACTTCAGGGTTTGCGCCTGCACCAAGTCCGCGCGTTAATTTTCCACCAATTTGCATTTTTGTTTCAGCTTTTGATAGATTTAATGCTTGTGCATCAGTATTCACAGCGATAAAGTCTACACCTTGTACACCGTGTTCAATCATACGGTTTACAGCATTGTTTCCGCCACCGCCGACACCGATAACTTTTATATTCGCTAATTGATCTTGAGTAGTATCAAACTCTAACATGTCGAAATCCCCCTAGAACCTCATTTTTCGTGTCCAATTTTAATCCCATAAATAACGGAATACACGTTTTACTTTTGACATCATACGGTCATCATTTTGATTATTATTGTTTTGATTACGAGTTTTTTGTTTCGCAGGTTGCTGTTGTACCGGCATTGGTGCAGGTACTGGTTCAAAATGCTCTTGCTTTTCCTGCACGTTTTTTCCACGTAATTTAGCTTTTTGATAAGAGTGTTTAATTAATCCAACTCCAATTGTATATTGAGGCTCACGCACACCAATATAATCAGGAGTCGCTATACGAACATTTTCATGTAAAATATCATATGCAAGATCAAGAACACCTGGCATAGAAGCAATTCCGCCAGTTAGTACATAACCAGAAGCAACTTGTTTGATTCCTAACTTACGTACTTCTTCTTGAACAAACATTAAAATTTCCTCTACACGAGCCTCGATAATGTCAGATAATTCCAATTGTGAATACTGTTCTGTTTGATCACTTCCCATGATAGGAACCGTAAACATTTCTTCTTCAGATGCTGTATCATAAAAAGCATGTCCATATTTCAACTTAATTTGATCTGCATTTTCTGTTGAAGTTTTCAATCCAATCGCAATATCCTTCGTTATATGGTCCCCACCTAATGGCAATACGCTCGTCGCTTGTAACTCTCCATCTTTAAAAATAGATAACGTTGTAGAACCTCCCCCAATATCAACAAGGGCTACACCTCTATTTTTTTCATCTGAAGATATAGCAACTGTCGCAGCTGCTAACGGTTGAAGACAAATATCAACAATTTCAAGACCTGCTTTTTCTACACAACGAAGTAGGTTATGTAGTAAAGTTCTCGAGCCTGTAATAAGTGTACCTTCCATTTCTAATCTTACACCGATCATCCCGCGTGGATCGTTAATCTCGTCAAGACCGTCTACGATGAACTGTCGAGGTACCACATCAATAAACTCACGTTCAGGAGCAATTGACACAACTTGTGCTGCATCTAGAACGCGTAAGACATCTTCATTCCCGATTTCACGATCTTCATTTGAAACAGCGACTACTCCGTGACAAGGAAGTAGCTGTACCTGGTTTGCATTGACACCTACTACAACTTGCTCAATGTGGATTCCCACCATGCGCTCAGCTTGTTCAATTGCTTTTTTAATTGATCGAACAGTCTCGTCTATATCAACTATCGATCCCTTCTTTAAACCATTTGATTTTACATTTCCAACACCAATAATGTTTAAGCTGTCATTAACCATTTCACCAATGATGACTTTAACATTGGATGTACCGATGTCAAGACTAACATATATTTCATTGCTGTTCATTCTTTGGCACCTCCTTCTTTATTTATACCATACAACTCAATATATGGAACAACAATCGCAACTTTACTATTTATAAGAAAAATATTCAACGTCTTTATACGTTTCCCTTTTTTAACCCTATATTTTTCTTATTTTTATTTAACATTCATTTAAGAATATCGCAGTAAACTGTGAATAACTGCTTATCTTGAAATAATTCTATTTCAAGTGTAAAGATTACCGCCAAGTATAAGTCTACACTAAGATGTACTCATAGAAAAGTGAAACTTGTACCAATCCTAGTATGAATCTACGAATTTTTACATATTTTTCATCAAATGAACCATTCTTGTAAATTCATATGCTTACAATAGAACATCTGTTTCGTTTTTCTATAATAACGTAGCGAAAACTACCGTTCTATTCTTTTTTTTCTTCTGCTCCTAACTCTTTCGTATATGCTCCTACTTCTAAGTCAATTAATACCTTCTTACCTGGTTCAATTGTTTTTAAAATAAGAGGATAAGCCTCCATACGCTTTGCGAAATTTTGAATGGTAGTGCTCACTTCATACCCTTCATTCATATATAAAGTAAGATGGTCTTCATTCGCATTTGTAGGTGAATAACGGATTTCAGAAATGGATCTTAAAATAGTCGGTGTTAATTTTTCTAACTCAGCAATTAACTCTTTCATTTTTTCCTCTTTAAAAGGTTCAAAAATCGGTGCTGCAACAGGAAGTTTTCCGTTCGGGAGTACATCAAGTGTTTTCCCATTTTCCAACAACGGTTGTAATTTTCCATCTTTGTTTATATAACCAATCGTTACATACTCTTCAATATGAACATCAATTTTGTTCGGAAAACGTTTTTTTACATTTACTGCTTTAATTTCTTTTCGTTTCGTTAAGTTTTCTTCTGCTTTATGTGCTGTCACTCGGAAATAACTTGTATCATATGTCACACCTGATTCCTTCATCACTTGTTCATCTGTCATATAATGATTTCCAAGTACACTTATCTTTTTTATATTACTAAGCGGAGACCGAAAATAAATTAAAAAGAGTACTAATAAAAATAAAATTGATATGTATAAAATCAATCGATGATTAACATTTTTTTTGTTTTTGTTTTTTTTCTTTTGATTTTTCAACTTTGGTACACGATCTTGTAGTTTAATCACTTTACTATTTTTCATGTACGATCCCCCTATGTAACATAAAGAACGGCATGTTCCTCATGCCGTTCTTATCTTCTTATTATAACATAAATGATAATGAGCGGAACGAATAACCGTTATCTTCCAATGATTTCTACTTCTGTATGCATATCTATACCGAATTTATCCTTAATCGTATGTTTTATCAATGCGATTAAGGATAATACATCTTGCGCTGATGCCCCTCCAGTATTAACAATAAAATTCCCGTGCATTTCAGAAATTTGGGCTCCACCTATTTGATAACCACGAAGCCCCGCTTTTTCTACTAAATTTCCTGCAAATTCTGGGAGGGGATTTCGAAATACACTTCCTGCACAAGGATGATTCCACGGCTGTGTTTCGCGGCGGTAATCTTTATTCTTTTGCATGTTTCTTACAATTTCCTCACGCTTTCCTACCTGTAATTGAAACTCCGCTTCCAAAACAATACCAGGACGTTTCGTTTGTAATACAGATGTACGATAAGAAAATTCCATTTCTCTATTCATCAACCACTCAATTGTTCCGTTTTCAAATAGAATAAGAGCCTTTGATAACACATTTGATATATCTGATTTATGTGCACCTGCATTCATATACACTGCGCCACCAACACTCCCTGGAATACCACTTGCAAATTCCAGTCCAGCTAACCCTTGGCGACTAAGTAAAGTTGACAATTTAATAAGGGGATATCCACCACCAACTCTTACTCTATGGTTTTCGACCTCTAAGTGGTCTAATCCTTCTCCTAAACGAATAACGACACCTTCTATCCCTTTATCAGATACGAGAAGGTTTGAACCTCGACCAATTACAGTCCACTTTGTTTTATATTGCTTTACTAGCTGCAATGTCTTCTCAATACTGGTAACATGCTTTGGCACAATTAAAATATCAGCTGGTCCACCTATTTTCATAGTAGTGTAACGCGCTAACGGTTCGTTAACTAATACTCGACCAACATTTGCTTTTATAAGCTCATTTACTAATTGTTCCATAAACGATCTCCCCCATATTAAGTCTCCTTATTACAGTAGTATGCAGGGCGTTCACCTAACGTTATTTTTTCACAAGCTTATTCATTACTTCGTACAACTTATTTGCCGCATTTGGAATACCTAATTGCTTAGCAGCTAGCTTCATATTTTGTAATGTTTGTGCATCTAATAAAATCTCATCAATATCACGAATTAGCGTTTCAGACGTTAAATCTTTTTCAAGTAGCATTTTTGCTGCTCCTTTATCAACAACTGAACGTGCATTTTTTTCCTGATGGTTATTTGTTACGTATGGACTCGGAATTAACACACTTGGCTTACCTAACGCTGTTAATTCTGCAAGTGTTGTTGCCCCCGCTCTTGAAACAACAAGATCTACACCTGTAAGTACTTCTGGCATGTTATGAATAAAAGGTTTAATGATAACATTATCTGGATTCCCCTTTTGCTTCACCGCTTCCATCACTTTGTCATAATGTACTTCACCTGTTACATACAAAATTTCGTAGCTTTTATTCCCAAATTGTTCTATCGCCTCTACAAAGGCGTCGTTAATCGGTCTAGCCCCACGACTCCCTCCGAAAATAAGTACGGATTTTTTAGGAAGAGATAAACCTACTGAACGCTTTCCTTTCATTCCATTTTGATCCATTACTTCTGAAGCTCGTGGATTACCTGTCATAACCACTTTTGACTGTGGAAAATGTTCTGTCGCTGCTTCAAAACAAACAGCAACTTTATCAACATAACGACTTAAAAATTTGTTCGTTACACCTGGTACACTATTCTGTTCATGTACAATAGTTGGAATACCTAATTTTGCTGCAGCATACACAACTGGGCCACATACATATCCACCCGTTCCAATCACAATGTCCGGATTAAAACGACGGATATATCGTTTACTATCTTGTACACCCTTTAGGAAACGCATTACTGTTTTCACATTATCTAACGATATTTTTCTTTTAAATCCACTTATAACAATAGACTGAAACGGTATACCTGCTTTTGGAACAATTGTACTCTCCAATCCATTTTCTGTACCAATATATAAAAACCTTGCTTCTGGATTTAACTTTTTTATTTCTCTAATTAAAGCAAGAGCCGGATAAATATGACCTCCAGTACCCCCACCACTTACTAATACACGCACTACTAACTCCTCCGCTTCTCATTTCTTATTTCAATCGTATTTATTTCTATATACATATTGTATTTTCACGCACATACGAAAAACCCTGTCTTATAAACAGGGTTTAGTAGCGAGAATGGCGACTTATATTTAATAATACACCTACCGCCATTAACATTAATGTTAAACTTGATCCACCATAACTTAAAAACGGCAAAGTAATACCCGTAACAGGCATCAGTCCTGTTACAACACCAACATTAATCATTACTTGAATCGCAATCATCGCCACAATACCTACTGCTAAAAACGTACCATATAAATCTGGCGCTCCTAATGCGATACGAATCCCGCGCCATAATAATAGACTAAATAATAATAACACAAATGAACCACCAATAAAACCTAATTCCTCGGATAAGATTGCAAATATAAAGTCTGTTTGTGGTTCAGGTAAATAAAGAAATTTTTGTCTACTTTGTCCAAGTCCAAGCCCGAATAATCCACCAGGTCCAATTGCGAGTAATGATTGGATAATTTGAAATCCACTTCCAAGCGGATCTGACCACGGATCTAAATATGATGTAATGCGTTTCATTCGATACGGTGCTGATACAATTAACCCTACAAATCCTGCTACACCAAGCAAACCAAACATTGCAAAGTGAAAGACCCTTGCTCCCGAAATAAATATCATAATGATACATGTCCCAACCATTACCGTCCCTGTACCAAGGTCTGGCTGTAACATAATCATCCCAAAAGCAAGAAACACAAAACTAAGAGCCGGTAATAAACCACGTTTAAAAGATGTAATTAATTTTTGCCGTTCCGCTAAAAATTTTGCCAAGAAAATTATCATCGCAAACTTCATAAACTCTGACGGTTGAATCGAAAATGCTCCGATTCCAATCCAACTTCGTGCTCCCCCTCGAACAAGACCAACTCCTGGAATAAGAACGAGAATAAGAAGAATGAAACAAACTAGCAAAATTACTTTTGAATACGTACGCCACACCCAATAATCAATTTTCATAATCAAAAACATAGCCACTACACCAAGACCTGCAAACAGTAATTGTCTTTTTGCAAAAAAGAATGAGTCCCCCATTTTATAAGAGGCCCAAACTGCACTCGCACTGTAAACCATAATCATTCCGATTGTCAACAACGAAAGTGTAACGATGATGAGAATAAAATCAGGCGATTTCTTCATTACCCATAAACACCACCTCTTTAGGCAGAACCTTTTGCCCTATGTAACAAAACATCAGTAGGTGTTAGCCTACTGATGTTTTGATTTACTTTATATAAGTTTATGCACAGCTTGTATAAAAATGTCTCCTCTTTCTTCAAATGTTTTAAATTGATCCCAGCTTGCACATGCTGGAGAAAGAAGAATAACATCGCCGTCTGTAGAATGAGCATAAGCTTTCACAACTGCTTCTTCTAAAGTATCGACACTTTCAATTATATCTAATCCGGCTTTCCCTGCTGCCCTTACTAATTTTGGTGCTGTTTGTCCAAATGTTACAATCGCTTTTACATTTTTGAAATATGGAATTAAATCATCGAATTCATTTCCACGATCAAGCCCACCTGCTAGTAACACAATCGGTTGTGCAAACGCAGATAATGCTTTCTCAGTTGCTAGCATATTCGTCGCTTTCGAGTCATTATAAAACTTACGATTGTTAAGAGTTGTTACATATTCTAAACGATGTTTTACACCTGTAAAACGTTTTAACACTACCGTAATCGCTTCGTTAGAAACACCTAACAATTTCGCAATACTCATCGCAGCTAAAATATTTTCTAAATTATGCTGACCTGGTAAAACGATATCACTTACTTCAACAACTTTTTCCCCTTTAAAATAAAGAGCATTGTCTTTTATATACGCACCATCTTCAATTTCTTTCGTTGTCGAAAACAATACTTTTTGTCCTTTAGTATTCACAGATAAGGCCATCACATCTGCATCATCTGCATTTATTACACTATAATCGTTTTCTGTTTGGTTTTTAAAAATATTTGCTTTTGCTAAACCATATTCCTTCTTCGTCCCATGATAATCTAAGTGGGCTTCAAATAAGTTTAAAAACGCAGCAATTTTAGGCTGGAATGATTCTACTCCCATCAATTGGAACGATGAAAGTTCTGTAACTACAACTTCATTTTCTTTTGCATCCTGCGCTACTTCACAAGCTACAGTTCCTATGTTTCCTGCAATAACAGGATGCTTTTGTCCTTCTTTTAACATTTCAAATGTAAGCATTGTCGTTGTCGTTTTACCGTTAGATCCCGTAATTCCAACAAATGGAGCTTCTGAAATACGATATGCTAATTCCACTTCTGTCACTATTGGAATTTGCTTTTCTTTCGCAGCAACTAATATTGGATTAGAATACGGAATCCCCGGATTTTTTACAACAAGTGAGATATTTCTCTCTAACAATTCTAAAGGATGACCGCCACATACAACGTCCATTCCTTTCGCTTGCAATTCTGCAGCAAGTACATTTTCTGCTAAAGGCTTTCCGTCATTTACAATAACATTTGCCCCTAATTTTTGTAACAAGGTAGCTGCTGCATAACCACTTTTTGCAATGCCTAGTACAAGAATATTTTTATTTTGAAATTCAGTTACAGTTTTCAATTACATCCACACCCCGATATAAATTCCTAACACAGCTAATAAAAATCCTACAGACCAAAACGTTACCACGACGCGCCACTCTGACCAACCACATAATTCATAATGGTGATGTAATGGACTCATTTTAAAGACACGTTTTCCTGTTGTTTTAAACGAAATAACTTGAATAATAACAGATAAAGTTTCCGCTACGAATACGCCGCCAATAATTACAAGTAGCAATTCTTGTTTTAATAAAATTGCTACAGCTGCGATGGCACCACCTAAAGCTAAGGAACCTGTGTCTCCCATAAATACTTTTGCTGGATTCGCATTGAACACTAGAAATCCAAGTACAGCTCCTACAACCGCCATACAGAATATTGCTACTCCAAATTGCTCTTGTGCTACAGCAATAATACTAAACGCCCCAAATGCAATAGCAGCTGTTCCTGATAATAAACCATCTAAACCGTCAGTTAAGTTAACTGCATTTGATCCACCAATAAGCATAAATAGTACAAGTACAAAATACGCCCAACCTAATTCAAACTTAACATCCGTTCCCGGAATCATAATGTATGTGTGAAACGCTTGCCCTTTTCCAATTAAAAAGAACGCAATAGCAATAACAAGCTGACCTACTAATTTTTGTTTTGATGTTAACCCAAGATTTCTTTTCTTAACTACCTTTATGTAGTCATCTAAAAATCCAATCAGTCCGTAACCAAACGTCACTAATAGTAATAACGATACCTCTGCACCTAAATGATTAAACTTAATCGCCATAATAAGTGAAGTTACCATCATAGATACATATATGACAATACCACCCATTGTCGGTGTCCCTGATTTTTTTTGATGTGACTTTGGTCCCTCATCACGAATACTCTGTCCGAACTTTAATTTTCTTAAAAATGGAATAAACAATGGCGATAGGGCAACAGAAATTAAGAATGCTACCCCAGCCGTTACTAATAAACCTTGCTCAAGCACATGTAGTCCTCCTCTCACGTTGTTACTCTTCGTTGTTTAAACGCTCTGTAATTGCTTCTTTAGCGACTTCACGATCGTCAAAATGATGAACATCTTTACCAATAATTTGATACGTTTCATGACCCTTACCAGCAATGATGATGATATCTTCAGCTTTCGCGTTAGAAATTGCATGGTATATCGCTTCTTTTCTATCAATAATCACTTCATAATTATTCCCATTTGCACCCTGTACCATATCATCTAAAATAGCTCCTGGCTCTTCACTTCTTGGATTATCTGAAGTGTAAATTGCGTGAGTTGCATATTTTGTTGCAACACTTGCCATGATTGGTCTCTTCGTTCGATCTCTATCACCGCCACAACCGACGATGCAATATACGTCACCTTTTGCAAATTGTTTTGCTGTTTTCAATACATTCTCTAAGCTATCTGGTGTATGTGCATAATCAACAATAACTGTATAATTTTGTCCACCATCAACTACTTCAAAACGTCCTGGAACTCCAGCTAGTTTCTTTATCACATCAATGACAGTTTCTAAACTTACACCAGAAACAAGTCCTGCCGCTGTTGCCGCTAGTACGTTATATACATTAAATTTCCCAATCAATTTCATCGTAACATTTACACTTTCATACGGTGTTACAAGCGTGAACGTAGTTCCACCACTTGTCATAACGATATCTTTTGCCATAATATCACTTGTTGTATCAATTCCATACGTTACAACAGTTGCTGCAGTACTTCTCATATATTCCGCTGTTACAGCATCATCGTTATTCAGTACCGCGTATTTTTCACGATTATGATTATAACTATTGCCAA
This sequence comes from Bacillus luti, assembly GCF_009739945.1. Classification (NCBI taxonomy): domain Bacteria; kingdom Bacillati; phylum Bacillota; class Bacilli; order Caryophanales; family Bacillaceae; genus Bacillus; species Bacillus luti. The sequence continues at coordinate 1,425,861 of NZ_CP040336.1, read as the reverse complement.
GTTGTGCAAATAGCAATCCTTTTGCATGTTTATATTCTTCCATCGTTTTATGATAGTCTAAATGATCTTGTGTTAAATTTGTAAACACCGCTACATCGTAATCACATCCGTGTACACGACCAAGATCTAAAGCATGTGACGAAACTTCCATTACTGTGCTATCCACACCGTATTCAACCATTTTTGAAAATGTCTGTTGAAGTGTTAGTGCATCTGGCGTTGTATTTTTCACCTCAAATGTTTCATCACCGATTTTCATATTAATCGTTCCAATTAGCCCCGTTTTATGACCATGTGCGCGCATAATCTCATCCATAATATGCGATGTTGTTGTCTTTCCATTTGTACCTGTAATTCCGATTAAATGTAACTTGTGTGTTGGTTGACCATAAAAATAATCAGCTAAAACCGCTAACGAACGAAAAGTGTTTTTCACAAGTACAACTGGAACGTCAACATCAATTGGTCTTTCCGCAACAATAGCAGCCGCTCCTTGTGCCGCTGCTTGCTTAGCAAAATCATGGCTATCAACCGTATATCCTTTCATACATACAAATAAGCTTCCCTCTTTCACTTTACGTGAATCAGCTTCTATAGATGTGATTTCTGGATTTTCTTTTGGAACAACTGGAAAATCATGCAAACATGATACAAGTGTATGCAACTTCATTTCACTAAACCCTCTCTACATTGTGTATTTATCTCTTTTTCAATAAGCAACACGCTACCTCCTAATTATGTAAAATAGGAGGTAAGTGCTACTGCGTCTAATAAATAGACCTATTTATAACTGAGACTCTTACGGCCTCAAATTAAGTAACTCTTCTATAAAGAACTCACTTCCACCAATTGTACCATAAAACGTACTATGTTACCTTTAATTCCCGAAGTAAATTCTAATTTTCGAACCTTCTTTTACTTTAGCCCCAGCTTCTGGTGATTGTTTAATTACTTTCTCTCCATCACCACTTATATCAAGCTTCAAATCGACAAGCTGCGTCTGTAAATCTTTCTTTTTCATACCAATTAAATTCGGGACTTCCACAGTTGGTGTATCGCCCCATTTATATTCTCTCTCAACTTGTTCTTTTCTCGGTTTCACTCCCATAACAGGAAGTGCATCTCGAAGGATATTCCCAACAATTGGAGCCGCTACTACTCCACCAAACTGCGTGACTCCTTTTGGATTATCAACAGCAACATAGACAACAATTTGCGGATCATCTGCTGGAGCAAAACCAATAAAGGATACAATATAGTTATTTTCTAAATATTTTCCATCCTTTACCTTTTGAGCAGTTCCTGTTTTCCCACCTACGCGATATCCATCAATATATGCACCTTTACCAGACCCTTTCGCTACAACATTCTCTAATGCGTAACGAACTTTTTCTGAAGTTTCCTTGGAAATAACTTTCCTTTTCTCAACAGGTGTCTTTTTACTGACAACTTGATTATTTTTTGGATCGATAAATTCCTTAGCTATATACGGTTGATACAACGTTCCGCCATTTACAGCTGCAGCTACTGCTGCTACTTGCTGTATTGGTGTAACAGAAACACCTTGACCGAACGAAGTCGTTGCTTGCTCGACTGGACCGACTTTATCTAAATTAAATAAAATCCCGCTACCTTCGCCTTGCAAATCAATGCCTGTTTTCTGTCCAAAGCCGAAATTACGAATGTATTTAAACAATCGGTCTTTACCAAGACGATCACCTAGTTCAATAAATCCTGGGTTACAAGAGTTTTGAACTACTTCTAAAAACGTTTGGCTACCATGACCTCCTGCTTTCCAACACTTCAATCTAGCTCCACCAACTTCAGCCGCTCCATCATCATAAAACGTATCTTTCTCTAAGTCTACTAAATTTTCATTCAAAGCTGCGGCTAACGTAATGATCTTAAATGTTGAACCAGGCTCATATGTACTCCATACAGGTAAGTTTCTGTTATATACCTCAGGAGAGACACTTTGAAAATCTGCTGGATCAAAACTCGGCCGGCTTGACATACCTAAAATTTCACCATTTTTCGGATTCATTGCAATTGCAATCATACCGTCTGGATTATACGTTGACTCTGCAATATTCATTTCTCTTTCCATAATTCTCGTAATTCGTGCATCAATTGTTAGCCCCAAATTCAATCCAGCTTCTGGTTTTTTGAAATCATCACCAACGTTAGGCATTCTCTGTCCTTTCGCATCTGCAAAAAAGCGCACATGACCTTTATCACCATTTAGCTCTTTATCATAATATTTTTCTAGTCCCATGAGACCTTGGTTATCACTACCTGCAAACCCTAATACATGTGATAAAAAGTTTCCAAATGGATAGTACCGGATCGAATCCTCTGCGATATACACACCTTTCAAACTTAATCCTCGTACCTCTTTCGCTTTGTCATGTGATATTTTCCTTCCGCCTTTGTCTAACCTTACAATTGACTCTTTTTTTGTAACTCTCTTATAAATCTCATCTTTTTCCACACCTAATACTGCAGCTAGTTTCTCTGCAGTCTCTGCTGGTTTTTCAATTTGCCTTGGTACAACAAAGACAGTTGGGGCACTTTTATTCGTGGCAAGTTCCACACCATTTCGGTCTAAAATCTTCCCCCGTTCAGGTTCAAAAGTAATATTACGACTCCATGAATCCTTCGCACGATCCGTTAACATATTTCCAAGAAAAAACTGCACATATCCAAGACGAATATCAATGATAGTGAAAATAAGTATACCCGATATAAGTATAAAAATAAGTCGTTTTCTAACTGTTACATTTGATACACGCATATTGGAACAAGCCTCCTTTACGCCTAGCTTGTTCCAATATATGCTTGTACTTATTTAATTAGAACTTTTCGCTTCTTACCATTACGGTTTTTCTGCTTCTTGTTGCGGTTCGAGTGGTGGTACGAGTGTAACACCTAATTCTGTACCCGGTTGCAATAATGTTCCTTCTGCTACACTTTGTTCGGTTACGTACCCAGTGCCAGAAGGTTTTAAATTAAGCTGTAATGTTTTTGCTAAATTCATAACATCACGCAGTGCCCAACCTTGTATATTCGGCATTGTAGGCTTATCTCCCACTAAGAAGACCCGATCTCCTCTTAATGTTTGTTCAGTCGCTTTTGGTACTTGTTGCTGTACTTTTCCTTCACCTAATACGATTGGACGGAGTTTTGCTTTATCGATTGCTTTCCCTGCTTCTGCCATCGTTTTTCCAGTTACATCTGGAACTGCTGTTTGTTGCTCTTTCAAATATTTTTTTGGATCTTTCACTTCATTCGGCTTAATCTTTAAATACTCTAAACTATTTTTTGTTACATATTTAAAGATATCAGCTAAAGGCTGTGCGCCATTTTCATCATCTTTTAACTTCGGCTGTTTAACAGCCACATACACAACAAGTTGTGGGTCGTCCATCGGTGCCATACCTAAGAATGAGAATATATAATTCTCTCTTCCTGTCATATATCCACCTTTTCCATCGGGAATTTGTGCTGTCCCAGTTTTACCACCCACTGAATACCCATCAACTTTATATGCGGTTCCTGTTCCTTTAGGTGATGTAACAACGCGTTCTAATAACTGCCTTACTTGCGCTGCTGTTTCTTTTGTAACAGGCTTTCCTACTTCTTCTGGTTTATGTTCTAATTTTACTTTCCCTGTTATCGGATCTACAATTTTATCAATTGTATAAGGTTTCATCATTTTCCCATCATTTGCAATAGCTGTTGCAGCTTGTACAAGTTGAATAGGCGTTACAGTAGAACCTTGTCCAAATGCTGTTGTTACTTGCTGTATTTGCTGATCGAATAAAATTGTATTTGAACCTTCACCAGGTAAATCAATATTCGTTTTTTCATCTAATCCGAAAGCATGGATATATTTACGAAAACGTTCCGGACCAAGCTTTTGATCACCTAAAATAGCAAATGCTACGTTTGAAGAGCGCTCTACCCCTTCATCAAACGTAATAGAGCCCCAACCAGCACCACCGTTATGATCTTTTATTTTCCGATTACCAACTTGGTATGTACCAGATTGATAATAATCTTGTCCTTTGTACACACCTTCATTAATAGCGGCCGCTAATGTGAAAATCTTCATTGTTGATCCAGGTTCAAATGCATTTGCAATCGCATCATTAAAGAAATATTTAATTTGACGCTCATTTGGATCATAACTAGGTTTACTAGACATCCCTAATATTTTTCCGGTTTTCGGATCCGCAACAATCCCTATTAAACTTTCTGGCTCATAATGCTTACTCGCAGCTTTCATCGCATCTTCTAAATAACTTTGAATACGTTGATCCATTGTTAAATACACGTTATCTCCATTTTTAGGAGCCTCTACGTTAACTTTTCCGCCATCGAGAGATACACCTTTACGATCACCTGTATAAGCTACTTTCCCATTAGAAGCACTTAAATATTTATCCAAACTTTGTTCTAAGCCAAATTGACCTACCGAAGTTCCTTTATCATTTGGTTTCGCATGACCTATAACGTAAGATGCAAAATCACCATTTGGATATACTCTGGCATTTTCTGTAATGAAGGATATTCCAGGCAACTTCAACGCTTCTATTTGTTCCTTCTGCTCTTTCGCCAGATCCTTACCTAGCGTTCCGAATTCAACTTGACTTCTACCTTCTTTATTTAATGCAGCTAAAATATCTTCTTCACCTTTTCCGAGTACTCCCGCAATTTTCTTTGCGGTATCCTCTTTATCCTTAACAGGATTAGCACCTTTTAATTCTGCTACAAGTTTATACGAATTTGCGTCTTGCGCTAACACATGACCGTTTTGATCATAAATTGTTCCTCGATTCGCTTCGAGGACTCCTGTTTTGCTATGTTTTTGCTTAGCAAGTGTATCCAAATCTTGGTTATGCACAGTTCCTGTCGCTTGTATGTAAAAAAATCGGGCTAATAACAGCAAAAAGAGCAGGAGGAATAATATCATAAAATACCCTGCTCCCTTATTGGTATGAAATTTAGTCATATTACTCTTCATCTTTCCTTCACACCTATTGCCTTACTTGAGGCCCTTCACATTATTTGCATTAATTTCTAGCCCGTGTTTTTTTGCAACTTCAGCGATTCGCTCATAACGACTTAACTTCTCTACTTCAGCCTGTAACTCTTGATTTTCTTTTTGCTGCTTCACAATTTTTTCTTCTATTGTCGCTGCTTCTACATTAACTTGATACAGGCCCGCTTTATTTCCAATAAACGCTACGCAGGCATACAATAAAAAGCCAATAAACGCTACATATAACAGTTTTTCAATTCTTGTAATTTTTGCTTTAACTTTTGGTTGAACCATCTGCTGTGGGGGTGTTTGAATCTGGACCTCTTCTTGCGCTTGTTGCTTATACTTTACAGCTAAGTTACTCATACCTCTCTCCCCTTTTTATCGTTTTTCAGCGATCCTCAACTTCGCAGAACGCGCTCGATTATTTTCTTCTAGCTCTATATCAGAAGGTAAAATCGGCTTTCTTGTAATAAGTTTTAATTTTGGTTTGAATTCCTCAGGAATAATTGGTAATCCTGGCGGCAATTGTGGCGTTGTACTATTTCGCTTAAACGTTGTTTTACAAATACGGTCTTCTAAAGAATGGAATGTTATAACACTGATTCTTCCACCTGGCTTGACCATACTAATTGCAGATTCTAAAGCTTCTTCAAATACTTTCAATTCATCATTTACAGCAATACGAATCGCCTGGAACACACGTTTCGCAGGATGTCCACCAGTTCTACGTGCAGGAGCCGGGATACCCTCTTTAATTAGTTCTACTAACTCTCCAGTCGTTTCAATAGCTTTATTCTCACGATACGCTTCAATTTTCCTTGCTATTTGTTTTGAAAATTTCTCTTCACCATACTGGAAGAAAATTCTTACGAGTTGTTCATATGACCAGCTGTTTACAACATCATATGCTGTTAATGGGGCATCTTGATCCATCCGCATATCTAACGGTGCATCATGATGGTAACTAAAGCCACGCTCTGGTGTGTCTAATTGTGGAGATGAAACACCTAAATCGAATAAAATACCATCTACTTCTGTTATACCTAATTCCTGTAGTTTTTCAGATAAATAACGGAAATTGCTCTTTACTGTTACAAACTGCTCACCATATGAAGCAAATTTTTCTTTCGCATTTTGAATCGCTATCTCATCTTGATCAAAAGCTATTAATTTCCCGCCATCAGTTAATTGGGATAATAGATAAGAACTATGTCCTCCTCCCCCCAGTGTACAATCTACATATGTACCACCTGGCTTTATATCTAAGCCGTCTACCGTTTCTTTCAAAAGTACTGTTACGTGTTTAAACATTGTTGCACCTACTCTTTTTCCAATTAATTATGTTGAATGCATTCCTTCCTCTACACGCTTATTTCACGATTAGAGAACGAAATACTACTAAAGAACGACTCATTTAACTTGCCTACAAAGGCAGCATACTATACAAATCGCTATTTTCTTTTATTATATACTAAATTTTATCATCTTTTGCGGGAATTTAAATAAAAAACTGTCGAAAAAGATAATAATACGTTTACATTTTGTGCTATTTTGTCATATATTTAAGTATCCTGCCTACATACAATCTTCATTGTTTTAAAATTGATAATTCAGAAAAATTATACTTCACAGTAAATTCAACGAGACAAAAATAAAATCCTGCTCCGAAGAGCAAGATTCTATAGTTTTATAACATGATGTTTTCCATCCCAAGAAAATGAGTTTTCCATTACTCGCTCAACAAAATCTAAACCGAACTGATTTAAATAATAGCACACATTCCAAACGCGCTCTTGCGGCGCTCCTAGCGGACGAAGTGCACATTGTATATGACGGAATTTATTTAGCTGAACCTCATGTTTTTTCTCAACATTCTTTTTCAACATTCTTTCCAACAGTTCAATTTGTTCATTTATTTTCAATTCATTTTTTCCTGCAAATTCACTTAATCCTGGATCTATCTTCTTCACAAACTGCTGTAATGATGCGTGAATATCCATTATTTCTTTTTTCGCACCTACAAATCGCTCATCTATCGGTTCCTCTATTTGATTAGACAACCAGTTCTCACGAAGTTTATCTACATTCTTTACAAATGGATCACTCTCTTGTAATTGTAAATCTTTCACATCTGTCGCTATATCTCTCTCCAAATAAGAAATTGTAATACGTGGAACGACAGGCGGCATTCGGAAACCGACAGTATGAAATACTTGTTGCAATTCACTCCAGTAGGCTAATTCTCCTGGACCTCCAATAAACGCAAGCGTAGGAAATACATACTCTTGCATAAGCGGGCGTGTTACAACATTATTACTAAAACGTTCTGGATTTCTTTCCATCTCTTCGATTAATTCTTCATAAGAAAGGGAATACGCTCCATCTTTCCCAACAAATTTCCCTTTATTCTCTTCAAGTAGTACTCGCTCATTATCAATTTCCATGAATATATGCACCGCATTATTCTTTGTTTCAATAATCGGTTTATATCCTAATTCTTTAATTACTTCCTGTTGATTATGAAGCCCCTCCTGCACTTCTTTATACTTACCTATAATTTGTTTAAAGAACGGCACTTCTAATTTTCTCAATTCAGGATGATGTGAATCAACGAGAATTAAACCAGAGCTAATGAACATTTTAGTAATAAGGTAACCAAAGAAATCTACATACGTATTCGATTTTTCCAAAGCATCATCAATAAATTGTAATACATCCTTAGTAAAATTCGTTTCGGGATACGTTTTAAAAATCTCTTCAATCCACTTTCTACAGTCTTCCACAGAAATTTCCGACTCTGAAGCACTCGCCTTTTTCGGATTACGATCATGAAAAATAGTCTTTTTAATGTTTTTATTCTTCATTACGAAAGTATGATTAATTTCATCCATATCATGGTCTTCACCAGCAATCCAGAAAACAGGAACAACTTTAACACCTAAACTTTCTTCCTTTTCCTTCGCAAGCTGTAAAATTGAAATAATTTTATGAATTGTATAAAGCGGCCCAGTTAATAGCCCTGCTTGTTGTCCAGCTATAACAACATATGTATTTTCATCTCCAAGCGCTTTTACATTTTGAATTGTAGTTTCTCCCGCTTGTAATTTTGTATTATATTCTAATAAATGCGCTACTAAATCTTGACGGAAAAACTCTCTCTCACGCAAATCATGTAAACGCTGTTTAAAAGCATCTTCTGTTAACATATAATCAAAACACGACTGTATCTCTTTCTCACCGTTCATATAGTCCGCTACAACACCTTGTTGCGGAACAGAGATTTCTTTTATCTCCATATAATTCTTCCTTTCGTATCCTGTTCTCTCACCAATCCACATTGTAGTCAATGTTTCACGTAAAAGCAAAGAATAACACTTATACTTTTACTTCTAATCCTTTTATTGCATCGAACAAAAATTGTAGTGTCGGAACTGGTCTTTGTTGTTTCTTAGCTTCTTCTAATACATATCCAATTATCGCATTGATTTCCGTTTGTCTATTCGCTCTCACATCCGCCAACATAGATGATGTATTACGAGACGTTCTTTCACATACATGTCGTACCATCTGCCATACAATTTCTTTTTCTTCTTTCACAAGAAAAACCGCTTCCTGAAATACTTGCTCCATCATTTGATAAAAAAACGGATTAGAAATCAACTCTCCATTCTGAACTCGTAATAACGCCGTCAACGGATTAATACATACATTAACTACTAATTTTTTGTGCATAACGTCCTTCCAATCAGATGCTATTTGAAGAGGAAAATGAGGAGAGGAAAAACAATCAAATATTTTTTCAAAATATATAGATTGACCGCGCACTATACCAAACTTTGTAACACCTATTCCTGTATGATGAACTGTATGCATCCCTTCTTTTTTCGCACCATGTTCTACAATCCCAACAGCTATATTCTCATTCCCTATTTTCTGCATAGCATGCAAATGTGACATTCCGTTTTGTAAAAAGATTAATGATGATTCTCCCTGCACAAAAGATAATATGTCAGTTATATGATATTGCTTTACGGCAATAAATATAAAGTCTAATTTCTGCTTTGGCATACTCTCTATTGGTAAAACCGATGGGAATACCGTTTCATATACCCCATCCCTAATACAAGTTACACCCGTTATATTCAATTCCTCAGCCTGTTTAGCCGTTCTTGTAAACAACGTAACATCTTGATTACTTTTTTGTAAATAAAATGTATACAATAGACCGATAGCACCCGGTCCTACAATCCCAATTTTCATCTTCACACAAGGAACTCCTATGAACAAGTTACATAAGTTCCCTTGCCCTCCCCCCTTTATATCTTCCTAAATTACACTAATACAACTAATGATTTCACTGTTTCCCGGCAAATAAATGCAACCTCTTCTTTCACTATGTATATACTACCTATTAATACGCTTCTACTCTTAGTTTAGCAAATCCTCAAAAAAATAATAAAAGAAATATACTATCTTCTTCATAAAAATCAAAAAATGAGTTATAATATTATTATAAATATTTTTACTTTTCTGTATTCAATAACATAAGAAAAGGACGTGATGTAATGGGATTCCCAAAAGTTGAGCGTTTGCTCATCAATTATAAAACATTAGATGAATTTAAAAAATTTAAAGGTTGCGGAGCTCAAGAACTATCCATGTTAGAAGAATTACAAGCAAACATTATTGAAAATGATAGTGAATCTCCATTTTACGGTATCTATTATGGTGGATCATTAATTGCACGTATGAGCTTATACATGAAAAGAAACGGCGGAGAGCCCTTTGAAATTACAGGTACTTACCTAGAACTCTATAAACTTGAAGTGTTACCGACTTTCCAAAAACAAGGATATGGAGAAATGCTTGTAAATTATGCGAAACAACTGCAATTCCCAGTTAAAACAATTGCACGTATCCACTCAGCTGGTTTTTGGGATAAATTAAATTTCCAACCTGTATCAGTACCTGATGGTGATTTTTATGTTTGGCACCCAGAAACAAATTTGAATGCGGTTACAAATGAAGAATCTGCTTAAAAATAAAAAAACAGCTACATAGCAGCTGTTTTTTTATTTCTTTAATTTCTCTAATTTTCCATTGGAACGAGCGCTATTTCTTTCCGCAACCATTACACTTCTTTTTTGATCGATATAATCAAGTAATGTCCTATATTCTTCCTCATATACTGATAATCGCTCCAAAAGACGCTCTCTCTCTGTTTGTAACGATTCAATTTGTTGTTGCAGCACCATTAAAGAATTTTCATCTTTATAATTTTGCAAGAAATCAATAACATCATTCAATGTAATTGACGTAGGCTCTAATACCTTCGTTTCTTTCACTTCATAATTCTCTACTTTACGCAATTGCTTCGCTTCTTCAATACGTTCTTTATATTGCTTTCTAACATAAGAATTCCATCTAAACCCACATGCTGCTGGTGTACGAGACAAATGTCTTCCCACTTCTTTAAAGGCAGAAAGCTGTGTTCCACCTTCTCGAATATGCCGGAGTACTACTTCTGCCAGAAGCAAATCTTCATCATCAGTCCAAGCATCTTGTCTTGTTGTCGCCATCTCTCTAGTCCTCCCTATGCATTTTTTATTAAACATATGCAGTTACTAGAAAAGATAGAATACACCAACTAAAGAATTAGACAAAAAAAATAAACGCAGAAGATATCTTCTACGTTTATTTTCCCGCAATTACTTGCTGATTACTTCTTTACCTTTGTAAGTACCGCATGCTTTACATACACGGTGAGCTAATTTCGCTTCACCACAGCTTGGGCACTCTACCATACCAGGTACTGATAATTTGAAATGCGTACGACGCTTTCTTTTTACTGTTTTAGAAGTTCTTCTAAAAGGTACAGCCATTCTTCCCACCTCCTTAAAAGAAATAGTTATTTTCATATGAAGGCCTGAACCAGTCTTCCGATTATTTGTCAAAAAACTTTGCAAGTCCTGCCAATCTTGGATCAACAGGCTTTTCTTTGTTTTCTTCCGAAATCACTTGCCAGTCTTGACCTTGCGTCGGTGCTCCACCAGAAACATCATCACTGAAAATTTGCATTGGAATCTCCAAAAGTATATTTTCCTTGATTACGGGCAGTAAGTCAAGTACTTCTCCTTCTAAACAATGAATTTCAGCTTCTGTTTCAAAATCTTCTTGTGAAGTTTGGAACACCTCAGTTGTTTTAATGTCAAATGGTAATGTCACATCTACTAAAGAGCGAGAACACGGTAAAACCATGCTTCCAGTTATATGTAGATGAAACGTAAACTTACCGGAGCCAAAATCAACTCTTCCTGTTACATGAACAGGATTAATTTCACGAATATCTTTCTCGACCTCTTTTAGCTCACTTACATCTACCATCTCATCCAATGTCAATCCTTTATTTCTCAATTTATTCAATTGATGGATGGACCATTTCATATCATATCACCTCAAGGCAACAAACAAAATTATAGCTAGCCATTTTATATTTGTCAATGTTTTTTCTTTACACTATAATGAAGTCATCATAGTAAATAATATATAGAGTATCATGTTTTTCAAAAAGATGCTACATCGAAAGGAGAGATTACCATAAAAGCCAGTGGTATTGTTGTTGAATATAACCCTTTTCATAACGGTCATGATTATCATGTGCAACAAACAAAAAAGTTAACACACTCTGATATTACAATTGCCGTTATGAGTGGCCCTTTTTTACAGCGTGGTGAGCCGGCACTCCTATCTAAATGGTACCGCACCAAAATGGCGTTAGAAAGCGGCGTAGACCTTATTGTAGAGCTTCCATACGCTTTCGCCACACAAAAGGCTGAAACATTTGCAAATGGCGCTATTTCCATTTTAAACGCCTTACATGTTTCTGAAATTTGTTTCGGTAGTGAAGATGGAATAATCGAAAATTTTTATAATACCATCTCTGTACAAAAAAATGAAGAAGAAACTTTCAATCGACTTGTTAAACAATTTATGAAAACAGGTAATAGTTACGCAAAAGCTACATCTGAAGCCTTCCTGCATATTTTACCATCCGAAAAAAACATAGACATGTCTCAGCCAAATAACATTTTAGGCTTCCAATACATGAAAGCAATTCTCTCGCAAAATAGTTCTATGCAAGCTCAAACGATAAAAAGATTTGCCTCTCATTATCATGATGAAACATTTACTGATCAACATATCGCAAGCGCAACCAGTATTCGTAAACAGCTCTTTAACGAGAATAGTTCATTTACAGCAATTGAGCCCTTCATCCCAAAAGCAACCGCTTCACTTTTAGCAAATTACAAACAAAGCTATGGGGTATTACATAATTGGGAACAATATTTCTCATTTTTTAAATACAAACTCATGACGATGTCTCCCAAGGACTTACAACATATATATGAAATAGAAGAAGGCTTAGAGCATCGCATTTTATCAAAAATACAAAACAGTTCCTCTTTCTATTCATTCATGGAGGCATTAAAAACTAAACGTTATACATGGACTAGATTACAAAGAGCTTGCACACACATTTTAACCAACACAACAAAAGAAGAAATGCATAATGCAAATATAGAACAGCATGCACCTTATATCCGCCTACTTGGCATGTCACAAAAAGGACAAACTTACCTTTCAAAAAACAAGAAAAAAATAGAACTTCCAATCCTTACTCATACAAAAACTTTTAATCACCCCACTTTAGATATAGAGCGAAAAGCAAATTCTGTCTATTTCTCCATCATGCAAGAACCATTACGGACACAACTACTAAAACAAGACGTAACACACCATCCAATTCGTTACGATGAAACAACTGCAACATTTCTATAAGAAAAACCTCTCTTTTTCAGAGAGGTTTATTTTTTATCATCCATTTTTTCTAAATACGTTAATGCATCATCCAACGTGTCAACTGGTACAATTTTCATTTTTGTTTTAATATCTTTCGCCGCCTCAAGTGCATCTTTATAATTCGATTTCTCCGCACCTTTTTCATTTGGCGCAAAGAACACTTCAGCACCAGCATCACTAGCAGCTACCACTTTTTGCTGAATACCACCAATTGGGCCAATTTCGCCTTTTTCATTGATTGTACCCGTTCCAGCAATCTCGTGCCCTTTTGTTAAATCTTCTTCTACAAGTTGATTATATATTTCTAATGTAAACATTAAACCTGCTGATGGCCCCCCTATTTCATGCGAGTCAATTTTCACTTTCGGATCTACTACTAATTCTCGTTCCGTCACAATAGAGACACCTATACCAACACGCCCATTCCCATTTGGGATTGTCTTAACATTTAAATTTTCTTTAAGTTGCTTTCCACTTCTCTTGTACTCAATACTTACTGTATCGCCCTCTTTTTTTCCAGTCATATACTCAATAAATTGCTCCGTCTTTTCGAATGTTTTTCCATCAACAGCTATGATGACATCCCCAAGCTTAAGCTTTCCTTCCGACGGCATTCCCTTCGACACTCCCGCTACTAAAACACCTTTATTTTCAAAAGAAACAGAACGATTTGCACGTTTATAAGCATTGTAAATCGCTGCATTTTGCGAATCTTTCATTGCATAATTTTGGCGGAATTGATATTCTTCATCACTCTCGCCTCTTTGTAATATTTCTTCCGCCTTCGATACATGTGTATATTTGTTAAACTGCGCTGCTATTAAATTCACAACATTTGCCGGCCCCATTGAAACCGTTACAAGCATAAAATCACCAGATTCTTTTGTTCCACCCTCAACTTGAACATACGGCTCTAATTTTGCAGCCATTCCTGGTTTTGTTACATAATACGGCAAACGTACGTAAACAAGTAACATCGCCAATATTACACCTATTAAAATTGCATATATAAACCGAAAACGCTTAAACATTATGTTTCTCCTTCCACTGCTCAATTAATAAATAAATATTTGAAACATGTTTTTCCGCTTCTACTTCTCCGACTTGAATAATGTCTTCAATGTTTGTAAAAGCACGTGAACTAAATTGTTCCACAGCTGGTCGCATCATTAAATCTGATGCAATTTGCCGATTCATCACAAGCTCATGTTGCATAATTTCAATACTCTGCATAATCACATCATAAATAGACGTAACCTCACCATTCACCTTAATCGGAGATACATCAACAGCAATAACAATATCAGCGCCTAACTCCTTCACAACCGATACTGGAATACGATCAATAACTCCGCCATCCACTAATAATCGCCCATCTACTTTTTCTGGTACAAACACCCCAGGCACCGATATGCTAGCCCTCACTGCATCTGCAACAGGACCACTTGTAAAAACTACCTTTTCCCCTTTCAAGATGTCAGTAGCCACAACAGCTGTCGGGATATCTAACTCTTCTAAATTTTTATTATATGTAAACATTTTAATCATATCTTTGACACGTTTTCCAGCAATAAATCCCATTTTCGGAACCGTGAAGTCTAAATAATATTTCCTCTTGAAAACAGTCGCCATTTTATACAGCCTTTCAACGTTACTGCCAGCTGCATAAAATGTACCTATTAAAGCTCCCATGCTACTTCCCGCAATCATATGAATCGGTATACCATTTTCCCTCAAAACTTTTATAACGCCAATATGAGCAAATCCTTTCGCTCCCCCAGATCCAAGCGCTAAACCAATTTTCGGTTCTTTCATTTTTCTCACCCTTTAACTTTTTTCATTCCTTTTTCATACTTATGGTCTAAATTCACCACGTATCCACGTATACTGAAATGAACGTTTTTTGGGACAAAGGGGGATTTACTTACATGTATGAAAAATGGAAAACGGCTTTACTTACCATATCAACACTGTTTTTAACCTTTTCTCTTGTACTCCACCCCCAAGCTGCTTTGCAAGCTTCCATTCGAGGGTTAAATATATGGTGGGAAGTTGTATTCCCTTCTCTATTACCGTTTTTCATCATTGCGGAACTTCTAATTAGTATTGGTGTTGTAAAATTTATCGGTGTTATATTAGAACCACTTATGCGACCACTGTTTCGCGTTCCAGGAATAGGCGGATTTGTTTGGGCAATGGGAATGGCTTCAGGTTTTCCTGCTGGCGCTAAATTAAGCGCTAGACTACGCAAAAGCAATCAACTCACACAAATCGAAGCAGAACGCCTCGTATCTTTTACTAACTCTTCTAATCCACTTTTTATTTTCGGAGCCGTTTCTATCGGTTTTTTCAATAATCCGAAATTAGGAATCGTATTAGCTGCCGCACATTATTTAAGTAACTTTGCCGTCGGGTTACTGATGCGTTTTTACGGTAATAACACCACTAAAACAAATGATAAACACACTACTAAAAAACGGCCTTTTCAAAACCCTTTTTCACTTCTTCACCAGACACGCATGCAAGAAAAAAGACCAATAGGAAAATTACTTGGGGACGCTATCGTTTCTTCTATTCAAACGCTACTTATGATTGGTGGATTTATTATTTTATTCTCTGTTTTAAATAAAATGATTACTGCATTTCATATTACAACAGCCCTTTCTTTTATTATGCAACATATTTTATCATTCTTCCAACTAACTACCGAATTTAGTATTCCGATATTATCTGGCATTTTTGAAATGACACTTGGAAGCCAAATGATTAGTCAAATAAATGAAACACCTCTTCTGCAACAAGCTATGGTAACAAGCTTCATTTTAGCGTTTAGCGGTCTTTCTATTCAGGCACAAGTTGCTAGCATATTAGCTGAAACTGACATCCGATTTAAACCATATTTTTTCGCACGGATTATTCAAAGCATTCTCGCTCCTATGTTTACTTTTATATTTTGGAAACCATTTTACGAAAAAGTCAATTCTTTCTCACCCATGCAAAAAGATATTCCCGTATTTTTATCAAATCATTCTTCTATACTGCATGAAATTTGGACATCTTTCGTACAATACGGACCGATATTCACATTATTTTGTTTATATGTATACGTTATCTTATTATTTTTTCGCAACAATAAAGAAAAACCCCGTTCACTTTAACGGGGTTTGAAACTTTTCTTTTAAAGCGCGCTCTACAATAGGTGGTACAAGATCTACTACACTTCCTCCATATCTCGCAACTTCTTTCACAATACTCGAGCTTAAAAATGAATATTGGTTGTTCGTCATAATAAAGAAGGTTTCAATGTTTTCATCTAATTTTCGATTCATAGAAGTGATTTGCATCTCGTATTCAAAATCAGATACCGCTCGTAAACCACGTAATATCGCGTTTGCATTACGCATTTTTGCATACTCCACCAATAATCCACTATGTGAATCTACTTTCACATTCGGGATATCCTTTGTTGCTTCACGAATTAATTCTAAGCGCTCTTCGACTGAAAAGAACGGTTTTTTTGATGAGTTGTTTAAAACAACTACATATACCTCATCAAATACTTTTGCTCCCCTTTTAATAATATCCAGATGCCCTAGGGTAATTGGATCAAAACTTCCTGAAGAAATAGCTATACTTGTCATTCCGTCCCCTCACCTTCATACTTATAAATCGATATCGCCGTAATACCATAATTCTCAGCCCGCACTTTGGCAAGCCCCCCTATGGAATCAGGTAAAACTACATCATTACCATGCTCTGCCATAATTAATCCATCACTATGTAACAATCCATGTTGATCCATCACACTAATTAAAGATACAATTTTTTGCTCTTTATATGGCGGATCAATTAGTATAAGATCAAATGACATTTCGCGTTTTATAAGCGCCTTTACCGCACGCTCTGCATCATTCCGATATACTTCAGCTTGTTCCTGTATTCTACAACTTTCTAAATTTTGATGGATTACTTTTATTGCTTTACTATCTCGATCAACAAAAATCGCTTTATCAATCCCTCTACTTATAGCCTCAATTCCAAGGCCACCACTACCACCAAATAAATCAAGAGCAATGCCGCCATCAAAATACGGCCCTATCATATTAAAAATAGACTCTTTCACTTTATCTGTCGTTGGACGTGTTGTATTACCAGGCACCGCTTTAAGTGGGTGTCCTTTACATTTACCTGAAACTACTCTCATCTGTTGTCACTACCTTTATTTCAATCTATCGAGCAATTATAGAAAATCCTTCTCAATTCAGTAACCGCTCGCATTTTTTATGTATTCATCTCACCATTCGCTAACACGAATCCATTATGTATATTAATTCCACTTTATCTTTTTTATCCTATCATAAATTAAAAAAAAGAAAAATAAAAAGCCCAACATAAAATTTATTTTCATTGATGTATATCTTCATTTAGATTGGACATAAATAATTATAACAACATCACCTTCGATGTTGTTGCCAACCGCGGAGAAGACTTACGTTTCCCCATAAGTTCTTCCTCCGGTTTCTCCTCTCCCTTTGCCTTCTTACTAGTACATACTAGTATAAGAAGGGCCCTGCTTTGCAGGGTTTTTTTTATTTGTCTACTTTTCATTTAAAAAGTGAGATGGTACAGTAAAAGAAAGAGGAGGAAAAAATATGATTCAACGCTTTATTGAACTCGGAGAAGGCTACTCTGATTTATATGAATTACTTGAAATTGCCAAAGCAAATCAAGAACGTATAACCCACATGTTACAATTCGAAACGATAAAAAATGAAAAAAAAGTTTGTTCACTTGTTGTAATATTAAAACCAACTACTGCTGGTGATTTCCAACCATTATACATATGTCGTGAAGGCATTCCTATGCTTGAAAATAAGAAAAGTAAACGTGTCATTTTATTCGAAGAAATGGCAGAACAACTAGGAAAAAAAGTGACTACATTTACTGTAAAACCGTCCTCAACTTTCCCAGAAAAAGAACTATTTTTCAATCATTTAATTGGTATTTTACGAATGAACAATTTCATTCCTCCAATGAAATAACATTTTATTTCAAACGAAAAAATCCCCTGCTAAACGTAGCAGGGGATTTTTTGCATTAACTATAATCGTATTCTTTTGCCCGATCTGGACGAGAATTTTCAAATTCTGTTTTTAAAAACGGGCGGTACGACTGTTCTATCTTTTTCACAAAAGGAAGTTTGTTCAACTTATGCATCATATGCTCAATTTGTTCCATATCACAATATACAACTGCATATTTCAAACGCTTTGATATGTAATGTATGTTACCATATTTCCTCAAAATCTTGGCATGTTTCAATGAGTGTAAATAAACAATCATACTTTGTCGTTGCCCGAACATAATCTTCTCCATCTTCTCCTTTTAAAAACTTAAATTTTTATATTCTATGAAAACCAATCAGAAATTTATGACATTATAGAACAAACTCTGTATACGTTTTCTTCCATATTCTAAAAAACGGGGTAAATCACCCCGTTTTTTTGCAACCACAACCGCCACCAGTACCGCAACCGCCACTACAGCCACCAACATCAAAAAATGGATTTCCTGTTGGAACTTTAACGGAAGAAGACACCTCAGAGCCGATTGCAACACTAACTTCATCTAATAATTTTTGCAAAGCAGTTTCTACTCGTTTAAAGGCTGCAATCTTATCATGTAAGTCTACAGAACGCTTTAATTCCCTCATTTTCGTTGAAACGAAAGTATAGTCAGGATGGTATTTACCAAAACGCTGCACTTCCTCATATCGTTCTTTCATCGCTGTAAATTGCTGAATTAACGCCTGAACTTCCATATCTTCATGCAATTCTTTATAACACTTACGATAATCTTCTGCTATATCTGAACAGATAATCGCTTTTGCAAGCTGCTCTGCCTTATCTAATATCAATACGCTTTCCAGCGTCGCTACAATCATGAGAGACACCTCCGAGTATTCATCATACCACATTTAGAATAGAACTACTAATTGAAGTGCCTCACTTAAAAGAAAGATATAACTCTAACTGATTTTATACAATCTCAAATACACTTATACATTAATATGTTCTGCAATATTATATTTAAGAACATCCCATTGTCCACTATTTTCTTTCACATAACTAATACATGCATTTTTTAATGGGGTCTTGAACGTAATTTCATCTGGTTCAATTGCATGTAAAATTGCTTTTATCGCATGGGAATGAGCAACAATGATAATACGTTTGCCAGAATGAGTTGCTGCAACATCTTTTAAAGCAGTAAAGCAACGGGCTACAATTTCTTCATCTTGCTCCATACCCTCTACTTTACCTTCTGCAATCAACTCTCTAACAGTCGCAACCGGCTGCCCAGAAGCTTCACCAAAATTCCGCTCAACAAATCGCTCATCTAATAAAATCGACTGTAATCCAGCTGCCTCTGCGATTTCATTAGCCGTTTCTTGCGCTCTAATTAACGGGCTACTAATAATTAGATCCCACGATTCCGCTTGTAAAGCAGCTGCACTTTGACTCGCTTGCTTCTTCCCAACTTTATTAAGCGGAATATCTTCACGCCCCTGAATAATCTCTTGAAAATTCCAATCAGTTTGTCCATGTCGTACTAAACAAATTTCCGTCATGCTGCAACTCCTTTTTAAATAATCCGTTTCTATTGTAACAAAAGTTCTGCATGACGGACATAGTTTTCCCTTCCAATTATGTCGCATTTTGCTGCTTCATATACTGAAACATATCAATCATGATTGAAGCAACCGCCAATTGATTTTGAAATTTTTCTACTTTATCAGGTATCGTTTTTTTGAAATGCTGCATCGCCGCCAACTCAAAAGCCTCTTTTTCTTCAGGGTTTCGTGTTAATTTTCTATACCAGTACGGTTGTTCCCTAATATAGCGAGATAAATCCTCATCAGCTTTTATAAACTCCATAAGTTCTGATCTCATCATCTTTCCCCCTAATCCTTCTGAAAGAAAAATGGATTATTTTCTGAAGTACTTTGCTCTTGCTGCTCGCGCTTTCCTTGAAACTGTTGAATAACTTGTTGCACGCTACCAATAGCACTCGTCACATTGGCTAAATGATGTTGCATTTGTTCCACATCTAGCTTTTTAAAGAAAGAAAGCATTTGCCCCATCACATCGGCAGTTTTTTCCTCTTCAGTTCGATCATCTTTTTCTTTTACTTTCTCATTTTTTTTTGCTGAAGAAAATGCAGGCGCTCCATCAGGTCTATAAGTTGCCCATATCGGATCTTCTTCACCAAGTAAGTACCATTCTTCATAAAACTGTTGCCAAGTTTTTTCACCATTTCTAACCTCGTGCACCATTTTAGGGTGATGGTTTACAAACTCTTTAAACTGTTGAACCGATGGATGTAACGGCCCTTTTGTTGTTGGCATAATCCTCACCTCTTCATGTGTATCTACTATATTGTAAGAAAAAAAAGGCGCATGGTTCGCCTATTTTTAGACGATTCATGCACCTTTTTATCTCGCTATTTGTTTGCAGGATGATACCCACCTTACAATCCAATAAATGCGAGGGAATTAGCCGAGAGTGTCACTATTAATAAAAGCCTACCGCTTACGGTTTCACTTTATTTTCGGATAAAGTTTTGTGTATAAAATTTATCATATACCCCAACACCTAATCCAGTAAATTGTTCATTCAATAAATTTTTTCTATGACCCTCACTATTTAACCAACCCTGTACCGCCGCAATTCCATCACTATGTTGCGCCGCTATATTCTCACCAGCAAGTTGAAACCCTACTTTCCCGCGCTGCAAACGATCCCCTAATGTACCTAATGTCGGTGAGTCGTGTGAAAAATAATTATTATCCTTCATATCCTTACTGTGACCAATAGCAACTTCTGCTGTTGGTTGATCCCACGTTAACAACGGCAATTCATGACGACTTCGAATAATATTTGTTAAATCAAAAATTTGTTGCATATTCCCATTCTCTACTTGCTTCATTTTTTCTGGCGTCAATGGTTGTTCTGCCAGTAATTCACCTGAATAAACAAGTTGATACGGTCTTTGACGTAATAACGTTTCATCATCCATATAACGAACACCAACAAGCTCATGTGTAAAATGATCAAAATATAATTGTGCCCATCCATCTTCTACAGGTATTAACGGTTGTTCCATTACTTCGGTATCAGATAACTCAAATTGATAATTATTCTTCCCTCTTTTTAATGAAATCTCATGTGAGAGCGGATTCTTTTTATATACTTCTTCATACTTTTCATTTATATAATAAGGCGTCACCTTAACTTGTTCACCAGCAACGTACGCCGTTACAATTTTACGTTCAGCAACTCCAAATTGAACATATTGAGCTAAATCTTGATTGTATATCCACCATTCATATCCGTAAGCAGATGGCTCTATTCGGGATGGTTCGCCCCATTTTGCTAATAAATTTTCAGAGTCCCCACCAATCATATTTAAAACAGTATCCGAAGAGTCTTCATTTACTTGTTTTTTCTTTTTCACAATTTTATTTTCTTGCTTGGATTGAGATGGGGTTAATATATATTGTGAAACGAGTAATTTCCCGTATAAATCAACAGCTAAAATTAAAAATGTAATCATTACGATACGCAATAATTTCTTCAAACGATATACCTCCTGCACAAAACATAAAATTGAGATATACACAAATCCTTTTCTTTCCTTTTTGTGTGTACCGTACTCTTCTCACTATATCATATTTTCGTGAAAAAAGTCTGGATTATCCCTTTTCTCTCAATATGAATTGCACTTTCTTATTATTCATACTATTATAAAAATAATGATGTAATATTAAAAAAGGAGGTATACTATGCAATTTACAAATACGAAATTTAACGGGGCAGTCGTTGATTTAACACTTTTAACTGAAATTATGGAAAATAACCATTTTGTACTTGCTGGACAGTGGGATTATGAACGGGTTACATACGATTATAAATTTGAGATATTAACGGATGTTTATTATTTGCGAGTACAAGGTATTGCTATTGAAGGTGACATCGGCAGCAGACATGCTGAAGTAAAACTACTTCCTCCCTTATTAGGAAAGCATTATTATCCTCATGGCGTTGAATATGGTGATGATGAGACTTTCCCAACGAATGTACTCCAAAAAAGTGAACAACTCCTTCAAAATGTCGAAAAAGAATTAAAAGAATTTCAAATTATAGAGTAACCAAAAACGAGTGCATCCTACTGATGCACTCGTTTTTGGTTACTCTATTCGCCGGACAGTAGACTCCCGACTGATTATTAGCCTTCACTTTATTTCGTCTGCAAATACGGTGGTATTTGTTGCAACTGCTCTTTATCCTTTTCGCGTTCCCTGCGTGCCCATCTAAAGAATACATAGCCAATAATCGTACCGTACACTATTTCCTGGACAATTTTCATAATGATACCGCCAGTTTGTTGATCTTGTACTACTGGCATCCAGTGTAAAAATTCTGGTCCAGTTATATTTAAATCAGATAAAGTTCCTGCTGGTACACATAATTCCATCGCTTTCATCCAAGCAGCTGAATCCGTATACGTTGCAAATAATGGAGCAGTCGCAAAAATGATCAATGCGCAAGCTGGCGTTAATAGTATACCGTTAGCAAACATGTAACCCAGTTTCTTTATATCACTTAACGTCTGATATTCTGGTAATGGATTTAGCATCGGCCACCACATCATCATTGCTGTAAAAAACAAAATAGCTAGGCAAATAGGATGTAAAACTTGACTCTGCTTTACAGTATCAAATACAACTGGCAAATGATAAAAAGAAAATAAGCCATTAAATACAAACAAAGCAATAAGTGGTTTTGCAAAGATTTTCAACATAATTTGAACAAACTTAAAAGAAGTAATATAACGATATAACCAAATTGGTATACCAAGTAGTAATAAAGGTGGTACTGCGATATACATAATCGCCATTTCAAACATATGTGCACTGAATACAATATGTCCTATTAAATCGATTGGTCCCCCCTTTACAAAATACAAAAGAATAATTCCAATCGTAAAATAGAAAATCTGTTTTTTACTTACTTTAGTCGCATTTTCAAATCGCTCTCTATACGGCCCGATAATTAGAAAGTACCCAATCAAAATCGAAATCATAAACATCATAAATACAGGACTCCATAAAGCTTGAAAACCGAATATCCATAAGTTATCCATTTCCCACACCTACCTTCTGAAAACTGTTTTCTCCTTTCACTTAACGTGAATAGGGGACTGTGATAGCACACGTCCCCTATGTCTTACTGTTTAAAGCCATACAATTGTCATAAAAGCTAATATTGTAATTAGCCCTATTAGCAAGCCAGAATAGAGAAAGAAACTTGCTGCTTCATGCCCTTTATGACTCATATGCATAAAGTAGTACAATTGAAAAATTACTTGAACCACTGCTAATAGTAAAATAAACGGGACAGAGAAAATTGGACTAAACGTTTTCGGGTATGCTACCGCTACAAACGCTACTAATGTCAAAAATATCATTAATGCAAATGTAATAACTTGGTGCTTCATTTCCTCTGCACTTTTCCTCTTTCGATAAACAAGATCGACCTTAGGGTTATTCGTTTGCTTTATTGCCATTGTTTATCCCACCATTCCCATCAAATATACTACAGTGAAAATAAACACCCAAACTACATCAATAAAGTGCCAATAGATTGATGCAACGTAAAACTTTGGTGCATTGTATAGATTTAAGCCTCGCTTCGCATTTCTGAAGATTAAAGTTAATATCCAACACAATCCAAACAATACGTGGAGCCCGTGTGTACCAACAAGAGCATAAAATGCAGAACCAAATGCACTACTTCTCATAGTATGCTTAAATTCATGCGTATAATGATAAAACTCATATATTTCAAATCCCAAAAAGCCTAAACCAAGTAACACTGTTATAAGTAACCATAGTTGCATTTTCTTGAAGTTAAAGTTCTTCATATGATACATCGCATATACACTCGTTAAACTACTCGTTAATAAAAGCATCGTCATAATAAAAACGAGTGGCATTTGGAACATCTCTTGAGATGTTGCTCCACCATTTGTAGAGTTTTTTAGTGCCAAATATGTGCCAAACAAGGAAGCGAACAACACCGTTTCGCCTCCAAGAAATAACCAAAAACCGACAAACTTATTTTTCCCCTCAAGGGTTGCTTTTTCAGGCTCTGCTGGAAATGTTTCATTCGTTAATTTTTCATCTACATGCATTATGCCTTGCCCCCCTTATCCTCTAAATCTTCCTTATGAATATGATATCCATGATCATCGATTACTGAACGTAGGAACATTGTACCGAATGTAATGATTAAACCAATAATTGCTACTAATAACCAGAACTTATCTTTTCCACCCTGCATATACATTGCACCGAATGCCGCTATAAACAATCCTAAAGAAATGATAAATGGTGAAAATGATGGATTTGGCATATGAATATCCCCAACTGGTTCCGCCGCTGTCATCTCTTTATTCCCTTCACGTTTTTCAATCCAAAACGGATCTAACCCGCGAACAAATGGCAATTGTTTAAAGTTATATTCCGGTGTAGGTGCTGGCATTGTCCATTCTAATGTACGTGCATCCCATGGATCACGACCAGCCTTTTCTTTTGATACTGTTGTTTTAATTACATTGAATAGAAGAACAATCGTTCCAAGAGCCATAAACACCGCTCCAATAGAACTAATCATATTCCCCATTTCCAACCCTTGACCTTCAAGATATGTGTAATAACGACGCGGCATACCAATCAAACCAAGGAAATGCTGAATGAAGAACGTTAAATGGAAACCGATAAAGAATAGCCAAAATGTTATCTTTCCTAACGTTTCATTCAATACTTTATTAAACATCAGTGGCCAATAATAATGAGCTCCTGCAAGTAAACCAAATACAACACCGCCGACGATTACATAATGAAAGTGAGCTACCACGAAATAATTATCATGAAATTGATAATCAGCTGGTGCAGATGCTAGCATAACACCTGTAACTCCTCCCATTACGAATGATGGAATAAAAGCTACTGCCCACATCATCGGTGTCGTAAAACGAATACTTCCGCCCCACATTGTAAAGAGCCAGTTGAATATTTTAATACCGGTCGGAACCGCAATCGCCATTGTTGCAACTGAGAAAATAGCATTTGCAACTGGCCCAAGACCAACTGTAAACATATGATGCGCCCATACCATAAATCCTAAGAATCCAATTAATACTGTCGCAAACACCATTGACGAATAACCAAATAATCGTTTTTTCGAAAATGTAGCGAAGATTTCTGAGAATATTCCGAAAGCTGGGAGTATAAGAATGTATACTTCCGGATGACCAAAGATCCAGAATAAATGCTCCCATATAATTGTATTCCCGCCTAAGGCTGGATTAAAGAAACTTGTGCCAAATAAACGATCTAACATTAAAAGTCCTAATCCTACAGTTAATGGTGGAAACGCAAATAATATAAGTGAAGATGTTACAAATGTTGTCCATGTAAACATCGGCATACGCATATATGTCATTCCTGGCGCACGCATATTAATAATTGTAACAAGGAAGTTAATACCACCAATTAATGTACCAATACCAGATATTTGTAAACCGAGTACATAAAAATCAACACCATGACCTTTAGAAGCTAAAGCTAAAGATGCATAAGAAGTCCAACCTGCATCTGGTGCTCCACCTAAAAACCAACTTAAATTTAAAAATACTCCACCAAAGAAAAATAACCAAAATCCGAGTGAATTCAAAAACGGGAACGCTACATCACGCGCACCAATTTGAAGTGGTACGGCGGCGTTCATAAATGCAAACACGAGTGGCATAGCTGCGAGGAAAATCATTGTTGTACCGTGCATCGTTAATACTTGATTATAAGCATCCCCAACAAGAAAAGCATTGTTAGGAATCGCTAATTGAAGGCGAATAAACAAGGCTTCTATTCCGCCTACTATAAAAAACAATCCACCTGCAATTAAATAGAGAATGGCAATCTTTTTATGGTCTACTGTCGTTAAATAATCCCATATGACAGCACCCATCCCCTGTTTTTTTGCTACAGAACTCACGTTTTCAACCTCCCCTTCGCGAATAATCCCTCTTTACTTTTCAACTTTTAACGTCTGTAAGTATGCATTTAATGCATCAATTTGATCATCCGTTAAGTTGCCATATTTACCAGTCATTTTATTTCCTGGTTTCATATTTTCAGGATCTTTCAGCCATTTTTTTAAGTTCTCTTCATTGTTTTCGGCAATACCGGCAACTGTATCGCGATCAGCAAAGTTTGCTAAGTTCGGTGCGATACGAGCGGAAGGTGGTCTACTATCATTAGATCCAACTGCGTGACAACCAATACAGCTTTTATTAAATATTTCTTGGCCTTCTTGTGCCTTTGTTGAAGCTACTTCTTTCTTCCCATCAATCTCCTTCATATCAGCAAGCCATTTTTTGTACTCGCTTTCATCTAAAGCTTTCACTTTAAATTGCATTAAAGAATGTGATGGGCCGCAAAATTCTGTACAAAAACCATTATAAGTGCCCGATTTGTCTGCCTTTAACCACATTTTGTTTACATTATCTGTATTTGTATCCATTTTCCCTGCTAAAGATGGAACCCAAAATGAATGTTTAATATCGGCACCCTTCAAATTCAAATACACTTTCTTACCTGTGGGGATGACTAAATCTTGAGAAGTTACTATTTTTTCTGATTTATAAGAAAATTCCCACCAATAAAGATTCGCTGTTACATCAACAACGATAGTATCTTTATCAATATTCTTTTTCTCCATCGCACTTACATCAGCAAGTTTGAATGTATATGTAACCGTCGGAACAGCTAAGATTAATAAAAGTATAATCGGAATAACTGTCCATATAATTTCTAGCTTGTGATTCCCTTCAACTTGCTCTGGAATAAAATCTTCCTGACCTTTCTTTTGTCGGAAACGCACAATTACATATAAGAAAATAATAGTAACTACTAGTACTACTCCTACCATGATTGCACTTGCTAGTAAAAGCAGATCATATTGCATTTTTGCTACTTCTCCTTGCGGAATTAAAGTAGATTGAAAGGCTTTACCGCATCCCCCTAACAGTAAAGCCAGCAGTGAAACGAACGAAAGCAGTCGCCACTGTTTCTTCATACAAACAACCCCCACTTTCCTTGTGAATTAGATTGTACTTTATAGTTAAGTAAAGTAAATCTCAACGTAAAGAAATCCAATTATGTCGTTGTCTTAGAAGAATGTAACTACAATCATTGAAACAAATAAGATTGTTAAATAATTTAGGGAATAAACAAACATTTGTACGGACCATTTGATGTCATCTTGCTTACGGAAGCCATAAAACCCTAAAACGATCCATCCGATGTTAAGCAATGTTGCGATTACCATAAATGTTATCCCAAGTCCACTCATATAAAATGGTAGTGGTAATAAACATACTGTCCAAATCATAATTTGGCGTTTCGTAATTTCAAATCCATGAACTACAGGAAGCATTGGGATTCCTGCATTTCGATATTCATCAACACGTTTCATCGCTAACGCAAGGAAATGTGGGATTTGCCAAATAAACATAATTAAAAATAACATCCAAGCAATTGGATGGCCTAAAGATGGATCAATTGCTGCCCATCCAATTAAAGGTGGAACTGCTCCAGATATACTACCTACAACAGTATTTAGTGTGTACTTTCTCTTTGTCCATAAAGTATATAAGACAACATATGTGAAAGCACCAATAAATCCCATTAATACTGCCATCGGTGTTGTTAATAATAAAAATACAAACCCAAGAAGTAATATAACTAGTCCAAATGTAAGTGCGAATCCTGGTTTATACTTTCCAGTAACCGTTGGACGGGTTTTTGTTCTTTCCATTAACGGATCGATATCTCGATCAATATAATTATTTAAACAACATACCCCTGCCATAATTAATCCAGAACCAACGATTGTAAAGAATAACTTATCCAGATTGTCCATTACACTTAATCCATTAAAATGTAACGCCAACCAAAATCCTGTAAATACAGTAAGTGTATTTGAGTTTACAATCCCCATTTTAACGAGCGCTGATAAATCTTGTAGCCGAGTTGTTTCCGGTACACTTGTTACAGCTGACTCATCATGCAGCTCACTTGTTGCATGGTTCATCACTTTAACCCCCTCTTAAAACTTTCATCTTTCTTTTTGCGCCTATTTCGAATGAAATAATTCGCTTCTATATAGCAATATTATTACAGTAGAAATATTGTTAACCCATTCTACTACTAATCTACGCCCATACTCCAATATATTAAATCATATTTCCCGAACATTTTGTGAAGAAAACATGAACTTTTTGTGTCGAACATAAAAAAATTTATTCTTACTTATCCTTATCATAACATGATGTTACCTTCTATAATAAACTATTTTGTCTTATTTAACACGTATTCTCCCCATTTCTTTTCAAAATAGCCTATTTTTTCACCTAAAATTTACCTTTTATATCCTATTTTTACAACTGTTTTCTCTCTCCCTCCTTCCCCCTCCATTTCTTTGCTATTTTATTATTTTTTATATATCATAGGAACTAGCGCGTTTTATTCTATACATAATGGAATGAAAATATTTCGCAATAACTTCATAGCAGAAAGATGGTGAAAGAGATTGCAACGCTTTATTAAATGGTTAGCAGTCATTACAAGCCTTGATTTATTAATAGTTTTATTAGGAGGCGCTTTAGTTACAAAAACAGGTTCTGGCCAAGGTTGCGGTAAATCATGGCCACTTTGTAACGGTGAATTTGTTCCATCTAATTTATCAATGGAAACTATTATTGAACTAAGTCACCGCCTTACATCAGGATCAGCAGGAATTCTTGTCACTCTCCTTTGTATTTTGTCCTGGAAATATTATAAACATGTGCGTGAAACAAAAACGTTAGCAATTTTATCCTTCGTATTTTTAGTTGCACAAGCATTAATGGGAGCCGCAGCAGTTGTTTGGGGACAAATGCCAGCAGTACTTGCTATCCATTTTGGTATTTCCTTAATTTCATTTGCTTCTGTTATTTTATTATCATGTCTTATTTTTGAAATTGATCAGAAATTTGATGCACGTTCACTTATTATGGACAAAAAAATGAAATTTCATATTTATGGTGTAACAATTTACTGTTATCTCGTTGTCTACACAGGAGCTTTAGTACGTCATGAACGAGCTAGCTTAGCCTGTCCAGACTTCCCTTTATGTAGCAAAAATAGACCTATGCCAACTCAACTACATGAGTGGGTTCAAATGGGGCATAGAGTTGCAGCAATGTTAATTTTCGTTTGGATACTATACGCGATGATTATTGCTATTCGTCAATACAAACAACAACGCGTAGTATACTGGGGATGGATTATTTCCTTTATCCTTGTAACACTTCAAGCTATTGTTGGGATTTTAGTTGTATTTACAAATGCTAGTTTAGCAATGGCATTATTACATTCCCTATTCATTTCTTGCTTGTTTGCTGTATTATGCTATTTAGTTATGTTGGGTACAAGAAGTAAGGTCAATGCAAAAGAAGCCACATCAACTAAACAAACAAAATAAATTAAAATTTAAATACCTTGCCCATTCGGCAAGGTATTTTTTGTAATAAAAAAGAGCTGTTTTCACAGCTCTTTTTTATTTTAATGATCTAATTCAATCAGTAAGTCACCTGTTTGAATTGCGTCTCCATCATTTACATATACTTTTTTCACCTTACCATTGAACGGTGCTTGAACTGTCGTTTCCATTTTCATCGCTTCCGTAATTGCCATAGAATCGCCTTTTCTCACTTCATCGCCTTCTTTTACAACTACTTTAATAACCGTTCCTGGCATTGTTGCACTAATATGATTTGGATTTTCACGGTTTCCTTTCATACGTTGGGCAACTGTTGCTTTCACACTTTCATCTCTCACAACAATTTCACGTGGTTGACCGTTAAATTCCAAGTAAAGAATACGATTTCCATCCGGCTGAGGTTCTCCGATTGATACGAGTTTAACCATTAATGTTTTACCTTGTTCAATTTCCACATCAATTTCTTCACCAAGTCTCATACCATAGAAGAATGTCGGTGTATCCAGCACAGATACATTGCCATAAAGCTCTGCAACTTTTTCGTAGTCCATAAATACTTTTGGATATAATGCATATGCAACTACATCAAAAATCGTTACTTCGCGTCCAAGTTTATGGAATAACTCTTCTTTTAAAGCGTCAAAATCTACTGGCTCTAGTAATTCACCCGGTCTTACTGTTAAAGGCTTTTTCCCTTTTAAAATAATTTCTTGTAATTCTTTCGGGAAACCACCGTATGGTTGTCCTAAATCGCCTGAGAACATTTCAACAACAGATCCTGGGAAGTCCATAGAATGTCCACGCTCTAAAACGTCTTGTTCTGTCAGGTGATTTTGAACCATAAATAATGCCATATCACCGACAACTTTAGATGATGGTGTTACTTTTACAATATCTCCAAACATATCATTCACACGGCGATACATTACTTTCACTTCATCAAAGCGATCACCTAAACCAACTGCTTTCGCTTGTTGTTGAAGGTTACTATACTGTCCACCTGGCATTTCATGCATATATACCTCTGTGTGTGGTGCATTCATACCACTTTCAAACGGTGCATAGTATTTACGTACATCTTCCCAATAATGAGATAGTTTTTCTAATGAATCTATATTAACATCTGGCTGTCTTTCGTTTCCGCCTAATGCATAGTACAGCGTGTTCGCACTTGGTTGTGACGTTTGACCAGCCATAGAACTCACTGCCACATCGACAATGTCAACACCTGCTTCAATTGCCTTCGTATACGTTAATATACCATTTCCACTCGTATCATGTGTGTGCAGGTGGATTGGAATCGATACTGTCTCTTTTAATGCAGAAACTAAATCATATGCCGCGTTAGGTTTTAATAAACCTGCCATATCTTTGATTCCTAATATATGAGCTCCTGATGCTTCTAACTCTTTTGCTAAGTTTTTATAATAATTCAGATCATACTTGCTACGTAATGGATCATGAATATCCCCTGTGTAACACATTGTCGCTTCTGCAATTTTACCAGTATCTCGGACAGCGTCAATCGCAACTCGCATACCTTCTACCCAGTTTAAACTATCAAAAATTCGGAACACATCAATTCCAGCTTGAGCAGAACATTCTACAAATTTTTGAATTAAATTATCTGGATAGTTTTTGTATCCAACTGCATTTGAAGAACGAAGTAACATTTGGAATAAAACGTTAGGCATTTTTTCACGAAGATCTAGTAATCGTTCCCATGGATCTTCTTTTAAGAAACGATATGCGACATCGAACGTTGCACCGCCCCACATTTCCGCTGAGAATAAGTTCGGTAACATTCTCGCTGTTGGCTCTGCAATTTGATGTAAATCTTTCGTACGAATACGAGTTGCAAGTAAGGACTGATGCGCATCTCGGAATGTTGTATCTGTTAAAAGCACACGTTTTTGATCTTGTACCCACTTTACTAATCCATCCGCTCCACGCTCATCCAAAATTTGTTTCGTTCCATTTTGGATTGGCTCTGAGTGTTTTACACTCGGTATACGAGCATCAGGGAAAATCGGCTTCTCTTTTTTCCCTACTCCAGGGAATCCGTTTACTGTTACTGAACCAATGTAATTTAACATTTTTGTTCCGCGGTCTTTACGTTTCGGGAACAGGAATAGTTCAGGTGACACATCAATAAACGAAGTATCATATTCTCCTGATAAAAAGTTTTTATGTTTTACTACATTCTCTAGGAATGGAATATTTGTTTTAATACCACGAATACGGAATTCTTTTAAGTTACGTTCCATTTTTGCAGCAGCTTGTTCAAAAGTAAGTGCCCAAGTTGTAACTTTTACAAGTAAAGAATCATAGTAAGGTGTAATAACTGCACCTTGGAAACTATTACCTGTATCAAGACGCACACCAAAACCACCACCTGATCGGTACGCCATTATCTTCCCTGTATCTGGCATGAAATTATTTAGTGGATCCTCAGTCGTTACACGAGATTGAATTGCAAATCCATGTACAACCACTTCCTCTTGTTTAGGTACACCTACTATCTTACTATGTAACGCATGCCCATCAGCTATTAAAATTTGCGATTGAACGATATCGACTCCTGTAATCATCTCTGTAATCGTATGTTCAACTTGAACACGTGGGTTTACTTCAATGAAGTAAAACTCATCACCTTTTACAAGGAATTCTACCGTTCCTGCATTTAAATAGTTTACATTTTTCGTTAACTTAACAGCAGCTTCACAAATACGTTGACGCAAATCATCTGGAAGCGACACGCTTGGTGCGATTTCGACAACTTTTTGATGGCGACGTTGTACAGAACAGTCACGCTCATATAAATGAACAACATTGCCCTCTTCATCTGCTAAAATTTGCACTTCTATATGTTTAGGTTTTTCAACGAATTTCTCAACGTACACTTCATCATTACCAAAGGCTGCTTTCGCTTCTGACTTCGCTCGATTATACGATTCTCTTAATTCTTCACTTGTACGTACAATACGCATACCACGACCGCCACCGCCAAGGGATGCTTTAATAATAATCGGGTAATCATACTTTTCAGCAAATTCAGCGACTTCTTCTAGTGAATTTACTGGACCATCACTACCAGGAATAACTGGGATTTTTGCTAGCTGCGCTTGTGTTCTTGCTTTCACTTTATCTCCAAACATATCTAAATGCTTACTTTTTGGACCGATAAAGATAATCCCTTCTTCTTCACAACGTTTTGCGAATTGGATATTTTCTGACAAGAAACCATATCCAGGGTGGATTGCATCTACATGATTACTTTTCGCAATCTCAATAATGCCCTCAATATCTAGATAAGCATCAATTGGCTTTTTCCCTTCCCCAACTAAATAGGACTCATCGGCTTTATAGCGATGATAAGAACCACTATCCTCTTTCGAATAGATTGCAACTGTTTTTAATCCAAGTTCCGAACAAGCTCGAAACACACGAATTGCAATCTCTCCACGGTTAGCTACCAATACTTTTTGAATACGTTGCAGCTTTGTCATGATTTTCCCCCTCTACTTTCCTACCACTCTAGAGATAAAATATATACACACTCTAAAGAGCGTGAAGTTCTTCACTTTCTACATTATATTATACTTAGAAAGCTTCACTTTATTTTTATCCATCATACCTTATTTTTTAACAAATGATAAGTTTTCTGATCAATTTGTTTCACAAAAATAGTATAGCATACCTCTTACTTTTCTAACAACTTAATTGTATATCACATTTAATCAAATGTGATATATTTTTATACATAAAAACGAAATAATATATCATATTAAAAGTTACTAACAAATAAAAAAACACATCGCGCTCTAAAGCACAATGTGTTTTTATTTTACAACTACAAGATGTGGTCCACCTTGTCCTTTTTCTTTCATTAACTCATTCTGTTGTTTCTCTTGTCGTTTTACATGACTAGCAATATTGAGTAATATCCCCATCGCAAGTAAATTAGCTAACAAGGAACTCCCGCCATAACTAATAAACGGCAAAGGTACTCCGGTAAGCGGTATTAATCCAGACATACCGCCAACATTAACAAAAGTTTGTATTCCAATTAAACTTGCGATACCGATTGCAATTAAACTTCCAAATGGATCTTTACACTTTTGCGCCACTCTAAATGAACGAATTATTATGAGTAATAAACAGATTAAAATGATAGCCACACCTATAAAGCCTAGTTCTTCAGATATAATCGCCATAATAAAATCGGTTTGAGGCTCTGGTAAGTATCCATACTTCTGCACACTATTCCCTAACCCTCTACCATTTAATCCACCTGAAGCAATTCCAATAAATGAATTTACTAATTGAAATCCATCATTTTGAGGATCGTTAAACGGATCGAGAAAAACTGAAAAGCGAGCTTTTTGGTACGGACTTAGCTTGTAATTTCCAATAAAATATAACGCAGGTATCCATATTATAGACGTTAAAAGGAATCTTTTTATCCACAAGTTAACATTAACTCCTGAACAAAAGAACATAATCAGTATAGTTCCACATATTAGTATATCGGTTCCTAAGTCATTTTGAAGTAAAATGATTACTATTGTTCCACCGACAAAACCTAGTGGGGGAATAATCCCTTGAAAAAAAGGCGTTTGCATCTCTTGCTTCTTCGCAAAAAAGTTTGCTAGCGTAATAATAACCGCTATTTTCACAAACTCAGCTGGTTGTATACCTAATATCCATCCTTTTGCGCCATTAATGTCCTTACCGAAAATCAAGGCTGCTAATAATAAAACAATACTCCCCATTCCCATCGCAATCAAAACTATTCGTTTTCTCCAAATTGTATAAGGAATGGCAACGATAATCGCTAACATTACTGTCCCAATAGCAAGGGCAAATAATTGTTTTTTAAAAAAGTAATCTGCCGGCCAGTTATATCTTGACGAAATCGCAACAATGGAACTCGAACTATATACCATTATAACTCCCAGCACACATAAGATAACAAGAGGAAGTAACAATGAATAATCCATTGATTTCCATACTTTTTTCATTTCATTTCCTCTCTCTGTTTCAATTTAATTATTGTTGTATTCCATATGTATATAGGTTCTTCCTGCTTTATTATACAAATAAAAAGCTCAAACTAATTTAGTTTGAGCCCCCTTATTTGAACCCGTTATTGTTGTTTGTTTGTAAACGCTTCATGAAGTGCAGATAACTCACGTTCGAGCTCACCTAACATTGCTTTCCCTTGTTCTTCTGCAATAAGACCAAGGCGAACTGCAAAATCGACCTCGCGGGATAGTCCAAACATTTGTGTGTCTAACACTTCTTCATATAATGGACATTGCGGCATTGTAAGATGGTCCATTTGCACCTTAATAAGTCTTAAAATCTTCTCTGCATCCGCTTGTAGAAGGGCTAGTGCCTTTTCCTGATGATTTGCTACTGTCTCAGACGCCAAATTGATTCCCTCCGTTTCCGTCCTACTCTCCTCTATCCTATCTATTAATATTAGCGATAGTTTTAATAAATTGCAATAGAAACATTTTTTGTGACAACAGTGTCTAATACTATTATACTGAAAAGTGGGAGTATAACACAAATGGGGGAACAACAATGAGCGAAATTTTATTTATTAATGGAAAAGTACGTTTTCCAATCACTATTGATCCAACTGTTTGGATTTTTGATGATCGAAAAGTAGATTTGACAACTTACTTTGATGAAACTAGAGAAGAGTCATCCGAATTAGAAACATACTTAAAACATACTTCAGAGCATTGGGATCGTGAAATCCGCGATGGTGCGGCCTTCCCGCCGATACAACAAAGTGTAAAGAAATATAAAAAAGAACAGCTAATTACTGGAACGTTCGGTATACCATTTCAACCTTTTCTTGCTAACGCCGAAATTTCAAATGACGCTACGCAAGTCGAGATTGAAACAGTCGACCATACAATAACGCTTCCATTAGAAACTGTCAAAAAGGCTATTCTTGGTTTTTCAAAAGAAGGAAAACCATTAAAAGAGGATGGACCTGTCCATTTATATTACAATGATGGATCTAATAGACAAAATCCAATCCGTAACATCCGTAAATTTACAATTATTTAAAGTGTATAAAAAGGAGTGAGCTAAGGCTCACTCCTTTTTATAATAAATCCGCTGCTAATTGAGCTAAATTAGAACGCTCTCCTTTAACGAACTTTACATGACCACTAATACGTTGCTCTTTAAATTTCTCCACAACGTATGTTAAACCGTTATTATATTCATCTAAATACGGATGATCGATTTGCTGGGGATCTCCCATTAATACAATTTTGCTTTTCTCTCCTACTCTCGTTAATATCGTCTTCACTTCATGCTTCGTTAAATTTTGAGCCTCATCAATAATAATGAATTGGTCCGGAATACTTCTGCCGCGTATATAAGTAAGGGCTTCTACTTCAATCGAACCCATTCCAGCTAAAATAGCATCTAACTCTCCTGGCTTTTTCGTATTAAATAAATACTCTAGATTATCAAAAATCGGCTGCATCCATGGTCTTAACTTCTCTTCTTTTTCTCCTGGTAAATAACCGATATCTTTTCCGACTGGAACAATTGGTCTTGCAACAAGTAATTTTTTGTATAATCCTAAATCCTCCGTTTGCATTAATCCCGAAGCTAACGCAAGTAACGTTTTTCCTGTACCAGCTTTCCCTGTTAACGTTACAAGCGGAATATCTTCACGAAGCAACAATTCTAATCCCATTATTTGTTGCACGTTTCGTGGTCGTATTCCCCATACTTGTTCATTGTGAAAAATAAGTTTCTTCACCTTCTTACCTAAGTGATCCACAATTCCAAGTGCAGAACTAGAACCCCCTAGTGCATCTTTCATTACTACAAACTGATTTGGATAAAAAGGATGATTTGCAATTTCAGATAAAGGTAATTCCCCTTTTTCATAAAAATAATCCAATTGTTCTTTTGATATATATCCTTCTAAAAATCCTGAGTATATATTATCCACTTCAATTACGCGATCACTTAAATAATCTTCAGCCTTCAATCCAATTGCATCAGCTTTTACCCTGACGAGCACATCTTTACTTACTAAAATAACAGACTTCCCGTCCTCTTTTTCTTGTTCTTCTAAAGATAGATTTTTTGCTACTGCCAAAATTCGATTATCATTTGTTTTTTCTACAAAAATATCTTGGAGTTGAACAAATGAACGATGATTTAATTCAATACGAAATGTACCGCCGTTTTCTAGCGGAATACTTTCATGCAGCTTTCCTATTTCGCGAAATTTATCTATTAACTTAGATACATAACGAGCATTTCGTCCTACTTCGTCCATATAACGTTTCTTCGAATCAACCTCTTCTAATACAACTGCTGGAATCACTACTTCATTGGTTGCAAACGAAAAAATAGATAAAGGATCCTGCAAAAGTACATTCGTATCTAACACATAAATTTTATCCAACCTGTTACCCCCTGACTCCACTTTTAAATTTGTAGAACAAGGGTTTCATCCATAAAATATGGACGAACCATTGTTATAATTATATGTACCGTATAAACGAGGTAGAATCGAAACTTATAGCAATTAAACCTTTTCTTTATTTTTTATTCATTTCTATTCAATATATTACTTTTAATTTTAATTATTAACGTTAAATCACAATAACTGCTTCCAAAAGTTAATGAGCCATCTTCTTATTCATCTCATTTATAATTCTTTCATCCCTATCAACACTTGGTTATCCAGTTTTTTCGCTGCCCGAAGATCGTATGTTTTTTCATATGTTGGTTCAATTGCAAGTTTTGCTCCATAAAACATAACATCACGTACTTCTTGCACATTTACTTCTATTACAGTTAATTTTAGAGGAATGCCTTCCATTCTATCTGTCAAAATTTCACCTGCACCACTTATGGAAAATACGGATCCATTCGCCATTATAGTCAATACTACTCCTGTATTGTGCCTTATATTTTCCACAATACGTGAACGTTGATCTACCGCAAATCGAATACTAGTTTCACTCACTGCATACACCCAAGAAATAGCACTTACGTTAGGGACTTGTTTTTCGAAATCTGTTGTTGCTACCATAACAATGCATTCTTTACGTAATGTTTGTACTAAATCATCTGTTAATGTAGGCTCTACTACATTCGCCATATTTCCACCTCCAAATATACTTAGTATATCCTTATCATAACTTATTTTTCGAATTGCGAAAATATTATTTTTTCCTGCTATTATTCAAAAACATTACACTTCCATGATATACTTATACTGATAGAATCCGTATTGAGGTGACGAAATGAGAGTCAAATGTATGATTTGTGATAAAAAAGATATGTTAGATGATGAAAATCCTATGGCAAAAAAACTGCGTAATCGCCCTATTCATACATATATGTGCATGGAATGTTCGGAACGAATTGCAGAACGTACAATGGAACGTCATGCAAGTGGTAATTTCCGACTATACCGTGATAAAAAGGTAGAAGACGATTGGTAAAATATAAATAAGTCCTTAATCACATAGATAAGGACTTATTTATATTTTTCAGGTTCACGATTCATCTGATCCAGAAAACAATCAATAGCTTCTAACGGAAATCTCGCAGATTTTCTTTCCTCATTCAATTCATATGTAATCAAATACATTTCCTCGTTCTTCTGAACTGCTACATTTCTTAATTTGTATTCTTCATATATCATATTTTGAAATAACAAATACGTTTCTTCTGCAGCGCGATCATCTGGACGTGCTTCCGCAACTGTTTTAATTGTTAACCAATTATATAGCGCATCTTGTACTGAACGCATGAAAACACTCCCTTCTCATCCTGCTTTTTGTTGCTTCGCTTGGCGTAAACGCAGTCTATACATCCCAAGTACAATTGCCGCCACAACAAGTCCTTCACCAACAGGTAAAAAAACTGCAAAGAAAGTTAAAACCGTACATCCAATCGCTAACGATATATATCACTATATTTTTTATTATCGATAATTTCCTTGCAAATCCTAAATTATACACAAGTGCACTTAATATAATAATAATGCCATACAATAACCACATCCCTAGTTCTGGATTTACATCAACTTTACATAATTTCGCAAAAAACGACATTCTTTCTAACACTATTTCTCCCCCCTTCTCAAAAAAATTCATTTATGTACTTAATACA
Source organism: Bacillus luti (assembly GCF_009739945.1). Classification (NCBI taxonomy): domain Bacteria; kingdom Bacillati; phylum Bacillota; class Bacilli; order Caryophanales; family Bacillaceae; genus Bacillus; species Bacillus luti. The sequence continues at coordinate 1,387,110 of NZ_CP040336.1, read as the reverse complement.
AGAGTAACCCGTGAAAAAAATACTGTCTACAAAAAAGAGTAAATATTCTAAAAAATAAACATAAAAAAACAGCTACCCTAATTAAAGGTAGCTGTTCGAATATTTTACGCTTCTACAGATTTCTTTTTCTTAGCAGCTCTTTCGCGCTCGCTCTTATCAAGAATCTTTTTACGTAAACGAATTGATTCTGGAGTTACTTCACAGAACTCATCATCGTTTAAGTACTCTAATGACTCTTCTAAAGTCATTAAGCGTGGTTTTTTCATTGTTGAAGTTTGATCTTTCGTCGCAGAACGAATGTTAGTTTGTTGTTTCATTTTCACAACGTTAACTGTTAAGTCGTTCTCACGAGTGTGTTCTCCGACAATCATACCAGCATATACTTCTGTACCTGGTTCAACGAAAATTACACCACGGTCTTCAACTTGCATAATACCGTATTGTGATGCTTTTCCTGTTTCAAGTGAAACTAGAACACCTTGGCGACGTCCACCAACTTGTCCAGCGTGTACTGGTTGGTAGCAATCGAATGTATGGTTTAAAATACCGTAACCACGAGTTAATGTTAAGAATTCTGTTGTGTAACCAATTAAACCACGTGCTGGAACCATGAAAGTAAGGCGAACTTGACCGTTTCCGTTATTCACCATATCTAACATTTCACCTTTACGTGCACCCATAGATTCCATAATAGAACCAGTGTATTCTTCAGGTACATCGATTTGCACGCGCTCTACAGGCTCACATCTTACGCCATCAACTTCTTTAATAATTACTTCAGGCTTAGATACTTGTAGTTCATAACCTTCACGACGCATGTTTTCAATTAGGATAGATAAATGTAATTCCCCACGTCCAGATACAATCCACGCATCAGGAGAATCTGTATTATCTACACGTAAACTTACATCTGTTTCTAATTGTGAACGAAGACGCTCTTCAATTTTACGAGATGTAATGAATTTACCTTCACGACCTGCAAATGGGCTGTTATTTACAAGGAATGTCATTTGTAGTGTTGGCTCATCAATACGTAATAATGGTAAAGCCTCTTCATGCTCAACCGGACATACTGTTTCACCTACGTTAATGTCTTCCATACCTGAAACAGCTACTAAATCTCCAGCTTTTGCTTCTTCAATTTCTTGACGTTTTAATCCAATGTAACCAAATAATTTCGTTACACGGAATTGTTTTACAGTTCCGTCAACTTTCATTAATGCAACTTGTTGTCCTACTTTCATTGTACCACGGAATACGCGTCCAACCCCGATACGACCAACATAGTCATTATAATCAAGAAGTGCTACTTGGAATTGAAGTGGCTCTTCGCTGTTATCAACTGGTGCTGGAATATGTTCAATAATTGTGTCAAACAATGATTTCATATTCTCTTCTTGATTTGCTGGATTTGAATCTAAGCTTGCTGTTCCGTTCATTGCTGATGCAAATACAACTGGGAACTCTAATTGATCTTCGTTTGCACCAAGTTCGATGAATAAGTCAACTACTTCATCAACTACTTCATCAGGGCGAGCGAAGTCACGGTCAATTTTGTTTACAACAACGATTGGAGTTAAGTTTTGCTCAAGAGCTTTCTTTAAAACAAATCGTGTTTGTGGCATACAACCTTCATATGCATCAACAACAAGTAGAACACCATCAACCATTTTCATGATACGTTCTACTTCTCCACCGAAGTCAGCGTGACCAGGTGTATCTAAAATGTTAATTCTTTTATCTTCATAGTGAATCGCAGTATTCTTCGCTAAAATTGTAATACCACGTTCTCTTTCTAGATCGTTTGAGTCCATTGCGCGTTCTTCAATATGTTCATTCGCACGGAACGTCCCCGCTTGACGTAATAACTGGTCAACAAGTGTTGTTTTACCATGGTCAACGTGGGCAATAATTGCTATATTTCGTAAATCTTGTCGTTTTTTCAACATGTCCAACTCCTAATGTCTTTTTAATCCTTCTCTATTATAAGAGCGAAGGGGATACAATGGCAATCAAAATAAAATCAAGAATGAAAATATAGTTGTATTCTTACTTTTGTGAAAGTAAAATGAGATTGGAGGGTGAAGAAATGGAACACATTCAATATCGCTTTTTATTAACTGCAATTATCGGTGTTATTTTCTTAATCGGTATCGGTATTATGGTTGCTGAAAATAGTCCCATCGGTATTATCATTTGCATTATCGGCACATTTGTTACAGTTGGATACGGTTTTGTAACAAAAAGAAAAATGCGTAAATCGCAATAACGTTAAAAAGTAAGAAGCTCCTTTAATAGCCTCTTACTTTTTTTGTTATTGCGATACGAATGGTAATATTTCTTCATATACGCCCGGCTTTCCAACTAACACGTTGCTCTTCTCTACGATAGAAAGTGGAGTTCCGGAGAATGTTGTCACCTTTCCTCCAACTTCCTCTACTATTATTTGCCCCCCACCAAAATCCCATGGTGATAACCTCGGTGTTATATATGCATCTATTCTGCCCGTTGCAACATATACCATTTCTAATGCTGCGCAACCATATGACCTCGTACCTCTCGCTTTCTTAACAAGCTTCATCATTTTTTCCATATTAAGCAATTGGTTGTCAGTAAGCCAAATTGCATTTAGAGCAATGATTCCTTGTTCTACTGTACCCTCTTCCAACATGGGAATAGATACATCATTACAAAAAGCCCCTTCCCCCTGTACAGCATGATATAATTCATCATGCACTGGATCATAGATTAGGCCAATTTTTCCGATACCGTTCTCATAAATCCCAATTGAGATTGCGAAATTTCTTTTTTGATGAACAAAGTTCATCGTACCATCAATTGGATCAATTAACCAAACAACCCCATCAGATGAAGTAACCTCATCTCCGTAACCTTCTTCGCCTAAAATATAATGTTCCGGGTATGTTTCTTTAATTTTCCCAATTAAATACTGCTCCGTTTCTCGATCCATATTTGTTACTAAATCTGCTGCATTTGATTTTGTTTCTATAATAAGTGCTTTTTTCATCGATAACATTAAACGCTCTCCTGCGTCTCGAATCCATTGTTTCGCGTGTGTATCAATGTCTTTCCATACCTCGTGCATGTTTAAACACTCCGATCTTTACTGTTCACAGAAAAAACGAACCCTTTATAAGGTTCGCACCAACTAATTTTTTATACATATACTATTATTACGCTTCTAAACGAATCATTTCAAGTCTTAACACTTCTAACTTTTGTACACACTCTTCTTTTTTCTGCTTATCGTCTTCCATCATCGCATCATATAATGTTGCTAATTCATAATCTAGCTCCAAACGTAGCACCGGAATCCTCTTTTCAGCATCTGTTCTCTTTAACGCATTAATCACCTGTCTCATATTATTTGCCTCCTCCCAATATTCGTCTGCCCTCGGACTAGAATTAATTCAATTTTCTGATTTTTTGTTTTATACTATACTATGTTGGATAAATCATCTATGCAACAAAATTATATTTTTTTATTTAAATTTTTTTGTGCTGTTTTTTTTATGAATAGTACAAGCTATGCTAAAATAAAAGCAAAATAGGAGTTGGAGGAACAATCATGACACTACAAACATTCAAATCAACTGATTTTGAGGTCTTTACAGTTGATGGTCTCGAAGAACGAATGAGTGCAATTAAAACGAATATTCATCCTAAGCTAGAAGCTTTAGGGGAACAGTTTGCAGAGTATTTATCCAAACAAACTGATGAAAACTTTTTCTATCATGTAGCAAAACACGCACGTCGTAAAGTCAATCCACCAAATGATACTTGGGTTGCTTTTTCAACAAATAAACGCGGATATAAAATGTTACCACATTTCCAAATTGGATTATGGGGTACTCATGCCTTCATATACTTTGGTTTAATCTATGAGTGTCCACAAAAAGTGGAGACGGCTCACGCCTTCTTAGAACATTTAAATGATTTAAAAACAAATATTCCAAATAATTTCGTTTGGTCCATTGACCATACTAAACCGAGTGTAAAATTACATAAAACACTTGAAACAGAAGACTTACAAAAGATGATTGAACGTTTAGCTACTGTGAAAAAAGCAGAATTATTAGTTGGTATTCATATATCACCAGAGGAGTTTTCAGCAATGACCAACGAACAATTCCTTGCTAAGATTGAATCTACGATGCAATCACTCCTTCCTTTATATGCACTTTGTAATCGATAGTAGAAAACGGACAATTTATATTGTCCGTTTTTAGTTGTTATCACATTATATCACTTCAGTTTTTATTTTTCAAAATATTTTTTACATTTTCACAAGCTTTTGTTCTTCGACTTCTTTAGCCCTTTGAATGGCACGATATATAGAATATCCACTTACTTCTTGAAACTCTTTATCGATTTTCTTTTCTTCTGCTTTCGATGGAACAATCTCTTTAAAACGACGATACAATCCCATTAATTCCTCTCTCATAATTCCTTTTTCATATGCTTTCTCAATTGCTTCATAAAACTTCACAATTGCAACCATTTCCTCATTTGACCAATCATAATCTAACGGATATTGATATTCCATTTTGCACCTCATTTATCATTTCTTCTTATTTCAATATGCTATCTTGAAGAGATTTTTTTCTTCTTCCCTATAGACACTTTGCATTATACACTATTTATTCATTTTAATGGAATTGTCTCCCTCTATTCATTCATTGAACCTAACTTTTAAACATACTCACCTTAAAAATATTTTTTTCTATACATCTATAATTATTGGTGATATAATGCTTTTGTTTTATAGAAAATAAAGTGAACCTACCATCTCAAAAAAGCTTTTTGGAATGGCAGAAAAACAAGCCTTACTCTGAAAAAGAACTTAGCTTTTTTAGAACAGGATTATATAAAACAAATTATACTAAATATTATGAAGAAGAAGGGGTGTATAGATTGTCCCAATACGAAACACCATTGTTTACCGCTTTAGTTGAGCACAGTAAGCGAAATCCAATTCAATTCCATATTCCTGGCCACAAAAAAGGACAAGGCATGGATCCTACATTTCGCGAATTTATTGGGCATAATGCATTAGCAATTGATTTAATTAATATTGCGCCGCTCGATGATTTACATCATCCAAAAGGTATGATTAAAGAAGCACAGGATTTAGCCGCCGCTGCATTTGGTGCAGATCATACTTTCTTTTCTATTCAAGGTACAAGTGGCGCAATTATGACAATGGTGATGAGCGTTTGCGGTCCTGGTGACAAAATCCTAGTACCACGGAACGTGCATAAATCAGTAATGTCAGCGATTATTTTCTCAGGTGCAAAACCGATTTTCATGCATCCTGAGATCGATCCAAAACTTGGAATTTCACACGGAATCACAATTCAATCTGTCAAAAAGGCACTTGAAGAGCACTCAGATGCGAAAGGCTTACTTGTTATTAATCCAACATACTTCGGCTTTGCTGCAGACTTAGAACAGATTGTACAATTAGCACATTCATACGATATCCCTGTACTAGTCGATGAAGCTCATGGTGTTCATATTCATTTCCATGATGAATTGCCAATGTCAGCGATGCAAGCCGGTGCAGACATGGCAGCAACAAGTGTTCACAAATTAGGAGGTTCTTTAACTCAAAGTTCTATTCTTAATGTGAAGGAAGGCCTTGTGAACGTAAAACATGTCCAATCTATTATTAGCATGCTTACGACTACATCAACTTCTTACATTTTGTTAGCATCACTTGATGTTGCTAGAAAACGTCTCGCTACAGAAGGAAAAGCGCTTATAGAACAAACAATACAATTAGCTGAACATGTTCGTGATGCTATAAATGCTATTGAGCATCTTTACTGTCCTGGAAAAGAAATGTTAGGTACAGACGCTACTTTTAACTATGATCCTACAAAGATAATTGTATCTGTAAAAGATTTAGGTATTACCGGCCATCAGGCTGAAGTATGGCTTAGAGAGCACTATAACATTGAAGTAGAACTCTCAGATTTATACAACATACTATGCCTTATCACTTTTGGAGATACAGAAAGTGAAACAAATACACTTATTACAGCATTACAAGATTTAGCAGCAACATTTAGTAATAGGGCAGATAAAGGTGTTCAAGTACAAGTAGAAATTCCGGAAATACCGGTGCTAGCACTTTCTCCTCGAGATGCTTTTTATTCAGAAACAGAAGTCATTCCATTTGAAAATGCAGCGGGTCGTATTATAGCTGATTTTGTTATGGTTTATCCACCAGGGATTCCAATCTTTACTCCGGGGGAAATTATTACACAAGATAACTTAGAGTATATTCGTAAAAATTTAGAAGCAGGTTTACCTGTACAAGGTCCTGAAGATATGACATTGCAAACATTACGTGTCATTAAAGAGTACAAGCCTATCATTTGATAGGCTTTTCTTTCACCTTTTTTTCTTTTTTTCATACGATATTAAAGAATTTGACACTCCCACCCTTCCTAGGGCAAGCTGACTAACGTTAGTGGGATTCTTGCTACCAAAGGCGATGTCCATTTCTAGTATCGCTGACGTGCAAGATTGCGGTGTGCCATCACTACTCTCACGACACGCCTTTATAGGTTCGTGAGCTACCGTTCTATCACAATACCGTACAGATTCGTGTTCAGGTGTTTTAGCGTCTTGTTCTTGACGACACATATCATTTTACCGATAACTTGAATCCGACTATCGAGCTTCCTACGATATCTTTTTTCAAAGAACATATTGGCGTTTTAAAGACTTGTATTTGTCTATAGTTAATATGTACCGAATATATAAATATTTTTCTATAAACAAGCGATACTTTCATCCTACTAAAGTCCTATATTGGGCTTTCCTGTATCGCGAAATCTGTAACATATAGGTGGGGATACCATTATGATTGTAATAGGCCGTTCTATTGTACACCCGTATATCACAAATGAATATGAGCCATTTGCAGCTGAGAAGCAACAAATTTTATCCATAATGGCGGGAAATCAAGAAGTTTATTCCTTCCGAACAGCTGATGAACTCAGCTTTGATTTAAATTTGCGCGTTAATATTATTATCTCTGCATTAGAACTTTTTCAAAGTGGATTTCAATTTCGTACGTTCCAACAATCTTTTTGCAACCCCCAGTTTTGGAAAAGAACATCACTAGGAGGATTCCAGCTCCTCCCAAACATTCCACCTTCTATTGCCATCCAAGATATTTTCAAAAACGGTAAACTATATGGAACTGAATGCGCAACCGCTATGATAATTATTTTTTACAAAGCTTTACTATCATTATATGAGGAAGAAACTTTCAACCGCCTATTTGCTAACCTTTTACTTTATACATGGGACTACGATCAAGATTTAAAGCTCATAACAAAAACAGGGGGCGATCTTGTTCCAGGCGATCTCGTTTATTTTAAAAATCCACAAGTGAATCCAGCTACGATCGAGTGGCAAGGAGAAAATACAATCTATCTAGGAAACTTCTTTTTTTACGGACATGGCGTAGGTGTAAAAACAAAAGAAGAAATTATCTACTCATTAAATGAACGAAGAGTCCCTTACGCTTTTATTTCAGCTTTTTTGACTGATACGATTACTCGTATTGATAGCCGTCTAATGAGTCACTACGCTTCTCCAAACACACCACAAACAGCCATAGGGTTTATTCCAATTAGAGATGATGCCATCGTTGCAACAGTTGGCCATACAACTACAATTTATTAAAAAGAGCGCCTACATATGTAGGCGCTCTTTCTTATTATTAAGCTTTTTTATGTTCTTTATGGTTACACTCGCAATGAGATCCACATTTCCCATATAATACTGTTGATTTTTCATCTTCAAAATGTGCAATTGTTCCTTCACATACTTGGCATACGATTGTTCCCATGTTTCATTTCCCCCTGAGTTTTAATAGTAATCTACTTATTTATCATTAAGCTTTCGCGTTATCTCTACTAGCACAATCACAATTTGTACCACATTTCCCATAAAGTACTGTCGTTTTCTCATCTTCAAAATGCGCGATTGTTCCTTCGCATACTTGACATACGATTGTTCCCATGTTTCATTTCCCCCTAAGTTTATGGTCCTAAAAACTTTTAGCTGTCCATTTCTTATCAATTATTGGGCTTTTGTATGCTCTGTGTGATCACATCCGCAAGATCCACATTTCCCGTAAAGTACCGTTACTTTCTCATCCTCGAAGTGTGCAATTGTACCTTCACAATCTTGACATACGATTGTTCCCATTTTCCATTTCCCCCTAAGTTTATAATCCCAAAAACTTTTTGTAACCGCTTAACTTTCTGTCTTTATTTTAATATGTTATACTTTTTACGTCAATAGGTTTTTAGTATAACACATTAAATATTTTTAAATTTAATTAGTATGCGATATTCAAACAAAAAAACAGCCATAATCATACGTACGACTGTTTCTCGTTAATTATTCTTCATACTCCGCATGTAAAGAAGTAGACGGAACAAGAAATTTGAAAAACTGAGCTAACTCCATCGCTTCCTCTTCCGACCCTAACTTAAAAATTTCCTGCATATATTGAACATTCTCCACATCATCTTGTCCAAGCAAAGTAGACCTTCCCGTCTGCATACAAACAATGAGTGGCTTCCCAAAAAACATATTTGTATAAATAACCCCAAAATCATAACGCGTATCATGTGTCATAAACCCCAAAAATCGTACCTTCACACTTTCATGCTCATCATACAATTTTTCAAACATCGGCTTCCACCTTTCTAGATCACCTATCCTACTCATACTATATTAAACAAAAAAAGTAATACTCCTTTTAATTGTCAAAAAATTCAGTAGGATGTAGAATGATAGTATTCTACTAAATTAGGGGGGAACTTATATGCAACATGCCTTTATTACGCTTGTACCTAATTCCAATCAACAATCTGTTTCAATAGAGGATGTAAAACACCTTTTTGATAACTATAAAACCGTCACTGCCAGGACTGGCGATCAAATTAATTATGCTTATACAAATACAGCTTTTCCTTATGAAATATTAGATACATCAATGACAACGTTAAAACTCCAATCGAGTCACGATCGATATGATTCGATTTATGTAGGAATTGGAATAGAAAAAGAGCAGTCTTTCATTCAAATTTCTTTACCTACTACAGCAACATTTGGCGATAAAGGTAAAGCAAATGAATTTAGTCGTTTTCTAGCGAAGAAATTAGAAGGAGAGTTACAATTATTTAATGGAAGAACAATGTATTTCTATAAACGTTAATTTAAAAACAAAAATAAATGATTAAAAAAACCATACTATTTGTGCAAGTAAGAAATATCGCTTTTCTCCTTGCACTTAGTATGAAATACGCTATTACATACGCTAAGTAAACAAATATGAGAAAAAGAAAAATTTTATAATGAAGTTTATCACGACTTGATAATAATAACACTGCTGAAAATCCACTCCATAAAACTAGGTGCAAAAATGAAACTAGCGTAGTTTTCATAGCGTTACCTCCTCATATATCCCTTCTATTATATAATTCAGCCTGATCCTCTCTATATTTCAAAATATGCTTCTATGTGTATCAATTATTTAAGACTTTTATTCTCTATTCTTCTAGTATTTTTTAGGCTCATAACTATTTATATGCAAAACAAACTGCATGTTGTCATTATTAAAGATTCTTATGTAAATGCAACTTATCCTTTATTCGCACAAGAATTCAAACAAACACTTTTATTAATCTACGTTTTGCAGAAATTAATAACCTTATAAAGGCTCTTAAAGAACTAAATGCCGCTATTGTTCTATTTCGTTGCAAGAACACTAGTGCAAGTAAAGAAATATATCCATTTAAGATAGAAAATAAAAAAAGCGTCTCTAAAATTTAAGAGACGCTTTTTTTCATTATTTATTTTACAATGTGAATTGGCATTCCAAGAGCAACTTCAGCTGCTTCCATTGTGATTTCACCTAATGTTGGGTGAGCATGGATTGTTTGAGCGATATCTTCAGCTGTCATTCCAGCTTCGATAGCTAAACCAATCTCAGAGATAATATCAGAAGCACCTGCACCTGCAACTTGAGCACCTACAAGAAGACCATCTTCTTTACGTGTTACAAGTTGTAGGAAACCGTCAGTGCTGTTTAATGATAACGCACGACCGTTTGCAGCGAATGGGAATTTAGATACAGCTACAGTCATTCCTGCTTCTTCTGCTTGTTTCTTAGTGTAACCAACAGATGCTAATTCTGGATCAGTGAAGCATACTGCAGGAATTCCGATGTAATCGATTGCTGATGCATGGCCACTAATTGCTTCAACAGCTACTTTACCTTCGTAAGAAGCTTTGTGAGCTAATGGTGGTCCAGGAACGATATCACCGATTGCATAGATGTTTGATACATTTGTACGACATTGCTCATCGATTTCGATGATGCCGCGGTCAGTCATTTTAACTCCAACTTGCTCAAGACCGATTTCTTGAGTGTTTGGACGACGACCTACAGTTACTAATACGTAATCTGCTTCTACAGTTTGGATTTCACCTTTAACTTCGAAGCTAACTTTTACGCCAGTTTCTGTTTCTTCAACGCCTTTAGCCATAGCTTTTGTATGGATATTTACGTTGCCTTTTTTCTGAAGAGCACGTTTAACAACAGAGCTCATAGCTTTTTCGAAACCAGCTAGAATTTCGTCGCCAGCTTCTACTACAGTAACTTCTGTACCGAAGTTAGCATATGCAGTACCTAATTCCATACCGATGTAACCGCCGCCGATTACAACAAGTTTTTTAGGAATTTCAGGTAAGCTTAAAGCGCCTGTAGAGTTGATAACACGTTTAGAGTATTTGAATCCAGGAATTTCGATTGGTGTAGAACCAGTTGCAAGAACAGCATTTTTAAACGTGTAAGTTTGAGCTGCATCTTCAGTCATTACGCGTAAAGTGTTAGCATCTACGAAGTAAGCTTCACCGCGAATGATTTCAACTTTGTTACCTTTAAGAAGGCCTTCAACACCGCCAGTTAATTTCTTAACTACGCCGTTTTTCCATTCTTGAACTTTTGTAAAGTCAACTTTTACGTTCTCTGCAGTGATACCCATGTCATCAGAATGCATTGCATTCTCATAACGATGACCTGCATTGATTAACGCTTTTGAAGGAATACATCCAACGTTTAAGCATACGCCACCAAGGTTAGCTTTTTCGATGATTGCTACCTTTTGACCTAATTGTGCTGCACGAATTGCCGCAACGTATCCACCAGGACCTGCACCAACAACGACTGTATCTAATTCAATTGGGAAATCTCCTACTACCATTGTTATTACGCCTCCATTACTAATAATTGTGGGTCATTCAATAGACGTTTAATTTGGTTTAATGCTTTTTGAGCAGTTGCGCCGTCAATTAAACGATGGTCAAAGCTTAGAGATAATGCTAATACTGGAGCTGCAACAATCTCACCGTTTTTCACAACTGGTTTTTCAGCGATACGGCCGATACCAAGGATTGCTACTTCTGGGTGGTTGATAACCGGAGTGAACCATTGTCCACCTGCAGAACCAATGTTTGTAATTGTGCAAGAAGCACCTTTCATTTCAGCAGGAGCTAGACGACCTTCACGTGCTTTACCAGCAAGATCATTGATCTCGTTAGAAATAGTGAAGATTGACTTGCGATCTGTATCTTTAACAACTGGTACTAATAGACCTTTGTCTGTATCAGCTGCGATACCGATGTTGAAGTAATGTTTGTGAACGATTTCTTGAGAAGCATCGTCTAAAGCAGTATTCAACATTGGGAATTCACGTAATGCAGATGTTAAAGCTTTTACAACGTATGGAAGGTAAGTTAATTTAATACCTTTGTCAGCTGCTACTGCTTTGAACTTCTTACGGTGAGCAACAAGCTCAGTTACATCAACTTCATCCATTAATGTTACGTGAGGAGCTGTATGTTTAGAGTTAACCATTGCTTTCGCAATCGCTTTACGGATACCACTCATTTTCTCACGAGTTTCTGGATATTCACCAGCTGGGATTGGTTGTGCTTTTGGTGCTTCTTCTTTTGCTGCTGCTGGAGTAGCTTCTACTGCTGCTGGAGCCTCAGTTGCTGCTACTGTTTGTCCACCATTTGCAAATGCATCGATGTCAGCTTTCACAACGCGGCCGTTCTTACCAGAACCAGCTACTTTATGAATGTCTACACCTTTTTCACGAGCATATTTACGAACAGATGGCATAGCGATTACGCGCTCATTTACTACTTCTGCAGTTGCTGCTGGAGTAGCTTCCGCTGCTGGAGCTTCTACTGCTGCTTCTTCAGCTTTTGGAGCTTCATCATGGTCGTCACCTTTAAATTTAAGGTTTTCGTATCCAGGAGCATCAAATTTAATTAATGTATCTCCTACAATTGCAACTGTTCCTTCTTCTACAAGTACTTCAAGTACTTTACCTTTAACAGGAGAAGGGATTTCTACTACTGCTTTATCATTTTGTACTTCAAGAAGTACATCGTCTTCATTTACTTCATCGCCTGGTTTAATAAACCATTTTACGATTTCACCTTCGTGGATACCTTCACCGATATCTGGTAGTTTAAATTCAAATGCCACGGAATTCAGCCCCCTGATTCATTTCATTATTATAGAATATGTACAAAAGAAACCAGCATGTGCTGATTTCTTTTGCACATGAAAAGCTAAAAATTAGAAGTTCATTACTTTGTTAACAGCTTCAACAATATCTTTGTGGTTTGGTAACCATACGCTCTCAGCTTGAGAGAATGGGAATACTGTATCAGCAGCTGCAACACGTACAACTGGAGCTTCTAAGTTTAAGATTGCACGGTCGTTAATTTCCGCTACAACGTTTGCTGCAATACCAGCTTGTTTTTGAGCTTCTTGAACTACAACTACGCGGCCTGTTTTTTCAACAGAAGCGATGATTGTTTCGATATCTAATGGTTGAACTGTACGTAAGTCAACAACCTCTAAAGAGATACCTTCTTTTTCAAGTTCTTCAGCAGCTTTTAATGCAGCATGAACCATAGCACCGTAAGCGATAACAGATACGTCTGTACCTTCACGCTTGATATCAGCTTTGCCTAAATCAATTGTGTAGTCGCCTTCTGGTACATCTTGACGGAATGAACGGTACAATTTCATATGCTCTAAGTAGATAACTGGATCGTTGTCACGAATCGCAGAGATTAAAAGACCTTTTGCATCGTATGGAGTAGATGGGATAACAACTTTTAGACCAGGTTGTTGAGCCACTAATCCTTCTAAGCTATCAGCATGTAGTTCAGGAGTATGAACACCACCACCGAATGGAGAACGAACTGTTACTGGAGCAGTCCAACGTCCACCAGAACGGTAACGCATACGAGCTAATTGACCAGAGATTGAATCCATTACTTCATAAACGAAACCGAAGAATTGGATTTCAGGAACTGGACGGAATCCTTCAAGTGCAAGTCCAACTGCAAGTCCACCGATACCAGACTCTGCAAGTGGAGTATCCATTACACGGTCTTCACCGAATTCAGCTTGTAAACCTTCAGTAGCACGGAATACACCGCCGTTTACACCAACGTCTTCACCAAACACAAGTACGTTAGGATCATTTTTCATTTCAACGCGTAAAGCATCAGTGATTGCTTGAATCATTGTCATTTGAGCCATGGCTTACTTCGACTCCTTTTCTTTGTAAATTTCATATTGTTCAGCTAAGTTGTAAGGCATTTTTTCGTACATGATTTCCATTAAATCAGTAACTTTTTGTTTTGGAGCTTGGTCAGCCTTAGCGATTGCTTGTTTGATATCTTCTTTCGCTTCTTCGATTACTTTCTCTTCAACTTCTTGAGACCATAGGCCTTTGTTTTCTAAGAAAGCACGGAAACGTACGATTGGATCTTTTTGTTCCCATTCGTTTTCGATATCTTTTGTACGGTAACGAGTTGGGTCATCACCAGCCATTGTATGTGGACCGTAACGGAATGTTAAAGTCTCGATTAAAGTAGGACCTTCGCCATTTACTGCGCGCTCACGAGCGAAAGCAGTTGCTGCGTATACAGCTAATGGATCCATACCGTCTACTTGAATTCCGTAAATACCTGCTGCTACTGCTTTTTGAGCTACAGTTTTAGCTGCAGATTGCTTTTCTACTGGAGTAGAGATTGCATAACGGTTGTTTTGTACAACGAAGATTGCTGGAGCTTTGAATGCACCCGCAAAGTTCATACCTTCGTAGAAGTCACCTTGTGAAGCACCACCGTCACCAGTGTAAGTAATTGCAACAGATTTTTTACCACGTAGTTTCATACCTAACGCAACACCAGCAGTTTGGATGATTTGCGCACCGATAATGATTTGTGGAGCAAGTGCATTTACATTCTCAGGCATTTGGTTACCCATGAAATGTCCACGAGAGAATAAGAATGCTTGGTATAATGGTAAACCGTGCCATACTAATTGTGGCACATCACGATATCCTGGTAAGATGAAATCTTCTGCTTCAAGTGCGAAATGACTTGCTAACTGAGAAGCCTCTTGTCCAGCTGTTGGTGCGTAGAAACCTAAACGTCCTTGACGGTTTAAAGAAATAGAACGTTGATCTAGTACGCGAGTATACACCATACGGCGCATTAATTCTTTTAATTGATCATCAGATAATTCAGGCATAGCTGCTTCATTCACAACTTCGCCTTTTTCATTTAAAATTTGTAATGTTTCAAATTGAGCTGCGATAGCTTTCATTTGCTCATCAACATTAAATAGGGTCTTTTTTGTTTTAGTACCCATTCCGTTCACCTCTTCCTCTCTTGAACCATATTCTGAAACGCTTTCACTAGCTGTTAGCTAAAACGAAAACGCAACAATGTAAACCAACAAATTTATTTGTCGGTTGAGAATAATTTTGTGTACCTAACAATCTGTACTAATGTTTTTTCAGAAACATATTAATACAATCTTGATCACGTTTTTTAGTTTACAACTATTCTAATTACGATGTCAATTACTTTGAATACGTTTTTTTATAAATAATCTGCAGGTTTCTTCTCCACAAACGTGTTTTTATTTTTCACATCTGTATTAGTAAGCATTAACCTACTGTTATATTATTCCCTTTTTAACTTGTTTTTTCTCTTAGAATAATATGTAAACGATTTAATTCTCTTTAATTTTTCTCTCTTCTTAGCAAAAATATACAAACTCTTCTTCCTTTTATAGGTAAATACCTATACATTTCTACTCTTCCCTCCATACATTGTAGTAACCGCAGTATTAGCGGGAAATGATAAAGGAGGTCATCTCATGTACGGATACTCATATTGCTATCCAACTTGTTCATATCCTTCCTACGGTTATGGCGGTTCTTGTGGCGGGTCTGGACGCGGCTTTGCCTTAATCGTTGTGTTGTTTATCCTTTTAATTATCGTTGGTGCTGCTTGCATTCGCTAATGTAAAATGAAACAACTATGGAAAGAAACAGACGGCTTTGCCGTCTTTTCTTTTTATCACATACATAACTCACCTATAGTAAAACGATTTCCAAAAGGATCCTCTCACTTGTCGATGACTTTTTTCATCTCCTTTGGTAGACTAAAGGGGAAAGGAGAGATTACATATGCTTACAATGAATGATGTAATTCGCGAAGGAAATCCTATTTTGCGCAATGTTGCAGAAGAGGTATCCATACCTGCGAGTGAAGAAGATACAAATACCCTTAAAGAAATGATTGAATTTGTAATAAATAGCCAAGATCCTGAAATGGCTGAAAAATATAGTCTACGCCCTGGAATCGGATTAGCAGCTCCGCAAATCGGGATTTCAAAGAAAATGATTGCGGTTCATGTAACTGATACGAACGGTACGTTATATAGCCATGCATTATTTAACCCGAAAATTATTAGTCATTCTGTTGAACGTACATATTTACAAAATGGGGAAGGCTGTCTTTCTGTAGACCGCGACGTACCAGGCTATGTCCCTCGTTACACAAGGATTACAGTGAAAGCAACATCTATTAACGGAGAAGAAGTTAAATTACGTTTAAAAGGTTTGCCAGCAATCGTATTCCAGCATGAAATCGACCATTTAAATGGGGTTATGTTCTATGACCATATTAATAAAGAGAATCCATTTGCCGCTCCCGATGAGTCCAAACCTTTGGAGCGATAATAATTAAGGTGAAACTTTAATCAGAGAGAGGTGTCCATCCACTCTGATTATTAGCCCGTACCAATCGAACTTTTATGGGCCGTTAATCCCCCTCCTAGCTTTCTCGCACGTACCGAATTTTTAGGTGGGCGTCTTTCTGGCCGCAAATAGCAGGATAAAAAGGCGGAAGTTAAACTTCCGCCTTTTTATTGTATGAAATGGGTTCCATATTCACTTATAGCAATTCAGCCCATTTTAATCCATGATATATACCGTCTTCACTAACATCCTTTGTTACATAATTCGCAAGTTTTTTCAGATCTTCATGACCATTTCCCATCACAATACCTGTCCCAACTGCTTCAATCATTTCCAAATCATTTAATCCATCTCCAAATGCATACACTTGTTCACGGTTAAACCCTAATTTCTCAATAAATTTCTCAATTCCTTTTGCCTTAGAACCACCATTTGGAATAATATCCATTGAATACGCATGCCAACGAATAAAATGAAAATCTGGGTACTGATTAATAAACTTTTCCTCTTCATTTACTTCGCAGAAAAGAAGTGTTTGATAAATATTACGTTTCTCATAAAAATCCGGTTCATATGCTGGATGCTCAAAATTTAAGCTTCCGAATCCTTCTTTCACATAATCATGATATTCCACTGATGCTCTCATATCTTGATGATCAAGATATACGAGTGGATACCCTTCTTCTTTTGCAAACTGAGTAAACTTATGCAAGGCAGCTGAATGTAACGGATTATTAAATATTACTTCATCTTCAAATACAACATACTGACCATTAAAACTAACATAATTATGTATATTGAGTTCCTTGCGAATATCTTCAAACATAAATGGCGCACGCCCTGTTGCAATTGCTACATGCACACCTTTTTCTTGTAACTGTCTTACTGCATCTCGTGTAGATTGCGGTATTTTTTTATCGTGATCTAATAATGTTCCATCAATATCAAAAAAGACAATTTTATCATTCATTTGTCAAAATCCTTTCTGGCACTCTATACTCCTATTTTGATTATCACTTTTCAAATTCCAAAAAAAAGTATAACATATTAAACATCTGTGAAGAAAGCGTTCACTTTCTAACCTTATTAATGAAACCTGCATATATATATTAGTAAAAATGTGATACTTGTTCGTATGAATTTTCTTTTCTATTCTTTCTCATACTATACCTATAACTAGCGGCTACTAATCGTTACTATAGAATACTTTTCACTGTATGAGAAAGGACAAGATTCACAATTAACTTTTGTTCTCTTTCTTATGTCAGAGGCGGAGTTTTTACTAGTAATATGCATGTTTAAAATAAGGGAAGGAAGGAGTAATCATGCTGAAGAAGCTGAAGAAAAAGCTCAAGCGTTATTTAAATGATCTAGTCCGCAAAAAGACAATCGCTTAAATTGTGCCCATTTCGGGCTTTTTCTTCATTCTCATTCGAAAAAACATGAAAATCGTGACTGTTTGCTTTATAATAAGTAACAGATAATGCAAAACATAGACAAGGAGAGGTTTTCCAAATGATTTTTAAAGTATTTTATCAAGAAAAAATGACTGAGGTTCCAGTACGTGAAAATACAAAAGTTTTATATTTAGAGGCTACGTCTGAGAAGGATGTTCGTAAAAAATTAAATAAGTTCGCATATAATATCGAGTTCGTTCAGTCTGTTACTGGTGCTCATCTTGAATATGAAAAGGAAAACGCTGATTTAACATTAGCGGAAATCGTATAGTCATATGAAATTTCTAAAGAATGATCAAGCTGCCGTTTTTGCTTTAGGTGGACTTGGTGAAATCGGTAAAAATACATATGCTGTTCAATTTCAAGATGAAATTATTATTATTGACGCTGGAATTAAGTTTCCAGAAGACGAACTCCTCGGAATCGATTATGTAATACCAGATTACACTTATTTTGTGCGAAACGAAGATAAAATTAAAGGATTATTCATTACACATGGTCACGAAGATCATATCGGTGGTATTCCTTACTTATTACGTCAAGTGAACATTCCGATTTATGGCGGAAAATTAGCAATTGCACTAATCAAAAACAAATTAGAAGAGCACGGATTACTTCGTAAAGCAAAACTTTATGAAATTCAAGAAGATGATGTTATTAAATTTAAAAAGACATCTGTTTCCTTCTTCCGTACAACTCACAGTATCCCAGATTCGTACGGAGTTGTTGTGAAAACACCTCAAGGACAAGTTGTTCATACTGGTGATTTCAAATTTGATTTCACACCAGTCGGTGAACCTGCGGACTTAACAAAGATGGCTGAAATCGGAAAAGACGGTGTACTTTGTCTCTTATCCGACAGTACAAATAGTGAAGTTCCAAACTTTACTATGTCTGAGCGCCGCGTTGGTGATAGTATTCAAGATATTTTCCGCAAAGTAGAAGGTCGTATTATCTTCGCAACCTTTGCATCAAATATCCATCGCTTGCAACAAGTTGTTGAAGCAGCTGTTGAAAACAATCGGAAAGTGGCTGTATTTGGTCGCAGTATGGAAGCAGCGATAGAAATCGGACAAAATCTCGGTTATATTCGCTGTCCGAAAGATACATTTATAGATACAGCTCAATTAAACCGACTACCAGCTAATAAAGTTGTTATTTTATGTACAGGTAGTCAAGGTGAGCCAATGGCAGCACTTTCACGTATCGCTAATGGTACACATCGTCAAATTCAAATTATTCCTGGCGATACAGTTGTTTTCTCTTCTTCACCAATCCCTGGTAATACAATTAGCGTAAGCCGTACAATTAACATGTTGTATCGCGCTGGTGCTGACGTAATTCATGGTAAGCTGTCAAACATTCATACGAGTGGACACGGCGGACAAGAAGAGCAAAAACTAATGCTACGTCTAATTAAACCGAAGTATTTCATGCCAATTCATGGTGAATATCGTATGCAACGTATGCATATGAAATTAGCGAATGATTGCGGTATTCCAGAAGAGAACTGTTTCATCATGGATAATGGAGATGTTCTTGCCTTACGTTCAGATGAAGCAAGCGTAGCTGGTAAAATACCATCTGGTTCTGTTTATATCGATGGAAATGGTATTGGAGATATCGGTAATATCGTATTACGCGATCGTCGTATCCTTTCTGAAGAAGGGCTTGTTATTGTAGTTGTAAGCATTGATATGAAAGAATTTAAAGTTGCAGCCGGACCTGATATCATTTCACGTGGTTTCGTTTATATGCGCGAAAGCAGTGATTTAATCAACGACGCTCAAACATTAATTACAACTCATTTAGAAAAAGTAATGGAACGTAAAACAACACAATGGTCTGAAATTAAAAATGAAATTACAGACACATTGGCACCATTCCTATATGAGAAAACGAAACGTCGCCCAATGATTTTACCAATCATTATGGAAATATAAGAAAAAGGACAATACCTTCATGGTATTGTCCTTTTCATTTATCTTAAAAAATGTTTAAAACGATCTACTTCATCGTCATGACCAATTACAATTAATATATCTCCCGCTTGAATATTTTCCGTAGCTCGAGGAGATACAATAACTTCTTTACCACGTTTAATTGCTACAATATTCAATCCAAACTTCGCACGAATATCTAATTCAATTAAAGAATGACCATCAATTTTTTTATTTGCAATGATTTCTACAATACTATGCTCATCGGAAAGTTCAAGATAGTCTAATACATTACTTGATGCAATATTATTAGCAATCCTTTTTCCCATATCACGCTCTGGATGCACAATGTGGTCGGCACCTATTTTACTTAACACTTTTTCATGATAATCATTTTGAGCTTTTACAGTAATATTTTTTACACCTAACTCTTTCAAAATCAATGTTGTTAAAATACTTGAATTTAAATTATCTCCAATAGCAACGACTACATGATCAAAATTACGAATACCAAGGCTTTTTAATACCATCTCATCTGTTGAATCTGCAATTACAGCATGCGAGGCTATATTTGCAAACTCATTAATTTTATCCTCATCTGAATCAATTGCCATTACTTCCATACCTAATTGAGCTAGTTCCCGACAAATACTTCCACCAAAACGCCCAAGTCCAATGACAGCAAATTCTTTTTCTTTCTCACTCACAGGAATTCCTCCAATAACTTCAAGTACTATGTATTTTCATTGTAGCATACTTTATATGCGCCACAAAAACCTGTAGATAGTTCCTATTTTTGTTTTTGCATATAAAAATATTGTTGTAAATAAAAGGAAATACCAACAAGCAACATGCCAAATACAAATATATTTCCAAATGAACTAAATGTTTCAAAAACGAATAATAATGTTTCTTGGCCGAAAAAAGCGAATAGAAGCTGTGTAAATGCAAATAACAGTGCCCATTTGTAATGATGTTGATGGAATAAATAATGCGTTGCACCTAAAAAAGCAATAAATGAAACGATAAAAATCCACCAATTTTCTAAAAACATTTGCCAATCAGAAAATTGATATCCATTTACTAATATCGCAATAATTCCTATAACAGCCATCGTTGGCACACTCCAAAATAATGCCCGTCCTCTAAAGAAACGAGTCCCTTTAACATCTCCTTTTTCATGTGCAATGTATGTTAATACTACTGTACTTATGTACAAAACAGAAAGAATTGTTAAAACGATAATAAGCCAAAAGTGTAATTGATAATACTCATGTTCTATGTTCGTCACGATTGCAGCTAGCATACACGGGATTAACATTCCCGTCCAACCATCTATTTTTCTTTCATTCCAAAACACTGTATTACCAATCCGGATTCCTAACAACATAAAAATAATAATACCTAATACAAATAGCGTAGTTTTATTCCCTACTAAACTCGTTGAGAAAGCAATTAATCCAATAAATAAAAAGAGCACAAACCCATTCATAATTTCTAGTACAGGTGATAAATACCTCTTCACCCATTTATATGTTTCGTCATATTCATTATTATCTACTAAACGGTAGGCATAAAAACTTATCCCAAAATAAACCGCCGCAATAATAACGTATGCATATAAGACAAAACATAACATTGCACTGCTAATTTGCACGTAATTCCCCACCCTTTTTTCTATGTTTCACATTGATTTTACACATTTTTCATAGTAAAAGTAAACATATATAAGTTAGTTAAATAATTCTCTTTCCTATTAGCAATAATTAATAATGAGCAGCGGCTCACCCTGCTCATTATTAAGACAACTAATTAAACTTTTTAAGAAAGAATTTTCATTCCTTCATTTTGTATACTAATGTCTAAAATCACTCTATATAAGCTGTGCTTACACCTTATAACAAAAGTGCCTTTGTCCCCTAAAAAGGCGGGAGTTAATTTCTATTCCCTTTCCACTTTACATATTGGTCTATACACACAATCGCCTTTTCAATCGCTTCTTCATCTGGTTTTAATTTCGCGTGATGTAAACCATATTCTGAATTTACCCCAAGCCAAAACATGAATCCAGGAATCTCTTGAAGCATATAACCAAAATCTTCACCTGTCATTGCCTCAGTACATGTAATAACATTCATATCCGTTTGTTCACGTACAAATTGCATAAACTCCCTTGTTAACTCTTCGTGATTATACACTTGATGATACATCGCTCCGTAGTCAATAACCGCTTCACATTGGAAGGAAGCTTCTATACCTGCAACAATTGCCTCAATCCTACTTTTAACACGACTCATTGATTCCACTGATAACGTTCGGATCGTTCCTTCTAACCGAGACTTTTCTGCTATAATATTTTGAACTGTACCGCCTGTTATTTTCCCAATTGTAATTACCGCACTATCAAGAGGATTCACATTACGACTAATAACGGATTGAAGCTGTGTAACAAGGTGACTTGCTGCAACAATCATATCATTTGCAGTATGCGGATAAGCCGCATGTCCACCTTTCCCTTTTAAATCCACATATAACTCAGATGTATTGGCAAACAACAGCCCTTCTTTTGTAGCAATTGTTCCTACAGCGTATTCAGGTGCAATATGAAGGCCGAGAATAATATTCGGTTTCCATTCCCTTAACTCTTCACTTTCTAACATAGGGAGAGCCCCCCCTGGACCTTCTTCTGCCGGCTGGAATAGGAATACAAGGTCATCATCTATTCTTTCCGTTACAGCTGCTGTTAGAAGTCCTAAACCGATTGTTGTATGCAAATCATGCCCACATGCATGCATCATTCCATCATGAACAGAAGCAAACTCATATCCAGTTTCCTCAGTAATTGGTAAACCGTCTATATCTGCACGATAGCCTATAATTTTTTCTGGATTTTTCCCATTTACTTTAACAATGACACCCGTTTTCCATACTTTTACTTCTACATATTCATCCGAAAGCGTTCCTATATAATCTAAAATATACTGTTGTGTTTTCCACTCTTTAAATCCAATCTCCGGTATTTTATGTAAATCTCTACGAATTTGGACGAATTTGCTCTTTGTCATTTTTGCACCTCTATCTATAAAAAGCGTAAGAGCCCGTTTATGCTCTTACGCTTTTTTTGTTTTTATTTCTCTGGGTTTAATTGACGAAGTTCTTGTTTAATTTCAGTTTTTGCTTTTGTCTTCTCATCAATTTCTTTAATTACACGTGCTGGAGTACCTGCAACAACTGTATATGGAGGTACATCTTCTGTTACAACAGCTCCTGCTGCTACAACTGCACCCTTACCTACTGTAACTCCTTCTAATACAACAACGTTTGCACCAATTACAACATCATCTTCAACGATAACTGGTTTTGCAGAAGGTGGCTCAATTACACCTGCAAGTACAGCACCTGCACCTACGTGACAATTTTTACCGACAGTTGCACGTCCACCAAGTACTGCGTTCATGTCGATCATAGAACCTTCACCAATTACAGCACCGATGTTAATTGTTGCATTCATCATAATAACAGCGTTGTCGCCGATTTCAACGTGATCACGAATGATCGCGCCTGGCTCAATACGAGCTTTAATACCTTTTAAATCAAGCATTGGAATTGCAGAATTGCGACGGTCATTTTCAACAACATAGTCTACAATGTGCTTGTTATTTTCATCAAGAATTGTCTTAATTTCAGACCATTCTCCAAATAATACACCGGATTTTTTATTTACAAATGCTTGTACTGTTTCAGGGAATGTTACTTCTTTTAAATCCCCTTTTATGTATACCTTTACAGGAGTTTTCTTTTCACTTTTTTGAATAAACGAAATAATTTCGTTAGCGTCCATCATTTTCATTCTTGTTGCCTCCTAAATCCATTTATACTGTTACTCTACCAAACGATAGAGCGAGTAGCAAGATAATAATCCTATTTTTCCATTTGAATTTCTTCTATAATTTCTAAAAATGCTTGTACTTGCTTCAACTGTCTTGCCGATTCACTCGTTAATAACCATGTTTCTCTCGTTAATTGAACAGGTGTTTTATACATATTTTCCTGTACTTCTTTTAAAACAGTAGAAGGTAATAGAGCATAACCTATACCATTTAAAACAAGTTGTTTGCACGTCTCAATTTGGTCAACTACAATTGTTCGCTTAGGTGGATTAGAAAATAGTCCATACCACCAATTTTGTATTTGTCCATAATAAGTCGAATCACTTTTAAATTGAATAAATGGTCTATTTGTTTCTTTCAACATCGAAATATCTTTTATTTCTTTGTCGACTAAATATAATTCATCTTCAAATAATTGTGTCTTTTGTCCTTTATACTCCTGCGATCCCCTTAATATAGCAACATGAACGTCACCTTCATAAAATTGCTTTTGCACTTCACTACTCCAGCCAGTAAACAGCGATATCTTCACAGAAGGATATTTGTGCACAAACTTTTTCAAAACAGGAGGGAGCCAATATTGACCAATAACTGATGCAACAGCTATTTTTAACGTTCCGTGAGTTTCTGTTCTAAAAACAGCAAGCTCGCTTTTAATATCCTCTTCCCTTTGCAACATTTCCTTTGCATAATTTGCGACTTTTTCCCCTTCAGGTGTAATTGTCAATCCTTTTTGTGAGCGAATAAAAAACTTCATTCCCCATTGTTTCTCCATAGATTGTAATCGTTGACTAAGCGCAGG
This sequence comes from Bacillus luti, assembly GCF_009739945.1. Taxonomy (NCBI): domain Bacteria; kingdom Bacillati; phylum Bacillota; class Bacilli; order Caryophanales; family Bacillaceae; genus Bacillus; species Bacillus luti. The sequence goes on along the minus strand of NZ_CP040336.1, from coordinate 1,362,816 downwards.
TTGGGAAACAAATAAACGTTCCGCCGCTTTTCTCATATTTGATTCCTGAGCTAACACAACCATCATTTGAAAATCATCAATTTGCAACTTTCTCCCTCTTTCCTTAGCTTCCATACACCTTATTTCAATAAGCTTTTCATCTTAATTTAACTAAATACTTTTATACCGAAAAACAATTTTTCCGTCCTAACTTTTCTTATGTTTTTATCCTTTTAAATATAATACATACACAACTGATATGCACGAAAAAAAGTGACTTCTCTGTTTCTATGAAGTCACTTTTCTCATGTTATCGATTATGTTGTCTCACTTTTTTATTCAACAATTTCAAAATAGCCCGGCGTGTTAAAATCCCTTCAAAATAGCCATCTTCATTGACAGCGCAAATAAAAGGATGATCAATTGTCATTTCTAAAGCTTTTGCAAATGAATCTTCTAACTTAAGAACTGGAATATCTTCCTTCATCACTTGTTCTACTTTCATATCATCAAGTCTTTCAAACTCAATGCGCTCTAATCCTAACATACCGTCTAAAATCATAGCAGTACTAATCAACCCATGCAGTTTATACATTGGGTCTAAAACAGGTATCGCCGAATATCCAGATTTCACAAGAACAAGTAAAGCATGCTCTAAACCATTCCCAATTTGGACATGTGCTACTTTTTCTGATGAAATCATTAAATCCTTCACAAGAATTTGTTGAAACTCATCTTTCGGAATACTTATCATATTACATCCCCCATTTTCCCTTTTTCCTGCTTATATTCACCGACTCTATTCACATTTTATGACAGCGTTTTCATATTATTATTTTGTCCTTAGCTTTATTTCAATAAAAATACAATTACACGGCTATTTTAGCATACAACACAAAAAAAGACTACCATTTCGGTAGCGCTTAATACCCTTTATTTTTTAATCTGTAAAATAGCCTTGTGATTTTTTTATATTGCGTCACATCTGTCTTTTTCAAACCACTCTCAATATCTGTAAGTTCCACAGCTAAAATTTCACTCGCATAATTTTGCTGAAATAGAATATCTAATAACAAATTTTCTTCTTCTTTCGTTAAAACAAACTCCTTTTGCATATGCCCCTCTCCTTATACTCGCATCGTTACTTTCATTATATAAAATTTCTAGCCTATTTAATAGATGTAATATTCAGTTTTTAGTAAAAGACATATAAAAATCGAAAATATATAGAAATTATTTCGTATATCGATTGGCATAACTAAACGCCGCATAAGCATCCGGCTTAATTTTTGCAGTCAATCCCATCGCTTGAATTTTCGCTGTCATATCTAAAATAAATTCTTTTGTTAAACCATCATTCCCGATGTCTAAATGAATTTCCATTATAAACCCTGCCCCATCTTGCGCGTGCGGATGCAATAAATCCCATATTGTTTGTATGTGGTTAGGAGTAAATAGGCATGCAATTTCTTGACTAAACTGCGTTTCTAAATATATTTTCTCACGTAAAGTTGCTGGTTTATCTTTTACTGATTTATGGTGTAAGCAACCCCAAGCTCCTTTTCCAACACGATGAATATGAATTGCCGTAATAAATCTTGTATCCTTTTGATGTGCTTGTGAGTCTGTCCCAATGGATAATCGATATAAATTTCGTGGATCCCTTTCAATGAAACTACAAATACGGTTAAAGACCATATCAAAATTCAAATGTCTCTCTGAAACATTATAAAATGTATGTTCACCGTCCACATAGTCACGTCCTTTCAATTAGACAGACTTTTCGTATTCTCATTGTATGGGACAAAAACAAAAATTATAACTCCCTATCCTTTATTCGTTTCAATATTCCGAATTACACAATGACATACTTGGCACGTATAAATTACATTTTGATTAGATTGAGCTGTTAATACATGAATAATCTCAGCAGAATTGTGGCAATTAGGACAAATCACAACTGGTAAACGTTCCACATAACACACCTCCTAATTATTTTATCAAGCTATTTGTGGGTGGTAGGACTCCTGATTTGTGTAGCTTAATAATCAGCGGATAATAAACACCCCCACCAATTAAATTTTCACTTTACTACCATTGTAGGATAAATGAAAAATTCCTATACATATATGCCGGAAAGTATTAGAACTAAAAAAGGTACTGCCTTATGGCAGTACCTTTTTTATATGTATCAAGAAATGATATCGTAAATCTCAATTGCAACCATGTCGATATTATCGAATTGATACACTTGAGGTTTTTCACCTTGTTGATACACTTCTAACTCATACATTTCACTTTTATCGAAAAATTTCACGCTACATTTGCGCTCACCGTTCACTTCAAAATAGCGTTGTGCTACTTCACCGCTTTCAGCTTGTTCTTGTAGACTAACAAGTCGAGTTAAAATTCCTTGGAGTAGAGACATGAAATCTCTCCTTTCTCTGATCTTCCTACCAATAGGTTTTACAGCTATACTCATTCTATCCGTCATAACAGAAAAAATGTTCCACACTCTAGGATAAAGGTTATTGGCCAGAAACTCAACTAAAAATTTGTCGAAATTCGAAGGAAAAAACAGAAAGAACATATTTTCCCTTCTTTATTGCGATTTTTATACTGGAAGAATATAATAAAAAACAGAAAAAAGGAGGAATTACAATGAAAAAAATTGAGGTTTACACACAACCTGATTGTCCGCCATGTGTCATTGTGAAAGAATTTTTAAAGCATAACAACGTTGCATATGAAGAATTCAACGTAAAAAAAGACGCTGCTGCTCGCGACCGCCTTTTATACGACTATGACTCCTATTCAACTCCAACAGTTGTAATTGACGGGGAAGTTGTTGCAGGGTTTCAAATCGAAAAATTACAACAGCTACTCAATATAGAATAGGAATAGGTAAATACCTATTCCTATTTTTATAATTGCTGTAGCCTTTTTATTTCAGTTAAAAGTTCCTGACTTTCATGATATCCTGCTAGTTTCCATTTCCCTTGATCTCTTTGCAATGTTACGATTTGGTATTGACCACTTTTCGCCCGCTCATATACGTATAAATTTTTGTGTTCTTCATCATATGACATTTTCGTTTCTGAATTAAAAGAAAACGGCGCTTCTTTTGCTGGAAGTAAATATTCACCACTTTGCTTTTCACTTCTACTATTTTCATCTGTAAATACTTGAAGGAAATTATCTGTAAAATACGGTGATAATGTCTCTATCATCTTGTTCACAGGCAAATGCTTCCCACGAATTGAAAATTGGGTCTCATAACCTTTTTGTATCGTCGTAAACACTTCTTTCCGATCAACTTTCAACTCCTCTTTTCCTAATACGGTTGTCACACTATAACCAACTAGAAAAGCAACACATACAAATAGAACAAACCATATTCCATATTTCCTCATTTTTTCACCTTCCTTTTAAAAGAACTTGTCTTTGTAGTATTCATTGTAACAATGATTATGCAAAGAAAGGGATGGTTTCGTTCGTAAAATCTTTACAACGATAGACAGCATTTTCATCACCATTTTCACTATTACCAATTTCTGATAAAAACAAACAAAAAAATGCACGAATTTCTTCGTGCATTAAAACAAAACATCTTCTTCATATAAATATTCATACGATAAATCTATAAATAAAAAGTTTTCATCATCAATTGGGAAAGAGAATGTTCGTACCATTTCACCGGTTTCGATATCGGCATATAAATCCGAGAGCCTTGCCTTATTCTCAAAACGCATTTTCATAATGTTCTCTAGAAAATACGGGCGCCAACTCCAGTTCTTCATGTAATACTCTGGCATCACAATCCATTCTCCATCTTTTTTCATCACATTACCTGATTGTTGAAAACCATCTTCATTACAAATAAATATACGGAAACTACACTGTGACACGCTTTGGCTAAATTGTAATAACCAATCATTTATATCTTCATTCTTTTTTTGTTTAGATAGAACATCACCAATTCGATCACGTAACATCTCTGTTAAATTATAAATTTTTTGCAGCTTCTTCTTCTCATGTTGAATAAACTGATGGCATTCATTACCAAGTCGCTCTTTTAAAACATTCGTTTCAATAAAATCAGGTAAACATTCTTTCAAATAATCACCTTGGTAATATCTACCTCCGTTTTTCCAAGCATATTGTAATTGATAAAAAGCATCTATTTCTTCATATAACAATGTCGCACCAATTCTTCTAGCGAGTAATGATAAAGAATATAAAATATCTTGATAAGATTGTAAAAGTGCAGTTTGCCTCAAGTTTGTTAAATCTACTTTTAAAATATCCGGTGCTAATACGCTAATCCGTTCTAAATTACTTGTACCCGTTCCGACCTTATTTATCGAAATTTGAATACCATATGTACGATAATACATAAGCAAATGATTAAATTGCTCTATATCTTCTTTACATTCATGTTCTGTAATCTCTAAAACAATGCGTTTCAAATTTAAACCTTGCTTTTCATACATTAATAAAAGTTGAAGTAAACTTTCATCCTCATCATTCATTAATACGTTAGCATTCCGATGTATAAATAATAATAATTGTTGATCGCTTTCCAAATAACGATCCAAAGCTTTCTCTACTATGATATTATCTGCTTCCAGCTGAAACTCGCCTGGAATAGAATCATCATGAAAGAAAGACGCTAAACTTTGTATACCCTCTTCTGTTTGAATACGTCCTACTACTTCATATCCAATTACTGTATGCTCATCAGCACTAAAAATAGCTTGATAATAAGGAAGGACTTTATCCAAGTTACTCATTACATCTAATGCATCTATCAACGTGCTTCCCTCCCTTTACTTTTCAAAAATTATAACACGATATTTACGGAAAAATAATAAAAAATCCCTTCAGTTTTCCTGAAGGGATTAGAGGGGTAAAATGCTAAGGGGAATTAGCAATTCTACTATGAAGAAAAAAGAGGTCTTAAATATACCGTATATATGACCTCTTGTAAACACCTTTCTTTCACATGTCACATTTTTGTCACATTTAAATACAAAAAGATGAATCAAACATTCATTTAGTCATCCCTTTTAAAATGGATATTGATGCAAGTGTTGTCCTCCATCCATTGTCATACAAGTACCATTTATGTACGCAGCTTCATCTGAACATAAATAATAAGCTAGACCTGCAATCTCTTCTGGCGTACCTAGTCTTCCAAGTGGAACACTTTGTAGTGTTCGCTTAGCCATTTCTTCTGAAATCCATAATTTATCGGCACCGCCCGTACGCTCAATCGGTCCTGGCGCGATAGCATTAACTCGTATTCCATATTTACGTCCCCACTCGACCGCAAGTGTTTTCGTCATTGCTAATACGCCAGCCTTCGCTGCAGCTGAATGAATAACTCCTGGACCTGCATCCCATGCATATGTTGCTACCATATTAATGATATTGCCTTTTATGCCTTTCTCAATCCAATACTTCCCGACAGATTGACTACAATAAAATGTGCCATTTAACACAATATTAATGACCGCATTCCAGCCATTCACAGATAGATCTTCTGCTGGACAAATAAAGTTTCCAGCTGCATTATTTATTAAAATGTCAATTCGACCAAACTTCTCATCAATATGTTCAATCATTTTCTGAATGTCATCAATATTTCTCACATCCATTTGCACAGGTAATACTTGCCCCGGAAACTGTTCAATTTCTAACTTTGTTTCCTCTAATTTTTCCTTTGTACGCCCTGTAATAACAACTCGTGCCCCTTCTTTTGCAAAACGAGTTGCCATTCCTTTTCCCATTCCACTAGATCCACCTGTTATAATAACTACCTTTTCTTTCACATACATCCCCTCCCAAAAATGAATACACATTCATTTTATCACTTTATTTGATAGAAATCTTTATATTTTTAAAGTTTTCTGATATTTTAACGTAAAGAGGTTTCTTTTCATTCATTTTTTTCCGTAATCTATACTACTTTTTTATTAGATAAAATATATTTTTAAAAAACTGAAAGGAGATTTGAGTAGCCTGTATACGAAACGAAAACACAGAATATAAGTCAAATAGGTGTACTCATATTTTTATGAAGCCAATTACAAGAAGAAATTTTTTAAAAACCGGAATACGCACTTGTCTATATTCATTTATAAGCGCTAGTATCGGATACTATTATGCTAAATATATAGAGCCCCACTGGCTCTCTTTCACACGGCACACACTTACATCACAGCTCATACCAAAAAGTTTTCATGGCATGAAAATTCTTCAATTTAGCGATTTACATCTCGGATACTATTTCTCTCTCCAACATTTATCTCAAATCGTTTCTAAAATTAATGCTGAAAATCCAGATATTGTCCTTTTTACTGGTGATCTCATTGATAATTATCAAACGTATACTGATACTCCTTTCGTTGCAGCCCTTTTAAAAAATATAAAAGCCCCTTTCGGTAAATTTGCTATTTATGGAAACCACGATCACGGTGGATATGGAACTGAGTACTACGATCACATCATGCGTGAATCTGGATTTGAACTATTGCAAAATAAAGAAAAACGAATTCGTTTACTTGATAATAGTGAAATTTCTATTTTGGGGCTTGATGATATACTACTGGGTAAACCAAAAATAGCGGAAACTTTGCAGCATGCTCGGCAAAATATTTATAATATTGTTCTTGTTCATGAACCCGATATCGCGCCGCAAATCGCAACATATCCAATCAACTTACAACTGTCTGGTCATAGTCATGGTGGACAAGTACAAATTCCTTTTCTAGGCGCTATCATTACCCCGGCGCTTGCAGAACACTATATTGAAGGTTTCTATGCAATTCAAGATTTAACTCTCTATGTTAATCGCGGCTTAGGGAGAACTCGCGTTCCATTTAGATTTATGTCAAAACCTGAAATTACGATCTTCACACTACAACATTCGTAACAATTCGCCTATTTTCTTACATATCCTTTCTTGTACGCGCTCATCCATGTTTCGTTTACCATATGATAAAAGTGAGTCCAATAAAGGAGGTTTGTTCATGTATCCATATTATCAGCCAATCCCAGTCCGTTCAGCACCTATTGGTCCAGTAGGCGACTCACGCTTCTTTCCGTTTTTTGGCGTCCCCTTTCTAGCTGGAATTGCTGGTGGATTGCTCGGCGGCGCATTGGCTTTCGGCCCTAGACCGTTTTATCCACCACCTTACCCACCACCAGCACCTTATCCTTGTTACGGTGGACCTTGCCAATCACCATACTATTATTAATGTACTACAACAATTCTACCAATGGTATTTTCTCTCTTAGCCAATCCATTTACATGCTTACAATAAAAACTATTCTCTCTACTCATTCTTCTATTTTGAGAACGTATAATAAGTAGAGAACAAATGAAAAAACCTCTTTTACAAGAGGTTTTTTCATTTGTTCTCATTATTCAGCGTCTGTATTTTGATATGCCATCTTAAACAACTTCACTTGGCTATCAATTTCTTCAGTACTACCATTAATAATATAATAGTAATCACCGTCTTTATTTTGTTCACGCGTTTTCACATTATCAGCTAAAGTAAGCTGTAAAATCGCCTTAATTCTTGCTTTCATTTCAATATCTAAAATTGGGAAGGATATTTCTACTCTTTTCTCCATATTACGTGTCATCCAATCAGCTGAAGATAAATATATTTTCTCCTCTCCATTATGATGGAAATAGTAAATACGGCTATGTTCTAAATATCTGCCCACAACACTAACTACACGAATATTTTCACTTACATTTGGAATACCAGGCCTTAGGCAACATGTTCCTCGAACGATAAGCTCTACCTTTACTCCCGCTTGTGATGCTTCATACATTTTTTTTATTAATGGTTTATCTGTTAATGAATTCATCTTAGCAATAATATAGCCATTTCCATATTGCCTATGATAACGAATTTCTTCATCTATTAAATCCATAAATTGCTCTCTTATATCAAATGGTGCAACCGATAAATGATGAAAATGCGGTTTCGTTGTATAACCGCTCAAATAATTAAAGAAATTTGTTGCATCGACTCCAAAATCTTTTCGTGATGTAATATAGCCAAAATCAGTATATAGCTTCGCTGTTGCATCATTATAATTTCCAGTTCCAAGATGTACGAACCTTTCGATTTTTCCGTTTTTTCTTCGTACAACTAGCGTAATTTTACTATGTGTTTTCAGGTGACTTACACCGTAAATAACATGACATCCTGCCTGTTCCAATTCTTTTGCCCAATGAACATTATTTTCTTCATCAAACCTTGCCTTTAATTCGACCAACACCGTCACTTGTTTTCCTTTTTCAGCCGCTACCTTTAGCGCCTGAATAATTGGAGAATCACCACTTACACGATATAGTGTTTGTTTGATTGCAAGTACATTGGCATCTTCTGCCGCATCACGAACAAAATCAACAACTGGCTGAAACGATTCGAAAGGATGGTGCAATAAAATATCATGCTCGATTGCTTTTTCAAATACATCCTCTTCATCACCTAAATCTTGAGGTGGTTGCGGAATAAGAGCCGGATAAACGAGATGTTCATATAAAGGTGCTAATTTTTTATATAAAGAGAATAAACATGTTAAATCTAACGGTCCATCCATCATGTATACATCTTCATCTCTTACTTCCAACACCTCATACAATAACGCCAATACTCTTTCATCAATATGTTCTTTGCCAACCTCTAAACGAACAGCAGCTCCCCATTTACGCTTTTTCAATTCTTTTTCAATGACTTTCAATAAATCGCGTGCACCTTCTTCATGAATTGTTAAATCCGCATTTCGTGTAATACGGAAGCGAGTAACAGGTGACACTTTATACCCAGTGAATAATTTATGTGTAAAACCACTAATGACATCTTCTAATAAAATAAATTTATGTTTTTGACCTTCACTCGGTAAAAATATGAAGCGTTCAAGTAATGAAGGTACTTGTACAATCCCTAGTTTCGTACGGTTTTCTTCCTCCACTTGCTTCTCATCATATAAAATAGTCGCTAAGTTCAAACTTTTGTTTAGTAACATTGGAAATGGACGATATGCATCGATAGCTACAGGAGTTAACACTGGGAAAATTTGCTCATCAAAGTACTCTTCTATAAATTCTCTCTGCTCTTTCGTCAAATCATGGAATGTTAAACGCTCGATTCCTTCTAATTCAAGTGCTGGCAATACATAATTTTTAAACGTGTTATATTGAATAGTCATTAGTTCATGCGCTTTTATTGCAATTTTATTTAACTGCTTTTTCGGTGTTAATCCTGCTTTATTTTCTGGTTGATTAAAACCCGCACTCACTTGATCTTTCAATCCTGCTACGCGTACCATAAAAAATTCATCTAAATTCGAACTGAAAATACTAATAAACTTTAACCTTTCCAAGAGCGGATTATTTTCATCTTGCGCTTCTTGTAATACACGTTCATTAAATGCTAGCCAACTTAACTCACGATTGTTGTAATAAGCTGTATCATTTAAATTTACTATATTCCCCTTTAACAATTCCATTCTCTTCACTTCCCCTGAAACTTTTTTACTATAATTTAGTTACTTTCATTTTAGCAAATTACAATATTACAAAGTGTAAATTTTTTGTAAAGACATCCGTACAACTTAACGTTTTACTTCAAATAATAAATTAATGTTCGTTTTCAACACTCGTTCTAGCTGCTTTTTTTGCTTTTCAGCTTGCACTTTTTCTGCTAATGCCGATTCCTCACATAAAATTCTAAATGTTAGTCCTTCTTTGTTTTCTGTTATAAATATCGTATCAACAAGCAACCTTTGTCTTACATTTAACGCAGCTGAAAACTGTAAAACAGCTCCTAATAGACGAATCTTTTTTTGTTCACCTTTATCAAACCAACCTTCAAATGGAGATAAATGTTGTTTAAATAACATTTTTGATTTATAAGATGCAATAAGCGCTAATCTCACTCGATCTTTATGCATCATGCCGTCAATCGTTTTATTCGCTAACAAATAAAACGTATGTAAACGGCTCGCTTCATCGTCTATGTATTTTCCTATATTAAATACTTTCGCTGCTTGATGGAATACTTCCCAGTCTTTTTCTGACATGGAAATAAGACCTACTCCTTCAATCTGTTGACAAATCATTCTTCCATGTTTAATGAGTTGAATAACAAACTCCATGTCCATCTCATACTCATGTGATAGTAAATGTAAATTTTCTTCAACTACGTTTGGATAGTATGAAATCCCTAAATCTTTCGTTAATTCTTCATAGAAAACACCTTCTCTTAATCCCTTTCTACTTAATACAAATGCTGGTGCCTCTATAACATTAACAAGTGTATGGAATACCTCGACCGCTGGTACAATTGTATCCGCTCTATCTTTTGCTAAACCTTCCAACTTTTGTAGTTCTACGAACGATAGTTTCTCCAATTCATCTTTTACATTTTTAATATCTTCTTCCTTCATTTTGTATAAATGTAATCCTGCTATAGGGTAACAACTTAAATTTTGATGGATTTTCACCATATTTCTTGCACTACCGCCAATTGCAATAAGAGGCAATTTTTTATTGATTAACCACGGTAATGTCTGAAATTGATATTCTAAATACGTTTGAATCTTCTCTAGCTCATCTTCAGTAGGAATATCCCCTTTAATAAAGTGTTGCTTTAAAGACAGTGCCCCAAAAGGAAAACTATGGTACTCTAAAATCTCTCTGTTTCGGAAATATGTAACTTCAGTACTCCCCCCACCAATATCTACTGTAATTCCTTCAGTGAATGAAGTTGAATTCATAACTGCTAAATAGCCGTAACGTGCTTCTTCATATTCTGATAACACTCTAAGAGTGAAGTCTGTTTGTCCCTCAACAAGTTTTTTAATTTCATATTGATTCTCAGCCTGTCTAATTGTTGCTGTTGCAACACAAAGCACATGATGCAACTGATGGAATCGCGTACTTTCTTGAAATTGAAATAATGTTTGTAACAATACTTCTATTCCTTCTTCAATGAGCACACCGTCGACTAAGTAATTCCTTAACCGAGCAACAACTTTCGTATTTTCTATCTCTTTATAAAAACCCCCGTTTTGCTTTTCATAAATAACTAAACGCATTGTATTGGATCCAATATCTATAATGGCATACTGTTGTTTTAATATTTCTTTCAAACTTCTCACTCTTTCATTATCAAATTTCTAAAACACATTCTATTACTATTATACAAAATAGTTGTTTTTTGTAACAATATTGCTTTAATATTGAAAATATATACAATCACTTTTTGCATATAATAAAAACCTATTTATTTATGGTATAATAATGAAAAATTGAAAGGAGATTCAATATGAAACCTTCACAACCACAATCTCAATTACAAAACCAACATTCTATTAATCGACTAGCTCAATCTATTTTCGTTGTGAATCGTCATGCTAAAGCTGCAACTAATCCTAAATATTTATACTGGTTAAAAAAGACGGCTTTAGAACGTTTAATTACTGAAAAAAAAGCGATTAAAGAAGGACTACATTTTTCTAGAAATCCACGTTTTAGCCAACAACAATCTGATGTTCTTATACGTTTAGGCGATTATTTTTTCCATATCCCTCCTACGAAAGAAGATTTTCGAATCCTACCACATCTTGGTCATCTTGAATCCTCCTATCGAAACCCGAAAACAACCTTATCTTTAACAGTAGCAAAAAAAACACTTCAAGATTATATTGGTCCTGAAGCACTAAAACAAGAAAAAAAATTAAGTGAACCTGTTCCATGGTATAGCCGTACCTATACAAAAAAATAAAACAGTTTGGCCTACGCAAGGCCAAACTGTTTTATTTTTTTTCTTCTTTAATTTTAATATTTGCTTCTTTATAAAAAGCTATTTTTTCTTCGTTGTAAGATTTTGTAAATCCATTAAACTTATCTTTTTCTAATTCAATATCTTTATAAGATTGATTTACAGTCTTTACTTTCTCACTAATATCTTTTAATTTTGCACCCTTATCTTGTAACATTGTATATAATTCTTTTTCTTGTTTTAAAGATTTATTATAGCTGTCATACATCTTGTTAAATGAATCATGTCGTTTTTCATACGTATTTTTCACTTTATCCGCTTGATCTTTCAATTTCTTATCTTCAATCTTCTTCACATACTTATCAGCAGATTTCACTTCTTCTTGTGCTTTATTTAAAGCCTCTTTTTCTTTTGTAAGCACTTTTTCTCTTTCAGCTGTATTTTTCACTGCTTGATTCAGCTTTTCCTTAACGGCCTGATTATTATCTTTTCCCTCTTGAACAATCTGGTTATATAGCTCTTGTCCTTCTTTTTCTAAAGTCTCAAGTTTTTTTGCATCTTCAAACATTGTTTTTTCTTGCTTTGCAGCATTTTCAAATGCAACATATAATTCCTCTTCTGGTTTCGGTCCGAAACAACCGGCTAGTAAAATCATTGATAATGCAGTTACAATTGCTAATTTACTATATTTCAACATCTTTTCCTCCTACTAATAAACGATCATCGTGTAAAAGAACTATGAAATGTATGTACTCTGTTATACACTTCACACTCGCATCTTTTTTACAAAGATCATTGGTATTGTTTATAATGTTTGTACACATGTATTACTTGAAATTACGTTTCATGTCATTCTCTTTGAAATATCTAGCAGCTTCTTATCCATCTTTAAGTAACAATTTACTTTGTACTTTTAAAAACTCATTACACTATGTATTACATGTAAGTACAACGAAATTCATCATACTTATAATAATTTGAAGAACAACAGTAATAATTCACCTGATAAAAGATGATCGTTGGTCTCTCACGTCTATCATTCTATCATTCCCTTTCCCGTTTTCTATCAAATAATCCTTCTGTTCATTTTACACAGTACAAATGCTACATCGCAACAACTTACAAATATTCTTTTTATTTCCTAAAAAGGAAAAGTGTAGAGCATGCTTTCCTCTACACTTTTAAAATGAAACACATTGTGCAAAATGCATTGACACATCCATTATAATTATATGCTTATTTCATATATTTTTAAAGACTTTTATTACAAGAAAAGTTCTTTTTGTAATAAAAGTCAAAAAAATGTTACAATCAAAACTTCTTTATATCATACTTCTTTAAATCAAAGTTTCACTCATTTCCTTGTAAATTTCTATAATGATACAATTGATTTTGCGCCTTTCTTAACAATTCTTCAAAAGTTTTCCCTTCTACTGGATAGCTAGCAGCTCCAAATAATAGCGTCACACTGAGTAAGTCATTTTCAATTTCGCTTTCAATATTTTCCATCAATCGATTTGTTATTGTTGATTTTTCGTGACCATTATCAATCGCTACAATCACATACTTATTTTCATCCCACTTCGTAACAACATCACCTTTCCGAATCGTCTTTACAATGGTACACTCCAATTTTTGTACCAATGCTTCCAATTTTTTTTCTTGTACAGTGTCTTTTAATTCATCCCATCCTTTGATAGAAAGAATATACACTGTAATATTTCGAGAATCCCGTTCAGATAAAGCAGCTACTTTCCCAAAAAAATCAACAACAAAATCGTTGCTTGCCATGCCTCCTACTTCCGTATTCAGACGCCCACTCGCTCTTTTATCGTACCAATATCCAAAATAACAACTTAGTATCATTTGCAATATATAAATAATAAAGACGGTATAAAATGATCGCGAATCCAGTTTTGTAATTACATCCTGAAGTGCAATCCATTCTGTAACTGCCACTGTATTCCCAAGTAATAATCCACTAATTTTCCCTTTATGTTTCATACTTTTCCTCCCTTCTATACCAATATATGTTTCTATAACAATAATGTTTTTCTACAAAATAAAAAATGTACATATTAGGTGTACATTTCCACTTAATCTTGTATACCTTCCCTATTCTATTTCATATATATACTATATATCGTTATTAGAAAGGAGTGGCCTATATGCTACAAAAGGACAATCTATTAGATGCTATGCGTTTACTAGCAGGGTTTCTGTTATCATTAAAATTACTATTTACCTCTTTCGGATTCAACTTTATTACCAACGATCAAATCGACGCTATTGTCAATGTTGTTTCATTTTTATTTATTCTATACTTTTGCTATAAAAATAACTATGTAGGAAAAAAAGGTATGGAACAAAAGAAAATACTCAAAAAACACAACCTTCACTAAAAAAGGAACCTTTCACATAGGTTCCTTTTCGTCATTGGCGCACAACAACTTCATTCGTTTGCAGTGGGCCATACGATACTCCTTCATATTGAAATGTGTATGTAGCCTGAAAGAATGCATTTTTGAGAGCTGTAGCTTTGTTTGCTTTTATTTTACAAATTAATTCCACCTTCTCATTCGGTAATAAATTATCGATTCGCCACCTTACGAGCTGGAATAAAAACTCACTCATCCCCTTATCAACCTTTAAGGAATTTGGAATATATACAAAATAATCTCGAATCATATGACTTACAACAACTCGCGAAATCATTTCAAGTCCTTTATTTTCAACTACAATTTGAATAATAAGTATGTCATTTACATCATAGGTCAGTTCATATGAAAATTTTTCTTTATACATACTACGAATTTGTAATGTTACTGCTACATTAGGAAATTCGTTTTCCTTCTTTGAACCATCAATCCACAATACTGGTTGTAGCGGTATCGAACATCTTCTTTGATCCGAAATTCGTTCCCATATTTTCATAATATATATTCACCTCATTTCAGATGTATCATCCATACAACCTTATTCCGCCTCCTACACAATAAACTACCAAAATTATCAAAATTTGTTACAAAGGATATTTAATATTTCTCTTCCTTTTATCCTATTCGACAATATAAAGAAAAAACCATTTTTCCTCTGTTAACAGAGGGTCTTCTTACTAAAATATTTTTTTACAATTTCCTTCATTGACTTTACAACAATATTAAGTATTGCCTCTCTTTTTCTGCCCATACAAAAAATATTTTGACGGAAGAAAAAGTTTGCCTTTTAGTCAAATTTGACTATAATATTCTTTATGCATGGCAATGTACTTATGTAAGAGGATTCAGGAGAGACTATACTTTAGATTTTTATGTGCTACATTCAAAACTTAATGTAGTTTACTTATTATTAAAGGAGGGTTATATTTGGAAACACAACTATCAAAAAAAGAATCCAACCATACAAAATTTGTTGTTGCTGGTTTACTACTTGGTATTTTAATGGCAGCAATGGATAATACAATCGTTGCGACAGCAATGGCAACGATTGTCGGGGACCTAGGTGGATTTGATAAGTTCGTTTGGGTTACATCGGCATACATGGTGGCAACAATGGCAGGGATGCCGATTTTCGGAAAACTTTCTGACATGTACGGACGGAAACGCTTTTATATTGGTGGACTTATTCTATTCTTATTCGGCTCTGCACTTTGCGGGACAGCTTCAAGTATTGAGCAACTAAGTATTTATAGAGCTATTCAAGGTATTGGTGGTGGTGCTCTTATGCCTATCGCTTTTACAATTATGTACGACATATTCCCACCTGAAAAACGCGGGAAAATGACAGGATTATTCGGTGCCGTTTTTGGAACATCTAGTGTATTTGGACCTTTATTAGGTGCTTATATTACAGACTATATAAGTTGGCATTGGGTCTTCTATATTAATATTCCATTAGGGCTTATCTCCTTCTTCTTCATTACTAAATACTACAGCGAATCTCTAGAATTTAGAAAACAAAAAATTGACTGGGCTGGTGCTATTACACTTGTCGTTAGTATCGTTTGCTTAATGTTTGCATTAGAACTTGGTGGTAAAGAATATGCATGGGATTCCACTGTAATTATCGGTTTATTTACTACTGTTGTTGTTATGCTTATTATTTTCTTCTTCGTAGAACGAAAAGCGACTGAGCCTATCATTTCTTTCCATTTATTTAAAAAACCTTTATTCGCAGCTAGCCAAGGCGTTGCCTTTTTCTACGGTGCCGCTTTTATCATCTGTACCGTGTATATTCCTATCTTCGTTCAAGGTGTTCTCGGTGGTTCAGCCTCAAATGCTGGATTAATTTTAACACCTATGATGGTTGGCTCTGTAATTGGAAGTCAAACTGGCGGACAGTTAGCTTCTCGAACAAGTTATCGTAACATTATGATGGCATCTGGAGTTTTCTTCGTTCTTGGTATTTATTTACTAAGTACTTTAACAATGGACACACCACGTGTACTCGTAACGCTATTTATGGTTCTCGCTGGAATTGGTGTTGGTTTCTCGTTTTCAGTTTTAAGTATGTCTTCTATCCACAAATTAGAAATGAGAGACCGTGGTTCTGCTACATCAACAAATTCATTCTTCCGTTCACTCGGCATGACTCTTGGTGTAACGATTTTCGGCACAATTCAAAATCATATTTTTACAGATAAACTAAACACTGTGTTCCCTGCTGAACTAGCAAAATTAGCCCCAAAGGGTGGCGACACAAGCTTCTTATTATCGCCAGGTGCTACCGATAAAATACCAGCTGAAATATTAACTGGCATTAAAGAAGCGCTCGCTACATCCATTGCAAGTACATTCTTCTGGGCGCTTATCCCAGCTGTACTAAGTATTATTTGTATTTTACTAATGGGAAATGAACGCCTCTTTACAGGACCAAAAACGAAACAAAAACAAAAACAAGTAAGTTAGTCTAGAAAAAAGTAACGGCATATCCTTTATGTAAAAGGATATGCCGTTTATAATATGTATACAAATAAAACTTTAATCAGCCGTTTTTTTCACACCCACTGGTTAGTAGCCTTTACAAAAAGTAATAAAGTTTCTATATAGGAGTTGAGACAGCATGAGTATGAAATTAGTCATTCTCGGCTTGCTGCTCGAGGGGGATAAACATCCATATGAAGTGCAGCATATAATGAAAGAAAGACAAATGGATTGTTATATTAAATATGCAAAAGGTTCACTCTACTACGCCTTCGAGCAATTAGAAAAACAAGATGCAATTCGTATTACAACTATTGTTCGAGATACGAATAGACCAGATAAAACAATCTTTCATATAACAGAAACGGGTAAACAGTTATTTCATACGTTACTATTAAAACAATTCGAAGCCAAAAACCAAATATATAAACCGATTTATTCAGCACTCTCTTTCGCTCAATTTGGTGATGACCAAGAGTTAGTTCCTATCTTAGAAAAAAAGAAAAATGATACCATTCAATATTTACATAACATGCAAACTATATATGATAGTAGCAAAGGACACATCCCACGTGCACAGCGCTATATTTTGCAAAGCGTTATTGAACATATTACAGTTGAATTGCAATGGTTAAACACCCTCCTTACAGATGCGATTGCAGGACGCCTTTCAGAAATTGATATAGATAGAAGTTAAGCCTATAAAGAAGATTTGCTTCTTCTTTATAGGCTTAATCCAAATTTCATTTCAATTTTTATACCTCCATTTACCTCGTTTAATTTTAGAATATTTAAAATAATAAGAAATAAAAACTTTGAAATTTTCTTATTTTAAAACAGTAGACAAAATTCCAAAAATTGTGTTAGAATTTGTTTCAATATCATATCGCTTGTTAAATTCCTTTCAAAAGGAAAATAGGTACACGAACATTTCGTTTCGTGTTTAAAAGGGAAGATTGGTGAAACTCCAACACGGTCCCGCCACTGTAAATGCCGAGATTTCTTTTTGTTGCCACTGTGAAAACGGGAAGGTGAAAGAAATTATAGGAAGCATAAGTCAGGAGACCTGCCTATTTTAACAACACTGATAGATTCACGGATGATGATGAGGTGTTAAACAAAAAGGAAGGCTTATTTTTCTATGCCTTTATGCTTTTTGTTATAAGTATTTCCTAGTAAACGGAAATGCTTACTTTCAATTAGGGAGGAATTTAATAAAATGGCTATTCAAACAAGTAACTTAGGTTATCCACGTATTGGACTACAGCGTGAGTGGAAAAAAACACTAGAAGCTTTTTGGTCCAATAAAATCAATGAAGAACAATTTTTAACAACAATGAAAGAAATTCGCCTTCAGCACGTAAAAGTACAGCAAGAAAAAGGAATTGAACTAATTCCAATCGGCGATTTTACATATTATGATCACGTTCTGGATACTGCTTATATGTTAGGATTTATCCCATCACGTTTTTCTGAGTTTACATCTTATCTTGATGTATATTTTGCAATGGCACGTGGGTCTAAAGATCATGTCGCTTCTGAAATGACAAAATGGTTTAACACAAACTATCATTATATAGTTCCAGAATATGAAGAGGGATTAAAAATCTCATTAAAAGACAATCGTCCACTTCGCTTATACGAAGAGGCAAAACAAGAATTAGGTGTAGATGGAAAGCCTGTTATTTTAGGTCCATATACTTTCTTAAAATTAGCAAAAGGTTATAAACAAGATCAATTTGCTACTATTTTAAAACAATTAGTTGCACCGTACGTACAACTTCTTTCAGAACTACATGCAGCAGGTGCACAAATCATTCAAGTTGATGAACCGATTTTCGCTTCTTTAACGAAAGAAGAAGTTCAACAAGCAAAAGAAATTTATGAAGCTATTCGTAAAGAAGTTCCAAATGCGACTCTTCTTTTACAAACATATTTTGATAGTGTAGAAGAAAACTATGAAGAAATTATTACATTCCCAGTATCAGGTATTGGATTAGATTTCGTTCATGGTAAAGAAGGTAATCTAAATGCTATTTCAAAATATGGATTCCCAGCTGATAAAACTTTAGCTGTTGGT
This sequence comes from Bacillus luti, assembly GCF_009739945.1. Taxonomy (NCBI): domain Bacteria; kingdom Bacillati; phylum Bacillota; class Bacilli; order Caryophanales; family Bacillaceae; genus Bacillus; species Bacillus luti. The sequence goes on along the minus strand of NZ_CP040336.1, from coordinate 1,344,022 downwards.
TGTATAGATGGCCGTAACATTTGGAGAGCTGATCTTGATGAAGTTCTTACGTTATTTACAACGTTACAAAAACAAGTCCTAACGAAAGATTTCATCGTTCAGCCTTCTTGTAGCTTATTGCATACACCAATCGATAAAACAGAAGAAACTCACTTATCGACTGAGCTATTTGATGCGTTGGCATTTGCAAATCAAAAATTAGAAGAGTTAGTTCTTATCCATTCCGCTCTGACTCAAGGTACAGAAAGCATTAGTAATGAGTTGGAAACATATCGAAACGTACATCATACAATTCGTTCATCTGCTGCACGTAACCGAGAAGATGTCAAAGCAGCAAGAACAGCACTAAAAGAAGAAGATTTTTCACGTCCTCTTCCATTTGAAAAACGATACGAATTACAACAAGTTGCCCTGAAGTTACCATTGTTACCAACAACGACTATCGGTAGCTTCCCGCAAACAACTGAAGTTCGTCAAACGCGAAAAGAATGGCGTAACGGTATTATTTCAAATGAACAATATGAACAATTTATTGAAAAAGAGACAGAAAAATGGATTCGTTACCAAGAAGAAATTGGTCTTGATGTCCTTGTACATGGTGAATTTGAAAGAACTGACATGGTCGAATATTTTGGTGAGCGCCTTGCTGGTTTCTCATTCACTAAAAACGGTTGGGTACAATCATATGGTTCCCGCTGCGTAAAACCACCTGTTATTTATGGTGATGTAGCCTTTATTAATGGAATGACTATTAAGGAAACTGTTTATGCACAAAGCTTAACAGAGAAAGTTGTAAAAGGAATGTTAACTGGACCTGTTACGATTTTAAATTGGTCCTTCGTTCGAAATGACATTCCAAGAAAAGAAGTTTCGTATCAAATTGCATTAGCTCTTCGTCATGAAATTGAACTACTTGAATCTTCCGGAATTCGAGTAATTCAAGTCGATGAGCCAGCACTTCGTGAAGGAATGCCACTAAAAGAAAAAGATTGGGACGCTTATATTACATGGGCAGTACAATCCTTCCTTTTAGCAACTTCTTCTGTAGCAAATGAAACACAAATTCATACGCATATGTGTTACAGTAACTTTGAAGATATTGTTGATGCGATTCGCGCATTAGATGCAGATGTGATTTCTATCGAAACATCAAGAAGTCACGGTGAATTTATTGATACATTAAAACATACAACATATGAAAAAGGCATCGGTCTAGGTGTATATGATATTCATAGCCCACGTGTACCGAGTAAAGATGAAATGTATAAAATCGTAGAACAATCTTTAGAAGTATGCGATCCTAAATATTTCTGGATTAATCCTGACTGCGGTTTAAAAACGAGAAGAACAGAAGAAGTTATTCCGGCTTTAGAGCACATGGTGCAAGCAGCAAAAGATGCTCGTTCCTTGTTAAAAACAAACGCATAACAAAAATGGGTTATCCTTTTCTCAGGATAACCCATTTTTTATTCTTTACTTTCAAAAAAGAATTCGTATTGTATTTTATATAATTCATCATCCGTTGGTTCTTCAAGAGGCGTTGCCTGTAATACAACTGTATACTCACCATTTGGAATAGGGATTTGAAATTTATTTGAAAGAATACTTGTTACAACGATACATTCATTTTCAACTGAAAAAGGAACTGTAACCGTTCTAATCACTTCTTCTTTCTCAATATGTTTCCCTGGGGTCACTTTTACTTCACAAGTATAATCAGAGAGTGCCTCAAAAATAACAGCTCCATCCGCCTTCGCATAACCTCTTTCAAAATCAGCATCCGTCCAGTCAACGTAAGGCTGATCACCGTCATAGTTCATCAACATTAATTGCGAATAAGAAATTGTTAACTCCATAGTTCCCTTCTCCTTCATTATGAAATATGCAACTGCTACTTCACGTCAAATTTCACACGCGTACCATCTGGGTATTTATCTAACTTATTTCCTACCCAAGAACCTGCTCCACGGTTATCTGCTGGACTTATATATTCAATATGGGCTCCTTTGCCGCCCTCTTTACACATTGCCATTGGCCATTCATCGCGGTCATACCCTTTTTTTGATGGATATGGTGCTAACGATAATTTTCTTCTATCTGCAGCACCACCGCGGTCAATTGTACAAACTTCTGAATGTCCTTCTTTTATAGCATTCGTAATATGTTTCCCTGTCTCTGGATATCGCTCTTTCGGAAATTCTAGAACTTGATCATACGCATTTGTTTTTTTGATACTTGTTTCCTCTGGAACAAGTACTTCATAAACCGCTACTACAATAGAAAGAATTGCAATAATTGAAATGATAATACCTTTTAATTGCTTCATGTATACCTCCGTGATTCTACCAGTTTCTTTTCCTCAGTTATTATAACAAACTTCTCCTGTATATGTTTTCAGACATTATCTTAGCTCTTCTTCGCTATTCCGCCAAAAACTCTCATTTTTCTTCATCTTTTCACTAATGCTGTAGAAAACTAATAACCTTCCGACATTCTTTTTCAAAGGAAGTCATCATAAAAGATTGAAATGATATATACGATACTTTTTGGGGAGGAAATATCATGGAAGCTACCTATAAAACGAAAGATGTCACGAATAAAACAGGCATCCCAAAACATATAGTCCGCAAATATAGTCAACTGTTAGAGGAACATGGTTATATGATTTCCAAAACAGCTGATGCTCGTATTTATAAATTGGCTGATTTAAAACTATTAAAATCTATACATGAAAGAGCCGCTACATTACAAGAAGATATTTCAGAAACAATACCTATTATTTTAAAAGAGAAAGAAGCTCCACCGGTACCTATTATTCAAGAGAAACAAGAAGTACAATCAACAGAAAAAGAAGATGGGCGTAACTTTGAAGAATTCATGTTAAAACTAGAAATGCTCGCTCAATTAAATGAAGCAATTATTCATCAAAATTCTACCCTTATTACACAAAATCGTTTGAAAGATGAAAAGTTAGATGAATTGATGCAACAAGTTTATGTAAAAGAAGGTTCTCAAGAAAAAATGTTACAAGAATTAGTTGATCATGCCGCTCAAACAGATGAACTTCAAAAAGAAAAGATGGACTTATTAATGAATCATATGTATAAACGTGAATCCAAACAAGAAGAAAAAATGAACAAACTAGTAAATCAAATTTATAATAAAGACAGCAACCGCGATGCACAACTTATGCAAGTTATCCGTGAAATTCAAGAGACAAAAAGATTAGTCGCCGCATCAAAAGAACAAAGTTTCTTTCAATCATTTAAAAGTTTATTTAGCCGAACAAAACAAGAAAAAACAAATGAATAAAATTTCCTATATAAAATAAAAAGTTACCTTCCATCGGTAACTTTTATTCCTTATTTCTTACAGCTGGCAATATAATAATCGCTTCAGTTCCCTTTCCACTTTCGCTTTTATATTCCAGTGTACCATTATGCGCTTGTAAAATACTAAATGTTACCATAAGTCCTAATCCTGTCCCTTTTTCTTTTAAAGAATAATATGGTTGTCCAAGTCTTGCTAACTGTTCTTTTGTCATTCCAACACCACTATCTTTAACTCTTATTACAATTGTTTCATCTTTTTGAATAGCCGTTACCTTTAAATATCCTTTATTTCCTTGAATTGCTTCAATACCATTTTTAACAACATTCATAATAGCTTGTTTCAATTTTGTCTTATCACCGATCGTATAAAGGCTCTCAGAAATCTCAACTTGTAAATATACACCTTGCATCGCTGCAAATGATGACATAAGGGTGGTCATTTCTATTAATTGCGCGGATAAACAAATATGTTCTTTTTTCTCAATTTGCGGCCTTGCTAAATTCAAATAATCTGAAATAATTTGCTCCGCCCGATCCAATTCAGCTAACACGAGACGCATATAATCCTTATTCTTCACATCTTCTGTGCTTTCTAACAATTGGATAAATCCACGGACAACAGTGAGCGGATTTCGAACTTCATGTGCAACACTTGCTGCTAACTCACTAACAATATTAAGCTTTTCCGATTTTTGCATCTCTGTACGTAATAATGCGTTTTCATTTAAATATTCCGTTAAGTACACTTGAAATACCATAGTCATAACCATAATAAGCGAAGCAAATATAAATCCGTTATATAGTTGAGAAACATATGGTGTAAAACCTGTCTCTAACAGTACATTCACCATACCAAATAATAAAGATACAAGTACGTAAAATGATGAAATCATAAATGCTAAAATTAGCTTCTTGTCTCTTGAAAAAAGAGACCACTTCTTGGATAAGAATAATGGCACTATCGATAGAAACATAACTTCTACGACCGGGAGAATATTCATTCCCTTTAGTACCCATTCATATGCAACAAAAATAATGGCTGGAATTAAACCAACAATCCCACCATATAAAAAACCACTAACAATTGGGATTGGATGAAAGTTATACCCGCAAACGTTGCCAAAACAAATAGAGTATGTCATGGAAAGAACAAGTGTCACGCTAGATAAAAACATAATAAAGTAGCGGTTCGGCTTCGGAGGCATTTCTTGATAACGATTTAAACGAATAGCTTCATATAAAAATAACGGTAATATAATGATGGCAATTTGAATCATTAAATCACGGATAAGCTCCATAGCCTCTCATCCCCTATATGTATTTTGATATGATTATATCATTTTATAAGTTGATTTGTTTTAAAATTTTGATTTTTCTTAACATATTTGTTAATTCTTTGTTAACAGCACATAATAATTGTTACAGATTTTCGAAATGATTGTAAACCCTGTACCAAATTTCCTTCGGGCAGTATACAATGAATACGGATTACAAAGAAAATATAAAAATACTTCATGATACGGACAACTATAGCAAAATACAGCATATAATCCATACTATCTATGTTTACAAATAAGTGATCATTACTTTAGTAGGAGGAAGATAAATATGGCGGGTACTACGCTTGTTTTAAAAGAAGAAAATTTGGTTGTTCTAGAAAATGTTGAAAAATCAGTATATGAAGAGTTACAGCATAAAGCAGGAGATGAAAATTGCACATGTGCTGTGAACGAATCAGTTGTTCACCTTGGCAAAGTATCCTCTGTGCTTTGGAATGAAGATGAAATAGATTGGGAATACGGATATTAAAAAGTCGCTTACAGCGGCTTTTTTCTCTTTTCTCTCCCTTTCTACATAACATATACAAAGCGTAATCATAAAAAATATGATAAAATGAACTTAATTTTCAAACGGAAGAAAGGGAGATACAATGGAACAATTCATTAATCCTAGAGTGAAGGATATCCAAATTTCTGGAATCCGTCAATTCTCTAATCTGATTCAAAACTATGATAATCTTATCTCTTTAACAATTGGGCAACCTGATTTTCCTACACCTTCTCTCGTAAAAGAAGCGGCAAAACGGGCCATTACAGAAAATTATACAAGCTATACACATAACGCTGGGTTACTAGAATTACGCAAGGCAGCTTGTAGCTTCTTACAAGATAACTACGATTTACATTATTCACCTGAAAACGAAACCATCGTTACAATCGGTGCTAGTGAAGCAATTGATGTTGCGTTCCGAACAATTTTAGAACCAGGGACGGAAGTAATTTTACCTGCCCCTATTTATCCAGGATACGAGCCCATTATTCGATTATGTGGTGCAACGCCTATTTTTATAGATGTTCGTGAAACCGGCTTCCGTTTAACTGCCGAAGCACTAGAAAATGCTATTACAGACAAAACAAGATGTGTTGTTTTGCCGTATCCTTCTAACCCAACTGGTGTAACATTATCAAAAGAAGAACTAAAAGATATTGTAGATGTTTTAAAAGATAAAAATATTTTCGTCCTTTCTGATGAAATTTATAGCGAACTTGTATATGGACAAAAGCATACATCTATTGCTCATTTCCCAGAAATGCGCGAGAAAACCATTGTTATTAACGGTTTATCAAAATCCCATTCTATGACCGGCTGGCGCATCGGCCTTCTATTCGCGCCAAACTATTTAGCTGGGCACATTTTAAAAGTTCATCAATACAATGTAACGTGCGCGACTTCAATCGCTCAATATGCTGCAATCGAAGCATTAACAGCTGCTAAAGATGCACCAAAAATGATGCGCCATCAGTACAAAAAACGCCGTGATTACGTATATAACAGACTCATTCAAATGGGATTAAAGGTTGAAAAGCCAACAGGTGCATTTTACTTATTCCCCTATGTTGGCCATCTAACAACTTCATCATTCGATTTTGCGCTTGACCTTGTAAAAGAAGCTGGGCTAGCCGTCGTTCCTGGAACAGCATTTTCTGAATATGGTGAAGGCTACATTCGCTTGTCCTATGCATATAGTATCGAAACTTTAAAAGAAGGCTGCGATCGATTAGAGGCCTTTCTACAACAAAAAGCTAAGAGTTAAACTCTTAGCTTTTTGTTGCATACTGATCACAAGTTTGACGCTTCAGTAATTTATGCGGAATAATGATACATTTTGCAGTTGATTCAGCATTCTCTACTTTATCAACTAAAGCTTTTGCTGCTTCATATCCTAGCTGATATATATTCACATCAACTGTCGAAAGTGGAGGGCTCGCAATTTCTGATAATAAAGCATTATTAAAGCTTACAATAGAAACATCCTTCGGTACAACGAATCCTTTTTTAGAAAGAGCACTTAACACACCTAATCCAATTAAATCGTCCGTCGCCATAATCGCCGTCGGCGGTTGCTTCAGTCCCATTAATTCCTCGACCGCTTGTTGACCACTTTCCCTTGAGAAATCAAAATGTAAAATATATTCTTTCGGTAATACAATGTCTGCTAGTTTTAAAGCATCACTCATACCAGCCAAACGATCTCTCGTTACAAGTAAATCTGATCCCCCACCAATGAACGCAATTTGCTTATGCCCTAATGAAATTAAATATTCTGCCACTTCTCTGGCAGCAGTATAATTATCATTATCTACATATGTAATTTCTTCTTTACGATCATATGGTTTCCCAATTAATACGAACGGGAAATTTTGTTTATGCAAATATTGAATGATCCGATCATTCTCTCTTGAATATAAAAGAATAATGCCACCAATTTGGCGTCCCTGTACCATCTTTACAACACCATTAAAAATTTCATCTTCCGTTTCACCTGTCGACATATAAAGCGCATACCCTTCTACATGTGCAAATGAACTAATTCCTCTTATAACTTCTGGGAAAAACGGATTTTGAAAAGCTTTACTTGCAGAACTTGGCATAACAAGCCCAAGTGTTTTCGTTGTTTGGTTAGCTAGGTTTCTTGCGTTTAAATTTGGATGATACCCTAGTTCACTCATTACTTTCCGAACACGACGCTTTGTTTTTTCACTTATACTTGGATTATCAGCAATTACACGAGAAACGGTAGATGGTGCTACATTCGCCTTCTTCGCCACATCTTTAATTGTAACTGTCATAAAAATCCCCCTCCTTTCACTTCTCTGCCATTATATATATTTTCATCTTGCACCCGTTGCAAGTAATAGGAGAAGTCATAAACTTTCATTGATTCTATCTTGCAAAACCTATCATATTCTCCCTCTCCATGTATTGTAAGGGATATAGCTCTTTTTTCCTATACTATAATATACTATTTATTTCACTTCTTTTCACATGTGATGTCAAATCTCTTTTCATCTCCCTATAAAACTTTTTATAGGGAGATGAAAAGAAAAATGGGACGTAATGTCCCATTTTTCATCCTTTCGTACCCCCAGCAGTTAAACCAGAGATAAAGTATTTTTGTAGTGATAGGAATAAAATTGAAATTGGGATTGCAATTAATACTGAACCCGCTGCGAACGTTGTAAATTCATTACCAAATTTCTTCGCTACCATTTCATATAGACCAACTGCTAAAGTATAATTTTCTGGTGTGCGCAAAATAATACTCGCTAAAATGAAATCTGTAAATGGACCGATAAAAGTGAATAACGCTACAACTGCTACGATTGGCTTTGCAAGTGGCATAATGATTTGCCAAAAAATACGGAAATGTCCTGCCCCATCCATACGAGCTGATTCATCCAATTCTTTCGGAATCGTATCAAAATATCCTTTCATAAGCCATGTATTCATCGGGATTGCCCCGCCCACATAAATTAAAATTAATGCAAGGTGCGTATCAATTAATCCTGTTAACTGTGCTAATACGTATAAAGCGATTAACGCTGCAAAGTTTGGAATCATTTGCAGAATTAAAAATGTTAATAAACCATTTTTTCTTCCAACAAAACGGTATCTCGAAAATGCATAAGCAGTAAAACTAATTGCTAACACTGAGAAAATCATCGTTAAAACACTTACTTTTAATGTGTTTTTATACCATAGTAAATAATTACTATTCTCTAAATCTAACAACTTACGATAATGATCTAACGTTGCATTTTGCGGAATAATACTTGATCCTGATAAACTATCACCCGGATTAAACGATGAGCCAATAATCCATAATAATGGATAGAAAATGATGGCACACATTATGAAAATAACGAGATAACTTAATGAGAGACGTAACATCTTTTGTCTTTTAATATTCATTTACATCATATCCTCTTCTTGGAATGATTTTGTTCTCTTAAATTGCCATAACGCAACTGTAATAACGATTAACGATAATATCATTGTAAGAGCTGCTGCTTTACCGTACTGCGCCGAAGTCATCGTTAACTTATAAATCCATGAAATTAAAATATCTGTTCCACCTGCGTCTTGTCCAGCTACAGCAGGACCTCCGCCGTTAAATAGATAGATGATACTAAAGTTATTAAAGTTAAACGTATATTGCGTAATTAATATTGGTGCTGTTGCATATAAAACAAGTGGCAATGTAATTTTACGGAATTGTTGCCAAGCTGTAGCTCCATCTACTGTAGCTGCTTCATATAATTCTCCTGGAATCGATTGCAGTATACCTGTCGTCATTGCAAAGACGAATGGGAATCCAAGCCATGTTTGAATCATAATTAAAGCAATCTTCGCCCAAAATGGATCTGTCATCCAAGCGATCTTTTCAATTCCAAATAAAGCTAATACTTGATTGTTAATTGCTCCAAATGTTTCATTAAACATACCAGAGAAAACAAGAATAGATACGAATGCCGGAACCGCCCACGGTAAAATGAAAATCGTTCGAATGATCGCCTTTCCTTTAATACCAGGCTGGTTTACGATAATCGCTAAGAAAATACCAAGCGCAACTTGTAATGTCGTTGCAACGAATGTCCAAATGACAGTCCAAGAAAATACACTTAAAAACGTCTCTCTCCACATCGGTAATGTAAAGATATCAATAAAGTTTTTAAACCCTACCCAATCTACTAATTTAGCTGGAGGAGAATGATATAAATCATAGTTCGTAAATCCAATTAAAATTACGAAGATGATTGGAAATACAACTACAAAGATAAGTAATAGAAAACCTGGTGAAACCATTAAATATGGAAAACCTTGATCTAGTAAATTACGGTATTGCTCTTTTACAGAGTTTAACGGTGTTCCTATATCACGTTTCTTTCCGTTTTGGTATGCATCATATAAATTAAATGCATATATTCCAAGTCCAAACACGATGACGATGAGTGCCAAGATTCCTTCTACTAATAGAAAGACAGAATGGTCACGTGGAACTTCTGTACCAAGCGTTACAATTCCCCATAATCCCATATTTAATAAATCAGCAAAGGCTACAATAAATGAACCTGTTAATACTAGAAAAATAAGACCTTTTACAAATTGTTTATTATACATTTGGCCCATGCCTGGAATGATTGATAACATGGTTGCCATTTTCCTATGCTTTGAACCATTTAAGCCGTTTGCTGGTTCCATAGATGTTTGCATGTTCCTTCCCCCTTTTTTCTGGGAGAGAATTCGTGCCTCTCATGTTAGAGGCACGAATTTCACCTTATTTTTGCTTACTATGATTTGCCTCAATATTACCTTTAATTTGCTTCACTGCATTATCAAGTGCTGCTTTTGGTGCCTCTTTCTCCGTAACAACTAATTGAAGCGCATCTCCAGCTGGTTTCCATACTTCTTGCATTTCTGGAATGTTTGGCATTGGAATTCCATTTTCAGATTGCGTTGCAACTGCTTTTGCAGCTTCATTATCTTTAATAATTGGATCTTCCATTACTGATTTTACTGGAGGAATTTCTTTTGTTTTCTCAAATCGAATTTTTGCGTTTTCTTCATTCGTTACCCATTCAGTGAACTTTGTAGCTAAATCATTTTGTTTAGAGAAACTTGTTACATGCCATCCTTTAACCCCAACAAACGTTTTCATTGGTTGACCATTTGGTAATTTCGGCATTGGAGCAACACCATAATCAATTCCGTTCTTTTCCATTGCTTGGAACGCCCACGGACCGTTCATGATAGATGCTGCTTTTCCTTCGTTAAATAGTCCATCAGCAGCAGGTCCACCAGATTCACCAATAATACCTTTCGGGAATAACTTTTCTTTGTACCATTTTTGAAGGTATTCCGCCCCTTGTACTGCTCCGCTATTATTTAATCCAACATCACTTGCATTTGGCTTTCCATCTTTTTCACCAAACACATAACCACCCATACCTGCCATAAATGCATTCGCAAAGTAGAAGTTATCTCCTAGTGTTAAAAATCCGTACTTGCCATCCTTCGTAAATTCTTTTGAGAAGTTAAACAGCTCGTCCATCGTTTCTGGTGCTTTTGGCATTAATTTTTTATTGTAAATAAAGATTGGTGTCTCAATTGCTTTTGGTAAACCATATAATTTTCCGTTATATGTCTGTGCTGCTATTGATGAGTCAGTAAATTTACTCTTTACAGCATCATCAGCTTTCACTTCAGAAAGTAAACCTTCTGTTACTGCGTTTCCGATTTGATCATGTGGCAATGTTACAACATCTGGTCCAGTCCCCGCTGGTCCATCAAGGCGTAACTTCTTCACTTGATCTGTCATTTGCATTTCAACAACTTTTACTTTTACTTTATATTTTTCCTCAAAGCTTTTCACTGCTGGTTCTAAACCAACACCTTTTTTATCATCTTCCCAAACGAGAAGATCGTAATCTTTCTTTGCTTTACTTTCTTCTTTTTTCCCTGAATCTTTCGGTCCACATGCAGATAACATACCAATTGATAATGCTGAAACTGTTAATAATGATAATGCTTTCTTCATCCCAAAAACCTCCCTAAGTTGTATATGTACCTTAATAATTGAAAACGTTTGCATTGAATAGTTTAATAGAAGCGCAAACGATATATCAATCTATGAAAACGTTTGCGCTATTTGTCTATCATTATACATTCTTTTATTCATTTTGCAAATATTAATTTAAAAATATTATTACTATACGCTTTATACATTGACTTTATATAAAATGAATACTACTCTTATAAGCAATATTAAAGCTATGCAAAAAGCAATCGTTTGCAACATAGACTTTATTATTATACTTAAGGGAACAATATGCATGGAGATATTAAAGGGGGATTTTCTATATGCTTAAAGAAGCCGTTTATCATAGGCCAAAAGATAATTATGCATACGCTTACGATGAAAAAACGATTCACATCCGAATACGTACTAAAAAAGACGATCTTCAAAGCTCCACTCTTATTTACGGTGATCCTTATGAATGGAAAGACGGGAAGTGGATTACATCCAGTACACCGATGAAAAAAACTGGTTCTACTGCATTGTTTGATTATTGGTCCATTTCCATCGAGCCGAAATTTAAGCGCTTACGTTATGGATTTGAATTAAAAATGGAGACAGAAACGCTTATTTATGCAGAGCGAGGATTTTTTTCCAGTATTCCAAATGATGACGTTGGTAACTTTTTCTGTTTTCCATTCATTCATGCAAATGATGTATTTCAAGCACCTTCCTGGATTAAAGATACTGTTTGGTATCAAATCTTCCCAGAACGGTTCGCGAATGGCGATCGTACACTAAATCCAGAAAATACCCTTCCTTGGGGCAACGCTGAACCGACTCCAACTAATTTTTTCGGTGGAGATTTTGCTGGTATTATTCAAAACCTTGATTACCTTGTTAAGCTTGGCATTTCAGGAATATATTTCACACCTATTTTCAAAGCACATTCAAACCATAAATATGACACAATTGACTACATGGAAATCGATCCGCAATTTGGCACAAAAGAAACATTCAAAGAACTCGTTCAGGCATGTCATACACACGGTATAAAAGTAATGCTTGATGCTGTATTTAATCATAGCGGATACTTTTTCGATAAATTCCAAGACGTACTCGAAAACGGAGATAATTCTGCTTATAAAGAGTGGTTCCACATTCATGAATTCCCGATTATTACCGAACCACTTCCTAATTATGATACTTTCGCGTTTACACCGTATATGCCGAAATTAAACACAGCACACCCTGATGTAAAAGAATACTTACTTGAAGTAGGGCGTTATTGGGTAAGAGAATTTAATATAGACGGTTGGCGCCTTGATGTAGCAAATGAAGTCGACCACAGCTTTTGGAGAGAATTTCGAAGTGAGATAAAAGCATTAAACCCTGACGTATATATTTTAGGAGAAATTTGGCACGATGCACTTCCATGGCTCCAAGGAGATCAATTTGACGCTGTAATGAGCTACCCTGTTACAAACGCTCTACTGTCTTACTTTGCTAACGATTCGATTAAGGCAAATGAATTTATGAAACAAATTACAGAATCTCTACATTCCTACTCTATGAATGTAAATGAAGCAGCGTTTCATTTATTAGACAGTCATGATACACCAAGAATATTGACAACGTGTAACGGAGATAAAAATAAGTTAAAGTTACTTTATGTATTCCATCTTTCTTTCATCGGCTCTCCTTGTATTTATTATGGAGACGAAATTGGTATGGATGGCGGTATGGACCCAGATTGCCGCAAATGTATGATTTGGGATACGAAAGAACAAGATCATCTATTATTTACACATATACAAACATTAATTTCATTACGAAAGCAATATAAAGCATTTGGTGGACATGGTACTTTCCAATTCATCGAAGCAAATGATGAACATAATTATATTTCCTATACGAAAACATATGAAGATGAAACTATCTTCTTCGTTTTAAATCCTACTAATGATGAAGTTACAACTTCACTCCCTATTCATATTACAGGGAAGAAAATAGTCAATATATATACAAAAGAAGAATTTTCAGCGGAAGCAAGTGTATTACAAGTTACACTTCCCCCATATGGATTCTCAATCTTAAAATGGTAATAAAAAATCCTTATGCCAAGATGTGGCATAAGGATTTTTCTTATTTTAATTTAAATACCATCGCTTCATATGGGCGTAATGTAATATTATCTATCGATTCGCTTTCCGCGTCGTAATTGTGTATTAATAACTCTACTTCACTATAACTAATATCCTCAGGCAATTTAAATACACTTTCATCCGCAGTAAAGTTTGCAATAACAAGAAGTTTTTCGGCTCCATATGTTCTTACATACGCAAAAATAGATGGATTATTTTCTAATATTAAATCATATGATCCATACACAATAATCTCATTATTTTTACGTAGCTCAATTAATTTTTTATAGTAATAAAAAATTGAGTTTTCATCTTGTATTGCATGCTCCACATTAATCTCTTTGTAATTAGGGTTTACCGCAAGCCATGGTTCACCTGTTGTAAATCCAGCATGTTTCTTACCATCCCACTGCATTGGAGTTCTAGCGTTATCTCGGCCTTTTATATAAATAGATTCCATTACTTTTTCTTTATCTTCACCACGGTCGACCACTTTTTCATTGTACATATTTAACGTTTCAATATCTCGATATTCATCAATTGATTCAAATCGAACGTTCGTCATTCCGATTTCTTCTCCTTGATAAATATATGGTGTTCCCTTCATCATATGAAGCACCGTCGCTAACATTTTTGCTGATTCAATGCGGTACATTCCATCATTACCAAAACGGGATACAACACGAGGCTGATCATGGTTATTCCAATAAAGGCTATTCCATCCTGTATGCTCTAATGCTTTTTGCCACTTTGTTAGATTCTCTTTTAAAGTAAGAAGTGAACATGGTTTTACATCCCATTTCCCGCCTTCTCCTGAATCTAAATCCATATGTTCAAATTGGAATACCATTTGTAATTCTTTACGGTCTTCCCCTGTATACAATTTGGCTTCTTCCGTTGTTACACCTGGCATCTCACCAACTGTCATAATATCATAATGAGACAATACTTCTTCATTCATTTCATGCAAATATTTATGAATATTTGGGCCGTTCATAAAATGCTTATGTCCTGAAACATACCCTTCTTCATCCGTTTCAACAGTTGGTAAACCTTCTTCTTTAGAAATGAAATTAATAACATCCATACGGAATCCATCAATTCCTTTTTCTAACCAAAACTTCATCATTTCATAAACATCTTGTCTTACTTCTTCATTATCCCAATTTAAATCTGGTTGTTTTTTAGAAAACAGATGTAAATAATATTCATCTGTTATTTCATCATATTGCCATGCAGATCCACTAAAAGCTGCTCCCCAGTTATTCGGCTCTTTCCCATCTTTTCCAGGACGCCACATATAGTAATCTCTATATTTATTATCTTTTGATTTACGTGATTCAATAAACCAATTATGTTCATCAGAAGTATGATTAACAACTAAGTCCATCATAAGTTTCATATTACGTTCATGCATTTCATGTAATAGCTCATCCCAATCTTCCATTGTTCCGAACTCATTCATTATTTTACAGTAATCACTTATATCATAACCATTATCATCATTTGGAGATTCATAAACCGGCGACAACCAAATTACATTAATTCCTAATTCTTTTAAATAATCTAGCTTTGAAATAATACCACGAAGATCACCTATACCATCACCGTTACTATCCATAAAGCTGCGAGGATAAATTTGATATACTACACTTTCTTTCCACCATTGTTTTTCCATTACGCTACCCCATTTCATCTATATTATAATCTTTATTCTTCTCAAGGCGCAAACGTTTTCATTAATGAATGATAACAGATTCTATCCTAATTTAAAATAGCGCTTACAATTTTTATTCTTCTTTTCCTAAGAAATAATGAGAAAACTACTAATATTACTCGAATAAATGAAAACGTTTTATTTTTTTATTTATTTTTTGAATCTATTAGTTTATAATGAATTCAAAGAAAACGTTTGCATAATTATTTCTAGGGGGAAATACCATGGCAGAACTGAAATTAGAAAACATTTATAAAATATATGATAATAACGTAACAGCTGTAACAGATTTTAATTTACACATTCAAGATAAAGAGTTTATCGTATTTGTTGGTCCTTCTGGATGCGGAAAATCTACTACTTTACGAATGGTAGCTGGACTTGAAGATATTTCAAAAGGAGAATTTTCAATTGATGGTAAGCTAATGAATGATGTTCCTCCAAAAGATCGTGATATCGCAATGGTCTTCCAAAACTATGCCCTTTATCCACATATGAGTGTATATGATAATATGGCATTTGGATTAAAACTTCGAAAAATACCAAAAGATGAAATCGATCGTCGTGTGAAAGATGCAGCACGAATTTTAGGGCTTGAACAATATTTAGATAGAAAACCGAAAGCATTATCAGGTGGCCAACGTCAACGTGTTGCATTAGGTAGAGCGATTGTTCGAGATGCGAAAGTTTTCTTAATGGATGAGCCTTTATCTAACTTAGATGCAAAACTCCGTGTTGCAATGCGCTCAGAAATTTCTAAGTTACACCACCGCCTTGGAACGACAACAATTTATGTAACGCATGATCAAACTGAAGCAATGACAATGGCTTCTCGTCTTGTGGTTATGAAAGACGGAAAGATTCAACAAATCGGTACTCCAAAAGAAGTATATGAAACACCTGAAAACATTTTTGTTGGCGGATTTATCGGCTCTCCAGCGATGAATTTCTTCCGTGGTAAATTAACTGAAACCGATTTCGTTATAGACAATGCAATAAAGGTCAAAGTAACTGAAGGAAAAATGAAGATGTTACGTGAACAAGGCTATATAAATAAAGACATTGTTTTAGGTATTCGTCCTGAAGATATTCATGATGAACTATTGTTTTTAGAAGCTTCACAATCTACTGCCTTTACAACAAAAATCGAAGTTGCTGAATTGTTAGGTGCTGAATCTATTTTATATATGAAACTTGGAAATCAAGATTTTGCAGCACGTGTTGATGCAAGACATACATTCTCACCTGGTGACCAAATTAAACTAGCATTTGATATGAATAAAGCGCATTTCTTTGATAGCCAAACCGAACAACGTATTCGTTAAAAAATAATTTTCTACAATATAACATACAAAAAAACCGTCCACATATATTGAGGGCGGTTTTCATTATTATACGAGGGCTTCTACTGTATGAAATGATTGTCCTTTCGTGCCAATAATACCGAAAATCGGTAAGTCACTCAGCACCACTTCTTCTTGCTGTTTCATAAAAGATGACGTTAATTGTTTTATCTCTATCCATACGTCATTAATACAAAGTACATTGGAATCGTTCTCTTGTTGGCGTGAAAATATAGAATCTATTTTATATAAACCAGCATTTTGAAAAAGCATATCAATGCGACTGAATGCATTCAAAGTAATGCTGATTACACGTTGCCAATCTCCTTGCTTTTCCATATCATAGGATACAAAAAGTGCTTCTCCGCCTAGATTCGTAATTTCCTCCACTGTTGCTTGTCCACTTTCTTGATCAATGTCCGTCACAATTACCTTTGCGCCTTGTTTAGCCAACAAAAGAGCTGTATTACGTCCAATACCGATGCCACCGCCAGTTACGATGGCAACTTTTCCTGCAAGCTTCATTTTCATTACCCCTTCTTTAAGTCTTACCGTCATTCAGTATACTGCTTTATGAGATTAGTCTGCAAGCAAGAAAAGTTGCTTATTCATTTGTAAGCGATTACTTTTTTACTCCTTCTTTTTTCTTACTATTACGCTGATCGAAAACTAAACCGATGAAAATTAAAATCCCCCAAAAGATTATGCTACCTCCAGTCATTTCAATTTCCCCCTTATTATATAAAGATATTATTTTAATCATTATAACATTTTCTTAATTTTCAATCTATTAAAATCAAAAATGATATGGATTAACTTTTCCTTACAAATATATCCTTTAAAATATATTTGTATAGTAAAAAGAGACCTTTTTATACATAAAAGGTCTCTTTTTACTATACAAGACTTATCACTTTCGTTTTTGTAATTAAATCCTGAAAACCACAATTATCTTTACGGAATAACATCATATATACGTTACATAATATCGGAATTCCAAGTAGCAATATGTTTGGTAATAACAATACAAAAAATCGTATAATTAATGTTTGTAGCGTTAACTTTTCACTCGTCAATGAAATTAATTTTGTTCTCGTTATTTTTTTACCAAGTGTAGTACCATTCCAAATAAAAGGTAACAAAATAAAATATAGGGCCATCAATATGAAAACTACTGTAAGATCATATTTGTAGTCACCAAAACTTATATTAAAACGATTAAAAATAGCACTATAGTTTCCGGTCATAACAGCTACTACTGCACCATACATAACCGAGATTAAAAACATGTCAATTAGGGAAGCACCTATGCGATTCATTACAAGCGCTGGACGATGCATCTTTAACTTCATTTTATGTCGACTCCTTCATATCCTTTTTTACCCGTTTCATCGTACCACTTCTAAAAAACATTGTAAACTAGCGTTTCTCTTACTTTTCTTGTACAATGTGTTACAACAGCATTGTAAAGGAGGTTCCCATATTGAAAAAATGGATAATCCTATTCTTCGCCTTCCTATTAGCTGGTTGTGCAGGGAATACAAGCCACTTAACTTATACGATTAACGATGAATACGAACTCATACGTACTTCTGCAAATGCCTTTGAGCTTTTCCCGACGCAAGATGCTGTATATGCCACACAATACATCCCTGCAAAAATTACAGACATTGGTTGGGATGATAAATACATTATTGCAAAACAAACTGAGGAAAAGTCCGATCCAAATAATCCTGATGGGGCGATTGCAAATAAAAAAAGTGAACATTATTGGATTATTGACGTAAAACACAATAAGCGTTTTGGTCCCTATAATGAAAAACAATTTAACGAACAAAAAGATGCGTTTAAAATTAAGGTACCTTTTCAAAATGTAGATTCATACATAAAAGAAATAAAAAAACAGTCAGCATAATGTTTTGAATGCTGACTGTTTTTACTTACATTTTGAAAAAAAACTTACTCAGAAAGTGAGATAGTAAAAGTTTGTGATTCTTTAACAACATCCTGTGTCTCTGTATCTCCTGCAATTAAATCATCCGTTGTAAACTTAACATCCTTCACCTTTTCTTTTCCATCATCAAGTATTAAACCGATAATTCCATCTCTTGTTTCACCAGGCTTATAGTCTTCTCTAGATACATTTTTTGTACCAACGAGCGTATCTTCATCATATAAAAAGTTTTGCGTCGCTACTTTAAAATGTTGTTTATCATTAATCGTAACATCATTCATAGAGAAAAATTGCATATTTTTATTCCCGCTATTTTCCACTTTATATGTAATCTCAACGTAACGAATCGTATCACTAATCTCTGTTCCACTTAGCGATGCATATAATTCTGCATCATCTTGACTTACTTTATCGCCTAATCTACGCTTTACTTCTTCAGGAGTTAATGCCGTATATGCTTTCAACGTATTTTTTGCATCGTCACTCATCTGTGATAAAGAGATTACTTTCACATCTTGCACGTGAATTTTCATGGGCGCTACTTCAAATGTTTGATTAACAGAATGCATCTGTTCTAACTTGAAAGTACCCCATCCTGTTTCTTTCACTTTTTGTCCTACTTTGTTTAGCTCACGTCCACCATATTCTTTCGTTTCAGGAATAGCTTCTTTCTTCTTGGGTTCAGCTTTCTTTTCTTCTTGATGGAAGCAACCACTTAACATAAGAAGAAAACTACATAAAACAAAAATACTTTTCCATGCTTTCATCATTTAATTTCTCCTAACGCTATCATTCATGAATATAAATTAGTCCCTTGCTTTGTAAACTATAGAAACAATGAGAAGTCCACAAAATGAACTTGTCAGTCCAGATACTATTATACCTCCAATTTGGAAAATATGAAAATAGGGATCTACTAACGCGTGCACAATAAATATAATAGCTGCCACAACAATTACTGAAATCCAATACTTTCTTTTTTCCGAAGCTACAATAAGATCTTTCCCCATTTCATTTTTATACTTCCCAAATACGCATACTAGTAATAGAAAACCAATACATGTACTCCCATGCTGCATATATTTATAAACTGGGATACTATGCAATTCTCGTTGCAACAATGGTATTTTCATAACAAAATAGCCTGTCTTATGAGTAAACGCATCCCAAACTACATGTGTGAGCATACCAAATAATGCGGAATAGCAAAATACAAAAAAACCTTTCCACGTATGAAGTACCCATCTATCATCAACTGCATATATATAGTAACCAGCAAATGGCTTAGGTAAATGTGTTATAAAAGGCTTTTTTAAAATGTGATGATATATGTATGCAAACAAAAAGACAAGCGGCATATTTAAATATAAAAAACCAAGCCATGTATGCCCAAGAACACCATACGGTCTAAAATGTAAAAAATATTCAAAATCAGGCGCCATACTACCTAATATAAGAGCAGTTACTGAAATATATGTAGAATGCTTTTTCGCAAAAGGAAGCACCGCTGCTGGATGTGCGAATGTAAACGGCATATGCTTACTCCTTTTCATATTTTCAATAGAATACCATCTATCATAACGAGAGAATTGCTCTTCATGCAATATTTATTTTCACATTGGAATATGATAGTTTACATGTTATAATCCACATAAATATTCAGAAAATAAGGAGGGGCTCACGTGTCATTAACACTTGTCTTTTTTCTTATTCTGTTTACCTTGTTTTTAAGTACATACATTGGATTTTTTCTATGGAAGCATTTAAAGATTATAAAATATACGCCCACTCTCGTTGGCTTTATGAGCTTTCTTTTCATTTTTATGTGGACGAAGACTTCTTTCGGTTGGGAAGGTCTCGGTTTTGGCGCACTTCAGTATACAATACTATTAGCAAGTTGTCTCAGCCTTGTATTTGCTGCTTTGTTAGAATCAAAATCCGTTATGAATTGAGGTTTATATATTGATTGACGTACCCTTTTTAAAAAATGTCACATTAAAAAAAGAAAATATCCCTAGTTTTTCCGCATATCCTTACTGCTTACCCGCTATCCGAACATTACAATCACTAGCTTTCCATCCAAATGTAACATTCATTATTGGCGAAAACGGAACGGGTAAATCAACATTACTTGAAGCAATTGCAATCGCTTTAGGTTTTAATGCAGAAGGCGGAACAAAAAACTTCCGCTTTAGCACAAACGATTCACACTCATCTTTACATGAATACCTTCGAATTTCCAAAAGTTTCAATACACCCAACGACGGTTTCTTTCTTCGCGCTGAATCATTTTATAACGTCGCTTCTTATATTGATGAAATAGATGCTGCTCCAGAAGCACGTGGAAATCCAGTTATTGATTCCTATGGTGGTATCTCATTACACAAACAATCACACGGTGAATCGTTCTTCTCATTATTTATGAATCGTTTTTCAGGACAAGGCTTATACATTTTAGATGAGCCTGAGGCCGCTCTATCACCAATGAGACAACTTTCCATGCTCATTCGAATGCATGAGCTAGCGGAACAAGGTTCACAATTTGTTATTGCGACGCATTCTCCTATTTTAATGGCTTACCCTGAATCCACTATATACTCTTTAACACAAGAGGGGATTCACGAATCCAGATTAGAAGAAACCGAGCATTATCAAACGACGAAACTTTTCTTTGAAAATCGTAATCGATTATTCCATCATCTATTTGAATCGTAAAAAAAAGAAGCAGCGATTGCTGCCTCTTTTTTATAGTGCTTCTATAAATAATGCTACCCCAATACCGCCGCCGACGCATAGAGAAGCAATTCCTTTTTCTAAGCCGCGTCGCTTTAATTCGTGAATTAAACTTACCGTAATACGAGCTCCTGTACAACCAATTGGATGCCCAAGTCCTACACCACTACCGTTTACATTCACTTTCTCACGATCTAAACCTAATTCTTTTTCTACAGCTAAATATTGTGCTGCGAAAGCTTCATTAATTTCAAGTAAATCTGCATCTTCTAATGACCAATCTACTTTTTCTAAGCCTTTTCGGATTGCTGGTGCTGGTCCAATACCCATAATTTTCGGGTCTACTCCAGCTACTGAATATCCAACAATTCTAGCTAACGGTTGTAAGCCTTTTTCTTTCGCTTTTTCTTCGCTCATTAATACTAGAACTGCACTTCCGTCATTCAGGCCAGATGCATTTCCTGCAGTTACAGATCCATCTTTACGGAATGCTGGTTTTAATCCTGCTAATTTTTCCGCTGTAATATCTGCACGTGGATGTTCATCTTTCGAAAATACAACTTCTTTTCTACGCTCTTTTATTGTAATAGGAACAATTTGATCGTCAAAGTATCCAGACTCGATTGCTTGTAGTGCTAGTGTGTGACTACGAAGCGCAACTTCATCTTGTTCCTCTCTTGTAATTTCATATTGTTCAACTAAATTTTCCGCTGTTTCACCCATCATAATATGATGCAATGGATCTTCTAATATTTCCCACACCGTATCACGAATTTCTCCGTGTTGTAGACGTTGTCCCCAGCGGTGCTGTTTTAATGCATAAGGGCTCGAACTCATCGCTTCTACTCCACCTGCAACAACAATATCACTTACACCTAATTGAATTTGCATTGCAGCTGACATAATTGCTTGCATACCTGAAGAACATTGGCGTTGGATTGTATACCCCGTAACTGTGTCAGGAAATCCTGCCGCTAATGCAGCCGTTCTCGCCGTATTTGCTTCATCAGTTCTTTGAATACAATGACCTAAAATTACTTCATCAACTTCATGTGGTTCTACCCCGCCTCGTTTTACAGCTTCCTGAAGTACAGGAACAGCTAATTCTACTGGCGTTACATTTTTTAGCGCTCCCCCAAAAGTTCCAATTGGCGAACGAACTGCAGCTGTAATAACAACATTATGCATTTTAAACTTGCCCCTCTCTTATGTACACTAGTCAGTTTTTAGGTGAAATTCCATAAGATGTATGTCTACAACTATCATACTATAAACATACTAAAAAATCAAAATATTTAATATAATAAAAATAGAAGGAATTAACCTTCTATTCTGTTAATGCATATAAAAACTTTTGTAAAATTTTCTCTGTCGTTTCATTCAATTTTGGTAACTTATCTACTGGAAAATATTGAAGTTGTAACCCTTCATGATCGAGCTTCAATTCACCACTCACATGATGCCCCTGATACAGATGAATGACATTAAAAATTTCATCCCCATTTGGATAACGGAAATATACTTCCTTTCCTGATAAGACACCCAGAAATTGCATTATTTTTGCAGTTAGTCCCGTTTCCTCGAATAGTTCTCTACGAGCAGTTTCTTCTGTCGTTTCTCCAAGCTCCATCGCTCCACCGGGCACACCCCAATCATATGTATCTGAACGATATTGAAGCAATACTTCTTGATTATCATTTAATATAATAATTGCTGACCCTACTAGAATAAGCGGCCTTGTACCAACGACTTTGCGTAAATCTTCAATATACCCCAATATGTAAACTCTCCTTTCCTCACCCTCCCTTATCATAACAAAATTTCTCTCCTTTTGTTGATGTAATTTTAAAGAAAAAAAAGGAAGCTTTTGCCCCCTTTTTTCATCTTTTATTTCTTAAAACTTTCATATTTTACAGCTTCAAAAGCTTCCTCAATTTCATCATTACGATAATGGACATATGTAAAACGACCCAACTCTACTAATCTTGCTATTTCCTGTAACGCTTTATGCTGCTCATATGTTTCCTTCAGCTTAATATGTACATAAAACTTCATTAATGGATGTTCATATAAAGGTTCTCCCACCTCTACATATACATCTTCAATCCCTTGTACAACTCTTACATAACTCGCAAATTGATATAGCGCTTCTCTGTCTGAAACGATTTTTAATGTATACATATATTCTCCCCCTTTCCTTTACTATATCAAAAAGGCGACCACACCATGTTATCGAACTATGAATTTTTTTCGACTTGTCATCTATATATTCATGTAATAAAGAAGGCATTTATCCATACATAGCACCTTTTTCACACATATATTATAGGAAGAATTTTTTCAGTTGAGGTGTTCCTTATGGATCCATACGTCAATATATGTATTTGCATTACTCCAGGCGCCGATATTTCTGATGACCGCATTGCAAAAGATTTAGCAGTTGCAGAATCAGTTTGGCATCCGATTACTTTTCAAATTAAAGAAGTAATTATTTTAAATGAACTTTTCCGTTTTTCTGACCGTGAAATTAGTTATAAAAATTCTATTCAAAGTCAGGAAAAATTAGCATCCTTTTTCCAAACGTGTGTAAATGAAGCTCCTGAATGCGACCTTTACATTTGTTATATTGGCAGTGATTATTTCAAAGAAACAGCAGTAATTGCCTGTGCTTACTCTTTAGCAAAACAACAGCAACTTACTGGTTATATCGTTTTAACAAATTCAGCTGCTCCTATGAAAAATATATATACGCTCGCTCACGAAATCGGTCATATTTTATTTACAAGACGTGTTCACGGAAAACTTACTCACGCAGATCCTCATTCTCCAACCGGTTCGGAGCACCACCCTTCTCCAGCAAATCTTATGTATCCGATCGTACCTCGCCCTGAAAATGTCCATATTCAGTCCCTATTAACGAACGAACAAAAAGCACTCTCTTTACAAAGCTCTTTATTACAAAGAAAAAAACAGTAACTGTCATGTTACTGTTTAAAACACCTTATTAAATCAATAAACCCATTCCCGGCTGCTAGAAATACAAATAACCAACTAAACATAAATGTAATCCTTCTAAAAATCAAAATATAGTATTTCTTTGGAAATAATTTTTGTATATTCAAGGCAGCCTTTTTCTATGGAACTCCTAGTTTACACTTTTTCGTTCTTCATTTTTGAAAGACCATCGCATTAATACATATAAACTTCCATACAGAAGTAAAGGCTCTAGCATTCCCCAATATGGGTTTTGTTTCCCTAATTCCTTAAATACAAACATAATTAATAGCGGTATGATAACAGCTAATATTCCAATCCATCCAAGTATAAATGCTTCAGCAACTAACAGCACAATTAAGATAGTTCCAGCTAATATATAACTTTGCATAGTAGTTAATTGTAATACAGGTGTCCCGTACCATTTATTCATAAACATTAATAATACTAGTAATAAAATCGGTAGCAAAGCTGCTACATAAATAATGCTAAATTCTTTTATTTTGCTCTTAAATGATGACATTTTAAAAGCAAATATAATTCCTGCAACAGTAACCATTAATACAATTGGATATCCAATCAACTGCACATTCGTTAATACAAATTCATGATTAGGACTTTCAAATAAAATATTTGTAAGTAACCAATATCCACCTATCCCAATTATCATTCCTAAAATGCTCTTTATACTCCCGCTTTTATCCTTCTCCATCTCTTTCGCCAACTCTTCCGCATACTCTTTTGGTGAATCACCAAATATATCCTTTACCGTCTTTCCTTCTTTCTCACCTTCTATTAAATGAAGTTCTGCATCTTCTAAAAAGGCATCCACATCTTCTTCTTTAATCCCTTTTGTTATTAAATACACTTTCGTATCGATTAAAAACTTTTCGCCTTCTTTAGAAACCTTCATTATAACCCCTCCCTTATTTAACCGTTTCTCTTCTATTCGTCTTCATCATAATTTCAATAAAAATTAAAATAAATAAACTTCCGTATAAACATATAATTTGAAATAGCATTGGCATAAGATCTTCCGATGTAAATGCTTTAAATATGAACATTATAGAAAGTGGAATAATTAAATATAAGTTTTTAAACCACCCTTCAAAATACATATTTATAGCTACTGTGATACCAAAAATCCCACCAGCTAACATATAACTTTGCAACTCGGTGAATGTAAACATTTTGGTAGGATAGATCACATCTAATATCGTAACAACCCCCATTAAAAACATTGGCGCGATCATAACTAAAAACCACATAGAAAACCATGTTTTTGTAAAACTTGTTACGAAGGTCATTTTGCGAAGTAGAAAATTAGGACCCATAACAACCAAAATCAATGACAAACTATACCCAACGCACTGAATAAGCGACATCTGTAATAATCCGTTATTCACTATTAAGATAGAAGCAATGATCCAAAACGATACGATATTCATTACCGTAAAGCCAATTTGCTTCCACGTTTCTTGTCTATCTCTTTCCATTACTTTTACAAGTTCATTTGCATATTCTTTCGGTGAGCTTCCGAAAATTTCTTCTACGCTTTTCCCATCACTCTCCCCCTCAATTAAATGGAGTTCTGCATCTTCTATAAAATTTTCAATATCACTTTCTTTCACGCTCTTTGCCGCCAAAAATAATCTCATATCTAATAAAAACTTTCGTGCTTCATTTGATAGCATTATTTTCTTCTCCCCTTCCCCTCAAGTAGACGCTCTACACTACTTTGCATCGCTTCCCAGCGATCCATAAATTCATTTAGTGCTTCTTCGCCTTTTTCTGTTAATGTATAGTATTTTCGCTTTGGGCCAGATGGAGATTCCTTCATTACACTTGTTATTAATCCTTCCTTTTGCATACGTATCAATAACGGATAAATACTTCCCTCACTCGCCATTGTAAAGCCATGCTTCGCTAGCTTTTCACTCATTTCATAACCGTATATTTCACCTTCAGAAATAATAGCAAGTAAGCACCCTTCTAGAATTCCTTTCAGCATTTGACTTGTCGACATATTAAAATCCTCCTGCTACCTTGTTTTACAAGATAGATAAGCGTAAGTATCTTGCTTTACAACATAGTATAGCAGAGACTATTTTGCAAAACAAGATAGCTAACGATATTTTTCCAAATGTTTGCAGGAATTTTATTATATCCTCTCTAAATAGAGCAATATGCAAACTTTATTATGAAGGGATGTTTTTCGTCATGGTTACAAATCGAGTTGTCTTTTTAACAGGTGCCGCGAGTGGTATTGGTTATGAAATGGGGAATGCTTTTGCAAAAGAAGGCGCAAAAGTTGTTATTAGTGACCGACTTGAAGAGCGTGCGAAAGAAGCTGCTGAAAAATTACAAAAAGAGGGATTTCAAGCAATTGGTTTAAAATGTGATGTTACATCTGAGGAAGAAATTGCAGCAGCAATTTCTCAAACAGTTACTCATTTCGGTTCATTAGACATATTAATTAACAACGCAGGAATGCAACATGTTTCACCGATTGAAGAGTTTCCAACCGAAAAATTCGAGCTACTCATTAAAATCATGCAAATCGCTCCATTTATCGCCATTAAACATGCCTTTCCGATTATGAAAAAGCAAAAGTATGGCCGAATTATTAATGTTGCTTCCATTAATGGCCTTGTTGGATTTGCAGGAAAATCCGCCTACAATAGCGCCAAACATGGTGTAATTGGATTAACAAAAGTGGCAGCTTTAGAAGGTGCTACCGATGGTATTACTGTAAATGCCCTTTGCCCTGGTTATGTCGATACCCCTCTTGTACGTAATCAACTACAAGACTTAGCTACTACACGAAATGTACCACTTGAAAATGTTTTAGAAGATGTTATTTATCCACTTGTACCACAAAAACGCTTATTACAAGTACAAGAAATTGCTGATTATGCTATATTCTTAGCGAGCGAAAAAGCTAAAGGTATAACTGGCCAAGCTGTCGTTATCGATGGTGGTTATACTGCTCAATAAAAAATAAAGTTTGCTCACGAAGAGCAAACTTTATTTTTTATCACGAGGATCGTCGTACTTTAGTAATTGCTGTGGCAGTTTCTCTATTGCAACAGTTATCCCATCTAATTTACTTTCAATTCGATGGAGTAAATATAATGTTACAACAATCGGAAACCCTACATTACCTATCATCTTGATCCACTCTTCCATCTTTTTCTCCCCCTTTCATTATATAAATAAGAGAGACTAGTCAATTTAGGCATAAAAAAAACAAGCTATTATATATTAGCTTGTTTTTCAAACAATGATGCAATTTCTCTCTTATAATCTCCACGTATAATACCTTTCTCAGTAATAATACCTGTAATTAATTCATTCGGCGTTACATCAAATGCAGGATTATAAACATCAACTCCAATTGGTGCTACTTGTTTCCCAAAGATTTTCGTAACTTCTGTTTCATCTCTCTCTTCAATAACAATTTCAGTTCCAGTTTCTTTCTTAATATCAAATGTAGATAACGGAGCTGCAACATAAAATGGGATATCGAAATACTTTGCTAATATAGCTAAATTCATTGTTCCGATTTTATTTGCGGTATCTCCATTTGCCACAATTCGATCTGCTCCTACGATAATCGCATTAATTTCTTTCGTACGGATTGCATGAGCTGCCGTATTATCTGTAATAAGCGTTACATCAATTTCCGCTTGCTTCAACTCCCAAGTCGTTAAACGTCCACCTTGTAAAACGGGTCTCGTTTCACACGCATACGCATGTAAACGTACACCTTTTTCTTTCCCAATATAAAACGGTGCTAATGCAGTACCATATCTAGCAGTTGCGATACTTCCAGCGTTACAAATTGTTAAAATGTTATCACCGTCTGTAAAACATGTTAACGCATATTCCCCAATGCTCCGGCATACCGCTTCATCTTCTTGCTGAATGAGAAGTGCTTCTTCTTCTAATATTTTTTGCGCTTCTTTTATTGTAGTAATCTCTCGAATAGATTCTCTCATACGATCGATTGCCCAAAATAAATTCACTGCCGTCGGGCGTGATGTTCCTAAATAATTACAATCTCTATTAAATTTCTTTTGAAATTCTTCCAAATGCATAGTGTTATATTTTTTTGATGCAAGCGCCAAGCCAAATGCAGCTACAATTCCAATTGCAGGTGCTCCGCGTACTTCTAGCATTACAATACTTTTCCAAACCTCTTCAATCGTCGTTAACGTTTTGTATTCTGTGCTATGCGGCAACTTTGTTTGATTTAATACTGCAATTGCATCACCTTTCCAACTGACAGATCTCGGAATAGTAACAATTGTACTCATGCTTTTACTCCTCCAGAAACTGTCTGCTGAAATAATGTTCGAAACAGTTGAATATCAGCGCTCTTAGATTCATATTTTATTAGTTCTTTACCTAAGGATAGCGCTTGTTTCTTAGCTTGAATTCTCGTTTCTTTATTTGCTATTTCATCTAAATCAGCTACATGTGCTAAGCCAATTGTTCTTCGGATAATCTCACATCCTGCAAATCCGACAGCATCAGTAAAGATATTTTGCAAAATAATCGGTATCCACTGTTTTTCTTTCGTATATGCTTCTACGCCTTCTCCAATCCATAACTTCGTAAAAGTTTCTACAAAATAACTCCATGTCTTTTCTATATGGAAAAATAGTACACTTCTCTTTTCTTCTTCTCTAGATAGAGCATTTACTAATAAATTTGCAATAAATTGACCAATGTCAAATCCAAATGGACCGTATGTTGCAAATTCTGGATCAATCACTTTCGTCTCAGAAGGTGATGAAAAAATACTACCAGTATGTAAATCACCATGAATAAGCGCTTCTTTTCTCGTTAAAAATTTATATTTATATTGCGCTACTTTTAGTTTTAAAGTTTTATCACTCCAAAGTTCATCAACAGTTAGTTGTAACTCCGGCTCATAATCATTTGTATCGTAATGGCCAAACGGATCTGTAAACACTAAATCTTCTGTAATTTTACAAAGGTCTGGATTTACAAATGCACCTTCTAGTATCCTTTTTTCTTCTGACTCTAACCCGAAATCTGAAGTATAAAACAAAACATTTGCTAGAAAACGACCAATATGTTGGGATAAAAGTGGATACTCCTCTCCATCTATTAATCCTTTTCTTGTAATTGTTAGCCGTGATAAATCTTCTATGACTGTTACCGCTAATTCTTCATCATGACTATACACTACCGGCACATATTCAGGCACATACTTCGCAAAAATTTGCAGTGCCTTACTTTCAATCGTTGCTCTTTTTATAGACAATGGCCAGCTCTCACCAACTACTTTCGCATATGGCAACGCTTGTTTTATTATAATCGACTTCACTCCATCATCTAATTTGAACACGTAATTTAAATTTCCATCTCCAATTTCATGACAAACTACATTCGCTTTCTTTTCAAAATAGCCATGTTCTTTCGCATATTGTACAGCAGTTACTTCTGTTAATGAATAATATCCCATCGTTTTCTCCCCCTTTTTTAATTCAGAGGTTTTTCTAGCATAAGAAAAACCTCTTTCCACAAAGAAAGAGGTTTGAAGTTTATCTTCTCCCCTCTTATCTACCAGAAAGTATACTTTCTGCTGGAATTAGCACCGTGCCTTTTGGCGTCGTAAATATACGCCCCATTTCACAATGGTATTACGGTCGGTTGCTGGGCTTCATCGGGCCAAATCCCTCCACCTGCTCTTGATAAGAGTTGTATAATTTTTTGAATTTTTAACTTTATGTTGAAGACTATACCAAGAATAAAAATCACTTGTCAATATTTTATTTATATAATTCTGGACGACGATCCGCAAAAACTGGAATCCCTTTACGAACCTCTTGAATTTTCTCGAATGTAAGCTCTCCAAACAAAATGGATTCCTCTTGATTTGCCTCTACCACAACTTCACCCCAAGGATCCACAATTAAAGAATGACCTGCAAATTCATTATTCGGATCTTTTCCTGCCCGATTACACGCAACAACATAACATTGGTTTTCAACTGCTCTTGCTTGCAGCAGCAAGCGCCAATGTGCTAAACGTACTAATGGCCATTCTGCTACAACAAATAAAACTTCTGCCCCTCGAACAGTATGAACGCGCATCCACTCTGGAAAACGAATATCATAACAAATTGTGCCGGCGCATTCTACATCATCTAGCTTAAATTCGCCTGTACTATTTCCAGCGACTAAATATTTATGTTCATCCATCAGCTGAAATAAATGCACTTTACTATATTCATTGACTAGATCTCCTTCTTTGTTTACAACATACATTGTATTTGTAACACCTTGTTCTGTTTGCTTCGCTATGGAACCACCAACAATATGTACCCCATATTGTTTCGACCATTTTTTCAACGTTTCTTTCGTTTCTACTCCGTCCTTATCTGCAATTTCAGAAAGTCTCGTTAAATCATATCCTGTCGTCCATAGTTCTGGTAAGACGATAACATCTGGTCTTTCCTTCATCGCTTCACTTATTTTATTTTTAGCGTTTTCAATATTTTTTTCTACATCTCCAAAGACAATATCCATTTGAATACATGCGACTTTCATTTTGTCAGCCCCATTCTCATTTTTTTCTTTACAAAATACTGGAAAGATTATATCATTTGTCACTAGAATTGTAACAACTTTCAAAAGAGGTGGAAAGTATGAAATTATTTCAACCTTCTGAGATAGTAACATCATTGCCTACACAATTTTTCGCTTCACTTGTTGCAAAAGTTAACAAGGTCGTTGCAGCTGGTCACGATGTTATTAATCTAGGTCAAGGTAATCCAGATCAACCAACCCCGCAGCATATCGTAAAAGCTTTACAAGATGCTGCAGAAAAGACCATTCATCATAAATATCCGCCATTTCGCGGACACGAGAGCTTAAAAGAAGCCGTGGCAACATTCTATCAACGTGAATATGATGTAGTAGTAAATCCAAAAACTGAAGTTGCTATTTTGTTTGGTGGAAAGGCTGGATTAGTAGAATTACCAATGTGTTTTACAAACCCTGGTGATACTATTCTCGTTCCAGATCCAGGCTATCCAGATTATTTATCAGGAGTTGCTTTAGCAAAAGCACAATTTAAAACAATGCCGCTTATTGCAGAAAATAAATTTTTACCAGATTACACGAAAATTGATGATACTATCGCTGAGCGTGCAAAGTTAATGTTTTTAAACTATCCAAACAATCCTACTGGTGCTACTGCATCAAAAGATTTTTTTGATGAAACCATTCATTTTGCTAATAAACATAATATATTAGTTGTTCATGATTTTGCTTACGGCGCTATTGGGTTTGATGATCAAAAGCCGGTTAGTTTCTTACAAGCAGACGGTGCCAAAGATACAGGAATTGAAATTTATACTTTATCAAAAACTTTCAATATGGCTGGATGGCGTATTGCTTTTGCAGTAGGGAATGAAAGTGTTATCGAAACAATTAACTTATTACAAGATCATATGTATGTTAGTATTTTTGGTGCAGTTCAAGATGCTGCTCGTGAAGCACTATTAAGTTCACAGTCTTGTGTAGTAGATCTTGTAAATAGTTACGAATCCCGGAGAAACGCTCTTATTTCAGCTTGTCACTCAATTGGTTGGAATGTAGATATTCCAACCGGATCATTCTTTGCATGGCTTCCTGTACCAGAAGGTTACACATCTGAGCAATTTTCTGATATTTTACTAGAAAAAGCACACGTCGCAGTTGCTCCTGGTATTGGGTTTGGCGAGCACGGCGAAGGGTATGTCCGCGTTGGTCTCTTGCATACAGAAGATAGATTACGAGAAGCCATTAATCGAATTGATAAATTAAATTTTTTCAAAAAGCCATTGACAACATAAAAAATATCTGACAAAATTCAGTTATCTTAAAAATTTAAACATTTCTAAATACTTCTTATCAAGAGCAGGTGGAGGGACGAGCCCGACGAAACCCGGCAACCGATCTACAATCGTAGACACGGTGCTAATTCTCGCAGCATTATGCTGACAGATAAGGAGCTGGTTGTAAAAAAACCTCTCCTTAGCTGAGAGGTTTTTTTATTTAACTAGGAGGTTATAACAATGAGCGGAATAATAGCGACGTATTTAATCCATGATGGTTCACATAACTTAGAAAAAAAAGCTGAGCAAATTGCACTCGGTTTAACAATTGGCTCTTGGACTCATTTGCCACACTTATTACAAGAACAATTAAAGCAGCATAAAGGCAATGTCATT
This sequence comes from Bacillus luti, assembly GCF_009739945.1. Lineage (NCBI taxonomy): Bacteria > Bacillati > Bacillota > Bacilli > Caryophanales > Bacillaceae > Bacillus > Bacillus luti. The sequence continues at coordinate 1,311,696 of NZ_CP040336.1, read as the reverse complement.
CATGTTGAGGAATTAGATGAACAAGAACATATCAATTCGTATCTAGGTAAAAAAGTAAAACGCGGGGTTATTAAAATCGAATACCCGTTATTAAATTTCAGTCCAGACTTACCAGCGATTTTAACAACTACATTCGGAAAACTATCACTTGATGGTGAAGTGAAATTGATTGATTTAACTTTTTCAGATGAGTTAAAAAAGCATTTTCCTGGTCCTAAGTTCGGTATAGATGGTATTCGAAACCTTTTACAAGTGTATGACCGTCCTCTTTTAATGAGTATTTTTAAAGGCATGATTGGGCGAAATATTGGATATTTAAAAACTCAATTACGTGATCAAGCAAGTGGTGGTGTGGATATCGTAAAAGATGATGAAATTTTATTTGAGAATGCATTAACACCACTAACGAAGCGAATTGTATCTGGAAAAGAAGTTTTACAATCCGTATATGAAACATACGGCCATAAAACGCTATATGCCGTAAATTTAACAGGACGAACTTTTGACTTAAAAGAAAATGCGAAACGCGCAGTGCAAGCTGGGGCTGATATTCTATTATTTAACGCATTCGCTTATGGACTAGATGTACTGCAATCACTTGCAGAAGATGATGAAATTTCAGTTCCTATTATGGCACACCCTGCTGTAAGTGGTGCTTATTCAGCCTCACAGTTATATGGAATCTCATCTCCATTATTACTTGGAAAGCTGCTTCGTTATGCTGGGGCTGATTTTTCATTATTCCCATCTCCATATGGAAGTGTTGCGCTAGAAAAAGAAGAAGCTCTTGCCATCTCAAAACATTTAACTGAAGATGATGCATTTTTCAAGAAGAGTTTTTCTGTTCCGTCTGCTGGCATTCATCCTGGTTTCGTTCCCTTTATTCTACGGGATTTTGGTAAAGATGTTGTTATTAATGCTGGCGGCGGGATACACGGACATCCAAATGGAGCGCAAGGCGGCGGGATAGCATTCCGTACTGCAATTGAAGCTACTTTGCAAGGAAAACCACTCCATGAAGTAGACGACATAAATTTGCATAGCGCACTACAAATATGGGGAAATCCCTCACATGAGGTGAAATTATGAGTATTCAAGTGTTTTGTGATTTCGATGGTACGATTACAAATAACGATAATATCATGTCCATTATGGAAAAATTCGCACCACCAGAAGCAGAAGAAGTAAAGAATAGAATTTTATCACAAGAGCTTACTATTCAAGAAGGTGTTTCTCAATTATTTCAATTGCTACCTACTAATTTGCAGAATGAAATAATTCAGTTTTTAATAGAAACTGCCGAAATTCGTACTGGATTTCATGAATTTATACAATTTGTAAATGAAAATAATATTTCTTTTTACGTTATATCAGGTGGGATGGATTTTTTCGTCTATCCACTCTTACAAGGGATCATTCCAAAAGAGCAAATTTACTGTAATGAAACAGACTTTTCAGCAGAATTTATTACAGTTAATTGGCCTCATCCTTGTGATGAGCATTGTCAAAACCATTGCGGGTTATGTAAATCGTCACTAATCCGTAAATTAAGTGATACAAATGATTTTCACATTGTAATTGGAGATTCTATTACTGATTTACAAGCAGCGAAACAAGCTGATAAAGTGTTTGCTCGCGACTTCCTTATTACAAAGTGTGAAGAAAATCATATTGCTTATACACCCTTTGGAACATTTCACGATGTTCTAGCTGAATTAAAACATTTGTTGGAGGTGAAATTATGAAACAACTTTTTCGTCAATGGTATGACTTAAGCGAGATTAAAAAAGAGTTAACAACACGAAATTGGTTTCCAGCAACAAGTGGGAATATTTCTATAAAAGTTAGTCATGAGCCACTTACTTTTCTTATTACCGCAAGCGGTAAAGACAAAACAAAAACTACTCCAGATGATTTTCTGTTAGTAGATCATCTAGGGGTTCCCGTATTAGATACCGAATTACGCCCTTCAGCAGAAACAATATTGCATACACATATTTATAACAATACGAATGCCGGGTGCGTACTTCATGTTCATACAACTGATAACAATGTCATCACAAATTTATATAGTGATGCAGTCACACTTCAAAATCAAGAAATTATTAAAGCCCTTGATATTTGGGAAGAAGGTGCAACAATTCACATTCCTATTATCGAAAACCATGCCCATATCCCAACGCTCGGAGAAAATTTCCGAAAGCATATACAAGGAGATTCGGGAGCAGTATTAATCCGTAATCATGGTATTACCGTATGGGGTCGAGATAGCTTTGATGCAAAGAAAAGATTAGAAGCTTATGAGTTTTTATTCCAATTTCATATAAAACTATTATCAATTCAAGGAGGCGTTTCTAATGGCGCAAATTCGTATTCATGAAGTAAATACTCGCATTGAAAATGAGGTGGAAGTATCAAAATTTCTACAAGAAGAAGGCGTTTTATATGAGAAATGGAATATTTCTAAACTTCCTACTCATTTAAATGAAAATTATTCGTTAACAGATGAAAACAAAGCTGAAATATTAGCAGTGTTTTCAAAAGAAATCGCTGATGTTTCAGCGCGTCGAGGTTATAAAGCACATGATGTAATTTCACTTTCAAGTAGTACACCCAACCTTGACGAATTGTTAATTAATTTCCAAAAAGAACACCATCATACTGATGATGAAGTCCGCTTTATTGTCAGTGGTCATGGCATCTTTGCTATTGAAGGCAAAGATGGGATATTCTTTGACGTTGAACTTGAGCCAGGCGATCTAATCTCTGTTCCTGAAAATGCAAGACATTATTTTACCTTGCAAGATGATCGCCAAGTTGTAGCTATCCGTATTTTTGTTACAACTGAAGGCTGGGTTCCAATCTATTAAGGTAGCTAGTTGAATAAAAGGACATGGACCCCCTTTTCCAACCTTTTATTCACTCTACATATATACATCCTCCTATAGAACAGACTTATTTCATTTTTTGAAATAAGTCTGATTTTTTATTCACTCAAAAATCTCTTTCTTTCCTTTTTAAGGTGGAATTACCCTCTTCGATTTTTTAACACTTTTCGAACATTTATTGAACTTTTTTTGAACTTTTTCTGAAAATTCTGTTTTATGTGTGATATACTACAATTACTAATAAGGAAAATAATATTGCAAACAGAGGGGGATAATCATGAGTATACTTATCGCACTTATACTAGGAGTTTCATGCGGAGCTATTCCTGTTATTTTAGGAGCTATTATGGAAGAATTAGAAGTTGGCGTTTTAGGTTTTGTGGCATCTTGTGTAAGCGCTTTATTTTTTGGTTTATTCGGAGCTATTCCTGTTTCAATTCTGTGTGCATTTTATATATTACGCCATGCTCGTACAAAACAATTTGGTCCTAATCACCTCGCGCAAGTGATTCCATTCCCGATTGAGCGATGCCGCCGGGCTTCCAACTTATAATGATAAAAATTAAATATATCTAAATAAATAAAAGTCCTCAAATGAGGACTTTTATTTATTTTCTTCTAGGAATTGAAATAATTCTTGTAAATGAAGTGCATCTTCACTATAGCTAACGGATACATAACATGTCCCTTCAATCTCAGCATGCATATAAAGGGAAATACCATCCCGATCATATTTCAGTGCCAAATAAAACTCCATTTCCTCTAACATCTTTTTCGAAGTTCGTATAACATAATGGCTCTTCTCATCTCTTCCATATTCGAAATTTGGTTCAAAATCATATTTTTGTTTAAAAGCTTCTTTTTGCTTATCATTAATCGGCACACAAGTTGTTCGCTGCACAGTATCAATAATTTCGTCAAACTTTTGAAGGTCCATCTTGTTTACCCCCTGATGTATTTTTTGTATAACACTTGTGTTCCACTATCCTCTTCTCCATCTTTAATTAACTCATCATACAATTCCTTCGCCAAGCTTAAACCTGGTACTGGTAATTGTAATTTTTCAGCCTCATCTAAAGCAATCTTCATATCTTTCATAAAATGTTTCACATAAAATCCTGGTTCAAAATCTCCCTTTAACATGCGAGGAGCTAAATTACTTAATGACCAACTACCTGCTGCACCCGTTGAAATGCTCTCTAATACTTTATCTGGATCTAGTCCAGCCCTTTTCGCGTAAGCAACAGCCTCACATACTCCTATCATGTTAGAAGCAATCGCAATTTGATTACACATTTTTGTATGTTGTCCACTACCAGCTGGCCCTTGCAACTGAATATTTGTTCCTAGTTTTTCAAATAATGGTAAACATCTATCATATATTTCTTTCTCTCCACCGACCATAATTGCGAGTCTAGCCTCTTTAGCACCAACATCTCCTCCAGATACAGGTGCATCCAGTGTATATACATTCTTTCTTTTACCAACTTCATTGATACGTTTTGCCAATGTTGGAGTAGATGTTGTAAAATCAATTGCTATCGTGCCTTCATTTGCATTCTCTAAAATTCCATCTATCCCAAAATATACTTCTTCTACATCATGTGGATATCCAACCATAGTCATTACAACATCAACTTGCTTCACTAACTCTTTCGGTGTATCACACCAATTAGCACCATCTTGCACTAAAGAATCTGTCTTCGCTTTTGTTCTATTGTATACATATACTGTATGACCTTCTTGCATTAAATGATGAACCATACTTTTTCCCATTACACCAATACCGATAAAACCTATTGATAAAATTTTGTTTTCCATATTCTTATCCCCTTTGCTCTAATAAATCACTTACCATCTTCCGAAACTCTTTATTAAAATCATCATCCATACTATTTTTCACATTTGAAAATAAAATAACAAAAGTCCCTTTTTCTTTATTAAAATTATTGAAAGTATTCCAACCAGATAGTACACCATGATTATGAAAATAATCCGGATATATATAAAAGCTAAATGCATATTTCCGTTCTGCTGAAGGTGAAAACATCGCTTGTATACTTTGTTCAGAGAGAAGTTTCCCATTTATAATCGCTTCGTCTAATTTCTTCATATCTCCAACTGTCGTATACATCTCACCACAACCATATAACCAATCCATTGATAATTTTTGTGCAGGTTCAAGTACATTGTCTTTCTTTACATACCCTTTAGTAAAATGCTGATCACCTGGAGTCGTATTTCCCATACCAGATTCATGCATTTCGGCTTTAGTAAATATATTTTCTTTTATGTAATCTCCTAAAGTTTTTTTTGATATGCTTTCTATAATATAGGCAAGCACCATATAATTATAATCTGTATATCTCCAACCCTCCCCTGGCTGAAACGCTAATTTTTGACTTCCAATCCAATTTACTAAGTTTATACGGGAAGACGCATTCACTTTCCCTTCCCCTTTTTCTGGTAAACCTGATGTGTGCGTTAACAAATGATATAAAGTGATATTTTTATCTGCTGGAAAAGAAGGTATATATTTGTTTACATTATCTTGAATATTTAACTTTCCTTGTTCCTGCAGCTGTAAAATAGATGTAGCAACAACTGTTTTCGTAATAGAACCGATACGATATTTTGTTTGAGGCGTATTCTGTATTTTATTTTGAATATCAGCATATCCATATCCTTTATTCAATATAACACGCTCTTTATCAGTTACTAAAACTGTTCCATTAAATTGCTTTCCTATTAAATACTGATCTAACTTTTGAGATATACTGGCATAATCAATTTGTTGTTCTTTTTCTTCTATATTCTCTTGTACTTCTGATTCAATAGTAGGATTCACCTTAGTGGTTAATAAAGTGCTTTCCTTTATATTGGGATTATAGAGAAAATAGTATACTCCACCACAAACTACAGCAGACAGTGAGGCCATTATCATTATTTTTTTTATCATGTTGTTCCTCCATAATTCCTTCGTTCAAAGTGCCCCCATATTCTATTATCAAACAATAAAAAAAAATCGCAACAATTTGTTGCGAAAAATTACATTTTTTCTTTTCTATACACACATACTTGATTTTTTCCATTTTTTTTCGCTTCATATAATGCAATATCCGCTCTTTGCATTAATTCTTCCTTTGTAATCCCTTTTTCATATAACGCAACTCCAAAACTCGCTGTTAATTTCGAAATTCCAGAGAATTGCTTTGTTTCAATGAAAAATCGTAGTGACTCCGCAACTTGAAATGCTTCTTTTTCTACTGTATCTGTCACTAATATAATAAATTCTTCGCCACCCCACCTTGCAAATACATGTTGATGCTCCACTTTAGATTTCATAAGCTCTGCAAGCTGAATTAATGCTAAATCACCAAAATCATGACCATACGTGTCATTTACTTTTTTAAAATTATCTATATCAAATAAAATAAGTGCTATGTTTTCATTGTTACGCATCGCATTATCCCATTCTGCCTCTAGTATTTGTTGGAATTTCAAACGATTATAAATTTCTGTTAACGAATCTATCATAGCAAGCCTTTCTTGTTCTTGATAGATTTCATCTAATTCTGTAATCTCTGTACACTTTACAATAAATCTCGATAAATCTTCTGGCAATGGTGTCGCACGTAATAAAAAAGTTGATACGATCCCTTCATAATTGGACATCTTAATTCTTCTATCATATGATAATGTATCATCTAGCCATGTTATATCATGAGTCGTCGAATAGTATCCATTTTCTCTAATAAAATGTTCAGCAAATACTAAATGTTGCTCACGATAGGCAAACAAATTTTCATATCCGAAAAATGCTAAAAAATTCGTATTACAATCAACAATCTCATCGTCTTCTACTATGAATAATAGGTCATTTTGAAAATCAAACATCGTTTGAAGTAGTTCTTGTTGCAAACTTACTTGTCGTACTAAAGAAAGCTGATACAAACTCTTATTTACTTCCTCTAACACCATTTGTGGAGTCACAGGGGCTATCACGATATTACGTATTCCTAACGTAAGCACCTCTGCAAACTCGCTTGTTATCTGTTGATCCCAAATGACAATGAATGTACTATGCGGATTATACATATTCTTTATATATTTTATTTGAGAAAAATCCGTTACATACATAATTACAATATGCGGCCTAGTCTTATGAAACAATACTTCTCCTTCTTCAAAACTATTTGCTATAAACATACATTTTGGATGGATATTTTCTATCGTTTGTTGATGTGTGCACCCATTTTCTATATAAAGGACATTTAACTGAAGATCTTGTAATACATTTTGGAAAACCGTATTCTCTAATAAAAAATGTAGTATGTTCATCACTAGTCTTCACTCACTTCATATATCTTGTTCTACTGAATTCCTCACAAATATTTTATAATACCAAACATATTAATTAATGAGGGATACACGTTAACAAGCTAATTGAGAATGTTCTCTTTTCTTTTTTGACTCTACAAATTCCTTTTTTAGTGTATGATTATTGGAATTGTATCGTTTGTATGAATGCCCTAGCTTACCCTTTAAAACTTGACAATTAAAATACAGATATTATATTCTTAAGTTCGATAACTTACAAAATGTAAGTAGAATATATTTGATATATAATTCGGAGGATATATAATGACAAACGACAACTTTTTTAACGTTCTATATGAACGCACATCTACACGTGCATTCAATCCTGAAAAAGAAATTTCATCTTCAGAGTTACACGAAATTTTAAAAGCAGCTGCCCAAGCACCTTCTGCTTGGAATTTACAACACTGGAAATTCCTCGTTTTCCAAGGCGAAGATGTACAAAAACGATTGCACCCAGTTGCTTATAACCAACAACAAATTCTTGATGCTTCTGCAGTAGTTGCCATTTTAGGTGATTTAGAAGCTTATAAAAATGTTGAACCAGTATATGGTCCAATTGTAGAACAAGGGTTTATGAAAGAAGAAGCAAAAGAACGTTTAGCTAATAATATTGAATCTGCATATGCTCGTGAACAATTCCCAAGAGATGCTGCCTTTTCAAACGCATCTTTAGCAGCAATGCAACTTATGCTTGCAGCTAAAGCAACTGGCTGGGATACTTGTGCTATTGGTGGGTTCAATCCTCAAGCACTTACAGAAGAATTCAATGTTTCATCTCGATACGTACCAATTATGCTTATTACAATTGGTGAATCAACTTTAAAAGGCCATCCTGCCCCACGAATGAGCGTAGAACAAGTGAGTGAATGGGCGAAATAATAAAGTGAAACTTTAATCAGTGGGGTTCCCTACTAATTATTAGCCTTCACTAATCGGACAGTTATCTCCCAACAAATAGCGGGATAAAAACGAAGGTAATTTCATTACCTTCGTTTTTTTATATTCTGTTACACATCCGTAATATTAATATGGATTATTCAGCATCTACACATATAGAAACAGTAAAACTTACGCCATTCTTATATACATATATGGCGTTTCATGTCGAAATTTGTTAAAACAATGAAATATAACCGTGTGTTTTTGTTACAATTATGATACAATGATAACAAATAGATAACAAGAGAGGGATTTTCATTGAGTTCATACGGAAGCTTTATCGCACTTTTAAGTTACATAGTGACTGTACTACTTCTATATTTTATTGGCGATGCTGCAAACATATCAGTGTTACAATTCCCAAAAGAAGAAGCGTTCCAATTAGAAGCAGAAAAACATACTGCTCGATCCATTGCACCATTACTGTTAGCTCTTCCTGTATATATTATCGTTTTATATAAAAGCAAAAAAGTGTAAAGACTAATTCATTCATTTTGGTGGTCTTTACACTTTTTTTATGATATTTGTCCTATTTTAAACATCATTCCGTACTAAATACCCAGCTAGTCTTTTAAAATGAGAAAATACCCTAGAAAAAATTCCACTCTCTGTCCAGTCACTCACTACCGAACTTACATAGATTATAAGTGTGAAGGGGGTGATGAGGATTATGTTTGGATCATTTGGATGCTGTGATAACTTTAGAGACTGTCATCATCATGAAAGAGAGTGCAGACATCATGAGAAAGAGAAAGAGAAAGAAGTAGTTAGACCACAACAACCAGCTGTATGTAACGTACTTGCTAGCATTTCAGTTGGAACAGAGCTTTCTCTTTTAAGCATTAGAGGTAACGGCACTTTCAACAATGTAATTTTTGAAGGTTTCGCTAACGGTGTTGCTCTTTTCTCTGCTTTAGCTCGTAATAACGATAACAAAGATAACAATAAAGACGATAAGAACAACCAAAATCGAAATACTTTTACTGGTATTTTACGTGTATGCCCAACTGACATCGTTGCTATCGCTATCTAATTCTGTCCCTTATCCTCTATAGTAAGAAAATAAGATTTACTTTTCTCATAGAAAAAACCTGAGACCGATTTCAAATCGACTCAGGTTTTTTTATTGATTATATGCTTTTAACTAGTTCAACAACTTCTTCAGCAGTTGACATCATTAATGCTTTTTCTGCTAATGTTTCCATTTCTGCTTTTGACAACTTGCTTAGTTGTGTTCTTGCAGGAAGAATAGATGTTGCACTCATACTGAACTCATCTAAACCTAATCCTAATAATAATGGGATAGCAAGTGAATCTCCCGCCATCTCACCACACATACCAGCCCATTTGCCTTCTTTATGAGCAGCATCGATAACCATTTTTACAAGACGTAAAATTGATGGGTTATATGGTTGGTATAAGTAAGATACTTGTTCGTTCATACGGTCTGCAGCCATTGTATACTGGATTAAATCATTCGTTCCGATAGAGAAGAAATCAACTTCTTTTGCGAATTGATCCGCTAATACTGCTGAAGCTGGGATTTCAACCATCATACCAACTTCAATAGAATCAGAAACAGTAGTACCCGCTTCTACAAGTTTCGCTTTCTCTTCTAATAAGATTGCTTTCGCTTGACGGAACTCATCAAGAGTTGCAATCATTGGGAACATAATTTTTAAGTTACCGTATACGCTAGCACGAAGTAATGCACGAAGTTGTGTACGGAACACATCTTGCTCATCAAGACATAAGCGAATTGCACGGTATCCTAAGAATGGGTTCATTTCTTTTGGTAAATGTAAGTATGGAAGCTCTTTATCTCCACCGATGTCAAGTGTACGAACAACGACTGGTTGACCTTCTTTTACACCTTCAAGAACTGCTTTATACGCTTCGAACTGTTCTTCTTCTGTTGGAAGATTGTCACGGCCCATGTATAAGAATTCTGTACGGTATAAACCAACGCCTTCTCCGCCATTATCGATAATACCTTGTACATCATTTGGTGTTCCGATATTTGCAACAAGCTCAACGTGATGTCCATCGCTTGTTACAGTAGCTTGGTCTTTTAATTTAGCCCATTCAGTTTTTTGCTCTTCAAATTTCGCTTTCTTTTCTTCAAAAGAACGAAGAGTTTCTTCAGATGGGTTTACAATTACTTCTCCATCTAAACCGTCAATGATAACGATATCGCCGTTTTGGATTTTCTCCATAACAACTTTCGTACCAACAACAGCAGGAATTTCCATAGAACGAGCCATAATTGCAGAGTGAGATGTACGTCCACCGATATCAGTTGTGAAACCTTTTGCATACTTACGGTTTAACTGAGCTGTATCAGATGGTGTTAAATCTTCAGCAATAATGATTACTTCTTCAGAAATTGTACCAGGATTTGAGAAGTTAATTCCTAGTAAATGTGCAAGAACGCGTTTTGTTACGTCACGAATGTCCGCAGCACGTTCTTTCATATATTCGTTATCCATGTTCTCAAACATAGAAATGAACATTGATGCAACTTCATCCATTGCAAATTCAGCATTTACTTTTTCACTATTTACTTTATCTTTTACTGGGTTTACTAATTCTGGATCATTTAACACTAATAAATGTGCTTCAAAGATCGCAGCTTTATCAGCACCTAGCTCAGCAAAAGCGTGGTCCTTAATAGCTTCTAATTCAGTTTTTGCTTTCTCAAGCGCAGCGTCTAAGCGTGCAATTTCTGCAGCTTCGTTTGTAATTGATTTCTTTTCAATGTTAAATTCAGGATTCTCAAGTCTGAAAGCCTTTGCAATCGCAATCCCACTTGATGCAGCGATCCCTTGAATGTTAAGAGTCATTATTCTCCTAATCCTTCGTTTTTCATAGTTTCTTCGATAGCTGCTAGTGCTTGAGCTGCATCATCACCATTTGCAGTGATTTTAATTTCTGCGTTTTGTTGAATGCCTAAAGACATAACGCCCATGATTGATTTTAAGTTAACGTTCTTTCCGTTATACTCTAAGTTAATGTCAGAACCAAATTTGCTTGCAGTGTTTACAAGTAGAGTTGCTGGACGAGCATGAATTCCTGAGTCGCTAGTTACTTTAAAGATTTTTTCCATGATAATTTATCTCCTTTAAATTACGTATTTTTTTAGTTGTATAGACGTGAGTACTACATCATCTATTGTATATAATAGGCGATGTTCGGTCAACCACATCGCCTATTATAATTATAAACATTTTGCGTCAAATTCCTACTGAATGTCAATAATAGCGTTTTCGCCCTTCTTAACATTTCCATCTTTTTTCAATTCAACTTGTTGTCCTTGTTCTAAATTCGTAAAGACAATAGGTGTAATGATAGATGGTGCATTTTCTTTTACAAATGCAAGATCCACTTTTAATAATGGTTGTCCTTGTTTCACTTTATCACCTTGTGCTACAAGTGCTTCAAAACCTTCACCATTTAATTTTACAGTATCAATACCGAAGTGGATTAAAATTTCTTTTCCGCCTTCAGATTGAATACCAATCGCATGCTTTGTAGGGAATACGTTAACAATCTCACCGTTAACTGGAGAAACTACTGTTCCTTCCGTTGGTTCAATTGCGAATCCGTCTCCCATCATTTTTCCTGAGAATACTTGATCAGGTACTTCTGTAATCGGTAAGATTTTTCCTTCAATTGGTGAAACGATTGTTTCGTTTTCATCAACTTTTTGAGGAGCTTCCTCTACTTTTACAGGCTCTTCTTTTTCAACATGAGGTGTACGACCTGACATAATATCATGAATTTGTGATTTTAATGTGTCAGATTTCGGTCCAAAGATTGCTTGAATGTTATTTCCAACTTCAAGTACACCAGCTGCTCCAAGCTCTTTTAAACGATCTTTGTTTACATTCTTTTGTTCGTTAACTTGAACACGTAAACGAGTAATACAAGCGTCTAAAGAAGCAATGTTTTCTTTACCACCAAGTGCCACTAATACTTCACGAGGAAGTTCACCAGCTTCTGTTTTTCCTGCGCCGTCATTTGCATTTGCTACTTCACGACCAGGTGTTTTTAAATCCCATTTACGGATTGCAAAGCGGAATCCGAAGTAGTAAATAACTGCTAGTACAAGACCAACAATAATTACCCACCACCATGCTGTACGGCCTGGTAGTACACCGAATAACATAAAGTCGATTAAACCACCAGAGAATGTCATACCAATTTTAACACCTAAAATTTGCATTGTCATAAATGATAGACCAGCGAATACCGCGTGAATTCCGAATAGTACTGGTGCTACGAATAAGAATGAAAATTCAAGTGGCTCTGTAATACCTGTTAAGAAAGATGTTAATGCAGCAGAACCTAAAATACCAGCTGCTAATTTTTTGTTTTCTGGACGTGCTTCATGGTACATTGCTAAAGCTGCTGCTGGAAGACCGAACATCATGAACGGATACTTACCAGTTGTAAATGTACCTGCTGTTAATTCTACACCATCTTTTAACTGTGCCATAAAGATTTTTTGGTCACCACGGATTAATTCGCCAGCTGCATTTGTATACTGACCGAATTCGAACCAGAATGGTGAATAGAAAATGTGATGTAGTCCAAATGGAATTAATGAACGTTCAATTAAACCGAAAATAAATGCTGCTAACGTTCTATTTGCATCAATCATTTGATGTGAGAACGTATTTAAGCCACCTTGAATGTATGGCCAAACGAAACACATGATAATACCGACTACTAATGAGAATGTTGCAGTTGCGATCGGTACGAAACGCTTACCTGCAAAGAAACCTAAGTATGATGGTAATTCAATATTGAAGTATTTATTGTAACAATATGCCGCTACTATACCGACGATAATACCACCAAATACTCCTGTTTGCAGTGTTGGAATTCCTAATACATTGGCATATGCAGGATCGGCAAATCCAATCTTCACTGGATCTGCTCCAGAACTTGTTACTTTCACTAACTTATCTACTTCTAAGAACACACTCATCGTTTTGTTCATAATTAAGTAGCCGACGAACGCTGCTAAACCTGCTACTCCGTCTCCACCAGCTAAACCAATTGCTACCCCAACTGCGAATAATAATGCAAGGTTAGCGAAAATAATATCACCAGATTGTTCCATAATTTTGGCAACCATTACGAACCAATCTGCTTTTAAAGCAGGAATAACATTTGTTAACTGTGGATTTTGAAACGCATTACCAAATCCAAGTAAAATACCTGCTGCCGGTAAAATCGCTACTGGAAGCATAAGCGCTTTTCCGACTTTTTGAAGAACACCAAAGATCTTCTTAAACATGGAAACCCTTCCTCTCTTATCTATATTGATACTTTTCGACAAACGCCAAAAAGGCATGAGGAAAAAAAGATAGAACGATAGCTATACAAAGGGTAGTATATCCCTTTCTCTAGCTTACATTCCTTACTTTTCTCCACTCATGCCTGATCGAATCAGTAACACGTGTCAAAAATAGGTTTACGTATAATTTCACTATAATTAAGGCAAACGTTTTCGTTACTCACCTTAATGTGTTTGTCGAAAATTGTATAACTTTGCAATAGTTATTATACATAACTATTGTAAGCGATTCAATGATTTTTTCTAACGTTTTCATTTTAGACAAGAATATATGTCTTTTTACACATGCTCCACTTTCACTAATCGTTGCAAGTGCATCGTTAAGTATATACTCTCTGCTTCATATACAGGCAGTCGTAATTCTTTTTGCATGACCTTAACTAGCTTCCAAGCTAAATTATAACAGATTGGATATTCTGCTTTTAATAAATCTGCAAAACTTTGTGACTCCTCTACCTTTTCCCCTTTTTTCACTCGTTCAATAGCATATTGCAAATGACGAATAAGGCGTAAATAATGAATACTTTCTTGATCTAATGTAATTTGTAAGTTTGTCTCAATTAAAGATACAAGCTGTGCAATGAGACGAGAGTTTTGATTAACTGAAGATAAATCTGAATTTGTAAGTGAACTGTAAATATGAAGTGCAATAAAACCAATTTCTCCTTCTGGCAATGTAATTTGCAAACGAGAATTTAAAAGGTCTACAACACCTTCAGCGATTTCATATTCCTCTGGATATAGCATTTTCGTTTCAACTAAAAAAGGATTATCAATTGTGAGTCCTTGTTTTAACCGCTTAATCGCAAAAGAAATATGATCTGTTAAAGCGATGTGAATATGTTCATTTAATGGCGACTTTGCCTTTTCTTGAATATAAAACATAATGTCGTTCATTAGTTCAATTAATTTTTCACTCACATGCGGTACTAACAATTTATATTGTTCACGATCACGTTCATTTTTTAAAACAAACATTTTTTCAATTTGTTCTTGCTCCAATAGATCTTTCGCTTTTTTCCCAAAGCCAATCCCTTTACCAATCACCACTACTTCCTCGTGTTCGGGATGGCTAGCAATGATAACATTGTTATTTAAAACTTTTTTAATTTCTAGATAATTACTCATATAACACCACCCTCGTACTTAAATAGCCTGCTTTTATGTTACAGAACATTCTTATTTGTCGTCAATGTAAAACATCTACCATTTAATAAAAATTCATTTTTTAGACATGTTTGTACATGATGCGTATAATGTAAGGGCAACTGTACATAGAAAGGAGACCGCAATATGATAAAAATGTTTGTGAGTGATATCGATGGTACAATGATGCAACACGGAGGGCTAATTGACGAGCAAGATATCGTTGCACTTCGTAGTCTAGCTGAGCAAAATGTGATTCTTTGTTTCGCTTCTGGCCGACTTGATAATGAAATTGCAAATTTAATGCAAGCTGTAAATACAAATTTCCATCGCATTAGTGTAAATGGTGTTTTCGTATATACGTACGAAAATAAGCAACTATTATCTGCAACATTCGATTCGAGTATTTTACCTGATTTGCTAGCAATGACAAATGAAGATCCTTATTTCCGTTATGTAAGTGATGAGCATAATTATTACATTGAAGAAAAAACACCGTTTATTCATGAACTTGAACAACAAGTAACTATGACTTCTGTTGAAGAACCTAATTTATTACAGAAAATAGATGATACAATTTTTCCAAATAAAATTTCTGTTGGAGGAACAAAAGAAAGCTTACAACTCCTTCAGAAAAAGATTGATGAAAAATTCCATGGAAAAGTTAGTACGTTCATTTCCGCAGAACAATGTTTAGATGTAATGCCACCAAATATTAGTAAAGGTTCTGCTATTTCTGTTTTATTAAAAGAATTTCAATTACAACCAGAGGAAGTTGCTTGCATAGGCGATTCTTATAATGATATTCCAATGTTTTCTTTAACTCCTCACAGTTTTGCTATGTCTCAAGCAGATGACGCAGTAAAAAAACACGCTCACTATGTAGTAGATGCGGTTAAAGATGCCGTTAACCACGTGATTGCTCATAATAAAAATACGACTCACTCCTTATAAGGATGAGTCGTATTTTTATTTCTTTACATGTTTAACAATTTTAAATTTACTGTACTTCACAAACTGAAATATATTATTTGTTACGTGCGATGTTTGTAATAAATTTATAACGATCCCCACGATAAATACATTTCACATACTCTAACGGTATCTCACCTTCTGAATATGACCATTGACGCATTACAAGTACAGGCGCCTTTTTAGGAATATGCAGATGTTCTGCTTCACTATCCGTTGCAATTGAAGCTTCAATTGATTGAGTAGCGCTAACAAGCTTAAAGCCCAGTTTTTTCTCTAAATGTTCATATAAAGATTGTTGCAATATTTCTTCGTTAATATCCTTTACAAGAGCTGGCGACAAATATGTCGTCTCAAAAGCAATCGGCTCATCATCAGCTAAGCGAATACGCCTTACTTCATAAACCGATTCTCCCTCCTGTATTCTAAGCCGGTCTGCTATTTTCGCAGTAGCTGGAACTAGGCGGAAACTAAGTAATTGACTACTTGGGTTCATCCCGCGAGAAATCATATCTTCTGTGAATCCCGTCATTCCTTGCAATTTTTGCTCTACTTTCGGAAGTTGGACAAACGTTCCAATTCCACGCTTCCGATATAAATAGCCTTGTTCCACTAAATTATTAATCGCCTGTCTGATTGTCATACGACTCACTTCGAACTTATCACAAAGTTCATTCTCAGATGGGATTTTATCTCCCGGCTTCCATTCGCCGTCCTCAATTAGCTGTTTCACCCACTCTTGAATCTGATAATAGATCGGAAATGGTGAATACTTGTCGATGTTCATCAGCAATCGCCTCACTGCATAAAGATAGAGCTTCTTGATCAGCAATTACGGTTACATTCGGATGACGTTGTAAAACTGTAGCAGGACACGCTTCATTATATTCGCCTTGTAATAACTCTTTAACAGCTTCCGCCTTTTTAGAACCCATAGCAACAAGTAGAATTTGTTTCGCTTTCATAATACTTCCGATTCCCATTGTAATCGCATGAGTTGGCACATCTTCTTCTTTTTCGAAGAAACGAAGGTTTGCTTGGCGTGTAGATTCTGTTAATTCAACAATGTTCGTTGGAGAATTAAACGATGTTCCTGGCTCGTTAAATCCGATGTGACCGTTTTCACCGATTCCAAGAATCTGTAGGTCAACTGGGTTAGCAGCTAGAATGCTCTCGTAACGTTTGCACTCTTCCTCTAAATCACTTGCCATCCCGTTTGGTACATAAGTTTGTTTAAATGGAAGATGATCAAACAACTGTTCTTGCATGAAATAGTGATAGCTGTTTTTATCTTCATGTGGTAAATTTACGTACTCATCTAAGTTTACAGTGGTTGTATGGCTTGTATCAAGTTTATTTTTTCGCATTTCTGCATAAATACCTAATGGAGAGCTTCCTGTAGCCATTCCTAATGTTGGATTTTCTTTTGTTTTTACAACTTCTTCAATTAATTTATAACCTGCTTCTGCTAATTCTTCTGGAGTTTTTACAACAAGAATATTCATTTAATTACTTCCCTTCCTTCATATGAATTCCTAAACGAACCGTATCATATACATGTAAATCTTCATTCATCACAACAAAGTCTGCATCTTTTCCTACCGCTAATGCACCTTTATTATTTAATCCAAACTCTTCTGCTTGGTTCACTGATGTCATCAGTACTGCATCTTCGATTGAACAACCTGTAAATTCAATTACATTTCGGAAAGCTTGATCCATTTTTAGAATACTACCAGCTAACGTTCCATCTTCTAATCGAGCACTACCATCTTTTACATGTACTGGCTGTCCGCCAAGCTCATATAATCCATCTTCAAGACCTTTCGCACGCATTGCGTCAGTAATAACACTTACTTTTTTCGGTCCTTTTAATTTATATGCTAATTTCACCATATCAGGGTGAATGTGAATACCATCTGTAATTACTTCAACCATTACATCTGGATTTAATAACACATGACCAACAACTCCTGGTTCACGGTGATGTAATCCACGCATTTGATTGTATAAATGCGTTGCATGTGTAATGTTTCTATTTTTTAGTTGCGCATCAATTGCATCTGTATGGCCCATTGTGCCAACAACACCCGTTTCAGCAAGATACTGTTCAAACTCTAATGCGCCTTCTTCTTCTGGTGCGTACGTTACTAATTTAATTAGATTCCCGCTTGCTTCCTGCCATTGTTTAAATTGTTCAATATCCGCAGGAACAATATGTTCAAGTGGTTGTGCACCTGCACGTTTTTTTGAAACATATGGGCCTTCTAAGTGAATATATTCGAAATGTGCTCCTTTTTCTTTCGCTTCCTTCGCAGCACTTAACGCCGCTTCGATCGCCTCTGGAGCTTGTGTCATTGTTGTTGGGAAGTAAGTTGTAACTCCTTCTTTTAACATTTCTTTACCTAGAGTTACTAACCCATCGCTATTTGCATCCATCGCATCAATATCGTATCCACCGTGAATATGAACATCAATCATACCTGGAATAACAATCTTCCCTGTAGCATCAAAAACAGTTTCATTTTCTTGTGGTACGTACTGAGCCATCAAACCAATTTCTTTAATTGTTTCTGCGTAACGAATAAATCCGTTTTCCACTACTTCTTGACCTGTATAAATCTTGGCATTGATGACAACTTGCGTTTTCATTTTCATCGATCCTTTCCCATTAAATACCTACTTGTTATTATTACCTTATTCGCCTAATTCCATCTTAATATATGCACGAGTAGTTGTCTATACATTCTAAAGAAATTTCCTCTTTGTTTACCAAAAAAGGAAACTTCTTTTGTGTCTCACAATTATAATATATGTTATTCATTTTTTCCAAAAAGGGGCAATATCCACCATTAATATTAATTACTTAAGTAAAGGCATTAATCCACTAGAGCCTATTGTAATATGTTCACCGTCAGTTTCCATTTCTACTGTACGTTTATTTGTTCCATATATCATTATACCATGCTGTCTTAATCGTCTTACTACACTTTGGTGTGGATGTCCATACGGATTACTGCTCCCATATGAAAGAATAGCGAACTGTGGTTCTACTTTTTTTATAAACATTTCACTTGTTGAAGTATATGAGCCATGATGTCCCACCTTTAACACATCTGCATGTACATCAAATTGCTTTAATATTTCATGTTCCGTCCGCACATCTGCATCACCCATTAATAAAAAATCTGCTTTTCCATATCGTACCTTTAACACGATGGAAGATTCATTATTTTCATCTTTTGATGTCCCATTGTTTAATACTTGTATGGAAACATGCGGATCTAGCGGTATGTATTGTCCTTCTTTTACTGATACAAATGGTATTCCTCTTTTTTTAATATGATTCCGATACGTATGATAAGTAAAAGAGCTATATGTTTTTCCACTATCTAATATTAGTGCAACTGGCATTTGTTCTAGAATCGGAATCAAGCCACCTATATGGTCCATATCAGGATGTGTACTGACAATAACATCTAAATGATTAATCCCTTTCTCAATTAATTTTTGAATAATGACCTCTCCTGCTTCATAAGGTCCACCGTCTATTAATAGCGTTTGTCCATTCGGCAAAGTGATAAGTGTTGCATCCCCTTGCCCAACTTTTAAAAAACTCACTTTCATTTTACCGAGATGCTGCCGCTGCATATGTAAAGGAGACGCAGCATGAATAGACATCATATATCTTTTAGCCGATGCACTATTTAAAGAAAAGCATAACAAAACTGCAACTAATATTAAAACACTTCGCATACCTCTCATAATCCGTCTCCTTTTTTCACTTAGTATGGCACGGGATATAATTGATATACAAAAAAAGCTTAGCAAAATGCTAAGCTTTTATTTTGATATTTCTTGTAAAGAACCGAAGAATAAATCCGCTTCATTCGTTTGCTCGTTTTCTTCAGAAAGCGATGGTAAATCATCTAATGTTTTCAATCCGAATGTGTCCAAAAATTCTTTCGTCGTTCCATATAAAATAGGGCGCCCAGGACCTTCCGCTCTTCCTGTTTCTTTTATAAGTAAGTGTGAGACTAACGTTTGTAACGCCTTATCAGTTTTTACCCCTCTAATCTCTTCCATTTCAGTCCTTGTAATCGGTTGGCGATATGCAACAATCGCTAACGTTTCAAGTGCAGCTTGAGAGAGTGAAGCAGCTGTTGGAATATCTATTAATTTTTGATAATACGAAGCATGTTCTTTCTTTGTTGCAAAACGATATACTTTTGCATACTGTACAATTTGCAAACCACGATGTGACTCTTCACAGTCCTTTTGCATCTCTTCTAAAGTATCAATTACTTCTCTCATTTCAATCTCAAGAACTTTCGCTATTTGTTCTGGATAAATCCCTTCATCACCTGAAACAAATAAAAGCCCTTCAATAATTGATTTCTGTTCTTTTCTATCCATTTTACAAGCTCCTTTCTCCTGGTTTCCATAAAAATACACATCAAAAAACCGAATCACAGTCAATGCGTTCGGTTCAATATTTCTTTTCTTGTTCCAAACGATACATTAAAGCGTAACATGAGATAAAATGTTTCCACCTTATTTTTCTATACCAACTCTATACGGATTTATTAGAGCTTGATACGAAAATTTCATCAAAATTATGTTCTTGCTCAATTATGATTTGTTGATTTTTCATAAGCTCCAGAACCGCTAAAAATGTTACAACCATTATTTCACGTTCATCATCAGCAAACAAATCATAAAAACTTTGACGACCACCTTGTATTTCTAACTGCTTTAAAATATCAGTCATTCGCTGTTCAATTGGTATTTCTTGACGAGTTATACGTGTCGTTACAGGGTTTTTCGCTTTTTTACGGCGCATTAGTTTTTGAAATGCCGCTAGCATATCATATAACGTAACATCAAGAGGCAAGCTTGTCTCCTCTTCTTGTTGCAACGATGTAAAATCAATTGGCGGACGTGTATATAGCTGTGCTCTTTCTTGTTCTCTTTCTTTTAACTCAGTAGCAACTTGCTTATATTTCTTATATTCAATTAACCTCTCCATCAATTCTTGACGAGGATCATCTATAAAGTCATCACCGTTATCAAGTACATCTTCTTCATGTTTCGGCAACAACATTTTACTTTTAATTTGTAATAACGTTGCAGCCATTACTAAATACTCACTTGCAACATCTAATTGTAGTTCCTTCATCGTATGAACATATGATAAATATTGCTCTGTAATTTCCGCTACAGGAATATTATATATATCAATTTCATAACGATGTATTAAATGTAACAATAAATCTAAAGGCCCTTCAAAAGCCTCTACTTTAAAATTATACTGCACAAAGCATCCCACCACATTTTTTCTATAACAACATAAGTATAGAGCATACTCATGTTCTATCCAACCTTTTTAAGAAATTTAATTGAAAATAGACCTATGCCTATGTCATCATGCCCATCGCTTCATATGATAACAGTGTAGTAAGAACAATGTAGGAGGTCAAAAAACTATGGGTCACGTTGATTGCGGTTTTAGCGGTGGGTTCGCATTACTTGTTGTATTGTTTATTTTACTAATTATTGTAGGAGCAGCTTGCTTCTGCTAATATGAACAATAACGGCTAGGGAAATCCCCTAGCCGTTTATTGTTAGTATTTCTATGATACACTTGTATTTATAACCGTTAGACAGGGGCGAAAAAAATGTATCCTACTGAATACATACAATTTTTAATTCATTTTCACGGAGATTATGATTATTTTGAATGCCATGAAATACTGGAAGAGTATTGGAAAATAAAACCTAGAGGAAATCGTGATCATTACTTAGTTGGTCTCATTCAAATTGCAGTTTCCTTATACCATCAAAGACGCTCTAACTGGAATGGTTCCACAAAGATGATGAAAAGTGCAATCACAATTTTAGAAAAAAACAGTGCACCTTTACAACGTTTAGGAATCAATCAGACACAACTTTTATCCTTACTCAATGAAAGAGTACAATCTATACAAAAAAAAGAAAGTTTTACACCGTTATTTTTACCTTTATCGGACACATCATTAGAAAAGGAATGCATGCAATTATGTCAGCAACAAAACCTTCCTTGGAAAGATGTGAACTCTACTCCTAGTGAATATATCATTCATAAGCATACATTGCGTGATCGAACAGAAGTCATTACTGAACGAAACGAACAATTACAAAAAAGAAAGCAGAGATAATAAAATACTTATCTCTGCTTTCACGAATGTATATTTTGTTCAAGCCCTTTACACTTTTCGCAAAAACTTGCTGTTTGCTCGTTTCCGCAAATTGTAAACTCAAGAAATTTACTCTTTAACTCTTGAACCATCTTCGTCCCAAGCCCCATATGACGGTGAGACGGGTTCACACTCAAATGCTGAATTTCTAGTACTTGATTCTCTTTTTTTACAATCCCCATTATCCCAACAAAATCTTCATTTTGTTTCCACAAATACAATTGCCAATCATCCTTTGCTTCATACTCTTTCATAGTCAATTGTAATGTTTTCACATCTTTTTCTGTTGGCATAAATGAGAGAAGCCCCATTGCAATCTTTTCATAACTTTTTTTAAAACGAATTAACATAACCCTTATCCCTTCTTACAAAAGTTACAAACTATTAATCCCCTCAACCACTCTTTTCATATCACATTCATTTTACAATATTTTCAACAGAGTGAGAAGTGCTTAAAACAACTTGATAATCATACAAAGTGAAAAGAAGAAAGTCAAATATATGTTTCAGTACTATTTCTTTCTAAATAAATTAAAAAAAGAGACAATGTTCTATGAAAGTTAAAAGAAACATCCACTACTTATTACCGCTTCATTACTATTCACCTTAGAGCAGAGTAATTCTAGCAAAATTTATATAACAAAAAATATTTATTGGAACATATAATCTAAAGTATTCTATGTAATTTGTTAAAAGTTTGTTCTCATAAGTAATATATTTTAACAACAATAACAGTACTACTTGTATCATGTAACGCAATGGAAATACCCATTCCTATTTTAAAAATAAAAAAGAGAGCAAAAGCTCTCTTTTCCCATAACTTATTCTTCCCAAACTTTAACTTCTTTCATTACATCGCCTTGACGCATGTTTAATACTGTTTCAATACCGCTTGTCGCTTTACCGAATACAGTATGCACACCATCTAAATGCGGCTGTGGCTCATGAACAACAAAGAATTGGCTACCACCTGTGTTACGGCCAGCATGAGCCATAGAAAGTGATCCTACAAGGTGTCTATGAGGATTTCCATCAGTTTCACATGGGATAGAGTAACCTGGGCCACCTGCACCTGTGCCTGTTGGGTCTCCACCTTGGCTTACGAAACCAGGAATAACGCGGTGGAATGTCACACCGTCATAAAATCCTTGCTCTGCTAATTTTTTAAAGTTTTCTACTGTTTTTGGCGCTTCCTCCGGGAAGAATTCTAAATCGATTTTTTCGCCATTTTCCATTAATATGTATCCTAAAGTTTTCATACGTATATGTCTCCTTTCAACTATCTCAGCATTATATTACCACATTCATGACTAGAAACAAAAAGAATCCGACAATCTACACCGTTCTTTTTTGAAATGTGGCAAAAGCTAGGTGACAAATAAGAAATATATACTATAATAACTGTGTTGCCCGAAAATTTCAGAAAGAGAAAGGGAGCGATTTTTCGTGAAAACGAAATTACTAGCTCTGCTATTAGCTGTTACGGTATTTATGATGCCTACAGCTTCATTTGCAGACATCATTGAGGGAGAATCAATTGTTACACTAGGAGAAAACTTATCTGAACAACAAAAACAAGATCTGTTAAAAGAAATGAAAGCACCAAAAGATGCTACAATCATTACTGTGTCTAATGCGGAAGAACATAAATTTCTAGATGGAATTGTTCCAAAAGCACAAATTGGTACGCGAGCAATTTCCTCTTCTATGATTACATACACAAAGCCAGGATCTGGCCTTATTGTACGTTCGAAAAACATTAATTCAATAACAGATGCAATGTACACAAATGCACTTATTACAGCAGGTGTGAAAGATGCAGAGATTCAAATTACTGCGCCATTTAAAGTTTCGGGAACTGCTGCTTTAACAGGGTTAATGAAGGCTTATGAGACGACATCAAATAAAGAAATTCCTGAGGAAGTAAAAAAAGTAGCCAACGAAGAAATGGTGCAAACAGCCCAACTCGGCGATAAAATCGGCGAAGAAAAAGCAGTTCAACTTGTTGCAAAAATTAAAGAAGAAATTGCAAAAGAACAGCCAAAAACAACAGAAGACTTACGTTCATTAATTAAAAAAATTGCTGATCAACTTGGCATTACATTAACGGATGAACAACTAGATAACTTAGTAACGTTATTTGATAAAATGAAAAATCTTAATATCGATTGGAATCAAGTTGGCAGTCAATTAAATAAAGCAAAAGAACACGTTTCTGCCTTTTTAGGATCTGAAGAAGGTCAAGGCTTCCTAGATAAAGTGAAAGATTTCTTCGCTAGTATTATTGATTTTGTTAAATCTTTATTCAAATAAAAAAAGAAGCTCGCCGCTGACGAGCTTCTTTTTTTATACAAGTAATGGTAATTTCATAACCGCTTCTTCAACCGAACGAACAACATGACTCGCTTTCCCCTTCACATACGGGTGAGCATGATGAAGGCTAAAAGAGTGCGGGGTTACTTCAAACATAGAAATGTCATTAAAAGAATCTCCAATACATGCAACTTCATTCGCTTCAATTTGTAAATGTTCCATTAGTCGCTTGAGGGCACTTCCCTTACTTACGCCCCTTGGCATAATATCAACATAGCGTTTACCTGATATAAAGACCTCTGCTTCGCCATGAAAAGTATCCCGTAACTCTTGATCTAACGCTATAATTTTTTCTTCTTCCCCAAATACAAATAATTTCGCTGGATGTACTGTTTTCCCAAATTCATCTTCTAACTGTTCTATCTCAGCAATATGCACACCCATATACGCTTCAAAAGAATGATGATTTTCATTCTTTCTTTTTGTATATCGCTGCTCATTTGCACAAACAATATCCGCTAGCCCCTTTTTATGTATATATCGATATATTTCCTGGGCAACCTGCTCTTCAAAACTCGACTCATGAAATACGGTTCCATCTGGCAGTAACATTGTTGCCCCATTTAAACCAGTTGTGTAGTATGGGAATGCAAACCTTTTTACGACTTCTTCAATTCTGTGCGTAAAACGACCAGAGGCAAAACAAATATTTGTCCCTTTTTCGGCTAACCAACAAATTGCCCGTTCATCTTCTTTTTGCATATGATTCACCTTGTAAACGAGCGTATCATCTAAATCACTTACAAATAATTTAATCATGTCCTCTTCCCCTTCCATACACAATGTCTACTCTAAGTGTACACAAAAAATGTTTGATTTTTGTTAAAAAACAATAAATTTTCGATAAAAAAATAAACGGGTGTATAATCCCGTTTATTTTTGTCTTTTTACATTTTGAGGTTTTACAATACTTGGTCGTACTTTTAAACTAGACATCGTTGGACGGAGTAAAATTTTTGTTAATGCGCCCCAATCAAATGGTAAAAATGGCCATAAATACGGTGTTTGTAAACTTTTTATAGACGTTAAGAATAAAATCAATATAGTCATTCCGACTACAAATCCCATTTCATGAAATATGCCTGTCAAAATAATTACAAATAGTTTTCCAATCTTATTACCAAGCCCTAGCTCATAACTTGGTGTTGCATATGCTCCAATCATAGAAACTGCTACGTACAAAATAACTTCTGGTACAAACAAACCTACATCAATTGCAATTTGACCAATTAATATGGCAGAAATTAATCCTGCTGCAGACGACAATGATGTTGGTGTATGAATGGCAGCCATCCTTAAAAATTCAAGTCCGATTTCGGCCATCAAAATTTGTAATAAAATTGGTAAATGCGTCATCTTGTTTGGCCCAATGAAAGCAAGACTTTCCGGTAAAAGAGTTGGATCAAAAACAAAAACTAACCAAAATGGTAGTAAGAACAGCGAAAATATAACACCTAAAAAACGTACCCAACGTAAAAATGTACCTACAGCTGGATTTTGTCTAAACTCTTCCGCATGCTGTAAATGGTGGAAATATGTTGTTGGAGTGATCATAGCACTTGGTGACGTGTCAACGAGTACTAATACATGTCCTTCTAGTAGATGATTCGCTGCTACATCTGGTCTTTCTGTATATCGAATAAGCGGGAATGGATTATAACCTTGTTTAACGACAAATTCCTCTACCGTTTTATCCGCCATCGTAATCCCATCTATTTCAATACTAGTTAATTCTTGTTTTATTATCTTAACTAAATCTGGATTTGCAACATCTTGTACATATGTAATACAAATATCCGTTTGTGATCTATCCCCTACTCGAACCATTTCATTTCGGAGACGTGGGTCGCGTATTCTTCTACGAATTAACGCTGTATTTACAACGATATTTTCAACAAATCCATCCCTTGCACCACGTACTACCTTTTCTGTATCTGGTTCTGTCGGCGTCCGGCCAGGATAACTACGAACATCTATTGCGAACGCTTCCGTTTCACCTTCCACAAATATAATAATGAGTCCCGATAATACTTGGAGCATTACTTCATCCATCGTTTTCACTTTACTTACTTGCTGATGAATTAAACGATTCTCTAAAAGCTTCACTGTATCTTCTTCTACATCTCTTATTTCATTTGTATCCACTGCTTCTTCTAAAATAGGGATAATATAATTTGTATCACAAAGTCCGTTTACAAATAACACACCAATTTCTTTATTTAAAATTTGAAATTTACGAATACCAACATCGTATGTAACACCTAATCCAACCGTCTGCTTTAAATAATTTTCATTATCGCTTATGAAAGTTGAGATAGGTATATTCACTTTTTTAGGCTTCGTCATAAAACCCACTCCTTTCCAAAATTAATTGAATTGCTTTTTTAGTAATAGGTGATCCTCTTTCCCATTCATCATTACCACACATCTTGCCAATATCCCCAACACCAACAATGACAGGCACATTTAAATCATCTAAACAATAAATCGTATCTCCGCTAATCCTGCCAACCTCACCATCTGGTAAACCAAATTTATCAACACCGTATTCCGTTAAATTCCCGTCTCTATCCACACTTACATCTACTCGCGCCCATTCCCAATGATGTGTATTAGACGCTACTGCTAATATACCCAGCACATCAATTTGTTTATGTGTTGCTACATATTTTAAAGCTTTTTCACCAGAACCTTCTCCAATAAATCCACTGTCATCAAACATGACAAATACAGGGTCATATGGCGTTTGCATAATAAGCTCAACAACTTTCTTCCCTGTCAATTTGGTTGGATTGCTTTGCGATGCTGAAATACACCTTCCCCCAAATTCTTTTGTTAACAGCTCAATTGTCCGCTTTGCATATTCATCTCCATCTGTAACCAAAACAACCCTTCGTCTCATTTGATTTTATCCTTTCGGTTTACATATAAGTGCTACAAAAAATGAAAATAATATCGCTGCGGAAATGCCCGCAGACGTTAAACTAAACATGCCAATACCAATTCCTAAATAACCGTGTTTCTCTGCCGCATGCATCGCTCCGTGCAATAGTGAATGACCAAAGCTTGTAATAGGAACTGTTGCCCCAGCACCCGCAAACTTTATAAGCTTATCGTACAATCCAAATCCATCTAAAATCGCTCCGATAACTACAAAGGTTGCCATTAAATGCGCTGGGGTTAACTTTGCGAAATCTAACAATATTTGTCCAATTACACAAATAGCGCCACCTACAAGAAATGCATATATAAAATCCACATTTCACTCTCCTTTCACTCTTTCAAATACGACACCATGTGCAATTGTCGGAATCGTTTCTTTCTGCTGCATCATCATCGGACTTAATAGCGCACCGGTTGCAACGACAAAAATTCGTTGTAAATTCCCTTTTTGCATCTCTCGTAATAAATGACCATATGTGACAACAGCTGAACAAGCACAGCCACTACCACCCGCAAATACTTCTTCTTGACCGGAATCATAAATCATTAATCCACAATCAGTGTATATATGCCCAAGTTCGTAACCTTCTTCCAATAATAGTTGCTTCGCGAGTGGGGTTCCAACACCTGATAAATCACCTGTAACAATCAAATCGTAGTCAGCTGCACTCCTCCCCAAATCTTCAAAATGCTGTTGAATTGTATGAGCAGCAGCTGGCGCCATCGCCGATCCCATATCTAAAGGATTCGCTATTCCTAAATCCTGTACTTTCCCAATCGTAGCTGCCGTAATTTTAATGGCACTTTTTTCTTTGCTAATTAATATGGATCCCGCACCTGTAACAGTTGAATTTGCTGTTCCCGGCTTTTGTCCCCCGTACTCTGTTGGATAACGAAATTGCCTTTCAGCCGTTGCATTATGACTGCTTACTGTAGCTAAGACACGATTGGCAAATCCACCGTCTATAAAAGCTGATCCGACCGCTAAAGTTTCCATTGACGTTGCACAAGCGCTAAACATTCCTAAAAAAGGGATGCCAAACTCCCGAGCAACATAATTTGCTGTCACTGTTTGATTTAATAAATCACCAGCTAAAAAGAAATCAATTTCCGATGTTTTTATATTCCCTTTTTGCACTGCTTGTTGAATTGAATCTGACATTAATCTTCGTTCAGCAAGTTCCCAGTTTTCTTCTCCACAATGTAAATCATCATATGAAATGTCAAAATCCTTTCCAAGAGGGCCTTCAGCTTCTTTCGGACCGACAGCAGTACCGGTTGCATTCACATAAATATCATTTTGAAATACCCACGTTTGTTTCCCGGTCAACCTCATATTCGCCCCTCCTTTAAGACATAAAAATGTTAAAAGTGTACCTTATTAATCCGATAATATATGCTCCAACGACGCCAAACACGATAACACTTCCAGCAAGCTTAAACATGTTTGTAGCAATCCCTAGAACAATGCCCTCACTCTTATGTTCTAGCGCAGCACTCGCCATAGAATTCGCAAATCCAGTAACTGGAACTGCCGATCCTGCTCCAGCAAATTGACCGATTTTATCATATACACCACATCCTGTTAAAATCGCTGATAATAAAACAAGAGTTGCAACTGTCGGATTTCCTGCCTCTTGTTCACTAAAGTGAAAATAATGTATATAAAATTTCATCAATACTTCTCCGACTGTACAAATGAGCCCCCCTACAAGAAATGCCTTCACACAATTTAGCAAATAGTTTGGTTTTGGATGATACTCTTTCACTTTATTTATGTAATCATCTTTCAATTTTCGCGTTGTCATTAATATGCCTCCTACTTTACGAAATAAATCCAGTGAAACAATGAGCCTATTACTTTTCCAAGTACAAGAGCAACGAGTAAAATAACGATTTTCCCCTCTACCCCAACTCGTTTCGCTAAAATAGGTAAAACATTTAATACTTCTGTTAATGCTGCAGCAAGCATTCCAATGAATGTGCCACAAAATAATCCTAATATTACAAGCCAATATTGCGATGTTTGAAATGTAATGTTTTTCAAACTACACCAAGCCCCTGTTAAAGTACCCGAAATGACGGCCCACTCAAAATATTGAATATGTTTTCCACTTCTCGTTAGTTGAGCTAAACGAGGGATTATACCAAGTACAGCCAAAAAGGCAACATACCCGCTCCCTACTGCAATCCCGCCAGCTAAACCAATTAATATAACAAACCCACATTCAATCATCAGCAAGCTGTTTCGTGTTATCCTTGTTTTCGTTCACAATTACATATTGATCAAGCGCTTGTTGATATTGAAACATCTCGACTTCTAACGGACTCGGCTCTTCATTAATTCGCTTTTGAAATACATGATTAAAAAATAAAACCATACCTAATCCAAGGCCAACTGAATATGGAACTTGAAATAATAGTGGTTGCTCCTTAAACTCTCCAGTAATCATGTAATATAACCGTTGATGTACTTGCTGCATACTTACATCCTCATGGAAATAAATGATTGCAAGAGCTGCTCCAATAAAAAGTAATAACCATACAAGTCCAAAGAAGACTGGGTGCACTTTCTTTTTTTCATAAATAATTTCAACAAGAGTTTGTCCAGAACCGAGTAAATTAATTTGTATGTGAGCCGCTTTTCGCCTAATGATCTCAATTATCTTCATAACATCAATTACAACATGCGTCTTATCATGTGCTGTTATTTTGTAAACAATCTCATTTTGTAACGCTTCAACTACGAAAGCATCTCCAGCAAGCTGAGCAACATCACCTAGCTTCACTTCATACGAAGGAGAAACTTTTAAGCGGTTGCGCATTTTAATATATATAGTTCTTTCCAATCTACATTCACCTCTTCACTCTTCCTCGTAGTTGTAGTATGGTTATTGGATTTTTTTCTCATACAATTTTTCATAAAAAAACATCTGTACCGTTTCGGTACAGATGTTTTTTAACTTATGCCTTTTTCTTGAATAAATTTGCGATACTTAATGCAAGCCCTCCCCAAATGATTACAATACCAATGACCATCATCATAATCGCTGATCCACTCATTATGAAACACCTCGATCTTTCCATTCTTTTTCAAGCTTAGCAGAATCCGAATGTATTTGTGCATTCCATTTCTTTAGACTAATGATTAGCGCAACGATAAGGAACGCTGCTGCAATTGACCAACCATATGTTACGACGAACTCTGTTGGATAATCTCCATAGTTCTTTTTAATATTTTGGATTATACCATCAATTAACATGTATCCTAACATAAGCGGAGTAATAACGAGTAAACTCACTCTCCAAAACGTCCCTAACTTTATATCAGATACGAAGTTTGCGTGATTTTGATAAACCGGTAAACGGCGTAGAAACAGTCCGATTGTCACTACTTCCACAAGTGCTATTGAAATCAATCCAAAATTGTTAGCGAAATAATCTACAACATCTAGGAACATAAGTCCACCACGTGTTGCAAAAACAAGAGAAACTAACACAAGAAGTGTTCCCATAATTCCAATCGTCTTTTGACGACTTAAGCTGAATTTTTCAGATACAGCAGCAAAGCATACTTCTGCAAGTGAAATGAGTGATGTAATTCCAGCAACAGTTAAAGATAAGAAAAATAATACGCCAAATAACGACGACATCGGTAACTCATTTATAATTTGCGGGAATACGACAAATGCAAGACCTACACCAGCACTTGCAACTTTATCAACTGGTACCCCCATATTGTTCGCCATAAATCCAAGAGCTGCAAAAACACCAATACCTGCTAATAATTCGAATCCTGAATTTGCAAATCCTGTAATAAAAGCATTATTTGTTGTATCTGAGTTTTTTGGTAAATAACTAGAATATGTAATCATAATTCCAAATGCTAACGATAAACTAAAGAAAATTTGACCGTAAGCAGCAAGCCATACTTTCCCATCAAAAATACGACTCCAATCCGGTTTAAAGAATGCATCTAAACCTTGCATCGCACCTTCCATCGTCACTGCACGAACAACGATAATCAGGAACATCACAACTAGTAAGGGAATAAAAATACGGTTAACGACTTCGATTCCTTTTTTAACTCCTTTAAATGCAACACCAAGCACAATAATCCAAACGAGCGCTAGTGGAATTAATACTTCTGGTACAAGCCCTCCAAATTGTCCTGGTTTATCCGCAACATGTAAATATTCTTTAAATAAAAATGCTTCCGTGTCTTTCCCCCATGCGCCAGTAATTGCAAAGTATGTATAGGAAATAGACCAAGCAATAATTACAGCATAATATGTTGATACGATAAACGTTACACACATTTGCCACCAACCAATAAATTCAGCACGTGGATGAATGCGGAAGAATGTAAGTGGCGCCGAACCACGATGACGATGCCCGAGAGTAAATTCAAATGCTAACAATGAAATACCAGTCGTTAATAATGCGAATAAGTACGGTAAAAAGAATGCGCCTCCTCCGTTTTCATATGCTGTATAAGGAAAACGCCATATGTTCCCTAATCCAACGGCAGATCCGACCGCTGCGAAAATAAATCCAGCCCTCGTTCCCCATTGTTGCCTCGTTTCCATGTTTCCTTCCCCCTTTGTGACAAGTTCATACTTGGATTATATTTTAAATTTACTAAATTATCAATAAATTCTGTCAATTTTTTAGAAATAGTTGTAATCTTATCCTTTTCATGACAATAAAAAAAATCGAATAGATAATTATTCATCTATTCGATCTTTCATCTGTTTTAATATTTTCTTTTCAAGTCTTGACACTTGCACTTGTGAAATACCAATACGCTCAGCTACTTCTGATTGTGTTTGGTCTTTATAATAGCGCAAATACACAATTAAACGTTCGCGTTCATCCAATTCTCTAATCGCTTCTTTTAAAGCAATTTTATCAAACCATTTCGTCTCAGATTGATCTGCGATTTGATCTAAAATAGTAATTGGATCCCCGTCGTTTTCATACACAGTTTCATGTATCGATGAAGGCGCACGACTCGCTTCTTGTGCCAAAACGACTTCTTCTGGCGTTAGTTCCAGAGCCTCAGCTACTTCATTAATTGTTGGAGCTCTTCCAAATTCTTTTGAAAGCTCGTCTCTCATCTTTCGAATTTTGTTTCCTGTTTCTTTTAAAGATCTACTCACTTTCACCGATCCATCATCACGTAAAAATCGTTGAATTTCTCCAATAATCATGGGAACTGCATATGTTGAAAATTTCACGTCGAAAGATAAATCAAATTTATCTACCGATTTTAAGAGTCCAATACATCCAATTTGAAATAAGTCGTCTGGTTCGTATCCTCGGTTCAGAAACCGCTGCACAACCGACCATACGAGACGCATATTACTTTGAACAATCGTATCTCTTGCTTGTTGATCTCCATCTTGACTTTTTTGAATTAACGCTTTTAGCTCGTGGTCCTTTAACTGAGGTTTCTTCTTCTCATTTTTGACCTCTATGTCCATAGGCTATTCTCCTTAATTGCATAGAGCGTTACTATTTGATAAGTATTTTGTCAAATGGATTGTTGTCCCGAAAGATTCGTTTGAAATAACTTCTACTTCATCCATAAAATTTTCCATGATAGTAAATCCCATTCCGGAACGCTCTAATTCAGGTTTAGTTGTAAACAGGGGTTGTCTCGCTTCATCTAAGTTAAAGATACCAATTCCTTCATCTCGAATCGTGAGTTTCACCATTGCTTCTTCCAAAATCACTGAAATATAAACAACACCTTCTGCATTTCCTTCGTACCCATGAATAATTGCATTTGTAACTGCTTCTGACACAACTGTTTTAATCTCTGTTAGTTCTTCCATCGTTGGGTCTAGTTGTGCAATAAAAGCAGCTACTGTAACACGAGCGAATGATTCATTCTGACTTAACGCTGAAAATTGAAGGTTCATTTCATTTCTCATTTATGCCACCCCCAACGTCGCGAGCGCATGCGCTTCACTTTCTTCTAAACGAACAATTTTGAATAGGCCTGACATTTCAAATAAACGTTTAACAGGTGGTGAGATTGCACAAACAACCATTTCTCCACCTAATCCCTTTACATGTTTATATCGGCCTAATATAACACCTAAACCAGAACTATCCATAAATGATAAATTCTCTAGGCTCAAAACAATATGATGAACACCATGCGTCTCAATCATATCTGTTACTTTCGTTCGCAACTCTTCAGCAGTATGATGATCTAGTTCACCCGCTAACCTCACACATAAGACGTCACGTTTTACCTCTAATTGCATGGAAAGACTCACACGATTTCCTCCTTATGCTCAAACTTTACTCATTAGCATACATAAGATTTTCGTGACAGAGAATAAGAATCCTTCCTATTGACAAAAGAAGTACTATTTCGCCATAATGTGAAATTTTTCAGCAATTATTCCTGTACAAACAAGCAGAAAAGCGGCAAATTTCCCGCCGCTATTTTGATGTTGAAAACATCCCAAAACTTCTCTTAAATAACTCCCACCAGCTTGCTGCTGCAACATCTTCTTTTGCTACGATTGTTTGTTTTAATAAAACCTCTTTATCTTTTTTAATAACAAGTGTACCAAGCGCATCACCTTTTTTAATTGGTGCCTTAACTTTCTTTTCAGCGATTACTTCTTGTTTTACTTTGTCCATATTTTCGCCCTTCTTCATTAGAAGAGACACATTATCTGACGCAACTAAATCTACTTTTTCCTTTTTACCTTTTCCTACTTGTACAGTCTTAATTTTTTCACCGCGCGTATACATTTTCTTTGTCATATATTGACCAAACGCATAATCAAGAAGCTTCGTCACTTGATTGTTCCGTTCTTTAGATGTAGGTGCTCCCATAACAACTGAAATAACACGCATTCCATTTTTTTCAGCTGATGCAGTTAAACAATATTTCGCTTCCGTCGTAAAACCCGTTTTCACTCCATCTACTCCAGGATAAAAACGTACTAATTTATTCGTATTAACGAGCCAAAACTTCTTATCCGTATCTTCACGTAAATAGTCCTCATATTTACCTGTATATTTACGAATAAGAGGGTACTTCATCAATTCTCTCGCCATAATTGCCATATCATTTGCTGTGGAATAATGATCTTTGGCTGGGAGACCTGTCGGATTCTGAAAATGAGTATTTTTCAGTCCTAAATCTTTCGCTTTTTTGTTCATCATATTTACAAAACCTTCTTCTGAACCAGCGATATGCTCCGCTACTGCAACAGACGCATCATTTCCAGATGCAATGGCAATACCCTTTAGCATTTCATTTACAGTCATCTCTTCCCCAGGCTCTAAAAAGATTTGCGATCCACCCATTGAAGCTGCATGCTCACTTGCTCTAACTTTATCTGTCAGTTTTAGTTTTCCTTTTTCAACTTGTTCCATAATTAATAGCATTGTCATAATCTTCGTCATACTGGCAGGTGGTAACTTCTCATTTGGATTTTTATCAAATAAAACTTTACCTGTATCTTGTTCAATTACGATTGCTGACGACGCTTGTTCCGCTAACTTCGGCGCGGTTTCTTCTGTTTTCTCCTGTTTCGTTTTCTCAGATTGTGCAAAACTCACTGAAGTACCAGAAAGCAATAACATGAAACAAACAAGTATTCCAAAAACTCGCTTCATGACTAACCCTCCATTCTATATCAAACCTATTTTTTCCAATTTACGAATTTTTAATACCATAATTTTCTATTATTTTCAGTTGACAAATATATTCATTACCGATATTGTATTAAGTGTATTACACGCAGTAGTACACTTAATACATATCAGAAAGGAGACATTGCTCTTGCATATTCAACTTGATCCAAGAAGCAACACTCCGATATGGGAACAAATTGTTCATAATATAAAAGAACTCGTATTGAAAAACATGTTAGCTCCAAGTGATAAGCTTCCTTCTGTACGCGAGCTCGCTTCTTTACTCGTTATCAATCCAAATACAGTGAGTAAAGCGTATCAAGAGTTAGAGCGACAAGGGATTATTGAAACACTACGAGGAAAAGGAACATTTGTATCCCAATCGATTACCCCAACATTAGACGAAAGGAAAATCGCTATGGTTGAAAAGCAATTTCATCAATTACTATTAGAAGCCTCTTATCTTGGTGTTACGAAAGATAAAATTCATGATTGGATAGATTCATACTATAAAGAGATTGGAGGAAGTTCGGATGCTGAAAGTGACAAGCCTGAAGAAAACAATTGATAATCAAACAATTTTAGACGATGTTTCTTTCACATTACAAAGAGGAAGTATCGTCGGATTGCTCGGAAGAAACGGTGCGGGAAAAACAACTTTATTACGAACGATGGTCGGCATTTTAGACCCTGATGCAGGGACTGTTACATATGAAGATAGAAACATTCATCAATGTCCTGAAATAAAGCAAAAAATCGTATACGTTCCAGATTCTACTAACATACTGAACGGATATACAGTAAAAGAAATTGTAAAGTTTTACAAAGCCGTTTATACAGCATTTGATGAACAGTATTTCTATGAACTGTTAGAACGCTTTAACTTACCAAACAAACGAATTCGTAGTTACTCAAAAGGAATGAAAGCACTGCTTGCGATCATTTTAGCCGTTTCTACAAAGGCCGAATATATCATTTTAGATGAACCGACAAACGGACTTGACCCTATCGTGAAAAGACAGATTTTACAGTTTCTCGTTGGAGAGGTTGCAGAAAAAGAGATTACCATTTTCATCTCCACTCACCATTTAGATGAAGTGGAACAAATTGCAGATACAATCATTATATTAAAAGGCCATACTATATCTTCTATTACATCACTAGACGATGCAAAATCACGATTCGCAAAAATACAAGTAGCTTACGAACGTTCATTACCTCAAAAACTAGAAAACTTAAACAATATTAAAATATTAAATCAAACAGGAAAAGTATATACGATTTTAATCGAAGGAAATGTATCTACAACACTGGAGAAGTTTTATAAAGAGCAACCAATACTCATTGAAGAATTGACGATGTCACTTGAAGATGTCTTCGTCACGACACTTGAGGGGGATGGCTATGTTTCATAAGGCGTTATGGATGTGGAATTGGAAGCGCGGGAAATATGCTGTGTTACTATTCTTCTTTAGTTCGCTTTACTTATTATCTTTTGGCTACTATAGAAGTGCTCAGATGGAACTCGCTGAATATTACGAATTACAAGATAAAGGGAAACAGTATTATTATTTTTATTCCTTTTCTTCAGGAGAAGGTAATAGTTTTTTGTTAACAGTTCTTATCATCGCTTTAGCCTGCTTATTGATAGGATGGGAACGTA
The DNA here is from genome assembly GCF_009739945.1 of Bacillus luti. Taxonomy (NCBI): domain Bacteria; kingdom Bacillati; phylum Bacillota; class Bacilli; order Caryophanales; family Bacillaceae; genus Bacillus; species Bacillus luti. Next base: position 1,275,120 of record NZ_CP040336.1, on the reverse strand, counting down.
GCAATCAATCTAATACACTACTTATGACGATGCCGTTTAAAAGAAAAAATATTTTCTTATCTAAATGGGCTTTCGGATCCTTTTGTATTGTAAGCTCGTTACTTATAAATTGGATTCTTATGTATGTTATTTATAGAACAACCATTCATTTTGATTATCAATCATTTAGTCTATTTCACCGATACTTTCTTTATGCGATTGTTTCTTATGTTGCAGTCTATACAGCAGCTTTATGTATCGGTACTTTTACTGGAAGCATCGTGTCACAAGTCGCTTTTTGTATTCCATGGCTACTAATGGGGCTTACATTTATTCCACTAGTGTACACCTTTACGATAAATCATTTAGATGCTACAAATACTAAAAATAATAAATTAGATCAACAACTTTATGAAATCAATCAAAAAACAAATATAGTTGCACCAATTTATCGCTTTTCTATTGATTATAACTATCATCCAGAACACCTTGAGAAGAAAGACGATCCAACTACTTTAAGAAATCCAGTATCTCATAAATATTATTCAGCAAAATCAATGCTAGTCCCTATTTTCTATACAATTTTTTACTTACTACTTGGAACATATTTATATATGCGATCACCAAACGAAAACAGTCAAAAAATATTTATTTTCCAAAAGCATTTAAAATTATGGATATGGGTGACAACCATTTACTTTGCATTACTAGGTGGCTATAAAATGAACCAATTTTATTTCTTACCTAACTACTATATTAGTTTGTTTCTCGCTGGAATCATTACTTATGTTGTATTATCACGCCTAACAAATTATAAAGTTTTTTAAAGGAGAGATCCTATGTTTCAAAAAGCACTATGGCTAAGAACGTATCAACAAAGTAAATATGTTGTATGGTTATTTTGGCTCACCAGCTTCTATACTTTATCGTATAAATATTATATGGCTTCTATTCAACAACAATACTTTCTAAAACAGGATAAAGAGTGGAATTATGTATATCATTATTACTTTGATTTAACACTTTTAAACCCTGTCATACTGTTAGGTAGTATACTTATCGTTCTAGCTTGTACGTTAGTTGGATGGGAGAGACAAAATAACTCTAGTGATTTGTTGTGGTCTATGCCCTTTAAACGTTCACACCTCTATATAACAAAGTGGTTGTTTGGAATCTGTAATATCACCGCTGTTGTCGTTTTAAACTGGGGGCTATTTGCTATTATGAAAAAGTTAACTTTTCATAATAAATATCAAGTATTCTCCCCCTTTCATAGTTATTTTATATACATGTTAATTGTATTAATCGCTATCTATACACTTGCCTTATGTATAGGTACAATTACAGGAAATATTATATCGCAAGGATTTCTCACTGCAGCTATATTAATATTCCCTGCGTTACTCCCATCACTTATTGCAGGAGTCATTGCTGTTCACTCAAACACTGAATTTCATGAGGACAACGGCCTTATACATGATGTGATGGAAAACATACGTATTTCTAGTCCAGCAGAAGAATTTCAGATTATATTTAATTATGATCCACAAAGGGCTTATACCGATTCAAATGGAGTGCGGCATAACGAACCAAACTTTACAAAGGTTCCACCAGCAAAAACATTGATTGGACCTATCGCACATATCATTATTTTATTACCACTCGGCATATTTTTATACGTTCGTTCAATCAATGAACGAAATGGTAACTACTTATTATATCCAAAACTACAAAAAGTAGTTTTGACTTGTGCTATTCTACTTGCTGGAATCACTGGAGGTTTAATTTTCAGTGACGCGCATTCCTTGCTCAATTTTTACATTGGGTTTTTGGGGACTAGTTTACTTACGTATTTCTTCCTACCTAAAATATTAAAATGGAAAGTCTCTTGGAATTTCAAATAAAATAACCTCCTCATAATGAGGAGGTTATTTCACATTCTCTCTTTTTTTCCCATACTCTTTTTCTTGCTTCGTTCCAAACCCGTCACCATTTGCTACGATTTGATCTGTCGGAGCAACTATACTTTCAGCAATTCTCCATTCTCCCCCTTGTTGAATAAACACTTGCATAAAATAATTCATTCCATTTAATTGGTACGGGTTCTCTTTTTTCACTTCATAACGGGCCGCCACATAATACACCTGCACATTTTCAGCTTCAAATTTAGAAATATACTGTGATAATCTCGGGATGTACTGTGATGCTTTCTGAAGTGGAAGTTGTTTTACTTTTACAAGAGAAGACTTTGTCACATTGCTTATCGTATCTTCATGCCGAACGTTATCGCTATGATGAAATAAAATCGTATTCTGCATAGAGCGAATCCATAGTTTCGAGTATAAGACAGGTTGCTTATTTGAAATATGTTTTAATTCTTTCTGAACGACTTGAATTGGCGTTGCGGCATCCACGAATTGATTAAAGCAGAAAAAGCTTCCAGTCATAATGAAAAGCGCAAAAATACGTTTCATAATTTTTCACTCCGATTCTTTTTAATTAAAGTATTGGAGTTTCAAAATATTTTTATTCAAAAGAAAAAGGATAGGAAAGCTTTCGCTTCCTATCCTCATTTATTATAATACGCGGCCAAATAGCTCTAACACCATTTCTATTTCTTGGTCGCTCCAACCTTTAAATCTCTCTTTATAATATTCTTTACGCACAGCTTCAAGTTTCTCAGTTACTTCTCTTCCGTGTTCTGTAATTTCTAAATACACGATACGACGATCTGAATTTGAACGTTTTCTTTCTACAAATCCTTTTCGTACGAGACGATCTGTAACAGCTGTAATATGACTGGAGGTTACGTTTACTTCACTCGCAATTTGCGAAGCCATTTGTGGACTTTTTAAAAATAACGCGCGTAATACAGAAAATTCATTATATGGCATATGTTCTGCAAAACGTGTATTAATATCATTTTGTAATAAACGTATCATCTTTCGAAATGATCCGGATAACTCTAAAATCAGTGTTTCTCTTTTTTCGTTCACTAGCCTCGTCCCTTTTTTATCATATTTACACATATTATAATCTATAAATACCCTCGTTGTATATGCTTTCTTTCTCTAACATTCCCATTTATGTAACTTTTTCATATAAATTTCTTTTTTGTTCACACATATACATATAAAAAGGATGGTGATGGAAAATGCAGGGTGGAATGAATCCTTATTTACACAACGTACGCACAGCTAATACTGGTAAAGAAGCTACTATTACTGTACAAGGCGAAGGCGTTGTCAAAGCAAAACCGAATGTTGTTATATTAACGCTTGGCATTCGAACAGATGATAAAAATGTAAAACAGGCTCAAGAAGAAAATGCAGTGCAATCCAAACAATTGCTGGATGCACTGAAACAGCTTGGTATTGCCGATAAAGATATAGAAACCATTTCTTATACGATCACTCCTCAATACGAATATGTAAATGATAAAGCATTGCTACAAGGATACCGTGTAGAGCATTTGTATGAAATTACCGTTTTAAATGTACAAAAAGCAGGGGAAGTATATGATATAGCCGTTTCCAATGGGGCAAACGTAGCAAAAGGATTACGCTTTCGAATATCTCATCCAAATAAATATTATGAGCAAGCCCTCATGCAAGCTCTGCAACAAGCAGTAGAAAAAGCTCGTGCTATTGCGAGTACATATAATTTAAACATTAATCCTGTCCCACTCTCATTCGTTGAAGAGTCTGCCCAATTACCACGGGAAGTCACGTCCTACGCTACTTTACATGCACAAGCAGCCCCTCCTATTCAATCAGGAGAATTAGAAATCATTTCAACAATACGAGCCATTTTTACTTATTTATAAATAATTTCTTTTATAAGTAAACGTTATCATTTTCGTTGTTGTAAAAACATGATGTTCTGATATAATAAAGGTCGGTGAGCTCTTACAAAAGAGATATCACGGGTGGGAGAGGGATATGAAAAAGAAGGTTTAACATGAAAGGAATACTTGAAAGAACATTTAAATTAGGTTTACATGAAACATCACCAAAACAAGAAGTTTTAGCTGGGGTTACGTCATTTTTCACGATCGTATATATTATGATTGTAAATGCGTCAATCTTATCAGATGCTGGCATTCCTCTTGAAGCCGGAATTTTAGCAACTGTTTTCAGTTCATTCGTCGGATGTCTGCTTATGGCATTTTGGGCAAATGCACCCGCTATTCTTGTCCCTGGTATGGGTGTAAATGCATTCTTCACGTACACTGCTGTGCATACGCTCGGTTTAACTTGGCAGGAAGCATTAGCAGCTGTCTTCATCTCTGGTATTATTTTTGCAATTGCTGCTTTTACACCAATCGCTCGTGTGCTCTCGGTATCGATTCCAAAGTCATTAAAGGAAGCTATTACTGTCGGCATCGGATTGTTTTTAGCATTTATCGGATTGCAAAAAGGTGGTTTAGTCGTTTCGAATCCAAATACTGCTGTTGCAATGGGGAAATTAAGTAACCCTGTCGTTCTTGCGACTGTGCTTACTCTTATCATTGCACTTGTATTATTTATTCGTAACGTACGTGGAAACTTTTTATGGACGATTGCAATAGGAACTGGTATCGCTTGGGCATTTGGTCTAGTAGATACAAGTCAAGTGGGAAATAGTTCATTCTCCTTCGCTAATTATGGCGATGTGTTTGGAGCTATGTCATTTGGAAAACTTTCTTCCTTACCATTTTGGATTGCAACATTCTCCTTAAGCATGGTGCTTATTTTTGAGAACATGGGACTATTGCACGGTTTATTAGAAGATGACCGTAAATTCCCGCGTGCTTACCAAGCCAATGCAATTTCAGCAATGACATGTGGTCTATTTGGCACAAGCCCTACGGTTTCAACTGTAGAGAGTGCCGCAGGTATTGCTGCAGGCGGCAAGACAGGTCTGACGTCTATCGTTACTGGGGTGTTATTTTTCGCATCACTGTTTGCGCTTCCGTTTGTCAAATTAATTCCTGATAGTGCCATTGCACCAATTTTAATTATTATTGGCGGGCTGATGATTACAAGCATTCAACAAATTCCTCTGAACGATTTTTCAGAAGGTTTTCCAGCGTTTTTAATTATCGTTATGATCCCGCTCACATATAGTATCGCTGATGGCATTGCGTTCGGATTTATTGCTTATCCTATTTTAAAAGTTGCTCTTGGAAAGCGTAAAGAAGTCGCACCGTCTATGTATATCGTTACATGCTTATTCTTAGCAATGTTTGTATTACATGCTATTGGTTAAAAAAACACCGAGGAAACCCCTCGGTGTTTTTTTACTTAAACCATCCTTTTTTATAAAACCAAGCCATCATTCCACCGCCAATTAGTGCCATTAGAAGCAGACAAATAAAATAACTATATTGTCCGCCTAGCTCCGGCATATGTGAGAAGTTCATTCCATATACTCCCGCAATAAATGTTAATGGCATAAAAATAGTAGAGAAAACCGTTAATGTTTTCATAATATTATTCATATGGTGCGAGTTTAATGAAAAATAGCTATCCCGAATATCTGCCGTTAACTCTCGGCTCGCTTCAATCATTTCAGTCAGCTTCAGCAAATGATCATGTATATCTTTAAAATAAATCTCATGATCACTTATACCGTAAAAACGGGTCGAATTTAAAATTCGATACAATAAATCACGCATCGGAATGATTGTACGCCTTAGTTTAGATAAATCAGCCCTTATATCAAATACTTCTTCTAATACACTTCCCGCAGTCTCACCTGTTAAATTATCATCAATTGCATTTAAATGATCCTCGATGTAATACACAGGCGCAAAATAATCATCTACAATTTGGTCCGTAATCGTATGTGCTACATGTAAAGGGCCCTTCTTAATCCGTTTCTTTTCCCCAAGCGTTTTCCATACTCTTTCAATCGCATTGTTATGAGAAAAATGGAAAGAAACAATATAGCGATCACTAACAAATAAATCGATTTCATGTGGTTCTAGCCCATCCTCTCCAAATGCGTGAAGAACTAAAAAGTTATATCCATCATAGAAATCAACTTTTGGTCTCTGTACATATTCAAGACAGTCTTCAATTGCAAGGGGATGGAACTTAAAATGATCTTGCAAAATATAAGTATACTCTTCTTTCGTTGGCTTATATAAATCTAGCCAATACCATACAATATGGTCTTTCGTTGTTTCTTCTAGCGAAACATCATACAATACTTCATCTGTTTTTGTTACTGCACAAATTCTAATCATAATTTCACCCATTATTATTATAAACAAAAAATAGTAAAAAAAGCCAAGGAGAAATCTCCTCAGCTTTTTTATTACTTCGTTACGATACCATGTACTAAAGTTGGTGCATCAACGTGTTCTTTAGAGATCTTCATGTTCTCATAAATTTTCGCTTTTACATCTTCAACATTTTCGCGGTTTGCGTAAATTGTAACTAGTGAGTCACCTTTCTTCACGCTATCCCCTACTTTTTTGCGAAGCATTAAACCAACTGCTAAATCAATTTCAGACTCTTTCGTTGCACGTCCTGCTCCTAGAAGCATTGCTGCTGTTCCGATTTCGTCTGCAACGATTTCTGATACATATCCGTCTTCTTTCGCTTCTACCTCAATTTTAAATTGTGCTTGTGGCAATTTAGAAGGATCATCAACAACAGATGCATCGCCGCCCTGCGCTGATAAAAACGTTTTAAACGATTCTAATGCTTTTCCGTTGTTCATTACTTCAATTAGCTTTTCACGAGCATCTTCTAAAGATGAAGCTTGTCCAGCAAGGTATACCATTTGACTTCCAAGTGTTAAACATAACTCTTCTAAATCTTTCGGTCCTTTACCTTGTAATGTATCAATTGCTTCTTGTACTTCTAATGCGTTACCAATAGCTTCACCTAGTGGTTGACTCATATCAGAAATAACTGCCATTGTATTACGACCAACGTTATTACCAATGCGCACCATTGCTTCTGCTAAACGTTTTGCATCTTCATCTGTTTTCATAAATGCACCTGCTCCAGTTTTTACATCAAGAACAATTGCATCTGCACCAGCAGCAATTTTTTTACTCATAATTGAGCTTGCAATAAGCGGAATTGAGTTTACTGTTGCCGTTACATCACGAAGTGCATATAACTTTTTATCCGCAGGTGTTAAGTTTCCACTTTGGCCGATAACAGCAATTTTATTTTCATTCACAAGACGCATAAATTCATCATTTTCGATTTCAACATGGAATCCTGGAACTGCTTCTAATTTATCGATTGTACCACCAGTATGTCCTAGACCACGTCCAGACATTTTTGCAACCGGTACACCTAAAGCGGCTACTAATGGACCTAATACAAGTGTTGTTGTATCACCAACGCCACCTGTTGAGTGCTTATCTACTTTTACTCCTTCAATAGCTGATAAGTCGATTGTATCACCGCTGTTTACCATTGCCATCGTTAAATCCGCACGTTCTTGATCGTTCATATCTTGGAAGAAAATTGCCATTGCAAGTGAACTTACTTGATAATCAGGAATATCACCATTCGTATATCCTTCAACAATAAAGTTAATTTCTTCTGTCGTTAATGCATGTCCGTCACGTTTTTTTGCAATTAGGTCCACCATTCTCATTGTGAGGTCACCCCTTCATTTGTTTTACGATTGCTTTTACTAATGCTAAGAAGTTAGCTTTAACACGTTCTGTCGTTTCAATTACTTCATCATGGTGAAGTGGCTGATCTAAAATACCAGCTGCCATATTTGAAATACAAGAAATACCAAGTACTTTCATACCAGCATGACGCGCTACAATTACTTCAGGTACTGTTGACATACCAACTGCATCTCCGCCTAGTGTACGAAGCATACGAATTTCAGCAGGTGTTTCATATACAGGACCTGTCATTCCAACGTATACACCTTCTTGTACTTTAATATTTAAGTCTGCTGCAACTTGTTTCGCCATTTCGCGAAGCTCTACTGTGTATGATGTAGACATATCAGGGAAACGTACACCCATTTCAGAATCATTTGGTCCGATTAATGGATTTGTACCCATGAAGTTAATGTGGTCTGAAATTAACATAAGGTCGCCTGGTTCGAATGATGTATTTACACCACCAGCTGCATTTGTTACAACAACCGTTTCTACACCTAGTTCTTTCATAACACGAACTGGGAATGTTACTTTTTGCATGTCGTATCCTTCATAGAAGTGGAAACGCCCTTGCATTGCTACTACTGTTACACCTTGAAGTGTACCGAATACTAGTTGACCTGCATGACCTTCTACAGTTGATACTGGGAATTCAGGGATTTCACTGTAAGGTACTGTTACTGCGTTCTCGATTTCTTCTGCTAATACACCTAGTCCAGATCCAAGGATTAGTCCTACTTGTGGTGTTTCTTGAAATTTCTCTTTTAAGTATGAAGCTGATTTTGTAATAAGTTCACGATTCATTTGTTTATCCCCCTATTTCTTTAGCTCGTTTAAGAAGCTTGTTCCGTATTCTGGCATTTTCACACCGAAGTTTTCTGCTACCGTTGCACCAATATCAGCAAATGTTTGGCGAAGTGCTAATTCTTGTCCGCCATCTTTCATGCTTGGGCTATATGCTAATAACGGTACATATTCACGTGTATGATCAGTACCGTGGTGAACTGGATCATTACCGTGATCTGCTGTAATTAATAATAAATCATCTTCTTTTAGTTTTTCGAATACTTCTGGAAGACGAGCATCATACTCTTGCAGAGCTTCTCCGTATCCTTGTGGATCACGGCGGTGACCAAATAATGCATCAAAGTCAACTAAGTTCAAGAAGCTAAGACCTGTAAAGTCCATATTTAATGTATCTACAAGCTTATCCATTCCATCCATATTAGACTTCGTACGAAGTGATTCAGTTACCCCTTCGCCATCATAAATATCAGAAATTTTACCAATAGCAATTACATCATAGTTGCTATCTTTTAATTCATTCATTACTGTGCGACCGAATGGTTTTAACGCATAGTCGTGACGATTTGGTGTACGTGTGAATTTACCTGGTTCTCCAACGAACGGACGAGCGATAACACGTCCTACCATGTATTTCTCATCTAACGTTAATTCACGTGCAATTTTACAAATTTTATATAATTCATCAAGCGGCACTACTTCTTCGTGTGCTGCGATTTGTAATACGCTATCAGCAGAAGTGTAAACGATTAAAGAACCTGTTTCCATTTGTTCTTGACCAAGCTCATCAAGAATCTCAGTTCCAGAAGCTGGTTTATTACCGATGATTTTACGACCTGTTTTTTCTTCTAATTCATCAAGTAATTCTTTCGGGAATCCTTCAGGGAACACTTGGAATGGTGTATCAATGTAAAGACCCATAATTTCCCAGTGTCCTGTCATTGTATCTTTACCAGTAGATTTCTCTTGCATTTTTGTATAATATCCAAGTGGTTTTTCTACTTTAGAGATACCTTTCATTTCACGAATGTTACCAAGACCTAATTTCACCATGTTAGGCATTTGTAACCCATTCATATGTTCAGCAATGTGACCAATTGTATCAGATCCTAAATCACCAAATTGTTCAGCATCTGGTGCTTCACCGATTCCAACAGAGTCCATTACGACTAGGAATATACGTTTATATTTATTCATAACTGCGACCTCCTATAAGTTCAGTTCTACTTCCTGTAGTATGTTCAAAACGCTATAAAGTGAAACTGTTCTCCATAAGAATTATCTTTCGTTCTCATTGTCAAACAGTACTTCTTTAAGTCATTCTCTAACCTATTTTGTTTTACTTGAAACGACGTAAAAACATTTCTAGTTTTTTCTAAGTCAGATGTCAGACATCTGATATTGATATCATAACATGTTTACGCTTTCTTTTTAATACATTTTCGTAGAATTTCTCATTTTCTTCACACTTCTATTGTAATCCATTATACAAAGAAGTGCTAACTATTTTGTGACTTATTTCTTTATACAAAATAAAAAGCAGCTCTAAAGAGCTGCTCATTATTTAACTTCTACTGTTTCTTCTTTATGTTCATGGAGTTCGCCTTTTCTCACATGCACTTTCACTTTGTAAGTACCGTTCTCTTTAAAAGTATGTTTACTTTCATACTCTCCTTTATTTCCTTCTTTTGCCGGAATAAATTCGTGTTTTTCAACACCATCTTTCCAAATCTCAAGTTGGACTTCAGCACCCGTTAATGCCTCTTCTTTTTGCTTTAAATGAACTTTCATTGTTGCTTCATTATTTACTTTTATATCACCAGCCATAAGGTGGATCATTGTGTCACTTTTGTGATCGCCGTGCCCTGCATCGTGATTGTTACTTTCTTTTTTCGCATCTTCTACTTTCGCATTTCCTACAGCAACTTTTACTTCTGGCATAACATGCATCTCACGTGCATTTGTGTGAGCGATAATATGGTATACTCCATCCGTCTCAAACGTTTTCTCTACTGCATAAACACCTTTCCCTTTATGCTTACCATCTAACATCTCATGCTTTTCGTCGCCAGCTTTCCAAATTTCAAACTTTACATCATCAGCATCCGTTACTTTTTCTTTTCCTTGTGTAACAAGTGCTTGTACTTCTGTTTTTTCACCTGGTTTAATTTCTTTCGGATTTGTTTGAACTGCTACTTTTACAGCTTCCAGTTTCTGTTCTTTTTTCGGTTCTTCTTTGTTTGTATTACAGCCAGCCAACGCTAGCATCGCGATAAATAAAGTCATAATAAGTTTTTTCATCATCATTTCCTCCTTCATACTTTATTTAGTATAGAGGAAACACATTGTAATATTCCAGTCTTCTGCTGAAAACAATGTACGAAATATTTGTGAAGTTTCTGTGAAACGACCTTCCCTTCTGAATCTATGAAAAAAGAGCATAGTAACTATGCTCTCGGATGAAACTGTTTATATACATCTTTTAATCTAGTTTTTGAAACGTGCGTATAAATTTGCGTCGTCGAAATATCTGCATGTCCAAGCATTTCTTGTACAGCACGTAAATCTGCCCCATTTTCTAATAAATGCGTAGCAAAAGAGTGACGCAACGTATGCGGTGTCAGCTCTTTTTCAATATTTGCTTCTTTCGCTAATCGTTTTAAAATTTTCCAAAAACCTTGTCTTGATAATCGATTACCATGATGGTTTAAAAAGAGTGCATCTACTACTTTTTTCCCCATCAATTCTCGTCTTCCTTTTTCAATATACTTTTGAATTGCTTCCGTCGCTAAACTTCCTAATGGAATAATTCTTTCTTTATTCCCTTTCCCTATGCAACGAACAAACCCCATCGTTAAATGTACATCTTCTAAATTTAGTGCGATTAATTCTGAAACGCGAAGTCCTGTCGCATACAGTAACTCTAGCATCGCCTTATCACGAACTCCAAAAGCACTCGTCATTTTTGGTGTCTGAAGTAACGCCTCTACTTCATCAACTGATAATACTTTTGGTAATTTCCGCTCCCCTTGCGGCGTTTCAATATGTACGGATGGGTCGTGTTCTACCGCCCGTTCACGAAGTAAAAATTGGTGAAACGAACGAATCGATGCAATATGACGTGCTAATGTTTTCGAAGATTTTCCGTTTTCTTTTAAATGTTGCAGAAAGTTAACAATATGCAAGCGTGTCACTTCATGAAAAGTTTTGGTCTGTTCTACATTTTGCAAATACTTTACATAACTTTTCAAATCACGTTCATAAGATACTACTGTATTTTTCGCTAATCCCTTTTCGACAACCATATAATGAATAAAATCTTTTAATTGATCTTCCAATCTACACTACTCCCCATTTTCATAGAAAAACATCATTCTATTTACGAAAGCATCCTTTGCCGGTTCTTCATTCCCTGATACTTTTTCTACAGTCTCTTCTTTTGGTTTTTCATAACGATGATAGCTTTCATATTCTTCATTTATCCATAGTATAGCGAAATAAAACAAAATCGTACAACTTGTAAATAATAAAAATACTTTTATTCCATCAAAAGTTAATTTTAAAGCTCGGCGCATTGTAAACTCCTCCAAAATATAAGTTATTACAACATATGCCAAGCTTTCACCAATTTATACCTTATTCAAATAAAAAACCTCTTCCTAGATAAATAGGAAAAGGTTATTTTTCATCCGTTTCAATTTCTTGACAATTTTTACAAATCCCATGGAATGTTAAACGATGATCTTTCACCTTAAAGCTCCAGTCTCGTTCTACTTTCCTTTCCACTTCACCAAGTAAATCTTCTTGTATTTCTTGTACAGCACCACATTGTGTACAAATCAAATGATGGTGGAAACGCTGCGCACCTTCTTGGCGTAAGTCATAGCGTGAAACACCGTCTCCGAAGTTAATCTTATCGACAACTTTCAACTCAGATAATAGCTCTAAAGTTCGATAGACGGTTGCTAATCCGATCTCTGGCGACTTTTCTTTTACAAGGAGGTAAACATCTTCTGCGCTTAAATGATCTTCTTCATTTTCTAGCAGCACACGAACTGTTGCTTCACGTTGCGGTGTTAATTTGTAGCTCGCTGCATGTAATTGCTTCTTAATTCGTTCAATTCTTTCTTCCATTCGGTACTACTCCCTCCTCGCCACTCTTACACCATTATATCAGAAGAAGGGCTTCTGTCAAAAGAAAAACAATAAAAACAAATTGATAATTATTCTCAAAAAGTATTTATTTTTTATTAATAGCTTCAACGACTTCTTTCATTAAAACTGGCGATGCATAAGCTTCCACACTAGAAGCAAGAGCTAACACCGCTCCAATCACAAGAAAGAAGCATGTATAGCGAATTAATAATGGTAATAGTGGCTCGGTTATTTTCCGGATAAATTGATGTCTAATCATACGTAAGGAAAAACTTGCGGCAATTGTTGTCATAACGAGAAATACTGGAATTATGATAAGATTTTGTGGCAATACAGATACGAATGCAAGTAATAATCCATTCCAACCATGCTGACTTACTAAAAAACCTACTGTAAATCCAACAACTACTCCTTTTACAAATAATAAAATAAAAATAAGTGGCAATCCAATAATTGAAATCCCTAAAATCCAAATAAAGCCGATGTATTTTAACTGCGAAAAGTAACTTTCTCGAAACATTTCGCCCGCGATAGCGAATTCTCCTTTAGAAACTTGTCCAAAAAAACGCTGTAAATAAAATGATAAATCTTGCTTTTGATTTATTTGTAAACTATTCACAAGAATGGCTCCAAATATTACTCCCATCAATAATAAAACAGCGTTAAATATATATAATGAAGAGTTTTCCTGTATGTGAGACATTACACGGTCTTGCCAAGTTTTTCGCCACATTTTTCTTCCCTCCGTTCACACTATTACTAGAAATGTATGAAAGAAAGAAAAAAAGTATGACGAATTAACATTGAAATTCCGCTCTACTTTGCTAAACTAAAAAGTAGAGAATAGGAGGGATTTCTCTTGAAACCATTATTATTAGATTTTCCAACATTATTTCAAACTGAACGCTTACAAGTTCGCAAACCGTTTCCAGGTGATGGTACCGAAGTGTATGAAGCAATCCAAGCTTCCCTAGAAGACTTAGTGCCGTGGATACCAATTAACGCTGAAACAGAAGAGAGTGCTGAAGAAATTGTTCGCAACGCTCACGGGCAGTTTTTACTTCGTGAAACACTTGATTTTCACTTATACGATAAAGTATCAGGTACATTCATCGGGGCGATTACGCTCAAACCTGAAAACTGGGATATTCCAAAGTTTTCACTTCACTTCTGGCTACATAGCGCTTATACAAAACAAGGCTATATGACCGAAGCTATTAAAGGTGCCATTCAATTCGCCTTTGATAAACTAGGTGCTAGAAGAATTGAAATTCGTACTGATGCAACAAATACAAACGCATGTAACTTAGCAGAACGTTTAGAATTTATTTTAGAAGGCACGATGGAAAATGATTTCCTAGCGCCGGATGGTAGCTTACGTGATGCACGTGTATATGCAAAAATTAATTAAAAAACACTCGCCTTTGGCGAGTGTTTATTTTTGTAGTTGTAAATATTGTACTGCAAACATCGTCTTCGCATCATGAATACGAAGATCTTTCATAAGAGTACTCGCCTCTTCTAATGATACTTCCATTAACTCCACAAACTCATCTTCATCTAAAGCTGCTTTATTTTCTTTATTTTCTTTTTTTGTCAAACCTGTCGCTTTATATACATATAAAATTTCATCTGCGAATCCTGGAGATGTATAGAAAGAAGTAATGAGCTCCATGTTTTCACATACATATCCTGTTTCTTCTTCTAATTCACGAACCGCTGTCACTTCAGGTTTTTCACCCGGTTCTAACTTGCCAGCTGGAATTTCTATAATCGCCTTTTCAAGCGCTTTACGATACTGCTCAACAAGCACAATTTTCCCCTCATCAGTAATAGCAATAATAGCAACTGCACCAGGATGATTTACAATTTCACGTTTACTCATTTCTCCATTTGGTAATACTACATCATCAACACGAACTTTTATAACTCTACCATCAAAAATCGGCTCAGTTTTTACCGTTCTCTCTGCAAGATTACTCATACTACTTCATCTCCCTGTTCTATTTCCTATGCTTTCTTCATACATTTTACCACATTGAAAGGAGCGTGATAGAAATGAAAGTTTATATTTTACCAAATCGCGTCACTTTAGTCGGAAAAGCGTGGCAAATTCGCCATAAGCTAAAACAATATGGCAAAGAGTATACAACTGTACAAGAGTGGATTACAGCAAATAAAGTGAAACATTAGTCCTAAGAGGCCATCCTCATCTGATTATTAACCCACACCACTCGGACTTTTACGGGCAGTTAATGCGGGATCAAAAGGAAACGTTTGTCAACCTCTTTCCCCTCTCGTACAATAAAGGTAAGGAGGTTGACCTATGAAAAAACGTCAATTAGGAAACTCAGATTTGTTTGTTACAGAAATGGGCCTTGGCTGTATGTCTCTCGGTACATCTGAAACAGAGGCTATGCATATTATCGATGAAGCAATCGATTTAGGAATCAATTTTTTTGATACAGCGGATTTATATGATTATGGATTAAATGAAGAATTTGTTGGAAAAGCCTTAAAAGGAAAACGAGACAAAATGGTTCTTACAACGAAGGTTGGAAATCGATGGACAGAAGAAAAAAATGGCTGGTCTTGGGATCCTTCCAAAGCTTATATAAAGACTGAAGTAAAAGAAAGTTTACGTAGACTTCAAACAGATTATATTGATCTTTATCAACTACATGGCGGGACGATTGAAGATCCTATAGATGAAACCATTGAAGCTTTTGAAGAATTGAAAAAAGAAGGTATCATTCGCCATTACGGGATTTCTTCTATACGTCCAAATGTCATCCGCGAGTATGCAAAACGCTCAAATATCGTTAGCGTACTAATGGAATATAGCCTTTTAAATCGTCGTTCAGAAGAATGGTTCCCACTTCTTACTGAACATCAAATTAGCGTCATTGCTCGTGGACCACTTGCAAAAGGAATTTTAACCGACAACAATGCAAGAAAGGTAGAAAGAGTAAAAGAAAAAGATTACCTTTCTTATTCCTACGATGAATTACATACAACACTAGCGAGTGTAAAAGAAACGGTTGGAGAAAGCTCTTTAACAGGAACAGCTATTCAATATTGCTTACATAATGAAACTGTTGCAGCTGTTATACCTGGTGCAAGTTCTATTGAGCAATTACAGGAGAATATACAGGCTAGTAAACAAACACACTTAACAAAAGAAAAATATATACAGCTTCAGCAAATTGCCAAATGTGATACCTATGCTTTACATCGTTAAAAAGACGCTACCATGCTGGTAGCGTCTTTTTTATAGCGTATCATATTTATCAGGATTCGTTCCTACATGTAAATTAAGATTTAACGTATTAATTTGATTCATCTCTTCTTCAGTTAGTGAGAAATCAAAAATCGTAAAATTCTCCTGAATGCGAGATGGTGTAACAGATTTAGGAATCGTAACAATTCCACTTTGAATATCCCATCGTAATATAACTTGCGCAGGTGTTTTTTCGTATTTGTTAGCAATAGCTTGAATGATTGGATGCTGGAATACTTCGCCGCCCCTCATTAATGGACTCCACGCTTCCATTTGAATTTGCTCACCTTGACAGAAAGTACGCAATTCAAATTGCGCTAACATCGGATGAAGTTCCACTTGGTTTACCATTGGCTTCACTTTACAATTTGGTAATAACAATTCTAAATGATGTTGATGAAAATTAGAAACACCAATTGCGCGAACTTTACCTTCTTCATATAATTTTTCTAAAGCTCGGTACGTATCAACATACTTTCCTCTAATTGGCCAATGGATTAAATATAAATCTACATAGTCCATTTGTAATTTCTTTAAACTTTTTTCAAACGCCTCAAGTGTCTCCTCGTATCCTTGATCGTCATTCCAAACTTTTGTCGTAATAAATATGTCTTCTCTCGGAATTCCTGATTCACGAATCGCTTCTCCGACACCGCTTTCATTTTCGTATACAGTTGCTGTATCAATTGAACGGTATCCAACCTCTAACGCTGTTTTTACTGCCTGCTTTACTTCGTCGCCTTCTTTCGCTTTATAAACACCTAGGCCAATCATCGGCATTTTTACGCCATTATGAAGTGTAATTGTTGGAATATGCACAGTCGTCTCCCTTTCATTGTTACATTTTTATAAACCACAACTTTATTTCAACAATATTTATCCCAAAAGTCAAAACATACGTACAGTTTACATAATAATTTTATACACGAAAAACGTGAACTCAATTATTCGCATCTCCTTCTCTCCATTCTTTCGCTTTTTCATCCACATTACGGACAAACTCATTTTTCCCTTCCGTATATTGCGTGCCATCATATGTATATTTTTCGGCTAATTCTTTCTTTAAAGTTGCATATGCCTCTGCTTCTTCACAATGAGCCATCATATAGTCACGAAACGCTAAATGCCTTACTATCTCAGGATTTCCTTTTTCAAACACGTGCAAGTGATATGAGCGCTTTTCCTCCGTTCCATGAATAAAAAAGCGGCGTCCTGAAATGCCATTTTCCCCTTTGACGATGTAACCAAGCTCTATAAATAGTTCATTCCACCTATCTACTCTGTCGATACTTTCTACTTCCATGATCATATCAATAATAGGTTTAGCTGCCAGTCCCGGCACCGATGTACTGCCAATATGATGGATTTTCACCGTTTCTGGCATCGCTGACTTTAATCTTTCAGCCTCTATTTGAAATTTTTCACCCCAATGATTTTCATGCGGAACGACGACAATTTTCCTCATTCTAACTCCCCTTTTCTTACAAACTCGTCAAAAAATGATCAGTAGTATTTCACTGATCATTTTTGTTATTATTTAAAGTCTTTCCAAGTAAGATTGCTTTCACTTAACAGTTCTTCAAATGATTTATTTTTTTCACGTTCTTTTTGTTCTTGACGCTTTCTTTCTAGTTCTGCTGCCTCTTTTTTCTCTTCTCTCACTTGCAACTCTTTTTTCTTATTTTTTAATTGTTGCATAAGTGAATCGTTTAATTGATCCCCTAACGTTAGCGATTCATTCTTTGGTTGATTCACTTGAGATTGTCTTTGTACTTGTCTTTGTTTCTTTTTCTTCATGCTGCTCACCTTTTACTTTTTTCTCCATTATAGTAGATACTCGGTAGAATCGACAATAAAAAAGGTTCCCTACTCTATTATTCTTTTTTTGTAAATATGTTAATTTTTCGAAAAAACAAAATTTTGTTATAGATATAATTCTATGAATCTATTAAAATTATGTCGTATGATGTCAGATTATAAAAAAGGAGAAATGAACTATGTGGAAAAAAATTATTCCTGCCGTTGCTGTTTTAAGCACCATTACTTTTTCAAGTGTATTCGCTGCTCCCCCATCTCAGACTCCAGCTGCACAAAACCGCTACATAGACGTACAAATGCTTGGTATTAATGATTTCCATGGACAACTAGATACTGTAAAAAAAATTAATAACAAAGAAGCTGGTGGCGCTGATTACTTAGCTACTTATTTAAAAGAACGTAAAAAACAAAACCCTAATACACTTCTCGTGCATGCTGGTGATATCGTCGGAGCTAGTCCACCAGTTTCAGCATTATTACAAGATGAACCGACGATTGAATTTTTAAATGACTTAAAATTTGATGTCGGTACAATTGGAAACCATGAATTTGATGAAGGCATTGATGAAATGAAACGCCTCATTTACGGTGGATATCACGAAAAAACAGGGAATTTCAAAGGTGCTAACTTCCCTTATGTCGCTGCTAACTTCTATAACAAATCAACTGGCCGCTTATTTTTACCACCATTTACTGTAAAAATGGTAGATGGTGTTCCTGTAGGATTCATTGGCGTTGTTACAACTGATACACCAAATGTCGTTATGCCTACTATGCTTAAAAATGTACAAATAACTGACGAAGTAGAAGCTATTAATAAATCAACGCAACAACTAAAGCGTCTCGGCGTTAAATCCATTGTCGTCCTTGCTCATGTTGGCGGAACGACCGAGGAGTCAGGCGTAACAAATGGAGATCTTACTCGAATTGCCAATGAAACAGATCCAGAAGTTGACGTTATTTTCGGTGGACATAGTCATACGTATGTAAATGGTACAGTTAATAATAAACTAATTGTCCAAGCGAACTCTTACGGAACGGCTTTCTCTGATGTAGATGTAACGATTGATCGTAAAACAAAAGATATTGTGAAGAAAAAAGCTGAAGTTATTACAACATATCATGAAGGTGTAGAACCTGATAAACAAGTACAACAAAAGTTAAATCAATATAAAGAAAAAATTGCACCACTTGTAAATGAAGTAGTCGGAAAGTCTACAGCACCTATCGATCGTAAACAAAACGATGCTGGTGAGTCTACTCTTGGAAATGTAATTGCCGATGCACAGCGCCAAACGATGCAAGCTCAAATCGCACTTATGAATCCTGGTGGCATTCGTAATGACTTAGACGCTGGTGATATTACATGGGGCGAATTATACGGCATTCAGCCTTTTGGAAATCAATTGATTAAAGTAGATTTAACAGGTCAAGATATTCGTGATATTTTAAATCAACAATGGCAAAAAGGAACAACAAG
The DNA here is from genome assembly GCF_009739945.1 of Bacillus luti. NCBI lineage: Bacteria > Bacillati > Bacillota > Bacilli > Caryophanales > Bacillaceae > Bacillus > Bacillus luti. The sequence goes on along the minus strand of NZ_CP040336.1, from coordinate 1,255,971 downwards.
AATGCTTCAAATTTCAGGTATTCAATATACTTGGGATGCAAATAGACCAAACGGTGAAAAGGTTACAAATATACGCTTAACAAATGGCGAAGAATTATCTCCATCTAAAACATATAGCGTAGTTGCGAATGCTTTCTTAGCTTCTGGTGGTGACGGATTCGTATCATTTAAAAATGGGAAGAATTCAGAAACTGGTCCAAACGACTTTGAAGCGCTAGTCGATTATGTAAAACAATTAAAAGAACCAATTCAGCCAATTATTGATGGAAGAATTCAAAAAATAAATTAAGTACGCTAGGAACAAACAACCGTTATTTTACTTGTGATATATGTGAACCCAAAAAGGATACTCGTTCTTAAGATGAACATAGTATCCTTTTCTTTAGTTATCAAAATGTGATGTTTTGCTAACATCATATTGTTGTAAAAATTGTAGTAACGCCTCTTCGACAAGTTTAGATTTTTGAATCCCTTTCGATTCTGATATAACATCTAATTTCGCTAATATTTCTACATTAATAGAAAAGGTACGTTTCTTTTTTTCTGTACTTATACTCATAATCGGGGCAATTACTTCTTCTCTCTTTCTTAATAACTCATAAATACTTTGTAATTGCTCATAAATTAATACTTGATAATCTGTTTTCGCATATTGAAGGGCGGTCGCTTCTTGGAGTTGTAAGTGACGTGGTTCTTCTCCATCTCCTACAAAAATACGCTTCTTCCGTTCTCCATCATATTCGTATCCAATCCATCTTAATTTCTTCGATAATGTATACGGGCTTATTTCAAGACGTTTTGCTATAATAGCGATGGATTCACGTCTATTTAAACAATCTATAATTTCTCCAATCGTCACAATTTCCCTCCTCCCGTGTTGAAATGACACTAGTATGGTATGTTACAATGATTTTCTAACAGTATATGCAAAACAAATAGCCTGTGCGATTCGTATCATTTCAGAAAAGGAGGTTTCCACATGCTTTTTCGTAGCAATACCCCTCGGTTCTATGATAAAAATAAACAACTCATTCCAAATAGTATCGCTACGCTAGAAAGCGTTATAATTAATAACCGCAAACTAACCCTCCTTATGCGCGGGCAAAACGTAGAGCAACCTATTTTATTATGCTGTCACGGCGGACCTGGAATGGCACAAATTGGATTTATTCGTCATTTTCAAAAAGAATTGGAGAAGCACTTCATCGTTATTAATTGGGATCAGCGCGGGGCAGGTAAATCCTTTTCAATGAAAGATTTCGGAGCCAATTTTACAATCGAACAATTCATTGCCGATGCAAAAGAAGTGATTCAATATGTACTTAAAAAGTTCAATAAACAGAAACTATTTCTCGCTGGTCATTCTTGGGGAAGCATTATTGGGCTTAACATAGCACATCAATATCCACAGTATATCGAGGCTTACATCGGTATTGGACAGATTGTACATATGAAACAAAACGAAGAATTGCTATACCAGCATTTAATTCGTTCTGCCAAAAAACATGATCATAAAAAAGCATTAGCGTCTCTTTTAAAATTAGGTAAACCACCATTTTTAGATACGAGACGTCTTATTATTCAAAGAAAGTGGCTTGGCACATTCGGAGGAGCAATCCAAAACGGATCTTCCTTTTCTTTCATACGGAAAGGCTTCTTTTCTCCTGAATATACGCTATTAGATTGGTTCAAGTTTCTCGCAGGAAATTTAAAATCTGGCGTTTTATGGGAAGAAATGCTGGCAATCGATTTCTTTTCTTCTATTTCTAGTTTATCTATTCCCGTTTATTTTTGTTCTGGTCGCTATGATTACCAAACTCCTTATGCACTCGTTCAGGAATATTGTGATGTGATAGAAGCGCCCATAAAAAAGATGATTTGGTTCCCAAATTCAGCACATTCTCCCGATTTAGAAGAACCAGCATTATTCGCTCATTCTTTACAATCAATTAAACAAGAGCTAGCTTTTCAGAATTAGTAACAAAAGGCTCTTTTACATTTCATAGAAAACAATTTATAATAATATGTCGCAACTATGTATAAATATAGCAAGGTGCTTCATATTTACTTGCCTTAACACAATAAAATTTTGGGGAGATTACATTTATTATGAATGCTGTACTCGTTGCAGTAGCAGTTATGCTATTGCTTAGTTTGTTACGTGTCCAGGTCATTGTCGCCATCATTGTTGGAGCTTTAACAGGCGGAATTATCGGCGGACTCGGTATTTCAGAAACTATTAACACTTTTACAACTGGTCTTGGAAACAGTGCCCCAATTGCTTTAAGTTATGCAATGCTTGGCGGTTTCGCTATTTCCCTTTCCAAAACAGGACTTCCAGATGCCATGATTCAAACTGCATTAAAATGGATTGGCAATGAACAAGACACGAAAAAACAAGTTTATTCTAAAATACTTATTTTATTCATCATTTTAACGATGGCTTGTTTCTCACAAAATGTTATTCCTGTTCATATCGCTTTCATCCCCATCTTAATTCCAGCACTTTTAAAAGTATTAAATGAGCTGAAAGTGGATCGCAGACTAGTTACATGTATTATTACATTCGGGTTGATTACTCCTTATATGTGGATTCCAGCAGGTTTCGGAAAAATTTATCATGACGTATTGCAAACAAATGCTGCGCAAAGCGGTCTTACATTTGATGTTGCACTTATTCCAAAAGCAATGACTATTCCAGCAATCGGTATGATTATTGGATTATGTGTAGCGGTATTCTTTACGTACCGAAAACCTCGTACGTATGAAACAGAACAAATTCACACTACTGAAAATGAAATCGTTCCCTATACAAAACGTAGCATTACTTTCGGATTATTATCTATCATAGCCACATTAACTGTTCAATTAGCAACCGAATCAATGATTTTCGGTGCTTTAGCAGGGATTATCGTCTTATCGGTAAGTGGTAGTCTACCGCTTAAAGAAGCAGATGCGATATTAACAAGTGGAATGCGCATGATGTCCTTTATTGGTTTTGTTATGATTGCTGCCGCTGGATTTGGAGCTGTTCTTCGAAAAACAGGACATGTTGAATCTCTTGTGCAAACGAGTGCACATATAATTGGAAATAACAAACCACTCGCTGCATTTCTTATGCTTGTGATTGGACTTCTCGTTACGATGGGAATTGGTTCATCCTTTTCAACTATCCCTATCTTAACAACAATTTTTGTACCACTTTGCATCCAACTTGGATTTAGCCCAATGGCAACGATTGCAATTATCGGTACAGCAGGAGCGCTAGGTGATGCAGGATCTCCAGCATCAGATAGTACACTTGGACCAACATCCGGCTTAAATGCTGATGGTCAACATCATCATATATGGGATACATGTGTACCCACTTTTCTACATTATAATATACCGTTACTTATATTCGGCTTTATTGCCGCCATTACATTATAAAAGGTGCGTTTTTTACAACGCACCTTTTACTTTTATTTTTCCAATTAATTTTTTAAAAGCTATTTCCCCATTTTCTTCGACATCACTTTCAATTATCGGTAGTGATGGACCTATCCATCCGCACTCTATATTCCCGTTAGGTCCAACAATTTGTAATTTATCTGGTATATGGATATTTAAAAATTTCGCTGCTCGGATTAACTCAATAGCAATCTTATCACTTGAGATTACAATTCCATCTATATACGGATGATTTTGTAATAATGTAATGAACTGCTTATGCGTATACCCTTGCACATTTTCTTCTCGATAAGAGATTCCTTCCTCCCAAACAGCGTCTAAAAATCCTGACACATGGTCTTCTTTTTCTTCACTTTCATCTCCCTCACCGATATAAGCAAGAAAGTGGCACCCTTTCTCTTTCAATACAGAAACAGCTCTCTGTCCACCTTCATAATAATCTGTAAGAGATTGTTTTTCATCAATCACTACACACGGAAGTGAGATTTCCCCTATTTTTTTAAAAACTGCTTTCGTCAAAATAACACCTGCAACGTTATTTTGCTTTAACATATGTATATATTTATCTTTATTCTCTATATTACAAACAATGATTTGATATCCTTCTTTATATGCTAGTTCTTCAATACAATGTAGCAAAGTGATGTTTGATGGATTACATAAATTGTCTACAAGTAATGCAATTATCGTTGAATCTTGTTTAAATAATGGTTTCGCCGCACTATTTGGTCTATAGTGTAATTCCTCAATTGCTTCCTTTACTTGTTTTACTGTGTCTTCATGAACGTATCCTTTTTCATTAATAACTCTTGAAACAGTTGCGACTGAAACACCTGCCAATTTTGCAACATCACGTATAGTTGCCACATCGTCACCCCTTAATATGGTAATAGATTACAATTTTACGGTAACCTAAATTACAATTTTCGTCAAGGTTAATAACTTATATTTCTGAAAATTGTTACATCATTTTATTATACGATATTCTAGCTGAATTTCATGTAAGATCGGGATTTGATCATACCCAATATACGGAATTTCTTTCTTTATTTTTCGTGCCTCGTCCACTGCGTTCACATATAAATTTGTCATCATGAAATTTCGCTTTTGGTAAAAACGTAATGCGTTCATATTATCATTCGTTGTAATGAGCCAAACCTGCCTGCACCCTTCTTCTTCTGCAACTTGTAATACACAATCCACAAGTTTCGTCCCTATTCCTTTTCTTTCTTCAAAGCTATCTAGCGATACAATTTCGCACATATTTCTAGTCACTTCATACGTTATAATTCCGATTATTCTGTCATCTGAGAGCGCAACAAATCCTGGCAACTCTTCTAACTGATGCCCCTTACCACGCGAAACCATCAATGAACTTCCCCAGTTCTCACACATGAACATTCGGATTGTTTCTTTCATCGCTGGCGTAATTTTTTGTATATGCAGCATTTCCTATTTCTCCCCTTTTCTATCATTGTGATACAATATAAGTGTATCACATGTAACGGTATTTGGAGGATGAGGTAAAGTATGAAACGTTTTTTTGCAGCATTGTTTACTATACTAGGTGCGATAACTGCCCTTGGGATTTTCTTTACAAATAAAGTGATGTACTTAAAGAAAAAAACAGAGGAAGAAGTACTCGAAAGAGAAACGAAAAAACATTTTCGTATAGAGGATTTTGATGCTCTTCATAAAGAAGAAATTCATATCCCTTCGCAATTCGGATATGATCTTCACGGATATTACATTCCTTCTGGTCATTCCAATAAGTTTATGGTTTTTTGTCACGGCGTAACTGTAAATAAAATGAATTCTATAAAATATGCAAAGTTATTTTTAAACAGAGGATATAATGTCGTTATTTATGATCATCGTCGCCATGGTAAAACTGGCGGAAAAACAACAAGCTATGGATACTATGAAAAACATGATTTAAAATCTGTAGTTGATTGGCTAAAAAGTCGTTTTGGCACAAATATAATCCTTGGCATTCATGGTGAATCGATGGGAGCTGCAACACTTCTTCAATACGCAGGGCTTGTAGAAGATGGTGCTGATTTTTATATTGCAGATTGTCCTTTCTCTGATTTTTACGGACAATTACAGCACCGTTTAAAGGTTGAATTCCATTTACCAAAATGGCCTTTATTACCTTTAGCAAACGCATTTTTAAAAGTTCGTGACGGTTATACAATTCGTGAAGTTTCACCAATTGACTGTATAAAGAACATTAACAATCCGGTGCTCTTTATTCACAGTAAAGATGACGATTATATTTTAGCTGATATGACAAAAGCGTTATATGAAGCGAAAGAAAATAATAAACAACTGTATATTGCAGAACACGGTGCACACGCTTGCTCTTATAACGAAAATAAAGAAGAGTACGAAGCAGCCCTCGATCAATTTTTAAACACATACGTAAAAGAAACAAAAAACAGGCTTGCATAAGCCTGTTTTTTATTGCGCTAAAACGTCTGTAACTTGTTCCATATTTTCAGAAATCCATTGCATTGCATCGTCTAACGTTGGAAATTCTGTCGTTTGAAATGTTACTTCATCTTGAAGTAACCAAACATCCTTCGCCTCTTGCCCTACACCTGCAATGGACCAATGTAACAAACTATATGGATGATTATCATTCAAAAATGATGCCCACGTGCGCTCATTTGCAATGTTTCGTAATGTATGTAATTGTTTATCCATCTCTCGTCACCTTACTCTAGTCAATTATGAAGACTATTATAACACTCTCTTCTTTCTCAAATAAAGTGCTCTTTTTTCCCCGCTATTTGCGGGCAGTAAAACTCCCACCTCAAAATCCGGCTGAAACAAAGAAGTTAGGTGGGAGATTAACTGCCCCTAAAAGCCCGATTGGTTCAACTAATAATTAGTGGGGGATGCCTCCCCCACTAATTAAAGTTTCACTTTATATTGCCAAGCACTTCCCTTGATTATATGATGAAATTAAGCGTTTGGGAAGGAGGGATAACGTTGGCAAAAGTACAAATTAAAGTAAATGATAATGGCTCTTTTCGCGTTACAGGGGACGTGGAATTAGTCGATTCACAAGGGAATGTATTCCCAGCAAAACCGGCATTTTCTTTATGCCGTTGTGGTTTATCAAAAAATATGCCTTATTGCGATGCTTCGCATAAAGGTAAATTCGAGTCTGTTGTTAGAGCACCAGAGGCAGAATAATTTCACATGTGACATGCACATTTTTTTGTGCATGTTTTTTCTTTTCATTAACTCTCGTCCCCCCTTTTCCTTACAACATTTCTCATACTTTTTACCTCATTCCAACTCACATGTATTTTCACACAATTCTTCACATTCGAATATTTTTTACTAGCCTTTTATTTTTTTTGTGCTATAATTTGAGCAAACAACATCCTTCGGGGTCGGGTGAAATTCCCAACCGGCGGTGATGAAGTGAAAACTTCTAAGTCCGTGACCCGTTTTCAACTCGAAAACGGTGGATCTAGTGAAACTCTAGGGCCGACAGTATAGTCTGGATGGGAGAAGGATATGTTTTCTAGTAATTTTATATAGCGAATACACTTTTATTTCAGTATGCATATTTTTAAAGTTTCATTTTGAATCTTTATATATGTTTTATTTTGTATACTTATGTTTCTATACTGAAATAAAAAGATACGACTAGCGTTTGAAAAATTCGATATTTTGCTAGGTTTTTTCCTTATGCAAAAATATCAATCATCGTTAGGTTTCTTTCCTATACTTTCGTATTCGAACTATATTTCTAGAAATCACGTCTCCCAAACCTCAAGGATATAAAATCCTTGGGGTTTTTTGATTTTTTCAGGAGAGGTGAAGAGAATGACAGATCAAGAATATATGAGGATTGCCCTGCAGTTAGCAGAAGGAACATCCGGACAAACAAGTCCAAATCCTATGGTTGGTGCTGTTGTTGTAAAAGACGGAAACATCGTCGGTATGGGAGCTCATTTACGTGCCGGTGAAGAACACGCAGAAGTTCATGCTCTTCATATGGCTGGTGAAAAAGCAAAAGGAGCTACCGTTTATGTAACACTTGAACCGTGTAGCCATTTTGGAAAAACACCACCTTGCTGTGAATTGCTCATCAAAAAAGGAGTCAAACGGGTTGTAATTGCTACTCTTGATTGCAATCCTCTCGTTTCTGGTAATGGAAAAAGGAGATTAGAAGAAGCTGGCATTGAAGTAACTACCGGTATTCTTGAAGCAGAAGCCACCTTATTAAATCGTTTCTTTTTTCACTACATGAAAACGAAACGTCCATTTGTAACAATAAAAACAGCGATGAGCTTAGATGGAAAAACAGCAACTGTCACTGGTGAAAGTAAGTGGATTACAGGTGAAGGAGCACGAGCTGATGTTCACCAATACCGCCATACACATGATGCAATTCTCGTTGGACTGAATACGGTTATAGCTGATAATCCGCATTTAACGACAAGAATTCCAAATGGTGGGAAACATCCTATTCGCGTTATTTTAGATACCCATTTACGAACGCCATCATCTTCTCACGTCATAACAGATGGTTTAGCACCAACATGGATTATTGTCGGGAAGGATGTAGATAAAGAAAAAATAGCTTCTTATGAATCTGAAAATATAGCTATATTCCAAATGAAAACGAAGCAGATTGAAATTCAAGATGTTTTAGACCTACTCGGCGAAAAACAAATCCTATCTCTTTTCGTTGAGGGTGGTCAAACAGTTCATGCAAGTTTCTTACAAACAAATAATTTCAATGAAATTGTAACTTATATAAGCCCAAAATTAATTGGCGGGAAAAATGCCCCTACTTTATTTGGTGGAAATGGTTTCGCAACATTACAAGATGCACTTTCCTTAGAAATTCAAGAGATGAAACAAATTGGCGATGATATAAAAATCGTTGCGAATGCCCGAAGTGAGGTGACGGAATGTTTACAGGAATTGTAGAAGAATTAGGAACTATCGCAAACATGCAACAAAGCGGAGAAGCGATGAAGTTAACAATCCATGCAAATGAGATTTTATCAGATGTTCACTTAGGGGATAGCATCGCGGTTAACGGTATTTGTTTAACTGTAACGAGTTTCACAACAACTTCATTCACAGTGGATGCAATGCCTGAAACGATGCAATCAACATCACTTCGCACGCTTAAACCGCACTCTAAAGTAAATTTAGAACGAGCAATGGCTGCAAACGGACGATTCGGTGGACATTTCGTTTCGGGACATATTGATGGCATCGGAACGATATTAAACAAAAAACAACACTATAATGCCGTCTATTACAAAATAGCTATTTCTGATGAATTGCTGCGCTATTGTTTGCATAAAGGATCCGTTGCTGTTGATGGAACGAGTTTAACAATATTTGATATAGACGAATCTTCCATCACAATCTCACTCATTCCGCACACAGTAAGTGAATCTGTTATCGGAGAAAAGATTGCGGGAGACATCGTAAACATTGAGTGTGACATGATTGGTAAATATATCGAACGCTTTATTACTAAACCTGTAAAAAGAACAGACTCAATGACCGAAAGCTTTTTACAAGAAAACGGATTTCTATAAGGGGGAAGCATTATGTTTCATCGTATTGAAGAAGCTCTAGAAGATTTAAAACAAGGAAAAGTTGTTATCGTATGTGATGATGAAAACCGTGAAAATGAAGGAGATTTTATCGCTTTAGCAGAGTATATTACGCCAGAAACAATTAACTTTATGATTACACATGGGCGTGGTCTCGTTTGTGTACCAATTACAGAAGGGTACGCAGAACGTCTACAATTAGAACCAATGGTAGCTCATAATACAGATTCGCATCATACTGCATTTACAGTGAGTATTGATCATGTTTCTACAACAACAGGGATTAGCGCTCACGAACGTGCAACTACGATACAAGAATTATTAAATCCTGCATCAAAAGGTGCTGATTTCAATCGTCCTGGACATATCTTTCCATTAATTGCGAAAGAAGGCGGTGTCCTGCGCCGTGCTGGTCATACAGAAGCTGCTGTCGATTTAGCACAGCTTTGCGGAGCAGAACCAGCTGGAGTCATTTGTGAGATTATAAATGAAGACGGTACGATGGCACGCGTACCTGATTTACTACAGTGTGCAAAACAATTTGATATAAAAATGATTACAATAGAAGATTTAATTGCTTATCGCCGCCACCATGAAACATTAGTGACGCGAGAAGTGGAAATTACATTACCTACAGATTTCGGTACTTTCCATGCAATTGGCTATTCTAATTCATTAGATACGAAAGAACATATCGCACTCGTAAAAGGTGATATTTCAACAGGAGAGCCTGTACTTGTACGCGTCCATTCTGAGTGCTTAACAGGAGATGTATTTGGCTCGTGCCGCTGCGATTGCGGACCACAACTCCATGCTGCACTTGCTCAAATTGAGCGTGAAGGAAAAGGCGTTCTTCTCTATATGAGACAAGAAGGACGAGGTATTGGCCTTCTTAATAAGCTTCGCGCTTATAAATTGCAAGAAGAAGGATTCGATACTGTAGAAGCAAACGAAAAACTTGGGTTTCCAGCTGACCTGCGTGATTACGGTATTGGGGCTCAAATTTTAAAGGATTTAGGTTTACAACATTTACGATTATTAACGAATAATCCACGAAAAATTGCTGGCTTACAAGGTTACGATTTAGAAGTAATCGAGCGTGTACCATTGCAAATGCCCGCAAAAGAAGAAAATAAAGCGTATTTACAAACGAAAGTAAACAAATTAGGACATTTACTAAACTTATAATTAAGGGAGAGATTTATTATGGTATTCGAAGGTCATTTAGTTGGTACAGGACTAAAAGTTGGGGTTGTTGTTGGGCGTTTTAATGAATTTATTACAAGTAAGTTACTCGGCGGAGCTTTAGATGGATTAAAGCGTCACGGTGTAGAAGAAACTGATATCGATGTTGCTTGGGTTCCTGGCGCATTTGAAATTCCTTTAATCGCTAAAAAGATGGCTAGTAGCGGGAAGTATGATGCTGTTATTACATTAGGGACTGTAATTCGTGGTGCTACAACACATTACGATTACGTTTGTAATGAAGTAGCAAAAGGTGTTGCATCTTTATCACTACAAACAGACATTCCAGTTATTTTCGGTGTATTAACGACTGAAACGATCGAGCAAGCGATTGAACGTGCTGGCACGAAAGCTGGTAATAAAGGCTATGAATCCGCCGTTGCTGCGATTGAAATGGCTCATTTATCAAAACAATGGGCATAAAAAAAGAGGCTACGGCCTCTTTTTTATTTCTTTACTTTTTTCCGTACATCTTTTATTAATTCATCCATCGTTTTTCCTTCTGTTTGTATACGAAGAGTTTGCGCTGTTCTCCATACATTCTCTCTTTTCTTCGCTTCTTCTATAATAGTAATTTCTTTTCGTACTTCTTTTAAATCTTTCCCTTCCGTTTTCAAGCCAAAATGTTCAGCTTTCGTTCGAAAATGTTGTTCAATTCTTTGCTGCATTTCTTTTTGTTCAGGATTTTCAGCGGCCTTAACTGGATCAGCACTTATTGCTTTTATTAAAATTAGACAAATCATAATCGCTAATATGTATTTATGCATGTAAAATCCTCCAACCCAATATAAATTACATATTTACTATGTACAAATAGGGCTTGGAAAATTCGTCCACAAAAATTCATTTTCTCGCTGAAAAACCATTCATATCAAGTCATAATGGCTTTTTATTACATTTTATTTACAAAAAAAGCAAACCTTTTTAAAGGTTTGCTTTTCCATCTATCTTATAATGCACATTCTTCAATCTCGAATCCTAAATCTTCAATCATACCCCAGTCCGCAGTCGGCTCTTGCCCAGCTGTCGTTAAATAATCGCCGACAAAAATAGAATTTGCTGCGAATAAACCAAGCGGCTGTACAGAACGTAAATTAATTTCTCGACCACCTGAAATGCGAATTTCTTTTGTTGGATTTACAAAACGCATCATCGCCAGCACTTTTAAACATTCTACTGGTGTTAACTCTTTTTGTCCTTCAAGCGGCGTACCCTTTACAGCAACAAGGAAATTACACGGAATAGAATCTGCATCTATACGTTGTAATTCAAATGCAATTTCAGCACGTTCTTCAATTGTCTCTCCCATTCCAAAGATTGCACCAGAACATGGCGAAATACCAGCTTGCTTCGCTTTTTGAACTGTATCAACACGATCGTCATACGTATGAGTTGAGCAAATGCTATCATAATTGTTTGCGTGTGTATTTAAGTTGTGGTTATAACGATGTACACCTGCTTCCGCTAAACGCCCTGCTTGATCTTCATTTAAGAAACCTAAACAACAACAAATCTTCAAATCTGTCGTGTCACGAATCTCTTTAACAGCTCCAATTACGTGATTGACTTCTTTATCCGTTGGACGACGGCCAGATGCTACAATACAATATGTACCCGCTTTACGGCGAATTGCTTCATGCGCCCCTTCTACAATCTTTTCCTGCGTTAACCATGCATATTTATCAATCGGTGCTTCTGAAATAATAGACTGTGAACAATACCCACAATCTTCAGGACATAATCCAGATTTCGTATTAATAATCATGTTCAACTTTATTTTTTTACCAAAGTGATGATGGCGGATGATGTAAGCTGCATTCATAATTTCTAAAACCTCTGTATCATCAGCCTCTAATATCGCTATTGCATCTTCTTTCGTAATCATTTTCTCTTCTACTACGTCATATGCAAGTTTTTTCCAATCCCTTTTTGTTTGTACTTGTTTCATTTCATCTCTTCCCCTCTTTTGTTATATGCACAAATAAAGCATGATAAGTTGCCATTATCCCTTCTTTTTCCGTGAAGTCTCTTTCGTATATGCGAAGCATTGCACGAAAGAGTGAGGGACTTTGGCAATATGATTCTTCATTACTATTAGTCGCTCCTACTTTTCGAATAGAATGCAGAAACTCCCTAACTTCTGTAAAACTCTCTATGTAACATGTTTCAGAAACATGCACATCCCCTGTTTCTATTTCACATATATGGTGTAACTGATTTTTCGAATAAAAACGTTGCCCAATCGATGTTTCGTTTTGTATATTTTTTTCTTCTTTCGCCCGCCGGAACGAAGCATGCAATTCTTGAAATGTTTCATGTCCAAATGTTGAAAAGAGTAATATCCCATCTATAGACAAATGATCAAATAAATTTCTTATCACTTGTTTTAAATCATTTAGCCATTGAAATGTGGCATTTGAAATAATGACATCATATGTTTCTTCTAGTCGTAATTGTTCAATATCCTCACAGTAAAACGTTACATTTTTCACATTTGGTCTAGCTTTCGCAATCGCAATCATACTTTCAGCAAAATCAACAGCTGTAATATGCGCTTTCGGAAATAACTTTGATAATTGCTCTGTAACATATCCTGTCCCGCATCCAAGTTCTAAAATGCGTATCGATGAATTTGCTCTATATCGCCGATTCAATGTAGAAAGTAACGAATGTGCCATCTTTTTTTGTATATTTGCATATTGATCGTAGGATACAGCTGCCCCGTTAAACCGTTTTTGCAGTAACGTTTTGTTGATCATGTCGTATCCCCTCTACAAATTGAATGATTTCATTTGCGCAATATTCAAAATTCGTTACACATAATGCATGCCCAGCCTCACTTACTACTTTTAGCTTAGCATTCGTATTCTCTGTCATACTATGAGCTGCAGATAATGGACATATCACATCCTGTTCTCCATGAAGAAGTAACAGCGGGATTTTGACATCAGTTAATTCGTTTCTCATATCTGTTTCTATTAAATAATCTAAGCCTAATTGTAATGACTGAATCGAGTCTCCTTTAAAATTCAGCGCAATCTCTTCAAAACTCGTATTCTCTTTCAGTTCATCTTTTGTAAACATATTTTCATAGAAACGCTTCAACGTATCTGCTTTCTTTCTCGTTAAGTTCTTTTTCATACGTTCTACATGCAAGGAATTCCATCCACTTGTATAGTCACTTGTATTGGTAAATTTAGCGGTACCACCAATTAGTACCATGCCTTTCGCCTTAACCTTTTTATAAGCTTGTACTGCTGCTAACGCTCCTAGTGACCATCCAACTAAAATTACATTTTCATCATGCGCTACATCTATTATTCGCTCCGCAAATTCACTTTGTTCTTTTACGTTACGCCACTCTACACATTGAACAGAATATCCTTTAAAATATGGTAGAACTAAAGTCCAAACACCTTCTTCCATTCCCCACCCAGGAATAAAAATAATCTTTAGCTCTTTCATACTAAAAACCCCTCTTCTTTACCGATACGTATAATATGCTGAATAGCCCATCTTAAATCAGCTATTGTATGTTGTGATGTAACTGCAAAACGAATTCGAGAACTACCAACTGGAACAGTGGGTGGACGAATTGCAATTGCGGCGATACCTACCTCTTGTAATCGTTCACTAAACCGTAAAGTATTTTCATTTGAACCAACTACAATCGGTACAATATGAGTTGAGCTATTCCCAATATCAAAACCAGCTTCTTGTAAATGCGTCCTGAAATATGTACCATTCTCTGCAAGTCGCTCTCTTCTTTCGTTATCTTCTTTCACAATTTCAATTGCTTTTCGTATCGCCCCTAACGTTCCTGGTGGTAAAGCAGTAGTAAAAATAAAGCTTCTCATCATATTTTGTAAATACTCTATATAAATTGCATCACCTGTCAAATACGCACCATAACACCCTAGAGCCTTGCTAAACGTCCCCATGTGTATATCAATTTTTTGAGCAATCTCTTTTTCTATATGAGCTAATCCTGCTCCGCCGATTCCATATATTCCACTCGCATGTGCTTCATCAACTAGGATTATTGCCCCGTATTTCTCTTTTAGCTGCACTAAATCTTTCAAATAGGCAGTATCACCATCCATACTAAAAACAGTATCAGTTACGATTAATTTCCGCTTTTCAGGTGACGCTATTTTCAACAGCTTCTCTAAATGATCCAAATCATTATGACGATATCTTTTATGTTCTGCTCCGCTTAATATAATTCCATCAACGATACTTGCATGATTTAATTTGTCACTAAAAACAATATCGTGGCGGCAGACTAACGAAGAAATCGCCCCTACATTCGCGGTATATCCACTATTTACAATTAAAGCTTTTTCAGTGCCTTTCCAATTGCATATACTTCTCTCAATCTCTTCATACAGTGGATAATTTCCTACAACGAGACGAGATGCTGTCGCTCCAGTTCCATATTCTCTTGTGCAGGCAATAGCAGCTTCTTTCAACCTTTCATCCCCAGCTAATCCTAAATAATTATTCGATGCTAAATTTAGCATCCTTTTCTTATTTCGAATAAGCCATGTCTCTTCGGATCGCTCTGTTACATGTAAATTACGATACTGCCCTTGTTCCTTTAATTGTTCTATTTTAGATTGAAGATGCACGCGCCACGTTTGATTCATTTTGGATGAGCTCCTCTAATTTTGAAATCATAATATGCTCTTTTGCCGATTCTAATAACTCTTCCCTTGTAAACTCTCCTTCAAGGAATGGTAATAACCCTAAAACCGGCACTCCACTTAACTCCTCAATCATTATTTTATTTTCTTGCGCTCTTTCTTTTTCACATTCTTTACAACCAGATAAAATTACACCTGCTACTGTTAAACCGTGTGCTTTTGCATAAGAAATTGTTAAAACAGTATGATTAACTGTTCCTAGAGTAGGACGCGCTACTATAATAAGAGGAAGCTGTAATTTTTTTGCAAAATCAATCACTAAAGCATCTTCTGTAAATGGGACTGCAAGCCCACCAGCCCCTTCCACAAATAAGCTATTAAACTCTTTTAATAGTTCATTATAGTGATCCGTAATTTCTTTTAACATTACTGTCCTTCCAGCTCTTTTCATAGCCAATCTCGGAGCAAGCGGTTCTTCAATGGAATAAGGACAAATTTCTTCTTCTCTTGTCAGTACACCCGATAATATTTTTAGCCTTGCTGCATCTCCCTCTGGATTTGATGCAGCATGCCCGCTTTGCAACGGTTTATATACCCCTATGTTATATCCTAATTCTCTAAATACACCTGCTAATGCACCAGCAACTACAGTTTTCCCCACTTCAGTATCCGTTGCTGTTATAAAGAAACCACTCATTATTCTCCCTCCGTAACATCTGAGATTGCTTTATATAAAATTCGTAACATCTCATCAATTTCGGCAATTGTAGATGCAAGAGGTGGCATAAATACAATGGTATTGCCAAGCGGTCGTAAAATCATACCTAACTCTCTTGAACGTTTACATACTTGAACACCGACTCTCTCTGTCCATTCAAACGCTTCTTTCGTCTCCTTATTCTTCACAAGCTCAATTCCAACCATTAATCCGCACTGACGAATATCCCCTACATGTTTATATGCAAAGAGTTCTTCTAATTGCGTCGCTACATATTCTGTTTTACGTGCCACTTCTTCTATTAAATTTGTTTTCTCGTATAGTTCTAGGTTTGCAATTGCTACCGCACACCCTAACGGATTCCCTGTATAACTATGACCATGGAAAAATGTTTTTTGCTCTTCATAGCCTCCTAAGAAGGCATTATATATTTCATCTGTCGTTACGGTGATTGCAACTGGTAAATATCCGCCCGTTAAACCTTTTCCGGCCGTTAAAATGTCTGGTGTCACATTTTCATGTTCACATGCAAACATTTTCCCGGTGCGCCCAAATCCAGTCGCTACCTCATCTGTAATAAATAATACATTGTATTTTGTACATAAATTACGTAACCCTTTTAAATATCCTTTTGGCATTGTAATCATGCCGCCAGCACCTTGCATTAAAGGCTCTACAATAATTGCTGCAATTTCTTCATGCTTGTCTTTTAGTAACTCTTCCATTTCTTCTAAATGTTTTTTTACAATTCCCTCCTTATTATTTCCATAAGGAGAACGATATGTATATGGATAAGGCATCTTAATTGCCTCAAATAAAAGTGAACTATACACTTGGTGAAACAAGTCTATTGCTCCTACTGAAACAGCTCCAATGGTATCACCGTGATACGCTTCTTTTAATGTAACAAATCTTTGTTTCTTCGGTTTTCCTTTATGCTGCCAATATTGAAAGGCCATCTTAATTGCAATTTCAACAGCGCTAGAACCGGAGTCCGAATAAAATACTTTCTTCAAACCTACTGGTACAACTTCAATTATTTTTTCTGCTAATAAAATAGATGGAACATTAGCAAGCCCTAACATAGTAGAATGAGCAATTTTATTTAATTGCTCACGAATTGCTTCATCTAATTCTGGTATTTGATGTCCATGAACATTTAACCAAATAGACGAAACACCGTCCCAGTATTCATTTCCATTTACATCGTATAGCTTTCTTCCCTCTCCACGTTCAATAATGACAGGATCTTCTGCTAAATAATCTTTCATTTGTGTAAATGGGTGCCATACGTAAGCTTTATTTTTCTCCGATAATTCTTCATATGTATAAGATGATTTTTCAGTCGTTTTACTATTAACAGTCACAATTGCCACCCCTAATGTTAACTAGTTTATAAATATAGTTAACATTAAATCCGAAAGGCTGTCAATTATTTTTAAATCAAGCAGTTCTTAAAAAAGAACAACTTATCATAAGATAAGTTGTTCTACTTTCCATGTTGTATCTTTCCAATTTCTAAAATAATCTCTTCATCTTTTTTTCCCTCTGTATCAATTCCAAGTTGCTTCGCATGCTCAATTAATAAATCATGGCGCTGCTCAAATCTTGCTGTATTTACTTCTTTCGTAATCTCTTCTTTTGTTTTTCCCTCAGTAGAAACTCCTAGTTTCGTAGCTGCTTTCTCCATCGACTTCTTCTCTTCAGTTTCTTTCACTTTCTTCACTTCTGACTGCTGTATTTGCTTTTGTTTCAACTGCTCTGATTCAGCTGCAAAAGCTGTGTAAATTCCAGCACTTCCGCCAACGACTAGTAAGGTGGTAAAAAGAATTATTTTTTTCTTCACTCTTTCCTCCCCTTTCAAATTCATTATAACGCACGTTTTCACAGTATTAAAACCTTTCTCCTTTATTTCCCTAAAAAAAATTTGAACATTTTTATTGACATGTAAGACGAATATATGATAAAAATTTAACTAACATCATATGAATCGGCGTTGATAGGATTTAGTAGTATTTCGATTTCTGATTTCAGAGAGCTGGTGGTCGGTGCGAACCAGTACAGAGCGAATTATGAATTACCCCCTGGAGCTTCTTTTACGAAACGTAAGGAGTAGTGAAAGACGGTTATAGACCGTTATGTCTAAAGAGTGGTGAAACGACACTGTTTCACAATTTAGGGTGGTACCGCGAATTTTTCGTCCCTGCATATATTGCAGGGGCGTTTTTATTTTATTAGCGCATATCATATGACCCTTTATTTTGTGATACATTCATTTCACAAGCTAGGGTGGTACCGCGATTTCTTCGTCCCTGCATAATTATATGCAGGGACGTTTTTTTATCCAATCATTTCCGTATCATATTGAGATATTGACAATTACCGGTAATTTGTCACAAAATTCTAAATTTTAGAAGGAAATAAACAATATTGGCGAATTTTATATAAAAAAGAGCTATTTTAGATTATTTAGGAGGGGAAAACAATGGTTTCAAAAATTGAATCTGTTCTTTTAACATTATTTATTTTTTTCTGTATTGGTTTTAGTGTTATCCAATTAGAAGTTTCACCACATATCCCAATTTTATTTGGTATCGTTCTTTTATTAGCATTTGGATTTATGAAAAAAATCTCTTGGTCTACTATGGAAAAAGGAATGATAAGTAGTATTTCCGCTGGTATTCCATCTATATTTATTTTCTTACTTGTAGGTGTATTAATTAGTGTTTGGATCGCAGCTGGAACAATTCCAACTTTAATGGTATACGGCTTCCAACTTGTTTCTCCAAAAATTTTCGTTCCTACAGTTTTTGTTGTTTGTGCAATTGTTGGAACAAGTATCGGTAGTGCCTTTACAACTGCCGCAACAGTAGGACTTGCCTTTATGGGAATGGGTACTGCCCTTGGATACGATCCAGCTCTTATTGCTGGTGCAATTATTTCTGGTGCATTCTTTGGAGATAAAATGTCTCCTTTATCTGATACAACAAACTTAGCTCCTGCGGTAACGGGTGTAGATTTATTTGAGCATATTCGTAACATGCTTTGGACAACAGTTCCGGCTTTCATTATTGCTTTTATCGCATTTTTCATTTTAGGAAGCGGTACTGGTGGAGACGTTGACTTCACAAACTTTATTAGCACATTAGAGAAAAACGCAACGATTTCTATCGTTACACTCATTCCAATTTTATTACTATTCCTATTCGCATTTAAAAAGGTTCCGGCAGTTCCAACATTACTTGCTGGAATCGTAGTAGGAATCATTATTCTCTTTATTTTTAACCCTAGTACTTCTTTAGCTGATTTAATGAAAATTATGCAAGACGGTTACGTTTCTAAAACTGGTATTAAAGATATTGATAGCTTATTATCTCGCGGTGGTTTACAAAGTATGATGATGTCAATTGCTCTTATTTTCCTAGCTCTTTGTATGGGAGGATTATTACAAGGCATGGGTATAATCACACAGCTGATGAATATTATCTCTAGCTTCGTAAAAAATAGTACACGCTTAATTATTTCTACTGCTTCAACTGCAATTGGTGTAAACTTCTTACTTGGTGAACAGTACTTATCCATCGTTTTAACAGGACAAGCATTCGCTAACAAATACGATGAAGTTGGTTTAGAACGTCGTAATTTATCACGCGTATTAGAAGATGCGGGTACAGTTATTAACCCGCTCGTACCATGGGGTGTAAGTGGCGTATTCTTAACAAACGTCCTTAGCGTTCCAACATTCGATTACCTTCCATACGCAATCTTCTGTTTAGCTTGCCCAGTCTTAACGATTATCGTTGGATTTACTGGATTTGGCCTTTCATGGAAGAAAGAAAAAGCAGTGCCAGTTTCATAATATAGCAAAAAGGATTACCTCAATCGGTAATCCTTTTTTATATTCCTCTACTATCTATTTGCTTTCTTTCTTCTAAATAACAGAAGGAATCCCGCTCCAACAAACGCCAAGCCTGCTCCAATTGTAGAAACAACACTTGTACCTGTTTTCGGTAAATCACGTTCTTCTTTATTTTCACTTACAGTTGTTTCTTTTGTATTTTGATTGTCCGTCGTAGTTTGTCCATTTCCTGCGTTATTTCCATTATTACCTTCATCCGTTGGTGGTGTCGTTGGATTTTCTCCGTTATTACCTTCACCTGTTGGTGGTGTCGTTGGATTCTCTCCGTTATTACCTTCACCTGTTGGTGGTGTCGTTGGATTCTCTCCGTTATTACCTTCACCTGTTGGTGGCGTCGTTGGATTCTCTCCGTTATTACCTTCACCTGTTGGTGGCGTCGTTGGATTCTCTCCACCAGTTTCCTTATCATCGTTCTTCTTCGTTATATCAATTGCATATTTAGCGAATTCATTTTCAGATGGTCCAACATATGATATTTTCCCATCTTTCTTTATATACTTTTGTGCATTTGGTGAAGAATCGAATGTTGTATTTAGTTTATCTGCAACAATCGGTTTAAACGCCCAATTTTTATCTGCTGCCGGATCAATAACTGGTGTTTCTTGCATATACTTCACAATGATTTGACGTGTTTCATCTTGTGATTGGTATACAACTTCCCCTTTACTTACACCTGGGAACGTTTGGCTACTTCCACGATAGTTATTTGTAGCGACGATGAACTCTTGATTGTCAGCTACTGGCTTACCTTCATATGTCATATTTATAATACGATTCGTATTTGCATTTACAACTTTTCCATCTTTATCGTATTTCGCCGGTTGTGTTACATCAATTTCGTATTTTAAGCCATCTAAAATATCGAAGTTATATGTAGGATAGCCTATATTTACTAATGGCTGTTCTTCTGTTTTCTTTGGATCGATTTGATTAAACTGACCTGCAGACATTTCAAGCCATTCTTTCACTTGTGCCCCATTTACTTTTACAGCATATAACGTATTTGGATATACATATAAATCTGCAACGTTTTTAATTGCTAACGTTCCAGCTGGAATATCTGTATAATATGTAGCACCGTTTCGGCCACCTGCTTTAAATGGTGCGCCTGCAGATAAAACTGGAATTCCTTTATATTTGCTATATTGTCCATTTTCAGCAAATAACTTTTCTACATACCATTTCTGTGCATTTGTCACAAGTTGTACAGAAGGATCATCTTGTACTAATGAGAAATAACTATTAATTGGTGCTGTCGTTTTTCCTACAGCTGTATTCACATAATCAATTGTCGCTTGATGATCATCTTTAATTTCATTAACTAATTTTTGATCAGATTGTACTAATGGGTTTCCTTTACTATCAGCAATCGGACGAAGTTGCGGCTTCGATTGCTCTTTTTGTACTTCCCATTTTCCGTCTACCTTCTTCAATTGCATATCAATAATACCTAAGTTACTTCCAAAGACACCAGGCATTACAACTGGAACACCATTAAATACATCTTTCACTTCTGTATGTGAATGTCCCATTAATACTGCATCTACACCAGGAACCTCTGTTAAATAATACGACGCGTTTTCCATACCAACGTTGTATCCACTCTTATCAACACCGGAATGCGCTAGTGCAACGATAACATCTGCACCTTCTGCTTTCATTTTTGGCACCATTTTCTTCGCTGTTTCAACTATATCTTTTGCTTTAACTTTTCCTTCTAAATTTGCTTTATCCCAGTTCATAACTTGAGGTGGAACAAATCCCATTACGCCAATTTTCACTTTTTGTTTTTGCCCTGATTCATCTTCTACTTCTTTTTCAAAAACATGATATGGTTTAAAGTAATTTTGGTCGTTCTCTTCATTATTATCTTTATCATCTTTATAGACGTTCGAGTTAATAACTGGGAACTCTGTTTTACTAATTACTTTGTTTAAATAGTCTAAACCGTAGTTAAATTCATGATTCCCAAGAGAGATGACGTCATACTTCATTAAATTCATTAAACGATATAATGGATGTGTATAACTAGGATCCACAGGCTTCTTCGGATCATTTATTTTATTCGCTACATAATCTCCAAGCGGTGTCCCTTGTAATGCATCCCCATCATCAAATAGGACAGAGTTCTTCGCTTCTTCACGTGCTTTATTAACAAGCGTTGCAGTTTGCACGAGACCTACTTTATTATCTGTTTTCGTTTGATAATAATCGTAATTCATTAAGTTAACATGAATATCTGATGTTTCTAGAATTCGTAAGTTAACCGTGCTCTCCCCGTTGTTCTCATCCGCATGAGCTGTTGTTGGCAATACTTGCGGCGCCATTACACCAATAGCAAGAGTTGCTCCAGCTAGCATTTTTTTTGACTTTTTCACAAAAAATCCCCCTTATACACTTACCCAATATAATGAAATAAACCTCTATCTCTAACCTCATATCTTTTTTCTTCTAGTAGAGATTCGATTTTTATTTCATTCTGCTTTAACGGGTAGTACCCACAAAAACTTGATAACTGAAGACTAACTATTAACGGGAAATAGAGTTCCCACTAAGCGTAGTTTTACCTTATCTGACATTATCATATATAATGTCCTTTCATATCGTCAATATTTTTTGACATACTTCTACAAATTTTCTGTAAAGTTATTGTAAACTTTTCATAGATATATAATATGCCCTTACATTGTTAATACTGCTGAATATGATACAATTACCAATTACAAGGAGGATGAATTTATGAAAAAAGTCATCTTAACAATTGTTTGTCTCCTCCTTCTAATCATTTCTTATTCTTATTTTGAGAAGAACGATGAGACAAAACAAAACGAAACCGAAGAGAAAACAACAAAAACATCCGCTCCAAGTTGGATTGATAAGCAAACAAACGATTCCTTTTATCACCTCGTATTAGGTGATTCACTCGCTAAAGGTTATGGATCAACGCAAGGTGGGTTTGCTGAATTAGCCTCTAGGCAAATAGAAGCACAAATTCATAAACCAATTACAGTAGAAAACCTTGGCATAAACGGTCTTACAACAGATCGTCTCGTTAAAAAAGTTCAATCAGAAGATGTAAAACAAAAGATTAAAGCTGCAAATATTATTACAATTAATATTGGGGGAAATAATTTATTCCGTTTAAATCGTGATGTTGGTGTTATAGATGGCATTAAAATGTTAAATAAAGAAAAAGCTCATTTTGAAGCGGATGTAAAAGATATTGTAAAAACAGTTCGAGATCAAAATCCGGATGCTTTACTCATCCTCTCTGAACTCTATAACCCGTTACAACTCGATGATTCTATCGCAAGTTATGCAGATATGTTTTTAGATGGCTGGAATGACTCCGTTTATTCCATTTCAAAAGCAAATCAACCATCTATCGTTTTACCAATTCGTAAATTAATATCGAATGATAAAAAAGATTTACTATTTGACCAAGTACATCCTAATGATACTGGCTATACGATTATTGCCAATTCATTTACAAAAAAAGTGTTAGCTTACAAATATTAAAGTTTCCATGAAACAATTCTATTTTTATAACATGCCTTTTTTGTTACAATGATAGTGGAAGGGGGCCTTTATATGGAATCACGCGAGTGGGAACGTATTGTTGATCATCTTCTTTCGCTAGTGCCTCTTTTTTATCGCAAATTTATGCTTCCTGGAGAATTTTCTTCTCAAAGACATATGCCGCCATCACATACACAAGTATTACTGCTTTTGCATGAAAATGAAACATTAGCAGTTTCCGAAATCGGCAAGCGGCTAGCGATTTCACGGCCTAATATGACACCTCTATTAAACAAACTGATTCAAGAAGAACTAATAGAGCGTCATTATAGCGAAAAAGATCGACGGGTCATTTTAATTTCCCTAACAGGTGAAGGGAAATTGTTAGTAAATCAGTATCAGCAATTCATTTTAGACAAACTAAAAGAAAATTTCCAAACATTATCTGAGGAAGAGCGTGAGAAGCTCATTCATTCTCTTCAAACCATTCAAAATTTAATTTTGAAAACAAACGCATAAAGCTGCTTCTAAATAGAAGCAGCTTTATGATTCGTAATAATTACCATAGTATACATTTGAATATGGCCATGTTGTTAAATATGGTTTTTGTTCCTGCGTAGGCTGTTGTTGTGGTATTTGTGATAATTGCTGCAATTGTTGTTGTCGATACCATTCGTATTGTCTACTCATATCATATACAGGATAATAATTTACATATGGATATACTTGAGGTACGTAATAATACATTCATGCTTCCCTCCTTTTTCTTAAACATATTCAAAGGAGAAAATGAATGTGACACTCTTTATATTTGCACAAGTGGTTCTCGCACTCGTTTCTTTCTTTTCTTCAAACGTAACTTCCGGTTCTTCTCATATAAATAATGCACAACGAAATATGAAATAGTACCAAACACCGCCCCTAAAATCGTCATTCCAATTAATACATACACTTCACTCTGCAATAAACTCTTTAATATCGTAAAAATATGGCTCGAAAACAAATCTGATATTGTAAATGGTTTATGATGTAGTTTCTCCAGCGGAAACGGATAAATCATTTTCCCTAATGCATAAGCAAGCGGAAATAAAAATACTGGGAGAAACGATATCTTCCCAATAATATTACCAATGACTGCTGCTGGAAAAGACCCTTTCGCTAACCTGACGATTGGATAAAATATTAAATATACGAGTGATGCCGTATAAATTACTAACATTTCTAAACCAAAG
This sequence comes from Bacillus luti, assembly GCF_009739945.1. Lineage (NCBI taxonomy): Bacteria > Bacillati > Bacillota > Bacilli > Caryophanales > Bacillaceae > Bacillus > Bacillus luti. Next base: position 1,231,639 of record NZ_CP040336.1, on the reverse strand, counting down.
CCAATAGCAAACCCTAATGATACTTTCTTCGCTCCTTCTGGCGACCGAAGCAACTTATAATATTGATACTTTAATATTCTCCACATTCGATGAAAAAACGAATATGTTTTCTTAGTTGTTTTCAAATTCATCATCTCTTTAACTATATTTTTATACCTAGTATGTCCTTACATCATATGAAAAATAAAGTGAAACTTTAATCAGTGGGGGTTTTCTTCATCCCCCACTGATTATTAGCCTTCACCAATCGGACTTTTATGGGCAGTTGATCCCCCACCCAACTTCTTTGCTTTCGCTGAATTTTGAGGCGGGGGTCTTACTGCCCATTAAAGCGGGATAAAATTAGTTTTCTCTTTTTATTATAAATGATATAGAAATAATTAACTAAATATACATCCGACATTTCAACATAAAAAAACCTCCCTTTTAGGAAGGCTCCTCTACATTTTTAAATAAACTCACTAATAACGCTTTTTGAGCATGCAATCGATTACCAGCTTGTTCAAAGACGATAGACTGCGGTCCATCTATAATTTCTCCTGTTACTTCCTCTTCACGGTGAGCAGGTAAACAGTGTAAGAAACGATACGTTTGTTTCGCATGCATAACAAGTTCTTTATTAATTTGATACGGTTGAAATAACGTATATTTCTCTTCTTCTCCCTCTTGCCCCATACTCATCCAAACGTCTGTATAAATGAAATCTGCTTCATGTACCGCTAATTCAGGATTATGCAAAATTTCAATTTCAGCCCCTGTTTCATCTGCAATCGCTAATGCTTTTTTTACAATTTCCTCATTTGGTTCGTACCCTACAGGCGTTGCCACAGTCATATTCATTCCGACTTTTGCACTCGCTAATAACAATGAATGACATACATTATTCCCATCACCTACGTAAGCCAATTTAATTCCTTTAAATGTATTCACTTCTTCATAAATCGTCATTAAATCCGCCAATGCCTGACAAGGATGATGATCATCTGTTAATCCGTTAATAACAGGAATGCTTGATTCTTTTGCCAGCTCTTCTACATCTGCATGTGAGAATGTACGTATCATAATCCCATCAATATAATGTGATAATACTTTTGCAGTGTCTGAAACAGTCTCCCCTCTTCCAATTTGCATTTCTTTCCCGCTTAAAAACATTCCATGTCCTCCAAGCTGTACCATTCCTGCTTCAAAAGAAACGCGAGTACGAGTTGAATGCTTATCAAAAATAAGCCCTAATATTTTGCCTTGTAATAAAGGCTCCTGCTTATTCTTTTTTAAATATATGGCAAACTCAATTATTGAAATGATTTCTTCTTGCGTCAGTTCTTCTAGTGTTAAAAGATCTTTCGTATTTAATTTCGGTACTTGTACAGTTGACATGGAACTTCCCCCTTATATGATTGATACTTTTTTTGTACAAACTACTTTTTTTATCATATATACTGCCTGTTCTAGCTCTTCATTCGTTACAATAAGTGGTGGTAATAGTCTTATAACATTAGGACCTGCTTGTAATACGAGTAGCCCTTCTTTTTCTAATTGTTCTATAAAACTCGCAACTTCTTGCTTACATTCAATTCCAATCATAAGGCCCTTACCACGAATATTTTTAATACATTCAGCATTGCACAATTCTTCTTTCAATTTCGCTAATACGTACGCGCCTTTTTCCTGTACATCTTTTAAAAACGCCACTTCTTTGCTTAACTGCAATACTTCTTTCGCCGCAGCCATTGCAATATAATTCCCACCGAAAGTTGAACCGTGTGATCCAGCAACAAAGGAAGTACCCAGTTCTTTCTGGCTAATCATCGCTCCAACAGGAATACCATTTCCTAGTGCCTTTGCAATAGTAACGATATCAGGCTGTATTCCCAGCTGCTCATAAGCAAATAACGTTCCTGTTCTTCCTATCCCCGTCTGTACTTCATCGATAATAAAGAGAGCATTGTACCTATTACATAGTTTTTCAATCTCTTTCAAAAAGGATGGATCAGCAAGTATTACCCCGCCCTCTCCTTGTATAACTTCTACCATTACCGCCGCTACCTCTTCATTCATTACTTCCTCTAACGCCTGTATATCGTTAAAAGGGATATGTAAAAACGACGGAAGCAATGGCCCAAATCCTTTTTTCACTTTATCTTGCCCTGTTGCACTCATCGTTCCAAATGTTCTGCCGTGGAACGATTGCTCACATGTGACGACGAGAGATTTTCCAGTATGCTTACGAGCTAACTTCAAAGCCGCTTCATTTGCTTCCGCCCCGCTATTACAAAAGAATACGTAGTCTAATGCTGTATTTTCTGTTAATAACGATGCAACCTCTTCTTGTAAGGAATTCGTAAATAAGTTAGATATATGCCATATGTCTCCAAGTTGTTTTTTTACTGCCTTTACAACAGTAGGATGACAATGTCCTAAATTACACACTCCAATACCCGATGTAAAATCTAAATATTGCTTACCATTTTTATCTATGACCTTCGTTCCATTTCCTTTTACAAACTCAACATCCCGTCTTCCATACGTTTGAAAAAGATGACTTGTCATACTATACTCACACCTTTCGTTACCGTCGTTCCAATACACTCTCCTGTAACTTTAGTAAAATCCTTTGTACCATTTACGATACTAACCTTCTGTACTCCCATTTTTAATGATGTAAGTGCTGCCTGTACTTTCGGAATCATCCCGCCTGTAATGATCCCTTCTTCTATAAAAGTAACAATTTCAGATTCATCCGCTTTCTTTATCAAATTCCCTTCATGTAATATCCCATCTACATCTGTAATAAAAATGAGTTCTTTTGCAGATAGTGCGACCGCAATCCCAGCTGCAGCGCTATCTGCATTTATATTATAAATTTCATTACCATGTATCCCGACCGGAGCAATAACAGGAATATAATTCATATTTATTAATCCTTTTAATACGGCTGTTTCTACATAACTTACCTCTCCTACATACCCTATCTCTGCGCCAACAGGTTGAACTTGAAGTAAATTACCATCACACCCTGAAAGCCCTACCGCAAGTAAATTATGCTTTTGTAAATTCATTACAAACTTTTTATTTGTACTTCCGCATAGCACCATTTGAACAACATCCATAACTTCTTTTGGTGTCACTCGTAAACCATTTCTTTTTTCTACTTTGATGTTGCAATCTTTTAATTTAGCATCAATTTCTGGGCCGCCACCATGAACAATCACTACCTTATACTTTTGTTGCAATTTCTTTATACAATCAAAAAACACATCATTTAATCGATCCAACATGCTACCGCCGCATTTCACTACAATATAATCACTCATCTTCTCTCTCCTTACGTACGATAACAAGCGTTTATTTTCACGTAGTCATAACTTAAATCACAGCCCCAAGCTGATCCCTTTTCGTCTCCTAAATGTAAATACACATCAATGACTATTTCATTTTCTTGTAATCTCTTTTTCATTTCCTCCTCAGAAAATAATTGAGGCTCACTATTGTTTAAAACCGATATAGATTGAAGAGCAATATCAATTGTATTCGGATTAATAACTACTTCACTTTGTCCCATACTACTAATAATTCGCCCCCAGTTTGGGTCTTCACCATGTATTGCTGTTTTCACAAGACTCGAACCGACTATTTGCTTTGCAATTCTCTTTGCCTCTTCACTCGTTTTCGTACCTTGCACATTCACCTCAATTAACTTCGTAGCCCCTTCTCCATCTTGCGCAATTTTTTTTGCTAAATCTTCACATACCTTCTGTAAAGCAAATACGAAAGTTTCCCAATCTGTATGTTCCATATTGATTGGCTTCGTTTCTGATAATCCACTTGCCATAACGATGACCATATCATTTGTAGAAGTATCTCCATCCACCGTAATTTGATTAAATGTATGATTCGTTATTTGTGATAATGCTGTTTGCAATACGTCATTCTCTATATAAGCGTCTGTCGTAATAAAACTTAGCATCGTTGCCATATTCGGATGAATCATCCCTGAACCTTTAGCAACACCAGCAATCGTCACTTTCTTCCCATCAATAATCATCTCATAGCAAGTTTCTTTCTTTATAAGATCCGTCGTTAAGATTGCTTCAGAAAAAGAATGAGCTTCACTTTCTTCCTTCGCCGGGATAAGAGTTGCAATTCCCTTCCGAATTATATCCATCGGTAAAGGAACACCAATTACACCCGTTGAAGCTACTGCAACGTAATTTTCTTTCAACCCAAAATGTTCCGCCCCTAATGCACGCATCTCGTATGCATCTTGTAATCCTTTCATTCCTGTACAAGCATTTGCATTTCCACTATTGACGAGAATAGCTTGTAATTTCCCCTCAGCCTCTATACTCTCTTTCGTTACTTGCAGGGGAGCTGCTTGTATTTGATTTGTCGTATAAACAGCTGCGCTTGCCGCTGGTACATCACAAACGATTGCGCCTAAATCCTTTTTCTCCTTTTTCAATCCACTTGCAGTACCGATTGCCGAAAAGCCTTTCGGCGTTACAATTGAACCGTTTTCTAATTTTGTAATAGACTCTACTTTAATCATTATGTCCCCCTTATAGATAAAGCGGCATATGTTGTAAACCTGTTGTCTCTTCTAGTCCCGCTACTATATTTGCATTTTGAATCGCTTGCCCAGCTGCACCTTTCATCATATTGTCTATAACAGAAACGACTGTCACGCTTCCAGTTCTTTCATCGTAAGCTATCCCCATATCACAATAATTTGAGCCCCTCACTTCTTTTGGGCTTGGAAATTCTCCATGCTTGCGAATTCGAATAAAAGCCGATTGTTCATACGTTTCTTCATATAAATTTTGAAGTTGTTCTATTTCCATTTCTCGTTTTACTTTCGCATAAAGTGTAACCATAATCCCCCGTGATATCGGTATTAAATGTGTACTAAACGTGATTGGTTTCGTTTCCCTATTCCATTCTGCAAGCATTTGCTCAATCTCAGGAACGTGTTGATGCTCATTTACTTTATAAATACGCAGGTTATCGTATAACTCAGGAAAGTGAGTCATCGTTGTTGGCGTTTTGCCTGCTCCAGATACTCCTGATTTCGCATCAATAATAATGGAATCTTCTTCAATCATGCCGCTACGCATTAACGGCAATATCGCTAATAATGCTGCTGTAGCAAAACATCCTGGGTTTGCAATTAAATTTGCATTTTGAATTTCGGACCTTCTCCATTCACTTAACCCATATACAGCTTCCCTAAGAACTTCTTCTTTTGCAGCTGCCCTTTTATACCACTGTTCATATATCAAAGGATCTTTCATACGAAAGTCTCCAGATAGGTCAATTACTTTTAAACCTACTGCTAATAATTTTGGAGTTAACTCTGCTGATACTCCTGCTGGGGTTGCTAAAAATACAATTTCCGCTCCCTTCCCTATTTCCTCCGCATCAATTTCTTGTAACGTATGAACAAGAACATTTTGAAAATGCGGATATACATTTGTTATACATTCGCCAACTTGCGAAAAAGAATGGAGAGATGCTATCGAAAAATATGGATGTTGCTCTAATAACCGAATTAACTCAATACCTCCATACCCAGTTGCTCCAATAATCGCGACTTTCATATGCTCCTCCTCAAATCAATTCTTTAAATTAAGTATGATTATAATATTGTATATTTATAGAGTCAATTAAATATTTATAAATTTTAAAAACTTTAAAATCTTAATTTTACTAGAAAAACAATATATAAATTCGAATTTTTATACAAAAATGATGTATGATAGTATTTTCATTTCACTTCAAGTACAATAAAATAATACATGTATACATACAGGCGGGGAAAAACATGAATGAAAAATTACTTGAGAAAATGATTATAAAAAGTTTTCAACAATATCAATGCAATCCTGTGTCAAAAGAAGATCAGGAAATGCTTATTAAACATATTCAAACGATAATTCATTCAAATACTAAAATTGATGTATACGAAGCAGTTGAGGATATCGTTTACGATTATGTGACTGGAAAATAAAAAAATAGGAGGTTTCCAGATGGAAACCTCCTATTTTTTACTTAATGATTTACCTGCTACGCGTTCAAATAAACCTGGGAATAATGCATAAAGTTTCGGACCAATTCCCATCCACTTCGGTAAGTTTACTTCACGTTTTTTCGTATGCATCGATTTTACGATTTGTTCTGCTACATATGTTGGTTTTAACATGTAACGTCCCATATTTTTCACATATGTACCTGATTGATCAGCTATTTCAAAAAAGTTCGTATCTATCGGACCTGGGTTAATTGCTGTCACACAAATATCTGTATTCGATAATTCCATGCGTAAACTATTTGTAAATCCTAATACGGCATGTTTCGTCGCTGCATAAGCACTCGACTTTGGAGTTGCAATTTTTCCAGCAAGCGAAGCGATATTAATAATTTGTCCTTCATTCCTTTTTACCATATACGGTAAAACTGATTTCGTACAAGCCACTAAACCGAATACATTTACTTGGAACATATCCTTTACCTCATCCATTGACGCTTCTTCAAACGTTTTAAAAATACCAAATCCCGCATTGTTTACTAATATATCAATACGTCCCACTTCTTGTAATACCTTTGAAAAGACAGATTGTACCTTTGTCTCTTCACTTACATCTAATACATAATAATAGCAAGGCGTATTATAATTTGCTTTAATTTGTTCTGCTAACGCTTGTAGCTTCTCTTCTGTTCGCGCCATTAATACTGGAGTTGCCCCTTGCTCTGCAACTTGCATTGCAACTTGCTCTCCAATTCCACTAGAAGCACCTGTAATGACGATTACTTTATTTTGTAAACGTCCCGTCATTGCTGTCACCTACTTTGCATAATAAATCAATTGTTGCGAAGACTCATCAATCATCACTTGTTGATTATATGCTAAAAAGTCTAATTGTCCAACCGTTTCTGAAATAGTAAGTGGCAATTGTTCCTTATATAATACCGGGAATAGTTTTACACATACTTCAAATGCTGTCATTGGTTTTTCCTTTAATAACTCAAGCACTTTAAATGCACGTGTTTCTTGCTTTTGTAATCTCGTTTCAATAAGTTGTTTCACATTGAGAACATCTTCACCATGCCCTGATAAAATACGTGAAATATTCATTTCGCTTAACCGCTGTAATGTTTGATTATATTGTAATAACGGACGTGCCCTTTCTGTTTGCCCTTCATATGGTGGTTCTAATATTGGATTTGAAGAAATATGACTAATGAGAGCATCTCCGCCAATTAATATTCCATCAGATTCTCTATATAATGAAATATGAGTGGAAGCATGACCTGGTGTTTCAATTACTGTAAACCCAGGTAAAGAATCAATACGATCTCCCTCTCTCACAGTATGCGTTAACGATCTATTACAAGAATATTTCAATGTCCTTGTCGTCAATAACGCCTCGTCTTTCAAAAATGCTGCTGGAACACCAAATTGCAAAGCTGTCTCTCTAAAAAACTCATGATACCACTTTAAAAACTCTGGATTTTGCGTGATCCAAGGCTCGTTCCAAGGATGTCCAATAATTTTCGTTTTCTCAGAGAATATATTTAAAAGCCCACAATGATCCGCATGATGATGCGTAATCACTACTGTTTCAATATCTTCTATCGTATATCCTAATACACCTAACTGACTGTCTAACGCACTCCTTGCCTCTTCTGTATTCGTCCCTGTATCAATTAATGTTAATGTCTCCCCCTCAACTAAAAACACATTTACAGTTTCAACTGCAAATGGCACAGGAATCTCCATTCGGTGAATCGCCGTCATGCCTAGCCCCCCTGTCTCTTTCCGGTTCAAAAATGAATACCTCTTCAGTTTACAACTTCCCTATTGATTTGTCATTATTTTCAGATAAAAAGAGGTGTTTTCTATAAAAAAACGAATGTATGTACATTTATAAGAATTTCTATATAAATTTTAAGGAGGAACATCATGTCTATTCAAAATATTTCCTTTCTCGGTGCAGGCTCCATTGCCGAAGCCATTATTGGTGGCTTATTACAAGCAAACGTTATTAAAGGAGAACAAATTACCGTAAGTAATCGTTCTAACGAAACAAGGCTACAGGAGCTACATAAAAAATACGGTGTTAAAGGTACGCATAACAAAAAAGAACTCCTTACTGATGCAAATATTCTTTTTCTAGCAATGAAACCAAAAGATGTTGCCGAAGCCATTATCCCGCTTAAAGAATATACAAATCCTAATCTGCTTATTATCTCGTTATTAGCAGGTGTTTCTACTCAATCAATTAGAGATCTACTTCAAAAAGACGTTCCGATTATTCGTGCAATGCCAAATACATCTGCGGCTATTTTAAAATCAGCTACTGCTATCTCGCCTTCAAAACATGCAACAACGGAACATATTCAGACTGCCATAGCTTTATTTGAAACGATCGGTCTCGTCTCTGTTGTAAAAGAAGATGATATGCATGCGGTCACTGCATTATCCGGAAGTGGACCAGCTTATATTTATTATGTAGTAGAAGCGATGGAAGAAGCCGCAAAAAAAATAGGCTTAAAAGAAGATGTTGCAAAATCACTTATTCTTCAAACGATGATTGGTGCTGCTGAAATGCTAAAAGCAAGCGAAAAACACCCTTCTATTTTGCGAAAGGAAATTACTTCTCCTGGCGGAACTACCGAAGCAGGCATTGAAGTGTTACAAGAACATAACTTTCAACAAACTTTAGTTTCATGTATTACGAAGGCAACGAAACGCTCACATGATCTCGGAAAAACATTAGAAGAAATTACGAAAGAAAAATAAAAAACGGAGCTCAAATTTACTTGAGCTCCGTTTTCTTATTATTACGCTTAATTATTAACTTTACCAAAAATTTCTTCTTGCAGACGACGACCAGTCGGTGTTGCTGCAAGTCCACCTTCAGCTGTTTCACGAAGTGCTACTGGCATCGTTTGCCCGATTCTAAACATTGCCTCAATTACTTCATCACATGGAATTGTACTAGTTACACCAGCTAATGCTAAATCAGCTGAAATCATCGCATTCGCAGCTCCTGCTGCATTACGTTTTACACAAGGTACTTCTACAAGTCCTGCAACAGGATCGCATACTAAACCAAGCATATTCTTTAATGAAATTGCCATCGCTGTAGCTGCTTGATCTTGTGTTCCACCAGCCATCTCAACTGCTGCTGCAGCCGCCATTCCACTTGCCGAACCAACTTCAGCTTGGCATCCTCCTGCCGCACCAGAAATACAAGCATTATTCGCAACAACCATCCCGAAAGCTCCTGCTGTAAATAAGAATTCAATCATTTCTTCACGTGTAGGCTGCAATTTTTCTCTTAGAGCAAACAGTACACCTGGTACTGTTCCAGCAGATCCTGCTGTTGGTGTTGCACAAATGATTCCCATCGCTGCGTTTACTTCATTTGTTGCAACAGCTTTACTCACTGCATCTAAAATCGTATCTCCAGATAAGCCTTTTCCACTGTTCATATACGTTTGAACTTTTACAGCGTCTCCGCCAGTTAAACCAGTTGGTGATTTTACGCCACGAATACCTCGTTCTACCGCTTGTTCCATCACGACTAAGTTTTTTTCCATACCAGCAATTACTTCTTCACGTGAAATACTTCTAGTTTCCATTTCACATTGAATCATAATTTCTGCGATTTTCACATTTTGTTCTTTAGCTTGCGCCACTAGTTCCGCTGCGTTCCGAAACATGGTGTGTCCCCCCTGCAATTAATCCATAATAGTTACTTGACATATATTTTGTTCCGCTTTTATTTCTTCAATCACTTCATCTGCTAACAGTTCATCTGTTTCGATGACCATAAGTGCTCTTCTTCCTTTTTCTTTACGAGAAACACTCATTGTACTAATGTTAATCTCATGTTTCGCAAGGATTGAAGCTACTGATGCAATAGCACCAAAGCGATCGTTATTTACAATAAGAAGTGCTGGGCTCGTTCCTGATAATTGTAGATCAAAGCCATTTAACTCTACCACTTCGATTTTACCACCACCAATAGAACATGCAACAACTTCAATTTCTTCCTCTCCTTTATACAAACGAATTCTCGCTGTATTTGGGTGAGGTGCATTTGCATCTTCTTCAATAAACTCCACTTCAATTTCGCGCTCTTTTGCAATGTCTAATGCATCTGGAATACGTAAATCATCTGTTTCAAATCCAAGTATTCCACCAATTAACGCCACATCCGTACCGTGCCCACGATACGTTTTTGCAAATGATCCGTATAATGAAATACTAACCCTCTCTGGTTCATGACGAAACAGTTGGCGAGCAACTTGCCCCATTCTTGCTGCCCCTGCTGTATGTGAACTTGATGGACCAATCATAACCGGACCAATAATATCAAATACCGAGCGATACTTCATCAGAATTCCCCCTAAACCTCTATGAAAATTTTTTACCATTCTATTAAGCTACCGCATCTATTGCTTTTCCAGCCGTATCACGAATTTGCCCCGCTATACGAATTGGATAGTTTTTGAATAAAGGTGAACCAATATATCCTAAAATAATACCTGATACCATAGCATTACTTTCATTTAAAATGATATAAGATAACCAGCAATTAAGCCTGGTAGCAATCCAAAGTTTAACACAGAAGCCTCTACAATCATAGCATAAACAGGAGATACACCTCTCACTAAATACAACTATGCCTTCTAGACTACCCACTGATTGTCCAACCTCTTTTAAAAATGGTATTTCAAATAAATTATAATGTGCCCTCATTATAGCTTGTTTTTTATAAAACGCTTACTTTTATTGAATTTTAAAATTTCTGAATAAAAATCTTATTTTCTCATTTGTATTACTTGTACGTACATCTTCTTGTGTAACAGTTTTTCTAAACAATCGGTATTTCGTATTTTTACCCTATATATTCAAGGCATTATAAACTTCTGTATTATACAAGTATAACTATAAAATGATAACAGTTTCTTACTCATTTTTTTGAAAATAAAAAAATGGTAAACATAAGTCACCATTTTTTTTATTGAAATTATTATCTTCCTACTGGGAATGATTTCAAATCCGCTGCTATTTCCGTATTAGAAAATACTTCCCTTGCTTCTTCCAATAATTTCTTATATGTATCGCCTTGATAACGAGAACTAATATGAGTCAATATTAATCGTTTCGCATTTGCTTGAAGTGCAATACTCGCAGCCTGCTTAGATGTAGAATGAAAATAATCATACGCTTGTTGTTCATCTTCTGCTGCGAAAGTTGCCTCATGAACAAGTACATCGGCGTCTTGTGCTAGCTCTCTACTTGCTTCGCAATATCGTGTATCACCTAAAATGGTAATAATTCTCCCTTTTTGAGACGGACCGATAAAATCTTTTCCATTTAGCATTGTCCCATTCTCTAATTCAACTACTTCCCCATCTTTTAAACGTTTAAAAATTGGACCTGGTTTCACACCCATTTCTAAGAGCTTATCGACTAAAAGTGCTCCCTGTATATCTTTCTCTACAATACGGTATCCGAGACATTCAATGCCATGCGACAATCTTTTCGTTTCTACATAGAACTCATTATCTTCAAACACGGTGCCTTCTTCCTCTATCTCAACAACTTCAAGTGGATATTTGACATGTGTTGTACTTACCGATAATGCTACTTCAATAAATTGTTTAATTCCTTTTGGTCCATATACCGTTAATGGTGTAGTCCCTCCTTGAAACGAACGACTACCTAATAAACCAGGCAATCCAAAAATATGATCACCATGTAAATGGGTAATAAATATTTTTTCAATGCGGCGTGGGCGTACAGATGTATGTAATATTTGATGTTGTGTCGCCTCGCCACAGTCAAATAACCAAGTCTGTCCTCGTTCTTCTAACAACTGCAAAGCAATTGCTGAAACATTCCTTCCTTTTGAAGGAACACCTGCACCAGTTCCTAAAAATACAAATTCCACTTTCTTTCCTCCAGCTCTTTATATAATCTATCTCTCATCTTACGGAATGTTATTTCAAATGGCAAATTGAATTTACATAACCAATCATCTAGACAACTATATAACACGAACATTATGATCAAAAAACTTAGTAATTGTTCGTGTTTTATGCTAAAATAAATATACTACATTTTAAGGGAGCGTTTTATTATGAAAGAAGTATTTCGTTTACAAACTGATTTTTCATCTTCATTTGATCGCTGGGTAAGTTCTTTCGTGTCTGATCACCCAGCACAATTAGAATGGACGACTTTAAAAGAATTAATCCATGAATATACAACATCCCATACAAATGAGACGTTGCCAACTTATATTTCTTCAGCTTTAACATATTACGCACAACGCGTTTCAACAACAAATCGTTCAGAGATTGTTATTTTTGAAAATGCTACAATCTCATAATCTATAATAAAAAGCACTGTAATCAGTGCTTTTTATTTATGCTCATTACAGTATTTATTTTCCAACTTCATTTCAAAAAACTCCTCTTATTTCCTACTATATAGCCACCATAAACCTGTTTGATTTTTCAAAAAATATATTGACACTATAAAATTTCAGTGCTAACATTCAACATGTAATTGAATACGGTCTCTGTTAGGTGAGGCTCCTGTATAGAGAAACGCTGCTGCCCAAAAATGTCGAGAGACGCCAATGGGTCAACAGGAAAGGTCGGAATGAAGGCCTTTTTTAACGTAGCTGGTTTCAGTACCTATGCTATACAGTGCTAAAACTCAACGAGGGAGAGGTGCGTGAATTTTGTCATACACAAAAACTGTTTTTATCTATGTTTACTAACAGTATTTGTTGTGGACTCTTTTAACTGCGAATTTAGACCTTTACTCGTTTTGAGTAAAGGTCTTTTTACGTATATATGCACCTTACTATGAAACAAACATAGCATATTCAGAAACTACTAAATTGTACGGAGGTGAGGAACAGTTGGCAATTGATGATTCGGCCCAGATACCCATATGTTTTACGTTAATATTTCACCATGTAGGTAGGAAAGAAACTGTTCCTCCTAATTTTAAATAGTCGAGTAACAGCTTGTTTCCTCCTTCATGAAAAAGGAGGAACTACCAATGTTAAATTTACAAAAACAAGAAACAAAGCATTCATACGATCAAGATTGTATGAAAACAAATAATGGATTACTGGTGGAAATCGCAACACAAGATGTAAACAACACTTTACAAATTTTAGAAACAACAGAAGATGGACTCTCTAAACTAGAAGCGTCTCGTAGACTTTCTTTATATGGACCGAATGAAATCGCTCATAATAAAACATCGCCTTGGTACGTTCAATTTCTATTAGCATTTAAAAATCCGTTTATTTTTGTTTTATTAGCTCTAGGTGCACTCTCTTTTTTCACAGATGACATACAAGGAACCCTTGTTGTATCTGTGATGGTAATGCTAAGTGCGACGATTCGCTTTTTACAAGAATTTCGTTCCCAAAAAGCTGCGGATCAGTTAAAAGCAATGGTTCGAACAACGGCGAGCGTCTTTAGAATAGATGGATTTTTACACGAAACAAAACACCTAATGAATTTAAAGCAAAATGATACAACGGAAATTCCAATTGAAGAACTTGTACCTGGCGATATTATTTCACTTTCAGCCGGTGATATCGTTCCGGCTGATGTGCGTATTGTATCGGCTAAAGACTTATTTGTAAATCAATCTTCTTTAACAGGCGAAGCACTTCCAGTTGAAAAATACGAAAACTGCTACCATACAGAAAATAAACATCTATTACCGAAAAGCACGAAAAAAAATTACAATCCACTCGAAATGGAAAACCTTTGCTTCATGGGGACAAATATTGTAAGTGGTAGCGCAAAAGCTGTTGTCATCTCAACAAGTACCGATACGTATTTCGGCTCTTTAGCAAATAAAGTAATCGGTAAGCGCGTAGAAACAAGCTTTGATAAAGGTGTAAATAAAGTAAGCTGGCTCTTAATTACATTCATGCTTATCATGGCACCTATCGTTCTTCTCATTAACGGATTCACAAAAGGGGATTGGCAAGAGGCTTTCTTCTTCGCTATCGCTATTGCTGTTGGTCTCACACCTGAAATGTTACCAATGATTGTAACTGCTAATTTAGCTAAAGGTGCGGTTAACATGTCTAAGCAAAAAGTAATTGTCAAACAGCTAAATTCTATTCAAAATTTAGGGGCTATGAATATTCTTTGTACAGATAAAACGGGAACTTTAACAGAAGATAAAGTTGTACTTGTCAGGCACTTAGATCCTAACGGTAATACATGTAATCGTGTATTGTACTTTGCCTATTTAAATAGCTTCTATCAAACAGGATTGAAAAATTTAATAGATAAAGCCGTTATGAAACATACAGAAGAAAACCAAAAATTTGATCCATCCGTTTTTCAAAAACTAGATGAAATTCCATTTGATTTTGCGCGTCGGCGTATGTCTGTCATTGTGAAAAACAATTCAGGTGAACATACAATGGTTTGTAAAGGGGCAGTAGAAGAAATTTTATCTATTTGCAACTACACTGAAGTAGATGGCAAAATTGTTTCTCTTAGCGATGACATGTGCTTAAATGTAAAACAACTAAGTGAGACATTGAATAGTGAAGGTATGCGTGTTATTGCTGTAGCTTATAAAAAAGATAGACCAACAAATAATAAAGAATACGTCGTACAAGATGAAAATGATATGATTCTCGCTGGATATATTGGCTTTTTAGATCCACCGAAACCATCTGCATCTGCGGCAATTCAAGCATTACAAAAACATGGTGTACAAGTAAAAATTTTAACTGGCGATAACGAAATCGTGACAAAAAAAGTTTGTAAAGAAGTTGGATTAAGTATCGGCGAGCCTGTTCTTGGTTACGAAATCGATGCTTTACCTGATAAAGCATTAGCAAAACTAGCCGAAGAAACAACTGTATTTGCTAAACTAAATCCAATGCAAAAATCTCGCATTATACGAGTATTACAAGGAAACGGACACACTGTAGGTTATATGGGAGATGGCATTAACGATGCCGTAGCTTTGCGTGAGGCTGATGTTGGAATATGTGTTGACACTGCAACTGATATCGCAAAAGAATCTTCCGATATTATTCTACTTGAAAAAAGTTTAATGATATTAGAAGCGGGTATTTTAGAAGGACGCACTACATTCGGGAATATTTTGAAATATATTAAAATGACAGCAAGCTCTAACTTCGGAAATGTATTTAGTGTGTTAGTAGCAAGTGCCTTCATTCCCTTCTTGCCGATGCTTGCCATTCACCTTTTAATTCAAAACTTGCTTTATGATATTTCACAACTGTCTATTCCATGGGACAAAATGGATAAAGAGTTTTTAGAAAAACCAAGAAAATGGGATACCGCAAACTTACGGAACTTCATTATTTGCATCGGTCCCATTAGTTCCATATTTGACATTATCACATATGTAGTTATGTGGAACGTCTTCGGTGCAAATACAGCTAGCGAACAATCATTATTCCAATCCGGGTGGTTTGTCGTTGGATTACTAACACAAACTTTAATTGTTCATATGATAAGAACACAGAAAATTCCATTCATTCAAAGTACTGCATCTGCACCGGTTCTTTTATTAACCGCTTGTATTATGGCAATTGGCATTTACATTCCATTCTCACCACTCGGAGCAGCCGTTGGATTACAAGCATTACCACTTAGCTATTTCCCTTGGTTAGTAGGAATACTATTAGGCTATGCTTTCTTAACACAGCTCCTAAAAAAAGTTTATATTAAAAAGTTTCATAGCTGGTTATAAAGTGAAGCTTTAATCAGTGGGGGGGTTTTTCATCCCCACTGATTATTAGCCCACACCAATCGGGCTTTTATGGGCAGTTGTTCCCCTCCTAACTGCTTTATTTTCGCTTAATTTTGAGGTAGGGATCTTACTGCCCGTTAATGCGGGATAAAGATGAGAATGAGCGGGTACTACCCGCTCATTCTCAAAAACATAACTTGGACTTATATGTATGGAGGTGACCATGATGGTATGGTATGACATTATATTAAGATTATTTATTGCAATTATTGTAGGTGCTTGCATCGGAATGGAACGGCAATGGAGACACAGGATGGCTGGATTAAGGACAAATGCTCTCGTATCACTTGGTGCCTGTATATTTGTTTTATTATCCGTCATGCTTGATCACGATGCTAGCCCCTCACGTATTGCCGCTCAAGTCGTCAGTGGGATTGGTTTTTTAGGAGGCGGCGTTATTATCCGCGATGGCTTTAGTATTAGAGGACTTAATACTGCGGCTACCCTATGGTGTGCAGCCGCTGTTGGTACTCTTACAGGTGCTGGTTTTCTCGTTGCAGCTATATTAGGTGCAGCCGGCGTTTTATTAGCAAATATACTCCTTCGCCCAATCGCTCTCTTTATGAATAAGAAATCAAAAGAAGAATCACCTGAACAAACAAACTACTTCCTTTCTCTTACTTGTTCAGAAGAAAATGAAGCACATATTCGTTTTTTACTTATGCATATGGTAAGTTCAGAAGGTCTCGGTTTAAAAGAATTGTATAGTGAAGATGTAGACTCTAATCAAAAAGTGTATATACAAGCTACATTACATTGCAAGACAAATGCAGCTGTCTTAATTGAAAAGATAGTAAGTAGAATGCTATTAGAGTCTGGTGTTACTGCAGCTGGATGGAAGACCTCATTAGATTTA
This sequence comes from Bacillus luti, assembly GCF_009739945.1. Taxonomy (NCBI): domain Bacteria; kingdom Bacillati; phylum Bacillota; class Bacilli; order Caryophanales; family Bacillaceae; genus Bacillus; species Bacillus luti. The sequence goes on along the minus strand of NZ_CP040336.1, from coordinate 1,214,927 downwards.
GAAGCGAGTTAACCCGTAAAAAAAGGGGACATGAGTAAAAGAAAGCTTTATATTCGTGTCACCTTCTACATAAACTTATTTTCTAACTTTTGCTGAAACGACTTCTCTTGCTTACGTAATAGTTGACTACCTCGTTGTAAAAGAGGCATTCCATATTTATCATTAATTTGATCGATGACAGCAAGTAGCGGCTCTTCTTTCGCATCTTCTTCAAATGAAAACAGATCTAATTGTTTCACTGATTCTGTCTTCCACTCTATTTCAGTAGCTGTAACACCTAGTAAACGAACGGAATCTCCATCCCAATGTTGCTTCCATAAACGAGATGCTGCCTGAAAAATATCTCGTTCTTCCCAAATTGCATTTTTCAATTGCTTACTCCGTGTTACTGTCCGCCTATCATGGTATTTAATCATAATTTGAATATTATAGCTGACAAGAGTTCGCTTTTGTAATCTTTTACTTACTGATTTTGATAACCGTTCTAACATATCAAGTAACTCTTTCTCTTCATCCATATCCTTTGAAAAAGTCATCGAATTGCCGACACTTTTATGCTGTCCCATTTGACTGGGATCAACTTCTCTATCATCCGTACCTTTCGCACGCTTTTGTAAATCAACACCATGCTTGCCGATTTTAGCACGAATGATATGCTCATCTCCCTTTGCCAACTGTTCAATTGTATGTATATGAATTTCATTTAATTTTTCAGCTGTTTTTTCGCCAATCCCATGCATCGCTTCCACGGGAAGTGGCCAAATCATTTCTGGAATATTACGTTTTCGAAGTACGGTAATACCTAGAGGCTTTTTCATATCAGAAGCTGTTTTTGCTAAAAACAGGTTTGGAGCAATTCCGATACTACAAGGGAGCTGCAACTCTGTTAATAGTGCTTGTTGAATCATCTTTGCTATTTCAAGAGGTGAACCAAGTGCGTAGCAATCTGTAATATCTAAATACCCTTCATCTATAGAGACTGGTTGTATTTTTTCTGTAAAACGGGAAAGTATTTGAAACATTTGAAATGAAGCTTCGCGATATAATGTGAAATTAGGACGTCTTACAACTAATTTCGGGCATAATCTTTTCGCTTCCCAAAGAGGCATCGTCGTACGTATTCCATATTCTCTCGCTTCATAACTACATGTTATGATGATTCCTTTTCTCTCTTTCTCATTTCCAGCAACCGCTAGTGGTTTCCCTTGTAATGATGGGTCGTGAGCAATTTCAACAGATGCGAAAAAACAATTCATATCTACATGCAAAATTACACGACCATTTTTCGGATACATTTCTCGCATACTACTCACTCCCTAATCAGAACGTTCGTTCTTTTTATTATATCAAATTTTATACAATAGTAATAATAATTACTTGTTCTTTTCCATTATATTTTTTGTTATAATTTATATAAAATGGTTTTAATTGTAAAGGAGAGTGATTATTATGAAATCAACTAATAAACTCAATTATACGTTTCTCGTAATTATACTAATCATCGTAATCAATTATTTACTACTTCCTATTTTTGATATTAACATAGCTGGATTCTTCCCTCGCCTAGTTCATATAGTAACAACTTATATATTGCCATGGATTTTCTTATATTGGCTTATACGTCTTGTCAAAGCAATTGAATCAAAATAAAAAGCGTGTAAATCACAATTGATTTACACGCTTTCTCTATACATTATTTTGCTACTTCTTCAATAATTGCAACAACTAATTCTGCCGTTTTTGCTAATTCTTCAACAGGAATCTTCTCATTTGTTGTATGAATTTCTTCGTAACCAACTGCTAAGTTAACTGTTGGGATACCGTGTCCAGCAATTACGTTTGCATCACTTCCGCCGCCACTTTGGTGTAGAGAAGGTGTACGACCAATATTTGCAGCTGCACGTTTTGCAACTTCTACAACGTGGTCGCCATCAGCAAATTTAAAACCTGGGTACATAACGTTTACTTCAACGTCTGCTTGACCACCCATTTCTTTTGCAGTCGTTTCAAATGCTTCTTTCATTTTCGCAACTTGTACTTCCATTTTCTCATTAATTAAAGAACGAGCTTCTGCAAAGATTTGTACGTGATCGCAAACGATATTCGTTTGTGTACCACCTTCAAAACGGCCAATATTTGCAGTTGTTTCAGAATCAATACGACCAAGTGGCATTTTTGCAATTGCTTTCGCAGCGATAGTAATTGCAGATACACCTTTTTCTGGAGCTACACCAGCGTGAGCTGTTTTCCCACGAATAATTGCGTTCACTTTCGCTTGTGTTGGAGCTGCAACAACGATTTCACCAACTTTTCCATCGCTATCTAATGCGTAACCATATTTCGCTGTAATACGCTCACGGTCTAACGCTTTTGCACCAACAAGACCTGATTCTTCTCCAACTGTAATAATAAATTCAATTTTGCCATGAGGGATGTTTTTCTCTTTTAAAACACGAATTGCTTCGAACATTGATGCTAATCCTGCTTTATCATCCGCACCTAAAATTGTAGTACCATCTGATACGATATATCCATCTTTAATAGAAGGCTTAATTCCATTACCAGGAACTACTGTATCCATATGAGAAGTAAAGTAAATTGTATCAACACCATCTTTTGTTGCTGGTAAAGTACAAATTAAGTTACCTGCACCATGACCAGTTACAGACATTGTGTCATCTTCAAATACTTCTACACCTAAATCTGTAAATTTCTTTGTTAATACTTTGCAGATTTCTGCTTCAAATTTCGTTTCAGAATCTACTTGTACTAATTCCATAAATTCATTTACTAAACGTTCTTGATTAATCATAAGACTGCGCCTCCTGCACTACCATTATGTATGTAACAATATTAATTATAACAGAATTTCGCAAAAGTTTCGAAATACAAGACAAAAAACAGATGGTTTATATGTCTAGATACCCATCTGCTTTCTATTACTCATTTAACAATACCCAGCGCATATGATCTTCCCACACGCCATTTACCATTAACATCTTCCTAGATACTCCTTCATATTGAAAGCCTATCTTCGTAACTACTTGTATAGATGCTAAATTACGTGGCATAATCGGCGCTTCTATACGGTGTAACTGCGATTCCTCAAAAGCAACTTGAATGGCTTTTCTAAGCGCTTCTGTCGTATAGCCTTTATTCAACTCTGCTTTATCTAATTTGTAACTGAGTACACAAGATTGATAAATACCACGCACGATTAAATTAAATGAAATACAACCAATTATTTTCGTATCGTCACCCTTTTTAAAAATCCATAGCCTAATAATCTTTCCTTCTGCAAACTCTTTTCTATCCTTTTGTAACCTTTTCTTTTGATAATCTAATGTAAAAAAACCCTCTGGTCTATACTCTTCCCACGCTTTTAAAAATTCACGATTTCTGTCGTAATATTGAAGAACTTTTTCCGCATACGACTCATCAATTTCCCTTAAATGTAAACGATCTGTATCATATATTTTCATCATCGTATCTCCATTCTTCAGCTTGCATAACAAAACATTAACCATCTATTCTTTTAATATATTCTCTGTGCATACGCGAATTTCCTGTTATATGTTGCAACCCCTTCCCGAATTTTGTCCTTTCTCTCCTCTTGTCCACAATATCATTTCTCGTTACAATGATATTGTACTGATTTGCAAGGAGGTATAATGATGCATAAAAAAACTCAAAAGATTATGATTTATTTAATGCTAATTTCTATGCTGGTAACAACATTACTTGCTGGCGCGAGTATGTTTTGGTAAAAAGGACGATATGTTCGTCCTTTTTTTACTTTTCATATATGACAAAATAAACCATCTCGAAATCGAGATGGTTTATTTTGTATAAATCACAATTGCTACAATACTAAAGGAAAATGACATTACTAATGCTATTACAAAGCTTGTATACTGTTTCTGCTGAAACGCCCCAATAACAAATGTAAGGTTAAGCAGTGCCATCAATATAATCGCTACAAGGTAAGAACATATATTAAAAGTTGCCAATATGAATGTAATCACAAATAGAAAACCAATAAAAAACTGCATATACGAAATTTTTGGATTCAAGTACATATGAGCAACCCCTTTTCTTTTTTATCTTTCTATATCTTCATTAACGCATGGTTATGTACACATGTCAAGACAACTTAATGCAAAAGAAAAAGCCAACCTTTTCGTTAGCTTTTTCATATGCAATGGCTCCTTTTTCTTTAGCCAATTGCTGAAATGATTTTTTCGATTTCACAATCCACACTTTCGCTCCAATTGGAATACGATCAAACAAATATTCCACATCGTTTTTCTTCATTCTTATACATCCTTGTGAAATATACTTTCCAATTGAGCTGGGCTGGTTTGTTCCATGTATTCCATATTTACTCCCATCAGTACCTCTTGCATTAAACCCCATCCACCTTGATCCAAGTGGATTTTTTGGCGAGCCACCTGGAATATCTTTCGCAATGTAATATGGATCCTTCGCTTTCATTACAATATCAAAAGTTCCTTCTGGTGTTAATTCATTCGTTTTTCCCGTAGCAACTGGAAAAACTTTCTGAATCTTACCGTCGTCAATATAAGCTAATTTATTCGTCGCTTTATTTACAATAATGAAAGGGTCCCCGGCACGTGGATTATCACCAAGAGGCCAAATCGGCGATAAAGATAGGCATAATATGAAAGAGAGAAGATACGGCATAAATAATTCCTACCTTCTATATAAGTTCTTTTATATTATCCTTTCCCTTAAAACGACTTTTAATGAGTAAATATTGCTCCATTTCATATACAAGTTGAACAAGTTTTGCGCGTATTTCAAATTCCTCACGCGTGACTGGTAACGGCATTTCTCTAAATAGCTCTCTCATTTCTTGAAGCTGCCTTAAGGAAATAACTCCCGTACTTTCAGGGCTAATCGCATTCCCAATGTTTTCAACAACATCGGCAATCATATCAGCTTGTTCATATGTCCATGATAAAGAAGCTGCTAATGGTATCATTCGCTCTAAAATTTCGAATTGTTGCATACGCATATTAAAATAACGATAGTAATAGTCATCTTCTCGCATAAATGCATTCTCAAGTTTCTTAAACGATAAATCGGTTGCTTCATTTAACATGTTCTCGGTTTCGATGAGTTCTGCTCCGCTCCAACTACTTTCTCGATTTCGTAAATACACAACCATTTCAAACAAAATCGTTTTAAAATTACTTTCTATTATGTCCTGATACTCCCTTAGCTTATTTTCACTGCTTGGCATATACATGTTCACTAATAGGGCCACGCTAATCCCTATCGTCAATATCGCAATTTCATTTCCAACTATAAGCCATGTAATTTGTTTCAATGAATATAGATGCATGACGATAACTGAGCTCGTAACAATCCCCTCTTGAATTTTAAACATAACTGCAGTCGGGATAAATGTAAGTAATAATACACTAATTGCAAGTGGTGTATAACCAATCGTTTCAAAAATACAAAACGCGAATACCATTGATAACACACAAGCTAAAAAACGATGTAACGATACTTGAAGCGATTTACGCTTCGTATTTTGCACACATAATATAACTAAAATACCCGCTGAACTATAAAATTCTAATCCTAATAACTGGGCAAGAAAAACCGCTGCGCCTGTTCCAAGCGCTGTTTTGACTGTACGGTATCCAATTTTAAACATATGTTTGCTCCTATATGTATAAATGTATTTACAATTAGTATAAAAAAAGGATGACACAATGTCATCCTTTTCTGCTTATTATTCACTTAACCTTTACACATTACAATATTTTTTGTAAAAATTGTTGCGCACGTTCACTTTTCGGTGCTGCAAAAAATTCTGCTGGCGCACTATCTTCTACAAGCTTTCCACCATCTAAAAAGAGCACACGATCTGCTACTTCTTTTGCGAATCCCATTTCATGTGTAACAATCGCCATCGTCATTCCTGTCGTAACTAATGATTTCATAACTTCTAACACTTCTTTCACCATCTCTGGATCTAGTGCTGATGTCGGTTCATCAAATAACATAACTTCCGGTTCCATCGCTAACGCTCTCGCAATTGCTACACGTTGCTTTTGTCCTCCTGAAAGGCGATTCGGATACGTATCTTTTTTATCTAATAATCCTACCTTTTCTAACAGTTTTTCGGCTTTTTTTTCAGCTTCTTGTTTCGCTACCCCTTTTACATTGATAGGCGCATACGTAATATTTTCTAATACAGTCATGTGAGGAAATAGGTGAAAATGCTGAAATACCATTCCGACATTTTCACGAACATGCATTATATTTGTTTTCGGATTCGTTACTTCTTCCGTTCCAATCCAAATGTGACCATTTGTCGGTGCCTCTAACACATTCATACAACGTAAAAATGTTGATTTTCCTGATCCAGACGGTCCGATAATTGCTACTACTTCCCCTTTTTCAATTGTTGTTGTAATCCCTTTTAATACTTCGTTTTTCCCAAATGATTTATGAAGGTTTTCAATTTTAATCACTTTTCTTCATTCTCCCTTCAATTGCCTTCCCGACTAGTGTAAGAATAATAACTAACATATAATAAATCAGTCCAACAAAAAGTAATGGTTCAAGATATTTAAACGTTTCACCGCCTACAATGTAAGCACGGCGCATTAAATCCGTCGCGCCTATTACTGTTACTACAGCCGATTCTTTCGTAAGTGTCGCAAACTCGTTTACAAGTGCCGGTAATATATTTTTTAAAGCTTGAGGAAAAATGATATTTCGCATCATTTTTCCGTATGGAATTCCTAAAGCCATCGCTGCTTCTGTTTGTCCTTTATCAACCGCTTGAATGCCGGCACGGATTACTTCTGACATGTATGCACCTGAATTCAAACTAAATGCTAGTACAGCTGCCAAGAATGCTGGTATTTCATAACCAATTATTTGCGGGACACCGAAATAAATAATCATTAATTGCAATACAAGTGGTGTACCACGAAAAATTGATGTATACAGATCTGCCGCTATATTTAATGCTCGTATTCTAGCAATTTTACAAAGTGCTAATAACGTTCCTAAAATAAACCCCGCTAAAGCGGATACTGCTACAATTTTTAAAGTAACTTCTAGACCTTTTAATATATACGGTATCGAAGGCGTAATCGCCGAAAAATCTAAGTTCATTCTGTTCATTCCCCTCACAGAAAAGTGAAAGGCAGCTTATTTTTCGCTGCCAAACCATTTCTTCACTAATTTATCCATTTCTCCATTTTCTTGCATTTTTTTAATTACTTTATTAAATTCAGCTGTTTTATCACTGTTTTTCGGAAGGGCAATTGCTGCTCCAACTTCTTCTGGTGCTTCTTTAATTTCAATTCCTTGTAAGTCTTTCATTTTCTCTAAATAATTTTTAGCAACTGTGTCTTCTATAATTGCAGCGTCAAAACGACCAGCTTTAATTTCTTGTACGATTTCTGGTATACGGTCACGTCCCTCAACTTTGAAATCTACTTGTTTTTTAAATTCTGCTGCTTTCTCTTCTTGAATAGACCCTGTTTGTACCCCTACTTTTTTCCCTTTTAAATCCTCTACAGATTTAATGTTAGAATCCTTTTTAGAAACGACCATGTTTTTCGCAACAAAATAAATATCTGTGAAATCAACATTATTTTTACGCTCTGCAGTTGGCGTCATACCTGCCATTACGAAATCAACTTTTCCTGAGCTAAGAGATGCTAATAAACCACCAAAATCCATATCTTTCACTTTCACTTCATAACCAAGTTCTTTTCCGATATATTTAGCAACATCAACATCAAAGCCGATAATTTCATCACTTTTTGACGCTTCCACGTATTCATATGGTTTATAGTCCGCTGAAGTCCCCATAACCAGTACTTTTTTATTTTTTTCAGTAGCCTTTTCTTCCCCATTACTACAAGCACTGAACATACTTACAATTAAAATAAGTGCAAACGATATTGATAAAAACTTCTTCATCTTTCTTCCCCCTAATGATGTATATTTAAAAGTTAATTAGAATATTTATTCGATGTTTGTATTGTATCAGCACTTTTATTTTTATGCAATATATAAAATAAAAATAAATAAAAAATCATTAAAAACACTGTTTTCTATGCATAAAATATTGCATAAATAAACCCATCAATGTATATCCTATCATTTCGAATACTAAATAAAAAAGGCGCTACACCCACTTAATTGTGAGCGTAGCGCCTTTTCAATTATTTATAGTTCTTCGCAATTCTCTTCGAAATACGATTGTAGTTTCGCAATAACTTGCATTGGTTCATGACCTTCAATTTCATGACGCTCTACCATCGTTACAATTTTTCCATCTTTTAATAAAGCAAATGATGGAGATGAAGGTGGATACCCTTCGAAATATTCACGAGCTCTTGCTGTTGCTTCTTTATCTTGGCCTGCAAACACCGTTACAAGATGGTTAGGACGTTTATCATAATGTACGGAATGCGCAGCAGCAGGACGAGCAATACCGCCTGCACAACCACATACAGAGTTCACCATTACAAGTGTTGTTCCATTTCTTTTGAACGCTTCTTCTACTGCTTCTGGCGTCGTTAATTCTGTATATCCAGCAGAGACAATCTCTTCACGCGCTTGGCGGACAACATCATTCATAAAAAAGTTAAAATTAATCAATCTTTTCCCTCCTCTAAAACTACCTATTTGTATCTTACCAGTTAATGTTTATGAAATACAAGTAAGTTTACTTGTATTTCACCATAGAAAAGGTGTTAGAGCAGGGCTCTAACACCTTTTTGTCACTTTTCCATAATCTTTATATATTCAGCAATCATTTTTTTATGCGATCCTACAATATAGTCCGGTAGTTCTGTTACTGAGAAGAATTTAAGCTGAACTGCTTCTTCTTTATTCATAACAAAATCTCCTTCGTATTCATCCGTATAATAGGCTGTCGTTACAGATTGAAATTCATCACCATTTGCTAATTTTGTAAAGTAGTTCGCTCCAGAAAATACATTGATTAGTCGCAGGTTCTTCACTTCTATTCCTGTCTCTTCATATACTTCACGGTACGCTGTTTCTTCTGGTGATTCGCCTAGCTCCATTAACCCACCAGGCAGTCCCCATTTTCCATACGGCTCTGTTCTTTGCTGTAATAAAACATCTCCATTTTCATTTATAACGAGTACAACAGCACCAACTAAAATTAAAGGGCGATGACCAACTATTTTTCGTAATTCTTCTACATATCCCATCGTATCCCTCCTTTTTCGTTGTCCACACTATTGTATCATATGTATGAAACGACAAAATGCGTATCTTTTTCATTTTTTTAACAAAATATTTATTTTATGTGCTTCATCTACTGTAGCCAACATAATGGATTCGATTTCCGTGCCCTTCTCTAAACATTCTTTCGCCCACTCTTCTGTTTTTCCTAATAAAGCAAGAACGTCCTGCTGGATTTTTCCATCCTTCACTAAAATAAAAGCAACTGGCGACTTTTTCCCTGCCACTTTAAGGTCAAGGCGAGAAACTGCTTCATATTCTGGATACTGAAATATAGAAACGACACCACTCGCTTCCCATAGAGCCAATTTAATTGTAGAAATATCACTCACATTTTGCACACGAAGTTCTGAAAATAAATATTCTGCCGTAATCCTCGCTTTTTTTAAATTACTAAAATCAATGGAACCATTATGTATAAGAATAATAGGTGCAGGTTCTAAAAAGCGTCTCCATCTATCCCATTTCAACATTAAAATAGAGCTTATGATGTGCAGTACAACAAGTATAAACGTTGTAATCATCGAACCGAGTAATCCGACCTTTTCATCAGATAGCGCGTTAGAAATATTCCCACCAAGCAATAACACTAATACAACATCTAAAAATCGAAGTTGTGCGATAGACCTTTGTCCCATCGCTTTCGCAACTAATATTAAAAATATGTACGCTATAATAGCTCGAACAACCCATTCGCTATTAGAAAGGTGCCGTGCTCCTTCAAAAATATGCATATGCATCACATTGCACTCCTTAAACATTCCAAACTACAAGTCTGTGTTAGTTTGCAACGTTTAAGAGCATATATGTAAAAAAAGCTGGTTCGTTTTTACACGAACCAGCTTTTTTACTTAACCGAAAACATATATTTTTTATACGTTTTCCGTACCGATAATATGAGCCCCATCATAATCATATTCGAGAATAAGGAACTTCCCCCATATGATAAGAAAGGTAATGCAATACCTTTTACAGGCATTAATCCAACGATCATACCAATATTTTGGAATATTTGAACCGTTAATATTCCAATTGATCCAGCACATAATAATGTACCGAATAAATTATCAGCAGAATAACCGATAATAATTGTTCTATATAGTAGTAATAGGAACAAGAATACAACTAACGCCGCTACTATAAATCCGCCTTCTTCGGCAATTGTAGCGAAAATAAAGTCAGTATGCTTCTCTGGGATATAGACGTTCCCTTCGCCAAATCCTTTCCCTTCCATACCTCCGCTACCTACAGCTAAAATCGATTGCTGCGTTTGATAACCTTGGTCTGTATGTTCAAATGGATCTAACCAACCTAAAATCCGTGATTGTTGGTGAGGCTTTAATAACGTAACTAAATTATTAAAGAAGAAATCCTCATACCTTACGTAAATAAATATTAAGGTGGTTAATATGGTCACCGGAATAACTGTACATAATGCTATCAATTTTTTCTGAATACCTGACATAAATAAAATACATGCAATAGCAGCAGCATATAAGAACACCATACCTGTATCTGGTTGGCTATATACAACGGCCATAGGCGGTAGAGATACTAGCATAATTTTACCTACTAGTTTTAAATCCGTCTGGAATGTCCTCGCCATATACTGCGCATTATGTTTCACTGCTATACTTGCTACTATGAGAAGCAACGAAATTTTGAAAAACTCAGACGGTTGGATTTGTCCAAATACAGGAAAAACAAACCATCTTTTTGCACCTAATTTTTCAGGTGTAAAACTGGAAACCGGTAGTATTTTCAAAAGAATAAGTGAGCCAAATCCAGCAATATAAAGCGGCCAAGACAATTTTTGCAATTGATCTAAATCAATGCTTGCAACAAGAAGTAACAATACAACCCCGATTATGTAGTTGACACCTTGTTTCATAGCAAAGTTTGCATCTCCATATTGTCCGGTTTGCTGACTGCTATATATAGCAGTTATACTTATAACACAAAATGCAAACAAAATTAAAATTAATTTTACATCTAAACTTTTTAGAAACTCGGTACTTCTTTTCATGACATCCTCCTGAAACATTGTTACGGCAAAATAAAAAACCAGGAGTCAATACTCTTCATGTTTTGACGACTGATTACACATTATCTATAAAACACTTATATAGAATAACTCTCTTTTTCATACAATACAATATATTATACTACAGTTTCGTCAGTAAGATTTGCCAAAAAAATTATTCTTTTTTATTTTATATCCATATACCATATATCAGCAATGTATTTTCGTAAATTCCTAATACATAATCGTCCATTGTAAGATTACTGGGAAAAGTGTTGTACATATAGTAGGAGTAAAAGAAGAAAAAATAAGATAATAAAAAGCTCGCATAAGCGAGCTTTTTATTAATATACAGATGTATTATTTTCTGACGTGTTTTCTAAAATTTCTTTTACACGTCCTAAGAACTTACCACAAATTAAGCCATCAAGTACGCGGTGATCAAGTGATAAACATAAGTTAACCATGTCACGAGCACCGAACATACCGTTATCCATAATTACTGGTCGTTTTACAATTGATTCAACTTGTAAAATAGCCGCTTGTGGATAATTAATAATACCCATAGATTGAACAGAACCAAATGATCCTGTGTTATTAATTGTAAATGTTCCGCCTTGCATTTCGTCCGCTTTTAACGATTTCGTGCGTACTTTTCCTGCAAGTTCTGTAATTTCACGAGCGATACCTTTAATCGTTTTCTCGTCTGCTTGCTTAATTACTGGAACAAATAGTTCATCCTCTGTTGCAACAGCGATAGAAAGGTTAATATCTTTCTTCTGAACGATTTTATCGCCAGCCCACATTGAGTTAATTTGAGGATACTCTTTTAATGCTTGTGCTACTGCTTTTACGAAGAAAGCAAAGAATGTTAAGTTAAATCCTTCACGCTTCTTGAAATCGCCTTTAATTGAATTACGGTATGACACAAGGTTTGTCACATCTACTTCAATCATCATCCAAGCGTGAGGCGCCTCGTGCTTACTACGTAACATGTTCGCTGCAATTGCCTTACGCACACCTGTTACTGGAATTTCGATATCGCCAGGCATTGTCGGTACAGAAACTGGTTTCGCAGCTTCTACTTTTTGTGCTACCGGCGCTGCTTTTGGTGCTTCTGGACGCGCTTCTACTACTGCCGCTACCGCTTCCTCTTTTTTCGCACCTGCTTGTGGAATATTTCCAGATTCCACAAGTTTTAAAATATCTTTACGAGTAATACGACCATTTGATCCTGTACCTTCTACTAGATCTAAGTCAACATTATGCTCACCCGCAAGTTTTAACACAGCTGGTGAAAAACGTGGTTTTCCATCAGTTGGTTGTTTCGCTTTCGGTGCTTTCTCAGCAGTAGTTACTTCGGCCTTTGGTTCTTCTTTCGTTTTTTCCTCTACAGCTGTTGCAGCTACTTCATCTGCGCCTTCTACTTGAATGACACAAACAACCTCACCTACAGCTAATGTATCACCTTCACCAGCGATTAGCTCTTTCACAATGCCAGTGAAAGAAGATGGTACTTCTGCATTTACTTTATCAGTCATTACTTCTGCAAGCGGATCATATTTATTTACGTGATCGCCAACATTAACGAGCCATTTGCTAATTGTACCCTCTGTAACGCTCTCCCCGAGCTGAGGCATTGTAATATTTTCTACAGCCATGTATAGTCCCCCCGATTAAAATTCCGCAAGTTCACGCATTGCTTTTTCAACTTTATCTGGATTTACCATAAAGAATTTTTCCATTGTTGGTGCATATGGCATTGCTGGAACGTCTGGACCTGCAAGACGTGCGATTGGTGCATCTAAATCAAACAGGCAATTTTCAGCGATAATAGCTGCCACTTCACTCATAATACTTCCTTCTTTATTATCTTCTGTTACAAGAAGAACTTTACCAGTTTTTGAAGCAGCTTCAATGATTGCTTCTTTATCTAATGGATATACAGTACGTAAATCAAGAATGTGTGCAGAGATGCCATCTTGCGCTAACTTCTCAGCTGCTTGAAGAGCAAAGTGAACACATAATCCGTACGTGATAACAGTAATATCATCACCTTCACGTTTTACATCTGCTTTTCCGATTGGTAATACATAGTCATCTTCTGGCACTTCACCTTTAATTAAGCGATATGCACGTTTATGTTCGAAGAATAATACTGGATCTTCATCACGAATTGCTGCTTTTAATAAGCCTTTTGCATCATATGGTGTAGAAGGGATAACAATTTTTAAACCTGGTTGGTTTGCAAACATCGCTTCCACAGATTGTGAATGATACAACGCACCGTGAACTCCGCCGCCAAATGGCGCACGAATTGTAACTGGACAAGTCCAATCGTTATTAGAACGATAACGGATTTTTGCTGCCTCAGAAACAATTTGGTTTACTGCTGGCATGATGAAATCAGCAAACTGCATTTCAGCGATTGGATGCATACCATACATTGCCGCACCAATTGCTACCCCAGCAATTGCAGATTCTGCAAGCGGTGCATCAAGCGCACGATCTTCACCAAATTGATCATATAAACCGTGTGTCGCTTTAAATACGCCACCTTTTTTACCAACATCTTCTCCTAAAACGAATACTTTCTCATCGCGTTCCATTTCTTCGCGCATTGCTAATGTAATAGCATCAATATAAGACATTACAGCCATGAAACGTTCCCCCCTATTCTGCGTATACGTGCTTCAATGCATCTTCAGGTGCTGCATACGGAGCATTTTCTGCATATTCTGTTGCTTCATTTACGATATGCATAATTTCGTCTAACATTTGTTTTTCAGATTCCTCAGTTAACACGCCAGCTTCTTTTAAATAAGCTGCAAATGTTATAATTGAATCTTTTTTCTTTGCTTCTTCAACTTCTTCTTTATCACGATAAACACGATCATCGTCGTCACTAGAGTGTGCTGTTAAACGATATGATACTGTTTCAATTAAAGTTGGACCTTCACCACGACGGCCGCGGTCTGCTGCTTCTTTTACAGCTTTATATACTGCAAGCGGATCATTTCCGTCTATTGTATATCCAGGCATACCGTAACCAATTGCACGATCTGATACGTTCTTACATGCTAATTGTTTTTCAACCGGAATAGAGATTGCGTATTTATTATTTTCACACATGAAAATAACAGGTAGTTTGTGTACACCAGCAAAGTTTGCACCTTCGTGGAAATCACCTTGGTTTGAAGAACCTTCTCCAAATGTAACGAACGTTACTAAATCTTTCTTCTCCATTTTTCCAGCTAGTGCAATACCAACTGCATGTGGTACTTGTGTTGTTACTGGAGATGAACCTGTAACAATACGATTTTTCTTTTGACCGAAGTGACCAGGCATTTGACGACCACCAGAGTTCGGATCTCCAGCTTTCGCGAAAGCAGACAACATAAGCTCTTTAGCTGTCATACCAAACGCTAATACAACACCCATATCACGGTAGTATGGTAATGCATAATCTTTTTCTCTATCAAGAGCGAACGCCGCTCCAACTTGCGCAGCCTCTTGTCCTTGACAAGAAATTACGAATGGAATTTTACCAGCACGGTTTAATAACCACATACGTTCGTCAATTTTACGTGCAAGTAACATCGTACGGAACATTTCTAATACTTGCTCATCACTTAAGCCAAGCTCTTCATGGCGCTTTTCTTTTACTTCTGCCATTTTTCATAACCTCCTAAATCCACATTTTTATGCGTGCAACGCTTTTCCATCTACAGCTAATGCTGCTTCACCAATCGCCTCAGATAATGATGGATGCGGATGAATTGTATGTGCTACTTCCCAAGGTGTTGCATCAAGTACTCTTGCAAGACCAGCTTCAGAAATCATATCTGTTACATGTGGTCCAATCATATGAACACCAAGAATATCATTTGTTTCTTCATCAACTACAAGTTTTACAAATCCATCTGATTCTCCGTATACAAGTGCTTTTCCGATTGCGCGGAATGAGAACTTACCTACTTTTAACTTATAGCCTTTTTCTTTCGCTTCTTGTTCTGTTAAACCGACAGAAGCAACTTCTGGACTGCTATATACGCATTTTGATACCATAGAATAATCAATTGGTGTAACTTCTTTCCCTGCAATATGTTCTACTGCAACGATTCCTTCATGAGAGGCAACGTGAGCAAGCTGTAAACCACCGATTACATCTCCAATTGCGTAAATATGAGATTCTTTCGTTTGATAAAACTCATTTGTTTGAATGTATCCTTTTTCCACAACGATATCCGTATTCTCTAAACCAATATTTTGCGTATTCGCTTGTCTACCTACAGATACAAGCATTTTTTCTGCTTTAAATTCTTTATTCTCACCGTTATGTTCAGCTTGAATTGTTACTCCATTATCTTTTACCAATGTTTCTGGTAATACTTTTGCACCAGTTACCACTTTAATACCTTTTTTCTTGAATAGACGTTGCATTTCTTTTGAAACGTCTTGATCTTCTAGTGGTAGTATCGTTTTCGCATACTCTAATACTGTAACTTCTACACCGAAGTCAGCAAGCATAGATGCCCACTCAATACCGATTACACCGCCACCAACGATAATGATCGAGCTAGGAAGCGTTTCCATTTTTAGGGCATGATCTGAAGACATTACGTACTCTCCGTCTAACTCTAAACCTGGTAATGAATTTGGACGAGAACCTGTTGCAACAAGTACATTTTTTGGAATTAACATTTCATTCTCTTCTCCACTTGCAAGTTCAACTGAAATTGTCCCTGGCATCGGAGAGAAAATAGATGGGCCAAGAATACGGCCAATACCTTCAAACACATCAATTTTACCTTGTTTCATTAAATGTTGAACGCCTTTATGAAGCTGCGTTACAATCTTCTCTTTACGCTCTTGTACTTTCGCAAAGTTTAGTTCTACATTACTTGCAATAACTCCGAACTCTTCGCTTTTTTTAGCAGTTGCATATACTTCCGCACTACGTAAAAGGGCTTTACTAGGAATACATCCTTTGTGTAAACAAGTACCACCAAGATTTTCTTTTTCAACAAGTGCAGTTTTTAAACCTAGTTGTGATGCACGAATAGCAGCAACATATCCACCCGTACCGCCGCCAACGATGACTAAATCATATTCTCTTGCCATTATCTCAACCCCTAGCTACTGTTTGTTTTTCTCTTACAACATACTCTTTCGCCGCTTCTTCTTCACGTAATACACGAAGTGCTCCTTCTGCTAACGCTTCTAACTCATCTTCCCCTGGATGTACGATAACATCTGCAATCCAGTCCACTCGTTCTTTTATTTCATCAACAAGAATTTTACTGTACGCAAGTCCACCAGTTAATACGATTGCATCGATTTTCCCGTGAAGCACAGCACTAGCTCCGCCAATTTCTTTTGCAACTTGATATGCCATTGCTTTATAAATAAGAGTTGCTTCAGGATCACCTTTTTCAACCATTTGTTCTACTTTAATCGCATCATTTGTACCGATTAGACTTACAAGTCCACCTTGTCCGACAAGCTGTTTCACCATTTCGTCTCGGTAATACTCACCAGAGAAACACATTTCAACTAGTTGTCCTACTGGTACTGTACCAGCACGCTCTGGGCTAAATGGTCCTTCTCCGTTTAAACCATTATTTACATCGATAACTTTTCCTTTTTTATGAGCACCAACTGTAATACCACCGCCCATATGTGTAACTAATAAATTTAAATCTTCGTATTTGTGATTTAATTGATCAGCTACTTTACGAGCAACTGCTTTTTGATTTAATGCATGGAAAATACTTTTGCGTTCCATACCAGCAATACCACTTATACGAGCAATCGGCTCCATCTCATCTACAACGACAGGATCCACAATGAATGCAGGAATATTTAATCCAGAAGCAATTTCATAGGCTAAAATGCCTCCGAGGTTTGAAGCGTGATGACCACTAAACCCATTTTTTAAATCTTCTAACATCGCATCGTTTACTGTATACGTACCGCCTTCGATTGGACGAAGTAATCCACCGCGTCCACAAACAGCATTTAATTTTGAAATGTTAATACCGTGAGAATGTAGAACTTCTAAAATCGTTTCTTTACGAAACTCATATTGGTCGATAATTCGCTTATATTTTCCAATCTGTTCTACGTCATGACGAATCGTTTCTTCTAGAACAGGTCTTTCATTATCAAAAACACCAATTTTTGTGGATGTACTACCTGGGTTAATAACAAGAATTCGATTTACAGACAATGTTGCTACCTCCACTAATAAATTCAAAAGGAAGTGGAAACCTCATAAGAGGTAACCACACCTTTTGTAAAAGTTATATATGAATGATTAGCGACGGCTAATAATGTCGTGACCGTTGCGTAAGTATGTGCTACGAGTGTTTTTCAAGCTTGCGATGCGCTCTTCAGCTAAACGATCTGCTGCTACATAAGTTGCAATGCCATCGCGTTTTGAAATTTCGATTACTTTTGCAATTGTGTCATAAATAGACTCAACACGCTTTAATGCACGTTCTCTATTGTATCCATATAATTCATCTGCTACGTTAATTACGCCACCTGCGTTAATAACATAATCTGGTGCGTATACAATACCCATTTCATGAATGATGTCGCCGTGACGATCTTCTTTTAATTGGTTATTTGCAGAACCTGCGATTACTTTTGCTTTAAGTTGTGGAATAGTTTCATCGTTAACTGTTGCACCTAATGCACATGGTGCGTAAATATCACATTCAACAGCGTAAATTTCATTTGGTTCAACAGCTGTTGCACCGAATTCTTCTACTGCACGTTGTACAGCTTCTTTGTTAATATCTGTAACGATTAGTTTAGCTCCTTCAGCGTGTAAATGTTTGCATAGGTGATATGCTACGTTACCAACACCTTGAACAGCAATTACTTTTCCTTCTAAATTATCAGTACCGAAAGCTTCTTTCGCAGCTGCTTTCATACCACGATAAACACCGTATGCAGTTACTGGAGATGGGTTACCAGAAGAACCGAATGATGGTGAAATACCTGTTACAAAGTCAGTTTCTTCATGGATAATATCCATATCATCTACAGTTGTACCAACATCTTCAGCTGTAATGTAACGTCCGTTTAGTCCTTGAATGTAACGTCCTAATGCACGGAACATCGCTTCGCTCTTATCTTTACGTGGATCACCGATAATTACTGTTTTCGCACCACCTAAGTTTAGACCAGCTGCTGCGTTTTTGTATGTCATCCCTTTTGCAAGACGCAATGCATCTTCAATCGCCGCTTCTTCAGAATCATATGTCCACATTCTTGTTCCACCAAGAGCTGGTCCAAGAGTTGTATCATGAATTGCAATAATTGCTTTTAAACCAGATTCTTTATCTTGACAAAATACCACTTGCTCATAATCATATTTTTCTAAGTATTCGAAGATTTCTAATGTCATTGTCGTTTCCCCCTAATGTTTTACCCTTTTTGGTTTATTTTGAAGCAGTCGCAACTGCCAATGCTAATGAATATACTTTTGTTTCTGCTGAATCAGCACGAGATGTTAAAACAATCGGTGCTTTTGCGCCTGCAATCATTGCTCCTACTTTTGCATCCGCAAAGTAAACGAGTGATTTATATAGCACATTTCCAGCTTCAATCGTTGGGACGAGTAAAATGTCTGCCTTACCTGCTACATCACTTACTATGCCTTTATGCTCTGCTGCAATTTGTGATACTGCATTATCTAAAGCAAGTGGTCCATCAACGATACAATCTTTGATTTGTCCGCGGCGATTCATTTGTGTTAACATCGCTGCATCAATTGTCGCCTGCATCGCTGGATTCACAACTTCTACTGCTGCGATTGGCGCCACTTTTGGCAACTCAATTCCTATTGCCCGGGCAACTTCTACAGTATTTTGTATAATAGCAGCTTTCTGTGTTACATCAGGTGCGATGTTCATCGCTGCATCTGTAACGAAAATAAGACGATTATAATTCGGAACTTCAAACGCTGCTACATGTGAAAGTACGCTACCTTTACGTAACCCCCACTCTTTATTTAACACAGCCTTCAAAATATTCGCTGTTGGGATGTTCCCCTTCATAAGCACATCTGCTTCACCGTTTCTCACAGATTTAACAGAAAGTTCTGCAGCCTCAGCATTTGATGTTGCTGCAATCACTTCAATATGTTCTGAAGTTTGTAAACCATGTTCTTGTAGCATCCCCATTATTTTTTCTTGATTTCCATATAGACGAAATTGAGCTAGCTGTAATGTAATTGCTTTCGCTACAGCTTCAATTACTTCATGATCTTCAGCTACTGCTACAGCCACAGTTTTTTTAGGCTGTCCTGCCGCTTGATCAATTAAGTGTTCTAACTTCATATTTTGTAATCAACCCTTTCCGTCGTCCCTCGTCTATTTATAAAGCAAATACCGTGCCAACTTTTAAAAGTGGTCTTACCAATTATGAAAACGCATTCAAAATGCAGTAAAATCAATACTTTGGAAAATAACAAAAGATTCTGTCTTATTTTGTCACTTTTTGTATACCATGCAATAAATTGCACGGTACGCAATTTATTGCATGCTATTTTTTGCACAGTCATACTTTTCTAGCTTATAATATAAATTCCGAACTGAAATTCCTAGCGCTCTTGCAGTTTTTGTTTTATTCCCATCAAATTTATCTAAATATTCATGAATGATATTCCCTTCAAACTCTGTCACTAAATGCTCAAGTGGCTTTTCTTCTAATACAGGTAATAAGTTATTTTGTTTTAACTCCAGCTGCTCTTCTTTATGTAAAGGTGGTAAATGCTGCACATCAATATATATCTCGTTATAATTCATAAAAATAATAGCTCTCCCTAAAATGTTTTCAAGCTCCCTCACATTTCCAGGCCATTCATATGACTGTAAATATGAAATAGCCGAATCAGTGAGCCCCTCTACATTTCGGCCATAATCTTGATTTATTTTTTGAATTAATCTCTCTGCAATCGCTGGTATATCGCCTTTACGCTGACGAAGAGATGGAATTTGAATCGGGATTTTATTTAAACGATAATAAAGGTCTTCCCTAAATTCTCCTTCTAAAATAGCCTTTTCCAAATTCACATGTGTCGCTGCAATTACCCGGACATTAATAGGTATCGCTTTCGTCCCACCAACTTTTACAATTTCTTTTTCTTGCAGCACGCGGAGGAGTTTCGCCTGTGTATTAGCAGATAACTCTCCTATTTCATCTAAAAAAATACTGCCATTATTCGCTTCCTCAAAGAATCCACGTTTCCCGCCTCTTTTCGCTCCAGAAAATGCACCCTCCTCATAACCGAATAATTCACTTTCTAACAACGTCTCAGAAATAGCTGCACAGTTTACACGAACGAACTTATTATATTTTCGATTACTTCCATTATGGATAGCATGTGCAAACAATTCTTTACCTGTCCCTGACTCTCCGCGTAGTAATACTGTTGCTGGTGTATTCGCCCCAAGTTTCGCCTGCTCGATAGCTGCCGTTGTTTCATCTGAATTTCCGACAATATCATCAAATGCATATTTCGCTTCTAATGTTCGAATGATTTGCCTTGCTCTATTCAATTCATTGGTTAACTTTTGAATTTCTGATACGTCACGAATTACACCGACGCTTCCTTTCAATATACCATCAACAATGACTGGTGCTACGTTTACGATTACATCTCGCTTTTTTTGACCAATTTTCATATGTATTCCGCGTACCGCACGGCGTGTTCGAAGTACTTTCATATGCATACTTTCACCTTCTACAATATCTGTTGTAGCTGGTTGTCCAAGTATATCTTCTTCTGTTAATCCAGTTAATTTCGTATAGGCGGGGTTAATTACTAACCCTCTTCCTTTTTCGTCCACGACAGAAATCGCTTCCTCAGATGAGTTAATAATCGCCTCAAGTAACGTTTGAATCTCCTTCAAATCTGTAACTTCTTCCGCGAGATCTACGACTTCCGTAATATCTTTAAAAATCGCAAACGCCCCTTGTACCTCTCCTCCCTCTTTCAATATTGGAATACGTGTTGTAATAATTTTCTTTTCATTCTCTAACGTCAGTTCATAATTCACTTCTATTTGTTTCGTTCGTATGATACGAAGCAACTTACTCGTTGGGATCACATCTAAAATATGTTTCCCTATTGCGTTTTCTTTTTATATCCGATAATACGCTCCGCACTTTTATTAAAAAGGCGGACTTGCCCCTCTCGATCGATGACAATCATACCGTCATGTGTAGAATTTAAAATTAAATCCCCTTGTTGTGTTTGTTCTTCTAACTTTCCAATTAAATCTTCCTTCTCATGCGCTAATCTCGTAACAATTTTTGCAATATCACCTGGTATAAGAAGAGTATCTTTATCCTTTTTCTCTAATAAAACTTTATGTAGATTATCGTCACCTGTCATATCAAACATGACATCGAGGTGCATAGAAAGAAACGGAGTTATACTTTCTCCAATCGTAATCCCATATTCCTTAGCAATTTGTAATCCTTTCGCCATCGGATTTATATCTATAATCCCTATAATTTGAAATATATTCGAACTTTGTAACAGATTCAGCAGTGTACTGCCACCTTCACCAGCACCAACAATTAACACCTTTTGTTTCATATCGTACACTTCCTCTCGAAGTATCTCTGCAATTTTTTTCACACCCTTATCTTACTCGTTCAGCAATCTCTTGACAAACCCCCTTTTCATATAACATCATTAAAATATACTAAATAATCTGAAAAGGAGCGTTATGTATGCAGCGTTACCTCGCTCTATTATTAGCACTCATTCCTATTTCATTAGCCGTGCTTGGCATTAAGTTAATGAGGGATACTTTATTCGGCATTCTATTTCCACCAATCTCTATACTATGGTTACAATTTTTAATCGGAGCTCTCTGCTTCGCACTCGGCTTTTATATCTTTGGTGGCTTCGTCTTACACCGGGACCGCAAACGAAATAAAGTTCAAGCCCGCTTTAGAAGATAGAAAAAATTTTCTTCTATTAACAAATAAAAAATGAGACCGTTGCATTCGGTCTCATTTTTTTATAGGCAATAAAGTTCTTGCTGTTTCAGGATAATCCGTAATAATCGCCGATATATTCATATCAAAATATTTACGCATAAGTGTTTCTTCATTTATTGTATAAGGGCGAACCTCTACACCACTTTCTATCGTTAGTTCAGCAATGGCATCTGGAAGGTAACGATAATTCGGATGTACTGCTGTTGCACCCATTTTTTTCGCATATGCCCACGGACTATGCAAACCTTCGCGATATAAAATAGCTGTTTGAATATCAGGAGCCATCATATGGCATCGTTTCATACTGTAGTGATTAAACGATGAAAATATAACCCGATCCTCCAGACTAAATTTACGCACAAGTGTTATAACCTCTTCTTCTAAACCTCTATATGGGATTTTATTATTTTTAAGTTCAATATTAAGTAGCAAATCTGTTTTTACAAGCCATTTTAATACCTCTTCTAAAAGTGGTATTTTACAAAAACCTACTTTGTCACCAAATTTATAACTTGCATCTAACTTACATAAATCCTCATATAAATAATTTCGAACCGCACCTTTTCCATTTGTTGTCCGGTTCACCGTTTCATCATGAATGACGACAACCTTTCCATCTTTCGTTAATTGAACATCAAGCTCAATTCCATCCGCTCTAAAAGACTCCGCCGCTTCAAATGAAATCATTGTATTTTCTGGGTACGTTCCCGCTGCACCACGATGTGCAAATATAAGAGTCATCCTCACTCCCCCAATCTTATGCTATACTATACGAAAAAGGAGGTACTTCTATGAGACCATTACAAATTTCTCCAGACACTGCAGTCCGTCTATCAAAAGCGTTAGGTGTCCCACTTGAACAGCTCATGCATATGCCACAGCACATTTTAATTCAAAAGCTAGTTGAATTAGAAAAACAAAATAAAGATGAAGAATAATATGGTCCTGTTTTGCAGGGCTTTTTATTATCAACTATTATATCACGGATGACTTCTCCACTAAAAATATGTAACGCACATTCTATTCCCCAATTTCAAACCCTCTTCAATTATACATAGCAAACCCCCTCTTTTATGAAAAGAGGGGGGTACTATAATATTTTAATTATTCAAATTGTCCGTGTTTATCTTTTGTCACAATTGTAAACAATTTATACAATCCTAAAGAAGCTGGAATATTCATAAATGCAAATGCCTCATACGTATAATGCGGGGCTGTTTCCCATAGTAACAAGAAAGTAAATACTCCTAATGTACTAATCATCGCAATTCGTATAACTTCCGATTCTTTTTCATCTTTCTTTGTATAAAGAATAACAGCCGCCATAACAGCTATATACACGAATAATTTAATAACGTAAGAATATATAGTAACGATTTCATACTTCGTTGTACTATAGTTCGAAACAAAATTAGTTACCTTGTCATTCTTCTGCTCGAACCATTGCCCAATACGATACATGGAAAACTGACTCGATACCCATTCTCTAGTTATTTTTTCATTCAAATGTTGTACATAACCCATTACACCAAGCTCATTGAAA
Source organism: Bacillus luti (assembly GCF_009739945.1). NCBI lineage: Bacteria > Bacillati > Bacillota > Bacilli > Caryophanales > Bacillaceae > Bacillus > Bacillus luti. The sequence goes on along the minus strand of NZ_CP040336.1, from coordinate 1,191,051 downwards.
CGTTGTACTATAACTTCTTTATTGTGTTCATTCAAGTCCTTCGTATTCTTTATGTTTTCATCATCAATATAATCTGCATCTGCCTGATTCCAAACACCATACGTATCTTTGTTTAAACCCATTTTCACCCAATGAGTATACGGAATTTTTTCAATTTCATTATCGGTACTAAGATTTAGCTTTGTCGTTATCCCCTTAAAACTTACAATAAGGATTAAACAAAATACAACACTACTTAACACCTTTACAGAATACCCCTTACGAAACTTTAAAATATTTTCAATTAAAATCGCTAACGCTACCGCCAATGCTGTCGGTCGTATAATGTATGTACAAGCTGCGAAAACTCCCAATAAAATCCACAAAATAATCTGCATTCTTTTTGTTTCGGCCGTTTTCAAGCACAAATATGTATACATCGTTGCTGAAATAAAAAATATTACTAATGTATGTGTATAAAAAACCGGTGCCTGCCAATATATAAAAATGTTTAGCACAGATAACACAATCGATATGTGAGCAACTTTAAAGTTTGTAATCTTCCTTACAATCAATACATTTAAAATAATACTACCTGTTATACATACTATTGGTAATATTTTTATGGCTAAATCTACGCTTCCTATTAATTTAGAAAAGTATCCTCCTAATAATACAATATGTGTATTATATGGATAAAATAGAAGCTGTCCCATTTCTAAAAATTGATTATCTCCATTAAACACCGAGACAATTCCTTGTTTAAGGATGGCATAATCCCCTACAACAGGGTTAAACGCTATAGAAGTAATAAATATTTCTACCACCAAAATACTTATTATCCCTAAGGTAATCATAATATTTGTATACGTTCTTTTCATTTTATTAATAACCCATTTGTAATACATAAAGAAAAGTGCAAATAAAAGAAGTGTCGCTACTATAACAACGCCTATCTTGCTTGCAGTATACTCCTCAGTCGGATACGGAAATTCTCCACTCATCAAAATTACTTTCGGAATGAAAAACTTACTTACTATCATTGAAAATACAGCCAAAAACACCGTCATAACAATGATTGGATACAATCGATCCACTATTTTTTTTACAGACATTCTTATATTCTCCTATACCTATATCATTTCCCAATCAATGATACGTTATCAAGATTACGATGTCAAACCCACGTATTCCCTATACAACCCACTTCTTTTCCCTGCCCCTTTCTACATATATCCCACTAAATCGCCTCACTATTCTTAAATCAAAGTAAATAAAAAGACCAATGAATTATAAAATCCATTGGTCTTTAGGTAAAACAATTTATTTGTTTTAAAATCGATATTCAGTATGAAATTCAATAATTCATCGGTTTCATTAAAGAGTAAACTCTTTAGTATACCTACTCTCAGCTAGCCTTATGTTCCAGTCTCAGCTTATCCGCAACCATCGCAATGAATTCAGAATTCGTAGGTTTTGCTTTTGACATGGATACTGTATAACCGAATAAGGACGAAATAGAATCTATATTCCCACGGCTCCAAGCTACCTCTATTGCGTGACGGATTGCTCGTTCAACACGACTTGCTGTTGTATTATACTTTTTTGCGATATCTGGATATAATACTTTCGTAATAGATCCTAATAATTCGATGTCATTGTATACCATAGAGATCGCTTCTCGTAAATACATATACCCTTTAATATGAGCAGGTACACCAATTTCATGAATGATACTCGTAATACTCGCATCTAAGTTTTTCGGTTTTCCATCTACTGTTGTCGCTGATCGGAAAGATGGCAATGGACGTTTAATGGTAGCGTTTACCTTACCACTCACTTGACGAATATGACTTGTTAAATTCTCCATATCAAATGGTTTTAATATGAAATATGAAGCACCTAAATCAACTGCTTTTTTCGTCACATCTTCTTGTCCAAATGCTGTTAACATAATTACGCTAGGCTGTCTTAGCCTTTCAATATGGCGCATTTTTTCTAATACAGCTAAACCATCTAGATGTGGCATAATAATGTCTAATACGAGTACATCTGGCTGCCTGTCTTTCAATAAGTTTAAACACTCTTGTCCATTATAAGCAGTTCCGATTACTTCCATATCATCTTGAGCAGCAACATAACTCTCTAGCATTGATACTAATTCTTTATTATCATCCACAAGACATACTTTAATTTTCTCCACAGCTTTTCCTCCCTTACCGAATCGATTCTCCGACATGTGTATCCTTCTAGGCTACATGAATTGTTCGACAATTGTGTGAAAATTCCCTTTTAAAGTTTGTTACTTTCCGATAAAATCACAAAAAAATATGTTTATCGTTCATTTTTTCCCTTTCACAACACATTCCATCATAGAAATACAACGAAACGTTCAACCCTTTCCTTTTATTTTACAACAAAAAACACCTCTTGCGGAGCTTTTACAAAATTTCAACGAATTTTTAAACAGAAAAAGCGAGCTAATTAATAAATTAGCTCGCTTTTTTTTCTTGATCATAAATATTAATTCCAGCCTCATGTAACATCCATTCAATATGAACACCGTATCCTGACGTTGGATCGTTTACAAATACATGCGTAACAGCACCAATTACTTTCCCGTTTTGTACGATTGGGCTTCCACTCATTCCTTGTACAATACCACCCGTTTTCGCTAATAAACGTTTATCTGTTACTTTGATAACCATACCTTTTGTAGCTGGAAATTTTTGCGGCACTGTACTAACAACTTCAATATCAAACGATTCTACTTTATCTTGATCAATAACTGTTAAAATCTTTGCTGGTCCCTCTTTTACTTGATTTGATAATGCAATAGGCATTGCTTTATCCATTATACCATTTGTCATATTTGTATTTAATTTCCCAAAAATTCCAAATGGACTATTTATTGTAATATTACCAATCACTTCACGATCTGGTGAGAACCTCGCTAATTTCTCTCCTGGATTCCCATGACTTCCTCTTTCAATTGATGTAACTGTTGAACGCATAATTTGCCCATCTTCAACTTGAATCGGTTTTTTTGTGTCATTATCAGAAATAACATGACCAAGCGCCCCGTATTTCATAGAATCTGGATGAACAAATGTCATCGTTCCGATTCCAGCTGCCGAATCTCGAATATATAAGCCAATACGATAAGACGATTCACCACTATCTTTTTGTGGTGTTAACTTAGTGCGAATGTATTTTCCATCTCGTAACAAAACAAGATTAAGCGGCTCACCTGTTTCACCACTACTATGAACAAATGGTGCTACATCACTCATTCTTTCAATTGTTTTACCATTAATTTCAGTAATCATATCTCCAATTTGCACGCCTGCTGTTTCACCAGGAGATATTTTACCTTTTTCAGTTTGAATTAAATGATGGCCTACAACAAGTACACCTTTTGTGTTTAATTTCACACCAATCGATTGTCCACCTGGAATAACTTTAAAATCTTTCAGCACTTTTACATTTACTTTTTTCACTGGAAAACCAGCAAGCTGAAACACCATATCTGCTTCACCATTTTGATGAGAATTTACCATAAGTCCTTGTTTTTGTTCGTTCGAACTCACTGTAAATACATGACGATCTGTAGATGAAGCTTGAAAAACGGGTAATGAAGCTATTTCTGATTGTTGCCCTTCAAAAATAACAAGTTGTTTCGGTGATGAAATAAACGTTCGAAGCGGTTTAAAACATCCAATAAAAACTAAAGAAACAAGGAGACAAAGACCTATTATTTTGCGAAATCTTTCTAATTTCAATTTGTTCACTCTCCTCGCTCCTACCCCACATTCAGCCTCTTGGCTTCACTTTTTAATCTCTCCTTGCAATGCTTTATTTATAACCGGAAGAATTAAGAAATCGTCATTTGAGAAAAAAAGCTATCCATTACTGGATAGCCTCTGCTGTCTGTTTAAAATGATGCGCTTGCGTAAGTAACTCTTTCGCATGTTCTGTCGTTAAATCCGTAATTTCCACACCAGAAATCATTCGAGCTATTTCTGTTACTTTATCCTCCATAGTTAAAACAGTAACTGATGTAATTGTCCGATCATTCGCTACCTGTTTTCGAATAAATAAATGTGAATCCGCCATTGAAGCTACTTGAGGTAAGTGCGTAATACAAAGTACTTGCGAGTTTACTGATACACGATAAATCTTCTCCGCAATAGCCTGTGCAACTCGACCACTCACACCTGTATCCACTTCATCAAAAATAACAGACGCAACACCTTGATGCTTAGAAAAAATACTTTTTAAAGCTAAAATAATACGAGATAACTCCCCGCCGGAAGCGACCTTTGAAAGTGGTTTTAGCGGTTCACCTGGGTTCGTTGAAATATAAAATTCCACATGATCATAACCATCCGCCGTCAGTCTTACTGGTGTACCTTCCACAAGAGGTTCTTCTGCATTTCCTTCTCTCTTCATGATTCTCACTTCAAATTTCGTTTTTTCCATATATAATTCTTTTAATTCCTGATGAATGGCATTTGTAAGATGCTCTGCAAGCTCATGACGCATAGTACTTAATAACGTTGCTTCTTGCAGAATAACACTTTCTAATTCCTTTAACTGTTTCTTCGTCGTTTCAATATGAACATCTTTATTTTCAATTGTAAAAATTTCTTGTTCAATTTTATCAGCATACGCTAAAATCTCTTCTACAGTATTTCCATATTTTCTCTTTAACATACGAATTTCATTTAAACGTGTCTCAATTTCATCTAGACGATTCGGATCATATTCCATCATATCGAGCTTTTCTCTAAGTTGATACGCCACTTCTTCTAATAAATAATAGCTATTTGCAATTGAATCATGATTTTCCTGATACACTTCATCTAAATGTGTGATACTCTCCATTTGTCCCATTGCGCTTCTTACATTATCTAATCCTTGTCCGTCAGCACTTAACGAACGATATGCATCACCTAACGCTTTATAAATCTTTTCAAAATTAGAAATTTGCAATCGTTCCTCAATTAATTCATTTTCTTCATCCATCTTTAAATCCGCCTTACGAATTTCTTCATGTTGGAATTGAATTAAATCTAAGCGATGTGCCATTTGTTGTTCATTTTCACTTAACGATTTCAACTGTTTTTTTAATTTCTCGTAGTCAGCGTATACGTTTTGATATATACCTAATTGTTTAACAATACGCTCTCCATCAAAATGATCGAGCATAAATAGGTGACGCTCTTCATTCATTAAATCTTGTGTTTCATGCTGTCCATGAATATCAACAAGCGTTTTCCCAATTTCTTTTAATATACTAAGTGTAACCAGTTTTCCATTTACACGACATACACTCTTTCCGTTTGCAGCGATGTCTCGCTTCAAAATAATCATGCCATCTTCTATTTCTATATCCAATTCTTCTGCCTTTGCAATACATGGATGCTTATCATCTTCAACATAAAATAGCCCTTCTATCTCAGCTTTTTCTGTTCCGTATCGAACAAATTCTGCTGAACCACGGCCACCTACAAGCAAACTAATCGCATCAATAATAATCGATTTCCCGGCCCCTGTTTCACCACTTAAAACCGTTAAACCTTTTTGAAAAGAAATATTTAATGCCTCAATAATAGCAAAGTTTCTAATCGATAATTCCGATAACAATGCCCCATTCACCTCGTTATAAACTAATCCCCTATTAGGGCTTTTCTCAGTTCTTTATTCAAATAGTCATACTATATGTTTTATGTATATATTACTTTTCTAACCCGCTCCATTGTACCAAACATTTGTTTTACGGGTCAATCCACCTATTTTCTTACTTTATTCGAACAAAATATTATATTGCAATTGAAAATACATATTTTTAATCCATAAAAATATCCTGTTTACTTTCCACTTTATAGAGGAAAGTAAACAAGATTTTTTTGTTACAGCATATTTAAGAAACGATCAGAGACAACACCTGTGTCTTCAGGTGTACGGCAAATAATTAAGCAAGTATCATCACCACAGATGGTTCCGATGATCTCATCCCACTCTAAATGATCAATAAGTGCCCCAAGTGAATGAGCGTTACCAGGCAATGTTTTTAGCACAAGCATATGTCCTGCCGTGTCTAATTTTACAAATGAATCCACTAGATTTCGTTTTAATTTTTGCAACGGGTTAAATCGTTGATCTGCTGGCAAGCTATATTTATAGCGACCATCATGTAATGGCACTTTCACTAAGTGCAGCTCTTTAATATCGCGCGATACTGTCGCTTGCGTTACATTAAATCCCTCATTACGTAAAATATCAACTAATTCATCTTGTGTTTCAATTTCTTTGTTCGCAATAATTTCCCTGATTTTAATATGGCGCTGACCTTTATTCATACATTTGCACCTCACACTATCTCTTACCATAGTTTAAACATTGGTATACTTCACTTATTTATGTTAACGTATAATTCGTTACTTGTACACAATTGTTTTTACAATCATTATACAATTACAACAAAAAGAGGAACAACATATGTTATTCCCCTTTTCCTTTTTGTTTTAGAACGTCATGCGCTTCTGTAACAACTTGCTCAACAGAAACTGGAGAATGATTTTCGCCATTCTCACGTTCACCATGCCATTTCAGATGGATTAAAAATTCAATATTACCATCCCCGCCCGTAATTGGTGAGAATGTTAAACCTTCTACATTGTATCCTTCTTTTAAAGCAAAATCGACAATCATTTCTACGACAGCTTCATGTACTTTTCTATCGCGAACGATACCTTTTTTCCCAACTTGCTCTCTTCCAGCTTCAAACTGCGGTTTAATTAACGCTGCTACGTCCCCATTAGGCATTAGCATTGTTTTTAAAACTGGCAATATAAGCTTTAATGATATAAATGAAACATCGATACTAGCAAATTGCGGTAAACCACGTTCTAAATCTGCTGGTGTTACGTAACGGAAGTTTGTTCGTTCCATTACGACAACACGCTCATCTTGACGTAATTTCCACGCAAGTTGATTGTATCCTACATCTAATGCATAAGATAATTTCGCTCCATTTTGAAGCGCACAATCCGTAAAGCCACCAGTTGATGAACCAATATCTATCATAACTTTATCTTGTAAATCAAGATGGAATGTCTCTAATGCCTTTTCAAGTTTATAACCACCACGGCTTACGTACGGCATAACTTGTCCCTTCACCGTAATTTCTGTATCTTGTGGGATTTTCTCTCCTGGCTTATCAAGTCTCATCTCATTTGCATATACAAGACCTGCCATAATGGCGCGTTTTGCTTTCTCACGTGTTTCTATAAGTCCTCGCTCTACTAATAGTACGTCTACTCTTTCTTTTTTTGCACTCATTTGTTACGCCCTTTTTTGTTTTGATGGAATCATTGTATGAATACGGTCTACAACTGCTTCTGTCGTTAAACCAATTTCTTCTAATAATTTTGTTACACTACCATGCTCTATGAAACGATCCGGAATACCCATTCGTTCAATTAATGTACTATGGTACCCATTCTCAGATGCAAATTCAACTACTCCTGTTCCAAAACCACCGATTAAACAAGCTTCTTCAATCGTTAAAATCGGTATATTTTTTCCTAAGAGATCATGTAAATATGCTTCATCCATCGGTTTAATAAAGCGAGCGTTCACTACTTTCACTGAAACTCCAGCTTTTTCAAGACGCTCAGCTGCTTCCATTGCCATTGGTATTGTCGTACCAAACGTTAAAATAGCCGCTTGTGTACCTTCTTTTAACGTTTCCCATGAACCGATTGGAATCGCCTTTAATTCTTCATCCATATGAACACCAAGTCCATTACCACGCGCATAACGTAATGCGATTGGTCCATCTTCATATTGCATCGCCGTATATACTAAATGTTGCCCTTCATTTTCATCTTTTGGCATCATAATTACTATATTCGGCAAGTGACGTAAGAATGAGATGTCAAATACACCTTGATGCGTTTCACCATCTGCGCCTACTAAACCAGAGCGATCGATTCCGATGAAAACATTTAAATTTTGGCGGCATATATCATGAACAACTTGATCATATGCTCTTTGTAAAAATGTTGAATAAATCGCTAAGAATGGCTTCATACCTTGCGTTGCCATACCCGCTGCCATTGTTGTAGCATGCTGTTCTGCAATACCTACATCAATCATACGATCCGGGAATTCTTTTTGGAATTTCTCAAGTTTCGATCCAACAGGCATTGCAGGTGTAATTGCAACGATACGCTCGTCCGTTCTCGCTAGCTTAAGTACTGTTTCACTAACAACAGCACTCCATGCTGGTGCAACTTCTTTCGGTTTAACGAAGTCACCTGATTCAATTTTATAAGGTCCTGTTCCATGCCAAGTTCCTATAACATCACTCTCAGCTGGTTTATAACCTTTTCCTTTTTTCGTAATAACATGAACAAGCACTGGGCCTTTTGTTTTCTTTGCATATTGCAACGTTTCGAATAGCTTTTCATAATCGTGTCCATCGACTGGACCTAAGTATGTAAAGCCTAACTCTTCAAAAAAGACGCCAGATACGAGTAAATATTTAAGACTATCTTTTATTTTCTCTGCTGTCGCAGCAACTTTCCCACCGACTGCTGGGATTTTCTTTAATATATACTCTAGTTCGTCTTTTACCCAATGGTATTTTCCCGCGGTACGTAGACGTCCAAGTACATTATGAAGCGCACCAACGTTTGGTGCAATTGACATTTCATTGTCATTCAAAATAACAATCATGTCTGTTTTTTCATGTCCAATATGGTTCAATGCCTCTAAAGCCATTCCGCCTGTTAAAGCACCATCTCCAATGATTGGTATAACATATTCTTTCGTTTTCTTTAAATCACGTGCTAAAGCCATTCCCATTGCAGCAGATAATGATGTCGAGCTATGGCCCGTTTCCCATACATCGTGCTCACTCTCGCAACGTTTTGGGAAACCACATAGTCCTTGATATTGCCTTAATGTGCCGAATTCTTTTGCACGTCCTGTTAAAATTTTATGTACATAGGATTGATGTCCTACGTCCCATAAAAATTTATCTTTCGGACTATCAAATAATTTATGCAGAGCAATTGTGAGTTCTACTACACCTAAATTAGGTGCAATATGTCCACCTGTTTGAGAGAGCTCTTCAATTAAAAACTTACGAATATCCTCACTCAATCCCTCTAGTTCACTGATAGACATATCTTTCAAAAAACTAGGGTTTTGAATTTGCGTTAGATCCACATGGATCACTCACTTTCATTTCATAATCTGTCAACATGTCAAATACTATAAGAAACATTTACACAACACAAGAAATTCTCTTTTTTATTTTTCATCTTGTTTTGCTATTAACCAGTCTATTGTGCCCTAATCTTATTATAAACCATATTTCTTTAGGCGATGAAAAAAATAGCCGCTAACACGAAGTGATAACGGCAATGTAATCTACATATATTTTTGCCAATAACAAGAAAAGAAAAACCTTTTCCTACATTTATATCATAAAATGATAAATGACTCAACAAATGAAAACGCTGTTATATTAGTTATTACGTTTTGCAATCAAGTCGCAAATAGATACTAGATATTCATCTTGTAATTGCAAGGAGCTGATTGCATCTTTTGCTTTTGCAATTGTGTCTTCTAAAATATCTTTTGCTCTATCTACAGTAAATAACGTTGTATATGTGCTCTTTTCATTTGAAACATCACTACCAATCGGTTTTCCAATCTCTTCTTCGGTTCCTTCTACATCTAAAATATCATCTCGAATTTGGAAAGCTAGACCGATATATTTTGCAAACGTAAGTAAGTTTTTTTCCTGCTCTTCTGTGGCATCAGAAAGTATCGCTCCTGCAAGTACAGCGAATTCAAGCAGTTTCCCTGTCTTATGCTTATGGATATACTCCAATTCATTAATTGTAAGCAATTTCCCCTCAGCTTCCATATCTGCCACTTGTCCGCCAACCATTCCTTCGGGTCCTGCTGCCTTTGCAAGTTCAAGTACAAGTCTTACTTTTTTTTCAGCAGAGATTTCCTTTTGCTCATATGCCATAATTACTTGAAAAGCATACGTCAACAAACCATCTCCCGCTAAAACTGCCATCGCTTCACCAAATACTTTATGATTTGTGGGCTTTCCTCTTCTTAAATCATCATCATCCATACAAGGTAAATCATCATGAACTAATGAGTATGTATGAATCATTTCAAGAGCACAAGCTGCACCTACTCCAAGATTTCTTTCTTTCCCAAACGCTTGTAATGTTGCAAATAAAAGTAACGGGCGGAGACGTTTTCCACCCGCTTCCAAAGAATATGCCATCGCTTCACGAAGTACATTAGGACATTGTAATTCATTTGCATAACTTACAAGTTTCTCTTCTACGAAAGTTTTACTTTCTTTCAAAAAAGTATCAAAAGCGATAGTCACTATGCTTCATCTCCTAAAGCAGTAAACGGTTCAAGCTCTCCATCTTCCCCAAGAATAACTGCCATTTGTTCTTGTACATTCTTCAATTTCTCATCACAAAGCTTCGATAACTCCATACCCTCTTTAAAATAAGAGATTGCTTCTTCTAAAGGTACGTCACCTTGCTCTAGCTTAGAAACGAGATGCTCAAGTTGCGAAATTGCCTCTTCAAAGCTTAATTTATTTTCCATTATTCAATTCACGCTCCTCTATGCCTGATACGCTACAATCTAGTATTCCATCTTGTAATTGAACTGAAACAGCATCTCCAAGGCTCACATCTTTCACACTTTTTAACACTTGCTTCTCTTCACCATATACAAGCCCATACCCTCTCATCATTACTTTAAGAGGACTTAATGCTTCAAGTTTTTGAGCTGCTCTTACGAAGGCAAATTCTTTCGTTTGAAGTAACGTTTGCATTTCACGTTGCAATTGTTTTTGCAACGTTTCAACTGCTACCTTCGTTTGCATAATTTTTTGAGATGGGTGGTGCTTCTCTAAATAAAATGAAAGCTGTTTTAACTGGTTTACTTTTTTATCAATATAGCGCTCTTTCGCTAACACAAGCTGTTCTAATGCTCGATCTAATTGCTCTTCCTTTTGCTCATATACTTGTCTTGGATAACGGAACGCATAAGATTTTTGCAATACTTGTAATTTTTCTTCTTTTTTATGTACTAACTCTCTCATCGCTCTTTGCAATCTGAGAGTTCTTTGTAATACCTTTTCTTGCAACTCTATAATGTTAGGTGCTGCCAGCTCAGCTGCTGCAGTCGGTGTTGGCGCGCGTAAATCTGCAACAAAATCTGCGATTGTAAAATCCGTTTCATGGCCTACTGCCGAAATAATAGGAATTTCACTTTTAAAGATTGCTCTTGCAACCATTTCTTCGTTGAAAGCCCACAATTCCTCAATAGAACCTCCTCCGCGTCCAACGATTAGTACATCTATCTCTCCCATTTCATTCGCTGTACGAATTGCTTGTACAATTGAGGGAGCTGCTGACTCCCCCTGTACAAGTACTGGAAATACAATAACATTTCCAATTGGATAACGACGTTTAATCGTTGTTATAATATCACGAATCGCTGCTCCTGTTGGCGACGTAATCACACCTATTGTTTTAGCATACGGAGGAATTGTTTTTTTATAAACTTGAGAAAACAAACCTTCTTCCTCTAAACGAACTTTTAACTGTTCGTAAGCTAAATGCAAGTTTCCGATTCCATCAGGTTGCATGTCTTGAATATAAATTTGATAAGAACCACTCGCCTCGTAAACAGAGATTTTCCCTTTCACGAGTACCTTCATTCCATTCTCTGGTCTGAATTTAATATTACGATTATGACCCGCAAACATAACCGCTGCAATTCTTGCATTTTCATCTTTCAATGTAAAATACATATGACCACGACTATGATTTTTAAAGTTGGAAATTTCACCTTTTAACCAAACAGACTGCAAATGCGGGTCGTATTCTATTTTTGTTTTTATATAGCGTGTTAATGCTGTAACGGTTAAATATTGTTTCTCCATCTCTCTCTCCTCATAGCCGATTCAAATTATTTACAAACAACACCTGCACGCTTGGCAGATTCAACAGTATTATGAAGAAGCATTGTAATCGTCATTGGACCAACACCCTTTGGAACAGGCGTAATGTAACCTGCAACATCTAATACGTTGTCAAAATCAACATCACCACAAAGCTTTCCTGTTTCTAGGCGATTTACACCAACGTCAATAACAACTGCTCCTTCTTTAATGTAATCAGCTGTTATCATTTTAGGTCGTCCAACTGCTACGATTAAAATGTCCGCTAACTTCGATAACTCTTTCATATTTTGCGTCTTAGAATGACAGTATGTGACAGTTGCATTTTCATTTAAGAACAATTGTCCCACTGGTTTGCCGACAATATTACTTCTTCCAATTACTACAACATGTTTTCCCGAAATATCAAGATTCGTTTCTTTTACTAGTTCTACAATACCATGCGGTGTACATGGAAGGAATGTATCTTGCCCCGTCATCATACGTCCCACGCTGATTGGGTGAAATCCATCTACATCCTTTTCTGGTGAAATTCTTTCAATGATAGCTTTTTCTTCAATATGTTTTGGTAAAGGTAATTGCACTAATATGCCATTAATACGGTCATCGCCATTTAGGCGATCGATTTCAGCAAGCAAACGTTCCTCAGTAATTGTTTCAGGAAGTTCAATTAGCTCTGAATAAATCCCTACTTGTTCACAGCCTTTTTCTTTTCCTTTTACGTAAGAACGAGATGCTGGATCTTCTCCAACTAGAATAACTGCTAATCCTGGTACAATCCCTTGCTCTTTCAACTTCACAACTTCTTCTGTTAATTGTGTTCGTTTTTTCTCCGCAACTTCATTTCCTTTGATGATTACTGCTACCATTTTAAGATTCCCCCTTAAAGAAATTACAGTGTATCTTTTATATTAGATAAAACGCCGTTAATAAAACGACGAGATTCCTCATCCCCAAATGTTTTAGCAATTTCAATTGCCTCGTTAATTGTTACATTGTGTGGAATTTCTTCCATGTATTTCATTTCATACACAGCTACACGTAAAATACTGCGATCAACAATACTAATACGCTCAAGCTTCCACTTTTTTAAATTTTGACGAATTGCTTCATCAATTGCTTCTTTATTTTCTACAAAACCTACAACAAGTGATTCTAGAAACTCATTTGTTTCTTCACCTTCATCTAGCGTATTTTCCACCGCTACTTTCGGTTCTAATTCACCTGTAATATCCATTTGATATAATGCTTGCATAGCTCTTTCTCTAGCCGTCCTACGTTTCATTGTAACTCTCCTTTATGCTTCAAGTCTTTCCTTATGCTTTGTTATATTATTATAATTTATAAGCCGTCAATTCACTTACTCTTACAGTTTTCATTGATTTTCCAACCTTATAATACAATGATAATAACACAATTTATCGTTTCACACACGGGTTACAAGGCTGAAAAATAATAAAAAGATTAACTTCAAGTTCCATATCTTATCACAATGTACGTTTTTTGGAAAAACGAAATATTTTCTTTTTTATTTCTCATTTTTTGAAATAGTATAATAATTAGAGGGTTGTAATTTGTGAAGAAACGAAACGATAAAAAAGATGCCTATGTTACTAGGCACCTTTTTCATTCTTACACTGGTTCGATTTCTGTTTTTTGTGTTTCGAATGTTACGCCAACGATGTGAACATTCACTTCTTTTGGCTCAAGTCCTGTCATTGTAAAGAGTGCTTGGCGAATGTTGTCTTGAATCTTTTGTGCAACAACTGGAATTGCTACGCCAAAATACATTACAACATAAAGGTCAACGATAATATCTTCGTTTGCTAATTCAACCTTTACACCTTTACCATGATTTTTCTTACCTAACTTCTCAACAACATCTGTAGCAAAATTACCACGCATTGCCGCTACGCCTTCTACCTCAGCAGCTGCAATACCAGCAATTACTTCGATTACTTCTGGTGCAATTTCTACTTTACCAAGAGTTGTATCTTGACCCATATCTAACATATGTTCAGCCATGAAAAAAACCTCCTTTAATGTATCACTGCGTCACAAGTTCATGCTCTTCCAAAAATTTCGTATTAAACTCACCTTTTACAAAATCAGGATGATCTAGCAATTGCAAATGGAACGGGATTGTTGTATGTACGCCTTCAATGACAAATTCACTAAGCGCTCGCTTCATTTTTGCAATTGCCTCTTCACGTGTTTTTCCGTGAACAATTAATTTAGCAACCATCGAATCATAGAAAGGTGGGATTGAATATCCCGGATATACAGCTGAATCGACGCGAATACCAAATCCGCCTGGTGGTAAGTACATTTCTACTTTACCTGGAGATGGCATAAATTTTTTGGCAGGGTTTTCCGCATTAATTCGACATTCAATTGCCCAACCATTAAATTGTACTTCTTCTTGCTGTAACGATAACTTTTCTCCAGAAGCAACAAGAATTTGCTCTTTAATTAAGTCCATTCCTGTTACCATTTCAGTAACCGGATGCTCAACTTGAATTCTCGTATTCATCTCCATGAAATAAAAGCTTTTCGTTTTATATTCATAAATAAACTCAACCGTACCAGCACCTGTATAATCAACCGCTACCGCCGCTTTAACTGCCGCCTCACCCATTTGCTTGCGAATATTTTCATCAAGCGCAGGTGATGGACTTTCTTCTAATAGTTTTTGCAAACGGCGCTGAATTGTACAATCACGCTCTCCTAAATGAATGGCATTTCCATGTGCATCTGCCATTATTTGAATCTCAACATGGCGGAAATCTTCAACGTACTTTTCTAAGTATACACCAGGGTTCCCAAAAGCGGTACTAGCTTCTTGCTGTGTAATTTGAATTCCTTTTACAAGCTCTTCTTCATGGCGTGCAACACGAATACCTTTTCCGCCGCCACCTGCAGTCGCTTTAATAATAACTGGATATCCAATTTGATTAGCAAGCTCGATCGCTTCTTCGGTATTTTTAATAATCCCTTGTGAACCTGGTACAATCGGAACCCCTGCTTCTTTCATTGTATCACGAGCAACGTCTTTTGTGCCCATCTTTGAAATAGCTTCTGGACTTGGACCGATAAAAATCAAATTACATTCACGACATAACTCTGCAAAGTCTGCATTCTCTGCTAAAAATCCGTATCCTGGATGTATAGCATCGCAGCCCGTTAACTTCGCAACGCTAATAATGTTTGTCAAATTTAAATAGCTTTCTTTTGAAACCGTTGGTCCTACACAATACGCCTCATCTGCAATTTGCACGTGAAGTGATTCTTTATCTGCTTCTGAATAAATTGCGACTGTTTCAATATCCATTTCTTTACAAGCACGAATAATTCGTACAGCAATTTCCCCACGATTGGCTATTAATACTTTTTTTATCATCACAAAGACTCCCTTATTACGCTTTTACAAGAAATAGCGGTTGTCCATACTCAACAAGCTGTCCATTATTAACAAGAATCTCAACAATTTCGCCATCTACATCAGCATCGATTTCGTTAAATAATTTCATAGCCTCGACAATGCATACGATAGAATCTTTCGATACTCTATCCCCTACACTTACATATGCAGGTGTATCAGGCGAAGAAGAAGAATAGAATGTACCTACCATTGGTGATGTAATTTTATGTAGGTTTTCATTTTGAATAGCTTTCTTCTCTTCTTGTTTTGGTGCTTCCACTTGTGCTGCTGCCACTGTTGTTTCTACTTCAACAGGTGCCACTGGTTGCATAACTTGTTTTGCTACAGGTGCTTGCATCGCAACAACTTCATTACCACGCTTTTTCATTTTAATTGTAGTACCGTCTTTTTTGTATTCAAATTCATCAATATTAGAGCTATCAATTAATTTAATTAATTCACGAACTTCTTGAATTTTAAACATGTAAAATCCACTCCCATACTCTTGTTTGTCCCGTTTTTACAGATACTAAAACTAGATTGGCTGTAAAAATACGATGTATTCTATTAGATAATTCATTTCATTTACTAATAGAAATATTAACTATTCCTATCTTACGATAAATTTTTTAAACATTCCAATTTATTTTTCTTTGTAATAAATCGAAACTCCTGTAAAAATATTATTCCACCAAAAAATTATTACCTAGTAATAATACCAAGTTTCACACAAAATTGGCAAGACCACTTCCTAAAAAACATTCCTTACTTCTCAAAAATACTACACAATACACATACAATTCCCTCTCCACTCTTCACTTCATTTATAGTCAATAACATATTTTTACCAAATATTATTTTTTTGTTTACACACCGTTCATCGTTCCTTCATATAAAAATAGTATGTTCAAAGTGTAGAAAATATATTGTATCGAGGTGTGGACATATGATATGGCTCATTCTCTTCTTACCTGCCGTAATGGTCTGGGCATTTGTTCTCTTCATCCACGTCAAATCTGGGAAAAGTAATCACCACAACCATGAACCGTTAATCTTTTACTCACAGCGTATTTCTCCGTTTCGAGTTGAACATAGTAAAAACAACTTCAAAGATGATATAGAAAAAAGCTATCGAAAATGATAGCTTTTTTCTATTATTATTTTTATCTAACTATTTTGAAGTACATAAAACTTTATTTCTTCCTACCACGTGCATACAATCGCTAATAACCCGTGGGGAATTCCCCACGGGTTAACATTCCATTTATTTTGCTGGTGGATCAAATTTCACACCTACATCTTTTGATCCGCCTTCACTTCTTACAAGCTGTATAATTTTATTCGCTTCTTTTTGTGAATGCTTTGCCGCTTTAACAGTTACTCTAATGTCAGTTCCATCAGCTCTTACAAGGGCATCTTTATATCCACCTTGAGACTTAATTACTGTTTCAAGTAATTCTTGTTTCGTTTCCATTGTAGTAATTGCATCAAAATTATCTTTTGCTTTACTCTTTTCTGTTGCTGAAGATTTTGATGAATTCATTACTTCTTGTAATCTTGCTTTTTGTTCACTTCTCTGATCATCCATTTGCATACGTAAAGCTGTGAAGTTTTCATCACTTGATTGAACTGATACGTTAGCTTCTTTTTACTTGTTTCTTTTTTGGCACTCTCTTTTTTATCTGTTTCTTTATTTGTTTCTTTATTTGGTGTTTCCTTAATTGTATTTTCTTTGTTTGAAGATTCTTTTGTTGTTTCTTTGCTTGGCGTTTCATTTGTTACTGCTTTATCAGTACCTTGTTTTTCTTGTCCAATCTTTTCACCTGTTGTCGGCGATGCTGTATTCATTTTGTCAGGAGTTGTTACATAATAAACAGATAGTACAACCACCAAACTTAACATCGTTAATAACCAAACCGTTTGTTTTTTTAACACTTTATTTCCTCCCTATCAATTTTTCGGTGATACTGAAACGCGATGAGCTGGTACATCTAGCAGCCGTATGACAGCTTCTTTTACCATCGCTTTAACTTGTATGTTATCCACTCCCTTTGCTACGACAAGGACACCTCGCACTTTCGGTTTCTCTGTTCGTAAAACAACGGGAGTTTCTTTATCCCCTTCACGTATAATGACTGTCTTTTCATCAAGAGACTCGTCCTCTACTTCCCTCTTGCCGCCTGCCTTATCTGTTTCACCTGTTGTTTGTGAACGTTTCACTGTATTTTTCTCTAATATTTTTTCTTCTGATGAATCCAAATTCACTTTAATCGTTACATCTTTTACTCCTGCTATTTCTTCTAAAGCTGCTTTTAATTCTTGTTCATACGCTTTTTCATACTTTTCTACATTTGACATACTATCGTTATTTTTTTGTCCGAAAGTTGGTACATCTTTTTCTTGATTTTGAGTTTTTTGTTCTTTAAATACAGGTACTTCTTCTTTTTTACTTGAAAATAAACTACTAGAAAACATAAGCAAAATTCCAAGTATGAGTAGGACAAGTAAAAACTTAGGTGTCACCTTTTTTCCCTTCTCATTGCTTTCTTTTTCATCCCCATTCAATAAGTTTCGAAAAAATGAGAACTTCGAATTTTTATCTTTATTGTCCATTTACTCTACCTGTCCTCCCTTCCATTTGAACTTGGATTTGTTTATTCTCTAGTTGCCACCTGCTTGAAAAGAAATCTTTCATTTCTACATTCGTTTCTTCTACTTTTTTCGGAGGTTCTTTCGTGTTAATTTCAACTGGCTTTACTGTTTCAATTGCATCATTTTTACTACGTTCTTTTTCTTTCAACGTCACAACAACAGATTGAATATCTTTCGCTGACTTTACTTCCGCTGCACTTTCCGCTGCGACTATTTGTATTTCAGAGACTGCCATACCATACTTTTCCTCAAATTCTTTTCCTACTTCTTTTTTCATTTTGGTAGCCATCTCTTCTAAACTATATGCACGTGTTAGAGCTTGTATTTCTTTTTTCTTCGAATCTATTGAATTTTTTACAGATCCTTCTGCCACGTACTTTTCTTCATTAAAATTTGCGATTACTTCATTTACATCTGTTTGCAATAGTTTAAAAAGGGGCGTTAAAATTAAAACAACTAATAATAGACTTACAACGAATTTAACGTACTTTTGCAAATTGGAATTTGGAAGAATAAGATGTAGCATTGTCGCTAAGAGTAAAAAAACGATAATATTTCTAATCCATTCTGTAACAAATTGCATACTCTCCACCCCCTACCGCATCATAAGTGTAATGTTCCCCGCAGCAATAATAATTGTGATACTTAAAAAGAACATAAATGATACGATAGCTAAGCAAGCAAATACGTAAATGATGCTCCGTCCAATGATATCTAAACATTGAATAATCGCTCCGCCTCCAACTGGTTGCAATACTGCTGCTGCGAACTTATAAATAAACGCAATACAAAAGATTTGAATCGCTGGAAAAGCGACAATTAAGCATAGAATGACGAGCCCGATAATTCCGACAGTGTTTTTTAATAATCCTGACGCACTAATAACAGTATCCGCCGCCTCTGTAAACATCCTTCCTACTACAGGAATAAAGTTCCCTGTTACAAATTTAGCAGTTTTCACCGCTATCCCATCAGCAACCGCTGTCGCTGTTCCTTGTACAGATAATACCCCCAAAAAAATCGTTAAAAAGATACCGATAATCCCGACACTAACGTTTTGCAAAAGCTTGGACAATTTCGTAACTTTATATTGATCACTCATCGTACTTACAATACTTAATATCGTTGCAAGTAATAAAAGTGGTAGAACAATATAATTCATAAGAAGCCCACTTGTATTCATCAAGAAAATGATAATCGGATGAAAAAACGATACAGATACAACACCGCCCCCGGTTGCTATGAGCGCAAGCAAAATTGGTAATAGTGCTAGTATGAAATCTACCATTGTTTGTATCGTTTCTCTTGCATATGTCATAACGACATAAAAACTATTTAAAGCGAAAATAATAAGCACCATATATACAACTGCATCAGCAATTTTACTTACACTACTCTTTGAAAAAGCAGATTGCAATGATTGCAACAGTGCACTAAAAATTGTGAGCATAATGAGCGTTCCAAGTAACTTTCCGTTTGCAACAAGCTCGTGAAATAAATATTTTAATAAACCTATCATCCACTCTTTTATAGAGAATTCTTTT
This sequence comes from Bacillus luti, assembly GCF_009739945.1. NCBI lineage: Bacteria > Bacillati > Bacillota > Bacilli > Caryophanales > Bacillaceae > Bacillus > Bacillus luti. The sequence continues at coordinate 1,171,424 of NZ_CP040336.1, read as the reverse complement.
TCTCCCTTTACAAACTCCATAAAACTTCCTTTTTGACTCTCTGGTAAGTAGCCTCCATATTTTGTAACAAGCCCGTCCCAAAATTGCTTCACATCTTCAATTCCGAGCTTATCCAATTGTTGATCAACGACGTTTGTTTCTACAGGAGAAGCTTGTACAACAACTGGTAAAGAAAAGAAAAGGAAGCAAGCAAATAGCAGCTTAGCTCCAAACCTCCTCAACATTCACTCCCCCTTATCCCGTTGGTAAAAATCCGAGAATAGTTTCAATTACAACCGTCAAAATAGGAATTGCCATTACGAGAATTAAAATTTTTCCAGCTAATTCAATTTTCGAAGCGATGGCACCTTGCCCTGCATCCTTTGTAATTTGCGCTCCAAACTCAGCAATATAAGCAATCCCAATAATTTTTAATAACGTTTCTACATATACGTTGCTAACTTTCGCTTCACTCGCTACTCTCTCAATCATTTGTAAAATAGCGTGAATTTGATCGATTAAAAGAAGAAACATTACACTGCCTACAAACACAATAAATAATGATGTAATACTAGATTTATGCTGATTTAAAACAGCTGCTAAAAACGTAGCAACGAGGCCTAATCCGACAATTTGTATAATTTCGATTCGAACCGCCTCCTTTACTGGAAGAGAAAGACACTTTTAATCTTGTCGAATAGCGTATTAATTAAAAATGCAACATGAAATAAAATAACGACAAAACCGACAAGGATAACCCAATTTGCAATATCCTCACGCTTTAATTCTTTTAGTACGGTATGAATGAAAGCTAAAACAATGCCGATTCCGGCGATTTGAAATATTAATCCAACATCAATGGACATCGCCTTTCTCCCTCCTATAGCAGTAAAATTACGATAAGTAGTCCTGCTAGTACTCCTAAACTCTTAATCATTTTTTCGTATTGCAGTTGTAATGCTTTCGCTTCTCCTTCTTCTCTCTCCAAATGTGTAATACATAAGCGAATATGTTTTTGTTGAGAGTCGCGATCATGTTGTCCGAGCGTTTCACCAAATTGCTGCAGTATTTCATACTCAGTTTGTTGAAATGCTGTTAACTTCCAGTTCTCTTTCAAACTATCTATCCAAGCTTCTCTTACTGTTTGTTCTCCGTTCTCTAATTTTTGAGCGAAACTTTGAAATATCCAATTTAGTGGCTTCGGCATTTGTTTAACTAATCGCTCAGCGGCTTCGGATAAAGGTGTGTGCCCGTACATAATTTCTGCTTCTAGTGATTGAAGTGCCGCTTTTAACAATCTAAGTTGCCTCGGTCTCTCACTGTACCTCTTAGCGTATGAAAAACCGAAAAAGGTGCTAACTGCAACTATTAACACTGCACCAATTATTTTCACCATACGCCCCCAGCCTTTCTATTTGATAGTACTGGTTTTCCATCTCTATCTTTCACTTGCATAACTGTCCCTGGACCTCTTGCTTTTGACAATTCCACAAACCTATCAAATACACCCAGTTCCAGCACCGCCTGTAACGATGGCCGCTTCACAACATCTTCATAGGAGAATCCATGTGCACTTATGAAAAGCTGAACCCCTGCATGCACCGCCTCCATAATCGCTTCACTATCTTCTTTACGGCCAATTTCATCCACAATTAAAATATCAGGGCTCATAGAACGAATCATCATCATCATGCCTTCAGCCTTTGGACATGCGTCTAGCACATCTACTCGTGTGCCAAATTCATACTGAGGGATTCCTTTCACACAGCCAGCAATTTCTGACCGCTCATCAACAATTCCCACTTTACAAGAAGGGATGTCCGAGGCACTTACCCCTTGACTCATGCAGCGTGCTACATCTCTTAACAGTGTCGTTTTCCCTGTTTGCGGTGGGCCAATTACCATTGTGTTTAACCATCTTGCTTCATACAAATACGGCAAAAGTGGCTCAGCTATTCCTATTTTTTGACGAGCAATACGAATATTAAATGAAGAGACATCACGAATCATTTTCACTGCGCTTTTTTCTGTAATGACTTTTCCAGCTAGACCAATTCTATGTCCCCCTCGAAGCGTTACATATCCTCGTTTCAATTCCTCTTCCATCGTATAAATTGAGAATTGACTTAACTTATTCAATAAGTAAATAGCATCTTCTGCTGTAGTGATATAGTCATAAAAAAATACCTCTCCATGTGCAATACACTCTAGCGGTTTTCCAATTCGAACCCGAATTTCCTCTAAAGTATCATATTGCTTACACCCTTCCACTAACTGTTTCATCGTCTTCGGTAAAACCTCTAATACTTCTTTCATATGCTTCTCCCCACTATACCTGGCTTACTTATTTCAACAACGCGATAAAAATACAGCCGATTCCAAGTGCTAGAAAAAAGAGTTTTAAGAAAGAAATCTCACTTGCTACACTCGCTATCCCAATTGTCATCGTTAAAATTAATACGGTCGGTCCAACAAACGCCAACATACCATTTATAAACAATGCTTTCTTCGCATCATTCACATAAAGCATAAGCAAAGCGGCGAATATTTCCGCGCTACCTGAAAACAACCGAAGTAATCCCATTACAAGCACAGATGTTTCCATTGCCGCTAGCCACTGTTTCATTCTCCCACCTTCTCCCGTAACGGTTACGAATTCTACATTCCAAAAAAGAATATATTTGTACAACCATATGCAGGGGTTGTCTATTTCAGAAGTAAAAACATAATTTTTCTCTACCACCCTCTTTCTATCTGAATATTCTTATTATTAAGCGGTGTTTTATGGTATATTTAATAACAAAAGAGATTATAAACAATGCAGCATATTACTGTATTACCACTCGATTTACGATATGCAAATGAGAAGAGGCAATCTCACATCAGGAGTTGACTCGGCTATCCATACTGGGGAAAAGGCTATAACGAGGAGGTTAAAAAAAGAGATCTTTACAATTGCATTTTTAGACTTACAACTTACATACGTATTCGCTGATGCTAAAACTAGTATTCGTTCTTTAAAAGCACAAGAGAAATTACCTTATACTTCATTGCATGTGGAAGCCGAGTTTTCGGATGAACAAGATGCATTAGAGAAAAAAGTAAAGTCATCTTGTGCACTACATGTCGTATCACACGATAATTTTTTAAATTGGTTGGAATTAAAAATTGAGGAGGAAGTACATGAAGGCATTAAAAATTAGTTTAACGATTGTAGTAGAATTAGCTCTTATTTATCTTTTTTCAATATTGGTCGGTTGGTCATTTATGGATACCTTTTTCCTTGGTAGTTTAGCAATATTTGCAATTACATGGTTAATTATTATGAGTAACTATAGAAATAACAACATGGATCACGCAATAAATAAAACATTAACTGGCGTTGAGACTGGTGAAATAAAACCATTTCAATTCGTTTTCACACCATATATAGCGGGTACTCTTTCACTTGTTTTAATTAGCTTTGTTGTCACCGTGATTTACTACCTTCCCTATTTCCTATAAAAAAAGCACTCGTGATAATCACGAGTGCTTTTTTACTATGCACGAGAAACGTATTTACCTTCACCAGTGTTGATGATAAGCATTTCGCCTTCGTTAATGAAGATTGGTACTTGTACAACAAGACCAGTTTCTAATTTAGCTGGTTTTGTTACGTTAGAAGCTGTATCACCTTTAATACCAGGCTCTGTTTCTGCCACTTGTAATTCAACAGTATTTGGAAGTTCAACACCAAGTACTTCGCCTTGGTAAGTCATAATTGCTACTTCCATGTTTTCTTTTAGGAATTTAAGCTCGCGCTCGATTTGGTTTTCACCAAGTTCGATTTGCTCATAAGTTCCGTTATCCATAAATACGTGAGCCTCACCGCTCGCGTATAAGTATTGCATACGACGGTTTTCGATATGTGCTTTTTCTACTTTCTCACCAGCACGGAATGTTTTCTCTTGAACAGAACCTGTGCGAATGTTACGTAGTTTCGAACGAACGAAAGCAGCACCTTTACCTGGCTTTACGTGTTGGAAATCAAGTACTTGCCAAAGGGCATTATCCACTGAAATTGTTAAACCTGTACGAAAATCGTTTACTGAAATCATGTAAAAAAATCCTCCTGTGTATTACAAAATAATAAGTTCTTTTGGTGATTTCGTAATTACTTCATTACCTTCACTCGTTACAATGATATCATCTTCAATACGTACGCCGCCAATACCTGGAATATAAATACCTGGTTCTACTGTTACAGCCATACCTGGTTCAAGTACTGTATCAGAACGGAACGCTAAACCTGGTGCCTCATGGATTTCAAGACCGATTCCATGACCAGTAGAGTGTCCGAAGTATTCACCGTATCCTTTTTCCGTTATGTAATCACGCGTTAGCGCATCTGCTTCACGGCCTGTTAAACCAGCTTTAATACCGTTCACACCACGAAGTTGTGCTTCTAAAACGATATTATAAATTTCTTTCAATTTATCAGATGGTTCACCGACTGCAATCGTACGAGTAATATCAGAGCAATATCCTTTGTAATAAGCGCCGAAGTCTAATGTAACGAAATCTCCTGTTTCTATCACTTTTTCAGATGCCACGCCGTGCGGTAATGCCGAACGAAGACCTGAAGCAACGATAATATCAAACGAAGAAGATGTTGCTCCTTGTTTTCTCATGAAAAATTCAAGTTCATTTGACACTTCAATTTCAGATACTCCCGGGCGAATGAATGATAGAATATGTTCAAAGGCAGCATCTGCAATCTGTGCAGCTTCCTTTAATATCTTAATCTCTGAATCAGTCTTTATCAAGCGTAACTTTTCTACAAGCCCAGAAGTTGGGATAAATTCAGCATCGATCGCTTCTTTATGAGCTGAATAAGAACTATATGTAAGAGTATCTTGCTCAAAGCCAAGCTTTTGAATTCCTAGTTCCTTCACTTGCTTTGCAACTTCATCGATAATTAATCCTGCATGCTGTACAATCTCATATCCAACAGCTTGCTTAGTAGCCTGCTCTACGTAACGGAAATCTGTAATAAATTGAGCACGATTTTTCGAAATCAGTACAACACCAGCTGTTCCTGTGAAGTTAGCCATATATCTTCGACTATGTTCATTTGTTAACAAGATACCGTCAATACCAGCCTCATCAAATGCACTTCTTAATCTTTCAATTTTCTCCATTACTTTATGCCTCCCTCAATTTCTCCATTAATGCAAATAACGCTAACTTATAGCCATAAAAACCAAATCCAACAATTTGTCCCGCACAAACAGCTGCCGTCACAGATTCGTGACGGAACGACTCACGCTGGTGAATGTTAGAAATATGTACTTCAATGACAGGAATCGAAATGCTCGCAATTGCATCTCGAATCGCATAGCTATAATGCGTAAATGCTCCAGGATTTAAAATGATCCCTTCATATATATCTTCCGCCTCATGAATACGATCGATAATCGCGCCTTCATGATTTGATTGGAAACATTCTAATTCCACTCCCATTGTTTCTGCTTCTTGCTTCATATCTGCTTCAAGTGTCGCTAGCGTGCCCTTTCCATATACATTTACCTCTCTGACACCGAGGCGATTTAGGTTAGGACCGTTTACGAGGAGTACCTTTTTCATATGCTTAAAACTCCTTAATATTAAATATCTATACAACATTTTAACATAGGAGTTACTTATTTGAATAGTTTGTCTTCTCTTCCCCTTCTCGCTCAGCTTTATTGGTATTCACTGCGTAGGAAACAGAGTATGCTATAAACACACCATACAATATAAAAATGCATATCGTCGTCACAATTGTTTCTTTCGGTAAATGGAGTGCACTTTTAATAGCAGGCGCTAGTAACCCCATTCCGAAAAATAGTAACGCCCACCAAAATAGACCGTAAATCATCCCTGGAAGAATCCCTTCAAATTTTGCAAAAAATGCTTTATACAAAAAGGCAATTAAAATCGAAAGAAATCCCATACAAACAATTCCTAACACGTTCCCCCATACCCCTTCCTTCCAACCCCCAAACGCAAATGGTAAAAGGAAATAATTCGGTCCAGCTTCCGTAAATGAAAAAATATGAAGGAAATACCATATCCCTCCCCAAAAGATTCCACCAAACAAACCAATTTGCAAAAAATTCCTCGTTCCTAATTGTTCTTGACTCACATCGACACCTCCGTTCAATAGTATGCCCGAAACTATTTTGAAGCATGTTTAAATACTGCGAAATTTGTCTATAAAAAGAATAAGAAATGTCCGACTCTCGTAACATTTCCCCTTGTCATCTACTTGTATTTGTCGATAAAATAAAGGAAACTTGGTGATTGTCTTATTTCAAAATGACAGAACCCAGTATGACAATTGCCTCTTTTTCTACATAAGAGAGAAACAAATACAGGTTGGTGTTAACATGGCAGAAGAGTCAAAACAAATATATGGCGGGCAAGCAGTCATAGAAGGAGTTATGTTTGGTGGTAGAGAATATACTGTTACAGCGGTTCGTCGTAAAGATAAATCGATTGAATTTTATCGATTACCACGCGTTCGTAACAAAGCATTATCTATCCTGAAAAAAATTCCATTTTTACGAGGAATTGCAGCTATTGTGGATGCAAGTGCCAATGGAGCGAAGCATTTAAACTTTGCTTCAGAACGATTTGATGTCCACCCAGAAGAAGACGAACAAATTGCAAATAAAAAAGAAGAACAATCAAAATTAACGATGGTATTAGGAGTTGCAGCAGTTGGTGTTTTATCTTTCATATTCGGAAAAGTAATTTTCACAGCAGTTCCTGCACTACTAGCTGAATTAACGAGACCGATTTTCCCATCTCATACAGGGCAAATCATTGTCGAAAGTGTCATTAAGCTCATGCTATTATTGAGCTATATATACTTTATTTCTTTAACTCCACTTATTAAGCGGGTATTTCAGTACCACGGTGCGGAGCATAAAGTGATCAATGCTTATGAGAATAACCTTTCATTGACTGTTGAAAATGTTCAAAAACAAACCCGCCTCCATTATAGATGTGGTAGTAGTTTTATTATATTTACAGTCATTATTGGAATGTTTGTTTATTTCCTCGTCCCTACAGATCCACTTTGGGCAAGGGTAGTAAACCGAATTTTATTAATTCCAGTCGTTCTCGGCATTTCGTTTGAAGTATTGCAATTTACGAATCGATTACGAGATGTTCCTGTATTGCGTATACTTGGCTATCCAGGATTATGGCTGCAACTATTAACAACGAAAGAACCAACAGATGATCAAGTGGAAGTAGCCATTGCATCGTTTGAAGAATTATTACGTTTAGAAAACAAACAATAATTATTTAAAAATGGTGTTCAACTCCTTTCCTCATCGTTAATATACTAATTTTAATATATGTTTTTAGGAGGTGTTCCTTATGAACGGTCGTTCGTTTACATTCGCTATAGTTGTGCTTATTATCGGATTAGCAATATTCGGCCTTGTTTCATCTGTTATTACAAACCCAATGGGTGTATTAAGAAATATCGGGTACATGTTACTTGTTGTCGGTATCTTTTATTTGCTATACAAGATGTTTACAAATTCTAGTGGTTCTGCAAATTCGCAAAGCTCATATAAGCGCGCTGCAAAACAATCGAACCGCAAACACGGGAAACAAAATGTAGCACCCCTAAGCAATTCTTTCTTTAAGTCAAATGCTTCTAATGACAAGGGCAAAAAAGGGAATTCTTCTACTGTGAAACGAAAAAGAAAACAATCTCATTTAACTGTCATTGAAGGTAAGAAAAACAAAAAGAAAGACCGTGCTTCCTTTTAGGAAATACGGTCTTTTTTTATACTTTGAAGCACTTCTTTCAAACTTTTATCTTTCATACTTTCAATTCGAAGGTGATGATTTTCAAAGGGTAAGTTCCGTGTCACATCATTAGGTACAACGACACACTTTAATCCTGCTGCAATCGCTGCTTTCAATCCGTTTAACGAGTCTTCAAATACAACCGCTTCAGATGGATCAATCCCTAAATCTTTTATCGCAATTTGATAAAGTGCTGGATCTGGTTTTACCTTTTCAACATCTTCTCTCGTTTTAATGACTTCAAAATAATCTCGAATTTGTAGCTCTTCCAAAAAAGGAATAACCCATTCTCTAGATGAACTAGAGGCTAATGCGATTTTCAATCCCATTTCTTTCGCTTCCTCTAAATATTCTTTTACACCGTCACGAGCTTCTGTTATTTTCATTTTCTCTTTATGTAAAGTTTTCACTTTTTCTTTTAATAAATGCTTGTTAAACTTCTCTTTTAATTGCTCATTTAAATATGCATATAGTACATCATCTGTCGTTCCAATACATTTTGCAAATTCCTCTAAAGGTAACTCCCCGCCATACTCATGAACGGCTTCTCTGAAAGAGTGAAACCATATTGTTTCTGTGTCCACAATTAATCCATCAAAATCAAAAATAATTGCTTTCATAATTCTCCCATCCTTTTCGATTGAAATAAAAAAGGAAACGACATACGTTCCCCTTAATTACTTTTCTCTTCATTTGCTTTTTGAACACCACGAAGGGTTTCCACTCGAACCTCATCTTGTTCAAAGTATTGCACTAAATCACCAATGCGGTCAATTGCTTCCCAGCTTAAATGATGTTCAATTCCTTCTACATCATTGTAAATTTTACTTTCATCCAAACCGATAATACGCATAAATTGCTCTAGCAAGTCATGACGGTATACGAGACGTTCTCCGATTTTTTTACCTTTTGATGTTAATACAAGCCCTCTATATTTTTCATAAATTAGATATTCATCTTTGTCTAATTTTTGCACCATTTTTGTTACAGAGGATGGATGTACACTAAGCGCTTCAGCAATATCAGATACGCGGGCATAACCCTTTTCATCAATCAACAAATAAATTTGTTCAATATAATCTTCCATACTAGGGGTAGGCATCGGTTTCCTCCATCCAATTTCATTTTGCTCATTCCGTACGAAGCAATCAATAAAATGATACACCAGAAAGAATAACGTGACAAGTTGAAAACAAGCCTAAATATATAAAACAAAAAAGAATCTGTATCTGTATACAGACTCTTCTTAAGTAAAGTATTGTATTTCTGCATCAGGGAAAAACTCATGTATATAACCTCTTATTGTTTCTTCTAATACTTCCGCTTCATCTTTTTTATAAACGTATTTTCCGATTCCGTATCGTCCCCATTTATATTTACGCTTCTCTTCATCCATTTCAAGTTTCGTATTCGGATAACGCTCTTGAATGACCTTTTTTGCCGGTTTTGTAAAGCGATGTTGAATTAATTCAAACGTTAAATTCGGTATCGACAAGTCTTTTAGCGCATTGTACAGTCGCTCAAATAGTTCACGGTATCCTTCTTCCCACCCTTCATGCATATAAAGTGGCGCAACAATAAACCCAAGTGGATAACCCGCGCCTGCTACTTTACGAGCCGCTTCAATTCGTTCTTCAAAGGGTGATGTTCCTGGCTCAAAATTTTTAATCACATACCGTGAATTAATACTAAACCTGAAACGAGTTTTCCCATTATGTTTTGCATCTAACAAATGATCAACGTGCGAATATTTCGTAACGAAACGTAAACGCCCGTATTCACTTTCTCCAATAAACTCTATCGCCCGCTTTAATGCATGTGTTAAATGATCAATCCCAACGATATCTGATGTACACGCCGCTTCAAATCTTGTTATTTCAGGTGCTCTTTCGTCCATGTATTGCTTTGCCTTCTGAAATATTTCATCAAGATTAACATACACACGAACGTAAGGCTTACTCCCAAGCGTCGTTTGCAAATAACAATAATGACAATGTCCCATGCACCCTGTTGCAAGCGGGATTGCATATTCAGCTGATGGTTTTGACGTATCAAACTTTAATGTCTTCCTCACCCCAACAACAAGCGTCGCCTTTGCATTACGATATTTTTGCAAATCATTCTCGCCTGGCAAATTTCTAATTTGATTATGAGACGTCGTTTCACGGATTTCTAATCCCATCTTCGTAAACTTCTCATATAGCTCTTTTCCAAGTGGATATTCAAGCGCCTTCGGTTCAAAGTAGACGATTTTTGGCATAAATGGTTTCATACGCTTCCCTCCTCTCGTTAGTATGGGAAACGTAAAAAAATTAACACTCACTAAAGTTTTCCACGTTTTAACAGCCTTTCAAAAGGCTGTTTTTCTTCTGTCTAATTTTACAAATTGAAAAATTTCATAAAGAAAATAAGAAAAATGCAAAATAATTAAAGTTAATTGTTGACGTGATGCTTTTATTATCGGTATCATAAATCTTCGTGAGCAATTATTTTTCGTTATACGATTTTTTTATTATTACTGAGTTTTTGAGAGGAGAAATTAGATGTCAGTTAAGAAGAAAACGCAAGTACGCACCGGCAAAATGGTACGTGAACTAATGTTAGCAGACGAAGATGTAAATGCTTCGCTAATTATGGTATATAGTGAAAACGGTGTAAACGCAGAAATTAAAATCGAGGGCTTAACGCCGAAATGTAACGAAGAATTATTTTTGAGCGGAAACGTGGATTGGAACAAGAGTGTTATTTATAAGATTGTTGATTTCACTGGAAACGCTGAAGTTGGTAAAGTTACATTAACAGCGATGAACAAAAACAATGTTTCTCTAGAAATAGAACGCGTTATGTGGAGTAAAGAAAATAAAGAGGCTGCTGAGCAAGAAGAAACACCTGTAGAAGTAGCGCCGAAAAAAGAAGTAGTTGTAGAAGCTCCAAAAGCAGTTACACCTGCTCCAAAGCCTGTTACGCGTGTAGAAGCACCTGCCCTTACACCTAAGCCTACTCCGGTATCAACGCCGAAGCCAGTCAGCGTAGAAGCTGCTGTAGAATTATCTACTCCAGCACCTGTGAAAAAAGAAGTACCGACTCCAGTTACAAAGCAAGAGACAGCACCGGTTGCTCCTGCAAAACCGAAGCAGCCTGCTTTGACTGAAACAAACTCAAAATTACAAGAAAATTATGTTAAACTCGTGAAAAAGACGATTGAAGTTTGTCAGGATTACGAGCTTGGCATCGACATAGATGATTCTATCGAAAGCTTAAAAGAAGAACTACAAAGCCAAGGTATTAGCGTTACATTCGACAAAGAAATTATGGACGTTGTAAATCGCCTTCGTTCTTTACAAGATAAAGGAATCAAAGTAGAAAAAGTACTTAATTTACTATAAAGTGAAACTTTAATCAGTGGGGGTTTTGTTCATCCCCCGCTGATTATTAGCCTTCACAAATCGGGAGTTTACGGGTAGCCCAGCTCCCGCCTAACTTCTTTACCCAGCAGAGTTTTTGGGCAGGATGCTTACTGTCCGCAAATAGCGGGATAAAAAAATAAGAGGTGGCAATCGCCATCTCTTATTTTTTATAATTCCATTCATGACTTTCATACTTTTCTTTCGCTAACGCTTGAACTTCATGTAACTGTTCTTCTGTTAATTCATACGGAACAAGCTCTACATCTAATCCTTTTTCAAACCCAACCTCAAACGCTTTTATTAATTGTTCGATCGTAAATGTACGGTCTGTCAATTCATTAATTGCTACCGCTTTTGAAGAGAACATACTCTTCATACGTTCTTTCACCCGTTCGTTCGGGAATAAAAATAGGTCGTATAATTCATCTAAATCTATTTCTAACGGAATCGATCCGTGCTGTAAAATAACACCTTTTTGACGTGTTTGCGCACTACCTGCAATTTTTCTTCCTTCTACTACAATTTCATACCAAGATGGTGCATCAAAACATACGCCTGAACGTGGATTTTTTAAATTTTCACGATCTGCTTCTGTTTTCGGAACTGCGTAATACGCTTCTAATCCTAGCGCTTTAAAACCATCTAATAAACCTTGCGAAATAATACGATACGCTTCTGTAACTGTTTTAGGCATATTCGGGTGATCTTCAGACACAATAACACTGTACGTTAATTCTTTATCGTGTAATACACCCCTACCACCTGTTTGACGACGAACGAATCCATATTTCTTTTCATTAACTATATCCATATTAATATCTTTTTCAACACGCTGGAAATACCCGACTGTTAATGTTGGTACTTCCCATTCATAAAAACGAATTGTTGGTTGCATTTTCTTTTCACTTTGCCAATTTAATAAACATTCATCTAACGCCATATTAAATGCTGGTGAACATTGACCAGAGTTAATATAACACCATTTTTCTTTTCCCATCCTGCACCTCATATAACCAATTATTTTTCACATTCTCTAGTCTACCAAATTCGACAAAATTTGTGAAAGAATACGAAATTTCTTCGTATATACAAATGAATCTGTTGCATAAATACATACGGGCATTATAATATTGAAAGTAGGATAAGAAAAAAGGGAGCGATAGAATCGTGTCAACAACTTGGATTATTTTATTAGCCGTAATCGTAGCGTTCATCGGCTACACTGTATGGATGTATTTCTATCAGAAAAAATTAATTACAACACTTTCAGAAGAAGAGTTTCGCGCTGGTTACCGTAAAGCACAGCTTATCGATATTCGCGAAGCAGACGAATATACTGCAGGGCATATTTTAGGCGCACGTAACATTCCGTTATCACAAATTCGCCTTCGTCATAAAGAACTTCGTAAAGATCAACCAGTTTACTTATACTGCCAAAGCGGATTCCGTACTGGTCGTGCGGCTCAATACTTAAAGAAACAAGGCTACAAAGATTTCTACCAATTACAAGGTGGATTCAAAACGTGGACTGGAAAAATTAAAAAGAAATAATAACATACAAAAACTAGCTGCATCATACAGCTAGTTTTTTCATTTCATATTGTTCGCAATGTATAATAAATTTTGCTTAATCACATCTACATCATTCTCTTCTACATTACGATACAATAGCTGATACTCAATCCCCTTCTCTTTCCAAATAAGCGTCGCAAACTCCTCCCCTCGTTCAAAATCATCCTTATTTTTAAAATAAGCGGCTGCTCCATTATTCAATCTTATTTGCTCTTGAAATCGTTTCTCTTCCACGAAATCCGGAAAATTATAAGAAAAATCCGCAACATTTAACTCAATATATTCACGCCTACCTTGCTCCTGCTGTTTATATTTAATCGTTAAGACCTTATTCCTTTTTCCAATCGTCCTTACTTCCCCCTTCACATCACTCGTAATGTCGTATGGTAAAAACGTCGGAGCTTTAAACTTCACCGGAAAATATTTCGGGATTTCCTTAAGCGGAATGAGATCCGTAACACGATCCATAGCCCCGCCTGTTGTTCCCACAAAATTTTTTTCTTCTTGCATCGTTTGCTGAAACGAGCACGAACTTAGCACTAGACTAGAAAACACGAAACAAATGATTCTTTTTTTCAATTTGTTTCCGCCCTTTCCTACCGCTCTCTTAACGAATGAAGCGTTTATATGCTCTTCATATTCGCTTCTTTAGCAAACTCCTCCTTTGAATACTTTCCACGTTATTCTCACACATTTTGACAAAACTTTTTATAGACGCCAAAAAGCCTCCTGTCATTCTTACGCCCAAATGCAAAGGTTACGCGAATAAAAAGAAGCTTCTTTAATAACATAGTTTGTGAAAAGCTTTTCAGGTCAAGATTTTTTCTTTCTTATTCTTTTCCCTTTATAATAAGAGAAAGAGGTGATACATATGGCCAATATAAAACAAATTGCAAAAACTGCTGGTGTATCTATATCAACTGTTTCTCGTGTCCTGAATAATCACCCTTACGTAAAAGAAGAAAAACGTAAGCGTGTTCTAGATGCTGTTGAAGAATTGAACTATGCAAAAAATATAAATGCTATTCATTTAATAAAGGGTAAAACATATACGATCGGTGTTATGCTCCCTTTTATTAACCTCCCCTACTTCAGTACCATTATTGAAGGAATCGGAAACGAAGCATTAGCAGCTGGATACCACATTAATTTATGCCAAACAAATTACGATAGTATTGAAGAAATTCGCGTTCTTGAAATGATGAAAATGAAACAATTCGACGGAATGATTATTTGCTCTCAAACGAGTTCATGGGAACAAATTGAACCTTTCGCCAAATTTGCCCCTATTATTTCATGTGAAAAAATGAACCACCCCCTCATTTCATCTGTCTATGTAGATCATTATGAAGGCTTCCGCCTCGGTACTGCCTATTTACTCAGTAAAGGCCATGAAAAAATTGCGATTTGTTTAGCAAGAAAAACAAGTGCTAATTCTATGGAGCGTGAAAAGGCATTTGCTGATACACTTCATAAAGATGGTAAAACAGTACATCCCGATTGGATTTTCCATCAATGTTATACGATGCAAGATGGTGCAAAAATACTTCATCGTATTTTAAAGATGAAAAATCGTCCAACCGCTATTTTCACAGCGAATGATCAAGTTGCCGCCGGCTTACTAACAGAGGCTAAAAAACATGGCATTCGAGTCCCCGAAGACCTCGCTATTCTTGGATTTGATAATCATGAAATTTCAAAGGCGTTAGACATTTCGACCATTGAACATCCTGGTCTCACGATGGGATCACGCGCTTTCACCTTATTCCATAAACAGATGCAAGACGAACAAATAACCGGGAACTCAGAAGAACTTTCATTCCATTTAATTGAGCGAAAAACAGTCTAAAAGGGAGCGTTGACGATAACGCTCTTTTTCAGTCTTTCACCTATTGACTTTATATTTCCTATCTCATATAATGAACCTAACGAACGGTAGGTAGGGGATGAAAATGACAGCAAACCGCATTAAAGCTGTAGCACTTTCTCATTTCGCACGCTACGGCTACGAAGGAACTTCATTAGCAAATATTGCTCAAGAAGTTGGGATTAAAAAACCATCAATTTACGCACACTTTAAAGGAAAAGAAGAGCTATATTTTATATGTTTAGAATCGGCTCTTCAAAAAGATTTGCAGAGCTTCACAGGCGATATCGAAAGCTTTTCCAATTCGTCCACTGAAGAATTGCTCTTACAGTTACTAAAGGGCTATGCAAAACGATTTGGTGAAAGTGAAGAATCAATGTTTTGGTTACGAACTTCTTATTTTCCGCCTGATGCATTTCGCGAACAAATTATTAATAAAGCAAATGTGCACATTGAAAACGTCGGAAAACTTTTATTCCCTGTATTTAAAAGAGCAAGCGAACAAGATGAACTGCATAACATTGAAGTAAAAGATGCCTTAGAGGCTTTTCTATGCTTACTTGACGGTCTCATGGTTGAACTACTATACGCAGGTTTAAATCGTTTTGAGACACGTTTAGACGCTTCTTGGAAAGTATTTTGGCGCGGACTTTCAAACTGACGGATTGCTCCTTTGCAATGCGTCGTTTTTAAGCCCTTTACCTAACGACTGGTAGGAAGGAGAAATGACATATGGCTTGGATTTATGTAATCATAGCTGGTATTATTGAAATCTTTTGGGTGATTGGACTAAAAAAAGCGGAGGCACCACTTGAATGGGCTGGTGTTGCGCTATTAATTACAATTAGTTTCGTCTTATTATTTAGAGCTTATAAAGATTTACCTGTCGGCACTGTATACGCAGTCTTCACAGGAATTGGGGCTGGCGGAATCGTTCTGACAGAGATTTTCGTCTTTGGAGAACCTTTCTCTATTGTAAAAGTATTATTAATTGGTTTAATCTTCTTCGGAGTAATTGGTTTAAAACGAGTAACAGAAGAAAAAGAAGCGAAGGAGGCCGCATAAAATGGCTTGGGTATTTTTAATTCTAGCTGGTATTTGTGAAATTATTGGTGTACTCTTTATGAAAGTAGCCACTGAAAAGAAAGGCTGGGCACCAAAAGTTATTTTAATCGCTAACTTCGCAGTAAGTTTCTTCTTCTTATCCCTTGCGATGGACACGTTACCGATGGGAACTGCTTACGCGATTTGGACTGGAATCGGAACTGCCGGTAGTGCACTTCTAGGCATTCTAATTTTCCGTGAATCAGCGGATTGGCGTCGCCTTGCCTTCTTAAGTTGCATTCTATGCGGCGCTGTTGGCTTAAAACTATTAAGCTAACGTGAGGTGAATGTCATGTGGAAAGAAAAAGGAAGGCAAATGTTAGCATGGATTACACTTGGTATCGTCATTCTATTACAAATAAGTTTTCATATAATAGAATGGTTGTTTCATAAACTAGTAGCCATTCTCACATTCCTTCCTAACATGACACTTGAAATTATATCAATCGTTTGGTCCATTATTGCCTCCATTGCAATCGTCATTATATGGAGTATCGCCAAACTATTGAATAAAGTATTTAAAAAGGACAGTACTTCTGAAAAAGAGTAACTGTCCTTTTTTATATTCATTCAGACTTTCTATAGAAGTTTGATGTGATAAGACAAAGAAGACCAACTATGACAATACTGATACCAATTCCTTTATGCAAATTAGGAAATGGTGATGGTATGTCTGAGTAAAAATTTGCTAATATGAGACCGATTGAAACGAAAAGTATCCCTATTCTATATAACCATTTTCTTTTGTTCATC
The DNA here is from genome assembly GCF_009739945.1 of Bacillus luti. Classification (NCBI taxonomy): domain Bacteria; kingdom Bacillati; phylum Bacillota; class Bacilli; order Caryophanales; family Bacillaceae; genus Bacillus; species Bacillus luti. Next base: position 1,154,891 of record NZ_CP040336.1, on the reverse strand, counting down.
ATGCTCCCCCCTAAAATCTTTCATACGCTCCTTTCTTTTGGACATACTACCTAAAAAAGGAGTGGATAATATGCAAAATTCTATACATAAGCAAATCCTATTTTTATTTTTCCTCTTTCTCATACTCGTTATCGTTTTCAGCTTTATATTACATACTCCGAAAGATGTACCGAATAGCCTCTCTGTTTATAAACTCTTACTTTCATATTGTCGTTATTGAAAAAGGTGCCTTTTATAGGGCACCTTTTAAAATTCTCTTTTTTCATATAGCTTTATCGAAACGAAGACAGATACTATTAACACGAAAATTGAACTACCAAACAACAAGCTGTTATACAGTTGAATTTGTTCCATGTTGATTTCAAAGAACATGGTACCAATTGCTGTCGGTGCTATTAGTATGAAAAACGTAATAAAAACTGATTTTTTATACCCTAACCAAAACGATATCGGTAAGACCAAACTTAAATATATAAAAACAAATCCAGTAATCGTCACTAATGTTGTCGTGATAAATTCAAATACCCCACCTGTAAAATGAATGATCCCTACAGGACTAGACACTATCATACTTATAACAAAAACAATAAGCGCCATTATGTATTTAGCAACTACAATTTCTTTTTTCGCTAGCGGTAAACTATTTAACATTACTTCACTATCATATTTTTTATCGTCATTAAATGTTTTTAAAATTGCTATTACTGGAATTATAGCTGACATAATTACGTAAAAACTTTTAATATCCACTAATGTCATATACAAGAAAAGGGGATATAGCATATGCCATATTAAAAATTTCCATTGCATAATAAAATCTTTTAATATAAGTTGCCTCATGATTACTCCCCCCCTCACAAATCACGCTCATTGTACAAGTGAATTGAGAAAAACATGGACATAACATATAAAAGAAGCAGTCCTACTATAAAACAAATATTTACGACTAGACTCGTGTTCCATACACTCTCCACATCTAACCACACATTACTTACAATCAATCCACTTAAATATCCAAATGCAATCCCGATAAAAGGAGCAATTTGTTTTGCACTACTATACCCTACTGAAAATTCAATTGGAAGTACGATCATAGTATAAACCAACCCTCCCGTTATCCCGCCAAGAATCGCTGCCCATAGCATAAATACAGTGGTATTTTCATTTTGCAATTGGATTAAACTAACAGTAAAAGGAAGAGCTCCGCCTAAAGCAACTAAAATACTTGCAAATATGTATTTTGCTATGACAATTTCTTTACGCTGAAGCGGTAAACTGTTTATTATCATTTCGCTTTTATTTTTATTCTCACAATTCATTGACTGCATCATTCCAAGAACAGGTATGAACATGCTAAATGTCATCAGAAAACTATCACTGCGAAAATCAACAATAGCGAGAAAAAACAAACATATAAGATAAGCAAACCCTAACTTTCTTTGTAACATCATATCTTTTAAAACTAGTTTCTTGATCATGTTTTCCCCCTCCTAATATGAAAATGTCCCTTCTATAACTCTGCCTCCTGAAACATTTTCATTGAGAGCAACATTGATATGACTATACTTACTAACACTCCGATACCAACAACACTCATTGCTAGTGTAGCCTCTTGAGAGTGGAGTACTTTTAACATGATTATTTCATCACCAAAAATATTGCACATAAGGCCAATCATACCCATTAAAGGAAAAATCATAATCACATTCAAAACTGTAATAGCTTTATATCCCCCAATGTAATTAGTAGGTATCGTTACTACACAATAAATCAAGGTTGCTACTATTGCTGAAAATATTGCATATCCAGGAATAACTATATCTCTGTTCGACAAAATATTTCCTAATATTACGACTATAGAGGTTATACTCAAACCGACTATAATAAATAATGTGGTTGAAATATATTTAGCTATAACTATCTCTTTTCTCATTATAGGCAAACTCACTAATACTTTTTCTGTTTTACTTTTTTCTTCATAATAAAAAGAAATATATATAATCGTACTACATGTCATAAATAATCCTATTGCAATCCCCATTGGTTCTACAGAATTTCTAAAAACAGATAAAATAGGTATTAAAAAATAAAAAGGAAACATCTTCTTCTGTAAGAAAAATTCCTTCAAAATCAACTGTTGCATATGAATTCTCCTCTCTATAAATCACGCGCTTCATAAATTTTGATTGTAAGAAACATAGAAGCGATATAAATACTGACTAATGCAATGAATCCAACTATAAATACACCAATATGCAGAGGATTCATAATCCACTCCATGAATGAAGGTGTTGTTTCATTCAGCCCATCACTAATCAATATCCAAAGTATCCCACCCACTCCTATTGATGCTGCTGATACTAGACTTCTTACTACCTTCGATTTTGTACCATAATAACTAGGGAAAAAGGTGACAACTAAAAATACGGCGTAAACAACCCCATTTATTACTTCATACCACGGAATTTCAATGTATAGATTAGGATGATATGCACCGATATCATCAAAAACAGCAATACCTCTTATAAGGAAAATAAACAACATAGTAGAGAACATACCACCTACAATAAATATTGCACTGGAAATATATCTAGCAATTATGATATTTTTTCTACTTAACGGTAAACTATTGATAATAATGTCACTGGTATTCCGTTCATCAATTACAATTAACATCGTAATTGATGAAAGCGTTACAAATAAACAACTCATAGGAAACAGCATTCCATCACCGTTTTCAAATAAAAAGAATATAAAGGGTATAGTAAGATACACTGGCCATATCCCCCGAAAAAAGAACAAATCTTTATATACGAGCTGACGCATAAGCATCTCTCCCTTTCGCAGTGTAAACGATGATATCGTCTAATGTAGGATTTTCTATTACAACCTCATTTCCAAACCAATCGATAATTGCTTGTTTATCCTTCGCTAAACCTTCAAAACCAAATTTATTTTTTCGTAATCCAACAAATAGCTCTTTTCCTTCTCGGTCTAATAAATCATTACTTCCTTTTACGATTACGTAGTTCTCCATTAAGTCGTCTTTTTCACCAGTAAATATAATTTCTCCATCGTTGATGAACGTAATATAATCTGCGATGCGCTCTAAATCTGTTGTAATGTGCGTTGAGAATAATACCGATACTTCATCTTCCATTACAATCTCTTGCAACATATCAAGTAATTCACTTCGAACAACTGGATCTAATCCTGCTGTCGGTTCATCCATAATAATAAACTCTGCATGATGCGAAAGTGCGATAGCAATTGCAAACTTCATTTTCATCCCTTTAGATAGTTCTTTAATCTTTTTATACTTTGGGACTTGCAATCTCTGCATATACGATTGATACTGCTTTTCGTCCCATTTTTTATATAACGGTGCAATAATACGTTTCATTTGTTCACACGTTAAATCTTCGTAGTAATGATTTTCATCATATACAAAACCGATATTTTGTTTTATTTCCTTTTCGGCTTTTTTATTGTCTTTGCCAAAAATTTTTATATCACCACTATCTTTTCTAATTAAATTCATAATCATTTTGATTGTCGTGCTTTTCCCGGCCCCGTTCGGTCCGACAAATCCCATAATATATCCACGTGGTAATGCAAAACTTATATTTTTCACTGCAAAATCTTCATAACTTTTACAAACGTTTTTTAACTCTAACATCCCTTATTCCCCCTCGTATAAACACGCAATCATCTGCTGTAAGTCTTCAAGCGACAGCTGCAACACTTTACTTTCTTTCACAATTTCTTCAGCTTTATTCTCCAATAGACGTAGCCGCTGTTCTTTTAGTAGTTCATTATTTTTACGTGAAACATAAGTCCCCTTCCCAGCGACCGTTTCTATGTATCCTTCTTTTTCAAGCTCTTCGTACGCACGCTTCGTTGTAATTACACTAATTTGTAATTCCTTCGCTAAGCTACGAATAGACGGTAATTGGTCTCCCCCCTTTAAACCACCATTTAAAATAAGCTGGCTTAATTGTTTTCTTATTTGCACATAAATAGGGTCTTGGGAAGAATTCGAAATAATAATATTCATGTTTTCCTCCAATGTGTATATACTGTATATACCTTATATACACAGTATATACACAGCATCCTATTTTTGGCAAGAAAAAAAGACCAACATTTTCCTGTTGGTCTTTCGTATATGTATCACTTTTCAAAGCGATCTAACATCTCGTCTCTCATTCCGAAACTCACTACCGCAATTCCTATATACATAAACAGAAGGAATGCCGGATGAACTGTGTTGTACCAGCTGCTATCAACAATTAAATAAATCGTTAATGCCACAACAAGAACAAACGCTAAGATAAACATATAAAAGTGTCTTGTACTACCCATGATAAACTCCTCTCTTCTCACTTCGCCATTCAACAGTATATTTTATCGAATAATTCGATATGACTCAAGGTTAACTTTCTGTTATGTAATCAAGTTCCACCTTTATGATGTCCTCACACGCTATTGAAATGATTGTTCCTTGCTTATCAATCGCCGTCACTTCTCTATTATCCATTACACGATGCGCTACTCTTTCTAGTACTTTTCCTTGGTCTCGATAACAAAATTCTTTTACATCTTTAATCGTTTTTCCGTTTTCTAAATGGTATATCATTCTATAACACCGATATCCCACAATTTCACCCCCAAACTTGTTCGTTTTTTCACATATAAATAAAAATGAGTCTTTCCTATCTCATTACATCTTCTTAATTTCAATAAAATTCTAACAAAAATAAATACTTTTATCAAACCGACTTTTTCAACAAAACCACCTATAAAACTACATCTTTACAGCAATATGGAACAAAAAAATTTAATTTTTAACATTTTCTTTACTATTTCTGCACAAATTCTCCAAATAAAAAAAGAACCCGCATGTAGCGAGTTCTTTTTTATTCTCATCAAACTTGTACAGGAGCTAGCTTTTCATAACGTAAAACTGGTTTACGTGCAGCCAGTGTTTCGTCTAGACGTTTAATGACTGTCGTATGTGGTGCTTCTTGTACAACTTCTGGATTTTCTTCTACTTCTTTAGCGATTTGAATCATCTTATCAATGAAACCATCTAATGTTTCTTTTGATTCTGTTTCTGTTGGCTCAATCATAATACATTCTTCCACGTTTAATGGGAAGTAGATTGTTGGTGGATGATAACCGAAATCAAGCAGACGTTTTGCAATATCTAATGTACGTACACCAAGTTTCTTTTGACGACGACCTGATAATACAAATTCATGCTTACAATGTCTATCGAACGGAAGATCATAGAATGGAGCTAATCTTCTCATCATATAGTTCGCATTTAATACAGCATACTCCGTTACTGCACGTAGTCCATCTGGACCCATAGAACGAATGTATGTGTACGCACGAACGTTAATTCCGAAGTTACCATAGAATGGTTTCACACGCCCAATTGCCTCTGGACGATCGTAATTGAAGCGATAACCATCTTCTGTTTTCTCTAAAATTGGTTTTGGTAAGTAAGGAATTAAATCAGCCTTCACACCTACTGGACCAGAACCTGGGCCACCGCCGCCGTGAGGACCTGTAAATGTTTTATGAAGGTTTAAATGCACAACGTCAAATCCCATATCTCCTGGGCGTGCTTGGCTTAATACGGCATTTAAGTTTGCACCATCATAGTATAATTTACCGCCTGCATTATGGACGATTTCTGCCATTTCTAAAATATTTTCTTCAAATAGACCTAATGTATTAGGATTTGTTAACATAAGTGCCGCTGTTTCTTCGTTTACAACACGTTTTAAATCTTCTAAGTCAACAAGACCATGTTCATTTGATTTCACTGTAATTGTTTCAAAACCAGCTACAGTTGCAGATGCTGGATTCGTTCCGTGAGCAGAGTCAGGAACAATTACTTTCGTACGGTTAAAGTCACCATTTGCTTCATGGTATGCACGAATTAACATTAGACCTGTCCATTCTCCGTGTGCACCAGCTGCTGGTTGTAAAGTAACAGTATCCATACCTGTAATTTCAATTAAATGCTCTTGCAAGTCGTACATTAATTCCATTGCACCTTGTACTGTTTTTTCATCTTGAAGAGGATGAATATTTGCAAATCCTGCAAAACGAGCTACGTTTTCGTTAATTTTCGGATTATATTTCATCGTACAAGATCCAAGTGGATAGAAGCCAGAATCAACACCGTGGTTACGGTTTGAAAGTGCTGTATAGTGGCGCATAATGTCAAGTTCAGATACTTCTGGTAGCTCAGCATCTTCTACTCGAATATAATCGCTCTCGAACACATCTTCTAGTTTCACTTCTTCTACATCTAATTTGGGTAAGCTATATCCTACGCGTCCTTCTTTACTCACTTCAAAGATAAGTGCTTGGTCTTGGTTCTTCATTGGATAGCCCCCATTTCGTTTACAAGTGTGTCAATTTCCTCTTTTGTACGAAGCTCTGTTACTGCTACAAGCATATGGTTTGCATGCTCTTTATAATCACGGCCTAGGTCGTAACCACCGATAATATTCTTTTGGATTAATGCATCGTTTACTTCTTTTACTGGACGTTTGCAATCTACAACGAACTCATTGAAGAACGGGCCAGCAAATGTTACAGTGAAGCCTTTCGCTTCGAATTGACGTTTTGCGTATTGTGCTTTAGAAATGTTTTGACGTGCCATTTCTTTCACACCTTGTTTTCCAAGTGCAGTCATTGCAACTGATGCTGCTAATGCATTTAACGCTTGGTTTGAACAAATGTTAGACGTCGCTTTATCACGGCGAATATGCTGTTCACGCGCTTGTAACGTTAATACAAATCCACGTTTACCATCTGAATCTACAGTTTGTCCAACAAGACGTCCTGGAATTTTACGCATGAATGCTTTCGTTGTTGCAAAGTAACCACAGTGCGGTCCACCAAACTGCGTTGGAATACCAAATGGTTGTGCATCACCGATTACAATATCAGCACCAAATTTTCCTGGTGGTGTTAATGCGCCTAATGATAATGGATTTGAAGAAACGATAAATAATGATTTTTGTTGGTGAACGATTTTTTCAATATCCGCTAACTTTTCAACTTGTCCGAAGAAGTTTGGATATTGAACAATTACACAAGCAACTGTATCGTCTACTTCACTTTGTAATACGTCTAAATCTGTTACACCATCTTTATGATTAATTTCAACAACTTCTAAATGTTGACCTTTTGCGTATGTTTCAAGTACTGCTCTTGATTCCGGATGAACTGCACTAGATACAAGAATTTTCTTTTTACGAGTATGGCCAGCTGCCAGCATTGCTGCTTCAGCTAAAGCTGTACCTCCGTCATACATAGAAGAGTTCGCTACGTCCATTCCTGTTAATTCACAAATCATCGTTTGGAATTCAAAAATCGCTTGTAATTCCCCTTGTGAAATTTCTGGTTGGTATGGCGTGTAAGCTGTATAAAATTCTGAACGAGAAATCACATGATCAACAATTACTGGAGCGTAATGATCGTATACACCTGCTCCTAAGAAAGAAGCGTATTCTTTTAAGTTCGCATTTTTGCCAGCCATTTGAGATAACTCTTTTAAAAGCTCTGGCTCTGATTTTGCTTCTTTAATTTTTAAGTCCCCTTTAAAACGAACACTCTCTGGAATATCAGAGAATAACTCATCGATCGTTTGAACGCCGATCGTTTGTAACATTTCTTTTTTGTCTTCTTCTGTCATTGGAAGATAACGATGCAACATGAAATCTACCCCTCTCCCCGTTACTTTGAACGTTTATAAAATGGTGTTGGAACAACTACTGCTTTGACGCGTTTATTACGAATTTCAATTTCTACTTCTGTATCAACTGCTGCGTATTTTACATCAATTAGTGCTAAACCAATGCTTTTCTTTAACGTTGGAGATTGTGTACCACTCGTTACTTCCCCGATTTTTTCTTCGCCTATAAATACAGGGTAATGCGTACGAGGAATACCGCGTTCGATTACTTCGATGCCGACTAATTTACGAGATGCACCGTTTTCTTTTTGCTCTTTTAACGTTTCTTTTCCAAAGAAGTCTGCTTCTTTATTTGGTTTTACCGCAAAGCCAATTCCAGCTTCAATCGGTGTAATATCTTTCGATAATTCTTGACCATAAAGTGGTAATGTTGCTTCGAAGCGAAGTGTATCACGAGCACCTAAACCACATGCTTTTAAGCCTTCTTCTGCTCCCACTTCAAGAAGTTTCTCCCAAAGTTTTGCAGCATCTTCACTCTTACAGTAAATTTCAAATCCATCTTCACCTGTGTAACCCGTACGAGATACAAGTGCAGGAATTCCATCTACAAGAATATCGTTTTTAAATTTAAAGAACTTAATTTCTTTCAAATCTTCTGACACAACTTTTTGTAAAATGCCTTCTGCTTTTGGTCCTTGAATTGCAAGCTGTGCAACTTCACTAGAAACATTGACTACTGTCGCATCGCCAATTACATGACTTGCTAACCATTCGTAATCTTTCTCGATATTTGATGCATTGATTACTAATAAATAGTCTTCTTCACCACGTTTGTAGATTAATAAATCATCTACTGTACCACCATTTTCGTAGCACATAGCTGTATATTGTGCGCCCCCTACCTTTAAGGTAGATACGTCATTTGTAACAACACGTTGTAAAAATGCTAAACTATCTACACCCTTTACTTCAACTTCTCCCATATGAGATACATCGAACAAACCTGCCGCTGTACGTACAGCTTCATGCTCTTCTTTAATGCTTGAAAATTGAACTGGTAATTCCCAACCACCGAAGTCGATTGTTTTCCCACCATACTTAGCGTATACATCAAATAACGGTGTACGTTGTAATGTAATCATGCTCTCTCCCCCTTATGCTCTGACAAATCAATAAAAGTTGTTTCCCTTATCTAAACATTTTCATTCTGAAAAGATAAGATATACGGAATCTCATTACATTTTTTTATGAAAGCGTAAATAAAAAATCACTTTCTTGGATAAAATACGAAAGATTCCACACATTTCACACCATTATCCTAACATCATTCGCTATATTTCATCAATATTCTAGCATAAAAAATAATTTAGAATTTTTTACACTTAATCTTATTAAATACAGCTTTTGAGATTTCATACGTTATTATTGTCTGTCATATCGCCTTTAATAACGATAATAATGCCTTCTTTCAAGGCGAATCATCATACACTTAAAAATAATTTCTTTAGTTTATAAAAGGTGGGAGAGTTGTAATGAATGTTGATATTTCCGTAGATCGGACGTGGCAAAACAATTTTTTAAATAGAATTGATGAAGATGGTCCTTGGACAAACTGGGATTTATACCATTTAGCTTATGAAACAGAAAAATCATTACTTGTTCCTACTTTCGATGGACTACAAGCACCGAAACATTTATCCCATTTCACACCGCTTCCTCATCAATTAGAAGTTGCTCAAAATGTGATTGAACAAATGAACGGTAAAGCGATACTAGCAGACGAAGTAGGACTTGGAAAAACGATTGAAGCTGGACTTATTTTAAAAGAATATATGGTGCGTGGGCTTGTAAAAAAAGTACTCATACTTGTACCAGCTTCTCTCGTGTCACAATGGGCATACGAACTGAACACAAAATTTTTCATTCCAGCAGTAGCGCAAAAGAAAAGCTATTCATGGGAGCAAGCTGATGTGATTGTCTCATCCATTGATACTGCAAAGCGTTCACCACATCGCGATATCGTTTTAAACTTAGAATATGACCTTATCATTATCGATGAAGCACATAAACTGAAAAATAATAAAACAAAAAACTATGAATTTGCACAAAGATTAAAAAAGAAGTTTTGTTTATTACTAACCGCAACTCCTGTTCAAAATAAGATTGATGAAATTTTCAACCTTGTTTCTTTATTAAAGCCAGGACATTTAGGAAATCAATCAAACTTCGAAGAATATTACGCTTCAAAAAATCGTTCAGCCGAATCAGATGAGGACTTAAAAGCTCTCATTAACAAAGTAATGGTCCGAAATAGACGCCATAATACTGGAATTGATTGGCCAAAGAGGCATGTACGTACAATTTTTGTTGAGTTTAACGAAGAAGAACAAGCTTTGTATAACGATATTGAAAATTGGCGAGGACAAGATGCTTTCTCATCTGCTTTCTCATCATTAACTTTAAAAAGGGAAGCGTGCAGTAGTCGTGAGGCTGTTTACTATTCATTAAAAAAACATGTAGAAAAACGACAGAAGGAAAATGAGCATTACATAAAGGACCCGCATATTGATGTCCTAATGGATAAAATTAATCATATTCCTTTTAACTCAAAGGCAACTAAAGCTCTAGAGCTTATACAAGAAATCAATGATAAGGTCGTCATATTCACGGAATACCGAGCATCACAAATGTATTTACAATGGTTTTTACAACAACACGGCATTTCTTCTGTACCATTCCGAGGCGGATTTAAACGCGGGAAGAAAGATTGGATGAAGGAACTTTTCCAAAACCGTGCTCAAGTGTTAATTGCAACGGAAGCTGGCGGAGAAGGTATTAACTTACAGTTTTGTAGCCATATGATTAATTACGACTTACCATGGAACCCAATGCGCCTTGAACAAAGAATTGGACGTATTCACCGCCTTGGTCAAAAAAATGATGTTCATATTTATAACTTAGCTACAAAGCATACTGTTGAAGAACATATTTTGAAACTGTTATATGAAAAAATCAATTTATTTGAGCGTGTTATCGGTGAACTCGATGAAATTTTAACGAGAATTAATATGAAAAACATCGATGCACATATTCAAGAAATTTTTGCTCAATCAAAAAGCGAAGGAGAAATTCGAATTAAGATGGAAAACTTAACATCTATTATCGACTTTGCGAAACGAAATGAAGCTGAGGTGCAAGGCTATGCAGCAACATGAAATCCATAATTACTTATACAATTTCTTTGAGGCGAATAACTGTGAAATTTTAGAGCGTTCCCCTCATCTACTAGACGTGCAATTAACGATTGAGATGGATAAATTATTGATGAACCGCCCTTTTTATTGGCACTATCTTGAGAAAACAGGAGGCGTACCGAATCCGATGCGCCTTACTCTTATTACCAATCCAGAAAATGAAGAAAACGATGGCGAACTTATTCACTACGGTTCACCACGTCTACATCAAATTTTCCAGACGACAAAAGAACTCGGATCTTACATACGCTTATACGAAGAGGTAAGGCATAACGGTGCAACGCATACCCCACTCCATCCGTGGCTCGGTATAAATATAAAAGTTTCCTACCAATGTGATCGAAAAAAAGACATCCTTCACTCCATTGGCATTCATCTCATTTCCGGCACAATGATGGCAAACTTTCATGACACATTAACTAATATTAAACTCACACCAAAAATACCTGACTTTTGTTTTACACTCTCGCCTATCATTAAACCGCAAAGCGGGTTACAACGTATAGAGGACGCTTTAAAAAATATTATTGCAGAAGATGACCATACGTGGGCAAAAGAAGCAAGAGTGCGCTGGAATCACGATTTAGATCTTTTAAATCGGTTTTATGAAGAAAGTGATGAACTTCCCGAAAGCTATGAAATTGAAAAACAAGCCTTGCAAGAACAATATGAACCACGCATTACAGTGCAAATTATTAACGGTGGTCTTTTTTATATTACCGCGAATCATTTTCTAAATTAAAAAGCCCCTTCTGTTTTAGAAGGAGCTTTATTTTTGAATTATCCTCTATCGCCATTACGCTCTTGCTGTTTTTGCTTTGCCATACGTTTTTGATACGCACGATCCTTTGCACTCACATGATTTGCATCAGTTGGAAGATTTTCTTTTGAACGACCAATTCCATTGCTCATCTGTTTCACTCCTTTTTATGTCTTTCAAAATACATGTTTATTTTCAGCTAGAGATACAATCCTTATACAAAAAAATAAGAGCAGCCGTTAGCCGCTCTTACTCATTTACGTATTTTTGAAACATATCATGGATGCCTTTATTTACGAGGTTCGAGATCTGCTCGTCAGATTTATTCGGATAACGATCACGTAATCTGATAGATGCCTTCACCATTAAATTTTCTAGTACAGAACGGCCACCTTCTCCATAAATAATTTCAGCATACTTAACAAGCCTTCCATCCTCTACTGTTGCTGGATTATGATTGAAGAAAAACTTACTCATTGTCTCCACCTCTCTCTTTTGATAACGTTTACATTTATATAGATTATTTATGTTATTTATTTCACAATATTGTATGCATGTATATTTAATTAGTTTCATTATAAAGCAACATATCGATAGTAAATATGTGATTTTCCGTCCATTTTGTGAACAAACCAAAAAATGAAAGCGTTTCCTTTATTATATACTAAAAAAACTTACTACGCTAGGGGCAATTTTTTCAATCTACTAATCCCTCAAAAAGTGATATATTTTTTCTTTTCCCATTAAACCTTATACAATTTTCAGAAATTATATTATAAAATATATGTATGACTTAAGGAGGATTTGTATGAATCAAAATAAAAAAGCTATATTAGATCTTGTCTTTTATCTCGTAATCCCATTCCTCATTTGGAAATTTGCAAAACCTTATATCGATCCTTATTACGCGATGTTACTTTCCTCTGTTCCGGGGATTATTTATACACTGTATACCTTTAAAAAAGAAAAACAGTTTAACGTGACAGGGTTCTTTATTTTAATTACACTCATTTCTAATACAACGGTAGATTTATTATCTGGATCAGCTGAACGAATGTTGTGGAACGATGCGTACTATCACATCGTACTCGGTATTATCGTCATATGTACAATATTTATAAAAAAACCACTTATGTTATATTTCGCTGCAGATATTGCCGCATTGCAAGGGCATGACCGTGATAAAAGCCGTGAGCTGTATCGTGATAGTCGTATATATCCAGCATTGCAATATTTAACGCTATTTTTCGGCCTGCAATTTATATTAAAAAGCTTTTTAAAAATCTATTTCATCTCTGTTTTCGGTGTAGATGGCTACGGTGAAATGAGAGCGATTATGACTGCTGTCGGCTGGGGCATTTCCATTTGTATCGGAATAGGGTTCGTATGGGTGAACAATAAAATACATGCAGTTACTGAAGAACAAGAATCTGTGCAGTAAATAAAAATCCCCTAGTAGTATGATGCTACTAGGGGATTTTCATATTGCTACACATATTATGAACTCGTTAACTTGATTTTTTTCTTTTATTTTTTACGTTGCGATAAAACAAAGCAGCACTAAGCGGCATAACACCAAACCACTTATTCATAAATGGCTCTTTTTCAGCACGGCGTTGTTCTTTCTTTTGTTTACGATCTTCTTTTGGAGCATCCATATACGACACAAACTGCTGTGTCACAAAGCGAACATAATCATTAGTAGACATATTATCATCACCTCTACTTGATTAGTATGTCCACTTTTTTATACATTAATCTTCGCCTTTAATTCATTCATAATTTGTTCTATCGACTTATTTGTCGTATCAATATAAATCTCTGCCTCCTCATAATAAGCTCGGCGCGATTCAAATTTAGCTACAAATGCATCTATGTCTTTCTTTTGAAATAGTGGACGCGTCGTATCTTCACGAAGCCTCTCTGCAATTACATGTGGATCACAATATAAATACACAACTATTCCATTTTCCTTCATCCACTTTCGATTTTCCGCCCGTTCAATAATTCCTCCACCAGTTGTAATAATTACATTATGAACCGGTAGTGAACGTAGCATTTCACTTTCATATTCCCGAAAAGCCATTTCACCTTCTTCGGCAAAAATATTACGAATTGCCTTCTCTTGCTTCTCTTCGATTTTTTGATCTGTATCTACAACATCGATATGAAGTTCTTTACTTAACGCTTTTCCAATTGTTGTTTTCCCAGCTCCCATATAACCGGTTATGTATATAGATTTCATTTTCGTTCCTCTCAATCATCCTTTGTTATTTGTTATTATAACGAAAGATGTTATTTTATTTAACAAAAAAACGTTTTGTTCTCCTTATACAATGAAGAACAAAACGTCACATACACACTTTTACTTATAAGTACCTCTTCTCACCCACTGCGTTGCAATCCATTTCTCGCCTTTCGTTACAGGAGCTCCTCCATGTAACGTAAGCTCATTTAGTGATTGGTCTTGATAAAAATACTCAAAGTATACTGCCATTCCCTTTCTAGGGTTCACAGAAAGATTTAATTTCGGGAAGAACGTTTCTCCGCCTTCTTCTACATCATTTAAGTACATTACAAGCGTACTAATACGATTATTAGCAGCTGATCTACTATGTTCCGCAAAATAATCATAGTGCGCTTTATATTGTTGATCCACTTCATAATTTAAAATGTGCAATCCTTCTCCATGCGACGCAGGAACATTCATGATAGATGAAATTCGTTTTTCAATCTTCGCAGTAAGTTCATTATCATCCAAAAATGCACCTTTACTCGTTCGAATATCATTTACATCACGTGATGAACCAACTTTAGAACGCGCCAACTTACTTTTAGACAATTCGATTAATTCATCACACTCTTCATCACTTAATACATTTCCTAACACGACAATAAGAGGTTCTTCGAATCTTGAAATAATGTGTATTTCCCTATCTTCTGTCATAATTGCATTTCCTGTATGATCAAAAATAGTTTGTTCCTTATTTCCACCTAGTTGATTATTGTTTGTCATTTCCCGATTCTCCCTAAATAAATAATGATTGGATAGCATGAATATATCATATTCTTTCTACCTTTCTCTTTTTTGAGAAAATTTAAACTTTCAATCGTTATATTCATCCATTTATACAAATAAAATGACACCTTTCACAATAGGAAGTATCGTTTTCGATTAACATATTTTACCTATCATCCATCTATCCAATCAAATATCTTCTCATCTTTTTTTCTATACCGAAATCTTACCGTATAGAAATTTTTTTGTTTTGTTTCGCACTGCAAGGAAATGAAAACCGTATCACTTTCAAAGCGGTACTTCCCACTCGCTTCTCCCTTTTCATATTGAAAGAAAAATGTACCATCTCGTTCTGTTTTCTGTAATTCTACTTTTATATCGGCAATAGCTCGATTAATTAGTTCCTCCACCAAAAATTTTTGCTCTATTTCCATATGAAAATTTTTATCTGTAAGCAACATATTCGTTTCGTACACAAAAAAAGAAGTTAAAAAAAGAAGAAAAATGATTGTTCCAGGCATTGTAAATCCATCTTGGTTCCTCATGTCCCCATTCTCATTACACTATATCTTACAGCCACACCTTCATGTATTTTTCCGCTAACATCTTCCACATATATGAATAATAAATGAGGGGTTAACTTGTACGAAATCATTCCAACCTTTTGCAACACAACTTCCCTTCCACGCATATTTATTTTCCTTATAAGTTGATTATTTATTTTTTCATACGTCACTTCCTCCCCATCACGCAGTCGAAAGCGTAAAATACTATCTCTATTATCAAAAACTATATGCTCTCCAAACAATACTCCACGAAACTCCAATTGCACTTGACCTATAAATACATCCCACTCCCAATCACTTAACCCTTTTTGTGAATGTTCCAGCCCTATAAAATGAAGGCGTGGCAAGAGTAAAAAGAACATCGATACAAGGAATAAACATACGATCATTTCTAATAATGTAAAGCCCGCCTCTAATTTGTTTTTTCGCCTACATAAAAGCATTGTTCCATCGTTCTTTTTTTCATATCTTTCCACATAGCACAAACTTCCTTTCCTCCCCAATATGTGTAATATACAATTCCGTTTATGACCTTTTCTTTCATTCGCTTTTCTTCGTTCTCATACATGTATAAAGCTGATTCATTTTTTAATAATACAAACGCCTTATAATGAATTTGTATATTTTTTCTTTCTTGCATAACTAATACTGTTTGCGGTAGGAGTAACGATACCGCCATCATTAATAAGCTTAACGCCACGAGCATCTCAGCCATTACCGACCCTTTTTGGCATTTCACGATACGTAAATCTCCCTCTTCCAAGTTGAAATACAATTTCATATTTATAATTTCGATACGAAAGCAAAATCGTACCACCTCTATTGATATTCCCGCTCGGATTATATGTCATTGGATTTGGAAACGTATGCAAATTAATTTGTATATCATTGTCATATTCTCTCTTGATAATAAATTGAGTCGAGCCTGACTCTCCTATATAATACATATTTCTCTCTTTATGCCATCGTAATGTATAGTGTTTTTGACGGTTTATCGCTAATTGCTGCATGTATAATATGTCATTCGAAAACTGTTTCAAAAATTGTTCAATTTTTTGTCTTTCATATAATGAATGAACATTTAAATACGTAATCATACTTAGTACAGATATTGAAAATAGTACGAGCAGCATTTCTAAGAGAGTAAATCCTTTTTGTTTCACGATTTCCCTGTTGATACTGCGCCATCCTTTGAAATATGAATGGATTCACCATTCGGACACTTATCATCTGTAATATATTTTTCATTTGTTAGTTCTGTTAATGACGGAATTTTATTATGTTGTAATTGGTATACTTGTATTTGTGCTTCTATCGATTTCACGTAGGCCGCACACCCTTTTCCTTGGACGGATGAGCGCTGTGTAACTACATTCGGAATAATTAATAGTAATAATACAGTGATAACAACCATAACTAATAGCATTTCTAAAAGAGTAAATCCTTCTTCATTCTGCATATAAATGCCTCCTAAATAGAACTCATCATTTGAAACATCGGCATCATCATTGCTAAATACATAAGAACGACTATTCCACCAATACATGTAAACAAAATCGGTTGAATGATAACTAATATACGTTTAATTTTTTGTTCGATTTTTTCTATAATAAGGTCGCTATAGTCACCTAATTCAATTGCTAAATTGCCGTTTGCTTGTCCATGCGTAATAATATACGAAAGTTCTTTCTCATAATGCCCACTTTTAGCAATAATAGATTGTAACGGTTCTCCTGCAATTAATTGCCTTTCAATTCGGCCCGCTTCATACTGAAAGAACGGATTATATTTTTGTTCCATCATTATCGTTAAAGCTTCTAGTACGGATAGTCCACCATGCAATAATCCGCTCAATTGGGTGGAGAAATAATGCGAATGCTTTAAAATAAGAAATGTTTTTATGAGGGGAATACGAAGCATAATTTTTACCTGCTTCATATGTGGTAGTTTTCGAAAATACAACATATATGAACTACATCCGATAATAACAATAAAAATGATGCTAACAATCATGTAAGGTAGTAGTTTAATTGCACTTAGAATTTGTTCTGTAAATAGTGGAACTGTAGAACTAAACGCACTATAAACCATTTCAACTTGTGGTAATAAGATGCGATTAAACACAATAATCATGATCATTAAAAAAAATGCTAAAAACATTGGATACTGCATTATTTTCATCATATCTTTCCTATACTTATCCTTCTTATAAAGAAGTGCACTCCCTTGTTGCAATGCAAAAGAAATATCACCATGTTGCTCGGCATAAAATAAATAGCTTAACATCTCCTGATGAAACATTAATTGATGAAAAGAATCATGCAGACTTTTTCCACCTTTTAATCCCTCAATCATGCGCTGCAATTGCTCTTTCTTTTCTAAAGGGAATTGAAATCGCAAAAATTCTAATGCCTGTAAAAGAGAATATCCTTTTTCTAATAATTCGCCTAACCTTTTCAACAATACTACTTGATCACTTAAACGCCATGTTTTCTTAAACATAAACATCTTCTTCTAAAAACCCTAAAGCGTATCCTTTTCGTATTGAAGATTCTATTGTTTCATGCTTATACGTAACATATTCTCCGTTCGCTCCTTTAATCGCTTGTTTTAACTCATGTCCATATAACAACTCATAAATGCTCGCTTGTCTTACTTGCCTCATTGATTTACATACAGTTGAGCACTTCCCTTTGCAAAATGGACATTTCAATTCAACAAGTCGCTGTGCAGCTATAGCCAATAAAGATTGTTCAATCTCTTGCCTCGTAATGCCATAATCCATAAACCTCAGTATCGCTCCTTTCGTATCATTGGTATGCAATGTCGTCATTACTAAATGCCCCGTGAGACTTGCCCTTATAGCTATTTTCGCTGTTTCTTCATCACGGATTTCTCCCACTAAGATAACATCTGGATCATGACGTAAAATTGCCTTTAAACCAGCTTCATATGTGATCCCTGCTTTTTCATTAATTTGAATTTGTAATAAATCATCATTTCTCTTTTCAACTGGATCCTCCAGTGTAACGATACGGCGTGTTTTCTTTTTTCTAATTACCTCTAATAATGCATACATTGTTGTTGTTTTCCCAGAACCAGTCGGCCCAGTAAATACGAGTAATCCATGAGAATAATGTAAGAAAGAGAGCAGTTTTTTAACTGTACTTGGAAATAACGAAAGATGAGATAATGGCTGAACAGATGCTTGTAAATGAAGACGAATAACGAGACTTTCTTGATATACTGTTGGGAGTGTTGAAAGGCGTAAATATGCTTCTTGCCCATCAATTTGTAGATACAATGAACCATTTTGTGGCTTCCGCCTCTCCCCTATATCCATAGATGCTAAAAATTTAAAGTGTGAAACAAGTTTTTCTCCAAATTCCTTTTCAATGCATTGTTTCGTCATTAAATCTTTCCCTATACGCAGTTGAACCACTACATCCTTCTGCCGGGGTACAATATGTAAATCCGATGCTTGTACCCTACATGCTTCTTTCAAAATCGTATTCGCAAAACTTTCAATTCCATTCATCATTTTTCCCTCCTCACTATGTATATAGCATGAAAAATCACACAAGAAAAATTAGAACTTTTGCATTTTCATTAGATTAAAAAGGAAAAATATGTTTGTGAAATTATGAACAATTTCTGAATTATTGTCTGAAATTACCTATACGCATGTTTATCTGTATTATAATGTTATTATCTTGGATAAAGTGATAAAGGTGGAGATCCTCATGGAACAAGCTTTAAAAATTACAGGCGTATTATCTGACCCAACTCGTTATTACATTTATAAATATATTTCTCAAAAACATAGTTACGTAACAGTACAAGAAATTGCAGATGAATTTGAGATTCATCCGAACGTAGCACGTTTACATTTATCTAAATTAGAAGATGTTCATATGCTAAAATCAGAAACAAAAAAAACCGGCAAAGGCGGAAGACCAAGCAGACTATATGTATTGTCTGAAGATGTTATCCAATTACAATTTCCATTCCGTGATTATCAATTATTAGCAAAAATAGCTTTCAATTCGCTACTTAGCCTTGGAGCTGCTGGTGAAAAAGCGCTATACGAAACAGGAAAACAATTCGGAATGGAATTAATGCAACAACATATGCAGCGTTTAAATGTGAGTGAAGATGCTTTAACTGTAGAACACAAAGTTCAAATCGCAAAAGAAGCATTCTCAACAGCTGGCTTATCCCCTGCATTTGAATTAAGTCCAGATGGAACAACAATTTTCTATGATGTACACAATTGTCCATTTAAAGAAGTTGCCGTTCATCACCCGACTGAAATTTGTAATATGCATGGAGATATGATGAAGGGGATTTTTGAAATCCTATTCCCTAACATGGAATTAACTCGGCACGATAGTTTACTAGATGGATGTAAATCTTGTAATTATAAAATGTCTATTTAAATCTCATATAAAAAAGAAGCCAGTGAAATTGGCTTCTTTTTTATATGAACGAATATTTACAATAGTAAGAAAAATAAACTATAATGAAGAGAGGTTTTACTTTTTCTAGAAAAGGAGGGAGATTGCATGGAGCGCATGTTTCGCGTTCTCGGCTTTTGGACTGGAATTTTCTCGGTTATGTTTTACGTAGGGGATATGCACCCGACCGCACTACTATTTTTAGGACAAACAGGTTTCTTCGTACTTTTAAGTTATTTAAAATTAACAGAGCGTATGTATATATACGTATTCGGGGCATATTTAACCGTTTTCTTCATTGGATTTACATACTACACGACGTTTTTACTCGTCCCTGGAGCTGGACATTAAAAGATGGCACTTTGCCATCTTTTTTTTAATTCCGCAATTCCCTAGTTGACTTATAGGTTTTATTGCCTTATATTCTATATAACAGATTGGAATTAGGGGGAATCAACATGAATACACTGCTTGTTGGAATTAACGTTGCAGTCATGCTCATCTTAGTTGGCGTATTATACTATATGCAACGTAAGCATGTATCTTTTAATAAACGCGTATTTACTGCTTTAGGAGTCGGAATTATCTTCGGTCTTATATTACAATTTATTTATGAGCCAACTTCTAAAGTAATTATTGAATCAAATACTTGGTTTAGCTTAATCGGTAGCGGTTATGTGAAATTACTTCAAATGATCGTTATGCCACTTATTTTAGTATCTATTATTTCAGCATTTACAAAATTACAATTAACGAAAAATCTTGGTAAAATTAGTGGTCTTATTATCGGAATTTTAATTCTTACTACTGGAATTGCTGCAGCTGTCGGTATCGCTGCAAGTGCAGGATTTGATGTATCAGCAACAGGCCTACAACAAGGTGATGCAGAATCTGCTCGTCTGAAATTAGTTGAAGAAAGATTTACTTCAATTGAAAAGACAACAATTCCAGATAAATTATTAGAACTGTTACCTACAAATCCATTTCTTGATTTAACAGGCGCTCGTCCTACATCAACAATTTCGGTTGTAATATTTGCAGCCTTTATCGGTATCGCCTTTATCGGTGTAAAACGGAAATACCCAGAACAAGCAGAGCTATTTAAGAAGATGCTTGATGCTGTATATGCAATCGTAATGCGCATGGTAACATTAATTTTACGCCTTACTCCATACGGCGTATTAGCTCTTATGGCAAAAACAGTTGCCGGTAGTGATATAAATGCTATTTTAAAACTTGGTAACTTCGTATTAGCGTCTTATGTAGCACTTATCGTAATGTTCGTTATTCACTTATTATTAATCACTCTATCTGGCTTAAATCCAATTCAATATTTGAAAAAGGTATTCCCTGTATTAACATTTGCATTCACATCACGCTCTAGCGCTGGTACAATGCCATTAAATATTGAAGCTCAAAAAGAAAAACTTGGTATTTCTGAAGGAATCGCTAACTTCGCAGCTTCATTCGGAGTATCTATCGGTCAAAATGGTTGCGCAGGTATTTACCCAGCAATGCTTGCAATGATGGTCGCTCCAACTGTAGGAATCGATCCATTACAACCACAATTTATTTTAACTTTAATCGCTGTCGTTGCAATTAGCTCATTCGGTGTTGCCGGTGTTGGTGGCGGTGCAACATTCGCAGCATTAATCGTACTATCTACAATGAACTTACCAATCGGTATTGTCGCTCTTGTTATCTCAGTTGAGCCATTAATCGATATGGGTCGTACAGCTCTTAACGTAAGCGGTTCTATGACAGCAGGTCTTATTTCTAGTAAATGGCTTGGTGAATTAGATCAAGATACGTACAATCAAGATGATACAAAAACTGGTGAAATTGCTTCATAATAAAAAAAGACGCTAACATACAATTGTTAGCGTCTTTTTATTCCGTTCTCCCTTTATACATCGTATCTTGAGAATTATCATTCCAAGTATTCTTTTAGTCGCCCTTTTAACTCTTCCTCAATCTCATAACAAGATTCATCAACAAGTTCCCCTACTTTCTTACTCCCCAAAATGCTTGATTGAATTGACATTCCTAAAAAGATTCTTTCGCATTTCCAAATTGGAATGTTGTGAAATCCAATCATCTCTTTTTCTTCATCTAATATAGCTATAGCAACTGATGAATAATAATCCACCTCAAAGGGATTCTCTTTTTCTCTTGCAAATCCCATTTCTAATTCCATGTTTTTTTCTATGTATAAATGCGAATACTCTTTAGAAAGTTTAAGTGATATTCGCTCTACTTCCTTCTCCATACACTGAATTTTCTCTTTTAGCTCCGATGTCAAATCTCGTTCTTTATACTTCATTTTTGTCTCCTTACACATAGAAAAAGAGAATACAATAACATATTCTCTTTTCTCAAATAGATTTCATTATCTCACAGCCCGTCCCTTTTACAAATAACCATTTTGCTCACACCATGTATGAAATTGTCCTACGTCCACTCCAACTAGCACGATATCCTTTAGCTCCACATCAATACTTTGTTCTCCAATTACAATAACAAAGTGTGATTTTAATTGCTCTTCGTTTTTTCTTACAATTCCAATTCGGTTCCGATGCGGCCCATCTTTTATATATGCTTTTTGTCCTACAATATCAAAGTTCAAGATCCTCACCTCTTTTATTGCACTATTTCTCTATATATATGACGGAACAATAAAAGAATCCTCTCTTCATTACAATTATTTTTTCTTTGTTTCATTTTTATGATTGAAACGTAAAGTTTATAATAAAATACACTTGGAAGCGCTTTCTATGTAATTTTTTATGTTATAATACATAAGTAGAACTTCGTAAAGAGGGTTAAAAAATGAATACAAAAATGATTAAAAAAGTAATTGAAGCATTAAAAGTATATGGATTTCAAGATGTATCATTCTGTGACAAAACGAAGCAATTTTTATTTCATAACGAAACCGATATTATGAGCGGCTATGCAGAAATAACATATAGTAGTCAATTTGAAAAATTCAACGTGCAAATTCATCCAATTGAAACGCATCACCAAGGAGAGTTACAAGAGGTTGAAAGACATATACAAGCCTGTATAAGAAAAGTGGAATATTTAAACGCACTTCTTAGCGGACAAACAAAACTAGATGACAAAATTATTATAATGTAAAAAAAGAACGTGATAGCCTCACGTTCTTTTTTACATTATGCGTTCATCTTTTCTTTCAGTTGTAATCCTGTAATGGACTCTAATACATCCATTGCTTCTCCAAATGTCATATCAAAAATTGTCTTATCCTCTATATGTGGAAATTGTCTAAAGCGCTTTTCTAACTTTTTCACGGCGTCCGACGTAAAGTTTGCACTATCAATACCAAATTCTGTTTCAAGAAGCACGATCCAATCTAGTACATGAAAACCTAATCCATTTACGAATGAAATGAGTTTCTCTTCTTGTTGTGAAGATAAAAATACGTACCTCTCCATCTCACTGAACAGTTCTTCCCCTAACACTTCTGCTAATTCATCGTCATGTTCGCGTTCAATAATCTCTTCGTATCCGTAATCATCAACAAGTTCTTCTACTTCTTCGTTATCTGCAAAAAGCAATTGACTAAGAAGCGCATCTTTCTTAAATTCACTCTTTTGTACGACTTCTAAAAAGCTCGTTTCCCATCCATTTTCTAATTTCATATTATGTAAACTCCTTTATATACGTTTCTTATCATCACTGTACCCAAAAGATCACTTTTATAACCTTTTAGGCAGTTACTATTATTTCACATGATTCATAACATGAGATGCAAATGCAACTGCATCTCCTTCAAAAATATTTACTTCTGGCAAATGATAGAACGTTGTTTGCAGCGGGTTGCCTTCATGATATACATATATCTGTTTCTCTAGCGCAATCGCCATTCCAAACTCTGTATGACTTCCATTTCCGCCATCTAATATAAGTAAAAAGACATCGGCTTCTTTAATAGCATTCTTTTCTGACTGACCAATTTCTCTTAACTGCTCTTGATTGACTGCTCTTTCGTTTCTTGTCCAATCATATGTATGGGACCATCCTTCACTTTTTAGTTCATTTGCTATCGAACGGACAAGATGTTTATTTTGGAATCCTGAGGCGATATAAAAATTCATTTATATACACTCCTTCATTATGTACGGGAAACTCCTTTTAGCGTTACTTGCTATAAACATAATAAAAAACGACTTCAAAAAAAATCCCCATCTTTAAAACTTATTTTGCGTTTAAATGATGGGATGCTTCATGATCTTCTTTTATTTTTTGTTTTTTATAACTTTCATCAGCTAACATTTCTAGTTCAGCTGTTATTTCTGATTTTTCAAGCTCTCTTTCTTGCGAAAATTTCCTTGAGATATAAACAATAACACTACCAACGTACAACACAAAGCATATAATAAGTGCAGTATTTTCATAGAGACTTAGCTCCAACACAGTCACTCCTAATCCATTCGTATTTTCACGCTTCATTAATTGGAATTTCCCTATTAACCATTTGTTACCCCGCATTAACGGGCAGTAAGACCCCCACCTCAAAATTCAGCGAAAACAAAGAAGTTAGGTGGGGGATTAACTGCCCGTAAAAGCCCGATTGGTTCAACTAATAATCAGTGGGGGTGAACCTCCCACTGATTAAAGTTTCACTTTATTGTAACATAAAAATATCATTTCTTGGAATCTTTCATCCTACTAAAAGAGACATGATTGTTTCATCATGCCTCTGAAATATGTTGAATGATTGTTTTAATTGCTTCTTTTCCATTATATTTTTTTAGTGCTGTTTTATACGTCTCACTATTCAGATTCAACTCTTCGACATGCTTTATAAGAGAGTTCACAGTCACATCTTCTTCATATAATACGGAAGCATATCCTTGTCTTTCAAAAGACTCTGCATTTAGTATTTGATCTCCACGGCTCGCAAATTTCGATAATGGAATTAAAATCATCGGCTTTTGCAATGTTAAAAACTCAAAAATGGCATTAGAGCCCGCACGTGAAATAACAAAATCTGTTATCGCTAATATGTCTGGCAGCTCTCCATGTACATATTCAAATTGTCTATATCCTTCTTTATTTTGTAAATTTTCATCAAGATTACCTTTTCCGCAAAGATGAACAATTTGATATTTTTTTAGAAGTTCTGGTAACGCGGCTCGAACTGTTTCATTAATTTTCTTCGCGCCCAAACTTCCTCCCATGATTGTAATAACTGGTTTTTTACGCGAAAAACCTAAAAATGCTAAACCTTTTTCACGATTTCCCCTTAGCACTTCTTCACGCACAGGAGATCCTGTATATATTACTTTTTCTTTCGGTAAATGTTTCGCAGCTTCTTCAAATGTAACAAATATTTTCGAAGCAAAACGGAGCGCAATTTTGTTTGCTAGTCCTGGCGTCATATCAGATTCATGTAATAAAACTGGTACCCTGTTTAACCATCCACCTATTACGACTGGTACAGATACGAAACCACCTTTTGAAAAAATCACATCCGGTTTTAGTTTTCGAATCCTTACATACGCATCCATAACACCCTTCATTACAAGAAAAGGATCTTTTATATTTTTCAAATCAAAATAACGGCGTAGCTTCCCGCTCGCAATACTATAGTACGGAATACCTTCCTTTTCTATAATCGTTTTCTCAATTCCTTGATGAGAACCAATATAAGAAATATCCCAATTCTGTTCTTGTAAATGCGGGATAATGGCTAAATTAGGTGTTACATGCCCTGCCGAACCGCCACCTGTAAAGACTATTTTTTTCATACGTCTCCCCCTTCTAGACTATAATACACTAAAATATCTTGCCTCGGGGTGAGAAAATACCATAGCCGTTACAGATGCTTCTGGCTCCATCATAAATCCTTCCGTTAATGAAATCCCTATTTCTTCTGGATGAATTAAGCGAAATAGCTTTTCTTGATCTGCGAGTTCTGGACATGCTGGATAACCGAATGACACGCGTATCCCTCTATATTTTGTACGGAAGCGTTCTTCCATCGTCAGTTCTGGTGAATCTGGAATACCCCAGCGATCGCGTATGAGCATATGTGTTTTTTCAGCAAGTCCTTCTGCTAATTCAAGCGCTAACGATTGAATGGCATGACTGCGTAAATAATCACCTTTCGCCTTCCACTCTTCAGCAATGTCCCGAACGCCTTCCCCAACAGTAACTGATAGGAAAGCAACATAGTCCATTTCATCTCCAATTGGTCTTAAATAGTCACCTAAAGTACGATGCGGTGCTTTTCCTTGCCTTGGGAATGTGAAACGCTCTATAACACGCGTATGATCTTCTGGATCATATATTACAATATTTTGTCCGTCGCTTTGCGCTGGGAAGAATTGATACACTGCTTTCGGTTTTAACCAAGATTGTCCTTCCACTAATAACTCGTCTATTAAATCATTTAATTCGTGCGCTCTTTTATCCCCTTCTTTCAACAGCTTCTTCACATTTCCTTTTAATCCAAGGTGATGTCCAAGTAGCATTTGTCTATTTAAAAATGGAGCAAGATGGAGGGCAGGAATATCCCGTAATACAATTCGTTTTGTTGAATCAGGCACGATAACCTCTGATTTTGGTAATGGCTCAATTACTACTGGAATTTCTACTTTCTTCTCTTCTTTTGTTACGATATGAAGATGACGTTCCTTTTTATCCTGCTTCATCTTCTCACGCTCTTCTTCTTTTTGAAGCTTATTAATAATATCAAGACCTGTCATCGCATCGCTCGCATAACATACGAGCCCTTTATAGGAGGGCGAAATTCGATTATCTGTAAACTTTCTCGTTAACGCTGCTCCGCCTACAACAATTGGAATGTCAATATCCGCCGCTTGTAAATCCTCTGCAGTCGTTACCATTTGTTGAGCTGATTTTACTAGCAAACCAGAAAGCCCTATAATATCAGGCTTCTTCTCTTGTACTTCTTGAACAATTCGATCTGAGCGAACATTGATTCCTAAATTAATAATCTCATATCCATTATTCGATAAAATAATTTCAACAAGATTTTTCCCAATATCATGTACGTCCCCTTTAACAGTCGCTAATAATACTTTCCCTTTTTTCGCACTGTCACTAGATTCCATATGAGGCTCTAAATAACTTACAGCTGCTTTCATACTTTCAGCACTTTGCAGTACTTCAGCAACAATCAATTCATTATTATTAAATAATCGTCCCACCTCATCCATTCCTGTCATAAGTGGACCATTAATAATATCAAGAGGTTTCCTACCTTCTTCAAGTGCAAGACTTAAATCCTCGTGTAACCCTTGTTTCGTACCTTCCACAATATAATTTGCTAGTCGTTCATCAAGAGTTAACGTTTCTTGCACAACGACATCTTTCTTTTTAGCGACTCGGTAAAAGTTTGTAAATTCTTCTAACGTCTCTTTCGTCGTTTCAAATAATAATGCATCTGCAAGGTGTTTTTCTTCCTCTGGAATCGACGCATAGCGTTCTAATTTTTCCGTATTAACAATTGCGTAATCTAATCCTGCTTTCGTTGCATGATATAAAAATACCGAATTTAGCACTTCACGTCCCGCCGGTGGTAAACCAAATGATATGTTACTTACACCTAAAATCGTCAAACACTCTGGTAATGCTTCTTTAATAAGGCGAATTCCTTCTATCGTCGCGGCCGCCGAGCCAATATATTCTTCATCACCTGTACCTACAGGAAATACGAGCGCATCAAAAATAATATCAGACGGACGTATACCATATTTCGTCGTCAATAAATCATAGCTTCTTTTCGCAATTTCGAGTTTTCGTTCTGCACTAACCGCCATACCATCTTCATCAATTGTTCCTACAACAATAGCAGCGCCATATTTCTGAAGAAGCGGCGTCACTTTTTTAAATCGTTCTTCTCCATCTTCTAAATTAATTGAATTAATAACAGCTTTCCCTTGAATATAAGTAAGAGCTCGCTCCATCACATTTTCATCTGTTGAATCAATCATAATCGGTACTTTTAACACTTTCGTAACTTCTGCCAAGAAGTTTTCCATATCTTCTATTTCATCGCGGTCCGGGTCTGCCATACAAATATCAATAATATGAGCATTCTTCTTCACTTGCGCTCTTGCGACTTCAGCGGCCTCTTCAAATTTCCCTTCTGCTACTAATCGTTTAAATTTACGTGATCCAATAACGTTCGTTCTTTCACCAACAAATAGCGGTCTCATAGAATCATCATATTGCAATGCCTCTAATCCACTAACCCCATGCCCTTCTCGTTCATGATGTTCACGAGGCTTAAGAGACGCTAATGCGGATTTCATCGCTCTTATATGTTCTGGTGTTGTCCCACAACAACCACCGATAATATTAATCCATCCTTCTTCAGCAAATCGCTTCACTTTTTCAGCGAGAGAAGATGGAGATTCATGATAATGTCCATCTTCATCAGGAAGACCTGCATTTGGATAACAAGAAATGTAACACTCCGATAAATCAGATAGTGAACGAATATGGTCTCTCATAAACTCCGGACCAGTCGCACAGTTTAATCCAACAGATAATGGCTTCATATGTTCTATCGATAAGTAAAAAGCCTCTATTGTTTGCCCCGCCAGAGTCGTTCCCATCGGTTCAATCGTTCCCGAAATCATGATAGGTACAATTTTATTTAGTTCGTCAAAAGCTGCTTGAATTCCAATATAAGCCGCCTTCACGTTACGCATATCTTGACTCGTCTCAACGAGTAATACATCAACTTCTCCCTTCAACAATCC
Source organism: Bacillus luti (assembly GCF_009739945.1). Lineage (NCBI taxonomy): Bacteria > Bacillati > Bacillota > Bacilli > Caryophanales > Bacillaceae > Bacillus > Bacillus luti. The sequence goes on along the minus strand of NZ_CP040336.1, from coordinate 1,126,350 downwards.
TCTTGCCTGCCGCGTATAGGCTTCAATTAATTCTTCAAACGTTACACCACCAGTAACACTAATCGCTTTCGTTGTCGGTCCCATCGCACCTGCAACATATACTTCCTTCCCGCTTTCTATAACAACTTGCTTCGCCAAGATTGCTGCTTTTTCATTTAACTCTTCATCTAAATGAGATAACTCATAATCACTTAATACAATGTTCGTCGCACCAAATGTATTTGTTTCAATGATGTCAGCTCCAGCTTCAATATAGGCTTTATGAATCTTTAAAATAACATCTGGTCTTGTTTCTACTAAATATTCATTACAACCTTCGTACTCTTCTCCCCCGAAATCTTCCGCAGTTAAGTCCTCTTGTTGGATCATTGTCCCCATTGCACCATCTAATATTAAGATGTTATTTTGTAATTTTTCTTCTATACATTTCATCAATTAATACCTTCTTTCACTTCTTGCTTTTCTCTCACATATTTAACAAGATGTTCTGTAATTTCATATTTTAGAAATGGTGTAATAAGATAGATGCCGTTAAAATATTTCATCGCCGCATCGATTAGTTCTTGTGAAATACGGATTCCTTCCTCAATTGCTTCCTCTTTCGTTTCATGTCCATCCATTCTTTGTCTTATCTCTTCTGGGAGAGTAATACCAGGCACTTCAAAATGCAGAAAATCTGCATTCCGCTTACTTACTAACGGCATAATTCCAATAAAAATAGGCTGTTCCAAATGCTTTGTCGCTTCATATACTTCTTTAATTAAAGCAACATCATAAATCGGCTGCGTTAAAAAGTATTCTGCTCCAGCATCTATTTTTCGTTCCATTCGTTTTACTGCCGCTTTTAAATGCCTTACATGCGGATTAAACGCACCTCCGACCGAGAACCTTGTCGCTGGACCAATTGATTTCCCTAAAATAGAACGTCCATCGTTCATTTCTTTAATCATTTTAATGAGCTCAATAGAGGACAAATCATATACAGAAGTGGCACCTGGAAAATCACCAACACGTGCTGGATCACCAGTTAAAGCTAGCACTTCTTCCATACCTAACGCCGATAAACCTAGTAAGTGAGATTGTAGTCCAATGACGTTGTGGTCTCTACACGTTAAATGCGTCAATACTGGAATATCATGCTTCGTTAATAATGCACCCATCGCCATATTCGAAACGCGAGGCGACGCTAACGAATTATCTGCTAGAGTAATAGCGTCCGCTCCAGCTCTTTTCAGCGCTCTTGCCCCTTCAAAAAACCGCTGTGTGTCTAGCGTTTTCGGTGGATCTAATTCCACTACAACTGTCGTTTGTTTCTTTGCCTTCTCTGCTAGAGTAACGTGGGCTTTCGAACGTTTCTCGTGTGTATGAACTACTTTCGGTCTTTGAATCGTGTCCTTTTCTATTACAGGTGTAACATTTAGAGTAGCACGCTTCATACTTTCAATATGTTCTGGAGTCGTACCACAACAACCACCCAATAACCGAACACCTTGCTCAATAAATTTCGGTGCCATTGCTTCAAAATAAGCTGGACTTCCCTCATATACGTAACGCCCCTCCACATAATTTGGAAGACCTGCATTCGGATATGCTGACAAGTAACCATTTTGAGGGATCGATATCATTTTCAAGGCTTCTGTCATATGAAGTGGTCCTAGTTGGCAATTCAATCCAACAACATTTGCACCATAATCTAAAATCTGTTTTAATATTTCATTTACATCATTTCCATTTTGAGTCGTACCTGCCTCATGTAACGCTAATTGAGCTACAATGGGAATATTCGTTTGTTTTCGTAACACCTTAACAGCATGAAGTAATTCAAACTCATCATAGAAAGTCTCTAATAGCAGTCCATCAACCTGTTCCTCTAGTAAAGCACCTGCCTGCTCAAGTAGCATAAACTCCCTTTCCATATCGGTCGTTGTAACAGCTCCGATATGTTTCATACCACCAATTGTTCCTAAAATTGCATTTCTTTCTGTTACAGATGCTTTCGCCAGTTTTACTGCCGCTCTATTAATTTCAGTAACTTGATTTTCTAAACCATACATACGTAATTTCGCTTCATTTGCACCGTACGTATTTGTTTGAATTACATCTGCCCCAGCAGCTACATATTGCTTATGAATCGATATAATTAAATCTGGATCTGATATATTCAATTCTTCAAAACTACTTTGCAAACCATGTGAATGCAATAACGTTCCAACTGCACCATCACCTATTACAGTTCCTTTTGATAATAAATCTAGTAATTTCACGAATCTCCCTCATTTCTATCAATATAAAAACCCCCTCTTCACTTTGAAGAGGGGGACATAATCGATCCTCCTCTTATTATGCAAAACATTCGTTTTGCAGGTATTAGCACCGTTTCAAACATATTGTTTGAAGGTTGCCGGGTTTCACAGGGCCTTTCCCTCCACCGCTCTCAATAAGAGTTTGTCTATATATTTTATTTATGTAGCTAAAAGGAAATGCGTTCCCCTTTTAACAATGTTTGTTAATTTTTTAATAAATTTAGCATGCACAAATGCAAAAGTCAATGACACTTGCGGAAAAATAAAAATTATTTAAAATAAAGTTGCAATTCAATTATCTTTTGTTGTAAAGTTAAAACCATAATAAAATTTCATACGAACTTTCTTATCTAGAGAGGTAGAGGGACTGGCCCTATGACGCCTCAGCAACCATTAACATTTGTTAATAAGGTGCTAATTCCAGCAAATTGTGAACGATTTGACAGATGAGAAGAAGACTCTATTCAAACCGAAAGCCTTCTTCTTAGAAGGCTTTTTTTATTTTACCCCGCTATTTGAGGGCAGTAAGATTCCCACCTCAAAATTCAGCTGGAACAAAGAAGTTAGCTTGGAATCGAACTGCCCGTAAAAGCCCGATCGGTGAGGGCTGATAATCAGTGGGGATGAATCCCTCACTGATTAAAGTTTCACTTTATATTCACTTAATTGTTAATTTAAAAAGGAGGAATTTTTACATGTCAACTATCGAAACAAAACTAGCACAAATCGGAAATCGTAGCGAAACTACAACAGGAACCGTTAATCCACCTGTTTATTTCTCAACCGCTTATCGTCACGAGGGGATTGGTCAATCTACTGGTTTTGACTACTCACGAACTGGTAACCCAACTCGTGGTCTTTTAGAACAGGCAATCGCGGACTTAGAATATGGCGAACAAGGTTATGCCTGTAGTTCAGGGATGGCTGCTGTTCTCCTCGTCCTTTCTTTATTCCGCTCTGGAGACGAACTTATTGTATCCGAAGATTTATACGGGGGCACTTATCGATTATTCTCTGAGCACGAAAAAAAGTGGAATGTTCGATGTAGATACGTAAATACACAATCTATTAAACAAATCGAAAAAGCTATCACCACTGAAACGAAGGCTATTTTCATAGAAACTCCAACTAATCCATTAATGCAAGTTACTGATATTGCCGCTGTCGCAACTGTAGCGAAAAGGCATGGACTACTCCTTATTGTAGACAACACCTTCTACACGCCGTATATACAGCAACCATTAACGGAAGGTGCCGACATCGTACTTCATAGTGCAACGAAATATTTAGGTGGGCATAACGATGTACTAAGCGGACTTGTCGTTGCAAAAGGAAAGGAACTTTGTGAGGAAATCGCTCATTATCATAATGCCTCTGGTGCTGTCTTAAGCCCATTTGACTCATGGCTATTAATTCGCGGTATGAAAACGTTAGCGCTTCGCATGAGACAACATGAAGAAAATGCGAAAGCTGTTGTTGCTTATTTAAACAATGAAGATGGTGTGACAGATGTATTTTATCCAGGAAGAGGCGGTATGATTTCATTTCGTCTTAAAGATGAAGCCTGGGTTAATCCATTCTTACAATCTTTATCCTTAATTACATTTGCTGAAAGTCTTGGTGGTGTGGAAAGTTTAATGACATATCCAGCAACACAAACACATGCTGATATTCCTGAAGAAATCAGAACAGCAAACGGTGTGTGCAATCGTCTTCTTCGATTCTCCGTCGGTATTGAAAATAGTAACGATTTAATTCAAGACTTAAAGCAAGCCATTAAACTTGTAAAAGAAGGTGTAAGAATATGAGTTATTCTATAGATACACTCTTACTGCACAACCAATATAAACATGACCCGCAAACAGGAGCTGTTAACGTTCCCATCTATAATACATCAACATTCCACCAATTTGATGTAGATACATTTGGAAAATATGACTATAGCCGATCCGGGAATCCAACTCGTGAAGCTCTTGAAGATATTATCGCTTTACTAGAAAGCGGAACAAAGGGATTCGCCTTTGCATCCGGCATTGCGGCAATTTCTACTGCATTTCTCCTCCTTTCACAAGGCGATCATGTACTTATTTCAGAAGACGTATATGGAGGCACTTACCGAATTATAACTGAAGTGCTCTCTCGATACGGTGTTTCACATACCTTTGTTGATATGACCAATCTAGAAGAAATAAAGCAGAATATTAAACCGAATACGAAGCTCTTTTATGTAGAAACACCTTCCAACCCACTTTTAAAAGTGACAGATATTCGCGAGGTTTCTAAACTCGCAAAATCTATTGGCGCTCTTACTTTTGTTGATAATACATTTTTAACACCATTATTTCAGAAGCCACTTGACCTTGGCGCTGATGTCGTTCTTCATAGTGCCACAAAGTTTATTGCTGGTCATAGTGATGTTACTGCCGGATTAGCGGTTGTAAAAGATGCCGAACTCGCTCAAAAACTTGGTTTTTTACAAAATGCATTCGGTGCTATTTTAGGACCACAAGATTGTTCTCTCGTGCTTCGCGGTCTAAAAACATTGCATGTACGTCTCGAACATTCCGCTGCAAATGCCAATAAAATTGCACATTATTTACAAGAGCACGCTAAAGTTAAAAATGTCTATTATCCAGGATTACAAACACATCTTGGTTTTGATATTCAGCAATCACAAGCAACGTCAGCTGGAGCGGTCTTATCATTTACTTTGCAGTCAGAAGATGCACTCCGCCAATTTTTATCAAAAGTAAAATTACCGGTCTTTGCGGTTAGTTTAGGAGCTGTCGAATCGATCCTTTCCTATCCAGCTAAAATGTCACATGCAGCACTGTCGCAAGAAGCTCGTGATGAAAGAGGTATTTCCAATTCATTACTTCGGTTATCCGTCGGCCTGGAAAATGTTAACGATTTAATATCCGATTTCGAAAATGCCCTTTCTTATGTAGAAGAACCCGTAAATGCATAAATGAAAAAAAGAAGCTGAGTACATTCAGCTTCTTTTCTTTTAACCTGTTTTATATTCTATATATATCATTATAATTCCTTTGTCATATTATTTTAAAAATTTAGTATATTCATTTGAAAGAATAAGAAAATCATGATAAAATTGTGTTACAAATATATCTATATCTTTCAATTTTTAAAACGCATCGAAATTTTCACCCAAAAATGTCATTTTACAAAACCATGCAATTTTATCTACTTTATTTACATCAGGGTCTCTTTTCTTACAATTTCTTTACTTTAGGACTTTTTTTCTGCAACAACTGTTTTCTTTTCGTTAATTTTTTGGTATGTATAGTATGGTATAACAGCTCACACGGAGGTGGAAAAGAACATGTTAGAAACCTTTCAAAAAGAATTAGAACTATATGAAAGCAATGCAGAATTATTGAAAGTACTTGCTCACCCTGTTCGTTTATGTATCGTAAAAGGATTAATCGAGCGTGGTCCAAGCAACGTTTCTACAATGTACACTGGCTTAAACATGCCACAATCTACAATTTCACAGCATTTAGCAAAGTTAAAAAGCGCTAAAATCGTTTCTAGTGAAAGAAAAGGATTAGAAATTTACTACAAAGTAGAAAACGAAACAATTATTCAACTCGTTCGCGTATTATTAGGTTAGGGACTAATAGACAGAGAAAAAGGACGTATTCTATATTTTTCATCTCATATCTTTAATATATATATATCATGAGAGAAAATATATGATGCTACATAATTAACAGTCGTATTAAAAAACAAGACACAGAAATATATACTGTGTCTTGTTTTTTTATATGGTCACATACCGATTCAACTGTAAATGTTGCATATCTTTCGTATGTATCACAACATCAAAGGCACTCCCTAATCCTCCGTTCAAAATCATAGAACGAACTGCTCGATTTTGTTTTTGAGCTTCTGAAAAAGGATCCCGGTCTTGATGACTCGTAAGCTGCTCTAATATTCCTGCTGCTAACAAAAATTCAGATTGCTTCTTATGCCATACTGCATGCATTCCTTGTAAGCTAAAGATCTCCTTCAGCTCATCCCAATGAATATGAGTAGTAAGGTCCATTTCCCCCGGATATGCTAAAGGATTACGTATTAGCTTATGCTCGTAATACCCTCGTAAACTTCCTTCGTGATGCGCAGGGTGCATCCACTCTTCTTTTGTGTATCCATAATCAACTGTAATACATATTCCCTTTTGAAACCATTTCGCAATTTCTTTTATATAACCTTCCATCGCAATCGGTACTTCAAAACGCTGCCCTTCAGCAATATGAATATTATATTTCAATAAATATTGACCGATTCTTTTTTCTAAAGGTCTACATACTTCTGTAAGTTTCCCTTCCTCTGTATACGTAATACGTACTTCATACAATATTCCATTTCTCTTCTCAATTACTTCAACAGGAAATGCATCAAATAACTCATTCGAAAAAAGAATCCCTTCGAACAAATCTCCCATTTCACTATGCGACGTATAATATGACACATTAGAAAACGAACAAAGATTTTCCTGCTGTAATTTTTTATGAAAAGGGCTCACTTCGATCATTGAATAGTTTACATCAATAAAGGTTTCCGGAGATAGTTGCTTCCATTCTTGTAAAACGTCATAGGCAAACTTACCTGTTCCCCCACCAATCTCACAAATATTTGGAGCAACTTCACCATTTTCCACAAGACGAATAAAAAACTTAGCAAAAGTTTTTGCAAAAACAGAGGATACATTGCTACTTGTAAAAAAATCCCCTTGTCTTCCAATCTTTTTACGCTCTTTCATATAATAACCATGTCCTTCTGTATATAATACAAGGTTCATATACGTACTATATGAAATAGAATAATCTTTTTCTTTCCCCATCCATTCTCTTAAAATGAGCTCCATCCCCATCATGACTCCTTATTGTAAAAATGGATTATTTTCTTTTTCAAAACCAATACTTGTTTCAGGACCGTGTCCACATAGCACCGCTGTTTCATCTGGTAAGACAAATAACTTCTCTTCAATACTTCCAATTAATTCAGCAAAACTTCCACCAGGTAAATCCGTTCTTCCAATACTCATTTGGAACAATACATCTCCAGAGAACACCGCATTCGCCTCTTTACAATAATAAGAAATACTTCCTGGAGAATGTCCTGGCGTCTCAAAGATTTCAAAATTAAATGAACCAATTGTTAATGCACCTTCTGCATCAATAATATGATCGGCTGGCTTTGCTGTAATACTGCGGTTCATCATAAAAATTTGAGAGCCATTTACAGTTGCATCCCCTAGCCAATCTGCTTCTTCTTTATGTACGTATACAGGAATATGGAAAGCGTCTCTTACCGCATCGACAGCACCAATATGATCAAAGTGAGCATGTGTTAATAAAACCGCAAGAGGTTTTAATTGTTCTTCTTGCAAATATGTCACGAGCTTTTCTCCTTCGTGACCAGGATCAAAGATAATACACTCATTTTGATCGTTCGTTAAAATATAAGCATTTGTTTGTAATGGGCCTAATGGCATTTGTGTCCATTTCATATGAAAATCTCCTCCAGTTATTAAACTTACTTTTAATGATACAACATTTCTTTCTCTTAGGAAAAGAAAGGATGTTATCTCGACAATCATTTTTAAAACATGTACAATATAAAAGAGTAAATATTCCAAAAACTCATATTAAGGAATGGGTAGACAGAGGAGGATATTGTATGGGCCTTGTTATTATTTTTGCGCTTGTCACTCTGTTAGCTGTATTTGCTACGCTTAGAACACTTCGCGAGAAGAACTTTTTCGCGGGCGGCTTTGCAATTGCAACTGTACTCGTTTTCGGATGGTTTACGATTATGACTGTTCTCTATAACGGGTACCCTCCAGCAGCTTAATTCATGTACATGTTATTCTTCATCAAGATTTTGCACAAAAAAAAGGAAGGGCTTCCCCCTTCCTTTTTTATATTTCACAACTTATATCATCTTCGCTTCGTATTTGTGCTTTTTTACAAGCCAAGCTCCTCCGATAACACCTGCATCATTACCAAGTGTCGCAATAGCTAACTTCGTGCTCTTTACAGCGCGTGAGAACGCATATTGCTCGAAATAACGTTGAATTGGCTCTAATAGTGCATCTCCAGCTTTAGATACGCCTCCACCAATAACAATTTTCTCTGGGTTCAACGTACTAGAAAGGTTCGCTACAGCTAATCCTAAATAAGAAGCTACTTTCTCTACTACTTCGCCTGCTAGTTCATCACCTTGGCCATGCGCTTCAAACACATCTTTTGATGTAATACGCCCTTCTTCTGCTAACATAGAACGTAACATGCTCTCTTTATCAGTCTCTTGTATTTTTTGCATAGCAACACGTACAATACCTGTTGCAGATGTTACTGTTTCTAAGCAACCAGACTTTCCGCAATTACATGGGAAAGCATTCTCTGTAACGACTGTAATATGTCCAATCTCACCAGCAGCACCACTTATGCCGTGTACAATCTCACCATTAGTAATTACGCCGCCACCAACACCTGTACCAAGTGTCATACAAATTAAATCTTTTGCTCCTTCACCAGCACCTTTCCACATTTCACCAAGCGCCGCTAAGTTTGCATCATTATCAATCACAACAGGTAATCCTGTTTCTACTTCTAATAAATCTTTTAACGGATAGTTTTTCCATCCTAAGTTAACCGCTTCATAAATCATTCCAGACGCCACATGTACAGGACCAGGAGCTCCCATGCCAATACCGATTAACTTACTTTTTAATTCGCCTAACTCTTCTAACTTCTTATCAATAGCTTTCGCTACATCAAGTGTAATATGTTTTCCTTGCTCATTTGTATTCGTAGGGATTTCCCACTTATGTAAAATTTCACCGTACATATTAATAAATGCTAATTTAATCGTTGTACCACCAAGGTCAACACCAACTAACCATTTCTCTTCCATATTGCTTACCTACCTTTATCTAATTCTTATTTAGCTCTTTTTGAATTTCTTGCTTCAATAAAAATAAAGCTGTTTGATAGTCTTGCGGATCGATTAGCTGTGATTGATTTAATTCACGCAATTCATCTTGCATTAATTGTAAATCTGCAATTCGATCACCCGTATAAATAATCGTACCAAATTTCTTTAGCAATTGCTGAATATCATAAATAGATACCATTTCATCACCCTCTATGCTCACTTACTATAAAAAAATTATAATAAGAAAACGTTCACATATTTTATTATAATCAAGAAGAAAAAGTCTCGTCAATTTTTATTTGTCTATACAAGCCCATTTATGACTATTGTTCCTTTTTCTGTAATAATTTTTTCTACATTTTTATCAAATGGCTCTACTGGAATATGTTGTACCATTTGAAATTCATAGGCTAATGATAGCGTTTTCCCTTTATAATGCACGAGATAACGATCATAATAGCCACCGCCGTATCCAATCCGTTCTCCTCGCTCTGTATAAGCTACACCTGGCACGATTTGAAGGTCGATTTCATCCGCATCCAATTCTTCTGTAAGTACTGGAATTGGCTCCCGTAAATTCATATACACCGTTTCTAATTGATCAAAATTACTAATTTGTCGGAAAGACATTGTTCTTGTTTCTTTGTTACACTTCGGAACAACAACTTTCTTTCCTTCTTCCCAAGCTTTTTCGATAATAGGATATGTATTCACTTCATTTTCCATTGAAAGAGTGATTCCAATTGTTTTAGCTTCAGCCCACTCTTTTTGCGCATACAACGAAAATGCAATTTGCTCTGATAAAGTTGTATACCGTTCTTCTGATAAAGAATTCATGTGCTCTATTATTTGTTTACGTAAACGTAGTTTCTCTTCTCTCACACATTTTCCCCCTCACAGTGATACTTTGCTCTACGATGATAGTGTATCACTTTTAAGAGAGGAATCGAATAAAAAAAGAAACAGTAGGAAAATATTCCTACTGCTTACTTTGTTTCACGGTGTAACGTAGACTTCTTGTCACGCTTGCAATACTTTTTAAGCTCGATACGCTCAGCGTTGTTACGTTTGTTTTTCTTTGAGATATAGTTACGATCTCCGCATTCTGTACATGCTAGAGTAATATTCACACGCATTCTTATTTCCCTCCAGTACTAATAACTTAAATCAGACTATACTATAATACCACTTTTAAAATAAAAATTCTACACCTTTTGATATTGTCTAATTTTTTCTATAAGATTTTTCATGTTTTCCCTTGCTATCACTGGGTTTCTAGCATGTGAATACACTAAAAATTTTGGTTGTTTTGTGTCAGAAACGATATACGACCACTCTTTTTCTGCATATTTGAATTGTACTCCTTCAAATATACCTTCTTCCTGCCTTTCCATATCGGCCAATAATTTCCTCATTACTTTCCCTTTTTCATTCCATGAACATACAACTTCATCATAAAGTAAATAGAGCGGAGGGGATTGCTCTACTATGCTGCGAAACGTTTTTCCTTGCAGCGCTATTAACTCGAATAATTTTCCAATTCGGTATAAAATATCTCGCTTCCATCTTACTTGAAAAGACTTTTTTTCATCATGTGTATAAAATAGTAGGTAACACTCTCCTAATTTCAAAGACATCGGGTAAATATTTCCTGTCGATTCAAGTAATAAATCTGGAATATCTACTTCCTCAAAATCTGTACCTTGGTAAATATTACTATGGTTATCATATAACTCAAAATAATTTCCTTGCTCTGAAAACATAAGTGCCATATTTGCTTTACTTGATTTCATCAAAGCTTTCACATGATCTTTTTGTTCCCCCGCATAAATCCATGTAACTGTGCACCCAAGCCTTTGCAAAAAGAGCATAATTAACTGTTGTAACATGTCATTTCTCTTATTAATTAAAAGATGGAACTTCTGTGTTTGTATTTTCTCAATATCAATGTGCTCTAATACTGCTTCTATATAATCCTGTAACGAAACATGGACCAAATTATTTCGTCCCATTTCTTTCTCACATACGTAATAAAAAGACTCAGACATATATACTTGCTCTATTGCCTTTTGCTGCTTATACGTTAACAGCATCCCATCCTTACCATACAACTTTATAACAACCTCTTTCTCATTTTCCACTTGAACGAAAACCCCACCTGCACATTGCAAATTTTGAATACTATATTGAAACAGTGACTCGTTCATTTCTTTGCATTCCATCGTATGAATCCCGATACCATGAATAGCATGAAGGAATAAATTTTTATAAGAAGTTGTCTCTATATTTTCTTGGCTTCCAATTAATATACTTTCCCCTTTTGCAAAAAGAGATCCATACGCCATCGCAACTTTCACAATGAATTGAGGAGTAATCTCAACATTACCTCTTCCTACAATGCGACTTTTTTGTAACCACCCTGCACCCTTTTCACTTTCTTGCACACCAGCTGATGCTACGATCGAATGACTATCAATCGCCTTATAAGGCCATAGTTTTCCCTTTTGCTTAATTATCGTACTTTTCCCTATATGACAACGATCCGCTACAATGCTTCGCTGAAACAGTGTGACATCATCTTCAACCATTGTGTGCTCTCCTATTGTCGTTTCTAATAGCTCACAATACTTTCCAATGTGCGTATTTGCAAAAACAATGCTTTTTTGAAGATGAGAATAACTTGAAATAACACTATTTTTTCCGATAATGGAATAGGGCTCAATTACAGCTCCTGCACCAATCGTTGCTCCTTCTCCAATAAAAGAAGGGCCATGAATTTTCGTTCCCTTCCCAATAGTCACACCTTCTCCCATCCATACCAGCGGTAATACTTCCGTATATGGAATAGGTACTTGCAATTTTTTCGTTAACAAGTCAAATTGTGCTTGGCGATATTGATCAAATGTACCGATATCTAACCAATAACCTTCTGATAAATATGCAAATAACGCGTTTTTATTTGCCAATAACGGAAACACATCTTGACTGAAATCAAAAAACTGCCTAGGCGGTATGTAAGAAAAAATATCTGGCTCCATAATATAAATCCCTGTGTTCACAATATTAGAGACTACCTCATTCCAGCTCGGTTTTTCTATATATCGTGTCACTTCTTGTTCTTTGTTCATTACAACTAAACCGAAGGAGAGCGGATTTTCTACTTCCTTCACAAACATAGTTACCATTCTTTTCTTTTGTTCATGAAACGCAATTCCATCTGATAATTGAAAATCAGTTAATGCATCCCCGCTTATCACAACAAATGTTTCATCTAAAAATTTTTCCGCCTGTTTAATACTTCCGGCAGTTCCAAGCGGAGGAGAATCTTCAAAATAGTACAAGTTTACTCCCCATTTACTACCATCACCAAAATATTGCTTAATGGCTGTACTCATATATTGAACTGTAATTGCGATTTCACGAATACCATGCTGACGTAATAATTCAATATTGTATTCCAATACTGGTTTTTCTAATAATGGCAACATCGGTTTTGGAGTATTACATGTTAATGGTCTAAGGCGTCTTCCTTTTCCTCCAGCTAAAATAACCCCCTTCATATACTTCAGCCTCCACTTATATAATGTTCAGTAACTCCATATACGTTATGTATATTTTCTACCCCGCATTAACTAGCTTAAGTTTGATTGTTTCAACGAATCACCACTGGGGAGAAACGCTGATTAAGATTTCTTATATAAATGTACCTTTTACATTCCACCAAAAAAGAAAGCGCTTACTATTAACTTAGTAAAATAATGTTTACTATGTAACCAACCTATACGTGCTAATTTTTCGATTACATTATGATACATCTTATCATCATAAACTAAAGGAAACAACGAGCTTTTTTTGTCATGTTTTGACTAAAAAAAGCAGGTAATGTTTCACCTGCTTTTTTATTTATTCATTTAATAAATAATGCTTTCCTTTTACTAAATAAAATACATTTTCAGCAATATTCGTAATATGATCTGCTACACGCTCAATGTATCTCGCCACAAACGATAACTGTGTAATTTGCGTAATTGTTTCTGGTTGTTCCGGAATTGAAGAGATAAATTCACGGATTGCTTTTCCATATATTTCATCAACTGAATCATCCATTTCAGCAATTTGTTTTGCAATAGTTAAATTCTCTTGCTCATATGCTTCCAGTGCTAAATTTAACATCTTATGAGCAATCTCAAACATTTCGTCAAGATTTTGCAAACTAACTGTCACTTCTTTTTCCCCGAGACGAATTGTAGATTTCGCAATATTTACAGCATGATCTGCAATACGCTCTAAATCTGTTGCTGTTTTAATTGAAATAAAAATTCTTCGTAAATCACTCGCTACAGGCTGCTGCTTCGTAATAAGCATAAGTGCAAGATCATTTATTTCCTCTTCTAAATTATCCATACGATAATCACCGTCTATAACCTCTAACGCTTTCTCTACATCTCTTGTATGCAAACCTTCCATCGCAAGTAATAAAGCTTCTCTCGCTAGCTCACCAAGCTCAATCACCTTTTGCTGTAACGTTTTTAAATCCCATTGAAACTGTTCTCTTACCATTGTTTCTTCCCCCTCAATATTATGTGCCATTATATATAAATCTCCTACGTAGCCCCTTACGCCTGCAATAAGCTTAAAGATAGGAGAAGTATTCATTCTCTATTTAAATGAGGTAAAAATAAGAAATGCCCTCTGTTAAGAGGGCATTTACTCTTAGCCTTGCTAGCGACATCAACCAAATCGGCCTGTAATATAATCTTCTGTTCGTTTATCTGAAGGTGTCGTAAATAATTTGTTTGTATCTGTATATTCCACAACTTCTCCACTTAAGAAGAAAGCAGTTTTGTCTGAAATACGAGCTGCTTGTTGCATGTTATGCGTTACGATAACAATACTAAAGTCTTTCTTTAACTCTTGAATTAGTTCTTCTACTTTTAATGTTGAGATTGGATCTAACGCCGACGTTGGCTCATCCATTAAAATAACGTCTGGCTCAATCGCTAAACAACGTGCAATACATAAACGTTGTTGCTGTCCACCAGATAAACCATATGCATTATCGTGCAAACGATCTTTCAACTCATCCCAAATCGCTGCTCCACGTAAACTTTTTTCAACAATTTCATCCAATGTTTTTTTATCACGAATACCATGAATTTTCGGGCCGTATGCTACATTTTCATAAATAGATTTTGGAAATGGATTTGGCTTTTGGAATACCATTCCTACATGCGTTCGTAATTCTTCAACTGGATATGATTTATCAAATATGTTGCGTTCTCTATATTCAATTACACCTGTAGTTCGAACGATCGGTACTAACTCTACCATACGATTTAATGTTTTTAAGTACGTTGATTTACCACAACCACTTGGACCGATAATTGCTGTAACTTCATTCTCATGAATACTTAAGTTAATATCCTTTAAAGCATGGTCTTCGCCGTACCATAAATTTAAGTTTTTCGTATCAAATACTACCTTCTTTGGTGCAGTCTCGATTTTCTCTTCGTTTTTCACCTGTACATTTACTACTGTTGCTACCATTTGAATTCCCCTTTCATCCACTTCCAACTTATTTTCGATTTCGTAACCATAAGACAAATATATTGATAAAGAGCAACAAACCTAACAAAACAATCATCCCAGCTGCTGCTACGTACTGAAATTCTTCTTGTGGTCTACTCATCCAATTAAAAATTTGAATTGGTAAAACTGTAAACCGGTCAAACATACTAAATGGAACATAGTTTGCAAATGCAAGCGCTCCGATAACTAACAGCGGTGCCGCTTCTCCAATTGCTCTTGATATGGCTAACGTACAACCCGTTATAATTCCCGGGAAAGCATACGGCAGTACAACCCGATACATCGTTTGCCACTTCGTAGCACCTAATCCGTAAGAAGCCTCTAATAATGAACTTGGTACAGACCTAATTGCTTCTTGACTAGCCACAACAACTGTCGGTAAGACGAGTAAGCTCATCGTCAATGCCGCTGCGACGATACTCTCTCCTAAATGAAGAGCATATACAAAAATAGTTAAGCCGAGTAGTCCAAATACAACGGAAGGTACCCCTGCTAACGTTTGATTATTAATTTCTATTACCTTTTTAAATATAGATTCCTTCGCATATTGCTCTAAATAAAGAGCAGTCCCGACTCCAAATATAAAGGAGACTGGTATAACAATACTCATAAATAATATTGTTCCTGACAAAGCTGCAGCAATCCCAGCTTCCTTCGGATTACGTGAAGCAAAGTTTGTAAAAAAATCTATTGAAAGATAACTTATACCTTTTTCAAAGATTTGAAAAAGCAAAATAAACAGTATTACTATTGAAAACCAAACTGCTATATAAAATGACAATTTGTAAATTCGGTCTTTTAAAAAACGTGATGCCATATTTTCTTGTATTTTTTTATGATTCAACATTCGCATATTATGTCACCCTCCTAAAGCGGCGCATAATAGACTGCGAAATGATGTTCATTATAAAAGTAAACAAGAATAACATTGCGCCTACAGCGTACATACTGTAATAAGTAATCGTTCCATGCGGAGCATCACCTAAACTCACTTGCACAATATAGGCTGTTAACGTTTGAATCGAATGTGTCGGATCGAGCGATATATTCGGTGTGGATCCCGCTGCAATTACAACGATCATCGTTTCACCAATTGCCCTGGAAGCTGCTAATATAATCGCCGCTATAATCCCTGTAAAAGCCGAAGGAAACACGACTTGTTTTACCATCTCAAATCGAGTTGCTCCGAGTGCTAACGAAGCTGCTTTCGTCCCTTTCGCTACAGCTCTCATCGCGTCTTCAGACAGAGATGCAATTGTAGGTATCAGCATAAATCCAATAACAACCCCTGGACTAATTGCATTAAAAAACTGTAAATCTGGTATAATCCGTTGTAAAAGCGGCGTGATAATTGTTAATGCAAAAAAGCCATATACAATTGTCGGAATGCCTGCTAATAGCTCTAACATTGGCTTTAATATTTTCCGTGCACTATTTGAAGCATATTCGCTTAAAAATACGGCACAAGCTAAACCAATAGGTATTGCTACGAACATAGCGATTACTGTTACAAGGAACGTTCCACATATAAGTGGTAATATACCGAACTTAGGATCTTCAAAAAAAGGTAACCATTCTTTCTCCGTCAAAAAGGAGTATAATGATATTTTTTGAAAAAACATCATTGTTTCATTGGCAAGCGTAAAAATAATTCCAAGTGTCGTCACAATAGACACGCTAGCAATTATTTTTAGTAATAACGGAACCATTCGATTGATTCGCTGCGTTTTTTTTCTTTGTTTTGTATTTCTTTCAATCAAATGTTGTACAGAAAATGTAATTTGACTTTTGTCATTATGAGCCAAAGATGAAAACCCCTTTCCACCCTGACATTACCTTTTTATTTCTGTTAACATTCGCAGCTGTTCATTATATTTTTCTTTTGGTAATTTCACATATCCTACCTCTTCAGCGAGGTTACCAACACGATGAATCATAAACTCAACATAACTTGCTACATTCATTTTATTTCGGATTGATGCATCATTCACATAAGTAAATAGCGATCTAGATAAAGGCTTATACTCACCTGATTGAATGGTCTCTTTCGTCGGAAATACACCATTTACTCTTATCGCTTTCACCTTATCTCGATTGGCCATATAATAAGCATATCCTACAAAAGCAATGGCATTTTTATCATTCATTACTCCTTGCATAATAACTTGATCATCTTCAGACAAAGAGACTTTTTTTACAATGCGACTTTTTTGTAAGATGACATTTTGAAAATAATCATAAGTACCAGAATCTACACCTGGCGCATAAAACTTCACTTGTTCACGTGGCCATGATGAATGAATTTGTGACCATCGCTTCTCTCTTCCATCTTCACTCCATAATAGACGTAACTCGTCTATTGACATATCATCTACCCAATGATTTTGACGATTTACAACGATCGTAAGACCATCGTAAGCCACTTCAAACGGTGTAAACTGAACGGAGTTTTTCTTCATTTCATTTTCTTCCACTTGTTTCATTACTCTTGAAGCATTATTTATATCTACTTCTCCTTTACTGAAACGATTAAATCCTCCTCCTGTTCCAGATACACTGATCGAAATTTTCACATTTGGATGCACCTTTGTGTATTCCTCCGCTACTGCTTCTATAATAGGAAAAACTGTTGAGGATCCATCAACTCTCACTTCTCCCATTTCACTCACAGCAAATGCAGTAGTCATGCCAAAACAAAGGAAACATATCGGTAATATGAAAACTTTAATCGACGTACTCATCCATTTCACGTGTTCTTCCTCCTAGAAGTAACCGGAAATAACAGGATTACAGATATAAGAATACTGCTAAACTATTAATTCGGTTTTAATTGTTTGTAAAAGTTTTGTAAAGTTCCACAAGAACCAACATAAGGTGAAATTTTAATCCATAGCAAACTGTTCATCCACACTGATTATTAGCCCGTAAAATCGTTATCCTCCCATCACACAATATACAAGTATCATTTGTGAGATTGCGTACTTTTTTCAATCGTTTATACTTGTCCACATTTATTACACGATATGCATAAACTATAAAAAAAGCACACTATCTTTTCAGATAGTGTGCTTTTTTTACAACTATTTTATTCAGCATCTTGCTCTTTATTTTTATTATCTTTTTCATCTTTTGGAGCTTCGCCATTTTCTTGCTTTTTCAACTCAAAGTAAGCGTCCATAATATCACGGCTAATATAACCGTTAATACCTGATTTATCATCTACCCAAGGTACAACTACAGAGAACGCTACTTCTGGATCATCAGCTGGCGCATAGCCTACTAATGTTAAGTTATATGTCTCTTTACGCTCACCTTTTGCATTTCTACCAATCTCTTTATCTCCGCCATACACTGTTTGAGCTGTACCTGTTTTACCAGCAGCTGTATATTTTGCAGTCGAGAAGTAACTTAATGCCGTACCACCCGGGCTGTTAAATACTTGTTTAAACCCTTCTTGCACACGTTTAATTTGTGATTCAGGCATATCAACACGATTTAATACTTTCGGTTCCATAGATTGAACAACTTTTCCAACTTCTTCTGGTTTCGCCGATGGTTGACGAATTTCCTTCACAACTTGCGGCTGCATACGGTAACCACCATTTGCAATTGTTGACACATACTGCGCTAATTGAAGCGGTGTATACGTATCATACTGTCCAATTGATAAATCTAATAAGAAACCTGGAATATTGTCTGTTCTACCTTGTTGTCCAGAAGATTCATTCGGTAAATCAATACCTGTTTTCACGCCAAGTCCAAACTGTCCAAAATAATAACGCATCGTATCATATGCTTTTTGTGGTATATCTAACGTACCGCCTCTTACATATGGAACACCTGCAATATTCATCGCTGTTTTAAACATATATACGTTAGAAGACATTTTTAATGCTGTCAAATCATTAATATATCCCATTGTCTTCCAAGAAGATTTTTTCGGCGTTCCTTTTAATACGATCGGTTCATCGAGTTGAACTGATCCCGGTTGAATCGCGCCTGTTTGATATCCTGTAAGTACTGTCGCACCTTTTACAGTCGAGCCCATCGGATAAGAACTTGTCATCGTTCCTAGTGCGAAATCTTGTACTTTCGTTTCCCCATTTTCATTCACTAACTGTTTCCCAGCCATAGATAAAACTTCACCATTTTTCGGATTCATCATTACAACGAATGCACGATCTAAAAGAGGTTGTCCCCCTTTATATTTCAATAAATTTTTAGTGATAATTTCTTCCACACGTTTTTGTAATTCCATGTCGATTGTTAAATTCAGGTCATTGCCTCGTTGTCCTTGTGATACATTAATCGTTTCTAAAATATTACCATTTTTATCGGTAACATTTTTCACTTCTGATTTCGTACCGTGCAGGCTATCTTCATATTGCTGTTCAAGATAACTTTTTCCTACTCGGTCATTTCGGTTATAATCACGAACAAGGTAGTAATCTAGTCGCTCTTTCGGTAAACCTTCGTCAGAAGTTGTTACGCCCCCAAGTACACTTCGGAACAAATCACCATCATACGCATATTTTCGTTCCCAATCAACATTCGTATCCACACCTGGTAATGTTGCTAGATTTTCACTAATAATCGCATATTCTTCTTCTGTAGCATCTTTTTTAATAACTTGAGGTGTCATTGCATATCCGCCGTCCATCTTGCTTTTAATCGCTAATATTTCTAGATCTTTTGCAGATAATTGATTCACTTCTTCTTCTGTCACACGACTTCTTTGACGCTCGTCTAATTGTTTATCGTCAATTTTGTTGTCTTTCAATTCTTGACGATCTTTATTCGTAATTTTTTCTTTCGCTTCCTCTTTGTGCATAGCAAGCCAATAATCTTTTTTATCACGATCTGTTAATTTATCTGTCGGTACTTCAATCAAATCTGCTAATCTTTCCGCTGTTTTTAAGCGATCTTCTGAAGTTGATCCCTTCATCTTTGTAAATGTAATTGTACGAACGGCTGCATTATCTACTACAGGTCGCCCATAACGATCAAATATTTTCCCACGCGGTACTGGATTACTTACTGTGGAGTTCTCTTTCTTCTCCACTTCATTCTTATATTCCTCGCCGCGAACAATTTGTACATACCCGAGCCTTACAATAACCGCGGAAAACATTAAAAACACGCAAAAAAACAGCACGTTTAACCGAAATGGAACGTGGGTCTTTTTCTTTTGTTGCTTCTGCTTCTTACTCATACAAACCCCCTCTACCAACAGCTATGTAATGTGAAAGGGACACCTTCATACAGGTGTCCTCACTGCTGTCTTACATCTTTTTCTATTCTAGCATAAAACAAACGAGAAGTTAACCTTCTGGTTCTGTTTGATTTTGCGCATTTCCTTGCGCTACAACACTTGTTTTCCCCGCATTTCCCTCTTCATATTTGACATTTTTAACTGCAAAATAGATAAGAAAATGTCCAGCACCTAAAATGCATAATAAGAAAGGTAAACTTTTCTCAGGTGGGAAAAATAGAACCGCACACAAAAAGCTTAAAATGGAACAAATTCTACCGGCATTTAACCATAGTTCTCGGACAACTACATATTCTACACGCCACTCTCTCGCATTTTTCGCTCTACCAATTACGTCATATGTCATTGATCCGTACGGAACGAGTAAAATAGGGTATGCAATCGCGATACATGCCGCATAAATAAGTAATTTTGTATATGTAACATTGAATATAACTAAAAATACGACAGCATATAAAATAATGCCTCCAAATAAAATTGCTTTTTTTCGCCACTCTTTCTTTAACATACGAGCGACTAAGTAGTAACATATAAATGATACTGTAGAATTTACTAAGCTATATTTCCCTAATGCGAGCTCACTATCGGTTGCTAAATACACATATACAGAAATGACAAAAATAAACGTACCTTCTCTCAACCCTTGAAAGAAATGAGCCCGTGTAATTCTCCCCCAATTTTTATCAATCCGTCGCTCTTTCAATACTTCCACGACTTCATAACGCCCTTCACATTCTCTCTTAGATAAAAAAAAGCTTAAAACGACTGCAATTGCAAATAACACTAATGAAAGAAAGAATATGACAGTATAACCACTCCATTTTTCCATACGTGAAATTGTATATCCTGCTGCTATTGGTCCAATCATGCCAGAGAAGGATGTAAGGAGCCCGAGAAACCCGTTAAAGAAATCTCTTGTTTCTGGTTCTGTAATCTCAAATGTCAATAAGTTAAACGCTAACCAGTAAAAACCATATCCGACTCCTAAGAGAGCTCCCATTAATAAAATATAGTGAGAAGCGCTTTTTCCCGCCACTAAAACAACGATAAAAAACACAGCTAACGTTCCCACACCTATTCGTAACAAGATCGAGCGATCAATACGTTTCGCAAATTTCCCACCTACAAGAAATGTGAGAGGCTGTAATACAACGCTGGCCAAATTATACAAGCCAAGATTCACATAATTTTGTGTTTGTTTCCATAAATAAATGTTAACAAATGTATTCGATAAAGAAATTGCGAGCGTGTATAAGCCTCCAATAAGGAGCAATAACACTAAATCCCGATTCACTTCAACGTCACCAATTATATGTTTCCACTTCATACACAACTCTCCTTTACTTCATGTTCTAGTCTTCCAAAGACAGGCCCAATTATGTAAAAGGAAAACATAGAAAAAAAGCTAGGAGCATTCTCCTAGCTTTTTTCTATAATTGTTACAATTATTTTGCTTCTTGGTAACGTTTTTCAGCAGCGTTCCAATCTACAACGTTCCAGAATGCACCGATGTAGTCTGGGCGACGGTTTTGGTAATTTAAGTAGTAAGCATGCTCCCAAACATCTAAACCGATAACTGGAGTTTTACCTTCAGTTAAAGGAGAATCTTGGTTTGGAGTGCTTGTTACTTCGATCTCACCGTTATTTACTACTAACCAAGCCCAACCAGAACCGAAGCGAGTTGCGCCAGCTTTTGCGAATTCTTCTTTGAATGCATCGAAGCTACCAAATTTCGCTTCAATTGCAGTTGCAAGTTCGCCTACTGGTTGTCCGCCACCGTTTGGAGATAGAATTGTCCAGAAGAATGTATGGTTTGCATGTCCGCCACCATTGTTACGTACTGCTGTACGGATTGCTTCTGGTACTTCATTTAAGTTTGCAACTAATTCTTCAACGCTTTTGTCAGCTAATTCTGCATGACCTTCTAAAGCAGCGTTTAAGTTTGTAATGTACGTGTTGTGATGTTTTGTATGATGGATGTTCATTGTTTCTTTGTCAAAGTGAGGTTCTAATGCATCATACGCATAAGGTAAATTTGGTAATTCGTGTTTTGCCATTGTTATATTCCTCCCAGTTTATGTATTGCCACTAATATGCGACATACAACTTCATTCTACCCTAATTGCCATAGGGTGCAAACAAATAAATCACATTGTCTTGCTACCATTAAAGTAGCAAAATTTCCACTTCTTTTCAATTAAAATGCTCATATATTACGTAAAAAAAAGCTCCCTTCTACAAGGAAGCTTCCTGCTAACGTAATAAACTTATGAAATGGATATGGACCCTGTAGGACTCGAACCTACGACCGGACGGTTATGAGCCGTCTGCTCTAACCAGCTGAGCTAAGGGTCCACAATTATGTATGTAACAATATATCAAATAACTGAATTCCTATCGGATATATTCTTTAAGAAATGTAAGATAAATTTACCATATACAAAAGAAAAGTGTCAATTGTATTTTTCTCTTTTAAAAGTAGAAAATTAATAAAAGAGAAATTCAGTTCTCTCCGCTATATATAATATAACTTGAGATTCCCTAGATTCGTACGTTACAATGATTTTATACATACATAAAGGAAGTGAATCTATGTCCATATTTACCCAATTTGCAAAAAGTGTATACTCGCCTAAAGATATGGCGTTATTCCGTTTTCAAAAAATCGGTAAAACCATTTTGTATATTATGCTACTTTGCTTAATTACTACTATTCCAAGAACTTTTTTGTACGGTAGTTTCATCCAAGATGGTGTAAGCATGGTAAATCAAGTCATCGATAAAGATTTACCTGATTTTAAAATTGAAAATGGTGAACTAAAAGCCGATATTGATCAACCTATTGAAAAAGAAGAAGGAAATGCACTTTTCGTATTTGATCCAAATTCAACAGACTTAGAAAAGTATCAAAATAAAACAGGTTTATTTGTTTTAAAAGATAAGGTAGTCTCTACGGGAAATGGTCAAATACAAACGTATTCTTATAACGATTTGTTAGGTGCATCTCTCGAGAAAAAAGATCTACAAGAATTTATTTCTTTATTCGATAATATTTATCCAATTTTATTATTTGTTATCGGATTCTTAGTGTACCTATTCCAATTATTCATCACTTTTGTAGGCGTAACTTTACTTGCGTTCATTGGTTCTGCTATGAGCGGTCAACGTAAACTATCCTATAAACAAGTTTGGACACTAACTGCATACAGCTACACAATCCCAACCATTTTCTTCATGATTATGGATTTATTCAAGATTGTCGTACCTGGGGCAACGTTCGTTTATATCGCCGTTGTTTTAATCGTTCTATACTTAACGATTAAAGAAGTACCCAAACCGAAAGAAAAATAAAAAATGCCTAAATAGGCATTTTTTTTTTGGACAAGCATATATTCCTAGCAAAGGAGTGAAGAATATGAAAAGATTAGGTATATTCTTATTCGTGCTTGTTCTCGGCTATATATTTTATTACGACATAAAAATCGGCACTTTACCGATGTTAAGTTCATATAAAAAAACAACCGCTGCCCAAACGATAAAAAAAGAAGATACAGATACAAAACAAAATAAAGATACTAAAGCAGAAAAAGAAACTAATGTAGCTTATAAAACAATTGAAGTAAAAACTGGTGAAACAGTCCTCTCGATTACAGAACAAATTAATAAGAAAAAAATTCCTTCTATTGAAAAAGTGATTGATGATTTTAAACAATTAAATAAAAGTACCACTGCTACAAAAATCCAAATTGGAAAGTCTTATAAATTCCCGTTATATCAATAAGCTATCACTTAATCCTTGTCAATTACATAAAGGCGCTGATACAATAGTAAAAGTGAAACCGAGCACTTCGGTTTCTATAGCCCTGTATCACGTATACTATCATTGATATGAGGGACTAAATAAGAAACTTCTTTTATAAGGAGAGCGATCTATTCGTGAATGAAATGACTCATCGTACAAAAACACGTCCAGTTAAAGTCGGTAATTTAACAATTGGCGGTAATAATGAATTAATTATACAAAGTATGACAACAACAAAAACACATGATGTTGAAGCAACAGTTGCTGAAATTAAACGTTTAGAAGAAGCTGGCTGTCAAGTTGTTCGTGTTGCCGTTCCAGATGAACGCGCAGCAAATGCTATTGCTGATATTAAAAAACAAATCAACATTCCACTTGTTGCTGATATTCATTTTGATTATCGCCTTGCTTTAAAAGCAATTGAAGGTGGCATTGATAAAGTACGTATCAATCCAGGTAACATTGGCCGTCGCCATAAAGTAGAAGCTGTTGTAAATGCGGCAAAAGAGCGCGGTATTCCAATCCGTATCGGTGTAAACGCTGGTTCATTAGAACGCCATATTTTAGAGAAGTATGGCTATCCAACTGCTGATGGTATGGTTGAGAGCGCACTACACCATATTAAAATTTTAGAGGACCTAGATTTCCATGATATTATCGTATCAATGAAAGCCTCTGATGTTAACTTAGCAATCGAAGCATACGAGAAAGCTGCTCGCGCTTTTGATTATCCATTACATTTAGGTATTACAGAATCTGGAACATTATTTGCCGGAACTGTAAAGAGTGCCGCTGGTCTTGGTGCAATCTTAAGCAAAGGTATCGGAAATACACTACGTATTTCATTAAGTGCTGATCCAGTTGAAGAAGTAAAGGTTGCGCGTGAACTATTAAAGTCATTCGGTCTTGCATCTAATGCAGCAACACTGATCTCTTGTCCAACTTGTGGTCGTATTGAAATTGATTTAATTAGCATCGCTAATGAAGTAGAAGAATATATTTCTACACTTCAAGTACCAATTAAAGTTGCAGTACTTGGTTGCGCTGTAAACGGTCCTGGTGAAGCTCGTGAAGCTGATATCGGTATTGCTGGTGCACGCGGAGAAGGATTATTATTCCGTAAAGGGCAAGTCGTTCGTAAAGTACCAGAGGAAACAATGGTAGAAGAACTGAAAAAAGAAATCGATGTAATCGCTGCTGAAATGGCTGCTGAACGAGAAAAAGAAAAAGAAACACAAGAACAATAAAAGAAGGTTGCCCACAACATTTGTGAGCAACCTTCTTTTCTATACAAAAAAGCTCGTCAGTTCTATAACCGACGAGCTTTTATTTTGCACATTTTGGACAACGGCCGTATATTTCAAACTTATGACCCGTTACTTCATAACCGTTAAAATCTTTATTCATAAAATCCATTGGGCAGGAAGTAATCTCTTTCGTCCCTCCACAATCTAAACAAATAAAATGATGATGATGTTCCATAATTGAACATGTAAAACGAAAATGCTTTTCACCATTTAATTCCGTTTGCTCTAAAACACCAATTTCAGCAAAAACCGTTAAGTTACGATAAATCGTATCGAAGCTGAGTCCTGGATAATCATCCTTCATATGCTCTAAAACATCTTTTGCAGTTAAATAACGATTATGAGCTGCGAATAATCTCAGCATCTCTTCCCTTTTCCCCGTATGTTTGTATCCTTTTTCCTTCATTAGGCGTAAAGCTTCTGTTAGATTCATACCTATCCCTACTTTATGCAGTTTTTTTCTTCTTCCATAAAATTGCACCGATTAAAATAAGAACTGCTATCATAACAATTGTACCACCTGGTGCTAGATCAAGTTGATACGAAGCAAACATTCCACCAATTACTGCAATTTCACCAAATAAAATGGAAAAGAAAATGGTTTGTTTAAATCCTTTTGCAATACGAATACTTGCTGCAACTGGTAATGTCATTAAAGATGATACGAGAAGAACACCTACAACACGCATTGATACCGCGATAACAAGCGCAACTAAAATAATAAAAATAAAGTGAAT
This sequence comes from Bacillus luti, assembly GCF_009739945.1. Taxonomy (NCBI): domain Bacteria; kingdom Bacillati; phylum Bacillota; class Bacilli; order Caryophanales; family Bacillaceae; genus Bacillus; species Bacillus luti. Next base: position 1,100,377 of record NZ_CP040336.1, on the reverse strand, counting down.
CCACTTTGCACTCAAACCAGTTGATACAGCATATTCTTCATCAAATGATAGTAAAAACAACTCTTTATATAATAAAATAATCGTTGCAATAACAACAATTGCTACAATACCGATAATAATTAAATCCGTACTTGTAACAGCACTTACACTACCAAATAAATAACTAAATAAATCTGTGTTAAATCCATTGGCAAGCGAAATGAAAATAACACCGATTCCCATTCCCGCTGAAAGAATAATTGGAATCGCTAATTCTTGATAATGCTTATATACAGTTCGCAACTTCTCAATTAGTAACGCTCCACCTATTGAGAAAATCATCCCCATATATAGAGGATTTAAAAATCCACCTGTAAAAATTGTTTTTTCAAGTAATAAACTTGCCGCAATACCTGATAACGTCACATGGCTTAATGCATCTGCAATAAGCGACATGCGGCGAATGACAACAAACACACCAATAAGTGGCGCGACAAGTCCTATTAAAATCCCTGCATATAAAGAGTTACGTAAAAAGTCATATTGTAAAAAATCTTGTATCATTATATCCTCCCGTGATGCTCATGTTCGTGTTCTAAACGGTGAACATGATGCCCATATAAAATAGACATTTCTGCATCTTCTAACTCTCGGAATTTCTCTACATTACCATGGAAATGTAGATGTTGGTTTAAGCATGCAACATGTGTTACCTTCTCGGTAACTGCTCCCATATCGTGCGTAACAAGAATTAACGTGATGCCCAACCTTTTGTTTAAATCCTCTAATATCTCGTAAAAGCTTTCTACATTTTTCACATCGATCCCAACAGTAGGCTCGTCCAAAATAAGCAATTGTGGATCACTTACAAGTGCGCGAGCAATAAATACACGTTGTTGTTGTCCACCAGAAAGTTCTCCAATATTGCGTCCTTGAAATTCACTCATACCGACATCAGCAATTGCTTTTTCTACTTTTTTCTTATCATCTTTCGTAAAGAAGCGAAAAAGACCTTTTTTCGAAACAAGTCCCATTGACACGACCTCAAAAACTGTTGCTGGGAAACCTGAGTTAAAACTACTTGCCTTTTGTGATACATAACCAACTTTATTCCATTCTTTAAACTTCTTACTATCAATACCAAACAATCGAATGCTTCCTTGTTTCGGCTTTAAAACACCCAATAAACATTTAAGTAAAGTCGATTTCCCTGAACCGTTCGGCCCAACTAAACCTAAAAAAGCTCCCTTCGGAACTTGCAAATTAATATCTTCTAACACGTTGCGATCTTCGTATCGAAACGTTAATCCTTCTATTTCCAATATATTATTCATAGCATCTCACCTATTTTAATTCAGAATGATTCCGATTTATATCTATTTGAATTATAGTACAGCTTATTATAGTTGTAAACCAATCTGCCTAAAATATATCATTTATTTCAAGAAACCTTACTATTATAACAAAAAGCAGAGAAAAATTCTCTGCTTTCGAAAAATATTCCTATAAAGTGAAACCTTAATTAGATAAGGCCATCCTCTATCGATTGGTGAGGGCTTTTACCGGATACATTTTTAGTGAATTGCCGATTTAAACTTACCACCATTTGTCTCTTGTGTACTCATAATCGTAACAAACGCATTCGCATCAATTTCATACACAATTGATTTTAACTTTGTCACTTCCAGACGCGTTACAACTGCATAGATCACTTCTTTTTCTTTATCCGTGTAACCGCCTTTCGCTACAAGCTTTGTAGTTCCACGACCGAGACGATGCAAAATCGCATTTGATACTTCCTCATATTGATCTGATACAATTAAAACGGCTTTCGTTTCATCTAACCCTTGAATGACTGTATCAATCGTTTTGAATGCGATGTAGTACGTCATAACAGAATACATAGCTTGTTCAACACCAAATACAAATGCTGCCCATGCAAAAATGAATAAGTTCACAAACATTACAAATTCGCCAACGGAGAAAGGTAATTTCTTCGTTAATAAAATACCCATAATTTCTGTTCCGTCCATTGATCCACCATGACGAATAACGAGTCCTACACCAAGCCCTAAAATAAGACCACCAAACACTGTCGCTAAAATAGGCTCTGTTGTAAATGGCGGAACAGCATGTAACGTTGATTCAATAAACGCTAAAGCTACAATACCGAACGCCGAAGATAGCATGAATGTTTTTCCGATTTGCTTATAACCTGAATACATAAACGGAATATTGAGAACAACAACCAAAGTTGAGAAACTTAACCACCAAATATTAGGAGTAAGATAATCTAAAATAAGAGAAATACCAATAATTCCACCATCAATAATCTTATTTGGCATTAAAAATAGTTCAATTGCTACCGCCGCACATGCTGCCCCAAAAACAATCATAACTAAACGATAAATAAGATGAATAACACTTTCTTTTCGATGTTGCTTTTGCTCCATAAATCCTCCCCATACTCTTTTTCTATAGTTTTGTCCTTATATTATAACATACGCTTCTTTTTCTCATGAAAAAAGAAACTCTATACGAATATGTACAAGCTACGTACTCATATATTTCGATAGAAGAACGTGTGAAGGAGGATAACTCGATGAACCTCATTAAACAACTTGTAAATAAAAAATTAAATCACATTTCCACAAAAGAGTTATTGAAATATAGTAAAGAATATGAAGTCCCAATTACGGCTGCACAAGCTGATCAAATTGTTGTACTTATAAAAGGAAAGAATATTAACATTTACGATAACAATGAGCGACTAGAGCTCTTAAAACAAATCGCAAAAGTAACCTCTCCTACTACCGCTCAACAAGTAAATACTTTATTTCAACAACTACTAAAATAAGGAGGGGAAAAGTCCCCCTCCTTATTATTATTGCGCTTTAATTTTTTCAAGAATCCCCTCATCAAACGTACCATTTTTCAGCATTTCGATTTCAAATTTATATGGTGGCTTCTTATCTTTTTTATCTTCACCTACATACGGTGTTTCAAGAATTTTCGGCACGTTCATTAACTGCGGATGATGTACAATGTGATGCAACGCTTTATAACCGATATGACCGAAACCGATATTTTCATGACGGTCTTTTCCTGCGCCGCGTACATTTTTACTATCATTAATATGAAGTACTTGTAAACGATCGATACCAACAATCTTATCAAATTCGTTTAATACACCGTCAAAGTCATTTACAATGTCATATCCTGCATCGTGCGTATGACACGTATCAAAACATACTGATAGTTTTTCATTATATTTTACACCATCAATAATTTTTGCAATTTCTTCAAAACTACGGCCGCATTCTGTTCCTTTTCCTGCCATCGTTTCTAACGCAATGTTAACCGTCTGGTCTGGCGTTAATACTTCATTAAGTCCTTTAATAATTTGTTGAATACCAGCATCTGCTCCTGCACCAACGTGCGCACCTGGATGAAGGACGATTTGTTTCGCCACACCTAATGCTGATGTTCTTTCAATTTCCATGCGAAGGAAGTCTACACCTAATTGGAATGTTTCTGGCTTCGTCGTATTCCCAACATTAATAATATATGGCGCATGTACGATAATTTCTTCAATACCGTTTAATTCCATATGTTTTCTTCCTGCTTCTATGTTCAATTCTTCAATTGGTTTTCTTCTTGTATTTTGCGGTGCACCTGTATAAATCATAAACGTCGTTGCACCGTATGAAACAGCCTCTTCACTTGCTGCTAATAACATTTTCTTACCACTCATGGAAACATGAGATCCAATCTTTAACATACAATCACCTCTTCAATATACAATAGATATAATGATAGCATAATTTGTAGAAATATGTAGTGAATTGTTTTTTCCATTCTCCACTGATTATTGCCCCCGCAAATAGCGGGATAAAAAAAGATAAGGGAAGTCCCTTATCTTTTTTTATTGCTATATTTTCTCTTCACTTTGTCACGTTCTGTTGCAAGTTTGCGTTTATAGTTCGGTTTTACTTTTTTCGGCTTTTTAACAACTTTTGTTGCCATAACGTCCATTTCATCATTTGGTTTTTTACGACTCTTACGACGACGACGTTCACCTAAATCTGCCCACTCATCTCCACGTAAATCTACATGTTTGAACTCGATATGACGTTGTTTTTCTAAGCTATCTAACGCTTCTTCGTTTGCTGGATCATAAATTGTCACAGCAATACCTGAATGACCTGCACGTGCTGTTCTTCCAACGCGGTGAACGAAGAAATCTAAATCTGATGGAAGCTCATAGTTAATAACATGGCTAATTCCTTCAATATCAATACCACGTGCTGCTAAATCAGTTGCAACAATATATTGGAATTCAAGGTCACGAATTTGTTTCATCATTTTTTTACGATCACGCGGTGATAAATCTCCGTGAATTCGTCCAACTTTTAAGCCACGTTCCATTAATCCGTCAGCAACCTGATCTGCCATCTTCTTCGTATTCGTAAAAACAACTGCTAAATACGGTTTAAATTGTAGCAACATTTTGTTCACTAAATCGATTTTGTTACGATGTTTAGAAGGTACTAAATAATGTTCAATATTTCCAGCCGCAACTTGTTTTGGATTGATATGAATATGCTCTGGATTCTCCATATATTTCTTCAGAAACGGTTTTAGTTTTTGAGGAATTGTTGCAGAGAAAACTAGCATTTGCAAGTTTTTAGGCATGCGTGCTGCAATTTTATCTACATCATGAATGAATCCCATATCAAGCATTAAGTCTGCTTCATCGACAATAATCGTATTTGCTTTATGAACAAATAACGCTTGTTCTTCTACTAAGTCTTTAATACGTCCTGGTGTTCCAACTACAATATGAGGTTGTTTTTTCAACTTTTCAATTGATCGTTGTTTATCAGTTCCACCAATTAAACAACGCGCTGTAATCAGTTGATCTTCCGCACAGAACTTTGTTAATTTCACGATTTCCTCGTAAATTTGTTGTGCCAACTCACGAGTAGGCGCTGTAATAACAAGTTGTACTTCTTCACGACTTGGATTAATTCTGTTCAGTGTAGGAAGTAAATATGCATGTGTTTTCCCAGAACCTGTTTGGGATTGTCCAATTACACTTACACCTTTTTTCACGACCGGGAAAATTTTCTGTTGAATTCCTGTCGGCTCTGTAAAGCGTAGTTCACGAACTGCATCTATTAAAAATGGTTTAAAATCATACTGTGTAAAAGTTTGTTGTGTCATAAGTTACACCTTCTTTCTAAATTTCTACTGCGCGCACAAATCAGTCAAGTCTACATTATATCGAAATCTACAAGTAAAATCCATCTTTAGTTTAGGTTTTTCCTTTAAAAACTAACCTTCTTCCCTTTCATTGCATATTGTATGTGTATATACCTAACTGAAGAAAGGAGGATTTCTCAAATGTTTCCGAAATCCCCTATAAGGCAAATGTATCCGAATCCAGGACAGCAACCTTACACACCATATCCAATTCCACAACTACCACCGATGGCACAAAAAAAGAAAGGATTTCTTGCTAAACTCTTTAAAAAACACGATCCAACCGAGCCTTTCATGCAAATGGTCCCACCTTATCGACAAATGGAAGGGCCTCCGATGATGCATCAACATCAGCAGCAACCGCCACCCCAATATCAACAACAATACCAGCAGCAATATCAACAGCAATACCAACAACAATATCCGCAGCAATACTCACAGCAATATCAGCCATACATGCAGCAGCATCCTGAGCAAATGATGCCCCCCCAAATGTATGAATCAAATGAAACGCGCGGCGGTGCAGCAACTACAGCAGAATCGAGTAGCGGCATCGGTAGTTTTTTTGCGAACTTAATTTCGAATCCAACTAATATGATAAACAATATTGAAAAAGTATCCCAAGTCGTTCAATCTGTAAGCCCTGTCGTCGAACAGTACGGTCCTATTATGCGTAACCTACCAAGCATTGTTAAAATCCTCACCTCTGGAAAAAGTACGGAAGAAGATCAGGCTGAAAATCAGGCTGAAGACGTAGCAGAAAAGGTTGAGGTAGCAACTTCACCTCCTCCACAAAAAAAAAGAAAAAGAAAAAAAATAGTGATTGAGCCAGTCATAGAAAAAGAAGTACGAGAGGAGCCTGTTCAAAAAATAGCAACAAAACCAAAACTATATGTGTAACAATCCTTTGTTTTCTATCCACTCCTCCTTTATAATGTAAAAGACTATGCACAAAAGTATCCCTTGTTTAGAAGGAGAGGATTACTCATATGAAAATTGTTAAAATTTCCCCTCGTGGTTATTGCTACGGTGTTGTGGACGCGATGGTTATTGCACGTAACGCCGCATTAGATACATCATTACCAAGACCTATTTATATTTTAGGTATGATTGTTCACAACAAACATGTAACAGATGCATTCGAAGAAGATGGCATCATTACATTAGACGGTCCAAGTCGATTAGAAATTTTGGATAAAATCGAATCGGGTACTGTTATTTTCACTGCACACGGTGTTTCTCCAGAAGTTAAACAACGTGCAAAAGAAAAAGGTTTAACAACAATCGATGCCACTTGTCCAGACGTTACAAAAACACATGATCTTATTGAAGCAAAGAAGGCTGAAGGATACCATGTCATTTATATCGGTAAAAAAAACCATCCCGAACCAGAAGGCGCGGTTGGTATTGCACCTGATATCGTTCATCTTATCGAAAGAGCTGATGATTTAAAAACGTTAGAAATTCCAACTGATAAAATTTTAGTTACGAATCAAACAACGATGAGCCAATGGGATGTTCAACATTTAATGGAGGACATTCAGAAGAAATTCCCAACAGCAGAATTCCATAAAGAAATTTGCTTAGCAACTCAAGTTCGCCAAGAAGCTGTCGCTAAACAAGCAGATGTTGCCGACTTAACAATTGTTGTTGGTGATCCGAAAAGTAACAACTCAAACCGTTTAGCACAAGTATCACAAGAAATCGCTGGTACGAAAGCATACCGCGTTGCTGACGTAAGTGAAATCAAATTAGAATGGCTACAAGGTGTAGAAAACGTAGCTGTTACAGCAGGCGCTTCTACTCCAACACCAATTACAAAAGAAGTTATCGCTTTCTTAGATCAATATGACCCAATGAATCCCGCTACATGGGAGAGAGTTCGAAAAGTACCGTTACAAAAAATATTACCTCGCGTGAAAGTGAAAAAAGAACAATAATAAAAACCGTTGCCTATATGAGCAACGGTTTTTACTTTTCTTATACAAATGTAAATGGATCTGTATGTAACTGCGAAGCATGAATGTTTACATTCATTTTCTTTGCATCTACTTTTTCTTGCAATTGCTTCTGCACACCTTGCTTCATTACTTTTTCAACGTTATGTCCTGGGTCAACTATATTTAAACCGAGCATCATCGCATCATGAGCAACATGATAATACATGTCACCTGTTACATATACATCCGCTCCTTTAAATTTAGCTTGATTGATATATTTGTTACCATCACCACCAAGTACAGCTACTTTGCGCACTTTATCATCTAATTTCCCAACAACGCGCGCACCCTTTACATCTAATGATTGCTTTACATGCTCTGCAAACTGTCCAAGTGTCATTTCTTCTTGTAAATATCCTATTTTTCCAAGCCCTAATGTTTCGCCTTTATTATCCAGTGGATACACATCATACGCTACTTCTTCATATGGATGTGCCGTTAATATTGCTTTAATCACTTTTCGCTGTAGTGAAGCTGGAATAATCGTTTCGATTCGCATTTCGTTTACGCGTTCTAACTGCCCAGTTTCCCCGATATAAGGATTTGTCCCCTCTTGAGGTACAAACGTGCCTGTACCCCCGCTATTAAACGTACAGTGGCTGTAATTGCCGATATGACCAGCTCCTGCATCTCCTAATGCTTTTCTTACTTCTTCTGCATGAGTTTCAGGTACAAACACAACGATTTTTTTCATTTCTTCTGCGTATGTCGGTGCCAAAACTTCTGTATTTTGCAATCCTAACGCCTCAGCAAGTAAATCATTTACCCCGCCCTTAGCAACATCCACATTTGTATGTGCTGCATAGATTGCAATATCATTTTTAATACACTTTTCAATAATTTTCCCATACGCCTTATCTGTATGAATCGCTTTTAACGGGTTAAAAATTAAAGGATGATGAGCAATAATGACATTCGCTCCTAATTGAATTGCTTCATCCACAACTTCTTCCGTTACATCTAACGCAATTAATACGTGCTGCACGGGTTTATTAAGTGCTCCAATCTGCAGGCCAATCTTATCTCCTTCCATTGCCAAATGCTTCGGATACATACTTTCAAATAAAGAAATAATTTCATGGCCATTTGGAATTTTACTCATGATAAAACCTCCCTTATCATTTTCATTTTCGCTTCTACTTCCTCACGCTTCGCTTTTGTTTCTTCAGAATCAGCCGCACGTTCTAACTGTTTTAAAATATTTTGGAAGTTTTTTAATTCTCCTTCCCATTTTTCAACGAAAGCTTCACTTTTTTCTTTTATTAAAAATGATCCCATAAACAATTCAGCTTGTTTATTTTCAGAGTAAGGCGCTACAACATTTCCTCGCTCACCTACTAAAATCTCGTAAATTTTCCCATCTTCTTTTACGATTTTTTCATGGATAAGCTCCCAACCATTTTCAATAAACCATTCACGAATGTGATGTGCTGCAATATTCGGCTGTAAAATTAAACGCGTTACACCTTCTAATTTTTCTTTACCACTTTCTAAAATGTCACGAATTAACGCTCCGCCCATTCCGGCAACCGTAATTACATCTACTTCTCCTGGTGTGATTACTGCTAATCCATTCCCTTTACGTACATCTACTTTATCTTGTAAGCCACTTTCAGCTACAGTTGCTTGTGCAGAGCGAAATGGTCCATCTACAACCTCTCCAGCAACTGCTTTTGTAGCAATATTATTTATAATTGTATAACACGGTAAATACGCATGATCCGATCCAATATCAGCAACTGTAGACCCTACCGGTATTTCACGTACAACTTCTTCTAATCGTTTTGAAAGCTTTACTTCATTCATGTATTTCCATTACTCCTTCTCTTGTCAGTCTGTCTCCATGATAATGAATTTATAGTAGTTGTTGCAAGCCTATAACAACAATTCACTTCTTTATCATTCATCGTATTTTAGAAAATATAGAAAAACAAGCCCTTTGCATAAGCAAAAGACTTGTCATACGGAACTTTATTTTTTCTTCGATAACCAATCAGCTACTTTAGCAGCTTGATCAGCCGGAACTATGTTTGGCGGCATATTTCCTTTTCCTTTCGAAATAACTTCTTGAATCTCTTCTTTCGAAAGCTTTCCACCAATTTTTTGTAAATTAGGTCCTACTGCCCCTTGTAACTGATCACCATGACAGCTCGTACAGCTTTGCTTCACAATATCCTCTGGTTTTGATGCTGTTTGTGCTGGCTTCCCGCCATTTTTTGCATCAGCTAACTCTTTAGATTTATTTAGCCCCTGAAATGAAAATACAAACATAACGATAATACCCAATGCTGCAATAAGAGCGAACGGAATCAGCGGATTACGTTTCATATCTCTTCTCCCCCCTCTATACCCCTAAATAGTTAGATGATTCAGTCATTTCCATTGTACTTGAAAACGCTCTATCAGAAAAGAGTAAACTACCACTTGTTAAAAATATTCCATAAATTCAGTTTATTGTTTTTTATTGTCATATCGCTTATTATTTCGATAATTATTAACGTTTCTCATCATATTTTTCACTTTTCTACATATAATTTTGTATAGAATAAACAAAATTAATCGAAAAATCGAAAAATGAGCATTTGCAAATCAAAAGACAATTCTGTAAAATAAATTACAAGAAATTGTAATCGTTGCCGATAGCTAAATTTTAACAAAAATTAACAAAATAAAAAAGTTTACTTCACAAAAGTGAAGTAAACTTAAACAGAACCTATTCTAAGAAATCTTTAAGACGTTTACTACGGCTCGGATGTCTTAACTTACGAAGTGCTTTTGCTTCGATTTGACGGATACGCTCTCTCGTTACGCCGAATACTTTCCCAACTTCTTCAAGCGTACGAGTTCGTCCATCATCTAAACCAAAGCGAAGACGTAGAACATTTTCTTCACGATCTGTTAGTGTATCTAACACATCTTCTAATTGTTCTTTTAGCAATTCATACGCTGCATGGTCCGCAGGCGATGTTGCTTCTTGGTCTTCAATAAAGTCACCTAAATGGGAGTCGTCTTCTTCACCGATTGGTGTTTCAAGAGAAACTGGCTCCTGTGCAATTTTTAAGATTTCACGTACTTTTTCTGGTGCAAGATCCATTTCTTCACCAATCTCTTCTGGAGATGGTTCGCGTCCTAAATCTTGTAATAATTGACGTTGTACACGAATTAACTTATTAATTGTTTCAACCATGTGAACTGGAATACGAATTGTTCGCGCTTGGTCTGCAATGGCACGTGTAATCGCTTGGCGAATCCACCAAGTTGCATACGTACTAAATTTGAAACCTTTACGATAATCGAACTTTTCAACTGCTTTAATTAGACCCATATTCCCTTCTTGAATTAAGTCTAAGAAAAGCATACCACGGCCCACGTAGCGCTTTGCAATACTTACTACAAGACGTAAGTTTGCTTCTGCAAGACGACGTTTCGCTTCTTCATCGCCTTCTTCAATACGCGTTGCAAGTCGAATTTCTTCTTCTGCAGATAATAAATCTACACGACCAATTTCTTTTAAGTACATACGAACAGGATCGTTGATTTTAACCCCAGGTGGTACACTTAAATCATTGAGATCAAATTCTTCTTCCGATTTTGCTATTTGGCGATTATTAGGGCCTTCGTCGTTGTCATTGTCGCCAACTAAGTCAATCCCTTGTTCACCTAAATATTCATAGTATTCATCCATTTGATCGGATTCAATTTCAAATCCATTCATGCGTTCTGCAATCTCTTCATATGTAAGAACGCCACGTTTTTTTCCGAGCTCAGTGAGTTGTTCTTTCACTTGCTCAAGGGTCATTTCAGTTTCAATTTGTTTAGAACGAGCTGGTTTATCAGCCATCTGTTCCCCTCCTTACGCGAGATACAAACATTCATTATACTAAAACTTTGTCAAAAAAGCTATTTTCTCGCTTTTTGATTTTGTAAATATGCCACATAATATTTAGCAGCCTCTACAGGATCTGTTTTTTCCATTTGTTTTACTTTAAAGATGATTTCCATCTTCTCCAGTTTTTCCTGATGACGGCTGAGCGTCTCCAAATGGCCTTGTAACACTTCTTCTGTGTATTCTGGATTAATAAATTCATCCGTCGAAATATCAGTAATAATATTTTTCAACTTTTCATCAGAGAGCCAACTTAAAAATGTTCCGACTGAAGGTTCATTTCCCTTTTCATAATATGCGTATAGTTCATATAAAATCCCTTTATGTTCTTCTGTATGAAAATCTTCTATATGAGGTTCCATACGAACGGCTACTTCTGCACTTTGCAACATATGATAAATAATTTCTCTTTCTGCCCTTTCAAAACCTGTTAACTTCGGTTTTGTTTGAACAATTTGAGACGGCTTAGAAACCTGCTTTACTTGTTTTTGCTGTACCTTTTGTTCTTTGCGATATTGGTGCAATTGATTCAAAAGTGTTTCCATTGAATACGAAAATTCTTGCGATAATGACTTCAAATAGGATTCCGCCTGCATCGCATCCTGTAACAACGATAACTCTTTTAAAACACTTTTCACATATTCTTCTTTGCCAGACTCATCTTGCAAATTTTTCCCTAAACGCAAATAATTTATTTTAAAACCAACAAAACTTATACTTGATTTCACAAGATTTTCAAAAGCAGTAGTTCCAAATTGTTGCACATATTCATCAGGATCGAGCTTATCTGGTAAAGATGTAACTTTCACTTGGCAACCAACTTGCAATAATAATTGCCCTGCTTTCATCGTTGCTTCTCGTCCTGCTTTATCACCATCATAGCAAAGAACAACAGTTTCAACGTTACGTCGCAGAAGTTTTGCTTGTTCTTCAGTTAAAGCTGTTCCCATTGTCGCAACAGCTTCTTCCACACCGCTTTTTACCGCAGCTAGTACGTCAGCATACCCTTCAAAAAGAACTACTTGCCCACGTTTTCTAATGAACGGTCTTGCTTGGTGGAAGTTATACAACAATTTACTTTTGTGAAAAATCGGTGTCTCAGGGCTATTTAAATATTTCGGAGTATCATCTCCTAACGCCCTTCCACTAAACGCTATCACCTTGCCTTGTAACGTATAGATTGGAAACATAACTCTTCCACGGAAGCGATCGTAATGACTCCCATCCTTCTCACTTCTTATGAGAAGACCCGCTTGTTCCATACTAGATAGCGATAAACCTCTTTTTTGTAAAATTTTCGTTGCCGCATCCCAAGCAGGTGACGCATAACCAATTTCAAACTTCTCAATCATTTCTTTCGTAATACCACGTTTTAACAAATACGAAAGTGCTTCATTTCCCTCTTCTGTATTTACTAATAAATGATGATAATACTTTTTCAAAAGTTCATGAGCCTGTTGCATGATGACAGTGTCATCAGATATGTCTTCTTGTTGTCCTTGCCCTGATGTATATTCTGCAACCGCAATTCCATTTCTTTCACCAAGCTTTTGAACAGCTTCAGTAAAAGCCAGTCCTTCCATTTTCATTAGAAAGGAAAATACATTTCCACCTTCTCCACATCCGAAGCAATGAAAAATCTGCTTATCAGATGAAACAGAGAACGAAGGAGAATTCTCACCATGAAATGGACAAAGGCCGAAATAGTTACGCCCCTGCTTTCTAAGTTGAACGTATTCACCAATCACTTCAACAATATCGGATGATGTCCGAATCTGTTCAACAACTTCTTCGGGAATTCTGTTCCCCATAACTCCATCTCCGTGTCGTATTTTGTATTCGATATAAATTAAAAAATTCCTTTATAATTCGACAATATTTTTTCTAAATTTGTTAGAAAGTGTTGTCGATTATGTTTCATAAACGATTTTGGACCTTTCACATCAGTCCCTTATCTGCGTAACTGCGCAGATACATACTAACTATATAAAATTGTATTCATTTGCTCACCCGTTACAAATGTGCCTCCTTTGAGACAATACATATACACCTTTTTACAAGAAGACTAGCAAGCCACATATCCTGTGTGATCACGAGATCTGTTACTTTTATATGTTGATCGATATAAAAATCAACTTTATCTTGTTCAGAATCTACATAGATCCAATCGCCTTGCTGTTTTCCTAAGTGATGAGCATACGATGTGACAAACAAAATCTCGACATAAAATTTCGTTCCAACTCGCACAATTTCAGCCTTCACGGGACATGCATCTGCATCAACTAATATCTTAATTGATGTTTTGCATATTTCTGTATTCTACATCCCTTCTGTGAATCCTTCCATAATGTGCGTTTTCTTGTATAGATTTTGTCGATTTAACGTAATTACATGTCTTTTTGTAAATCCTATCCCTAGTTTATTCTGAAAAATTAAAGTCTAAACGTAAAATATAGGTTTTTATCACAATTTTTTATTATAATATATTTTCTTCAACTACGCTACATATCCCTTTATTTTTTCATCTGACATTTCAGGATAACGAAACCCTACCTTTAACATAATAAAAAAGCAGAAGAATATAAGTATAACCACTCTGCCATAATCTATTACGAAGATAACAAGTACCACATTTCTCGCGAGCGAAAAAAGCACATTCACCTTTGGTAAATGTGCTAAAACATTTTTTGGTTCTGCACTGCATTCACAATAATATTTGCTGTTTCTTCAATCGCTTTATTCGATACATCAATTACTTGACAATTTATTTTGCTAACTACATTCTCGAAGTGATCAATTTCTTCTTTAATACGATTAATGTTTGCATATGTCGCTCCATCACTTAATCCAAGTGACTTTAATCGCTCTTTTCGAATATGATTCAACTTATCTGGCGTAATTTTCAAACCGAAACATTTTTCTTTTGCCACTTGATATAATTCCTCAGGCGGATCCACTTCTGGTACAAGCGGTACATTGGCAACTTTCAAACGTTTGTTATGCGCTAAATATTGTGAAAGTGGCGTTTTCGACGTACGTGAAATTCCAATCAATACGATATCAGCTTTCAAAATACCACGTGCATCTCTACCATCATCGTACTTCACAGCAAATTCAATTGCTTCAATCTTTTTAAAGTATTCTTCATCTAACCTACGAACAACACCTGGCTCATATCTCGGCACTTGTCCTGTAATTTTTTCAATTTGATCGATTAGAGGTCCGATAATATCGTACGCCTCTACACCTTCTTTTGCAGCCTCTGTTACTAAATATTGACGCATGTCAGGCTTCACTAACGTAAAACAAATAATTGCTTGATTACTCTTAGCAATTGAAATCACTTCTTTTAATGTCCCTGTATCTTCTACATACGGTACACGTCTAATATCAGGAGCAAATGGGAACTGGCCCATCGCTGCTCGAACAACTAAATCCGCCGTTTCTCCCACAGAGTCAGATACGACATATACGATTTTATTATCCATTACATTACCTCACTTTAAACAAATTACACTTATTCGTTATTTACTAAGTTTACAAACGCACGTGTAATATTTGTTTTTGTAATTCGTCCAATTACTTCTAGTCCTTGCTTCGTATCTTTTACAACTGGCATCGCATCAATCTGTCTTTCTATTAATTCCATCGCAATATCATATAAAGAATCCTCCCTGCGACACATCGCAATGTTTGGCATCCTTGTCATGATAATATTAACCGGAAGAGAGGTTAAATCCTGCTTCCCTAAGCTAGCTCTTAATAAATCTTTACGAGATACAACACCAACTAATAGAGTCGATTGATCTACAACGAATAATGTACCAACATCCTCTAAAAACATCGTACAAATTGCATCGTATACAGAAACATTTTTATCAATTACAACCGGTCTAGATTGGTAATCTTGTACTTTAATTTTCTTAACAGCTTCAGATAATAGCTGTCCCCCAGTTTTACCCGTATAAAAATAACCTACGCGCGGACGCGCTTCTAAATAACCAGCCATCGTTAAAATTGCTAAGTCTGGTCTTAGCGTTGCACGTGTTAAACCCAATTGCGCTGCAATTGATTCCCCTGTAATAGGACCGTGATCTTTTACAATCTGAATGATATGTTCTTGCCGTTTATTCAGCTCTATGATAATCACCACCTTTAATGCACAACGAAAAAAGTTATACTATCTCTTAAATATTATATACTAAATATGCTATTCGAAAAAGAAAGTATGTAAAAAGGACCGTATACGGCCCAAAATTATATTTGAAACTTATCAAGTTGCTCTAAGAAACGTCTTGATTTCAAATAAATCCCGCAATATTCATCATAATATGTATTCAACACTAAACGCATTTGTTTTTTTGTGCTATCCTTCACTGATACATTGCCAAGTCTATGTAAATCAAAGTGGTAGAAAAGACGCAATAATTTATGAACGGCTTCTCCCACTGGTATACGATACTGATCTTGCTCAGCGTGACGTGAGCACAGAAAACCGCCTTCTCGGACAGAGAAGGCGACAAAATCTGTTTCTTGATGACAAATCGCACATGTATCAAAGTACGGGCGCATCCCTAATACCGGAAGCATTTTCGTTTGATAAATTAATGATAATACTTCTGGATCAACACCCTCACACATATAATGCAACGTTTGATATAACATTTCAAATAAATATGGATTATGTTTTTTATCTTCTGTC
Organism: Bacillus luti; assembly: GCF_009739945.1. Classification (NCBI taxonomy): domain Bacteria; kingdom Bacillati; phylum Bacillota; class Bacilli; order Caryophanales; family Bacillaceae; genus Bacillus; species Bacillus luti. The sequence goes on along the minus strand of NZ_CP040336.1, from coordinate 1,084,545 downwards.
GCTTTATCCGTTAACTCAACAATAAATGATGCATAAGCAGTTAAAAATATATCCTCGCGAATTTCTTTCATAGTTGAAATAATCTCGCCTTGTTGTAAAGTTCCAAGTCCAGATCCCATTTGAATAAGAAACTGACCATGTGTCATAAGTTGCGAAACTGATGCTAACCGACTTTTCGGTTTTTTCGCCCCTCTTGCCATTGCACTTACCTTACCCAATTCTCTTGAGAATATTGTAACAATCTTGTTCGTTTCTCCGTAATCTGTCGTACGGATAACGATGCCCTCAACTTTTTGAAACATGTTCGTCACCATCCAAGGTTTGAACAAAACGGGTCAAGAAATTGGAGAGTCTAGATGCGCTAGCTCCTCTTCATGTTGATCCATCTCATCGTTTACGTCTTTTTCCATCTCTTTCAAAAGCAAGTACGTTTCAATGCTTCCTGTTTTGGAGAAAAACTTCCAGGTAAAATCTAGCATAAGAATCCACCTTTCTCAATAAGCGTAGCCTATAAACCAATTTCCTTTGTTGTTATTAAATTGACCCATTTCGTCCATTTTCATGTGAGAAAAATTTTTCCTAATTTATCAAAGTTCATAAAAACCAATAATCAGCGGACGAACGAACCATCCACTGATTACAGCCTTACTCTATTTTAGTACTCGTCTTCGCGGAAACCAAGGTCACGAAGCTGTGACATCTTGTTACGCCAATCTTTTTGCACTTTTACCCATACTTCTAAAAATACTTTAGAACCAAGTAGCGATTCAATATCAAAACGAGCGCGCTTACCGACTTCTTTTAACATCTTCCCTTGCTTTCCGATAATGATTCCTTTTTGCGATGGACGTTCAACAACAATCGTTGCATTTATATAAACTGCCCCGCCCTCGCGCTTTTGAATCGCATCGATCACAACAGCCACAGAATGTGGGACCTCTTCACGTGTTAAATGTAGTACTTTCTCACGAATAAGCTCTGCAATAATAAATCTCTCTGGATGATCCGTTACTTGATTATCTGGATAGTATTGTGGCCCTTCTGGTAAATACTTTTTAATTGTTCCAATTAAAGCGTCCACATTATTACCGTCTAATGCAGAAATTGGTACAATCTCTGCAAACTCATGTAGTTTACGGTATTGATCAATTAACTCTAATAATTGCTCTGGATGAAGTTGGTCAATTTTATTAATTACTAAGAATACTGGTTGTTTCGTTTCTTTTAATTTCTCAATGATGAATTCCTCACCACGACCAAATCCTTCAACTGCATTAACCATAAACAGAACAATATCAACTTCTTTTAATGTCGTTTGAGCCATCTTCACCATGAAGTCACCTAGTTTATGTTTAGGTTTATGTATTCCTGGTGTATCAATGAAAATTACTTGTGAATCATTTTCTGTATATACGCCTTGAATTTTATTACGAGTCGTTTGTGGCTTGTCACTCATAATAGCAATTTTTTGGCCGATAATACGGTTTAAAAATGTAGATTTTCCAACATTCGGTCTGCCAATAATAGAGACAAAACCTGATTTATAACCTTTTCTATTCATGTAAATCCTCCGCTAAAAATGCTCCTGGTAACAATTCTCCAACTGTCGTCTCTTGAACGTCACCATGTAAATTTGATAGGTATACTTTCGTATCCTGTTTACATAATTCTACCATAACTTGTCGACATGCTCCACAAGGAGGTACTGGACGCTTTGTGTCTGCTACAATCGCAATAGCTACAAACTCTCTATCTCCTTCAGAAACTGCCTTAAATAAAGCTGTTCTTTCTGCACAGTTACATAAGCCATATGACGCATTCTCAACATTACATCCACGATATACTTTTCCATCGTGCGTTAATAATGCTGCACCTACTTGAAATTTTGAATATGGTACGTACGCTTGTTTACGCGCTTCGATTGCTTCTTGAATTAATTGTTTACTATTCATATTCCCGCATCCTTCCTGTTCACAGCTGTGAATAGATACATTCTTTCATTAAAGGCCCTTATGGCGCTCCCAAGGCTTAAGAAAAGCTTTGGAATGCAACTATACCATATACGGTAAAAAGATAATAGCACCAATTATAACAGCTATTATTGCAAACAATAAAACCGCTCCCGCTGCAACATCCTTTGCAATTTTTGCAAACGGATGAATATCGGTAGTCGCTAAATCTACTGTTTTTTCCACAGCCGTATTTACCATTTCTAAACTCATTACAATTCCTATTACAATAAGTAATACTATCCACTCTATTTTCGTAATATGGAAATAAAAGCCGCAGCACATAACAATGACTGCGGCTAAATAATGAATTTTCATATTTCGTTCCTGACGAAGACAAAAGAATATACCAGCTATAGCATATCCAAAACTATCTATAAGTTTTCCTTTTTTCATCGTCCTAATCCAAATGCTTCTAAAATTTCTTTTTGTCTTCCAAACATTTCTTTTTCATCCTCTTCTGTCATGTGGTCATAACCAAGCAAATGTAAAAAGCCATGTAATGCTAAAAAGCCAAGTTCACGATCAAAAGAATGTCCATACTCTTCCGCTTGTTCTTTCGCTCTCGGAATAGAAATAATAAGATCACCTAACATGCGCGGCATTTCTGCACCTACAATTTCCAGTTCTCCTTCTCCCATTTCTTCCATTGCAAAGGAAATTACATCAGTAGGCTGATCCTTATCTCGATAATCACGATTAATCTCACGAATGCGTTCGTTATCTACAAATGTCACTGATAACTCCGCGCCATCCTCTATTTTTTCCATTTGAGCTGCTTTTCCTAATATCTCACGAATTAAATTCACATATTCTTCTTTCACTTCTTCTGTTTCATCAATAAAATCGATTAATAAACTCATTCTTTCTCCTTCTCTTCCGGTGGTTCCGGATATGTAATACGCGAATGGAAAATACCATTTAACGTTTCACATAACGTTTTTCCAACGATTTGTAGTTCCTTAAATGTCAAATCACATTCACTAAATTGTCCATCTTGCAGACGATCTTTAATAATACTTTGCACTAAATTATTAATTTGATCTGGAGTAGGATGATTCATGGAACGTACCGCAGCCTCTACGCTATCAGCTATACCAACAATTGCCGACTCTTTAGAAGTTGCTTTTGACCCTGGATAACGGAACATCTCTTCTGTATATTTTTCTTTATCTTCTTTAATCGCTTTATAATAAAAATACTTAAGTAACGTTGTACCATGATGTTGTCCCGCAATATCAATAATTTCTTGCGGAATATGGTATTCTTCGAGCATCTTTACCCCATCCGTTACATGAGCAATGATAATATCTTTACTCGTTACAGGATCTAATTTATCATGCGGGTTTTCAATCCCCATCTGATTTTCAATAAAGAATCGTGGTTGCACTGTTTTCCCTACATCATGATAATATGCCCCTACGCGAGCTAATACACCATTTGCTCCAACCGCTTCACAAGCCGATTCAGACAAGTTTGCCACCATTACACTATGGTGATATGTCCCTGGCGCTTCTAACAAAATTTTACGTAATAGTGGATGATTCGGACTGGATAGCTCCATCAGCTTCATACTTGATACAATTCCAAGCCCACTCTCTAAATATGGTAAAATCCCCATAGCAAGAACCGAAGAGATAATTCCAGAAAGGGATGCCATTAATAATTGCGTACCAATTTCAAGAGGTGAAAAATTCCCATTACGTAATAATAATAACGCCGCCAATACGACCACATTTAATACAGAAACGAGTATACCAGCTTGTAAAATCATCGTACGACGATTTTTCTCTCTCAAGAAAATACTCACTGATAACGAACTTAATAACACATAAATACCTACACTATAATTCAGTGTACTTGTTACCCCTTCATTAAACATAATGCTTCCGCACACAGAGAAAATCATACTTGTTAAAAATACAAACCGATCACCAATCATTAGTTTTACTAGTATTGTCCCCATCGCAACTGGAACAACATATGCGATTCCTGCATATTCAAGCTTTTGAAATAAACTAATGATCTTCATTAAAACAATCGTGATAGATAAAATCGTAATATACGCTAAAATGTACGGTCTATCTTCTCGTTTCCTCTGTAAAAACACTTCAAATTGCTTATGCATAAAGTATAGTAGCACACCGATCAGTACCACTAAACCAACATAAGGTTGAAAGCTATTACCTTTCTCTAACAAGCCGACTAATTTCAACTGATTATACATATCACTTGAAATCGTTTCACCTTCTCTAACAAGAACTTGTCCTTGAAGAATATAAACGGGCGGAACTAAGTCTTCCTCCGCTTTTCTCTTCTCTTTCGTTAAAGTTGGATCATAAAAATAGTTGGCTGAGATCGCATACTTTCCTAATGCCTTAATAGATTCCTTTAAACCATTATCGACATTAACACTATTCATCTCACTGACATATCGATCTTTCGCATCCTTCAATTCGTCCATTTTAATATGCCCGCTCATAATACTATTAATAGCTGTAACCGCTGCATCTTTCGCTAATACTAACTGGCTAGGATCCGCATTAATCAAGTTCAGTAAGTTTGAATCAGATAACTCTTTCGTTAATTCAACAGGTAATTTCTTTTTCAGCTTGTCCACTTTCTCAGCATCAGTTATCTTCTTTTGTTCATCTGGTCCAGTAGCTTTTATCTCTTGCACCACTTCATCTACTTTTGCAAAGACGTCATTCACAATATCCACTTTATTTTGTTTGTACTCACTTTTATATGTATATTGATCTTCAACTTTTGTAGCCGCTTCTTTTTTCTTTTTGTCTGTTGTAACTTTATCTTCAATTTTTATAGGAGAATGGATTGTCTTTTTCGCAATAGAATATATTTCAACATCTAATTGCTCCGGTTTTACATTATTCATAAGTGCAAAAAACAGCACTGCTCCTAATACAACGTAAGAAATCCAACTTAGTTTTTTCGAATGTTGTAAATTACGAAACCACTTAGAAATTTCTTGAGATCTTGACATGATTTCAATACCTTCTCCTCTCCAGAAATAAAGTGAAACTATTTATAGCTTTCATTTCTTGTAACCAACGACGCTTTCGAAATAACACGTCATCTATCGCTTATTTTCTTCTTCTTTCATGATAGTAAAAAATTGGCCATTCGCCAACCTTATCATACAAAAAGAAATGATCCTGACAAATAGGATCATTCCATTTTATCATATGCCTCAATAATACGTTGCACCAGTGGATGCCTTACAACGTCCGTTTGTTCTAATGTAATGAATGATAGCCCCGATACACCAGATAAAATGTTAGAAGCAAGAGAAAGTCCTGATTTTACCCCTTTTGGCAAGTCTACTTGTGAAGGGTCTCCCGTAATAACCATTTTAGAACTAAAACCTAATCTTGTTAAAAACATTTTTATTTGGGCACCCGTTGTATTTTGTGCTTCATCTAAAATAACAAATGAATCATCGAGCGTACGCCCTCTCATATAGGCAAGAGGTGCGATTTCAATTACTCCACGCTCCATCATACGTTGCGTATATTCTTGTCCAAGAATGTCGTGCAGTGCATCATACAATGGACGTAAATACGGATCTACCTTCTCTTTTAAATCACCTGGTAAAAAACCTAAGCTCTCCCCTGCTTCTACAGCAGGTCTCGTTAAAATAATTTTCTTTACATACCCTTGCTTTAAAGCTCTAACAGCCATTACTACAGCTAAGTATGTTTTACCAGTCCCTGCAGGTCCTATTCCAAATACAATATCATTCTTCTTCATTGCATGAATATATCGTCTTTGCCCCATCGTTTTTACACGAATCGATTTACCTTTTGCAGTTTTAAAGATTTCTTCTTCATATAACTCTTCAAATTGAGCAATTTTCCCTTGTTGCGCGAGCTGGATCGCATACGCGACATCTCTTTCTGTAATTGATACACCTTTACGGATCACAACAAGTAATTGCTGCAAGATTTTTTCTACGAGTGTCACAGTTTCATCTGCTCCAGATACATGAACAGTTTCTCCTCTAGTTACAATCGATACATTAAGTTCTCTTTCAATTACTTTTAAATGAGCATCATTTACTCCAAAAAGAGCGATTGCTTCGTTAGGATTTTCCAGTTGTTGGTTCATTTCTACTAATTGTTCTGCCATTACTCAGTCTCCTTGAATATCGGATTCAGATATCGGTTGTGGCTCTGCAATATTTTCGATTACCGTATAATGCAATGTAACTTTTAGTTGATCCGCCTCAACCTCTTTACTCAAAATCTTATCACTTACAATCATAGCATGTTCATCCAATTTTTTCTTTAGTTCTTTTTCTGCCATCTCTTTTGCTACTTTCATCGCTTGTTTTTCTGTATATTCTCGATTCGCTTCTTCCTCTTCTCGCACTATATCTTTTTCATATGCAATCGGTAATGTAAAACCAAATAATTTCACATCGTGTTTTACATTTTCCGTACGAGAACGTTTATACTTATCATGTTGAAATCCCCATATTTTTATTTTCGCACTCCCAAATGTAAGAAAATATTCATTATACGCATTACCTGTATATACTTGAAATTGCGTCTTGAGTGGGACATTCACCTGAGATGTGTACCACGTTTCTCCATATACAATACCTTTCGCTGAAACAATCGTCGGATCCTCTTCATTACCATATATCCCTGATACAAGAAGCTGTCCCTTTTCTACATGATCATTTTTCAGGACGACTGGTTTTCCAACTTCAACAAATGTTTTTGTAACAATCGCTTCTTTTTTCGCCACTAAATTTTGTGCTTTTTGTTCTTTCTCTTTTTTTGGCTCATTTTTTTCAACAATTTTAAAATGGTATGTCGTTCCTCTTATTTCTAGCCCCGCCCATGTAATTGCATTAATATTATCTGTCAAATGACGTTGCACATCTTCTACACTAGGCATTTGAAACTGTAATTTCCCTTTTTTAATACCCATTTTGTCCAATTCTTTCATCAATATATATTCCGTTTCAGGTTTCGCTCCTGTAATTTCGATTTTCCAAACCATATTTGATAATGCAATCATACCAAAGAAGAAAATTAGAAACCCAATTAAAAATCCACTATTTTTAATTAAACGCTTATTCCAAAAAGGAAAACCGTAACGTCCAATAAAATATAATTTACATTCATTTTTTCTGTAAATTGGTTTTATTTTCTTCACATCTCGTAATAACATACAAAAGACTAACGTTTCATCAGCAATCTTCTTAACATCCCAAACTAATAATTTTCTACGTACACATTCGTTAACGAACCGTTCCGCTCCTCTACCTTCAATTCGTACTTTCACATATCCAAGCCACTTTATAAACCATTTGTTTTTCATCTACTACCTTCACTACCTTTCCAAAAGTAGACACACTACTTTTCAAGTTAATTAACAAAATAGCTCGTACGAAAATGAAATATGGAATTTTATCGCCCCTAAATAAAACGATAAACTGAATAGAAAAGTCGACTCACAAGAATAAGAAGAAAAACTTCACATATGGAAGTTTCCCTCACTCTTCTTTCTTTTCATTTTCTAAAAAAGTCACTTGTTCAATTATCCCTTCAAGCAAAAGTTCTTCTGGAAGGATTGTTTTAATAACAAAGGATTTCCCCTTAATTAATAACTGACCATGCTTTAACAACAATCTCACTTCTTTATCTGAAAATACTAATAAACCTCGATGATTTTCTATATAGATATGCACTTGCCCAACAAGCGTAATCCGAGGTAGATCCATTAGCACATCCACTGGCAGGTCTATTTGCTTCGTTAACCAATTCTTCATTTGTTCTAATTTTTTCATCTCAAAAGACCTCCTCTCATCCCATATGTATGAAAAAAGAGCTTGCAATATCACGTCCAAACTGAAAAAAAGCATAAAAAAACGTCTCATACGAAATGAGACGTTTTTTTATGCTAATAGCTGGATAACCAGCTTATTCACTAGTGATCCGTCTGTTTTACCTTTTACTTTCGGCATAACAGCAGTCATCACTTTACCCATATCTGCTTTAGATGTAGCACCAACTTCAGAAATAACTTGCTTAATTACATTCGCTAATTCTTCTTCCGTTAATTGCTCCGGCAAATATGCGCTTAAAATCTGAATTTCACTTTGCAGTTTATCAACAAGGTCTTCACGACCAGCTTTTTTAAATTCAAGGAGGGAGTCCTTATACTGTTTTACTTCACGAGCTAAAACTGTTAATTCCTCTTCATCAGTAAGAGTATGTTGCAGTTTAATGCTTTCATTTTGTAAAGCAGCCTTAACCATACGAATAACGGTTAATTTTTCTTTTTGTTTATTCTTCATCGCTTGTTTCATATCATCGTTTAAACGACCGAGAAGACTCATAACTTACACCCTCTCTTAGAATTTACGCTTTCTTGCCGCTTCAGATTTCTTCTTACGTTTTACACTTGGTTTTTCATAAAACTCGCGCTTTCTTGCTTCAGCAAGTGTACCAGTTTTAGAAACCGATCTTTTAAAACGGCGAAGTGCATCCTCCAAAGACTCGTTTTTACGAACGACTGTTTTTGACATTCTCTTTCCCTCCCTCCGAAACATCACACTTACATACTAACTTCAGCATGCAAAAAGAAACACTTCTTCAGCATGTCTTTTACGATTATAATACATTTTATCACTTCAGGTCAACTATTTGACAGAATAAAAGAAGAATAGATGCTCTTCCTTTTTAAAATATGGTTATCCTTTTCCCCTGAAGACAACCATATTTTTATCATTACATCGTTTTTAATACAAGGATTCACTAAAAAACTGCTCACTTAACACACTCATCTTGTAAACATTTAACTTTTTCATAAAAAAAAGCATGCAAACTGTCTCCGTTTGCATGCTTTTTTATCCCACTGATTAAAGTTTCACTTTATGCGCTTGCTGATTCTTTTTTTACATCATCTTCAAGAACACGAACAAATTGCGCTTCGTTATATGGATAACCAGCTTTCGTAATTTTCACTTTCACTAGCTTACCAATTAAGTCTTCTGATCCTTCAAATACAATTTTCAAGTAGTTATCTGTATAACCTACATATAACCCTTCACGGTCACCCTCTTTAAATTGCTCTTCCGGAATAATTTCAAGCACTTCACCTTCAAACTGTGACGCATACTCTTTCGCTAATTGATTAGATAATTCAATCAAACGATGGACACGATCGTTCTTCACATCTTCAGGTACTTGATCTTCCATACGTGCTGCAGGTGTTCCTGTACGTTTTGAATAAGGGAACACGTGTAACTCTGAGAAGCGATTCTCTTTAATGAAATTATATGTTTCCATAAATTCTTCTTCTGTTTCACCTGGGAAGCCAACGATTACGTCTGATGTAATCGCAAGACCTGGTAATGCTTCTTTCAAACGATCTAAACGCTCTTGGAAAAATTCCATCGTATACTTACGACGCATACGTTTTAATACAGTATTAGATCCTGATTGCAACGGAATGTGCAGGTGGCGTACAACTACTTCAGACTTATCTAACACTTCAATTACTTCATCTGAAATTTGACTTGCTTCAATAGAAGAAATACGAAGACGTTTTAATCCGCCTACTTCCGCTTCCATATCACGAAGTAATCCAGCTAAATTATAATCTTTAATATCTTCACCGTATCCACCCGTATGAATACCTGTTAATACGATTTCTTTATAGCCTGCATCTACTAATTGTTGCGCTTGTTTAATAACTTCTTTTCCATCACGAGAACGCATTAAACCACGCGCCCAAGGAATGATACAGAATGTACAGAAGTTATTGCAACCCTCTTGGATTTTTAAAGACGCACGTGTACGATCCGTGAAATAAGGTACATCAAGTTCTTCGTATACACGTGTTTTCATAATGTTGCGGACAGCATTAATTGGTTGACGCTCTTGGCGGAACTCTTCGATGTAACCTAACATCTTTTCACGATCTTGTGTACCAACTACAATATCTACACCTGGAATCGCCATAATTTCCGCTGGAGATGTTTGCGCATAACATCCTGTTACACAAATAACCGCATCCGGATTTTGACGCACAGCACGTCTAATTACTTGACGGCTTTTCTTATCTCCAGTATTCGTTACTGTACATGTGTTAATAACATATACATCAGCTTTCTTTTCATATTCAGTTCTTTCATAACCACCTTGTTTAAACAATTGCCAAATGGCTTCTGTTTCATAGTGGTTTACTTTACAACCTAACGTATGGAACGCAACAGTTGACATTGATCATCACCCCATCAATTCAAAATGATACGAAGCAGCACTTAGCGCATATAGCGGCGCTGTCTCTGTTCTTAAAATTCTCGGTCCTAAACTACATGGTACAAATTTATGTTCACGAAGCATAGCAATCTCTTCCTCGGCTAAGCCACCTTCTGGTCCAAATACAATTAATAGTTTTTGGCCTGGTTTCATCGTCGTTAAAGCTTTCGCAAAATTGGATTTCTCACCTTGCTTTGCTTCCTCCTCATAGGCAACAAGACAAACATCATACTCATTACTCATTGAAAGCAATTGCTTAAACGATGCCGGAGCATGTACTTCTGGAACCTCACTTCTATGTGACTGTTCCGCAGCTTCTTTCACAATTTTTTTCAAACGCTCAACTTTTTTATCAGCTTTTTTCGCATCCCATTTTACGATAGAACGAGATGCTTGAAATGGTAAGAATGCAGCTGCCCCAAGCTCAGTTCCTTTTTGAAAAATTAACTCTAACTTGTCTCCTTTTGGCAGTCCACTTGCAATCGTCACGAAAACAGGAAGTTCACTTGACGCCTCTACCCATTCTACAATAGCCGTATTAATAAATTCACTGGTAATTTCATCAATTGAACATACTGCTGTTTTTCCGTTTACACAGCAATAAATATGATCACCAGCTGACATACGCATCACTCTTGCGATATGATGTACGTCATCACCTACAATGCGAATACTTGTCTCATTTACATATTTCTCTTCTACAAAATAACGTTGCATATAATCACCTTAGTAGAGTTTCGTTCCTTTCGTAAGCCAACACTTACGAAAAGAACGAAACGTTATCATTTTTCATATAACAAACGGCAAGTCCCTCACCTTATAGTGAGAGACTCCCCTTTTCATTATAAACTAAAATCTATATTACGCATTTCGTGCAATAATTGCTACCCAATCTTCCATTCGTAACACTTCTTCAATTGTAAATCCAGCTTTTTCTAACGCTTCAGAAATCACTTTTTCTTTCGCAGCAATAATGCCTGATGTAATAAATAATCCGCCTGACTTCACAACTCGTGCTGCATCTTCAGGGAATAAAAGAATAATTTCTGCTAGTAAATTAGCTACGATTAAATCAACAGGACCTTCAATGCCCTCTAAAAGACTATTTTGCCCAACAGACACGATGTCATCTGTTTTATTTAAACGTACATTCATTTCTGCACTTTCCACTGCAACTGGATCTAAATCATATGCTTGAACAGCAGACGCACCTAATTTTGCCGCTGCAATACTAAGTACACCAGAACCTGTTCCTACATCAATGATAGTGTCACCTGGCTGAACTGTTTTTTCTAAAGCACGAATACACATCGTTGTTGTTGGATGCGTTCCTGTTCCAAACGCCATACCTGGATCTAATTCAATGATTTTTTCATCCGGAGAAGACGGTGTATATTCTTCCCACGTTGGCACAATTGTGAATGTATCAGAAATTTGTACTGGATGGTAATATTTTTTCCAAGCAGTAGCCCAATCTTCTTCATTGACTTCGTTAACGGTAATATTTCCAGTACCAATTTCGATGTCGTAAGATGGAAGCATATCAATAGATGATTTTACACCTGCAATCGTTTCATGTAAAGAATCCGTTTGCGGGAAGTATGCTTTTATTAATACACCCTCCGCTGGATATTCATCTGGGTTCAACGCATAAATTTCACCATATTGTTGCTCGCGCTCTTTCGTCAATTCCGCTGGGTCCTCAATCGCAACTCCGCTAGCACCAGCTTCATGTAAAATATGAGAGACAGCTTCTACTGCTTCTTCTGTTGTATGAATACTAATTTCTGACCATTTCACAATTTACCAACTCCATTTTTTATTTCCATTATTCCCCTTTGAAAGCACGTTTAAGCTTTCCGAATAAACTATCATCCTGCTCTTCTTGTCCTGCGAATTCACGTAATAAATCTTTTTGATGTGAAGTTAATTTCGTCGGTACAACAACACGAACGACTACATATTGATCCCCTTGACCGTAACCACGTACGTTCGGAGCTCCTTTTCCTTTTAAGCGGAATTCTGTTCCTGTTTGTGTTCCTGCTGGAATTTTCAGCTTCACTTTACCATGAACAGTAGGAACTTCTACTTCCGCACCAAGTGCCATTTGCGCAAATGTTAATGGCATTTCGCAAATAATGTGATCTCCTTCACGCTCGAAGAATTCATGATTTCGTACATGAACGACAACATATAAATCTCCTGCTGGTCCGCCATTTACGCCCGCTTCACCTTTTCCAGTTACACGAATTTGTTGGCCATTATCGATACCCGCTGGAATTTTAACGTTAATTTTTTTACGTTTACGTACTTTACCAGAACCGTGACATGTCGTACATTTTTCTTTAATCATTTGACCAGTTCCTGAACAATGACCACAAGCTTGACGGTTCACAATACGACCAAACGGTGTATTTTGTTCTACACTTACTTGCCCTGATCCTGAACAATGTTTACATGTTTCTTTTGAAGTTCCTGGTTTTGCTCCACTACCTTTACAAGTATCGCATGGATCTTCTACTGGAATCTCGACATTTAGCTCTTTACCAAAAATAGCTTCTTCAAACTCTAAAGTAACTTGATATTGTAAGTCATCACCTTGGCGCGGAGCATTTGGATCACGACGTCTGCCACCGCCACCGCCAAAGAATGAACTAAAGATATCTTCAAAACCGAAGCCACCACCGAAGTCTCCTCCGCCGCCAAAGCCACCGAAACCTTGATTCGCACCAGCATGACCAAATTGATCGTACTGCGCACGCTTTTGATCATCACTTAATACTTCATATGCTTCTTGTACTTCTTTGAACTTTTCAATAGCATTCTCTTCTTTACTTACGTCTGGATGGTATTTTTTAGCCAAACGACGATACGCTTTTTTAATTTCATCTTTTGAAGCGCCCTTGCTAAGTCCAAGGACCTCATAATAATCTCGTTTATTCATAAATTTGCAACCCCCGAATCTTTCACATAAACGTAATTTTAACACCGAAAGAAAGTGCTTTGCAACAAAGTTTCCTCACTTACAGTATGCAAAATAAAAAACTTAAGCTCCTCACACATTTCTCCTCATTCATGAAAAAAGCCAAAGCCAAGGCACGCTTGACTTTGACTTTTTGTCATCTTACTTATTATGTTTACAGTTGAATTACTTGTCTTCTTTTACTTCTTCAAACTCAGCATCAACTACATTGTCTTTCTTCGCACCAGCGTCTTGTGCTCCTTGTGCACCTTCCGCTTGCCCTGCAGCCGCTTGAGCTTGCTCGTATAATTTAACACTTAATTGTTGTACGATTTCTTGTAAAGCGTCTTTTTTCGCACGGATTTCTTCAAGTTCGTTTTTCTCGATTGCCGCTTGTAATGCTTCTTTTGCTTCTGTTGCTTTTGCTACTTCAGCTGCATCTACTTTACCTTCTAAATCTTTTACAACTTTGTCTGTTTGGAATACAAGTTGATCAGCTTCGTTACGAAGTTCAACTTCTTCCTTACGTTTTTGGTCAGCGTCAGCATTCGCTTCTGCTTCTTGTACCATACGATCTACTTCTTCATCAGAAAGACCTGAAGAAGATTGGATTGTAATAGCTTGCTCTTTGCTTGTTCCTAAGTCTTTTGCACGCACGTTAACGATACCGTTCGCATCAATATCGAATGTTACTTCGATTTGTGGAATACCACGTGGTGCTGGTGGAAGGTCTGTTAATTGGAAACGACCTAGCGTTTTGTTGTCAGCTGACATTGGACGCTCACCTTGTAATACGTGAATGTCTACAGCTGGTTGGTTATCAGCAGCTGTTGAGAATACTTGTGACTTACTTGTTGGAATTGTAGTGTTACGCTCGATTAATTTCGTGAACACACCACCCATAGTTTCAATACCTAAAGAAAGTGGAGTTACGTCTAATAATAGTACGCCTTCTACATCACCAGTAAGTACGCCACCTTGAACTGCAGCACCTAATGCTACAACTTCATCAGGGTTTACACCTTTATATGGTTCTTTACCAGTTTCACGTTTAATAGCTTCTTGTACAGCTGGGATACGAGTAGATCCACCAACAAGGATAACTTTATCTAATTCGCTTGGAGCAAAACCAGCATCTTTTAATGCACGACGAGTTGGCTCTAGAGTTCTTTCAACAAGTCCTGCTGAAAGCTCTTCGAATTTCGCTCTTGTTAATGTTAATTCTAAGTGTAATGGACCAGCAGCTCCAGCACTAATGAATGGTAATGAAATTTGTGTTTGTGTTACGCCAGAAAGATCTTTTTTCGCTTTTTCAGCTGCATCTTTCAAACGTTGAAGTGCCATTTTATCTTGGCTTAAATCAATGTTGTTTTCTTTTTTGAACTCAGCCACTAAGTGGTCAATAATAACTTGGTCAAAGTCATCTCCACCAAGACGGTTATCACCAGCAGTTGAAATAACTTCGAATGTTCCGTCTGCTAACTCAAGGATAGATACGTCAAATGTACCGCCACCTAAGTCATATACTAAGATTTTTTGCTCTTCATCTTGTTTTTCTAAACCGTAAGCAAGCGCTGCAGCTGTTGGTTCGTTAATGATACGCTCAACTTCTAAACCAGCGATACGACCAGCATCTTTTGTTGCTTGACGTTCTGCATCGTTGAAGTATGCAGGTACTGTAATAACAGCTTTCGTTACTGTTTCACCTAAGTATGCTTCAGCAGAAGCTTTTAAGTTTTGTAAAATAATTGCAGAAATTTCTTGAGGTGTATAATCTTTACCTTCAACTTCTACTTTGTAGTCTGTACCCATATGACGTTTAACAGACATGATTGTATTTGGGTTTGTAATTGCTTGACGCTTTGCAACTTCCCCAACTTGACGCTCTTCATTTTTGAAAGCTACAACAGAAGGTGTTGTACGGTTTCCTTCTGGATTTGGGATAACCTTTGGTTCTCCACCTTCCATAACAGCTACACAAGAGTTTGTTGTACCTAAGTCAATACCGATAATTTTACTCATGGCGAATCCTCCTACTTTTATGTAAATTATTGATTTACTTTTACCATTGATGGGCGAATCACACGATCTTTTAGTTTATAACCTTTTTGGAATTCCTCCACAACCGCGTTTGATTCAAATTCACTGTCTTCCACTTGCATAATAGCTTGGTGCTCATTAGGATCAAACTGTTTACCAACAGCTTCAATCACTTCAACACCTTCTTTAGTCAGCGCTTCTAGCAATTGACGATGCACCATTTCCATACCTTGTAATAAGGACTTCGTTTGCTCGTCAGCTACTTCCACTTGCATTGCTCTTTCAAAATTATCAAGAGCTGGCAAAATATCTGAAACTAGACTTTGTGCTCTATATTTTTCAGCAGCCTGTTTATCCATTTGAACACGGCGCTTATAATTTTCAAAATCAGCTTGTAGACGTAATGTGCGACCTTCCGTTTCCGTTAGTTTCGCTTGTAGCTCATCTACTTTTTCTTGTAAAAGAGCAGCCTCACTTTTTGCTTCTACAGTTTCTTCACTGTTTTCTGGCGTGACAGCTTCTTCAACTTGCGCTTCTTTTACTTCTTCTACCACTTGTTCGTTACGCTCTTCCACAATATTCACCTCCTTAAAAGGTATTAGGTACCATGTTAAACACAATTACCTAAGCATTATATATTACACACAGCAATGAAAAGTTCATCACTTGAGCGAATGTATTACTCTCATTTACTTTTTAAGTCCATCTGTAAATTGTCTCGTAAATAATTGTAACAAACTAATTACCCGAGAGTATTGCATTCTTGTCGGACCTAAAATAGCAATTGTTCCAAGCTGTTCTTCTCCAATCGAATATGTTGCAGAAATTAAACTACAATCTTCCATGGCTGTCGCAGAGTTTTCCCTACCAATTTTCACTTGAATACCTACTTGTTTATGACGCAAAATATCATAAAACTCAGCTTCGTTATCAATCATCGTCAGCAAGGATCTTACTTTGTGAATGTCATGGAACTCTGGTTGCGAAAGCATATTTGCTTTTCCTCCAAAGTATATCTTTTCCGATAAAGGAACTTGAAATGTACCATCTAACATTTTTATTGCACTATCGTAATTATGAACATACCCACGCAATACCGTAACAATCTCCTTAAAGATTTTATTATGGAGTTCTGACATTGGTACGCCTGATAGCTTTTCATTTAAAATATTAACCATTTTTTCTAAATCTGATAAATCAACAGATTCCGGAACGGTAATCGTTTTGCTTTGTACATGCCCTGTATCCGTTACAATAATAGCGACTGCAGTTTGACGATCAAGCGGAACAATTTGTACGTTTTTAAGTTTATTTGTGCTTAACTTCGGTCCAAGAACAATGGCCGTATAATTTGTAAGCTCTGATAAAATTTGAGCCGATTGCTGTGCAATCTTTTCCGCTTCAAAAATTCTTTCAGCAAATAAATCTTTAATTTGTACAATTTCATCTTTTGGTAAGTTTTGCGGCGCTAAAAGATGGTCTACATAAAATCGGTATCCTTTCTCAGAAGGAACACGTCCAGAAGAACTGTGCGTTTTCTCAATAAACCCTAGCTCCTCTAAATCAGCCATTTCATTTCGAATAGTAGCTGAACTAAACGTAATTTCATCTTTCTTAGCCAACGTCCTCGACCCAACAGGTTGCGCTGATCCAATAAAGTCATCAATAATTGTTTGTAAAATTAAGAGCTGACGTTCCGTAAGCATCTCATCATCACCTCTGTTAGCACTCTTTGTCTTCGAGTGCTAAATCTATTAATAACTTACCAAAATTGACATTCAATTGTCAACGGAAACGTCACGAAATAATGAAACTTTTTCACGTTAATGGAACATTTAATTAGTCAATCAAAAATGATTGGAATACTTCATTCCCTAATAATTTTCCTTTTCGCGTTAAACGAACATATCCATCGCTCTCTTCAAGCAATCCTTGTTCTTGGTTGTTTTGTAACTGCTTCGCGAAAACTTGATCCATCTCCATCTTAAATTTCTTTTGAAATGCTATTTTAGATACACCTTTTGTTTTTCGAAGTCCTAAGAACAACTCTTCTTCCATTTTTTCTTTCTCCGTCACCACGTGAACATCTAAATACGGAAATCCGGTTTCATCAATTTTATTGAAATATTGCTTGAGTGGCCCTACATTTTGAATACGTTCTCCATTTACATAACTATGCGCTCCAGCTCCAAATCCATAATACTCTTCATTATTCCAGTATGTGAGGTTATGTCTACTTTCATTATCACCTTTTGAGAAATTACTAATTTCATACTGGGTATAGCCGTGTTTCTCCATTTCATCCATTACCATTTCGTACATTTTCGCCTCATGGTCTTCACCTGGAAGTCTTAATTTCCCTTTATTCATTAAGTTATAAAACACAGTTTTCGGTTCCACAATTAATGAATATGCCGAGAAATGTTGTACACCAAGCGTAAAAGCAATGTCTAATGTTTCTTTTACATCTTCTATCGTTTGTCCTGGTAAAGCATAAATAATATCTACATTTATATTTTTGAAGCCCACTTCCTGCGCTTCTCGAATTGCTACAAACGCATCTTCCCTCGTATGCTTGCGTCCGATTTTCTCAAGTAGTTCATCACGGAACGTTTGTACACCAAAACTAATTCTGTTCACTCCACCTTCTAACAATACATTTAACTTCTCTTTCGGTAAATCACCTGGATTCGCTTCAAATGTTAGTTCACAATTCGGAGCAAACGGACGTAAACGACGGTTAATAATATCGAGTAATTTTTTCGTCTGTTCCATATTTAACGCTGTCGGAGTTCCACCGCCCACAAAAATCGTTTTCATACTATCAAACGGCACTTTTTGAACCGTGTTTATTATTTCCTTCTCTAAATACTCTAAATATTGATCAACCGGTTGGCGTTCAATAAACACTTTATTAAAATCACAATAGTGACAAATGTGCTGACAAAACGGAATATGAATATATGCAGCTTGCACCAAATATAACTCCTACCTTTCTAAAAAGAAAACCTCCGCACTCCGGAGGATTCTTTACTTCTCTAACGTATTACGAATTTGTTCCATTCGCATTTTTCCCCAATCATACATCATTTCAACGATTGGTAACAGTGACATGCCTAGTTCCGTCATATAATACTCAACGCGAGGAGGAATTTCAGGATACACTGTTCGATCAACAATCCCATCCTCCATTAACTCTTTTAATTGATTCGACAAAACTTTATGAGAAATGCTTGGGAATAATCGTTGTAATTCACTAAAACGATGAGGCCCTTCTACACCAAGATGCCACAGTATCACAACTTTCCACTTTCCACTAATAATAGAAAGCGTCAATTCCTTTTCACAATTAAAATTACCATTTTGTATTTTCTCTTGAATATCTTTTCGAATATTTTCGGACATTAACAATCTCCTAACTCTGTATGAACTAAAAAGCTCTCTCACTATTGTAAATGAGAGATGCTAAGATGTCTAAAAAGTAATTATACAGAAAAAAGAAGCCGCATAAACGACTTCTTTTTTATTTCAAATATTAGTTGTCATCCATTTTCAGTACAGCCATGAATGCCTCTTGCGGTACTTCTACAGAACCAACAGACTTCATACGTTTTTTACCTTCTTTTTGCTTATCAAGAAGTTTACGCTTACGAGAAATGTCACCGCCGTAACATTTCGCAAGTACGTTTTTACGCATCGCCTTAATTGTAGAACGTGCTACAACTTTGTTTCCGATAGTCGCCTGAATTGGCACTTCGAACTGTTGTCTTGGAATTAACTCTTTTAATTTCTCTACAATCACTTTACCACGGTCATACGCTGAATCACGGTGTACGATAAATGATAGAGCATCCACTTGTTCATTATTTAAAAGAATATCCATTTTCACAAGTTTAGATGGTTTATAACCAATTAACTCGTAATCAAATGATGCATATCCTTTCGTATTTGATTTCAATTGATCGAAGAAATCATATACGATCTCTGATAATGGGATGTCATATGTCAATGTAACACGTGTTTCATCTAAATATTGCATATCAATAAACGTTCCACGTTTACCTTGGCAAATTTCCATTACAGCTCCAACATAGTCATTCGGAACCATAATCGAAGCTTTCACAAACGGCTCTTCTACACGATCGATAGACTGCGGATCTGGCATATTAGATGGATTATCAACAATAACATCTTCACCGTTTGTTAAATAAACTTTATAAATAACGCTTGGTGCTGTTGTAATTAAATCAATCTTAAATTCACGTTCAATACGTTCTTGAATGATTTCCATGTGAAGAAGTCCTAAGAAACCACAACGGAAACCAAATCCTAGCGCTTGAGATGTTTCTGGTTCAAACTCAAGAGCAGAATCATTCAATTCTAGTTTCTCTAATGCATCACGTAAGTCGTTGTAACGCGCAGAATCAATCGGATATAAACCACAGAATACCATTGGGTTTAATTTACGGTAACCTGCTAACGCCTCTGTAGCCGGACGTTTCGCGTGTGTAATCGTATCACCAACACGTGTATCGCCTACGTTTTTAATAGATGCTGCTAAGAAACCTACATCTCCTACCGTTAATTCGTCACGCTGCGTTGTTTTCGGCGTAAATACACCTACTTCTGTTACTTCAAATTCTTTACCCGTTGCCATCATACGTACTTTATCGCCAACTTTTACCGTTCCATTTACAACACGGATGTAAGCAATTACACCGCGGTATGGGTCATATAAAGAGTCGAAAATCATACATTGTAACGGATCTTCCGAATCACCTGTTGGTGCTGGTACTTTTTCAACGATTTGTTCTAAAATTTCTTCAATACCGATCCCAGCTTTTGCTGAAGCAAGTACTGCTTCTGATGCATCTAAACCAATTACATCTTCTACCTCTTGGCGCACACGTTCTGGGTCTGCACTTGGTAAGTCGATTTTATTAATAACCGGTAGGATTTCTAAATTATTATCAAGCGCTAAGTATACGTTTGCTAACGTTTGTGCTTCAATACCTTGCGCTGCATCTACTACAAGAATCGCGCCTTCACAAGCCGCTAAACTACGAGATACTTCGTACGTAAAGTCGACGTGTCCTGGTGTATCAATTAAGTGAAGAATATACTCTTCACCGTCTTTTGCTGTATAGTTTAATTGTACTGCGTTTAATTTAATTGTAATACCACGCTCACGCTCTAAATCCATAGAGTCAAGCAATTGAGCTTTCATTTCACGTTGTGTTAACGCGTTTGTTTTCTCTAAAATACGGTCTGCTAACGTTGACTTTCCGTGGTCAATATGAGCAATGATAGAGAAATTACGGATTTTGGACTGTCTTTTTGCTCTTTCTTCTTTGTTCATCTATGTTCTCAACTCCTAATAGTCTCGCC
Source organism: Bacillus luti (assembly GCF_009739945.1). NCBI lineage: Bacteria > Bacillati > Bacillota > Bacilli > Caryophanales > Bacillaceae > Bacillus > Bacillus luti. The sequence goes on along the minus strand of NZ_CP040336.1, from coordinate 1,063,846 downwards.
AATATACACTAGCACTGATTATATCAATAGAGCAGCAAAGATTCAATGAAAACTCGTGCTGCTTACAATACAAATCATTCTATCTATATCTTATGCGAACAAACCATAAGAGACAAACCTTTTTCAAATTAAAAAACGGCTGTCTTACAAATATGTAAAACAACCGTCCTCCGTTTGACTCTTAACTAAAAATTTCTTTTACTTTCCCAACAACTATATCTGTCCCAAACTTTGTCATTTCATAAGCAACACTCGCTATTGCCATACCCATTCCTTCTACGACATTAAAACTTCTTAAACTTTCTAATTGTTTTTGTTTTTCAACAGTTGAAAACGAACTTCCCAAAATTTCTGATTCAGCAGCCTCACCTTCCGTTCCTGTCATATGAGCTACTTGTTCGTACGACAGCTGCTGATAACCTTTCATACTTTTCAAACCATGATTAGCAAGCGCCACCCCCGCTATCATCATAAGTAAGCATAAGGATGCACTACATATACACAAAAGTGTAAAGCGACTTAAACTGTTATCATCTCTTCCCATCAATGTGTATATGCCCCTGTATTATCTTGGTCAATTTGATGATGCAGCGCCGCATTTAAACCACTGGCTATTACATTTGCCATATCTTCTATAAAGGCATCTACCTCTTTTGGAGTCACCATTAAATTATGACCAAGAGGAGATAGCACCTCATAAATTAATTTCCTCTTCTCTTCATCTTCCAACGTACCAACAGCTCCTAAAAACATATTCCGACTCTTTTCATCCGGCATATCTTCTTCTGTTAGTTTTTTCTTTTCTCCAAATGAAAATCCCGCAGGTAATAAAGATCGTGACGGCTTATGTCCCTCTTTCATCTCTCTTCCAAAATGCTTCAAAATAAAATCAATCGTATCACTTGTAATCGAAACGGCATCAACTACAGTTGGAACACCAATTGCGATAACAGGAATACCTAACGTTTCTTTACTTAGCTCCTTACGTTTATTCCCAACACCAGACCCTGGATGAATTCCTGTATCAGAAATTTGTATTGTACTATTTACCCTTTCAATAGAACGAGCAGCTAATGCATCGATTGCAATGACAAAGTCTGGCTTTGTCTTCTCAATGATCCCATAAATAACATCGCTTGTTTCAATTCCTGTAATCCCCATTACTCCCGGCCTGATTGCACTAACAGGCCTAAATCCTTCTTCCACACTTTCAGGCTGCAATTGAAACAAATGTCTCGTTACCAATACATTCTCTACAACTATAGGTCCAAGTGCATCTGGCGTTACATTCCAATTCCCAAGACCGACGATTAAACAACTCGCTTCTTTCGTAACACCAACTTCTTCTAAAAAATAAGAAAATTCTTTCGCAAAAATACGCTCTACCTTTTGTTGCAGTTCCGTATCTTGTTGGCGTATACCTTGCACCTCAAGAGTTAAATAATTCCCAGGTTTTTTACCCATCGATTCAGATGCAACTTCATCAATCGTTACTTTTGTAACTGTAACACCTTCTTCTTCCCTCTCTTTTACAATAACTCCTTGTATCCCATTCTGTTCTTCTTGACGCTCTTGCAACATTTGATGCGCCTCTACAGCTAGGTCAGTTCTAATACTATATTTACTTAAATCTAATGGTTCTTTCATCGTATCTCCTCCGTAATTCATAGTAAATATCGTTAGATTTCCCAAAGTTATATAAGGTCATTCTTTCCTTTACGTGAAATTTCATTGATATACTATTGCAATTCTCTTCACCGTTTGATAGAATATCACTTGTTCTATGTTAAGAATCGAGTCATTCGATTGCACCAGGGAGGTGAAAAGTATGGCAAACATCAAATCTGCTATCAAACGCGCTAAACTTAGCGAAGAGCGTCGTGCACATAACGCTTCTATCAAGTCTGACATGCGTTCTGCTGTTAAAACTGTAGAAGCTTTAGTTACTAATAACGATCTTGAAAATGCTAAAGAAGCTTTCAAAACTGCTTCTAAAAAACTTGACAAAGCAGCTCGTAAAGGTCTTATCCACCAAAACGCTGCAGCTCGTCAAAAATCTCGCTTAGCGAAACAAGTAAACGCGTAAGGCGTTTAAAAAACGATCCATTCGGATCGTTTTTTTATATACAAAAAGTTCACGTGCTTAGCACGTGAACTTTTTGTTTCATCACATATGATTTAACCGCATTAAGAAAAACTCAAGCACAAGTTTCTTATCCATTTTCCCCGTTTTCATACTATAATCAGCTTCCGCTAATTCTATAATTACTTTTTTTAATTCTTCAAAAGAGAAAAACTTCGTTTGATTCATCGCTAACTTTACACGATACGGATGTACACCAATATGAGACGCGATTTGATTCTGTCCATAACCGCGCTGTTGTAACTCTTTTACTTGATGTAGCAAGCGGAATTGACTCACTAATAACGCAAGCAGTTTAATCGGTTCTTCCTGTTGCGTAAATAACCCATCCAATATTTCCATCGCACCCGCGATATCTTTTTTTACCACTTTTTCCGTTAAAGCAAACACATTTTGTTCTACTGATTTCGGCACAAGTTCCGTAACAAGTTTCGGTGTAATCTCTCCGCCCATACCGACATATAACGTTAACTTGTCCATTTCCTTCGCCAACATCGTTACATTACTTCCTACCAGCTCTAACAACAAACTAAGAGCTGCATTATCGATGTGTACATGCACTTCATCTGCACGAGCAACAATCCACTTCTGAACATCCTGCACCTGCATCGCATTCGCTTCTACTATATCCGCTGTTTTCTTTAATAGTTTTGTAATTTTTTTTCGTTCATCAAGTTTTTCGTAAGGCGCAACAAAAACAAGAATAGAAAATGGAGAAGGCTCCCCAATATATTCTTCTAAAATTTTTATATTTTGCTCTAACTTTTCTTTTTGTGAAGTTAAAAATAGTGGTGATTTTATTAATAATACTTTACGTTCTCCAAAAAAAGGAAGTGTACGTGCATCCTCAACCACATCTTCTAAATACGCTTCTTCTAAATCATATGTCACAACATTAAACTCACGATCTTCCTCTTCAAGCGCCTCTGTTGTAATAAGCTTAATCGTTTCATTTATAAAAAACGCTTCCGTTCCATACAGTAAATACAACGGAGCAAACTGCTTCTTTTTAATTTTTTTATGTATATCACTCATACTTTTTTCCTACTCCCTAACTTGGCAATATATATTTATACTAATGCCCTAGCTTTTGTTTTACAAGTACAAAGGAACAGGCTGTATAACCCGTCCCTTTATTTATATTAAACGCCACGCAATAAGCCCCGGGTTTCTTATTGGTGTGCGGTAATCACCTTCCCTTTATTGTTCACAATAAAAATCCGAGTATAAGTGCCAACTGTTAACATGCTTGGAAATAAAAAACTCACGTCACTTAACGAATGAAAAGTAATAAAAACACTCTATTTCTCTTCACATGGAAATTGTAGATTTTTTTCTGACAATATTTTATACTAAAGTGGAATGTTGGGGAGGGATTCTAAATGAATGATTTTGAACAAAATGTTCAAAGCAAACGCAATGACGCTATTGATTCAGGGGTAGGATTTATCGTCTCATTTGGTTTTTTCGCAACACTTTTCATTATTGCCACAGTTATTAAATTTATTGGTTCCTAAAGACTGCCACTTCATGGCAGTCTTCTCTTTTTCATCTAGTATGTGTTTCATCATATGTGATTTTACTTTTAAAGGTTCCATTTCCCCCTTTAAAAACATAAGAAATAGCACCTTGCTGATCTGTTCGCCATATTTCAATACCCATCTTCTCAAAACGCTCTATAACTTCCTTATGCGGGTGCCCATATCTATTGCGTTCTCCTACAGAAATAATCGCTACACTAGGCTGTATGAGGCTTAAAAAAGAGGATATAGATGACGTATTACTCCCATGATGAGCAACCTTTAATACATCTGCCCGCAATGCAGGATAGTTTGATACTAAACGATTCTCTCCACCTTCTTCTAAATCTCCTGTAAACAACCACGTTACCCCTCCAAATTTCGCCCATATTACAATTGAGGCATCATTTTCATTAGACTTCTTTCCATTTGGAGCTAGTACAAAAAACTCCGCTCCATTCACACTCCAGCTTTCTCCTTCCGCCACTTCACTTATTTTCACGTTCTTTTCTAACGCCTTTTTCTTTAATACTTTTTCTAATATTGCATCTTGTTCTTTCTGACCAAATACAACTTCCTTTACAGTTATATATGATAATAAATCTTGCGCAGCACCTATATGATCCGCATCTCCATGCGTTACGATTAATTTATCAATTGCTTTGATGCCTTCTTTTTGTAAAAAAGGGATTAAAATATCTTTTCCAATAGAAAATTCATGTTTTTTCCTTTGCCATTCTTCTTTATTGAGTTGAAGTGTTCCACCTGTGTCAATAAGATAAACACCTTTATCATATGGAAGACGAATTAAGATTGCATCACCTTGTCCAACATCAATAAATGTAACGCTACCACTTTCACGAAAATATGGATAGGCATAATGACACGCACAAACGAAAAGAAATACCCCCACAACTATGGACACAATCCTTTTCGACATTCCCCTTTCCCAAACTATCAATATACTAACAATAATTACAAAATATATAGCTACAAGAAGTATAGATGTTTGTCCAAAAACAAGCCGAGTAAACGGAAAAATTTCACAGTAACTTAGAAAATCATTTGAAATACTTAAACCCATTGAAAGTACATTCGCAAGTCCCTTTGCGAGAAATGGGATAATCGGCATACAAATCAGAATAATAATGCTACACGGTAATACAATTATAGATAAAAACGGAACGTATAGGAGATTGAGGAAAATACTATATGGAGAAAAATAACCGAAATGATATAACAGAATTGGAGTACTAACGAGCTGTGAAATAATAGAAATGTAAATCGAGTTTCGGATTACTCCGTTGCTACTCCCTAGTAATAACGGGGCAGATAACAGTAAAGCCAAACTGCCTACAAAAGAAAACTGAAATCCAATATTAAAAACAAGATACGGATCATATATAAGCATACATATAGCCGTTACACTTAAAGCATCTAAGCTAGATATACGAATAGAGCACATGAATGCGATCAGTAATAAAACCCCTGTTATAGAAGCTCTTATAACAGAAGGTGACGCCCCTGCTAAAATCATATACAAAGGAATGCATACAATAAGACATACGGTTGCTACCTCTCTCGTCACACCACTTCTCAGCAAAATAAAGTACACGATCACCATTAACAATACAATATGCGAACCTGAAATCGCCAATAAATGTACAAGTCCAAATTGTTGATATCGCTCTTCAACTTCAAACGTCATTTGTTGTCTATCACCAAATAACAATGCATTCATAAAAGCACCTGATTGTTCTGGGAACATTTCAGTAACTTTGGAAATTGCTTGCTGTCTCAAAAGAAGAATCCATTGCATCGGTGACAATGATGTTTTATGACATTCAGAAATATTTGTAACATCAAATATGAAATGAATATTTTGCTCATATAAATAATCACGGTAATTAAAACCGTGAAAATTTCTGGCTGTTTGTGGTTCTTTCCTCTCACCTTTGAAGACACATGATACCCCTGCATATAATTGTTGCAATTGTTTCTTTTCCAAGGATGATTTAATTTTGTAGCTTAACTGCACTATATTTCCATACTGATCTTCAAATTGAAATGATAGACGATCACCATTAATAAGAGGCATGTTTCGTATCACTCCTCTTGTAACTTCGTAGGACTCTCCTAGAGCCTTGTTTTCTTCTTGGATACAGGAAGTGTGCATAGCGCCACTAAAACACGCTATCACGCATAAAAGGAAGGTTTTACGAGAAGTACGATATAAACAGAATAAAACGTAGGAAGCTAGACAACAAACACTCAACAAAGCCGACGTGGAAAAGGCAATTGCAATCCCCATCACAAACGAGATTGCAACATAGCCCCATTGTCCATGCAACTCATACTCACTCCTTATAGCATCATTTTTGCCTGCGTGAATACCTGTTGTAATTCTTCCATTGATAAGTTCTCTTTTTCTAAAGATGCAAATAGTTCTTTTAACTCCATATGACGCTTTTGTTCTTCTAGAGCTGCAATATCATATTCTAGCGGAACGTGCTTCACTGTGATATTCGCTTTTTCAAATAACTCTACAGCATACGGATGGTTTTTATAATCCTGCGCATAATAAACCGCTGTAATACCACTTTGAATAATCGCCTTACAGCATTGTAAACAAGGGAAATGCGTAACATAAATTTCCGCTTCCTCTGTTTTCACACCAAACTTTGCACATTGTAACAAAGCATTCATTTCAGCATGAATCGTTCGAACACAATGATTATCAATTACGTAACACCCATCATCTATACAATGTACGCCACCTTTAATTGAACCATTATATCCACCAGCAATAATTCGTTTATCACGAACGATTGTCGCCCCTACCGCCAGCCTTGTACATGTACTACGTAAAGATAGCAGATGGCTTTGTGTCATAAAATATTGATCCCATGAAATTCGTTCCATATTTTTCACCTTCTTTTTTGTCTACTTGTAGTGTAGCGAAAGAAGAAAAACTTCGTCAATCTTTTACGGAATAATAATTTGATCTTTTATTTTTTCCAGAGACTTCGCCCCAATCCCATCAATCTCTAATAAATCTTCTATTTTCTGGAACGGACCATGTTCCTCTCGATATTTCAAAATACTTTCTGCTTTTCGGGAACCGATGCCTGTAATTTTTTCAAGTTGTTCTTTAGTAGCTGCATTTATTTGAACTTTCCCATCTCCCTTTGAGACAGCAGCTACTTCTTGCACTTGTTCATTTTTATTTGGTACATAAAGGATCATTTGGTCTTGTACCATTTGCGCTAAGTTCACCTTATTCCTATCTGCTTCTGGCAAAAAACCACCTGCCTTTTCAATGGCATCCTTGACCCGGTCCCCTACTTTCATTTCATACACCCCCTCTTTAGCAACAGCCCCTTTCATATCAATTACAATTATTTTTTTCTGCTCTTTTGTATCCAATATTTTCGGTTTACCTTTTTTCTCTATCTCTTTCGCTTGAACATCCGTTGCAATGACTGACCCTTCTGTATGCTGGTTCGTTTTCCAGAAAAATAGAAAAAGCGCAATACCAATAATAGCTACTAATCCTAACCATTTCTTCGGAAAATCCCACATCATTTTACACCTCTAATCATAAATTTATAACATCATTCATATTGTTTAGGAGAAAGCTGTTACGAAGGAGGGATGAAACATTGAACATAGGAATTATAGGGACAGGAAACATGGGGAATATACTAATCGATGCATTTTTAGAAACCCGTGCTGTCAAACCTTCGTGCCTTACAATCATTAATCGAACGCCCGCCAAAGCATATCATATAAAAGAAAAACACCCTTCTGTTCACATAGCCAAAACTATCGATGAAGTAATTGAACGGTCACATCTTATTTTTATTTGTGTAAAACCGATAGATATTTACCCTATCCTACAAAAATATGCTGAACATTTTTCTGATGAAAAGTGCTTAGTTTCTATCACAAGTCCGATATCTCCATCACAATTAGAGACACTTGTGCCATGCCACGTCGCACGTATTATTCCAAGCATTACAAACCGCGCCCTGTCTGGTGCATCACTATTTACATTCGGAAGTAAATGCTCTGAAGAGTGGCAACAAAAACTATTTCGTCTATTCAAAAACATTTCCACTCCCCTTGTAATAGAAGAAGATATAACGCGCGTTTCATCTGATATAGCAAGCTGCGGCCCTGCATTCTTTAGTTATTTATTACAATGTTTTATTAACGCTGCTGTAGATAAAACAAATATTACACATGAAGAAGCCACTACTTTAGTAAGTGAAATGGTCGTTGGAATGGGGAAATTACTCGAAAAAGAGATTTTCACACTACCTACTTTACAAGAAAAGGTATGTGTGAAAGGCGGCGTTACAGGAGAAGGTATTCGTGTTTTAGAAGAACATGTTGGGGATATGTTTCATAAATTAATCGAACGGACACACGAGAAATTTGATGAGGATTTAAAATGCGTTGATCAGCAATTCAATAAACACACATAATAAATACGTCACTATCATTCCAAATCCTTTTTATAAATACCTACTTTTTTTATACTACACGTCCACTTACACAAGTATTTCCACACTTTATGCAGATCATTTCCGTATAATTCTAAATCAAAAATTACATCTTCTTTACAAAACAAAAGCAACCTTCTCGGTTGCTTTTGTTTTATCCGTTTTTCTTCGCCATGAAGAAAATACGCTCTGTTTGTTCTGTAACTTCCAACCTCTCAAAGTCACCAGTCACGCGAAGCACTGTGAAACCAGCCTCTTCAAGCCATTTTGTCAACTCTTCAACCTGATATGCACGTTGCACGTGACATTCGTCAAAACGATGGTACACATCTTCTTCTGGATCTTGAACAAAGAATGTTAAATCATGCTCTACACTATTTGATTCTTCACCGGGGAAGCAATTCCAAATAAGAGAGATTTCTTCTCCATTCACTGTGTATGTTTCATTTTGAAATACATGATGTATTTTATACAAAGAATGCACATCAAATAAAAACAAACCATCTTGACGTAAATGGTGAAACACTCTTCTAAACGTTTCTTGTACTCCCTCTTCTTGCAATACATAATTTAATGAATCACAAAAGATGGTTACGCAATCAAATTCACCTGGAACATCAAGCTCTCGCATGTCTTGTTGGTAAAAAGGAATAAAGTATCCCTCTCCTCCTAACTTTTGCTGAGCGACCGTTAACATTTCTTCTGAAAGATCGACACCGATTAAATCGTAACCCTTTTGTACGAGCGGAAGGGTTACATTACCAGTACCGCATGCTACGTCAAGAATCTTTGCCTCTTTCATATCCGCTTGCTGCAGACTTTCCTCTGTGAATTCTACCCATTTTTCATAAGGGACATCATTCATTAGTTCGTCGTACAACAATGCAAATTGTTCATATTTCATTGGTCTAGCTCGTCTGTAATATCTTCACGTGGCACATCGCCCCATAGACGCTCTAAATTATAGTGATTACGCTCATCCTTATGGAATACATGAGCAACTACATCTCCAAGATCAACTAATACCCAGCGCGCTTCGTCAAAACCTTCCATACGTTGTACGTCGATTTCGAACTCGTGTGCTTTTGCTTTAATTTCACGCGCAATTGCTTGCACTTGTTTATCTGAGTTACCGTGACAAATAATAAAATAATCTGCAATTGGTGAAATACCTTGCATATTTAGGACAACCATATCTTCTGCTCTCTTATCATCAGCTGCTTTCGCTGCTAATACTAATAAATCTTTATCTTTCATTTAATAATTTCCTCCTTGATAACTGCATTATATGTTTGGAATGTTAATGGATAAATCGTTTGATCTTTTTCCATTAAAAATTGAATTGTTCGCTTTAACGCAAATAATAAAGCTTGATTTATATCCGTATATGCGAGTTTACGAGCTTCTTCCACCCCTGGAAACTTTCGCCCAGGCTCAATGTAATCAGCTACATAAATCACTTTATCTAACATCGTCATTTTCTCATGACCACTTGTATGATATGTAATAGCTTGCAGGATTTCAGGATCCGTAATACCTACTTCTTTTTCTACTAAGTATGCCCCAACAGGTGCGTGCCATAACTCTTTGTTATAACAAAGTAGATCTTTCGGCAAATCTTCACATTTAATAATCTCTTCCATCTCTGAAATTGCTCTACATTTCGCATAATCATGGAATATAGCTGCCACTTCTGCTTTCTTCTCATCCACACCGTATAATTGAGCGAGCTCAATCGCTGTCTCCATTACACCAATTGTGTGTATATAACGTTTTTCATGCATTTGTTGTTTGACAATATGAAGTGCATTCTCACGATTCATACAACCCATTCCTCTCGATATATACCTGTACTTTTTCAGGAAGTAAATATTTACATGTTTTCTTCTCTTTATATCTCTCACGTAGTAAAGATGAAGAAACTGCAAACTCCGGAATTTCCACCGTAGTGATATTATAAGGCGTATGCAATGTATAACCAGGTCTTGCAACACCAACAAACGTAACCAGCTCGAGTAACGCTTCAATGTTATACCACTTCGGTAAATACTCAACCATATCTCCACCAATAATAAAGTGAAACTGCACATCCGGATACTTCTTCGTCAATTGTAACATAGTGTCATATGTATAAGATGGGCCCTTCCTATTCAGCTCTTCTAAACAAATAGAAAAGTGTGTTTCTTCCTCAGTCGCAAGTTCTAACATATGTAAGCGACTTTCTACACTTGTAATATTTCGTCCTTGTTTATGCGGTGGAATTTGGTTTGGTAAGAACCATACCTCCTCCAGATTCAAAGCGTGATACACTTCATTCGCAATTAGTAAATGCCCATAATGAGGCGGGTCAAATGTACCGCCAATGATGCCAATTTTCCTCAAAAGAAACGCCCCTTCCTTTTACATACAGTAACTCTCTTCATTCCTATCCGAAGAGAGCTCACTGTTAATAAAAGTTCAATTGGTTTCGATCTCTACATCATTACGCATCAGCGATAAAAATAGCGCATGCTAACCTTTTTTATCGAGGAAGCTTAATTTGTTTATTTTCTCTTGATTCTTTGTATAACACAATTGTGCTTCCAATTACTTGAACGATTTCAGCACGTGCGCCTTGTGCAAGCTCTTCTGCAACTTCACGACGATCAAATTCACAGTTTTGTAATACGCTCACTTTAAATAGTTCACGAACTTCTAACGCTTCTCCAATTTGTTTCACCATATTCTCATTTACGCCGCCTTTTCCTACTTGAAAAATTGGTGTTAAATGATGTGCTTGTGCACGTAAAAATCTTTTTTGTTTTCCTGTTAACATATATGTTAGCCTCCAAGCTTTTTTATAACTAATTGTTTCATTCGATCAATATTTGGTATGCGTCCTGTCCACATTTCAAATGCAAGTGCCCCTTGATAAACAAACATATCAATACCATTTTGAATGATTGCACCTTGCTCTTTTGCCTCACATAAAATTTTCGTTTCAAATGGATTATAAATTATATCTGATACAATCGTTCCTTTTTTTAACGAACAAATTTGTAATGGCGTATGTTCGACGTATGGATGCATACCTATTGTTGTCGTCTGAATGATAATATCATAATTCTCTTGTTCTTCTGTTGCTTTTTCTAACGATAAAGCAACAGAAGTAACATGAGCCTTACATGCAGCGATAAGTTCTTCCGCCTTATCTACTGTGCGATTGGCTACATCAATCTCTTTCACACCTATATCAGCAAGAGAAAAATAAATAGCTCGACTAGCACCACCTGCGCCAAGTAATAAAATACGTTTCCCTTGAAGTGGTTCACTACTAATGGATTGCAATGCTCGAACAAAACCAATTCCATCTGTATTGTAGCCAATCAACTTCCCGTCTTTATGAACCACTGTATTTACTGCACCGATTTGCATCGCTAATGGATTAATCTCATCCAAATACTCCATAATAGCAACTTTGTGCGGAGTTGTTACATTAAATCCTGAAATACCTAATGCTTTTAAACCTCTTACTGCTTCCCCTAGCACTTCCTCTTCAACAAGAAATGCATGATAATGGGCATCCATATTCAAGTGTTCAAATGCATCGTTATGCATAACGGGTGATAATGAATGTCCAATTGGATTTCCGATTACACCATATAATTGTTTCATAAATCCCTCTCCATATTAAATTAAAGATTTACGCAATGAAACACTTACTCCTTTTGGTACGTGTGCAACAATTTTTGCTCCTGGTTCGTTCACAGTAACCCATCCTAATCCAGAAAATACAACATCCGTTTTCGGTTCACGAATATTAAACTCGTATTTCACTAGTTCAGGCATATTCGCTAATTCTTCTGGTGTTGGCGGGCTTAGTAAATCCCCAGCATGATTTTTATACAATTCGTCTGCTTTCTCAAGCTTCGTACGGTGAATTGTTAAACGATTTGAGAAGTGACAAGTAAACGCACGACGACCACCACTTACATAATCAAAACGTGCCAATCCACTAAAGAATAACGTTTGTTCCTCATTTAATTGGAACACCATTGGTTTAATTTCTTTTGTTGGTGTAATAAGCTTTAAGCTTTCTTTTCCAACATAATGAGCCATTTGATGGTGATTAATAATACCTGGCGTATCATATAAAGAAGATTCTTCGTCTAATGGAATATCAATTAAATCAAGTGTTGTTCCAGGGAAATGAGATGTTGTAATTACATTTTCAGTCTCATCACTAAATTCTTTAATCATACGATTAATAAATGTTGATTTCCCTACATTTGTACACCCAACAACATAAACATCTTTACCACCGCGATAATACTCAATAGCATCCGCAAGCTCAGCAATCCCTTGTCCCTTCGCTGCACTAATTAAAAAGACATCTTCTGGCTTTAATCCTAGCTGCTTTGCACTATATCGCATCCAATGCTTTACTTTATCATGTTTTACTGACTTAGGAATTAAATCCGCTTTATTTCCAACAAGTAATACTTTATTATTTCCTACGAAACGATGTAAACCAGGTAACCAGCTACCATTAAAATCAAAAATGTCTACAATCTTAACTACTAGTGCATCCGATTTTCCAATTCCATTTAGAATACGTAGGAAGTCATCGTCCGTTAATGATACATCTTGAATTTCATTGTAATGCTTCAAGCGAAAACAACGTTGACAAATTACTTGTTCTTTCTCTAAAGATGAGGTAGGAGCATATCCCACTTCATTTTTATTTTCTGTTTGAATTTCTACACCGCAACCAATACATTTAATTGTTTCAGTCAAACTTTATTCCTCCCAGTTGATTAAACCTTTTTTCTTCATATTTCTCATAATTCGTCGTTCAATTTTCCGATTAAAGCGCGTCACTAACCCGTCCGTTTGTGCTACCGGTACAACTAAAATTGTATGAAGTCCCACTCGATTTCCACCAAGCACATCTGTTAGTAATTGATCTCCAATCACTACAACTTCATCTGGCTGTAAACTCATCTCTTGTATCGCACGCTTAAATGCGCGAACAAATGGTTTACGAGCGCTATGAATAAATGGAATACCTAATGGATCAGCAAAGTCTTTCACACGTTGTTCATTATTATTTGAAACAACTGTTACTTGGATGCCTTGCTCTTTCATTTTCAAAAACCATTCTTCAAGTTGTGGCGTTGCATTTGGGCGATCCCATTCAATTAAAGTGTTATCTAAATCTGTAATAATGCCTTTAATTCCACGTTTTTTCAAATCTTCTGGTTGAACATGATATACATTTTTCACATATTCATTTGGTAAAAATAACTTCAATTTCTTTCACCTCTTTGAGGAGTTTTCATAAAATTTTTCGACAACATTTTTCGATATATAACCTGTGGATAAAATTGTACACATTTTCCACATTAATTTGTCAGTTAATTTGGAATTTACTAACAATCTATACACACTTTATCCACCTAGGTATGTGGATAACCCCTTGTTTGTGACTGTCATATTTTTTTGGTACATTAAATGCAACAACGAATCAATCCTTATATTATTAGGAGGTGACTCACCTTGAAAACAAAACATATGGAACAGTTATCTACTGAGTTACTCACTGAGTCTTATTATAAAGCAAAAGAACTAAAATTAAATCCCGACTTCATTTTACTTATAAAACAAGAAATGATCAGACGCTCATTAGAGGACAAGCTTGTCAAAACGTCTTGATTACATATAAAGTGATAACTTTAATCAGTCCGTACCTGTAAAAAGAGCCATCCTGCGATGGCTCTCGAATAAACAAGTACTCCCATCTAGGGGGCTTTCATCATTAAGCATCTTTGTCCATAACTCTTACTTACCGTTATAATGTCTTTACTTATGAGCTAATCGAGTAGCAATTTTTTCACCAAGACGAAGTTCTTGTCCACTCTTCAACCCCTGCACTACTTCTATCATATCTTTTTCAAACAATAACACAACTGTTGAACCAAATGTAAAGTATGCCATTTCTTCACCTTTTTGAACAGTACTTCTTTCATGCAAAAGCTCAATACTATTCACAAACATAGCACCTACTTTTACAAGCGCCATATGCTCGCCATCACTATTCACTTCTGTAACAGAACGATAGTTTTTTGACAGCGGCTCTTTTCCATATTCCATACCCGCAGCATTTACCGGATACGATTTTCTACCGAGTATAAATCTTTCAGTCACAGAACCAGAAAGCGGGCTATGAATGCGATGATAATGACTTGGGCTCAAATAAATAACCATATATGTACCGCCTGCATATCGCTTTGCACGCTCTTCATTACCTAGCATATCCACAATTGAATAACGCTTTCCTTTAATATCAAATGTTTTTGTGTCCTCAATCGGACCGTGATCAGCAAAAACACCATCAACAGGGCTAACGATACTCCGTGCATCTGTATCAATACTACGCTTTCCTTCTTTTAGCCTACGCGTAAATAATTCATGCAATGTTCTATATTCCTTCAAACCCTTTTCCATCTCATCTTGATTAAGTTTAAAAACCTTCGCATATGATGGAATAATGATAGAGCTTAAACGAGATTGTGCAAATTTACGTAATATATAAGAAGTAAAGCGACCATTTGTAAGTTCGATCATAAGTCGATATAATGTACGTCGCAAATTGCGAAACCTCCTAATCAGCCTATAACTTTAGTTTCCCCTTCTTTTCTTTCTATATCATATGTAAAATTGGTTCTTATTCCCACATATCATATAGAGCTGTCCCATTATACAGACAGAAAACTAAGTATAGTCTTATCCTTAAATTGTTTAGCACCTTCTAATATTACAGATAGAATCCTTCATTTTCAACAGTGAACATGTATTTCTTCTTATCACAACTCGTTTTCTTTCCCTATTTACAAAGAAAAGCAGCCAATTTTAAAATATGGCTGCTTGCAATATATATTATTCTTTTGCTTTTTTCTCTTTCTCAGCTCGCACAAATTCATGAAACATTTTCATTAAGGCGCGCTTTTCAATTCTTGATACGTAGCTTCTGGAAATACCAAGTGCCTTAGCAATCTCCCGCTGCGTTTTTTCTTTATCCAGTCCAAGCCCAAAACGCTTCACGATCACTTCTTTTTCTCGTTCATCTAAAATATCGATATACTCTTTAATTTTTTCTAACTCCATACTAAGCTGAATCATATCGATTACATCTTCAGACTCTGATTTTAATATATCAATAAGCGATATTTCATTCCCCTCTTTATCTTGCCCGATCGGATCATGAAGTGAAACGTCTTTTTTCGTTTTTTTTAGCACACGTAAATGCATCAAAATTTCATTTTCAATACAGCGTGCTGCATACGTTGCGAGCTTTGTTCCTTTTCCTGCTGAATAACTCTCGATCGCTTTAATAAGCCCAATTGTACCAATTGAAATTAAATCTTCTGCATCTTCACCCGTGTTTTCAAATTTTTTAACGATATGGGCTACAAGCCGTAAATTATGTTCAATTAAAAGATTTCTCGCTTGAGCATCACCTTGCTCCATTAACTCTAAGTACTTTCTCTCATCATCTGATGATAACGGCTGTGGAAACGCATTATTCTTCACATAAGAAACAAAGACAAATACTTCTCGAACCATATATCCAATTGCGGCGAATAGACTCAAACCTTTCACCTCCGCCAAAATAGTGGTCTTTACTAAGTGTATGTGGGCGTGAGGTTGTTTGTGTCTGTACGATATAAATATGGAATCCTGAGCTTTTTGTCGAACGAAATAAGTCTTTCATACCTTGCATATTTTTTCCAATGTATTACAATATGTTAAGTTCCAAAATTTTGAAAGAGGTGTTTTCATGCGATACGCTACGTCACAAATCAGAAACCTTGCAGTACTCACATTATCATTTTTCTTACTTTCAGCTTGTGGACAGCAAACGTCTCCTACAAAAACTGAGGCTACTAAACAGGATACTGCCGCATCAAAAGACATTACAAAAACGGAAGATAGCCAAAAAACTGAAGACAATGCAAACACTGAGAACAACGTAAAAACTGAGAACAACACAACAACTAAAAACAACACAACAACTGAGAACAACGCAAAAACTGAGAACAACGCAAAAACTGAGAACAACGCAAAAACTGAGAACAACGCAAAAACTGAGAACAACGCAAAAGCTGAGAACAGCACAACAACTAAAAACAACACAAAAACTGAAAATAATACAAAACCTGAAGCAACATCTAAAAACACCCAGAAAGATCAACAGCCAGCTAAACAACCAAATAAACAAGCCGATACTATTAAATTCACAAGTGAAGATGCTGTGAGAGTTCTCGAGAAAAGAATGGGAACTCGCTCAGAGGAAATTCGTTATGGATCTGGGGAAGACAAACTAATTGGCACAATAAATGGTATTAAACTATACGACGTCTTATACGTACGCGAATCTCCTGAGAACTCGCGTGCTCTAAATTTTGCAGTAGGATCTGATGGAAATCTATATAACTGGTCGAAAGCTCAAGATGGTGTTCTTCAACCACTTAACGGTAATTAACAAATTATTCTACGAACATAGTAAAAGCCAATCGAAATGTATCGATTGGCTTTTACTAATATTCACTCCAAATTTTCTCCCCAGTATACGCATCTATGTAACGAATTTCTCGACTACAGTCGAAGGATTCTTTATAATTTTCATCCGTTGTTTGTTTATACAGTAGTTCGTAGTTCGTTTCCTCTTCCTCATTTTCTAAAAACCATTCTAAATTAACTCGCATGGCCTCTATATATATTTCTAACGCTTTTTCTTTTGTTACTTTTGGTGTTGTTTCATATGTAAGTAATTCTTTTATAAATTTGCTAGACTCTCCAGAGTAGTGCATCACTGCACCATTTTCTGCATTGATGTTGATCATAATATATTTCCGCTCTACATGAATGTCATTTACATACATTGAAAAGGAAAACCTCTCTATCCCCTCTTCCTCTTCATAATCATCCCAAAGCTGAATATACTTTGTCACATCTGGGATAGTATGCTCTAAAAATTGAAGTGCTTTGCTTAAACATTGCTCTCTTGATAAGATTGTTCTTCTTTTTTTCTCATCCTGCCACATAAAAAAAGAAAGCAATTGATTTGTTTCTTTATCTAGAGTAATTACAACAAATTCATCATGCTTCAGCATTGGAACATGTTTTTTATAAAACTCATCCATTGAATAGGAATCCTTCTCTTCTACTTCTTTTTGTAATTCTTCTTTTAATACGAATTTTATCCAGACTTCATCCTCATCTACTTTTTCATCTAATTTTACAAATTTCTCCTTGTCCCAATCAAATAAATCAAGCACATCTTTTTTTGGACTACTCTTTAGGGGTTTATCAACAAGTACTGTAGAAGGTAATTTATAATGGTCTGGCCCATATAAATCTTTACCTGTACTTGCATTAATAAACGCATGACCAGGCTCTGGTTCATATACGAGACGGTATCCTTTTACTTCTTCCCCTTTTTCATATTTACATGAAGAGTATGTTAAATCTACAAATACAAGTCTCATATCTTGTCTAGCTTTCAAATTTTCTAAAACGATATTCTCCTCAACAATTTCACTTGGCCATAACGGTTTTTTCTCTATCGCTTTTTGTCCATTATAATGGAAATTCACAACATTACCTGAAGGATGGACTCGTACAACACATCCTGTATTCGGCAATGGATAGCTATTCACTTCCTGCATATAATTTACTTCTTTCCAACCGCGCCTATCGTCCTTGACCTTCACATATGTATAACTTTCTAATCCTTCTTTCACATATTTCTTTATAAATACATTTGCAATTTCTCTTGCCTTATTCTCCTCTATCGCTGCCTTACTACTTGAAAAATAATTTTCATCACCTATACTAAATTCAATTAAATTACCGGTATGTCTATTCAGCGTAATCTGTACCGTTTTCTCCTCATCCTCTTTATGCTCCCACCATAATAGATGATATGGGTCATCCACACCTTCTTGATCATCTACAACGAGTCTATAATCATCCGAAATTTCAATAATATGTGCCACTTTCTCTTTTCTTTCTTTATCTTTTTGATTCATCATACCCCTCCTTTGTTACAATTTAAGGTAATTATAACAAACAAAACCAAAAAAATATTAACAAAAAAAGACTAGAGATATCTCTAGTCTTCTACTTCGTTTCACGATGTAACGTTACCCGTTTTAATCGTGGACAATATTTTTTTAGTTCGATGCGCTCTGGGTTGTTTCGTTTATTCTTTTTAGAAATATAATTACGATCACCACACTCCGTACAAGCTAATGTAATATTTACACGCATATGTCATTCTCCTTTCGTTCAAAAATCGCAACTAAAACGTAATGATTACGATTTAAATAATATACAACTTCACTTAATTTGTCAATTACAAGAAAAAGACAAAAAGCTGAAACAATTAGTTCATACGAAATTCACACGAATCTATTACTATAGAACTTGTACATAGTGAACTTATTAACAATCACGTTTATTCATATAGAATCTCATTCGAAAGGAGTTGAAAGTATGAAAACTAAATATCGTTTTATGGTTTCATCATTTGCTGCTTGCGCTTATATGATTTGGTATTTAGTATAGTAACCTCACTTGTAAATAGGAAAAGGTGTGTATATAAATGGAATATAATCAATCAACAGTTAACTATTGGAAAGCTTTTGTATTACCGTATACATTTGCTTTAGAAGAGTTAAAAACTAAATTTGAAATTATGAACCGGGAAGCTCAATTTCTAGAGGATTACAACCCGTTTGAACATATAAAAACTAGACTAAAACAACCTGAAAGTATTATTAAAAAGCTAGAGCGTAAAAACTTATCACCAACAGTGGAAAATGCTCAAACACAGTTACAAGATATCATTGGCATTCGTATTACATGCTGCTTCGTAGAAGATATCTATCATTTAAAAGAAGTAATTCAAAAGCGTGAGGATATGGAAGTCATAGATGTAAAAGATTATATTGCTAATCCAAAAGGGAACGGATATAAAAGTTTGCACATGATTATTAAATATCCTTTATCATTAAATTCTGGTACAAAAGATGTATTTGCAGAAATTCAGTTACGTACACTTGCTATGGATTTTTGGGCAAGTTTAGAACATAAACTTTATTATAAATACGAAGGCAATATACCTGAGTATTTAAAAGATGAGCTACACGATGCGGCAATGAAAGCTGAAGATCTTGACAATAAAATGGCGACAATTCGCCAAGATATTGATGACATTGAAGCATGCTCAAATCAAATTTTACTACCACTTTAAAAAAGGTTCTCTCTTATGAGAACCTTTTTTATTTCTTTTCTATCGTGCGAACCTCTTCAATTTTCCATTTCTCATCTTCTTTTCCAAGCGCATACTGCACTTTCTTCTGAAGGGTGACTTCCCCATCTGTTTCCTTTTCTTTCGTTTCAACAATCACATAGCCTGCTTTACTAGCTTTCATATCTAGATGTTCCAATTCAATTTTCTTATTTCCCTTTTGAAAAGCTGCTTCTTTTTGTGTTTTTAAGTCTTCGGCACTAGGCATCTTCTTTGAAAATAACTCCATATGTT
This sequence comes from Bacillus luti, assembly GCF_009739945.1. NCBI lineage: Bacteria > Bacillati > Bacillota > Bacilli > Caryophanales > Bacillaceae > Bacillus > Bacillus luti. Next base: position 1,044,085 of record NZ_CP040336.1, on the reverse strand, counting down.
CAGCAAGATTTTTTTCATTCGTTGTCCGTACAAATGTCTCAATAACATCTTGAATAGACTTCTCTTCTTCTTTCGTTATCTGTACCTTTTCTTCAGTTTCCTTAGTAGTAGTTTTTTGTTCTACATTTTCCTCTTGAGATTGACATCCAACTAACAATAATACTACTAATAACAATCTGAATTTCCCTAAGAAAATCTTCATCTTTCCAACTCCTAAAAAGAAAAGTGAGGCATTTCGCCTCACTTTCATTTATAATTAGCGTCTTCCTTTATTCGGATCGCCACCGCCAACAATATCAAAGACACGTTTCGCGATATTTGTATTCTCTTGAACACCAGAGAATAAGTATTTACCTGGTCCAAATGCATACACGTTTACATCTTCACCTGTATGTCCACCAGTTGTCCATCCTGTAACCGAGCGCTTATTGAAAATATCTTCAATCGCATTATCAATCTTTGTTACATCTTTTGATGGAGCTATATCATTTACAGCTTTAATTTCTTCTGGTGTTAATTGTAAATCAATATATTTTTTCAATGTTTCTTCTACATTTGCACCTTTTGCAATTTCATTCGCCATAAAGTCTGGTGTGCGTTTTGCAGCTTTAATTGGATCTACTTTAAAGTTATACTCGCCATTCGCACCTAGAGATAATCCACCTGTAGCGTGGTCTGCCGTTGCAACAACTAACGTATTTTTATCTTTTTTCGCAAACTCAATCGCTGCTTTAAAAGCTTTTTCGAAGTCTTCCATTTCACTCATTGCACCAACGATATCATTATCATGCCCAGCCCAGTCAATTTGACTTCCTTCAACCATTAAGAAGAAACCATTTTTATTTTTGTTCAAACGCTCAATTGCTGCATTTGTCATTTCTTCTAATGAAGGTGTTTTCTCATTACGATCGATCATTTTATCTAATCCACCTGGTGCAAATAAACCAAGAATTTGATCATTTTTATCATTTAACAATTGATTTCGATCTGTTACATAGCTATAACCAGATTTCTTAAATTCTTCTGTAAGGTTACGATCTTTTCTAACAAAGTTATTTACGCCGCCGCCAAGCATAACATCTACTTTATGCTTCCCTTTAATTTTCTCATCAAAATAATCATTTGCAATTGCATCCATATTTTTACGGCTAATATCATGCGCACCGAAAGCAGCTGGTGTTGCATGTGTAATTTCAGAAGTTGCAACGAGTCCTGTTGACTTTCCTTTTTCTTTCGCTTGCTCCAGAACAGTTTTCACTTCCGCTTTATCGTTATCAACCGCAATTGCCGCATTATATGTTTTAATCCCTGCAGACATAGCTGTTGCTGCTGATGCAGAGTCCGTAATATTTTCATGTTCATCTTCTGGATATGTTTTTTGTGTTCCTACAAGATGCTTATCAAATTCTGTAGATTCCATCTCGAATGTTTTCGGATTATCTTTCATATAACGATGAGCCGTCATATATGAAGGACCCATACCATCTCCAATTAATACGATAACATTTTTAATCTTTGCATTGCTTCCATTCTCATCTGCATTAACCTCGCTAGAACGAGTAAAATTCCATGCTGCTACCGAAGTAACTGCTAATGATGCCACAACTGCAAATGGCCATGCTTTTTTTACAAACTTTTTCACTGTATTGTCCCCCTAATTAGGTTATTCATTTCCCACTATCAAATTTAATAGAAGACTATTAAGAGAAAATTAGTTATATGTAAATTTTTTGTTAACTTATGTAAATATCAGTTATAATTTGTATAACTTTGTCTGTTCATACCAACCATCTTCCCCTTTACAATCAAAATATAAACAAGTTGGATTTCATTTAACGTAAATCTCTTATTTAACATTTTTAATCTACTTTTATGAAAATTAATAGAAATGTGGTGAACATTTATGAAAATAATAAAGCTAGATGAAACTTTTATTTTTGATTTACTCGACCTTTGCAAAGCTATTGGATGGTTACAAGATAAAGCATTTATGAAAAAACAATTCGAAATGTATCTTTCTCTCGGCACATTTATCGGTTATATGTATGAAAATAAACTGATTGCAGCTGGAGGAGTATTTCCTTTTAAAAATAGTTTTTCTACTATTGGTATGTTAATCGTCCATCCTAATTTTCAAGGCCGAGGCATCGGACGTATTTTGCTTAATCACTGCTTAGAACACACTCACCCAAAACAACCAATTGCACTGATTGCAACAAAAGCTGGCGAGCCTCTTTATACATCATGCGGATTTCAAACAGTAACGACGATTCATCGTTTTGAAAAACAAACTACTAAGACACATATCACTCATACACAACAAGTAAAAGAGAAAGACCTTATATCGCTTATTTCTCTCGATCAAATTACAACCGGTGCCGATCGTTCTTTACTTTATTCATTACTATTACCAAGAACGAGCCACTCTTTTAAAATTGAAAGACATAACTGTATAGAAGCTTTTTCCTTATGCATACAAAAAGGTAATATATTATGTATCAATCCACTTATCGCCAAACGAGAAGAAGATGCTATTCAATTACTACAAAACATATGTGAATGTTGGAATGGCACAGTAAGGATTGATGTCCCACATTCACAATTTTCATTCCGCAAATTTCTTCAAACAGAAAATTTCCAAGAAACGCTCCTTTCACCTCTTATGATAAAAAATGGTAGCCAACTTCCTGGAAATCGTGAGATGCTATTTGCTATGATAGATACAGCATTATGTTAGAAAGGGGACACCTAATTGAAGCGATTTAGCTATTTTATGGTAGGTTGTCTTACTCTTACACTATTAGTAGGATGTAGTGCAGCAGAAAAGCCAGTAGAACAAGTAAAACAAGTTAAAAATACACTTACAGCAAAACTAGCTACCGAGGAAAAAATGGTAGAAATAGATGGTCAAACCATTTACTTCAAAAAGATCGGTAATGAAAAACCACCTTTACTTATGATCCATGGATTTGGAGGATCGTCAAATGGTTTTCAAAAAATTTACTCAGACTTAGCAAAAGATCATACAATTATTTCTGTAGATGCTTTAGGATTCGGACGCTCATCTAAGCCGATGGATTTTTATTATTCTTTCCCCACTCATGCGAATTTGTATTATAAATTAATGAAAAAACTAGGTTATGATTCATTCGCAATACTGGGGCATTCAATGGGCGGAGAAATTTCTCTTAATTTAACATATTTATACCCTGAAGCAGTTACCCACCTTATCTTAACTGATGCTACAGGCGGGCCTCATACATTCGTTAATAAACAAGGGTCTCCTAAGCCACAATTATCAACTGATTTAAATACTGTTTCTGATGTTGCAGATTATGATGAGAGCAAAGTGAAATTTAAACGTAATGATGAAGAGCATTACAATAAAATGAAATTATGGCCTAGACGTCTTCAAATCAATGCAAATGAAATGAAACAACCAACCTTAATTATATGGGGAAGGAATGATAGTAGCGTTTCTTGGAAAGAAGGAGAAACATATCATCAATTCTTAAAAAATAGTACTTTCCATATTATCGAAAAAGGTTATCATGCTCCATTTCGTCAGGAACCACAGGAGTTTGTAGGGTATGTGAAAGATTTCTTCGACAAAAATCCTATAATAACTGAAAAATAAAACGGGCATCTCATTTTGAGATACCCGTTTTCATATATTAAGCAGCTTGCTTTTGGCGTTTTTGAGTTTTTGATCCTAAAACTTTTGGGATAACAAAGCCGTCAAGTCCAAGTTTTCCAGCATTCATACCAGAAACAAGAACGAACATAGATAAGATAACCATTTCAGGGTTCACACCAATTGACCCACTAAACATATAGGAAAAGTTCATTACAAGGCCAAAAAAGACCGCTGTTTTTGTTAAACAGCCCACAATTAAACCGATTCCGACTAAAATTTCTCCCCACGTTACAAGTGTATTAAATAGATCGACATTTGGAATTGCAAAATCTTGTAGAAATGATGCCCACCAGGATTGAACAGCCGGTTGTGCTCCTTTAGATTTTTCAATTGCACCTTGTAAATAACCCGTTGCATCGAATCCTTTTCCTTGTAGTTTACCAATTCCAGCCATTAACCATGTGTAACCAAGATACACTCGGATTACTGCTAGCACAAAAGAAACTGCTTTGTTTTCTCTTAAAAATTGAATAACCATATCTTCCTCCTAAAGTTGTAATTAAGTTAGTTACAGTTAATATAATAACATTAGTTACTTATTTTACAAACGTTAATTATGAATAATTCGTGACATACGTATGAAATATTACAAACTAACGTTTATATAGTAACTTTTATTACCTGTAAAAACTTGAACATATCATACCATAATTGATAATCATTTTCATTGAAAAAAATGTAAAAAAAGTGTGAGTTAAATGTGAAACACATTTATTCGAATATAGAACAAATGTGTTTCACACTACTTATAGAATCGAAATGTACGTGTCTCCTTATCAATTAAACTCGCTTCTTGAAATACTTCTTCTAACGTTTTTTTATGGTTAATAACCCCGTAAAATAAGCGTATTGTAAACATAAGTGCTGCATTCGCATCTACATAATCTATCGATCCAATATACGATTTCGCTCCACTACGTAAAAAAGATTCTGCTAGTTTTTGCTCCCCTAACGTACACCCACTATTTACAATATGTGTATTATGCAATTTTGCATATTTATAAATTTCGGCTGCACCAAAGTATCCCCTCGTTTCATCTTGTTCATATATATCTTCACCTAACTCTTCCATGACAAACTTTCCTTCCTCACCATGAAAGCAAAAGACAACATAATTAATATCATTATATAAACCCTTTCCAGAAAGAATATCGATAAATTCTTTCGGTCTACCAATCCAATATGTTACAACTCTTGCCCCGAAATATTCAAGGGATGCTCGGATTGATTGCGCCTCTAAATCAGAATTAAATCCAACTACTAATGCAACATTCAACATACACCCTCCATCCTATAATTAGATCTCCTCAATCAGACTTTTAAGAGGTACATCCATTTCATATATATCCGTTTCTTTCAAAAAATCAGATCTAGTTAAAACGACTTTCTGTAAATATTGCCTATACGCTGTAATTGTCCCGTCGTGAGATACAATGCAAATCCTTTCAGCTCGTAGCTCATAACACCAAATAAGAAATTCCTCTACTATTTGCTGAAAACGATTCTCTGAAATAATATTTATACCTTCCATCCACAACTGCTTATTTGCGCTTTTCTCTATCGAAAAATGCGGAAATAACTTTGTTATCATTTCCTGATTTACTATACGATCACATGGTAATGTTCTCGCCCCTTCTCGATAAGGAAAAATACGCGGGGATACATATGGATGGACGATTTTTGGACAAGCTACTTTCTCACTCCATATTGTCGCCGTTTGTAAAGTTCTAATGGTAGGACTAGCAACTAATATATCCGTTTCTTGCAATGGCACATTGCATTGAAGTAATTTAGCCTGATTCCTTCCCTCCTCCGTTAATGTGGGATTCAACACTTGTAAACTTGACGGCAAGTCCTTTGTGTGTTCTCCTTCACCGTGCCGAACAAAGACGAGTTTCATACCCATCCTCCTCTCTCTATGAAATCTTTCAACATAATTCCTTCCCTATTTCATCCATTATTCCTGCTATATAAAAAACCAGTGTGTAAAAAACATTTGACATAACATGTTGGAAAATATTACAATTTTTATATGTAAAATACTTTTTACAAGAGAGAAGGGAATCACAAATATGAAATGGCTAACCATCTTAATTGGAACGATTATATGGGGATATATAAACGGATTTTTCAGTAGTGATAAAGCTGCTAATCCTTGGATTACAGATGATGAACGGGAAACAAAAATTAAGCAGAAAGCAATTATTGCAAGCTGATCTGGTGTCTTTATGTTTTGTATCATTAACCTCTTAAACAAATGGTTAGGTGTAGGAACAAACAATACATCACCTTACTTACCATCTTCTGTCGCAACTATTTTAAAAGAAAATGTAGAGTTACAAATTTTATTTATGCTATTTATTACGTATGGCATATTTTATATATATTATCGAAGAAAATTAAGTGCTTAACTTTTATCTCATGATTATCCTCCTAAATGGTTATAGTAATTAGGACAAAATGAAAGGAGCGATATAAAAATGAGTAACTCGAATGATTTTTTAGATACACTGCATGAAAAACAAGCAAAAGATGAACAAAATAGAAAACGTCAAGGGAACGGGAACCCAGCGAAAAAAAAGCCAAATAAAACAAATAAATAACAATAAAAAAACCTGCCTAAAATTATCTTTTAGGCAGGTTTTTTATTCTTCTTTCACCGAGATAACATTTTCCCAATTCCATCTCTCATAGTACCACTCTGGCACATCTATATTTTCAATCCACTTCTTTTCATGTTTTCCATCGCTATGAGCTATCCATATGTCAGCTTTTTTACGGTCAGAACGTATCCATATTAATTGATTGCTCTTCTTCATAAAAATCGGATGATAATCACCTAGCTTATGAGGTGGCTTTGTGATTCGTTGTTGTATATCGCTTGTACTATCGACCTCATATAAAGATGGTAGCGGCCTTTTTTCTGGCGGAGTTTCTATCCCTGCCTCTTTTGCTCTTGAAACGACAATAACTTGATCATTCTTCCATGTGAAATCCCAATCGACAAATCCTTTCGGTGTAAATATGCTCTGCTGAAGTGCTGGTAATTCTTTTAATTTTAAATGTTTATTCTCTAACGCCACTCTCCCGCTTCCCTCAATATAGGCTAATATATTCTTTGATGGTGCCCATTGGAACCATTGTGTGTTTAATAACATTTGATCTACTTTTTCAAATCGGCTGCCATCTGCACGAACTAAGCAAAGCGTATTACTATCAGCTGACCATGAAGCTGTCGGTACCGCTAAAAATGAGATCCACTTTTGATCTGGTGACCACTTAAATCCACTTGCAACTAGCGCTAAAAAATCATCATGTGCATTTGGTAATGCATATAAATGTTTCATTTTATGCGGATTCATATGGGCATCTTTTTGTACTTCATATAACTGAGCTCCCGTCCATCCTGTTGGAAGTAAATATGCTTCAGAGGATACAAGAAACTTTTCCCCATCAGGATACCATGCATAATCACCTACACCAGCTGATACATTTTCAAAATCAGTATTCTTTTTTTGGACGTCAAATGTATTTAGTGTATTCGCAAATACAAATGCGATTACATTCTCTTTCGGTGACCATTGATAATTTGATACTTCAGATTGCAATGGCCTAACTTTCTTTCCATCTTCCAGTCGGTACAATTCCAATGTGTTTTGCTTCTTTCCTTTAGCATAGGCAATCCATTCTCCATCATGTGACCACTTTGGCCCTGTTATGTACTCTCCTTTTGTAAGTTGTTTTTCTTTTCCATCCACTTTAATCCACAGGTCATGATGACGAATAAAAGCAATTTTCGCTTCATTATTTTCTGCGCTAACAATAGTGATTAAACATAAAAACATGAGTAATACTGCACCACCACTTACTATGAACCTTTTCATAACACCCCTCCATTTCCCTCATAGCATTCCTCACTTCTCATCTACAATATGTAAAAAATCACCATTCGACATAATCAGAAAAAATTTCCCAAGAAATTTTTAATTCAAAGAGGATTGGTATGAATTATGTCGAAAATATAGTTTAGCTAACATCCGATTATGTAATTTGAAATAAATTTGTAAGATGACTTTTCGGAATATTGGCACTTTTTTTACTAGGGGGAGTTTCAATGAAAAAAACTACATCTACACTATTAAGTATGGCGCTCGTTTTTTCAAGTTTTGGAGCTTTAAGCGCCCATGCTGAATCACTGCAAAAGGAGAAGCAATTTAGTCCACAACTTAAAACAACAATTGAGCAGTGGGGCGAAAATAAAATTGCTCAAAGTGTTGAAACAAAAACAGCAAAAGAAATTTCAGTCATTGTAGAATTGCAACATGCACCTCTCGCAGCACAAGGTAATATTCAGCATGCTCCAGATTTACAAAATAGTAACGCGCAGTCTTATCATGCTGAGCTAAAAAAAGCACAAGAAGATACGACTAAGAAAATAAAAGAAAAAGCACCTGGTGCAAAAATTAAAGAAGTTTATAATACGTTATTTTCTGGATTCTCTATTTCAGTTCCTGGAGATCAAATTACCGCTCTCGCTTCTTTACCTGAAGTAAAAGCAGTCTATCCGAACTTAACATATAAACTACATGAAACATCAAAAAGTGCTACTAACGAAGAAGCACCAAATATCGGTGGACCGACAATTGGTGCGCCTGAAGCTTGGAATTTAAAAGATCCATCTGGCAAACCACTTGATGGAAAAGGAATGAAAGTGGCTATTATCGATTCTGGTGTAGACTATACGCATCCTGACTTAAAAGCAAATTATATTGGTGGATATGACACAGTCGATGAAGATAACGATCCGATGGATGGTAACGTACATGGTACTCATGTAGCTGGAATTATTGCTGGTAACGGAAAAATTAAAGGCGTTGCTCCAAATGCTTCTATTCTAGCTTACCGCGTAATGAATGATGGTGGGACTGGTACAACAGAAGATATTATTCAAGGTATTGAACGAGCAATCCAAGACGGTGCTGACGTTTTAAATTTATCTATTGGACAAAGTTTAAATACACCTGATCAGCCTGTAACATTAACGCTTGAGCGTGCGGCAAAGCTTGGAGTTACTGCAGTTGTTTCAAATGGAAATGATGGACCACATCCTTGGTCTGTTGATGCACCCGGTAATGCAAGTAGTGTTATATCAGTTGGAGCATCTACTGTTTCTATCCCGTTCCCAACATTCCAAGTAGCCGGTTCTAGCAAAACATATCAAGGGTTACCATTATCAAAATCTGATTTCCCAATAGGAAATGATTCGCCTCTTGTATATGTTGGATATGGTTCGCCAAGTGATTATGCAAAACAAGATGTAAAAGGAAAATTCGCCCTTGTCCTACAAGGAACTTCTAGTACGCTAGTAAAAGCAGAACAAGCGAAGCAAGCTGGTGCACTTGGTGTACTATTAATTTCTAATGAAAAAGAAATCAATATTATGCCTGAGTACTTCGTACGTGAAAACCTAGCCCTTCCAGTTATGCAATTATCAAATGCAAATGGCGAAGAGTTGAAAAACTTAATTACAAAGCGTAAGAAAAATATAAAAATTGGACAACCAGTTCCAACTGAATTAATTGGTAACTTTAGTTCCAGAGGACCTTCACAAGGAAGTTGGCTTATAAAACCAGATATCGTTGCACCTGGCGTACAAATTACAAGTACCGTACCGAGAGGCGGCTATGAATCTCATAATGGGACAAGTATGGCTGCGCCTCAAGTAGCTGGAGCGGTTGCACTCTTGCGTCAAATGCATCCTGATTGGACGACAGAGCAATTAAAAGCATCCCTTGCCAATACCGCAAAAACCTTAAAAGATGTGAATGAAAATACATATCCTGTTATGACGCAAGGATCTGGTCTAATTAACATCCCGAAAGCAGCTCAAACAGATGTATTAATCAAACCTAACAATGTCAGCTTCGGTCTTATTAAGCCAAATAGTGGCAAAGTAAAACTGACGCAAAATATTACATTACAAAATCTATCTAGTAAAAAGAAAAGTTTTTCAACTCGTGTGGAATTGCTAGATGCAAATACAAAAACAAAAGTAAAAACTTCTGTACCTTCATCGATTAGCATACAGCCGAATAGTAGTACCGAAAAACCATTTACTATCACTGTCGATAGCTCATTGCCCCAAGGTGTATATACTGGGAATGTGTATGTAAAAGAACAAGGTAAGAAGGAAGAAACTCGCATTCCATTTACATTTAGTATCGATCCTAAAGATTACAAACGTATAGATGGACTCGAAATTATTAATTCTACGTTTAGTCCAAATGGTGACCAAATATTAGACGATAATCTCATCAACTACTATTTAGTTGCACCTGTGGATGATGTAACATTGCATGCAAATTTAGTTACAAAAGAACGTGTAACATACCAAGGGATTATCCATCAAGCTAAAAATGAAACAGCTGGATACAAACCTTTCAAATGGAATGGTACAAAAGCAGATGGTACTCCGTTAGCTGACGGTCTATACCAAATTGAAGCAGTTGCTTCTAATTCTGGTGGGGAAACAAAACAAACAGCTGCTGTATTTCTTGATAGAACTGCACCTAAGTTAACATACGAAGTTGACAAAGAAAACCTTGTAATCACAGGAAAAGTGGAGGATATCCTACTAGATTGGATGACAGAATCTGGTTGGGTAGCACCTGGTATTCCAGTGAGCATGCAATATGAAATTAACGGAAATGGTGTATGGGAAAGTGCATTCTTAAATCCTTGGGAAAAAAATTACAGCATTTATTTCGATCGTAGTCAATTACAAGAAGGAAAGAATACAATTCATATTGTAGCAACTGATGCAGCTGGAAATACATCTAAGTTAAATGTTGATTTAGAAGTGAAATAAGGTATTACCCCGATTCTTCCGCCCCTACCGGATGTTCCGATAGGGGCTTTTTCTATTTCTCACGCAAACAAATATTATATAATTCAGAATTTTATGATAAAATTATAAGCGCTTACAATTTTAAAAGGGGTTAGTACGAGCTATACAAATCAGATATTCAATTTTATAGAAAAAAAGGAGGATGTCTAAATGACAAAGAAAACAGAAATTCCATCACATTTAAAACCATTCGTATCCACGCAACATTACGATCAATACACACCGGTGAATCACGCTGTTTGGCGTTACATTATGAGACAAAATCATAGTTTCTTAAAAGACGTTGCTCACCCATCCTATGTGAATGGACTGCAATCATCTGGTATTAATATAGATGCGATTCCAAAGGTAGAAGAAATGAATGAATGTTTAGCACCAAGTGGTTGGGGAGCTGTAACGATTGACGGACTCATTCCCGGCGTAGCATTCTTTGATTTTCAAGGTCACGGATTATTACCAATTGCAACAGATATTCGCAAAATAGAAAATATCGAGTATACACCGGCTCCTGATATCGTTCATGAAGCTGCAGGACACGCACCAATTCTACTTGACCCTACATATGCACAATATGTAAAACGCTTTGGACAAATTGGTGCAAAAGCTTTCTCTACAAAAGAAGAGCATGACGCATTTGAAGCCGTTCGTACATTAACGATTGTAAAAGAAAGCCCTACTTCTACTCCTGAAGAAGTTGAAGCTGCTGAAAATATGGTAATCGAAAAACAAAAATTAGTTTCTGGCTTATCAGAAGCGGAGCAAATTTCACGCCTTTTCTGGTGGACAGTAGAATATGGATTAATTGGAAATATAGACGCTCCAAAAATATATGGGGCTGGCCTCCTTTCTTCTGTTGGCGAAAGTAAACATTGCTTAACGGACCCTGTAGAAAAAGTTCCTTTTTCCATTGAAGCTTGTACAGGAACAACTTATGACGTAACAAAAATGCAACCACAACTATTTGTATGTGAATCGTTTGAAGAACTAACAGAAGCACTTGAGAAATTCTCTGAAACAATGGCCTTTAAAACAGGTGGTACAGTAGGACTAGAAAAAGCAATTCGCTCTGAAAACCATGCAACAGCTGAACTAAGTAGTGGATTACAAATTACAGGTACATTTACAGAGACGATTAAAAATGATATTGGTGAAATCATTTACATGAGAACAAGCTCTCCAACCGCATTAGCAATTCATAATAAACAGGTAGCAAATCATTCTACCTCCGTGCATAGCGATGGATTCGGAACACCAGTCGGATTATTAGCTGGAGATATTGCATTAGAAGATTGCACAGCAGAACAATTACAACTACTAGGCATTACAATTGGAAATAGTGCAGAGCTTACTTTCGCAAGTGGTATTCATGTAACAGGAACAATAACAGATATTGTAAAGAATGATAATAAGATTGCTCTTATCTCATTTACAGATTGTACAGTTACTCATCAAGATCGTTTGTTATTTGACGCTTCATGGGGAGCATTTGATATGGCGGTTGGTTCAACAATCACTTCTGTATTCCCAGGTGCAGCAGATGCAGCATCGTTTTTCCCAATGGATGAAGAAATAGAAGAAACTCCAGTACCTCTTACATTAACTGAACTAGATCGTCTGTATCAAACAGTTCGCGATATTCGTAATGAAGGGATTTTACACGATACCCATGTCGATCAATTAATAGCAATTCAAGAGGTATTAAATACATTTTATCCGAAAGAATGGTTACTTCGCCTTGAAACATTAGAATTACTTTTAGAGCATAACAAAGGTCACGAAACATCAGCAGCATTATTACAACAACTGTCTACTTTCACAACGGACGAAGCTGTAACACGTCTTATTAACAATGGGCTTGCGTTACTGAAGGTAAAGGATGTGAAAAATGATGCTACGATTAACTGAAGAACAAGTTCAAGAGGAATTATTGAAGTTAGATAAATGGATGATAAAAGATGAGAAATGGATTGAACGAAAATATATGTTTTCCGATTACTTAAAAGGAGTCGAATTTGTCTCTGAAGCTGCCAAACTATCAGAAGAACATAATCATCACCCCTTTATCCTTATCCAGTATAAAGCAGTTATTATTACTTTGTCGTCTTGGAATGCGAAAGGTTTAACGAAACTAGATTTTGAGCTTGCAAAACAATTTGATGAACTATTTGTTCAAAATGAAAAAGCAATTATAAGAAAGTAAAAAAGAGAAGCCTTTTTTAGGCTTCTCCTTTAATTTTGAAATGGATACAATGTCCAAATGGATCCTGGGCTTGTAATATTCCATCTTTGTACGTAGCAATTTTGCCAATATTTTTTAAGCTTTCACATACTTGCTCTTTTTGTTTTTCATCCGCTAATACAATTGTGAAATATTTCAAGCCAACAGAATTTGGCATTTGCGGTAGTATCCCTTCACCTTGCCACGTATTTAAACCGATATGGTGATGATAACCACCTGCCGATACGAACAGCGCTCCATTACGAGCTGGGATCGTCACTTCAAAGCCAAGACCATCCACATAGAAACGTTTTGCTTCTTCTAAGTCAGCCACATGTAAATGAATATGACCCATCACAGTACCAGCTGGGAACCCATTCCATACACTTCCTTGCTGTAATAATTCTTCACCAGCTAACGGGTTACTAACAAATGGTAGCTCTCCATTCTCATCACGCCAAACTTCTTTTTGACGATCATGATAAATTTCAATCCCATTCCCATCTGGATCAGCTAAATAAAGAGCTTCACTAAAGTAATGATCGGCTCCACCGTGCAGTGGATATACCATCTCTACAAGGTGACGGAGAATGTTCGCTAAATCTTGTCTATTTGGTAATAAAATTGCGTAATGATATAACCCTGTTCTTCCTCTTTGTTTCGGAAAAGCTTCTTTCTTTTCTTCAATGATAAGGAGTGGTTCATCATTTTCATTCCCAAATGTAACGACTGCTTCCTCTTCTTTTAGCACTTTCATGCTTAGTACCTCTGTATAAAACTCTAGTGATTTCTTTATATTTGATACATATAAATGAACAACATCAAGTGTTGTGTCGGGATGAAGTTGAAAACTCATCTTGTTAGCCCCCCATTTAATTTAGTTCTTCTTTGACATTTTCTCTTTTAAGAAATTATCTACAAAACCATCAGCTTTCGCAACAAATAAGTACGCACCCATTGCTAGTAATGCAAGTTCTAATTCGAAGCCAGGATTTTTTCCATCTCCTAATAAACCAGCTGACCATTTTACTTTTACAATCGCTCCAACCATAACAAGTGCAAATAATAATCCAATATATCTTACACCTAAACCTAGAATTAACAATAGACCACCAACTAATTCCGCTGTTGCTACACCGTATGCAAGTCCTCCTGGTAAACCAATGCTTGTGAACCATCCTGCAATATTGTCAATCCCCGATTGGAATTTTGTTAAACCGTGCATAAAGAACGTTACCCCTAACACGATACGAATAATTAAGTTACCGATATGTTGATTCATTTCTTTCTCTCCTTTATAGTTTTCTTATACAAAACTTTTATTTACATTACAAAACATACACTAAATTTTTTTATTCGTCAATTCATTTTCACTGGGAAAAAATATATTTTTTTTGCTATGATACAAATAGTTGTTTACAAAAAGGAGCTTGATTTTATGAATATTGGTTCTGCAATACGTGAAATTCGTCAACGTAGAGGCATAACAATCGCACAAATTTGTGAAGGAACAGGTCTTTCTAAAGGATTTATGAGTCAGGTTGAAAATAATAAAACATCACCATCTATCTCAACTTTAGAAACAATCTCCAATTTTTTAAACGTTCCTCTTCCCTATTTATTGTTAGAACAAAAAGATCGATTGAAAGTTGTCAAAAAGGTCGAGCGTAAATACAGTGTATACGGAAAAGATGAACAAAGAATTGAACATGTTGCAGAGCAAGGTGGACTTCGCCTAAATCTCGTAGAAATTCCTGCTGGATTTCCGAAAGAAAACTCACCGAATGCTCATGAAGGAGAAGAGTGTCATCTTGTATTACGCGGAAAACTAGAAGTTCAACATGGAGAAGACATTGCAATTGTAGAAGAAGGGGATTCTTTCTCCTGGAATGCATGTGTTCCTCATATTGTTCGTAATATAGGGGAAGAATCTGCATTATTACTTATCTCTAGTCATGCAGAAAACCGAAAACGCGTTTACTAAACAATAAAGTGAAACTTTAATCAGTGGGGGTTTTATTCATCCCCCACTGATTATTAGTTGAACCAATCGGACTTTTACAGGCAGTAAGACCCCCACCTACCTCTTTGCTTTCGCTGATTTGAGGTGGGGGTCTTACTGCCTGTTAAAGCGGGATAAAAAAGAAGCCTGCTTCAAACAGGCTTCTTTTTTATTCTCGTATTATCCCGTAGCTTGTCCCAACTAGCACAGTCTTTTCATGTTGATTGCGATATACTGACTCAATTGAAACTTTTTTATATCCTTCCATTTGTTCAATACTTGTTAAAGTTAATTCACAAGTGATTGTATCTCCTGTAAAAACTGGTCTAATAAACTCACTTACTAATTCTCTTGCTATGTAATGTAACTCTTCGCCTACTTTCGTCCCAATGCTAGCAGTCAATAAACCATGTACCATTAATCGTCCATTCTCATCATATTCCATATGATGCCTACCTTTATCACCTGTAATATTTGCAAACTCGAATACTTCTTCCTCGGTAAATCTTCTTTCATATTTAAATACATCCCCAACTGTTATACTC
The DNA here is from genome assembly GCF_009739945.1 of Bacillus luti. Taxonomy (NCBI): domain Bacteria; kingdom Bacillati; phylum Bacillota; class Bacilli; order Caryophanales; family Bacillaceae; genus Bacillus; species Bacillus luti. Next base: position 1,028,716 of record NZ_CP040336.1, on the reverse strand, counting down.
ATTTTTATCCCCCTAATAATAAACAGAATTTTCTTTCATTTTATCATAAAATGAGTCTCAATTCATTTTCTATTATGAAAAAATTAGTATTACTCGACTGTATTTTTTTACATTCCACTCATTTATCGATGACCGTCTTTTTTTGCACCTTGATATCCATAGTACGCACATGTTCCATTTCTTGATAACTCTCTCACCTCAAAACCACAACTTCTATAAAAATCAAAATTATTCGCAGATGTATGTGCGAACCAATCACCGTGAGGAAGTTTTTGCAAGCAAAGAGCTACAAGCTTCTTACCTAATCCCTTTCCTCTATACTCACACTTTACAACTAAATCTACTATGTTCGCGACCATAATTTGATCAGAAATGACTCTAACCATAGCAATCATCTCTTCTTCATCCCAAATTGTAAAAGCCCATGTTGAATTTTCAAATGCTATCGTGAATTTCTCAATTTGCCAAGAAGGGATATTATGATTGCTCCAACCAGCATCTTCAAACAAAGCTTTAATTGCATATGCTGGTACACCACTCGTCCCCTCACGAATAATCAATCCATTGTGATAAATGTACATTTAATCCCCCCTTTATTTTTATATACCATTCTTCAAAAGATGCAATTTACCTTTTAAAAAATATTTTTTCATCCAACCCGCTTAATGGAATAGACGAGAACATCCATCCCATGAAATGAAGTTGTTTTTTCATAACTAAGCCCTGTTTTTCTAGCAACAAATATTGAAGCAGGATGGTTCGGGTTAATAAGAGAAATTAATCTATTTATTCGCAATGCTTGGAAACCATAATCTCGAAATGCTGCCGCTGCTTCTTTCGCATATCCTTTTCCCCAATACTGCGGAAGTAACCAATACCCAATTTCAATTTCCTCTTTTCCATCTATATTCTGCTTTACTAACCCTGCATGACCAATTCGTATTCCTGTTTCCTTTTCAATCAGTACGAATAAACCGAGACCACTTTTATAACTAGGAATCACCCACTCCTCCAAACTTTTTTTACATTGCGTATACGTTTTTAACGCCCCATTTCCAATATAGCGCATTACCTTTTCATTCCCCCATAGTGAAGCATAGAACTGCAAATCATCCATTGTATATTTACGAAATTGTAAGCGATCTGTATGGAACATTTTTAAACTCCTTCCCAACGTTATGTTCTTTATTACACGATCATATTTTGCATGTATACTAAATGTTACTATTTATTATAAATGAATCAGCCGCAAAGTGCAGAATATTCATTCTTTAAGAAAAATAAAAAAAGCAGTAGACAAATATTATCTACTGCATCCATATCATAACTAGCATAAAGAAAACTACAATTGAGGGGGGGGTAGGATTTTCAAATACACTAGATACTTATCCCGTTCTAACGGGCGGTAAACTTTCCAATTATATGAAAGTGAAAAGTTTACCGCACATAAGAACTTTTGTGGTCATTAAGAGAGCACTGTTAAGTAATCAAATACACGCTGTGCTTTTTCTCCACCCATTCGTGCATGCTGAAGAAGGGAAATACCATGTGGACCAGATGCACGTAATGCTTCTGGTTGTGCTACTAAAATAGCTTGTACAACTTCTAATTCTCCCAGCATAGCTGCTGCAAAAATATCCATTCGAGCACCCTTTTCTAGTAAATAAAGAGCAATATCTTTACGACCTACATGTGCCGCTGCTCCTAACGCACTTTCCCAATCTGATCCGCCCCAATTGTAAGCGGCATGCAGTAAGCTTGGCGATTCAACCAACAATTCTTGTACTTTCTCTAAATCTCCGTGGGCTGCCATAACAAATTCCCTTACTAACTCAGTGGTAATACGTTCTTCGATTCGCATCTTACTCCTCCTTTTTTAGAGATTCGTTTCGGTGTGAAAAATGGCTTGTCGCTTCCTTGAAAAATATCTACATCTATGCCAAATACACGTTGAAACATTTCATGACATAGTACTTCTTCTGGTACACCGTCATACTGAAGTTTTCCTCGCTTTAATACGAGTAAGCGATCGCTATATTGAGCCGCTTGGTTAATATCATGTAAAACCATTACAATTGTCATCCCAAACTCCTCATTTAATCGTTTCACAAGTTCCATTACTTCTAACTGATGAACGATATCTAAAAAGGTTGTTGGCTCATCCAATAATAAGACATTTGTACGTTGTGCTAGCGTCATTGCAATCCAGGCACGTTGTCTTTCTCCTCCCGATAAAGATTGTAAAAGGCGATATTCATACCCTTCAAGATTTGTAACAGACAATGCCCAATCAACAATTTCTTCATCTTCTTTATTTAAGCGGCTACTCCATGATTTATGGGGACCTCTTCCGAATTCAATTAGTTCTTTCACTGTTAAATCTAATTGATGATCATGCATTTGTGGTAACATCGCTAATTGCTTCGCTACATCGGCACTTTTCATCGTATGAATACTTTTTCCATCTAAAATGATATCCCCTTCGCTTTGTTTAAGTAGTCTTGCCATTAAACGAAGCAAAGTAGATTTCCCCGATCCATTCGGTCCAATTAAACTAACGATTTCACCAGCTTTAATATGTACATTCATATTTTGCATTTGAAATCTTTCGGAATGTGCGTAAAATACTTTTTCAACGGAAATCACGTTGTTTGCCTCCTCTATGAATTAAATATAAGAAGAACGGACCGCCCAAGAAAGATAATAAAATACCAACAGGCAATTCGATTGGATCGAACCAACTTCGAGCTATCGCATCTGCGAAAACAAGTAATATCCCACCACCAAGACATGACAATGGTAGCAAATATCTATAATCATTTCCGACTAATAAACGTAGCATATGCGGTACAACAAGGCCGACAAATCCAATAAGTCCAGAAACACTAACCGCAATTCCAGCTAATAATGTACTTACTACTATTAAATAAAACCGACTTCTTTCCACGTTATAACCTAATAATTTCGCCATTTCATCTCCAAGCATTAATACCCGAATATGTTTAATACCAAAGAAGGCCAATATAATAGCGAATATTGCATAATAAATAATCATGTTTAAATGTGCCCAGCTCACGCCACCAATGCCACCCGCTAACCACGGTAACACGGATTGTACTTTGTCACTATGTAATAACATTAACGCTGACGTTGCTGCACCAATTAATGCATTAATTGACACACCTACTAAGACAATTCTTGAAGGCGGTGCCCCTTTTTGCCATGATAAAGCATAAATAATCATCGCTGTGATGAAAGCTCCTAAAAATGCTCCTAGCGGTAAAAAGGCCATATGCTGTGGAAATAGAATCATAATTACAATTGCTACAAGACCAGCTCCAGATGAAACCCCTATAATACCAGGGTCTGCAAGAGGATTTCTCATAACCCCTTGCAATAATGCACCGGATGCCGCTAAACATGTTCCTACTATAAATCCAACGAGCACTCTCGGTATACGAAGGTCCCATACAATTCGATGAACTGTCGAACTTTCATCTTGCATCCCTACCAGAATATCTCGTAAAGAGAAGGATAAACTTCCTGCGAAAAGGCCGTAAAAAAGACCTAAAATCGTTAATACAACTAAAGTAACTGCTATGATCCATCTTTTTTTCGCAAAAGGATGTTCCTTTTCCCTTACTACTTCACTGCTTTCCATACTTATCATTTCCTTACATCTTGTATACTTTTATACATAAATTCCATCGCTTCTGTAACTTTTGTTCCAGGATTAGATCCAAATAAATCAGGTGGCAAAATAACTACACGATTTTGTTTTACTGCGTCTAAATTTTTCCACGCCTCATTTTTCATCATTTCGCCTTCGAATGCTTTTTTCACACTATTTGGATCCCCATGTGTAATTAAATAAATTACATCAGGATTCGCCTCAATAATGCGTTCTACACTTAGCTGCGCATATTGCGGATATTCCTTCATTTCTGGAAAATCAGCAGCAATATTTTTTCCGCCTGTTTTTTCTAAAATATCACCTGATAAAGATGTTGGTAATGCTGCTAAATAAGTACCTGGTGCTCCATACACTAGCAATGCTTTCACATCGCTCCTTTTCTCATATTTCTTCATTTGATCATTAATTTTTTGGTTAAGTTCTTTTGATTTATCTTCTTTCTTCATTATCGTTCCGTATAATTCAATATTCTTTTGAATATCTTGTACAGAATTCGCAGAAGAAATCATTACTTTCGTTCCTTGTCCTTCAACCGTTGGAACATTCTTTTGGAACCCATTGTTAGCAATAAGTACGTCAGGCTTTAAACTAGCAATTTGCTCAAAATTCGGCTGATGTGCATTCCCGATTACTTGTACTTTCTTTATATCCTCTGGAAGAGTTATTTTTGCATCCGGACGACCTACTATTTTTCCGCCTAAAGCATGAATAATATCCATATCTCCCATACTTAATGTTGCAAAACTCTCTGGTACTTTATCGAATGTTACCTTTCTTCCTGACAGGTCGGTAACTTCGATTTTCTCTTTTCCTTTTTCTGTTTTTGTTGCAGATGATTTTTCGTCTCCTTTTGCACTGCAACCTATTAATAAGAAAAAAATAGATAAAATCGCTGTGAATAGCGCAATAGATTTTTTCATTCTTTCACCTCTAATTGATAATGATAATCATTAACTACTATTATACTTTAATTGATAAGGATTATCATTGTCAATATAAAACGCATACAGTTTCTAGAAAAAACAAAAAGCGTTACAAAAAGATTCCTTCTTTTTGTAACGCTCTATTTATCAATATTATTCACATTCGTTTCCCTCTAACTCGTCTCGCATCACTTTCACACGCTGAAAGAAAAAGAATGATGAACTTAAAAATATAACGATGCTCCCCATCATAACGAAAAATTGTATGGTTTCTTTTGCTCCATTTGGAATCAATAAGCCAACCATTAACAATGTACTTACAGCGAGAAGGATTTGTCCAAACCTTGTGTAATCTTCTATTTTGTCTTGTAATTCTTTCATTATATTCTCACTCCTCCATTTCACTGTATCATATTCTATTAAACTTAAAGACAAGTAAATACAGCCAGTGAGGGAGATGTTTTCCAAAAGAAAAAGAGTCGCTTCATTGCGACTCTTTCATATCTATTACACACCTTTATATGCTTCCATATAAATTTCTCTTAGTTCTGAAATGAGCGGTAATTTTGGGTTCGCAGTTGTACATTGATCTTCAAAAGCTCTTTCTGCTAATACTCCAACAGCACCTTCAAATTGCGCTTTATCAACCCCTTGTCCTGCAATACTCATATTAATATTCAAGCTTTTTCCAAGTACAATAATTGCTTGAACGAGTGATTCCACACCTTCTGCCGCTGAGCTTGCTGGAAGCCCCAGCATTCTCGCAATATGAGCATATCGTTCATCCGCTACAAAGTGCTCATATTTTGGGAACAATGCGTGTTTTCTTGGCTTAATAGCGTTATACCGGACTACGTGCGGCATAAGAATGGCATTTGCACGTCCGTGTGGAATATGGAATTCCGGTCCAATTTTATGTGCTAAACTGTGATTAATACCAAGGAAAGCATTTGCAAATGCCATCCCTGCGATTGCGGAAGCATTATGCATTTTTTCTCGTGCTTCTTCATCATTTCCATCTTTATATGCTCTCGGTAAATATTTAAATACGAGATCAATTGCCTTTAATGCTAATCCATCTGTATAGTCATTTGCCAGAACAGACACATACGCCTCGATTGCATGCGTTAATACGTCCATCCCAGTGTCTGCTGTTACATGAGGTGGTACTGTCATTACAAATTGCGGGTCAACAATTGCTACATCTGGTGTTAACTCATAATCCGCGAGTGGATACTTTATATTATTTTTCTTATCTGTAATAACCGCAAATGGTGTCACTTCTGATCCTGTTCCAGATGTTGTTGGAATGGCAACAAACTGCGCCTTACTTCCTAATCCCGGATATTTACATGTACGTTTTCTTATATCTAAAAACTTCTGTTTAATGCCATAAAATGTTGTTTCAGGATGCTCATAGAATAGCCACATACCTTTTGCTGCATCCATAGCTGAACCACCACCAAGCGCGATAATTACATCTGGCTGAAAACTTCTCATCATTTCCGCACCTTTAAACACAGTTTCATCTGATGGATCTGGCTCGACCTCAAAGAAAACTTCAACTTTCACATCGTTTGCATGTTTACGTAAATAGTGCGCGACTGTATCTACATATCCGTGCTCAACCATTCCTGGATCCGTTACAATAAATGCACGTGAAATGTTAGGCATATTTGCTAAATATGCTGTCGCATGTTTTTCAAAATAAATTTTTGGTGGTAATTTGAACCACTGCATATTCTTTTTTCTATTTGCCAACCTTTTTATATTTAATAAATGCGTCGCTGTTACGTTTTGAGAAACTGAGTTTTTACCGTAGGAACCACAGCCAAGCGTAAGTGATGGAATAAATCCATTATATATATCCCCTATTCCACCTTGTGATGAAGGTGCATTTACAATAAGACGGCAAGCTTTCATACGTAATCCAAATTGTTTTTGCACTTCTTTGTTTGCCGAATGAATGACTGCTGAATGGCCTAATCCACCAAGATTCAACATTTCTTCGCAATATGTAAATCCTTCTTCTAATGAGTTTGCTTTTACACAAGCTAATACTGGGCTCAGCTTCTCACGAGATAGTGGATACGCAGCTCCGATGCCTCGTATTTCAGCTACAAGCATTTTTGTATCTGCAGGTACAGTAATTCCTACTAATTCAGCAATATACTGTGCCGATTTCCCAACAATATCACTATTTACTGCACATGTATTTTCATTAATAACAAGTTTTTCTAATTTTTCTCTCTCTTCTTCTGTTACAAAGTAACAACTGTTCTCCATCATTTCTGCTTTCACACTATCATAGATTTCTTTATCGACAATGATCGCTTGTTCCGATGCACAAATCATACCGTTATCAAATGTTTTCGATAAAATTAAATCATTAACAGCTCGTTTTATATGTGCTGATTTCTCTATATAACATGGTACATTACCAGGACCTACACCTAGCGCTGGTTTTCCAGTAGAATATGCTGATTTCACCATACCAGCCCCTCCAGTTGCCAAAACAAGCGCAACACCTTCATGATTCATTAATTGTTTTGTTGCTTCGACAGAAGGTTTCTCAATCCACTGAATACAATGTTTTGGTGCCCCTGCCTTCACCGCTGCATTATATACTGTTTTCGCCGCTGCAATAGAACAGTTTTGTGCTGAAGGATGAAATGCGAAAATAATTGGATTTCTCGTTTTTATCGCGATTAATGCTTTAAACATTGTTGTCGATGTTGGATTCGTTACTGGCGTTACCCCAGCTACTACACCGACGGGCTCCGCAATTTCTATTATTTCTTCATGAGGATCTTCGTGAATAATCCCTACTGTTTTATCTTTCTTTATGCTATGCCAAATATATTCAGTAGCAAAAATATTTTTAATGCATTTATCTTCGTATACACCACGACCTGTTTCTTCAACAGCCAACTTCGCAAGTGGCATATGTTGATCAACACCTGCTAATGCCATTTCATGAACAATGTTGTCAATTTGCTCTTGTGTAAAACTTTCTAATGCTTGTAAAGCCTTCCGACCGTTATTCACTAACGTATCAATCATCTCTTTTACTTCCTGCATTTCATTTACAACTTTCTCTTTGACTACCATGTAAATTCCTCCTATTCTGCTATCCTGGACTAAATAAGACCCTATAGGTCATAATTAGTCCCGATTAGCGCAAAAAAAATAGAGTTGCTTTCCTACATGAACTTCATTGTTTGTGAAACTTTTCACAAGTTTGTTCGTGAGTAACACTTCATGAATTCAATATACATGAAATCATTTCATTTGTGTATGTCTATTTTGTGAAATTTTTCACAAAATAATTCAAAAAATGCACTGCTCTATATTAGCAGTGCATTTTTTTTATGCTAACGCTTGTGCTAAATCTTCAATTAAATCTTCGCCGTCTTCAATACCGACAGAAATTCGAATTAATGTATCTGTAATACCTAATTCTTTGCGACGATCTGCTGGGATTGATGCATGTGTCATTTGAGATGGGATAGAAATTAAACTTTCCACTGCTCCTAAACTTTCAGCCAGTGTAAAGTATTGTAATTTCTCAAGTACTTTATTTAAAGTTTCTTCGCTATCTACATCAAATGAGATAATGGCACCAAATCCATTTGCTTGTTCTGTTGCTAAGCCATGGTTTTGATGTGACTCAAGACCTGGATAATATACTTTATTTACTTTTGGATGGTTATTTAAAAACTCAGCAATTGCGCGTGAATTCGTTTCATGTTCTTCCATACGAATTCCTAATGTTTTTAAACCACGTAGTAGTAAGAAGCTATCTTGCGGGCCAAGAATGCCTCCTGTTGAGTTTTGTACAAAGTGAAGGTCTTCTGCTAATTGCGGGCTATTTACAACTACTAGACCTGCAACTACGTCACTATGACCTCCTAAATATTTTGTTGCACTGTGAAGTACAATGTCTGCTCCTAAAGAAATCGGCGACTGCCAATATGGCGTCATGAATGTATTATCAATAATTGTTAATAAATCGTTCTCTTTCGCAAGAGTAGATATTTTTTTAATATCAGTAATTTTCAGTAATGGGTTCGTTGGTGTTTCCACATAAACCGCTTTCGTATTTGGACGAATTGCTTCTGCAACTTCCTCTAAGTTTGTTGTATCTACAAATGTATGCTCAATACCGAAGCGGTTTAATACTTTCGTGATAACGCGGTACGTTCCACCATACACATCATCTGTTAAAATAACGTGGTCACCTTTTGAGAACAACATAATTGTAGCTGTAATAGCAGCCATTCCTGAACCAAATGCAAAACCAGCATGACCGTTTTCTAATACAGCAATCATTTCTTCTAAAGCTGCACGTGTTGGGTTGCCTGTACGTGAATATTCATATCCTTGATGCTTACCAACTGCTTCTTGTTTGTACGTACTCGTTTGATAAATCGGTACATTTACAGATCCAGTTGAAGGTTCTCCTATGCGAATACCATGAATTAACTTTGTCTTTGCTCTCATTTTTTATTCCCATCCTTTGTATATGTCTTTACTTAAATAGCGCTCACTACTGTCAGGAAAAATCGTTACAATATTTGTACCTGGCGCTGCTTTCTCTGCTTCAAGTAAACTCGCATGAAATGCTGCTCCTGAAGAGCTTCCAACAAGCAGTCCTTCTTTTTGCGCTAATTCCTTCACTCGTAAAAATGCATTTCGATCAGAGATTGTATGAATTGCATCAAAATAAGATGTTTTCAAAAATGGCGGAATGAATTCAAGGCCAATCCCTTCTGTTTCATGAGAACCAGCTTTACCACCATTTAAAATGGATCCTTCTGGTTCCACAATAACGGTTTTTATATCTACATTTTTTTCTTTCAAATAAGATGCAGTCCCCATGAATGTACCACCAGTTCCTGCTCCTGCAACAAATATGTTAATCTCTCCGTTAAGTGCCGACCAAAGTTCAGGACCTAGTGTTTTGAAATAAGCACGAGGGTTTGCTTCATTCGCAAACTGACTTGGAGAGTATGAATTCGGTATTTCATTTACTAATTCTTTTGCTTTTGCAATTGCACCCGTCATTCCTTGCTCAGTCGGTGTATGCACAACCGTTGCGCCTAGTGCTTTCATCAATTCTTGTTTTTCGATACTAAATTTCTCTGGTACACAAACAATGACGCGTAAATCATGTTGTAACGCTGCGAGTGCCAGTCCAATACCAGTATTTCCAGCTGTCGGTTCAATAATTGTTCCGCCCTGGGTAACAAGCCCTTTTTCTAGCGCATCTTCGATTAATTCTCTTCCTAAACGATCCTTAACGCTTCCGCCTGGGTTATAAAATTCAAGCTTTGCAAATAAACGGACCCCTTCAGGAAGTGAAAAGCGAGTAATTTCTACAATTGGTGTATGACCAATTAATTCATGAACTCCACGATATACATTCATCGTGTTCTCCCCCTTATTTGCCAATAAAGAAAAGGCAACTGTATGTATTTTCTTTATATGAGACAGTTGCCTTTTTGTTACATTACTTTAACTCTTCTAGTACTTTTACGATAAAGTTTGTAGAATGAAGAGCTGCTTGATCTAAAAATTGATCAAATGAAACATTGGATTCTTTACCAGCAATATCAGAAAGTGCACGAATGATAACAAACGGAACTTCATATTGGTGGCATACTTGTGCAACAGCTGCTGCTTCCATTTCTACTGCATAAAGATCTTCAAATTTATCACGAATGGCTGCAACACGGTTCGGATCACTCATAAATGAATCGCCTGTTGCAATCATACCTTTTACAACTTGAATATTTTCTTCTGTTTGCATGCATTTTTCAGCTAATGCAACTAATGCCTCATCAGCCTTGAATCCAGGCGGCATTCCTGGTACTTGACCATACTCATAGTTAAATGCTGTTACGTCTACGTCATGGTGACGAACTTCTGTTGAAATAACGACATCTCCAACATTTAGAGAGTGATGGAATCCACCAGCTGAACCAGTATTGATTACTTTTTCAGGCTTATATTTTTCTAATAAAATTGTCGTTGACATCGCTGCATTTACTTTACCAATACCAGACTTTAACAAGATTACTTCATGTCCCGCTAATAGTCCTTTCGTAAATTCACAACCTGCAACCGTTTCTGTTTCTGCTTGTTCTAATTTGTCACGTAAAATACGTACTTCTTCTTCCATTGCTCCAATTACAGCAATTCTCAATCTAATCCCTCTTTCTATTGCTTAGTTGCCTCCATTACCCAAACGAAATGATTTAATCTCGTAAACGTTACATGGAAGCCATTGTTTTCAAAAATAGACTGCATGATAGGAATACGTGTATAGTATTCTGTTTGCAAATCGTTCGCTAACTGATGAAAACCTCTTTGTTTTGCTGTTTCAACAGTTTTATCATATGCATCTTGATCTGCAAATATCGTATCAGCAAACACTATTTTACCACCTTTGTTTAGCAATTGACTATACTTCGCAACCGCTACATTTTTTTCATCATCTGTTAAATGATGAAATGCATAGGTGCTTACTATGGTATCAATTGAATTTGGGACTTCAAACGAAAGAAAATCACCTTCTGTAATGGAAAACTCTTTTGGCAACTTCTCTTTAGCAATCATGCGCATTTCACGTGACGGTTCTATACCGTAAACTGTGCGACCAGCAAGCAATAATTTATTTGTTAAATTGCCAGTACCAACACCAAATTCTAATACATTACCAAATGACTTGTTAACTACATCCTCTAAAATGTCCTCATAACGGGCGAAAACTTCTTTATATTGTATATCTTCACCTTGTACGAATGAGTCGTACGTATGAGCCCACTCATCAAATAAACCATTAAATTCTGTACCCATAAAAATTCCCCTTTTTCTTATCGGTTTTATCAGTATAATATGCCCTCTTTCTAAAAATGTCAATTGAAATGCACATGGTATTTCCTTCTTTTGTTTGTTACACTATAGGTGATTACATAGGAGAGGGGTCGTCTTCATGTCATTTACCTTTGAAATGTTAGAAGATAAAGTAGAATTTTTTGAAGCGGGAGACTTGGCTTCTTTAGAACGAAAAATTAGTGAACAAATCGATAATAATAAAGCACTTATGCTTGAAGTTCATCATATCTCACATCAAATGGTTATGGATCCCGAAAGCAAAAGACCGTATTATAGCGCCGTTGTTCATTTTAAGTTAAAAAAATTACGCTAACTAAAAAAAAAGAAGCTCCTAAGGAGCTTCTCTTTTTTAGTTTAGCGTTTGAACAAGTACTGGTTTCCAGCCCTCATTGTCTACCCAATCAATATTTACATAATATTTTTTACCTGATTGCTTATCTTGTACGTTGCCGTAAGCTTTATTTTTACCGTTATTTCCGATTCTATGAATAACTAATTGCTCTACCGGAACATCAATTGCAGCTGAAATCGCTTGATTCATCTCATTCCAATCTGCTGTACCTTTTTTAAACGTCATCGCAGGTGTTGCACCTTGCTCTGTACCTACTGGCTTCCAAGAAGATTTCGTATAAGCATCTGTTGCCTTTGGCTGTGTTTTTTCAGCTGTTACTTTTTCATTAGATTTAGCTTCTTCTTCAGCTTGTTTCTTTTCTTCTTCAGCTTTTAACTTCTCTTCTTCAGCCTTTTGTTTAGCTTCTGCTTGCTCTTTTTTCTTAGTAGCTTCTTTATCTTCTGATTTTCCAGATTTCTCATTCTTTGTTGTTTGCTGAGATACTTTCTTTTCAGTAGAAGTTGCTTGCTCTTTCGTATTAGGAACAAACAATTGATATGCTACAATAGCTACTAACAGTAACACAATAGCAATTGCAATATTTAAAACACCGTTTTGACGACGTTTTTGTTGTTTCTGTTGGAATCTAGATCCTCCTGCCATTCTTCAAACCTCCATGCAGTTTTTCATACTTGCTATTGTAACATTAAATCTAGAAAGGTTGAACATTTACAATAATATTTTCATGAAATGAAAACATTTTACTATAAATTGCAAGATTACTTTTCATTCTCTAATCGATAGATTTCCTCTACAATATCTTTAAAAACAGGTGTAACTTTATTTACATTACTATCAGTTTCTATATCAACGACAACTAAAGCATATCTTGGGTGTTCATATGGAAAATAACCTGCAAACCAGCGATTCACTTTCGTTCCCTTTCCTGTTTGTGCTGTCCCAGATTTTCCAGCGACACTTAATGGTAACGACCTGAATGCTGCTCCTGTTCCTTTTCCCGCCGTTACAACACTCCTTAATAACTCCTGTAATGTTTTCACTGTTTCATACGAAAGCTGTTTTCCATTTAATGTATGGTTTTCAAATGTAAAAAAATCCGTTCCATTTTTATACACTATTTTCTCAACAGCTTTCACTTCCATCTTTTCTCCGTTTCTAGCAATCGTCGCCATCATATTTGCAATCGCTAAAGGTGATATACGTACATCTTTCTGTCCAATTGCTGTTTGTGCTATCGCTTTATTACTATTCTTATTTACTTCACTCCGCCAAATAGTAGCACCTTTCTCCTCAGGCATTTGCTCAAAATGCGCTGTATGAAACACTGAACCTTTCCATCCAACCTTTTCAGCGCCCCCTAAAGCCGCTACGTAAGTTTCTAGCACCTCCCTATCCTTTTGCATTAGCTCATTACCTAACTCTGAAAATGTCCTATTACAGCTTCTAGCAAAGCTCTCTTTAAAACTAATTGTGCCCATCATAACTTGTGGACGGTTTTCACCATATAAATCTTTATCACAATTGAATGTGCGGTTAAACACATTCACATTTTGATCAATCACTGCTGCTGCAACTACTGTTTTAAAAACAGAGCCCGGAAAATGTGGTGTTAACATTTGATTCTCAAGTGTAGTCTTATATAAATTTTTGTCTTTCATCTGTACAGATGGTTTGCTGACCATCGCCAAAATTTCATTCTTCTTTACATCAAGTAATACTAATCCCCCCTTCTTTATTTCACTTTCTTCAATTGCCTCTTCTGCTTTTTGCTGCAATTCTTTATGTAACGTAGTTTGAATCGTAACTGGATAAAATGGATTTCCAGGTGAAGTATATTTTGCTTGTTTTCCAAAAATCGGTTCTCCTTGTCGATCCACTTGATACAATACTTTTGCCTCTCCATCAGTCAATAGAAATTCATCAAATGATTGCTGTAATCCAGAAATACCGATTGGCATTTGCTTTGAAATTTTTTTCACTTCTCCGTATCGCTTTTGAAATTCTTGTTCATTCTCTCCCACATCGCCAATTAAATGATTCATCGCTCCAGTTTGCTTTAATCGAACTTCGGCTGCTACAACACCTAATACATTTAATTGATTCACCTTTTCCATGTGCTCTTGTGTCAATCGAAATGGACCAGTTCCTCTTTGCAATACAAAGGCATTTTTCTTATCTTTCATTTGATTTTCGATCTCTTGTCTCGACAAACCAATGATATGCGCAATTTTCTCTAACATGCCATTTTTTATTTGTAAAAATGGAAAAATAATTAATACCGGATACTTTTCCTCATCTATTTCCTTACCGTTCTGATATATAAAACGCCCTCTTCCATCATCTATCGTAATAGATTGCGTCCGTTGCGTAACACTTTTTTCAATTAAATTAATCTTGCGATCTGTAAATGATTCTGTATCTATAATTTGTATTTGAATTAAACGACAAAGTAATAAAAACATAACACATATAAAACAAATTAATACAATTGTAATTCTCCGTTTTATTTTCATAAAAAACACCTCGTCTATTGTAGTTTAGACGAGGTACCATTTTATTTATACAAGCTACAAAACAAAAATACATATTACATAAGCTGTTATTGCTTCTTTGGCTGCTCTAGAAATTTCATAAGAAGCGATTTAAATTCTGCTTCATTCACCCCAGTGTTTTTGGCAACTTCAATTACAGTAGTGGTTACGTTAGCCGCTACTTTTAAATATTCCTCACTTAAATTATTCATTTCACTTCTTTTTTCTTTAGCATTCTCGACTGTTACAGAATCAATACAAGCAATCATTTTATCTACAATTTGTAAGTAATTATTTTCTGCATCTATTATTTTTTGAATATCATCTTTATTACTTACTTTCGATTGTTTCAAATATGTATATGCTTGATTTACTTCATTCTTTAAAATTTTATCATTATTCTTCGCCTGTTCTTGCAACATATTCTTCATGTCATCTATTGTTTTTTGGTCCATTGAGTCTCGCAATAAATAATCTGGATTCCCAATCGCATAATCATACTTAATTGTTACATTTTGAAATATTTTCATCACAATAGCTAATTGATATGCTACATCAAAATCATCAAATTCCTTTTTATCTTGTGGATTTTCTACGCTTTTTGAACCCTCAGTTGCTCTAGTATCCTTTTTTTCTTCTTGCTTTATTTTTTCGCCCTTTGATGATGTAGTTTCCTCATTCGTTCCACATGCAACGAGCCCTAATATAGATATACTACAAACCAGCCCTGTAAAGATTTTATGTTTCATAATTAGCCCCTTTTCCCTATTAAAACCTATAGTCCCTAATTATGATATCAAAGCTTAAAGTATTTTTTTGACATTTCCTGTCGAATCATTCGAATGTCCATACATTTTTCCATTCTACAGATAAAATAAAAAAAGATTCTCCCGAGGGAGAATCTTTTTTTATTTTACAGAGATAATCTCTACTTGCATTTCTCCACCTGGTGTTTGAATTGCTACTTTTTCACCAATTTGCTTACCTAATAAGCTTTTTGCGATTGGAGAATCGTTAGAAATTCTTCCTTCAAATGGGTCTGCTTCTGCGCTACCTACGATTGTGTAAGATTCTTCATCTCCACCTGGTAATTCTTTAAATGTTACTGTTTTACCTAATGTAACAACAGTAGATTCTTCGCCGTTATCTGTGATGATAACTGCGTTACGAATCATGTTTTCTAATTGTGTAATACGTCCTTCTACGAACGCTTGCTCATCTTTCGCCGCATCGTACTCAGAGTTCTCAGAAAGATCTCCGAAGCTACGTGCAATCTTAATGCGCTCTACAACCTCTTTACGTTTTACCGTTTTTAAATCCTCAAGTTCGTTCTCTAGCTTTTGCTTACCCTCTTGCGTCATAGGGTATGTTTTTTCTGTTGCCATATTTTCCACTCCTTTTATATACCAATCCCCCGAAAAAAGAGGAGTTCCATATGAAAACTCCCCCGCTTATATGTAGAGCGGAGGTTTCTAGCACGCCTGCACTAGCGGAGTTGTCACATACAACCCCGTATTTCCAATTCTTCTTTATATAAAGAAGATATGTATGGAAAGTTGATATAAATATGCCCTCACCTATATATAGATGAGGTTGCATGTTTCATTGTATTCGATAGGAAGGGAAAAAATCCCTTCCTATCGTATATCTTTTACTATGCTATTACAAATTTACTTTTTGTTCAAGAATTGTTGCAATTTTTGTCACCATAATATCAATTGCAACGTGGTTTTGTCCACCTTCAGGAATAATAATATCCGCAAATTTCTTAGAAGGCTCAATAAATTGATTGTGCATTGGACGTACAACATTTACGTATTGATCAATAACTGAATCCATCGTACGACCACGCTCTTTAATGTCGCGCTGCATGCGGCGTAAGATACGAAGGTCCGCATCTGTATCAACAAATAGCTTAATGTCCATTAACTCACAAAGACGTGGGTCTTCTAAAATAAGAATTCCTTCTAAAATGATTACATCTTTCGGCTCAACTGGAATGACTTCTTCTGAACGCGTATGCAATGTATAGTCATATACAGGCTTATCAATTTGCTCATATGCAAGCAACTGCTGCAAATGTTCAATTAACAGATCATTATCAAACGCAAGCGGATGATCATAATTTGTTTTTAAACGCTCTTCCATTGGTAAATGGCTTTGATCTTTGTAATAATAATCTTGCTCTAAGATTAAAATAGAATGACCTTTAAAATGGTCAAAAATCGCTTTCGTTACACTCGTTTTACCTGATCCCGAACCACCAGCAATTCCAATTACAACAGGCTTATTCGTCCCCATTCGACTATCACTCTTTCTTATTGAAGTATGCTTTTGCGCATCATATTATTCACATACACTGGTTGATCCACTTTGAATTTCACGATTTGCAACGGATGTCTCGCTGCATCTAATTCGTTTCCATCCTCATCCCAAATTTTCTCCACCGTTTGCGTAAAGTTTTCTATTTCTGGTCCAAAGAACTCCACTTCATGTCCTGGTTTGAAATGATTACGTTGCTCAATCGTTACGATGCCCGTTTCTTCATTATAATCTAACACTAAACCAGCAAAATCATACGTTGTTTTCTTACTATGATTTCCAAACATTTGCTCTTGATGTCCTGGAACCCCTTCAAAGAATGCAGGAGCTGTATCACGGTTTGCACATTTATCAAGCTCATCTAACCATTCTTGTTTAAACTCAAAGTTATCTGGATCCGCACAATACGCATCAATTACTTTGCGATATACAGTTGCTACAGTCGCTACATAATGGATTGATTTCATACGTCCTTCAACCTTTAAGCTATCAATTCCAATTTCAATCATTTTCGGTATTGATAAAATTAAATTTAAATCTTTTGGACTCATTGCAAAATGAGCATCTTCTTCTTGGAATAGAGGCAGCTCTTTTGCATCTTTATGTTGTGATACTGTTTGAACTAAATCGTAGTCCCAGCGACAAGACTGACAACAACCACCACGGTTAGAGTCACGCGCTGTCATATGGTTACTTAATGTACATCTTCCTGAATAAGCGATACACATTGCACCATGGACGAATGCTTCAATTTCAATATCCACTTTTTCTTTAATTTCTTTCATTTCTTCATAGCTTGCTTCACGAGCTAATACAAGACGATGTAAACCTTCTTCTTTCCAATACTGTGCTGCTTTCCAGTTGGATAGTGATTGCTGTGTACTTAAATGCACCTCAACAGAAGGCGCTACACGTTTACACGTCTCAATAATAAGCGGATCGGCAACGATAATTCCCGTTACGCCAGCTTTTTCAATCCCTTTTAAATATTCCTCTAGCCCGTCCATATTCTCATTATGTGCAAAGATATTTGTCGTTACATATATTTTTGCTCCATATTTCTTTGCAAATTCAACGCCTTCTGCCATTTCTTCCAGCGTAAAGTTACCTGCATTCGAACGAAGACCAAATTCTTGTCCACCTAAATATACAGCATCTGCCCCGTAATGGATAGCTACTTTTAATTTTTCTAAATTACCCGCGGGGATTAACAGTTCAGGTTTCTTCACAATAACGCGTTTGCCATCGATCACTCGTGAAATTTCTTGTACAGTCATGTCCTACACCCTCCTCGTTTAGTAAACCGTTTCTTTAAAGAAGAATCCTGTATCTAACGGACGATTTACTGGTTGCATTTCTTCTATCTCTTTATATAAGTCGTCTTTCACGTCATAATACGCATCACGATCTTCTACACATAAATCAATTGCTTTACGATATTTTTTCGTTACTTCGATAATGTATTCAGAACTTTTTAGTACACCGTCGATTTTAAAGCTATCTACTTCACCATCGATTAGTTCTTCTAATTCATCGATGAAACAAATATCATTTGGGCTCATAATATGAGTACCATTTTCATCTTCATAAATTGGATATTTATTGTTACGCTCTGGATCATATAAGAACATATTCTCTTCATATTTTTTCTTTTCAATGTCAAGATTACGTCCTTGATACTCAAAGTAGTTTCCTACTAGTGAACGCTTCGATTGGAACATGCAAGTCATACCGTGAATTTGTACTTCAAGCTCCACTTCAGCATTTTCTTTTAATTCAACAATTTCATCTAAGCTAAGCTCACGAGCTAATACAGCACGTTTTGCTCCTCTTTGTCCCCAGTAGTTACAAGTAAACCAGTTTGTTGCTGTCGTTTCTGTATTCCAGTGCAACTGCATATTTGGCGCTACTTCGCGAACGGCCATTAATACCGCTGGATCTCCGAAAACAATCGCATCTACATTTACTTCGTTTAAAAATGCAACATAATCTGTTAACTCTTCTACTTTATCGTTGTGGAACATAGCATTCATTGCTACGTATACTTTCACACCATTTTCATGCGCAATATGAACAGCTTGTTTTACGTCTTCACGTGCAAATTCCCCTGCTAAACGTAAACCAAACTTTTGCTCACCGATCATTACCGCATCTGCCCCTGCTTTCGCAAGAGGTTCGATATCCGCCAATGTTTTTGGCGTTACTAACAATTCAGGTTTCTTCATACCTCGGTCACCCTCTCTTTTTACTAACAGCTACTCCATCACCAATTGGGAAAATCGTTGTATCATATCCTTCATGGTTCATAAGCCATTCATTGTACGTCTTAATACGACGGATTAAACCACGTGTACGTCTGTTTTCAATCTTCTCTTTAGTCGTTACAAGTCCATGATACATAACATTATCTGAAATAATTACGCCACCAGGATTTAATAACGGTTCATATAAGTCAAAAAAGCGACGATATTGTCCTTTTGCTGCATCAATAAAAATAACGTCAAATGTTCCGTGTTCTTTTACTTGTTCGCCCGTTTCTAACGCATCACCGTATATAACTGAAATACGTTCTTTTACTGGGGAACGCTCTATATATTCAAGTGCTTTTTCATATCGTTCACGATTGCGCTCAACTGTCACAATACGTGAATTTGGAATAGCTTGCATCATACGAATACTAGAATAGCCAATTGCCGTACCAAGCTCTAAAATGCTTTTCGGTCCAATTAAACGTAAAAATTGCAGCATAAATTCCATTCCAAGTCGATCCATAATCGGCACATGATTTTCTGTTGCATATTCTTCCATTTCCAGAATTAATTTATCTTTCGGATCAATAAATGATAATAGGTACTCGTTAACTGCATCCTCCATAAATGGTCCTCCTTATTTACATGGAGAAGTGCCTCTATGACGTCTTTTCACACATAGAATGCAATAAAAATACAAGCCAGCTTCACCCTTAGCTTGTACGTCCCGTTTTGATATTAAAAACGATTCTTCTGCCAGTTTTTAACCCGATATATTTTACCACAAAAAAGAGGGATGTGCGACCTTTTTCGCTATCCCTCCCCATTTCACTGTTTTTTCGTAATATATTTTTGCTTTAATGCATTATGCTCTTCTAATGTTTTCGCATAATACACTTCACCACTTGGTGCAGCTAAGAAATAATAATAATCTGTTTGCGCCGGTTCTAATGCTGCTTCTACTGAATGTTTACCAGAGTTTGCAATTGGTCCCACTGGCAATCCTTTCACAACATACGTATTGTACGGTGAGTTTACTTTTAAATCTTCGTATAATACACGTTGCTTATGCTTTCCAAGTGCGTATAATACCGTTGGATCCGTTTGAAGCGGCATCCCTTTTGCTAAACGATTATAGAACACACTGGATATCTTTTGACGATCTGTAAAACCAGTTGCCTCTTCCTCAATAAGGGAAGATAATGTTAAAAGCTGATGAACATCCCAGTTCTTCGCTTTCATTTTCCCCTCGTTTTGAACAATGATTGCATTCGTTTTCTCAAGCATCGGAATTACAACTTCCTCTAGCGTCGTATCTTTCTTATAGAAAGAATATGTCGCAGGGTATAAATACCCTTCTAACGGGTATTTAATATTGCTATCAAAGATTTTATCCGTTAATAACTTCGGATACTTTTGCTGCATTTTTTGAATAAATGCTTTATCGTTTAATTGACGTACAACATCATCTTTATTCCACTTTAATTCGCTTGCAACCGCTTCTGCAATTTCAGTTACTTGCGCCCCTTCTTTTATCGTCACTTTATAAAGAGCTGGACGATGTACATTACCAGATGACATTTGTTCAATAACATCTGTAACACTCATTGAAGGATTCAACAAATATGTACCAGCTTGTAAATTTTTTGATTTAGCCTTTGTATAAAAACTAAAAACTGTACCGTTTTTCACAGCACCTTTTTCTTCTAAAATCTCACCAATCTTACTAGTAGATGATCCCTTTGGAATTTCTACTTCAATCTCTTTTTTATTCCCGCTATCAACTGGTCCTAATGCCGATGAAATATACGCATAGACTGAACCACAAACTAAAAGCAGTGCAATAATCGAAAATAAAAAAATGCGTCTACGCTTCTTTTTCACTTGATTCTCTACCAAAACTCTTCCTCCTTATTCAATTGTAGGCCATATGTACATCTTTCTATACAACACGATGAAAAATCACAATAAACTTACCTATCATTTTTGACAGATACTTTATTTTTCTACAATCCGTCTCATTATACTACAAAGGATTACGCAGTTTCGACAAAAAATCTTTCATTTTACATATAAAAAAAGATGGACGATATATCGTCCACCTTTTCAGTACTTATTATTCAGCTTCTTGCTCATCAGCTAGAGTGTTGAACATTTCTTGTACCATTTCCCACTCTTCTTCAGATTCGATTGGAAGTAAACTTCCGCCCTCTTCTTCATTTTGCTCATAAGCCATTGCATCATAAATTTGATCTCCATCTTCGTCTACTTCACCGATTGGAGAGAAGACTACGTATGATTTTTTGCCAAATTTTTCAGCATCAAAAGTGAAAATAATTTCACATAAATGTTCGTTACCTTTTTCGTCTACAATTGTAATTTGATTTTCTTCCATTTTGGTCACCTCTTATTTACTATCTAAAAATCCTTGTAAGATTACGACTGCAGCCATCTTATCGATTACTTGCTTTCGCTTCTTACGGCTTACATCAGCTGAAATGAGCAGACGTTCCGCTGCCATCGTTGACAAACGCTCGTCCCACATTACAACGTCTAATTGTAACAGCTCTCGTAGGTTTTCTGCAAATTGCTGGCACGCTTCACCACGTGGGCCAATTGTACCATTCATATTTTTAGGTAAACCTACTACTATTTTGTCCACATTGTACTGCTTTACTAACTCAGAAATACGGTCAAAACCAAAGTGACCTCGTTCTTCGTTAATCTTGATTGTTTCCAGTCCTTGTGCAGTCCAGCCCATTTCGTCGCTCATTGCAACTCCGACTGTTTTTGTACCTACATCTAAACCTAATATCCGCATAAACTACTCCTCACGATGATGTTTCAAGTAAGACTTCACAAGCTCTTCGATTAACTCATCACGCTCAAGCTTGCGAATGATGCTTCGAGCATCTTTATGGCGAGGTATGTATGCTGGATCTCCACTTAATAAATAACCGACGATTTGGTTAATCGGATTATAACCTTTTTCTTGAAGTGCATCATACACAGTTAAAAGTACATCGTTTACATGGACACTCTGTTTTTCATCTTGAATGCTAAACTTCATTGTTTTATCAAAACCGTCCATTTCAAGCACCTCACTTATATAGTAAGTATAGGGAGAAGAACTTCTCCTCTCCCTACCATTGTACACTACTATCTCTTTATTTTGAAACAGATTTAACGTACTCTTGTACAAATGCTAAAGCTTCTTCAACTTGAGCTGGGTTTTTACCGCCTGCTTGCGCCATATCAGGACGGCCGCCACCGCCACCGCCGCAACGAGAAGCTACTTCTTTCACAAGCTTACCAGCATGGTAACCTTGACTAATTAAGTCTTTTGTTACACCTGCTAGAATGTTTACTTTATCGTCATTTACAGAAGCTAATACGACAACTGCTGACTCTAATTTATTTTTCAGGTCATCCATCATTGTACGTAAGTTGTTCATATCTGCAACGTTTACTTTCGCCGCTAATACGTTCACGCCATCAACTGTCATTACTGAATCCGTTAAGTTTCCAGCTTCGATATTGCTTAATTTCGCAGCAAGAGATTCGTTTTCTTTTTGCAGTTGTTTCACTTCAGCAAATAGACCATCAACTCTTGTTAAAATATCTTTCGGATTTGTTTTCATTTTTCCAGCTGCTTCTTTTAATAAGCCTACTTGATCGTTCATTAATTCGTATGCAGACTTACCAGTTACTGCCTCAATACGACGAGTTCCTGCACCGATACCAGACTCAGCAACGATTTTGAAAATACCGATAGAAGCTGTGTTATCAACGTGACAACCACCACAAAGCTCTAAGCTGTAATCGCCAACTTGTACAACGCGTACAACATCACCGTATTTTTCACCGAATAATGCCATTGCGCCCATTTCTTTCGCTTCTTCAATTGCTTTTTGAGAAATCTCAACATCAATACTTTCCCAAATTTTCTCGTTTACAATACGCTCAATTTTTTCTAATTCGTCAGCTTGTACTTGACCGAAGTGAGAGAAGTCAAAGCGTAGGCGTTCAGAAGTTACAAGAGAACCCGCTTGGTTAACGTGCATTCCAAGTACATCTTTTAATGCTTGGTGTAGTAAATGAGTTGCTGTATGGTTTTTCACAACGCTACTACGATTCTTTGTATCAATAACAGCTTTCACAGCCGCGTCTTTCGTTAATGTACCTTCTTCCACAACTACTTTGTGTAAGTTTTGACCATTTGGTGCTTTTTGTACGTCTTTTACAAGCACTTTCACGCCATCAGCAAGAAGGTAACCACGGTCTGCAATTTGTCCACCGCTCTCAGCATAGAATGGTGTTACATCAAGCATTAATTGTCCTTCTTCACCAGCTTGTAAGCTGTCTGTGTATTCACCGTTTTTCACAAGTGCAACAACATTACTTTCTGTTGCAACTGTACCGTAACCAACGAATTCACTTGCTACTTTAACTTCCCCAAGGACACCACCTTGAACTTGCATAGAATCAACGTCTTGACGAGCAGCACGTGCGCGCTCACGTTGTTTTTCCATTTCGCTTTCAAAACCTGCTTGATCCACTGTCATTCCAGCTTCTTCTGCATATTCTTCTGTTAATTCAATAGGGAAACCGTATGTGTCGTATAGACGGAATGCATCTACTCCAGAAATAACAGTTGTTTTTTCTTCTTTTGCTTTCGCAATAACTTCAGCTAAAATTGCTTCACCATCATGAAGTGTTTCATGGAAACGCTCTTCTTCATTTTTCACAACTTTTTCGATGAAATCTTTCTTTTCAAGTACTTCCGGATAGAAGTCTTTCATTACTTCTCCAACAACCGATACTAATTCAAACATGAATGGACGGTTGATGTTTAATTTCTTCGAGTAACGAACCGCGCGGCGTAATAAACGACGTAATACATAACCACGGCCTTCGTTAGATGGAAGAGCACCGTCACCAACAGCGAATGTTACTGTACGGATATGGTCAGCAATTACTTTAAACGCCATATCTTTTTCTAAGTCACCATTACGATACTTCTCACCCGAGATTGTTTCTGTTGCACCAATCATTGGCATGAATAAGTCTGTGTCAAAGTTTGTAGGCACATCTTGAACGATAGATGTCATACGCTCTAGACCCATCCCTGTATCGATGTTTTTCTTAGGAAGTGGTGTATATGAACCGTCTGGATTATGATTAAATTGAGAGAATACAAGGTTCCATACTTCTAAGTAACGCTCGTTTTCTCCGCCCGGATATAGTTCTGGATCACTAAAGTCATTACCGTAAGCTTCTCCGCGATCATAGAAAATCTCTGTATTCGGTCCACTTGGTCCTTCACCGATATCCCAGAAGTTTTCTTCTAAACGGATAATGCGCTCTTTCGGAACACCCATTTTCTCATTCCAAATTGTGAATGCCTCATCATCTTCTGGATGGATTGTAACTGATAATAACTCCTTATCGAATCCGATCCATTTGTCGCTCGTTAAGAATTCCCAAGCCCAAGTAATTGCTTCTTCTTTAAAGTAATCACCGATTGAGAAGTTCCCTAACATTTCAAAGAATGTATGGTGACGAGCTGTTTTTCCTACGTTTTCAATATCGTTTGTACGAATTGATTTTTGAGCATTTGTAATACGTGGATTTTGCGGGATTACGCGTCCATCAAAATATTTTTTAATGTTGCTACACCACTGTTAATCCAAAGAAGAGATGGATCTTCGTGTGGAACTAGTGATGCACTAGGTTCTACTGCATGTCCTTTTTCTTGGAAAAAGTCTAAAAACATTTGACGAATTTGAGCGCCTGTTAGTTGTTTCATTGTATTTTCCTCCTTAAATATAAAAAACTCCCGCCCCTATAAAAGGGACGAGAGTTAACTCGCGATACCACCCTAATTATGAATTGATTACGATACGAATCAATTCATCACCTCATGGTGCCGTAACGTGGCAAGACGGCAGTGATTAGCTGCTCTCAGGATTAGCTTTCTGTTACCCTTCATTTAAAGCTTCTTTCAGCCATATGGAAGCTTCTCTCTATAAATGGACTGTAACGTACTTGTTCCGTCATTGATTTAATGTATTATATGACTAAATATAATAGAATTCTCTTAAGTTTGTCAATGTGGATAATCATTTATATTATATCAATCGCTTATTAATCATAGCTATTCTACTATTCATTCTTAACAGCCTTTTCATATATTATGCATTCATTAACAAATTGCACTACTTCTATAAACTTTTCTGAATATTATATTTTTGTTATAATTAAATTATCAATAATAAAGGAGCGATTATAATGACAACCTTGTTGAATAAAGCTAAAAATATGTTAACGAATGACGAAACGATATTATTGTACACTGCATGTTCATTAGATATATTTATTTATCGTTCCGTCGCAAGACCAGGACTATTAATTTTAACGAATAAACGGCTCTTCTTTTACGGACCAGATGTAAGTAAGAACCCATTATTTGAAGAGTACTCTTTCGCAAAGATTTCTAATCTAAAAGAGCAGAAGCGTCTTTTCAGTAATCAAATTGTATTTATGTATGATAATGAATGGAAAAGAATAAAACATATTCAAACAAATGATGTGAGCTCACTCGTTCAAAAAATATACGAACAGCTCTCTAAATAAATATATCATTAGCCCTCTATTCCATAAATAGAGGGCTTTCACATTAAACATCTTCTCTTTTCCAAAGAGGTCTCACATGCACAATAACTGTACGAATAACAGCTAAAATAGGAACCGATACTAGCAAGCCAACAATCCCAGCTACCTCTCCTCCTACTAGTAATGCAAGCATAATAATAACTGGATGCATTCGAAGCGACTTACCAACGATATAAGGCGATAAAATGTTACTTTCCAAAAATTGCAAAATAGCGATCGTAATTCCCGCCTTAATGAGTAAACTCGTTGATACCGTCGCTGCAATCATCAACGTCGGAATCGCCCCTAAAATAGGACCAAAGTATGGGATTATATCCGTTACCCCAATAATAATACCGAGTAATAATGGATACTTCATACCAATAAACCAAAAAGAAAGAACAGATACTCCCCCTAATACTAAGCAAACAAATAACTGTCCTCGAATATAACTTCCGAGCGATTTATCAATTTCTTTCGCAAGCATTTGACCCGTACTACGCCATTTACTCGGGACTAGTTTCCAAAATATATGATAAAACTCACCGTAATCTTTTAATATGTAAAATACAATGAACGGTATTAAGAAAATAATGAGCAACGAATCAAGTACACCACGAGCTGTACTCATCACTTTATTTAAAAGTGCTTGAATTTTCGTTTCTACACCACCAAAAATTTGTTTCACCTTTTCATGAATAAATGATGGGAAATTTGCTGTTTGTTCTGTAACCCCATCCATCCAAGAATCGTACATTTTTGTAAACTGCGGAAATTGTTCATTAATCTCTTGTAACTGCTTAATAACAACCGGTGTTCCTTTATAAATCCCATACCCAATCCCACCAAAGAACAGAATGTAAATGAGCAAAATAGCAAGCGTGCGGGGCATTCCCTCTTTATGAATTTTTTCAATTAAAGGATGCAATAAATAAGCAATAAAACACGCAATAAGAAACGGTGTTATCGCCACTTTAAATACAAAAATAATCGGCGCCCATAGCGGCTTAATTTTTAAAAAGACAAGCAAACAAAGAAATACAAGTAACAATAATCCTAAACGATATATCCAAATGATTTTAAGATTCTTCACACGAAAAACCTCCTCCACCTTTATTTTGAAAATAAATAGGGTAGGTTATGTGCAAAACTTTTAAAATCTTTTCATACAGACAATACTGTTTTGTAAAGACGTACATATATTTAACATAATAAGGACAACCACCCCTGAGAGTACAACATGGAACAATATAATCAGGAGGGCTCGCTATGGTTTTGTTTATGCTTGTATTATCTGCACTTTTTATGATTCTTGAATGGGTTTGTATCGGGTTTGGTATTTGGAAAGGTTTCTTTATTCGTTCCTCACGAAAAGAAAGAGCGAAGCAATTATTTCATTACGGCATGCTTGGCGTTGGATGTTACGGCCTATCTTATCTCTTCTCTGAAATTGGACTGTTATATTTGCATACAAGCGCATAAAAAAACTCCCTTATCAGGAAGGGAGTTTTTACGCTTATAAATAAGATTTAATCATCTTACGTGCTTTTTTCATATTGCGTTTTGAAAATACATCTTGTTTGCGAGCATATTGATATGCTGCTGCTCCAACACCTAATGCGATTAATGAATTGCGTATATTCAAAGTAAATCCCCCTTTTCGTTATCCGATCGTTCTTTCATTCTCATCAAATAAATCATCAAGAGAGCTTAACGAACCATCTTCTTCTACTTGATGCGTATGGATTTTCCCCTTTGAAACCGATAATTCGATATAACAATTCCAGCAATAAAATTGGTTGACACCTATTTTTCCAATGTCTTTCCCTTTGCAATTTGGACAAATGAACATATGGCTTTCATCTCCTTACAGTCTCCCAGATTCTATTCGCCATTATGTCCAAACCGCGTTCATTTATACATTGCTGGAGCCTTTCAACGTTATACGTTTGAAAGTTTCACTATATAATTTCACCTTGTTACATGAAATCATACGGTGAAATGTTTTCCACGTCCATTTCTTCGCCATTAACTGTTACCATCTGTACTTCTCCTTGTGATTCCTGCAATCGACTAGCTAAAGTCGTTTGACGCATCGCATCATCAAGGCGATTTACACCAGACTGGAAAGCAGCTTCCTCCCCGCAAATAATAAGGAACTTCTTACTTCTTGTAATGCCCGTGTAAATTAAATTACGACGTAACATACGGTTGTAACTTTTTACAATCGGCATAATCACAATCGGAAATTCACTACCTTGTGATTTATGAATGGAACAGCAATATGCATGTGTAATTTGATTTAAATCTGGTTTCGTATACGTAACTTCAATTCCATCAAATGAAACGATAATCATATCTTGTTGTTCAACATTTTCTTTCGCATAAAATACCGAAACAATTTCTCCAATATCACCATTAAACACTTGGCTTTCTGGCTGATTGACGAGTTGCAGCACTTTATCGCCTCTTCGGTATACAACATCACCGTAAGCAATTTCTTTACTCTTTTCCCTTTTCGGATTAAATACTTGTTGCAGCGCTTCATTCAGTACATTAATGCCAGCAGGTCCGCGGTACATTGGTGCTAATACTTGTACATCTCTTGCACTAAAACCTTTTGTCTTAGCATTTTCACAAACCTTTTTGACAACCTCAACAATTTGAGCCCCTGTACAGCTAATAAACGAACGATCTTTTTTATTTTGCGCTAAATCTGGCGGAAGCGTGCCGCCTTTTATTGCATGGGCAAGTTGAATAACAGATGACCCTTCTGCTTGACGATAAATTTCTGTAAGCTTTACTGTCGGAACTGCACCTGCATTTAATAAATCTTTTAACACTTGTCCAGGTCCTACAGATGGTAACTGATCTTCATCACCTACAACGATAACTTGAATGTTTGTCGGCAATGACTTAAACAGCTGATTTGCAAGCCAAATATCAACCATCGAAAACTCGTCAATAATGAGTAACTTCCCTTGAACCGGATCCGTTTCATTGCGCTGAAAAGATCCTTCTGGCGTCCAGCCAAGCAAACGATGAATTGTGCAAGCCGGAAGTCCTGTTGATTCGCTCATTCGCTTCGCTGCTCTTCCTGTTGGAGCCGTTAATAATATCGGAAATGGATTATCATCACTATATTCATTCGGATTTAACGATAACCCGTGAAGTGACGCATACATTTCAACAATACCTTTAATAACAGTTGTTTTTCCTGTTCCTGGTCCACCTGTTAATAGCATCATCGGCTTATGAAGCGCCGTTTGAATTGCTTCTTGCTGAAATGGTGCATATTGTACATTCAGCTGTTCTTCAATTTCACCTAATGTCTTTAACACTTCCGCTTCAGGGAATGAAGGTGTTTCTTCTTGATTCATGAGCCTGCGAATAGACTTTACAACACCCTTTTCAGAGTAGAACAATGATGCTAAATACACTCGTTCTTCTTCAATGATGACTTTCCCTTCACTTTGCATCATTTCAACGCAGGCTATAATATCTTCCTCCGTCACTCTTCCTTCTTGATTATTTAAAAGTGACATCGTTTCTCTTACAAGTTGATCTTTTCCCATATAAACGTGGCCAAGTTGCAAGGATACATTCTCTAACGTATAAAAACATCCCGCCCGCACACGGTCATCATGATTACCCGATATCCCTAACGCACGTCCTATATCATCTGCTCTTCCAAATCCAATCCCGTCAACCTCTTCGATAAGTTGATATGGATTATTCCGAATCACTTCTAATGTCATCTCTTTATATTGCTGATAAATTTTAATAGAAAGCTTCGTTCCAAAACCGTAACCATTTAAAAAGCTCATTACTTTCTCTAACCCTTGATGCTCAACGATTGTCTCATATATTTCCTGCGCTTTTTGCTTGTTGACAACACCATTTAACGCATCAGGATCATCCATAATTTTAGAAATAGCATGTTCCCCAAGATGGTCCACAATTTTTTCAGCTGTACGCTTTCCTATGCCTTTAAATAAATCACTCGCTAAATATTGCACCATACCGGCTTTTGTTTGCGGCAACTCTTTTTTAAACGTTTCAACCAAATATTGTTTCCCATACTTTGGATGATCTTTAAAATGACCTGTCAATGTAAACACTTCATCTTCATGCATGCGGGGAAAATGACCGTTTATCAGTACTTTTTTTTCATCGTACGTTTCATTTGTTTCAATGATTTTCATACTGACAACGGAATAGAGGTTTTCTTCGTTGTGGAAAATGGTATGAAGAACTTGCGCTTTTATAAATTTTTTCTCTTCCTCGAACAAATCCATTGCATGTTGATTTCCCATCTTTCCTCTCCTTCCCGATATTTTCACTTTAATGAGCAGTACATCCCCCACCTTTTTAGATGAGGGATAACTACCCATTAAACTACATATTCATCTTATTCAGCTTCTTGCTCTAATAAACGAATACCATTACCAGCTAAAAAGTGATCTGGTTGAATTTCTGTTGCTTTCTTAAATAGAGCAAGGGCCTTCTCGTTATTTTCTTCAAATACGTAAGCAACACCTAAATTATAATACGCATCTGCATGCTCTTCATCCATTTCTAATACCTTTTCAAAATAAGGTTTCGCCTCTTGAATGTGCTCTAATCGTGCGAAGCAAAGTCCACACTGGAATACAGCCTCTACATCATTTTCATCTAATTCAGTTGCTCTTTGTAAGAAAGGTAGTGCAAGACGATCATTTCCAAGTTGCACATGTGTGATACCTAGCATAAATGTTACATCAGCTGATTGTAATCCCGCTTGCATTGCTTGTTCAAATACAGCTTTAGCCTCTGCAAATTGCTCTTGACCGTAATATACGTTTCCTAAGCCATAATAAGCAGCTGCAGATTTATCATCTAACTCTAATGCACGTTTATAAAATAAAATCGCTCTTTCACTATCGCCTAATACATCTAATAAATTCGCAAAGTTAATGTAGCCAAGCGCATCTTTCGGATTTTCTTCGATTGCTTCTGTAAAATTTTTAGCCGCTTCTTCCCAGTTTCCTTCTTGCATATATTGAATGCCTGTTTCAAGTTTGTTTGACATGTCCTTCACCTCTACAACAAATTATAACAAAGAATGTATTTTCCAAGCGAACGAAAATTCGCTTTATGTAAAAGAAACCTCTAACCGCTAATCGGCAGAGGCTTCTCGTTTATCCTAAATAATCTAATTTATTACCACTACGGTATACTTCATCGATTGTAGCACCGCCTAAGCACTCATCCCCATCATAGAAAACAACTGCTTGTCCTGGTGTAATTGCACGAATTGGCTCGTCACAAAGAATACGAACTGTATTTTCATCAACGATTTGAACCGTTACTTTGTTGTCTTCTTGACGATAACGGAATTTCGCTGTGCATTTAAATTCTGCTTCTTTTACTTCGTTACTTACCCATCCTACATTCGTAGCAATAACTTCATCGCCATATAGAAGTTCGTTATGGAATCCTTGATCAACATATAAAATGTTTTCTTTCAAGTTTTTCCCAACAGCAAACCACGGATCACCGTTACCACCAATACCAAGGCCATGACGTTGGCCAATTGTGTAGTACATTAAACCGTCATGCTTCCCTTTCACTTCGCCAGATAATGTTTGCATCACACCTGGTTGTGCTGGTAAATAGTTACTTAAGAAATCTTTAAAGTTACGCTCACCAATGAAGCAAATACCAGTACTATCTTTCTTCGCCGCCGTCGCTAAACCAGCTTCTTTCGCCATTTCACGAATTTGCGGTTTCTTTAATTCGCCTAATGGGAACATTGTTTTTGATAATTGCTCTTGGCTTAATTGATTTAAGAAGTACGTTTGGTCTTTATTGTCATCAACGCCGCGAAGCATTTTATATTCGCCGTCCATATAAGCAACACGTGCATAATGGCCTGTCGCTACATAATCCGCACCAAGCGCAATTGCATGCTCTAAAAAGGCTTTGAATTTAATTTCTTTGTTACACATTACATCTGGGTTTGGTGTACGACCAGCTCGGTACTCGTCCAAGAAGTACGTAAATACTTTATCCCAATATTGTTTTTCAAAGTTTACTGCATAATACGGAATACCGATTTGGTTACACACTTCAATTACATCATTGTAATCTTCTGTTGCTGTGCAGACACCATTCTCATCTGTATCATCCCAGTTTTTCATAAAAATTCCGATTACATCATAACCTTGCTCTTTTAATAAAAGAGCTGCTACAGATGAATCGACGCCACCGGACATCCCGATGACAACGCGTGTTTCGTGAGGTAGTTTGTTCATCATGTCACCTCCCATACTAATTTTGTGTTAATCGCTTCACGATTTTCACTGTTTCGTACGCCGCTTTCTCAATTTGCTCTTTCGTATTTCCAAGTCCGAAACTAAAGCGTACGGATGAACGTATTTGATCGGAATCTTTCCCGAACATCGCCACTAATACATGTGATGGATCAATCGAACCGGCTGTACAAGCCGAACCGCTTGATACTGCAATGCCAGCTAAGTCTAAGTTTACAAGAAACGGTTCAATATTCATCCCTGTAAAACTTATATTCAACACATGTGGTAATCGATATTCCAAGTTTCCGTTTACCTCGAAAGTAATGTCTTCATTTTTGAAGACAGATACCATTATATCTTTAAACTCTTCATATTGGGCATTTTTTTGCTCACGAGTTTTTTCAGCTATAAAAATTGCATGCTGAAGCCCAACAATACTAGGTACATTTTCCGTACCAGCACGGCGTTTTCTTTCTTGCTCCCCGCCTATTAATAACGGTTCAAATTTCACATTTGCACCAGCGTATAAGAACCCTACACCTTTTGGTCCGTTAATTTTATGAGCTGAAATTGATAGTAAATCAATACCAAACTCTTTCACATTAATTTCTACTAAACCGTAAGCTTGTACCGCATCTGTATGGAAATAAGCTTGATGCTCTTTTAGCAGCTTACCTATTTCCGCAATTGGTTGCATCGTCCCAACTTCATTATTCCCAAACATAACAGATACAAGAATTGTCTCTTCTGTTAATGCCTTTTGTATGTCAGAAACTTGAACGCGTCCTGTTTCATCAACAGGTAAATATGTCACTTCAAACCCTTCACGCTCTAACAATTCACATGTATGCAAAATTGCATGATGTTCAATTTGCGTCGTTATAATATGGTTACCTTTATGACGGTTCGCACGCGCTACACCGATAAGTGCTAAATTATCAGCTTCTGTACCACCGCTCGTAAATATAATTTCATTCGGATTTGCGTGAATGCTCCGTGCACACACGCGTCTCGCCTCATCTACTGCATGGCGCGTTTGACGTCCATAAAAGTGAATACTAGAAGGGTTTCCGAATGTTTCTGTCATATATGGAATCATCTTTTCGACCACTTCTGGGTGAGTCGGAGATGTCGCAGCATGATCTAAGTAAATGCGTTCCATTAAATCTCCTTCTTTCCAAATCGTTTCACAAGGAATTAAATGTAAAACATATAGCCCCCGTGATTTTCTTCCTCATAACGTACTAAATCTTCTAACGTTGTACTATCTAACACTTCTTGCACCGCATCACGAACACGCATCCATAATTGGCGTTGTGCTGGTTCTTCTTCTTCAATCATTTCTACAACACTAATCGGACCCTCTAATACACGGATTACATCTCCAGCTGTAATGTTAGCTGGCTGATCAGATAACACGTATCCGCCATATGCACCACGCGTACTCTTTACAAGACGAGCGTTACGAAGCGGTGAAATTAATTGCTCTAAGTAATGTTCCGATAAGTCGTGCGCCTGCGCAATTGATTTTAATGAAATCGGACCTTCACCAAACTTTTTTGCAAGATCGATCATAATTGTTAAGCCGTAGCGGCCTTTCGTTGAAATCTTCATCTATTTTGCACCTCTTTTCAAATTTTCACTTCTATTAGTTATATCTTATTTATATAAGAACACAATTTAAAATCCTATGAAATTATAGCATAATATAGTATTATAAGAAATTTCAACTTGTGTATCAAAATGATAACATAAAATCACATTGAAAAACTCGGAAATTATTACAATTGAAAGAAAAATGAAAATATTTATACTCATTTTCCCCACAAACAGCATCTTATTTCAAGTTCCATTACAAAAAATGATACGATAGAGTGAGATTATACATTAAGGGAGAAGGTCAATATGAAACAACCACTCGCACATCGAATGCGCCCTACAAATATTCAAGAAATTATTGGGCAACAGCATTTAGTTGGTGAAGGTAAGATTTTATGGCGAATGGTCCAAGCAAATCATTTTCAATCTATGATTTTATATGGGCCTCCAGGTACAGGAAAAACATCAATCGCTAGCGCAATCGCAGGAAGTACTGGTACCCCGTTTCGTCTATTAAACGCTGTTACCCATAATAAAAAAGATATGGAAGTTGTCGTACAAGAAGCAAAAATGCATCGACATCTCGTTTTAATTTTAGATGAAGTGCACCGTCTAGATAAAGCAAAGCAGGACTTTCTATTACCTCATTTAGAAAGTGGGCTTCTTACTTTAATTGGTGCAACAACGAGTAATCCGTACCATGCTATTAATTCTGCTATTCGAAGTCGTTGTCAAATCTTCGAATTACACGCATTAACAGAAGATGATCTTTTAATTGGCTTAAAACGAGCACTTGAAGATAAAGAAAAAGGTCTTGGAGAATATAATGTAACAGTTACGCCTGAAGCATTACATCACTTTGCAAATGCATCAGGCGGAGATATGCGTTCCGCTTATAATGCACTTGAACTAGCTGTTTTATCTAGCTTTACAACTGATGACAAAGCTGCGGAGATTACGCTAGAAATCGCAGAAGAATGCTTGCAAAAAAAGAGCTTCGTTCACGATAAAGGTGGAGATGCTCATTATGACGTATTATCAGCATTTCAAAAATCAGTACGCGGAAGTGACGTGAATGCAGCACTCCATTATTTAGCACGTCTTATTGAAGCTGGTGACTTACAAAGTATCGGTAGGCGTCTACTCATTATGGCATATGAAGATGTTGGACTCGCTAGCCCGCAGGCTGGACCACGTACACTAGCAGCAATTGAATCAGCTGAACGAGTTGGGTTCCCAGAGGCGCGCATACCACTTGCGAATGCCGTTATCGAGCTTTGCTTATCACCAAAATCAAATTCAGCTTATAAAGCACTTGATGCCGCATTACACGATTTACGTAATGGACAAACAGGTGATATCCCTAGTCATTTAAAAGATAGTCATTATAAAGGCGCCGAATCACTTGGAAGAGGCATTGGATACTTATACCCACATGATCAGCCAAACGGCTGGGTACAACAACAATACTTACCTGACAAAATTAAAAACAAGCAATATTATAAACCGAAAACGACAGGGAAATTTGAACAAGCACTTTCTACTGTGTATGAAAGATTACAAAGTTCGAATAAAACAAAAAATAAAGGGTAACATAAACGAAAACGTCACCATTACGGAGGCTTCGCTTATGAAAACACGTCAAGATGCATGGACAAAAGAAGACGATCTCCTTTTAGCAGAAACTGTTTTGCGACATATTCGCAGCGGAAGTACACAAATAAAAGCGTTTGATGAAGTTGGCGATGCTTTAAACCGTACTTCCGCAGCTTGTGGTTTTAGATGGAACGCTGAAGTAAGACAAAATTACGAAGATGCAGTACAACTTGCAAAAAAACAGCGTAAAGAGTTAAAACGTTCTGAAGCTAAAATAGAAAAAGAGCAATTTACAAAAACTCCTCAACTCGTAATCGATGCTGAGTTTTCAGAAGATATTACGCCAAGTAAACAAGAACTCACAATGCAAAATGTCATCGCATTTCTGAAAAATTTGGAGCACAATAACCCTTCACTTGCGAAATTACAAACTGAAAATGACGTATTACAAGATCAGCTCACTTCCTTGAAAAAAACGAATCATGAACTTGAAACAAAATTAGCTGTACTCACAAAAAAACAACAAGCGATCGAAGAAGATTACGCCATGCTTGTTAGAATTATGGACCGCGCTCGAAAACTCGTTTCAGTTGAAGAACAAGAAGAACAGATTGCTCCAATTTTCAAAACAGATCAAAATGGAAATTTAGATATTATATATTCTGCAGAGAATTAAAAAGGATGTCACCTAGCCCAATTTTCCGGCTAAGTGACATCCTTTTTTGTTTCCTCTGTGGACAGCGTATTGGTAAAGGCAATTATATCGGCGATTCGACAAGGAATATCGATTTACCGACAAATATTCACAAAAAAGCCGACCTGTCGTATAAGGTAGTACTTGGAATTAATTGGATATACTTCAATTACATGTTACTATAAACATATACGATTGAAAGGAGCTGATTGCTATTTCATTAATAGTCTTCAAAATAACACTCAGTGTTCTCGTCCTGACTTTAGGTCTTTTCACCATTCACAGTTTAAAAAAGACTTCCGCCTATAAGCCGGATAAATACGATTATTCTTTATTAGGATTACTTACATTTGAATTATTAGTATTGCAAATTTCAGCAATTCTTTAAAACATAATAGAAAAAGCATATATCCTAGACGGATATATGCTTTCTTTTTATTCTTGCCCTACACGTTTCACTTCTACGTTTTTAATACGCTCACGTACAACGTGACTTGCCATAATTAGGCCTGCCACAGATGGTACGAATGCATTTGAAGAAGGTGGTAATTTTGCTTTACGAATTTTTGCATTTTCGTCTGGTACGATTTCTTTACGTACCTCTTCACGAATTACGATTGGGTTTTCGTCAGAGAAGACAACTTTTACACCTTTTTTAATACCCTCTTTACGAAGCTTCGTACGAATTACTTTCGCAATTGGATCTGTATGTGTTTTAGAGATGTCCGCAATACGGAAACGAGTTGGGTCCATTTTATTTGCTGCACCCATACATGAGATAATTTTGATTTTACGACGTAAGCACTGTTTAATTAAATGAATTTTGAACGTAATCGTATCAGATGCATCCACTACGAAATCTAAACCGTGTTTAAAGAACTCTTCATATGTTTCATCCGTATAAAACATTTCTAGTCCAATTACTTCACACTCTGGATTAATATCTGCAATACGCTCTTTCATTAATTCTACTTTTGAACGTCCTACAGTAGATACTAAAGCATGAATTTGACGGTTTACGTTTGTAATATCTACAACGTCTTTATCAACTAATACGAGACGTCCTACGCCAGAACGTGCTAACGCTTCAGCTGCAAAAGAACCTACGCCGCCAATTCCTAAAATACCGACTGTACTATTTTTTAATATTTCAAGTCCTTCTTTACCGAAGGCTAATTCATTACGTGAAAATTGATGTAACATTCAGCTCTACACTCCTATTACAAAAATGGTCTACCATGTATTCTAGCCTTTTTCCGACTATTTGTATAGAAAAAGTTATAGAATTCCTAAAAATACATATTTCGATAATGAAAACATAGTGTAAACCGGATTTTTTTACTTCTTAAATAACCTTTTAAACTTCCTTCCAATACACGTTTAAAAAGGAGGATTCAGATGGCCGAGCAGATCGAGGCGCTGAAGCCAGGAGGAGCACAAGTGTAGGCGTACTACATGAGCACCGGACTGGCGAAGCAACGATGAGATGCGACGGCCAGCTGAACCGGACTTTTTAAACAACCTCTCAAAAAAAGTCTAGATGGTATTAGTATAACCATCTAGACCCTATTCTTACTTCTCTTACTTCTCTTCTTTCAAGCTCAATTTCAAGTTCAACTCTTCAAGCTGCGCTTCTGCAACTGGGCTTGGAGCTTCTGTTAATAGACAGCTTGCACTTGCTGTTTTCGGGAATGCAATTGTATCACGAAGGTTCGTACGACCTGCAAGTAACATAACAAGACGGTCTAAACCTAATGCGATTCCGCCGTGTGGTGGTGTACCGTATTCGAATGCTTCTAATAAGAATCCGAATTGCTCTTGCGCCTCTTCTTGTGAGAATCCAAGTGCTTTAAACATTTTTTCTTGTACGTCACGCTCGTAAATACGAAGTGATCCACCACCAAGCTCATAACCGTTTAATACAAGGTCATATGCTTGCGCGCGCGCTTTTTCTGGTGCTGTTTCTAATAGTTCAACATCTTCACGGAATGGCATTGTGAATGGATGGTGAGCTGCGAAGTAACGATCTGCATCTTCATCGTACTCAAGAAGTGGCCAATCCGTTACCCATAGGAAGTTAAATTTACTTTCATCAATTAACTCAAGTTCTTTACCTAGACGTAAACGAAGTGCGCCTAAGCTATCTGCAACAACACTCTTCTTATCTGCTACGAATAGTAATAAGTCGCCAGCAGTAGCTTCTAATGTAGTCATTAACACGTTTGCATCTTCTTCACCGAAGAATTTCGCAATCGGTCCTTTTAGGCCGTCTTCTTCTACTTTAAGCCAAGCTAGACCTTTTGCACCGTATACTTTTACGAATTCAGTTAATGCATCGATATCTTTACGAGAGTATTTGCTCGCAGCACCTTTTGCATTAATTGCTTTTACTTGTCCGCCGCTTTCTACAGCACTTGTAAATACTTTAAAACCACAACCTGCTGCGAATTCAGACAGGTCTGTTAGTTCCATTTCAAAGCGTGTATCTGGCTTATCAGAACCGTAGCGAGCCATTGCATCAGCATATTTCATACGAGGGAATGGTGCACTAACTTCTACACCTTTCGCATCCTTCATAACTTTCGTCATCATGCGCTCCATCATTTCTAAAATTTCATCTTGCGTTAAGAATGATGCCTCGATATCGATTTGCGTGAATTCTGGTTGACGATCTGCGCGTAAATCTTCGTCACGGAAACAACGTGCTACTTGATAGTAACGCTCAAATCCGCCGACCATAAGAAGTTGTTTAAATAGCTGCGGAGACTGTGGTAATGCATAGAATTCACCATCATGCACACGACTTGGTACTAAATAGTCACGAGCTCCTTCTGGCGTGCTCTTCGTTAAAATTGGTGTTTCCACTTCTAAGAAATCTTCTGTATCTAAGAAGTTACGAATTGTTTTTGTTACGTCGTGACGCATTTTGAATGTGTTGAACATTACAGGACGACGTAAGTCTAAGTAACGATATTTTAAACGCACATCTTCTGATGCATCTGTATCATCAGAGATAATGATTGGTGTTGTTTTCGCTGCGTTTAATACATTTACTTTCGTTGCTTGTACTTCAATACGGCCAGTTGCCATATTGTCATTAATTGCACCTTCTCCACGCTCAACAACTGTACCTTCTACGTGTAATACGTATTCGCTACGAATTGTCTCTGCTACTTCTAGTGCTTCTTTTGATGTTTCTGGGTTAAATACAACTTGTACGATACCTGTACGGTCACGTAAGTCAATAAAGATTAATCCACCTAAATCACGGCGTTTTTGTACCCAACCTTTTAATTGAACTGTTTGTCCAACTGTTTCTACTGTTACTTTTCCACATGCATGTGTTCTTTCAGCCACTGTAAGTTCCCCCTATATTAATTTCTCTGCTACGTATGAAGCAAATACATCTAATGCGACTTCTTCTTGTCCGCCTGTTGCCATATCTTTTAAGTTAATGACACCTTTATCTAGCTCATCTTCCCCTAATACAGCTACAAATTTCGCATTTAAACGATCTGCTGATTTAAATTGTGCTTTCATTTTGCGATCTAAATAATCTTTTTCAACTGATAAGCCAGCTTTACGAAGATCGAACGCAACTTTTGCAGCATGGTCTTTCGCTTTTTCACCAAGAGCTACAACGTAACAATCGATACTATGTTCAATTGGCAACTCAATGTTTTCAGCTTTTAGCGCCATAATTAGACGTTCAATACTCATCGCAAAACCGATACCTGGCATTTCTGGTCCACCGATTTCTTGTACAAGTCCGTTATAACGACCACCACCGCTTAATGTAGTGATAGCACCGAAACCTTCTGCCTCACTCATAATTTCAAATACAGTGTGTTGATAGTAGTCTAAACCACGTACTAAGTTTGGATCTTTTTCAAATGGAACATCCATCATCGTTAATAGTTCTTGAACTTTGTCGTAGTATACTGCTGAATCTTCGTTTAAGTATTCTGTAATAGATGGTGCTGTACCCATTAATTCATGGTTACGGTCCTTTTTACAGTCTAAAATGCGAAGTGGGTTCTTTTCTAATCGAGATTGGCAATCAGAGCAGAACTCGCCAATGCGTGGCTCGAAATGAGCGATTAGTGCATCGCGATGCGCTTGACGGCTCGCTGCATCACCTAAGCTGTTTAATACAACTTTAATATTCTTTAAGCCCATACCGCGGTAAAACTCTACAGCAAGCGCAATTACTTCTGCATCAATTGCAGGATCGTTACTACCGATTGCTTCAATACCGAATTGTACGAATTGACGATAGCGACCTGCTTGCGGTCTTTCATAACGGAACATTTGACCGATATAGTATAATTTCGTTGGTTGTGTTGCATCACCGAACATTTTATTTTCAACGTAAGAACGTACAACAGGTGCAGTACCTTCTGGACGTAATGTTAAACTACGCTCTCCACGATCTTGGAATGAGTACATTTCTTTTTGTACGATATCTGTCGTATCACCAACACCGCGTAAAAATAGCTCAGTGTGTTCAAAAATTGGTGTACGAATTTCTTTATAGTTGTAACGACGGCAAATTTCGCGTGCTTGCCCTTCGATATACTGCCATAACTCAACAGTACCTGGAAGAATATCTTGCGTTCCGCGTGGGATTTGAATAGACATATTCAGTTCCTCCTCAAATTGTTTTAATCTTAATAAAAATAAAAAAACTCCCGCCTCTACTGTTTAAACAGTAGGGACGAGAGTATTATACCCGTGGTGCCACCCTAATTGAAGCACGTATGCTTCCACTTTTTTAATAACGCTTAAATATGCGTTCATCTCTACTAAGCATATTTGCCGTTCAAGTTGAAACCTCTAGAGTGTCATTCAATCAGTCATCATGTAGAAATGTTTTCAGCCTAAGACATTTCTTCTCTTTCCATGTGTGCCTCATTTACTCTTCTCCATCAACGGTTATATTCATATGTAAATATAAAATTACTATACGTTTGTTGAGTAGGATTGTCAAGTGCTCTAAGAGCGCTCAATTTGTTTCTTTAGACGCTTTACATCTTGTAGCGAAATACCAAACTCAGAAGCAAGCTCCATTGAAGTATTGTTTTGTTCTTTCGAAATGAAATCATGTAAATTTACGTTAAACAATTGATTTGCACCATTTGTAACAGAATGCCCTTTTTCATTCATACGCATACGTATATCCCTCACATTCAATATGGATGTTTTACTTTTTATTGTTCCATATTGATTAGAGAGTTATACATAATTAAATCAGCTATTGATTCCAAACAAACATAAGAATACAGTTAACGACGATAACAATAACCAATTAATCTTATGATAAATGAACAAAACATACCAAAATGTATAAAAAAGAGAGGATCCTATCATCCTCTCTTCTTCAGCAACATTATTTACTTTCCACAATTAAGGTCACCGGACCATCATTGATTAAAGAAACGTCCATCATCGCTCCGAACTTCCCTGTTTCGACATGCAGACCTTGTTTACGAACCTCTTCATTAAAGAAATCGTATAAACGCTCTGCATAATCAGGTTTCGCAGCATCCATAAAGTTTGGACGTCTTCCTTTACGACAATCTCCGTATAATGTAAATTGCGAAATAGATAGAACTTGTCCTTCTACATCAAGTACTGAATGGTTCATCTTTCCGCTCTCGTCTTCAAAAATACGTAAGTTCGCAATTTTTTCTGCAATATAAGTTGCATCTTTCTCTGTATCTTCATGCGTAATGCCGACTAGTAATGTTAAACCGAATGGAATTTGTCCTACAATCTCACCATCTACTGTGACAGACGCTTCCTTTGATCGTTGTAAAACAACTCTCATTTTTTCTACACTCCCTATTAATGCATCATGCGTCGTACTGCATAAATTTCTGGAACACGCTTAATGCGCTCCACTACTTTTTTCAAGTGTTGTAAGTTACGAATAGAGATTGACATATTAATTGTCGCCATCTTATTACGATCACTTCTACCAGAAACAGCTGAAATATACGTTTTCGTCTCTGTAACAGCTTGCAGTACTTCATTTAATAAACCACGGCGATCGTAACCTGAAATTTCAATATCAACGTTATATTCAATTTCTTTTTCAGGACTACCTTCCCATTCCACTTCTAATAAACGTTCTACCGCTTCTTCTGTATGAACATTTACACAATCACGACGGTGAATCGATACGCCTCGACCTTTCGTAATATACCCAACGATATCATCACCCGGCACTGGGTTACAGCATTTTGATAAACGAATTAATAAATTATCAGCACCGCTTACCTTTACACCAGAATCCCATTTTCGAATTTTCATCGGTTTACGAACTTCTTTAACTTCAACGATTTCTTCTTCTTCGCGTTGTTTGCGGAACTTGTCCGTTAGTCGCGTAACAATTTGCGCGGCTGTAATTCCGTTATAACCTACTGCCGCAAACATATCTTCTTCATTCGCAAAGTTAAACTTCTCAGCAACACGTTTTAAATTATCAGGCGCTAATACTTCTTTCATCTCGTACTCTAGACCACGTACTTCTTTTTCAACAAGTTCACGGCCTTTTTCAATATTTTCATCTCTACGTTGCTTCTTAAAGAATTGACGTATTTTATTTTTCGCATGAGATGTTTGAGCGAGTTTTACCCAGTCTTGACTTGGTCCATACGAATGTTTCGATGTTAAAATTTCAATGATGTCACCCGTTTTTAATTTATAATCAAGTGTCACCATTTTCCCGTTTACTTTTGCACCAATTGTTTTATTTCCAATTTCCGAATGGACACGATACGCAAAATCAATTGGAACAGATCCAAGTGGTAATTCCATTACATCGCCTTTCGGTGTAAAGACAAATACCATGTCAGAGAATAAATCAATTTTTAATGACTCCATAAACTCTTCTGCATTAGAAGCTTCATTTTGCCATTCTAATATTTGACGGAACCATGTAAGTTTTTTCTCTAATGTACCTGTTGTTTCTGCTGCTTTTCCTTCTTTATACGCCCAGTGTGCCGCGATCCCGAATTCTGCAATTTCGTGCATTTCTTTCGTACGAATTTGCACTTCAAGTGGATCTCCTTTTGGTCCAATTACAGTCGTATGAAGAGATTGATATAGATTTGCTTTCGGCATCGCAATATAATCTTTAAAACGACCTGGCATTGGCTTCCAACACGTATGAATAATTCCAAGCACCGCATAACAATCTTTAATGCTATTTACAACGACACGTACAGCTAATAAATCGTAAATTTCATTGAACTGTTTATTTTGCAGGGCCATTTTACGATAAATACTGTAAATATGCTTTGGTCTGCCAGAAATTTCAGGTTGAATTGCAACTTCTTTTAATTTCTCGCGAATGCCAGTCATTACTTCATCTAAATATTCTTCACGCTCTGCACGTTTACGCTTCATTAAATTTACAATACGGTAATATTGCTGTGGATTTAAATAGCGAAGTGACGTATCCTCTAGTTCCCATTTAATAGTATTAATTCCGAGTCTATGCGCTAAAGGTGCAAAGATTTCTAATGTCTCATTTGCAATGCGACGCTGCTTCTCTTGGGGCAAATGTTTCAATGTACGCATGTTATGAAGACGGTCAGCTAGTTTAATTAAAATAACTCGAATATCTTGAGCCATTGCGATAAACATTTTGCGATGGTTTTCTGCTTGTTGCTGCTCATGAGATTTATATTTAATCTTTCCAAGCTTCGTCACACCATCAACAAGCATAGCAATTTCTTTATTAAATTCCCGTTCAATATCTTCTAATGTAACCTCTGTATCTTCCACTACATCATGTAAGAAACCTGCCGACACTGTTGCTGGATCCATGTGTAAATCCACTAAAATACCAGCAACTTGAATTGGATGAATAATGTACGGTTCACCCGATTTTCTATATTGTTCACTATGCGCATCACGTGCATATTCATAGGCACGTGCTACTAGCTCAATATCTTCATTCGCTAAATATTGACTTGCTTTCTCGAGTACCTGTTCAGCTGTTAGTACCTGCTCATTTGCCATCGAATCACCTTTTATTGAAAATTGACTTTATCTTTATTAAGTAGAATAAATTATATTCTATCATTATAACCTAATGATTGTGAATTGTGAAAAGGAAAAGATTTTACTGACATTTCACCTTATTTTTTTGTGCAATTATACAAAAGTACCCGCTCCTCTCCAAGAGATTCACGGGTACTTCTTATCACCGTAGTTTTACCTATATAGTGATTAGTATTTTTCTAATACTAATACATCGTAACCATCTAACATTTTACGACCATCTAAGTAAGTAAGCTCTACTAAGAATGCAATTCCTGCTACAACTCCGCCTAGCTCTTCAACTAGTTTGATTGTCGCTTCGATTGTTCCACCTGTAGCTAATAGGTCATCTGTAATTAATACGCGTTGACCTGGCTTAATTGCATCTTTATGGATTGTTAAAACATCTTTACCATATTCTTTACCATAGTCAACTGTAATTACTTCACGTGGTAATTTTCCTAATTTACGAACTGGTGCAAAACCTACTTCTAATGCATAAGAAACTGGGCAA
The DNA here is from genome assembly GCF_009739945.1 of Bacillus luti. Classification (NCBI taxonomy): domain Bacteria; kingdom Bacillati; phylum Bacillota; class Bacilli; order Caryophanales; family Bacillaceae; genus Bacillus; species Bacillus luti. The sequence goes on along the minus strand of NZ_CP040336.1, from coordinate 984,340 downwards.
CCGATAATAAAGCCACGTGCTTCTGGTCCTACTACAAGGTCAATATCTCTTTTTTTTGCATATTCAACGATTGCATCTGTTGCTGCTTTGTATGCTTTACCGTCGTTCATTAAAGGTGTAATGTCTTTAAACACAATACCTTCTTTCGGATAATCCGGTACAATTGCGATATGTTGCTTGAAATCCATATTTCTGAATCCTCCTCAGATCTAAAAGGTTTGTAAATACAAAACCTTTACCCTAACTGTTCTACTTCTTTATGATTACGAATCGTTTCAAACCATGTATATAATTGCTGATATGTGCTATAAACCAATTCTTTTTCTAATTGTAAGTGGTTCATTTTCTCACGATATGTGTTCGATTCAATTAAATCACGCTTTTGTTTTTTGTCTGCCATAAAAATGACGCCATCTTTTATTGTAACAAATTCTAACTCAAAAAACACCTGTGTCATGAAATTTACTGTATCTTTTGACCAACCTTTATGACGACATAGCTGTTCACCATATTGTCTTAAAGAAAATGGTGTTTTTTGGTTCAAGAAAGAATAGTACCATTTAAAGTGTTCCCTCGTTGGGATCGTACTAAATAAATGATTATTCTCTTGATAAAATAACGCATAGATTCGCGATGGGAATCCTACTTTAAATAACTCACGTAATTCATCTGTTCCTTTTGGCAAATCGAGTAACACAATATATTGATCATCTAAATGCGTTACTTCGGATGCATGCATGAGCTGCTCCTTATAGTCTTCTAGAGAAAATTTATTCAATACATCTTCCGAAAAATACACCATTGTTATTTTCTCTTTCGGAAGTTCTGCTAAATTCGCTTCTACATTACGCATACTACGCCAATCAAATAATTGCCAAGCCTCTACAGCAATATCTTGTACCATTAATTGTGGCTTTTTAAAATTATTCCATTCATTGATGGATGCCTCTCCTATTACAGATACCTTTGCAACTGGAGAAATTTCTTTTGCATACGCACCAAACCCAAATCCAATCGTGTCTAGTGTTGCTTGTCCATCACGAAGAGCCATTTTCAAATGAGAACCGTCTGATCCAATTGCACGAATACTTTCTAGCTCAGCATCTTTCACTGCAATACGCGGTTTCGGATTTCCAACACCAAATGGCGCCAACTTTTGCATATCCTCAATTGCTGCAAGTGTTACGTCCTCCACTTTACAAAAAGCATCAACGGCTGTAATTGGAATGAAGTCTGCTTCTGTTAAAATTGCATCTGCTTGCTCATTTAAACGGCGACGTAATTCCTCTACATCATTCATATGAAGCGTCATTCCGGCCGCCATTGGATGCCCTCCGAAGTGCGGCAATAACTCTCTACAATCTGACAAGTTTGCAAATAAATCAAATCCTGCAATACTACGTGCTGAGCCCTTCGCTGTTTCTTTTACAGGATCAATACTTAATACAATTGTTGGACGATAAAAGCGCTCAACTAATTTAGAAGCGACAATCCCAATTACTCCTGGATTCCAACCTTCTTTTGCAAGCACTAACACTTTATTATCTTCTGGCGGGAAATGATTTTCAACTTCAGCGATAGCTTCTTCTGTAATTTGTTTTACAATGTCTTTTCGCAGTTTATTCAGCTCATCAATTTCTTCAGCCAGTTCTTTCGCTTCCTCTGGATCCTCTGATAATAAAAGGTGTACAGCCGGCGCTGCATCTTCTAAACGTCCAACTGCATTAATACGTGGCGCAATTGAGAAGCCTATGCTTTCCTCAGTAATTTCACTTTGCGAAACGTTAGCAACTTTAAACAATGCCTTTAAACCGATATTTTTCGTCATGCGCATATGCTTTAAACCGCGCTTCACTAGCAACCTATTTTCACCATGAAGTGACACTAAATCGGCTACTGTACCAATTACTGCAATTTCTAATAAATGTTCTGGCACACGGCCTAGTAGTGCATGTGCAACTTTAAACGCAACACCTACACCCGCTAAATAGTGAAATGGATACACACCACCATCTAGTTTCGGATGAATAATCGCAAGTGCCTCTGGTAACTCTGGCGGTGGCTCATGGTGATCTGTAATAATAAGATCTATTCCGAGCTCCTTCGCTACCTTCGCTTCGTGTACTGCTGCAATACCAGTATCGACAGTAATAATTAATGAGAACCCCGCACTATGCGCCCAACGAAACGCTTCTTCATTCGGTCCATAGCCTTCTGTAAAACGGTTCGGAATGTAAAATTCTACATCTGCACCTAATTCTTTCAGAGCAAGATATAATACCGTCGTACTACTTACTCCGTCCGCATCATAATCACCAAATATTAATATTTGCTCTCCATTTTGAATCGCCTTATTTACACGTTCTACTGTTCGGTCCATTCCTTCTAATAAAAATGGATCATGGAATTCTTGATTTTCTGTATTTAAAAAATCTAAAATCTTATCTTCTGTATCTAGTCCTCTACCGAGGAATAAAGAGATAACAAGAGGTGATAATTGCAATTTACTTGCTAATTCACTCACTCGCTCTTCATTATATTCTTTTTCTTTCCAACGCGTCTTCGGTTGTAACACGAAATCACCCCTTAACCTGTTCATTATACAAGACAGATTAAGGGGTGACAATATAATGCAAACTACGATGCAATATCTGCATACTAAAATGTTAACAATGTTTAATTTGGAGAATACGGATTTATATGTACAAACACATTTTGCACGTTATCTTGTTCCATAAGCTTTTCTTTCACATGCTTTCCGATGCTATGGCCTTCCTCTACAGTAATGTATGGATCTACAGACACTTTAATATCAACAATAACATAATGGCCATGTTCCCTCGCATATAAAGAACCGATTTTTTTTACACCATTCACTTGAAGAACTGCTTCTCTAAGCGGAATAACATCTTCTTCGTGAAGAACGTGATCAAGCGTTGCATGAATTGCCTCCGCTCCAATACTCCACGCCATCTTTGCAACGAGAATCGAAACAAATAATCCCGCAATCGGATCAGCATATACAAGCCAATCTAACCCGAGCTTTCCACCGATAATAGCTGCACAAATACCGATTAAAGCTGCAATTGAAGAAAACACATCTGAACGGTGCTCATATGCATTTGCAATAATTGCATCACTATTGACTCTCTTCCCTAATCGGAATTTATATTGAAACATCCCTTCTTTCACTACAATTGAAAGAATAACAGCAAAAATCGTAATCGCTTTCGGTGGTTCTAGTTCCTGCGAAAAAGCTTTTATAGACGAAATCGCTATCTCGATTCCTACAATAAATAATAATACCGCAACAATAATCGCTGAAATCGATTCCGCTTTACCATGACCATATGGATGATCTTCATCAGGCGGCTGCTTTGCTGCTCGCAATCCAAACAGTACAGCTAGCGAACCAATTACATCTGATGCAGAATGCACGGCATCCGCTAATAGCGCTTTACTGTTCCCAATATAACCAATTACCGCCTTTATAATCGCTAATACGATATTACCAACGATCCCGACAATAGCACCAAACTCGGCCTGTTTAAAACGTTCATCTTTTTCCATAATTAAAATCCCTTCTTTTCTTAACCTATCTTTTTATTTTAACAAAAACAGCGATAACATCACCACTTTCTTCCATTTTCATTTTTAAAAGTTGCTATCTTATTGTATCCACAAACGAAAAAAGAGATGCCTCATAAAGAGACATCATCTGTTTTTATACTTGCGGTTCAGATTCTACTTTCTCAACCTTCTTCTTGTTTTTACCCTTTTTCAAACGACGGTTTTCAAGCATTAACCAAATTTGAGAAGCAACGAAAACAGAAGAGTACGTACCTACAACTAATCCAACAAGTAACGCAAACGAGAAGTTACGTAGTGACTCACTACCGAAGATAAGCAGTGCAATTACTGGGAATAACACTGTTAATACGGTGTTAATCGAACGACCAAGCGTTTGGCGAATACTTGCATTTACGATTTCTTCTAAGTCTTTTATATCGCGAACTCGTTTTTTCTGTTTGTATAATTCACGGTTTCTATCAAACGTAACAATTGAGTCATTAATAGAATAACCGATGATCGTTAATACCGCAGCGATAAACGTTAAGTCTACCTCTAATTGGAAAATACTAAATATAACAATCATAACAAATGCATCATGTAATAATGCAAGTACTGCAGATAATGCGTACGTAAATCGGAATCGAATACTTACGTATAAAATGATAACCGCAGAAGCAATTAATACTGCGATAAATGCATTTCGTGCAATTTCTTTACCGATTGTCGGCGAAACTGTACTTACGTTTGGATCTGTACCATATTTATCGTGGAAGAATGTTTTTGTTTTCGCAATTTCATCTTTTGATAGAACACCTAATGTACGAACTGCGAATCCTTTATTGTCATCTCCAGTCGGTACAATATTCTCTTCCTTCACTTCAATGTTCAACTCTTTAAAATCTTTATGAACATCAGATACAGTAACTGCTTGTTTTGATTGCAAGTCGATTCGTGTACCACTCGCAAAGTCAATACCAAGATTCAATTTGAAAATTGGTAGTATAATTGCGCCTGCAATTACAACTAAAATCGAGAAAACAAGGAATTTATGACCGATATTTACGAAGTTAATACGATCAAATCTTGTCGGTGGATGTACTACACCTTTTGTTAATGGAATAATGTCTTTTTGTTTCACACCAAAGTATCCTGGCTTTTTATCGAAGTAACGGCTCTTTACAAGTAATCCTAATAAGAAACGAGTACCGAATACGTTCGTAACGAAACCAACTAAAATACTTACAATTAAACTTGTTGCGAATCCTTTTACAGAGCTATTACCATAAACGAATAACACACCAGCTGCTGCAAGAGTCGTAACGTTTGCATCTAAAATTGTTGCTAATGAACGATGGTTACCAGCACGGAATGCTGACATCATTGACTTACCAATTTTCAGTTCTTCTTTCAGTCTCTCGTACGTAATAATATTCGCATCAACTGCGATACCTACCCCGAGCACTAACGCCGCAATACCCGGCAACGTAAGAACTGCATGCATCCAGTTAAAGACAAGTAATGTAACGAAAATGTATAGACCTAACATAATAACCGCTACAAGTCCTGGTAAACGGTAGAATACAAGCATAAATAAGAAAATAAGAGCGATACCAATCGCACTAGCGAAAATCGTTTGCTCTAACGCTTGTTGACCAAATTTCGCTCCAACAGATGTTGAATACATTTCTTTTAAATCAACAGGAAGTGCACCTGCATTTAATAAAGATGAAAGTTGTTTCGCACTTTCAACTGTGAAGTTTCCACCTACGATAGATACTTCAGCTTGGTTAAATACTTGACTTACTGTTGCTGCTGATAAGAACTTCGGATTCGGTTTTGCAGCTTCTGCTTTATACGAATCTTTTCCTTCTTCAAAATCAAGCCAAATTACCATTAAGTTCGTTGGTGGTGGCATTTTTGAAATTTTTTCAGTTACTTCACGGAATTTGTCAGCACTTTTTAGTGTAAGACCTACGCTCGCACGGCCTTGCTCATCAAATGTTTGCTTCGCTCCGCCGCCTTTTAAATCCGTTCCGTCCATAAGAAGGTTGTCATCTACATCACGGAATGTTAATTTCGCTTGTGTTGATAACATCTCACGTGCTTTTTGCTGATCTTGTACACCAGCAAGCTGTACACGAATTCGATTTTCCCCTTCAATTTGGATGTTCGGCTCACTTACACCGAGAACATTGACACGATTTTCAAGAGCACCTACTGTACTTACAAGCGCCTCTCGGTCAATTTTGTCACCTTTTTTGGCTGGTTTTACTTCATACAGAATTTCAAAACCACCGCGAAGGTCTAGTCCTAGACTAATTCCTTTTGCTATGTCTTTTCCTGCCGCACCAATTACTCCACCGATTAATAAAACGATGAGGAAAAAGGCAGCAATTCTCGTACCACGCTTTGCCATATGTACCCTCTTTCTGCTACTAACACTTTCAATAAATCTCTTACGATTCACTGCTATACGTGTGCATATGCCTAGTTAGTAGACTTCCTTTCTATAGTTTTGCTAGCCCATCACTAGCTATGTCGGTAAGCCTTACGGAATACCTACACTTTTATTATTTATTTTTCGCTTCACTACCTCCTTTATATATAATCTTAGACATCATTAATTCCTCTTTATCAATACCTATCATTATACTGCAAAAGGAAGAACAAACCAATTGCAGTCAGTTATTTATTTTCATATTCATCAAATGACCAAAGTGGCGCTTGATATGCTTCAACAGTTAAATAAGTCATATATTCATTAGCACTTACTCTTAAGACATCATTTACTAATTCATATAACCTAACATCACTGTCTATCTTTTTCCACTTTTTCACCTTGAGAAACTTCCAAATATCATTATCTGTCACTCGGTCATAACCGAACATTCGAAACTCTTCTACTTTACTTTCTAAAACGACTTGTAACTGTCCGCGGTATGATTCTACCAAAGCCTCTTTATCCAACATATATAACATCTCCTTCTTATTTCAGCACGAAAAGTCGCTTTTACTCCCGCTCTAATGGACAGCAATAACTACTACTTTCAAGAGCATTCATACTTCACTCTCTTAAATGCTTGTCATTCTTGTCTCATACGTGCATATAAATTATTGTAAATCATTCCACTGATTTTGAGAAGGTAGGAGAAGAGTATGACGAGACAAAGCTTTTTAAAAGGTGCATTTATTTTAATGATAGCTGGGTTTATTACAAAAATCCTTGGATTTATTAACCGCATTGTAATGGCACGTATACTAGGCGAAGAAGGCGTTGGCCTTTATATGATGGCTGTTCCCACCTTCATTTTAGCAATTACATTAACACAAATCGGCCTTCCTGTTGCAATCGCAAAATTTGTAGCAGAAGCGGAAGCGGTGAATGATAAACAAAAAGTCAAAAAAATATTAACTGTCTCCCTAGCTGTTACATCCGTTATTAGTATCATTTTAACAATTGGGATTATGCTCCTCACACCCATTTTAGCAAAAACATTATTAACCGATGAAAGAACGTACTACCCGTTAATGGCTATTTTGCCTGTCGTTCCTGTTATTGCAGTTTCTTCTGTTTTACGTGGTTATTTTCAAGGGAAACAAAATATGAAGCCTAGCGCTTATGCTCAAGTTATAGAACAAGTTGTCCGCATTACAATTATCGCTATATGCATTCGGTTATTTTTACCTTACGGCGTAGAATATGCTGCAGCTGGTGCTATGTTATCAGCCGTTCTCGGTGAAGTTGCATCGTTATTATTTTTACTCACTTTATTTCAGCGCGAAAAACATTTATCTATACGCTCTAGATTTTTCACTACTGTAAAGGAAAGCAAAGGGACATTTTATTCTCTTATGGATATTGCCCTTCCCACTACAGGGAGCCGTTTAATCGGTTCCATTTCATATTTCTTTGAGCCTATCGTCGTTATGCAAAGCTTAGCGATTGCCGGCGTTGCTGCCTCTGTCGCAACCCAGCAATACGGTATCTTAAACGGTTATGCATTCCCGCTATTATCACTGCCAGCCTTTATTACATACGCCCTTTCTACAGCACTCGTTCCATCTATTAGTGAAGCGATGGCTAAAAGACAGCATAAATTAGTGGAACACCGATTACAACAAGCTCTTCGGATCTCATTAATTACTGGTGGGTGGTCAGTCGTTATATTATACGTATTTGCTTCTCCTGTTTTAACTCTTATGTATGGATCGGATAGTGCAACAGCATTCATCCAACTCCTTGCACCTTGCTTTTTATTTCATTATTTCCAAAGCCCGCTTACCTCTGTTTTGCAAGCTTTAAACCTAGCACGAGCTGCAATGATGAATACATTTATTGGCGCCATCGTGAAATTAATCGTTATTTTTGTACTAGCTTCAAGGCCAGATTTTCAAATGATGGGGGTTGCACTGGCCATCGCGGCAAATATAGTAACGGTAACCTTCCTTCACTATGCTACCGTTTTAAAGAAGATTACATTTACCATCTACGCAAAAGACTATATTTTTGGCGGGCTTGCCATCGGTATTGCAGGTAGCTTCGGCTTTTACCTTCATAAGTATATTGTTTTTTCTCATTCACTCGGTGTACAAACGTTATGGGAAATCTTTTTAACAACAATCGTTTATACCATCCTCCTCTTCACTTTCAAACTGATTCGAAAAGAAGAGTTAAGCCGGCTCCCTATCATTCGTAAACTTTCATTTTTGAAATAAACAGGCTTACTATTTCATATGGTAAGCCTCTAGTTTTCTTTTAAATCAACAAAAAATTGTCCATTTTGAAAGCTACAGTACAAAACTTTTGTTACATCGTTATAACCTAAGTTTTTTAATTTCCCAATGAGCCATTCGTCTGTATGTTCAATCATTTGCAAATGACTAAATTGAATTTCCCCATCAATAATAAGCGGAAGAGTAAACTGCAATGCATCCTGTTTACCTTTTTGTTTTTGAAAGACAGATAACTTCCCAGATGGTTCTAAAATAGCGTATTCTACATCTCGGATATCTCCGACTCCCTGCTCCCTTAATTGCATCATTAAATCATCTATATTATAACGTTGCTTTCTCATCTTCTTTTCATCAATCTTTCCCGCATTTACAAGAATAGCTGGCTCTCCTTCTATTAAATGCCGAAATCGTTGATACTTTAACGAAATAACTGACAAAATGATTTGTATACACATAAGAAAAGTCATTGGAACTAATTGGTGCCAAAGTGATTTATCCGTATTTTCAATTGCGACTACTGCCATTTCACCAAGCATAATGAATACAACTAAATCTAATACACTTAGCTCTCCAATTTCACGCTTACCCATAAGACGAAAAATAATTAAGATGATGATATACAAAAGCATCGTCCGACCAATGATTGATACCCATTCCATTTCTACATCTCCTTTTTACATATAGACTCCCCTTTAAAAAAGAAACTAGTCTAACTTAAGCAAAATGAAAATATGCTTGTATTAAAAAGGAGGAATGCATAAATGGATGGAACGAAAAAATTATCAACAGCAATTGGTTTCGGTATTATTACCTTATTAATTCTTGCCTCTATTACAAGTATGGTCATGGCTCTTTTATTAAGGTTTACGAATATTAGTGAAGGAACATTAGTAATTACAATTTTTATACTAGCCCTCCTCTCCATGCTTATGTCTGGATTTATCGCTGGAAAAAAGGCACAAGGGAAAGGTTGGCTAGTAGGTTTCACGACAGGACTTACATTCACTGTACTTGTTTTTCTAGTTAACTATTTAGGCTTTTCTCAAACTTTATCGAACTCACAGTTACTTTATCAATTAGCATTAATGGGTGCGAGCACACTTGGTGGTATTTTCGGTGTAAATATGTCAAAGCAAACTAACTAAAAAAAGGCCCTGCACATTTCATGCAGGGCCTTCCTCATTAGTTTTTCACAACTTCACGAATCGCATTGCGATCGAAAGTTAAGTGTGAACCACCAGATTTAACAACGATTTTCGTTTCGTCTACTGATTCAATTGTACCGTGTAAACCACCGATTGTTACGATAGCATCACCTTTTTTTAACTCATTTTGCATTTGAGCAACTGCTTTTTGACGCTTTTGTTGTGGGCGAATTAATAAGAAATAGAAAATCGCAAACATCGCAACGATCATAACGATATTCATCATACCTGCATTCATCTTTTGTTCCTCCTTTTAAATTATGTATTAGAAGTTTTTAGCATTCGGTTTATTAAAGCCATACTGTTCAAAGAATTCTTCGCGGAAATCGCCAAGACGGTCTTCACGAATAGCTTGTCTCACCTGCTCCATTAAGTTTAACAGAAAATGCAGGTTGTGATAAGACGTTAAACGAATTCCGAACGTTTCATCACATTTCATTAAGTGACGAATGTACGCACGAGAGTAATTTTTACATGTGTAGCAATCACAGTTTGGATCAAGCGGACCGAAGTCTCTAGCGAATTTCGCATTTTTCACAACAAGACGACCTTCACTTGTCATACATGTACCATTTCGAGCGATACGAGTTGGAAGCACACAATCAAACATATCAATACCACGAATTGCACCATCAATTAACGAGTCAGGAGAACCTACTCCCATTAAGTAACGTGGTTTATTATCTGGAAGAAGTGGTGTTGTGAACTCAAGTACACGGTTCATAATATCTTTTGGCTCCCCAACAGATAAACCACCTACAGCGTAACCAGGGAAGTCCATTGAAACAAGGTCTTTTGCACTTTGACGACGAAGTTCTTCAAACTCCCCGCCCTGTACAATACCGAATAAACCTTGATCTTGTGGACGTTCATGCGCTTTTAAACAACGCTCTGCCCAGCGGCTTGTACGCTCTACAGATTTCTTCATATATTCAAAAGTAGCTGGGAATGGTGGACACTCATCAAATGCCATCATAATATCTGAACCTAATGCATTTTGAATTTCCATCGCTTTTTCTGGTGATAAGAATAATTTATCTCCATTTAAGTGGTTACGGAAGTGAACGCCTTCTTCTTCAATACGGCGGAAGTCACTTAAACTGAATACTTGGAAACCACCAGAGTCCGTTAAAATCGCGCGATCCCAGTTCATAAATTTATGCAAACCGCCTGCTTCACGAATAATTTCGTGACCTGGACGCAGCCATAAATGATACGTATTACTTAAAATAATGCCAGAATCCATTGCTTTTAATTCTTCTGGTGACATCGTCTTAACTGTTGCAAGTGTACCAACCGGCATAAATGTTGGTGTATCAAATGAACCGTGTGGCGTATGTACACGTCCTAAACGCGCACCCGTTTGTTTACAAGTTTTAATAAATTCATAACGAATTGCTGTCATAATTTACTCCTTTTATTTGTTTCCCATTTTAGCGTGAGATGCAACGAACATCGCATCACCGAAGCTAAAGAAACGATATTTTTCTTTTACTGCTTCATTATAAGCATGAAGTACATTATCTCTATTTGCAAATGCACTTACAAGCATAATTAATGTTGATTTTGGTAAATGGAAGTTTGTAATTAAACCATCAATTGCTTTAAATTCATAACCTGGGTACATAAAAATATCTGTCCAGCCAGAAGCAGCACAAAGCTTACCGTCATGATCTGTCGCAATTGTTTCTAACGTACGAGTTGATGTTGTACCTACTGTAATAATACGTCCACCATTCTCTTTCACACGATTTAATAATGCCGCTGTCTCTTCAGACATATGGTAATATTCTGCGTGCATATGGTGTTCTTCAATCGTATCTGCAGAAACTGGTCTAAATGTTCCAAGCCCTACGTGAAGTGTAATAAATGCTAACTCAACGCCTTTTTGTTTTAACTTCTCCAGTAACTCTTCTGTAAAGTGAAGTCCTGCAGTCGGCGCTGCTGCTGAACCGATTTCTTTCGCATATACTGTTTGATAGCGATCGCGATCTTCTAGCGTCTCTTTAATATATGGAGGAAGTGGCATTTCTCCAAGTTCATCTAAAATTTCATAGAAGATGCCGTCATATGAAAATTCAAGCTGACGTCCACCTTGATCTGCCGTTCCTGTGCAAGTTGCTTTTAATTTCCCTTCGCCAAAAGAGATAACAGTTCCTTCTTTTACACGTTTCGCTGGCTTAACAAGCGTTTCCCACTTATCGCCTTCTTCTTGTTTTAAAAGAAGTACTTCAATGTGTGCGCCTGTATCTTCTTTCACACCGTGCAAACGAGCTGGCATTACTTTCGTTTCATTTAAAACTAAGCAATCCCCCTCATGTAAGTAAGAAAGAATGTCCGTAAAATGTTTATGCTCAATATCACCGGTTTCACGGTCTAACACCATTAATCTTGATGTTTCACGCTCTTCTAACGGGACTTGCGCAATAAGTTCTTCTGGTAAATGAAAATCAAACAGATTAATATCCATAACTGTATCCACCTATTTCTTATTTGAATCGATTTATTATATACATAATAAAAGATAATACAATACTTAACACAATACATGTAATGATAGGAAAATAAAAGGTAACGTTTCCTTTTTTCACAAAAATATCGCCTAGAAGTCTTCCAATGAACTTCCAAGCTAATCCAACAACGATAAGTAAGATACCTGCTGTAATAAGCAATTTCGGCATCTCCGTCATACTTTTGGCATCTCCATTCCGAAATGCTCATATGCAAGCGGCGTTACGATTCGGCCTCTTGGCGTTCGTTGTAAAAAGCCAATTTGTAATAAATACGGCTCATACACATCTTCAATCGTATGAGATTCTTCTCCAATCGTTGCCGAAACAGTCTCTAATCCAACTGGGCCACCACGGAATTTTTCAATAATACCAAGCAATAATTTATGATCGATATGATCGAGTCCTAATTTATCTACTTGCAATAGTTCTAACGCCATTTGTGTGATTTCCATTGTAACCGTTCCGTTACCACGAACTTGTGCGAAATCACGTACACGTCGTAATAAACGATTTGCAATACGAGGTGTACCACGAGCACGTCTTGCAATTTCTAGTGCGGCTAACGAGTCAATTTCAACTTCGAATACTTCTGCTGTACGTTCAACAATCTCAGAAAGCTGATCTACTGTGTAATACTCTAATCTTGAAAGCACACCGAAACGGTCACGAAGCGGCGCTGATAATGCACCTGCACGCGTCGTTGCCCCAACTAATGTAAATGGAGGTAAGTCTAATCGTACAGACCGTGCTGACGGTCCTTTCCCAATTACAATATCAAGACAGAAGTCTTCCATCGCAGGATATAGTACTTCTTCAATTGATCTATGCAAACGATGAATTTCATCAATAAATAATACATCCCCTGGCTGAAGTGCTGTTAAGACAGCAGCTAAATCACCTGGTCTTTCAATTGCCGGTCCTGAAGTTGTTCTAACATTTACGCCCATTTCATTTGCAATAATATTCGCAAGCGTCGTTTTACCAAGCCCTGGCGGTCCATATAAGAGCACATGATCTAGCGTTTCTTCACGCATTTTCGCCGCTTCAATAAACACCTCTAAATTATGTTTCGCCTTATCTTGGCCAATATACTGACGGAGCGTTTGTGGCCGTAATGAATATTCTAAATCCACATCTTCATATGCAGATTCCCCTGAAAGGAGACGTTCGTCCATTATACTCACCTCTTACCATTTAGTAAAAGACTAAGTGCCTTTTTAATATACTGATCCGTCGTCAATGATTCTTTTAATAACTCTGGTACAACGCGAGAAACTTCTCGTTCTGCGTATCCAAGTGCGCGCAGAGCTTCTAGCGCCTCATCCAGCTCAGCTGATGAACCTTTCTTCTCATCGAAACGTTCTTCGTCTGAGAATAAATCAACAAATGCATCTGGTACAACATCTGCTAGTTTTCCTTTTAAATCTAAAATCATTTGACGCGCGGTTTTCTTTCCGACCCCTGGGAACTTCACTAAAAACTTCTCATCTTCATGTTCAATCGCTTGAACGACCTGTCCTGTTTGACCAGAAGCTAAAATTGCAAGGGCACCTTTTGGTCCAATACCAGATACACCTAACAATTTTGTAAATAATAAACGCTCTTCACGTGTTTTAAACCCGTAAAGTGCCATAATATCTTCTCTCACATAATGATATGTATAGACACGGATTTCTTGCTTACTTCTTTGAAATACATACGGATTCGGTGTGAAAATTTGATAACCAATTCCATTATGGTCAATTACGACATATTCCGGTCCTACATACTCCACGTAACCTGTAACATATTCAAACAAAATACGATCTCTCCCTCTTAAATCATGTATTCCATTTTAACATATTTAATGATAGAAAAGCGAGACTGCCCCAACAAATGTTCTCTATTTGAAACTTCTGTTATTTTCCATTGACAGAAAGGTTGAAGCACATTAATATACAGAAGTCGATAATGATTATCAATACTAATTAAAGGGGTTACATCAGGATGAAACAGAAGGTATTTATTTTATTTACTATCATGCTAGTTGTTCTTTCTATCGTTGGCTGTTCTTCTCAAAAGGAAGAATCAAAAGCAAGAGAACAACCAAAAACAAAAGTTGTAAAACACGCTAAAGGGGAAGCTACAATTCCAGTAAATCCAAAGAGAATTGTTGATTTATCTGGATCAACAGAAGAATTATTACTTCTTGGACACAAACCTGTTGGTACAGCAAACACATATAAAGATAAAATCCAAAATCATTTAACAGAAAAATTAGACGGCGTAAAAGCAGTAGGTTGGTACTGGGCACCTAAAGTCGATTTAGAAGCTGTTACTGCTTTAAAACCAGACTTAATTATTTTAAATAATCGTCAATTGAAAATTTATGATCAATTAGAAAAGGTTGCACCGACAGTTGTTCTAGAAACAAACTTAGAAGATTGGCGCGGTAAGTTTAAAGAAGTAAGCAAGCTATTTGACGAAGAGAAGAAAGCTGATAAATGGATTGCAGACTACGATAAAAAAGCAGACTCTTTATCTAAAAAAATTAAAGAAAAGACAAAAGATGAAAACTTTATGTTCGTTGCAGTTACACCACAAAACTTCCGTGTATACGGTAGCTTTGGATACGGTGACATCATCTTTAACGACTTAAAACTTCCAGCAACAAAAGGTACAGATTTAAAGCAAACGATGGCGCAAGTATCACTAGAAGGTCTTGTTGCATTCCAGCCTGACCAAATGTTCGTTGTAAACTTCGGCGGAGAAGCTGATAAAGTGTACGAAGACTATAAAAACAGTGCCGTTTGGAAAGATAATAAAGCAGTAAAAAGCAATCACGTATATGAAGTATCAAACGAAGTATTCAATACGAAAGCATTCAATCCAATCGGAAAAGATATGCTACTTGATGAAATCGCAAAACAAATTTTAGATAAAAATAAATAAGAAAAAGCAGCTCACCATGAGCTGCTTTTTTTCTTACTTTGTACTGCATATTGCTTCATTTTTTCGATTGTCTTCACGAATCCTTCTTTTGACTTAATACGAATACCACGCTTCAACTTCGCCCGTTCATAACTCTCTAGCTTTTTCATATCAATTTGAAAAAAGGAGTGAATCGCGTTATCACTTTGCGGCACACCTTTAAAGATTTGTAATATCCCTTCCTCTGAAACACCGAAATAACCACTCGTTTTCAATAAGGGAGAAATATCATCAACTTTCTTTTGTAATACAATTTGCACATCATCACGATCAACAAGTTGCCACTCTTTATATTGCTGTAAAAACTTTTCTAAATCCGCTACTTTTTCTGTAAATATTTCTTCACTTACTTCTCCATCAACATACATGCGCTCTAATAAAATTGTAACTTGAGGGTCTTTCTCTGTTACTTCTGGTACTGGCCCTTCCGCCCTTGCACTCGTTTCATAAACTAAACAAAACATCATAACGAACGCTTGCATTGTAATCAGTATCCATTTCATTTCCGTTCACCTCTTTTAGGCAAAATCAAACTTTCATTTGTAGCTTTTCCGGAAATGGGGGTTTTATCCAAGAACCTTATTTCATTTGTGCACAATAGTTTTTTTCTACTGCGAAGACCGATTCACAACAACCTTTTTTATTTCACTTTTTCCACGATTGCACCACTAATCCAGCCAATATTTCCGTCTGGTAGTCTTACTTTTAACCACGTACGTTGTTGATTATCACTATCTTGGACTTGTACATTCTCTTCTAAATATACAAGTTCAACTCCAGGTGATACAGCTTCTACAACTTCTGCATCAATTCGAGCTTCTTTACGCACATTTCCTCCTTCCATTTCATCCTTCACTTTTAGTATTGTCTTCCCTTCACTACTCGCGCTTAATGTCTGCGGATCAAAACCTAAAGGAATTAAATGTTCTTGAATCAATTTATTTTCAGACTCGTATACTTTTAAAGTATACGAATTAGTAGGAAATACATATATTAAAATAGGAATTACAACTACGCAAACTCTCATTGTTATCTTATATTTATGCTCTAATCCAACTATAAACCTAATAAATTTCAAAACATACTTATTTATATATTCAAAAGCCTTTACGATAATACTTAATAATAATTCTATTATGTCAAAAACAGATGCGGCACCTTTTCCTTTTTCTCTTCTTTTACGCATAATAGTGCCAATAAAGCTAGTAACCCCTTTTACTAATTTTGTAATACACCAATCAAGCAAACTCAAAATTTTCTTACTTACATAAGGGAAAAGATAAAAAATCAAATACTTCCCGATAAATGTGATTAAAAATAATATAATAGCAAATCGAATAGGTGCCGCTATCGGTATTGAAAGTAAAAATATATATGATTTATAAAACCCTTCTAATAACTTATCCATCTAATCTCTCTTTCCGCTTAAACTCTGATGTTTCTCCTAATTTACCCCACTTAGCTTTTTCCAACATATCAGCTTCTGATGATGTAAATTCCTTTCCTGAATTAATTTCATTCAATGTCTGTACTATTTCCCTAATTCGTGTCGGGTCTTCACCCTTTTTGACCATATCTTCTATTAAATTCTGCACTCTGTTTTCATTCTCTCGATTTATTTGTCGCTCTTCTCGCTCTTCTTGTTTTTTTCGTTCATATTCTTTCATAATAAATTCTGTTCTCTCTTTTTCCGAGTTAAATACTCCCACTTCTCCGTACTTTTCCATAAAGTGCACAAGATTTTCAATATCTCCTTCTTTTCTCAAACGCTTTTCTTCTTGCTCATCTTTAATATTCATTTTCCTTTTAAGTCTTTCACGCGTTTCATGCCCTAGCTCAACATCTACTTCCAGAGCTTCAACTGCTAAACCATATTCACCAAGAACCCTTTTAAATTTACTATCATTTTGCAATCCTTTTAGCGCCCCATTTACCGCTCTCGTTTGATCGATTGGGTAGTCTCTCGTAACTTCTTTTATAGAATAAAATAACAATTCATCTAACATATTAGTAGAATTTGCAATTCCTCTTCTAACTATAATTTCTGGATTACCAACATAATAACTGATGCGCATTCTAATTAAAAATGCATTTTGACCATCTTCACACATTACCTCTTTATGAAACGTATAACTATACACACTTGTATCTACCTCATAAACAGTATTGTATTTTCCATGTCGCAATTCACTATTCAATGCGTAATCTCCATTTTGCACAACAAGACATTCACCTTCATTATTTGTATATACAAGTGCTAAAACTGGCGTTGAAGGTTTTTGCTTTCCAAAGACTTTAGCTTTAGCAGGTTGTCTAGATTTAATAAATGTCATTTTTTCTCCCCCTCTGGATTTCTATAATTTCAGGAATTACAGGACTAATAATATAGTGTTGTTCAGACTCAACAAGTCGTTCTAGAATAATTCGCATTTTCGTTTCTATTCTATCGCCACCTTCAATAAACAACTCTTTCATAAATTCACATAAATCCTGGTGTACCTCGCCTCTGTTCTCCAATTTTTTAAATACGTTTTGAATCCATTTTGTCGTATTAATTCTCGTTTCTTCATTCCCTAAACATGCACTGATAATCGGAACTAGGCTCATACTTCGTATATGTTTATTTGTAAACAAGTAAACAAGCATATGTGGTGAAAGCGTACAAATCAATAAAATAACTAACTCCAGTAATTTCTCTCGCCTACTCGTACTTAAAGATTCTTCTTGTACCCAACTTCTCAAAAATGCAAATAATGCTCCGTGATATCCCGTTTTATTTTCACCGAGTCTAAATAAATTTTCAATACTCTCCCATGCTATATCCTGTAAAGCTGCATTTGATTTATTAAATATTTCTTTTAATCCTGCCAAAGCTTGCGGATACATCATCATTCCTATTTTCGTTCCATACACTCTTGCAGCCGTTTTTTTGAAATTATAATTATTGCTTGCAGTCCAGTAGCGCAATACACGTGACACTAAGACCATATTATCTTTATCTTGCAACAACAAAAGAAATAGCTGGATAACTTTCATATTGTAAATATATTTTTTCTGTCCAGCCCAATTAGAAATAGTCACATTATAGATAAATAAAAAGTCTTCTTTACAAAGCACTGCTATAGTCTCTAGTATCCGCTTATTTATTTTCTTGTTAGAGCCCATTGTCTCTTCCATTAACCATTTCATAAATACATTTTTCAACTCAGGAGTAAAATAAGATTTCCAGGATTCTAACAATATAGCTCTAGCGTCCTCTTCATACTTAAATTTGGCACACGTTGTTGGTAGAACACCTAAATGTGAATACGTTTGTGCATGATATAAAACTCCACCGAGTTGCTTAATCTCTTGTTTTACCGGCGTCGTCAAAGTGCTTCCTACCTGAATTTCATCTTTTATCTCCAGTTCTTGTTCTAACATTTTACGTAAACGTCCTGCAGACTCTCCAATGAATTGATACTCCATACCATTAAATATAGATAGCGCTAGAAGCATCGTATATTTCCGTATCCCTGAATTTTCATGTAATAACTTTTCAATTCGCTCATTTATATTCTGTCTTAAAACAGCTAATAAATCGTCTTCCTGTATTTTACCGTTTAATAAGCACAATACTCTCTCTGAAAAATACTCTGCATCTCTCGGAACAAATACTAAATCTATATATTGTTTAATTTCATTCTTTTTTAAAAGATGATTTACTGCCTCTATCTCTGAATCTACTTTATTTAAAAGCCCTACATGCTTCTTTATTATTTGTTCTTTTTCATTAGGAATCGGGCAGAACTTCATATGTTTTTGTATGTCGTTGTTTATTTCTTCCCTATCAATATTGACTGTAATAATGAAGTAACTATTATGATTCTTTAAAGAATCTATCATCTGCTTTATTACAGGATCTTGTAATCCTTGTAAGGAATCATATGTAATATGATCGATGATAAATACCGTATTTTCTTTTAACATTGTACTCACTAATTGTTCCCATCTCATGTCCGGGAAAAATTGATACATACTTTCTATATTTAACTCATTTGCAAGCGCAATTGCAGTCGTATATTTTCCAATGGCCTGTTCATTATGTAAAAATAAAATGTGATTCTTTTTTAGTTCCTGCAAGCATTCACTAAAGTTAGAAGTTTTTTCATATATATTACTAATTTTATCGATTTCACTGTCTTTAATTTCAAACAATTTATTTGACATATTCAAAGAAAAATTCGGTCCTTCTTCTTTAGAAATATCGCTAGGAATCATTTCGTAATAAAACTCTGATTCATTTACATTGGCCTCTAAACTATCGTAAGCTAAACTTTCCTTTATTTTTACAATAAGTTCATCTGCATGCTCTTCTATTTCACCAACCGCTGCATCAAACCAACTTACCTTTTTTATAAAATATTCAAAAAAGCTACCTAACTTACTATCATCTACTCGAAATGGGATAATCCTTTTCTTATAATTAAATGCCAGTTCTACTTCGTTCTCTACATGTTCAGACCGCCTAGCATTCTCTGAAAGAATAAGTAGCACACAACTACACTCTTGAAGACCTTGTACGATATGTTTACTGTATACTCCCCCAACTGGAATATCTTTCGGGGCAAACCAATATTCTATTTCAGCACCAGTTAATTTACTACATAACATATCAGCAATACTTGCATCTTTTGTAGAATAACTAATAAATACCTTTTCCATTTTTATCCCCTATTCACTATAGTTTTCTTTTCGCTCTCTGAACGTAACAGCTTCACGATACCTGCTCCTTCTTTTTCAAGCCCCATGATGAATAAGTATTGTTTAATTTGATCTAATGTTGATTGCTTTTCAAAAGTGTTCGGCTTCCCTAAGCGAATTGCACGCTTCATCAACCTTTCACTCGCTTCATAACGATCATGAATAAGTTGTACTTCAGCTAAAGTACTATAATACCACCATGACTCCTCATTATATTCAGACCATCGATCCGAAATATAATTCGCGAAAGTAAAGCAATCTGTTAATCCTAAAATCTTTTGTATATACACTGCATTAATCGCAGGATAAAAATCTTCAGGATTCACACGAAACGCCTCTAAATATAAATCTAAAGCCTTCCGTAAATCTGAAAAGTTAATACTCTCTCTATCTAATAAACAATCTTCTTTATATAAAGCTCTACGTTTAAATTGCGCCGCTAACATTGCTAAAGCATCAGAATCTATTCTATTTTCCTTTAATAATGCATGCATCAAATTAGCTGCTTCATCATAGTTCCCCATACGAGTCAAACAGTTCGCCTTTAACTTCACTACTTCTTTATCCTCTATAAATGGGTAAAGATTAATTTCATTCACGACCACAGACCATGCTTCTACTTTTTTTATGTACATAAGCGCTTTATCATATACACCAAATTTTTTATATACTTTAGCTAACTCCAAAAGGAATGGTCCGCTATACGTATCAAAATTATATTTCTCTTGGAGTATCAATAACTCATCCTTATCTCTAACTGAAATAACTTGTTGTACTACGTCTCTTTCTTGCACATCTATCACTTGAGGACGTGGTGGAATCGCCTCTTTTAAATTATATTTAAAAAACAAATTAGTAACATTCCAACCTTCATCTTTAGCTGAATATAATCTATGTAAATGCTGTTCTCCGAATTTCTTGGCTAATTGAACATCACCTAAATCTTCAAAAAACACTGCTTCCATTTCATTAAATTGCTTATAAGCCTGTACGAAGTCTTCTGTAATATAAATCTCTCCTGGAAATGTAACTGGCTCAATTCGTGCAGTTCGATTAATATGTTCTCCAACTGCATTTTTCCGATTATTTAACATAGGGTCCTCGAAAATATACACCTCACCATAGTGCCCTGCAATGCGAGGCGTCATACTTAATTTGTGCTTGCGGAAAAAATTTTGATATTCCAACATTAAAGAAACAGCATCTTCTCCATTTTCAAATAAAGCAATAAACGCATCTCCCCATGTATTCCATACAATTGCTTTATCCTTATACGACCGAATAGATTCAACAAGTAATTTTAAATAGTGTTCATAAAAATTTTTGAACTCTTGTTCATTCATTTTTGAAAAACCTTTCAAGTCAGAGAAAACAATAAACATAGATCTCTTTTCCAAGATTCTATCCCTCTTTTCAAATTAACTTCTGATTATAAATTAACAACCCATATAACTTTAAAATTTTCCGGAGCATCAATAAGAGTACGTATATGTCTTCTTCTGTTGGTCTATTCTCTCCTATTAAAGTTGCAGTCCGATGAATAGCTGGGTTACCAAACGATCTCAACCCATACATATACTGACTCATACTTCGGTTTAATACATTATTATTTTTAATATTTCTTAAGTTCATATCAAATAATGCTGTGTCAGTCCCTGTTAGTTCACAAAGATTCTGACAAGTATTTTCAGCAAATTTCCTTCCAAATGCTGCGAGAGTTTCAAACTGTATTTCATTTACACGTTGTAATGCTGTTCTTAACGGGAGAAATGTGTCCTCCCAAAAAGCATCAGACTTAGGAAAAGAATCCAATATATTTAACAATTCCTTTTGAATTTGATCCATCTCTTTAGAATAATGCAGCGGAATAATCGAACGCCCCAACACTTGATTCAGCGTTGCATTCCAAATCTCAACGTCCTCATCCAAATAAATACAGTAGTAAATCGTCTTTGTATATTTAGATTTTTTTAACCAACGTGTTGCATGCTCAAGTAACGTTGTAATCTCAGCACTATAGTTTCCTACCAATCCCTTCCTACCAATAACCGGAAGAGCAATAGAAGAAAAACGATATCCTGAAAATTCTAATGCTGCTAGCGTGGCGAATACTCCTTCGATTAATTCTTCATATTCTTCTTTCGAAAATAATATATCGTGTGTTCTATTAAAATTAATCGTTAATACAAATTTATCCTGTTTGTCTCCTTGAAGAATCGTATAACCAATAAAAACTTGGTCGTTGACATGATAAAAAGGAGCAATCTTTAATGTATCTATATCCATCCTCTGCCTAATACTTTCTACTAGCTCACCGTATATTTGGCCACTTTCATTTTTATACGTAGTAATGACGATGGCACCGTCCCCACTACTTTCTAACAAATCACCTTTACACAACAAAAAAGATCGATCACCAAAGGTTGAATCAACTATTACACGATTTATAATATTCATTCCACGTTCATCCTTTTGGGCAACATTTTATTTAAAAATTTGATAACTCTTAAAAGAGTAAAATACATAATAGCAATATCATCTTTTTCCAAAGTTTTCGGCCCATATAATGGAGTATTATCTCTACCATCTTCATTATACTCGTATAGTATAATAAAATGATTAATCATCCATTCTTCTACTACTTTATTCCTTTTTATCTCTATTATATTTTTCCTAAATGATGAAACAGGCATTCCTGCAATTCGGCATATATCCTTATTTATTTCAATGATTAAACTTTTACATAAAACCGCTACATTTCTACTAGAATCTTCTCTTTTTTCTAGCTCTTGTTTTATTCCATTTAATGCACTAGTATAAAAATCATTTTTTACGGAAATATTATTTATTTCACTTACAATTTTTTTTCGTAAATTCCGGATTATTTCATCAAAATCCGGAGCAATATTCGTGCCTTTTAATGCTTTTTCCAAAGAATTCATCCACACATCATTATCTTGTTGCACATATAAAAAATATGATAATTTTTCACAACAAGATGTGTCTCTTAACCAATTTGTTGCATACTGGATCATCATATTTATAGCTACTAAATGATGTTCAGTCTCTATTCCTTTTCTACCGATAACAGGTAAACAAACATCTTTTAGTTCAAATCCTTTATATTCTAGTAGAGTTAATGCTAAAAAACATCCCTTGATGTATTCTTCTAGTAAATCTAACGAATATCTCGTTCCTTCTTTTTATTAGTATGAAGAATTAAAAATGTTTTATTTTGTTGTTTCTGATTAATGATACCAATCCAGCCTCCACTGGAAAGTGATAATAGCTTCTTCTCTTTTGAAGTAGAAAGAGAAAATTCATTGTCAAATGCTTCGTACAATTCACCACTTTCATCTAGTGACAAGCCATGTGCAATAACAAAAAAAACAGTGGCCTTAGCTTGCGACATATCTCCTTTATAAATAAAGAAGGAACGCTTCCCACTCGGGACATCCACAGTTAATTCATGTAACAACAAACGCTCTTCCAGATTTTCCAACATCGATTTCACATCCAAATATCTAGTTTCAAAACACTCCAAATTCTTTTCAGTATGCTATAATTCCACTAATTACTAACAACATTTTAGCATAACTTTTCACAAAATGTTCATTTTTTGGAGGGACCTATATGAAAATATATCCATTAGGAGTAGGACAAGGATTTTCAACAAAATACTTTCACAATAACTACATTATTTCAATTTCAAATACAAATATCTTAATTGATGCTGGTACGACTTTAAGATTCAGTTTAGAAGCTAGTCCATATACATATACGGATATTGATTATATACTTCTCACGCATTTTCATTTCGACCATGTCGGCGGGCTAGAAGAGTTACTTCAAAGACGTTATTGGTCAACTACAAGCAAACAAAATCAAAAAAAACCACAGATTATTATTAAAGAGTGTCAATTAAAACAACTTGAATCTCTTCTCTCTCCAGGTTTATGCAATCAAAATTTAACTTTACATGATTACTGCGATATTCATACGTTGAGCGATGAACAGTCGTCTTTAACAATTGAAAATACAATTGAAATTCAATTCATTGATACAACAAATTTCCACTGCGAGGATATGATAAGTTTCGCACTACAAATCTATGATTTAAACAAACAGCAAAACATCCTATTTTCATCTGATATAAAGAAATTAAAAAATAGCAATTTAAAAGAACAAATAAACCAAGAAACCGTAGCCATTTTTCAAGATGTAGATTTAACTTACAATCCAGTCCATGCACACTTAACAGAGGTACTATCCTATTATCCCGACACTTGTAGACCTATACTTTACGCAATGCATTATCCAGATCATGCACCAAATACTTTCTCTCAATACAATCTTTCATTTGTACAACAAGGAATCCCAATTATGTATTAAAAAAAGGTAGAACAGCTACTTTCACTTTGCTGTTCTACCTTTTCTTTATTTCATAACCAAGCGCTAAAATCACTTTAATTGTCTCTAATGAAGTTCTTCGATCATAGTTTTTCTCGATTTCTGAAAGCTCTTCATAAGGTATTAAACACGGATGTTCTTTTTTATCTTCATCTCTTTTTTCTCCGTATCTCCAACCTTCTTGCAACCTTTGATCCGCCCAAACTTCATGTGTATTTTTAGAAATTAACTCTGTAAGTTCCTGAATATCTTTCGGAACCTCAACATTTGATGTATCAATCGCTTTTGGCTTATATGCCATCCATAATCTCCTCCATTCCAAAATTCTATAATGCTTTCACAACTTCTCCTATGATTAAGAAAATATATCCTACTATCGAAAATAAAAATGCATACTTAGTCATTGCAAATTTCTTTTTCGCAATTAGAGATAACGTATAATTTTGACTGAGCAATTCTTCTAATAGATGGTCGCCTTCTGCACCTTTAATCGCTTCTATATAGTCCTCTCTAGTCATATCAGCTACACTTCCCCAGTATATCAAACCATTTTCTTTTTTTTCCATAAAACGAGGCATAATAGATAAAATTGCAAATACAATACCTACTAATAAACCAATTAAACTCGCACCTAATATTAAAAATTTCCAAGACATTTGAATAGTCGATGGATCAAAAAACAAGCGAAACATAGTTACATTTACACCACTAATCCCAGCTGCTTTTACATCTGAAAAACGAATGGAATTGTTTAAATATGTATGCATTTGATAAGAAAAATTCGTTTTTGATGAACGTTTCGTTTGATGTACTTCCACTTTCAATTGTTCTTGTTGTATTTTTAATTCCTTTTCTTCCCCCATAGTACCTCACCCTTACACATTAATTCCAATATTAGTAACTCTAACCCATTTATTGTAACGCACTTAAAAGATTGATAGCAATCATCAAATGAAATGCAACCTACATAAAACAAAAAGATAATAAGAAAGGGTCTTTTCATACCCTCACCTATTACCTATTTTTAATCTTAATATAGAGTTATAACATTTTTTCACATAATAAGAAAGACGCCTGCAAAGCAGGCGTCTTGATGCGTTTACGGCGAGAGACCAGGCGACCACATTCGCGTGTTTAGCACTTAAGCATATCTCTCGTCTTACGTAAATTAGCTCATCGCTTTGCTAATATAACATTAATAACGTATAAGTGCAACATATTTATAAAAAAAATTTTATCTCCCCTTTATTATAAATCACTTTATGTAAATTATAAATTGATAAATGTAATATATATATTACAATAAATGTACATCGAAATCATAATAAACAGGAGATGGATATTGTGAAAAAAATAAAGGATGAACGTCTCATTCTACAAACATTAAAGAACATACGTATTGCTTTTCTTTTTCAATCACTTGGTATAATTGGTATTTTAGGCTATATCGGATTCACTGAAGGAGCGGATCAAATTACAAAATCTCCATTATGGTTATTATTTATTCTTACGAGTATGGTACTTAGTTATTTACAGTTAAGCATTTCTATCGATGTAGAAGAAAGCGAAAAGGAAATACAGTTAACTCCTTATTACAAAATTGTTTTACGCTCTCTTATTGTTGGAATCGTTATGGCTATTATCTATATCATTTTCAGTCCAGAAAGACCTCTCTTCGAAGCTATTTTAACAGGTAGTATTCTATTCCTATGCTTTTTAGCATCCTACTCCGTTAGTTATTTTATAAAAAAACGTCGTTTACAAGACGACGATGAATAAAGAGGAAGGGCTAGCCCTTCCTCTTTTGTTTTGCTATCGCATAGTACCAGTTAAACCGTAACGAATGTCTCTGAACATATTCACTATGTCACGATTAAAATCGTTTGTAACGGTGCCATTACGTAAGCGTGTGTTCATTGCATCCACACGAGTAAACATATCATTTCTTACAGAAACGTACACATTTCTGTTTCCAACTTCATTTGCAACAGCTTGACGAATTTCGTTTGCAAGCGCTGTTTCATTCGATACTGGATTACGTGGTTTTACTGCAATCGCTACATCGTTTCCATATACAACTGTAGATACCCTGTCTACGTTATTCATACGTTTCACACGATTCGTAATTTTTTCTGCAGTTTTACCATCGTTGTTAATGTATGAATTGTTCATTGTAATATTACGTGTTGGGTGCGGATTTGCAATTTGTCCGTTGTAATTTACATCACGGTAATAATTATATCCTGTATCGTTACGACCGTTTCTATATGTTACATAGTCTGTATAACGATCGTTACGTGCCACATTGTCGCGATACTGGTGTGTATCATTATAAGATGTACGCTCGTAATTGTAATTACGTCCATCCATTGCGTTATTATCTTTTGGTGTACCACATGCAGCTAATGCACTGGTAACTAACAAAGAAGCAGCAATCACTTTTACTTTCGTATTCAATACAAAAACCCCCTCTGTTAGGATGAACTTCTCTTCTGAAAAGCTCCCTCTTATGATGAGTAACAGAGAGGATTTTTACACTGTTAATATTTCACTAGGAATTTTCTAACACTTGATGTGCATCTTCCGCTTTCTAAATAAATCTACATACAAAAAAAGCGGGAATAATCCCGCCTTTTTTAAACTTCCTCTTCTTCCTCTTCTTCTGAAACAGGTTCTCCAAATACATTTGGTGGATCTGGTTGGTAATACATCGTTCCTGGCTGTGGTGCATATGCTGACTGAGTTGGTTGATAATATAAAGGATTCGCATATTGTGGCCCACCTGGCTGCGGACTATACAGTCTACTGTCTCCACCACACCCACAATCTTCCTCACCCTGCACGAGCGGCGGCATATTATTATCCATTGGCATCATATTTGGATTTGGCATAGACGTATATTGCGGTCCAAACGGTGCCCCTTGCTGATATGGCATTTGATATGGATTTGGTTGTTGATAATACGGATTCGGTGGCATCATAGGCTGTTGATATGGCATTTGATATGGCATTTGATATGGCATCATGTTCGGTGGTTGATTGTTATCCATAATCGGCATCATATTTGGCATTTGATTATTATCCATAATTGGCATCATATTTGGCATTTGATTATTATCCATAATCGGCATCATATTTGGCATTTGATTATTATCCATAATCGGCATCATATTTGGCATTTGATTATTATCCATAATCGGCATCATATTTGGCATTTGATTATTATCCATAATTGGCATCATATTTGGTGGTTGGATATTATCCATGATTGGCATGATATTTGGTGGTTGGTTGTTATCCATGATTGGCATAATGTTTGGTGGTTGGTTGTTATCCATGATTGGCATAATGTTTGGTGGTTGGTTGTTATCCATGATTGGCATAATGTTTGGTGGTTGGTTGTTATCCAACATTGGCATGATGTTTGGCATTTGAATATTTGGCGGTATGACTTGCGGAATAACTACATTTTCTTTCGATACGTTTGGCGATACTATATTCCCTACATTTTCTTTCTTCACTTGCGGTGACACTATATTCCCTATATTTTCTTTCTTCACTTGCGGTGATACTATATTTCCTATATTTTCTTTCTTCACTTGCGGTGATACTATATTTCCTATATTTTCTTTCTTCACTTGCGGTGATACTATATTTCCTATATTTTCTTTCTTCACTTGCGGTGACACTATATTTCCTATATTTTCTTTCTTCACTTGCGGTGACACTATATTTCCTATATTTTCTTTCTTCACTTGCGGTGACACGATGTTATCTTTTTTCGTTTGCGGAGAAATGATGTTATTAGGTTTCATTTTCGTAATTTGCGGAGCAATTAACTCGCTTCCTTTTTTAATGACGTCTGAAATTTTATATTCTTTTTTCTGTTTTATTGGTGGCTGCGGTGGCTGTGGTAATACATTTACCGAAAACTTCGTGTTTTCTTTTTCCGCTGGTTTTTGTTTTTCTATAACAGGTGGTTTTTGAATGACAGACGGTTTTTCAATTGGTTTTTCTTTTTGAATTGGCTGTTCTTTTTGAATTGGCTGTTCTTTTTGAATTGGCTGTTCTTTTTGAATTGGCTGTTCTTTTTGAATTGGCTGTTCTTTTTGAATTGGCTGTTCTTTTTGAATTGGCTGTTCTTTTTGAATTGGCTGTTCTTTTTGCGGTTTTACCTGTACTTCTTTTTGCGGCTTCACTTGCATTTCCTTCTGGGGTTTTACTTGCACTTCTTTTTGTGTTTGTTGCATAGCAGGCGCTTGTGTAATTGGCGCTGATTGATACGTAACTTCTTCCTCATCTTCTATTCCAAGCGGAGTTGGTGTTGCTGCAAATTCTTTTTGTTGCACTTCTTTTACGTATTGTTTTGGAGGTGCTGAACCTACTCCAGCATGTTGTTTCACGTGAACACTGTTTGATGGTACTTTAATTTTCATACCTGGCATGATTAAATCTGGATTACTAAGTTGTGTATTTGTTTTTTTCAATGTGTCAAAATCCACTCCGTACTTTTTCGCAATTTTCCAAAGGGTATCCCCTTTTTGCACGATATGAATTTTCAAATTTTCCCCCTCCTGTATAACTTATCTATAAGTAACAAATCTCATGAAGTAACCCTTTCTAAATAACCTTAACTTCTTTTTACTTGTATCACTTCTTCGATTTTTCATATCATTAGAAGTGGAATAAACATAAAAAAATCACAATGATTTCTTCAAAACAATGTATGCCCATTTCGTTCCCGTTATGATTATATGTATGAAAAAAAGCAACGGGAATCCCGCTGCTTCACACACGCTCTAACATACGATTTAATGCAAGAACCGCTTCTTCGGTCACTTGTTTATCTACGCTAATAACGTTAATTTCTTCTCCTCTTTCTATCGTTTCAAGTGCCCATAATAAATGTGGTAAGTCAATTCGGTTCATCGTTAAACACGGACACATAAAGGGATTAAGTGAAACGATTTCTTTATCTGGATGTTGCTGAATAATCCGGTTCACCAAATTCATTTCTGTACCGATCGCCCACTTACTTCCAGATGGAGCCGATTCAATCATATCAATAATATATTTCGTCGAGCCCGCATAATCTGAAGCTGCTACAACTTCGTAACAACATTCCGGATGTACAATAATATTCATATTCGGATGATTTTTTCGTACATTCTCAATGTTTTTCACTGTAAAGTTTTGATGAACAGAACAATGACCTTTCCATAAAATCACTTGAATTTCTTCTATATCTCCATCGTACTCTAATGAATCTGTATGCGGGTCCCATACTGCCATTTTATCTAATGGGATACCTAAGTCGTACGCTGTATTTCTTCCTAAATGTTGATCCGGTAAAAAGACAAGACGCTCTTTTTGTGTAAAAGCCCAAGATACCATTTGTTTAGCATTAGAAGAAGTTACTGTCGCTCCGCCATTACGACCACAAAATGCCTTAATTGCAGCCGTAGAGTTTACATACGTTAACGGAATCATCGTGTCTCCAAATAATTTCGTGAGCTCTTTCCATGCTCTTTCTGTTTGTTCAATATCTGCCATATCTGCCATCGAACAACCTGCACGCATATCTGGTAAGATGACAACTTGTTCATCTGTCGTTAACATATCTGCTGTTTCTGCCATAAAATGAACGCCACAAAATACAATATATTTCGCCTCTTTATTACTTGCTGCAACTTGTGCAAGCTGCAGCGAATCTCCTGCTGCATCCGAAAATTGTACCACTTCATCCTTTTGGTAATGGTGCCCTGGAATAAATAATGTTCTCCCCATTTTTTCTTTAATTTCACGAACACGCTTTTCCATATCTTCTGTTGACATCGTGTAATAACGCTCAGGTAACATCGTTTCAATCGGTTGCACTTTTTCTAAAATACTCATATTTCTTTCTCCCCCTCTAAGCCACTTTCCTTACGCCTCAATATTGAAACTAATATCAAGTGCTTTCACTGAATGTGTTAACGCTCCAAGTGAAATATAATCTACCCCTGTTTTTCCGTATTTCGATAAATCTTCAATTGTAATGCCTCCTGAAGCTTCTGTAACGATGGCACTTGGAACAATCTTTGAAAACTCTCGAATCTCATCTGGCGTACGGTTATCAAACATAATAATATCCGCACCAGCAGCTACAGCTTCTCTCACTTGCTCCTCTGTTTCTGTCTCCACTTCCACTTTCACCATATGCCCTAATTTTTCTTTCACTGATGTAACGGCTTTCGTAATAGAACCAGCAAAAGCAATATGATTGTCTTTAATCATGACACCGTCATATAAACCGAAACGGTGATTAAATCCGCCGCCACATACAACTGCATACTTATCAAACATACGTAGTCCTGGCATTGTTTTTCGTGTATCACAAATACGAGTATGACTGCTATCTAACGCAAGAACAGCTTTATGCGTCATCGTCGCTATCCCGCTCATACGCTGAATAACGTTTAATATAACGCGCTCTGCCGTTAATAACGATGCGATTGGGCCTTGGACAGTTGCGATTATTTCGCCTTTTTCTACAAGATTTCCATCTTTTTTATGAAGCTCCACTTTAATTCTCTCATCAATTAATTTAAACCCTTCTTCAATTACTAAACGTCCCGCAAAGACCCCTGTATCCTTCGCAAGAAACGTTCCTTTTGAAAGTAAATTGTCCGGAAAAATAAGCTGAGATGTTACATCTCTTTCTCCTATATCTTCTAGAAAAAATCGATTTAATGCTTCTTTAACTTTTATCGTATTCATAAAGCCCCTCTTCCCCTCATTACACAAGTTGTAGTTTTCTTTTCACTCGAACGATCTCTTTCTTCCGTGTATTTCTATCTAGGTAATCACTTCGATAATGACCGCCAATACTTTCTTCTCTTTGCAGAGCTGATACAACTATAAGCTCACAAACTGTTAACATATTAATAAGCGTTATCTCTTCATTTGTAAGAGCATCATATTGTAATATCATATTTCGAACACCGTACTTACTAAGCCATCTCTGTGCATAAGATAAACTTTGCTCTGTTCGTACAATCCCAACATATTTCATCATGCATTCTTGTATTTCTTCTTTCGCCGGCAAATGCTTCAGAACGATAAATTTGTCTTCCTTCTCTGTTAGACCCTTCATTCTTTCTTTTACAGTTCTAGATAAAATATGTTGTCCGATTCTTTTCCCAAATACAAGGCCTTCTAACAATGAGTTACTCGCTAACCTATTTGCGCCGTGAACACCATTACAAGCTACTTCACCAACTGCGTATAAGTTAGGAATGGATGTTTCTCCATCACAGTTCGTTTTCACGCCGCCCATATGAAAATGTGCACCGGGCACGACTGGAATAAGTTTTTTATTTATATCGACACCATTCGTTTTACATATTGATGACACGGTCGGAAAACGTTGTTCAAAGTTTTGAATCATTTCGATATTTAAGTACACCTTTTCACCCGCAAGTAACTGTTCATGAATAGCCCTTGCCACTACATCGCGCGGTGCTAGATCCTGTTCAGGATGTACACCCATCATAAAACGCTGCCCTTTTCCATTTATAAGGACAGCTCCTTCTCCGCGAACAGCTTCAGAAATGAGGCCGGGGCACCGCCCGCCCGCGTATAACATCGTCGGATGAAATTGTATAAACTCTAAATCTACGAGCTCCCCACCCGCGCGGTACACCATCGCAAGTCCATCGCCTGTGATTGTTTCGTCATTAGAAGTAAAAGCGTATAAACCACCAATTCCTCCTGTTGCTAACACCGTATAATCTGCATCGTAACGCTTCAGTTCTCCTTCACTATTTCGCGTTAGAACTCCAACACATTTATCATTTTCTATAATAAAATCGAGCACCATTTCCTGTTCCACTACTGTAACGTACGGAGCTACTTCTTGTATGAAATGCTCTAATAAATTCTTTCCTGTTGCATCGCCACCTGCATGTAAAATACGACGCTTTCGATGTGCGCCTTCTTTTCCAAGATGAGGACCCGTTTCATCTCCATCAAATTCCATTCCGTTTTCAATGAGATTATTTATTTCTTTCGGTCCTTCCTCGACTAAATAACGGACGACTTCTTCCTTGTTATAATGACACCCTGCTACTAGCGTATCTTCAAAATGATCATGAGGATCATCATATGTAGCAACAGCTGCCGCAATTCCACCTTGGGCTAAATGTGTATTATTATTATGTTCTGTACCCTTTGTGATAATAATCACATTCTTTTCGTGACAAATCTCTTTTGCAACACGAAGTGCCGCAACGCCACTTCCAATAATTAAGACATCTGCACTTGGCATATTCGTTGCCTCCTACTTTACACTTTTCAACTGTCTTGACACCTATATTTACATAGTTTTAAAATAATGACAAGAGTTTTTTTATAATTCTTATTTTCACTACCATTTAAAAAATACAAGAAATGTAACTCTTACTAGAGAGAGGACCTTACATGATGATATATCTCGACTACGCGGCAACTACACCTATGAGCGCGGAAGCGTTACAAACATATACGAAAGCAGCAACACAATACTTTGGGAATGAACAAAGTTTACATGATATCGGAGGGACAGCCTCTTCTTTATTACAAATTTGCAGAAAAACATTTGCAGAAATGATTGGAGGAAAAGAACAAGGAGTATTTTTTACAAGCGGCGGTTCAGAATCTAACTATCTTGCGATTCAATCACTTCTAAATGCTAGAAGTGGAAAACACATTATTACGACACCTATGGAGCATGCATCCATTCGAAGTTATTTTCAATCTTTAGCATCACAAGGTTATACGATTACGGAAATTCCTGTTGATAAAGGTGGACTCATTCGTTTAGTAGATGTAGAAGCAGCTATTACAGAAGATACTGTTCTAGCAAGTATACAGCACGGAAACTCTGAAATCGGAACCGTTCAAAACATAGCAGAGATTGGGCTACTTTTAAAAAAATATAATGTTTTATTTCATACAGATTGTGTGCAAACGTTTGGCAAACTCCCTATCCATGTTTTTGAGATGGGGATTGATAGTCTGTCTGTTTCAGCACATAAAATATACGGGCCAAAAGGTGTCGGCGCTTGCTATATAAATCCGCAAGTTCGCTGGAAACAAATATTCCCAGGTACTTCTCACGAAAAAGGATTTCGCCCTGGTACAGTGAACGTTCCTGGAATTGCCTCTTTTTTAACAGCAGCTGAGAATATATTAAAAAATCATATGGAAGAGAATTTACGTTTTAAAGCGTTACGGACCTATTTTTTAGAACAATTACGAACACTTCCGCTAGAAATTGAAGTAGAAGGTCATTCTACTTCTTGTTTACCACATATTATTGGGGTTACAATAAAAGGAATAGAAGGTCAATATACTATGCTAGAATGTAATCGCCGCGGTATTGCCATTTCCACTGGCAGTGCATGCCAAGTCGGCAAACAAGACCCTTCGAAAACAATGCTTGCAATTGGAAAAACGTATGAAGAGGCAAAACAATATGTCCGCTTCTCTTTCGGACAGCAAACAACGAAAGATCAAATTGATACTACTATTCATGCACTACACACAATTGGAAATCAATTTTATAGAGGTGTTAAATCATAATGAAACAAAATGAACAAAAAAAGATTTTAGGTGAAGAAAGACGACAACTTATCCTGCAATGGCTTCTTGCTGCAAACGAACCGTTATCAGGGAATGAACTATCGAAAAAGACGAACGTAAGTAGACAAGTTATCGTGCAAGATATTTCCTTGCTTAAAGCAAGAAACGAACCAATTATTGCAACTGCTCAAGGCTACTTATATTTAAAACCACAAGAGAAACAACAGACTTTCGAACGGGTAATTGTATGCCAACATAAACCAGCAGAAGTACGTCAAGAACTTACAATGCTCGTTGATCACGGCGTTACGATTAAAGACGTAAAAGTTGAACATCCTGTATACGGTGACTTAACAGCATCCATTATGGTAAGTAATCGCTTTGATGTAGAGCAATATTTACAAAAAATCGAAAACACAAATGCTTCCTATCTTTCGCAACTTACAGATGGTATTCACTTACATACAATTGAAGCAGATTCAAAAGAAAAGTTAGATGCTGCTTGCGAGGCTTTAGATAAGGCAGGATTTCTCGTTTATTAATGTAAAGCACAGAGTTTTTATAATTCTCTGTGCTTTTTTAATGCTATAATATTGTAATCAATTATAAAGGAGATTACATATGGGAATTGAACTCGTTCACTTTAGCATTGGCAAACCGAAACAAATGAAATATGGCGAAGATAAAGAAATGATAACAGGTATATGTAAAGATTCTACGGAAGAAGCTTTTCTCTCAAAAGACGGCTTCCTTGGTGATGATGTAGCGGATTTAAAACATCACGGTGGACCTGATCGTGCAGTTTGTGTGTACCCACACGAGCATTACGCACTATGGGAAGAGGAATTCCAAACAACACTTCCAGCTTCCACATTTGGCGAAAACATTACCGTAACAAATATGTTAGAGCGTGATGTTTGCATCGGAGATACATATCAACTAGGCGAAGCAATCATTCAAGTAACACAAGCAAGAGTACCTTGTAGCACGATTTCAAAACGTCTTGGCATCCCTGGCATACTGCCGCGCATTGTAGCAACCGGATTTACTGGCTACTTATGCCGCGTTCTTCAAGAAGGTATCGTGCGTAAAGATTCTAAAATTACATTACTAGAGCGTCATCCAAACAATATTTCTGTTCTTTTCTCTAATGAAATCTATTTCCATAATAGAAAAGATAAAGATGGCATCGAGAAGATTCTTGCTGTCCCAGAACTAGCTGATATTTGGCGTGATCAGTTAGAGGATCGTCTTGCGAAGTTAAAATAAAAAATCCCACCTTCTGCAGGTGGGATTTTATTAATCTAGCACAATTGTTTCTGTTGCTTCGATAGAATAGACAGCTCCTCATCTCTTACAACCAATAAGAAGAATAACTCCCCAGCACCGTAACAGAAAAACCAAGTGCTTCAAGTTCCATCGTTACGCCTGGCAATAATACGTCATCGTATGCTTTATCGACATCGATTAAGAAAAAGTAATTTCCAAGACCTGTTTTCATCGGACGCGATTCGATTTTGGATAAGTTTAATTTTCTCCATGCGAAAGCTGATAACACTTGATATAGCGCTCCTGCATAATCCGCGGGTAACGTTATCATAAGCGTCGTTTTCTCTCCGCGATTTTCTCCGTTATTTGGGAGTACCGCTTTCTTTTTCTTATGCAGAACGAGGAAACGTGTATGATTGTTTTTATGCGTATGAATACCACTTCTTACAATTGCTAATCCGTATTTTTCTGCTGCTGCTTCGTTTGCAATAGCGGCGATTTTTTCTTCAGGATGTTCTTTCACATATTGTGCAGCGGCACTTGTTGATGTCATATCTCGAACGGTTACCCCTTTTAATTGTTCATTTAAAAACTTATGACATTGTGCAATAGCATGCGGATGAGAATGTACTGCATATACTTCTTCCCACACTTCTGCATACTGGGGATGCACAAGTAGATGTTGCTGAATCGGTACTGTAATTTCTCCTACAATGGAAAGCGGCTGTTCATGTACGAGATAATCGACCGTTATGTTTACTGAACCCTCAATCGCATTTTCTAACGGTACAACTGCGAAATCTACATTTTCATTTGCAGCTGCATCTATACAATCTGGAATCGTTCGATACGGTACATGCTCTGCTTCCGGAAAAAAACGACTCACCGCCATATTTGTAAATGTTGCTTCTGGTCCTAAATATCCTACTCGAATCATCGTCTTTTCCCCTCTTTTTCGTTTTCTTACTGTTATACCATACTTTTTTATATTCTTCTATGTAAATTTCGAATATTAAAAAAAGACTAGCATTCGCTAGTCTAAATGTTTCCTATATTCTCTTTGAGCGAAGAAGAAATACATGATACATGCAGCAATATAAAACAGAATAAACAAAGCTACTTTTCTTAATGAACCATCCATAAAGATCGTATTATGAAACGTATATAAAGCAACTGCACTATGCATACTCCCTACTATAATTGGCGCAAAAAATAGCATACACAATTGCCAGCGAGAAACCTTCCACACTTCTTCCTTCGTCATTCCAAGTTTAGAAAGTGCCCCGTACTGCTTTCGATCGGATGCAATATTATGAAACCATTTAAAATATACGATACTACATGAAGTAAGAAAGAATAATATACTAATGAATGAACCTACAAATAAAGTAATATCGCCAAACTCTTTCATATTCACATATAACTCCATATTACTTCGAAATGCGTTATTATCATCTTGTTTCATATGTTTCCGTAAAGCTTCATTTAATTTTTTCGTATTTTCAATATTTGGTAATGTGTATCCTCTATACATCATTTTTCCAGAATCCGGAACCTTATTTGCTATACTGTCAAAATCTTCATCATTCATAACGAAAAACAAACCGTTAATGTGCGAGAGGTGATAGTTAAATTGCACCCCTTCTTTCTGACCGTTAAATACGAATGGATACGTTTGATTCATTACTTGTAATTGAATCTCTTTTTGATTATATATATTCGAATGATTGTATTTACTATAATAAACAAGTGTAACCGTTCCTTTTTTAGGATGATACGTTTTCTGTTTTTGTTTTCTTGCCTCCTGATTGTATTCACTTTCTTTAATGAGCGGCGCTACTTCTGTTTCTCCCTTGTTGGACTGAAAAGATGCATACACTCCAACAAAACTCATAGATTGAAAATCATCATATCCATATTGATGCAGTAATTGTTCAACCGTACCTTCCTCAAAGACTTCATGGGTAGAAACACCTTTTTCTATGTATGAAAATGAGTGTGCGCCCCCATCTCGCCACATATCTTGCATGCTAGAAAAATATAAGAACACCGTACCTGTTGCCGTAACTACAAATGTCGTTGCCATAGAAAGCATAAAGAAAAAGCGACCATTTTCCTTCATTCGATGTGACAATTGATTCACTATAAATAAATACGGATATGTATACATAATCTTTTTATTTCGTTTAATCATTTCTAACAATTGGATTGTACCGTGTGTAAAAGAAAAGTACGTTCCGAAAAAGACAAGTATAGACACAGGGAAAAAATATAATCCGATCGTTTCCATTGTCACTTGTAGCGCTAACGCATATCCTGTCCCTAAACAAATAAAGCCGAATATACAAAGCCATATTGATGTTTTCTTCTCTTTTTTATCCGTTCGAAATTCTTTCAATAACCGAATGATTTTTATGTTCCATATACGTAAAGCACTTATAAAAGATAACAGAATAAAAACAAACATATATGTAATAAACGTTACCCCAATCGCTTTCACGTCAAACATGACAGGGAGTTCTTTCGGTAGACGCATTAGCATACTAAACACCATAAAAAAGAGTTTCAAAAAGATCATGCCAATCCCTATACCGAAAATATTAGCAAATACCCCAATCAATATTTGTTCGGTCATAATCACTCCTATTACGTTAGACTTCGTTGCTCCCATTAACATATATAACCCTAATTCTTTCTTACGCGCTTCTATGAAAATAGAAGTAGCGTACAATATAAATATGATAAAAAAAGAAATGATTATAACATTACATATGATAAGTCCCCAGCGTACGTTTTGATACCACAGCGTCTCCTGCATATACGGATGCACAATGACAGACATATATGCAAAAGACGCAAATATTGCAAAACAACTACTTAAGAAAAACACTTTATAATTACGCCAATTTCCTTTTATATTTTGTAGTGCTAGTTGCCGAATGTTCATCTATCGTCCCCCTATAACTTACTACATAGGCAAAAAGCTAGAGGTTTCTCTAGCTTTGCACGTGTTTCAAATATCCTCTTTGCGCGATCATAAAGTAAATCGCAGAAGCTATAACGTATGTTCCAATTACAATCGCACCTGATTTCCACAAATCCATATAAAGCATTTTTCCTAACGTATGAAGAGCAAATCCACTATGAATGGCGCCGATTACAATTGGGATAAAGAAGATAACACCCATTTGTCGAATTGCAATTTTACGAATTTCTTTATCTGTCATACCAATTCTCTTTAACGATTTAAATTGAATACGATCTTGTTCTTTATCGTTAAACCATTTAAAGTATGTCATACTACAAGCGAAGAAGAAGAACAGTACCGCTACGAAGAAACCAATAAACATTGTAATTGCTCCTGATTCCCTTATATTTTTATAAGCGAGCACCGAGTTATGTAATTCCTCTTGTTTATCGGGTGCAATTTCCTTTTTCAAATCTAACACAAGGTCTTCCGTACTCTTCCAGTCTTCTATATAATAACCGTAATATTTCGTCTTTTCTTCATCCGGTACGAGCTTTGCGTATTTCTCAAAATCTTGATCATTCACAATGAGATATTCACTATCATTAAAAACAGAAAATGAAGTTGGCTCATTTAATTGAACAGATTGCTTTTGTCCGTTAATTTTAATTTCATACGGTTTCGTACGATCTATCTTCATCATATCGTTCGCCATATCCATTATGACCATCGTTGCACTACCTGGTTCATTATGAACTTCTCTAACTTGCTCTCTCTTTTGTTTACGTACTTCAACGTTATATTCTTTTTCTGAAACAATCGCCATTGGCACTTCATGTTCACTGTTAAACATTGTGATTTTTTGAGTTCCAGGAAGTTTGACGTACGTTACTTCTCGCGCTTCTTCAAATCCGTGTTTTTTTATTAATTCTTTTGTTTTTCCTTCTTTGATGACATTATGCGTATGTATTCCCTTTTCCTCATACGAAATAGCATGTGGGGTACTAGTTGCTGCCTTATAACTCATATCCTCAAAAAATACGTACAGCGTACCAACTGCTGAAGATACAACTGCCGTAATGATAGAAATTACAAATAAAAAACGAGCATTATCTTTCATTTTATAAATAAGATTACTAAGTACGAACATATTTGGATATGTATAAAAAGATTTTTTTCGTTTTTGTAACGCCTTTAATACGACTGTACTACCTTGTGTAAACAGTAAATAAGTTCCGCCTATCGTCAGCCCTACAATCGGTAAAAAAAGCATGATAAAATTCATAAATGTCACTTGGAAGCTAAGTACATATGCAACAATAATACATCCTATACCCGCTACACATAACCATGTAAATGCAAAAGGTTCTACTTTTTGTTTTCTTGCTTCTCTTAATAAATCAATAATTTGCAAGCGTCCTACTGTCCACACGCTAAACAATGATAGGATTAAAAATAGAATAAAGTATACACCAGCTGTAATAAGAACTGCTTTACCATTCCATACGAGCGGAAGTGTTTTATCTATTTTTAATATTACACTTAGTGCTTGGAAAAATAACTTTGAACAAAGCATACCAAGTCCAATACCTACTATAATTGCAATACTACCTAACATAAGTTGTTCTAATATAATCATTCGGCCAAGTTGAGATTTCTTTCCGCCTATTAATGTTAATAAACCAAACTCTTTTTTTCTTGCTCGTAAAAACGTTGAATTGGCATATAAAATAAAGAGTGCTGAGAAAATGACTACAATATAATTCATCGATTCTAACCCTTTTGAAATCATATCCCTCATACTAATATTACCGCTTACGACATCTGGATGATAAATGAAGGAAGCATACATGAAAAATACGACAATCGATAAACAGCTACTTATAAGGAACGCTTTATAATTACGCCAATTTCCTTTTACGTTATTAAGCGCGAGCTGGCGAAAGTTCATGATATTCTCCTCCTAACATCGCAAGTACGTCTAGGATTTCTTGGAAAAAGGCTTGTTTCGTTCTTCCTTTATGAATTTCCGAGAAAATTTCTCCGTCGCGAATGAAGAGAATACGTTCGCAATAACTCGCCGCTACTGGATCATGCGTTACCATTGCAATGGTTACTTTCTTTTGCTCGTGTAAATCTTGCAATGCACTCATTAATGATTTCGCCGACTTCGAATCTAAGTTTCCAGTTGGTTCATCCGCTAAAATTAATGTCGGTTCATGAATGATTGCTCGTGCTGCTGCTGCACGTTGTTGTTGTCCGCCTGATACTTCATATACTTTTTTATTTAAAATTTCTTCGATATTTAAAAACTTTGCAATCTCAAGCACCTTTGCATCGATTTCATTTACAGATTTCTTCGCCATGACAAGTGGTAAAATGATATTTTCTTTAATCGATAACGTATCAAGTAAGTTAAAATCTTGGAAGATGAATCCTAAATGTGTACGGCGAAACTCCGCTAATTTCGCAGCACGCATTTGATTAATTTCTTCCCCATTTACAAGCACATGGCCTGAAGTTTGTTTATCAATTGTCGCTAATAAATTTAAGAGTGTTGTTTTTCCGCTTCCTGAAGGACCCATAATTCCTACAAATTCGCCTTCTTCAATTTTAAAATTTATATCATTTAAAGCAGTCGTCGCTACTGAACCTTTTGATTGATATACCTTTGTTAACCCTTTTACTTCAAGAACACTCATTTCTAATCCCCCTATGTGTTTTCTTCTTACATTTACTATAAGAAAAATAAGAAAAAGAAACGAGTGATTTCCCTTACAAAACGTTTTGTTATCTTACAGTTTTGTCATTTTTCTCATTAATGTATGATATTCTTCATCTTTGGCAAATTGAAACGTAAATGTTGTTCCTTCCCCTTCAGCCGATTGGACGTACATTCCATGATGTAAATTATCGCAAATTTCCTTCGTAATATATAAACCCATGCCAGTCGCTTCTCTCGTTTTACGGCCGTTTGTTCCCGTAAAGAATGGATCAAATATACGCTTTATATCTTGCTTTGGAATACCGATTCCATTATCTTTAATATGTAATAACACCTTTTGATCTTTCTCTTCAATTTGAAATTGAATTTCTTTTTTCTCTATTTCTGAAATTTTTGTATACTTAATTGCATTTACAACAATTTGACCGATCGCAATACTCAGCCATTTTCTATCCGATGCAACCATACACGTATCTTCTTCAAACATCACTTTCGGAAATACAGAAGATTGAATGAAAGACTTTCTATTTTCATTAATAATACCTCGAATGACATCTATCACATTTACTACTTCTACCTTATAATCTTTCGCAAACTGCTCTAGCCTTGCCATATGTAACGCTAAATCTAAACCATTTAGTATGCGGTTATTTTCTTCACGAATACTTTCAACTGTTTCTCTCGCTTCACGATGCTCTTTACCAAACTTCTGCAATACTAATTCAATAACAGATACTGGTGTTTTCATTTGATGAATCCATTGGTTCATAAATATCATTTGCTGTTGCTCTTTCGCATGTTGTTTATGAATTTCATTCATATATTGCTGTCTTAATAGCGTAAATGATTCCACAACCATCTCTTGCTCTGACGTATAAGAAGTATCAATAAGTAACGAGTCATGTAATGTATTCCCACTAGCAACATATTTTTCGATTCTCTTTAAAAACACACTCCGTTTTCGGTAATCGTAAATGAGGTATACAGTAAACACAACTGTCCCTAATAAAAGTCCATATAACCACGTACTCCAATCAATTGATCTTTTTTCTAAAAGATTTTGCAACTGCAATACGAGCCCGAATAAACAAAGACTAACAATATAAGAAAGAAGTAAAGAAAATCGGTCTATGAGGTAATTTTTAACCTTCATGCCCTTCGCCCCACTCTGTAAGAAGCGCATAACCATATCCTCTTTTTGTAACAATTGCATTTTTAATGCCTAGCTCCTCTAGCTTCTTTCTTACACGTTTCACATTTACGGTTAATGTATTATCATCAACAAATGCTACTTCGTCCCATAAAGCTTCTAACAGTTCTTCGCGCGTTACATATTGATTCGCCTGTTTCATTAAACACTCTAACAAGTAAAATTCATTTTTAGTTAGTTCTGTTTGTTGTCCTTGCCACTCAACCACATGTTGGGACGGAAATAACAACAATCCATTAACACCTAAACAATCACTTTCTGCCGCAGAAGCATACTCACCATATCCACGTCGAAGTGCACTTTTCACCTTTGCCATTACGATATCTAAATGGAACGGCTTCGTAATGTAATCATCTCCACCATTTTCAATTGCCATTACTTGATCCATTTCCCCTGTTCTTGCAGAAACAAAAATAATCGGCGCATTCGATACACTTCGAATTTGACGACACCAATAGAAACCATCAAAATACGGCAAATTAATATCTAGTAATACGAGATGTGGATTCACTTTCACAAACTCATCTTTAATATGACGTAAATCACTTGCTCTAAATGACTGATAGCCATACCTTTGTAAATGCTCCTCTAATATTCCCGCGATTTTTTCATCGTCTTCTACAATTAATATTTTATACATGTTTTTTCTCCCCATAAAAGAATTCTTCTAAAATTACTCCTTTTTCCATTATAAATTGAAAATTTAATTAGTGGGGATATTTTCCTATAACAATTGGACTTTTGCGATATAAAAAAAAGACTGCCCTATTTCGGCAGTCTTAATCGATAAATTCAAATTCATATTCAAGAATTTTTACAATATCTCCGTCTTTTGCACCACGTGCACGAAGCGCTTCATCGATACCCATTCCGCGCATTTGGCGAGCGAAACGACGTATAGATTCATCACGTGAGAAGTCTGTCATTTTGAATGTCTTCTCAATATCGTAACCAGAAATAACAAACGTGCCGTCACTTTCACGTGTAATTTCAAATTTAACACCTTCAGTATCAAATTTGTACATTACACTTGCTTCAGACTCATCGACAACATCATGCATTGGGAATTCTGGTGTTGTTTCTAATAAGTTCGCTACTTCAAATAGTAAGTCACGAACACCTTGTTTCGTTACAGCTGAGATTGGGAAGATTTTTACTTCATCTCCCACTTTCTCTTTAAATGCTTGTAAGTTTTCTTCTGCATCTGGCATATCCATTTTGTTTGCAACAACAACTTGTGGACGCTCTGTTAGACGCATATTGTATTCTTTTAGCTCATTATTGATTGTAACATAATCTTCATATGGCTCACGGCCTTCTAAACCAGACATATCAATAACATGCACGATTACACGTGTACGCTCGATATGACGTAAGAATTGGTGTCCAAGTCCAACGCCTGCATGTGCGCCTTCAATTAGTCCAGGAAGGTCAGCCATTACGAAGCTGCGGTTATCACCAGTTTCAACAACACCAAGATTCGGAACGATTGTTGTAAAGTGATACTCTGCAATTTTCGGACGTGCTGATGATACAACAGATAATAATGTAGATTTACCTACACTTGGGAATCCGACAAGTCCAACGTCTGCTAGCACTTTAAGTTCTAGGATGACATCACGTTCTTGACCTGGTTCCCCGTTCTCAGCGATTTCTGGCGCTGGGTTCGTAGCTGTTGCGAAACGTGAATTACCACGGCCACCACGGCCACCTCTTGCGATTACAGCTGTTTGTTCATGCGTTACTAAATCAGCAAGGATTTGACCTGTTTTTTCATCTTTTACTACTGTTCCTGGTGGAACCTTTACGATTAAATCTTCAGATTTACGTCCGTGCTGACCTTTACTCATTCCGTGCTGACCGCGATCAGCTTTGAAATGACGTTGGTAGCGGAAGTCCATTAATGTACGTAAGCCTTCTTCAACTACGAAAACAACATCTGCACCTTTACCGCCGTCGCCACCTGCTGGGCCACCTTTAGGAACATACTTCTCACGACGATACGCAACCATACCGTTACCACCGTCGCCGCCTTTTACATATATCTTGACCTGATCTACAAACATTATTTCACCACACTTTTTTCAATTGGTTGTAATATAACTGAGACTTCTTCGTCTCTTACTGTATAAGAAATGGAACACCATTTATTGTTTTGGTTCGCAAGCCAATTCTGTAGTTCTTCTACACTCGTTAGCTTACCACGAAAATCAAAAAAGAAACGAGCATTCTCCGCGTCACATTCAATTGTGATACAAACATAATTTTCAACATATACGTCTAAACTATGCTGAAGTAT
Source organism: Bacillus luti (assembly GCF_009739945.1). Taxonomy (NCBI): domain Bacteria; kingdom Bacillati; phylum Bacillota; class Bacilli; order Caryophanales; family Bacillaceae; genus Bacillus; species Bacillus luti. The sequence goes on along the minus strand of NZ_CP040336.1, from coordinate 940,118 downwards.
TGAGAAAAATTGATTCGTCCATGTACACACAGTCTCATCTAAGTGAGATAAGTTATGTAAATTCCCTAATACTTCGTACTCCAATAAGCACGGCTGCTGTTTCCAATTATATGTTAAAATCCACTCTGAAAATAAAGGCATCGATAGCCCCATCAGATTGGATTCTTGTCTCGCTTCTTGGACAAAACGATCGATGAGCTTATGAATCTCTTCCACTTTTCCAAGGGAAAGGTTTCCTTTAACCATCTGCATACGATTGAGCCAATCATGTCTTGAATGACGCAATGCATCTATAATTGTCCATTTTTCATTCATTTAGATACCCCTTAATATAGAAAAACTCTAACCTGCACTCAGGTTAGAGTTTTCCGTGAGTTCTTATGCTTCTTGAGCAACAGGATATACGCTCACTTGTTTGCGGTCACGGCCAAGACGCTCGAAGCGTACTACGCCGTCAACTTTCGCGTATAAAGTGTCATCGCCACCACGACCAACGTTAACACCTGGATAAATTTTTGTACCGCGTTGACGGTAAAGAATTGAACCACCTGAAACCGTTTGACCATCTGCGCGTTTAGCACCAAGACGTTTTGACTGAGAGTCACGACCGTTCTTTGTACTACCTACACCTTTCTTAGATGCGAAAAACTGAAGATCTAATCTTAACATACGTTACACCTCCTGCACTTTTTCTATTAAACGGATATACTTTCCGTAATCAAGTTCGATCGTCTTAAGCGAAACAACCAATCCTTCTAAAAGTATCTGTGCTTTTTCTGCTGTATGAACGTCTAAATCATTAGGCAATTCATACGTTAAGAATCCGCCATCACTTCCGAGTTCAATAGTTGCCTGCACATTACAAAGTTCTTCCACTGCATTTATAGAACCAAACACAACCGCTGTAGTTCCAGCACAGACAAGGTCTTGTCCATGTGGCGCATAATCGGCATGTCCAGTCATTTTAAATGATTGGATACTTCCTAATTTCGTGCGACTTATCGTAATTTTAATCATGTTAACCAGAATTAAGCGTTGATAGCTTCAACAACTAGCTTAGTGTAAGGTTGACGATGACCTTGTTTCTTACGATTGTTCTTTTTCGCTTTGTATTTGAAAACGATGATTTTCTTAGCGCGACCTTGTTTTTCAACTTTCGCAGTAACTGTTGCACCTTCTACAACTGGGCTACCAACTTTAACGTTTTCGCCACCAACGAAAAGAACTTTGTCAAAAGTAACAGTTTCACCAGCTTCAACATCTAATTTTTCAATGTAGATTGCTTGACCAGCTTCAACTTTAATTTGTTTTCCACCTGTTTCGATAATTGCGTACATACTTGCACCTCCTCTTAATTACTAAGACTCGCCAAAAACGAGGTAGACATAAATGCCTTTAGGGAACCTGTCTTGTGCGGTTGTAGCATATAGCCGTTTAGGTGCTATAAACTATAACATAAAGATGTTACCATAATTCGTTGACTATTGTCAATGAATCTTCTACTAACTATTTTTTCCGTTCTATAATTTCTTTTTTACTCCCAAAACGGATAATAGCGTACTTTTCGATCATATCATCTTTGAAATAAATTTCAAATGGAATATTTTTTTGTAATTCTTTTTGTAAAAATTGTTTTTGCAGATTTTTAGGCGCAGCGATTAACACCGCCTCATCTTCTATATTGCCATATGTGATTAGTTCTCTCTCTAACTCATACGCAATTGTTTCATACGACATAACATATCCCGTCGCTTTGCAAGGCACACACTCCTCTAGTAATACGTCACGTAAAGAATGTTTTTTGCGTTTACGAGTCATCTCCAAAATCCCTAACTCAGTAAATCCAAGCACTCTTGTATACGTACGATCCCCTTGCATAGCAGCTATGAGGCATTCTCTTACCTTTTCTTTATCTTCTTTTCTTTTCATATTAATAAAATCAATTAATATCATACCACCAATATCACGAAGTCTTAATTGACGCGCAATCTCTTCAGCAGCTATTTCATTTGTGCGAAGAACTGTATCTTGTAAGTTTTGTTTTCCAGTAAACTTGCCCGTATTCACATCAATTACAGTCATCGTCTCCATTTGTTCCACAATTAAATAAGCACCATTTGGGAGCCACACAATTTTTTGAAGTGCTTTCTCGATCTCACGCTCTATTCCAAAATGGTTAAACATTGAAGACTTTTCATTATAAAAAGATACCTTTTCTTTACCGACTTTTTCTTCTAATTCTTTTACTATACTTCTTGTATCTACAACTACTTTTTCAATTGTTTCAATTGGGTTCTCTTGAAATACACGATCTAAAAAAGTCGCCGGTCGATGAAGTAATAATGGCGCTTTCCCCTGACTCTCTTTTCTTTTTAACTCTTCATATAACTGCTGCAACCTTTGCATTTCAGCTTGTATTTCTTCAATTGTTCCTTTTTCAGAAGCAGAGCGGAAAATATATCCTCCTGTTCCTTCTACCTCAATTTGAAGTAATTCTTGCCTTCTTTTATTATTTTTTATTTTCCGAGAAACAGCGCGCATTTCATCAAACGGCATATAAACAACATATTTCCCTGTAAACTCTATATTCGCTGTCAATTTAGGACCTTTCGTATCAATTGCCTCTTTCACGACTTGTACGAGCACTGCTTGTCCTTCATGTATACGGTAGGAAGGTGGTACATCATCATAAGAAAGGTACGCATGTTTTTCTAAACCTATATTTACAAATGCCGCGTTCATTCCAGCAATTGTCCTTACAATACGTCCAACATAAATATGTCCAACAATTTCTTGCTCTTCATTACGTTGCCATAGAAATTCAACAATTTTTTTCTTTTCTTCAATTGCTACTCTCTTTTCCGATCCAGCATAATTCATATATAACGTCTTCAAAATTATTTCCTCACTTTATAATCTTCTTTGCTTTTACAATAATAAAAGGTTAGTGCTATCGTCAACACTAACCGATTAATTCTTCAACAGATGAAGTTGTTCGTTTTTCAGTAAAATACGCATAGAGTAATTCATTCTCATCCAATGTATAATGCTCTTTATATTCTCCATGGACGATAATAGAGTGCTTATACCCTCTCCGAAATTTTGTAAAGATTGTATATAGACGATCGTCTGATTGCACCTCAATAGGTGCAATCTTTTCAATTCCCCTTTTATTCCCATAATAACGTTCTAATAAGAAGCGCATAAACGCATAGCGTCTTTGTTTCCACTCTTGATATAACGACACTGCCAAAAATATGAGTAATACCCACATCATAATATTGTTACTATTCCAAAGTAACTGCCATCCTAATATTACACCAAAAAAAACACATGACAATTTCATCATCTTTTCATGTGCTTGCAAATAAGGAAAACGATATGAGAGTACATTAAACAGTACTTTTCCGCCATCAAGTGGCCAAATAGGTAATAAATTAAATGCTAAAATCACTATATTGTTCCACATAAAGAAAGAATATAACTCCGCACCCAGCCAACCAGCTTCAAACAGTGCATAACCAACCATCATCATCCAAACGTGTTGAACAGGTCCTGCAATTACGACAACAAGCTCCTCTTTCAACGACTTATTTCCATGTTCCTCAAGCTCAGCTACACCACCAAATGGTAACAGCTGAATTCTTTTAATACGCCAATTATAATATGCTGCTGCAAAAGCGTGCCCAAGTTCATGAATAAGAACAATACAAAATAACAATAGCAATTCTTTAAAACGCGCCGTAAAAATACCAATGACAATAATAACCCAAAACAACGGATGAACTGAAATCTTTGTTAAAACATCCCTATATTTAATCAAATGAAATCACCTGAATTGGGTCAATAAATTTTTCATTCTTTTTTATCGCGAAATAAAACTTGCCATTTTTATTATTTTCATCATTATTCACCGTACCAATTTTTTGTTTCTTTGAAACGTAATCATATAATTTTACCGACATGTCATTTAAATTTGCATACCATGACTCAGTACCATCTGCATGCTGGATTTGAATTGTATTTCCAAGTTCCTCTTTCTTACCTGCAAAAACAACTAATCCTTCATTTACAGACTCCACTGTTGCATTTGTAGCTGTTTGGACAAATACACCTTGGCCATTTTTTTGAAATCCTTGCATTACCTTTCCTGAAGCAGGAATTGCATAATCCTTTTGTTGAATCGTCCCTTCCTTTTTCTCGCTAGGCGAATAAAAGACGAGAGGTTTTCCAAACTGTTTTTCATACCATTTCGCTACCGTAGCAAACTGAAATTCCTCTTTCATCACCCTCTCTGTAACAGCCTTAGCCCCATCGAAAGTTGAAGGAGCATTCTTATATAAAATAGCAACAGAAAGCACTAATATTGCTGATAATAACACTTTGAAGAAAAATATTTCTTTCCGGAACAAAGGGTGAATTTCCTTCTCTCCCTCTTCAACAAATACCGTTTCGCTATCAAAATTCCCTCCAGCAAAATATTGCTCTTCCTCCATCCTTTCTTGCTCTGCCTTCCTCTTCGCAATCCGCTTTTTAATTTCTTCTACACGTCTATTCTTCATACTGTCTCCTTTCTTTCGTTAAGCTAATTTAAGTAGAAACAGTTGTATACAGTTTGTACATATGTATGAGCTAGGAAAGAAAGATATTCATGTGAAGAAAAAAGAAAGCACCTCGCGTATGTGCGAAGTGCTTTTAACGGATTCCAAAGAAGTTTTTCACCTTTGTAAATACCGATAATTTTTCTTGTTCAAATGCTTGTAATGGTACATTCTCACCTAACAAGCGTCTTGCAATATTACGATAAGCTAACGCTGCTTTTCCACTCGGTTGCAACGCTACAGGCTCACCTGTATTTGTAGCTCGAATAACTTCATCATCATCCTCAACAACACCAAGAAGCTCAATTGACAATGTACGTACGATTTCATCAACATCTAACATATCCTGTTCATGAAGCATATGACTACGCACACGGTTAATAACAAGTTTCGGTGGTTCAATATCCTCTTTTTCTAAAAGCCCGATAATACGATCCGCATCGCGCATTGAGGATACTTCTGGTGTCGTAACGACGATTGCTTTATCCGCACCAGCTACCGCATTTTTAAATCCCTGCTCAATCCCCGCAGGACAATCAATTAATATGTAATCATAATCTTGACGTAATACTTGTATTAATTCATCCATTTGTTCAGGTGTTACCGCTGATTTATCACTCGTTTGTGCTGCAGGTAATAAATAAAGATCATCAAAACGTTTATCTTTAATAAGAGCCTGAGGTAAACGGCAACGCCCTTCAACGACATCAACAAGATCAAATACAATACGATTTTCCAGCCCCATTACTACGTCTAAGTTTCGAAGACCAATATCTGTGTCAATTAAGCACACTTTCTTTCCAGATAACGCTAGGGCTGTACCAATGTTCGCAGACGTTGTAGTTTTACCTACTCCGCCCTTTCCAGATGTAATTACTATTGCCTCTCCCACAGCTATACAATTCCCCTTTCTAACTTTGTTAAATTAGGTCTAAGATGAGTGAGAAGTTGCAGGCGATCGACAACAATGTGATTATTCTCATTAATATACGCACATTCTGCCGTCTCCGCTCCGTCTTCTTTCTCTTCCGGAGCCCGCATTGTCACATCATTAATTCGAAGTTGCATCGGGTTCATAACAGATGCCGCAATAACAGCTTCGGCATCTCCATCACAACCGGCGTGTGCAATTCCTCTTAATGATCCCACAACAAAAATATTCCCCCCAGCGATAACCGTTCCGCCTGGATTAACATCTCCAATTAACAATAAATTTCCTTTTACGCGTAATACTTGTCCAGAGCGAACAATTTTGGAAATAGGGACAATTTCTGTTTCTTCTTTCCAAGCTATTGCTTCCGCTTTAGTCATAACGTCACTTTCAATTGAATCCACAACGAGATTCTTCTTATTACGAATTAACGTACGAATCTCTTCTTGTTGGACTTCTGTTAAATAACGATTGCCTACTTTCACGTGCACTTCAATTAAAGAGTGCCCGTCGCCACCATAGTAATGTGTAGAAAGCTTTTCGTCCAATTCACTTAGCAATTCAGAGAATGAACAGCAATCATCTAAATGAAGCGTTATCCCGTCTTTTGTCCCTTTTATCGTTACATTTTGTTGCTTTTTTTCTTCCACTAAAGTTCACCCCACCGATTCAATTCGACATAAAATTAGAAAATCCTTTTTTCTTTTTCTTCCATCGCTTTTGAAAGACGCGTTAAATATCGTCTCAGTGGGAAACAAACTATTAATAGGAAAATTCCATTTAGCAATAAAGTAGCTAGGAGACGATCTGTGAAAAAGACATACGCTGACATATGAGTACGTCCTAACAAAGTTAAAAATCCATACACATAATACTCTAGTGCTGCAATGCTAGCTAATACGATAGAAACGACAATAAATAAATTCAATTGCAATATCTTCATTACACTATAGACTAAGTAAGCTAAAATCGGATAAGCAAATATATATACGCCGACAAGTTCTGTGTATACGGTATCAAATAAGAAACCAAATAATAGTCCGTAATAAATCCCTTGGACCGGACTATAATACACTGTAATAAAACATAACACAATTATAAAGAAGTGCGGTGCTGCTATACTGTCTTTCCAAAAAACATCCGTTGGAACAACAGTAGCAAACATATTTTCAAATAGAAAAACAAAAAGGAGCAAAAGAGGAAGAGCTGCTCTTTTTAAAATCTTCATCATCTCTTCTTCTCCCCCTATTCTAATGGCGCTGAAGGCGTTGCACGTTTAGCAACTATAATATGCTCTACGTCATTTAAATCAGCGGCAGGTTTTACATAAGCAGTTTTTGTTAAGCCGTATGGATCTGGCTGAACATCAACGATTTTTCCGATGACAAGACCTTTCGGGAAAATATCACCAAGTCCTGATGTTACAACTAGTTGATCTTTTTCTACCGGTGCATCAGAGCCAATCTTTGTGAAAAGAAGTAATTGTTTTTCTTTATCATAACCTTCAATCAATCCAAAGATTTTCTCTTGCCCTTGTACAATAGCAGAAACACGGTTTGTTCGACTCATAGAACTTAACAGCTCTACTGATGATGTAAACTGAGATACACTTTTCACTCTTCCAACTAAACCTTGTGAAGTGATTACAGCCATATCTTTTTTAATTCCTTGCTGTGCCCCTTTATCAATCCCAATTAAATCGTACCATTTATCTGGATTACGAGAGACGACAGTAGCTGGAATTTCAGTATAATCGCTATTCAACTGTGTTTTACCAGTTAACTCTTGTAATTTCTTTTTGTCATCTTCTAATTGCTTTACGTCACCTGATAACTTTGCATAGTTATCTAATTTTGCTTTTAATTCTTTATTCTCTTCATACGTGCGCTTTACATCTTCTACGTTTTCGAAGAATCCGGCAACATAATTCGCTGGCTTTTGGAATACACGTTCTACAACACCGACAGTATCTTTTATAAACTGCTCTGGCCATGTTAAACTGTTCCGTTCTTTCAATGAAATTCCAATCAATGCCACGAGAAGAATAATACTAACTAACAAAACAATTAATCTTTTGTTTAAGAAAAACTGTGGCACGTTCACACCCTCTTAATTTTACTGATTTTTATTTTGCAATATTATCGAGCAGCAGTTTTGAAAAGGTCGATATTGTCTAATGCTTTACCCGTTCCAATTGCTACGCAATCTAATGGGTCTTCCGCAACAAGAACCGGCATATTTGTTTCTTCACTAATAACTTTATCTAAGTTACGTAGTAATGCTCCGCCACCAGTTAATACGATACCACGGTCCATAATATCTGCCGCTAATTCAGGTGGAGTTTTTTCTAACGTATTTTTAACTGATTCTACAATCGCATCCACTGTATCTTTTAATGCATCTGCAATTTCTTCAGGCTGAATTAGTACTGTTTTTGGTAAACCACTTACTAAATCACGTCCGCGAATTTCCATAGGCTCGATACCTTCTGGCTCGCCTGCAGAACCGATTTCTAATTTTAATGCTTCAGCTGTTCTTTCACCGATCATTAAGTTATAGCTTTTCTTAATGTACTGAATGATTGAATCATCCATATCATCACCAGCAACACGAACTGATTGACTTGTTACAATACCACCTAAAGAAATGATTGCAACTTCTGTTGTACCGCCACCGATATCAACAACCATACTACCAGTTGGTTCCCAAACAGGTAAGTTCGCACCAATTGCTGCTGCAAATGGTTCTTCGATAGGATAAGCATCACGAGCACCAGCTTGACGAGTCGCATCGATTACTGCACGTCTTTCTACAGCTGTAATACCAGATGGTACACATACCATTACGTATGGTTTACGTGAGAAGAATCCATTTGATTTTTGAGCTTGTTGAATGTAATATTTCATCATTGTTGCTGTTGTTTCATAATCAGCAATTACACCGTCTTTCATTGGGCGAAGTGCCACAACGTTTCCTGGTGTACGACCAATCATTTGTTTTGCGTCGCTACCTACAGCAACGATTTGTTTCGTATCAGTTTGTAACGCTACTACTGAAGGTTCACGTAAAACTACACCTTTTCCTTTTACATATACAAGCGTGTTCGCAGTTCCTAAATCTATTCCAAGATCGCGAGTAAAGCCACCAAATCCAAACATATTATTTATCTTCCTTTCTTGTTTTCACGGACTCATTTTTTCTTACTTTATATGATAAAAACAGTACGTTTTTTATATCTGTATCCTTTTTGTAGATAATTTTCTACAAAAAACTCATAAATCACATTATAAAACAAAATAAGTAAAAAGCATAGTCTTAAATATGACCTTTTTCCTTTAAACTCACGAATTTATGGTCACCTATTATAATATGATCAAGCACTTCAATTCCGATAATCTGACCGCATTCTACTAAACGTTTCGTTACTTCAATATCTTCTCTGCTCGGCGTAGGATCTCCTGAGGGATGGTTATGAAGACATATAGGTACAGTTTTGGCCAAAATTAATTTTATCTCTACATTTATTATGTAACTCCATATTTATCAATGGTTTATAGGTAAGAGCATTTAGACCATCCATTTATCCCTAAGGGCAAAACAGTTTACTACGTAGTATTTAATAACCCGTTCAATTAATGTAATATATTTTTAAGGGGGTATTTAAATGAACAGCAATCTAACAAATTACCGATTTGTCGTCAAAGAAATACCTATAAAAGAAACAATACAAGACTTAATTGTTACAAATAGAATTATTGCTATTGGAATTCAGGATAAACAAACGGGCATTACAATACCTCATCCACTAACAGATTTTATAAGAATTAAATATGCATACATGGGAAAATCCCTAAACTCACAAACAATACCAGCCTATATCGTTTGTCGTTTTCTGAATTTTATATATTATAAAATAAAGGAAGGGAACAACTTTTTCCTATCACTTCAAAGTAAAGGGGTTAGGGGCCTCACCCTTAGTCATGGAAGTAAATATATTTCACACTTAACATTATGTGGACTTAAGCGTTCTACAGTACTACAGCACGAAGGGATATTAACTAAGTTTTATCTATATTTACAAGAACTAGATTTAATTGACCAACACTTTGAAGTAAAATCAAGAACGGATGCTAATGGTAATCCTATAATTGAATCGTTATTTAGACATGCGAGCCTCCAAACTAGATTCCCTTCAAAAGATACAATGAAAAAAAGAACTGCAAAGTTAAAAGATTTCGGTGTAAACAGATACTCTCTTACTGCGCACTTTATTCAAGTAGCACGAAAAGTAGCACCTGACATTGCCTTTGGTGTTTGCTTACAGTTCTATGGCGGTCTACGAAAAGGAGAAGTTGTAAACATCACTAGAGGAGATATCTTTGCTTCTACAAGAGAAAGTCTATCTGTACAAATCCAGGATAACCGAAATAAATTATTCTCACACTTAACAGATACAAAAAATGAGTACCCAAAGCGATTAAACTACCTTAAAACCCATTTAACTAGACAAAGCGTTTTAGATAATGATCTGGTATGGGAAGTTTACGAAGAACATAGAAAAATGCTCGAAATTAAACAAAAGGAAATAAAAAATCCTTTTGCTTTCTTCATTAATAAAGATGGAAACGCCATGTCTGGAAAAGTATACGAAAAAAGATTTAAAAAGATAAAAAAGCATTTTCTTGAATCTTTATTAGCAGCCGAACGATATGATGATTACAGGCTATTTAGCGACTCTTACTGGGGGACACATATAGGAAGAGGTATTTTCACAAATTTTTTGATGGACATGGGATTAAGCATTACTCAAATTGCTATCGGGCGTGGTGATAGAAGTATCCACTCCGCAATGGACTATGTAGATGAAAAACTAACAATAGAATCTATAAAAGAAGCAATGGATGAAATCAAAAATATCCCTATTGAACGTATTGGATTTATTGAAGATGATCTTGTTAAAAAAATTTGGAAAGATGGTGTACTCAAACGTGAAAAAAGATTTAGTTACTATTAACTCAGTAGCAACGGATCCTGAATTTAAACACTTGAACATGAGTCGATTCAAATTACAAAAACTTGAAAAAGAAGGGTTTATTACTATAAAAAACGAGAACAATACCCCTTTCGTATCAATATCAGAGATAAAAAAATATATAAAAATTGAAAGTGAAATACACGAAAACTACTTATCCATTCATTCATTTATTGAACAAGTATTTCACGTAAGAAAAAACGGGAAAATTACCCACTATAAAGAAGGACTTATTAAAAATAAAGACCTATTGTTAATTGATTTTAAAGTATTTAGAAACAAAGAGTATATAAAAAAAATTGACATGCTACGTTTTTTAGAAGAATTTATACACAGAGATGATATATTAAAACAACTTAACCTATCATTACACGATTACCATATGATCTTAAGAAAAACAGATATAAATGAGGTAAAGATAACTATTAAAAACCCATTCATTTCAATCAGTGATTTCAACATACTCAAACAAGCTGCTGTAAAATACAATACCACCTCAAATGAATTTACATGGTTAATTGGGGCTAGGGTAGTTAAGGATGTTAAGTATAGTCATGTAGCAAAAAAAGTAGAGACCTTAATCAAGATAGCGAAATTGGGGCATTTTAAGTACTTCTTTGATACCGATAATAAGTTCTTCGTTGAAGAGAAATCATTCGTAAAGTACGCTAAGTTAGTAGGTGAACTACATCAACATTATTATAAACTCACCAAAGTTACTAGATTATTTGGTATAAAACAATTTACAATTTCTCAACTACAAGTTAATTTCATCCCAAATCTTCTTCATATATGTAAATCTGTAGGAATTAAATACAAAAAATTCGAAATACCAATTGAGAGGGAGTTTATATTTATTGAACGTACCGGGTTGGATCTATTCTTTGAAAAATATATTTCAAACAATGACATAGTACAGGAATATCAGATAACTCACAGAGACCTTAACTACTGGGTTGGAAAAAACAATATAAAAAAATTAACATTTCACTACACATTATCCTATTATTTCAAACAAGATATTGAACACCTATTCGTTCATACTCCTCAGCTTTCACTTAGCAACACCGAACCCAGGGCGCCCTTTAAGATTAATAGCTATTATACATTAAAAGAAGTCAAAGACATTTTGAATGCGAATGATACAGAACTCCAACAAATTCGAAAGGAAGAAAATCTAGATTTCCTTTATTACAAAGATACTACAATATATCTAAAAACAGATATTAACCAATTAAAGCAGCTTCAAGAAGAAGCAAAAATAAAATATTGTACTCCACAATACCTTCGAAATAAAGGTTATTCTCAGCATGTTGATAAGTATTTCACTAAGTACAAAACATCTTATTTAATTAAAATAGCTTTAAATAGTAAAAATCGTCGTAGCTTTGTTTATTTAAAATCCGAAGTAGATGCCTTTATTAAAGAAGATACAATTAAGCAACAAATCGCTCAATTAAACTACAGTAAACCAGCTGATTCCTTCTTAACTCAACTAGATATATATGAGCTGACATTCCCTACAAATTGTTGGCATACACAGAATCAATGGATGAGCTATTGTATCAATAAATTGAAACTATCTAAGGCACACAAACTAACAGTTGAAGCAAATGTATCTCAACTAGTAAAGTGTACAAGGCACCTCATTAATTCACTAGGAAATCAAGAACTCTATCTCAAATCTTCTAAAGAAATTAACCTTGTATTATTTAATGAGCAAATCCCTATTACACATCAGTTTGTTTTATATGCATTTATAAATAGCTATTATAATGAATTAAAAGTTAATAGCTTACCAACGTTCAACTTAAAAATGATAAAAAATCCATATGCCACAAAATCAAAAAAGAAAGATAAAGATATTTATGAATACGAACAATACCAACTTTTATTCGATTATACAAATAGCATAACATTACACAAAACTAAGGCGATCAATGATGCTATTAATAAAATCAATGACTATAAATACCAAAGGAAGCACAACACATTAAGTAAACATTACGCTTCTTCATGGTTATATATACTAATTCACTTAAACAATGCTTGGCGACACAAAGATGTATGTGAAATCCCCAGTGTTGATTTAAAACTAATTCATATAACATCTCTAGAACAATTCAAAAATCAAGAATTGAGCATCGAAGATGCTCAAAAGGTTATCACTCAACTTATTGCAAAAGATTTAACCGTCTCAAAAACACAAGTAACTAACCGTTTTTTTTGCTCAAGAGATCTTACAATTTCTTTAGCAACGGCAGTAATTATATGTCAACTTGTAGCAAATGAGTGTTTTCCAATGCGTAATCATATTATTGATTTCGGAAATAAACATCAACACTTTACTGAGACGGCTCAAAAAGCTTTCTTTAAAAATTTTAGTGATTCGCAGTTTATTTTTGAAAATAGGAAAATGAATAGAACCTTATTATCATTTATGTATATTTTACTTCTTCAAAAAGGACATGGAGGAGCTGCACTTGAAGTCGCTCAAAGATTACGTGCACATGCAGACTTTGAAACTACTAATATTTATATACACATCCCAGAAAGAGAATTAGATCACTTATCTCGCCAGCTATTTCAAAGAAAACACTTTGGATATATTACTAACCTTTTTGCGGAAGTACTTTTAGGAGAATCAAATAATCGCGAACAAAGAACACATGAAATTACTGTATTAAATGAAAAATTTAAGGATATTTACCAGATAGAAGCTACATCTGAATTTATTAATAATGTTTTATCAGAAAAAAGATTAATTGGTGACATGATTTTAAACATTGGAAAGGAAGCTGTCATAGATTATTTATTCAAACTAAATTGTAATGTACTTCCTAGCCGAGAGGAACATATCCAATGCTTGGTATCAGAAACAGGCTGTATCTACCCAGCAAAGAGCTGCAAACAATGTGTATATGCTATCCCTAACTTTTATGCACTTTCCGCAATTACAGAAAGTATTAGTTCCCATTTAAAAAGCTTTAAAGAACAATTTGAAAACACTCCCTATAATACTGAACGAATAAAGTTAGCAAATCTTTTATACATGGAGATGGATATATTACACGATGCTTGTGTTTCATTTGGAAAAGAAGAAGTATTCCAGTTTTTCGAAAAAAAACAAGAAGGCTATTTTGAGTTATTGGCTTTATTAGATAATCTAGAACTCGAAAAAGACATCGAAGAATATCTCACCTATGTCCCTACAACACAGTACGAATTATAGGAGGATATATGAATATTATTAAACTAGGAATAAATGAAGAGATAATAGAAGCTCTATCAGAATCATCATTTTCTCTACTGACCACCATTGAAGAATCCAAAAGCACGTTACAACAATTAAAGAAATTAGATTTATTGATAACGGGTGAATTCGATGATGATTTATGGTTATTGGCAAATCCTAACTCTAAAGGCAGAACACATAAAATTGACTTCAACGAGTTAAACACACATATGTTTAGTACTGATTTACCAAATGAGTTTAAACTCATAGTTAAGTGTTGGATTTCAGAATTATTAAACAAATTCAAGACTGCAACCGTAGTAAACCAATATTATCACTTCTTACTAGCATTTAAAGAAACCCATGGCTTCCAAAAAGAAACTGTTAATCAATTCATAGAATGGTTACATAAACCAAACATTCAAAACAACACTAAAATCTACTTAATAACTTCAATGTTGAATTTTTTTGACTATAGTGACCTTGAGGTTGGAGAGATTTTCATCCCTAAACTTCATGAAGTAAATTCTAAACTTAATTTTATTCATAGTGTTAGGCAACTTCCACCTTCAAAGGAAATACTGAAATTTTCTTATTATTTAGAAAAACATTTTGAAACAATTAAACAGCTAGAAGCAAAAGGCAGTTTAGATATAACAGTACAAAAGGAAAAGATTTTATATTACCCTCTTTTAATCTGGTGGAAGCTGACCAATGTTATACCTATAAGAAGCGTAGAATTTGCTGCCATAAAAAGAAATTGCTTATCAGTCAACAATAATGAGTACTACATACATCTTCCAAGAAGAAAGATACAATCCAACAATAAACGCAACATCCAAATACTTGATACTGTCGCTATATCAAAAGATATATATGATCTCATAAATAATTATATTAACGATACTCAATCGTATGGTTATTCTAATACCCTAGTTTCGTATCCTTCTTTAATATGGACAGATTCATCCAATCAAAGAAAACGACAGAAAAGGGTTAGTACTGATTTTAATCGTGAGAATCTGCAAAGATTAATCACAAAATTTTACAAAGATGTACTTAATAAAACGTATAATTGTGATATTCCTAAAGAATATCATCTCAGCCCTAATGATACTAGACACCTTGCTTTCGTTTCTCTCATGATGCAAGGAATTTCTCCAGTTGAAATCGCAAGACTCGGCGGACATCAAACAATTAATGCACAATACCACTATTCATCTCATATAGAATATTGGATTGATAGTGAAGTATTTAAATTATTTTCCAAATTTAAATACTTGAAAGAAAATCAAGATAAAGGACAAACTTCAGATACTATAAATGATTCTTTTATCCCTAAAGAAATTCAATTAAAAGCATTTGCTCCCCCTACCTCTTCTTTTCAAGGAAAATTAAAAATAGGTTATTGTACAGATGCCTTGCAAAGATGCGAGTCTGAAGAATGTATGCTTTGTTCTCATTGGAGAATTAACACAAAAGAGATTCTGGAAAAAGAAGAACTAATTAAAGAAATATTGTTTAAAAAAAGAAAGCATATCCATGAACTCTTTGCGTTTATAAAAAATTTACATTCAAATATTTTAAAAAACGAATTGATACAAATAAATCCTAATACATTAGGACGGCTAAAAACTACCTCAAAACAAATTCAAGCCGAGATAAGTAATTTAACAGCGCTACAAACTCTGAATTCAAAAGGAGGCATTTTTGATGAATAAATTGGGGCGTAAGGTAAAATTAACAGAGACTCAAGTAAAAGAAATAATCTATTTGTATAAAAAGGAAAAAAATGTATCCGGTCAGATTAAGTATTCGGATATCCATTATTTTTCTAATTATTTAGTTGAGCAAGGTCGCTTAGATACACATACATCAGAATCTTTTTGGAGAAAACAAGGTCGCCTAGGTAGAGAATTAGTAGATGAAGCTAATGCTGTATTTACGCATCGACTTCCTATTTCAAATGATACAAAGAAAGCAGTTCCAAACATAGTAGATCTAGTCGATAAAAAATACGCCAATAAAGAGGCTTTAATTAATAGCTTACTTCCATTAGAAAAGCTAATTATTAAAGGAATACAAAAAGAAAACGAACTTAAACAAAAAAATGAAGACTATAAAAAGCAACTCTCCATACAAAAAGAGAAATATAACAAATTACAAGAAAAGCAAAATCAGATTCAGCTACTTTTATTTGATCTATATCATCACATATTAATGGAGTCTAGTCATAAAACCAAAGGAATGGCTATAAGAGCTATGGAAGAGTTATTTACTAGTCCAATTGACTTTTTCGAGGAATTCAAAAAAACTAAAACAGCAAACAATTCGTCTAAGAATGTAATTTCGATTAATAGTAATAAAACCGAGAGGAAGTTATCAAATCGATTTAGAAACAAGTTTGATTAATTTTTTTGTATACTAATTTCACTTCAAATAAAATATTATTACTTTTTACCACATTCCCCATTTATCGTGGGCAGGCAATGGTGTCTGATTCTCCTGTAAATTAGGTAGTGGAAATAATAAAAAATACTTTAAGCGGCTTGAACCCTGTACTCCAATGTAACTTAGCCGCTTTAATCTTTTTTTGGTAACGCTCGTTATTATAAAACTATAGCCATCTATTGCTTGTTGTACCGTCTTTAATTAGGGTAATTCTGTTAGGCTTATTATGAGGATTTTGAAAAAATATATTTATAACTAACACAGCAGGTTAGTGGAAGACCGGATAATTATATAGTTCCATTCCGAAAATGGTTTTTACATAAATTCATTTATATAAAGTGATATTTGACCAACATTGACCTTTCTGAACATTCGTGATATAATAGTTATAGTTAAAATATCATATATTGAGCACTTACAAGTGTAACTACAGCCCCATCTATACCAGTAGCAATAAGCTTACTCCTGTTAGCAATTGTATTAAGAATTATTAGCTTAAAAACATTGACGGGAGAGATGTCTATGAAAAAATTACCTAGTCTTCTAAATGCAAAATTCCTTATATCTGTTGTATCGGAAACATTTTGGACAGGAGTATCTGGTATCGCTGTAAGTGCTGAGTATATGAGTAGATAAATTAAAAAAAGAAAGCTATTGTTTTGATCAATCTTTATTCAAAACAATAGCTTTTTATTTTGCTTTTAAATAAAGTTATGATGTTTATAAAAAAGACGCGATGTTTTGAATAAAGTTGCGATAAAAAAGAAATTAATCTTTTGTTCAAAAAGATTAATTTCTTTTTTATGATTTAAATGTATTTTAACTTTATTATAAAAGAGCCCAAATCATAGCCTGTTTTTATTATAGCTATAGCTGAAATTAGGGCTAATGGATATTTAATAAATGGTTTTTTTAGTAAACTCTGTATATTTTTCACATTTTAAACCTCCATTCTCGATTTATTCAACACCATTTATTGTAGTCTCATTTTGAGAAATCATAACTTTTAAATGCTCTGTTATGACCATCATGTTATCAATAGCATATCTAATTAGACTCAATATGTCTTCTTCTATATTAAGTCCTTTTTTAAACGTTTCGCCCAAGTTATCAATATTCTCAATATCACTATTTTCAAAATCAAGATTAATTTTTGTAAACGTCATAACATAATCAGCCGTTTCAATGTTTTCTATCATTTCTTTCATTAAAGTTTTATGAAGTTCTTTTGTCTTTTGAATATCCTCAAATACTACATTTTTATTAAATCCAAATCTTTCATATTCTTTATATGTTGTATTTAGAGGATGAGCAATTATATATGATCTAATCGCTTTAAAATAATCATATTTATCCCTATTTTCACTTTTAACACCATAAAACTCGTCTTTGTCGTTCTTTTTCTCATAGACTGTTAATGATTTTAACAAGTATTCTATTGATGTTAATATTTTGTCTGAAACTGATATTAATTCATACACATTAATATCATCATTTTTATTGTTTATATCTTGCAAAGCATAATTTTAGTGTTTATTTCAAAATGTTTATTTGCGTCTTTTTCAAAGTAATCATTACACACTTGATTAAATTCATCAAATGCTTCTCTATTAATTTTCATTAATATAACAATCAAATCCTTCCATTAAATTATTTCTATAATATACATTTATAATCTGCCATATTCAATTTTATATCAAGAATATTTTTGTTAATGTATTGCGCTTACCAAACTTTTACTAAAATTTTGAGTTACGCTGTTTTCCCCTTTTAATTAAAGAATTCCAAGTGAATTTTAATCAAACTTTTTTATAAAAAGAATGTTTATTTGAATAGAAAAGACTCCATTTTGATTAAGCTTTTTTCAAAACGGAGTCTTCTTATCTACCATATAATATAGGTTTGTGGAGCTTTTTTGATTAAACTTTATTTCAAATCAACATTTTATATGAGGTGAAATTAGGCCTTATGATTTTTAATCAAACTTTATTACAAAGACATTATGACATCAGAGAAAGGGGATTGTTGCCGTTTCCCAATCGATTAGGAGCTCAATAAACTGAAGCCCATAAAAAATCAGCTTAAATTCACATTTTTTTTACTAGTTCAAATTCATCTTTTCTATCACGTTTTTCTTTTGCCGCTTCAATATATTTCACATAATCCTTCTTAAAATCATCTATATGGACCAGTGAAATATAAGAGTCTTTATCCTCATCAAATAAATTGTTACAAGGGTTAGATTTATAGGCAGCTTTGACATTTAGGACATTTTTTCTCACAAGATTATCAAAATCCAGTATTACCTCACAATTTGATTCTTGATTACAAACACTACAAGTATGTGAGCTTGTACTTAATATTAAGTCTTTACTTTCATTTGTGTAAACAGCAACTACACCGTTTGTACGATTCTCATTTCGATCCTCCAAAGAATATCTTAACTCATCATACAACCAATCATCATACAATCCAAAAATACCTTTCTTATAGGAAACCGCTTTAGGAGTTAATAGTACAATTGTAACAGAGGTTTGTTTAAGTTTTTCGTATAGATATTTCTGAATCGTGTCTTCGCTCATAGTACTTCGGTCCTCATTTTCAGATCTATTAAAGACTTCAGTTGATGAGTCAAATAATTCTTCTAGTTCTTCCTTTAAATCGTTACCATCACTAAAACGAAATGAAATAAATACGTTTGTCCCCATTCTGCCTTCTCCCCTTTATTAAACACTTTTAAACTTCTCTGGGTTTGTTTTATATTCTTTTAAGATAATCAAAATATCATCAATAAGCTGGTCAATACTTTGATTAGGATTGTTAAGATTATTATAGCTTTCTATAATTTTCGGGTTCTCAGAAAAAGTGGTTGTTATCTTTCCTAGCTGATCTTCCCATATTTTTTTTGCAACGTATCCAGTTGAACCTATAGATAAAACAAGTTGTCCTAACTCTCCAGCAATTCTTGCCTCTTCTTCAACACCAGGAGAATTTATTAATTCATTGCTCCCACTAGCTTTTTTATTTCCGAAAACACATATTGTCACACCACATTCAGACAATATTTTCTCACGGTATGCACTTTTTTCAGGTACTGTTTGTTGTGTTGGGAAAGGTCTAATTACCAGCTGAGAACCTGCTCGTGTATGATTTAAAAGAGATTCTTGAATTAAAACACCAGTTACGACATTCCTGCCAACCCCCAAACCAAAACCAGATGATATTTCAAAGCCTTCAGTAAATAATACTTCTCCTAATTTTTCACAAAAACGGTTGGCTTGTTTTAAAGCATCATCACCGGTTTCCCCCAGGAAATTATCAACTCCTTCGTATGCCCCAGATACAAATACTTTAGTTGATAAGTACTTTCTTTTAATTGAGTCTAATAATTGAGTCATCTCATCATAGGAATCAACCAATATTGCTTTAATTCCATATCTCAATAAATCCGCTACTCTTAATCGTTGTTTATTAATTCTATATTCTAGTTCCCGAGCTTTTTCTTTTTGGTCATCAAACTGATCAAATTCAGGATCACTCTCACTAATCTTTTTCAACAAACAGTAGTGTCGACGGGGATTACCTTCTAACATAATTCGAACTTTAGATAAAATACTTTCTAAGTTTGGATCATCAAAACTAAATCCAATAAACAAAAATGTATTACTAAGTAAGTCTGTCTGAAGAGTCTTGGTAAAAAGTTCATTCTTCTTATCATAAATTTCATAATCATCTTTAAGTAATACCGTACTACTCGGTATTCCTATATCACCATGCATTTTGTAAATAGTAGTTTCGGAGAAATCTATTTCAGTAGCCATATCTTCGATGGATTTTTTTACATCGATCACCTTATTTACATCTAAGTATGCCTTTTCTAAGAAATCGTCATAGTTTGTCGTCCAAATTTTTCGTATGGGCAATGATCTTATTATTTCATGGTTTTTATTTATTTTTCCTTCGCGAGCGATCTTATTCTTTAAAAGGTTAGTTATAGTTTGCTTAGTACCTGACTCATTATAGATATATTGAGCTACTGATATCAAATCATTTTCTTTCGTTATGTCTAACCCTATAGACTCCGCTTCCTCTCTAAGTAAATCACTCCAGCTGATTCCACCAGATGGAATCGAAACTCCTGCACCAGCAAATATTGCAGCTCTACCGTTATTCAAGGCCCTTACATATGAATTTATAAAGTTCTTTTTATCTCTTTCATCAACTGTCATTACCTACATAACACCTCCTGCAACAATATGGATTACTCTTTATTTTAATTGCGTTATTATATCTAAAACTAATAATCTAACGTAACTCATCTCCCAAAGGTATAATCACTTCATCTAATGTCTTTCTCCACTGACGCTTCATTTCTGGTCCGTATTTCAATGGTTTTGCATCTGGGTGTACGGCTTTATACTTATCAAATTGCTTGCTGTTAATGATCCCCCCAATATTCGGAATAGGGTCTGTTCCTATCACATACTGAATCGCAGATAAATGTAACTCATTTTCTTCCACAAACCAAGTATTCGCAAATTCCTTAATTGCTTTATTATAGGATTCAGTGAAGAAGCTTCTTTTCACTACAAGAATATCTTCCTCTGAATCTATTTCTTTAACATCAATAGCGTTTAAAATTGCACGGTATACACCTTTAACAATTTCTGATTTCTTTAGTTTCTGTAGTGCCTTTTCGATTTCATCACGGATATTCTGATTATTTGCCGAGTACGTTCCTAATAGTCTATCAATATAGGTTGAGTCAATATCATAGATCTTAATCGCATTTTCTCCATAGAATTCAATACTTGAGAAATCTGGCACCTGTCCATCTTGGTCCTCTTCATCTACTAATGAACCCTTAACCGTGTTGTATACACCAATATATTCTTCTAAAGTATTTACCTGTTCTTGAAGTGCTGTTGATTTCTCTATATCATCGTTGTAATCATCATATGTAACTAAAGCTCCATAGGCATTGTTCAACTGTTGGAAAGCTTTCACAAATTCAATCCTAGTTTCAAGAGGTGAGTGCTCATTAATATCGGTTGGATTTGGAACTAACGTTGTTAACACTTTGTGGGCCTTTTTAAAACGTTTCTTTGATTCATCATAAGTTGGATAAACAAGATTAGATTCCTCTTGTGCTTCAGAATATAACTTCGTGGCATCCTTAACATTTTGTTCCATTGTCGAAGGTTTCCGGAATGTCACAATCAATCCTTTTGTCTTTCCGGGATAGGTACGATTGGTTCGAGAAAAGGCTTGGATTAAATTGGCATAACTTAAATTCCTATCCACAAATAACGTTTGAATCGTTGGTGCATCAAATCCAGTTAATAAGCGGTCTACAACAATGACTAGGTCAATTTGTTTTCCAAATTCTTTAAACTCCGCTTTTTTACAAGCTAAGCGATTATTGATATCACCATTATACCGTTCAATATCTTCTATTGACCAAGCGGTGTGATAATAATCGTTATAGTCCTTAATAATGTCTCTCATTTCATCTTGATTTTGTTTGGAATTATCTTCGTTTTCTTGTATCGAATAGGTGATAGCAATCCGCGGAAAATCTAAATCTTCAATCGTACGCCCTGTTCGAATCGGATGTCCAGCAAATTTTTTCTTCAACCATTCTGGATCTTTGGTCATTTCTTTGATTGCCCAATAGTAATGTTTAGCCATATCGATGGAACTCGTCGTTAGAATTGCAGACTTTTGCGGGCGACCGTTTTGGAAATCAAATTTGGTATAAGCATTATCTGGTCGAAAAATCTTATGAATGACTTTTTGAATATGTTCATCACTTTCGAAAGAAGATGGTTCAAGATATGCTTCCTTTTCCATAACATCCATTTGATCAATAATGTCGTTAATTTTATCATCACTAAAATGAGCGTATTTTTCATTTTGACGCAGTTGAGCAAAAATATAATTATTTAACGATGTTGGTTCAATCGTATCTTCATGTTCTACTTGAAATCCTAAAACAGCCCCATCATCTAACGCGTTCTTAATGGTATAGGTATGTAAAACTTCTCCATATTGATCACGAGTGGTACGAGCTAATCGGCCTTTAGCTTGCTTCTTATTCACATCAAATATTGGCGTACCCGTAAAGCCAAACCATGTAGAATTAGGGAAAAATTTTTTAATCTCTTCCATTCCTTCGGCACTTACCGCTCGATGACATTCGTCCACGACAAAGACAATATGTTGCCCCAGTAGTTTTTTAAAGCGTTTGGTTCCTTTTTGTTCCTCTTGTCTTTGGGCATAGCGCAAGGCAGCTTCTAATTTTTGACGAGTGGTAATAATTACTGTATTGGAATTAGCATCAGATAATAGTGTATCACTTAGCTCTTTCGCACTTCCAGTTCCGACAATCAAGCTATTAGCTTT
Organism: Bacillus luti; assembly: GCF_009739945.1. NCBI lineage: Bacteria > Bacillati > Bacillota > Bacilli > Caryophanales > Bacillaceae > Bacillus > Bacillus luti. The sequence goes on along the minus strand of NZ_CP040336.1, from coordinate 917,463 downwards.
GGCACTACCAGAAGAAATGCCGGTATTAAACTCGGAAGCAAATTTGGTGAATTCTGTCGTAGTTTGATTATCCAAGTCTTTTCGGTCAATAAGCATAATTGTACGACCTACACCTGGTTTACGAGCCAATAATTTTGTAGAAACAAAACTTGTCAACGTTTTTCCTGAACCAGTCGCATGCCAAACATATCCAGATTCATGTTTTATGGCAGAGGTAAACAAGGCTTCAATTGCATGAATTTGATAAGGATGTAAGACCATTAAGGCTCTATTGTCTTGTTCCTCACTCACAATCGTATAATTGGCAATCAAGCGATGTGCATCTGGAATATTTAGGACTTGTTTCACAAATTCATAAAGTTTTTCTACTTTTCGATTATCTTTTGTTCGCCAGCTAAAAATAAATTTCTTATGCATGTCTTTTGGCAGCGCATTGGCAAAATAGCGAGTCGTTTGTTCATTGGAAATGACAAATAACTGAAGAGTAGAAAAGATATTATTTCTAAACATCCCTTCTTCTGCGTATTTCTTGATTTGATTATAGGCTTGGAATACGCCGTCTTTAGCACTCACCTGTTTTAATTCAATTTGAACAATTGGCAACCCATTGATTAAAAGCGTCACGTCAAATCGGCGATTACGCCCATCAACGTTTGCCTTTTGTTTCGCAATCTGATGAACGACTTCGTAAGTAGATATTCCGCCACCAATGTCTTGGTTGGAATACAATACCAACGACATTGAACCTAGAGATACATTTTCACGTTCAATCGTAATCCGAGAGATGCCATTTTCTCCTTTAAGCCATCTAGCGGCATCAAAAGGGGTTTTTGTTTTTGAAAGTAATTCTGTTTTAATCGTGTCAAATTCCTTATCAGAAAGGGGATATTCCCCAATTTCTGATAAATTATTTTGTGTAATCTTTTGACGCAAGTTCTCCCACAGGTCTTCTTCAGATCTTAAATCTGGGCGATAATTCCACTGATTATGCCCTTCACCTAAGACTTCAATGAGTCGACGTTCTACTTCAGCTTCATCGTTATGTGATATCATTTTCCTTCCCCCATCTACTTACTTATACAAACATCTTTTGTAAGAAAGCTTTTTTTGTTTCTCTTAAAGCATCTAATTCGCGTTGATGAAGAGCGATAGTATTGTCTAGTTTTTCAAAAAATTTACCGATTTTAGATTGTTCTTCCAGTGAAGGGAAAGTACTTTCGAATTTTAGAAGGTTCGTAACACTAATTCCAAATACTTTCATTCCCGTCCCAATCCTGTAACCATACTTCCTAAAAATTGGTGAATTAATAAAATAGTAAAGAAACAAAGAATCTATTTTTTTTGGCCTCAAAGCTATTGTATGGAGTCCGGAAACTAGCTTGTACGGTGTGTCTATGGTGATTACGGCAGGAGCGGCTACTCCTTTATAATCTTCCGAAGCGTCAGCTAATACTAAATCTCCCTTTTCTAAAAGTTCGTAGTTTCCAGCTTTTATATTCGGCAAATCGCTCGACTTATCTATTCTATCTGCAACTTTCGTATGGATGTCACCATAATGTATATACTTATATCCCGTATAATCACTCGTCTCGACATCACGGGATAAAGGATATGACTTTAATCTATCCACCATTGAATCCAACCTATGCTGTTTCCAATGCTCGGTGAACCCTGGGAAGCGAAACTCAGGCACAGATGCTCCTTCTTTTGGAAACATTTTTTGTAAAAATCCTTGTTTTGTTTGTTTGAGGATGACTAGTTCTTTTTGATAAAGAGAGATAGTATTGTCCAGTTGTATGAAAAAATCCCCAATTTTACCTTGCTCTAATATGTCTGGAAAATAGAAACTCATTTTGGCTATTTGTTGAAAATTTAGCCCTTCTCTTCCTCCTCCAGCTTGGTTTAATTCAATTTGTTTTTGACCTTTTTCAGACGTTATATTTAATTGTATAAAGTAAGGATTTACTCCGCCAGAAGGACGGATTATTGAGACATGTTGATTTACATTTGCTTTATGATTTAATTTATACACTGCACTTCTACCAATTGAAGCGCCAGTAATATTTAGCAATACATCACCTTTTTGAACACGACTATTTGCCATATCTTCGTCAATTTCAGGTGTAATATAAACAACTTCATTAAAATTCACTTTATCGTTGAAAATATTTTGTGATCGCAACAAAGGAATCCCTTCCGATTTATAATTTTGATTTCCACCTTTAGGAGTTTTACCACTTCCAATTTTAGTTGCGATACTTCCTAAATTAAACTGTTCCCAATATCCAGTAAATCCAGAAAATCGAATGTCTGGTATACGTTTATCTTTCACGGTTAAACACCTCTAATGCACCCTTAATCCATTCTGCATTTTCTTCATCAAATTGTAGGGAAGAAATCATGCTATATAGACTGGCTTCTAGTTCTGCTTTTTCTTTTCTAATATCTTTAATAGTCGAACCAACTGATGCCATGTCAACAGACACTTCTTCTTCAAAGGTATCTACGTATCGAGGGATGTTCAAATTGAAATCATTCTCTTTGATTTCATCAAAGGTAGCAACGTGGGCATATTTCTCCACATCTTCACGCTTTTTATAAGTTTCGATAATTTTATCAATATTTTCTTTGGAAAGTTTATTCTGATTTTTCCCTTTAGTAAACTCATTACTTGCATCAATAAATAACACGTCTCGAGTGGTACGATTCTTCTTCAATATTATGACTGTTGTTGGAATTGATGTCCCAAAGAATAAGTTTGCTGGCATACCAATAACAGCATCAATACTGCCATCTTCTAGTAATTTCTTACGAATCACACCTTCTGCAGCTCCACGGAACAGTACCCCATGCGGTAAGACGATTGCCATTGTTCCTGAATCTTTCAAATGGTAGAATCCATGTAAAAGAAAAGCAAAATCTGCTTTTGATTTTGGCGCTAACTTCCCGTAACGGTTGAAACGAGAATCATCTAAAAATGTATCATCCGAAGACCATTTTGCAGAATATGGTGGATTCATAAGGACAGAATCAAAGGTATAAGGCTCATCTGTCGGCCAATCTTTATTCAACGTATCCCCATTTCGCAAGCGCATATCTTCTTTATCAACACCATGCAAAATCAAGTTCATCTTCGCTAGATTATAGGTCGTTGTATTTAGTTCTTGTCCATGATACTTTACACTATCTGGATGATTAAGATAGTTACGAATATTCAGCATCAAAGAACCCGATCCCATGGTTGGATCAAATACGCTAAACAATTTTTTGTCTTCTTGACCAATTGCAGCAATACGAGCCATCATGTCAGATACCTCATGAGGTGTGTAGAATTCGCCAGCTTTCTTACCAGCTTCTGAGGCAAATTGACTAATCAAGAATTCATAGGCATCCCCAATGATATCGCCATTATGTCCTATTACATCGACAGCATTTAGTTTTTTCAGTACCTCAGTAATAGTAATATTTCTTTGTTGGTCATCTGATCCAAGTTTTTTTGATTTCAAATCCACATCATCAAACAATCCATTAAATTGATCATATTTCGTAGACAAATCGATAAAGGCTTTATTCAAGTCATTCAACTGAAACGTGTTTTGGTTAGCTTGATCGGTTAATACATTGAATAAATAATCTGGTTCAATATCATAACCTAATGTATCTACTAACGTTTCAATCAAGTCATTTTTTATATCTTCATCTGCTAATGATTCTCTATATAATTGAGTTTGTTTTTCTTGTGTGTTGTATTCCTCTAGCGTTTCATCTGCTATTTCTACTACTTTTTCTAATAACTTATCAGATAAGTACTTGTAAAAAATCAATCCTAATAAGTAGTTTTTATATTCTGACGCATCCATTTTGCTTCGCAAGTTGTCTGCGGCACTAAATAATTTTGAATTTAATTCAGCCATGTTACGTTCCTCACTTTTTTATTGTCGGTCTAATTGCTCCAATATGTTTAAATAAATTTTCTCTTCAAGTTCTGCCTGTTTCTTTGCCAAAGCTTGACGCTTTCTTAAAAAGAAATAAGCTTTTCCAATCGTCCGTTGTTTCTCAATACTTGGCAACTTGATTTCCAGCTCTTTTAAAATTGCTGGAGTTAATTTTGGTACAGTACTTCCTTGCATGGAAATTGCCATTTGCTTTTTCATTGAGTACGATTCATTCAATGCATAACATAAATAGCTACTATCCAAATGATCATGTTCAATAATAAGTTTTGCAAAGTTTTGGTTTATGATTTTCCCTTGGTTCAAGTCACTCACTATCCCAGCTTTGGAACTAACAAAGCTGAAAACAACATCTCCGGCACTGCTCAAATGGCTGTCTTTATGATTTGAATTTCCGCCATAAAAACTAGCTTGTGATTCTAGAAATGATCCATCTAAGTCATTCATTAAATCCTCATACGAATAAGCAACTAAAGTCAGATCATTTTTCTCATTTCCTCTAGAAAGGTTTCTTCCTATTCTAACTGTTACGATATCTTCAAGTTTCATATCCCGCCCTCTTTTAAAAAGTAATTCTTTAAAATTACTTAATTATCATTGTGATTAAATCATATCACTCTGAAAATACTCCGTCAATAATTTAAATGTAATTTTTAAGAATTACATTTAAACTTCTCTATCCTAATTAAAAGCTGAGAAAATGATGTAAAGTTAAATATCCTTATGGTTATACTATAAAAATATACTGTAATTTAACACATATACAAATGTATACAATACAAAGATAGTAGGAGTGATTAAAATAGCAGAGACATTTCGGCGCGGGAAGATAGAAGACTATATTAAACGACTTCATTGGAGAAAAGAAATCATGGTAAGTCAAATAAATAAAAATGAATTTTCATGTATTAGAGACAATTTATTAGGGCAAATACAATCCATAGACTTCGTCTTAAATGAATTGATTAAAGAGTTTAGTTTATTTCAAGAAGAAAAAAACTAAACTTTTTATAATTAGGAAGATATACATTTGTATACAATTTTTAATTTCGCTCATCAAAAAATGGGCGAAATATATATATGCCCATCATTACAACGAATTTTAATTACGACCCATATAAAGTTTACCTATATGGAAAAAGATGATAGAGGCTGCTGCGCGGCGAAACGCTTCTTTAAAAACTTCTCTTGGGTGTACAATTGATGTGTTTAAACTTCCAATAAAAATCGTTTGCCTATGTATAACTTGATTTTTTGTGTTCAGATATAAGCACACAAAATGCTCCTGTTGTAAAAAACGCATTTCTTCCATCATGTATCTCGCGCAATCTTCCGGGCTTCGAATGCTATATCTATTTTGATATTCTAAACGCACCATTCTTCTACCTAGCTCAAAGGCTGCCATAAGCTGAGATGCCTTTGCAATCCCAATACCATGTATACTGACTAACTCTTCTAACGTTGCATCTTTCAACATACGTAAGCCATCAAAGTGATGCAAAATTTTATCTGATAACTTTAAAACCGTCTCTTCTTTAGAACCTGTTCTAAGTAACACCGCCAGAAGCTCCCGATTCGATAAACTACCAGCTCCTTCTAACAATAAACGCTCCCGTGGCTGCTCTTCTCTGACAACATCACGAATACCGTTCATCTCTCCACCCCTTTATTTGTTCTCTCAAAGAAAACCCCATGCAATTTTACGCATGGGTTACATCAATATTAAATTGTTTCAATTCCCGAACGAGACGTGCAATTGGTAAACCAACTACACTGTAGTAGTCCCCTTGGATATGTTGAACAAAAATAGACCCCTTACCTTGAATCCCGTAACTTCCCGCTTTATCAAGAGGCTCCTTCGATGCAACGTATGTATCAATTTCCTCTTCTGTTAATTCCCAAAACGTAACTTCTGTACGCTCATAAAAAGTAACAGTTTTTTCTTTTGCTATAATTGCAACACCAGTATACACTTCATGCGCTTTCCCTGATAATAATTGTAACATTTCTTTCGCCTCAGCCTCACTAGAAGGCTTTCCAAGAATACGTGACTCATATGTAACAATTGTGTCTGCACCTAACACAATGTGATCACTATTATTTTCTGCTACCGCAGATGCTTTTTGCAAGGCAAGAGACATAACAATATCAGAAGGCGATGAATACGCACCAATCGTTTCTTCTACTTCACTTACAACAATTTCAAATGGCACACCAGCTAATTCAAGTAATTCCTTCCTCCGAGGTGATCCCGAAGCTAAAATGATTTTTCTCATATTTTCTCCTTCCTTTCTCACATGAAGCAGAATAATTTACATCAATCGTATCAAAGGAATAGTTTGTCCACAAATGAAAGAAATATTATTTTCCCTAGACAAAATAATATTTCTTTATTGAATACGATTATATTCCAGCCATAGAGAAAGCACTTTGCTCTAAATTCAAAAGAAAAGAAAGAAGCACCTATACTTCTTCCTTCGCCATTTCATTATCCTATCATTTCACTTTTTGTGAAACAATTTTTTCGTACGAAAGTATACCATCAATAATAACTTGATTTAATTTCGCCAAAGATTCCTTATCACCTTTCCCTTCTTTCACTGTTTGTACAGCCACTGACGTATACATATACAGTTTCTTCGCCTCTTCCTGCTTCATACTTTTCCCTTCTTTTTCAATTACTTTCCATTCTTTTTCAATCGCTCCTATATCCTTTTCATTACTTTTTCCACCGGCCTGCACGCTAGAAATACATTTTGTTAAATGAATATATAATGGCTGCACTTTTGTTAAAAACGCTCCTACTTCTTTATCATCTTTAAGTAACGCTTTATCTGTTATATCCCAATTCTTTTTCAAAACGGAGACACCATTATTTTTATACTGAGTCATTAATTGATTTATGCCCTGTTCATCACTAGCAATACCAACAACTAATGCATACTTATCGCCGCTCGGTTTCAAAGCTGCAATACCCCCGTTAGCTTTCCATTCTTCAAGAGCTGCCTGTCCCTTTTCTTCAGAAGAATAGATCCCTCCTTGAACAAAAAATAGTTTCATCGGATCTAATGACGTTCCTACCTGTGCTTTTTGTTTTTCCTCTTTTGGTGCTGGAGTTTGTTCCCCCGTCCCACCCACCTTTGATTCTTCATTCCCGGTCTGCTTTGAAGCTGTTACTTCACTTCCCCCCGCCGTCCCTTGCCCTGTGACATGAAGCATTCCCATTCCAAGCGCCGTACCCATAACAATAGCAGTAGCAACAATTATAATTAATCTATTACTCCATTTCTTTCGATACTTTTCCATAGACATCGATTTCGCTTTTTGAAACGGAACGACGTTTTTCGGTCTCTCACTTTCTACTACCATCCAGTCAAATTCATCTTTCTTCTTTTCCTCATACTTTGCTTCTGTTCCATTCACTTTCACTGAGATCGTTCGTGATTGCTTGTCCATACACTCACACCTCACCTCTTATCGTTGTCCGCATCATATCATATTCATTTCACAAAAAAACGAGATATTTGTCAGAGAAATTCGCCAAATTATCCTATATTATTATCTTATATGTATGCATTTGACTTCATTTGTAGAACAAAAAACTAGATAGTAAATACTATCTAGTTTTTTTCGCGGATATACTTTCGAACTTCAGAGATGAAGTAAAGAGAACCTGTTATGATGAAAACATCATTTTCTCCTATCATTTCAAGCTTCGTATCAATTGCCTCTTTCCAATTCTCGAAAACTAATTTTGACTCTTTTTGTGAATATGTTGCAAGCTTATCAGCAGAAATAGCACGATCAAAGGCGAATGTTGTAAAAATAATTTCATCGGAAATAGTTTCTAATTGACCTACCATGTTATGCAGTTGTTTATCCCCAAGAGCTGTAAATAATACTATTACATTTTTATCTTTATAATGTGCTTCTACTGTTTTCACAAGACTTTCAATACCTTCTGGATTATGAGCACCGTCTATTATAACATCCGGATTACTTTGCAACTTTTCAAAGCGCCCAACCCAATACGCTTCCTGTAATCCAGTTCTTATTTCTTCTTCCTCAATTAAAAATGATACATATGTTTTTACATACATTACTGCCATAAGTGCTAGTGCTGCATTTCCTACTTGATGACTACCTTTCATTGAAATTTGCACATCATCAAATGTAGCGAAAGGACAAGTGAAATCAAACTGTTCTCCATCTTCACTAGACTGTTTATGTAACGCTGTAAAATGCTTGCCAATCTCATATAAGTTTGCATGATTTTCCTTCGCAACTTTTCGAATGACTTGCAATGCTTCCTCATTTTGTACACCTGTAATTACCGGAACACCTGACTTAATAATTCCTGCCTTTTCATATGCAATTTCTCCTAATGTATTTCCTAAAATATGCATGTGATCGTGACCAATATTCGTAATAATTGTTAGAACAGGGTGAATGACATTAGTAGAGTCAAAGCGCCCTCCAAGCCCCGTTTCAAATAAAACAACATCACAGAAATTGACTTTACCAAAATAACAAATTGCCATAACAGTAATAATCTCAAACTCAGTCGCTTCTCCTAAATCCGTCTCATCTAGTTTTTCAACGACTGGCTTTACCATCTTTACAAGTTCAGTAATCTCTTCATCTGCAATTGGTGTTCCATTCACACTAATACGCTCATTAAATGTTTCGATATAAGGAGAAGTAAACGTTCCTACCTTATATTTCGCCCCTTCTAGCATGTAGCGCATATATGTTAAAGTTGAACCTTTTCCATTTGTACCAGCAAGATGAACACATTTTATGTGACGCTCTGGATTTCCGAGTTCTTCTAGCATCCACCTCATTCTTTCTAATCCTGGTTTAATTCCAAACTTCAATCGGCTATGAATCCATCCTATCGCTTCTTCGTATGTATGTATCACGTATGCTTTTCCCCTTTCAAAAAACCTTCATCATTCTATTATACGCAAAGAAAAGAGACTCACCAATATAGTGAGTCTCTAAAAAACATTTTTATTTCTCAAGATCTGCTAGACGTTGGCGAACTGCTTCGCGTTTTTCTAGGTAATCTTGCTCTTTCGCACGCTCTCCTTCAATAACTGCTGCAGGAGCTTTCGCTACGAAACCTTGATTTGAAAGTTTCTTCTGTACACGTTCTACTTCTTTATCAAACTTCTCAAGTTCTTTCTCAAGACGAGCTCTCTCTTCATCAAGATTGATAAGATCAGCTAACGGTAAGAATAACTCCGCACCTGATACGATTGCAGTCATCGCTTTTTCTGGCGCTTGTAAATCCGTTTGAATTGTTAATTCGCTTGGGTTACAGAAACGCTCAATGTAAGAGCTGTTCTTCGTAAGTTGAGCAAGTACAGCCTCATCTTTTGCTTTAATTTGCATTTGAACTTTTTTGCTCATTGGCGTATTAACTTCTGCACGGATGTTACGAACAGAGCGAATGATATCAACTAGAAGGTGCATTTCTGCTGCCGCTTCTGTATCTTGTAAATCTTCGCGAACTGTTGGCCACGCTGCTACTGTAATAGATTCGCCTTCGTGCGGTAAATGTTGCCAAATCTTCTCAGTTACGAATGGCATGAATGGGTGTAATAGACGCATTGTTTGGTCTAATACGTAAGCTAAAATCGAACGAGTTGTTTTCTTAGCTGCTTCATCTTCACCGTATAATGGAAGTTTCGCCATTTCAATGTACCAGTCACAGAAATCATCCCAAATGAAGTTGTATAATGAACGACCAGCTTCACCGAACTCATATTTATCCATGTTACGTGTTACACTTTCGATTGTTTCGTTTAAGCGAGTTAAAATCCACTTATCTGCAACTGATTTTTCACCAGTTAAATCGATTTCTTCATACTTCATATCATCCATGTTCATTAATACGAAACGTGATGCGTTCCAAATTTTATTAATGAAGTTCCAAGTGGATTCTACTTTTTCCATGCTGAAACGTAAATCTTGCCCTGGTGCGCTTCCTGTTGATAAGAAGTAACGCATTGCATCTGCACCGTACTTCTTGATAACATCCATCGGGTCGATACCGTTACCAAGAGATTTACTCATTTTACGTCCTTGCTCATCACGAACTAAACCGTGAATTAACACATCTTTAAATGGACGCTCGCCTGTAAACTCTAAACCTTGGAAAATCATACGAGATACCCAGAAGAAGATGATGTCATAACCAGTTACTAATGCATCTGTTGAATAGTAACGTTTAAAGTCTGCTGAATCTTCATCCGGCCAACCAAGTGTTGAGAACGGCCATAGCGCTGAGCTGAACCATGTATCAAGTACATCATTATCTTGATTCCAGTTTTCAAGATCTGCTGGCGCTTCTGTACCTACGTATACTTCACCAGTTTCTTTATGGTACCAAGCTGGAATACGGTGTCCCCACCATAACTGACGAGAAATACACCAGTCATGAATGTTTTCCATCCAGCGTAAGTATGTGTTTTCAAAACGCTCTGGTACGAATGTTACTTTTTCTTCTTCTTTTTGTTGTAACTCTACTGCTTTTTCAGCAAGTGGAGCCATTTTTACGAACCATTGTGTTGATAAGTAAGGCTCAACAACTGCACCGCTACGCTCACTATGACCTACTGAATGCATATGAGGCTCGATTTCTACTAATACGCCAGCCTCTTGTAAGTCTTTCACTAATTCTTTACGGCATTCGAAACGATCCATACCATTATACTTACCAGCTTTTTCATTCATCGTTCCATCTTCGTTCATTACTAAGATGCGTGGTAAGTCATGACGGTTACCTACTTCAAAGTCATTCGGATCATGAGCTGGTGTAATTTTTACAACACCTGTTCCGAAGTCTTTTTCTACGTACTCATCAGCGATAATCGGAATCTCACGGCCTACGATTGGAAGTGTAACTGTTTTTCCGATTAAGTGTTTGTAACGATCATCTTCTGGATGAACTGCTACTGCTGTATCACCAAGCATCGTTTCTGGACGAGTCGTTGCAAGACGAATATGACCAGAACCATCTGTTAACGGATAGTTCATATGGTAGAATGCACCTTGAACTTCTTTATGAATTACTTCAATATCAGAAAGTGCTGTACGTGTTGCTGGATCCCAGTTGATAATATACTCACCACGGTAAATTAAGCCTTTTTCGTATAATTGAACGAATACTTTATTAACCGCATCAGATAAACCTTCGTCTAATGTGAAACGTTCGCGAGAATAGTCTAGTCCTAAACCAACTTTCCCCCATTGTTGACGAATGTGAGACGCGTATTCTTCTTTCCATTCCCAAGCTTTTTCAAGGAATTTCTCACGGCCAAGATCGTAACGTGAAATACCTTCTTCACGAAGTTTTCCTTCTACTTTCGCTTGTGTTGCGATACCCGCATGGTCCATTCCCGGAAGCCACAATACATCGTAACCTTGCATACGCTTCGTACGAGTTAAAATATCTTGAAGAGTCGTATCCCAAGCATGACCTAAGTGTAACTTACCTGTTACGTTTGGAGGTGGAATTACAATTGTGTATGGTTGTTTCTTCTCATCTCCTGTTGCTTCAAAATATTTGCCTTCAAGCCACCATTGGTACAGGCCTTCTTCAACGGACATATGATCATATTTAGTTGGTAAATTCTTTTCCGTGTTTGACATTATTTTCCCTCCTTAAAATAAAAAATGTCCCTCATCCAAAAAAAGGACGAGGGACATCGCGGTACCACCTTTATTTACAAACAAATCCAGGAATTTGCTTATACTCTTAATTTGATAACGGACAAATCCGTCTTTTCCTAATGAGAACTATTCCGTTCAGAAAAGATGCTCCAGGGCTACCTTCTAACATAACTATCTAGAGAATCTCCCAGCTAATGATTCTCCTCTCTGAAGACGTTTCTTGTTATACTCTTCCCCTTCAATGCATTTATATGATTGTTAATTATTATATACAATAGTGTAAAAAACGAAACCTTATTCGTCAAGATAAATTTAAGACTACAGCTTTTTGAGTAAAAAAAAAGAAGATAAGTAGCATCCTCTACTCATCTTCTTTATCCGTTCCCTTGCTGGGCAGCTTGTAATTGTGACAGGAAATATTCTATATTGCTAACGAGCCAATGCGATTGTTGCAAACTCTTTACTCCGCGAATTTCATTTTCCTCATTGCGATTCTCTCTTCTTTTCTTATAAGACTGGATTTGCCGAATAAATTGCGATGGATACGTCATATAAGCAAACATGAGAAGTTGCTCTTCTTTCGTAAACGGGAAGTTTTTTTGATACATTTGATACCATTCAAACCGATCATTTCGCGCAATTGGATATGTGTTTAAAGACCGAGAATAAAAGCCTACAATATCTTGCACAGGCGTTGCAAATTTCGATTTTTCTAAACTAATAAAATAGCCATTCCGCTCATAGTCAAATAAAAAATGATTCAGTGACACGTTACCATGTACAAACGTAATGCGTGTTTTTTCTTTTTCTTTCATCGCATCGTTCCACTCATTTAATTGCTTCGTTGCAAATTCCCGCGCCCTCATTACATGATGATAGTACGTACAATATTGTAATTCAAACGGAGACATATACCACTTCGCTTCAGACTCTACAAGAAACTCTTCTAACATCTCACCATCATTTTCCCACCGATCAGATATATTCGTATAATGCTTTTCTAAATCCTCTTCTGTATACGTTTCTTCTTTTACCGTTTTTTGATGCAACATCCCAAGTGTCTGAAACATTTTATGGTATTGATCATTATCCTCGCCGTTTCCTTCCGCACGCTCTAACCAAGGCATTAAATAATAATTATACGTCCCGTCACTTAAAATATAATTTCCATCCGTCGCATGGTATATAGGTACATAATTTGAAAAACCTTTCTCTTTCAAATATTGAATATGATGCAGAAAATTATTTCGCGCTAATTTTCTATCTTCTATTTTTTTCAAAGCATATGGACCTTGATTCGTGTAAATTTTCGTTACACTTCCGTGTTCTTCCATGTGCTGCGTATCCAATCGATACTGCCTTACAATGGGTTCATAGCGATTTCGTAATTCAATATCCATACGAATTACCCTTTCTATTCAAAGCATAACCTCTAGGAAAACAAGGGGAAACTCCCCCCTTATTTCGCCTTCGCTCTTGAAACGGGAATATAAATAATTTGTCCCTCAGTTAAATAGATATCTTCTGTTTGATTGACACGGTACAAGTTCTGTACTGACGTTTCATAACGTTCTGCAACAGATTCGATCGTATCTCCTTCTTGCACAAAATACATTCTTAACTTTGTAAATTCCTCTTCTGGTTCTTTCGTAAATAATTTCGTTAAATAAAGCGCATTTTCATCTCTCTGTGAGTACACTTCTTCTTGTTCTTCCTGCTTTTTCGCTTTTTCTTTCTTGAAATCTTTTCGTCCGAACAATTCAAATTGCGGCGTTATTTCTTTCTCCTCTTCACGCCCTGCAAATTCATGTTCTTCTATTTCCTCTTCCTCTACTTCTTGCTCTTTTCTTTCTTCTAGTTGGAACGGTTCAAATGCATAATCTTCCCACTCATCTGATTCCTTATAAGCTGGTTCCTCTACATGCGGCGCAGGTCTATTTTCATCCTCTTGTGCTGCATCTTCTTCTAACTCCGCATACACCGTTTCTTCTTCTTCTTCATCCTCGATTCTTTCCTCATCACATAAACCTGTAATAGATATATCCGCTAGTAATTGTAAGCAACCATTTTCCTTTAATTCATAATCGAATTCCTCGATTGATACATATAGTTCTTCAATTACTTTCACCCGGTTTCTCGGTATGGATATTTCAAGCGGGAAGGAATGAACAAGTTCATTAACTCCATCCTCCCTTGTTTCTACATAATCAATTGATTTTGCTGGCGATAGTTCTCTCAATGAATAAGCGGAATCATCTTGCCGTGCGACATACTCCCCCGTTAAATCTAATTGCCCTCTCACGATAACTTCATGATCAAGCTCTTCTATTTCAACGTCTGGATCTAACGAAATTGACAAAAGTTCTTCGACTTCCTGTCCTTTTTGGAACCAAACAGATTCTTTTAATGAGAATCGTAATGAATGATCTGTTGTCACTTCTTTTCCCCCTCCCAAACTATATGTCATTACAGATTTATGTTTCGAAAGCCTACTTTATGAATAAAAAAATCGCTCCCCTTATGGAGAGCGATTTTCTTTCATGCATTATGATTATGCTTTTAATTTTGACATTGCAATTTCAGCCGCTTCAATCGTCGCTTCAATATCAGCATCACTATGCGCTGTCGATAAGAATAATCCTTCGAATTGAGATGGTGGTAAGAATACACCTTGTTCTACCATTTCACGATAGTAAGCCGCAAAGAATTGTAAGTTTGAAGATTTTGCTGCCTCATAATTAATAACTGGCTCATCTGTAAAGAAAATACCAATCATAGAACCTGCACGATTAATATGATGAGGAATACCATGTTTTTCCGCCGCTTTACGTAATCCAGCTTCTAACATTTCGGCTTTGCGCTCAAATTCTACATACGATTCTGGCGTTAACTGTACTAACGTTTCATAACCTGCTGCCATTGCAAGCGGGTTACCTGATAAAGTACCAGCTTGGTAAATTGGTCCGCTCGGTGCAACTTGGCGCATAATTTCTGCTTTACCACCGTATGCTCCTACTGGTAAACCACCACCGATTACTTTACCTAAACAAGTTAAATCAGGTGTTACACCGTAATAACCTTGTCCACAATTGTAAGCAACTCGGAATCCTGTCATTACTTCATCAAAAATAAGTAATGAACCGTTTTGCTCTGTTACTTCACGAAGACCTTCTAAAAATCCAGGCTGCGGAGGAACAACTCCCATATTCCCTGCTACTGGTTCTACGATTACACAAGCAATATCATCACCGAATTGTTCGAAAGCGTATTTCACACTTTCTAAATCGTTATACGCTACTGTTATCGTATTTTTCGCTACACCTTCTGGTACACCAGGGCTATCCGGTAAACCTAGCGTTGCTACACCAGAACCCGCTTTAATTAATAACGAATCACCATGACCGTGGTAACAACCGATGAATTTCAAAATCTTATTACGACCTGTATAACCACGAGCTAAACGTAGCGCACTCATTGTCGCCTCTGTTCCAGAGTTAACCATACGTACAATCTCAATTGATGGTACGCGCTCAATAACAAGTTTTGCTAATTTATTTTCAATTTCTGTTGGTGCACCGAAGCTTGTACCTCTTTCAGCAACAGATTTTAACGCTTCAACAACTTGATCATTTGCATGACCATGAATTAAAGGACCCCATGATAATACGTAATCGATGTATTCATTTCCATCGATATCATATACTTTAGAGCCTTTTCCGCGCTCCATAAACAATGGATTCATACCAACAGATTTAAAAGCACGAACAGGGCTATTTACGCCTCCAGGCATTAAATCTTGAGCCTCTTCAAACGCCGCAATCGACTTATCAAACTTTTTCATTATTTAGCGCCTCCTTCTTGTAACCATCTTGCTGCATCTTTTGCATGATACGTAATAATTAAATCTGCTCCTGCACGTTTCATGCTAATTAACTTTTCAAGTACAACTTCTTTTTCATTAATCCAACCATTTTGCGCTGCCGCTTTGATCATTGAATATTCACCACTCACGTTATAAGCAACAACTGGTAAGTTAAAGTTATTTTTCACATCACGAACGATATCTAAGTAAGAAAGAGCTGGCTTTACAATTAAGAAATCTGCCCCTTCCATTACATCTGATTCAGCTTCACGGAATGCTTCCATGCGGTTCGCTGGGTCCATTTGATATGTTTTACGGTCACCAAATTGCGGCGCACCGTGCGCAGCATCACGGAATGGTCCGTAAAATGCTGATGAATATTTCACAGCGTATGACATAACTGGTACATGTCCAAAACCATTTTCATCTAATGCATGACGAATTGCCGTTACAAATCCGTCCATCATGTTTGATGGCGCAATAATGTCCGCTCCAGCTTTCGCTTGGCTTACAGCTGTTTTCGCAAGAACTGCAAGAGACTCATCATTTAAAATAATCCCATCTTCAATTACACCGCAATGACCGTGACTTGTGAATTGACATAAACATGTATCCGCAACTACTACTAACTCAGGGAACTCACCTTTAATTTGCTTAATTGCACGTTGTACAATTCCATGATCACAATATGCTGATGAACCAACTTCATCCTTTTCAGCAGGTAAACCAAATACAATAACAGAACGAATACCTAAATCAACAACTTCTTGCATTTCAGCTTGCAATAAATCTAAAGACATTTGATATACGCCTGGCATAGAAGGAACTTCGTTACGAACATTTTCACCTTCTAATACAAAAATAGGGTAAATAAAATCTTCCGTATGTAAAAACGTTTCACGCACAAGCGCACGCATATTACCGCTTTGTCTTAAACGACGATGACGATTAAATTGTAAAGAGTTCATAGATTTCTATCCCCATTCTTTTATTTTATAGATTCACAAATGCATTGTAGCAATGCTTCTACAGTGTACTCTTTCGGCACAATAACATGCGGAAAATAAAGGATCGCCTCTTTTTCCGTAATAGGCCCTATACAAGCAATTGTACATTTTTTTGTCCATTCTCTCCAGTTTGTACCCTCAAGTAAATGAACAAAACTAGTAACAGTTGAAGGGCTCGTAAATGTAATAATATCTATTTTCTCTACTTCTAACGATGCTATAAGCTCCTGCCTTTTCTCTACATTTGCTTTCGTACCATATACGATTAATTCATCTAGAGAAACACCAATGCCTCGAAGTGCAACTGGAATGACATCTCTCGCTAAATTCCCTTTTGGAAATAGAATACGCTCGTTTCCACTTAGTTTTTTTATAAACTCTTCTGCAAATACTTCTGCAACAAATGAAGTTGGAACAAAGGCTACTTGATAGCCCCGCTTTTCTAACTCTAACTTTGTTTTCACACCGACAGCAGCAATTTTAATTGTTGCTGGGAGCTTCTTTTTCAAACTATCTAGAAAAAAAGCTACACCATTTTTACTCGTAAAAATAACCCAGTCATATGAATGCAGCTGTTTTGCTATATGTTGAATTTGCCTAGAAGACATACCTTCCATACGCAAAAGCGGAATTTCCAATGGAATTCCGCTCTTTTCTTTTACCGCCACACTCATTTGTTTCGCTTGATGCTGGGCACGTGTAATCAATACCGTTTTGCCAGCGAGAGCGTTCATATTTATTGTTGCCCCTTATTTGCAGCAAGAATAAGTTCTTTTGCGCCTTGTTTAATTAAACGGTCTGCTGCCTCTAGTCCTACTTCCACTGGATCAGTGCCTGCTACTGTCTCTTTCAATAGAACAGAACCGTCCATAGAACCGACAAGAGCTGTTAATTCAATTGCATCATTTTCTGTAAGCGTTGCGTATCCAGCGATCGGAACTTGGCATCCGCCTTCAAGTTTATGAAGAAATACTCGCTCCGCTGCTACTGTTCTTTCTGTTACCGCATCATTCATATGCGATAATAACTGCAGTAAATCCTTATCGTCCTCACGACATTCAATCGCTAATGCCCCTTGTCCTACAGCTGGTACACATAACGTTTCATCTAAATGTTCTGTAATAACTTCCCCGTCCCAGCCCATTCTCTGTAATCCAGCTGTCGCTAAAATAATTGCATCATAATCTTCATCTTTTAACTTACGTAAACGTGTATCGATATTCCCGCGAATCCACTTCACTTGTAAATCTGGTCTCGCAGCTAGTAGTTGTGCACTACGTCTCAAACTACTCGTTCCTAAAATCGCGCCCTCTGCTAAGTCTTTAAATGACTCTCCATTTTTAGAAATAAAAGCATCACGAGGGTCAACACGCTTTGGTGTACAACCAATCATTAATCCTTCCGGAAGTACAGCTGGCATATCTTTCATACTATGTACAGCCATATCGATTTCTTTCGTAAGTAACGCATGTTCAATTTCCTTTACAAATAAACCTTTTCCGCCTACTTTTGAAAGAGTAACATCTAAAATAACATCACCTTTTGTGACGATTTCTTTCACTTCAAATTCATATGGTAAGCCTAACGCTTTTAACTGATCGATAAACCAATTTGTTTGTGTTAATGCTAGTTTACTCTTTCGTGAACCTACAATAATTTTGCGCATAATTCTCTCTCCTCATTATAAATACCAAAAGTGGAAATTAGATAAACTACTTAATAGAAAAATGTTAACTAGCATTACGAGAAATGCACCGATATTCCACATTACAATTTTTTTCCCTTGTAACACATCTGCCGCTCGTAAATATAAACCTGTGCAATATACAAATAAAACAACAAAAGATCCGATTACTTTCGTATCATACCAATGGAAATTGTCCAATTTTGTATATCCCCATATACATCCTAATAAAATCGCTAATAAGAAAAACGGAACAGAAAATAAATTTAATCCGTAAGACGTAGATTCGAGCTTCGGTAAATTCCCTAACCTTCTTAATCTCGCATTCCACTTTTTCTTTTTTAATAGGCGATATTGCAATAAATACATAATAGAAAAAATAAACGATACAGTAAACGTTGCATAAGAAATAATAGCCATACCGACATGCACATATACAAGTTCTGAAACTAATTGCTCTGCAAGTACTGGCGACATCTTTCCAAGCGGTGTAAAAATAGAAAAAGCGCTTACGCCAAATGCTACAACATTTGTAAAAAAGACTAAAAAATCCACGCGCATAAATCGGTTAATGACTAACGACATCGTAATCAATAACCATACATAAAAATAAATCCCTGATAATAAAGTTAAGATAGGATTTGTTTCCGAATCTGTAGCCCGAAGCAGCATAAAAATAGACTGCAGAACCCACACAATCGAAAGTAACCAAAAAGCAAATCGGTTCGCCTTTCGGTTACTTTGGAAATAATCTATAAAATATAAACTAATGCTACAAGCATATAAAATAATTGCAATATGATAAATAATACTGTTATTTAAAAAGCTCATCCGATCATCCTTCCAAATTATAAAGATGGAACGGATGGTGTCCACGCTCTTTTATGTTTTACTTCTTCCGCATTTCTCTCTACTTCTTCTTCCATTTCTAAATCAAAAATCTTCGCAAATAAAGCTAGTTTTTCTGTCGCTCCATCCTCAGCAGCTATTTCTTTTGCTACTAGAATTGGGTCTTTTAATAATTGATTAATTATACTTTTCGTATGTTTACTAATTACTTTTTTCTCACGATCACTAAGATTTGGTATTTTCCGCTCAAGACTTTCCATCGTATCACTTTGAATCGCTAATGCTTTATCACGAAGAGCCGATATTAACGGAACAACACCAAGTGTACTTAACCACGTTTTAAATAGAACCATTTCCTCTTCAATCATAAATTGAATTTTCTCTGCTTCTTTCAAACGCTCAGCACGGTTTGCTTCCACTACTCCTTGCAAATCATCGATATCATATAAGAAAGAACCTTCTAGCTCATCGATTGCAGGATCAATATCACGTGGCACTGCAATATCAACCATAAATAACGGGCGACCAGAGCGCATTTTCTCTACTTTCGTCATCATCTCTTTCGTAATGACATACTCTGATGCACCAGTTGAACTAATTAAAATATCCGCTTCTAATAATGCACATTGTAATTCACTTAAAGATTTTGCATGTCCCATATACTTCTCAGCCATTACTTCCGCTTTCGATAGCGTTCTATTCATGACCGTTACTTTACGAGCACCACTTCCGTATAAGTTTTGCAATGCAAGTTCACCCATTTTACCCGCACCAAGAATAAGCACATGACAATCTGTTAACTCACCAAATATTTTCTTTCCGAGCTCAACAGCAGCATAACTAACAGACATCGCACTTTCACCAATTGTCGTTTCTGAATGAGCACGTTTTGCCAATGTAATGACTTGCTTAAACAATTCATTAAAAATTGTGCCTGTTGCTTTCACTTGCTGTGCTTCTAAAAAGCTATCTTTTATTTGTCCTAAAATCTGCGTTTCTCCAACTACCATAGAATCTAAACCGCACGTTACGCGGAATAAATGATCGACTGCACCATCTTGTTCAAAAATCGTTAAATATGGTGCAACCTCTTCTATTTCAAGCTGAAACCAATCAGCTAAAAATTTCTTAATATAATACCGTCCCGTGTGTAATTGATCGACAACAGCATAAACCTCAGTACGATTACAAGTTGATACAATGACATTCTCTAACACGCTCTTTTGATTTTGTAATGTAGTCATCGCTCGTTCTAGCTCTGCTGCCTGAAATGTGAGTTTCTCACGAAATTCTACAGGGGCTGTTCGATAATTTACACTAACAACAAGAATATGCACGCAGCATGTCCCCCTTCACCCGTTTTATCACTTTATCTACTATCATAATACAACTTTCCTCTTATGAATCTGACAATCGTGTGAACAACCGATTATTTTTTATTTATTCTCCGTATGTAATGAAGGAGATTCAGCAAAACTAATTAAAACTTCCTACTTTATAATGATTATAAATTAATAACTCTATTTGTACGTTACCAAAAAAAGTTCTCATAATCAAGTGATGGAAACTATTCCATATAAATTATAACATCATCTTCCCTATCTTCTTTCATCATGAAGGAAAATATGTATGATTGTTCCAAAATGTAACAAACACTTTCTCAATACAATGTATTTGACATTGTATTTCTTTTTCGTTATATTGGTTTTACAAAATTAAATTGTGCACAACTTAATTAGAAGGGAGTTATTTATGACAGAGGACTCTTTGCATCTAGATAACCAACTTTGTTTTTCTATTTACGCCTGCTCTAGAGAGGTTACTCGTTTTTATCGACCTTATTTAGAAGAAATGGGTATTACGTATCCCCAGTACATTACTTTACTCGTACTATGGGAGCAAGATGGACTAACAGTAAAAGAAATTGGAGAACGTTTATTTTTAGATTCCGGTACGTTAACACCTATGTTAAAACGAATGGAATCATTAAAACTTGTAAAACGTGTTCGTTCCAAAGAAGACGAACGAAAAGTTTGTATTGAATTAACAGAACAAGGCAAAGATTTAAAGGAAAAGGCTTGTTCATTACCGACAACGATGGCTACAAACTTAGGAATTACAGAGCAAGAATATCGCTCTTTATTAATTCAGCTAAATAAACTAATTGAAACAATGAAAACAATTAATGATGGAAAAGGGGAATAAACATGGATAAACTATATACTGCTTCAGTAACAGCAACAGGTGGAAGAAACGGGAAAGTAATCTCAGATGACGGCATATTGAATCTTGATGTAAAAATGCCAAAAGCACTAGGCGGTGCAGGTGGAGAGGCAACAAATCCTGAGCAACTATTTGCCGCTGGTTATGCAGCTTGTTTTGATAGTGCATTACAACTTGTCATTCGTACAAAACGTGTGAAAGTAGAAAGTACAGAAGTAACTGCTCACGTTTCTATCGGAAAAGATACAGATGGTGGTTTCGGCCTATCCGCTGTACTTGATGTACATGTTGCTGGCGTTTCACATAGCGAAGCACAAGAACTTGTAGAAGCTGCTCATGGTGTATGTCCTTACTCTAAAGCGACACGAGGAAATATTGAAGTTACGTTAAACGTACGCTAAAAGCGTATAAAGAAAAAAACGCGCGACATTCGTCACGCGTTTTTTGTTTTTGTCATTTTATGAATCGCTTTCCACGCTTCTTCTTTTCCAAGTCCTGTTTCAGAAGAGAATAGAACGATTTCATCGCCAATTTCAACAGCAAGCGTTTCTTTTACAACTTTTAAATGCTTTTGCCATTTCCCTTTCGGAATTTTATCGGCTTTCGTCGCAATAATAATTGTTGGGATTTCATAATGCTTTAAGAAATCATACATCATCACGTCATCGTTTGTTGGTTGGTGACGTAAATCAACTACTAATACAGCTGCGTCTAATTGCTCACGCGTTGTAAAGTACGTTTCAATCATTTTGCCCCATGCTGCGCGCTCCGATTTAGATACTTTCGCATATCCATAACCTGGAACGTCAACAAAATGCATCATCTCATTGATTAAGAAAAAGTTCAGCGTTTGCGTTTTCCCTGGTTTAGAAGAAATACGCACTAACTTTTTACGATTTAAAATTTTATTAATAAAGGAAGACTTCCCGACATTTGAACGACCTGCTAATGCAATTTCTGGTAAATCACTGTCTGGATATTGTTCTGGTTTAACAGCACTAATTACAATATCTGCTTTTGTTACTTTCATTGTTTCACTCCTACTAATGCGTGCTCCAATACTTCATCTAAATGAGATGCAAGCACAAACGTAAGGTTTTCTTTTACGCTCTCTGGAATATCATCTAAATCTTTCTCGTTTTCTGCTGGCAAAATGATTTTTGTTAAGCCTGCGCGGTGAGCACTTAATGTTTTTTCTTTTAAACCACCAATTGGTAATACACGACCACGAAGTGTAATTTCACCTGTCATACCCACTTCTTTACTTACAGGAATACCTGTTAGTGCAGAAATAAGCGCCGTTGCCATCGTAATACCTGCTGACGGTCCATCTTTTGGAACTGCTCCTTCTGGAACATGAATATGAATATCATTTTTCTCATGGAAATTCGGATCAATCTGAAGCTCTTCTGCACGAGAACGAATATAGCTAAACGCTGCTTGTGCGGATTCTTTCATAACATCCCCAAGTTTCCCTGTTAAAATTAATTTCCCTTTACCTGGTGCTACAGATACTTCAATTGCAAGTGTATCGCCACCAGCTGCTGTATATGCTAACCCAGTTGCCATTCCGACTTGGTCTGTTTTCTCTGCTTGTCCATAACGGAATATATGTTTACCAAGTAAATCTACAATATTTTTCTCTGTCACAACAATACGTTTACGTTCTGCTGTAACGATGATTTTCGCTGCTTTACGGCAAACTTTTGCGATTTGGCGCTCTAGCGTACGAACACCAGCCTCACGTGTATAATAACGAATAATTTCAAGAAGTGCTTCATCACGTACTTGTAAATTACCTTTTCGTAAGCCATGCTCTTTTAATTGTTTCGGCAATAAATGCTCACGAGCAATATGAACTTTTTCAAGCTCTGTATAGCCAGCAATCGAAATAATTTCCATGCGGTCAAGTAATGGACCAGGAATACTTGAAAGTGTATTAGCAGTTGCTACAAACATAACTTTCGATAAATCATATGGTTCTTCAATGTAATGATCACTGAAGTTATGGTTTTGTTCTGGATC
The DNA here is from genome assembly GCF_009739945.1 of Bacillus luti. Taxonomy (NCBI): domain Bacteria; kingdom Bacillati; phylum Bacillota; class Bacilli; order Caryophanales; family Bacillaceae; genus Bacillus; species Bacillus luti. Next base: position 894,180 of record NZ_CP040336.1, on the reverse strand, counting down.
TAATACTTCAAGTAATGCAGCTGATGGATCTCCTCTGAAATCGTTAGACATTTTATCAATCTCATCTAATAAGAAGACTGGATTAACTGTTTTCGCCTTTTTCATACCTTGAATAATGCGCCCTGGCATTGCTCCAACATACGTACGGCGATGACCACGAATTTCAGATTCATCACGTACACCACCAAGAGATACACGGACAAAGTTACGATTCAATGACGTTGCAATTGAACGCGCTAACGAAGTTTTTCCGACCCCAGGAGGGCCTACTAAGCAAAGGATAGGTCCTTTTAATGAATTCGTTAACTTCTGTACAGCTAAATATTCAAGTACACGCTCTTTCACCTTTTCAAGACCGTAATGATCTTTGTTTAAAATCTCTTCAGAATGAGCAAGATCAATCATATCTTCTGTTGCTTCTGTCCACGGAAGTGCTAATAACCAATCAATGTAATTGCGAATAACGCCGCTCTCCGCTGAACTTGCTGGTAACTTTTCATAACGATCTAATTCTTTCAGCGCAGCCTTCATTGTTTCTTCAGGCATTCCTGACTGTTCAATTTTCTCACGAAGCTCTTCAACTTCTCCGCCCTTACCTTCTTTATCGCCAAGTTCAGTTTGAATTGCCTTCATTTGCTCACGTAAGAAGTATTCTTTTTGCGTGCGCTCCATTGAACGTTTCACTTTTTGTCCAATTTTCTTTTCTAAACTAAGTAACTCTTGTTCATCTTGAATAATTGAAATCAGTGTATGTAATCGTTCTTTCACAGATACAATCTCTAAAATCTCTTGTTTCTGCTTCGTTTTAATCGGCAAGTGAGAAGCAATTAAATCAGCTAGTCTGCCTGGTTCTTCTACATCAGCTACCGTTGCAAATGTTTCATTTGAAACTTTTTTCGAAACTTTAATATATTGTTCAAAATGCTCCAGTAACGTACGCATAAGAGCTTTCTCTTCTAGATCATTTTCCACTTCTTCAGTTATCGTTTGAATAGAAACTTGTACAAAATTCTCTTCTTCGATAAACTCTACTACTTCTGCTCTATGTAAACCTTCTACAAGGACACGAAGCGTACCGTTCGGCAATTTTAACATTTGCTTCACTTTCGCAACTGTACCTACACTATATATGTCATCTTCTTTCGGATCATCGATATTCATTTCTTTTTGCATCGCTAAAAAGATGATATTTTCATCCATTGCCGCCTGCTCTAGTGCTTGTATCGATTTATCACGTCCTACATCAAGATGCAGAACCATCGTTGGATATACGAGAACGCCTCTTAATGGTAGGAGGGGTACGATTTTTTCATTCGTATTCATACTAGACATAGCACCTCCATAATAAATTAAACTCCTGTTCAACTATTTTATATTACAATACATCTAGATGCAATTGCAGAGATTCTCCACAATTGTAAATCCCTTGTTTTTTCTCCCTTATGAAACGAAAAAAGACTCCGCTTAAGCATACAAACTTAAACGAAGTCTTGCAAATTTTATTGTCGTCCACCCTCACATTGATTGTGCATCTGTTTCGTCTACAGCAGTATGTACATCCAGCCCACGATGCATATTTTCCTGCATAAACGTTAGCTCAAATACTTCTTTTAACTTACGAACAGGAATGATTTCAATTCCCTTTATTGTATACAAAAGTGGTTGCATGTTTTCAGCAGGGATGATGACTTTCTTAGCCCCTGCTTTTTTCGCAGCTTTTATTTTTGCGTACACACCACCAATCGGCTTCACTTCTCCGTGTATACTTATCTCACCTGTCATCGCTACTTCATTATTCACATACGTACGATGCACTGCTGAATATACACCTGTTGCCATAGCGATTCCTGCCGAAGGTCCATCAATTGGGATACCGCCTGGAAAATTAATATGTATATCGTACCCTTCTGGCAACACATCTAGAGAACGAAGTACTGTTAATACATTGTCTACAGAACCTTTCGCCATACTTTTACGGCGAATCGATTTCGTTTGACTACCAATACTTTCCTCTTCTACAATTCCGGTAACATTTACCGATCCTTTATCTTTCGCCTTGATCGCTGTTACTTCAATTTCTAATAATGCGCCCGTATTCGGACCATATACAGCAAGTCCATTTACAAGACCAATCCTTGGAATCGGATAAATATGTTTTTCATATTTCGGTGTAAGTTGGCTAGAATGAACAACCCATTCTATATCTTCATCTTTAATGAAAGAACGTTCTTCATTTATCGCCATTCCAGCAGAAATTTGCACAAGATTAATCGCTTCTCGTCCATTTCTTGCATACATTCCGATCATTTCAATACCATTTTCACCAATTTGCATTTCCACTTTTTCAGCTGCATTCTTCGCTACTTTTTGAATTTCCTCTGTATCTAACTCACGGAAAAACACTTCTAAACAACGCGAACGAATGGCAGGTGGAATTTCCTCTGGTGAACGCGTCGTCGCACCGACTAAGCGAAAATCCGCCGGTAAACCTTTTTGAAAAATGTCATGTATATATGTTGGAATCATCGTATTCTCTTCACTATAATACGCACTTTCTAAAAATACTTTCCGATCTTCTAATACCTTTAACATTTTGTTCATTTGTATCGGATGCAGTTCACCAATCTCATCAATGAACAAAATACCACCGTGTGCATCTGTTACAGCGCCTTTTTTCGGTTGTGGAATACCAGCTTGCCCCATCGCACCCGCACCTTGATAAATTGGATCATGCACCGAGCCAATTAAAGGATCTGCAATACCACGTTCATCAAACCTCGCTGTCGTCGCATCGAGTTCAATAAACGTTGCATTCGTACGAAATGGAGATTTCGGATTTCTTTTCGCTTCTTCTAATACAAGACGTGCTGCCGCTGTCTTTCCGACACCTGGCGGGCCATATATAATTACATGTTGCGGGTTCGGACCACATAGAGCCGCTTTTAACGACTTAATCCCGTCCTCTTGCCCTACAATATCTAAAAAGGATGTAGGACGTACCTTTTCCGCAAGCGGCTCTGTTAGAGAAATCTCACGCATTTTACGAAGCTGCTCTAATTCTTTTTTCGATTCTCGATCAATTGAAACTTTTTGTGTTCGCTGATTTCGAAGTAAATGCCAAAAATACAATCCTACAATTACTCCAAAAACAAGTTGAACAACTAAAAATATATTTGTCCAGCTCATCATTTATTTCCTCCCGCAATGTTTTATCCCTTAGTATTTCCGCGGAGGAACGTAGCTAAACATAAAGAAAAACAGCAATTATAAAAATTGCTGTTTCTCCTTTGTATTATGCAGATGTTTTTGTATCAAGTACAGTACCGTCTTGTAACACCAATTTTGGCGCTGCATTATCAGCCACTGTTTCTTTTGTCAGAACACACTTCTCGATATCTTTGCGAGATGGAAGTTCGAACATTACATCCAGCATTAAGCCTTCAATAATAGAACGAAGTCCACGAGCACCTGTTTTACGTTCAATTGCTTTCTTCGCAATTTCGATTAGTGCACCTTCTTCAAACTCTAACTCAACATCGTCAAGCTCCAATAATTTTTGGAATTGCTTAACAAGTGCATTTTTCGGTTTCGTTAAAATATCAACAAGAGCATCTTCATCAAGTGGCTCTAGGTTCGCAATAACTGGAAGACGACCAATAAACTCTGGAATTAAACCAAATCTTAAAAGATCCTCTGGTAATACGTGAGATAAAACATGCTTTTCATTTACATCAGCATTTTTCTTCTCAGAACCGAATCCAATTACTTTTTCACCAAGGCGACGTTTAATAATTGGCTCGATGCCATCAAACGCTCCACCACAAATGAATAAGATGTTCGTTGTATCAATTTGAATAAACTCTTGATGCGGATGCTTACGACCACCTTGAGGTGGAACGCTTGCTACAGTACCTTCTAAAATTTTCAGAAGTGCCTGCTGCACACCTTCACCAGATACATCACGTGTAATTGATGGATTTTCGGACTTACGTGCCACTTTATCAATCTCATCAATATAAATGATTCCTTTTTCCGCTTTCTCTACATCATAATCAGCTGCTTGGATTAGTTTTAGTAAGATGTTTTCTACATCTTCCCCAACGTATCCAGCTTCTGTTAAAGATGTTGCGTCCGCGATTGCAAATGGAACATTTAAAATACGCGCTAACGTTTGTGCCAATAATGTTTTACCACTACCTGTTGGCCCGATAAGTGCGATATTACTCTTCGCTAATTCTACATCATCAATTTTGCTGTTAGAATTAATGCGTTTGTAATGGTTATATACCGCTACCGCTAGTGCTTTTTTCGCGTTATCTTGTCCGATGACATACTCATCTAAGATTTCACGAATTTCTACCGGTTTCGGTACATCTTTGAATTCTACTTCTTCGTCCTTCGCAAGCTCCTCTTGTACAATTTCAGTACAAAGTTCGATACACTCGTCACAAATGTAAACACCTGGACCTGCAACTAACTTTCGAACTTGCGTTTGTGTTTTACCACAGAAAGAACATTTTAATTGCCCTTTTTCATCATTAAATTTAAACATATTTTCACACCCCTTACAAAGTGCTAACCTCTTGCCTTCGTATGTACACGATAAATGTATCGTATGTAAATACATATTATGTCACTACGTGGCGAGAAATACAAATAATATGACTAGTTATGTACAAATAAAAATTTTTTAAAACTTTTGAAATATGTATATTCGACTTACAAAGGAACTTTTCCTTCTTCATCGAAAAGTTTTATAAATATATTTCTATATTTATAAAACAAGGCACGATTAAAATCGTGCCTTGTTATTTTATTATGCAGCGTTGTCTACTAAGAAGTCTACAGCTTTGCGCACTTTAATATCTTCAGCTAAAGCGTCTACGCTTCCAAGAGCTTGCTTGATAGCGTCTACTGGCATACCGTACATTTCAGCCATTTTTTCAACTTCTGCAGTTACTTCTTCTTCAGTAACTTCGATGTTTTCAGCTTCAATGATAGCTTCAAGAACAAGGTTGATTCTTACGCGTTTTTGAGCGTCTTCTTTCATTTGCTCTTTTAACTTGTCAGCGTCAGTACCTGTGAATTGGTAGTAAAGCTCAAGGTTCATACCTTGTTGGCTTAAACGTTGCTCGAATTCACGAACCATACGATCTAACTCAGTGTCGATCATAGCTTCTGGAATGTCGATTTCAGCGTTAGCAGCAGCTAATTCTACTACTTCGTCACGTACTTTGTGCTCAGCTTCGTGCTTTTTGCCTTCTTCTAAGTTTGTGCGAAGTTTCGCTTTTAATTCATCAAGAGTTGCAACCGCTTCGTCTGCTTCTTTAGCGAACTCGTCGTTTAACTCAGGAAGTTCTTTTGTTTTGATTTCGTGAATTGTTACTTTGAATGTTGCTGGTTTTCCAGCTAATTCAGCAGCATGGTACTCTTCTGGGAATGATACTTCAACGTCTTTAGAATCACCAGATTTAAGACCAATTACTTGCTCTTCGAAACCTGGGATGAATGTACCAGAACCGATTGCAAGAGAGTAGTTTTCGCCTTTTCCGCCTTCAAATGCTTCGCCATCAACGAAACCTTCGAAGTCGATTACAGCTGTATCACCGTTTTCAACAGTTCCTTCTTCTTTAACAACTAGTTCAGCTTGACGCTCTTGTAAAGCTTTTAATTCGTTCTCTACATCTTCGTCAGTTACAGTTGTTTCAACTTTTTCTACTGCTAAACCTTTGTACTCACCTAATTTAACTTCAGGTTTCACTGTAACTTTTGCAGTGAAGATAAGGTTAGCATTTTTTTCGAACTTCTCGATGTCGATTTCAGGATGAGCAACTGGGAAAATACCAGCTTCATCGATTGCTTCACCGTATGCTTTTGGTAAGATGATATCTAAAGCATCTTGGTATAAAGATTCGATACCAAAGCGTTGTTCGAATAATGGACGAGGCATTTTTCCTTTACGGAAACCTGGTACATTAATTGTTTTTACTACTTTTTTGAATGCAGCGTCGATAGAGTTGTTTACTTCTTTAGCATCAACTTCGATTGTTAAAACGCCAACGTTACCTTCTAATTTTTCCCATTTTGTAGACATTTATTCTTTCCCTCCAACTATAATAATGTATGCACATACCTCTATAGATTAAGACCTTCATTATCTCTTTTTTGAAATAACAAATGCACAAATAATCCTCTAGCAAAAGCTTTCAGATATAATGTTTCAATCTATTAATTGTCTAAAAGACAATTACGGTATATTTTGTTCGAGAATAATATGAAACATATTAAGTAAGAGAATTACACTTCTCTTCTCTTACAAACAGACAGATTTCTGCCTTTTGCAACCCTTACATTATAACATAGAATATGCTCGTTTCAAGAACTGAACAACTCTTTTTCATAATTATACGGGCAAATATCCTTCTCTTTCAACACGTAATAACCATTGATAGGCAATATGAAACTCTTCTAATTCAATATTGTACGCTGTCATAAGCTCTTCTTCATCAATAGCCAATCCGAAACGCTTTCTTCCAATTCTCTCTAAAACAGCAGCCCAGATCTCTACTTTATCCATTAATAGAGCGAATGGGAAAACACCAATTTGTAGTTCTTTCCAGTATGTAGCCATCGCATCAAATATATCCGGATAATTTTGCTCTAATCGGCTTGATAATATATGTATAATGTTATCGGATTGCTCCTCATTATGACCTGTAAATGCTGGAATCACCTTGATCGTATTTCCAAACTTTTCTACTTCTATCTCTTCTTCTATTTGATTTTCTATCATTTTATATAAAATAGAAGTTTTCAAATAAGGGTGCTGCTGTTCGTCTATTAAAAATTTCTTTAAGACAGGTAATGCAAGATCCAAATCTTTTAACGAAAGTTGCTGAATTGCCCTTAACTTTTGCCCGAAGTTTTCACCAAAAATCTCATTAGTAAACTCGTCCAAATCAAAATTAGAATCCGCTAATGATGCATCTTCCTCATTTAGCATTCCTTCTGCAAATAAAGCGAGCTGCGCTAATTTTTCTTTTTGTTCCGGCATTATGTCTTTCGTTTGCAAAACTTTTTCAACAGTTTCAATAACACCTTCATAATCATTTGTTTGAACTAAAATAGTCACATATGTTTCAAGAATATCACCAAATAGTACAGCTCCTGTTTCAAGTAACTGTTCACATTTGTCTTTCGCTTCTTCCATACGTTTTAATTCTAACAAACAAATAACTGAAGCTAATTCCGTTTGTTCCGTTTCCGCATTATACTGACGTAATATTTCAAAGCAGCGCAATGCATCTTCGAATTTCCGCTCTTTCAGCGCTAAAAAACCTTCATCAATATAACGCTCTGATAGTTGAGGAAACAATACGACCGTATTTTCTTTTTTATCCATACGTCCGCCTCTTTTTCTTGATTTTAATTATGTTCAAAGTAAATATATCAAATGCGTAATGAGAACACAACATCCCGAAAACATTTGTTTGAAATATAAAAATATTCAATTTTTATATTTCAACATGAACAAACCTTTATCAAAAACCAAGATTATATAAATAAAAATCCTCAGCAACAAGCACAGAGGATTCATTATTAATGGAAAGCTTTTATAATAGTGGGGTATATAACAAGGGTAATAATTTGGAGAACAATAATTGCCATAACAATCATGCTAAAATAGAAGATTGGTTTACTTCGCTTCATTAAAAACATAATAATAAGCATCGTACAACCAAACAAACTTAAGAAGAACAAACTCGTTGTCGAACTAAGTATACCACTCGGGACAAAGAACAATAACACTACACTACAAGTACCTATAATTCCAAATAACCATTCCATTCATTCACTCATTCCCTTTCCCTCTCATGGCAGTTTTTTTCTACGCTACTAAATGTTTTACAACATCAATTACATACGTTAATTTCTCATACGCTACAAATCCAAAAGCTACTGTTAAGCCCGTTACGATTAACCCTTTCATCATTTCTTCCTCCTCGTTTTATCGTTGTTACCTTTATTATAAAAGATTAGCAATTTGTTACCATCGAACTACCTTACAGTTACCTTACAGAATTGTAAGATTTCAAAAATTGATTTAAAATCGTGTTAATATATTTTCGAACAATTAAGAATTTATTTTACAAGGGGGATTATATATGTTTAAAAAAATGGCTGCAGATGTTTTAGGATTAAGTGATGTAGGTTCTGTCATTACACCGAAGGATTACGATAAGGTTGATGCTGATGATTACGTGATGCATGAAGATGGCGAGAAAATTTATTTTCTAATTAAATCAAAATCAGATGAATATTGCTTCACAAACAAAGGATTAATCCACCTAGATGGTACAAGTGCAACAAGTAAAAAGCGTACACTACGCCGCTTTAGCTACAGTAAATATCCAATTAAAAACGTAGCACTTGAAACTGCAGGAACGATTGACTTAGATGTAGAAATTAAGTTTCAAATGGGAGATGAGTATTACTCAATTGATGTTCATAAAAAACATATTGAAGAATTAAAAGATTTATATAAGGCTTTACTTAAAATCGAAGAAATTTCATATGACAACGATATTACATTGCAGTATGCACATAAAAGTTTAGATATGGCATCTAACGCTTTCAGCCGTATTTCAAACGCACAAGTAAATTTAGCAGACCAATTTAAAGAGATAAATGAGATCGCCTTTAACTGGCTCGTTGATACGAAGAAGCAATATAACGTGAAAGATTATGGTTTTGTATTTGAGAAGTTTATCAATAACTAAACAAAAAACCTTGTTATCAAAAGATAACAAGGTTTTCTTAGCGTCCTAGGAAAGATTCGAACTCCCGATCCGCCCATTCCCGTACTATTTTATATATTTTGATCGCAGTCTTAATATATCTTCCTCTTCGCGAATGCCTGCCGATCCCTTCCTCACATTTTTTACGACAGTCCAATTCGGGTCAGTTTCATCACCGATGTTCCGTATTGTAAAGTTGCCGTCACCATATTTCCGTTTACCTTCTGCCAATTTTTCCGTTAAATCAGTCTCTTTTGATCTTGCCATCTTTGCGCCATCTCCCTTTTTATACAACCTTCTTAAACTGTCCAATCACACGTCCAGTCAATTGGAGATCCTCGCTTTCCACTTCGATTAATTGTAACACACTGCCAGGGATAAGTTCTGATAACGGCTGCTCAATCGTACTAGAAACGTTATTTCCTTTGAATGTGAATGAACCGACGCCAGTTACGCTAAACGGTGCGATTCCTTGCCGCTGCATTTTGTTTGTATCGTTATAAACGATTCCTAAGCATGCGTTGAATTCACATATTACATTATAAGGGATATCATATCTTTTGAATTGATTGTGCAACGTTCGATTCGCCGAGTTCATTAATCGTACTTTCTTTTGATCGTCCACATCGTGTCAGTCTTCGTTGCTGATAACGTATGTATCAATATGTTCACTGTTTTAACAGAATTCGATAATATAGCTAACGAAATAGAAAGAGCTCCGAAAAATTTCACAGTTCTTTCACATACATCAATTTTTAGACAAACAAAAAACCTTGTTATCAAAAGATAACAAGGTTTTGTTAGCGTCCCAGGAGAGATTCGAACTCCCGACCGTACGCTTAGAAGGCGTATGCTCTATCCGGCTGAGCTACTGGGACATGGAGCGGGTGAAGAGAATCGAACTCTCGACCAGAGCTTGGAAGGCTCTTGTTTTACCACTAAACTACACCCGCATATGTTATTTTATTTTCTTCGTTAGCGCCGTTGCCCTATCGACAATATTTATTATATGTATAACCATACATAAAGTCAACACCTTTTTTAAAAGAGGATAATTTTTCTTATCCTCTTTTAAAAACTGCTTGTTCAACTAGTTGTCCGTCTAATGTTTCAAAGCGAACTTCCATTTGATTTTCATCCATTTCTAATAAAGCAAATGTCTTCTCTACACGCTGACGTGGTAATAAAATACTTCCAGGATTAATAAATAAAACGCCATCGATTAATTCCGCACCTAATACGTGAGAGTGTCCGAAGCATGCAACTTGCGCTCCTGCCTCTTCTGCACGGTACGCTAACGTTTGTAATGTCATTTTCACGTTATGCCGATGCCCATGCACCACTACGAAACGAACGCCATCTACATCCGTTACAATTTCGTCTTGAAAGTTAGCATAATCACAGTTCCCTTTTACAACGTGGAAACCTTGCAGTTCTTCATGAGCAGGTGTTAGCTCTGAATCACCGCAATGAATCATGATATCTACTTTTCCTTCATATTTCGCTTTTAACTGCTGTAATTCCTTCACAGAGCTATGACTATCGCTTACGATTAAAGCTTTCATCAATCTCTCTCCCTTATTCTCCTAAAAACCATTCCGGGATTTTTTCTTCTAACTTACGAAGAGCACGCCCGCGGTGACTAATGGCGTTTTTCTCATCTGAGCTTAGTTCCGCCATCGCTTTTTTATATTCTTCCACATAAAAAATTGGATCATATCCAAAACCGTTTTCCCCGCGGCGCTGTTCTAAAATGTACCCTTCGCACGTTCCATTCACAATTACCGGCTCTTTATCCGCTTCTGGGAATGCAACTGCTAGTGCACAGTAGAAACGCGCTTTACGTTTTTCAAAATCGACATCATTTAATTCTTGTAACACTTTATCGATGTTCGCTTGATCGTCTTTCGGCTCTCCAGCAAAACGAGCTGAATACACGCCTGGTTTTCCGTTTAAAGCATCTACAATGAGACCTGAATCATCCGCAATTACGATAGCATCCAACTGTCTACTTAGACTATCTGCTTTTAAGATTGCATTTTCTTCAAATGTTTCGCCAGTTTCTTCAACTTCTTCAATATGAGGAAAATCGTGTAATGATTTCACTTCTAAATCGAATCGCCCAAATAACTCAGCAAACTCACGTACTTTCCCCAAATTTTTTGTCGCTACAACAACTTGTTTCATATTTTCCACCTCTACTCTATATGAGATACGATGTCACCTAACGCTTCTTTTTGCATATCAATTAGTTGGAAAATCCCTTGTTCCGCAGCATCAAGTAATCCATTTAACTGAGCTCTGCTAAACGTCGCTTCTTCTCCAGTTCCTTGCACTTCAACAAACTGACCTTTTCCAGTCATAATTACATTCATATCAACGTCTGCTTTAGAATCTTCTACGTAGTTTAAGTCTAAAACAACACCTTGTTCTTCAACAATCCCTACTGACGTTGCTGCTAAATAATCTTTCACTGGAATTTTAGATACTTTTTCTGCTTGTAATAACTTCTCAAACGCTAATACCATCGCTACATATGCCCCTGTAATAGAAGCTGTTCTCGTTCCACCATCCGCTTGAATAACATCACAGTCAATCCAAACTGTTCTCTCGCCAAGCGCTTCTAAATCAACTACCGCACGTAATGCTCGTCCAATTAAACGTTGGATTTCCATTGTACGTCCTGTTACTTTCCCTTTACTTGACTCCCTGATTGTACGTTGTTCTGTCGCACGTGGAATCATCGCGTATTCAGCTGTTACCCAGCCCTTTCCTTCTCCACGCATAAACGGTGGTACACGCTCTTCAATTGTCGCTGAACAAATTACCTTTGTATCCCCAACTTCAATTAATACTGACCCTTCTGGATGTTTCAAATAATTCGTATGAATATGTATATGGCGTAATTCTGTTTTCTCTCTACCATCTACTCGCATAAAATAACCTCCTCATAACTACTACTCGTTAGTATAGCCAAATTTAAATGTATGATATGTATACAATAAAAGAAGGAGAACCCAAAAAGCAATTCCCCTTTCTTACATAAGTATATCAAATTATTCGTGATTAAAAACCACCTGTATTCACGTTTTCTGGACGATTTACAGGTTTTGTTAACTTTTCACCCTTCTCATCCATAAGATTTGCTTTCCCATTCACTTGAATAGAAACATTTTTCACACCTTGTTTTTCCGTTAAAGATAAAACTAATGATTTCAATACGTAATTTGAAATCTTACTTTTATCTTTATTCGCAAATATATTTTCATTAAAGTTTAACGTAATATTCCCGTCTTGCAATTTCGGATTCGTAATAAGTTTGACCCCTGGATTAAAGTCACTCAACAGTGAATTTTGATTCGGCCCTTTAACTAGTTCATTTACAACTGTCGTAATATCATTTTCTTTCCCCTCTGCAACGCGGCGCGTAACTGGCACATAATATTGCTGTTTATTATTTTGCGCCATAAAATACAATGTGACTGGTTTTGTATTTGTTACATCAGCTACTTGTTCATCATCAAAGTTAATACCATTCGCGCGGCTCACCCCTTCACCAAGCGGTGTACCACCAACAGGCATCTTCGCTAATTTTTCACCATTTATTTGGAACTGCACTTGTTTTACCTCTTTAAATTGCGTCAACGTCCACGCTATAGATTCAACAATTTGACGCTCTTCTTCTTTGGCATATTTTTTCATCTCACTAGAGAAATCAATGACTGCCGTCCCATCTTTTTTCAAATCCAAAGTCATCATTGTATTTGCTGGAATGACCGCACGGAACCCATTCGGTAACAAATCCGTTACAGGTCCATCTTTCACAAGATATTCTAGCGTTTGCTGCATGACCTCATTTGCTTTCGGAGTTGGTATAGTTAACGTTTGTGGTACAACATAACCATTTTTATCAACAAGGTATAGTTCCCTATTTACCGTTTGCCCTTGTTTATCCTTCTTAGCTACCTCTTTCTTTCCACCCTCTGTATACGTAACTTGTTTTGGTGGATCAATTTGTTCAGTCGCTTTCTCCTGATTTATAAAGCCACACCCTGTTAGTAAAACAGCGCTCACAGTAGCACCAACAACCCATTTAAAAGTGGATTTAGGCATGCCATTCCCCCCTAAAAGCTAAGTTTGTACTATTATGTATACGAGCTGTTTCACATTTTAGAACAAGCCCTGCTGCTTATAAATAAAAAACTCCTGATTTCTCAGGAGTTCACTTATATGAGTCTACTATTATTCTGTTTCTAAATTGATATGCTTCACATTTTCAATCGGCTGACCGAACCACTTGGATGCAATTTCTTTAAATAAGTCTATTTTACCAGTCGTTAAAAAGAGGTGATCACTTTGCTCTTCTCCCTCATTTAACATTTTACTGTGGTATAAAATTGTACTTACTTCACGCGCCGTTTCATCACCCGAACTAATCAATTGCACTTTATCTCCCATTACATTTTTAATAACTGGGCCTAAAATCGGATAATGTGTACACCCTAAAATAAGCGTATCAATATCAGTGCTTTTTAGCGGTTGCAACGTTTCTCTTACAACTTCATACGCCATTTCACTCTCGAAATTCCCACTCTCTACAAGTTCAACGAAAGGTGGGCACGCTAAACTTTCTACCATAACACGGTTATTAATAGACTTTAACGCCTCTTCGTACGCACCACTTTTCACCGTTCCAATCGTTCCAATAATCCCAACATGGTACGTATTTGTCACTTTTAAAGCTGTACGTGATCCTGGATGGATAACTCCTACTACCGGAATCGGTAATTGCTTCTGCATTTCTTCTAGTACAACCGCAGTTGCTGTATTACACGCAATAACTAGCATTTTAATATTTAAATCTAATAAATGCTCTGTCATTTCCCACGTAAATTGACGCACTTCTTCTCGAGAACGCGGACCATACGGGCAACGTGCTGTATCTCCTAAATATATAATACGCTCTTTCGGCAACTGACGAATTAATTCCTTCGCTACTGTTAAACCGCCAACTCCTGAATCGATAACACCGATTGCTCTATTCAACTTCATCACCCGTTTTCTCATTCATCATCTTATTTTATGTTTATCATTATATTTTACGCAATTTAAGTTCGCTCACTAAAATTGCTCCTGTATGAAAATTTTTTATGTGTACCTATATAGACTAGGACCTTTTTTATTTTGCTCCTTTTTTTCATAATTTGCAAGACAGAAAAATAACCGACCTTCTAAATGAAAGTCGGTTTCTTCTATAATAAAGTACGTATTTATTACGCCTCCTTTCTTTGGACAGAAGATATCCCTATTAATAAGAAGAAATGTGCAGAGATTAAACCGACGATAATTTATTTACAGCTCTTTTTATAGCCTTACCTATTTCCACACTAGACTGCGGATTCTGCCCTGTAATCAAACGCCCATCTACTACAACATGCGGCGTAAAGTTAGGTGCAACATAAAAGAAAGCTCCTTCTTCCTTCAATTTACTTTCTAACAAAAATGGAACTCTCTTTTCTAAATGCACAGCTTTTTCTTCATCATTTGTATAACCTGTTATTCGCTTGCCTGCACTAAAAAACGAACCATCTTTATTTTTCACACCGACTAAAGAGCTTACCCCGTGACAAACAGCCGCTACAATCCGGTTATTGTTATACATATTCTCAATCAAATTTGCAACATATGGATTACCTGGAAAATCTACAATCGCCCCGTGCCCACCACCAAATAAAACCGCATCATAATCTGAAAAGTGAACAGTTGAGATCGACTTCGTATTTTGCAATAAAGAAGCGACATACTTAAATTCACGGGGTATACCATTTGGAATAGATACTCTATCAATAGGTACCCTCCCGCCTTTTATCGATACGATATCAACATCAAACTTAACCCTTTTAAACAAATGATAAGGAGCAGCAAGCTCTTCAAGCCACAAACCAGTCGGGTGTCCCTTCATATCATGAGCACTTGTTGAAACTAACAATATCCTTTTCAACATATCCCCTCCTTACTACCTATTTATGTATGAGACATTCTTATCATTCATATAGAGCGTGAAACAAACAGAAAAATAGCCGACTCTTTGTATAAAAGTCGGCTTACTTCTTATAACTCAAGCTCTCCCATACGAAGAAGCTCAACAACTGCCTGTGAACGTCCTTTAACCCCTAGCTTTTGCATTGCGTTAGATATGTGGTTGCGAACGGTTTTTTCACTGATAAAAAGTTCACCTGCAATTTCCTTCGTTGTTTTATCTTGAACCAGTAATTCAAATACTTCTCTCTCTCTCTTTGTGAGTAACGGTTTAGATTGATACGCTTTTTCCTTCAACTGGTATAACCCTCCTTGCTTAAGCCAGAGCTGTATATGTGTAAGTTGGGTGTTTATTTAGTCAAGATATTGTATGAACGAAATGTGCAGGTGGTGAATGAAAATAGGCTTTATTTCTTATGTTATTTTAGACATTTATACAGTGCACGCACTCATTTTATCCACTTACTGTTTAATGCGCCATATTTGTTCTAGCAATATACTTACAACTGTACCTACGAACAAACCATTGCCGAATATATATTGCATAACAGACGGCAACGATTGGAGTGCTCCAGACGGTAAAAACATAACACCGCTGCCAAATAATACTGCTACTCCTAAAATTGTTATATTCCTTTCATTAAGCTCCACTTGTTTTATATTGTTTAGTCCAATCCCAATTAGTTGCACGAATGAAGCCATTAAAACTGCAGATGCAACAGCGGATGGTAATGACGCTAAGTAACGAATAATACTTGGAAAAAGCGACATAACGACTAGTAGTACACATGCCATTAAGAACGATCGTATATATTTTTGTTTTGTTAGGCGTATAAATCCTGCTGTTGCTGGTAACGGAACGACACCTACAGTTGAAAATACGGAGGAAATAATATGTGAAATCCCTCCAACCCACGTACCATCTCTCAACTGTTTTTGTTCAATCGTCGCTTTATGGATGGTAGCTTGATTAATTGCTATAATAGCAGCTACTGTATTTGAAACTAAAATACATACCATAACGAAACTTGATACAGCCATCCCTGTATTCCATTTCGGAAGCCCCCAAGCAAATATATGCGGAAATTGCACAAAGTGAGTTACTTGAGACGGAATCGTCACTTTCCCTGCAATTAAAAAGATAATCCACCCACTAATTAACCCTATTAAAACTGCATAACTTTTAACAAAACCTTTCCCAAAATTAGATAGTATAATAACGAACAAAAATATACTAAACGCGATTATTGCTGTAAATCCATCGACTTGAGAAACAGTGGCTGTAATTCCTAGCATTCCTTTCAAAAATACACCACTTAGTTGTAAACATAACAAAAGTAAAAACGTCCCTGTCACAAGCGGCGTAAATAAAAATAAAATACGCCCTATAAAACCACTTACTCCTAATCCTATTAAAATGACACCGGAAATTATCATTCCTAATTCTAAAATTTGCAACGTACTATGTAATTGATCCTGCCCGACAGTTGCATAAGCAAGTACAGTAAATACACCAACCCAAGATCCAGCTGGCCCATCCGCAATTGGTAGTCTATGTCCAATCCAACCTTGTAAAAAAGAGGATATACCAACTACAAAAAACGTACGCTGCATTAAATAAAATATTTCTTCCGTCGTAAGGTGAAATAATCCGCCAACAACAATTGGTAGTGCGATTGAATTCGCTAATAAAAATATAAACCATTGCAAAGTTCCCATAATGTGATTTTGATTATGTTGATTGTCCAATTTTTTCATCCCTTCTATACATTCCACACAGAAATACACTCTATACTATTACGTAGCTTTTCGAAACAACTCTTTTTGTCCTTTCGATTTCTTCCCGTATCCAAATGTTGCAGTGTAAACTCCACAAACGATAAAAACAGCTCCAATTATTTGAATGGCTGTTACACTTTTCTGCAATATAATATACCCTACCACCATCGTAACGAATGGTTCTAAATTTAAAAACATTGCTGCTGTTGATGCTTGCGCTTTTCTCAATTGATTATTCCAAACTAATGTGCAAATTCCATGCATAAGTATTGCTGTCACAATGAGAAGCGACCAACTCTCTATAGAGTATTTCAACGTCATATGAGAAAAGGTAAAAGCAAGAAACGGTAGCATAATTAAAAAACCAAAAATTGAAGAAAAGAATGTAATCAAAAACATATCATCTCTGTTCCCCAATTTCCGAATTAAAACGATAGATAAAGAAAAAGATAGCATCGTTATAAAAATCCATATTAACCCTTCTGAAAAGACGAATCTCTGCCCAACACCAATTACAAAAAACACTCCAAAAGTAGCAATTCCTCCTCCTATTACTAACTTAGCTGTTAACGGTTCGTTTAAAATAAATACCGCTAGAATAGAAGTCATGACAGGAGTAAGTGCTAATATTAGCGCAGCTGTTGTTGGATCCGCTGTCTGTAACCCTTCATAAAAAGACCATTGATTAATCGCGACACCTATGATCCCAATTAATAATACACTTTTCATTTCATTCTTTTCTATATATAAGTCTTTCTTACACATAATAGCGTACGCTAGAAAAAACAAATTAATAAATAGTAAGCGAAGTGTCGTTAACAACACTGGATGAAATGTATTTACTAAAATCGCACCAAATATAAAATTACTCCCCCAAACTACTACACATATAAACAGTAATATATATGTACGTGTCACCTATTCCCCTCCTTTTCTCGTAAAAAAGAAGGATTCCTATTCTTTCATTAGGAACCCTTGAAAAAATATATATAAATTAGGGAGATACGTAAATTAAATCAATACACCTTGAACATGTTGCAAGGAACCTGCTACTATTTTCCCATCTTTCATTACGGCTGGTCGCTTTGCTCGTCTAGCAATCGCTTCTGCTGAACAAGTAGCTTGCAAGAAGACGAAATCAGCTTTATCTCCTACTTTAGGCCAAACCTGATTTCCTTCTTGATCCAATGGCGTTTTTCCACCTGTAATATACGCTAAAGAAGAAGATAAAGACTTCTCATCAATCCAGCGATACTTTTCTGCTAAACGCCCTACTCTTTCAAAAATATCAGCATTGCCAAATGGGCCCCATGAATCAAACATACTATCGCAACCTAAAGAAACGGAAACGCCTTTTTCTGTAAGTAATGGTACTGGCGGCATATTTCTATTAATTGGTACTGTCGTAATAATAGACATTCCTCTTTCAGCTAATAAGTCTGCCATATCTGCTCCTTCTTCTTTAGATACATCACCTAGACTAAACGCATGACTGACCGCAACACGTCCGTCCCAACTAGCCTCCTCTGTAAAGTGAGCTAATTTTTTAATTGTATAAATACCTAAATGCCCTGCATCATGTAAATGCAAATCAACATCTGCATTTGCCTCTACAGCGATTTCCATCATATCAAAAAGTGATTTTTCAATATTATTATCTACTGTAGCTGGATCTACACCACCTACTAAAGTTGCGCCCATTTTCATTGCTTCTCTCATAAGAGAATGTGCTTCTGTACGAAGTAAACCGTGCTGCGGGAATGCTACGATTTCATATGTAAACGTACCTTTCATATTCTCTAAAGTTTGACGTACAGATTCTAAGTTTTTAAGACCAATATACGGATCAATATTTACATGCGTTCGTATATGAGTCGAACCAGCATTTAAAATATTTCTTAGTAATAACTCTGCTCTCTCTCCAGTTGTTTGAGCTAAAATTGGTAACTCCTGCTGTTCTAACTCTAATCTCTCAATAATATTTTTTACTGGTGTGCACGCTTCCCATTGGCCACCAAGTTTTGTTTTATCAAGGTGAAAATGATTTTCCACAAACGATGGAAGAACAAGCAATTCTTTCGCATCTTTCGTTTCATACTCTGTTTGAAGCGGCACATCCGCAAGTACAATTTTTGCAATCTCTCCATCTTGTATGAGTAAATGATGCAAAGCTGTTTCTGTACCTGTAACTACTTCACTATTAAACTTGTAACCTGTTTCTAATCGTACATTCGTTAACCAATACACATTTTGCATTTCAATCATCCTCTCAAACAAGATTATTTATAGCCTTTTTTTGCAAACTACCAGCAACAACATTTCCTTTATATAGAACAGCACAGCGCTCTGTTTGTCTTGCTACTACCTCGGCTGAACATGACGCTTCTGTAAAGACGATATTTGCTTCATCCCCAATTTTTGGCCATTGACGATTCCCTTGATCATCTAATATAGATTTCCCACCCGTAATAAACTGAAGTGCTTTCCCTAAAGAGCGCTCATCAATCCATCTAAATCTTTCCGCTAGACAATTTGCCTTTTGCAACATATCTCCTGTCCCAAATGGAGACCAATGATCAGTTATACTATCGTTTCCTAGTGAAACTTTTACACCTTGACGATTTAATAACGGAACTGGAATTACATGTCTACTAATTGGAACTGTTGACGTTATATCAATGCCTAATGCCGCAAGTCGTTCAGACATTTCCTCCGCTTCTTCTACAGATACATCTCCAAGTCCAAGAGCATGACTAATCGTAACTCTTCCTTGCCACCCTGCTTCTTCTGTCAATGCTGCCAATCTCTTCATTGTAAATGTTCCGAGTTGGTCCGCGTCATGTAAATGAATATCAATATCTGAATCAAACTCTACTGCAATATCCATAATTGTATTTAATGATTTTTCAATATTACCGTCTACTGTAGCTGGGTCTACTCCACCTACTAAATGAGCTCCCATACGCATAGCGTCTTTTACAAGCCCTACGGAATTACTTCGTAACAAACCATGTTGCGGGAATGCTACAATTTTTGCTGATAACTTGTCTTTATATGTTTCTAGCGCCGCAATCGTTGCTTCTAAATTCCCAAGACCAATTACAGGATCAATATTGCAATGTGTTCGAATATTTGTCGCTCCATTTTCAAGAAGTAATTGCAACATTTTCTCCGCTCTACTCTTTGCAGTTTCTAATTGCTTCGGAAGAATAGTTTGCTCCTCATGAATGCGAGTGAATATACTTTTTACTGGTGTGCATGCTCTCCATGGTCCACCATAATACGTTTTATCAATATGAATATGCATTTCTTCAAATGCTGGTAATGCCAGTAAACCGTTTGCATTTACTACTTCACCATCTTGCTCTGATACAATCCCAGGTAATATCTTCGTAATCTTCCCATCTTCAATAAACAAACTACAAATCTCCGTTTCTGTACTTGTAATTCGCGATTCCTCAAATACATATCCACATTCAAGCTTCACATTCGTTAACCAATATTGTGATTTTACACTCACTCTGTCAATCTCCCTTCGCAATATGATTTTTCTATTTCCCAAATGAAACAAAAATAGATAAAAATTTCTATCAGTGTAAAATGGTGTTTTACACTGATAGAATTCCCTATTTTACTGAAGTTCTACACCTTCCAGTCGCAAATACCCAGATGGATCAATCCAAAATCCTTTTATATTTTTCGTAGTTGCGGCAATATGATTAATCCCTCGAATTGGTACTAATAAAGCATCTTTTAATTCAATTTGTTGTAACTGTTTATACATTTCTTTTCTCTTCGTCTCATCTTTTTCTTTTCTAGCATCTTCTATTAATTTATCTACTTCCGGATTACTATAGAAGAATTGGTTACCAGTTGCTCCGTGTGAACTAGAATGGAATAAATTATATTGATTATAGTCACCATCACCTGTTGCATTTCCCCATCCTCCAACAAACATCGCATGTTCTGATTTATTCGTTGCAGCTAAAAACGCACCATACTCCATAACTTTAATTTCTACATCAACACCAATCCCTTTTAATTGAGATTGAATTACTTCCACTAACGCCATTCTAACTTTGCTGTCATTCGTCCAAATTGTTGTTTTAAACCCATTTGGATAACCAGCCTCTGCTAATAATTTTTTTGCAGTATTAATATCATACTTATATCCTTTTACGTCTTTCGTATAACCGAATACTTTAGGGGTCATTACAGAATTCACTTCAGTCCCAACATTGTTATATACCCCTTTTAAAATTCCTTTCGTTTCAATCGCATGCGCAATCGCTTGACGAACGAGCGGATTGTCAAATGGCTTTTTCTGTACATTAAATCCAATATATTCTACACCTAAACCTTCATTTTCAATTAACTCCATGGATGGTGAATTTTTCACACGCTCTACCTCAGTTACAGGTAAATTCTCTGCAATGTGAGCTTCACTAGTTTCAATCATTCCAATACGAGTAGCATCTTCTGGTACTACTTTGAATACAACTTCATCAACCTTTGCTTTCTCACCCCAATAATTTTTATTCTTTTCAAGTCGAATTTCTTCACCTGGTTTCCATGACTTAAAAGTATATGGACCTGTCCCAACTGGATGCTGCGCTAAACCTTTCCCTTTTTCATCAATTGCTTTCGGACTTAAAATACTCCCTTCATTACTTGCGAAAATAGATAAAAGAGGTGAGTATGGGTATTTCAATACGAACTGTACTGTATATTCATCAATTACTTTTATTTCTTGAATCATGGAATAAACAGTTGCTCGATTTGAACCTACTTTCGGGTCTAATACACGTTCAAAGTTTTTCTTTACTGCCTCAGCATTAAATGGTGCACCATCTTGGAATGTCACTCCTTGTTGCAACTTAAATTCCCAATTCAAATCATCAATTTGTTTCCATTCCTTTGCTAACATCGGCTTAAAATCCATGTTTTTATCTCGTTGTACAAGATTTTCATACACTTTATGGTACACAACACTCGCGGAAGGGATGTTTGTAATAAAATGCGGATCTAAATTATCAGCATCTGACAATCTAGCAATTGTTAAAACACCGCCTTCTTTTGTTCCATTGCTTCCTGACCCTTCATTTCCTGTCTTCGTATTAGATGAACACCCCGCTAGAAAAACTGAAAGACATAAAATTGTGATAAAACAAATCACAAGTCCCCTTTTGAATCTCATCGCCCTTCCCCTCCACTTTCTTTTATCTCTACATCCTAAAGTGAAACCTTAAATCCAGCTTTCTCTCCCCTACTTTCTAATAGCAGATTATTCCACCACCCTCTCTTTTTCAATTTCGTCTATGTATTTGTAATTATAAATAACTTTGTGGAAAAAGTTTTTAAACATCTTTACTTCTATTTGCACTTTCTTTACTATTTGAATTTTCTGAATTTTTTTGAAACATCTTTACTTCTATTTGCATTTTCTTTACTTATTGTTTTAAACTCGTTGACTCGTTTTAATTTTCTGATAATTTATTCATAAAGAAAGGGAGGTATGAAAAATGGAAGTTCGTCTTTCTAAAGAAGAAAACACTTCTTTACAAACGATTCAAACGAAGAACACATCGAAATGGATTATTAGCTATCGAAAACTGAAAAAAAATAAGATGGCATTTATCGGGGGGATTATCGTTCTTTTCTATATTTTAATAGCTATATTTGCCCCATTGTTAGCACCCTATAATCCATTTGATATTCAGTTAGTTAACAAATTACAACCACCATCTATGGAGCATTGGATGGGAACAGATGATAAAGGTAGAGATATTTTAAGCCGCCTTTTACACGGGACACGCCTTTCATTACTTGTTGGATTTTCTTCTGTATTTATAGGGGCATTGTTCGGCATTATCCTTGGTATCATTTCTGGTTATTACGGTGGATGGTTTGACACAATTATTATGCGAATCATTGATATTATGCTAGCTTTCCCTGGTATTTTACTTGCTCTTGCTATTGTAGGCGCACTAGGACCAAGTCTTGCGAACGTAATTATCGCTATTGGCTTTTTCTCAATCCCTATGTTCGCTCGTATCGTTAGAGCTTCTACATTAACAGTAAAAAAATTAGAGTATATCGACGCTATAAGAGCACTAGGAGCAAATGATTTTACTATTATTATGAAACACATATTCCCTAACATCTTATCACCTATTATCGTCCAAGCTACTTTACGCTTAGCTACAGCAATTTTATCTGCAGCTGGATTATCATTTTTAGGACTTGGAGCGCAACCACCTTCCCCTGAATGGGGTGCCATGTTAAGTAATGGACGCGACTTTTTATTTACCGCACCACATATTGCAATGTTTCCTGGAATCGCAATGTCTACACTCGTAATCGGTTTAAACATGTTTGGTGACGGATTACGTGATGCACTAGATCCAAGACTTAAAAAATAGAAAGGGGCATTATACATGCTAATGTTTATATTTCGTAGAATACTACAATTAATTCCCGTTCTTTTCGGCGTTGTATTCGTTGTTTTCTTAATTATGCAAATGGTACCGGGTGACCCAGCTCTCCTTATCGCTGGTGAAGGAGCATCAAAAGAAACTGTCGAGCAAATACGCCACCAATTAGGATTAGACAAACCCTTTATCATGCAATACTTCTCTTATATCGGAAATATATTGCAAGGAGACTTTGGGGTTTCGATTCGTTCTAATCGCCCAGTATTAGATGAAGTTTTAATCCGCCTTCCAATCACTATTGAACTCGCACTATGTAGCATCGTCATTACAGTTGTAATTGGGATGATTGCTGGTATCATCTCTGCTACAAAGCAATATTCTTGGACAGATGTTTCCATTATGATTATCGCTTTATTAGGTGTCTCATTACCAAGTTTTTGGTTTGGACTTATGCTCATTTTCTACTTCTCTGTCCAAATTCAAATATTCCCCGTTTCTGGTTGGGGAACTTGGATGCACATGGTTTTACCAGCACTTACACTAGGTGCATCTGGCGCAGCAATCGTAGCACGTATGACTCGCTCAAGTATGCTTGATGTTATACGCCAAGATTATATACGAACAGCAAGAGCAAAAGGAGTAAAAGAAAGAGTCGTTATATATAAACATGCTTTGAGGAACGCATTAATTCCCGTTATTACTGTTGTTGGATTACAATTTGGTGCACTTTTAGGCGGTACAGTTTTAGTAGAATCAGTTTTTGCTATAAATGGACTTGGAAGATTGATCGTAGACGCCATCCGAATGAGAGACTTACCAATGTTACAAGGGGGCGTATTAATCGCCTCGGTCATCTTCGTTCTAGTCAATCTTATTGTTGATATTTTATACCGTCATTTCAATAAACGTATTGAGCTTAATTAAAGGAGTGCACAAACATGAATAAAAAGGAAGAGGTATTACAAGTTAAAGATTTAAAAACACATTTCTTTACAGACGAAGGTGTAAGTAAAGCGGTTGATGGTGTAAATTTCTCTGTTTCTAAAGGAGAAACACTCGGCATCGTAGGTGAATCTGGCTGTGGGAAGAGTATCACTTCTCTATCCATTATGAGATTAATTGACCGAGAAAGCGGCAGTAAAATTGAAGGGAGCATTTTATTTAAAGGAAAAGATTTATTACAACAAAAAGAAGCTGAAATGCGTGCAATTCGTGGAAATCAAATCTCAATGATTTTCCAAGAACCAATGACATCTTTGAATCCAGTATATTCTGTTGGGGAACAAATCGCAGAAGCAATTCGTATCCATCAAAAATTAAATAAAAAAGAAGCTTGGAATAAAGCCGTCGATATGTTGAAACTAGTTGGGATTCCTTCTCCTGAAAAGCGTGCAAAACAAGAGCCACACGAACTAAGCGGAGGAATGCGACAACGTATTATGATTGCAATGGCACTTGCTTGTAATCCAGATTTACTCATTGCAGACGAACCAACAACTGCTCTTGATGTAACAATTCAAGCTCAAATATTATCACTTATGAAATCACTTCAAAAACAACTCGGTATGGGGATTATCATGATCACCCACGACTTAGGAGTCGTGTCAGAAACATGCGATAGAGTCGCCGTTATGTACGCTGGAAAAATCGTCGAATATGCAGATATTGAGCATATATTTACTAACCCAAAACATCCTTATACAATCGGACTTCTTCAATCTCTTCCAAGACTCGATACAGACCAAGAAGAATTACAAACTATTCCTGGGTCTGTACCGAGTCCATACCATATGCCAAGTGGATGTCGCTTTGCTGATAGATGCACACATGCAACAGAACTATGTCACAATACTCTTCCAGAACTTCAACTCACGCAAGATGGAAGCGAAGTTCGATGCTGGATGTTTACTGACCTTTGGGATAAATCATCGTCAGAAAAATTGGAGGTATTATAAAATGTCTACTGCTACGCGAATAAATAAACGAGAGTTATTACAAGTACAAAACTTAAAACAATACTTTCCTATAAAAAAAGGAATTCTAGGACGTTCTATTAGCTATATTAAAGCAGTTGACGATATTAGCTTTACAATTTACGAAAAGGAAACTGTTAGTATTGTTGGTGAATCTGGTTGCGGAAAATCCACCACTGGGCGTGCAATATTGCGCCTTGATGAAGCAACAAGTGGAAAAATTATATTTCAAGATAAAGATTTACTAGCATTAAATAACTCAGCAATGCGAAAGGTTCGAAAAGATTTACAAGTTATTTTTCAAGATCCCTTCGCTTCTTTAAACCCTCGGCAAACTGTAGGGAGCATTTTAGAAGAAGCTATGACCATTCAAAACGTATGTCCAAAAGGCGAAAGAAAAGCAAAGGTTATTGAGTTACTCGGGAAAGTTGGTCTTCCACCTGATGCAGTGAAGCGCTATCCACATGAATTTAGTGGTGGTCAACGGCAAAGAATTGGAATTGCGCGCGCCTTAGCTGTTAATCCAAAACTCATCATTTGTGACGAAGCTGTCTCCGCCTTAGATGTTTCAGTGCAAGCACAAGTTTTAAATTTATTAAAGCAGTTGCAACAACAATATGGGTTAACATACTTATTCATCTCTCACGACTTAGCTGTCGTTCGTCACATATCAGATCGCATCATTGTAATGTACCTTGGTACCATTGTGGAGATTGCCGATAAGCATTCTCTTTTTAACAATCCGCAACACCCTTACACAAAAGCGCTTCTCTCAGCAATTCCTACCATTAGTGCAGGAACGAAAAAAGAGCGTATTGAACTTAAAGGGGACCTGCCCTCTCCTTTAAACCCTCCAACAGGCTGTCGTTTTCATACTCGTTGTCCGTATGCCATTGAAAAATGCGCTACGCAGCAACCAAGTTTTCAATCTATAAGCGAAGGTCATAAAGTAGCCTGTCATATCATTTGATTCGAGTCTGAATAATAGAAATATTTACAACACTTTAGTATAATAATAAAAAACAAGATTGAGGTATGTATGTTAACTTATGAAGCATTTGCTGTATTAATAACTATACTTGTCTTAGCTCCAATTTTTGGAGCTATTATTTTATTATGTTTATTTATTTTTGAAAAACGAATCGATTTACTAGAAAGTGAAAAGAAAAAAATAGTACTAGAACGAGAGTTGCAACAGTCTTTATATCATCAACTTACTCAACAAATTCAGCCTCATTTTTTATTCAATACATTAAATACAATTTTAAGCTTAGCTCGTCTACAGAGAACAGATGAAGTTGTCAAATCACTCGAGATCTTTTCTCTATTTTTAAAAGGAAAATATAAAACAACAGATTTGTTAATTCCTATTTCTGAAGAACTAGCATATACGAATTATTATATTGAGATTCAAAAAATGCGATTTCGCTCAAGGCTTTCAGTAAGCATTACCTCTTCTGAAGATTTACATAACGCTCATATTCCACCTTTCGTTATTCAAACGCTAGTTGAGAATTCCTTTAAACATGGGCTAGAAAAAAAAGCTGGTCAAGCAATTTTAAATATTCATCTATACAATACAAATAACCGAGTTACACTTCTAGTATCCGACAACGGTACTCAAAACGAACCATTTACTTCCCATACGGAAGAAAGCGGATACGGACTTGAAAATATAAAACAGCGATTTCAGTTATTCTTTCAAGAACAAACTACGTTCTCTTTCCTCTCTACAAAAGAGAACGGCACGAAAGTAGAAATCACATGGCCTTTCATCACAGAAAAAAACACAGAGGGGGTAATACAAAAATGAACGTGCTATTAGTAGATGACGAACCACTGGAACTGGAGCAATTAGAATTTCTTATCCACCGTCAGTTTCCTAATTGGACACTGCATCTAGCTTTAGATGCGGATGAAGCTTTACATATAAATGAAAAATTTTCGATTCATTTAGCACTTTTAGATATTCACCTTCCAGGCATATCCGGCCTACAACTAGGTGAAAAATTAAAAAATAACAACTCTAACTTGGACATCATCATCGTAACCGCATATCAAAATTTCGATTATGCAAAACAGTCCATTCGTCTAGGAGTTATTGACTATATAACAAAGCCAATTATAGAAAAAGAACTCATCGATATATTACAAAAGTACAAAGGAGATTCCAACACTCCTTCCTACTCACGTATTATTCAAGACACATTAGACATCATCCATGAAACTTTTCATGACAAACTACACTTAGCAGACATCGCATCTAAAGTACATACAAATCCTACTTATTTAAGCCGAAGGTTCCATGAAGAAGTAGGTATTTCATTTTCCGGATATATCATGCAATATCGAATTGAAATGTCACAAAAATATTTAACGGAACACCCACATTGGTGTATCTCTCAAATCTCTGAACGATCTGGTTTTAATAGTCAGCATTATTTCAGTACTGTTTTTCGCAAAATGACCGGAATGACTCCGAAAGAATATAGAGGCGAGGGATAAATTGTGACGAAAAACAACTCAGCTTTCACACCTTTACAATTAGGGATCGGAACTGGTACTGTTCTTTTATTATCTAAATGGGTCGCAAGTATATCGACTCTCGCTTTACCTGAATCTATTATCAATTATGGGCTAATCGCTGGCATTCTTTATGCGATGATTGGCCCTTTTACTCTTATTTTATTGGGGATTTTAATAAAGAAAATACGTTCTACATTCCCAGAAGGAGAATCCATTCACGATTACTTATCTTATAAACTTTCTCACAAAGGATATATAATAGTATGCTCTTTCCTTGTTCTATTAAGTATAGAGAGTATGTTCATTCAAACGAAAGTTGCTAGTATTTTACTTAATGTTTTCTTCCATATTCCATATACATTGGGCTCTTTCCTTTTCATTACCCTTTGTACAATATTCGTAATGTTAAGTAACGCTAAGCTATTTACTCAAATGGCTATTATGCAAACTGTATTAATGTTTTCTACCATGATCATTATTCCAATTTATTTTTTTGTGCAAGATGGCATTACCCATGTATACGATGGAATTCGCTTATATCACCCGTATTTGCTATTTTATGAAAATATAAACGGAATATATTTTCTTACTGCCGGCATTCTCATCGAAACAGGCAGAGTATTAATAAGCCCTGCATCTTGGGATAAAGCTTTCCGTATTCATCCTAAAAAAATCATTCCGACTTTTTTACTATCAGGATTTATATGGATTACCATCCCTTTGGCGTTCGCTTCTCTAATTATGATAGTTATCTTTAGCGGGAGCTTAGATCATTTATACGATCTTTTAGCTCAACTCCCAAAAAAAATAGAATTTACCATTTTATTTTATCTACTCGTTATCGGCTCTTTAAGCGCAATAACTTCTAGTTTTATCTCTTGGATACATGGATTTACTAAACTCATTCGAGATTTTATACCGATGATACGTACAAAAATAAATTTCAAATTATATACAGCTCATTTTATTTCTATAGCTATCGGATTTTTAGCTTTTTTCATTACGATTACTACAAACTATACTATTTTAGAAATTATTTTTTTCTTTGGTATTCTTTATACATCTCTTATTATCACAATATTATTCGTTATTTTCAGCAAACAAAAAATCAGCCTCATTATACCGCTCATCTCGATTATTGGTACCCTTACCGGTTATGTAACTTACTTCTTAATCAGTCCTTTAACGAGCATTTGGGTGAGTATAGCTGTTACTCTTTCACTAAGTATTTGTTATCTGTTTTCACATTGGATACACCAACAATTCAACTATAAAATGAAACAATAATATGAGGCCCTTTTGGTGGTTTAACTTTGCTACCTAAGGCCTTTTTACTTTTATCGCAAACTATTGTGCTGGGCTATAAATTAGATTCATTGTTTATATACTCCCATATCTAAATTGTAAAACACAGTTCACTTTATAAAAAATGTAATACAACCTCATAGTCTTCTCATAAAATTCCATATAGAATAGAAGTATACAGTTTGCTATAAAAAGGAGTTGATTGTAGTATGTCAAAAAAATTATATAAATCCGAGACTGATAAAATGTTATCTGGTGTATGTGGTGGGTTAGGAGAATATTTTGATATTAGTTCTACTCTCATTCGCATCCTTTGGGTCATTGCCGTTCTATGTTTTGGAACAGGTTTTTTAGTCTATCTCATTTGTTTATTACTTATGCCACGTTCGTACTAGCGGCGCCATTTATATACTTAAAAATCACCTATAGAATTCTTTTCTATAGGTGATTTTTTCATGAAGAATACTTCATCGTTAAATGTAATACCGCCACTTCATCCTCATTATTTCGGTAACTATGTTTCTTATTTGCTTCAAATTGAATGGAATCAAACTCATTTAACTCATACACATCATTCTCCACTTGAATCGAAACTTTCCCTTTCATTACCGTTACAAGTTCAATAGCCCCTTCATGATGTGCTTCCGGCTCATATATACTGTTCGATCTTAAACAAGCACGATGCATTTCCATCCCCGTTTCTTTCGTGTAACGAAACATCGTTTCTAAATGCCATGCTTGTCCTACATCTACTGCAAATCCTTCTCCGCAGCGCGCAACAGCTACAGGTTCTCCAACAACCATTAACCTTGATAAAGGAATCGATAACCCTTTCGTTATTTTCCAAATGACAGCTAACGTTGGATTCGTTTCGCCTCTCTCAATTTTCCCTAATGTTAATTTACTAACTCCTGTTTTTTGGGCTAATTCTTCTAAACTTAATTTTTGTTCATTTCGAATTTGTCTTAGTAGCTGACCTACTTGTTGAATGACTTCTTTCGTTTGTATGTCCTCATTTTCTTTCATCTACAAAACCACCTCAAAGTATAAAATAGTTTACTTTTATTATCTTAAAGTATATCATACTATACATAATTATTTAATTTTGAAAGGAGTGCTATACTTCATGCGCGCAATTTTATTAGGTCTTTTATCATCAGCATTTTTTTCTGCAACCTTTATTATTAATAGAGCAATGAATGTATCAGGAACAAGCTGGGCTTGGACAGCTTCCTTCCGCTTTTTATTCGCTCTCCCTATTTTATTCCTTATCGTTTTATTTCGCAAAAACTTAAAGGGGCTATGGGAAGAGTTAAAAAAGCATCCATTTGCTTGGATCGGATGGGGTTCCGTTGCAGGTATTGGTTTCTATTCTTTATTAAGTTTCGCAGCTGTTTTTTCTCCGGCTTGGCTCGTTGCCGGAACTTGGCAAGTTACGATATTAGCAGGTTTACTACTCTCACCACTATTTTTCGTTAAAATAGAGACGCAGTCAGGTACGAAACTTGTACGCGGAAAAATTCCACTTCGTAGTTTATATGTAGCACTATTTATTTTACTTGGTGTAATTTGTATGCAAGCGACTGCCGCAGGCCACATTACAATGACTCAATTCATCTCAGGTTTTTTACCTGTCGTGTTAGCTGCATTCTTATATCCGTTCGGCAATCGAAAAATGATGGAACTTGTTGGCGGACGCCTTGATACATTTCAGCGTGTATTAGGAATGGCAATTGGAAGTCTTCCTATAACAATTCTACTTGGGATATATGGATTTTCCACTACAGGCATTCCAACATCCAGCCAAATGCTGCAAGGATTTTTATTAGCATTATGTTCTGGTGTTATCGCAACAATGACGTTTTTCTTTGCTACTGACTTAGCCAAAGATAACCTCGCTCTACTTGGAGCTGTTGAAGCAACGCAAGCTGGAACGATGGTCTTTACAGTGCTTGGTGAAATTGTTTTCTTAAATGGTACATTTCCTGGCGGGCTTTCCCTGCTTGGAATGATTATTATTATGTTAGGAATGGTTGCAAATAGCGTATTAAACCGATCTGTTCCAGTCGTTAAACAGAAAAAAACAGCATAAAAAGGAGTATGGTTCTATAGCAAAGAACCATACTCCTTTTTTATTGTCCCCCTATTTCGCCTTATCAGAATAGTATTTCATTGGCTGTTTATACTAAAACCTATGTTATAATACGTTTCATGCGCAATAATAGGAGGTAAATTATGTTAAAAAAAGCAATTGCTGAATTTATTGGTACATTTGTACTTGTATTATTCGGAACTGGAGTAGCTGTCACTGGCGGCGGAATTGAAGGAATTGGAACATTAGGAATCGCTATGGCTTTCGGTCTATCTATTGTCGCTATGGCATATAGCATCGGAACAGTTTCTGGATGTCACATTAACCCAGCGGTATCAATCGCTATGTTCATCAACAAAAGAATGAATGCTATGGAACTTTGTTATTATGTATTAGCTCAAATTTTAGGTGGTTTATTAGGTACTGCAACGTTAGTAACAATTTTAAAATCCGCTAAAACACCTTTAGATAATTTAGGACAAAATGGTTTCGGAACTCTTGGTTTATCTGGAGCATTTTTAGTTGAGTTCGTTTTAACTTTCGTATTTATTTTAGTTATCGTGGCTGTAACAGGTAAAAAAGGAAGTTCGTCTTTAGCGGGACTAGTAATTGGTTTCACATTAGTATTAATTCACTTATTAGGAATTCCGTTAACTGGAACATCTGTTAACCCAGCTCGTAGTATCGCGCCAGCTTTATTCGTTGGTGGAGAAGCACTTTCTCAACTATGGGTATTCATCGTAGCACCAATTCTTGGTGGTATCGTAGCAGCTATTGTTGGTAAATTCATTTTGAATACTGAAAAATAGAATTTTCAATATTTCTGAATAAAAAAAGGCGAGCCCTCATTATGAGGATGCTCGCTTTTTTATTCTTTCATTTTAGACTTTAAATTTGTAACTAATTGATCTACTGTTACATTTGCAAGTACGTTTTCCATCGCTTCTTGCGCTTGCATTAAAATAATTTCTAATACTGATTGAATATTAGCTCCTACTGGACATTCAATGTTGGGATTTTCATGGAAGGAAAATAGCTGTCCTTCTTCTACAACTTCCACTGCTTTATATACATCAAGTAATGTAATTTCTTCTAAATCACGAGCAAGTGTCGTACCACCTTTACCAGCTTGTACATCAACAAGTCCTGCTCTCTTCAACATTCCTGTAATGCGACGAATCACAACTGGATTTGTATTCACACTACCAGCAATCCATTCAGAGGTACAGCGAGAGTTCCGATCTATCGCAAGTAATGTTAGCATATGAACACCTACTGTAAACCGACTACTAATTCCCATCTGCACACCCTCCTTCGTATTCATTCTATTAAAAGACGACTCTTATTATTATATACTATTTTTAATTTATACATAAAGAAAAAGCATGATTTCAATAGAAAATCATGCTTTTTCCTCTTTATTGACGCTTTATAAATTTTGCTAAATCTTTAAATTTCACTTTGTCTGAGTAATTCATTACACCGTTTACGTAAATGCGGCTTGTAACAGCATTTAACACACCAATTGTTGCCAATAAGACTACTAATGTTATCGTAATTTCTAACATACCTGCTTCACCAGCTACAATACGTGAGAAGGTAACCATCGGGGTGAAAAATGGAACATAAGAGCTTATAACAACGATAGTACTATTCGGATCACTTAATGATTTAATACTAATGAAGAAGGCAGCCATAATTAAAATCATTACTGGGAAAGATACAGCTTGTAAATCTTCCGTCTTAGAAACAACAGCTCCAGCAGCAGCGTACATCATCGCATAAAGTAAATATCCCGTAATGAAATAAACTAAGAACATGCTTATAACCTTTGCATCTAATTTCGTAAAGTCAATTGGCACTCCAAATAATGAAGCATTCTCTAAATCTACCCAGCCTAACAAATACGGAATAAGGTAACCACACGCCAATATGACAAGTTGTAATAGTGCCGTTGAAACGACCGCTAATATTTTCGCATACATCATCGTAAGCGGTTTTACTTTCGGAAGCATTACTTCCATTACGCGCGATGCTTTTTCCGAAGCAATATTCATTGCAATTGTATTTCCGAACGCGACAATAAACATATACAAAGCAAATGTAAAGAAATAGGCAATTCCGAAAGAAGAAGAACGATCTTTTATCGCTTCTTGCTTCACTGGAATTTCAGTTTGCAGTTGTTGTGCAATTTCCGGTGAAACATTATGCTTTGCAATTGTCACCATTGTATATTGTTGTTTGAAATAACCTGCCATGATTGCAGAAGTTGCTTGGCTTGGAAATCCATTATACATATACGTAACCTCTGGAGCTCCGTTCTTTTCTGTTACATGAAACAAACCATCCAGTTCGCCCTCTTCTACTTGTTTATGTAGTTTATCAAAATCCTCTTTTGAACCAACCGTTATTTTTGCTGATGGCAATAGCTTACTTAGCTCTTCCTTTTGTACTTTATATGTGGAACTCTCTGTCACAACTGCAATTTTGTCTTTATCCTTATTCTCATCATTACTTGAAGTAAAATGGTTAAATGCGAAAATCCCAAACACAACTAAAAATAAAATCGCACTTGTAATTAATGATTTTTTAGATAAAAACGCTTCTCTAAAATAAAATGAAAATACATGAGAAAATTTACGCATCGTTATTTCGCCCTCTCTACAAAGATTTCGTTTAACGTCGGCTCTAACATTTTAAATTGGCGTAAGCTAACACCTTGCTCTTGCAACTGCTGCAAAATGTTGAGAGCCTCTGCATCGTCTTGTACTTTTATATAAAGAAGGCCTTGTTGCTTTTCATATGGAACATGTATAGCTTCTAATCCCTTTTCATTCTCTGCTACATCTTCAATCGTTAAATTACGGAAACCATATTCTTTCTTAATATCACTTAACTGGCCTTTTACGACTGCTTCACCTTTTTTCAAAATACATACATGTTGGCAAAAAGCCTCCACTTGCTCCATGCGATGGCTAGATAAAATAATTGTCTTTCCACTCTGTACTTGTTCTTCAATAATGCTAGCTAACATCCCCGCATTAACTGGATCAAGCCCGCTAAATGGTTCATCTAAAATGAGAAGTTCCGGATTATGAAGAAGAGCAGCAATTAATTGGATTTTTTGCTGATTCCCTTTTGAAAGCTCTCCAGCCGTTTTAAATTTGTATTCTGGGATCGCTAATCGCTCTAACCATTGATCAATAGCGAGATCTACTTCTTTCTTCGACATTCCTTCTAATCTACCAAAATATCGCAACTGATCTACTACTCTACTCTTTGTATATAAGCCTCTTTCTTCTGGTAAATACCCAATTGTTACCCCGCTATTCTCGAATGCTTTTCCATCCCATGTAATCGAACCTTCATTAGGTGTTAATAATCCGAGAAGCATTTTGATTGTTGTTGTTTTCCCTGCACCATTTCGTCCAAGTAACCCTAGTACTTCACCTTTTGGCACCGAAATTTGCAAACCGTTAACCGCTTTTGATTCCCCAAATTGTTTCGTTAAATTTTGAATTTGTAAGCTCAAAGTATAAAGCCTCCCCTTTAGTATCATTCACGCTCTCTTTCAAAGACTATGTTTATTCAGGATAAAATATAGCACTACACTTCATCCTCTTACATGTAACACCAACTACAATCCATCATTTGTACTATTTAGTTAAAATTGTAAATATTAAAGTTTCATTTGTCAATTATAATTGTCATTACGACAATTAAATTTGTCAAAAAATCTATCATTATTTTACTCGCCTTTCTAATATAGGACATACTACTATATATACAAAAGACAATATGCAAATGTTCATAAAAAAATTTTTATATTTTAATATATAATATAAGATGATTTTCTAACATCAAGGAGGATACATATGAAGATGAAGAGGAACATTACCACTTTATTATCTGTAGCGGTTCTATCTATATCGCTTGTAGCATGTTCAGGAACAACAGAGAAGTCAGTGGCGAAAGAAGAACAAGCAAAGTTAACAGAACAGCAATTAATGGCTGATTTATGGTATCAAACAGCCGGTGAAACGAAAGCACTTTACTATCAAGGATACAATATCGGTCAATTGAAGCTTGATGCAGCTCTTGCAAAAGGAACAGAAAAAAAACCTGCTATCGTACTTGATTTAGACGAAACTGTTTTAGATAACAGTCCTCATCAAGCGATGAGCGTAAAAACAGGAAAAGGCTATCCTTACAAATGGGATGACTGGATTAATAAAGCTGAAGCAGAAGCCCTTCCAGGTTCAATTGATTTCTTAAAATATACAGAATCTAAAGGTGTAGATATTTACTACATTTCAAATCGTAAAACGAATCAACTAGATGCAACAATTAAAAACCTCGAACGTGTAGGTGCTCCTCAAGCAACGAAAGAACATATATTATTACAAGATCCGAAAGAAAAAGGAAAAGAAAAACGCCGTGAACTCGTTTCTCAAACACATGACATTGTCTTATTCTTCGGTGATAACCTATCTGATTTCACTGGTTTTGATGGAAAAACTGTAAAAGACCGCAATCAAACCGTAGCAGATTCAAAAGCACAATTTGGTGAAAAGTTCATTATTTTCCCTAACCCAATGTATGGTGATTGGGAAGGTGCTTTATATGATTATGATTTCAAAAAATCAGATGCAGAAAAAGATAAAATTCGCCGTGACAACTTAAAATCATTTGATACAAAATAAAGAGGATGGCATTCGCCATCCTCTTTATTCCATATTTCTCGTTAAAGGTAAAATAAACACTTCTACGCGTCTATTTTTCGCCTTTCCTTCTTGTGTATCATTTGGAGCAATAGAACGATATTCTCCGTAACCAACAGCACTGAATTTTTCCGGTTGTAATTCTTTATTTTGCAGTAATACTTGCATGAAATTAACTGCCCGCTGTGTGCTCAATTCCCAATTCGATGCAAATTGCGCATTTGCAATAGGGACATTGTCTGTATGGCCAGATACTGTAATTTCACGAGGCGATGTGGAAACTAGTAGGTTAGACATTTCTTTTGCAATATTTAACGATTCCAATTTCACATCTGCTTTCCCTGAATCAAACAGTACATTTTCTAATATTGTTACCTTTAATCCTTTTTCTGTTAAATCAGTTTTAAAAGAAGAAGATAATTTGTTTTCCTCAATATACTTATCGATTCCTTTTTGTACCGCTTTTAATTCGTTCATTTCTTGCTGCTTTACTTCAGCCTCAGCATTCTTTTTCATCTTCTCAGACTCTAAACTATTTGCCGACAACTCTTTTTCTTCATTCGGTTTTTGATCACTTAAAAATTCTTTATTTCCTGTTCCACCTGCTAGTTCACTTCGAAAAGCTACTGCCATCTGTTTAAACTTCGCTGCATCTATACTACTCATTGCAAATAAAACAATGAACAATGCAAATAACAACGTTAACATATCAGAATATGGAATTAACCAAGTTTCATCAATATGCTCATCATGCTTTTTCTTTTTGTTTCTTCTATTTTTTTTACTCCGCATTTTTTTCTGCTCCTTTTTCGAGCTTTTTACGCTCTGTTGCAGAAAGTGCACCTAAAATGCGGTTCTTCATTATAAATGGATATGTACCTTCTTGTAACATTAATAAGCAATCAATAATTAAACGTTTTTTCTCTATTTCAGCTGCAGATTTTTGCTTTAACTTATTTGCAAATGGATGCCATAGTATATAACCTGAAAAAATACCAAAAATCGTTGCAATAAATGCACCTGAAATAGCATGTCCTAACTTTTCTATATCCGTTAAATTACCTAGCGCAGCTACTAAACCAATAACAGCACCTAAAACCCCTAGTGTAGGCGCATACGTACCCGCTTGTGAAAAGATAGCAGCCCCTTTTGCATGTCTCTCTTCAATTGCTTCCAATTCAGCTTCTAAAATCTGCTCTAAATCTTCTGCGGATACACCATCAATCACAAATTTCATACCACGCAAAAGAAATTCATCTTGGATTTTATCTAATTGTTGCTCTAAAGACAAAATACCGTATTTTCTACTTTCAGATGTCCAATGAACAAACAATTCTAGCAACTGCTCATAACTTAAATCTTTTTTATTTGAACCAAAAAGAACTTTAAATAATTTTGGAATCCTTTTTAGTTGATTCATCGGAAATGCTATGCATACTGCAGCAAATGTACCAACAAAAATAATTAATGCTGCGGCAGGATTAACTAAGGCCATTACGTCAGCGCCCTTGACAACCATCCCTACTACTACCGCCGCTACTCCTAAAATTATTCCAATAATTGTTGCAAAATCCATTCCCTTTCACTCCTAGTCTATACAGGAAGTTCTTTATTCTCGATAATCGTTACATCTTCTTATGTATATATATTACATAAAAAATGAATTTCATGAAAGGTAAGAAATGAATTATATAAAAAAATACTACAATTTCACACATTTTCTGACATTTTCTTTGCATTTCTATTACGTTACGACTCTTATATTTCCTTTTCAGTCAACTAGACTTATAATAAAAAATGATACATATTTTATTAAGAAAGGACTGAGATTACAAGGCATCATGAAAAAGATAATTATTATTTCTGCCGCTACTATTGTAATCGGTATCACATCTTTCGCTTACTTCGGTTCTCAATCACCATTACAAAATGGGGCGAAAGCTGTCGAAAGTCAAAAGCATAATAACCATCAAAAAGAAGAGATCCCTGCTTTTCCAAAAGCTGATCATAATGCAAAGAAACTAGACAATGATTTTTCAGTTGTAACAAATCCGGAATCTAATCTTGTCTTAGTTAATAAACATCGAAAACTACCAGATGGATACATACCTGAAGACTTAACGAGGCCAAACGTACCATTTACTAGTCCAAAAGACAAAGAAAAAACGTTGCTACGCAAAGATGCTGCAGACGCGCTTGAGAATATGTTCGAATCGGCAAAAAAAGAAGGCCTTGAACTTACAGCTGTATCTGGTTATCGTTCATACAAACGCCAAAAATCATTGCATGATACGTACGTTAGACGTCAAGGAAAAGCTGAAGCTGATTCTGTAAGTGCAATTCCTGGCACAAGTGAACATCAAACTGGTTTAGCAATGGATATTAGTTCAAAATCTGCTAAATTCCAATTAGAGCCTATCTTCGGAGAAACAGCAGAAGGCAAATGGGTTGCAGAACACGCCCATGAATTCGGTTTTGTCGTCCGTTATTTAGAAGATAAAACAGGAACAACAGAATATGCATATGAACCGTGGCATTTACGTTACGTTGGTAATCCATACGCTACATACATATATAAACATCATTTAACATTAGAGGAAGCGATGGAAGACAAAAAATAAGAGAGCAATTTTGCTCTCTTATTTTCTTTCACTCTATCATTGTAGTAATTGTCTCTTCCACTCTTCAGGCCAGGGTTCGCCTCTTCCCGTTTTTTTCGATGCTTGAACCATCATACCGCGTCCAACTAAACAAACTTCTCCTGCTGCATTTTTGACCATATAGTGTAAATCTAAAGAAGAATTCCCAACTGAGCCTGCCTTTACATATACCTTCAACTGTTCATCAAAATATATTTGCTTAATAAAATTGCATTGTAAATCTGCAACAACGATCATCGTTTCTGATGATTCATGCGTCCATTCTTGCATAAATCCAAGTTCTTTAAACAATGCGATACGTGCCTCTTCAAAATAAGTAAAAGCTACTACATTATTTACATGCCCAAACATATCTACTTCACCAAAACGAACTTTGACAGGATTGTAAAATGAAAAACCACTTTCCCATTTCTCAAAGTCTTCAATGTAAGAAATTCTCTTCACTAGTCTCTCCCCTTTTCTTCTCAATAAACAGAATAAACTGAAAAATAAAGTTATAAATATTGCCTCTTCAAGATGAAGAGGCAATATTTATTAATAGTTATTATCGCTACCAAAGAAATCTTTGAACGATTGAATTGTTGTATCACGGTTTAATGCCGCAATTGAAGTTGTTAATGGAATACCCTTCGGACATGATTGCACACAGTTTTGAGAGTTACCACAGTTTGCTAGTCCACCATCTCCCATAATTGCACGTAAGCGATCTGCTTTATGCATTTCA
This sequence comes from Bacillus luti, assembly GCF_009739945.1. Classification (NCBI taxonomy): domain Bacteria; kingdom Bacillati; phylum Bacillota; class Bacilli; order Caryophanales; family Bacillaceae; genus Bacillus; species Bacillus luti. The sequence goes on along the minus strand of NZ_CP040336.1, from coordinate 855,129 downwards.
CCCGTTGGATGTGAGTTGAATAAACGAGCTTGTGATAACGGTGCTGGTCCAATAAAATCAGATTTACTGTTCACGTTTGGACATGATTCTAAGCAAACGCCACATGTCATACATTTTGAAAGCTCATAAGCCCATTGACGCTTTTTCTCTGGCATTCTTGGACCTGGTCCTAAGTCATACGTACCATCGATTGGAATCCAAGCCTTAACACGTTTTAACGCGTTAAACATACGGCTACGATCCACTTGCAAGTCACGTACAACTGGGAATGTCTTCATCGGCTTTAAGCGGATTGGTTGTTCTAACTGGTCGATAAGAGCTGTACATGATTGTCGTGGTTTTCCGTTAATCACCATCGAACATGCTCCGCATACTTCCTCTAAGCAGTTCATATCCCATGCAATCGGAGTTGTTGCGTTTCCTTTTGAATCAACAGGATTACGTCGAATTTCCATAAGCGCCGAAATAATATTCATATTCGGACGATACGGAATTTCAAACTCTTGATCAAATTCTTGTGCATCTGGTCCATCTTGTCTCGTAATGATGAGGCGGATTGTTTTCTCAGACATGTTGTTTATCCCCCTTCTCTTCACCCTTAGCAGCTACATCATGTTTTGAAGAATAGTCACGTTTACGTGGTTTAATTAATGAAACATCCACGTCTTCGTAATGGAATGCTGGTGCATTTCCTTCTCCCTCAAATTTCGCCATCGTAGTTTTTAAGAAGTTTGCATCATCACGATTTGGGAATTCAGGTTTGTAATGCGCCCCGCGGCTCTCATTACGGTTATATGCGCCAATTGTAATAACACGCGCTAACTCAAACATATTTGCAAGTTGGCGTGTAAATGAAGCACCTTGGTTACTCCATCTTGCTGTATCGTTAATGTTAATACGCTTGTAACGAGCCATTAACTCTTCAATTTTCGCATCTGTTTCTAATAACTTTTTATTTTCACGAACTACTGTAACGTTATCTGTCATCCATTCTCCAAGCTCTTTATGAAGAACATATGCATTTTCGTTACCATCGAGCGTTAAAATATTGTTAAATTTCTCTGTTTCGATTAATTCATTTTGCTCATATACAGTAGATGAAACAGCATCCGATGATTTAGAAAGACCTTTCATGTATTCAATTGCATTCGGTCCTGCTACCATACCACCGTAAATTGCTGATAATAGTGAGTTCGCACCAAGGCGGTTACCACCGTGCATAGAATAATCACACTCACCTGCTGCAAATAAACCTGGAATACTTGTCATCTGCTTATAGTCAACCCATAATCCGCCCATTGAATAGTGAACAGCTGGGAAGATCTTCATTGGTAGTTTACGAGGATCATCACCTGTAAATTTCTCATAGATTTCAATGATTCCACCAAGTTTAATATCTAGTTCTTTCGGATCTTTATGAGAAAGATCTAAGTACACCATGTTTTCACCGTTAATACCTAGTTTTTGCTCTACGCAAACATCAAAGATTTCACGCGTTGCAATATCACGAGGTACAAGGTTTCCGTAAGCAGGATACTTTTCTTCTAAGAAGTACCATGGCTTACCATCTTTATACGTCCAAACACGTCCACCTTCACCACGTGCAGATTCACTCATAAGACGTAATTTATCGTCTCCAGGAATTGCCGTTGGATGGATTTGAATGAACTCACCGTTCGCATAATATGCACCTTGTTGATATACAGCAGAAGCTGCTGTACCTGTATTAATAATAGAGTTAGTTGATTTTCCAAAGATGATACCAGGGCCCCCTGTTGCCATAATCACGGCATCAGCTCCGAAACTTTTAATCTCCATAGTTTGTAAGTCTTGTGCTACGATTCCTCGGCACACACCTTCATCATCAACAACAGCTCGTAAGAAATCCCAACCTTCATATTTCGTTACAAGTCCTGCTACTTCATGACGACGTACTTGCTCATCTAATGCGTATAGTAATTGTTGGCCAGTTGTTGCACCAGCAAATGCTGTACGGTGATGTTGCGTTCCACCAAAGCGACGGAAATCAAGAAGTCCTTCTTCCGTACGGTTGAACATAACACCCATGCGGTCCATTAAATGAATGATACCAGGTGCTGCTTCACACATCGCTTTAACTGGTGGTTGGTTCGCTAAGAAGTCCCCACCATAAATTGTATCGTCAAAGTGGATCCATGGAGAATCCCCTTCACCTTTCGTATTTACGGCACCGTTAATTCCACCTTGGGCACAAACAGAATGTGAACGTTTTACTGGTACTAATGAAAACAGTTCAACATTTACTCCTGCCTCTGCCGCTTTAATCGTTGCCATTAAGCCGGCCAAGCCACCGCCGACTACTATAAGTTTCCCTTTCATGCTCTCCCACTCCTTACTGGTTTGCTAGCTGTGGATCGATGAACGCTAATAATGCACTCACACCTACATAAGATAGACCTAAGAAAATAGCTAATGTTACATAAGTAGAGATTCTTTGTGAACGTGGAGATACTGTAATTCCCCAGCTGATGCAGAATGTCCATAGTCCATTTGCAAAGTGGAAAATTGTTGAAACAACACCAACTAAATAGAATGCAAACATAGCTGGATTGCTTAAAATATCTGCCATCATATCATAGTTTACCTCTTTACCTAACATTGCTTGAATACGAGTTTCCCAGACGTGCCAAGAAATGAAGATCAGCGTAACGATACCTGAAATTCGTTGGAAGACGAACATCCAGTTACGGAAATAACCGTAAGATACCGCATTGTTCTTAGCTGTAAATGCAATATATAAGCCATATATAGCATGGTACAGTATAGGTAAAAAGATGATGAAAATTTCTAGCGCATACCGGAATGGAAGGAGCTCCATAAAGCCTGCAGCTTTGTTAAAAGCCTCTGCTCCTCTTGTTGCAAAGTTGTTTACTACTAAATGTTGCGTCAAAAAGACACCAACCGGGATGACCCCCATTAATGAGTGCCACTTACGAAACGTATACTCGCGGCCTTTCATGTCCCCATTACCCCCCTCGAATGTTTGACTGCTGTTTTCAGATTAGTTTACAACAATAATGTTTTTTCACTATTGGCATAAGAAAAACTGAAAAAATTATTCGAAATATTTCAGCATAATTTGATACCAAGTTCATTTTACTCCTATTTTTGTCGAAGCGTCAAGAAAACGTATACATAATTTGCATATAATTTGCCAATTCTTTTTTTCTTCTTATATATTCAGATTTTCCTAAAGAAAAATCTGTTTTTATAAATGTGAAATGTTATATAATAATCCCTATAGAAAGAGGGGATTATTGTGAGTAAAAATACAATCGATATAACATCTTTAGAAGATGTTTCATTGAATGCCTTCGCTTATGAATTGCTACGTGAAGAATTACTACCTGACTTAATTGGTAACGATTTAGATGGTATTTTATACTGGTCTGGTAGAAACCTTGCAAGAAAATATCCACTAGAAACAATTGAAGAAGTTATTCAGTTCTTTGAAAAAGCTGGTTGGGGCACTTTAAGTATTATTGAGCATAAACGTCGTGAAATGCAGTTCCAACTTAAAGGCACACTCATTGCTGAACGTCAAAAACACAATAGACATTCTTCTTATCAATTAGAGGCTGGATTCATTGCTGAGCAATTTCAGAAGCAACGAAATGTCGTTGCAGAGTCATACGAAGAAAAGAAAAAACGTTCAGACTCTATTACATTTCTTGTGAAATGGGATATAAAAGATCTCATTGAAGTGTAGCATTACTTACAGTCAACTAGACATATAAGTTTAGTTGACTTTTTTGTATTTTCAATCAGGTCTAGTTATTTTAAATCTTCAGAAATTATAACAAAAAATAGAAGACATTGTAAACTACAACGTCTTCTTATCTGCTAAATAAGTATAGATCGTCTCCGCGACATTTTTCGGCATACCCGCTTCGACAAATTCCGTCACAGAAGCTTCTTTCATCTTTTTTAACGATCCAAAATGTTTCAGCAATATCTTTTTTCGTTTATCACCAATTCCAGGAATATCATCCAGTGCTGATTGAATGACAGATTTCCCATGTAATTGTCGATGGAATGTAATTGCAAATCGATGCACCTCATCTTGAATGCGCTGCAACAAATAAAATTCTTGGCTATTCCTCTCAAGCAAGACAGGTTCAGGTGGATCTCCAATAATTAAATGTGATGTTTTATGTTTGTCATCTTTCACAAGCCCTGCCATTGGAATATATAATCCGAGCTCATTCTCTAGAATATCACTCGCAGCCGCTAAGTGGCCTTTTCCGCCATCAATAACGATTAAATCAGGTAAAGGTGAATTTTCTTTTAGTGCTCTTGTATAACGGCGCCTCACAACTTCTCTCATAGACTCGTAATCGTCTGGCCCTTGAACCGTTTTAATTTTATATTTTCTATATTCTTTCTTCGCCGGTTTCCCATCGATAAAAGCAATCATTGCTGAAACAGGATTCGTTCCTTGGATATTTGAGTTATCAAATGCTTCAATACGATAAGGTGTTTCAATTCCAAGCTGCTTCCCTAAATTTTCTACAGCTTTAATCGTCCGTTCTTCATCACGTTCAATTAAGTAAAACTTCTCTTCAAGAGCAATCTTTGCATTTTTATTTGCTAATTCTACAAGATCTTTTTTCTTACCACGTTTTGGCTGTGTCGCTTCCACTTCTAAAAAGCGCTCTACTAATTCTGAGTCTATACTTCCTGGAACGACAATTTCCTTCGGCTTAAAGTGACTACTGTTTTCATAAAATTGACCGATAAATGTTAAAAATCCCTCTTCTGGTTCATCATAGATTGGAAACATTGAAACATCACGTTCAATTAACTTTCCTTTTCGAACAAAGAAAACTTGAACGCACATCCATCCTTTATCAACTGCATATCCAAATACATCACGATCCACTAAGTCACTCATAATCATCTTTTGTTTTTCCATAATTGCATCCATATGGGCAATTTGATCTCGTAATTCTTTCGCACGTTCAAATTCTAGTTTCTCTGAAGCATCATACATCTTTGTTTCTAATTCTGAACGAATTTCTTTATGCCCACCATTTAAAAACTTAATAATTTCATCCACAATTTCTTTATTTTGTTCTTCTGTCACTTCTTTCACACAAGGTGCTAAACATTGACCCATATGATAATACAGACAAACTTTATCTGGCATATTCGTGCATTTACGAAGTGGATACATACGGTCTAATAGTTTTTTCGTTTCATGAGCTGATTGTGCATTCGGATAAGGTCCAAAATATTTTCCTTTATCCTTTTTTACATTGCGCGTAATAAGCAAGCGCGGCTGTTTTTCAGCTGTAATTTTAATAAAAGGATATGTTTTATCATCTTTTAATTGAATATTATATTTTGGATCGTGTTTTTTTATTAAGTTCAGCTCTAAAATAAGAGCTTCCAAATTTGAGGAGGTTACAATATATTCGAAATCTACAATTTCTCCTACAAGCCGCAGTGTTTTCCCATCATGCGAACCAGTAAAGTACGAGCGCACACGATTTTTAAGCACTTTTGCCTTTCCGACATATATAATCGTTCCTTGCTTATCTTTCATTAAATAGCAACCAGGTTGATCTGGTAAAATGGCTAACTTCTCTTTCAAATGTTCGTGCACTCGTCACCCTCCATTTCTACATGCTTAGCATTTTTATTTTCACATGAAAACATACTATGCCAAAACACCCAACATACGTTCTTTCATTGTAACGGAAAGGCTATAAAAAAGAAAATAAAAAAAGCTACCAAATGGTAGCTTCTTTATTTTAGAAGTGTTTAGAAACTAATTCTACTAACGCTTCTTTCGGTTTGTAACCTAACGCTTGATCAACTACTTTACCGTCTTTTAATACGAAAAGAGCTGGAATGCTCATTACTTCGAATTGACGAGCAGTTTCTTGATTTTCATCAACGTCTACTTTTACTACTTTTACTTTCTCGCCTAACTCTGCATCGATTTCTTCTAATACAGGAGCGATCATTTTACAAGGTCCACACCAAGGTGCCCAGAAATCTAATAATACAACACCTTCGCTAGTTTCAGCTGCGAAGCTTTGGTCATTTGCATTTACAATTGCCATTTTATTTCCTCCTTCAAGTATATTCTACCAAGAGTATATCATTAACTTATATACGTGGCGAATATTATGTATCGTTATGTATTGTAACAAAAAAATGTTCCTTTATACTATATAAAAATACGGATGAAATACTAAAAAGATGAGAGACAGGGGATCTCTCACCTTTTTCTATATATAGGGGTACTTCACTTGGAACTCAAGGGTACTCAAATCATGAATGTACTTTTAACTTTTTAAACTCTTCTGTTAAAAGAGGCACGACTTCAAATAAGTCACCAACAATACCGTAGTCAGCTACTTTGAAGATGCTTGCTTCTGGATCTTTATTAATCGCAACGATGATTTTTGAGTTAGACATACCAGCTAAATGCTGAATCGCACCAGAAATACCGCATGCAATGTATAAGTCTGGCGTAACAACTTTACCAGTTTGACCAATTTGTAATGAGTAATCGCAATACTCAGCGTCACAAGCACCACGAGATGCCCCAACAGCGCCGCCTAATACGTCAGCTAACTCTTTTAATGGTTTAAATCCTTCTTCACTCTTCACACCGCGTCCACCAGCGATAATTACTTTCGCTTCAGAAAGATCAACACCCTCTGCAGTTTTACGGACAACATCTTGAATGATTGTACGTAAATCTTTTACATCAACTGTAATAGAAGACACGTCACCGCTGCGAGACTCATCTTTTTCAAGAGTTGCAATGTTATTTGGACGCACTGTCGCAAATAAGATACCGTCTGTTACAATCTTCTTCTCGAAAGCTTTACCAGAGTAGATTGGACGAGTGAAGATAACATTTCCACCTTCAACTTCTAAAGCAGTTACGTCAGAAACTAGACCAGCCTCAAGCTTTGCTGCTAATTTTGGTGATAAATCTTTACCAAGTGCTGTATGTCCAAATACAATACCTTCTGGTTTTTCTTCAGCATATACAGCTAAAAATGCTTGTGCATAACCATCAGACGTATATGATTTTAATTTATCATTTTCAACTGTCACAACGCGATCTGCACCGTAATGAATCAATTCATTTGCAAAAGAGGCAACGCTGTCTCCAACTAGAAGACCTACCACTTCACCGCCTTCTGCAATTGTTTTTGCTGCTGCTACCGCTTCAAACGAAACGTTACGTAGCGATCCGTCACGAACTTCACCCATTACTAATACTTTACGAGCCATAGATTTTCCCTCCTGCGTATATAATTTCGTATTTTATTAGATTACTTTCGCTTCTGTATGGAGCAACGATACAAGTTCTTTTACTTGATCTTGCAGCTCGCCTTGTAACACTTTTCCTGCATCTTTCTTAGGAGGCAAATAGATTTCAATTGTTTTTGTCTTTGCTTCCACATCATCTTCTTCTAAATCTAAATCATCTAATTCTACTTCTTCTAATGGCTTTTTCTTCGCTTTCATAATACCCGGAAGCGATGGATAACGAGGTTCATTTAAACCTTGTTGCGCTGTTACTAAAACTGGTAATGATGTTTCAATAACTTCCGTGTCACCTTCAACATCACGCTCAATCTTCACGCTTGTACCGTCAATCTCAAGCTTTGTAATTGTCGTTACATATGGAATATTTAACGCTTCAGCTACGCGTGGACCAACTTGTCCAGACGCTCCGTCAATTGCAACGTTTCCGCCTAAAATTAAATCTGCATTTTTATCTTTTAAATATTCAGCAAGTACTTTTGCTGTCGTGAACTGATCACCATTTTCAACATCGTCTTCAATATTAATTAATACCGCTTTATCGCAGCCCATCGCTAATGCTGTACGAAGTTCTTTCTCACTATCTTCGCCACCAACTGTTACGACAGTAACCTCTCCGCCTTGTGCATCTCTTACTTGAATTGCTTCTTCAATCGCATATTCATCGTAAGGGTTGATGATGAATTCCGCTTCGCCATCGTAAATTGCACCGTTTTTAATTACGATTTTTTCTTCTGTATCAAATGTTCGTTTCATGAGTACGTAGATGTTCATTCCATTTACCCCCTTATTTTTCAGAAAGATTCTATCAATTTTAAAATTCTGTTAATTTATATTAAAAAAATATTTGAACTACCTGCCACTAAATGAAGGTTTACGCTTTTCTAAAAATGCCGCTACACCTTCTCTTCCATCTTCACTCGTAAATACCTCACCAAAAATCTGTGATTCACGTTGTACACCTTCATAATAATGAGACGATTTCGTCGTTTGTAATAACTCTAATACAGCACGAGTTGTTGCTGGACTTTTCCCAGCAATTTGTTTTGCGACTTTAAGCGTATCATCTAAAAATGATTCTTCAGAGAACAATCCGTTAACAAGTCCCCATTTTAATGCTTCAGCACCAGTAATCGGTGTACTCGTTAACATCATTTCACAAGCTTTCGCTTTCCCAACATAACGTGGTAAGCGCTGTGTACCTGCAAAGCCAGGAATTAATCCGAGCGTCAATTCAGGTAAACCAAGTTTTGCACTTTCAGTTGCAAAGCGCATGTGGCAAGACATAGCAAACTCCAAGCCGCCGCCTAGTGCCGCTCCATGAATTGCCGCAATAACTGGTTTTGAACACTTTTCTACGCGCTCAAACGTAACTTGTCCAAGCTGCGCCAGCTCAGTCGCTTGCTTCGCTTCAGTAACAGATGTGAATTCTTTAATATCTGCTCCTGCTGAGAAGAAGCGGCCTTCACCGTGAATAACAACAACACGAATGTTATCATCCTTCTCCACTTGATCAATTAATTCAGTGACGTCATGCATAACTTGTGAAGACATCGCGTTAGCTGGCGCATGATTTAACGTAGCCACCGCGATATGATCTTCAACTCTTACAGATAGGAATTTCAACATGATCCCTCCCATTATTGACGATAACCACAAGCTGCAATAAGTAGCCCATGTACCGTTTTTGAAAGTGCGACCAGATCATACTTATGATCGCTCATTACCCAATTGGTCACAACTTCATCTACTGTTCCAAAGATCATTTGTCTTGCCACGCGAACATTTAAGTCCGCTTGGAATTCACCTTGCTTTATACCTGTTTCTAAAATCTCATCCATAACTTGTAAGTAGCCTTTTAATACTTCATTTATTTTAAGGCGTAAGTCTTGATTGGACTGTCTTAGCTCTAATTGCGTAACGATAGCAAGAGGATCATTTTGTGACAACAGCAAGAAGTGCGTTTCTACCAACATGAATAATTTCGCTACAGCGCTTTCAATTCCTGCTGTTTTTTGACGAATTGTTTCGACAAATTCTCCCATCTTCTCTTGGAATAAGGATATTAATATATCTTCTTTATTTTTAAAATATAAATAAATCGTGCCATCTGCTACCCCAGCTTGCTTTGCGATTTTCGAAACTTGCGCTTGGTGGTATCCATTCTCCGCAATCACAATGACTGCCGCATCAATAATTTGATTGTATTTCGGTCTATTTTTCTTCACTTTACTGTCCCCTTCAAGAAGATGACTGAATGAATAGTCATTCATATTCTTATAATACTGACTATTTAGAAAAGTGTCAATCCTATTTTTTCAAAAAGAAAGGGCCTTAGCCCGTTTGCTCATCCTCATTCTTTCTCTTCTCTTCATCTATTAGGACACGGCGTAAAATTTTGCCGACCGTCGTTTTCGGCAGTTCCTCTCTAAACTCATATACTTTCGGCACTTTATAAGCAGCTAAATACTTACGTGCAAACTGATCTAATTCTTCTTCAGAACATTCTGCGCCTTCTTTTAAAACAACAAACGCTTTTACAGTTTCCCCTCGGTACGGATCAGGAACGCCGATTGTTACTACTTCTTGCACCTTTTCATGCTCATATAATACTTCTTCTACTTCACGAGGATATACGTTAAAACCGCTAGCAACAATCATATCTTTCTTACGATCTTTCACATAGAAAAACCCATCTTCATCCATGTAGCCAACATCTCCTGTATGAAGCCAGCCATCTTGCAATACAGCCGCCGTTTCTTCTGGCTTATTCCAATACCCTTTCATAATTTGTGGACCTTTAACAACAATCTCACCAATTTCACCTGGAGGTAAGGCCTCTCCTGTTTCGAGTGACATAATGATTGCTTCTGTATCCGGCCACGGTACACCAATACTTCCTGGCACACGTTTTTCCCATAAAAAGTTCCCATGTGTAACTGGTGACGACTCCGTTAATCCATATCCTTCTACTAATTTACCACCTGTAACTCTCTCAAACTCTTCCTGTACTTCTACTGGAAGCGGTGCAGATCCACTTATACAAGCCTGAATAGAAGAAATATCGTATTCTTTTAAAAGAGGACTATTTAAAAGGGCAATATAAATAGTTGGTGCTCCTGGAAATAATGTAACTTTATGTTTCTTAATTGCCTCAAAAACCATTTTCATATCAAACTTCGGAATAAGCACCATTTTATACCCTTGCATAATACTCAAATTCATTACCGCTGTCATGCCATATACGTGAAAGAATGGTAGGACTCCAAGAATTACCTCTTCTCCCTCTGTGCAATTGTATAACCAATGTGCACCCATCAAAGTATTTGAAACAAGGTTTTTATGCGTTAACATAACTCCTTTTGGAAAACCTGTCGTCCCACCGGTATACTGCAAAAGAGCCAAATCATTTTCAGGGTCACAAGGAACTTCAACATCGGTATTACTTTCCTTTTCTACTGACTTCCAAAGGTGAATTGTTTCACTTTCCGACACGTTCACAACAAGATTCGCTTGCTTTTTTTGCACAAATGGATAAAGTAAATTTTTCGGAAACGGTAAAAAATCTGCAATACGAGTTACAATAACATGCTCAAGCCTTGTAGCATTTTGAACATTAGTAACTCTTGGGAATACTAAATCAAGGCAAAGAATGACTTTTGCCCCTGAATCATGAAGTTGATACTCGAGTTCTCTTTCTGTATAAAGAGGATTCGTTTGTACAACAATCCCCCCTGCAAGCAAAGTACCATAGTAACCAATTACAGATTGTGGACAATTCGGTAACATAATCGCGACTCTATCACCTTTTTCAATACCGAGCTTTTGAAGATAATTTGCAAATTTCTTTACCTTATCATGGAAATCTGCAAATGTTACATCTTTCCCCAAGAAATGAAGCGCTTTCTTTTCTGGATAACGTGAGGCCATTTTTTCTAAATATCTATGAAGTGGTTGAATATCATAAGCAATTGTTGCTGGAATTTCCTCTGGATAGCTCTGTAACCAAGGTTTTTCCACTCTCATTCCCCCTTCCAATACTCTTGAAAATAAATGAATGTTCATTCATGATGATTGTTTTCATTATATTATAGTCATCACCACGTTACAATCATAATATTCTGACTTTTATATAACTATGCTTTACCTCATTAACTTCTTATTATATGTATAAACTCTCCTAACCTTAAAAGAGTAAGAGAGTCATCATTTAACTGAGTCGTATAATTGTTAACACTGCTCCTGGAGTAGTCGTTGATAATGTTGCAACGGCTAGCAGACCGAATAATTGCAAACTAATGGCACTTCCAGCCGCAAGAGTCGTAATAATTGTTGCACTAAAAGATGTGGTTGCTAACGCAGGAGCATTGATAGTCCCAGCAAGCGGTGCTCCATTAATCGTAATTCGCGAACTTACTAATAACGCTGCTGTTATATTAATTGTATATGAAATATAATAATTCCCTGCATTTGCAGCCGTAAATACAGTGTTTCCCCCAGACACCGTCATTCCTGGACCAATGTTCTGATTGTTTGGAAGCGGGACGTTTGTTCCACCGAGTAGGACCGATATTGCTGTACCCGACGTATTATTTGCAAACGCGTACGTTGCCGTTATACTTGTGCCTGTTGCACCCGTTTCACCTGTTGAACCTGTTGAACCTGTTGAACCTGTTAAACCTGTTGGACCTGTTGGACCCGTTGGACCTGTTGGACCCGTTGGACCTGTTGGACCCGTTGGACCTGTTGGGCCTGTTGGACCCGTTGAACCTGTTGAACCTGTTAAACCTGTTAAACCTGTTAGACCTGTTGGACCCGTTGGACCCGTTGAACCTGTTAAACCTGTTGCTCCTGTTGGACCCGTTGGACCTGTTAAACCTGTTGGACCTGTTGGACCTGTTGGACCTGTTAAACCTGTTGGACCCGTTGGACCTGTTAAACCTGTTGGACCTGTTGGACCCGTTGGACCTGTTAAACCTGTTGGACCTGTTGGACCTGTTGGACCTGTTGGACCCGTTGGACCTGTTGGACCTGTTGGACCCGTTGGACCTGTTGCTCCTGTTGGACCTGTTGGACCCGTTGGACCCGTTGGACCTGTTGCTCCTGTTGGACCTGTTGGACCCGTTGGACCCGTTGGACCCGTTGGACCTGTTGGACCCGTTGGACCCGTTGGACCTGTTGGACCCGTTGGACCTGTTGCTCCTGTTGGACCCGTTGGACCCGTTGCTCCTGTTGCTCCTGTTGCTCCTGTTGCTCCTGTTGCTCCTGTTGCTCCTGTTGCCCCCGTTTCACCTGTTGGACCTGTTGCTCCCGTTGCCCCTATCGCTCCCGTTACTCCTGTCGCTCCCGTCGGACCTGTTGGACCAAGCTTAGGAACTGTCCCATCGCAACTAAAACAGCATGAATCAACATGTACACCATTTTGATTATTACACCCACAATATCCATTTGTATTATTGAGCCATGAAGACATGCTGATCCCTTCCTTCAAATTCAATCTTTTAAGCATAAGCAACGAATTAGAAAACACATATCAAATAATAAAAAACTGTATTCTATAGCGATAAACACGCATTAATTCCATACATTCTAATAATTATTACATGCGACATTCTCTCCTTTTGCTTGTACTTTCGCCTTCTTGGTTAAACCAAATTCACCTTCTAAAGTCTTCATACGTATACAAATTTCAATTCTACATAGTAAAATCTGCATAATTCGTTGCTTTTCGTCAAAATTTTAAAAAAATATTGACACTTAAAATATCCTCATAGTATGATTTGGTTGTTGTAATTGATAACGATTTTCAGTGTCATTTATTACAAGTAAAAAAATTATTTGGGGGCAGAAGATGAAGAAAATTCTCAGTATTTTCATAGTAATTCTTCTATTCGCTGTTGGATGTGGACAGCAAAAAGAGGAGAAAAAAGAAACAAAGACAGACGATAAGAAGCAAGCTATAACAATTAAACACGCTGAAGGGGAAACAAAATTAGATAAACCAGCGAAAAAAGTTGTTGTACTTGAGTGGGTATATTCAGAAGACTTATTAGCACTTGGTGTTCAGCCAGTAGGGATGGCAGACATTAAGAATTATAATAAATGGGTAAATACACCAACAAAACCAAGTAAAGATGTTGTAGATGTAGGGACACGCCAACAACCAAACTTAGAAGAAATTAGCCGTCTAAAACCAGACTTAATTATTACTGCATCATTCCGTGGTAAAGCTATTAAAAACGAATTAGAACAAATTGCACCAACAGTTATGTTCGATCCATCAACAAGCAATAACGATCACTTTGCTGAAATGACAGAAACATTTAAACAAATTGCAAAAGCAGTTGGAAAAGAAGAAGAAGGTAAAAAAGTATTAGCTGATATGGATAAAACATTCGCTGATGCAAAAGCAAAAATTGAAAAAGCAGACTTAAAAGATAAAAACATCGCAATGACACAAGCATTTACAGCTAAAAACGTGCCAACATTCCGTATCTTAACTGACAATTCTGTAGCTATACAGGTTACAAAAAAATTAGGTTTAACAAATACTTTTGAAGCAGGAAAATCTGAGCCAGATGGTTTCAAACAAACAACTGTAGAATCATTACAAAGTGTACAAGATTCAAACTTCATTTACATTGTAGCGGATGAAGATAACATTTTTGACACGCAACTAAAAGGCAACCCTGCTTGGGAAGAATTAAAGTTCAAAAAAGAAAACAAAATGTATAAATTAAAAGGCGACACTTGGATTTTCGGTGGTCCTGAGTCTGCAAAATCTTTAGCAACACAAGTAGCAGATGTAATGACAGCGAAGAAGTGATTACACGATGAATAGCTTACAACATACACTTCGAGCAAGTCTTGTATTCGGAGGAGGAGCAGCTCTCTTGCTCCTCCTTTTCTTTATTCATATCGGACAAGGTCAAGCGAACATTTCCTATAGTATGATTATGGATGCTCTTATCTCACCGAATCAATCGCTAGAGCATCAAACTTTAATCATGCTTCGATTACCTAGAGCCGTAATTGCTATTTTAGCCGGAGGTGCTCTTGCTGCATCTGGAGTTATTTTACAAACGTTAACAAAAAACCCACTTGCTGAATCCAGTACAATGGGTATTCACTCTGGCGCATATTTCTTTCTAGTAACTGCTACAATTTTCTTACCGAAAGGTTTGCAAATTAACTCACTCCTTTTCACATTTATCGGTGGTGCAATTACTGCTTTATTTGTATACCGTATTTCTGGTGGAAAAAAGGGAACCCCACTTAGAATGGCATTAGCTGGTATGGTCGTTACATTAATGCTTTCTGCCTTTACTGGAACGATGCAACTGTTCTATGAGAATGAAACAGCTGGTTTATTTTTATGGGGAGCTGGGTCTCTTATTCAAAATAACTGGGATGGCGTTCAATTTGCTTTTCCATTTATCATTATTTCTTTCCTAGTTTTACTATTTATGTCTCGTAAACTCAACATTCTCTTACTTGGTGATGATGTGGCTGTTTCTCTTGGTGAAAAAACAGCGGTAACACGTCTTATCGCCTTCATTGCCGCAATCTTTTTAACAGCAGTAATTGTTACTGTTGTTGGACCAATCGGTTTTGTGGGCTTAGTTGCACCACATTTAATGCGTCTTATTGGCTACCGTCAGCACTTTACTCTTCTTCTCTCTTCTTTCTTATGGGGGGCAGTCTTATTACTTGGAGCAGATGTTGTCGGTAGGTTAATAGATCCAACCGGTGCAGAACTTCCTGTTGGGGCAGTCACGGCAATGATTGGATCGCCTTGGCTTATTTACTTAGTGTATCGAATAATGAAATCGAAACAATATATGAATGATAACGTTGCAAATGCAGCTGGAGCTAGTTCCCGCTATTACTCTTATAAAAAGGTAATCATTATATCTATTACGCTTTGTATTGTGACGATTGCTCTTGGTGTTACAATTGGTAGTAACGCTTATATCGAAAGCATTACAAATGTTATATCAGGTCAATTAACACAATTTGACAAAAATATGATGATGAACCTTCGTTTACCAAGAATGCTCGTTGCTGCTATTGCTGGCGCTTGCCTTGCAATAAGCGGACTTGTTTTCCAAGGTATATTACGAAACCCACTTGCAGACCCTTCTATCATTGGTATTTCCTCGGGGGCTGGTGTTGGTGCTTTAACTATTATGTATGTCTTTCCTGCACTTCCTGGTTTCTTCCTACCAATTGGTGCATTTATTGGCGGACTACTTGCAGTTGGAATTGTCCTCTTCTTCTCTTGGAAATCAGGGTTTAGTCCAACAGCTCTCGCTTTAATAGGGATTGGCATTTCCGCGCTTGGCTCAGCAATTATTCAAATCTTTATTGTTAGAGCGAATTTAAATGTGGCTGCTGCTTTAACGTGGCTATCAGGTAGTACGTATGCAAGAGGATGGAATCACTTAGAAAATATTATTCTATATCCATCACTTATTCTCGTACTCATTATCTTTTTCTTAATAAAGCAACTCGATGTTCTTGTACTTGGGGATGATTTAGCAACTGGACTCGGACAACCGGTAAATAAAACGCGTCTTGCTCTAATCGTGTTAGCGACACTACTTGCATCAGTAAATATCGCTGCTGTCGGTACGATTGCCTTTTTAGGCCTTGTCGCACCACACTTAGCGCGAATTGTTGTTGGGATGAATCACCAAAGACTATTCGTCTGTTCAGCACTGTTTGGAGCAATCCTCCTTTCCATTGCTGACTTACTAGGACGAACAATTGCATATCCGAAAGAAATTCCTTCTGGTCTTGTCGTTGCTGTACTTGGGGCACCTTATTTCTTATGGTTAATGAGGAAAAGTGGGAAGAAGGTTAATTAAAAGCCAGCTTCATATATGAAGCTGGCTTTTCTATCATGGCATAAAGTGAAACTATAATCAGTAGGGTTTTGTTCATCTCCCACTTCTTCACTCCAGCCAAATTTTAAAGTAGGAGTTTTACTGCCCGTTAATGCGGGATAAAATTAATATAAGCTTTGTACATAAAATATATAACAAGTGAATACATAATTATATTGAATATACTACGTTTTAACGTTAACTTTCTCTTTAATTTTTTATCCAGCAATCTTAATTCTATTCCGGTTGCTATTTTCAATCCACCTACTATTTGAAATAACTCTCTGTAATCATCAGCATTTCCTAACAATACGTATTCTTTATCATTTTTATACTTTATATAAAGAAATTCACTTCCACCTTTACGGTCTAATATTGTTTTCATAGAAGCTATTTCGTTTAATAAACATACTTTTAAGTCCACTTCATTATAATAACGATCCACAAAAAACACATATAACTTTTTATTTGTAACGATTAGCACATTGTTAATACCGAAGTTCATCGCAAGAACGCCTATCCCTAATGTCATCGCTGTACCTGTCTGCCAGTTTTTCACGCAAGGATTTTCAGTAAACATACTATACAAAACCTCTTCACTCCCCTGTGATTCTTCTTGTACGGCCTCATAACAACGTTTCATTAAAATTGTTTTTGTTACAACTTCTTTTGTACGATCTATTTTCTTTTTATCTATTTTTTTATCATTTCTATAATCTTCTACAAAATTATCACCATACTGCAAATTATTTAATTCCTGAAGCAATTTTTCTTTATTCATTTCTTTTCCCTCCTAACAGCTTCTTCAATTTCTTTCTCCCTCTCGAAAGCCTGCTATACACCGTATCTCGGGTCATACCGAATTCAAGTGCTATTTCTTGTACGCTATATTCATCTAAATACCTTTTTATAAAAATTTCCTTATCTTTTTCGTTCAATTCTTTAATTAAGACGTAAAAATTATGATTTCGCTCTTCTGTTGTTAAATTAACCTCTTCCCCTTCTTCATATATTTCTTGATGAAACTCTTGTAATTGGTAAGCCTTATTACTTTTTCGTTTATAATCAATGGCTTTAAATTTCGCAACGGATATAAGCCAATTCCTAAACTTCCCACGATTTTCATCGTAACTGCTAATGTTGTACCAAACGATTAATAAAATATCATCAACACATTCATCCACTAGCACCTTACTATGTGCCGTATCTAACACACTGTGAACCACCCTATAAATTAACTCCCCATATCGATCAATTACTGTATGTAAAGCTAACATATCCTGTTTTCGAAGACCTTCTACTATTTCTATATCTTTCACCCTTATCACCACGCTTTATCCCATTCTCTATTCGTTATATATACGAATGAACACATTCGATTCCTGACAATTCTACAAATATTTTCTAGTTATTTTTATATTGTAACAATATGTAATGAATTTTTTTCTATTAAAAGGGAATAAATCAAGTGTCTCGAACTTAACCTATGAACATAATTAGGAGGGATAACTATGTACCAAACAATTGAAGGCTTTTTACAATCATGGAAATACGAGGCTGAATCTACTCAGAAGATGCTCGATGCATTAACAGATGAATCTTTATCACAGGAAATTGCACCTGGACACTGGACGTTAGGCAGAGTTGCTTGGCATATCGTGACGGCCATTCCGGTTATGCTATCTGGCACAGGGCTTAAGTTTGAAGGGGAAACGAAAGATTATCCTGTACCGACTTCTGCTACAACAATTGCTGATCAATATCGTAAAGTAAATGCAGCTTTTGTTGAAGCACTTCAAAGCGAATGGACTGATAAAGACTTAGCGACTATTAATGACTTCTTTGGTCGCCCTATGCCGAATTCTATATTTTTAATGACGCTTATTAATCATCAAAATCACCACCGCGGACAAATGACAGTTTTAATGCGACAAGCTGGCTTAACAGTCCCTGGCGTATATGGTCCTGCAAAAGAAGAATGGGCTGCGGCCGGGATGGAAGCTCCAAAAATGTAACGACAGAAAAAGACAAGGTATTGATTCACCTTGTCTTTTTCTGTAACTTGTTTCATGTGAAACTTTATATTGCATCTTCTCTCTCAATATTTCTAATCCCATAATAAGCAATCGCCACACCAATCGCTGCAAATGCGAATTGAAGAGGAAGAAAGGTCGCTATAGGAAATATTGGTGGGTTATTAATTGCGATTAGTACAACGATAATAGACGAAACAATAGTAGTTGGCACTGAACGTTTACGCATTCCGAAGTATAGAGGAATTAAGCTTATTCCAGCAGTGGCAATGGCTAAAGGAACGAGATTTATCCCTTCTTGAATCAATTGATCTAATGTAAATGGATTAGAAAGAATCGAAAAATAACTATCTATTCCAATGAAAATTCCTACTACAAAAATATTAGATAAAATAACTGTTATGAATGTTAATATTGCTGTAATAGCCAACTTACTAATCATTATTTTCTTCCGATTAATTGGATAAGAAAACATCAATAATATTGTTTTGTTTTTATATTCATCAATTATTAACTTAGCTATTAGTATAGCACCAAAAATAATAAATGTTGCTCTTACTATTGAACTAGCCATTAACAAAATCGCCTGCGGATCTCTTATTTCTGGATCTCCCTCTATTTGAGAAACGATGCTAACAAAAATCAATAATGCCAGTATAACAAGATTTGCAATTACTGCTCTCTTCACGTACCAGCCGAGTTTAAATTTCTTCAGTTCTAGCTTCATAAGACGTAGCATGATGGTCCTCCTCCCGTTTAAGACTTAATCAATATAAATTGCTCCTGTTTTACTTAAAATCTTCACTTCGTTTTTTGCATCACCAATGATTCCTTCTATTATCTTTTCAGTATTCTTGTCTTTCTTCAATCCGTTTACATTCACCAGTATGTCATTCGAATTACTTTTAGCTGTAAGTTTCAATGAATCCGGAACACCTTTATACCTTACGCCAATATCTCCTGATTTTGTTTCTATAAATAATGATTTTCCTTCTTTTATATCTTTCAGTAATACTTCACCGGATGTTGAAGTGATGTTCATATTTACGTTGTTTACATTTGTTACATAGTTATCGCCAGTTGTAGACTTTATATTTAACTCTTGTACTGAACTATCTTTCAAACTTAATTCGCCACTTTTCGAAGTGAATTCACCCTTCTCTGCTAATAGTCCTACAATCATTTCATCTCCAGACTTGCTTTTTGTAACGATACTTTTCACTTCTATATTTCTTATTTTCACATCACCCGATTTATTATTTAATACAATTTTATCTATTTCTTTCTTCGGAATAGCTATAGATATACTATTTTTCTTCCTAAACGTAAAACCATTAAAAAATCTGGTCGCCTTTTGTTTTTGTTTAATCACAATTTTCTTTCCGTCATTTTCTATTTTGACAGGCTCTAGATCTTTATCTACTTGTTGACCTTGAGCGGAAATTACTATTTTATTAGCGTCTGTACTTTTAAATTCAATATCCCAATTTTCATTATCCACTTCGATTTCTTTTATATTATTTATCTCAAAAGACTTTTCTTTCTTAAAATCTTTCCCCTGAAATGTCTTAAAACCAAAAACTACACTAGCAATTGTCAGAAATAAAATTGCAATTACTATTATTTTTTTCAACATTCATACCCCAGTTCGTTGTTGTTTTAAACTTACTTTACGCCACATCGACCTTGTCGATTTTACGATATGAAAGATAACTAATAAAAATTCCTAATAAACAGAGCACAATTGGGATAGCTATAAAACTATAAAAACTTACTTGATTGCTTCCAATGTTACTGTTCATTATCATCCCGATTATTACTGCAGAAGTAATTGTTGTTGGTGCCGATTTCTTTCTCATCCCAAAAAATAAAGGAATTAAACTTATACCAGATATCATAAATGCATTTATAAAAGTAGCTGGAACGGTAGCTATTATTTCACCTATCGTAACAGGCGTTTCAATTACTCCCATCATTGGATTCATAAAAAATATGAGCAAACTAATAATGAAAGTAGCAATAATCATGCTCACAAAACAAAAACTAAAAACAATTGTTAACTTCGCCCTCATTAACATTTTTCTTTGCAATGGATACATAAACAGTAGTTGCATTGTTTTGTTCTTATACTCATCAATTACTAACCGTGATAAAATGACCGAACTAAAAATTAGAAATGTCATCCTAATAAAGATGTTTGCTAAGGTCATATATTTTGTGAAATCAGTGAGCGCCGCATCTACTTCACCTTTCACTCCTAACCCCATAAAACTTACTGCAACAAAAATTGCTATAATACAAATCGTTACCCCTTTAAAGTAACTAGATAGTTGATGTTTCTTCCATTCGAGCTTCATTAACTTAAACATATAAACCGCGCCTCCATTCTTTATATAACTGTCTCTACACTGCTAACATTCTAATTCCAGCAGTAACGAAGCTTAACATTCCTATCACTAGTAGAATTAACAACCATTTCCGCTCTGGTTTTCTATAATATAAAATCCCACTTATGAACATTACGATCAATCCGCTTACTAGATTCACTAACAATCCATTAAGCATGAATGCCCTCTCCATCCATTACATTTAAGAAATATTCCTCTAAGGAACTATGTTTCTTATTAATACTTTCAATTTCTACATCGTTCATAATAAGTGCTTTTGAAATAGCTTGCTGAGACGCTGCCGTATCATACACACGAATCATGTTTCCACTCATTATTTTGTAATTTTTTATACCGAGTTTATCTTCTAAAATATAAGCTGCCCGTTTCACATCAGGAACAGTGATTTCAATGTACTCTGTTTGTTTTCCATTAATACTCTTCATTGAAACTTCTTTTATTAGTTTCCCATTTTGAATAACGCCAATTGTATCTGCCATTTGTTCCATCTCGCCTAAAATATGACTAGAAACTAATAAAGTAATGCCATATTCTTTGCAGAGCATTTTAAATAAATCTCGCAATTCTTTAATACCAATTGGATCTAAACCGTTAATCGGTTCATCTAAAATAAGTAGCTCTGGTTTTGTCATAATTGCCCTTGCAATACCGAGTCGTTGTTTCATCCCTAATGAAAAATCTTTTACTTTTTTCTCATCTATACCGTGCAGTTTTACTAAATTTAAAGCATGCTCAATGGCGTTCTTATCGTAATAGCCCATATATTCACAATGTAATTCTAAGTTTTCCTGCGCCGTTAGTTTCTCATAAAAAACCGGATATTCAATAATTGTCCCCATTCTTTTTAATACTTCATAAGATGTGTCTGTTAACTTCTCACCGAAAATTTCAATATCACCACTCGTCGGTTTTATTAAATTTGTGATCATTTTCATAATCGTTGTTTTACCTGCACCATTCGGTCCTAAGAAACCGTATATCTCTCCTTTTTTCACATGCATGTTAACGCTAGAAATAACTTCTTTCCCCTTAAACACTTTCGTTAGCTGATTCGTTTTTAATATATATGTCATGTCATTTTCTCCTTTCGCACTACTTTATACTTCTATAATAGACAACGGAAATCTCTTTTTTCTTACCCGTTTCTTACAAATTCCTTACGCTGAAAAAAAGCTTGTAGAATCTACTGCTCTACAAGCTAAAACTGCATTTTTGTTAATACAACTGTAAAAGCCGTTTTTTCATACGGCTTACTAGAAAGATGAATTTCTCCATCCATCGCCTCCACAAGCCTTTTCGTAATCGTTAACCCTAAACCGCTACCTTGGTACAATCTATTTCTGGAGTCTTCAAGTGTATACATACGCTCAAACACTTTATCAATATGAGTCTCATCAATTCCTTTTCCCGTGTCCCATACGTCTATATACACACTCGTTTCATCATCTCTTAACGTCATACCGAGCATCTTTCCATCGTCTCCATATGTAATCGCATTTGATATTAAATTATTCAATACCCTGCCTAATACTTCTTCATTTCCAAGTGCATATATATTTCTTTCCGGTATATCAATATGAACTTGAAAACCTTTCGCTGTCACCAAATCATAAAAGGATAAAATTTTCTCACGACAAACTTCATTCATATTGACTTTTGTTATCTCAATTGCTTTGTCACCTGATTCTAATTTTGCTAAATCAAAAAACTTATGAATCAGTTCCATGACTTCTAATGTTTTCACATGCACCTTTTCAAGTAATACTTGCTGTTCTTCTTTTTTTATCGTTTTATCCTCATTTAACATTTCTGTATATCCAAGAATAACTGTTAGTGGTGTTTTTAAGTCATGTGAAATATTTGAAAGCATTTTTCTCATCGAAATTTCTACTTTCGCGTGATCTGCATTCGTTTTCTGCTTTGCATCTAATAAATGATTAATTGCCACTAATAACTTTTGTAATTCTTGATCATCTGTCATAACGAGTAACTTCTCACCTGTTTTTTCATTCACAATACTTTCCAACTTTTCATATGTGTATCGTAAATTTTTGCTACTAGTTTTTCTCATTTTATATTGTATGTAAATGATACATATCAATATAAAAATAATGCCCATTAACAAATTGACCATACTACATCACTTCCAGCTTATAGCCGATGCCCCATAACGTTTTAATATATTCTGGATTAGATGGATCATTTTCGATTTTCTCACGCAATCTTCTCATATGAACATTAATAACATTATCATCACCGTAATACTCTTCATTCCAAACCAACGTATATATTTGTGCTTTCGTAAATACACGATTTTGATTCTTTACGAACAGTTTTAAAATCTCAAATTCTTTTAAAGTAAGTTTGAGAGGCTTCCCATTTTTCTCCACAGTAAAGTTGATTGGATCTATGGTTAAATCACCAATCCGAATCATTTTTTCGGTTGTTTCTGTCGCTGAATATTTCGTAGATCTTCGAATACCTGCTTTTACACGTGCAGCCAATTCAATCATCGAAAATGGCTTACAGATGTAATCATCTGCTCCAAGTCCTAATCCAACAGCTTTATCAACATCTGTATCTTTTGCTGACATCATTAAAACCGGAACTGCACTCTTCTCACGAATAATACGTACAACCTCTAATCCATCTAACTTCGGCATCATGATATCGAGGATAACTAAATCAAAAGGTGATTTAAAAAAGGCTTGCACCCCTTCTTCTCCATCAGACGCAATTGTAACTTGAAAGCCTTCTTTCATTAAATATTTTCCCACCATCTCTTGAATTGAGATATCATCTTCAACTAATAAAATATGATGTGACATATGTCTATCCCCTTTTTTACAAACATTAACATTTTAATTGTATCGTAACGAATGAACACTGTGAAGAATTATATGAATTTTCAAACCAACTTCCCTTCCTTCCGTAACAATGATATGATGAAATTTACTACGATAGTTCATAATTAACTTTATATAAAGGAGACTTATCATGTCAGAAAACAAAAAAGTAAGCTTAGCTGATTTAATGCGTGAACAACTTGCAAAGAAAAAGCAAGGTAACGGTAATGGTCAAAATGCCAAAAACCAAAGCCAAGAAACGAAAAAATTACAAAACCAACAAACGAAGAAAACAAACAACCAACGTAGACGTACAGGTGTATAAATGAACGGACAAAAACGTTCTAATATCGCACCAGGTCTTGAAGTTGATATTGTATTAAAACAAGATCAGCGAACGGGCAAACTAACACGTGGAATTGTAAAAGATATTTTGACAAACTCCCCTTCTCATCCGCATGGCATTAAAGTGCGATTACAAGACGGGCAAGTCGGTAGAGTACAAAATATCGTCCAATAAGAAAAGGAGCTCAAGTAAACTCGAGCTCCTTTTTGTTTATTAGCCTTTAATTTTCTCGATGAAAACTACTTTTAAATAGTCTCCTTCTTTAAATTGATCGATTGTACGGAAATCTTCTGGTAAAGAATGTTCTTCTAATATTTTATATTTGCCATTCATTTCTTTAAATGCTGTATCGATAAAGCCTTTAAACTTTTTCATATCGAACGCACTACAATTTGTAGAA
The DNA here is from genome assembly GCF_009739945.1 of Bacillus luti. Lineage (NCBI taxonomy): Bacteria > Bacillati > Bacillota > Bacilli > Caryophanales > Bacillaceae > Bacillus > Bacillus luti. The sequence continues at coordinate 830,873 of NZ_CP040336.1, read as the reverse complement.
GCAACGATAATCCCGTTATTTTCTGTAATGGCAATTGTTTCTTTTAATAAGTTTTTATAATCTTTCGCTGCACTAAATGTATATTTTTTTGAGCGGGCAAAGCTTGGAGGGTCTAGTACGACCATATCAAATTTCATCTTTTTCTTAGCTGCATATTTGAAATATAGAAATACATCTTCTACAATAATATCTTGTGCTTCATAATCAATTTCATTTACACTAAACTGCTCAATCGTTTTACTTAAACTACGATTTGCAAGGTCGACACTCGTCGTTTTGCTCGCTCCACCAAGCGCCGCAAATACAGAGAAAGCACCTGTATAAGAGAACATATTTAACACGGTTCTTCCCTTTGCATATTTATCACGAATTTGTTTTCGAACGTTTCGTTGATCTAAAAATACACCAACCATTGCTCCGTCATTTAAATAAACCGCAAAGTTCACACCATTCTCTTTTACAATAAGCGGGAATTCACCGCGCTCTCCTGCTACGAAATCATCACCTTCAATGTATTTCCCTTTCGTATCAAAACGCTTTTTCTCATAAATACCTTTAAAGTTTGCTACTTTTTGAAGAGCTGCTATAATCTCATCTCTGAAAGTATAAATCCCTTCACTATACCAACTTACTACATAATAGCCGTCATAATAATCGATGATTAAGCCCCCAAGCCCATCACCTTCACCGTTCACAACACGGAATGCTGTCGTATCACTTGATTTGTAAAATTGCTTTCGTTTATGTAAGGCAGATTTTATTTTACTTTCAAAGAAAGATTGATTAATTTGTTCACTCTCTTTTCTCGTTAAAATCCAGCCGTACCCTTTATTTTGTTTTCCATAATAGCCTTTTCCGATGAATTGGTTCTTCTCATCTACTACTTTAATAATTGTCCCTTCTTCTCGGACATCATTTAAGTTTTGAATTGCATCTTTTAAAATAAGCGGATATCCACTTTTAATTTCTTTTATAAATTTCGGTTTTATTTTTATCGTTACTTCTGATCGCATGTAATGTCTTCCTTTCCATTTGAATGCTTTCTAATTTGTAGGAAGCATGTAAAAAACGAGACTGAAAAACAGCCTCGTTTCACTATACCATATTATTGCTTTGCTAGTACAACTCACTCATTCTCTCGCTTAACCCCACATATTTACTACACTTTGAAATGGAAATCTTACTGTCTAACATAATAGAAAAAATACTTATTTATTTCACATTTACCATTGACATTGATAATGATTTTCATTATCATTTAATGTATATGAGTTCTCGAAAATAAAGGTTACACTTATAGGAGGAATAAAACATGATTATTGTTACAAATACAGCTAAAATTACAAAGGGAAATGGACATAAATTAATTGATCGTTTTAATAAAGTAGGTCAAGTCGAAACGATGCCAGGCTTTTTAGGATTAGAAGTTCTTCTAACGCAAAATACAGTTGATTATGATGAAGTAACAATTAGCACACGCTGGAATGCAAAAGAAGATTTCCAAGGTTGGACGAAGAGCCCAGCATTTAAAGCTGCTCACTCACATCAAGGCGGGATGCCAGATTATATTCTTGACAATAAAATCACTTACTACAATGTTGAAGTTGTACGTATGCCAATGGCTGCAGCACAGTAAACATATTTCTTTTTTAAAGTATAGAATATGAGAAGCATTACCGCCCCTCATATTCTATACTTTTTTCTTTACTGTCTTTTTACTAGTTTCGCATGCACTACTAATCTCCCTGCTTCTGGATCAAGTGCATAGTCACATGTCGAAAGTGTTATAATTTCATCGTTAGCCGTCAATTCCGTATCCGTTTTGTAAAGTGATTTATCTTGAATTTGCTTTAAGAACGCTGTATACGCTGCATCGCTTTCAAAATCCGTTTCAATGTAATAAAAATCCGTCGTTGTCGTATATACTGAAAACACTTCAACGTCGTATCCTTCAAATAATGTATCATAATACAATTTACGATGGGACATGAAGAAATCTTCATCCAACATCTTTTTTAAGCTTCCAAACATAGAACCGTCCTTCATACGATGACCATATAAAATTGTATTTCGGTTTTGAGATTTCACATCATTACGATAATCCATAAAAATACTTCCCGCTCTCATATCCTCGCCTTTGTAATTACGAAATAAATAGTAATCATTATCCTTCGCTTGAACGATTGGATAATTGATTTGTGTATCATCCATCGTAATCCATCCAACTATTTCTGGATTCATTTTTTGGAGAGCTTGAAACTGTTTACGTACTTCCCCATCTTCTGATTTTTCTTCCATTGGACTTCTCTTATAAATATGTTGCGCTTCAGCCATTACTTTACGATTTTCATAATAATCCATGAAAATCCCACCCAATTCATACATTGAATAGAAAAAGATTCCTAAAAATACAATTGTAAGTATTCGTTGAAAAAAAGAATTCTTTTTCCGTTCTTTCTTACTATTCAAATTATCACCTCAAAACGGATTATGCTCAGCCTTTAAATTCCCATTGGTACCATGTATAACCCTGTATCTTCATCTTGTTTTACAACGACATCTACACCATATATTGCTTTAACCATTTCTTCTGTTATTACATCATTAGGATTGCCTTTCGTAACAATCTCCCCATCTTTCATAACGATAATATGATCACTGTAACGAATAGCTTGATTAATATCATGTAGTACCATTACAATCGTTAATCCATACACTTCATTTAACTCTTTCACTAACTCTAATATTTCTAGCTGATAATAAATATCTAAATATGTTGTCGGTTCATCTAAGAAAAGCATTGGTGTACTTTGAGCTAATGTCATCGCAATCCAAACTCGCTGTCTCTCTCCGCCCGATAAAGCATGAATTGGCTTTTCACGTTTACTTTGCAAATTCGTACATGTTAATGCACGCTCAATTGCTTCTCTATCTTCATCAGTTTGCGAAGAAAAAACATTTTTATATGGCATACGTCCAAAGCTTATTAGTTTTTCCACTGTAATATCTGCTGGTGCCTCATTTTGCTGATGGACAACAGCTAACTTTCTAGCAAACTCTTTCGGTTTATACTCACTAATCGCTTTCCCATCAAGTATTACTTCTCCACTATTAGGAGCATGATTTCTAGACATAACACCAAGTAATGTTGATTTCCCGCAACCATTTGGACCAATGATTGTTGTAATTTTCCCAATTTCTATTTCACTACTAACAGACTTTAAACGATTTGTTACATTATCGTATGAAAAGGTTACATTTTTAATTTCCATGAACTTTATCACTCTTTCTAAGCAAGAATATTAAGAATGGCCCACCAATGACCGCCATAATTGTTGCTGCTGGAATTTCATTAGGTGGCACAATTAACCTTCCAATCGTATCCGCCGTCAAAATTAATAACGCTCCTGCAAGTGCAGAAAATGGAATCAACACTTTATGGTCTGAACCAACTAGTTGTCTTGAAATGTGCGGAACAAGTAATCCAACGAAAGCAATGACTCCTGCAATCGCTGTTGATACTGCCGCTAAAAGTACTGCAATGGCAGAAATAATAAGACGAACTCTCGTCACGTGCAAACCTAAGTTTTTCGCAGTCTTATCTTGTAGTGATAATAAGTTACACCAAGCTCCTACAAACAGTGCAAGAACAAGACCAATTGTTCCATACGTAACCATTATTTCTACATCGCCCCACGTCTTCATCGTTATGTTGGAAGTCGTCGTTTGCTTAATACTCTTAATGAAATATCCGCAAATCGTAATGAACGATTCATTTAATCCAGTGAACATTGCATTAATAGCTATACCAACTAAAATAATGCGAAGTGGACTTAGCCCTGACTTCCATGAAAAAGCATAAACGAGATAACATGCAAACGCCCCACCTAAAAAGGCGAATACTGGTGTCCAGAAAAAGAATTGCGGGAATAACGTAATAATAACAAGTGTCATAAAACTTGCTCCTGAAGATATACCAATCACTCCAGCATCAGCAAGTGGATTTTTCATAACAGCTTGAAAAAGCACACCTGAAACAGCAAGAGCCGCCCCAGTGAACAGCGCAATAATAATACGCGGGAAACGTAAATCTTTAATTACTTCAACATCTTCATTGGCCCCTGTAAATATTCCTTGCACAAGCTCAACAATCCCTATTTCTAAACTTCCTTTCATTGCTGACAATGATGTCATAACAATAAGCAATACAGTAACAATGAAGAAACTCCAAGTTTTTTATTCATTCCACTCTTCCTTTATATAAAAATGCATCACGGATACATCATTTTTTTCAATTCATCTAATGCTTCAATAGCCGCTAAATTACCTGTCGTTCCAAATAAACGCTCTTCTAAATCGTAAACACGGTTATTTTTAACTGCAGCGAAGTGTTTCCAAATGTCATTTGTTTTAAATTCTTTATCGAACATTTTTACGACTTCATCAGGCATACCATGTGCCGCTCTTAAAATAATGTCTGGATCGGCTTTCTTTAAATACTCTGTATTAGAGGCTAAATACTCTACTTGTTCACCTTGTACAATATTTTTACCACCTAGTTGTTTTACTAAATCTCCAATATAGGAATGTTCTGTCGCTACTAAGTAACTTCCCGGTACACCCAATAAAATAAGTACTGTCGGTTCTTTCTTACCCTTTACTGCTTTTTGAATCTCTGCAACCTTGTTATCTAACTTAGTTACAACTGTTTCCGCTTGCTTCTCACGTCCATATTTCTTACCTAAATCGCTAATTGAATTTTGCATATTTTTCAAACTCGTTAAATCTAAAAAGTTTGCTTTCATACCTACACCATCAAAAACTGGCTTTAATTCATATTCAAGTGTTGTCACAGATAACACTTCTGATGGCTTTAATGATTTTGCTTTTTCCATATCTGGACTCATTGGGTTTCCAACTTCCGGTAAGCCTTTATATCTCTTTGGTAAATCTTTCGTACTTGTTGGTACACCAACTAAATCTACTTCTAACGCATCCATAATTTCAGTAACAGCGACTGTCGTTGCAACAATCCTCTCTTTACCTTCACTCTTTACCTGCTTCGCTGTTTCTTTTTTAGGTGACGAGCACCCAGCTATACTCACTAATAAAATGATAGCCATTAGTACACTTGCAATTTTCTTCACTCTCAATCACCACTCCTTTCCAAACAATATGAAACAAGTCTTGATGCGCCCGAAAACGCATCAAGACTCCAAAAATTACAATCTACCAGCTCTATATTTACGAACTAGTAAAGCAAGTGAACCTAGCAGTAGCACCATGTATAAACCAAGCTGTGCTGTATCTGCAGTTTTTGAGTTTTTCTCTTTTTTCGCATCATTATTTGTAGCTTCGTTTTTCTTTTTACCATCTGCATTTCGGTTAAAATCAGGAGTTCCTACTGTTTTTACATTATCTACTTTCGGTGTAGTTACTGGATTTTTCGGATCATTCTTTGGATCTTTTTTTGGATCCTCTTTAATCGTTCCTAGCGCACCAATATTATTTGTATCAAATTGGATTTGTACATCGTAGAAATGATGGTAGTTCATTTCGTTAATATCTACTTTTACTTTTGCATTTAATTTTGCAAATAAATCACTTACTTCAAATTGCACCACTCTCGTATTTGCATTTTTATCTTCGCTCACTATTTTCGCATCAGCAAATAGACCATTGTTTTCTGTTTGGAATTTCGTAATCCACGCACTATTTTTCAGCGTCATCTCAATGTACTTTTTACCATCTTTAACGATTAATTTTGCTGGATGTACAGTATAGTCATGCATCTTTGAAAGTTCATTTGTTTTGTCTTTTAACACTTTAAATGGAATATCGTATTGACCATCTACTAAATTTTTCGGATCAACGATTACTTTCGGCTTATTATCTCCGCCTTGGTTATTGTTTCCACCTTGGTTGTCGTTGCCACCTTGGTTATTGTTTCCGCCCTGGTTGTCATTTCCACCTTGGTTATTGTTTCCGCCTTGGTTGTCATTTTCACCTTCGTTATTGTTTCCGCCTTCGTTACCTAAAACTTTGATACTATTTTGATCAAATACAAATTGAACATCGTAGAAATGGTGGTAATTCATCGCATCAATATCTACTTTTACTTTTGCATTTAATTTTTTTGATAAATCATCTACTTCTAGTTCTACTACCTTTGTGTTTTTCTCTTTGTTTTCGCTTAACGCTTTCGCGTCAACGAAAGAACCATTTTTTTCATACTCAAACTTCGTAATCCACGCACTATTCGTTAATGTAAACGATACATACTTCTTACCATCTTTTACTTTTAATACACCTGGATTCTTTGTATATGTGTTCATGATTGAAAGTTCATCGGTTTGATCTTTTAAAACTTTAAAACCAATACTATATTCACCATCTTTAAGAGCTTTTGGATCAATGGTTGTGTTATCGCCCTGGTTGTTGTTTTCACCTTGGTTGTTGTTTCCACCTTCGTTGTTGTTTCCGCCCTGGTTGTTGTTTCCGCCTTCGTTGTTATTTCCACCTTCGTTGTTGTTTCCGCCCTGGTTGTTGTTTCCACCTTCGTTGTTGTTTCCGCCCTGGTTGTTGTTTCCACCTTCGTTGTTGTTTCCGCCTTGGTTTTCACTTCCGCCTTCGTTGTTGTTTCCGCCTTCGTTGTTGTTTCCACCTTCGTTGTCTACTGGCTGAATGCTATCTTTATCAAATGCAAATTGAATATCGTAGAAATGATGGTAGTTCATTGAATCGATATCTACTTTCACTTTTGCATTTAATTTTTTTGATAAATCTCCAACTTCCACTTCCACTACGCGTGTATCAGCTTTCTTATCTTCACTTAATACACTTGCATCAATAAACGAACCATTTTTCTCGAATTCAAACTTTGTAATCCAAGCACTATTCGTTAACGTAAATGACACATACTTCTTACCATTTTGTACTTTTAACACACCTGGACTTTTCGTATATGTGTTCATCATTGAAAGTTCATCGGTTTGATCTTTTAAAGCCTTGAAATTGATACTGTATTCGCCGTCTTTAATTGTTTCAACATTCGGCTTCTCTACTTCTGGTTTCTTATCGCCGTCTGGTTGCTTTTCTTCATTTTTAATTGGCTCAAGTTTTTCTTGATCAAATTGAAGTTGTAACTCATGCGTTTGTTTATAATTTCTTGATGCCACTTCAATAAATACTTTTGTATTTATTTTTTTAGATAAATCATCTACTTCGAATTCTACAATTCTTGTATTTTTTTCTGCATCTTCACTCACTACTTTTGCATCAACAAATGCACCGTTTTTTTCTGTTTGGAAATTTTTAATTGATGAGATATCTTTTAATGTTACAAGTGCTTTTTTCTTACCATTTTCTACTTTTAATACCGCTGGACTTACCACACTATCTTTCATTCTAGATTCTTCATTTGTCTTATCTTTCAACACTTTAAATGGAATACTGTACTCTCCATCTTTAATTGTTTCTACCTCTGGCTTTTTATCACCGTCTGGTTGTTTTTTGATTGGCTCAAGTTTTTCTTGATTAAATTGAAGTTGTAACTCATGCGTTTGTTTATAATTTTTTGATGCCACTTCGATAAATATTTTTGCATTTAACTTTTTAGATAAATTGTCTACTTCGAATTCTACTACTCTTGTATTTTTCTCTTTATCTTCACTTACTACTTTTGCATCAACAAATGAACCATCTTTTTCCGTTTGGAAATTTTTAATTGATGCGTTATCTGTTAACGTTACAACCGCTTTTTTCTTACCGTTTTCTACTTTTAATACTCCTGGATTTACCATGTAAGTATTCATTCTAGATTCTTCATCTGTCTTATCTTTTAATACTTTAAATGGAATGCTGTACTCTCCATCTTTAATTGTGTTAGAATTTGGTTGTTGATCTGAGTCAGGCTTTTGGTCGGGCTTCTGACTTGGATCCGGTTTTTCATTTGGATCTGGCTTATTCGCTGGATCCTCTTTTTCATTTGGCTTTTCTACATGAACCGGTGTAATACTACTTACATCAAATTTAATGCGAACATCAAAAATATGATGATAATTCATCGCATCAATATCTACTTTTACTTTTCCATTTAAAAGGTTTGATACATCTGCTACATCGAATTCTACTACTCTAATATTCTTCTCTTTATTCTCATCAATCACATTCACATCAACAAACTGACCATTTTTTTCTGTTGTAAACTTCGTAATCCATTCACTGTTCTTTAAAGTGAAAGAAACTTTTTGTTTACCATCTTTTACTTTTAAAGTAGCTGGACTTATAACATAGTCATTCATTTTAGATATTTCATCTGACGTGTCTTTAATCACTTGGAAACCAATTGTATATTCACCATCGGCTAGTTTAGTAGCTGCTTGAACTGCAAGAGGTTGTAATGTTGATACGAATGTAAATATCATGAAAAACATCGCAACAACAATTTTAAGATATCTATTCAATGGAATACCGCTCCTTTATTTAGTTTTGACGTACTTTACGAATTAAGAAAACACCCGAAATAAGGAGTAACGCTGCAAATAATCCGATGCGTGCTTCATCACCAGTTTTTGGATTATCTGTTTTTTCAGTTTTACCACTCTCATTCTTTCCTTTGTTTGCCTCTTTGCTCTCTTCTTTCTTCACTTCTTCTTTTACTTTTGTATCTGTTTTTGTTTGATCATTATTCTTTGTTACAGTAGTTGCTGTATTTTCTCCACCTACCGCTTTTACGTTTGCATCAAACGCAAAGCGAATTGTGTAATTATGATCATAATTTACATTTGGTACAACAACATGAATTTTTGCAGCTGCTGGCTTAGATAAATCATCCACTTTAAACTCTACTGTTCTTTTATCCGCCGATTCATCTTTACTAACAACTTTTGCATCAACAAAATTCCCGTTCTCTGGTGCTTTAAATTCTGTAATCCAAGCACTATGATTCATCGGAATTTGTACTCTCATCTCACCGTTTTTTACTACTAATTTTGCTGGCTTTTCAAAATAATCATTGGCCATTGAAGCTGAATTGTTTTCCGCTTTTTGTATCACATAGTTAATATCGTAAGTACCGTCAGCTAATTTTGCTGAAGCTTGTCCGAATGGCACTACAAGAAAAGCTAGCATACATACAAATGTCATAATAAAAGCGGGTAATACAGAAAACTTTCTCATTTCCCTTACTACCTCCTTATTTCCCTTTTATTTTATATTTTTGAAAATGATAATTATTCTCAATATATAAGAAAAAAAATAATCATTTAATCTCTATTTCATGACGAATAACAATATGTAACTTAAGATTTAGTGATTATCATTCTCACTATAGCCCAAAAAAATAATCTATCCCCATAACTCCTTATACAAAGAAGTATTTATTGAACCAAAGTACATTTTAAATATATTGATTATCATTCTCAATGGGATTCAAAAAAATAAAACTTCCTCTATCCTACTATTTATCACCTCTTCTAGCAAAATAATATAGTCACAGACAAGTCCGTCTCTCCTTCCCCTCACTTCCCTTCCAATATTTCCACAACTAAGTCAATCTTAGCCTACTCATAATTTTTTTGTCAACTATATTACGTATAAAATTTTTAATATCTAAATTTCCCTATATGCGGCTTTTTCTACAAAAAAAGAGGCTTCCTTTCATAGGAAGCCTCTTTTCTCTATTTTTCTACAGCAATTTCATGCTTTTGAAACTTAGAAATTATATAACCAAATCCTATACCGATCATACCTGGAACTAACCACCCAATCCCTACACTATATAATGGGATCTTATCTAAAATAGGTGCTAATGCTGCAATTTGAAGATTCGCATTGTGTAATCCATCAAAGAAACTTATTGCAAATGCTCCTACAATACCACCCACGTACATCGCTAATGGAAGACGAACGTAGTTTTCAACGAGTGATAATACGATAAGAACGATTCCAATTGGATAAATTGCGATTAAAATTGGTAATGCTAATGCATTTAACTGAGTTAATCCAAGATTCGCTACCATAAATGCTAATACACAGAAAATGAAAACAACTTTTTGATATGAAAGCTTCGGTAATAAGGAAGAAAAATATTCTCCACAAGCGGCAACAATTCCTACAGAAGTTGTTAAACATGCTGCTGTAATTGCGATACCTAGTAATAAAGTTCCGTAACTTCCAAATAAATGATTCACAACATTTGTTAAAATAATTCCTCCGTTTGCTCCCATTCCAAGAGATACACTAGAAGCTCCAAGGTAAGCAAGCGCTAAATACACAAGTAATAAACCAAGTGCCGCAATAAACCCTGCAAAGATTGTTACTTTCGCAATGCTATTTTTATTTGTAACACCTTTTGCTTTTAAAGCATTAATAACAACATTTCCGAAAACAAGTGCTGCAAGTCCATCTAAAGTTAAATATCCGTCAATAAAACCTTTAAAAAGAGGAGCACTATATACTTCTGTCGGTGCACCAAATTCTCCGATTGGTGTAATAAGTGCTTTCACTACAATAATTGCAATAACAGCTAACAAAATTGGAGTTAACACTTTACCGATGCGTCCCACTAATTTCGAGGGGTTTAAAGCTAAATAGAAAGTTACTGCAAAGAAAATAAATGTAAAGATAACAAGTGGATATGCTTGACCAGCTATCTCACTTGGTAAAAACGGTGCAACACTCATTTCATAAGCAACTGTTCCTGTACGTGGAACACTTACAAATACACCTAAACATAAATAAATTGCAGTGATAAAAACAAGTGCGAATATAGGATGTACACGTCCCGCTAGCTCGTTAATATCTCCCTTTAAGGCTATAACAATTACACCTAATAAAGGTAATCCAACTCCTGTTACGATAAAACCAAACAAGGCGATCCATACATCAGTTCCAGCACCTTGTCCTAACGCTGGTGGAAAAATCATATTACCTGCGCCAAAAAATAGTGCAAATAACATTAAACTTATTGCAAACATCTCAGAAAACTTTAAAGATGATTTCATTTCTACTAACCTCCTAAATGTTTCATTGACAAAATATTCTGAATTCAAATCCGTCACATATCCTCTTTCAAGCATACTTCCCCGTAAAAGAACGCAAAAAACACCCGTCCCTAACAAAGGGACGAGTGTTGAAATCGTGGTTCCACCCTTATTCTAATAAAATGAATTTATAACAAAATAAGCTCATTTTATAGCTCGTGTAAATTGATAACGGTTTTATCCGCCAAGAATTACAATGCATCATGCAGTTCACTCTTGAAGTTTAGAGGTGGTAAATTTGTCTTTCCGTATTAGGAAGCTCACAGCCTAAGGCTTCCCTCTCTGAGAATCGTAAAAAACAACTCATGTCCTCATCATTACTTTTATAAAATATCTTGTCGAAACTTGTTGTTTTTTATTATATGGGCTATTTTTTAAAAAATCAATAGTTTTATTTTTTCTGACAAAAAAATATAGGGAGAAAATTTTTCCTCCCTATAACTGTCCTATTAAAGTGTCTAATTCCTCTGGTGTAATGCTCCGCCATTTTCCTACTTCAAGCTCATTTAGCTCTATATTCATAATGCGCACTCGCTTTAGCTTTATTACAGTAAACCCGAAAGCACGGCTCATTCTACGAATTTGCCTATTCATTCCTTGCGTTAAAACAATGCGAAATGTAGACTGATCCACTCTCGTCACTTGACATCGTTTTGTCATGCCATCTTTAATCTTTACACCACTGGCCATCTCATCAATAAACCAATCTGTAAAAGGCTTATCGACCGTCACGACATATTCTTTCTCATGCTCATGATCTCCGTGTAAAATTTGATTCGCAATCGCGCCATCATTCGTTAATAAAATAAGTCCTTCTGATGCTTTATCTAATCGTCCAACTGGAAAGATTCTCTCTGGATAATTGATATAATCAATAATGTTATCTTCAATATGATCAGCTGCTGTACAAGTAATTCCGACTGGTTTATGAAAGGCGATATACACCTTTTCTCTCTCTTCTTTTGCAATAATCTGTCCATCAATCGTTACAACATCACCATTGCTCACGAGTGCACCGTGCGTACATATTTCGGCGTTAATAGCCACGCGTCCAGCTTTAATAAGGCGATCTGTTTCACGTCTGGAGCAGGATTTTGCTTCGCTTATGTATTGGTTGATTTTCATCTCTTATTCCTTTTCATATAGATTAAAAGCGTCAATCTATGGCAATATCATTCTGCCACGATTGACGCTCGTTTACTTCGCAAAAACAACTAAATAAATAACCCCAATCACCAAAAATATTCCACAACAAGCTAACAATACTTTTGCAAGTTTGTCCATAAACATATAATGGTTTCCCCTTTGTTTCGTTGTTTTCTATTTTAATTCGACAACTGTTACACCTAGGCCTCCCTCGCCCATGTCACCGTAACGGAATGTTTTCACACCGCGGTGCTTCTTCAAGTAATCTTGAACACCTTGGCGAAGCGCTCCTGTTCCTTTACCGTGAATAATTGATACGCGAGGATAGCTTGCAAGCTGTGCATCGTCTAAATATTTCTCAACGCGCACCATTGCATTTTCAAATCGTTCACCACGAAGGTCAAGTTCTAATGAAACGTGATAATCTCTCCCCTTCACACTTGCGACTGCTTTTTTCTCAGTTTGCTTCGGTGTATTAATGTATTCCATATTGGATTCTTTCACTTTCATCTTCAGAATACCGATTTGTACGCTCCACTCTGTATCGCTTACTTTTTCAAGTAATTGACCTTTTTGACCGAACGTTAATACTTTTACTTCATCACCTGCGCGTAATTGTTGTTTCGGCGCAGTGTTTTTCACGTTTACTTTTTGTTTCTTCACGAGCTCTGGTGCTGCGCCTTCTAGACGGCTCTTCGCTTCAATAAGTTCGTGATCTTTCACGTTTGCAAGCTGTGCTTTACGCAATTGACGAAGTTCTTGAATAATACCTTCTGCTTCTTTCTTCGCAGCTTCGACCTTTTCTTCGCCTTCTTTTTGCACTTTTAGTAATCGTTCATCGCGATCTTCGTTAAATTCAACAATTTGACGTTGTAATTCGCGATGAAGTTTTTCAGATTGCTTGCGAAGTGCTTCTGCTTCGTTCCAGTCACGCTCTGCGTTCTTTTGACTTTCTTCTAACTTCGCAATCATATTTTCAATTTTATTTGTATCTGTACTAATATGGTTACGTGCTTGATCAATCACGCGATCAGATAATCCAAGACGCTTCGAAATTTCAAAGGCGTTACTGCGCCCTGGTACGCCGATTAATAATTTATACGTTGGACTTAATGTGTTCACGTCGAACTCAACGCTCGCATTAATAACTTGCTCACGGTTATATCCGTATGCTTTTAATTCTGGATAATGCGTCGTTGCAACAACGCGAGCACCACGATTACATACTTCATCTAAAATTGAAATTGCAAGTGCAGCCCCTTCTTGCGGGTCTGTTCCAGCACCTAATTCATCGAATAAAACTAAGCTTTCAAAATCAGCTTTTTCTAAAATATCAACAATGTTCACCATATGTGAGGAGAACGTACTTAAACTTTGTTCAATCGATTGCTCATCACCGATATCAGCAAAGATATTTTTGAATACACAAATCTCTGACTCATCCATTACTGGAATGTGAAGACCGGATTGCGCCATTAATACACAAATACCAACTGTTTTCAGCGTAACTGTTTTACCACCTGTATTCGGTCCTGTAATAACAATTGTCGTGAAATCTTTACCTAACATAATGTTATTTGGCACAATAATTTCTGGATCAATAAGCGGATGACGTGCTTGTCTTAAATCCATATAGCGCTCGTTATTTACGATTGGTTTCGTTGCTTTAATTCGTTTCGCATAAAAAGCTTTCGCAAAGATGAAATCAAGATTTGCAACTACTTCTACGTTTGATAAAACGATATCGGCTTCTACTGCCACTTCTTCTGTTAACATCAATAGGATGCGTTCAATTTCTTGTTTTTCTTTCACACGTGCTTCTTGAAGCGCGTTATTTAATTCGACAATGACTTGTGGTTCAATAAATAACGTTTGTCCAGAAGCCGATTGATCGTGAACAATACCGCCATATACACCGCGGTATTCTTGTTTTACCGGGATTACGTAGCGTTCGTTACGAATCGTTACAATCGAGTCAGACAGCATCTTTTGTGCGTTTGAAGAACGCGTCATGTTTTCTAACTTTTCACGAATACGGCTTTCCGCAGTACGAATTTGAGTACGAATACCACGCAGTTTATCACTTGCGCTATCGACTACTTCACCGCCATCACCGATACAATTTGTAATTTTCTTTTCTAAGTCATATAAAGATACAATTTGAGCGACATGAGTTTCTAAAATTGGAAGCTCGACACCATTATCAACCATATCTTCAATGAAACGTTTCATATTACGACTACCGTACATCGTATTCGCAATATCCAGTAGTTCATTTGGGCTTAACATACTTCCGATCTTTGCACGCTTCACATTTGAGCGAATATCCGTAATACCACCTAATGGTGCACTACCCTTTAAACGAATGACTTTCGCTGCTTCATCCGTTGTATCTTGCATCTCTACAATCTCTTCAAAATCAGTGCTCGGCACTAAATGCTTCACTTTATCACGACCAAGTGAAGAGGCTGTATGTTCAAGTAATTGTTCTTTTACTTTATTGTATTCTAATACACGCAACGTTCTTTCTAACATGTTGCAGGTCCCCCTTGTATTACTTATTACGTTTAATATAGTCTAATAAACGTTCAATATCCCACGTATTAATCACGTTATCTTTTTGAATCCAACCTTTACGTGCTGCCGCTACACCTGTTTCCATATCTTCTAACATTTCAAGCGTATGAGCATCCGTATTAATCGCTACTTTTACACCAGCATCTTGTGCTTGTTTTAATAATTTCGCGCTTAAATCTAGACGGTTCGGATTCGCATTTAATTCTAAAACTGTATTTGTTTCTTTTGCGAGCTCAATTAATAAATCTGTATCTACATCATAGCCTGCGCGTCGTCCAAGAAGACGTCCTGTCGGATGGGCAATCATTGTGACATGTTTATTCTCTAGCGCAGCGCGAAGACGTTTCATAATCGTTTCACGGTCTTGTGAGAAGCTAGAGTGAATCGCTCCAATGACATAATCTAGTTCTACCAATACTTCGTCATCAAAATCAAGCGAGGCATCCGGTAAAATGTCCATTTCAATTCCGCGTAAAATTGTAATGTCTGGGTACTTCTCATTCATACGTTCAATTTCTTTTGCTTGTTCACGAAGACGCTCTTTCGTTAAACCGTTCGCTACTTTTAAGTATTGTGAATGGTCCGTAATCGCCATAAACTTATACCCACGAGCACGA
This sequence comes from Bacillus luti, assembly GCF_009739945.1. NCBI lineage: Bacteria > Bacillati > Bacillota > Bacilli > Caryophanales > Bacillaceae > Bacillus > Bacillus luti. The sequence goes on along the minus strand of NZ_CP040336.1, from coordinate 815,488 downwards.
CATGCTTGTACCATTTCTTCAATGGAAAAGGCACCGTCACTCCATGTTGTATGCATATGTAAATCACCTTGTATATCAGAGAACTGAATTAAGTTTGGATACTCTTTAATTAATTCAATTTCCTTTCCATCTTCACGCACTTCTGGTGGGATAAATGGAAGACCGAAATGAGCAAAGAACTCCTCTTCTGTTTCAAATGTCTTCACTTCACCTGTTTCCAAGTTCTCTACACCGTACTCACTAATTTTCTCGCCTTTATCTTTTGCGATTTGACGCATTTTTACGTTATGGTCTTTTGATCCTGTGAAATGGTGAAGAGTTGTAATAAACTCTTCTGGTTTTACTAAGCGGAAATCAATTGAAATATCATATTCATATTGAAGACGAACAGAAACTTTCGTATCACCGCTCGCGATTACTTCAATCATATTATCGAACTGTAATAAATGCTCACGTACCGCTGCTGGCTCTGTCGTTGCAATAATGAAGTCTAAATCCTTCACTGTCTCACGAACTCGGCGCAAGCTACCAGCGCGAGAGAAACGAATTACTTCAGCAATATTCGACAATTTCTCCTCTATTTCCCCGGCAATAGGCAATACCATCGCGATTGGTAAACGCTCTGGACGAGACCCTACTTGATCGATTGCTTCTAATATTTTCTCCTCTGTCTTCTTACCGAAACCTGCTAAAGCCTGTACTTTATTTTCCTCACAAACAGCTTTTAGCGATTCCATATCAACAACACCAAGTTCTTTATATAACTTTGCTACCTTTTTACCACCAAGACCTGGTAGTTTTAATAGCGGTAATAAACTACTCGGTACTTCTGTTTCAAGCTCTTGTAATACTTCAGATGTTCCCGATTCTATATATTCTTGAATAACTGCTGCCGTTCCTTTTCCGATGCCTGGAATCTTTGTAAAATCTTCAATTTCAGAAAGACTACGATCATCACTTTCTAACGCTGCTGCTGCTTTACGAAATGCAGATATTTTAAATGGATTCGCACCCTTCAATTCCATAAAAAGACCAATTGTTTCTAGTAATTTGATAACTTGTTTTTTATTTACTTTCATCATTGCCCCGCCTTTCTTTCATAGAAAAAAACTTCCCTTTCCGAAAAAAGAGAAGTTATACTTTGCTACCTGTCTGCCATAGCTCCTTCACCTTTTCAGAAAGAATCGGTGTATCGTCTACAATTATGTTGCTAATTGATGATTTTTGTAATGGTGTTTGTACTTGTTCAATCGGAAGAATATTTCCAACGATAATTAATACAAACAAAATAATGTATACTTCTAAAAATCCGAGGATCGCCCCCGCAAACGCATTTACTTGCTTTAAAACCGGTATTTCTGCAAACATATTTAACAAATTACCGAGCAATGAAAGTGCGATTTTTGTAATAATAAATAATACGATAAACGCAATCGCTTGGTAAAATACAGTTTCAATATTATTTGCATCAATCCATTCTGGAACAGATACATTTTTATCAAATGGATACGGAATAAATTTCGCAAGTGCTGGCGCTAAATCTTTACAGTACCAGTATGCAACAAGGTATGCGATAATAAAGCTTGTTAACTTTACAAGTTGCAGAATAAACCCTCTGCGTAAGCCAAGGAAAAATCCCATAACAAGCAGTAAAATGATAATAATATCAATCATGTTATTCCATTCCTTTTTTTGTCATACTTTCTTTCAATTTTTCATGTTCTTCTTTTAATTTTATGTAATCGTGTATGACGTTTACCGCCGTCAATACCGCTAGTCTACTCGTATCAAGCGAAGGATTCTTGGCATTGAGTTCGCGCATTTTATCATCCACAATCGCTGCTACCATGCGGATATGACTTGTACTTTCATCGCCAACAACTGAATACTGTTGGCCATATATTTCTACATTAATTCGACTTTTATTTCCCTTTTGTTGTGACAACTCACCGGCCTCCAATCACGTACAGAATCCTAAAGTTTATAATACCATGAACCATCATAATATGGAAACAGAAAGAACAATCCGATATGATAAAAATAACAATATAAAAAAAGGAGCGACCATATTGTCAAATTCTATCGTAATACAAACAAGTTCTACAGTAATTGAAGACATGAAAAAACAATATAAACAAGCGCTAAGCCCGAAAATTCCGCAAGGCGGTATCTTTATGGCAAAGGTGCCATCTTGCACAATTACAGCGTATAAATCTGGAAAAGTAATGTTCCAAGGAGGTCGCGCTGAAGCAGAAGCTTCTCGTTGGCAAAGTGTCTCTCAAACACCAAAAACAGCTGTAAAAAAATCTGTCGATTCACACCGTTATGCACCGCCTGCTTCGATCGGTACAATGTCTATCGTAGGGTCTGATGAAGTTGGTACTGGTGATTACTTCGGACCGATGACAGTAGTTGCTGTATATGTGGATGCGAAACAAATTCCACTACTAAAAGAACTTGGTGTAAAAGACTCTAAAAACTTAAATGATGATCAGATTACCGCTATTGCGAAACAACTTCTACACGTTGTTCCTTACAGCTCTCTTGTCCTTCATAATGAAAAATATAACGAGCTATTTGATAAAGGAAACAACCAAGGTAAGCTAAAAGCTTTACTACACAATAAAGCTATTACAAATTTATTAGCAAAAATGGCACCTACAAAACCTGAAGGCGTCTTAATCGATCAATTCACGCAACCTGATACATACTACAAATATTTAGCAAAACAAAAAGAAGTACAGCGTGAAAATGTTTACTTTGCGACGAAAGGCGAAAGCGTCCATTTAGCAGTCGCCGCCGCTTCCATTTTAGCTCGTTACTCATTTGTAAAACAATTTGACGAACTCAGTAAAAAAGCTGGTATGCCGCTTCCAAAAGGTGCTGGTAAACAAGTTGATATTGCAGCCGCTAAATTAATCCAAAGGCTTGGTAAAGAAAGATTACCTGAGTTTGTGAAACTGCATTTTGCTAATACAGAAAAAGCGTTTCGCTTATTAAAATAGTATCGACAAAAACAGGAGCCTACAAACTCCTGTTTTTTGTTTCACCCTACTATTGTCCTTGTAATTTTGTTACAATTAAAATATACAGATTATTCCAACATAGAAGGAGATTCCCATCGCTACTTCTACAAATGATTCTAAATATTTTACTAGGTGATCCACATGAAAGACAATTCGAAATTAGGGAAAATATTCAATTACTAAGCGAGCAAAAGGAATGCCAAAATTTGATTGAAAGATATGGTAGATCATTCCTATTAAACTTTCGGATCCGAAGATTTATCGGGAAACACGATGCCCGCTTGTTAATACATAATCCAGCAAAACTACGACACTTCTGTGAGGAACTTGAATTTATGATTAGAAGAAAAGGAGTGTTTGCATAAGGAGGGAATTCATATGAGCGCTGTAAAAATTAAAAAGGTATTATATGCTTTCGTACATCTCGTAGGTCCACTTTCTTACCTCACTATTTCTACCATTTGGGGAGCTTTTTTCACTACTAAATCCACATTCGAAAATATATCTGATAATCTTGGCGTTATGGCCATCTATTACGTGTTCATGAGTTTACTGTGGTTTTTCTATTTAGATCGATTAGACAAAGATGTAGATAAAGTGAAACTTTAATCAGTGGGGGTTTTGTTCATCCCCCACTGATTATTAGTTGAACCAATCGGGCTTTTATGGGCAGTTGATCCCCCATCTAACTTCTTCGCTTTCGCTGAATTTTGAGGTGGGGGTCTTACTGCCCGTTAATGCGGGATAAAATTACGAAAGAAATTAACGATAAGAAGATGTAGTACATAAAAAAGGAGAGTCGCCAAGACTCTCCTTTTTTATGTTAGCTTCGTTTCTGCTTCTTATTTGATGAAGATACTTTATGAGAACCTGTTTCATGTGCCGTCGTTCCTTGTCCTTCTACTTCTGGAGAACCAAGGCTTGATCTAGAATGGTCTGTTTTCACCTTTTTACTCATTGCACTCACCCCCAAGATTACTTTTTACTTAAGGGTAAAAAACTATTCAACATATTAGTCTGAACAGACGCTCACTACTCTGTTACTCTCGTGTCTGTTTTTCACTAATGTCCCATAGACGTTTTGCAACACCCTTATCCAAGGCGGCTTCAGACGTTTTTCCTATTTGCTTATCAGCATAGTAACAGCCACTATGGTCAATAATTCCATTTGATTCTGCTAGCCATATCAAAGTTTCAGCACCTTCCTCGGGCGTACGAGAGAAAGGTTTCATTGCCGCCATAGTTAAACGAGCAACCAGACCATTGTCCTGGTTAAAATTCGTATTCACTAGCCCCGGATCAAAGCTATAAGCACTAACACCCGTTCCCTCCAATCGCTGTGCCAATTCAGAGGTGAATAAAATGTTAGCTAGTTTTGTTTGCGCATAACGCATTGTAGGACCGCCCATGAACTTCTTAACACCGCGATACAGTTGTTCTGCATCTAGGTCACCGAAATCAATTCCCTTTTTAGCCATTTTGTGACCGTGAGATGCAGTGGTAATGACACGAGCAGGAGCACTTTCTTTTAAACGCTCCAACAACAAATCTGTGAGCAAAAATGGGCCTAAATGGTTTACCGCCCAGGTCATCTCCAAACCGTCCTCCGTAATTTGCCTTGTTTGAAATAAAGCTCCAGCATTATTCACTAATATATCAATTCTCGGACACCTTTCTAAAATGTCAGTGGCTACCCGGCGTATAGATTGTTGGGAAGCCATATCAGCGAAAAATATATCTACCACTGTATTCCCATTCGTTAGATGTTCAAGTTGAGTCATAACATCATTCGCTTTTGCTTCATTGCGTGCAATGATTCCTAGCTTAGCACCGCGTTCTGCAAATACCTTAGCTGCCGCTAATCCAATACCACTTGTTGCACCAGTGATTACTATATACTTGTCACGCAATGACCACTTTGTATGATTTAAAATTTCTCCCATTGCATCAAAACCCCTTCCCTATAAATGTCGCATTCGCTTTACTTATATATGAAGTGGGAAGAAAACTATGAACAACATCTTTTCCAATTGTGAAATACTTAATAAAATTTGGGTTGTAGTTACACCCTTTCCCAATAAAAAAAGCGAGAGCAGTTGCTCTCGCTTTTTTCATATCTTAAAACTCAGAAGAACCTGGAGTTCTTGGGAATGGAATTACGTCACGGATGTTAGCCATACCAGTGATGTACATTAGGAAGCGCTCGAAACCTAGACCGAATCCAGCGTGTTTTGTACCGCCGTATTTTCTAAGTTCTAAGTACCACCAGTAGTCCTCTTCGTTCATACCTAATTCTTTAATTCTGTCTACTAAAACGTCCATTCTTTCTTCACGTTGACTTCCGCCGATTAATTCGCCGATACCAGGAACTAGAAGGTCAGTAGCAGCTACTGTTTTTCCATCTTCATTCATACGCATGTAGAACGCTTTAATGTCTTTTGGATAGTCAGTTACGAATACAGGGCGTTTGAAGATTTCTTCTGATAAGTATCTTTCGTGCTCTGTTTGTAAGTCAATACCCCATTCTACTGGGTATTTGAAGTCAGCACCTGACTCTTGAAGTACTTTAATTGCTTCTGTATATGTGATACGACCGAAGTCAGAGTTGATTACGTTGTTCATGCGCTCTAGAACTGTTTTATCAACGAAGCTGTTGAAGAATTCCATTTCTTCTGGTGCATGCTCTAGTACGTATTTCATTGCATATTTCAGCATATCTTCTGTAAGATCCATTACATCGCCTAATTCAGCGAATGCAATCTCCGGCTCAACCATCCAGAACTCAGCAGCGTGGCGAGTTGTGTTTGAGTTTTCCGCACGGAATGTAGGTCCGAATGTGTATACGTCACGGAATGCTAATGCATAAGCTTCAGCGTTCAGCTGTCCACTTACTGTTAAGTTTGTTTCTTTGCCGAAGAAGTCTTTTGATTCATCAACTTGTCCGTCTTCGCCTTTTGATACGTTGTTTAAATCTTGCGTTGTTACGCGGAACATTTCGCCTGCACCTTCTGTATCACTACCAGTGATGATTGGTGTGTGAACATGTACGAATCCACGCTCTTGGAAGAACTGGTGAATCGCAAATGCTGCAATAGAACGTACACGGAACGTTGCAGAGAATGCATTTGTTCTTGGACGTAAGTGAGCGATTGTACGTAAGTATTCAAACGTGTGACGTTTCTTTTGAAGTGGGTAATCAGAATCTGATAATCCCTCGATATCAATTTTTTCTGCTTTAATTTCAAATGGTTGCTTCGCTCCAGGCGTTGCAATTACTTTACCTTCTACTTTAACTGAAGAGCTAAGTGGAAGTTTTGCAATTTCTTTGAAGTTTTCTAACTCTGTATCGAAAACGATTTGAACGCTTTTGAAGAAGCTACCGTCGTTTAATTCGATGAAACCAAATGCTTTTGAATCACGTAAGTTACGAATCCACCCTGATACTTGTACTGTTTGACCTGCGTATTTATCTGTATCTCTATACAGACTTTTTACTAATGTGTTTTCCATAGTGAAATTCTCCTTTGCTGATATATTTAAATACAAAAAAACCTTTCATCCATAAAGGGACGAAAGGTTAAACTTCGCGGTACCACCCAATTTGTCATAAAGACCAACTTTAACTCGTATGTAATACATACTTCCCGGTTTGTAACAGGCCGGATTCCCGTCTAAGTCTACTCTTGAATACAAGATTCAATTTCGGTTAGCAACTCCAAGGTGTTCTTCACATATACCGCCTCATCAGGCTCTCACCGTCCCTGACTCGCTTTGGATTATAGTATATACTACTTTTCCTTATCATCGTCTTTCATTTTGTTAAACTAAAATTAATGTACTACATTCGAGAGAAAGATGCAAGATGCCTTAATATTTATCGGCGATTTTTATCATATATCGACGATCGTGCCATAAAAAAATTGCCGGACTTAATCCGGCAATTTCTCATTACTTACGTAACTCCGCACCAAATTTCTCTTCTACCGTTGTTAATACACGGTTATGTGCCTCTGTTACTTCTTCATCTGTTAACGTACGTTCTGCATCGAAGTAAGTCATAGAGAATGCAAGTGATTTCTTGCCTTCTTCCATTTTTTCACCTTCGTATAAGTCGAATAACGTTACGTCTTTCAGAAGTTCTCCGCCAGCTTCAGCAATGACTTGCTTCATTTCGCCAGCTTTTGTTTCTTTCGTTACAACAACAGCCATATCACGTGTCATAGATGGGAAACGTGGAATCGCTGAGTAGTAAGTTTCTTCTGCGTCTGCACCGAATACTTTTACAAGAGATAGTTCGAATACGAATGTATTTTTCACATCTAATTGTTTTTCTGCTTCTGGGTGCAATTGACCGATGAAACCAATTACGTCGCCATCTAATACGATGTCAGCTGTACGACCTGGGTGCATACCTTCACGTTTTGCTGGTACATATGTGATTTGGTTTGAAACGCCAAGTACGTCGAATAGTCCTTCTAGTACACCTTTCACAACGAAGAAGTCTACTACTTTCTTCTCACCTTGCCATGCATGGTGAAGAGCAAGACCTGTCATAACACCTGCAAGATGTTGTTCTTCTTTCGGAAGTTCTCCTGCTTCTGTTGGTAAGAAGATAGAACCTACTTCGTATAAAGCAACGCTGTCGTTTTTACGTGCAACGTTGTATGAAACTGCTTCTAGCAATTGTGGCACTAAGCTTAAACGAAGTTGGCTACGCTCTTCACTCATTGGAAGTGCAAGGTTTACAGGCGCCTTTTCGTTCGGCTCAACCATATATTGTTTCGCTTTGTCAGCGCTTGTTAATGAATACGTGATTGCTTCATATAAACCAGCACCTTCTAGGAAGCGACGTACTTTACGACGTTTCGTTTGTGCTGATGTTAATTTACCACGAGTCATCGTTCCAGAAGGTAATGTAACTGGAATGTGGTCATAACCGTATAGACGGCCCACTTCTTCTACTAAGTCTTCTGAAATTGTAATATCAGGACGACGTGCTGGTACATTCACATGGAATGTTCCTTCTACTTCTGTGAATGGGAATTTTAAGTTTGTGAACATTGTACCCATCTCACTTGCAGAAATAGTTGTACCTAATACATGGTTTACTTTTTCAGCAGTAACAGATACTGTACGCTCTTGTACTTGTAAGTTGTCAGCTTCTACTACACCTTCAAGTGCTTCACCACCAGCGTATTTCGCCATTAAAGCAGCTGCGTGTTGAATTGCTTCAAATGTACGTGTTGGGTCGATTCCTTTTTCGAAGCGTGCGCTTGATTCACTACGAAGACCTAAGTCTTTTGATGTACGACGCACTGTTTGACCTGCAAAGTATGCAGACTCAATTAAAACATTTACTGTCTCATTTGTAACTTCAGAATCGGCTCCGCCCATTACACCAGCAACAGCTAAAGCTTTTGTTCCGTTTGTAATTACAAGATGGTGATCCTGTAACGTACGCTCTTGATCATCTAACGTTTCAATTTTTTCGCCTTCTTTTGCAAGACGAACAACGATTTCTTTTGAACCTAATTTATCGTAATCGAATGCGTGTAACGGTTGACCGTATTCCATTAAAATGTAGTTTGTAATATCAACTACATTGCTAATTGGACGAATGCCAGCTGCCATAAGGCGCGTTTGCATCCACATTGGTGATGGACCAATTTTTACGTTTTTAACCATTTTTGCAATATATAATGGATTTTCTTCTTTCGCTTCTACACTTACAGAAATGTAATCAGAAGTTTTTTCTGCTGTTTCTTGTAAGTCGATAGCTGGAAGTTTTACTTCGCGGCCGTAAATAGCAGCTACTTCATACGCAACACCTAACATGTTTAAACAATCTGCACGGTTTGGTGTTAAACCAAGCTCAAGTACCTCATCATGTAAGTTTAAAATTTCAAGTGCATCTGCACCAACTTCAGCGTCACTTGGGAAGATGAAGATACCATCTGCGTAGTCTTTCGAAACTAATTTCCCATCAATACCAAGCTCTTGAAGAGCACAAACCATACCGTGAGATGCTTCACCACGTAGTTTTGCTTTTTTAATTTTGAAGTTACCAGGAAGTACAGCGCCAACTTTTGCAACTGGTACTTTTAAACCTTTTGCAATATTAGCAGCTCCACAAATAATTTGAACTGGTTCTTCTTCACCGATATCGATTAAGCATTTGCTTAATTTGTCAGCTTCTGGGTGTTTTTCACATTCTAATACGTGACCAACTACAACACCTTTTACACCTTTATTTAATACTTCAACACCTTCTACTTCAATACCACTTTTCGTGATTTTGTCTGCTAGTTCTTGTGCTGTTACATCTTTAATATCTACATACTCTTGTAACCAACGATATGATACGAACATACTTATCCTCTCCTTCCCTTACGCTCGTTTGAATTGTTGTAAGAAACGTACATCATTTGTATAGAAATGACGAATGTCATCTACGCCGTATTTCAACATTGCGATACGCTCTGCGCCCATACCGAATGCGAAACCTTGATATTCTTTTGAATCATAACCAGCCATTTCAAGTACGTTCGGATGAACCATACCTGCGCCTAAAATTTCAATCCAGCCAGTTCCTTTACAAGTGCCGCAACCTTTGCCATGACACATCATACAAGAAATATCCATCTCTACAGATGGCTCTGTGAATGGGAAGAAACTTGGACGAAGACGGATTTCACGATCTTCACCGAACATCTTTTTCACGAATACTTGCAGTGTACCTTTTAAATCACTCATGCGAATGTTTTTGTCAATTACAAGACCTTCAATTTGCATGAATTGGTGTGAATGCGTCGCATCATCGTCATCACGGCGATACACTTTACCAGGACAAATAATTTTAATTGGGCCTTTTTCTTTATTATTTTCCATCGTACGCGCTTGTACAGAAGATGTATGTGTACGTAGTAACGTTTCTTCTGTAATGTAGAATGTATCTTGCATATCACGCGCTGGGTGATCTTTCGGTAAGTTTAATGCTTCGAAGTTGTAGTAGTCTTTTTCTACTTCTGTTCCTTCAGCTACTTCATAACCCATACCGATGAATACATCTTCAATTTGTTCCACAACAGCTGTTAACGGATGGTGACAACCTGTTTCAACAGGACGCCCCGGCAGTGTAACATCAATTGTTTCAGTTGCTAACTTCGCTTCAATTACTGCTTTTTCTAAGTTACCAATTTTGTCGTCTAGACGCGTTTGAATCGCTTCACGTACTTCATTTACTAATGCTCCCATACGTGGACGCTCTTCTGCTGATAATTTTCCCATGCCGCGTAATACTTCTGTAATCGGACCTTTTTTACCTAAATACGCTACGCGTACATCGTTTAAGCCTTTTAGCTCTTTCGCTTCTTCAATAAGCTCTAACGCTTTTTGCTTTAGCTCTTTTAAACGTGCTTCCATTTGGAACCCTCCTAATTTTAAAAATAAAAAAACCTCGCTCCCAAAAAGGGACGAGGTAAATTCGCGGTACCACCCTAAATTGACAGAACAAGTCTGCCCACTCATTAGTTATAACGATCAATTCTGACCGGAACGCCTTTACATATATATGGTCCTGGCGTCAACTCCAGAGGTGAATTCACTTCCGTCTACCATAAGAATGCTTTCAGTCTATGGCATTCTCTCCCTATATGGCGATTTTGTAAGCTACTCTTCTCTATCAACGTTTTTCGTTATTTAACTTTTAATATAATGTACTTCAACTTATTATAAGAAGTTTTTTATTTGTTCGCAACTGGGCTTTGTAAATAATACGTTAAAATCCCTGCTGCAACTGCAACATTTAATGATTCTGCCCCGCCGTAAATCGGAATATACAAGTTTTGATCCGTTTTTGCAAGAATCTCTTGGCGTACGCCGTTTCCTTCATTCCCTACAATTAATGCAAAACTTCCGGCTGGTGTTACCTCGCCGTAAGGAACGCCATTTTCAAGAGCTGTTCCATATACAGGAACATTATTTTCCTTTAACTTGTCTACCCATTCTTCTAAGTTTCCTTTTACAATGGGTAAGTGGAAAATAGAACCTTGTGTAGAGCGGAGTACTTTACTATTGTAAACATCAACACAACCTTCTCCAAGCACAACGGCATGAATACCAGCTGCATCAGCTGTACGAATAATCGTTCCTAAATTACCTGGGTCTTGAAGGCCATCTAATAAAAGGAATTTCCCGTCAGTAAGAGCTACTTCTTTCTCATGCTTTTCACAAACAGCAAATACACCTTGCGTCGTTTCTGTTTCACGAAGTACTTTTACAATTGCTTCCGGCACGATATACATTTCCACATCATTAACTGTCCAATCTTTCGGAAGGTCTGTTTGATCTGAAACGATAAGTTCTGTTACAACGCCTGCCTTTAAAGCTTCCTCTACTAAATGGAATCCTTCTACAAAAAATAAACCTTTTTTATCGCGTTCCTTTTTCGTTTGCAGCTTTTTCCACTGCTTCACACGCGGATTTTGTACTGAATCAATGTTTTTCATAATATGTATTTCCCTCTCTTCTTGTCTTATCATTATAGCCTATTTTTCATACATATTTACATAAAAAAGAACAAAAACTAACGTCAGTTTCAATTCTGAAGAAGAGGTGAAAATAATGAGTTTTAATTTACGCGGCGCTGTATTAGCGAATGTATCTGGAAATTCACAAGACCAATTACAAGAAACAATTGTCGATGCAATTCAAAGCGGTGAAGAAAAAATGCTTCCAGGTCTTGGTGTTTTATTCGAAGTCATTTGGAAAAATGCTGATGAAAATGAAAAGCATGAAATGTTAGAAACACTAGAGCAAGGATTAAAAAAATAAGCAATTTGAAAATCACCTTTGCATAAGCTAAGGTGATTTTTTTATGCCTATAAAATTTTTCTTTTCCTAAACATTTCTACTTTACTAACGCCGATTGATGGAGTACAATGTTCAAAATACATTTAAACCGATCGTTTTTCTTCATATACACCATTAGATAAAGTGAAACTTTAATTAGTGGGGAGGGGTGTTCATCCCCACTAATTATTAGTTGAACCAATCGGGCTTTTACGGGCAGTTGATTTCCCACCTAACTTTCTCGTATTCGCCGAATTTTGAAGTAGGAATCTTACTGCCCGTTAAAGCGGGATAAAAGGAGTGAATGTTTTATGCACCGTATTACGCTTGAACAAGTTTTTAAACACCACATTACACAAAAATATGTAAATCGTTCTGGAATGGTCCACGCGATTGCTGTCGCTTACCATGCGTTTCACTTAGCTAAAAAGCATCACGCCTCAGTCGATGCTGCGACAAAAGCCGGTTTCCTTCATGATATCGGACACCATACATGGTACACAGGCGGCGAATGGGACTATGACTTATATAAAAAGAATGATATACACGCAATTAAAGGCGCAGAAAGAGCTCATAAATTGCTTATTAGATTAGGAGAACATCCGAAACTAGCAAAAGAAATTTCTATCGCAATTCTCCTTCATACAGATTCTTTCTTAGTAGAACAAGAAATTGAAAGAACATCTCTTCAAAACATTATTAAATGGGCGGATGAAGCAGATGAAGAACCAGGCGGAGCGCACCATTACCGAACGATTTCTTATGAAAAAGCGCTAAAGGCAATCCAACAGTTAGATCGATTAGTAGAGCGTGAATTACAAATAGAGCAATCGAAATCGAATAACAAGGCAGAACATAGTTATCAATGAGAAAGAGGCATCACTATAGGGTGATACCTCTTTTATTATTTTCCCCTAAAAAGACACGGAATATTTCAAATTCGAATCTTGTATGTAATATTTAAACGTAACATTCCAAATTCAAATCAACTATAATTTTATATATAAATATAAAGAGGTGATTTGAACATATGCAACCCACTGCACCAATTCCACACGAACAGAAAAACTCTATGTCATGGTTACAATTTCTTGGAGCTTTATTCATTATCTTTCCATGTCTCTCATTAATAAATATACTCTTTACATTTTTACCTATTGAGTTATATGGATACATTAACCCAGATACAAATAAACCTTTACTTGAATCTATAGAAAATGTAAGTTATGAATTAGTTGCCCTACTTTTACTAATCGTATTTATAATGAAATATAAACCACTGAAAGAACTAGTATTACCCATATTTGATTTTCGAGTTTTAAAATCTTTTCAAATGTACATCTATGTTCTCATTTATTATGTACTCACCCTGTTTGTAGATATGTTTGTATTAGATAAATTATTTCCTTCATCCGTACAAGAACAGTCTGATGCATTGCAACTTTCAACACTAGAGCACTATCCACTTCTCTTACTTCTAGCTGGTGGGATTTTTGCACCTATTTTTGAAGAGCTTGTATGCAGAGGTATTCTTCTTCGTTTTTTCGAAGAGAAGTTTACCTTTTGGTCAGCTGTAATTCTCTCAAGTTTAATTTTCGGTATTGCTCATACGTATTCTGTGGGAATTATGGTTAGCGCATTTATGACGGGAATATTTGCTTGTTTATTGTACAAACAAACTAAATCTATTATTCCAGCTATACTATTACATATTTTGACTAATATAATCGCCTTTTCAACGTAAAAAAGAGGTATCATCACGATACCTCTTTCACTCTTTTATAACAACTTCAAATTCTTCTGTTAACACTTTTCGATAGTTCGTATCGTCACTACTCATTTTTATCAAATTATATATATTTATTAATGATATCCAAAATAATCCTCTCGTAGTAAAATATAACTCATTAACTAGAGGGAGATTATATATGCACGTTTTGAGCTTACTTTGGATTTTCTATGTACCACTCCTTACTTTATGTGGACTTTTTGGCGGGATTTTTTTAATTATTGCAGGAATTAAACATCGCAAATTACTTGTTAGTTTAATGGGGTTACTCAGTCTATCCTTCGTCGTGCTACCTTATGTTTTTTGGGGCATGGGGATTAATGGTGATACAATCCTTCCTATTCCAACTTCTCTATACTGGATCCTATTTTCTTTGACTGGATTATTAGCGGGATTCATTGGGTTAAAAGCAAAAATTAAAAGTATACGTAATATGGGATTCATTATTTTTATTGCAGGAATATTAGGGGTTATTTTTTGGGGACTCATGTCTGCAGGAGATTCATTCTATATTTAGTTGAATTCCTTTTATAAAAAGACAAAAAAGCAGGGAATTAATTCCCTGCTTTTCTATTTGGTTTATTGCCTGATGGTAAGAAGAACGATAACACCCAAGCAATACCTGCGAGTATCGTTGCAATTAAGAAGGCATCGTTAATACCGTTAATTGCAGATAGCTTTGAAATTTGTCCATATAATAGTTGCGTGCTCATCGCATCTCCTGCTTGAGCTGATCCAGCTAAGGCCGCTAAACTTTGGCCCATACCGTGTACTTTATCAACTAATATTGGGTTGGACGTTGTTAACATATTGCCGTAATCTGCTACGTGAGCAGTCGTTTGTTGCGTCATAAGCGTGATTAATATCGCTGTTCCAATTGAACCAGCTACTTGTCTTGACGTATTTTGCGTTGCTGTACCGTGAGAAATTAATTTCATCGGCAATGCGTTCATACCAGCTGTCATAATTGGCATCATAATGAATGACATACCAATTGAGCGTATAATATAATCCGTCATAATAACGCTATACGGTGTATCCATCGATAACGTTGTAAATTCATATGTCGCAAACGTCGTAATGGCTAATCCGACAATTGCTAACGGACGAATACCATACTTATCAAATAGTTTACCTGCAATAGGCCCCATGATCCCCATAATTAATGATCCTGGAAGTAATAATAAACCTGATTCTATCGGTGTGAAACCGCGAATGTTTTGCAGATATACTGGAAGCAATAACATACCCCCGAATAATGCCATCGTTACAATTGCATTAATTACTAAAGTAAACGTAAATACTGGATATTTAAACACTTGTAAATCAAGCATTTTATTGTCCGTTGTTAGCTCTCTCCAAATAAATAACGCTAAACCAATTACCCCAATAACAAGTGAAATAATAACTTCTGCACTAGTCCAACTATTATTTCCTGCTTCACTAAATCCGTACAATAAGCTTCCTAGTCCAATACTTGAACTAACAACACCAAATACATCTAATTTCGTTTTAGATACTGGCTGAGCTAGTGTAAAGAATTTTAAAGCTAGAAACGTAATAATTAAACCAATTACAAACATCCCGTAGAACATCAAGTTCCAGCTATAGTTTTCAATCACCCAACCTGTTACAGTTGGTCCGATAGCTGGCGCTAAAATCATTGCTACCCCTAGTAATCCCATAGCTGCTCCGCGCTTATGAGGAGGGAATAATGTCATGAAGATATTCATACCAACTGGCATTAAAATACCTGCACCAACCGCTTGAATAACGCGGCCCGTCATCATCATTGTAAAGTTACCTGATATAGCACAAATGATAGATCCTACCGTGAAGAATAACATTGCCGCTACGAATAATTTACGATACGTAAATCGTGAAACTAAAAAGGCGCTAATCGGCACTAAAATTCCGTTTACAAGCATAAAGCCTGTAATTAACCATTGTGCTGTTGAAGTTGATACGTTAAATTCATTCATTAACGGAGGCAATGCAACGTTAATGATTGTTTGGTTTAAAATGGAAACGAACATACCGAGAATTAATACCGCTACAACTGCTTTTACATTTACATTTTCCACAGGCATAGACATTTGTTTTTTCGGCACTTCTTTTTCTTGCTTCACTTCTTCTTGCTTTCCTGTTTCTAACTCAACTACATTAGAAATTTCCGGTTCTTGCTTGTTTTCAAATTCTTTCTCTTCTGTTTCTACATTACTTACTTCTATTTTACTTACGGCTGGGACTTGTTCTTCTCCCGCGTTCGTTTTTTTCTTTCGTAAAAGACGATTTACAAGGAAGAAGACGATTATACAAAATAGTGCATATCCTGCAATTACGATTGAGGACATCTCATCTCCCCCTTACTTATGAATACGAACTGTCACATTCATGCCAGGAACAATATTTACTGATTTGCTATGATCTAAAGAAATTTTAACTGGTACTACTTGTGTTACTTTCGTATAGTTCGCTGTTGCGTTGCTTGATGGTAGCATAGAGAATGTATTCGCTGTTGTTAACCCAACTTGCTCTACTTTTCCTGATAATGTTGTATCTGGATATGCATCTACATACACATCTACATCTTGCCCTTTTTGTACATCGTCAACATCTGTTTCTTCAATGTTTGCTGTTACCCATAAGTTATTCATATCAAATGCATAAGCAATTGGGCTACCCGCTCCAACGAAAGCATTTGTCGTCGCGTTTGATTGTACAACTGTTGCATTTTGCGGAATTGTTACATCTACTGTTTGTTCTCCATTAGCCGCTGCTACAGTGACAGCACCTAATTTATCATTCTCATTGTAGTTCTTTCCTACTTCAGCTTTCCAGTCAGTTAGTTTACCTGCTACTGGTGATGCAATCGGAATTACCTTTCCATCAATTTTTGCATTTTCTGTTTTCAAGTAATTTTCCGCTTGATTGTAATAGTAATAACCGCCAATGCCGCCGCCAACTAGTACAATTAATGTGATAATGTTGATAATCACCATTCTTCGAAACTGATTCATTGCATTCCTCTCCTTATATCGCATATAATTTTTTTCTAAACTATTTACGTCCTTATTGTTTAGACTGTTTAATTGTTAATTATATTAACTTTTAAACAAAAAAATCACACCATTTACAGCGTAAACTAAAATATGTCTACCTGTGAGCGGTGCTGATTTCTGAAGGACTATCGTTTATAATTATAAATAATTATTTTGAATCTACAACCGACAATTTCAGTATGAAATGTCGCTTAAACAACAATATAATACCATTATGTTGTTTAAGTGTAAAAAAATAAACGAGGAGAAGTAACAATGTCTATTAAAAATACAAATGATCCACGTGTAAAGCGGACGAGACAACTCATACAGGATGCTTTTGTCGCTTTAGTAGGCGAAAAAGGATTTGAAAATGTAACGGTCCAACATATTGCAGAACGTGCTCCTGTAAATCGCGCCACGTTTTATAGCCATTACCACGATAAATATGACCTATTAGAAAAAAGTATTGAAGAAATGTTAGAGAAATTAACGGAAGTAATTAAACCGAAAAATAAAAATAAAGAAGAATTTCAACTTACATTTGATTCACCAAATCCAACCTTTTTAGCTTTATTCGAACATATTGCAGAAAATGTGAACTTCTATAACGTTATGCTTGGTGATAAGGCAGCTGGAAACTTCTCTTATAAAATGATGAAAACAATCCAAACACATTTAACATTGAGCTTGTCTATTTCACAGCCGAATGATACAGAACTTATGGTTCCCCGTGACATTCTTATTAGCTATGTGACAGGTGCTCATATCGGAATGATTATGTCTTGGTTAAAAAGGGGCATGATATATACTCCGCATTTCATGGCCATGCAATTAACTCGTTTAATCATTTTAGGAGCTCATACTGCAGCTGGATTAGAAAGACCTTTTTAAAAACATAAAAAAGCGAAGGAGAGGTTCCTTCGCTTTTTTCTATTAATTAAATGTAATGTTATGTACAGCCTCTTTATCAAGACGTTTAATAACTTCCACAATTAACTTCACTGCATTTTCATAGTCATCACGGTGTAACATTGCCGCATGAGAATGAATGTATCGCGTTGCAATCGTAATTGCCATAGAAGGAATACCATTTACAGCAATATGAATTGCACCAGCATCTGTTCCCCCGCCCGCTACCGAATCATATTGGTACGGAATTTGTAATTCATCAGCAACATCCACTACAAAGTCACGTAAACCTGTATGTCCAATAACAGAAGCGTCATATAAAATAATCTGTGGTCCATCGCCCATTTTACTTTGCGCTTCTTTTGCCGTTACACCAGGTGTATCCCCAGCGATACCAACATCTACTGCGAATGCGATATCTGGTTTAATATAGTTTGCAGATGTTTTCGCACCACGAAGACCGACTTCTTCTTGTACAGTCCCTACGCCATATACAACGTTCGGATGCTTTTCATCTTTTAATTGTTTTAATACGTCAATTGCAATTGCACAACCAATTCGGTTATCCCATGCTTTTGCAAGCAACATTTTTTCATTCTTCATCACTTGGAATTCAAAGTAAGGTACAACTTGATCTCCAGGTCGTACGCCCCACTCCATCGCTTCTTCTTGGCTAGAAGCACCAATATCAATGAACATGTCTTTAATGTCAACTGGCTTTTTACGTGCTTCTGGAGGTAAAATGTGCGGTGGTTTTGAACCAATTACACCTGTTACGTCTCCTTTACGCGTTACAATTGTTACGCGCTGTGCAAGCATAACTTGTGACCACCAGCCACCAACCGTTTGAAAACGAAGGAAACCTTTGTCATCAATTTGCGTAATCATAAAGCCAACTTCATCTAAATGACCTGCAACCATAATTTTCGGGCCGTTTTCTTCCCCTACTTTTTTCGCAACTAAACTTCCTAAATTATCAGTAGAAAGTTCGTCCGCAAACGGCTCGATATATTTCTTCATTACTTCACGTGGTTCACGCTCGTTACCCGCAATACCACGTGCATCTGTTAATTCTTTTAGCATTGTCAATGTCGAGTCTAATTTTGTCATTGCCAACACCCTCCTTTTTCTTCAGTCACTTCATTATACAATAATTAAATTGAAATATTCAAAAATTAAATTAGTATCCTTGTGTTTGACGCTGATGATTTACTTCATTTTTGTCTAAATACGCTTTTTCAATCTCTTCTTGTTCGAACTCAAGCGCTTGTCCAAGTCGAAGATAGCTTGTAAATAATTCAATATAGTTCGTAATAGATGGTTGATCTGTAAAACGAATCACTTTCGCATATGTGTCTAAGAAAATTTCTACTTGTGTTTTATTCGTTTGTGCACACTTATAGAATAGGAAGTTTTTATCAATACCTAAATCAATTCCGATTGATAAAATAAAATGCAAACCATCTACGTACTCTTCTAATATTACTTCACGTTCTGAAGCCGGTTTATTGCTCCAATATTTAAAACAACGTGTTTCATTTGCAAGTTCTCCAATTTCTACAAGAAGAGCTAACATTTTTTCTTTTAACAACTTTTTCGGTTGTAAGTCATGTTCTTTCGCAATACGGTCATCTAGTTCTTTTTGTAATTTAAATAGTTGTAGTAAGTCCATTCTATTGTCCTCCTCCAACATCGCATTTTACGCAACAATGTTGTTTCATCTCAAAGTTCATTATTATTTTTCATTTTTTATTAATAAGTCAGCCATTTATCTCTTTACAAAATAGCTTGTCCTTAATTTACAAATACGTTTCAATCATCACTATTAGATTATTCACTCCGATTGGTGATAGTTAATACTTATCCGGGGATTGCCCACTAATAAAAATATTATTTTATCTGATGAAAGTTCCATATCATCTTTCCATTATAGCAGTGTCGTTTCAGGTAGGAAAGATACTCTTCTTTCCAAAGGAGTATAATTGAAAAAAAGCCAGGAGGATTCTCCTGGCTTCATATGCATATTCTTCTATATTGCTATAGCTTTTATATTGATTTTGTCATATCGATAACGACATACTTCTCTTTGAATACAAACAAAAAACCTTAGAAGAAAAATCTTCTAAGGTTTCAACTAATTAATTAGTTAATGTTGTTTTTTGCAACTGTTGCTAATTCAGCGAAAGCTTTTTCGTCATGAACAGCTAAGTCAGCAAGCATCTTACGGTTAACTTCGATGCCAGCATTTTTAAGACCGTGCATTAAGCGGCTGTAAGAAAGACCATTCATACGAGCTGCTGCGTTGATACGTGTAATCCATAATTTACGGAAGTCACGTTTCTTTTGACGGCGGTCACGGAATGCATACATTAGAGATTTCATAACCTGTTGGTTAGCAACCTTGAATAATGTATTTTTTGAACCGTAGTAACCTTTTGCTAATTTAATTACTTTTTTACGACGTTGACGAGTAACTGTACCACCTTTTACTCTTGGCATAATATTACCTCCTAATTGTTCTATATATCAGCCGAACTTATTTTAAGTTGTCAAGCATTTGACGAATGCGTTTGAAGTCACCAGCGCTTACTACACCAGCTTTACGTAGTTTACGTTTAGCTTTTGTAGATTTGTTAGCGAATAAATGGCTTGTGTAAGCGTGAGAACGTTTCAGTTTACCTGATCCAGTCTTTTTGAAACGCTTTGCAGCGCCGCGATGAGTTTTTTGTTTAGGCATAGGTATTTCCTCCTCTATCTATTACTTATCGTTTTTCGGTGCTAAAACTAAGAACATACTGCGTCCTTCCATTTTAGGCTTAGATTCGATTGTACTAACTTCAGCACAAGCTTCTGAGAAGCGATCTAAAACACGTTGACCGATTTCTTTATGAGTAATGGCACGTCCTTTAAAGCGAATTGACGCTTTAACCTTGTCGCCTTTCTCTAAAAACTTGATAGCATTACGAAGTTTTGTGTTAAAGTCATGTTCATCAATTGTTGGACTTAAACGAACTTCTTTCATGCTAATTACTTTTTGATTTTTGCGCTGTTCTTTTTCTTTCTTCTGTTGCTCAAAGCGGAATTTACCGTAGTCCATAATGCGGCATACTGGCGGTTTCGCATTTGGAGCAACTAATACTAAATCAAGATTAAGATTTGCAGCTAAGTCTAAAGCGTCATTACGAGACTTGATTCCAAGTTGATCGCCATTTGCGCCAACTAAACGTACTTCACGTGCACGAATTTGCTCGTTAATCATCATATCCTTGCTAATAGTAAGCCACCTCCAAGGTTTTCTCAGAACATATTTTGTAGTCATAGAACCCGACAAAAAAAGTGCGGGCATACGACACCCACACTTGTAAAATCTTAAGTAAGAAATACATTTACCTGTAAACTGCGAATGCGTCCATCAGGTGAGAAGCGGGTGCTTCTACTTGTTCCACAAAACAATATTCTATTATCCTTGATGAGTTTATCATAGGACATGACGTCTGTCAAGAAGACGCGATGTGTTTTACTAACAACAAGAAATATTGTAACAAACAACTACCATACTTGCAATACTTTTTTATGATAAGTATCATATGGTTATTTTTTCTAATTTCTCTCACTTATATTACATAGAAAAGCCGCGGTATACCGCGGCTCTTTCTTATCGTTTGCCTTCTACTTTAATCATGTCAACAAAAGCCTCTAATGCGATTGTTTCTGATTTTTGCTCACCATATTTACGTACGTTTACGCCATTTTCAGTTACTTCATTGTCACCTACTACAAGCATGTACGGAATTTTTTGCATTTGTGCTTCACGGATTTTGTAACCAATTTTCTCTTCACGAGTATCTAATTCAACACGGATACCAGCACGGCGTAATTCGTCTTGTACTTTCTTCGCATAGTCTAAATGTACTTGCGGAGAAACTGGAATTACTTGTGCTTGAACTGGAGCTAACCAAGTTGGGAATGCACCTTTGTATTCTTCAATTAAGAAGGCTACGAAGCGTTCCATAGTTGATACAACACCGCGGTGAATTACAACTGGACGATGTTGTTTACCGTCTTCACCAACGTAAGCTAATTCAAAGCGTTCTGGAAGTAAGAAGTCTAATTGTACAGTTGAAAGTGTTTCGTCTTTTCCAAGAGCAGTACGAACTTGAACGTCAAGTTTTGGACCGTAGAATGCCGCTTCACCTTCTGCTTCGTAGTAATCAAGACCCATTTCATCCATAGCTTCTTTTAACATACCTTGTGCTTTTTCCCACATCTCATCATCAGCATAGTACTTTTTAGTATCTGCTGGGTCGCGATAAGATAGACGGAAGGAATAGTTCTCTAAACCGAAATCTTTGTACACTTCTAGAGTTAAGTTTACAACGCGTTTCAATTCTTCTTTAATTTGATCTGGACGAACGAAAATGTGCGCGTCGTTTAAAGTCATCCCGCGTACACGTTGTAATCCAGATAACGCACCTGACATTTCATAACGGTGCATTGTTCCAAGTTCCGCAATACGGATTGGTAGTTCACGGTAACTGTGAATATCGTTTTTATAAACCATCATGTGGTGAGGGCAGTTCATTGGACGAAGAACTAACTCTTCATTATCCATTTCCATTGATGGGAACATACCATCACGGTAGTGGTTCCAGTGACCAGAAGTTTCATAAAGCTCTCTGCTTCCTAGTACTGGAGTGTATACGTGATCATAGCCTAAGCTCGCTTCTTTATCAACGATGTAACGCTCGATAATACGGCGGATTGTCGCACCTTTTGGTAACCAAAGTGGTAAACCTTGTCCTACTTTTTGGCTATTAGTAAACAATTTTAGTTCTTTACCTAATTTACGATGGTCGCGCTCTTTTGCTTCTTCAAGCATACGTAAGTGCTCATCTAATTCTGCTTTCTTAACGAATGCAGTACCGTAAATACGTTGTAACATTTTATTATTGCTATCGCCGCGCCAGTAAGCACCCGCTACGCTTAATAATTTAAACACTTTAATTTTCCCTGTAGATGGAAGGTGAACACCACGACAAAGGTCGAAGAATTCGCCTTGCTCATAGATTGAAATAACTGCATCTTCTGGAAGATCGTTAATTAAATCTAATTTTAACTCATCGCCGATTTCTTCAAAACGACGAATTGCTTCTGCACGTGGTACTTCATGACGAACGATTTCTAAGTTCTCGTTCACGATTTTTTGCATTTCTTTTTCGATTTTCTTGAAGTCTTCAACTGTAATTGCTTCTTCCATATCAATATCGTAGTAGAAGCCATTTTCAATTACTGGACCAATACCAAGCTCAACCTTAACATCTTTATATAAACGTTTTAACGCTTGTGCTAAAAGGTGAGCTGTTGAGTGGCGTAAAATATATAAGCCATCTTCAGAATCTAATGTAATGATAGAAACTGCACCATCTTCTTCGATTGGTGTAACAAGATCGATCATCTCATCATTTAATTTTCCAGCCACAGCTTTTTTCTTTAAGCCTGGGCTAATAGAAGCTGCGATTTCTTCAGTTGTTACGCCTTTAGGAAACTCCTTCACAGCTCCATCAGGGAAAGTAATTTTAACTACATCTGCCATCACTGGTCACTCCTCTTTTTTTCAAAATAAAAAACACTCATCCCGTAAAAAGGGACGAGTGTTGAATTCGTGGTTCCACCCTTGTTCCAATTAACATAATTGTTAATTGCTCAAGTTCAACATAACGGTGTTGTCCGTTAGCAATTACTAGAAAAATCGTTCACTGCTAAAGTTTAGAGGTGGTAAGTAATAATCCCGTACTAGGAAGCTCACACCCTAAGGCTCCCCTCTCTGAAAATCGTAGAAAACTACTCATGTCCTCATCATGACATTTCGATATATTTCATTTATGTAGGTAATTATATGCTCAAAAACTTAGAAAATCAAGGGCGTTACCTTTATTTTTTAAATTTTTCACATTGCGCTCAAACTCATGTAATCCATGTAATTGTACTCGTTCTTGAAATACGTTTCGCAACGTAATAATCATATTGTGATCTTGTTCTTTCGTATATAAATAAATTTTTTTCGGCGAAATAGAAAGAAGTGGTGCAATTATTTTCGTATCAATATATACATCCTTTTGCTTTAATAATTCTTCATCTATATATTGGACCAATCTCTCCTGTTTTAAACGTCTACCTTTATCATCATAAAAAATAAAGCTTTCATCAAAAATAAGGTGCACACAGGACAAACGTGATTTCCGACTACTCACTTGTTGCCGAAGCGTCTCAATGAACATTTGATACTCTTGTTCCATCTTATACTCATCAATCGCCACTTCCGCAAGCTTAGCTACCATTTCCCTATATGTACGAAGACGAAAACGAACATATGATGTAAACGAGAATGAGAGCGGGTCACAAATCCAATTATTTAAAGAAGACTTAATGTATGATTCAAATGCATTGCGTGTTAAATCCTGCGCTACACCTTTTCTTCTTCCCTTTAAAATCTCCTGTGCCATATGCAATATTTGATGACACTCTTCTTGTTCTTCATAAAAAAACTTTTCTTTTAGGATTGTATATATCCACTCATTTTGTTTCACATTCACAATGAAATACACCATTACTGGTAATAAAATCTTTTCAATATAATTCGATTCACGCACTGGTATGTGAATCACAACTTTCTGTTCCTGCAAGTACACACTCGTTTCCTTATATAACATTTCCGCTCTTTTCAGTAGTTGTTTATATACGTGCATAGCATCATTTTTTTCTTCGAAGCAAATTTCAATCACTTTTGTCCCCCCTTTTATCCCCGCTCTAAAGGATTGTATCTATACGTTACAAGTCCTATAAGAGTCCGTTCCGCATGAAGTTCACTCTTAGTAGAATTTCATTTCCTATCGTTAGAAGATCCACTCGATATGGCTTGCTAATTTTATATATATTAAGGGAGGGAGAAAAAAATGATACAAGCTACAATGAATTTTCTATAAGAACTTTTCATTTTACAATTCAGCTAGTGTATAATGCGTTCAAAACGAAAAAAGAGCAAGCTTCTCAGCTCGCTCTTTTACTTATGACGACGGTTTTTCCCGCCAATTGAAATTGGTTTCGCTAAATATTTAATCCTTTCCATAATACGAGCTGCTTTCATTTCTTCCGCTTCACCACGTTGTGTATACGTTAAATGATGTTCCAGCTCCTTGAAATCAAAGTTAGACGTAAAGAACGTTGGCAAGTTTTCTAGCATACGGAATTGTAAGATTGCGCCGAGCACGTCGTCACGTACAAAGCTCGACATCGCTTCCGCTCCAATATCATCTAACATTAGCACTTGTACACGTTTAACGGCATCAATTTTTTCCCCAATCGAATTATCTTGAATCGAACTTTTAATTTCACGTAAAAATTCTGGGAAGTATACAAGCATCGAGCTTATTTTCTTTCGAGCAAGTTCATTCGCGATTGCTCCTAATAAATACGTTTTTCCTACACCAAATTTACCGTACAAATATAAACCTTGTACTTTTTTACCTGGTTCATATGTACTTAAAAATTCATTCGCCGCTCCGATTGCATGGATACGTGCATCTAAATCGGAAGGATCTAAATTCTCCATCGTTGCCTGTAAAATATCATTTGGCATATATACACTTTGAACGAGTTTTTCGTATTTTTTCCTCTCGTCATACGCTACTTTTCTAATGCAGCGATCATATTGAATATCAATCATCTTACCTTGAATAACAAGCTTTGGCTCATATCCTTGCAGCATGTTTTTACACGAACCTAAATCCGGACAATCCGCGCAACCTACACTTTGTCCAATATATTCGTATAATTTCACAAGACTACGCTCAATCATAGAAGTTGTTACTTCACCTTGATGTTCGTCTATAAATGCTTTCACACGCGGATGTGCCATTACTTCCGCCTTTAATACTTCATATCTATTTTTAAAATTTTTATTTTCCATTAACTTTGCAAATGAATTTTGAATATGCTCCATTTTCTCACCTCAAAGAGCGTTCATTCTCTTCTATTAATCACGCTTATATTTTTTCAACACTTCTTCTAGTCGTTTTCGTTCATCTTCTAACGTACTTGCACCTTTTTCAACACTTACATCTTTTTTCACAGTTTCTTTCTCTTGTTCTTTCGGCTCTTCTTTCAGCCAATCTGGTACCATTTCTTTTCGTACCGTTTTCTTCGACGTACGACCTTTTTTCTTCGTCTCAGCCCACTCTTGATATTGACGGTTTTCCTCTTTCGCCAGTGCCATCGCTTCAGCTACTGTGCCAACCTTTTTACGCGCCCAATGACCAGCAATCTTCTCCACATACGTTTTCGCAAGCTTCATATCTGAGCGTAGCATAACGTAATAAATAAGTACATTCACAACACCTGGCGTTAACTTTTGGTTCATCATTACATCTTCAACGATTTGCAAGTCAGCCTTCGTGGCCTCTGCACCACCAGAGATTTCTTTCAATAGTTGTTTTGGTGAGATTTCCTCTAACTGTTTGATTAACATCTCTTCTTGTGTAGAAGGCTCTTTCTCTTTCATCATACGTGCAGCGTGAGGCTGTACTCTTTCACTTAATACAGGTAACGCTTGACCGTTTTCGAACTGATACCAATCACGCGCTCCTTTTCTAAGCCTTTCAATATCAATGGTCTGCATCTCTGTCACCGCACCAAGAACGATATTTTGCATCGATAACACATCTACACCATACACGTAAGCAAGTGTAATGACACATTCTCGCACTTGATCTGTAATCGCCTTTTTAGGAACAAGAGCAGACAAGCCGTCTACAAATAAGGAGAAATCAAAGAAATCATTCCAAACTTCCGGAGCGTCTCCCTTCTCATTACTTGGCATAGTTGTCGTTTTTGGAATACGAAGGTCTTCTTGCGCATGCTCAAGCTGCCCTGGATTAAACGATCCGAACACATCATTGAAAGAGCGCGTAACATTTTCATAAGAAACAAAATCAAATTCTTCTTCTAAGAAATATTGCTTTACTTGATTATATTTTGTCCGACTCAATCGATTGTATAAAAAGATACTTAAAACAATATCATCAAAAAACTGCTTCGGAGATAAAGGCGGTTGCAACTCGTATATAAACATTCGAATATCTTTTTCTTTCTTAATATATACCTTTAAAAGCCCAATCGCCTCTAACTTCACTCGCTCCTCATATATTTCAGGAAGTTGCATTTGCATAGTCACCATAAGGGAATGATGTGTATTCTCTTTTCCAAATACACGATCCTGCTCTAACTCTCCCCATAGCGTCATGTATAAACTAAAAGCTCTACTACCTATTAACGGCTGATACAACATTGTTAACACTTTTCGGTCGTAATTATGTAGTAGCCCTTTCGCACTTACTTTGTAACGATCAATCGGCAATAGCTCCATCCATGACTGTTTTTCCATTCTTGCTTTTCCTTTCTCTCATTCAATCTATCCTTAAATTCATTCTATCTTCATTATATATTTTATTAGCGAAAAAGAGCTATTAGCTTACGCTTCTAGCTCTCTTATCTCATTACTTACAGTATGTAAAGAGAACGGAATTGGGCTTCTATTCTCTTTCTTTTTGCAGTATATCTTTTAATTCTTCAATAAATACATTTAAATCTTTAAATTGACGATATACAGAAGCAAAACGCACGTAAGCAACATCATCGATATCACGAAGCTCTTCCATAACTATTTCACCAATCATATCACTTTTCACTTCTGAAATACCTAAATTACGAAGTTCACGCTCCACACTTTGTGTTACTTCCTCTAATTGTCTTAAAGATACCGGTCTTTTTTCACACGCTTTAATTAAACCACGTAAAATCTTTTCTTTATTAAACTCTTCCCGTGTACCTTCTTTTTTAACAACGATAAGAGGCGACTCTTCTACTCTTTCAAATGTCGTAAAGCGACTTAAACAACTTTCACACTCTCTCCTTCTTCGAATAGAGCGCCCCTCGTCTACCGGACGCGAATCTAACACTCTTGTGCCATTATGAGAACAGGATGGACAACGCAATATATTCACTCCTTTACACTATAATCTTTATTTTCTCTCTACTCACTTCACCTAAAAATATATATACAATATTATATAACTCATTCTAACGCTCTTACCACTTTAAGTTTCAACGCATTATTTCATCATCAAGTTTTTCAACAAAATGAGATGGTAGATGCGACACTAACTTATTTGTAAAATTTCAATTTATCCAACTAACAAGTACGTTATGTTTTCCTTTTTTATAAACTAAAAAAGAGGTGCATTATACACCTCTTTACATTTTAAATCAATTATGTTCTTTTTTAAAGAGCTTTTGTTTCTCTCTGCTTAATTTCGAAGCTACCAGTGCCTCGAGGAAGCTCGATGCTCTCACGCGTTTTCGCGTTTAAACCTTCTGCAATATATTCTGCAGCAACATTTGGATCAATACGATCCCCACAAGTATAAACATCAATACTTGCGTAACCGTGCTCCGGAAAGCTATGAATTGTTAAATGTGATTCCGAGATAATTACTACTCCACTTACACCTTGTGGTGCAAATTTATGAAAAGCAACCTCACGTACTTCAGCACCAGCTCTTAGTGCTGCATCCACAAATAATTGTTCAATATACGGCATGTCATTAAGCTTGTCGAAATCGCAATCCCAAAGTTCAGCGATCACGTGACGACCCATCGTATCCATAGTATCCATTCTACAGTTCCCCCTTGTAAATTTATTCTAACTGTTCGAATTGAAAACTAATTTGCAATTTGGCTTGCTCCACTACCACGGGGGAAAGTTAGTCCAGAGAGGTCCTAACCCTTTAAGTAGTGACTACGTACCTCAGCTCTTAAGTTTACGAGTGTTAGTATACTTTGTTTATTTTCATTTTGCAACAACAGTTTTTTCGATTTTCTGTCATATTTTCCTCTTTACTTTTCCCTAAAAAAAAGAAATGATTCACGAATGCAGTAATCCCAACGCTTTGTGGTATGTCCACTTTTTAAAATATACTCGTATAATTTTTTTCCTTTTCAGAAAAAATTAAAAAAAGAGGGCAAATATTCACCTGCCCTCTCCCTTATTCACTTAAATATGTTGCACGTTTTTTTGTTTCGCTAATTCGTCAACAACTAACGTTACAAGGTCTACAACACGACGAGAGTAGCCCCACTCGTTATCATACCAAGCAAGTACTTTCACTTTACGCTCACCCATTACCATTGTAGATAAACCATCGATAATAGCTGAGTGTGTATTTGTATTAAAGTCGATAGATACTAATGGCTCTTCACTGAACTCTACGATGCCTTTTAACGCACCGTTGGCAACAGTTTTGAATGCATCATTAATAGCTTCAACTGTCACATCACGTTTTACATCTACTACTAAGTCAACAAGAGACACGTTTGGCGTCGGTACACGAAGTGCCATACCGTGAAGTTTTCCGTTTAAATGCGGAAGAACTTTTGCTAGCGCTTTCGCAGCACCTGTAGTTGTCGGAATAATTGATTGTCCGCAAGCACGTGCTCTTCTTAAATCTTTATGTGGGTTATCAATATTTTTTTGGTCATTTGTATAAGCGTGAACAGTTGTCATTAAACCGTTTTCAATTCCGAACTGCTCATCTAACACCTTCACAACAGGTGCTAAACAGTTTGTTGTACAAGATGCATTTGAAATAACAGTATGTTTTGTAATATCTAATTGGTCTTCGTTCACACCAACTACAATTGTTACATCTTCATTTTTACCAGGCGCTGTTAAAATAACTTTTTTCGCTCCAGCTTCAACGTGAAGAATTGCTTTTTCTTTTGAATTAAATTTACCAGTTGCTTCAATTACGACTTCAACACCTAGATCTGTCCAAGGCAATTCCTTTGGATCGCGGTTGTTTAAAAGGCGAATCATTTTCCCATCAACTAATAAGTGATCTTCAAATGCTTCTACTGTTCCGTCAAACTTGCCGTGAACTGTATCATATTTAATTAAATGTGCTAACGTTTCAGATGGATAGCTTGCATTGATTGCTACAATTTCGAATGCGCTTTCTTTTATTGCCTGACGAAATACCATTCTCCCAATACGTCCAAATCCATTAATTGCCACACGAGTCATAATATGTTATCCCCCTTGAATGCGTTATACTATTTATCTCCAATCCCAATAATAGTATAACACAAAAAGGAGATATGTCACTAAGCATTTTCACTAATTTCACAATTTTTTAGTCAATAATGTTCCATTTCTTTAAAATTACCTGTAATTGTGTTTTCGTTCCCATAATTGTGCCATCATTATTTATCACTTCATCTGCATTTTTCACTTTTTCTTCTAATGGCATCTGAGATTGAATACGAGCCGTTGCTTCTTTCTCTGAAAAGTTATTTCGTTTCATTAAGCGATTTAATTGTGTATTCGGCGTAACTGCTACAACTAAAACACGATCCACAAGACTTGTTAATTTACTTTCAAACAATAGCGGGATATCTAACACAATCGCTTGCACACCTTTTTTTATGTACATTTCTTTTTGTGTATTCATTTCTTCACGTACTGCAGGATGCACAATTTTATTTAACTGCAATCGTTTTTCTTCATTATAGAAAACGATGCTTCCCAATTTTGGACGATCCAGTTCCCCATCTTGTTGTAACACTTCCGTTCCAAATGTCTCTACAATTTTGTTATATGCTGGTTTTCCTTGTTCTACAACTTCTCTTGCAATAACATCTGCATCAATAACTGGTATACTTAGCTCACGAAACATTTCTGATACCGTACTTTTTCCGCTTGCAATGCCTCCCGTTAATCCAATTACTACTGTCATAATAATCCTCCTCATAATAAAAGGCGCGAAACTAATGTTCCACGCCCATACTTACATTTTCCAAATTCCAATAATGATGAGTAATACCCCAGGCAGGAATGTAAATTTTTGCAACCATTTCATATTCGATAAAACCGTACCAAGCTTCATTCCAATAAATAAAAATAAAGAACTCATTACTGCGACTAATATCGCCATCATAGCAGGTGCATAACCTAATAAAGATGCGCCAATTCCAGCACCAAACGAATCTACAGAAAGAGCTATACCGAGAAGTAATGCTTCTCCTGCAGAAATAGTACCCGATTTATCAAAATCTGCAACAGTCGGTTTCCGTAAAATTTGAATCACTAGTCCTAGTGAAGCAATCTCTAATTTCCAGACCTTCTCCTCTTGCTTCGGTTCTTCTTTTTTATCACTCCGAAAAAATTGGTATAATACCCAAATCCCTATTCCAATAAGAACAAGCCCACCGATACGCGTTGCGATAACAGGTGAAAAAACTTTCGCGATCATATGTCCAATTCCCATTGAAACAAGCATAACAGCCGCTGAACAAATTCCGATAATTATAATTGATCTTAGTGGAATTCTTACGCTTCTTAAACCATATGTTAGCCCTACACTACAGCTATCTAAGCTTAATGTAAAAGCTAATAAAATAAGAGATAAATAAAGGTACATCGGTAAGCTCCTCCCTTATACATAGCTCTGCTGTATGTATATGACAAATGCCTATCCGATGTTATCTCTTTTCTATATTCTAGGCTGACAAATTGGGCAGTAATGCGTTCCTCTCCCGCCAACAACTGTTTTTTCTAAAATCGTACCGCAAGTCACACATGGTTCTCCCTTTTTCCCATATACATTTAGAAGTTCTTGGAATGAACCAATTTGTCCTTGCGAATTAATATACGTTCTAATTGTACTTCCGCCTCGCTTCACTGCTTCGCCTAGCGTTGTAACAATCGCTTCGTACACTCTCTCGATTTCTTCTTCTGTTAAAGACGACGCTTCTCGTTCTGGATGAATTTGAGAACGGAATAAAACTTCATCTACATATATATTTCCAAGCCCTACTAAAAGGCGTTGGTCTAATAATACGACTTTTATTTTGCGATTTGTCTTTTGCAATCTCTCTTGTAAATACTTCGGTGTCAATTCAGCATCAAATGGCTCTGGTCCTAAATCAACAAGAGGCATTTGATTCAATTCTTCACCTTTCTTAAAGAGATGCATCGTACCAAACTTTCTCACGTCTTTATAATGCAATTCAGTTCCATCTGTAAATAAGAAACGGACATGCGTATGTTTATCAATCGGCTCATCCTCTTGATGTAGTAAAAACTTACCTTCCATACGCAAATGGGAAACAATGACATAATTCGTTACATATAAAAGCAAAAACTTTCCTCTTCGCTTTACATTTTCAATCGTCTCGCCTTTTAGCATTTCTTTAAAGATTTCTGCATCATCCGGACGTTTTACTATTTTGGGATAAGTAACAATGACATCTGCAATTGTTTTTCCTGTTACAAGATTTTCAAGTGTCCGTCTGACGTTTTCAACCTCTGGTAATTCAGGCATTTCATCACTTCCTTATTTTGCGTCGTACCAAGTTGGACCGTAAGAATAATCAACTTTCAGCGGAACTGCCAGTTCAATTGCATGTTCCATTACTTCTGGTACAAGCTTCTCTAATTTTTCAATTTCTTCTTTTGGTGCTTCAAATATTAATTCATCGTGTACTTGCAGAAGAAGACGCGCTTGTAATCCTTCTTCTTCTAAACGATCCGCCATAATAATCATCGCTTTTTTAATAATATCTGCTGCAGTACCTTGAATTGGTGTATTCATAGCTGTACGTTCAGCAAAGCTACGTAGATTGAAATTACGACTCGTAATTTCTGGAATGTAACGGCGACGATTTAATAATGTAGCCACATATCCTTTTTGTTTCGCATCTTTTACGATGTCCTCCATGTATTCTTGTACACCAGGGAAACTTTCTAAATACTTTTCAATAAATTCCGCTGCTGCTTTTCTTGTAATTCCTAAGTTTTGCGAAAGACCATAATCACTAATACCATATACAATTCCGAAGTTAACAGCTTTCGCTTGTCGTCTCATATTTGAAGTTACTTCATCTTTTTCAACGCCAAATACATCCATAGCTGTTTTCGTATGAATATCCATGTCATGTTGGAACGCTTCAACTAGCCCTTTATCATTTGCAATATGAGCTAATACACGAAGTTCAATTTGCGAATAATCTGCTGCGTACATAATCCATCCTTCTTCTGATGGAACGAATGCCTGACGAATCTTTCTTCCTTCTTCTAATCGAATCGGGATATTTTGCAAGTTCGGATCCGTTGAGCTTAATCGGCCTGTTTGCGTTAATACTTGATTGAAACGAGTATGGATTTTACATGAATCTTCATGTACAACTTTCAATAAACCTTCAATATAAGTTGAGTTTAGTTTTCCTAATTGACGATAATGTAAAATATTTGGAATGATCTCATGGTGATCCATAAGCTTGTCTAGTACATCAGCTGATGTAGAATAGCCTGTTTTCGTCTTTTTAATAACTGGTAAGTTTAAGTTTTCAAACAGAATAACACCAAGCTGCTTCGGTGAATTAATATTAAATTCTGTTCCCGCAAGCTTATAAATTTCCTGTTCCATTTCCTTTAATCTACCTGCAAGCTCTTCTCCCATATTACGAAGACGATCCGTATCAACTTTTACACCTTTTACTTCCATATCAGCTAATACACGTGCAAGTGGCAATTCTAACTCTGTAAATAGTTCATATTGCTCATTTTTTTCTAACTCTTCAATGAATGTTTGCTTTACATCATATAATACATGCACTTTACGAGCGACATGCTCCGCTACTACTTCTAGCTCTGGAACAGCACGCTTCGCGCCTTTTCCGTAAACTTCTTCATCGGATTTCACAGCATGCGTTTCTTTCATTTTCGCTACAGTACGGAAATCTTTGTCCGTATCAGCTGGATCAAGTAAATACGCAGCGATTAATAAATCAAAGTCAATCCCTTGAATATCTATCCCATTCCATTTAAGCGCAACGATCGCACGCTTCGCATCAAATGTATGCTTTCTCATTTCTCCATTTGCAAGCCACTCTTTAAAAGCATCTGACTTAAGGGCAATGTCTGTCTGAATAAAGTAGCAACCATTTTCATTTTGAATACCAAAACCTTGAATATCTGCTTTATGATAATTATCTTCTTGCACTTCAACAATAAGCGCACTATCTTGCTGAAGCATTTCTTGTGTAACTTCTTCCACGATATCAAATGTAATATCATCTAATTCAGCTGGAGCTGTTTCCTCCGGCGTAACACCTAACTTATTTAAAAGAGATGTAAATCCTAAACTCTCGAACATTGGAATGACATCACTTGCTTCATAGCCTTTATACTCCATATCATCCACATGTACAGTAATCGGTGCATCTGTAATAATAGTTGCAAGATCTTTACTCATAAGAGCTTGGTCTTTATTTGCTTCCAGCTTTTCTTTTAATTTCTTCCCGCTTACTTGATCTATATTTTCATACACCTCTTCAACCGTTCCAAACTGTGTTAACAATTTAATCGCAGTTTTTTCACCAACTCCTGGTACACCCGGGATATTATCTGATTGGTCTCCCATTAAACCTTTCATATCGATAATTTGCTTTGGTGATAAGCTGTATTTCTCAAATAAAGCTTCTGTCGTATATTCATCTACTTCTGTAATCCCTTTTCTAGGAATACATACAAGCGTGTTATCAGAAACAAGTTGAAGTAAATCTTTATCTCCTGAAATAACTTTTACACTTGCCCCTTGCTCACTCGCTTCTTTCGCTAACGTTCCCATAATGTCATCTGCTTCATAATTTGCCAGCTCATAACGTGGTACATTGAACGCATCAAGCATTTCACGAATAAACGGGAACTGCTCTGATAACTCAGGTGGAGTCTTTTGACGTCCACCCTTATACTCACTATACGTTTTATGACGGAACGTTGTTTTGCCTGCATCAAATGCTACTAACATATGCGTCGGCTTTTCTTCCTCTAATATTCTCATTAACATCATTGTAAAACCGTAAATTGCGTTCGTATGTATACCTTTGTCGTTATTTAAAAGCGGTAGTGCAAAAAAAGCACGATACGCGATATTATTACCATCTACTAGTACGACCTTTTTTTCCAAATCAGAAACCTCCCCATACAAATTTGAAATGATTTTTTTCACAGAAAAAAACCGTTCCTTTCCTCTCTCTATATTAACATGACTAATAGAGAGAAGAAAAATAACGGTTATTTTCCTATATATAAAATCGGCTTATATTGGCATAAAGGGAAGTGACGAGAATAGCACAACTACTCTCGTCCAAAATTACTCCTTGGATGAAGGGGTTTTCATCTATTATATTAACAGAGCTTTATTAATATTTAATTAAGCCATTGTTAATATATTGTAAACATCCATCATCCTATTTATCAGTTGCTGATTTTGGTAAAACAACCGTAAATGTTGTCCCTTCTCCAACTTCGCTATCCACTGTAATTGTACCGTGATGCGCCTCAACTAAATGTTTTACAATCGATAATCCAAGGCCTGTACCACCAGTATTTCTACTTCTCGCTTTATCCACTCGGTAAAAGCGTTCAAAAATACGCGGAATTTCATCTTTACTAATACCAATTCCAGTATCCGATACTTTTATGTAAGCATTATATTTATCTTCTGCTAACTCTACAGAAACAACGCCTCCAGCAGGTGTATATACGATTGCATTATTAATTAAATTAATAAAGATCTGTTTCAATCGACTCGGATCTCCAATGACAGAAACACGTTTTAATACATCCACTTGTAAAGAGATTTCTTTTTCGCCCGCCTTATTATTAAGCACCATATGAATATCTTCAAGAAGCCCCTTCATATCAACGGTTCCCATATTTAATTTAAACCCTTGTTGCTCGATTTTTGACAAATCTAATAAATCTTCAATTAAACCTTGCATACGCTCACTTTCTTTTAAAATAATATGCAAGAAATGTTCGCAGAACTTTTTATTATCCATCGCTCCGTCCAAGAGTGTTTCTGAAAAACCTTTAATAGAAGTAATCGGTGTCTTTAGTTCATGAGAAACATTCGCTAAGAAGTCTTTTCTCATTTGTTCTAATTTCTTCAACTCAGTAATGTCATGGAATACGAGAACAATTCCTTTCCATTCATGGTTTGTCCCAATAATTGGCGCTCCATATACTTCAAAATGCTTTCGCTCAATTCCAAGTGGTAACAACATTTGTTTACGCACTTTCACTTCTGTCATAAAGATTTCTTCCACTAGCTCTATAATTTCTGTATGATGAAACGACTCGTAGTATAAACGATCTAAATATTCTTCGTCTGTTACGTGGAAAGTCTCCTTATACGAACGGTTTACAAGGTTTATATAACCGCGGCTATCGATTAGAATCATTCCACTTCCCATATTTTCAATTAATGTATGCAGGCGGTCTTGTTGCATTTCTTGCTCAAGCGTCATCTCTTGTAAATTACGCGCTAAAATATTAATTGCTTTACTCAGCATTCCTGTTTCATCCGAATGACTTTCGTATGCACGCGCTTTATAATTCCCCTTCGCTAATTCAATTGCAACTTTCGTAACGGATTCAATCGGTCTAATATATTGCCCTGTAATTTTCATACCCAAGAATACAACTACGAGACAAGCGATGACAAATCCAATGATTAATAATCCCCACGTTTTCTGGTGAACATCCCTCAATGTATCAATTGTACTTTTCACCAAAATATATCCTTGTTTTCCTTCTACATCCTGAACGAATACAACATGATAAAACTCATTCTTTTGATCCGTTTCTTTCGTAATCACTTTATTTTTTTGCTTCGCTGTTTCAGAGGAAAGTTCTTTGACCATCTCTTGGCTAAAAGCAGATTGTTGCCCTTTGCTATATTGAACTTTATTTTTTTCATCCACAAATAGAATAGAAGCTGGTATTTTCTCTTCCAACTTTTCAAATACATACGGATTTTTTAAAACATCATCGAAACCTTGTTCTTCTGCTAATACGGCAACATACTCTGTCTCTTTTACCATTCTCTCTTTAGCATGATTTATATAGTAGTTTTCAAAAACAGTTTCTAGCAATAAACCTAGTCCAACTAAAATAAACACAATGAGAGAAACAAATGTAAAAAGAAGCCTGGAACGAAATTTATTCATCCCCTTTTGGCTCCTCTAATTTATATCCTAAACCACGTATCGTTTTAATGTACGTCGGTTTTTTCGTATTTTGTTCAATTTTATCGCGCAAATGACTAATATGAACGTCAACAATTCGTGTATCACCAGCAAAATCATAATTCCATACAGCACTTAATAATTGATCACGCGTCAATACGCGACTCTTATTTTTCGCAAGATAAACAAGTAGTTCAAATTCTTTTGGTGTTAATTCAAGCTTTCTTCCTTGGAAATAAGCCTCATAAAACTCTGGTAAAATTTTAAGTTCTGCAATTATGATGCTATCTTCATCTGGCGCTTCTGCAACTTGTTCTTCTTGTTGCAATTTCGTACGACGCAAAATCGCCTTCACACGAGCAACTACTTCCCTCGGACTAAATGGCTTCGTCATATAATCATCTGCCCCAAGTTCAAGACCTAGCACCTTATCAAACTCATCATCTTTTGCTGTTAACATTAAAATCGGCGTCATGATACGCTGCAATCGTAATTCTTTACAAACTTCCATACCATCCATTTTCGGAAGCATTAAATCTAATATAATTAAATCCGGACGTTCTGTTGTCGCCTTTTGAAGCGCCATTTCTCCATCCATCGCTGTTATAACTTCAAAACCAGCTTGTTGTAAATTAAATTCAATTAAAGTTAAGATAAACTCCTCATCATCAACTACTAAAATACGATTGTTCATTCTTTTCCTCCAAGTTATAGACTTGAAACCTTCTTCATCCTAGTATTTTCCCCGTTATTCTCATCATACTAGAAAACAGGTTCCCCCTCAATATAATTGTCTATTCATGGAGTTTGTTTGTGTAAAATTGAGAAAATAGACGTAATTACACCTCACCTGCAACTACACAGGATTTTGCCAAACTTTATAGATTTCTCTCTCTTCTTTAAAGCTCACTTCCGTATGAACTGTAAAATCTTGATTTTGCGCTAGGAAAAACGAAAGAGCATACGCTATTTTATAATCTGGTGTTTCATATCCATCAAATACTCTTCCATACATTTCATTCGCGATCGAATCGGCCCACACTTCAGCTTCTCTTATCGTTTCAAAGATTCTGTCTTCCCTTTTCCATTTCACAGCTATATCACCTTCCCCAAAAAAAAATAGCGCTAGCATATTCTTAATAAGAATATGACTAGCACTACTTTTATATCATTCTAACTTTCATCTTTTAAAAATTATCCAATGCTTTTTCCATAATGGAAACAGATTTATAAGGTGGTGTTACTGTTAATGAGCCTTTCACAACAGTATCTCCTTTTTCATCATGAGCAGATACAAGCATATCAATTGTATGTTCCTCCTCAGAAACAGCCACTACTTCAAAGTGGATTTGTAACGTTTCATAATGGTGAACATGCTTCACGAACGTAAGGTCCTTCCTAGTAATATGGCTACCTGGACCTGGTAAATATTTCGTAACTGCCGTTGTAATCATTCCAGTTAGCATAATGCTTGGTACAATCGGCTTTTCATACGGAGTTTGGGATGCGTAATCATGCTGAATATATAATGGATTGGCATCATTCGTTAACCCTAAGTACAATAACAAATCTTTATCCTCAATTTTTTCAGTGATAGAT
The DNA here is from genome assembly GCF_009739945.1 of Bacillus luti. Classification (NCBI taxonomy): domain Bacteria; kingdom Bacillati; phylum Bacillota; class Bacilli; order Caryophanales; family Bacillaceae; genus Bacillus; species Bacillus luti. Next base: position 777,125 of record NZ_CP040336.1, on the reverse strand, counting down.
AATTTCTCTCCTACTGTAATTTCATCCATTTTACGACCAATTTGAACTTTTTTCTTTAACATGTTACAACCCCCTCCGATTTTTTCACCTTATTATCCTACTAAAAGCGATACCTTATCCGAAATTTACTGTGATGAGGGCAATATATAGTATAAGTCTATAGTTTCATTATAGGATACACCAAATGACAGCGTTTTCATATTATTTCAAAAAAACATTTCAATAAATAGTAGAAAAAGATTCGGGGCCCCGAATCTTTTTCCGCTTATATTTAATTATTAAACAAGAACTTTCATAACGTTACGTACAGATTCTACAGAGCGATCTAACGCTTCTTTTTCCTCTGCAAGAAGTTCTAACTCAATAATTTGTTCAATTCCGTTACCACCTAAAATTACTGGTACCCCTAAGTAAAGGTCACTATAACCATATTCACCTTCAAGGTACGCAATAGCTGGTAATACACGGCGTTGATCTTTTAAGATCGCCTCTGTCATTTCAACTAAAGAAGCAGCTGGTGCGTAATATGCACTACCGTTTCCTAATAAGCCTACAATCTCGCCGCCACCTTTACGTGTACGTTCTACAATTGCCTCTAAACGCTCTTTCGGAATTAACGTTTCTAACGGAATGCCACCTGCATAAGAATAACGTACAAGAGGTACCATATCGTCACCGTGTCCACCAAGAACAAATCCTGTAATGTCCTTCACAGAAAGATTTAATTCTTGCGCAATGAATGTACGGAAACGAGCTGTATCTAATACGCCCGATTGACCGATTACACGTTCTTTCGGGAATCCTGCCTCTTTAAATACAGAATATGTCATTGCATCAACTGGATTTGTTAATACAACAATAATTGCATTTGGTGAATGTTTTGCAATGTCGCGCGTAATACTTTTCATAATTTTAGAGTTTGTTGCTACTAAGTCATCACGGCTCATACCAGGCTTACGCGCAATACCCGCTGTAATAACGACAACGTCAGAATCAGCAGTATCTGCGTAATCAGATGTTCCAATAATGTTAGCATCAAAACCTTGTACTGGGCTCGCTTCTAACATATCTAACGCTTTCCCTTTTGTTGGATTTTCCAGCTGTGGAATGTCCACTAATACAACATCTGCAAGTTCTTTTTGTGCTAATAAGAATGCTGTTGTTGCTCCTGTAAATCCTGCACCGATGACTGAAACTTTCTTGCGTTTGATTGTCATATTTTACCCCCCCGCTTTAATTATGCGTTTTTGATTATCGCTACATCCATGTTTTTAATAAGTTCATTAGCGAACTCAGAACATTTCACTTCTGTTGCGCCTTCCATTAGACGAGCGAAGTCGTATGTTACTACTTTTGATGCAATTGTTTTCTCAACTGAAGCTGTTACTAATTTCGCAGCTTCGTTCCATCCTAAGTGCTCTAATAATAATACACCAGAAAGAAGAACAGAAGATGGGTTTACTTTATCTAAGCCTGCATATTTTGGAGCTGTACCATGTGTAGCTTCAAAGATAGCATGTCCAGTTACATAGTTAATGTTTGCACCAGGTGCAATACCAATTCCACCTACTTGTGCAGCAAGTGCATCAGAGATGTAGTCTCCGTTTAAGTTCATTGTTGCTACAACATCGAACTCACGTGGACGAGTTAAAATTTGTTGTAAGAAGATATCTGCAATAGAATCTTTTACGATGATTTTTCCAGCCACTTCAGCGTCTGCCATCGCTTTATTCGCTGCATCTTTTCCATCTTTTTCAACGATACGATCATATTCAGCCCAAGTAAATACTTTATCGCCGAATTCTTGTTCCGCTACTTCGTAACCCCAGTTTTTGAAGGCACCTTCTGTAAATTTCATAATGTTTCCTTTATGAACTAATGTAACAGAAGAGCGTTTTTCGTTAATTGCATATTGAATTGCAGCACGAACAAGACGCTTTGTCCCTTCTTCTGAGATCGGCTTAATACCAATACCAGATGTTTCTGGGAAGCGGATTTTATTAACACCCATTGCTTCTTTTAAGAAAGCAAGAACTTTTTCTGCTTCTGGAGATCCTTGTGCATATTCAATTCCAGCATAAATGTCTTCTGTATTTTCACGGAAAATAACCATATCAGTATCTTCCGGACGTTTTACAGGTGAAGGAACACCTTCAAAATAACGAACTGGACGTAGACATACATATAAATCTAATTCTTGACGAAGCGCTACGTTTAGAGAACGAATACCACCGCCAACTGGAGTTGTAAGCGGGCCTTTAATCGCGATTAAATATTCACGGATTAAATTTAAAGTCTCTTCTGGTAACCACTCGCCTGTTTGGTTGAATGCTTTTTCCCCTGCAAGCACTTCTTTCCAAACGATTTTCTTCTCACCATCATAAGCTTTTTCAACTGCTGCTTCTAGTACGCGAGATGCAGCTGCCCAAATATCAGGACCAATTCCATCTCCTTCGATAAATGGAATAATCGGATTGTTTGGTACATTCATAACACCATTAGTTACAGTAATTTTTTCACCTGTTGTCAATGTGATAACCCCCATGTTTGAAATTTCATATGTATGAAACTGAGGGAATAACCCCTCAGTTCAAACCGTTAGTAAAATTAAAATATTCTAATCATTACATCTTCCCGAAAAAATCAGACTTTTGAAAGCGTATTTTCACTATCGAAATAGTGTTTTTCGCTTATCGTTGTGCAATTGGAACATACACTTGATGTGTTGGTCCATTATAATCAGCACGCGGACGGATTAAACGGTTGTTTTCATATTGTTCTAGAATATGAGCTAACCAGCCTGACATACGGCTAATTGCAAAAATAGGTGTAAATAAGTCATGGTCAATTCCTAAACAATGGTATACAGAAGCTGAATAGAAATCAACATTTGGTGGAAGACCTTTTTCTTTTGTTACAATGTCTTCAATTTTGATAGACATATTATACCATTTGTCTTCTCCTAAAAGCACGCATAATCTCTTAGACATTTCACGTAAATGTTTTGCGCGTGGATCACCATGCTCATATACACGGTGGCCAAATCCCATAATTTTCACTTTATTTTGAAGAGCATTATGAATATATGATTCTACATTTTCTTCTTCGCCAATTTCAGTTAACATCTTCATTACATTTTCATTTGCCCCGCCGTGAAGAGGACCTTTTAATGCACCAATTGCTGCTGTAATACCAGAATATACATCTGAAAGTGTAGCTACGCAAACACGTGCAGTAAATGTAGAAGCGTTTAACTCATGATCCGCATGAAGTACAAGCGCCTTATCAAAAGCTTCAATTTCAACTTCATTTGGCTCGCGGTCATTTAACATGTACAAGAAGTTTGCAGCTAATGATAAATCTTTTCTCGGCTCAACAACGTCTAAGCCTTTACGGATTCTTGCATAAGCAGCAATTAAAGTTCCCACTTGAGCCTGTAATTTAACCGCTTTCAAATAATTAGACTTTCCATCCATAATTTCAGCGCTCTCATCGTATAATGATAGCATGGAAATTGCAGTTCGTAAAACAGACATCGGATGCGCAATTTTTAAATCTACTTGTTTCAAATATGTTAAAATCTCACCTGGAACTTTATAGTATTCAGATACAGTATCTTTAAATTCCGCTAGTTCTTTTTCATTAGGAAGCTTGCGGTGCCATAATAAGTACACTACTTCTTCAAATGTAGCATTCTCAGCTAAATCATCAATATTATACCCAACATAAGTTAATGTATCATCAATAATAGAGCTCACAGATGATGTTGTTGCTACTACCCCTTCTAAACCTCGAATAACAGTCATGACATTCTCTCCTTTTCCTGAAAATTCTCCCAACCTTGCTCCTTATATCTATTTGCTCCCCTTATAAATTATGAACGCCCGTTCACTCTTTAGGCAAGCAAAATGCACGATCATGCAAATTTTTTGCGATGTTCCCCTCTTAATGTCCATTACCTACATGGAAAGCATGAGCGTGAATGTCTCCCCGAATCCTCACGCTCAAAACAACAAGTTAGTGAGGAAAATAAATTCCGAAGAGTTTTATGATAAAAACAACATAAAACAATATCATTATAAAATTGTTTTATGTTGTTTTTATTTTATCTGGTGTAAAGTCTCTGCTGTTATGTAACTTTTCAAAGTTTCTAATCCTATTATAAACAATTATCTGACTTTTGTGAACAGAAAGAATTCAAAATTTTTATATTACTATAAAATTCCTTATTTAAACATCTGTATAATACTCATAACCGCATAGGCAATTCCAGCCCCAATTAACGGACCTACAGCAACCCCATTAAATAAGGCTACCGCTATAATTGTCCCAAAAACAAGCGCAGTTGTAATATGAGGATCCGTCGTCAATAATTGCACGCCGCCTTTTGCCAACAAAGCAACCGCTACCCCTGAAGCTAAAGCAATCCACGCATAATACGATTTCGCCGCTTCTCCAAGTTGTTTAAAACCAATTTCTCCCGTCGCAATCGGTACGAGTACCGCGATTGTAATGACTGTTACACCGAGGTTAATCCCTTTCGTTTGTAAATAAGGAAAGACTTTATCTCCTAAAAACGTAAACTTCAATAAAAACAACACACCAATTGCTACAGTAAGCGATTGATTTTTCGCAATAAGTCCTATGATAAGTAGTATGAATAAAAATAACGTCGACTGACTAATCATGATTACACTTCCTTTCTGAAAATAATGAACTCGTTTCCAAACAAAAATACCTTTAAACCTATCGTTATACATGATATACGGATGCCTATTTATCGATAACACATTCAATTTTTTTTGCATTTTAAAATTGAAAAATGAGACTTTCATCAAAAAAATTTACAGCATGTATACATTTTTGAAAACGGTCGTCTCTCCTTTCTTTTCTAATAAGAAACAGGTAAAATAAAAAGAAGAGAAAATGAAGTTTTTACCATATAGTAGAAGCATCGTCAACAAGCTTTCACAGTCGTTCATGTACTGAAAAAGCAGGCTAAATCCATCATTCCACTATAACATAAAGTGAAAATTTAATCAGTGCATCACACTCGTTATAAGTTGGACGAATTAGGATAATCCAAATTGGAATGGGAGGTATACATCTTTGAACCGAAACTTACTATATATGATATTGCGACTCATATTTGTCATTGTAGCAACGGTAGTTGGGTTCTATGTATTGCTATACACGTCAGGGCTTATCTATCCTTTTATTATCGCTTTTGCATTTGCTTATTTGATTAATCCTGTCGTCAATTTCCTTAATCAAAAACTACAATTCCCTCGCGCACTGGCAGTACTCGTTAGCTTAATTCTCGTATTCGGAGCTATCGTCGGACTTGTTACATACCTTGTAACGGAAGCAATATCCGCCACAACATACTTACTACAAATTGTTACAGTAAAGTTTCCTGACATTGTTACATTCGCTCAGCAATTTGCACTTAATCATATTATGCCTCTCTACGATGATTTAATCTCTAAATTTAATCATCTCGGAGAACCACAGCGCTATACGATTACGCAAAACATTCAAAACTTAGGAACCGAAGCAACAACACAAATGAAGGAACTCTTAACCGCCATTATAAGCGGATTAACAAATTTCATTAGTGCACTACCAACGACTTTAACTGTCCTTGTATTCGTTTTATTAGCTACTTTCTTCATTAGTTACGATTGGCATCGCCTTGCTCAGAAAGCAAGAAAATTGCTACCAAATCGTGTTCATGGCTACGGAAAAACGATTTTTGTCGACTTAAGAAAAGCGCTGTTCGGTTTTGTTAAAGCGCAACTTACACTCGTATCTATGACTACTGTTATTGTACTAATCGGTCTTTTAATCTTACGCGTGCCATACGCGATTACTATCGCGATTATTACAGGTGTTGTAGATTTACTCCCATATTTAGGAACAGGAGCCGTCTTCGTTCCTTGGGTTATATACGTATTTTTCACTGGCGACACAGCATTCGCCATTGGTCTTCTCATTTTATACATCGTCGTGATTGTCCAAAGACAAATTATGGAGCCTAAAGTACTTTCCTCTAATATCGGCCTCGATCCATTAGCGACACTGATCGCTCTATTCGTTGGCTTTAAGCTCTTTGGTTTCTTAGGATTAATCATCGGTCCAGTCACATTAGTACTACTTAATACATTACACAAAGCCCATGTATTCCATGACTTGTGGAAATATATTAAAGGTTCACCTTCAAAATAATAATTTCTAATTCACACAAAAAAATCAGGCTATAAACAGTGGGAAATTCCCACTGTTTATTCCTTGTACTTATTTTTCATACAAACTACATGTAGAAAGAGAATTGCCCCTAGAAAAGGATAATTCTCTTATTTTTTGCATAAAAAAACGCATTTTCTAACCAAAAATACATTTTTATTCTATTTATTTCATAATTATTACTTACATTTATTACTTTTTATGTAAATGAATAAATATACAAAAATGTATGAAAGAGGCCTTCCATTAACAATTTCCCTATCCTTGTTTAACAACTTCGTACCGATCGACCCTTTATATACGAAAACTAATAACAGCTAAAATCATATGTATAATCGAATCCAAACAAAAATACACAACAAATATACTAAATTAAAGCTTCCATCCACAGTTTCCCCCATCCCTATCACTCACCCTCTGGCTGAACAAAAAAAATAGTGCTTAGATTGATATAATCTAAGCACTATTTCTGAACAATAATAGTAGAGTTCTTTCTAAACTTCCATTCCATCCATTTCATAACAAGCGGTTTCAACAAAGCCCTCGTAATAGGGATAACAAAAATAAACCCCATTACATCCGTTACATAGCCAGGAAGCACTAAAAGAATCCCTCCTACAAACACAAAAATACCATCTAGTACCGCCGCACCTGGCATTTCTCCTCTATTCAACTTAGATTGAATCTCTCTAAGCACTTTAAATCCTTGTTTTTTCGCTAAATATACACCTACAACACCAGTAAATACAATCATAGCGAACGTAGACCATAGGCCTATTATATGACTCGATCCAATTAATACCGTAATCTCAATCGCCGGTATTAAAATCAACAAGAATAACAACCATTTCATAGTTCCACACCTCTTTTACACTTCGTTTTTAACGCCTTCACAATGCCGATACAAGCCTTTCAGAAACGAAACTACCTTTCCCGTTAACCCTCATAACAAACGGTTTCCCTACGCATTTTCAGGCGTCTCAAGCTATTTACACTCCATTTTTGTGTAAAAAAAAGAGAAGGACTCCGATCCTTCTCTCCGTATTACTTATAGCACTTCCGCATGTCCATTATAAACAATTCCGCGTGCTGCATCAACTGTTACTTCTTGGCCATTTTTTAAAGTTGCTGTTACGCCGTTTACACCAACGATAACAGGAATACCGATTGATACGCCTACAACAGCCGCGTGGCTTGTTAGACCGCCTTCTTCTACAACTAAAGCTGCAGCTTTTTCGATTGCAGGGATCATATCTTTATCTGTGCTTGTTGTAACAAGGATATCACCTTTGTTTACGTTCGCTACAGCTTCAGCAGCTGTTTTCGCTACAACTACTTTACCTTTTGCAGCTTTACGACCGATTCCTTGTCCTTTAGCAACTTCTTCACCAACAACGTGGATTTTCATTAAGTTTGTTGTACCAGTTTCAGCAACTGGAACGCCAGCAGTGATTACCACAGTGTCTCCAAGTCCGATTAGACCTGCGTCCATACCTGTTTGAATTGCTGTATCTAACATTTCGTCAGTAGAAGCTGCACGCTTCTCAGCCATAAATGCTTGTACACCCCAAACAAGTGCAAGACGACGTCCTACTTGCTCGTCAGATGTTACAGCTACGATTGGAGATTTCGGACGGTATTTAGAGATCATTTTCGCAGTATATCCACTTTCTGTTGGAGCTACGATTGCAGCTACATCAAGAGCAAGCGCTGTATGTGCAACAGATTGGCTAATTGCATCTGTAATTGTTGGAGTGAACTCTTTAATACGTTTTTTGAACATATCTTCATATTGTAATGATTTTTCAACACGCACTGCAATGTTAGCCATCATTGTTACTGCTTCTACTGGGTATTGTCCAGCAGCTGTTTCACCTGAAAGCATGATTGCATCTGTACCATCAAAGATTGCGTTAGCTACGTCACTTGCTTCCGCACGAGTTGGACGTGGGTTACGTTGCATAGAATCTAACATTTGTGTTGCAGTAATAACTGGTTTACCTAACACGTTACATTTTTTGATTAGACGTTTTTGTACTAACGGTACTTCTTCTGGTGGAATTTCTACACCCATGTCACCACGAGCTACCATTAAACCGTCAGAAACTTCTAAGATTGAATCGATGTTGTCGATACCTTCTTGGTTTTCGATTTTTGGTACGATTTGGATGTATTGAGCGTTATGCTCTTCTAATAATTCACGGATTTCTAATACGTCAGATGCTTTACGAACGAATGAAGCTGCGATGAAATCAACTTTTTGCTCGATACCGAAAATGATATCTTTTACGTCTTTTTCAGTGATACCAGGAAGCTTAATGCTTACGTTTGGTACGTTAACACCTTTTTTATTTTTTACAGTTCCACTGTTAAGAACTTTTGTACGGATGTTTCCGTCAGCTTTTTCGATTACTTCTAGTTCGATAAGACCGTCATCGATTAGAATACGAGAACCTGGATCTACATCGTCATAAAGACCAGCATAAGATACAGAGAACTTCTCAGCAGTACCTAATACTTGCTCAGTAGAAAGAACTACTTCTGCACCTGTTACAAGCTCAGCTTGTCCGTCTACGAAGTCGTGAGTACGGATTTCCGGACCTTTTGTATCAAGTAAGATACCAACTGTTTTACCAGTTTTCTTTGACGCTTCACGAATGTTTTTAATACGAGCGCCGTGTTCTTCATGGCTACCGTGAGAGAAGTTTAAACGAGCAACGTTCATACCAGCTTCCATTAATTGTTCTAATTTCTCAATACTTTCACTAGCAGGACCTATAGTACATACAATTTTAGTTTTACGCATATTGCACCTCCGAAATTTATGAAACCGTTCCCAAATATCTGACATTAAGCCAATTAGATGGATAATTCTTTAGATAATTGATACATATCTTTATCGATTGTATGCTTTTGAGCTAACGCTTCGATGATGTCATGATCAACAAGTTTGTTATCTTGAATACCAACACAACGTCCACCTTTACCAGCAATTAACAATTCAACTGCTCTTGCGCCAAGACGACTTGCTAATACACGGTCTTGTGCACTTGGTGATCCACCACGTTGTACGTGACCTAATACCGTTACACGAGTATCAAAGTTTGTTGCTTCTTCAATGTGCTTACCGATGTCAATTGCACTTCCAACACCTTCAGCTACAACGATAATACTGTGCTTTTTACCACGTTCACTACCACGTTTCAGACGAGCGATAACATCCTCCATGTCATACTTCTCTTCTGGAATTAAGATTGTTTCTGCACCATCAGCTAAACCAGCCCATAATGCGATATCACCAGCGTGACGTCCCATTACTTCGATAACATATGTACGTTCATGAGATGTAGCTGTATCACGGATTTTATCAATTGCATCAATAACAGTATTTAAAGCTGTATCGAAACCAATTGTGAAGTCTGTTCCAGGAATATCATTGTCGATTGTACCTGGTACACCAACACATGGGAATCCTTGTTCAGTTAATTTTTTAGCACCTTGGTAAGAACCATCTCCACCAATAACAACAAGTCCTTCGATACCGTGTTTCTTTAATTGCTCGATACCTTTTAGTCGTACTTCTGGATCTTTAAACTCAGGACATCTTGCTGTATATAATTTTGTACCACCGCGGTGGATAATATCGCCAACAGAACCAAGCTCTAATTTTTCAATATGACCAGAAATTAATCCAGCGTATCCATGGTAAATACCATATACTTCAATATCATGGAAAATCGCTTTACGAACAACTGCACGAATGGCAGCATTCATACCAGGTGAATCTCCACCACTTGTTAATACACCAATACGTTTCATTTGTACTCACCTCATAAAGATTATTTGCCTTATAATAAAATAACACGAAAAAATATAAAATTACAATGGAGAAGATGTGTCTTTTCATAATAAAAACGTGCATTCGCGAAGTGGAACGCACGTTTTTCTTATTTTATCCAAATGGAAGCGTTTGAAAACGAAACTTGCCCAATTTTCATATATTTTTCATAACGTTTTTCGATTAATTCATCTTTCGAAATTCCGTTTAATTGTTCAAAAGTTTTTCTAATCATTAAGTCGATATTTTCTGACTGTTTTAAAATATTACGGTGTGCTCCACCTTTTGCCTCTGGAATAATTTCGTCAATTACACCTAATTCTTTCAAATCTGCTGCTGTAATTCTCATCGCCTCTGCAGCTTCCTTTGCTTTTCCTGCATCTTTCCAAAGAATTGCCGCTGCACCCTCTGGTGTAATAACAGAATAAGTGGAATTTTCTAGCATATGAATGTAATCCCCTACTCCAAGGCCTAGCGCGCCACCACTACCACCTTCGCCGATAACGATACAAATAACAGGTACCGTTAAGCCTGCCATTTCAAATAAGTTGCGGGCGATAGCTTCACTTTGACCACGTTCTTCAGCAGCTTTACCAGGATAAGCCCCTTTCGTATCAATAAAACAAATAATTGGACGATTAAACTTTTCCGCCTGCTTCATTAAACGTAATGCTTTTCGATACCCTTCTGGATGAGGCATCCCAAAATTACGGCGAATATTTTCTTTCGTATCTTTTCCGCGTTGATGCCCAATTACAGTTACAGGCATCCCTTTATATTTCGCAATGCCACCGACAATCGCTGCATCATCGCCAAATAGACGATCTCCATGACATTCGAAAAAATCAGTAAATAAGTGCTCAATATAATCGAGCGTTGTCGGTCGTTCTGCATGACGAGCAATTTGAACACGGTCCCATACTTTCATATTGCCGTATATATCTTCCTCTAAATTTTCTAGCTTGTCTTCCAAAATACGAATCTCCTCACTGAAGTCCATCTGGCTGTTTTTCGTATAGTCTTTCAGTTCACGAATCTTATTTCTTAGCTCAACAACTGGTTTCTCAAATTCTAGCTCTGCCATACAGCCATTTCCCCTCCTTGATGAACTTCTAAAATCTTGCGAAGTGATTCTCTCATATCATCACGATGCACAACCGCATCTAATTGACCATGGTCTAGTAAGAATTCTGCCGTTTGGAAGTCCTCCGGTAGTTTCTCACGCACGGTTTGTTCAATTACACGTCTACCGGCAAATCCGATAAGTGCGCCTGGTTCTGCAAGATTATAATCACCAAGTGAAGCGAAACTCGCTGAAACCCCGCCCGTCGTTGGATGAGTCATAACAGAAATAAATAATCCTCCTGCATTACTATGCTTTTTCAAAGCTACGCTTGTTTTTGCCATTTGCATTAAACTTAATATCCCTTCTTGCATACGGGCACCACCCGAAGCAGTAAAGATAATAAATGGAACTTGTAAGTCGTATGCCTTTTCAACCGCACGGGCAATTTTTTCTCCTACTACAGAGCCCATGCTCCCCATTCGAAAACGAGAATCCATTACTGCAACAACAACAAGCATGTCATCAATTGTTCCTTCACCAGTTACAACCGCTTCGTTTAATTCAGTCTTCTTACGATCGCTCTCTAATTTCTCCTCATATCCAGGAAACTCGAGTGGATTTAATGAAACCATTTCTTTGTCATACTCACGGAATGACCCTTCGTCCAATATACTATCAAGACGTTCCCACGCATTCATAGGATGATGATATCCACAGTTCACACATACTTTTAAATTTTTTAAAAGCTCTTTCGTATACATGATTTTTTTACATTTCGGACATTTTGTCATAACGCCATCTGGTACATCTTTCCGTACTTGTTCTGAAGGTATTGCAGCGTACTTTTTCTTTTTCACGAATAAATCTCTTAGCACAATTTGACCCCCTTCGTTGAGAGCTAAGGTTAGCGTAAGAAGAAAATGGGGCTAACACCAAAGTCTGATGTTAGCCTTATCTTCTCAATCTGTCTAATAACCTCTCTCTTTACGTTTAACTTTAACCGCTATGCGGTAGAATGTTTGTCATAACGTGTCATGGTCATTTCGACAAATTTTATACATTACGAGTGAAACTGTATATTCTCTACTAATTCATCGTAAATTTTTAGTGCATCATTTTCTTGTTTTCCTTCCAAAGTCGCATAAAGCTTTCTATACAAATCAATAGAGTCTCCTGAAACCTCACAAGAAAGAGTTGCTACATAATCATTTACGATCATCCAAATGCGATATAGTAAATAATTATCGACTTGTTCAATAAGTGTTTTAAAGAATGTTTGATGAAGCGTTGGAATTGAGCTTTCATTTCCTTCAAGTACTTGATCTAATTTCCTTAGCACTTTAGAAAACGTTTCTTTCGGTAAATTACATACAATTCGAATCATATCTTTTTCAAGCAATCGTTTTGTTTGCAATAAATCACGAATTGTCTTCTCATCTTGCAATAAAAATGGAGCGATTAATTGTACAAGACCGTTATCATAAAAGTTTCGAATAAACGTCCCTTCACCACGTCTCGTTTCAATTAACCCTACAAGTTCTAGAGCACGCAATGCTTCTCTTACAGAGGAGCGTCCGACATTTAAGCGTGAACTTAACTCACGCTCAGACGGCAAACGATCTCCCGCTACCAATCCATCCTCTTCCATAATAGAACGGATTTTTTTTACAATTTCGAGATATACTTTTGTGTTTGATGATGTCAATGGAAATTCCTCGCTTATTCTTTACCAATCAGCGCTAATTGTTTTGTTTTCTCAGCGATCTCATTTGGATCTACTTGACGGCGAGCTACTCCTGTCTCCATTGCAGCTTTCGCAACATAAGCCGCTACTTGAGGCGCTACACGCGCGTCAAACGGTGCTGGAATGATATAGTCTGCATTTAACTCATCTTCTGCTACAAGCTCTGCAATGGCCTGTACAGCTGCCATCTTCATTTCTTCGTTAATTTGTGTCGCATGTACATCAAGTGCTCCACGGAAAATACCAGGGAACGCTAGTACATTATTTACTTGGTTTGGGAAGTCAGAACGACCTGTTCCAACAACAGCTGCGCCCGCTGCTTTTGCCAATTCTGGCATAATTTCTGGAACTGGATTCGCCATTGCAAAAATAATTGCATCGTCATTCATTGTACGAACCATCTCTTCTGTTAATGCACCTTCTGCAGATACACCAATAAATACGTCCGCACCTTGTACAACATCAGCTAAAGAACCTTCAATACGATTCTTATTCGTATATTTTGCAACTTCATCCTTAACCGGATTCATACCTGTAGGACGACCTTCGTAGATCGCGCCTTTACGGTCACACATAATAACATCACGTACACCATAGCGATATAGAAGTTTAATAATTGCAATACCTGCTGCACCTGCGCCATTTGCAACAACTTTAATGTCAGACATTTTCTTTCCAACTAATTTCAGTGCGTTCACAAGACCCGCTACTGTTACGATAGCTGTTCCGTGTTGATCATCATGGAAGATAGGAATATTTGTTTCTTTTTTCAAACGTTCTTCGATAATGAAGCAGTTTGGTGCTGCGATATCTTCTAAGTTAACGCCGCCAAAAGTTGGCTCCATTAATTTTACAGTTTCAACAATTTTATCTACATCGTTTGTATTTAAGGCAATTGGGAATGCATCTACACCAGCAAAGCTCTTGAATAATACAGCTTTACCTTCCATTACAGGAAGAGATGCTTCAGGTCCAATGTTTCCAAGACCAAGTACAGCTGTTCCATCTGTCACAACTGCTACCATATTTCCCTTCATCGTATATTCATATACCTTACTTTTATCGTCATAAATTTCTTTACAAGGCTCTGCAACCCCTGGAGAATATGCAAGACTTAAATCTTTTGCATTTTCTACTTTTACTTTTGATACCGTTTCTAATTTTCCTTGATGCACTTTATGCATGTGAAGTGCTTCTTCACGAAGTGTTGACAAACTATCCACTCTCCTCAAATTATTCTGGCTGATATCAATTTCTCCAAGTGGTCTGACCACGAACACTACTACTATAATAATCGAAGTGTAGGGAAATTGTCCATTATATTTTCACAACTACATTTTCTTCCCCGACAATTTCACGAAGTGCTCCTAGACATTCTTCACTTGGATGAATTGATAAACTTCGAGATAATTGTACCATTTTATGTTCCTTTTCATAATAAATTAGTACTTTCGCAAAACCTGAATAGTCAAACAATATTTTGGTAACCTGATTTAAAAGCTTTTTCTCATACTGAGATGGTAATTTTACATAAACCGATGCATCTTTCTTTTCTTCATAAGCATCCATTTCTTCTAACGGATAGAGTCCATTTACGATCCATTGCAGCTTATGATTTCTTAGCTCGATCGTACCGTCAACTAAAACAATTGCTCCTTCTTGTAACTTGTCTGAGAAATGTATATACGTTTCCGGGAAGAGAACCGCCTCCATTTCATCATTTTGATCACAGAATGTAATAAACGCCATCTTTTGCAACTTTTTCGTACGAATCACTCTCACACTTGTTATATACACGATAGCTCTTTGTACTTTTTTCTTATGTCGCATCGCCTGAGCGAGAGATGGAATTTCTAATTCTTTTCCTAACTTCACATACTGCGCTGTCGGATAACTTGATAAATAAAACCCAAGTGCTTCTTTTTCTTTATTTAATTGTTCAATAAAAGATAGCTCTTCTCCTTGTACGTATTTTGATTTTGGAACAGCATCTCCTAAATCACGTGCAAGATTAGCGTACTCTAATGCTCCTTTAAGGCTTTTCCATAAGTTTGTTCTCGAAATACCAAAATCGTCGAAACATCCCGACCAGACGAATGCTTCTAAATTTCGCTCTGTTACAAACTTTGATGGCATACGAAGACAAAATTCAAATAAATCTTCGAACATTTTTTTCTCGCGTTCTTCGAGTAATGCCGTCACCGTAGCCATTCCGATATTTCGAATGGAAAGTAAACTGTAACGTATTGCGTTTCCTTCTATTTGGAAGTTGTAACCACTTCTTTGCAGAGACGGTGGCAAAACGTGAAAACCTTTCCGCTTCGTTTCTCGTATATACTGCACAATCTTATCTTCATTTCCAATTGCACTTGATAATAATGCCGTCATAAATTCCAGCGTATAATTCGCCTTTAAGTAGGCGAGTTGATATCCAATCATACTGTAAGCTACAGCATGACTTCGGTTAAAACCGTAATTTGCAAATCTTACAATTAAGTCGTAAATTTTATTTGCAGATGTCTCTTCATAACCGTTTTTTAAACAACCTTGCACAAAATGCTTACGTTCCTGATCTAAAATGTCACGATTCTTTTTACTCACTGCACGGCGCAATAAATCTGCTTCTCCGAGCGAAAATCCAGCTAACTTTGAGGCAATTTGCATAATTTGTTCTTGGTATACAATTACACCGTATGTTCTTTCTAAAATCGGTTTTAAATCCGGATGTAAATATTCAATCTTTCTTTTTCCATGCTTCGATTCAATAAAGGTTGGAATTTGTTCCATCGGTCCTGGTCTGTACAACGAGTTAACAGCGACGATGTCTTCAAATTCATTCGGCTTTAACCCGCGAAGCACATTTCGCATACCACCTGACTCTAGCTGAAATACGCCTGTTGTATCCCCTCTTCCTAGCAATTGAAATGTCTTTTCATCTTGAAGAGGTAACTTTCTTATATCAATTTGTTTCCCCGTTTTTTTCACGATAAACTTTATAATATTTTCAAGTAACGTTAAATTACGTAACCCTAAAAAGTCCATCTTAAGCAACCCGAGTTCTTCTAATGCATCAGCCGGATATTGTGTAACATAAACATCGTTATGCCCTTCTTGAATTGCTATACTTCCCGTTAATGGTTCTTGACTCATAATAACGCCAGCTGCATGAATAGACGTATGACGTGGTAAGCCTTCTACACGCTTTGCAATCTCAAATACACGTTCATGCAAAAGATTCCCTTGAATAAACTCACGAAGCGATTGTGACTCTTCATAAGCATCTTTTAACGTTATACCAAGCTTTGATGGGATAAGTTTTGAAAATATGTCAATATCTCTTGGCGGCAGCCCCATTACACGTGCAATGTCTCTAATTGCCGCTTTCGCCGCAAGCGTACCAAACGTTACAATTTGCGCAACACGAAGCTGACCATATTTATCTTTCACATATCGAATCATCTCATCACGTCTTATATCTGGAAAATCGATATCAATATCTGGAAGTGTCACACGTTCGGGATTTAAAAATCTCTCAAATAATAAATCGTATTCAATCGGATCAATATCAGTAATTTCTAATACATACGAAACGAGTGAGCCAGCAGCGGATCCACGGCCTGGTCCTGTTAAAATATGATTTTCATGCGCGTATTTCATAAAATCCCATACGATAAGGAAATAATCACTAAATCCCATGCTAGAAATGACATTTAATTCATGATTCAAACGCGCTATATGCACTTCTTTGGGCGCACCATATCGTTTACGCATACCTTCTTCACAAACACGGCGCAAATACGTATCATTCGTTTCGCTAGATGGAACAGGATATTTCGGTAATTGATTTACATGAAACTGTATTTCTACATGACAACGTTCTGCGATTTTTACTGTATTATAAATGGCTTCTTCTGCTTGAGAAAATAGTGCTCCCATTTCATCTGATGACTTTAAATAATATTGATCCGTTTTCAGCCTCGGCCTATCTGGATCAGTCATTTTCGTTCCACCTTCAACAGACAATAAACATTCATGAACAAGCGCATCGCTTTGATTGATATAACGTACATCATTTGTTGCAACGACTGGAATGTTTACCTTATTAATAAATTCAGGTAGCTTCTCTTGTAAAAGCAGCTCATCTTGAATCGCATGATGCTGCAAACTTATATAAAAATCGCCAAACATATTTTGATATGTGCGAGCTACTTCTTCAGCTTGACTCTCTTTGTCTTCTAATAATAACTGTTCAATTTCCCCATCTTTCCCTGGCGAAATTGCAATTAGCCCTTTCGCATAATGCGCCAACCACTTCTTCGGAATACCTTCTTTTGATTTCGTCATAATGCTACTAGAAATCTTTAATAAATTTTGATAGCCTATTTCATTTTCAGCAAGTAAGACAAGCGGATAAGACCTTTCTTCTTCCTCACTAAAAATAGAAGCTGTTAAGCCGATAATAGGCTGTATACCATTTTTCTTACATGCTTTATAAAATGGAATAACGCCATACATAACATTTTCATCCGTAATAGCCAGCGATGAAAAACCAAGCTCTTTTGCCCTGACTACAAGCTCATCAATTTTACAAGCACTTTTTAATAAACTAAAAACGGTTTGACATTGTAAATGCACAAACTTCACTGTTGTACCCTCTCTTTACCTATTTGACTACTTTTATTATAGGTGAAGAGGAAAGCGGAAATCAAAACATACTTCTTATACTTTGTCCATATATATGAAGAAGAAAGGGGAATGACGATGGATGTAAGAGAACATACTTTTTTCTCTCTGCTTATTATTAGTTATTTTATTGCCTTTGGGGTTATACTTGGCGGTTCATTAATTGGTGGATTTGGTGCATTTCTTATCGGGAAACCAGCTCTAACATATATTAATCAATTTGCTCAAAATTTAAGAATTTGGGCACTTGTTGCAGCAATTGGCGGAACATTTGATACTTTTTATAGCTTTGAAAGAAGTTTTTTTGGCGGAGACATGAAAGATATCGTAAAACAAATTCTCCTTATTTTTTTCGCAACTGGCGGTATGCAAACTGGTCTTATTATTATTAAATGGCTAACGCAGGAACATGTATGAGAGTACCAAGTGCTAATACAGCTAAAAGATGGTATTTAGTTTTAGCTGGTGCTGCTGTTGGAGGCGTGTTGAGTTGGTTTGTTTTTTTGTACATATACGGTGTTTTTCAACAAGAACAATCTAGTAAAATAGCACAGCAACGAGAAATTATAGAAAAGCAAGAAGCCAAACTCCACGTCCTTCTCGAAGATCAAGAGAAATTGAACACAGAAAACAAACGACTCTTAACCATCCAAGAGATTAAAATAAAAATTATAAATCGAGAAAAATATGATTTAGACAACCTTACACTCGAAAATATGACCACTTCTATCCATAATGATCTTCAACATCTTTTAACGAAAAACATTCAAAGTATCGCAAAAAATAAAGACCTACTCAAAAAAGCAATCGAAAATAAAACGTATAAACATTACGATCGTCTATATCGTTTTAAAGTCGATACAATATCTTTTGATACCGTGCTCGAAATTAGCATTGCGATAGAGAAAGAAAAATAAAGAAGGAGGGCTTTAACGCCACTCCTTCTTTTCGTTCTAACATATAATTTCTTATTTACAAATCTCACATAAATCAGCAAACAGACGATCCGCTTCTTCCCAAGAAGATGCTTTTGCACCTGAGGCCATCGGATGCCCTCCGCCGTTATATTGCATTGCTAATTTATTAATAACTGGTCCTTTTGAACGAAGACGAACACGAATCACATCGTCTTCCTCTAAAAACAGAACCCACGCCTTTAATCCGTCAATATTACCAAGCGCTCCGACAACACCAGATGCTTCAGAAGGAAGTACATCAAACTCTTCTAATACTTCTTTCGTTAGCTTAATGTAAGCCGCTCCTTCTTCTACCATCGTAAAGTTTTGTAAAATATATCCGTTTAAACGAGCGATTTTTTCTTTTGTCTTATACATTTCATTGTATAAATCTGTGAATTTCACATCCATATCAACAAGCTCACTTACATAACAAAGTGTTTTCGCTGTTGTATTCGGGAATAAGAAACGACCTGTATCTCCAACAATTCCTGCTAAAATAAGGCGAGCTGCTTCTTTTGTTATCTTTAATCCTTTATCTTTGCCATAACTGTAAAACTCATAAATCATTTCACTTGTAGAACTTGCTGTCGTATCTACCCACGTAATATCTCCGTACGGATCTTCATTTGGATGATGATCAATTTTAATTAACATCTTCCCTTTTGTATAGCGCTGATCGTCAACACGTTCTTGGTTTGCAGTATCACATACGATAACAAGTGCATTTTCATATACACTATCTTCAATATCATCCATTACTCGTAAGTATGCTAGTGACGGTTCATTGTACCCAACCGTATAAATATTTTTCTCTGGAAACGATTCTTGTAGAATTGTACTAAGACCGCCCTGTGAACCTAACGCATCTGGATCCGGACGCACGTGACGATGAATAATAATCGTATCGAACTCTTTAATTGCTCCTAAAATTTGCTCATGCATATGTATAATCTCCTTTTCATTCAACTTCTTCACTTTAACGTGCAGTAAAAGCCCAATTGGTCTGGGCTAATCATTCGTGCGTGGAAACATCCTCACACGAATGAAAGTTTCACTTTATCCTCCATTATAACGGAAAGTATTTCATACATGCGAACAATTGCTTTATAATAAAAGTTAGAAAGTTTAGATATTTCTTTTTTCTCCACTATTATTTTTCACAAAGCGATGGGAGTGTGTATTATGCCAGTATTAGTCTTCTGTATTATCGTCTCATTTATGTTGTACCTCTTCTACAAAACAAAATACTTTCGTACAAACCGCCCAATGGAGAAAGGTTGGCTCTCAGGAAAATCCGCAATGGCACTCGGTTCATTCGTCTTATTCTTCGGGATAAACCAATTCTTTTTAGAACTTTCAACTGCCCGTATGATCGTCGGTGTTCTATTCGTTTTATTTGGTAGCGCAAGTGCATTTAATGGATTTCGCCAATACAAACATTTCTTACCATTAGCAGTTAAAGAAGCAGAAGCTTATGAAGCAACGTAAAAAAGCATCAACATTGTGATGCTTTTTTACGTCCTCTAACTTTTAAAATCATATATGCAACAAAAGCTGAAGGTATATTAAATGGGTTCCCTTGTACGTGAAAATGTAATTGTTCTTCTTCAAAAGACATTTTTTCATATAGTTCTCGCTGAGATAATCCTGTTCGTTTCTTTTTTTCATGTAAACCTTGTAAGTATAAATATTGAAACGGTATCATCACAAGAAAGTAAAATAGTGCGATTCCACCAAAAAAGAGCACTTCTGATGACATATTGCATACCACCTTCCCAAAATCCATTTTCTTACAATACAATTATAGCATAGTGTAAACTCTAATTAAATTAATATTCTGTTTTTTATCCATACAATTGTCTCACCGTATAATTACCCTTCAGCATACTGAATATATCGCCGAGTAAAATTTCCAGGATTCCTTTTAATAGGTTCAATATCAAGTCTTACGCAGCTTAAGTAATAGCTTCAACATCCAATAAAACAAAATAAAATTAAAGAAAAAGCCTAATGGATTAAACGAAATTTCCCATCCGCCATAATAAATGAAATTTTCTGCTGGTATACCAAAGTAAAGAAAATCGCTCTTATTTTCTCCAGTTGTATGGATAAAGGAACAAATAATAGCGAAAATCAAACTTATTACATACAATTTCTTTTTATTTGAATCCATTATTCTATGAGTTAATACATGAACAGTAATTACAAATATTAAACCTAAAAAGAAAAATATCACTCCCATTCGACACCTCCACAATTATTGTTCAAACAACTGCAAATTATTGCGTGCCCTTACTTATAAATATGAAACAGAACGTGTTTAATTTTCTCTTTTGCAATTCAAAACATAATAGATTCAATTGATAACTAAATTTTAAAACGCCCTACTGTATCTTCTAAAAAAAGATGGAACAAACCAAAGTGGCCTGCTCCATCTTTTTATTTATCAATTAACTGCACCATAAGTAATGCTTTTCCAACAACATTACCTTCATGATGCACTTCTACATCAACCTTACCAAATTTACGTCCAATCTCTAATACTTTCGGATGAACCGATACAACATTATCAATTTGAACTGGTTTTACGAAATAAATCGTTAAGTTTTCAACAATTAAATCGCTCTTCTTTTGCGCACGAATAACGCGATTCGTTGCTTCCGTCACAATCGTTGCGAATACACCGTAAGATAGCGTTCCGATTGAATTCGTCATTTGCGGCGTCACTGAAAATTGATATAGATGCTCATTTTTCGCTTCTTTTGGCGTCATAAATTGATTCGTTACAATATCATCAATTGTTTCTCCAACTTGTGGCTGACGTTGAATCATTTGCAGTGCCTGAAGTACATCTTGACGGCTAATGATACCTTGCAGTTTATTTCCTTCCTCAACGACAGGAAGTAATTCAATTCCTTCCCACACCATCATACGTGCCGCAGCTGCGACAGACATTTTACCGTTCACTGTAATTGGGTGTTTTGTCATTACTTTATCAATTGATGTTTCTTTCGCTACACCGATCATATCTTTTGAAGTTACGATTCCTAGCACCTTTTTATTTTCATCAACAATTGGATATCTTCCGTGCATTGTCTCTTCGTTATATGCATGCCATTGCTGTACAGTATCATTTGGCTTTAAATATAACGTTTCTTCAATTGGCGTTAAAATATCTTCAACGAGTACAATTTCTTTCTTAATAAGTTGGTCATAAATTGCACGGTTAATTAACGTCGCAACCGTAAATGTATCGTAGCTACTTGAAATAATCGGCAGCTTTAATTCGTCTGCTAATTTCTTCACATGATCTTCCGTATCAAATCCGCCCGTAATTAATACAGCGGCTCCAGTTTCTAGCGCTAATTGATGTGCATTCGTACGGTTACCAATAATGAGTAAATTCCCAGCTTCTGTATAGCGCATCATCGCTTCTAATTTCATAGCTCCGATTACGAATTTATTTAATGTTTTATGTAGTCCTTCTCTGCCCCCAAGTACTTGACCGTCGACAATGTTAACGACTTCTGCATATGTCAGTTTTTCGATATTTTCTTTCTTCTTTTGTTCAATTCGAATTGTTCCGACACGTTCAATTGTACTAACATATCCTTTATTTTCTGCATCTTTAATTGCACGGTAAGCTGTCCCTTCACTTACACTCAAATCTTTCGCAATTTGCCTTACAGAAATTTTATGGCCTACTGGCAGGCTATTAATATGTTCTAAAATTTGGTTATGCTTGGTAGCCAAATGGTTTCACCATACTTTCTTTTCCCTAAATTCTTCATGTGTTGTATTTTCAGTATACTATATTTTCAAAACTGTTACACTCTCTCTTTGTATATCTGTACTATTTTTTTATAACAAAATACGCCTTACATTACACCACTTCTTCTATTACAACAATGTAATGGTATTGTCATCTCGTTCGATAGTTTGTCCCACCGCTTCAATATACAATGAAGACAAGAAATGAAACAAAGGAGCGGATAAATGATGAAAAAATTATTAGAAATTGTAGGTGCTGTATTTTTAGCTTTCGTAGACGGGAAAAAGGTTGCAATGGAATTGAATGAAACACCTGAACAGCCACTTCCAAAAAGAAAAGAATCATCAAAACAACTACAACAGTTAAAAGTTGTCCTACACACGTAAAAACCCTTCACTCGTCTTTTCAAATGAAGGGTTTCTTTTCTATAGTGTAATACTTTCTCCAGCTTCTAATACTTTCCCTGTACAATTTTGTAGCTTTTCTACAAATTGATATGGATCTTGTTCAATTACTGGGAACGTATTGTAATGCATCGGTACAACAGTTTTCGCTTGAACCCATTTTGCTGCTAAAACAGCATCTTCTGGTCCCATTGTGAAATTATCACCAATTGGTAAAAATGCTACATCAATATTATTCAGTTCTCCAATTAACTTCATATCAGAGAACAGTGCAGTATCTCCCGCATGATATACCGTTTTCTCTTCTGCTGTAAATAAAATACCCGCTGGCATACCTGTATATGTAATCGTCTTATTTTCTTCATCAATATAACTAGAACCATGGAATGCTTGTGTAAACTTCACTTTGCCGAAGTCAAATTCATGTGAACCACCAATATGCATTGGATGTGTATTCACACCTTGCCAACTTAAAAATGTCGCTAGTTCAAATGGCGCTATAACTACTGCATTATTTTTCTTCGCAAGCTCTACTGTATCTCCAACATGATCACCATGTCCATGCGATAAAAGAATCGCATCTACTTTTACATCTTCAGCCTTTAAATCTGTTGTCGGATTTCCCGTTAAAAATGGATCAATTAAAATTACTTTTCCATTCGTTTCAATCTTTACAACTGAATGTCCGTGATAAGATACTTTCATGATTACATTCCTCCCCTATTCACATTCTCACTTTGTATTCTACATGATTTCTCAATTCCCTGTCTTTTCTAACATCTATTTACTTGTCATAACGCTTTCATCCGATGTAAAGTTATACATGTAATTGAAATCTCGGAGGTGCCAATCGATGAATGCTAGATTAGAAAATTTAATGCAATGGCTAAAAGAAAAAAACGTAGAAGCTGCGTTCTTAACTTCTACACCAAACGTCTTCTACATGACAAACTTCCACTGTGAACCACACGAAAGACTTCTTGGTATGTTTGTATTCCAAGAAAAAGAGCCTATTTTAATTTGCCCTAAAATGGAAGAAGGCCAAGCACGTAACGCTGGCTGGGCACATGAAATTATCGGATTTACTGATACTGACAAACCATGGGATATGATTGCAAAAGCAATTAAAGACCGTGGCATCAATGCAAACGCAGTTGCAATTGAAAAAGAACATTTAAACGTAGAACGTTACGAAGAATTAACAAAATTATTCCCAAATGCAGCGTTCAGATCAGCGGAAGAAAAAGTTCGCGAACTTCGTTTAATTAAAGACGAAAAAGAACTTTCTATTTTACGCGAAGCAGCTAAAATGGCAGACTATGCTGTTGAAGTTGGTGTAAATGCAATTAAAGAAAATCGTAGCGAGCTAGAAGTATTAGCAATTATTGAACACGAATTAAAAACAAAAGGCATACATAAAATGTCATTTGATACGATGGTATTAGCAGGTGCAAATTCTGCTCTTCCGCACGGTATTCCAGGTGCAAACAAAATGAAACGCGGTGATTTCGTACTATTTGATTTAGGTGTAATCATTGACGGTTATTGCTCTGACATTACACGTACAGTAGCATTCGGCGAGATTTCTGAAGAACAAACTCGTATTTACAACACTGTACTTGCTGGACAATTACAAGCAGTTGAAGCATGTAAACCAGGTGTTACACTTGGCGCAATCGATAACGCGGCTCGTTCTGTTATCGCAGATGCAGGTTACGGCGACTTCTTCCCACACCGCCTTGGTCACGGACTTGGAATTAGCGTCCACGAATATCCAGATGTAAAAGCTGGTAACGAATCTCCACTAAAAGAAGGTATGGTCTTCACAATCGAGCCAGGTATTTACGTACCAAACGTAGGTGGCGTTCGTATTGAAGATGATATTTATATCACAAAAGATGGATCAGAAATTTTAACGAAATTCCCGAAAGAATTACAATTTGTGAAATAATAAAAAAGGCAGCGTGAGTGCTGCCTTTTTTATTTCTCTACTATCATTTTCGCTGGATAACTTTCAAGTATTTTAGAAGACGATACTTTTATTTTATCACCTGTTTTTAATTGACTATATGCGTCTTTATCCTTAAAGCTCAACACTATATCTGATGGATACTCTTTATTCATTTGTTGTTCCACATAATTTTGCAATTCTACTTTTGTTTCAAACGTTTTATCACCGACAAAAAACACCGTGTCATTTCTTAATACAATATATCCTTCTTTAGGTATTGCTTTTACCGCTACTTGTTTTGTAGTACACGCTGATAATACGAGTAGAAATACACTGAAAAATATATACATAGAAATCTTCGTATGCCTATTCATTCCTAACTCCTTATCCTACACTATTTCTGCTTTAACACCATCTTCTCTTCATACTTATCATCCCATTTAATCACAATCTCTATCGGTTCATCTTTAGATAAAGGCGCACAACTTACACAAGAAGACTTCATTTCAACCTTTGCTCCTTTATGATTTTCTGACGTTTGTGTCATTGTACTAAAGGCTCCATTAATAGCAATCTCTAAATTTTTCAATTCTGTATTTCCATCTCCGCCTTTATATTGAAACGTAAACATGCCATCTTCACTGTCATCCTTAATATGCCCTTTATATTGCCCCTTCCAACTTTTACTCTCGCTAGAAAAAGTAACATATGAAATTGAACAACTTCCTAAAAAGAAAATACTAATGAACAAAAATAATACTTTCTTCATAATGCCCCTCCATTCCAAAGTACTTATTTCTTGTCTCATTCTTCTCAATGTCTATATGTAAAGAAGCTACATACAAAATTGAAAGATTACTACAAGAGCCCACCCAACATTATAAAAAAGAAGGCCCTTTCTTTAAAAAGTGCCTTCTTCTATTTCACTAATATTTAATTGAAATTTCACGATCCAAACTGAAAAAAGGTGGACAAGAAGCGCAAACGCCATACATGCTCCGCTTAAAAAAGTTAGTATAGGATGCGAATACACGTGCCCTAATCCATAGGATATCGCCACGAAAAACATTGTTATGTAAATATAAATTGCTCCATGTATTTGCCTCATATAAACCTCCTTTTCCCATATTATAACATAAGTTTTCTGATTATTCACATTAATCTACCGTAATTAATATTTCTCAACGGTTACACCTTTAACAGCCGCCTTAATATATGGTGCTCCTTGTAAACTTTGTAAATCCTCTGTTTTACCTGTTACGACTACACCGTATATTCGTAAATCTTTTGGTTCAGTGTTTTTTATTTCATCATAGTTTGTCCTAAAATACTCTTGATATCCCCCTTTATTTTCACTTAAAGATATCTAAATACAGCTTTTCCTAAAATTTTTTTCAAAATAAAAAGCACATCTATTTTAATGTGCTTCTCTCAAAAATACCAATCTATTATTTCATCGCTTCCTTCACAACATCTTGAATCATAACAACTTCTGTTTTCATATCAACAGAGGGTGCTTCTTCATCAATACATTCATACCAAAACGCTAAGTGCTTTTTATCAATTTCATGATGAGAATTTTCGACAAGAGCCCCGTTTTCTCCTTGTATAGAATACCAATATAAGTATTCTTCTCCATCTCTTATTTCCCGGAAAATTGTCTCAACGTACATCTTTTCGTCGTTTAGTGTCAAAAGCACTTCTTTCATGTTGTCATTAAGAAGCTGCATCCATTCGTCTACACGATGACTTTTACCTTGCTTCACTTTAAATCTTGTTAACTCCACATTCATTTTTATTCCCCCGTTTTCTT
The DNA here is from genome assembly GCF_009739945.1 of Bacillus luti. Classification (NCBI taxonomy): domain Bacteria; kingdom Bacillati; phylum Bacillota; class Bacilli; order Caryophanales; family Bacillaceae; genus Bacillus; species Bacillus luti. Next base: position 750,649 of record NZ_CP040336.1, on the reverse strand, counting down.
ACGTGCAAACAATCTATATTCTATTGGATTGTAAAAACTTAATTTACTAGCTAATTTTTGCGAAGGAATATTAGCTACATAACAATCCCAGCACGGTATAATATCATTTTGCATGCAATACTCAATGAACCGTGTCGCAACAGCTTGAGCTAACCCTTTCCCTTGATGCTCTTTATGTGTCGCAATATCAATTTCAGCAAATCCATTTCCACTAAATATCGAAACACATTCCGCTACAATCGTCCCATTTTTCTCTATACAAAATCCAAAACCATCATTCAAAAATGCTTCAGTTGATCCCCAATATTCTTTATAATATTCTTCTGTAAATTCATTACTTTGTGCTATACCTTTTCTATCAATACGCTTCACTTCATGTGTATTTTTGTTACAATCTCGTTTTCTCTCTTCAAAGGTTACGCTTTGAAATTTCATTCGCGGGATGTTCCGAAGTGCATTACTAAAACGCTCTTCTAACATCATTTCCCACTCGGCACTTGAAGTGAAGAGTGTAAATCTCTTCTCTGTTTTTTCAATAGCCATTTTTAAATACGCAAATAAATCTTCGTTATAATTTTGATCATCCGTATCACCAAATAAATAATAGATACCGTTAGCTGTAATAATTAATCCTGCCGTTAACTTCTCGTTGGCAAAAATCTCACCATCTATCATTTGGTCACATACCGCATAAGCAAACGTCGTCGTTCTTGTAAGGCTTTCTAAAATCGGAAGAATTTTTCTATACTCGGCTACAGATAATTTTTTCATAATCGCTCCACTTTAATCGTATCAGCCTCTATATTTTCAAAACAAAGATTTACCGTTCGCTTTAATGCTCTCGTTCTATGAATTGTACATGCTGGAATTAAAATAGAATCATTTGGCTTTAATACCGCTGTTTCTCCATCTTCAAAATCAATAAGTAATTCCCCCTCTAACACAATAAATAATTCATCCGAATTAGAATGATAGTGCCAATCATATTCACCAGTAAATACAGCGATTCGTAAGCAATGACTATTTACATTTGAAACGACGAAATTTTTATGTTGATCTTGAATGTCCTTTGTTAATTCTATTAAATTCACAGTTTCCATCTTTCATCCCATCCTTTCATTAGTCGTTCTTCTGAAAAACGAACTTAGTCTCCACCACCTCCGCAATCTCCTCCACCATCACTTGAGCTGCTACAATCGTTGCTACTGTAATCACCAAATCCACTTGATGAGCTTGAATAATAAGACGAATTTCTTTTCTTTTTCCGCCTTTTTTCTCCACCATTCTTATTAGTTGATAGTAATGTTCCAAACACTAAAACATGTACTAAAATCGCTACCATTAAAAAAATAATAAGTACAAATACATGTAAAGATAAATTTGAAACTGGTAACTTAATTAAGTTAATAAAAATAATACACATGACAATAAAATACATAACATTCGCCACATCTATTAAACCACTTTCGATTTTAGACCTAGGTCTCTTTTTCGTAACTACTAACTCCCGTTTACTCCTTACTCCTCTTTGTTTTTTTTGCTTCCTCCGCTTACTTTTTCTTCCCAATCTGATCCCCCTTCCAAATTTTATATAATTCTAAATTATCATAGTAAAGGTCGATTAACATCAATAAATACCAATTTTTACATGTTATTACCCGTAAAAAAAGACCTTCCTCATAAAAAGGAAGGTCTCGCATATATCTCTATTATGATAAAGCAGGAGCTTTCTCAAGAAGCTCTTTCGCATCAGCGTATTGTAAACCGTGCGCTTCTGCAACTGCTTCAAATGTTACATATCCATCTAATGTGTTAATACCTTTTAATAATGCAGTGTTTCCTAAGCAAGCATCTTTGTAGCCTTTGTTCGCAATTTGTACTGCATATGGTACTGTTACGTTTGTTAATGCAAGAGTTGATGTACGTGGAACCGCACCTGGCATATTAGCAACTGCATAATGAACAACGCCATATTTTTCGTAAGTTGGGTTGTCATGAGTTGTAATACGGTCAGTTGTTTCGAAAATACCACCTTGGTCAATCGCGATATCTACAACGACAGAACCTGGTTCCATTGATTGAATCATTTCTTCTGTTACAAGTTTTGGCGCTTTTGCACCTGGAATTAATACTGCACCAATAACAAGGTCAGATTCTTTTACAGCTTCTGCAATGTTGTATGGATTAGACATTAACGTTTTTACTTGGTTACCAAAAATGTCATCTAATTGACGAAGACGTTCTGCACTTAAGTCGATGATTGTTACATCTGCACCTAAACCTACTGCAATCTTCGCTGCGTTTGTACCAGCTTGACCACCGCCGATAATTGTTACTTTGCCGCGTTTCACCCCTGGAACGCCTGCAAGTAAGATACCTTTACCACCTTTGTTTTTCTCAAGGAATTGTGCACCGATTTGTGCAGACATACGACCAGCTACTTCACTCATAGGTGCAAGTAATGGTAATGAACGATTGTCTAATTGTACTGTTTCGTATGCGATTGATACAACTTTGTTATCGATTAATGCTTTCGTTAATTCTGGTTCTGGAGCTAAGTGTAAGTACGTGAATAAAATTAAACCTTCGCGGAAATAGCCATATTCACTTGCTACTGGCTCTTTTACCTTCATAACCATATCTTGATTCCATGCTTCTTCAGCAGTTTCAACAAGTTTCGCACCAGCTTGTACGTATTCTTCATCCGTAAAACCAGATCCTAAACCTGCTCCTTTTTGAACAAAAACTTCATGACCATTTTGCACTAAATGTACAGCTCCCGCTGGCGTCATTGCCACGCGGTTTTCATTGTTTTTAATTTCTGTTGGAATACCGATACGCATTATTAGTTCCCCCTTGAGTTATGAAATGACCCCTGAATCATTTTTTAAAGCGCTTTCTACGCTCTTATATTTTAACATAATATCTCAATATTTGACAAAAAATAATACAAGTTTTCCGATAGATTTAATCTTACATTAAAGGACAGTATTATCCGCACCTCTCAGCACAATGGATAAACTGTCCAATTATTCGAAACTTCACTTTATTTTTCTCTATCGATGTCTATGAATAACATCTACTGCACCCGTTACTTCAATAATTGTACCGGTAATCATATCGGAATCGTCCTCACATAAAAACGAAATCGTTCTTGCGATATCTTCGCCTGTTCCAGATCTACCAATTGGTGTGTTATGTTCTTTCAACTGACGTGCTTCTTGAATTGTCGCTTCTTTCATTTCACCAATAATATCACCAGGACATACCATATTTGCAGTAATACCATATTCCGCTTCTTCGTAAGCAACTGTTTTCGTTAATGAAACAAGTCCTACTTTCGCTGCCGCAAAAGCTGAACGATAAATCCATCCCGGTGCGCTATCTGCCCCTTGGAATCCGTAATTAATAATACGGCCAAAGTTCTGTTTTCTCATAACCGGAACGACAAGTTTTAATAAATGAAATACCGCTGTTAAATTACCCTGAATCATTTCATTCCATTCGTCTTCTTCATAATCGACTAACTTTTTTCGTTCAAATACATATGGACCAGCATTATTAATTAAAAAGTCAATTTTGCCAAAACGGCTTATCGCTTCTTCTACTATTTTATGTAAATCTTCCTTTTTCGTGACATCCGCTTGCACGAATTGTAGACGCTCTTCTATATTTTTATATGTTTCTCTCATCGTTTCCATAGCCGTGATATCGCTATGATACGTTACTGTTACTGAATAGCCTTTAGCCAATAACTTTTCTGTTACTTGCTTTCCTAAACCTTTCGTACCGGCTGTAATGAGCGCGTGTCTCACAAACATGCCCTCCTTTTAAATTGCTATACTTCATATGTAACAAGTTCTCGCACCAATTACAACTAAAATGAATTAAAACAGAGTTTTCGAAATTCTGTAACGTTTCGGGCAAGCACATTACCAAAATTTGTTTTATAATAAAGTTGTAAACAGTAATAAAAATGATTGGGAGGAATTTACTATGAATAATACATATACAAATATTTTAATCGCGGTGGATGGTTCTAAAGAAGCAGAAAAAGCCTTTAAAAAAGCAATTCAAGTCGCAAAACGAAACAATGCAACATTAACAATTGCACATATCGTTGATGTAAAAGCATACTCAGCAGTAGAAGCTTATAGCCGCGCAATTGCTGAACGTGCAAATCTATTTGCAGAAGACTTATTAGAAGACTACAAAAAAACTGCGCTTGAAGCTGGCCTTGAAAAAATTGAAACTGTATTAGAATTTGGTAATCCTAAATCTAAAATTTCAAAAGAAATTGCTCCAAACCATAAAGTAGATTTAATTATGTGTGGTGCGACTGGTTTAAATGCTGTTGAGCGTTTCCTAATTGGTAGCGTCTCTGAACATATTATTCGCTATGCGAAATGCGATGTCCTTGTTGTTCGTGGTGATGAGGAGCAAGGTGATCTTTAATTCATAAAAATAAACAGGGTAAATAAGAGGCTTCTCTTATTTACCCTATTTTCATTTATACTTTAGGAATTCTGTAATCCGGATTATGTTGTTCCCAGCCACCTTGTGTATCTACACTCGTATCGCCATCACCATCTACCCATATTGTTCTCCCGTCAGGTAAAACTCTTTCATGTGCTGTTACATGATGAGTATTCGGATTTTCCTCCGTCGTATATTCCACATCAGCTGTTTCTAAAGCCGATGCTTGTGCTACATTATCACTGCCTATCCCATCTGTAATTCCATCTGCACCATCAATTATATCTATAACCCCTACTGAGAAAACACCTACAGCCGCAACCTTTGCTAATTCTTTTCCTGCTTCTATCGCCTTATCAGTATCTCCCTCTCGTATCGCTTGCACCGTTTCAACTCCCTTTTCTGAAACATGTACAATACCTTTTCCAACATCCTTTATGAAATTACTGTTCGTAACTTCTCCTACTGCTTCTATCGCACCGCCAACTACTTCAGCTGTAACTTTAGCCGCCGCTCTCGTTACTAATTTAATTAACCCCATACTGCATCCCCTTTCCGAAATATTATTATATATAATTATATCGATTATGATTATATAGCTGTAGCCTATACAACTACAACTTATTTCACATACTTCACTATAAATACAAGACAAACTACCATAACAATAGCTACTGCCAACACATAAGGCGGTAAGAACTTCAAAGACCATAACGCCATCATAATCGTCGCAATCGTTAAATAAGATTGCCTTGCATCTTCTGTCATTTTTTTACGAAAGCAGAATACATACAAATAACCGATTGGCGGCGTAATAAAACAAAGAACATATATGATTTTTGATTTCAAATACCATTTTTGTTCTCCGAGTTTCTGTATATCTTCTTCTATTCTCTTATGCTCTTGTTCTCTCGCTTCTTCTACAAGCGGATCTTCCTCTTCTCCTCGCTTTTCTTTCATATAAGGAAGAAAGTGCACGAAAAAATAGTATACAAATACGAATGCCCCAAATCCAATATTGACTCTTTCTAATGGAATATGTTCACTAAAAAAAGCAGCAGTAAGCACTAAAGATAAACAGTACGTCATCATCCAAAATGAACGTTTTCTCTTTTTTCGTTCCATTTCTTTTTTATTTTGTACATGTTTTCTTTTCGAAAGCCATATCGAAATACAGCAATCTATTACAAATAGAGTAAAGATAAATATTGCAACTTGTACTGTTTCTACATTCTCAAATGAAAAGATATTTGGGAATGCAACGTGTAATACAATTAGCGTATACAAAATTAACCCTATAAGATAAATACGTCTCATGTTCCATTCCTTTCTTATTTCCTAACATTACATTAACATACATTTTTTAGAAATAGACGGACAAAATATATATGTTTAAAAAAGGAGGATGCAACATGGATGATTCTGAACGTATTATTTTAGATGTGAATGGGAAAGAAATCGAAATGTTAGATACAATCCGTACACATTTTAAAGAAAAGCATGGAATTGAACTGAGTAACGGTGCATTACTACGAGATTTGATGGATATTGAGTATATTCGAATTACGGAAGATCGACATAAGTATGATTAATCAGTACAACTTGAAGCCTAGAGCAAATTTCTCTAGGCTTACTTACATCCACACGAAAATGTTATAATTAGGAAAAAATGTGGAGGGTGTCAAAATATGAAATCTGAAAATATCTCAAAACATTTTCATACATTACATGCACAAAGGAACGAGTTCCTTCCTCATCTTCATTCATTATCACAAGGACAACTATGGTATAGGAAAGAGGACAAAAAATGGTCTACTGGTGAACACTTTTATCACTTATATTTAATTGCAAGAATGCTCAAAGTAGCAATTAAATTCTCTCTCACTCTTATCCCTTATGCAAAGCTAAGAAAAAATGCCCCATTTGAAACTGAAATACACGATATTTATGCCGAATACAAAAAGAAACATGGTAGAGGAATGAAAGCCCCTTGGATTTTAGTTCCTTCAAAAAAGGTCTATCAATCTCTGAATGTAACTGAATTAGAAGCATTACTTGCACATGAAACTGATGAAATAAAAAAACTAGTTCAAAATATAGAAGAAAATATTGCAGGGCATATCGTATTTTTAGATCCAATTGCGCACTATCCTAACCTTATTCAATCGATCCAGCTTTTAGCGATACATGAGAAACATCATTTTATCATTATGAAGAACAACTATAACAATCTCGGGCGTCCCCTTCTAAAAAAAATATAAAAAACTGCCCATATTACCTATCAGCAGTCTTCCATACCTATTTAAGATCTTGATGTTTCCCGCCCATACCGCCTGGCTCATTACTATCCTGGTGTACAGTTAGTTTATTGGTTTTAGCATCTTTCGAAACTCTATATGTATACGATTCATTTGGTTCATCTTTAAACTGGATATTCATACCGTAAGAACCGCTTTTACTATAAAAGGCCGGTTGTATGTATGAAATATCACTTTCTTTATATCCTTTCTCTTGCAAATGCCACATCGTTGCGATAATCGCTTCCTCTTGCTTCTCTTTTTCACCAACAGACAAATATTTGTCCAAGAGAAATACTTTAGCATTTGCAAGTAAGCTGATTAATAGTACGACTATAAATATTATTTTTTTCATAGATTCCTCTGACCTTTAATTGTAATCTTTGACTATATCATAACTTTAATACCAATAAAAAGAAAGTACGCTAGACTTTAACAGACTAGCGTACTTTCCAACTCAATTCCTAATAACTTCTTTTGTTAAACCTTTCACTTTATCCAAAGCTTTTTGGATTTGCTCAAACCCTGTCCCGCCAGCACTATTACGGCGTTTTACAGCCGCATATGGTGACAGCACTTCATACAAATCTTCTTCAAATAAAGAACTCATTTCTTTATACGTTTCAAGTGGTACATCTACTAAATAAATTCCTTTTTGCGTGCAATGTAGAACTAACTTCCCAACAATTTCATGAGCTTGACGGAATGGCAGTCCTTTATTTGCTAAGTAGTCAGCAATTTCTGTTGCGTTAGAGAAATCTTGCGTCACAGCTTGCCCCATTTTTTCTTTGTTTACAGTCATCGTTTCAAGCATGCCTGCCATAATATGAAGACATCCTTCTACTGTTTTTACTGTATCAAACATTCCCTCTTTGTCTTCTTGCAAGTCTTTATTGTAAGCGAGCGGTAACCCTTTCATTACTGTAAGTAAACTAAATAAATTACCGTACACTCTGCCTGTTTTACCACGGATTAGTTCCGCCATATCCGGATTTTTCTTTTGCGGCATAATACTGCTTCCCGTTGCGTATTGATCGCTCATTTCAATAAATTGAAACTCTTGGCTACTCCATAAAATAAGTTCTTCGCAAAAGCGTGATAAGTGCATCATAAGTATAGATGAGTTACTTAAAAACTCCAGTATGAAATCACGATCGCTTACTGCATCTAAACTATTTTCATAGATTCCATTAAACCCAAGAAGCTCCGCACTATATTCGCGGTCAATTGGGAATGTTGTCCCAGCTAACGCTCCTGCTCCTAATGGTGAAATATTAATACGCTTTAATGAATCTTCATAACGATTCACATCACGCTCTAACATCCAAAAGTAAGCAAGGATATGATGAGCAAACGAAATCGGCTGTGCACGCTGCAAATGCGTATAGCCAGGCATAATGGTTTCAATATTATTTTCTGCTTGATGAACAAGAACAGTTTGCAATTGTTTTGTAGCTTTTATGATGTCTTCTACCTTTTCTTTTAAATACAAATGCATATCTGTCGCCACTTGATCGTTACGGCTTCGGCCTGTATGAAGTTTCCCCCCTACTTCGCCAATTTTTTCAATTAACATTTTTTCAATGTTTAAGTGAATATCTTCTGCTTCTACTGAGAATTGAAGCTTATTCTCTTTTGCTTCCTCTAATAAGTAGTGAAGCCCCACCTTTATTTTCTCTGCTTCTTCTTTCGTAACGATGCCTTGCTTCGCTAGCATCGTTACGTGCGCAATACTTCCCTTTATATCTTGATTTACTAATTGTTGATCGAAGGAGATAGATGCTCCGAACTCTTCAACCCACGCTTCCGCTTCTTCTGTAAAACGTCCGCCCCAAAGTTTGCTCACGCTTCCACCTTCTTTTGATTCACTTGGCTGTATACTTTCGTAGGTAAACCGAATAATGAAATGAATCCAACTGCTGCATCATGATTAAATTCATCTTGAGCAGTATATGTTGCTAGTTTTTCATCGTATAAAGAGTACTCAGATTTACGTCCTTCTACAATTGCATGACCTTTAAATAATTTCACACGCACTGTACCCGTTACATTTTTTTGTGTTTCTTGTAAGAAAGCATTGAGCGCTTGTTTTAAAGGAGAGAACCATAAACCGTTATAAATAAGTTCTGTTATTTTCTGCTCAATCATCGGTTTGAAATGAGCAACCTCTTTCACAAGTGTTAAATCTTCAAGTTCTTTATGCGCTGTAATTAACGTCATTGCCGCTGGACATTCATATACTTCACGAGATTTAATACCAACAAGACGATTTTCTACGTGATCGATACGTCCAACGCCGTGTTTTCCAGCAAGTGCGTTTAACGTTTTAATAAGTTCTGAAAGTGGATATGCAGTGCCATTTAAAGTAGTCGGTACACCTGCTTCAAATCCGATTTCTACAAACTCTGGTTTATTCGGTGTATCTTCTAATGCCAATGTCATCTCATATGCATCTTCTGGCGGCGCTGCCCATGGATCTTCTAAAATACCACATTCGTTGCTGCGTCCCCATAAGTTTTGATCGATTGAAAACGGGCTATCTAAATTAATTGGGATTGGTACATCATTTTCTTTTGCATATGCAATTTCTTCTTCACGTGACCATTTCCATTCACGTACAGGCGCAATCACTTCTAAGTAAGGATTTAATGCTTGGATAGAAACTTCAAAACGAACTTGGTCATTTCCTTTCCCTGTACATCCGTGTGCAACTGCAGTTGCGCCTTCTTGTTCTGCGATTTCTACTAATTTCTTCGCAATAAGCGGACGAGATAATGCAGAGACAAGAGGATATTTCCCTTCGTATAATGTGTGTGCTTGCATCGCCATCAATGCATATTCATTAGCAAATTCTTCTTGAACATCAATCATATATGATTTAATTGCACCTACTGAAAGTGCCTTTTCTTTTACAAATGCTAAGTCTTTACCTTCCCCTAAGTCTAAACAAAGCGCGATAATATCATAATTTTTCTCTTGTAACCATTTAATTGCAACGGAAGTATCAAGACCTCCGGAATATGCTAATACCACTTTTTTCTTCTCCATTTTGCATCCCCCTAAAGAATAAATATTCATTTTCTTTTATAATAATTCACACTTTAACACCTTTTACAAAATGTATCAAGGGTCATTTTCAAATTTTTTCAAACAATTTCGTCGAACTTCTTTCTTTTTTTATGTAAAATAGAGGCAGATAAATGGAGGTGTATCTATGGAAAAATATTTTATATACAATGAGCATCTAGGAATCGCAGTGCCGAATATACAAGAAGAATGGGATGACATCTCTGAAAAAACACAGCACACTATTTTATTAAAATGGGAGCAAATTCGCGGAAAAATACCCGATCGTATAAAAGAACTTGAACATTACATTAATGCAAAACAACATCATTTAAATAACGAAGAAGACTTCGAAATCTCTTGCAAACTGAATTCAGAAATTGCCGATCTCGCTTCTATCATTAATGACCTTTGGCTTTGGTATCGACTCACTCAAAATGTATCTGAGGGGAAGGCACACCAATGAAAAAAGCATGCCCCTCAATTACTTTGGGTCATGCTTTTTTGTCGTAACAAGATTTACAATATATTTCTTGTGCTGTTTTCGCCAAACACACATCAAACGGACCGACTAATATACTTCTTTCTTTCGGCAACTTTACAAAAGCAACGAGCTCTTCTTCATATTGAATCTTTTTCTTACATGAAACGCATATTAATTCTTTTCTTTTGAACATGTCTGTTAGCATATCTTCTTTATCCCTTTTATCTATCTATATTAATATAACCTCATAACAGTTACGACTTGTAAAAAAATTACACATTCCAAAACGAAGGATTCACATACTATGTACAAAAGGAGGTCCATACTTATGCGTGCTTTCGTTATTATCGCTTTAACGTTTTTAAGTGTGATTAGCTGGGATGCGTTTTTTAAAGATAAAGGTGACCAAAAAGATACAACTGAATAAACGCCATCTCTTTCTTACTTATTGGACAAACTAAAGAAACTGTCCGATTCTGCAAAATAGCTTAGGCTTTTCTACAAAAATATTTAAACATAACAATTTTTGTAGATTCCCTCCGTTTATTGTCGGTTTCCATCCGCATACATTTTTTAAAAGTATGATATAATAGTATAAATCTTGAAGGAAGGGATTTTGATATCATGATCGCTCGAAGGAGCATGTGGCATCGTATTGACGAATCATACACGTAGCGTATTTTTCAGCTCAGATACTTTAGTCTAGCGAAAAAAATACGAGAGTGGGGAAATTATGATTGCCCGAAGGATAATTTGGCAAAAAAAAGACTCTTCTTACACGTAGCGTTTTGTTTAGGACTTAATTGTTACTAGCTAAACAAAACAAAGAAGAGCAGGATTGCTAAATGAAGAATCCTACTCCACGTTTTGTTTAGTCGCTTTAAGACTTAAACTAAAACGAAGGTAGGGAAACTTGATGGACGAGAGGATTATTCGTTATTTCTTCAGCGACATATAGCGTAGTTAGTTTTTTCGTAAACTAACTGAAGCTACATGTGAGCTCGTAGTTAGTTTACAACACAAAAGGACTACTAACTACGGAAAGAAGGAATAACGATGAGGAACATCCAAAGTCGACAAATTATTAAAGAAATTTTTATGGTTTTAATCGGTTCATTTATTTTAGCAGCAGCGCTATATCACATTCACTTCCAAAACCACTTAACTGAAGGTGGCTTTGTAGGTATTGCACTATTCATCCAAAATTTTTATGATATTTCACCATCTATTTCAACTGTAATTATGGATATCCCTATTATTTTACTGTGTGCTTCATTTTTAGGTAGAAAAATGGTTGGTTATTCATTCCTAGGTTCGATTTCATTCGGAGTGTTTTATTCTCTTATGGAAAATTACTCTCCATTCACGGTAGATTTATCAAATAATTTATTTGTAGCTGCGATAGTTGGCGGTGCGTTAGCTGGTATTGGACTCGGTTTTATATTGCGATTTGGCGGTGCAACCGGTGGAGACGATATTTTAACAATTGTATTAAGTAAACGAACTCGTTTTACAATTGGGCAAATTTTCTTCGTCTTTGACGCGATTGTTCTTGCGCTTTCATTATATTATTTAAATTGGACGGAAATTGCTTTTACTATTCTTTCTATTGCCGTACAGGCAAAAACATTGGATTTAATTTATTATCCAAAAACAGAAAAAACAGCAGAAAAGCAACCCGTATCTATTCCAATGACAAAGAAACATGCAACAAATTAAAAAAGCGAAAGGCTTCGGCGCCTCTCGCTTTTTTTTACATACTTTTTTCTTTTTCAACTATGTGACGCACTTGATAAAATCGATTCGCAAATTCAGTAACATTTCTCGTTAAACGATAATTCACTGTAGATCCAATCGCCATGCCGATTACCGGAATACCTTGGAATAACTTACGACGAAGCGCATAAATCGAAAATGTCTTCAAAATTTGTTTTAACACAACTTCAGTAGAAGCTGGTTGTAACACCGCCTCGTCTCCTTCATAAAAGAACGAATCTTCTTGCCCCAGTTCTTGCAATAAATTGTACCATGCGTATTGTTGAAGCCTTCCTGGTAGTAATGACGCGTGAAACACCTTTAACGCAAGCATCATTTCATAAGGCTTGTTCACATCATGCCCAAATGATGTTGCAATCAGTTGGACAGCCTTCACATTTAACGCAATCATAACTGGAAAATCAGCTGTTAATAATAATAAACCTCCAGCACCGGTGGCTCCGCCTTGTACGAATGAATATAGACGATGGCGTGCTGTTTGCTGCTCTGCTATGTATGTTAATTGATCAATAGATAATGCTTTCAAATCTTCTAGTTGCTCAATCGATTCATCAAATAATCTCGATGTTCCTAAAATACGATTACGCGCATCTAACTGTGATTGTGAACTTTGAATCAATGCATGCAAATGAAAGAGCCATCCATCTGCTTTCGTAAAGAAATCTTTTCGTTTTTTCTCAGGTAATTTCGCAATTGTATTATGTACCCATTTATCAAACATTTTTTGAAAATCCGTCGCTTCTTGCTCAACTAATTGCAATTCCCATTCTTTTATATTGTCTAAAATGGCTTGTTCTCGCTTCGATCGCATCGTAACAACCACCTCGTTCGATTTTTTTCTATTGTAACATATTTCCGCTTATTCTTTACAAATATGCTTGTCTATCTTTATTCACATACCATTTTTTAGTGGCATAAAATATTAGCAAAAAGGATGAAATAAATCACATGAATCTATCCAATATAAAAAAAGAATATAATACCGTATTCAGTTTAGGACAAAACTGTTGGCCTGCTTGGGCGTTATATCAATTCGGATTATCACCATTTTTGGCGTTATTGATTTTATGCTAAGCCCCTCATTGGAAAAAGTGAATTTATTATTACAAAATCGATTTGACCGTTTTTTACACTTCGAAAATTTATCCTTCATCTCATTTTGGGATGATGATGCGAAATTAAGACTAAGGGACAACCTCTATGAAATCGACTCCTGTCATGACTTTAAAACAGATGTAAATACACCAACTTCTTGGCCTTCTTATTCAGAAATCAAGCTAAATTATGAGCATCGAATTAATCGTTTTCTAACTACAATTGAAATGGAAAAGTCCATATTGTTTATTCGGACTGGAGGAACATACGAAGAAGCACGATCTCTGGAACAAATTTTATCTCAAATAGTCAAACATAAATTCTCCGTCTTGTTACTGATTCCTACGGATGTAACAACTGTCATCCAAGAAGATTGGGGATTACAAAATGTTTGCGTTATAAAATGCCCTATTATGGATGTATACCAGTACAATGAAGGATTTTGGAATGACTTATTTGATGGGATCTCAATTAGACCGCACGCTTAAATACACCACACTTTTTATCATGCAATACATTATAATCATCCTTATACAAAATAAATAAGGAGTGATTCTATATGTATCCACGTGCAAAAGCATTCGGTCTTGCCACACATCACGGTCGCCTTCTCGTACAAGAATATCATACAGGCGATGAAACGTATTACCGACCTCTTGGCGGCTCAATTGAACTTGGTGAAAAATCAGCACATACCGTTATTCGTGAATTTCAAGAAGAGCTTCATACAGAAGTGGAAATCACCAATTATTTAGGCTGCTTAGAAAACATCTTTCAGCTAGATGAGGAAATTGGTCATGAAATCATTCAGCTATATTCTGTACGCTTATTAGACACATCACTATATGAAATGGAAAAAGTGAATATACAAGATGCGCAAACCGTATCGTATGCAAAATGGATTCCCATTACAGCTTTTATTCAGAAGGAAAAAGTACTATATCCAGATGGAATTTTAAACTATATCCAAAAGAAAAAAGACGAGATCCTATAGGATCTCGTCTTTCTTTTCATATAATATATTAACCAATATCTCCAAGACGTAGTACGTCACGAGCAATCATAACTTCTTCGTCAGTTGGAATTACGATAATTTTTACTGGAGAGTGTGGGAAGCTGATGAATGCTTCTTCACCAAATACGTTATTACGTTTTACGTCGAAGTATACGCCCATGTACTCAAGGCCTTCTAATACGCGCTCACGAATAATTGCACTGTTTTCACCTACACCAGCTGTGAAGATGATTGCGTCTACACCTTTCATACGAGCAGTGTAAGAACCGATGTATTTGTGGATACGGCTTACGAATACATCAAGTGCTACTTTCGCACGGTGGTCGCCTTCTTCTTCTTTCGCAATGATGTCACGTAGGTCACTAGAGTAACCAGTAAGACCTAACATACCACTCTTCTTGTTTAATACGTTAACTACTTCTTCTACTGTTTGGCCTGTTTTTTCCATGATGTATGGAATTAACGCAGGGTCAAGGTTACCAGAACGTGTACCCATTGTTACACCAGCAAGTGGAGTGAAGCCCATAGAAGTATCGATAGATTTACCGCCTTCTACTGCTGCGATACTTGCACCGTTACCTAAGTGACAAGAAAGTAAGCTTAAGCTTTCAAGTGGACGACCTAATAATTCAGCCGCACGCTCAGTTACATATTTGTGAGAAGTTCCGTGGAAACCGTATTTACGGATGCCAAATTTCTCATAGTACTCATATGGTAAGCTGTATAGGAATGCAGATTCCGGCATTGTTTGGTGGAATGCTGTATCAAATACTGCTACTGCTGGTACGTTTGGTAATACTTCTTGGAATGCTTTAATACCAACAATGTTTGCTGGGTTATGAAGTGGTGCTAAATCGCTTAAATCTTCGATATCAGCTAATACTTCATCAGTAATTAAAACAGAGTCAGCAAATTTTTCGCCGCCGTGAACAACACGGTGACCGATACCGCCAATCTCATCTAGAGACTTAACGATTCCGTTTTCAGTTAATTTTTTTAGAAGCATATTAACTGCTACTGCGTGATCTGGGATGTTTGTAATTTCTTTTTGTTTTTCGCCATCTACAGTAATAGTGAAGATACTATCTTCTAAACCGATACGTTCTACTAAACCTTTTGTTAATACTGTTTCACTTGGCATTTCAAATAATTGGAACTTTAAGGAAGAGCTTCCTGCGTTAATCGCGATGATTTTTGACATCTAGTCTTTCGCCCCTTTTTCTCTTGGTAGTTGTGTGGATGTTTCCACAAACCGCTCGATTTTATCTGATCAAATTTACTAAATATGAAAACGTTTCATCATTAGCAAATTTTATACTCACGATTTTAATTTAAACATCGTCCGACATATATTTCAAGTGAAAAAATTGTAACACCAAGAAAAAATATATATTACAGATTTCAAAAAAATTCAGTTAAATCTTGAATATATTTAAAAATATGACATATTATATAAAACTGTACTACATGAATTACTAATCCTGTTACATATACCTAACTTTATTTATGGGTTGCAAACCAAGTATTTAATTGATCCATAATGTTCTCCATTGCCTTCATGTTGGAGAATTTAGGTAACTCCACTAATAACGCCTGTTTTGGCATTGTTACACCCTGGCCTTTCTTTTGGAGAACAAATATACTTTTTGCATTTTTCTCGTTTTTAAACATGGAAACAGGTAGCTGTAATAACCCTTGAATAAAGCATGTTTCTTTAATAAATGCATGTAATTTCGGTGCTTGATCACTTTCAAAAATGAAGTTCGGTACTAGGAAGAATAAGTACCCACCTTCTTTCGTATGTTTCACACTTTGTTCAATAAATAGGTGATGGGCATATGACATTCCTTCATCTGCTTTTAACTTATATTCACTTGCACCGATTTCATTTGGGTAATAACCAATCGGTAAGTCTGAAACGACTGCATCAACCGGATCGATATAAAGTGGTGCTAGTCCATCTTGATGGAAGAATTCGATTGCATGCTTTTGTAAATTCGCATTTACTAAAGCAAGTTTAATTAGCACTTCATCCACTTCTACACCAAATCCACTCATTGTTAGCCCTTCTTTGGCGCTATTAAACACTGTCGTCATTAAGTTACCTGTCCCAATTGCAGGATCTAACACAGTAATTTCATTTTGACCTTGCATAAATTTATGGAATAAGTAGCTCATGAACATACCAACTGCATCAGGCGTCATTTCGTGATTCGCTTGTACGCCTTCTTTCATTCCTTTTAAGATGGCTAATTGAAATGCTTTACGAATTTCTTCACCTTTATATGTTTCTTCATTAAACGTACTATATTCACGATTCAGCCTTTCAATTGCTGATTCTGATAATTCCTCTTGTAAAATCGCTCCTTCAAACAAGTTATTACCTGTTTCTACAAGCGCCTCTAAATATGTTACATCTAATTCTTTACGTAAAACTACCGCAGAAGAATCAAAAATAGAAAATAATGTTTCTACTGTCTGACTCACGTACATTCCTCCTTCTCTCTTTTACACATAACTTATATCATACCACAAAGTGTTTTTTTCAAAAAAGAAAAAGCGACCTCCTACAAAGAGCTCCCCTTTAAGTTATATATGATATAACGTTTTTTCTCATATATTGGTACCATTATGCAGCAATATATGAGAAAAAACGACCTCTTTATTAAGAGGTCATTTTCTTCACATTACTTCGCAGATTTTGCTGCTTCTAATGCTGCTTCATAGTTTGGATGGCTTGTACCTTCGCCTACGTATTCTACGTAAACTACTTTGTCATTGCTATCTACTACGAATACTGCACGAGCAAGTAAACGAAGTTCTTTCATTACTAAGCCGTAAGCTTCACCGAATGAAAGGTCACGGTGGTCAGAAAGTGTAACAACATTTTCTAAACCGTTTGCTGCACACCAGCGTTTTTGAGCGAATGGTAAATCAGCGCTAATTGTTAATACTTTCGCGTTTTCAATACCTGCTGCATCTTGGTTAAAACGACGTGTTTGTGCATCACACACACCTGTGTCGATTGAAGGTACAACACTAATTAATTTTACTTCGCCTTTGTATGTTTCTAAACTTACTGGAGATAAGTCGTTTGCTAATACTTGGAAGTTTGGCGCTTGATCGCCAACTTTAACTTCTGTTCCAACTAAAGTCATTGGATTACCTTTAAAAGTTACGTTTGCCACTTGAAAATCCTCCCTTATTTAAACAAAATATGTACACTGTAAATGATAGTTTGTCCCTATCGATAATGCAAATAAAATCGCTTTATTTACAAAAAAATAAAAGAAGCTAACCTATTGATTAGCTTCTCTATTCGTTAAATTTGAAATTCAGGATCGTCTTCTTTGCGTTTATCCATCATTTCCTTCACTTTATCAACAGCTTGTGGCGCTAATTCAATTATTTTATCGATGACGTGTGTTTGCTTATCTAAATGCAACACTTTTACACCTTCTCCATTTATAACAAGAAAAGCAACAGGATTAATAGAAACTCCTCCACCGCTTCCCCCGCCAAATGGATGACGGCCTGCTTGTTCTTTACCAAACTCACTTCCACCAGCGGCAAATCCGAAACTAACTTTCGAAACGGTAAGAATTACACTTCCATCTGCCGCTTTAATTGGGTCACCAACAATTGTATTTACATCAGTCATTTGTTTTAAATGCTGCATTGCGGTTGTCATTAAACCTTGAATTGGATGGTCCATTCTATATCCCCCCTATGCTTGAACAGGTTTCTCTGCCATACCAGATTTTTGTTTTCTCATAAACATGAGCAATTTCACCGCTGTTTTTACAGTACGGAATATACGAAAAGATGCTGTTAACTCACATCTTGACGCAAATCCCTTCCCTTGAAAAACAGGAGTAATTTCAAATTCTGGTACATCGACAATATGCATATATTGTCCTACAACTCCAGCAGCCATTCCTTTTGTCCCCCATGCATATCCTGTGACAATTCCAGTACTAGCTGCGTCGCCTGCTCCAATTTGCGTGTGCCATTTCCAACCATTGATTTTCACTCGTTTGAGAAAATCTTTAACAATAGTATGAACTTCTTGAAGCCTTTTTATCAGTTCTCCAATGCTATCAAGTTGGGCCATAATTTTATTATCTAGTCCGCCGTCCTTTTCAGCTTTTTTTATTTTTTGTCCGGTCTTCTTCTGTTGCTTTTCAATTCTTTCCAATACATCAAATGTGTATCGAATCATCCATATCTTCACTTGAAACAAACATTGCTTTTCCATTTCTGAATATAAAAATGTCACTTTAAGTGATATTTTCGACAATAGTATAAGCAAAATAAATAGGAGAAGAATTATCATTCCAATTGCGAGCCACTCCATACGTATCATCCTTTCACTCCGTACCCATTATCGACAAGTTTATTCATCATTAAACAACCTTTGATAAAATTGAATATAAAAATTTTTCTAAAAATAAAAAGGTATTTTGACAATTTATATCGAAATATATTATTTGAACATATCATCGAGAATACATTCTAATGGTATGAAGCACTAAAACTAGAAAATCTAACTGCAGTGGAGGGATACATAATGGCAAATCGTCGCAATTTATTTTTCTTTTATGGTGATGACAAAATAACGCTCGTTGAAAAAATGAAACCAATCTATAGTATTTTAGAGGAGAATGGATTTACCATATTAGATCATCCAAAAAATGCAAACGCTATCGTCAGCGTTGGAGATGATGGAACTTTCTTACAAGCCGTTCGTAAAACCGGTTTTAGAGAAGATTGCTTATACGCAGGGATTTCTACGAATGATGAAATTTCATTCTACTGCGATTTCCACATCGATCACGTTGATACAGCCCTTCAAGAAATTACAAAGAACGAAATTGAAGTGCGAAAGTATCCAACAATTCAAGTAGATGTAGATCACGGTACATCTTTCCATTGTTTAAATGAGCTCTCATTACGCTCTAGTATCATTAAAACATTTGTTGTAGATGTACACGTCGACGATTTATATTTCGAAACATTTAGAGGTGATGGGTTAGTTATCTCCACACCAACAGGCAGTACTGCTTACAATAAATCATTACACGGCGCAGTTGTTGATCCACTTATCCCGTGTTTCCAAGTAAGTGAACTAGCATCTTTAAATAACAACACATACCGTACACTTGGTTCACCGTTCATTTTAAATCACAAACGTACATTAACTCTAAAACTACGACCAGACGGTAACGATTATCCTGTTATCGGTATGGATAACGAAGCGCTTAGCATTAAACAAGTTGAAAAAATTGTTGTGCGCTTAAGCGATAAACAAATTAAAACAGTTAAATTAAAAATAATTCGTTCTGGGAAAAAGTACAGAGAACGTTTTTATAGCATTAAAAAACCGTCGCATTATGGGAATTCCATAATACGACGGTTTTTCTTTCTCTCTCTATCGTTCGCGGTTTTCGTCATCTTTTGTCGGTAAGTCGATATATTTCAATAATCGCTGATATATTCTCACACTTCTTTTCTATAAAGTGAAACTTTAATCAGTGGGGGTTTTCTTCATCCCCCACTGATTATTAGCCTTCACCAATCGGACTTTTATGGGCAGCCCGACCCCCACCTAACTTCTTTGCTTTCGCTGAATTTTGAGGTGGGGGTCTTACTGCCCATTAAAGCGGGATAAACAATCTTCCCATCAATAACAGTCATCGCTGCTTGCACTTCTCTTATTTCTTCTGCTTCTATTTCAAAAATATTGCGGTCTATTATCGTAAAGTCTGCCTCATATCCTTTTGTAATTTGTCCCCGCTTCGCTTCTTTTCCGATTGCATAGGCACTTCCTGTTGTAAATAAAGAAACAGCCTCATATACTGTTAGCCTTTCTTCTGGCATATAACATACGCCGTCAATAAAACTTCTACGTGTAACAGCGCTATATATACCTAAGAAAGGGTTTACTTGTTCAATTGGTGCATCAGAGCCACCGTTACAGTGCAATCCAGCTTCTAATAGCGTCTTCCAAGCGTATGCGTAACGGAGACGACGCTCTCCTAGTTTTTCAATTACTGACGGGAAATCCGATGATACAAAGACAGGCTGAATATCGATAATAGCTGGCAAGTGTTTCATTCGTTCAATCAATGCTTCACGAGCAAGCTGACAATGAATAATGCGGTCACGTAATCCTTTTGCTGGTGGATATAATTCGAGTGCATCAATGACGTATTCAAGTGATAAATCACCAATTGTATGAATGGCAACTGGCATATGTAAATCTCGTGCTTTTTTCACTAACTCCGCAAGCTCTTCACGTGAAAAAATTGCAACACCATTCGTTTCCTTCTCATCTTCATACGGTTCACTTAATAAAGCTGTTCTTCCGCCAAAAGAGCCATCAGAAAAAATTTTCATGGCACCAAATTCAATATAGTGCTCATCTTCATATTCTTTTCGTTCATTTGCTACTTCATGGTGAACGAGTAAGTGCGCTTTAAATGGCATTTCTTTTATAACATAAGAAAACGCATTATACGTTTTTCTAAAACCACCATAATAATTTAAATCTTCCGTATGCCCACCAACGAGTCCATATTGCCAACAATCTTTAATCGCTGTTTGCAGCGCTCTTCGTAAATAAGCTTCATCAATTTCAGGCTGAACATGTTTAATTAATTCTTGTCCTTGTTCATATAAAAGCCCTGTTAACATATTTGATGAATCCCGGCCAATTTTTCCACCTTTCGGGTCTTTTGCCTTTTCTGTTATGTTCGCTTTTTGCAGTATGTATGAGTTCACCCATGTAACGTGACGACAAACTCGCTTTAATAAAATGGGATGTTCTTTCGAAATGATATCTAGATCACGCGCGTGAACGTCTTTTGTGTCTGTAAAGTTATTTTCATTCCATCCTTCTCCAATAATCCAAGACCCTTTTGGTGCTTCTTCTACTCGCTTCTGAACGAGAGTAAGCACTTCGCTATAAGATGTACAATTGGATAGGTCTAGACGAAGTAGCCTCTCCCCATGACCAATAAGATGCATATGACTATCAACGAGACCTGGAATCATCGTTTTTCCTTCTAAGTCATGCAATTTCTCCGCAAAGTATCGGTTTTCTAACTCTTCTTTACTCCCGACATCAACAATCATACCGTTTTCAACGTAAATCGCATCCACTTTTTCACTTTCTTCTCTCATCGTGTAAATAGTGCCGCCATGCCAAATTTCTCCCATATATTCATCCCCTTTTTATTTTAGTCTACGAAATTAGAACGTATAAAAAAAGCACCATTTCGATTAAAAATGGTGCTTTTTCTAAAAATTACTTTTGCTCAGTAGTAGACGTTGTAACTTGCCATTCAATATTAAATTTATCTTTTACTTGTCCGTATGCTGGGCTCCAGAATGTTTCTTGAAGTGGCATAATAACTTCGCCACCTTCTTGTAACTTATCGAATACTTCTTTCGCTTTTTCCGCGTCACTAATTTGAATTGCAATTGTTACTTGAGATCCAATTGCATGCCCTTGACCTGGGAATGTATCAGAAATCATAAGATCCGTATTACCAACTTTTAAAGTAGCGTGTAAAACGCGCTCTTTCGCTTCAGCTGGAACCGGGTATTCTGGATTTTCAGGCATGTCACCAAAAGTTTGCATAATTTCTACTTTTGCATCTAACGCCTCTTTGTAAAACTGAACAGCTTCTTGCCCACTACCATCTAAAACTAAGTAAGGATTAATACCTAAAATCATACGGACACCTCTTTTTTTAATTTATAAAAATCGAACTTATGTTCGTTTTTATATTATCATACGTTTTACATTTCATTCAACTATTTACTACTCTATTTTCGAAATTATTTTGAAGGAAGCTCCATCTCTTGGTTTCTAAGTTCAATGCGGCGAATTTTTCCAGAAATCGTTTTTGGTAGTTCATCTACAAATTCAATTTTGCGAGGGTATTTATATGGTGCAGTAAGTTCTTTGACGTGTTGTTGTAGTACTGGAATTAATGTTTCTTCGTTCTTTTCTATATTCTCTCTTAATACAATAAATGCCTTCACGACACTTCCACGAATTTCATCTGGACTTGCAACAACCGCACATTCTCTTACGTATGGATGTTTTACAAGTGCATCTTCTACTTCAAACGGCCCGATTGTATAGCCAGAGCTAATAATGATATCATCTCCACGTCCTTCAAACCAGAAATAGCCGTCTTCATCTTTCTTCGCTTTGTCACCAGTAATATAATAATCACCACGGAATTGCATCGCTGTACGCTCGTCATCTTTATAATATTGTTTAAAGAGGGCTGGTGTTTCAATGTGAACTGCAATATCACCAACTTCTCCAAGTTGTACAGGAACTCCTTCCTCATTTACGATATCAACATGGTTGCCTGGCGTCGGTTTTCCCATTGATCCTGGTCTAATGTCCATCCCTTTCATTGTCCCAACAAGTAGTGTGTTTTCCGTTTGCCCATAACCATCTCTCACTGTAATATCGAAATGCCTTTGGAACGTTTCAATAACTTCCCTATTTAGTGGTTCACCGGCCGATACAGCGCTATGTAACGCTTCTAAATTGTACTCACTTAAATTTTCTACTTTTGCCATTAATCTATACTCAGTCGGCGTACAACAAAGCACATTCACTTTATTATCATCTAATAAATTCAAATACGTTTTCGGTTCAAATTTACCGTGATATACAAATCCCGTTGCCCCTGAGCCGAGAGTTGCTAAAAACGGGCTCCAAATCCACTTTTGCCAGCCCGGACTAGCCGTCGCCCATACAACATCATTCTCTTCAATTCCGAGCCAATTTGGGGCGCTCGTACGTAAATGAGCATATGCCCACGCATGCGTATGAACGACACCTTTTGGATTTCCTGTCGTCCCTGACGTATAAGATAAAAAGACCATATCTTCTTTGTCTGTCTTCGCCATTTCTAGCCTATCGCTTTCTGTTTCTAATGCTGTTTTTAAATTCATCCAGCCATCTACTGACTGCTCGCTCAGGACGAATTTTTGAAGAGATTCCATCGCCTCTATATCATCAAATTGTCCAATATACGGTTCATAACTTACAATCGCTTTTACTTCCCCATGCCCGATACGATATTCGATATCTTTTTTGCGTAACATTTCCGAACTTGGAATCACAACAAATCCCGCTTTAATTGCAGCAATATACGTCATATAAGCTTCAATTAAGCGCGGCATCATAATGAGAAGCTTGTCCCCTTTTTGTAAACCACTTTTTATAAAAGCGTTTCCAATTTTATTTGCACCTTGCATTAATTCACAATATGTAACTTCTTTTCTATTCCCTTTATCATCTTGCCAAATTAAAGCAAGCTTCTCTTTATCACCTGTATATTTCTCTATTTCAGAAACTAAGTTATAAGACGGTGGCGCCAATAATTCCTCTCTTTTCATAAAATATCCTCCTTCATTTCTATGCCTCCCTTTTATAATAAAGAATTTTCAGTTAATTTTGAACCCTCTTCTTTTGACAAATTTTTCACGTCTATGTCGAAATAAAGTGAAACTTTAATCAGTGGGGGGTTTTCTTCATCCCCCCACTGATTATTAGCTTTCACCAATCGGACTTTTATGGGCAGTTAATCCCCCACCTAACTTCTTTGCTTTCGCTGAATTTTGAGGCGGGGGTCTTACTGCCCATTAAAGCGGGATAAATGTATCACGATACAAACAACAAAAAGAAAGAGCGGGAGAACCCGCTCTTTCTAAGCCATCATATATGGGATTATTTTTGGAAACCGCCTAATTGTTGCTCAGCTAGTGAAACTAGACGTTTAGTGATTTCGCCACCAACAGAACCGTTAGCGCGAGATGTTGCATCAGCTCCAAGTTGAACACCAAACTCTTGAGCGATTTCGTATTTCATTTGATCTAATGCTGCTTGAGCACCAGACACTGCTAATTTATTTGTGCTTGCCATGTTGTATCACCTCCTTGTGAGTATAGAGTGTGATAAACAACATGACTTCATACATATTTTAGATATGGTAATTTATGGTTTTAGAAAAGTTCCTCGAATTTTTCTTCTTCCGCCACTACTTCTACTGTTTGTAATACCATTGTTTCTTTGTTCGCTACAGCTTCGTCGATTAACGGTGTGAAATCATATTTCGCTTCAAAACGGTTTGCTTTTTCACGCTTCGGTTTTGTAGCTGGGCTTGCTGGTGTGAATACTGTACAGCAATCTTCGTACGGACGAATTGAAATCTCGTACGTTCCAATTTCTTCAGCAATTTTAATAATTTCTAATTTATCCATCGTAATAAGCGGACGAATAACTGGGTAGTTTGTTACTTCGTTAATCGTATGCATACTATCTAACGTTTGGCTCGCTACTTGTCCAAGACTTTCACCAGTCGTGATTGCAAGTGCATTACGCTCCTCAGCAATGCGTTCTGTAATACGCATCATCATACGGCGCATAACCGTCATTGAATAGCTAGATGGAATTTCTTTATTAATCGTTTTTTGCACTTCTGTAAATGGAACAAGGTGAAGCGTTACACGTTTACAATACTTCGTTAACTCTTGTGCTAAATCAATTACTTTTTGTTTTGCACGCTCGCTTGTGAAAGGCGGACTATGGAAGTGAACTGCTTCCACAGATACGCCGCGTTTCATCGTTAAGTAAGCTGCTACCGGGCTATCGATACCACCAGAAAGAAGTACCATTACTTTTCCACCAACGCCAACTGGTAAACCGCCAGCTCCCATACGCTCATCGCACATGATGTAGCTATAACCACTACGAATTTCTACACGTACATTTACATCTGGATTATGAACATCTACAGTAATATCTTCTGTATTTTCTAGAATGTATCCACCAATCTCAGGTAATAATTCCATCGTTCTCATTGGGAAATGCTTATAAGAACGGTGTACAGTAATTTTAAATGTTTTCACATCGCCTTTTACTTGTAGGAAAGCTGCTAATGCACCTTTTTTAATGTCTTCTAATTCTGATGGTACTTTCATTGCTAGGTTAAACTTATGAATACCGAATACATCTTGCAATCTTTCAGAGATCGCTTCATGATCTTCACCATTTAATTGGATGTACATACGGTCATGTGTTGCATCGATTTTAATATTTGGGAACTTTTTCAATTTGAACTTCACGTTATCTTTTAATGTGCTTACAAATTTAGAACGGTTCTTACCTTTTGTCGTCATTTCTCCGTAACGCACTAAAATATATTCATATGTCATCATATTTCTTTACCTCATCACTTCATATAATTTTGGCATCGTCTCTTTCACAATACCTTCAAATTGTTTTACTTCTTCCATCGTGTTTTCTGGTGCCAAACTAATGCGAATCGCACTTGCAGCTGCGGCATGCGGTACTCCCATTGACACTAACACTCTGCTCACTTCATTTGCTTTTGAAGAACAAGCAGACTTCGTTGATACATAAACACCGTGTTCTTCTAAAGCATGAACGACCACTTCTGGTTTTAAACCAACAAACGATACATTTAAAATGTGTGGTGCTGCATATGCAAGCGACGTATTAATCGTTACATCTTCCATCTCTTTAAAGAAACGGACAAGCTCTGTTTGTAAACTTTGCAAATGAGCTATCTTTTCTTTCACTTGTTCCATCGTCATGCGAAGTGCTTTCACCATCGCTACAATGCCAGGTAAATTTTCTGTACCAGAGCGATATTTAAGCTCTTGTTGACCGCCTGATAAAATTGGATCTAACCTTACACCATCACGTACATAAAGAAGGCCCGTTCCTTTTACACTATGGAATTTATGTCCAGATATTGAGCAAAGGTCAATATGAGAAGCGTATAAATCAAGCGGTACTTTTCCTATCCCTTGTACATGGTCCACATGGAATCTTATTTTCGGATAATTCGATAATAACGTTCCAATTTCAGCAACAGGCTGAATTGCTCCAGTCTCGTTGTTCACATGAATAATTGACACAAGAATCGTATCTTCACGAAGTGCTTGCTTTACATCTTCTACCGATACAACACCATGCTCGTTAACCGGTAAATATGTTACATCAAACCCAAGCTCTTCTAATTGCTTATATGCTTCAAACACAGACGCGTGTTCAATATTCGTTGTAATGATATGTTTGCCGCGCGAACGATTCCTCATCGCAATCCCTTTAATCGCAAGGTTATTCCCTTCCGTTCCACCTGATGTGAAAATAATTTCAGAAGGTTTAACGTGAAGGAGCTGCGCTGCAATTGTTCTTGATTGTGTTAATAGACGCTCTGCCTCTCCTCCTAGCGAATGAATGGAAGAAGGATTTCCAAAATATTTTCCAGCAACCGTTACGTACGATTGAAGGGCTTCTGGATATGGCTTCGTCGTCGCACTATTATCAAAATAGATCATCGTTCTTCCCCTTTCAGCGCTATCACATCATATAATCATATCACAAATACGTGTAATTACGCTAAGACTACTCAAAGGTTCCGTTATATTTTCAAACGAACAACCTTACTGTATTCCGCTATTCATTATAGCAACATCGTCTTCAAAATTACACAAAAAAACAAACCCTTTATGAAAGGGTTTGTTCATTGTCTACATATTCAGCTATTTTTTGAACAACACCAGGTTCAAGTTGCTCTAGTATAGAAGCCGCTTGTTCTAAAGCTGCATCGTATTGATATTCGCGGAATAATTTCTCCGCATAATTTAAACTTTCTGCCAGGTTCTCATCGTGACTGCGGTAACGGTTACCGTATTGTATTAATTTTTCAACTAAATACGCCTGTCCAATTAACTCTTCTGTCATTTCAGCTACACCATTAACAGTTGTGTATGCTTCTTCTAAACTACTATTTACAGCGTTCATATTTAACGGTTTCACTTCTAATTGATCATAAACAGCTTGCATCGCCATTTGCCCTCTTTGTAAATCTTCCATAATACTCTCTGGAAGACCTGGCAAATTCGATTTTTGCATAAAGCGCTTCGTTTCGAAAATAGTATTTCGCATTTCTTGTAATTTCTCACGCGCCTCAAATTCTTCTTTACGCATCGTTTGTAGCATTTCTTTATACTCTGCATGAAGTACTTTCAACGTTTCACATTGCTCATAGACCTCTTCTAGTTCCTCACGAATAATAGAGAAGGCAATATCTTGTTCCGCAACGCGTAATTGTAGCATTTCAAAACGTTTCGTTAAAATGTGCATTTGCTTTTCAATTACTTTTTGAGACTCAATGTCCTTATCTTGTAACTGATAACTTTGTTTCACAAGTTGTGTTTCTGCTTTTGTTTCAATTGTTTCAGTGCGAATCTCTTCTAAATCTTCATAAACAGAAAGTGTTTTTTGCTCCACATAATGTCTCGCATGCACCTCTTGCTCAAGTTGATCATAGAAACCATCTAAACGAGTTTTTAAGTTTTCTACTTTTCCAGCTGCTTCCGTTATGTGCAGCTCCTGTATGTCCATTAAACATGTGTGTAGTTGTGTCGTCATATCGCGAACTTCTTTAGGGATTTCCAAATACTCTAATACATAGCCTTGTCTTACCATATCATTATGACCGTGTAATAAATCTTCCAGCTGAACTGGTAATGTCGCCTGACATTCTACCAATAAATCTGGGATTTGGTGAATAATGATTTCTAAATCTGCTAAACCTTCTTCCAAACTAATAACGATCTCTCTCGCTTTTAAATAGTCACCATTATCGGTTGCTTCTTCAAAAGTTTTGAATTTATTAGATTCAGCGTCTAGCATCTCTTCGATTTTTTGTTCAGCAGCTCCATACATATGTCTATGTGCAAGAACACTCTTCTTCATACTACGATATGTATCACGTAATCCTTCAATTTCCGAGCTATTTTTCTCATGGCTTTCTAACAATTGCTGTAATTCATTTAAAATGCCAGTAATACGATTATCAGCGTCATCTAAACCACTTATGGATTCATTCATCGCATGCTTTGCTTTTCGGAAGGAGAATTGCGAGGCGAATTTTCGCGCTTGCGCTAAATCTTTGTCAGCTTTCGGAAGGGTTGTTGATACAATTTCATCCCATTCTTCACGCCATTTACCAAACAGTTCTTCTGTTTGACCCGTCATATTTAAATCTTTTACCCGTTTTAGTTCATCTGCTACAGGTTTATCTTTTATCTCTTGTTTCCACTGCTCCAGTGCCTCAATATCTTTATATGAACGATTTCTTATCACAAGCTCTATCATGAGCAGCACTAGAATAGAGCTTACTACAATGATAACGATCGTCAGGATAGAATCCATGCAAAAAAGCCTCCTAGTTATATCTCTTTTTTTGTCCGTTCCGTTTATGAAATGGAAGGCATTATGTATAAAAAGGGAATTCCCCTATATTTAACAACTAACAATGTACTAATCATACCATGTAATGGCTTGTTTTTGACCTAGTTTTTTTTAAAATTTCATGTTTCTTTCAATGCAATTGTAATCTTTCTCAATCTTCCGCTTACTCCTTTATCTATCCTCAAATGATTGTAGTAACAGGTTCTCTTCCATATGAGATGCGAAATAAATTTTGCGCACAAGTGGCGGTTCAATAGGAATTGCATTCACATTCCCTTGCTTTATCGCTTGCTCTACTACCATTTCTGGAAGTAACGTAATACCAAGTCCAGCACTGACCATCGCAAGCATCGGCTCTGCATAAGAAGTTTCAAACGCAATAATTGGCTTCGCACCTATCCCTTGAAACATGTTCGTAATCATTTTCCTTACATCACAGATTTCTGGATAGACGATTAACTTTTCATTTTGCAAATCTTCCATTCGGATTACTGTTTTCACTTTATAAAGATGATCATTTGAAACGACACAAACCATTTTTTCTTCTCGTATTTCTTTTATACACGTAGCGCCTTCTACTACTGAATCGACGAACATTGCTTCAATCTTCCGTTCTTTAAAGAGTCCCATTAGTACTTTCGTATGCTCAATTTTCCATTCCACTTCGAATCCGTCACCTAATATATCTTTACATTTCGATATATAATTTGCTGCTAAACTTGGCAATATGCCTATAGAAATGTGCTGCTTCTCTTGAAATTTCTTCATTTCGGCTTTCACTTCTTGTATCTGTTCCAAAACCGGTAACATTCTTGTTATAAATAACTCTCCAGCCGCTGTTAACTCCACTCCTTGCGCGGAACGCCTTAGTAAAGTAACCTCTAAATCCGCTTCTAACCTTTGAATTTGTTTACTAAGTGCCGGTTGAGAAATATGTAAAAGCTTACTTGCCTTTGATAAACTTCGCGTGTTCTTTACTTCAATAAACGATCGTACTGCCTCTAAATCCATCGTACACACCTCTAACAAAAAGTTATAACTGTCATAAAAAATCGGTATTTCCTTCTATAAGCAATTACTCTTTATACTTATTTCATCAACTTACTATAACGAAATGTAAAGGGGAAAGATACTCTTGAACAAAAAACAAATACTACTCGGATCCACCCTATGCTTACTGGCTGTAACTGCTTGGGGATTTATGTTTCCAGTAATGGCGAATGCTTTGCAATTCATCGATCCGTTCTTCTTCACAGCTATCAGATATGGGTCAGCAGCTATTATTTTCCTTATACTACTCTTAATTGCTGAAGGAACACATTCGCTCCGCTTAGAAAAAAGAACACTTTCGTTATTCTTTTATGGAACAGTCGGTTTCGCAGGATACGGATTTCTCGTTTTTTACGGCCAACAACTTGCCGGACCTTCTGGAGCCATCCATGCCGCGATGATTCAGTCTCTTATGCCGCTCATCGCTTTATTATTGCAGTGGATAACCAAAAACAAACGCCCACAAAACTACACATTCCTTTGTATGTTCGTTGCACTAATCGGTGTTATGCTTGTCATTTCAAAGGGAAATATTCACTTATTATTCGGAGCTGCCAGTCACTTCTCAACAAATCTACTTATGCTATGTGGTGTTACTTGCTGGGTCATTTACACGAACGGCGGTGCTCAATTCCCATCTTGGTCACCACTTCGATATACGACGTTAACTTGTTTATTCGGCTCTATTTCACTCGTTTTTATTGTCGCTGTATTAACTTATACAAACGTCATTACTGTACCGTCACTACGTACAATTGTGAGCGTTCGTTTTGAACTCTTTTACATGTCGATTATCGCGGGTGTGATCGCTGTCTTTTGCTGGAACACAGGAAATCGCTATATTTCATCTATTAACGGCATATTATTTATGAACTTAGTTCCTGTACTTGCTCTTATTGGTTCCATCTTTCGAGGTTATACAGTCGACAAAATTGAAATTGTCGGCGCCTCATTAACAATTATTGCGCTATTATGCAACAATGTATGGCAAAGAAAAGAAACGACAAAAATCCCCACCTCAGTTCGTTAGGTGGGGATTTTTCACATATGAACAGCTCTTGGCCATTCCTGATACATATTCGTTTTACATAATGCCTGTTCCATCCATTGCTCAATTTCTTTCGTGTACATTTCTAAGAAAAATGTCTCGGACGGGAACGAATGCAATACTTCTGATATATATTGCGGATATAAAAACGGCATATTCATCATGCCTTTTAATTGCGTCATAAACATTGTAAAAGATACCTTCTGAAACTCTTGTTTCGTCTGCCCTTGCCTAATAATTTGCTCTATATAATATCTTTCTTTTGAAAAATAAATCGTCATCACTTCACGAATTAACGTCGTATCAAGCGAAAGCTCTCGGTAGAAGAAACGTGTCAGCTCCCTGTTTTCAAATTGATATCGTAAAATCCCGCGCACCATTTGCACCATCACATCTTTAGCCGACAAATACTCTCTTTGTTCAAACGACATTTCAATCACATGAATATATCCCTCTAAAAAATCAGTAATAAGCTGTTCTAATAAACCTTGCTTTCCAGCAAAATAATATGAAATATTGGCTACATTCACATCCGCTCGCTTTGCAATGTCTCGCACCGACGTTCCATCATACCCTTTCGTGTTAAACAACGATATTGCCGCATCAATTACTTTTTGTTTCGTCTGTTTCATGCGCTCACTTCCTCTCACTGAACAGCTATAGTTTAAATTTCTTGACTTTTAAGACAAATTCCTTTAATTTTCTATCGACAAAGTCATGTGAAATACATCGTATTTTGCTAACATTTTACACATCTCGATAAAAAGGGAGTTGTTTCCATGTTTACTAAAGAAAGTTATGCAGGATCTCGTGAACAGCAATATGAGACAGTAATTAAACAATTGGATGCATTATTAACTGGCGAATCAAACGTAGTCGCAAACTTATCAAATGCGTCCGCATTATTAAACCAATTTTTAGATCGCGTTAATTGGGTTGGCTTTTATGTAACAGAAGGAAATCAGCTTGTTCTTGGACCATTCCAAGGAATGCCTGCTTGCGTGCGCATTCCTTTCGGGCGAGGCGTTTGCGGCGTGGCAGCTGAAACGAAAACAACACAGCTTGTAGCAGATGTTCATCAATTCCCAGGACATATCGCTTGCGATAGTGCTTCTAATTCAGAAATCGTTGTACCGATTGTGAAAGAAGGAACTGTCATCGGTGTACTTGATATTGATAGTCCCGAAAAAAATCGTTTCGACGAAGTAGATCAGCACTATTTAGAAAAGTTTGTGGAAGCACTCCTAAAACATATGTAACAAGAAAAGAGGGAGTTATCGATTCAGTACATCACGTACGAAACCGATAGTTCCCTCTTTTTTATTGATTCACAGTAGATATTTTCTTTAACGCCTGCTCTAAGTCAGAAACAATATCCTCCCACGATTCTAAACCGACAGATAAACGTATTAAATTATCAAAAATACCCATTTCTTTTCTTAGCTCAGCCGGAATCGCAGCGTGCGTCATCGTCGCTGGATGCTGAATTAACGTTTCTGTATCTCCTAAACTGACCGCAATCGTAATAAAGTGTAGATCATTGATAAACGCTTGCGTCTCTTCTTTTCCGCCTTTAATTGAAAAAGAAATCACACCGCCGCCCCGCTTCATTTGGCGAGATGCTAACTCCCCTTCTGGATACCAAACACCTTCTACCGCGTCATGATTTTTTAGAAACGATACAATTTTTTCTGCATTATCACAATGGCGATCCATTCTTACGGCTAACGTCTTTAATCCGCGTAACAATAACCATGCGTCAAACGGCGCCATAATACCGCCGATATCTTTTCGCATCGGGCGAATTTTTTCAGCTAACGCTTTCGTTTTACAAATTGTTACACCCGCCACAACATCGCCGTGACCACCAATATATTTTGTCGCACTATGCACAACAGCGTCACAGCCGAGTTCAAGTGGTCTTTGTAAATAAGGTGAACAAAACGTATTATCAACAATGACAAGTAAGCCATTTTGCTTCGCAACCCGAATCACCTGTTTTAAATCAATTAATTTCATCGTTGGATTAATCGGTGTTTCAACGAAAATAAGCTTTGTATTAGGACGAATCTTACTTTCAAGATCTTCTTCTGTCTCCATATCACAAAATGAATGTGTAATCATAAACTTCTCTTCTAACACTTCTAAAAAACCGTACGTACATCCATATAATCCATTTGAACAAATAATATGATCTCCAGCCTTTAAAAAGCCAATTAAAGTTGCTGAAATAGCTGCCATACCAGATCCGAAGGCAAGTGCTTCTTCTCCTCCTTCTAACACCGCCATACGTTCTTCAAATAATTTCACAGTTGGATTTCCAAGCCTTGAGTAAATATAAGACGGATCCACTCCCGCAAAACTCGCCTCACCTTGCTCCGCAGTCTCAAATGTAAATGTAGACGTTTGAAATAAAGGTGGTGTTAAACTCCCTTTATGTTCCTCAGATGTATAACCGTGATGAATTAACGCTGTCTCCATATGCTTCTTTTTCATAAAAACATCCCCTTTTATGTTTTTATTGCCGCATATCCATCAACAAAAATTTGATGAACGTTTTTACTGCATTTTATGTAAGCGTTTTATTTGTGTTTCTATCTCTTCTTTTATATTGTTTTAAATTCCTTCTTGTTAATTTCCAAAATTTATATGCATAAAACAAAAACGTACTCGCTTGACGAAACTCTGGGTAAAAGATATAATAGCGTTTGTGTAAAATAAAAAGGCAGCCTTGTAATGTGAGTTTATCGTTTGTATTTTGTTCCTCTACGGAGGTGTATCTCGTAACTCCCTGCTGCTGGAGCGAAGGTACATGAAAACAAAATGCCCGTAAATATCGATTACGTCTGTTTTTATTTTACGTAAATAAAAACATTTTTAAAGGAGGAGTCAACTATGGCTCGTTATACAGGTCCAGCTTGGAAACTGTCTCGTCGTCTTGGAATCTCTCTAAGCGGCACAGGAAAAGAATTAGAAAAACGCCCTTACGCACCAGGTCCTCACGGTCCTAACCAACGTAAGAAACTTTCAGAATACGGTTTACAATTACAAGAGAAACAAAAACTTCGTCACATGTACGGCATGACTGAGCGTCAATTCCGTCGCACATTTGACCAAGCAGGTAAAATGCCTGGTAAGCACGGCGAAAACTTCATGATCCTTCTTGAAGCTCGTCTTGACAACTTAGTTTACCGTATGGGCTTAGCTCGCACTCGTCGTGCAGCTCGCCAATTAGTAAACCACGGTCACATCACAGTTGATGGATCTCGCGTAGATATCCCATCTTACCGTGTAAAACCTGGTCAAACTATCAGCGTTCGCGAAAAATCTAACAGCCTTGTTGTTGTTAAAGAAGCGATCGAAGTTAACAACTTCGTACCAGAATACTTAACTTTCGATGCTGACAAATTAGAAGCTACTTACACTCGTCACGCTGAGCGCGCTGAGTTACCAGCTGAAATCAACGAAGCATTAATCGTAGAGTTCTACTCTCGTTAATCTCGGTACTCTGAAAAGAGTCGTATTAAAAGCCTTAGGAACCTTGTTTATCAAGGGGCCTGGGCTTTTTTTATGTTGTATTAACAATGCAAAATAAAGCATCAAAAAGAATGTACCTGGGGCTAGTTTGGGGCAAGAAATTATAAGGCTGGCGTGTGTATAGAAATGAGTAAGTGTAAACAAAATAATAAAAAGCTCTATGGATTCATAGTACATTTACCTTATTTGTAGTTAATAATTATAAGCCCTTCTTTTCTTCAAAAATTTTCATTGTTCTTTTATCCACATAAGCAAAAAACTCTCTGCTTCTACTGCTGGAAAATACCACTTTCCACCTATCTTATATTTTGGAAACCGTTCGTCGTAAAAGAATTTATCCTTTATGGTATTTTCACTCATACTCGTTTGCTTACATAATTCTTTCATATCCCACAATGTTTTTCTATGTTCAATTTGCTCTAGACGTTTTCGTATCTCTTCCAAGAAAAGTTCTTCAATTTTACGTTCATCTATCTTAATAGCAAACATATTATTTACCTTCTTTCAATTCCTCATCTTTAATCATTATCCCACCCATTGTTAGTGACGTGATTTTAATTGTTTTACCATGTTCTCTAGACAAGATACTCTCGAATATTGGCTTTAACTTACGTAGCTTTTCCTCTGTAATCTCAATAGTCCAGTTATTCATTAACATTAGCCTCATTCATACTTTTTAATTCGTTTTGTTTCTTTCTTTACTCACATTTTCTTTGTATGATTAATTCTCTTGCCGCTGGTATCAACGGTGTTAAGAACCTTTTCCATTGTTCTTTCGTAAGAATTACCTTTACAACATTCCTTTTTCATCACGAATAATTTGTCCTTTCTCATTTCCCATACCCTTTATCCCCTTTTTTCTTGTTCAGCTTTACGAACCGCTAATATACGCGAAACCGATGTTTTCATAAAAAGCGCTGCCATCTTTAATGCTGTTTCTTTACTAGGCGGATTATCTAATATAATTCATTCTTTTCTTTCCATAAGATCCTCTCATCTTTTCATTCATGATTTTTTATTTCCTTTATAAATTATCCTCGTGTGTAATCTCCCGTTTTCCACAAAAACTTCTCTATCATATTTCAACAAAATTTCTTCACGGTTAATCGTTTCTACTTCCTCACCAACTCACCAATATCCAGCACGAAGTAAAAACTCAGAAAAACCTTCTGGAATCGTGAACTCATAACCATCTAAAGTAATGCTCGTTACTTCAATACCTTCTCTGATTATCATTTAATCACTCTTTCAATTGGAATGTGGATAAGTTCGCTTTGAGGCATGTTAATACCTTTACAAAAATAATAAGTTACGTAAACAACTTCTTTGATAAAGAGTTTATAGAAGCATAAAAAAAACCTAAACGTCGAGGGACGAATAAGGGTAAATTTAGAAGAAGAGCATACAGAGCGGGATTCTCTACAACCGTAATACATGTTTTCATATTGTTAAAACACTCAAAATTCCTCTTAAGGATGAAATATTTACATATCTTATTTACATAATTTATGTTATGGTTTCATATGTTAATTACTTACAACACTTTTAAAAAGGAGTATCCATATATTGAAAAGGCCAGAACTCTACTAACAAACCAAGAAGAGGTAAAAGCGCAACTTGAAAAGGTTTATGCGAAAGCTAAGAAATTACAAGACATTAAACCACCTAAACAATATGAAAACTTACAACTGGAACTAAAAAAATCTCTTATTCTCTATGAAAAGTCGATAGATAAGATGTTAGAAGGGGTAGACAAAATCAATGAGAGTAAGGTAGATATTGGTTCTGAGAGTATGGATGAAGCCTTAGAAATGTCTGGTAAAGCATTAGACAATATTCGAGCATTAGACGAACAAAGTGTAAGTGAAGTAGAATAATAAATACTAAAGGGGTATGAGCAAATGAAACGTAAACTATTAACTTTAGCGATTCCGATGTTGTTAATAACTGGGGTAGGTTGTGAGTCAAACGATAAAAAGAAAGACGAAGTAATGGAAGCTTCTGTTAAAGAAAACAAGAAAGAAGACTATGGTAAGAATGCAACATACTTACTTAAAGATTACACGGAACAAACGGAAGAAATACAAGACCTTATAGATAGCAGAAAGTCTAATAAGAAGAAAGCTGAAAAGTTAAAAGAGTTATCAAAACCTTATTTCGAGTTAATTGATAAGATTGATAAATTAGATTATCCATTAGCCGAAGACAATAAAACACCAATAAAAGTAACTAAAGCAATGATATTCTCGAAATCAGGGGTAGAGAATATGCAAACAGGTTTAGAAGAGAATGATGAAGATTCAATTGAATTCGCTAAAAAGAATTTAGACGATGCTTCTGAAATAGTAGACAAAGCAACAAAAGAACTAAGTAAAAAGAAATAACACAAAGGGATATATGTCAATGAAACGTAAACTATTAGCTTTAGCTATTCCTGTTATGTTGTTAGCAGGTTGTACAACATAGACATATGGACTTACACAGTCAGAGTTTCGTAGACATTTCACCCCCCTTCATTTTTAAAAAAATAGTGCAACTATTGATGTGCCCCTACGCTACCTATCCTCCCCAGAGGACAAATTTTATTTTTTGACAGGGGGGACTTAATATTAAATGGTTAAGAAGTAAACAATATTTAAAGTTTACTTAAATGAAACATTACATATCCCTTCTGTTTTCGTATCAGATGAACTGAGAAATGCAATTTTAGAAAGTGATTTAAAAGGTTTTGAATTTGTAGAAGTATGGGATTCAGAAGCAGCCTTGTAAAATAAACTCCTAAATTGGAATAATGAAGAGCTAACTCTCGCACAAATAAAGCTATACAAATGAAAAAGCTACCGAAGACAACTAAACAGTTACTTCGAGTAGCTTTTATTTATATATTAAAGTTATTTATTTTCCTCTTTCTGAACATATACATAAGCATCTTTCTGCTCTTTATGTATATCAACCTTCGAATTCTCTGCAAGCTGCCCCGCATTTAGCAAAGAAAAGATAATGAGCGCTTCTAGTGACATTTCGTTTTACCACTCCTTTCTATTTGTTATACATTTATCATACCGCTTACATGTGATTTCCGTATGAACTCGAAATGGAGATTACAACAAAATAGTTACAGGCATATGAATGCACGCTATAATAACCATAAAATAGGAGGTGGATTCTTTTTGACAATAAACCAAATGGTTCAATTGGGCAGTGCATGTATGCTGTTTATCGCTTCAGCACTTATAAGTTGGTATCAGGGAAGTAATTTAATAGATTATCCTGATGAATGGAAATATAGCGCTAAGTTTACGAATTACTTTAAAGGCACTGTTTCAAATTACCAAGATATTTATCAAATCGATTTCTTTATATATGCAGCAAAATTCTATCCGGCGGCATTTATCGTTATGCTAATTAGCTTACTTTATATGCTCATATTAATTCTTTATATTCTATTTAAAAGAAACGATCCGGCGATTTAAATCCATACATAAAAAACCCCGAATCATAAACTTTTCAGCCTACAATTCGGGGTACTATTTGTTATATATTCGTTTCTGATTAGTAACGAATTAAGAAATATTTCTTCTTACCGCGGCGAATGATTGTGAATTTACCTTCGATGCGGTCGTTTTCTGTTACAACGTAGTCTAATGCTTGTGTACGCTCACCGTTTACGTAGATTGCACCGTTCGTTACATCTTCACGTGCTTGACGTTTTGATGGAGAGATTTTGCTTTCTACAAGTAAGTCGATTAATACTGTATCTTCTGCAGTACGTTCTACAGATGGTACGTCTTTGAATCCTTGTTCGATTTCGCTTGCAGTCAGTTCTGCTACAGAACCGCTGAATAGTGCAGCTGAAATTTTAATTGCTTGCTCTAACGCTTCTTCGCCGTGAACAAGTTTTGTCATTTCAGAACCTAATGCTTTTTGTGCTGCACGTTTTTCTGGTGCTTCAGCTACTTGCTTCTCAAGCTCAAGAATTTCTTCATGAGATAAGAATGTGAAGTATTTTAAGTATTTAACAACGTCGCGGTCATCTGTGTTAATCCAGAATTGGTAGAACTCGTAAGGAGTTGTTTTCTCTGGATCTAACCAAATTGCGCCGCCTTCTGTTTTACCAAACTTCGTACCATCAGATTTTGTAACAAGTGGAATTGTTAAACCGAACGCTTTCGCATCTTCTTCTGATTTACGGATTAATTCAAGACCAGCTGTAATGTTACCCCATTGATCACTACCACCGATTTGTAGGCGGCAATTATGGTGTTGGTATAAGTTTAAGAAGTCGTATGATTGTAAAATCATGTAACTAAACTCAGTAAATGAAATACCAGTCTCTAAACGAGATGCTACTGTATCTTTTGCTAACATATAGTTTAAACCGAAGTTTTTACCGATATCGCGTAAGAATGAAATTACATCTAAGTTACCAAGCCAATCATAGTTGTTAGCCATTGTTGCTGGGTTGTCCACGTTTTCAAACTCTAAGAAGTTTGAAAGTTGGTTTTTAATGCTTTCTGTGTAGTAAGCAACTGTATCTTTCGTATTTAATGTACGCTCTGCTTTTTTACCACTTGGGTCACCGATCATACCAGTACCACCGCCAACAAGTGCGATTGGTTGGTGACCAGCTAATTGGAAACGACGTAACATTAATACTGGTAACATATGACCGATGTGTAAGCTATCCGCTGTCGGGTCGAAACCACAGTATAATTTAACGCTTTCTTTTTCTAATAATTGCTCTAGGCCCTCAGCGTCTGTTTGCTGATTAATTAGACCGCGAAATTCAAGATCTTGTAAAATACCCATATCCTACATACTCTCCTTTAAGTTCATTACTGGCGTGAAGGTTGAAAACATAAAAAAATCGCCCCTTCAAATAAGGGACGATTTTGATTATCGCGTTACCACCCTAGTTGCAGGCAAAAAAAGCCTACCACCTTATTTACATAACGGCTTAGCACCGTCTTTTCCCTTTTGAATACAATTCAATCGAAAAAAGATGCTCTAGGGGCGTAATTCGCGATCATCTATGTGCTGATTTCCACCGACCATCAGCTCTCTAAAACAGGGAAATGATCACTACTTCTCCCTTTCCACGCTCAATTATTCATATACTTTTCTTTATACCATCATTTATATAGGCGTGTCAAATAAGGGCCGGATTTCTCCCCTTGCCAATTCTTTATAACGTCGCACAGAATACCGTAATAAGAGAAAGAATTGGAGCACCGACTAATAGTGAGATATGAAAAACAATGGATAAATCATTCCCAATCGTCGCCTCCACAGGATCTTTCGCCGGAGAACCCATAAATCCGATTAATCGATCGAAGCGACTTACCGCTTTTGGAAAATCTGGTATTTCTATATGGTCACTATCTAAATGTTGCTGTAATTTATATTCATTCTTAAAGGGATTTTCTCTCAATTTCATCCACCTCCAGCAATTGTTTCAATTTCTTTATTCCGTTATGAAGTCTCGACTTCACCGTTCCGACTGGAATCTCTAATACCTCTGCAATTTCTTTTTGCTGCATGTCATGATAATAAGAAAGGATTAGGACCGCCCTTTGCTCTTCTGGAACTTTCAAAATTGCTTCTCTTACTGTGAGCCGATCTTCGTGAGAAAATTCTTTTTCCTGAATCGGTACTAAAAATGGCAAAAGCGTACGCCACTTTTTTCTTCTATTTAATTTATTAATCATAAGACGATAACCAATTTGAAATAAATACGTTTTTATTTTACCCTTTTCAGGTTCATACATATGTTTCTTACGCTCTAGCGTCAAAAACGTATCTTGCACGAGGTCGATACTCAATTGTTCATCTCGGTTAAATCGATACAAAAATGTGTATAGCGCTGGTTTGATTAAAACATATAGTTTTTCTCCTGCCTGCTTATCTCCATTTTGATACGCAAGCATGAGTTCCTCCTCAATCCCAATCTGCGCCATGATTTTTGATCTCCTTTATTCCTTTTAACGTTAATGAAATGCGGGAAATTAAATAGCAACTAGCGACAATGATCCATACTTGCGATTGATTCGTAAAAAATTGAACATACGGGTTTTGAATTGTCTGTCCGGTTGAAACTAAAATATTTAATGCTTGCACACATATGCATGCATACACTGCAAGACAAGCTGAAATCGTATCAAATACATTCCAGCGAAAGTACACTTTTGTTTTTGTAAAATCAATTTTATATCCTTTTTTCCGTACTATATATTTTCTATCAAATGGAATGATGATGGAAAACATAACAATCATCATAACGCCAGCTGTAATCATTGAAACTTTAAATCCGATTGGCATCGGTAATAACAAACCACAAGAAAATACGACTATAATTCCAATTAAAGCAAAAGTAAGAAGTAATTTATTAGACATAAAAAAGCCTCCCTCATCTATTCTTTCATAAATGTATACAGACGAGGAAGGCGCTTCGTTCAAATATTATTTTATTTTTTTTATAATTTTTGCAGGATTCCCGCCAACGACTACATTATCCGGTACATCTTTTGTTACAACGGCGCCAGATGCGATAACAGCATTGTCTCCAATTGTTACACCTGGATTAATAATCGCTCTTCCGCCAATCCATACGTTATCGCCAATTGTAACTGGCTTTCCGTATTCTACTCCGCTTATGCGCTCTACTGGATCAAGCGGGTGTGTCGCTGTATAAATGTGAACGCCTGGAGCTAACATACAATTCACACCGATTATTACTGGACATACGTCTAAAATCGTACAATCAAAGTTCGCATAAAAATTTTCGCCAACATGAATGTTGTAACCGTAATCGCATCTAAAAGAAGATTCAAGGTGAATATTGTCTCCTGTCGTTCCGAATAATTCTTTTATGATTTCGCTACGCTCTTTTAATTGCACTTCTGGCATATCATTGAATTTTCTCGTTAATATACGTGCTTGCTCTCTCTCTCGTACTAAAACTGGATCAGCCGGTATGTACATTTCCCCTTGTATCATCTTTTCTTTTTCTGTTTTCATTTCCTTCTCCCCTTTAACTTATATATATAAGTTCATGATACCATAAAAAAAGAAAGGCCTGAACATATTACTTGTTCAGACCTTTCTCTCTTAATCTTCCATCGTCGATAAGTCACCTGTTGGTAAATTTAACTCCCACGCTTTTAATACGCGGCGCATAATTTTACCACTTCTCGTTTTCGGTAATTTATCTTTAAATTCAATTTGCCTTGGCGCTGCATGAGCTGCTAGGCCTTTCTTTACAAATTGACGAATTTCTTCTTTTAATTCTTCTGATGGCTCGTATCCTGCTCGAAGTGCGATAAATGCTTTAATGATTTCGCCGCGAACCGGATCAGGAATACCGATTACACCAGCTTCTGCAACAGCAGCGTGCTCGATTAATTTACTTTCTACTTCAAACGGTCCAACGCGCTCACCTGACGTCATAATTACATCGTCAATACGTCCTTGGAACCAGAAGTATCCGTCTTCATCCATATAAGCTGAATCACCTGATACGTACCAATCTCCCGGCATGAAGTAAGACTCGTACTTTTGCGGATTATTCCAAACCGCACGCATCATAGATGGCCAACCTTTCGCAATTGCTAAGTTCCCCATTGTGTATGGTGGTACTTCATTTCCTTCATTATCAACAATCGCTGCTTTCACACCTGGAATTGGTTTACCCATTGACCCTGGGCGGATTTCCATACAAGGGTAGTTACAAATAACTTGTCCACCTGTTTCTGTCATCCACCACGTATCATGAATACGAAGTCCAAATGCATTCATACCCCAGCGAATTACTTCTGGATTTAACGGCTCACCAACGCTTAATACGTGGCGCACTTGTGATAAATCATATTTTTTAATTGCATCTTGTCCAGCACCCATTAACATACGGAACGCTGTTGGTGCACTATACCAAACTGTTACACCGTAATCTTGCAGTGCTTCATACCAAGCTTCTGGGCTAAAGCGGCCACCTAAAACAACATTTGATGCTCCAACTAACCACGGTGCGAAAATACCGTAAGCCGTTCCAGTTACCCAGCCTGGATCAGCTGTGCACCAATATACATCGTCTTCTTTTAAATCTAATACCCACTTCGCCGTTTGGTAATGCTGTACCATTGCGTTTTGCGCATGTAGAACACCTTTTGGCTTACCAGTAGAACCAGACGTATAGTGAAGAATTAAACCGTCTTCACGGTCTAACCATTCGATATGTAATTCTTTTGAAGCTTGTTCAAATAAAGGATTGAACGCTACCGTTTTACCGCCTTCTTCTACATTATCTCCAACAAGGAAGACTGTTTTTAAAGCAGGTAAATCATTTAATGGTACACGCTCTAACAATTCAGGCGTTGTAATTAACACCTTCGCTTCACTATCTTCTAAGCGATCACGAACTGCACCTTCCATAAATGCTTCAAATAGCGGCCCAACAATTGCCCCTAATTTCACCGCACCTAAAAGTGCAAAATATAATTCTGGAGAACGCGGCATAAAAATAAAAACGCGATCGCCCTTTTCAACATCGCCATAATTTTTCAGGACGTTTCCTGCTTTATTAGAAAAATCCTTCATTTCCTTAAATGTATATTTCTCTTTTCGCGATCCATCTTGATAATAAAGGGCTACTTTATTTTTACGATCGGATTTCGCATGCTTATCAATTGCTTCATACGCCATATTTACTCGGCCTGTCTCATTCCAAGTAAAATTTTTATTAACCTCTTCCCAGTTAAAATTCGCGTATGCCTCTTCATAATTCGGCAAATTATTTTTTCCTTTAATGACTGGAAGCGTTTCTACTTTCATACTTTACATCCCCCTCCTATGTATTCTATTATCTATTATAATGACATTATTTAAAATTTTCAGTATATTTGTTGATTTTTAGACAAATTTTTAATGACAAAATTCGATTCACATCGCATATATTATAAAGTACGATATTAATAGATTCTCAAAACCTCAAGGTGGTGAGCAATACATTGATCCATAAGAAAATATATAATGCTAGAAACTTAAAAACAGCGAAAGGCACTTTAATTATTGAAGGTCCTGTCTCTACACATAACTTAGAAATGTATGAATTTCATCCAGATTTAGTTGCGTTTCGTCCTGCCGAGCAACAATATAAAGCAATTGTCGAAATTTCTAAATTACCAGAAGCTCGTCTCATTATTGCTAGACATGACCAAACGATCGTTGGATATGTTACATACTTGTATCCTGATCCGCTCGAACGATGGTCAGAAGGAAAAATGGAGAACTTAATTGAGCTCGGGGCAATTGAAGTCGTCCCAGCCTTCCGCGGGAGCTCTGTCGGAAAGAACTTATTAGAAGTTTCTATGATGGACGATTATATGGAAGATTACATTATATTGACGACTGAATATTATTGGCACTGGGATTTAAAGCAAACAGGCTTAAATGTTTGGGAATACCGAAAAGTAATGGAGAAGATGATGAATGCTGGTGGTTTACAATGGATGGCTACAGATGATCCTGAAATTTGTTCCCACCCTGCCAACTGTTTAATGGTCCGCATCGGAAAACGTGTTGATACGGATTCTATTCAAGCTTTTGATCGTCTACGTTTTCACAATCGCTTTATGTATTAATAAAGGGGGGCAACTGGAATGATTGTAGAAGAAATTATGAATCAAAATGTAGTGACACTACATCCAAACGATACAATCGAAACAGCAATCCGAACGATACGCACGAAAGGCATTCGGCACATTCCAATTGTCGATCAAAATAATCATGTCGTAGGCATTATTTCTGACCGGGATGTAAGAGATGCAAGTCCATCAATTCTAGATGAACAAGTTTCACTCGATATGCTGCAGCAA
Organism: Bacillus luti; assembly: GCF_009739945.1. NCBI lineage: Bacteria > Bacillati > Bacillota > Bacilli > Caryophanales > Bacillaceae > Bacillus > Bacillus luti. Next base: position 706,613 of record NZ_CP040336.1, on the reverse strand, counting down.
CCGCTCGAACTTATTATGAAGCACCCTGTTATGACTTGCCATCCTCTCGATTTCGTTGAGGAAATTGCTACTTTATTTTTTGAAAACAAAATCGGCTGTCTTCCTGTTACAAAGGCTGGAAAGTTAGTTGGAATTATTTCCGAATCTACTGTACTGCATACGTTAGTGAAATTAACAGGCGCACATCAACCGAGTTCACAAATTGAAATTCAAGTAAAAAACGAACCTGGTATCCTTGGAAAAGTCGTTGCTATTTTTAGTGATTTACAAATAAATATCGTGAGCGTTCTCGTCTACCCAGCAAAAGATGAGAATGATAAAGTACTCGTTTTCCGCATTCAAACGATGAATCCTCTAAAAGTAATTGATGCACTTGAAGCAGAAGGCTACCGCGTATTATGGCCGAACATTATGGGGATGCAAGCATGAGTAGCGCGTTTATTTATTCGGATGACTTTCGGGGCTATTCCTTTAGCCCTGATCATCCTTTTAACCAACTGCGCGTCACACTTACGTATGATTTATTACAAAAGGGTGGTTTCATCTCTCCTTCCCAAATCATCTCACCACGGATGGCTACAGATGAAGAGATCGCCTACGTTCATACAGAGGAATACATAAATGCGGTAAAACGTGCTGGAGAAGGTAAGTTAGAAAAATCAATTGCGATGACGTATGGACTCGGAACAGAAGATACACCGATGTTTCCAAATATGCACGAAGCAAGTGCATTACTCGTTGGCGGTACATTAACAGCTGTCGATGCTGTTCTTTCCGGGAAAGTAAAGCACGCGCTTAATTTAGGGGGTGGCTTACATCACGGTTTTCGCGGCAAAGCATCTGGATTTTGCATTTATAATGACAGTTCCATCGCAATGAAATATATACAGAAAAAATACGGTTTACGTGTTTTATATATTGATACAGACGCTCATCACGGTGATGGTGTACAGTGGTCTTTTTACGACGATCCTAACGTATGCACTATTTCATTACATGAAACTGGGCGTTATTTATTCCCTGGAACTGGCGCTGTAAATGAACGCGGACAAGGTAATGGCTATAGTTATTCTTTCAACGTTCCACTCGATGCTTTTACAGAAGACGAATCGTTTTTAGATTCCTATCGAACTGTTGTAAAAGAAGTTGCCGCATACTTTAAACCCGATATTATTTTAACGCAAAACGGCGCTGACGCACATTATTACGATCCACTTACACACCTTTGTTCAACAATGAATATTTACCGTGAAATACCGAAGCTCGCTCGCGAAATCGCTAATGAATATTGCGACGGTCGCTGGATTGCTGTCGGCGGTGGTGGTTATGACCACTGGCGCGTCGTCCCAAGGGCTTGGGCACTCATTTGGCTCGAAATGAACAACATCCAAAACATCTCAGGTTATCTTCCTCCAGAATGGATTGACGCTTGGAAAGGACAAGCAGAAACAGAACTTCCCCTAACATGGGAAGATCCAGACAACATGTATAAACCTATCCCCCGCAAACCGGAAATTGAAGAAAAGAATGCATTAACTGTAGCGAAATCCCTCGAAATTATTCGGAATAATATGACAAAATCTTTGTACTAAACGAAAAGGAGGCTCGTTTTTGAATAGCCTCCTTTTATTTGTTGTCGGCTTCTGTCGATGAATCGGTATATTTTAATAATCGCTGATATATTTTTATTTAGTAACAGTCTGGCCCAATTTTTATGTGGAAAGGTCGTAAAATTATGTGGACACAACAAATAATTAACACGAAACGCGGCGCATTCGAACTCTTCACAAAAGGAAATGGCGAACCGCTTTGCATTACACATCACTATTCACAATTCAATGAAACTGGGGATTACTTTGCGGATGTTTTCACTTCTACGCATCGTGTATTCCTCATTAATTTACGAGACGCTGGTAATTCTGTAAAAGCCAAAGTAGAAAACGAATTAAGTATGATTGAAACGATTCACGACTTAGAAGCAATTAAAGAAGCTTTACAATTTTCCACATGGCATTTCGCTGGTCATTCAACAGGTGGTATGCTTGGACTTTTATACGCGATTACATATCCAACTTCCTTACAATCATTAGTCGTGACCGGAGCTGCAGCAAGTAACTATACGGAAACACCATTTTGTATTTATCATCCGGAACATCCACAGTTTCATTATATGCAACTGCTCATCGAAAACTTAAAAAGCCCTCATCTTACAAGTGAAGAACGGAAAGAACTATCTACTAAGAGAACAAAATTATCATTGTATAAACCAGAAAACTATAACTCTTATTTTTGTAAACCAATCATAAAAACAATGTCAGCTAGCCGGATGAACGCTTTCGCCAATGAATATCCGTCATTTGATTTAAGAGAGTATTTACCTTCCATTCAAACAAAGACACTTATTATGTGCGGACGACACGATGTACAGTGCCCGATTCAATATTCTATCGAGATGCATGATAGCATACGTAATTCTATCTTTGTGATATTTGAGGAGAGTAATCATTATCCTTTTTTAGAAGAAACCACTCATTTTACTTCTACTACTCAAACATTTTATAAATCGTTACACCAGTACCGTTATTATTAAGGAAATATAAACAAATAAAAGAACACAAGAAATAGCCAATAAACCTACATCAAGTAGTACTGACTTTTTATCTCTATCTTTTAAACTTACCTTAGAGCTAGAAATACTTTTAATTACTCAAAATGTAGCACGCCCTTTCATGCTCTCCTATGTTTTATCTCTTTATATCCCAACATAAATTACCTATTTTTCCCTTTCGTTCAAATAACACATAAAAAACCTGCCAATTACTCGGCAGGTACATTACACATTAAAACGATAACCAGCTCCCCATACTGTTTCAATATATTGCGGGTGAGCAGGATCTCTTTCAATTTTTTCACGTAGCTTTCTAATGTGAACAACGACAGTGGCTAAATCACCCGCGGAATCTAATCCCCAGATGCGTTCAAATAACTGTTCTTTATTTAATACTTGGTTTGGATGTGTTACAAAGAATGTTAATAAATCAAATTCCTTCGTTGTAAATGCGATTTCTTCATTGTTTATAAAAACTTTTCTCGCCCGTTGATCGATAGAGATTCCGTGAATATATAACGTATCGCGTTGCTTACTTACATTTCCTGATAATCGTTCATAACGAGAGATATGCGCCTTTACCCTTGCAACTAATTCACTTGGGCTAAACGGTTTCGTTATATAATCATCCGCACCTAATCCGAGACCACGAATTTTATCTATATCTTCCTTCTTTGCTGAAACAAGTAAAATCGGAATGTCTTTTATAGCTCGAATTTGCTTACAAATTTCGAATCCGTTCATCTTCGGAAGCATAATGTCTAAAATAATTAAATCGTAGTCTTCTTGCAAAGCCCTTTGTAAACCTGTTTCTCCAGAATGCTCTACATCAACTTGAAAATCACTAATTTCTAAATAATCTCGCTGTAATTCTGCAATGCTGATTTCGTCTTCTATTAGTAAAATTCTTTTCAAATTACTCACCACATTTCTCTACTTTTTCCAACGAGAAGAAAATACTTGTGCCTTTCCCAAGCTCGCTTTCTGCCCAAATCTCCCCGCCATGTTCTTCAACAATTTGTTTTGCTATCGCTAAGCCAAGTCCACTTCCACCTGTACTAGAGTTTCGTGATTGCTCTGCACGATAAAAACGTTCAAAAATATAAGGAAGTGTATCAGATTCTATACCTGATCCATTGTCCATTACTTTCACAATAACTTTATTGTTATCACTTGATACCGTTACAGTAATTTTCTTTTCTTCTTTATCCATGTATTTCACACTATTATGAATTAAATTTGATATCACTCTATTTATCTTTTCGCAATCAGCCGTTACATATAGTGGTGATGCATGTAATTGTAAGTTAATTTCTATACCTTCTTTACTTAAATCCATCTGCATCTCTTCTATTAATTCTTGCATAAACATATTTAATTCAACCGTTTCAAACTGAAATGGAACTCGATTTAAATCGAGCTTCGAAAATAAAAATAGTTCGTCAATGAGTGTATCCATATGCCTTGCTTTCGTATGGATAGTCGTTAAGTACTTATCCATTTTTTCTGGTGTGTTTGCTACCCCGTCTTTTATTCCTTCTACATATCCGATAATAGATGTAATCGGTGTTTTTAAATCATGAGAGATGTTTGAAATGAGCTCTTTTCGATTTTCTTCATACTGTGTTTGCATCTCTATCGACTCTTTTAATTTCTTCCTCATTTCCTCAAACCCTTGATTTAATTGTCCTATTTCATCGTGTGATGTAACTGGTATTTGAAAATCCAAATTTCCTTCTTTAATTTTCTCAGTCGCATCTTTCAATACAAAGATTGGTTTTATCACACTTCTGGAGACGAGGTAACTTAATAATCCAATAAGCAAAATGGCTAAAAGTAAGAGCGATATGAACAAAATCGGAAATAATTTCTGTGTAAGGTCTACAAATGAACTTTGCTTTTTTAATACAAATATACTACCTTCTTCTTTCTGCGGAAAATAAAAATCAAATTTTACATATCGATAAAATGTATCGCCTAGTTCCGTTGTACCACGACTATTAATATTTGCTGATTCAAATTTCGGAAGGGCTTCTGTTAAGGTTGACCTTTCAAATTCTTTCGAAGCATATGAAATGGAATCTCCCTTTCTTACAGCTATTTTCACACCTTCTTTTTCAATTGATGAAACGAACGATTCATCTAATAGTTGTGATTGATGTTGCTTTGCCGCTAATTTCAATTCAAGATACGCATTCTCTTCTTCTTGCGTAAGCGGCTTTTGAATATAGGAACTTTTATAAAAATTTTTCACTGACTCCAAGTCCCCTGTTATTGAAAAAACAATTAAAAACCCCGCGACTAATATAAGCGTAATAGAAACGAGAATAACGGCAATATAAGAAAATAAAAACCTTGTTTTAATAGACATATGTTAAATCCTCACTTTATTAAACCTTATTACTCATAAGCATAAAAATATATGTTCAAATACTCAAGCGATTTTATAGTAATTTTAGTGTCAGTTTATAAAAATTTAATGTTCTTATTTTAGAGTTGAAATTAGGAGGTTGAAATTCCATGTTCAAAAAAACATTAAGCATGATATGTTGCGTAATTTTTTTACAAGGTTGCTCGCAAGAACAAGAAGTTAAAAAGGAGATGACAAACATGGAGACAGCACTACTAACAGCTACTGAAAAACAGGAAACGAATACTGTTATATCATTGCTCAAAAAAGGGGCCGACATAAATATAACGGACAATAAAGGACGTACCCCTCTTATGATTGCCACATACAAAAATGATGTAAAAACCGCCAAAGCTCTTATCAACGCTGGGGCTGACGTAAATGTTCAAGATGATATGAAAAATAACCCATTTCTATACGCCGGTGCAGAAGGTTATTTGGATATTTTAAAACTAACGATTGACGCTGGCGCCGATCCATCCCTTACGAATCGGTATGGCGGAACAGCTCTTATCCCAGCCTCGGAACATGGCTATATTGATGTTATAAAAGAACTCCTCACGCGAACAAATATTGATGTAAACCATGTAAATAATCTCGGGTGGACCGCCTTAATGGAAGCTATCGTACTAAGTGACGGAGATGAAACACAACAACAAGTCATTCGCCTTCTAATTAAACATGGTGCTGACGTAAATATTCCAGACAACGATGGTGTTACCCCGCTAGAGCACGCTCGGGCTCATAATTTTGAAGAGATAGAGAAGATTTTAATAGAAGGACAGAAGTAATCCTACTTTTTGCCTTCCTCCCCCGCCCTATGCTACATTTAAGCCGTTACATCAATATTGATAGGGTGGGATTAAACATGAACAAACCTAAAATCGGGATGATTGGTCTTGGAAGTATTGCACAAAAAGCTTACCTCCCAACACTTACAAATGAAACAACTTGGAATTTTGTAGGGGCATTTACACCTAATGCAGAGAAAAGAAAACAAATTTGCCAGCAATATCGTATTCAAGATTTTCATTCTATGGAAACGTTAGCTTCAGAATGTGATGCAATCTTCGTTCATAGTTCAACTGCTACGCATTATGAAATCGTTTCTACACTTCTTGAAAAAGGAATCGATGTTTACGTAGATAAACCGTTAGCTGCTACTGTGGAACAATCTGAAAAACTAGTCGAAATGAGTGAAAAGTATAATCGAAAGTTAATGGTTGGATTTAATCGCCGTTTCGTTCCTATGTACGTCACTGCCAAAGAACAAGCTAATGATATTTCATGGATTCGAATTGAAAAGCACCGCACAAATAAAGTAGGGCCAAATACGTACGATTTTACTATGCTAGATGATTACTTACATATTGTAGATACTGCCCGCTGGTTAGCTAATGATAACCTTAACGTCGTTCATAATATGATGCAAATAAACGAAAAAAATGAACTCCTTTATGGACATCATACATACACAACCGCAAACGGGCTCTTACTCTCTACAGCCATGCATCGTCATGCAGGTACAAACTTAGAACAAATTGAACTTGTAACAACAGGAAAAATCATTCGTGTAAAAAATATGAATACATTTGAAATTGAGGCAGAAAACTCTGTTTCACAAAGCGGTTCTCCGTCATGGGAAACGACATTAAAGCAGCGCGGTTTTGAAGATGCTGTTCATCATTTTATTGAATGTGTACACGGAGATACAAAACCTGTTGTAGATGGATTAGAAGGATTAAAAACGCAGCAAATGTTGCAATCTCTACTGGATAATGTAAACAAAAATTAAAACGGATACATTTTTCAGAATTTACTTTCATTCCCATTTCCCCTTTATTTCTCTCGTAAATTTCTATAGAATATGTTGATAGGAATTATAAATTTCATATTGAATCGTGGAAAGGGTGGGATTAACACATGTGGAACGAGTTTAAAAAATTCGCGTTCAAAGGGAACGTAATCGATTTAGCTGTCGGGGTTGTAATCGGTGCTGCATTCGGTAAAATCGTTAGTTCATTAGTAAAAGACATTATTACACCATTACTTGGTATGGTATTAGGTGGCGTTGACTTTACAGATTTAAAAATTACATTCGGTAAATCATCTATTATGTATGGTAACTTCATCCAAACTATTTTTGATTTCTTAATTATTGCAGCTGCTATCTTTATGTTCGTTAAAGTATTCAACAAACTAACATCTAAAAGAGAAGAAGAAAAAGAAGAGAAACTTCCAGAACCAACAAAAGAAGAAGAACTTCTTGGCGAAATTCGCGACTTATTAAAACAACAAAACTCTTCTAAAGATAGAGCATAATTGAACGGACAAAAGGCATGCCCCTCGGGGCATGCCTTTTCTATATGTTATAACGTTTCCGAATTCATATGAATAAATAAAATAATACCAGCAACCATAAGCACCATAATACTACCTGCAAATAGTGTGATACCGATAAACATTAAGCTTGTGCTCATATCCACCGATACATTTTCAATAAAAATAGAAATTACATACGTGATAAGGGCAATTCCTGCAAGAATACTTCCTGGAACAAATCGCTTGAAGCCATTTTGTTTTAACGTCATATATGCAAAAATAGCAGTCATACAAAGCGTAATTATCCAAAGAACGATCATCTTTTCTCCCCCCTCACAAGCCTTTTCTTTCTATTATACATGACATTGCCCTATAATAGGTAAATTTGCACTTATGTGACATATAACAAGGAATACCCTCATCTGTAGCGAAGGCTTTATAACATACACTTATACAATAAGGAGGCTTCCACTTGGAATATACTACCACATTTAAATTAGAGCTAACCGAACGATTCGATTATGTTACGATTGACTTAGACAAACAGTTTTTTTACATCGAAGTTGTAAATTTGCAAAGTAATATAACTGTACTAAAAATATCAATTAACTTAGAAAAAGACGAAACGATGGTAGAGGGAAATATAACTCAGTATGATACGTTGCACATAGATGCATTATTACAAGGATTAAAAGGCGTTGCACAAACATGTATCGATCGCCATTTAAGGAGCGAAGAAGAACTCTTCGCATTTTTAGAAGAAAATTAGCCTTAACAAAAAAAATGGATATACTTTGTATTAATTGATATGATTACCATATATAAATATTCTTTATAAGGGAGTGTTCATAATGATTTGGATTTCACTAATCGTATTAGCCTATTTCATCATTCTCGTCCCAATACAGTATAACTACATTAAAATACTCAAAGAAAAACAGAAGAAAATGAATGTGTCACAAAACGAATTATATGACAACATGTCTTATGAAGAATCTCAAATACATTACCATTACCAAAGTAACGTATTTACAATACCAGCTTCACTTGTCGCAAGTATTATTTATAAGGTCAAACATGCAATATAATATGTACGCTGTAAAATTATTATTTGAATCTGTTCATTCTGGTGAGCCTGATCCTACGAAAATTGATGAGCATTATGAAGGAGATCACGATACACTTTTTGAAGAAAGCATCATTCTTGTTAAAGCGAATAGTTTAGAGGAAGCACATGTGCTAGGTGAAAAGCTCGCTATACAATCTGAATTAACGTATGAAAATGTGTACGAGGAGAAAGTCACATGGAAGTTTCGAAAAGTGTTACATGTGTTTGAATTAAATGATACGTCATTTGAAACAGGGACAGAATTGTACGCAAGATTTTTACACGTTAAGAAAAATGAAACTGTCGATACAGTAGTTAAAAAATACTATCCTGAATACGAATAAAAGCTCACAGCAATCGCTGTGAGCTTTTTATACTTACTTCGTTGAATCTCTAAATTGGATACGGTGAGGTAAGATAACAGTGTGATCTTCCACTTTTTCTTTGTTCATATACTTCGTTAATAGACGCATTGCTACTGCACCGATATCATACATTGGTTGTACAACTGTCGAAAGCTGCGGGCGTACCATTAATGCTAGGCGTGTATTATCGAAACCAAGTACTTCTACATCAGTTGGTACGTTTAATCCAGCGTCTTGTGCTGCGTGGATTACACCTAGTGCCATTTCATCAGAAGATACGAAGATTGCTGTCGGCTTTTCATCAATGCTCCAAAGCTTTTCGAATGCTTCGATGCCTGAATCATATGTGTAATCTCCATCAATTATAAGATTTTCATCATATGAAATACCTGCTTCTTCTAAAGCTTTTTTATAACCTTGTAATTTCTTTGCGCTTCCCGCTTTATCAATGAACGGACCAGAGACGAAACCGATACGCGTATGGCCTTGCTCAATGAAGTGCTTCATTGCATCGTATGCTGCTTGTGTATAATCAATATTTACTGATGGCGTTTCATTTTTCTCATCGAATGACGCTGCTAATACAATCGGTACTGGAGACTTTTTAAATTCTTCAATATGAATGTCTGTAATATCTTCACCCATGAAAACAATTCCGTCCACTTGTTTTCCAAGCATCGTATTTAATAAATGGAATTCTTTCTCTTTGTTTTGGTCAGAGTTACTTAAAATGATGTTATATTTGTACATTGTTGCGATATCTTCAATTCCACGCGCAAGTTCCGCATAAAATGTATTTGAGATATCAGGAATAATAACACCCACTGTAGTTGTCTTCTTACTTGCTAGTCCACGTGCTACCGCATTTGGGCGGTACCCTAAACGATCAATTGCTTCTAATACTTTCTTTCTTGTTGTAGGCTTTACATTTGGGTTACCGTTCACAACGCGTGATACGGTAGCCATTGAAACGTTCGCTTCGCGCGCTACATCATAGATTGTTACGTTCATCTCATCGCACACTCCTTCTATTTTTGTTATCTATTTTTATGTATCGGTTACTTGAATGAAAAAAAGACATCAACTCTATTTGCAGATGCCACCAATCGTCCCGAGTTCTTCCTTTTACTAATGATACGATAAAAACGCAGGCTCATACAATATTTTCCCGCAAAAGTTTCGAAAAAATTCGCTTCTTTTCTCGTATTTTCGTATTTTTCATGAAAAAAAGGGCATTTTTTGTAAAAATATAGATGTTTCATAATAAAAACCTTATTTTAAGCAGTACGATAGTAAATGAAATTTATATGAGCGATTTTTTAAATATATCGACTTACCAACAAAAATCGACAATGACAGTCACTATACAATAAGAGAAAACTGTTCCAAAATGCCTTTTTAGAACAGCTCCTTAAAAGTTTTTATCGTTTACTTCCAAATGCTGTTTTATAAGAAGGAAACAAACGGTTTATCGCTGTTTTTCTCTTTTATAATAACAGCCTCGATTTTACTCTCGGACTTTATTTGTAATTGTACTTTCGTATCTTTAGGCAATTTCTCTAACATACTTTGAGCAGCCATTTGGGTAAGGGCCATTAATTCTGTTTTACCGTTATATTTAATAACAATATTCATATTTAATGTATCCATTTGCTGCTGTTTATACGAAACTTTAGCATTGACTGGAATGTAATCTCCAGGAGAAAACTTTTTTATTGACTCAGCAAATTCATTTATTTTTGTATTATCTTCTCCACGCGCTTGTTTAAATTCATCAGAAGGATATGAATATGCTTGTTCATCAATCGTACCCCAGTTTCCAAGGTTCGTATCATTCTTTTGAACAGTAGCACTAGCAATATACGTACCATTTTTTAAAGAACTTGTATTTTCTTGCTTAAAGATCGCAAACGTAATTGGAGATTTGTTATATTTATCGTTTTTGTTAATAGCTTCTATAAGTTGTTTAGCAACTTCAGTACCTTTAGAAATAGCCTCTTCATTAGACACACTTGAAGACATAGCTAAACCAATCGTAACGCCAGATAAACTTAATTCGTTTGAATTCTGCTTTCCGAAATAGTCTTGTTCAATAATGTTCGTCAACACTGGTGCTTCTACTTTCGCAACTAATTCATCAATTAACTTCTCCGGAATGTACTGATTTAATTGAAGCACATGATTTTCTGTATCAAATTGCTCTTTTGCAATATTCATTAAACCATTTTCATATTCTGCTAAATCTAATTTAGAATTTGTTTTTATATTAGCTGTATTAATCACCTTTTGTTCTTTTAAAGGAATAACAGTTCTATAATAATCTTTAGAAACAGCCGTTCTTGGAATCATACTTTTTTCTTTCGTATCCTTTTGTATAACTTCATCCTTCTTACTAATCGCATTATTACTACCACAAGCTCCCAGTAATAAACTTACGACCGCGAAGGATAATGCCATTTTCTTCATTACTTAAAACCTACTTTCAACAATCTAGTTATTTAGTTTGAACTATTAACAGTGTACCATTAAATATATTTCAACAAAAACAAAAAAAAGAAGCAAGCACCTTTCGCTTGCTTCTTTTTACTTGATATTCTCTTCTAACGCGTCTTTTTTAATGTTCCAATGAGACGTATTCCATACTACCATCCCATCTTTTATGTATAACACTTGCGGAGATTCATGTCTAATACTGTATTGTTCTGCAACACGATTCGAAACATCTCTCGCATCTTGTACGTATAAATAGTAAGCTGGTACTGCTCTTTCTTCACTACAATACGCTTGAAACTCTGTGTATGCACCATGACTAATCGGGCATGTTGTACTATGTTTAAAAAGAACATATGGCTCATTCTTTTCCACTAATACTTCAAGCTCTTCAATTGTTTCAAGTTTTGTCATATTCATCACGATTCACCTCTCATACGAAGTCTAGAGCGCTTCTCTTTCTTCTCTGCTTTTTTCTCAAGCCTTTCTAGTTTACGCTCTTCTTTTTCAACCTTCTTCTCTTGTCTTGTTGCACGATAATGATTGTATACTTCAATTGCTGCGCTACTCCATTGTACAACTTGCGCTACTTTATCTGCATTATTTTCAATTTCGTCCGTAACAGACTCTGATACATTACGAAGTTTCGTATTTAAAGAATGGATTGTCGTCCCAATTCCATCTACACCTGCTACTACTTTATTTAACGACTGTGACTTCTGTTGAATATCATCAGCTAACGCATTTGTCTTATGTAATAATTGCTCCGTCTCTACGCTAATTCCTTGCATTTGCTTTTCTAGACCTTCTAACGTGCTTGCAACGTTTTCTAACGTCTTTTGAACCGATAACAACGTTCTGCATACATACACTACTAATACAGCGAAAGCAACCGCGATAATGGCTGCACTTACATATAAAAGAACTTGCATTTCATCACTTCCTTTATCTTTTTCATACTTTCCCCTATTATACAATCATTTGCCGTTTCATTCTAATCCCTATATTCCATTAGAATTTTCATACTTATTCGTTAACTTTAACATAAATGATTCAACAAATTCCACTAAGTAGGTTACAATAGGGGAGGATACATAATTAGTAGGGAGGCTTTACATATGAAAGATCCACGCATTGAAAAGTTAGCATACAATTTAATTAACTACTCTATTCGCTTACAAAAAGGTGAAAAAGTATTAATTGAAAACTTCGGCTTACAAAAAGAACTTGTAACTGCACTTGTTAAAGAAGCATATGCAGCTGGTGGTTTCCCATTCGTTTCTTTAAAAGATCATCAAGTAGATCGCTCTTTATTAATGGGTGCTACTGAAGAACATTTCGAACAAATCGCTGCATATGAAGCAAGCGTAATGAAAGATATGGACGCTTATATCGGTCTTCGCTCTGGCGATAATATTAATGAACAAGCTGACGTTCCAAGTGAGCGTATGAAAGTTCATGGCCAAACAGTTGGCAAAAAAGTTCATAGAGACATTCGCGTTCCAAAAACACGCTGGGTTGTTCTTCGCTACCCAAATGCTTCTATGGCACAGCTTGCTAAAATGAGTACAGAAGCTTTCGAAGACTTCTACTTTGAAGTATGTAACTTAGACTACGGTAAAATGGATAAGGCGATGGATAGCCTTGTTACATTAATGAATAAAACAGATAAAGTTCGTTTAACTGGCCCTGGAACTGACTTAACATTCTCTATTAAAGACATTCCAGCAATTAAATGCTCAGGTCATTTAAACATTCCAGATGGTGAAGTATACTCTGCACCAGTTCGTGACTCTGTTAACGGTACAGTTTCTTACAACACACCATCTCCTTACAACGGTTATACATTTGAAAATGTACAACTTAAGTTCGAGAACGGTCAAATCGTTGAAGCAACTGCAAACGATTCAGAACGCATTAACAAAATCTTCGATACAGACGAAGGCGCACGCTACGTTGGTGAGTTCGCAATCGGCGTAAACCCATACATCTTACATCCAATGGGAGACATCCTATTCGATGAAAAAATCGATGGCAGCTTCCACTTCACTCCTGGACAAGCTTACGACGATGCATGGAACGGCAACAACTCGAACATCCATTGGGACTTAGTATGCATCCAACGTCCTGAATACGGCGGCGGCGAAATTTACTTCGACGACGTACTAATCCGTAAAGACGGACGCTTTGTTGTATCTGAATTAGAAGCTTTAAACCCAGAGAACTTAAAATAATAAAAAAACGCTCGGGATTTTCTCCGAGCGTTTTTTTAATACTTTAATAACTCTTTCGCCACATTTTCTGGTACTTTAAAACTCATTTTCTTATTTTTCATTTCAACTTCAACATACGGGACATCTTTATATACTGTCATCGTACCAATTTCATGTAACTCTTTTTTATCTTTACTCGAATCCGATAATTTTGGTGTATCTTCTTGATACATTTTAAATGTTTTCCCTTGCGGAGTATCTAACGGAGCCGATTCCATTTCCCACTTATCCATTTTCATGACTTCGAACAGTTTTTCAATTTCTTTCTTATCGGTAATTACTTTTTTCTCAATTGAATCAGTAAGAGATTCAATTTCAATTTTTTGTGCTTTTTCTAAGTTCATATCAGCCTTTTCCTTCTTCGTACTACATCCTATTAAAAGAATAGATGCCGTTAATAAAAGCACAAACAACGTACAGATTCTTTTCATTTCTTACCCACCATTTCTATTTTTACATGTGGATTCTCTTTTTCTACAAGCGACAAAAACTGCTCCATATGTTGCGGCATCGGAACCATATGTACTTTGTATGCGTTCGTCGTAATTTCAAGATACTTTCCAACTTGACGAACAACTCTAATATCTTTTAATACAACATCATCATTTAAAATACCGTACTTTAATACACCATCTTCTACTTTATGCTTTTTAATAAATATTTCCCAAACGAGTGGTACATTTACAATGAAGCATAGCCCCATCCCAATCAGCGCTGACATCCACTGCTCTTTATTTGTGAAAAGCATGACAATTGGATACACAAACATAAAAACTAACGTGAGACTCACGAAAATTACTGCTGATTTACTTCTTTGAATTGGAAAGTCCATACCTACACCCCCTAACCAAATTATACCACTATTTCCATTTTACTTTATAAAAAAAAGGCCATTTACAAATGACCTTTTTAAACAATTTGTCATAAAGTGAAACTTTAATCAGTGGGGGTTTTCTTCATCCCCCACTGATTATTAGCCTTCACCAATCGGACTTTTATGGGCAGCCCGACCCCCACCTAACTTCTTTGCTTTCGCTGAATTTTGAGGTGGGGGTCTTACTGCCCATTAAAGCGGGATAAAATTTCTTACTTACCCTGAATCCCTTTCCATTCTGAAGCTAATAAACTATATACAGCAATATCCTGAAAATGATCATATATCCATTCGTCATCTCTTAAAATACCATCTAATTTAAACCCTAAACGCTCTGGAATCGCGCGGCTTTTTGCATTTTCAACGCCGCACCGAATTTCAACTTTATTCAGCTTTAAATTTTCAAATGCATAGTGAAGTACAGCCTTCACGCTACGCGTCATAATACCTTTCCCTCCAGCGTCTTCCGCAAGATAATATCCAAGACTCGTCGCTTTCTTCCCCCAGCTCACTGGATGAATGCCTACCATCCCAACGAGCTTTCCTTTATAGCGTATACCACTTTCAAAACCGTCTCCCTCTGCAAATTTCTTTAACCACATCGGGAAAATTTCATCATAAGCATCCGCAGATTTTGTCCCATCTACCCAAGGGAGCCATCTTCGTAAATGATTACGGTTTTGATTTATTAATTGATATAATTCCTCTTTATGATGTTTCTCTAATAGTTGTAGTTCGATTTCTTCGTCTACTCGGAGTGTGAACATGATTTTTAGCCCCTTTTTAGTTTTCTTATTATTCTAACATCTATAGATGGAAAATTCCCTTCTAACATATTAAAGATTTTTGAAATATATCGACTTACCGACCAAATTCGACAACAATACTACACAGCAAAAAAGACGCACAGCCATAGCTATGCGTCTTTTCTATTACTTCTCTGCAACTTGAACTTCTTTTACGTAAGCTGCTTCGAATTTCTGGATGTCTCCTGCGCCCATGAAAATAAGAACGCCGTTTTTATGTTTCTTTAACACATCTGTTGTTGTATCTGTAATTAGTTCTGCACCGTCAATACGCTTCTGCAGATCTTCGATTGTTAATTCACCTTTGTTTTCGCGTGCTGATCCGAAAATATCACATAAGTATACTTGGTCAGCTTTGCTTAAGCTTTCTGCGAACTCATCTAAGAACTTTTCTGTACGTGAGAATGTATGTGGCTGGAATACAGCTACAACTTCACGCTCTGGATGTTTTTGACGAGCTGCTTCAATCGTTGCGTTAATTTCTGTCGGATGGTGTGCATAGTCATCGATGATAACTTGCTCTCCCATTGGCTTTTCATTAAAGCGACGTTTTACGCCTTCAAAAGTTGTTAATTGATGTTTAACCGCTTCTACATCAACGTTTTCATAATGGCAAAGCGCGATTACTGCTAATGCATTTAATACGCTGTGATTGCCGTATCCAGTAATTTTGAACGTATCATAGTACGTATTACGAACGAATACATCGAATATTGTACCATCTGTTCTCTTTTGAATGTTACGTGCTTGGAAATCATTATCTTCTCCAAATCCATAGAAAATAACAGGTACTTTCGCTTGAATTTTTTGAAGTTCTTCATCATCACCACATGCAATAATACCTTTTTTCACTTGCAATGCCATCTCTTGGAATGCACTGAATACATCATTGATGTCTGAGAAATAATCTGGGTGATCGAAATCAATGTTTGTCATAATTGCATAGTCTGGATAGTAAGACAAGAAATGACGACGATACTCACAAGCTTCAAATACAAAATACTTACTATTTTCTACCCCATGCCCAGTTCCATCTCCAATAAGGTAAGATGTTGGGTGTGCGCCTTGCATTACATGGGCTAACAAACCTGTAGTTGATGTTTTTCCATGTGCACCAGTTACAGCAACACTTGTGTACTGATTCATAAGGTCACCTAAAAAGTGATGGTAACGATGTACTGGGATATTTAATTCTTTTGCTGCTACGATTTCTTCATGCGTGTCAGGAAACGCATTTCCTGCGATAATCACTTGTCCTTCTTTAATATTATTTTTATCAAAAGGAAGGATGGAAATACCACGCTTTTCCAATGCTGTTTGTGTAAAGAAACGCTTTTCATAATCAGACCCTTGAACAGTATGCTTCATGTCATGAAGAATTTGTGCTAATGAACTCATTCCTGTTCCTTTAATTCCTACAAAATGGTAAACTGTCATCTTAAAGAACCTCCAACATTTCGAACTAATACAACGGCCTATCTATAAGACAGTATATGAATCTTTTCTTATTTTGGTAATCATCATACATTTCTGATGAAGTGAAGTTCTCTTTTATCTTCACTTATCAGGATAAACACGTACGTACTTCTTTTATGTCCATAACAAACTTATTATAGCAAAAAACCAGCTGTTATACTATGATAACAGAAAAACTGATAGGGTCAATCACCTATCAGTTTTTCTCTTTTTTACATATCTTCTCTTGTTTCCAATTGAACACGCTCTAGACGTGGGTTTGGACGGTATTTACGACCAGCCTTAGCTTCTGGTTTTCCATTTAATTCTACGTTGTCACCAGTAAAGCCAATATTCATTTTTAATAAGCTACTTCCTACGCCGTATATATCGACAGGAACATTTTGAGCTTCAAATTCACGAATACGCTTCTCATCAAATCCTCCAGTTACAACGATATCTACATGTTGGAACCCTTCCTCATCAAGAGCCTTACGAAGTGCAAATACAAGCGATGGATTTACACCACGTGGATCAAATGTTCCAAGTACTTCTGGATGACGAATAAAGTATTGATCGATCATTGTACGAGACGTATCGACACGCACACCTTTTAATGTTGATCCAAATTCACGTGCTACGCGAAGTGCATCTGTAATGACATCATTGTTGTAATCAATTAGTACGACTAATTCATCTTCTGGGAATTTCTTATGATATGCTTTTGCTGCTTCAACAACATCACCATTAAACATTTGAATTAGTGCGTGAGGCATTGTCCCCATACCACTCTTACCCCACCACTCATTCATAGCATGCGTCGCTTGTGCGCTCATACCTCCGATGTATGCCGCATAACCATCACCCGCTTGTTGCGTATAATGATCATCACGATCTCCCATGAAAATAACTGGTTTTTCTTTATCTACACTACGTGCAGCTTGGACAACGTTATATACGTTTGTCGCAACTGATGTACGACGAGCTAAAATCCCATCAATTACACCTTCTAAAAATCCGAAATTTTCATAAGGGCCATGAATTGTTAAAACTGTTTCAAATGGACTAATATTATCGCCATCCTTTAAAGAATGAATTTCTAATTCCTCAGGATTTTTGGCAAATGTTTGTAGCAATGCGATTACTTCATCTGTTCCGCAAAGTACTGCATTCTCTTTTTGGAAAAACTGCATCGTTACAACACTTTTCGGGCGAAATTCTTCAATGATTTCTCTAGTTTTTAAAAAGTAAACGGCGGAGAACCAACCTTCTCCAACACGCTCATCAAATTTAAATGTTTTATTTGTTAGTCGATTTATTTCACCTTTTAATTTTAATTCAATTTCTTTCATGTCGCTTTACTCCCTACTTTACTATCCAACATTTTCTCTTAGTATACAGCAAAACCTGCTACTATACATTTGTTTCCTGCATAGCAGCAAATTCATCCTCAGAAATAAGGACATCTCTCGGCTTTGTTCCTCTTGCTTCAGAAATAATCCCTTGCGATTCCATCTCTTCAATGAGGCGGGCCGCGCGATTATAACCGATACGGAATTTTCGCTGTACAGAAGATGTGGACGCTCCCCCTTGTTCTACAACAAATTGACATGCATCTAAAAACAATTCGTCTTCCGACTCAGCCTGTTCTGTTTTCGCTAATAAATCCTCTTGCTTAAATAAGTAATTCGGCTTCATTTGCTTTTTCACATGGTCAACTGTTTTTTCAATCTCATCATCCGATACATATACGCCTTGTACACGAACTGGCTTCGATGTACCGTTCCCTAAAAATAACATATCACCACGGCCAAGTAATTTCTCCGCGCCCCCGATATCAATAATCGTACGCGAATCAACTTGAGACGATACAGTAAATGCTATACGCGTTGGAATATTTGATTTAATTAAACCTGTAATAACATCTACAGATGGACGCTGCGTCGCAACTAATAAATGAATACCACAAGCACGTGCTTTTTGTGCAATACGACAAATTGCTTCCTCAACATCACCAGGCGCTACCATCATTAAGTCAGCTAACTCATCAATAACGATAACGATATAAGGTAATGTCTCCCCTGGAATTTCTCGTTCACTTACAATTGTATTATAGCGGGTTAAATCACGAGCACCAGCGTGCGCAAATAATTCATAACGACGCTCCATCTCTTCAACTGCCCACTTTAATGCAGCTGTCGCTGCTTTTACATCCGTAATAACAGGCGCTACAAGATGCGGAACAGAATTGTATGGTGCAAGCTCAACCATCTTCGGATCGATTAACATTAACTTCACTTCATGTGGTTTCGCTTTATATAAAATACTCGTTAAGATTGCGTTAATACATACACTTTTACCTGAACCTGTTGCACCCGCAATAAGTCCGTGTGGCATTTTTCGAATATCCGTTACAATTGGATCACCTGAAATATCAAGCCCTAGCGCAACAGTAAGCGGTGATTCACTTTTTGTAAACACAGGACTTCTTAAAATTTCACGAAGAAATACTGGCTTACTTTCTTTATTTGGAACTTCTATTCCAATCGCACTTTTACCTGGAATCGGCGCTTCAATACGAATATCTTTCGCCGCTAAGCTCAACTTAATATCATCACTTAAATTTGTAATTTTATTTACTTTCACACCTGGGTCTGGTTGTACTTCAAAGCGAGTTACCGCTGGACCTTGCGATACATTAATAACATGTGCGCCAACATGGAAATTATTAAACGTCGTATCTAATAATTCTTTCTGTTCATCCAACCATTCCGTATTATCTAACGCTGCTTGCTGTGGAATTGCCAACAATGTTAATGGCGGAATAGCGTATGTCGGTGGTGTTTGCAGTACATTTCGCATATCGTTCTCTCTTTGATTTACAACATACGCCTTCTCTTGTACTTGCTCTACCACCACTTGTTGCACTGGTTGTTCTTCCACTTGTGATTCTACCACTACTTGCTGCATTGGTTTCTCTTCCACTTGTGGTTCCACTGCCACTTGCTGTACTAGTGTTTCTTCCACCTGTGGTTCCACTGCCACTTGCTGCACTGGTGTTTCTTCCACCTGTGGTTCTACTGCCACTTGTTGCACTGGTGTTTCTTCCACTTGTGGTTCTACTATCACTTGTTGCACTGCGTTTTCTTCTACTTGTGGTTCTACTACCACTTGCTGTACTAGTGTTTCTTCCACTTGTGGTTCTACTGCCACTTGTTGCACTGGTGTTTCTTCTACTTGTTGTACAGGCTTACTCTCTACTCGTTCACTCATAGAAGATTGCATTGCATTCGCTCTAGCCGCATGTCTTTCCATTAATCGTGTTCTATCTTGTTTCAACATAACAACATTAAATGGTACGTGACGCTTTTTCTCACGTTTTGGTTCTTCTTTTTGTACAACTGGCTGCTCTTCTGCAATCGGTGTTTCTTCTAAAACTCGTTGCTCTTCTACGACCGGTGCTTCCTCTACAACTCGTTGTTCTTCTACGACCGGTGTTTCCTCTACAACTCGTTGTTCTTCTACGACCGGTGCTTCCTCTACAACTCGTTGCTCTTCTACGACCGGTGCTTCCTCTACAACTCGTTGTTCTTCTACGACCGGTGTTTCCTCTACAACTCGTTGTTCTTCTACGACCGGTGTTTCTTCTAAAACTCGTTGCTCTTCTACGACCGGTGCTTCCTCTACAACTCGTTGTTCTTCTACGACCGGTGTTTCCTCTACAACTCGTTGTTCTTCTACGACCGGTGTTTCTTCTACAACTCGTTGCTCTTCTGCAATTAAAACATCCGCGAAGCTTTGAACATCTTTCTTCGTTTGCTCATCAGCCTCAGCAACATGTATGAACTCATTCTTTTGTTCAATTGCTTCATTTAACAACATTTCTTGCTGCGTTTCCTCAAGTGTTACAGAATCCGCTTCCGCAATTACTTCTACTTCTTCTGACTCTTCTGCTTCTGCAATTACTTCCACTTCTTCTGACTCTTCTGTTTCTGCAATTACTTCTACTTCTTCTGACTCTTCTGCTTCTGCAATTACTTCTACTTCTTCTGACTCTTCTGCTTCTGCAATTACTTCTACTTCTTCTGACTCTTCTGCTTCTGCAATTACTTCTACTTCTTCTGACTCTTCTGCTTCCGCAATTACTTCTACTTCTTCTGACTCTTCTGCTTCTGCAATTACTTCCACTTCTTCTGACTCTTCTGTTTCTGCAATTACTTCTACTTCTTCTGACTCTTCTGCTTCTGCAATTACTTCTACTTCTTCTGACTCTTCTGTTTCTGCAATTGCTTCCACTTCTTCTAACTCTTCTGCTTCTGCAATTACTTCTACTTCTTCTGACTCTTCTGCTTCTGCAATTACTTCTACTTCTTCTGACTCTTCTGCTTCTGCAATTACTTCTACTTCTTCTGACTCTTCTGCTTCTGCAATTACTTCTACTTCTTCTGACTCTTCTGCAATTACTTCTATTTCTTCTTTTGTTTCTTCTTCTAACTCTTCTGGTATTTCCACAATGATTGTTTCTTCAAATTTTTCTTCTGCTTTGACAATCACTGATTCTTCTGGAGCTTGTTTTTCTACTTCAATAGTAGGTTGTTCTATTTCTGTATTACGCTTAATTTCTTCTGATAGTATTGTATCCTCGTGCTCTACTTTAGAATCTACTAATTTCTCTTGTGAAATATTTTCGTTTAGCACCACTACATCTTTTTCTTGCTTTGCATCTTCCATGCGCTCAGCTACCGTTTTATGAAGTAATTCATCCGCTACAACTTCCTGCGGTGCACTAATTTCTTGAACCACTTCTTTTTCTTCTACTAAAGGTACTTGGCGCTCAATTTCATAACCGTTTTTCTCTAACCATTGATCGACAACTGATTTTTCTTCCTTTTTACTCTGTTGATCTTGCTGATCAACTCCTTCATGACTAGAAGAAGAAATCTTTGCTTGTCCTTCTGAGAAATCAGATAATGTATATCCCTTTTTCTCTAACCATGCATCAACGACCGCTTTTCCCTCTACAGATATTTCAAGGTCTTCTCTTTCCTTTACTTCCTCCTGCTTTTCTTCCTTTTTCTCTACAGAAGGACGATTATATCCGTAAATTGGCGAAATCATTTCTGTTGGACGAAATGGTCTACGGTTACTTTCTTGCGCTGGTGCAGGTGTTTTCTTTACGACAGGCTCTCGCTCCGGTTCATATTGCACTTCCGGCTCTTCATATGTAGGAACTACCTTCTCCACATACGGTCGTCTGCTTCTTTCCACTTTGATTCCTCTTTGAATAGGCTGATTTTCATATGTTACAGCTTGAACAGGTTGTTCTTCAAAATGCCCTGTTTCTATAACATCCTCTTCATCGAACCCATTATCTGGTACTAATGGAAAACGACATTTACCTGCATTCCTACTTGCCATTTGCGCTTCTCTTGCTTCAGTGTAGTGGTTTACACGAGGAATTTTCGGCTGACTTTCAACTTGCTTTGGTACTTCTTTATTCATCGCTGTTTGTTCTTCCTCTTTGTTAAACAGCTTTTTCATCCAATCTAACATGCTTACCACTCTTTCTACTAAATAGTAACATCCTTTATTGTATCAGCATTCGGAAAAAAGTGCAGGTAAAATTAAGCATGTCATATTTATCCATAATATTCTAATTTACGAGTGTTTTCATATGGAAAAACGCACCCTTACATGTAAGACTGCGTTTAAGCTTTACTCTTCCGATATTCATCTACACTATCCGTTACACTTTGCAATAAAGAATTTACATACTGCGGGTCAGATAATTTTTTATCTTCTTCATGGTTTGACATAAACCCAAGTTCTAATAGTACACCAGGTACTTTGGACCAATTAAATCCAGAAAGATCATCCCTGAACTTAATTCCATTTACTTTCACTTGCTGGTTCTCTCTCATTTTATTTACTATCGTTTGAGAGATTTGAAGACTTTCCGCATAGATTTCTTTCGTATACGGACTTCCTTCTGCAGGCGTCAATACAGCGAATCCACTTTGATTCGGATTTTCAGAACCATCTGCATGAAGACGTAAAAATAAATTCGCTTTATGATCATTCGCAAATGTCGCACGTTCTTTATTACTTATATCAACATCTTGTGACGTTCTCGTCATTAATACTTGCATTCCCTTTGCTTCAAGCTTTTCTTTTAATATAAAAGCCATCTCTAACACAAGGACAGACTCTCTCTTTTTTGTTGCAACACCTGTTGTTCCATCTGTCACTTTATATTTTTGTGTTGTTGCTCCCGGACCAATCGGCTCTAAATTTAAATTTGCTTTTTGTTGATGCCCTGGATCAATGACAACGAGAAATTTTTCTTGTTTTTCCTTACTCTCTATTTTTTGTTCATTATTTTGCATAAGTTGCTCAGCTGGCTGCACTGGCATAGATTTCTCTTTCTTTTCCTCAGCCGACACTTCCTCCTGCTTTTGCTCCACTTGCTCATTTGTTTGAATTGCTTGCGGTTCTTCTTTCTTTTCTTGTTCTTCTTGCTGCTTTTCTACCGGTGCGTCTTCCTTTTTATCTTCGCTTGTTTCTTTTATAGGAGATGTTGTCTCTTTTTTCGGTTGTTCTTGTGAGCAACCTCCCATATATATACCAATAAATGCAATCACGCTCATTATTTTTATATACTTCATATTTCTCTCCCATCACTTTGCACCGGACTCAAATTTTTTCTTATAATTGCCCTATAATCTCATCTATGCTTCCAATATTAACAGGCTGCCACGTTTCTGTACCACGTTCTGCCGTATACACTGGATACGCATCATCATCGATATTCACGAAAACCGGATCGCCCATATCCGTTTCATATCCAATCACAATCCATCCTTCTTGCCACTTTCCATTCTCTTCACTTATTAATGAGTTTTTATGTTTATCATATCGGTAACCGATTTGTCCTTTTTCTAATTCACTTTCGCTAAATACATATATTTCATAGGAACCTAATTCGATATCTTGCTGTTTGGAAGTTTCAATTCGTTTCAGAAGTTCTGCGATTTTTAGTTGTTGTTTCATACGTCTACCCCCTTCTTTTTTCTAAATTTTAACTAGACTGTTTATAAAATACAATATAGATTTTGAGAAAAAAAGTTACAAATAAAAGAAGGATGCCCCATCAGTCAACTTCGCAACTGGGTAACCTCCTTCTTTCTCCTTATGCTATTAATGATTTTTCAAATATATCTATCATAACTCAGACTATAGCTAACAATAACAAAAAAGGTTGCCCATAAGGACAACCTCTCTTTTCTAATATCAATTAAAATTTAAACTCTTGTCCAACTTCAAAGCTATCTTCTAATACGAGAATACCTTTTTCTTGTGGAGCGTCTGGAAGCTCTAATTCACGTGCAGAGCAAATCATTCCAGAAGAAGGAACACCGCGAAGTTCAGCTGGTTTAATCAGCATACCACTTGGCATTACAGCGCCGATTTTTGCAACGACAACTTTTTGTCCTGCATCAACGTTCGGTGCGCCACATACGATTTGTAATGTTTCTGTACCGATTTCTACTTTACAGATGTTTAACTTATCAGCATTTGGATGTTTCTCTTTTTCAGCTACATAGCCTACAACAAATTTCGGAGAAAGATCTGCTTCTACTGTTTCTTCAAAGCCGTTCTTCGCTAAAATTTCGTTGATTTTCTCAACAAGTTCTTTCGTTAATGTAAGGTTACCTGTTTCTGTTACTTCTAAGTAAGAAGATGCATTAAAGATGTTGAATCCTCCCGTTACGTTGCTTTCACGATCATAAACGCGAGCAACATCTCCTTTGCGATCAAAAGTACGAGTCTCTAAAGTAATATCTTGTAAGGCAACAATTAGAGTGTCACCAATTCCTTCAAGGTTGTAAAAAACGTTCACTTCGTTCATCCTTTCTCTTTTCCATCTGTCTTCTTCCGATTCTTCGCTAAAATAAAGATTGGTTCAAAGTCCCCATCTTCATATACGAATGAAAGTGATGTAATCGGAACATGCCCTTCGGCAAAAAATTTCATTGTCATTTGTGCAATAATATCATAACCGATTTCGTTAACGATATCAGCAATAATTAATACATCTTGGTGAGGAACAGCAACAACCATGTCACCAGAAATCTTTTCACGCATCGATTGTAGTAACGATTCGTTTAAAATACGCGTCGCATCATACCCATCGTTTGTGTTTAAAAAGTAGAATGTATTACCTGCTACTGTGTCCTGCTTAAATTCATACCCTAATGAACGAGCATTGAATAATGCCATTTCACGTACTTGTTGTTCTGTAAGCTCTAACTTTTGTAATAAACGCTCATCAATTAGTCGATACGTTTTATTAGAATCTAGCGCGTAGTAAATACGTGTTTCCGCCGTATGATCCGTCATAATAAACGGATTTCCTTCTTCTGCTTGTTTCGGGAAAGAAGTAGAGCGAATAACAGGTAAAATTTTCGCCTCGCTATTTTCTTCTTTATGCATCGCAATTAACGCCTCTTGTACGTAATAGGCAACCTCTTCAATTGCTTTTTCTTTATTCACTTCCCATTTTGCCACAACTCCTGGAAGCGATACGTTAATACCTTTTTTAGAGTCTTTCTGTTCAATACGTAGAACTTCTTTCTCGCTATCATACTGAAAGTCCCATTCTGGACGAGATAATTTCTTCATTAACTCGTCTTTCATCTTTTTACTTGTCATCTTCATCTCTTTTTCCTCCCTTCCAAAAAAATAACCTCCCCCGCGAAGGTAGAGGTTGTTTTACAATTCAATTGGCAAATTGCCTTATTTTAAACCTTCAATGAACTCTTCGATTTGTTCTTGTGTTTTACGATCTTTGTTTACATAGCGACCTGTTTCTTCACCCTTATTGTACGCTACAAAGCTCGGAATGCCAAATACGTCTAATTTCACGCATAGATCAATAAACTCATCACGATCTACATAGTAAAATGAGAAATCACTATATTTCTCTTCTACTTCTGGCATAAATGGGTCTACAAAGCGGCAGTCTGGACACCATTCTGCTGAGAACATAAAGACTACATTCTCTTCATTTTTTAATTGTTGGAATTGCTCCATGCTTTCTAATGATTTCATCTATATTTCCTCCTCTAACGAGTGCTTTTTTCATGTTATAATCTTTCTTTTATACTACCATACATCGCGCACGGTGCAAGGTTTATGCTTGCTTTTCATCATACTTATATTGTCCAACTAACAACTTAACAACGTGTACAAATAATTCCGTTCGATTGACATAATCATCTGTAAAGATCCCGATAGCACCTTCGTGGCTACGAATATCTTTTCGCTGTACAAATTCTTCCATCACTTCGCTTAACTCTTTTCCTTCTTCCAGTGGCGTTAAAAAGTCATCTGGTAATTTAATACGAGCGCCTCCTGCAACAAATACTCTACCGTCACTTGTCGCCAAAGCACCCCAGTTACACATAAATAAACCGTGCGCCGTTTTCATCACGCCGCCTTCCAGCCCAATACCAATTTGAGCTTCTCCTTCCTGGAGCGCTCGTTTTGCTCTATTTATCGCTCCTTGCATCGTCTCTTCATCTGAAAACGGCTGTGCTGCTACTCCTGAAGGAACAGAAAGGGATGTAATTGTAGCATCTCCCCAAACCTTCTCCACTGCTCCAACCTTCGTTTTATTCTTTGATCCAACTACTACTTTCATTTCGTTCACCTCTATAAAAATTCTTCATTCTATTCTAATATCCGCTTCGGCACAAATTAAGTACCAACCACTACCACACACCACCAGGGAATTCCTTCTCCCCATAAAGTGAAACTTTAATCAGTGGGGGTTTTCTTCATCCCCCACTGATTATTAGCCTTCACCAATCGGACTTTTATGGGCAGTTGATCCCCCACCTAAATTCTTTGCTTTCGCTGAATTTTGAGGTGGGGGTCTTACTGCCCATTAAAGCGGGATAAAAGAAGGTCGCTTTCCACAATATTACTGGTCCTAAACACAAAAACAGGCTTCTTCTTTCTTCCTACCCGCGTTCTTAATACATCATTCGAGCACCCATTAGGCACTAACCGCCACCACTCATCGCTAGGTCATCTATTCAACCTAAAAAAAGAAGGGTTTTTCGCCCTTCCTCTCTACGCGTTATTCTTAATTGTTTCTAACGTCGTTTTATCTGTTGCTCTTACAAGCTTCGTAATGAGTTCTTTCGCTGCTGCATAATCATCAACATGTAAAATAGAAGCATGTGTATGAATGTAGCGTGCGCAAACACCAATTACTGCTGATGGGATACCAGAGTTACTTGTATGTACACGGCCCGCGTCTGTACCACCTTGTGAAATAAAGTATTGGTACGGAATGTTGTGTGTTTCTGCTGTATCTAAAATAAATTCACGCATTCCTCTATGCGTTACCATTGTACGATCGTAAATACGAAGAAGAGCACCTTTTCCTAATTGACCGAACTGTGTTTTGTCACCAGAAGCATCGTTTGCTGGACTTGCATCAAGCGCATAGAAGATGTCTGGTTGAATCATATTCGCAGCAGTTTGTGCGCCGCGAAGACCAACTTCTTCTTGTACAGTCGCACCAGAGTATAATGTATTTGGTAATGTTTCGTCTTTTAATTCTTTTAGTAATTCAATTGCAAGGCCACATCCGTAACGGTTGTCCCAAGCTTTCGCCATGATTTTCTTTTCGTTTGCCATCGGAGTAAACGGGCAGATTGGCACGATTTGTTGTCCTGGTTTTACACCAATTTCAATCGCATCTTCATAGCTATCTGCACCTATATCAATTAACATGTTTTTTATATCCATCGGTTTTGCACGTTGCGCGT
Source organism: Bacillus luti (assembly GCF_009739945.1). Taxonomy (NCBI): domain Bacteria; kingdom Bacillati; phylum Bacillota; class Bacilli; order Caryophanales; family Bacillaceae; genus Bacillus; species Bacillus luti. Next base: position 679,061 of record NZ_CP040336.1, on the reverse strand, counting down.
CACTTAATAAATGAGGAGGGATAGAACCAACAACCCCAATAACAGGACCATTCTTCGTCATCACTTGTACGCGCTGCGCTAATAGAACTTGGCTCCACCAGCCGCCTAACGGTTGAAAACGAAGCATTCCGTTTTTCGTAATTTGCGTAATCATGAAACCTACTTCATCCATATGACCTGCTACAAGAACACGTGGGCCAGTTTCGTCCCCTTTTTTCAGACCAAATACGCTACCTAAACCGTCTTGTACAATTTCATCAGCATATTTGCTTAATTCTTGCTTCATAAAACGGCGTACATCATGTTCAAAACCTGACGCACCTTGTAATTCTGTTAACGTACGAAATAATTGTAATGTCTCTTTATTCACGAAGTCCCCTTCTTTCAAACCTTAGTAGAATACCTCTTTTATTGTAACGAAATTTTCGAAATGTTTCTAGTTTCTTCTTTTTTAGCTGTATTTGCTTTATAATTATTATCGGTACACTATTTTTATTTTATAGAATTGAGGTGAATATATGAGCTGGAAAGGTTTAGTAGCAGGTCTTGGCGTTGGGTTCGCAGCTGGTTATTTCGTTGCAAACAAAGTACAAGAACAATCCCATATTTCTTCAGAAAAAGCATTGAAAATGGTGAAACAAGCATTAAGTCATAAAGGTGAAATTACTGGCTCTTGGGTACATATGGTTCCGGAGACATTTGAAAAATATGATGTCGCATACGAAGTTTATCGTGGCGGTCTTACAACGATGTTAGATGATATACAAGAACGATTTGAATTTTTAGTTGATGCTAAAACAGGTACTGTTTTAGAGGTTATAGCAGCATAAAAAGGAGGGTTCCCATTAGGTGAACCTCTTATTTTTTTGAAATTGTGGATAGTGATTGAAATTATATCAGCGATTATTGAGATATATCGACTTACCGACAACAAAAGAAGAGGACGCTCCAACAGACCGCTGGAACACCCCGTTTTTATGCTTCTACACTCGTTTTCCGCTCTATCTTTTCTACAATATGCCCTTCCTCATTCCACTTTACTGCACGATAATATGCGTCATGATAAAACGTAAACCACGCCTCTTTTTCAGCACCATACTTCATCCACTTTTGCTTATTTTCAATCGATGTCATTGGGTAATCATCGTATGCCATTACCCATAATACATTTTGATGTGCATGCGTCGGCAATAGGTCTGCTAAATGAAGCATCGTTTCACCTTGGCTTTCTAAAGCAATAACTGCATGTCCATCACTATGACCGCCTGTATGCGCCATTTTTATTTCATCTGTAATTTCTATTTCTTGCTGAAACGTAACAACTTGATCTACAATCGGCTCCCAATTTTCCTTCCAATATGTATTACGGGATCTAATATTTGGACTTCTCATTTCATTCCACTCTGTTTCACTTACGTAAACTTTTGCATTCGGAAACGCCGGTACAAGGTGATCTCCATCCCATTTTGTTAGGCCAGATGCATGATCAAAATGAAGGTGCGTCATTAGAACATAATGAATATCTTCAGGCTTTAATCCCAGTTTTTCTAATGATTCATAAACCGATGATTCTTCTGTTACACCTTGATTTCGCTTCATCTTCTCATTCAATTTACCGTTTCCTATTCCGGAATCAATAAGCATATTACCGTCTTTCGTTTGCAAAAGTAACGGATCTGTTCGTAGATAAATATGATTTGTTTCGTTATGTTTATATTTACGTGACCAAAGCACTTTCGGCACAACACCAAACATTGCTCCCCCATCTAAATGTGTGTTCCCGCCTTTTAACCACGTCGCTTTTATATCTCCAATTTGTAGTTGTTCCATTACATCTCCCCCTTTCTATTGATTTTAACATAAAATTCTGATTATTTAAGACACAAAAAACCTATGCATTACTGCATAGGCTCTGTACGATATTTTGCTTCTACTCGGTAAATACGATGACCTTTACTAGAGAATTTCTCTTCGTACTCAGTCATGATGTTACCTTCAAAGTCGCTGTTATGAAGATCTAAGCTTAAGTACGTTAGTAACATACCATACTCAGCCATACTCATAAGAGAATATTCAAATAAACCTTGGTTATCTGTTTTGAAATGAATTTCTCCGCCTTCTACTAACACTTCTTCATAATTGCGTAAAAATGTTTTATACGTTAAACGACGCTTCGTATGACGTTTCTTTGGCCATGGATCTGAGAAGTTTAAATAAACGCGATCAATTTCACCTTTTGCAAAGAAAACTGTTAAATCTTCAGCATCTTTATTAATTAACTTTAAGTTCGGTACTTCTTCTTCAATTAATTTATCAAGTGCATCTACAACAACACTTGTGAATTTTTCAATTCCAATATAATTAATATGAGGATTTGCTTTTGCCATATCATACATAAAGCGGCCACGACCTGTACCTACTTCAATATGAATTGGTTGTTCATTTCCAAATACTTCTTTCCAGTTACCGGCGCACTCCTCTGGGTTTCCGATTACGATATGTGAATACTCATTAATTCGATCCATTGCATATGGTTTATGTCTTAAACGCATAGATGTTTCCCTCTCTTTACAAAGCTATTTTAAAGGAATAATTCCTTCTTTCTGTTTTAATCAATCTACCAAACAAAAAACCAAGTACGTACGAGCACTCGGTCCGTTTCTTTCAAGTATAAGATGTACCATTTTGATAAAAACTACATACAGCATTAAACATTCCATGACGAAGCAGCTTTTTCTCTTACCTTTCTGGGAAGAGAAAAACAATCGAAAGGATGATCCGTTCATGCCAATTAATCAACAACATCAATTAGAAGTGCTGAAAGATATTTTAGTCAATCACCAAAGTGATTGTTGCGGGACAGTTTCTGAATGCGAGCAATTAGAGCGTCTCATTCAATCGTTACTCGCAAACGATAATATAAATAGTGACGCTAAAGCAATGCTAAACGATGTATATTCTTATAGTCAATCGGGTAAATCTTCCTCTAATTTGGACAACCACATTTCCAATAATCAAGAACAACTTACTCAGTGGATTGCTGGAATGGACAATTTTTCTTAAGTATTACTCTGAAGCAAGTAGTTGCTGTAAATATTGATGCCAATATTCAGCTTCTGCTTGCTGTTTTTTTGTTGTGTGCCATTGAATAGATAAAATCGTTTGTGCTATTACATACCATCTCATACGCCTAAGCAGTGATTCATCCATTTCAATATCATAATATCCGAGCCATTCACTCCATTCGTGGCGCGGAATGTACCAATATAATAACATACCGAGGTCTAAAGCTGGGTCAGCAATTACAGCTCCATCCCAATCAATTAGAAACAACTCATCTTCATCTGACAATAGCCAATTGTTATGATTTACATCACAATGACATACAACGAATTCATTGTATTCAATATCTTTTAATGAATCCGTTAAATATTGAAGACCTTGCTGAATTGTTTCATCAACTCTTATATCTCCTCTTAAAACAAGTTGCAGTTGTTGTAATAACTCTTGTGCGTGAAGCGGCTGCTTCCCCAATCTTTGAATCATCTGCACCAGTGCTTTAGAGGAGTGTATTTTTTTCAAAAGTTTCGCAACACGTTCTAGTTTCATGTCCTCTGGCTCTAACTTCTGTCCCGGAAGCCATTTTTGAGCAGAAATTACATCACCGTTCGTTACCCTTCTTGTCCAAAGTAATTTTGGAACAATTCCTTCTGCTGACAATACCGCTAAAAAGGGCGATGTATTCCGCTTTAAAAATAACTTCTGTTGTCCATTTTGCGCAATATATGCATCGCCCGTCACTCCACCAGCCGGTACAAGACTCCACTCTTTTCCTAATAATTGTTCCAACCATTCCATATTCATTACCCGTTAACAAATCCTTATCTTTTATAGTTATGAAAAGAAAAACCGCAACATTTCTACACATGTTGTGGATTCATATATTTTACTGTAAACGAAAAGAAATCTTGGCATATACCAAAGACTCTCTATTTTATTTTACAAAACCACTCATAGAATGACAACTTATCAAAATCGTCACCTTTGTCAATTCTACATTTATTACATTCGCATCGTCAAGTAGCGATTTGTCACATTATCGTCAATATATACGTGCTAATTGGAGCGAGGCTAAGTTCCTTTCCTCTAAAAGAAGAAATTGGCTCTATTTTCGCTTGCTTTTCGTTTACTAACACATGCCACGTTTCTTCTTTTGGCAGTTGCACCGTTTTAGCTTCCAAACTGCTATTCAATAAAACGACAATCTCTTTCCACGGTCCAAATGATTCTACATGTTGCAAATGGTATGCAAGTACTTCTGTAGATGTTTGTAAAAAGGTCATATGCTTTTTTATAAGGTCTGCGTTTTGTAATCGGAATGCCCCATGCTCTTTACGGATCGCAATTAATCCTTTTATATAATTAACGGTCTCCATCTCTTTCTCCTTTTGATCCCAATCTAATTGATTAATTTCATCATTTGCATTATAACTATTTTCATTTCCTTTCTTCGTGCGATAAAACTCCTGCCCCGCATGTAAAAAAGGTATACCTTGTGAAAGGATAACCATTGCGCTTGCAAGAAGGTGACGTTTTTTCAAAACCTCTTCCGACTCGTCATTACTACGCACTAGTTTATCCCACATCGTCATATTATCGTGACATTCTACATAGTTAATACTTTGCACCGGCTCTAAAAACAACCCTGTTTCTTTCATACTTAGAAGACTACCGGATGATATATATTGCAAATGATGGCAGTCTACATGTCCACCAAACGCAAACCCACGTTTATTTATATGAAATGTACTTCCTTTTATCCCGTCACGAAATTGATCGTTAAATTGCGCGATATGTGGCATTTTCTTTGCATTATTTAATATTGCTTTTTCTTCAAGAGATAGTGGTGTTTGCAAATCCCACCCTTCTCCTAATAAAAGTGCATCACGCTTTCTGTTTCGTACTTCTTTTTCTATTATATTCATCGTCTCAATATCTAAAATCCCCATTAAATCAAATCGAAATCCGTCAACATTGTATTCAGTAAGCCAATATAAAATAGACTCTATAATGAATTTCCTCATCATTTTCCGCTCGGATGCTATATCATTTCCAACTCCCGTCCCATTAGAAGGCATACCATCTTCACCATGACGAAAATAATATCCTGGGACAAGCTTTTCAAATGATGATAGCTCTCTTTCATACACATGATTATATACAACATCTATAATCACCCTAATGCCGTTCTCATGAAATGTTTCAATCAATTGTTTACACTCTATAATCCTGTTATAAGGATCCGAAGGGTTTGTAGCATAAAATCCCGTTGGGGCATTGTAATATAGTGGATTGTAACCCCAATTGTATACGGCGGAAGGATTCGCCTCATTTACACCACCGAAACAATGTAAAGGCAATAATTCAACATGTGTAACACCTAAATCTTTTATGTGAGATAATCCCGTTAGCGTCCCATTTCGTCCCGTTGTTCCCTCTTCCATTAACCCTTTATATGTTCCTTTTTTATTCACTCCACTGCCCTGATGAATAGTCGCATCACGAATATGCAGTTCATACAATATCGCATCTGTCATTGACTGTAATGGTGATAATTCCTCTCGTTTTGTTACATGCGTTTTTTCCAAATCGATTACAACGCCATATTTCCCATTTACAGTCACCGACTTTGCGTAAGGATCCACCGCTTCATTCCATATTAAGTTAATACAAACAAGAAATGTATATTGCGCTCCGCCTAAATCCCCATGAAATGCATGAGTCCAAACTCCGTTTTCTCCTCTATGCATTTCATGGTCGGTATATTCTTTATCACTTTTATAAATTCTTACTTTCGCAAGTCTTGCAGTTGGAGCCCATACTTTAAATGTTGTTACTTCTTTTTGATGTACAGCACCTAAATCTGTACCTTCGTAATAATACTTTTCATCGAAAATTTCTGTTCGAATCACAGCACCTATTTGTAAATCCGTTTCTTCATTCCGTTCATCTCGTACTGTATAATACTTTCCCACATCTAGCGGCTCTTCTATAAAGCACTCATACTTCGTTGCATCCGGAAGCGCAATCGTATGAGCAATCGGTAAATCTTTCACATTGGTTCCTTCTTGCAAACGAAATGTCCGACTTGTTCCATACGCATGTGGGAGCAAAATTGTAATTTTATTCATTTCATCTAAATAGGCATCAAATGGACGTTTTACTTTCAACATAAAAAAATCACCATCATTCTCAAAGTTAAAATAAAGTGAAACTTGAATGAGTGGAGACATCTCCACTCATGTAGCTGCGGGATTAAACGAGTTGCAAATCATACGACTTTTCTTATGAGCAAAACTCTATACAGTAACTCCATTCTTCTCTATAGTATATTCACCTGCATAAAAAACGTTTTCATACATTCTATTTTTGTAGTTTTATTTCAGCAATTGATTTATATTTGGGTGTTTCTTTCACGTGAGATTCGTATAAAGTGATCGTATCCGCTTGAAATGATATTTCAGGCACTCCTTTTATATGTTCTAAATGAAACGGTTCTTCTCCTACCCATTTACGGGCAACAGTAATGTGTGGATGGTATGGGCGTGTTTCTAGAGAAAACCCATTTTCTTCACAAATAGCATGCACGCGCTTTTGTAACTGAAACAAATCGTGATTCTCACTTACCTTCGCCCAAAAAATACGTGGTCTATCTTCCATGCCAAACGTTGAAAAGCCTTGTAATGTGAACGATAGCTCTTTCATTTCTGTAAGTGTGTGTAATCCATTCTTTACCCCTTCTAACTGTTCCTCTGTCGCACTTCCTAAAAAAGAAAGGGTAATATGATAATCTTCCTTATGTACCCACGAGCGAAATGGTAATTCCTCCTTCATATCTTCTTTATAGTTAGATAGCACTTCTTTTATATGATTTGGTAAAGTGATTGCGACAAAATAATGTCTATCCATATACATCGTCTCCTTCTTTTTATTGTTGCTTTTCTTTCTTATCTCATTCAGGTAAAAAGAAGCCGCCCTCTAAAGTAGAGAGCGGTCATTATTTACATATCCATTACTTCGCTAATTCATGAATTGCTTGCGCATAAATCGCTGTTGCTTTTAGTAAATCTTCAATTTCAATGTACTCATCTTTTTGATGCGCAAGTTCTTCTTTTCCAGGGAACAACGGGCCAAATGCAACACCAGCTTTCAATGAACGAGCGTAAGTACCGCCGCCGATTGCTAATAGTTCTGCTTTTTCTCCTGTTTGTTCTTCATATACACGTTGCAGTGTACGAATTAATTCGTGATCTTTATCAACGTGATGCGGGCGAGAGTTAGAATAGTCAGCTACTTCAAATCCATGAGTGCCAACATACTCTTTTAACTTCGCAATAGTTTCTTCAAAGTTAGTCGTAACTGGGTAACGTACGTTTAACCCTAAATTCCCACCATTTTCTTTCGTATAAGAAAGTCGACCGACATTCACTGTTAATGGTCCGCTAATATCGTCTTTATAAGAAATACCAGCTTTCTCTCCTAAAATATCTCCTGTAAATGTTTCTGTTACAAATGTCGCAAATGAGTTTGCTTTTCCATCAAGGGAAACTGTAGTTAAGAAGTTTGCTAATAATAAACCTGCATTCACTCCTTTTTCAGGAGTAGATCCGTGTGCTGAAATTCCTTCTATTTGCAACGTCACTGTATTTCCTTCTATAGTTGATTTCCCTATTTTTTTAGCAGTTTGTAGATACTCTTCATATGCTACTGTAAGTGCATTTACATCTTCTCCTGTAACAATCGCTTCTGCAAAATCAGGAACCATATTTAAGCGACGACCTGATTCAAATGAAACAAGTTCATATGCACCATTTTTCTCTTCGCTACCATTTTGCACAACTTGTATATCAGAAATTCCTTTTTCTGCATTAATAATTGGAAAGTCCGCGTCTGGCGCAAAACCGATTGTTGGCATTTCTTCATTTTTAAAATAGTGATCTACACATTTCCAATTGCTTTCCTCATCTGTTCCTAAAATCATACGAACACGTTTTGAAAGCGGCAAACCTAATTCTTTCACAATCTTCATCGCATAATAAGCTGCCATCGTTGGACCTTTATCATCAATTGCACCGCGTGCAAAAATCTTTCCGTCGCGAATATCCGCACTATATGCTGGAGTCGTCCATCCGTCTCCTTCTGGTACAACGTCAACGTGACAAAGAATACCTACTAATTCTTCTCCTTGTCCCATTTCAAGATGACCTGCATATCCTTCTAAATTTTTAGAAGCAAAACCTTCAGCTTCTCCTTTATGTAACATGAAAGATAGAGCTTTTTCTACGCCTTCACCGAATGGTGCGCCCTCTTTCGCCGATTCTTCTTCCCACACACTTTTAATTTGCAAAAATTGTTGTGTATCACGAATTAAATCATCTTTTCGTTTCGTAACTTCTTCTGTCCAATTAATCGCTGACATCACGCATCCATCCTTCACTATATTATCTCTTTCATCATAGCAAACCGAAATCTCTTATGCCATACACGAATATTAAATACCGAACAATTGTAATATTTCAGATATTTCCCATTAGTTTTTCTTTTATTTTCTTAAAAAAATTTGCAGGAATTTGGCGTTTTACGTAGAATTTTATGATTTAGTTGACTGACCATATACAATGTCAACTACCAATATTTTTCTATATGAATATTTGTTAAACTTTTGTAAAATTTAAGTAGATTAAAGCATGAATTTTATCATGTAGAGTACAATGGTAGTAACGACCTTCTTTCCTGAATGGGGTCAAAAAAACTAGTAGAGGAGTGGTTTTCTCTTGAAACCTACAACTACTCGTATGCTAACACGCATTAAATCGATTTATATGTACATCAATGAAAACGGAACGGTAACGACGAAAGACCTTGTAGATGAGTTCGGGATCACACCACGAACGATACAACGTGATCTAAATGTGTTGCAGTTTAATGAACTCGTGTATAGCCCTTGCCGCGGTAAGTGGACAACAACAGGAAAGAAAGTGAGAATGACCTCATAATGAAAAAATAATTGTATGTAAATAAATACATACCCCTTTCTAACTCATTAGAAAGGGGTCTTTTCTGCGCCTTAAAACAGCACTACTTTTCAGTATCTACTTGATATGTTTTTAACATTTCCACTTCTTCGTCTGTTAACTCTCGGTATTGCCCAAGTTCTAGTTCTTCATCTAATACTAACGGTCCCATTTCTGTTCTCTTTAAATAAACAACTTTTTTCCCTACCGCTTCAAACATACGCTTCACTTGATGGAATTTTCCTTCTGTAATGACAAGCTCAATTTCAGAAATATCATCGCTTTTTAATATTGTAAGTGCACCCGGCTTCGTTTCATAACCATCGTCTAAAATAACACCTTTAGCAAACTCTTTTACATCCTCTTCTGTTACTACTCCTGCAACGTGCGCGTAATATTTTTTCGGCACATGCTTTTTCGGAGATAATAATTGATGCGATAACTTCCCATCATTTGTTATCAATAAGAAACCTTCTGTATCGATATCAAGCCTTCCAACTGGGAACGGATCAAAGATTGCGTCTTCTAATTCTAATAAATCTATTACCGTTTCATGGTTATCATCTTCTGTCGCTGAAATAACACCTTGTGGTTTGTGCATCATTAAATAAACAAACTCTTTATATTCCACAACTTCACCGTGAATCATAACTTCTTGCTCTTCTACATTTACATGAACCTTCGCATCTTTCACTGGCGTTCCGTCAATTTTTACAACGCCGTCTTTCAATAATTTCTTTACTTCTTTTCTACTTCCATATCCCATATTCGCTAATAATTTATCTAATCTCACGTTTTTCACCTTCTTTGTTTATCATAGAAAAGGGGACGTAATTACGCCCCTTTTGATTTCAACTTTATTTTAAATCTACTACCAAGTTTACGTTGAATTTTCTCTAACGCTTCTCCGCCAAATACTCTTTCAAGTACTCCTGTGCGAATTGCTAATAATCCGTAAACAAGACCACCAATACCTGCACAAACCACAACTGTTATAAGAGCTCCAATACGGCCATCAGGCGAAATCATGAAGGATAGCAGCCATTGTGATAGTTTTACCGCCACGACCATTACAAGTGTTAATACTGCAATTTGGAATGTTCTCTTATATACAACACCAAATGAATAGTGTACATGTTTTTTGATTTGTCTATTCGTATACCATACAGAGGCTAAGAAGCCAACTGCAGTTGCTAAAATTGCTCCAACTGTACCGAAATAACGAATAAAGATTACGTTACATACGAATTTCAAAATAACACCCATAATAAGCGCGACAATCGCATGTTTTTGTTGATTAATCCCTTGCAGAATCGCCGCTGTTACTGTAAATAAAGCAAATAACAACGCAACTGGCGCATACCACATTAATACTTGTCCACCTAGTGGATCTGAGTCGTAAAACGCTGTATAAATCGGATATGCCAGTGTAGAAATACCGATAACTGCTGGCAATGTTAAAAACATATTTGCTTGGAATGTTTGTGTAATTTGTAATTTTAAATAACGATGTTGTTTTTCAGTAAACGATTTTGTAATCGCTGGCACAAGCGTTAAGCTAAACGCTGTTGCAAGTGATACAGGAATCATAATTAATTTATGCGTCCACATTGTGAAAATACCGAGTGCTCGCTCTGCGATATCACCTTGACCAATCGCCTGCATAATTGAGTTAAATGTTAATGTATCAATTTGTTGATATAAAGGAATTGTTAACCCAATTACAACGTAAGGAATCGCATATGCAAATAATTCTTTAAACAATTGAACGGTACTCACTGTCGACTCTGGTACAGTTTGTTCAATTAAATATTGATCCAAATGTTTTTTACGTTTTAACCAGTACCAAATGAGGACACCGAGCGCTCCAACTGCTGAAACGAACGCAGCAAATGTCGCTACCCCAACTGCTGTTGCAACTGTACCGCCAAGTACTTTAATAACGATAAAACTACCTGCTAATAAAAAGACAATACGAATAATTTGTTCAATAATTTGCGAAACAGTAGTTGGTCCCATCGATTGGTGACCTTGGAAATAACCACGAATTAAACTCGCTGCTGGTACAACAATAAGCGCAAAACTTACAAGACGAATAATCGTCGTAACTTCTCCTACATTACTGTGTACACTTTGTTTACCAAGCATTGCTTCTGCAAACAACGGCGCCGTCATGTATAGAACTAAGAATGAAAGAACTCCTGTTACTATCATCATAACCATTCCCGAGCGGAACATTCTCCGGCTCGTTTTATAATCGCCAAGTGCGTTATATTTGGAAACAAATTTTGAAACAGCAAGCGGCACACCTGCCGTTGCGATACTTAAAAAGATCGTATATGGAATGTATCCATATGTATAGAGCGTTCCGCCTTCTGTGCCTACTAACGCATGAAATGGAAAAACGTAAATCATGCCTAAGAACTTTACTAAAAATGTCCCTAACGTAACGATAAGCGTTCCGCGCAAAAATTTCGAATCGGACATACAAAAATCCTCCTACATCTACATAAAGTGAAACTTTAATCAGTGAGGGTGTTCTTCCCTACTGATTATTAGCTCGTACTAATCGGGCATTTATGGGTTACTAGACTCCCTCTTTATTTCTCCTAAATCTTAAAGTTTTAGTCTTATTGCCCACAAATAGCTGGATCGTGCTGAACTCTAACTTTTGTATTGTACCACAATTCTCCCCTTAAGCAGTACTTCACTCTATTTTTCTTTTAAGAGAAAACATGCTATTCTTTTAGGCAGGAAATGTAGAAAATGAGGTCGATATATTATGCATTATGATGTTATTGTCATCGGCGGCGGGCCTTCTGGGCTAATGGCTGCAATCGGTGCTGCAGAAGAAGGCGCAAGCGTCTTACTTCTTGATAAAGGAAATAAACTAGGGCGTAAACTTGCGATTTCTGGCGGTGGCCGTTGTAACGTAACGAACCGTCTACCACTTGATGAGATCGTTAAACATATACCAGGAAATGGCCGCTTCTTATACAGCGCTTTTTCTATTTTTAATAATGAAGATATTATTACATTCTTCGAAAATCTCGGCGTAAAACTGAAAGAGGAGGATCATGGCCGCATGTTCCCTGTTTCAAATAAAGCGCAATCGGTAGTAGACGCACTTTTAACACGATTAAAAGATTTAGGTGTAAAGATCCGTACGAATACACCTGTTGAAACGATTGAATATGAAAATGGTCAAACGAAAGCAGTTGTACTGCAAACAGGCGAAGTGTTAGACACAAATCACGTCGTTATCGCTGTTGGCGGAAAATCTGTTCCGCAAACTGGATCTACTGGGGACGGATATGCTTGGGCTAAAAAAGCTGGTCATACAATTACAGAATTATTCCCAACAGAAGTACCCATCCTTTCAAACGAACCATTTATTCGAGACCGTTCACTGCAAGGACTCGCTTTACGAGACATAAACTTAAGTGTATTAAATCCGAAAGGAAAAGCTATCATTTCTCACAAAATGGATATGCTCTTCACTCATTTCGGCTTATCTGGTCCTGCTGCCCTTCGCTGTAGTCAATTCGTTGTGAAAGCACTGAAAAAGTTCAAAACGAATACAGTGCAAATGAGCATCGATGCATTGCCAGAAGAAAATAGTGAGCAACTATTCCAGCGCATGCTAAAACAAATGAAGGAAGATCCGAAAAAAGGAATTAAAAACGTGTTAAAAGGTTACGTTCCTGAGCGTTACTTCCTATTCTTATTAGAAAAAAATGAAATTGACGGTAGCGAACAAGCTGGACAAGTTTCTCATGAGAAGATTCGTGCACTTGTGAAAGACTTTAAAGAATTTACTGTGAATGTAAATGGTACGCAGTCAATTGAAAAAGCATTTGTTACTGGCGGTGGTGTATCCGTTAAAGAAATTAATCCGAAAGAAATGTCTTCTAAATTCACAAATGGCTTATATTTCTGCGGAGAAGTTCTTGATATTCACGGTTATACTGGCGGCTATAATATTACATCTGCTCTCGTTACTGGTAGAATTGCTGGAACGACAGCTGGAGAAAATGCGAAAATGCAATATTAAAGAAGAAACAGGACTTCCCTGTTTCTTTTTTTATAGGTTCATGAAATTCTATTAGCAATTCTATAGGATATATCGCCTTACCAACGAAAAATGCCGAACCCCTCATGCTTTTTTGTTGCTTTATATACCTTAGTACCTTTATATTTTATATTGTTGAATATTCGAAAAAGGGTAAGGGGAAAACAAATGAGAAAAAAAGTCATGATGTCTTTAATGCTAATGACGTTTCTTTCTGCGGTAGAAGGAACGATTGTTAGTACAGCAATCCCTCGTATAACGAGTGACCTGTCAGGCGTCGAACTTGTTAGCTGGGTTTACGCAATTTATATGCTTGCCACAGCAGTTTCGACTCCAATATACGGAAAGCTAGCTGATTTGTTCGGTCGTAAAAAAGTTCTGCTCATTGGAGCAACAATCTTCTTAATCGGTTCTGCACTATGCGGAGTCGTTACATCAATGGAACAATTAATCTTCTTCCGTGCTCTTCAAGGTGTAGGTGCTGGTGCTGTTATGCCAATTACTATGACAATTATTGGGGACCTATATAGCGAAGCAAAAGACCGCGCGAAAGCACAAGGCTGGATGAGTGCCGTTTGGGGTGTATCTGGTGTTATCGGGCCGTTAGTAGGTGGATTTTTAGTTGATTCCCTTTCGTGGCGTTATATCTTCTTCTTAAACGTTCCATTTGGAATTATCGCTTGCTTAATGATCGCAATTTATTATAAGGAATCGATTAAGTCATCTAAGCAACATATCGATTACCTTGGTGCAACCGTCTTTTCATTAAGCACAATTGCTCTACTATACGCATTATTAACAGGTAGCAGTAAGCAAAACTGGGGAGACATTTCAATTATCGGCCTATTAATCTTTGCCGCTGTTTCATTCATTCTTTTCTTATACATCGAGAAAAAGTCTCCGGAACCATTAATTCCGCTAGCACTTTTCTCTAATCGCACATTATCTACAATAAACATACTAACACTGATTGCTGGTGCAATGATTATTAGTATTACAGTGTATCTTCCAATATGGAGCCAAGGTGTTTTAGGAAAAAATGCAACAGAAGCTGGACTCATTTTAATGCCGATTCCTGTTATGTGGACATTCGGTGCTATGTTCTCGGGTAACTTAGTTGGCAAATTAAAAACGAAACAAATTATTTTACTTGGAGCTAGCATTTTATCAGTTGCTACGTTCTTATTATTTACATTGTCAACGGACTCACCATCATTCCTTATTTATGTAGCAGTCGGATTATTCGGCTTAGGAATGGGGCTTGTAACACCTATTTACATGGTAACAATTCAAGCAGCTGTACCAGCACATACGCGCGGGACAGCCGTCGGTTTAAACACATTTATTAATACATTTAGTCAAACATTAGGTGCTGCATTCTTCGGAACAATCTTCAATACGATGATTCACGCGCGTGGCATTAAAAATCTTGATCTTGTTTCTTCTGGCGGACACGGCGGAGCTACAGCAAACGTAGCAACCGAGTCTCAATCCGCATTAGCATCAAGTGTGCACGTCATTTATATGAGTACTTTTGCATTAGCAGTATTAACTTTAATTATTGCTTGGCTCTTACTAAAGCCAGCTAAACAAACAAGTGAGCAATAAAAGAGGATGACCGAAATGGTCATCCTCTTTTACTCTTCATTCTCCACAATATGTTTAAGCATAGACAATTTATTATCCCAAAAACGTTCATAGTACGAGAGCCACTGCTGTAATTCCTCTAATGGTTCTGGATGCAGGCGATATATCTTCTCTCTCCCGCTTTTTCTTCCACTTACTAAATTCGCTTCTGAAAGGATATGAAGATGCTTCACAACAGCCGTACGGCTCATCGGAAAATGATCTGTTATTTTTGAAATCGGTAACTCTTTATCGCTTAATAACCGTATTACTTCTCGGCGGGTTGGATCAGCAATTGCTTGAAATACATCATATTTCGCTGCTGAAGAGGACACTTAGCCTTCGACAACCTTTTTCAGTTTTTCATTTACAATCGCTACCCAGCCTCCGCTCATTCTGTCGCGAATAATAGAGCTCTTCGCATTCGCTTTCGGAAGAATTTCATCAGGATGTTTCCAGCCGCCGTGAATTAACGTAAATTCTGTTTTATTATCTCCTAGGTCTTTCAGATTAAATGAAACGACCCAGCCATCTGTATCCCATGAGAAAGAGAGGTGATTTGGCTCATCGATTTCTAACACTTTACATGGTGATGGCCCAAATGGTGATTGCACATGAAATTCATGTCCTACTTCTAATTTGAAATCGTTCGGCATAAACCATGAGGCAATCCCCTCTGCAGTCGATACTACACTCCAAACTTTTTGAATAGACGCGTTAAAAACGATTGTTTGTTTAATATCATTTAATGTATTTTGTTGTTCCATTTTCATTCTCCTTTATTCGTCACTAAAACATAACACCTTTTGGTTTCATTAAGATGATATAACACCTTTTAGTTTCATGTCAATATTGATTCGTTTTACCGTTGAGAAATTCTCAACATTTTTTCAACAGGACAAACACCCTCTCAGCATTTCTTCATAATATACTCACAAAGGCAATCAAAAATAAAAACTTCTCTCAATATGAAACTCCATCATTCATATTGAAAGATGTGCCTTACTTATATCATGCGTAATTCGTCTCTCCTCCTTCCCTCAGAGGCAATACGCGAGATATAAAAAATCAGAAGGAATATGCCCACCATTTGAGTAGGTAGTTATTTCTCTTCTCCTCAACATTTCCTTAGGAGCGAAATGACTACCGACTCACTTTTTTCAAACAAAAATAAAAAGGGGATGAAAGCTATGTTCTATTGCATTAACTGCTCTGACATTCACCATGAAAAACATCCGAATGATAAAGTATTCAAAAACGGTTTTTATATTGATCCATTTTTAGGTGATCGTTATCACCTTGGTATGTGTAAAGATGCCCAAAATCATGAGACAGGGGAGCCTCTTTTAACGACAAATAAATTAGGCACACCCCAATCTATTATGAACGTATTACCGACACATGTTGTCCCAACATAAAGCATAAAAAAGAGCTGGCTCACCCAGCTCTTTTTTATGCTTTATAAACGATCATTGCTGAAAAGCAATAAATTTGGTTTTCATCATCGTTAATGGAAACGCCAACTTGGTACTTAATATCTACAAATTTACTATCATCAATCTTTTTTAAAAACACATTTACTGCGTCTTCTAAGTCTTTTTCGTGACTTTCATCAAAAACTTTCACACGAATCATGTTAACACCATCCTAGATCGCAGCCCTCCGCCGCTTGATTATTGCCACGGTGCGTATCTATGATGCGATAAAATTTTCCGTCTTCATATATATCCGTCTTCTAACACATATTGTTTACCTTCAGTATAGACATAAAACTTACCTATCATAAATTTACTCGTATATAATTCCAAATAATCTGGTCTAAATTTAGCTACAACTTTATTTGTAATATCAATTTTTATTGTGCGCCCCACCTTCTCTCCCTCCTTTGCAAAGAACGGATTTAGGTATATTGTATTAGCGATTTTACATTTTATGCTTAAAAATAAGTGGATATGCCTGCCTTCCTCACCTGTACTATTTTTCTAAAAAAGCCATAAATAAATAAGCGTAAAAAAATATATAAAAAAAGAGGTTTTACTTATTGACTACACTATAAACACTATGTTATTATATAAAATTTGACATTTTTATATCCATGTGTTATCATTAAAAATGGTTAGCACATATGGAGGTGGATGATTTGTTTCAAATTGGTGATAAAATCGTTTATCCAATGCACGGTGCAGGGATCATCGAAGCAATTGAAGAGAAAGAAATATTAGGTACTTTGCGTCAATATTGTGTAATACGCATCCTTAGTAAAGATATGCAAGTAATGCTTCCGATGGATCAATTACAAAAATCAGGTATTCGTTATATCGTTGATAAAGGTACGTTAAATGATATACTTCTCGAATTCCAGCAGGGAGAATCAGACACATCGCTCTCGTGGAAACAAAGATATACAATGAATATGGAAAAAATGAAAAACGGTAATCTGCAAGATAGCGCAGAAGTTGTTCGAGATTTACTTCGCCGTAATAAAGAAAGAGCCTTAAATGCGAGCGAAAAACAAATGCTAGATAATGCACGAAAAATGATGATTAGCGAAGTTGCGCTCGTACAAAACGTTTCTGAACATCAAGCGACAGAATTTCTTCAAGATACAATTAATCATTAAATTTAAAATAGCTGCCGCTATTTTTTTTTGTAAAAAAAGGACGAAGAGCATTATCTCTTCGTCCTTTTATATTACCCACGCCCAGCTTGAAACGATGGATATAACGTCATTCCACCATCTGCAAATAGCGTAATTCCAGTTACATAACTCGCCTCTGAAGAAGCAAGCCAAGCTGCTACTGCTGCAATTTCTTCTGGTTTTCCAATGTAGCCCATCGGTATCATACTTTCTACGTCAGCACGTTTTTTAGGATCAGCAAATTTTTCTGCATTGATTGGCGTATTAATTGCACCTGGCCCGATATTATTTACTCGAATACCTTTTGGCGCATATTCCATCGCTAACGTTTCTGTCATCAGTTTGATACCGCCCTTACTTGCTGCATAGTGCACAAATAAGGGCCACGGAATTTTCTCATGAACACTAGACATATTAATGACAGATCCTTTAATATCATGTTCTACAAAATATTTAATCGCTTCACGGCTTCCTAAAAAAGCACCTGTTAAATTTGTGTTAATTACCCTATTCCAATCTTCAAGCGGCATTTCATGCGATGGTACCGCATTTTCTATCCCTGCATTATTAATCATAACGTCAAGCGTACCAAACTCTTTCACAGCAGATTGAATGAGATTCGCCATATCTGATTCGACCGTTACATCACCTTTTACAGCAATCGCTTCTCCGCCTACCTTTTTAATTTCTTCTAACACATCATTCGCTTCTGACTCCCGTGAGCGATAGTTAATCACTACTTTTGCTTTCTCCTCAGCAAACCTTACTCCCATCGCCCTTCCAAGACCAGTTGCTGATCCTGTAATGACGACAACCTTTCCTTCTAAATCACTATACATTTTCATACCTCCTTTAACTTTTTGCTATACCTAACATAATTCCGGCTGCGATAATAAAAACGATACCGACAACAATCCCTGTTAATTGGCGTTTCGTTTTTCTTTCACCTAATATAAGAATCCCGCCAAGCGTCGAAATAATAATTCCCATTTGCGATAGCGAGAAACTTGTTGCCACTCCAACACGCGGCTGCGAAATGAATAAAAACATATTTCCAGCTGCCCAAATTAATCCTGGAATAATATTTCGTATTGCATATTTATTAAATGGATGATGTTTAAAAGTAAGCAAAATCCCCCCTAACACCATACCAACTGCTTGTGGCAATAAAGCTGACCAACCATCTACGTTAAATAGTCTAATCACTACTACGTAAACTAAATAACCGACTGTTGAAATCAATAAAATGATAATGCCCCTTTTAAAATTCCTCGCTTGCTCTGTATTCTTTTCTTCTTCACTTTGAAGCGATGTTAAAATAACACCGATAATAATACAAACGAGCGCCAATACACCAAGGACGACTGATATTGTCGTGGACCACTCATGAAATACGATGACTCCAAATAAAGTCGTCGCAACTAATTGAAGTCCTGTTGAAATCGGCATCGTCCTCGAAACGCCCATTAAATCAATACTTTTTAGTTGATTCGCCTGACCAAGCGCCCAAAATAAACCTGACACAATTCCAACTCCGATAACAGTAGGAGTCAATACTGGTTTCATAAAAATATAAACAACAATCGAGAAAATAAGCGCGCCAAGCGTTGTACCGAGCGTTTGACTATAAGGTCCTCCGCCCAGTTTCACGTTAAATAGCACAATACTTCCCCAAAATATAGCTGGTAAAATCGCTAAAAATATATCCATCACTCATTACCTTTCTTTACTAAACGTCATAGGTTATTACTCTGAATCAGTAGAGTGAGCTTTTATTTTTTCTTTTTCACGTTCACAAATCTTTTCTGCAATCGCACTAGACACATTTTTTTCTCGCTCTACTTTCTTTATCTTTATGTGGTCTATATTGTCTTCCAAAGTAATTGTAACTTTGTCATTCGGCGGATTATGTGCACCTTGAAATGTAAGGAATTGTAGCGTCACTTCATATCTAGGAACGAACTCATCTTTCTTGCCGAGACGCTTTATATTTATAACTGAAGCACATTCATATTGATCTTCTGTCGCTTGCCTAATAACTGAATAGTACCTATTCAGTAACGCACTCTCTAACAGCTGTTCCTTCGATTCTTTCGCCCAAGAATAGCTTGGAGAAGAGAAAAAAACAGAACATATTATAGCAATCATTACACATATTTTTTTCATAACGCCCTCCTTTTCCTATAAGATAGTGTTCTCCAAAACACGATAAAAAACGACTTCCCTATTTAGGAAAGTCGTTTTTTATCGCATATATTTAATATTAACCACCGCTCACTGGTGGTATGAGTGCAACAACATCACCAGATTGAATCCTATCATCTTCATTTGCATATTCTTCATTAATTGCAACCATAATCGGTGCTGACACCGGTACATTATACTCTTTGGCAACAATATCTTTTAACTGCGTGACCGTAATATTTTCTTTCTCTATTTGTAACTCACTTGTTCCTGCTTCCTCTTGCAAGTGTGCAAATAACAATACTCGAATCATACTTATAACTCCTTCCCAGGCTCTCCCGCCGGATATGGCGTTTTTTCTAATTGATCACCAATCCACGAGTCACCATCCTCCCAAAATTCCTTTTTCCAAATCGGAACAATTTGTTTTATACGTTCCATAATATATTCATTCGCTTCATAAGCCGCTTTACGGTGCGGTGTTGAAACGGCAACAACAACCGCGATATCAGAAATTTGCAATGTACCGATGCGATGTGTAATGGCAACGTGTGTACCTGGCCACTTCTCTTTCACTTCCGAGCCAATTTTCTGTAGCATCTTTTCTGCCATCGTTTTATAAGCGACATATTCTAAATATAATGTACGGCGCCCTTTCGTAAACTCTCTAACCGTTCCGATAAATGTTGTAACAGCACCGCATTCACGCCGAATTACCTTCTGAGCTACCTCTTCAATCGAGATTTCTGTATCAATTACTTCATAATACGTATTTGTCATTTTATACTCCTAACCGTTTGTAAAAACCAGTCTATATACAACTCTTCTTCTGTTATATGAAATACTTTATATTCTTCTCGTATGCTTTTTGGAACATCATGCCACACAATAACCGCTACTATATTTTCTACTTTATGTAAAAGTTCAATGTCTTCCGCAGAACGAAGTAACACTACTTTCGGATATTTCTCTTTTTTATAGCCCTCTATTAAAATCGTATCCACTTCAAAAAACTCATATAAACGAATAATTTCTTGCAAGGACCATTCTTTTTTTAGTGAAGAAAGTGAAAGTAATCCCGCCCCTTCTACACTACTTACGACAGCTCCAGCTTTACGGTGTCTTTCACTATCTTTTTGTGCTACTTCTGGAAAGCCTCCGTGCCCGTGATGTTTAATTGTAGCAACTTTCATTTCACTTTCTGCTAATGCATGCACAACTTTCTCAACTAGTGTTGTTTTCCCGCTATTTTGATACCCTACTATTTGTAAGATTGAAGAGGCTTTGCCCATGGCCAATCACATCCCTCGGCGTGCTCTAACAATAATACAGATACTTTCATCCCTGCTTCAAATCCTCTCGTTCCTCCAGGCAATACGATAAAAGCATTCGCATCGGCAAGTGAAGATACCGCACTCGATTTATCTAAACCAACCGGCATCGCGTGTAGTGCCCCATCCGCGATTGTCACGTTCGCTCTTACAAAACGAGTAAACGGATTTGGCTTTAGAAAATCTTTTTGCAAAATAGCATCTGCTCTATATACGTGAGGTTCCTTCGCATACAAATATGTTTTTATAACGGGATGCACAAATAGTTCAAATCCTACGTAACAAGCTGAAGGATTTCCTGATAAACCGAAAAGTAACTTCCCATCAACTTCAGCTACTGTCGTTACACTTCCTGGTCTCATCGCTATTTTATTAAAGAGTACATTCGCCTGTAACCTTTCATAAATAGCTGGTAAGTAGTCATAATCTCCTACCGACACACCGCCTGTTGTAATTAAAATATCGACCTCATCCATCGCCGATTGAACAGCTGTAAAACATGCATCTAACTCATCGGCAAGTTGACCATAATACCGAACTTTCCCGCCAGCTTTCATAATTTGAGCGGCGATCATATAAGAGTTACTATTTCTAATTTTCCCTGGCTCTAACGGCTCGTGCACTTCTAGCAATTCACTTCCTGTCGTTACAATACCGACAACAGGCTGTTTTACAACTTTCACCGTACTATACCCAAACGTCGCTAATAGGGCCGCAACACCAGGATTGATCGCAACACCTTTCTGAACGAGAACTTGATTTTGTTTTATATCTTCTCCTTTAAATGACACGTTATCACCACTATTAAAAGGACGCTTTAACCTCATATATGTTGTTCCGTTCTGCTCAAATCCTTCCGTCAATTCTAGCATTACGACTGCATTACAATCTGCCGGAATAGCTGCTCCTGTCATAATACGAACCGCTTTAAAAGATCCTACTTCTTCAAAAAAAACAGACCCCGCTCCAATTTCCCCTATTACTTCAAATGTAACTGGATTCTCCTGACTTGCTTCTTTCGTATCTTCTGCTCGAATGGCAAAACCATCGTAAGGAGAACGGTCAAAATGAGGAACGTCATGATCTGAGATAACATCTTCCCCAAGAATTCTCCCGTAACTTTCCGTAATAGAAACCGATTCTACTTCACCATTCTTCGCATATTCCATTACCCGCTCTACTGCCTCGGCAACTTGAATCGGAATTCGTTTTTCTACCATCATTTCTCACCCCATATTTGCAATTTTTTTTATCTCGATTAAACTTTATGTATTAAATAGAAATTACTTCAAGGAGGAATTCCATGTCTTCATTCACACATTTCAACGACCAGGGCCGCGCAAAAATGGTTGATATAAGCGAGAAAAAGGCAACCGTTCGAACAGCAATTGCGTGTTCTAGTATCGTCGTTACGAAAGAAATTTACGATAAAATCTCTCACAATGAAATTGGAAAGGGTGACGTATTAGCGGTTGCACAAATCGCAGGCATTATGGCTGCAAAACGCACTTCTGATATTATCCCAATGTGCCACCCTTTATTATTAAAAGGTGTCGATGTTTCTTTCGATTGGAAACAATTAGAAGAACAATACCGATTACTCATTGAAGTAAAAGTTAAAACAGAAGGTAGCACCGGTGTTGAAATGGAAGCTTTAACTGCCGCTTCCGCTACCGCTCTTACTGTGTATGATATGTGTAAAGCTGTTGATAAAGGTATGATCATTGGCGAAACATACTTACTTGAAAAAACAGGTGGAAAAAGTGGAGATTATACAAGAAAATCTTAAGACTTTCTCCGTTGAACCTAAAGGATTCCCTTTAGGTTCAACCTATATATCTTGCATATAAACGTTTTGCTACATTCATATCGTTCGTCCCATGAATAAACGCCCGGCCATCTGTAAATAAAACAAAACGAAATTCCTCCACTGGAAACGATAATAAATACGGCGTAGTTTTTACATCCACACTTCTTTGTAAGCGCTTTTTAATTTCTTCTAAATTAAATTCATTCCGCACACCTGGACGAATTTGTACTGTATTTCGCCCACATAACACTTCTGTTTTTGTTTGTGCTTCAAATGTTAAACTCGGATATGTACGTAATCTTCCACAAGATAGACACGTATCTTTCTTCTGCCTATTCACTTTAAATGCCATCTGCTGATTATTCCAAAGATCAAACGATAACATCGTTTCACGAAGTGCGCCAAAGTCTTCTACTAATATTTTCAATGCTTCCGTTATTTGATGCGCCACTACTAATTGTACCGCTGGCTGTATAATACCGGCTGTATCACATGTTGCTCCGCTCGCTGGATGTTCCATTAAACAGCGGAAGCACGGTGTTTTTCCTGGTAAAATTGTATACGTTACGCCGTAACTTCCGACACAACCACCATATATCCATGGAATATTATACTTCTGTGAAATATCATTAATAAGAAGACGTGTTTCAAAATTATCTGTCGCATCTAATATTAAATCTACATCATTCACTAGCTCTTCCATTTCTTGCACCGTTACATCCGTTACAACCGGATTTATTTCCACCTCAGAATTAATCGCTTTTAAATGTTCTGCTGCCGCTATCGCCTTCGGTTTATACTGCTTTGCATCTTCTTCGGTATATAATTGTTGCCTTTGTAAATTGCTCCATTCTACATAATCACGATCAGCAATCGTTACTTTTCCAACACCCGCTCTAACAATTGCTTCTGCATTCGCTGCACCAAGAGCACCAGCGCCGATAATAAGCACATGCTTCTCTTTTATTTTTCGCTGCCCTTCTTCTCCAACACCAGGAAATAATATTTGTCTTGAATATCGCTCCTGCATACGATAGCCCCCTTTCTTATCCTCCTATATACGACATTTCGATTTTCGGACGATTTTTTGCACTTTCTTCTGTCCGTTCATCTGAATATCTATCTTTTCTATTCATCCATACATCTTGTATAGCGCGTAATAACTCTTCATCTGAAAGATTATTTCTAAGAAGTTCTCTTATATCCAATCCTTCTGTCGCAAACAAGCAAGTATAAAACCTTCCATCAGCCGAAATTCTCGCTCTCGTACAAGACGAACAAAACGACTCAGAAACAGAGGTAATAAAACCGACCTCTACATTTGTTCCAGCATACCGATATCGTTTCGCAACTTCACCGAAATAATGCGCTTCAGCCGGCTCAAGCGGATATACCTTATGAATCATCTCAATTAATTCTCGCTTTGTAACGACTTGGTCAAAATTCCACCCATTCGTACTACCAACATCCATAAACTCAATAAATCTAAGCGCGATTCCTTGTTCTTTAAAATACGCGGCCATCGGCAGTACTTGATGATCGTTCATCCCTTTTTTCACAACCATATTTACCTTTACTTCCAGCCCCGCCTCTTTCGCAGCCATAATTCCTTTAATAACAGGTTTCGTATTGACATTCCGGCCATTAATATCCCTAAATACATCATCATCTATTGCATCTAAACTAACGTTTACTCTATGTAATCCAGCTTCTTTTAATGCCTTCGCTTGTTTCGTTAAATGAATGGCATTTGTCGTTAATCCTATATCTACTAGTCCATCAATTTTCACGAGACGCGCAATAAGTTTTGTTACATCTTTACGAAGTAGTGGCTCGCCACCAGTAAGTCTAATTTTCCGTACACCGATACTAACGAATAGTTTTGCCAAACGCTCAATTTCATCAAACGTCAGTAAAAACTCATCTTTCAAAAAAGCATAATCAGGCCCAAACACTTCTGCCGGCATACAATATGTACATCTAAAATTGCAACGATCAATAACAGATATGCGTAAATCTTGAAGTGGGCGTCCAAAAAAATCCTTAACCTTCTCCTGCATCGCCACCCTCCCTTTCCGCCAATATTTTCTCTTTTCATTCTATTATAATATATTTTCGAACTGCGATGTTTTTGCTCACGTGAATAAAGTAAAACTTTCAACAATCAGAGATATCCACCTCTTTCTAATTAAACAGGTTTACTCTCAAATACTGGGATGAAAAAACCTTGAAACATACAAGTTTCAAGGTTTTCTGCTTATTAACTTAATCTAATAATCGTTAGAGTAGCCCCTGGTGCTGTCGTGGATAATGTAACTCCAAGTAATCCAGATAATTGCAAGCTAATAGCGGATCCGGCAAGCAAGTTAGTAATAATAGTCGCATTCAATGAACTCACACCAACTAAAGAAGAATTTATCGTTCCGGCGAGCGGGCTTCCATTTACAGTTATACGAGCACCTACAGCTACAGCAGCTGTTAAATTGATTGTATAGGCTATATAATAATTCCCTGCATTCGCAACTGTAAATATAGTATTCCCACCACTAACAGTTATTCCAGGTCCTATATTTTGGTTATTCGGTAAATTAACATTTGCACCGGCTCCTAGACTACTGCCTGACGTATTATTCGCAAATGCATACGTTGCAGTGGTACTAACTCCGGTCGTTCCCGTGGCTCCTGTGTCCCCTGTTACTCCGGTTACCCCCGTTGCTCCCGTTACTCCCGTTGCTCCCGTTGCTCCCGTTGCTCCCGTTGCTCCCGTCGCTCCCGTTGCTCCCGTTGCTCCCGTTGCTCCCGTTGCTCCCGTTGCTCCCGTTGCTCCCGTTGCTCCCGTTGCTCCCGTTGCTCCCGTTGCTCCCGTTACTCCCGTTGCTCCCGTCGAACCTTGATTTCCTTGCGGGCCTTGTGCTCCAGTTGAACCTGTTGGGCCTTGTGGACCTTGTAAGCCTTGAACACCTTGCGGACCCGTTGGACCTATGTCTCCTTGAATTCCTTGTACTCCTGTCGGGCCTTGTGGACCAGTCGGGCCTTGAATCCCTTGTATCCCTTGAATTCCCTGTGGCCCTTGTGCCCCAGTTGCTCCTGTCACACCTTGGATCCCTTGCGGACCTTGATCTCCTTGGATTCCTTGCGGACCTGTTGGACCTATATCTCCTTGCACACCTTGGATTCCTTGTGGACCTTGCAGACCGGTTGCTCCCGTTATCCCTTGTATTCCTTGTGGACCTTGAACACCTTGCGGACCCGTTGGACCTATGTCTCCTTGCACACCTTGGATTCCTTGTGGACCTTGCAGGCCGGTTGCTCCCGTTTCTCCAATTGCCCCTGTCGCTCCCGTCACACCTGTTTCTCCCGTGGCTCCCGTTTCTCCTACCGTTCCAGTTACACCAGTCGCTCCTGTCGGGCCAGGTGGACCACCTGATGGACCTGTCACTCCCGCCGGGCCCGATGGACCTGTTGGGCCAGTCGGTCCTGCGGGGCCCCCTGATGGACCGGTTACCCCTGTTGCACCGGTTACTCCCGTTGGACCTGTCGCTCCTTCCCCTGTAACTCCTGTCGCTCCTGTATCTCCAGTTACTCCCGTCGGACCTTGCGGGCCTTGGATTCCTTGCAGACCTTGAACACCTTGTGCTCCAGTCGCCCCTATTTCTCCCTGAATTCCTTGCACTCCCTGTGACCCCATTGGACCTGTTGGACCTATTTCCCCTTGAGCACCTTGAATACCTTGCGGGCCCTCTGGACCTGTTGCTCCTATGTCACCCTGTATCCCTTGAACGCCTTGCACACCTTGTGCTCCAGTTGCTCCTGTTTCTCCTTGAATTCCTTGTAATCCCTGGATTCCTTGCGGGCCTTCTGGGCCTGTTGCACCTACCGGGCCTTGAATTCCCTGAATCCCTTGTTGCCCCTCTGGACCTGTTGCTCCTGCTGGTCCCGGTATTCCTTGTATTCCTTGCGGTCCCTGGATCCCTTCTGGACCTTCTGGGCCTGTTGGGCCCATATCACCCACCGGACCTTGTATTCCTTGAACGCCTTGCGGGCCTGTATCTCCAGGTGGACCCGGTATCCCTTGTATACCTTGTGGACCTTGATCGCCTGTTCCTCCTGTCACACCTTGAGGTCCTATAACCCCTTGTATACCTTGTGGTCCTTGATCACCCGTTGCTCCCGATATCCCTTGTATCCCCTGAATACCTTGGATTCCTTGTTCACCCGTTGCTCCCGCCGGACCAGGGATACCTTGAATTCCTTGTGGACCTTCTGGACCTGTTGGACCAATCGGTCCTTGTATTCCTTGGATCCCTTGCAAACCTTGCGCACCAGTTTCTCCTGTATTTCCAGTCGAACCGGTAGTTCCCGTTGCTCCTGTACTTCCTGTTGAACCAGTAGTTCCCGTTGCTCCTGTACTTCCCGTTGCTCCTGTACTTCCACTCGGACCACCTCCTGGTCCAGTCGCACCTGTTGCACCCGTTGGACCAGGTGGCCCTCCAGATGGACCCGTTACCCCTGTTGGGCCTGTTATTCCAGTCGGACCCGGTATCCCCTGACCAGTTGCTCCTGTTGCTCCTGTTATTCCCGTACTTCCACTTGGTCCTTGTGACCCTTGTATCCCTTGAGTTCCTTGTATTCCTTGTGAACCAGTTGCGCCCTGTATCCCTTGCACACCTTGTATTCCTTGAGATCCCTCAGGTCCAGTCACTCCAATCGGACCTTGCACTCCCTGTATTCCCTGTATTCCTTGCGCTCCTGTCGCCCCCATCGGACCGATCGGACCTTGTATTCCTTGCACCCCCTGCCCACCTGTTGCTCCTGTATCTCCAATTGGTCCCCTCAATCCTTGCGATCCCTGCTGTCCTTCCGGTCCTGTTGCTCCTATTGGTCCAGCCGGTCCTTGCATCCCTTGCACACCTTGAGGTCCTGTCGGCCCAATTACCCCCATTGGGCCTTGTAATCCTCTTGGTCCTTGAGGGCCAGTCGGGCCTGTTGGACCCGTTGGACCCATGCCAGTAAATCCCGTTGGAACGGGAGGGAAGGTAGGTCCAATAAGATTTGGTGAAATTCCGAAATTAGAGTTTAATGAATTTTGTTTATCGCGCTCTTTCACACTTTCACCGCCTACACACCATCTTTTTTTACATTAAGCAAACCTCTTCTTAATATCTATTTACAAAAACAATCTCAAAGACTATTTTTATTTCAAATAATAAAAACCCCCTTAATTCCTTAAGGGAGTCCCGCAATTGAATCCATATTATCTGTATTAGGGACAGCTTGCGCTATACCCGATACATTTGTAACTTGCCCTGCATTTGTTCCTGGTACAGTACCAGCAGGAGTACCTCGTGTATATGTTGTCGTCACAGAATCTCCTGGCTGTAAACAAAGCTTTGTCTCCGTTCCTATTACTGTAACGACATCAATCCAAGTGCACCCCATTGAACCACTATACGATTTCGTCGCAGTAAATGAAGTATCACTTAAATTATCACCGGTAAATATATTCCCAGTGTTATTCACAATAACAAACTCTTTTATATGAGCAGGCATAATCACACTCTACCTTTCCTCTATGAACCTAATGTACGTGTACTCGTCGCTAATGGCGGAAGAAACACTGATGTTCTGATCACCGCTTCTGGCTGTCTTTTCCCATTTAAAAAAACAGCAGCACTCGATCCTCCAGCACCCGCATATATTTTCGCCACCGCTAAAGGTGAGATATCATAACAGTCGCCGACATTAACAGCTCCTGTATTATTAATAATTTTTACTTTACGCAAGTTAATCCCCATTTCCCCCTCCTCCTTTTTTATACTGTATGCAAAAGAAAAAAACTTGAAACAGACTCGTTTCAAGTTTTTAACAATTAACTATTTCGTTTCACCTTCATATTGAAGCATACCGCCAACCATGTTCACTGTTTTAAATCCTTGCTCATTTAAATAATGGCATACATTTTCACTGCGCATTCCTGAACGGCAAATAAAGATGTATTCATTCTCTTTATCAAAGAAATCTACTTTATTTGGGATATCACCCATTTTAATATGTACAGCTTCTGGAATCTTTCCTGCCGCTACTTCTTCATCTTCCCTTACATCTACTAAAAATAACGTTTCTCCATTTTCTAAACGCTCTTGCACTTCTTCTGTAGTAATCGTGTTAACTTCTGTCATATGTATTTCCTCCTTATATAAAATAAAACCTTTAGCTTCTTCTTTAAACAAGCATTCCTAATTAATTTTAGCATGTGAAAGAAGGAACGCAAAGAATCGAAATTTTATTTCTCAATTTTCTAGCAAAACTTATTCTTTACAAACATAACTCGCACATTGTATCCTCAATATACTTGTTTTATGAAAGGAGCCAGTTAAAATGACACTTTTTCTTTTCATTATGGGCGTCATTTTCTTAATCACTGCGATTATTACACTTAGTATGAAAAATAATAAAAAGATAAAATCGCCACAAGAAATGTCATTCTTATTTCTATTGCTTAGTATAGCGTTCTTCGGTATAGCAGTCGCTACCTATATTTTCCGTCTGCAAATCATGTAAAAAAAGGTGCCTACTACAAACATTGCACCTTTTCCTCATCATTTATTTCTTACACAAAACTAGATACTTTCCGATTTAAAAATTCATAAACTTTCTTTTCAAATAAATGAATATCAAATGCTCCCGCCATATGCCCATTTATACTCTCTATCTCATACACTTCCGCATACTTCCCTTGTTTTTGCAAAATGTCTACCATTTTATAATTGTAACGAGATGGCTGAAGTAAATCTTGTTTACACGGAATCATGAGTACATTCGCCTCTACCCGAGAAAGAGCCTCCGCTAAGGAAGAAAATCCATGCGCAATATCATGTAATAAAACTGCCTTTGCAGTGTACATCCATGAGTTTGCATCTACCAACTCTATACTTCTATATGTCACTTTATTTATCTCTTTCTCAAATGATGTTAATGCAGAAAACTCTTGATAAGGTGCCATTTCTATACTATTACGCGAGAATGCCGTTTCATAAAAATGTTCATCAAACGCATTCATAAACATCATTCTATTCGCTAAATGGAGCCCCTTCATCGGCTGTACTTCTCCATATTTCCCGCCTTTCCAATTTGGATCTAGTTGTATTGCTTCAATCGCATTTTGCGCTACATTTACGGACGTTATAATTGGATTTTGTGGATTCGTAATAACGCCAATCATTCGTTCTACCATATGAGGATAGTGAACAGCCCATTGCTGCGCAATCATTCCACCCGCCGAAGGTCCCATTACAGCGTGTAATCTTGAGATTCCCATATCTTTTATTAATCCATATTGCATACGAGCTACATCAAGAAATGTAAACACAGGGAAATCCATGGCATATTCATCCCCTGTTTCTGGATTAATCGACTTCGGTCCCGTTGTAATCACGTATGGATTCTTCACCTGCACATTACAAAGATTATCCGTACATATAACAAAATACTTATTTGTATCAATTGCTTTTCCAGGTCCAATTAGTCCATCCCACCAACCAGACTCCTCATCATTCTCTGTATATTTTCCCGCCGCGTGACTTGTTGCACTAAAATAATGACAAACCAAAATTGCATTTGATCTTTCTCTATTTAAAGTACCATACGTCTCATATCCCATTTGGACAGGCATTACCCTACCATTTTCAAACGTAAACTCTTTTAAAATAAACTTCTCCTTTTTTACAATTTGCACAGATTCGCCCTCTTCCCGCTATAGTATGAACTGCCTACTAAAGGATTGTTTCTATGCAAACCAATCTCCTTCTTCTTTTCATAAATAAATGAATAATATACAAAATTAGCCACAAAATAGCACTATATTACACAATCAAAGAGGGCATACATATGATTTGGAATTGGTTACGTAAGAAAAAAAAATCAAAAACAAACGAAACAGATAACGAGGAGCAGCAATCTAACAAACAAGAGGATACTAACAAAGAGCAGACTAAAAGTATGAAACATAATAAAAATAACAATGAAGAACAAAAAAAAGAGGAACAAAAAGATCCTTCCCAGGATAAAAAACAAAACGGCTCTTCTCAAGAGAAACAGCAAAATTCTAAACAAGACGATTCTTCTCAAGAGAAACAGCAAAATTCTAAACAAGACGATTCTTCTCAAGAGAAACAGCAAAACTCTAAACAAGATGATTCTTCTCAAGAGAAACAGCAAAACTCTAAACAAGATGATTCTTCTCAAGAGAAACAGCAAAACTCTAAACAAGATGATTCTTCTCAAGAGAAACAGCAAAACTCTAAACAAGATGATTCTTCTCAAGAGAAACAGCAAAACTCTAAACAAGATGATTCTTCTCAAGAGAAACAGCAAAACTCTAAACAAGATGATTCTTCTCAAGAGAAACAGCAAAACTCTAAACAAGACGATTCTTCTCAAGAGAAACAGCAAAACTCTAAACAAGATGATTCTTCTCAAGAGAAACAGCAAAATTCTAAACAAGACGATTCTTCTCAAGAGAAACAGCAAAACTCTAAACAGGGCAATTCTTCTCAAGAGAAGCAGCAAAACTCTAAGCAGAACGATTCGCAAAGCCCTGGAAGTAATAGTATTTATGATTTTACAAAACCAGAAAAAGACCGTATCCATTCTCTACAAAATTTAATAGAGAAGCTGAAAAAGTCTAGTGATTTTGTTAATTACCATACATCTGAAGATGAAACGATGCCTTATTGGATTTCTTACTATCGTCCTTCACTTGATGGTGAGAAATTGCAAAAATACTTAATGCCTACTCTTTTGGAACGACCTAACGCTACACTAGAAGAGCTAAAAGAAAATATTCCAATGAGCGGCATTACAATTACGAATGATTTACAAAAAATTGAGGACATGGTTTTAAAGGGGCATGCGATTGTCCAAGTAAATCAACAAGATCAAAAGTGTATGCTTGCAAATATTGCAATTGATAATTATCGTGCACCTACTCCTCCATTAAATGAATCGACTGTTATTGGTCCGCAAGAGGGATTCGTAGAGGATATTGATACAAATATTAATTTAGTTCGAAAACGCCTTCCAGTTTTAGATTTACAAACAAAGGAAATGATCATCGGAGAGTTTTCAAAAACAAAAGTTGTCATGATGTATTTAGATAACCTCGCTGAAAAAGATAATATTGATTTTCTAGAGGAATCTTTACGCGCTCTTGAATATGATCAAATTAATGATAGTGCTTATATACAAGAATTGATGGGAGAAAAGTCAATTTTCCCTCTCTATATCAATACAGAACGTACTGATAGAGTTACAAAAGCACTAATTGATGGAAAAATCGCTATTTTTGTGGATGGTTCGCCAAGTATTTTACTAACACCTGTATCATATTTCGATTTCTTTATTTCACCAGAAGACTATAACGTCTCTTGGTTATACGCTACATTTTCAAGAATTTTACGGCTAATCGCTGTTTTATTCTCAATTTGCGCAACACCATTATATGTTGCCACTTTAAACTATCACTACGAATTAATTCCTAGTGACCTACTTGAAACGTTGATTTTATCAAGAGCACAAGTACCGTTTCCACCTTTAATTGAAGCGCTCTTCTTAGAACTTGCCATCGATTTATTAAGAGAAGCTGGCGCGAGGTTACCGATGAAAGTTGGTCAAACGCTCGGTATTGTAGGCGGTATCGTAATCGGGCAAGCATCTGTACAAGCTGGTTTAACGAGTAACATTTTATTAATTATCGTTGCCTTATCAGCGCTCGCATCCTTTATTACGCCTATTTATAAAATGGGTAATGCGGTTCGGCTGCTACGTTTCCCGTTTCTCATATTTGCCGAAATAGGAGGACTTTTCGGGATTTCTCTTGGATTTATCTTTTTATTTACCCATCTATTTAGACTGACTTCCTTACGCAAGCCGTACGCTTTGTTTTATCCGACAAGACAACAATCCGTTAAAGATTCTTGGATTCGTTTCCCTTTAACAATGATTGACACAAGAGATGTACAAGCAAGACCACAACATGTAAAAAAAGCAGCGAAAGGAATTTCAACAAAACATAGATCCGATTTTGATGATTAAGGAATGAGGTGCATTGATGAGTAAAGTTCAAGAAAAATATCAAATATCTCCTATCTTTATTTTCTTCTTAATTCACAGTGCACAGTTTGGCGCCGGAGTTCTCGGATTCGCTCGCATTATTGCAAAAGCCGCTGGATATGACGCCTGGATGGGAGTTCTAATTATAGGAGTTTGTATCCATATTCTTATATGGATGATGTATTTTTTATTAAAAGAAACAAACGGAAACTTAATTGATTTACATCGACAAACATTTGGAAAATGGCTAGGAAATGGCATTAGTATCATCTTTATGACTTATTTTTTAATCGTCAGTATTTCCGTCATTCGGACATACGTTGAAATTATTCAAGTATGGATGTTTCCTACCGCTTCCACTTGGATGCTAACTCTCTTTTTATGCTTAGTTAGCTACTACATTATTTCTTCTGGATTTCGTGTCATTACTGGTATTTGCGTCATTTCAGTTGGCGGTACATTAGGATATTTATTGCTTAGCCTATTCGTTTTGAAATACTCACATTGGGATAATTTACTCCCTGTGTTCACACATTCCTTTTCAGATATTTTAAAAGCCGCCAATCTGTCAATCTACAGTATGACAGGCTTTGAAATTTATCTCATGGCTTATCCCTTTGTAAAAAAACCTATACAATCTCATAAATTCGCTCAATACGGGGCGCTATTTTCAAATCTTCTATATTTGTTTAGTACCCTTTTAGCCTTTGCGTTTTTTAGTGAGAAACAATTATTAAAAACGATTTGGTCACAACTTTCTATGACCCAGGTAATCCAATTACCATTCATTGAAAGACTAGAATATATTGCAATTTCCGCTTATGCACTCGTTATTGTTACGAGTTTTATCCTTCCGTTATGGGCGGCAACGAGAGGAACTCATGAAATATTTCGCGTAAAACAAAGAGGTGTCCTAATCGCTTTCATCCTTATCACCCTCATTGTTTCACAGCTTTTAACAACCAGACATGACATTAATACTTTTATTAGTAATTCTGGAAAAGCTAGTTTTTGGCTCATGTATGTATACATCCCTATCCTATTTATTATTGTGTGGGTGAAAAGAAAATGGAAAAAATCAAAAGCAAATTAATACTTATTTCTTGTATAACATTCTTTAGTCTAACTGGATGTTTACAAAAAAATATTATCGACGATGTGCAACTTATTCAAGGAACCGTTTTTGATGTAGCAAAAGATAATAAAGTAAAAGTGACATTCGTTTGTCCCATTCAGAAAAAAGGAAATAAAGTTCAAGTTTTTGAAGGAACTGCAAATGCGGTAAAACAAGTAAAAGCAGACTCATCTTTAGAGTCTTCTCAACCTTTTGCTAGCGGACAAATGCGTGTCGCCCTATATACGATAAGACTTGCCAAAACAGGAATGTCTACTTCATTCGATACATTACTTCGAGATGTGAATATAGGGAACGCTTTATATGTTGCTTTATTAGAGGGGAATGGTACTGAACTTTTAAAAGGAAAATATACAACTTCATACAACGTTGCAATTTATATGAAAAAGTTGCTAGAACATAATATGGAAACCGGTCCTTTACCAACGGATAATCTACATGTAGGGGCGTTCCGTTATTATCAAGAAGGGCAAGACTACTATATTCCCATTCTAAAGAAGCATGGTGATAAAATAAAAATCACCGGAATTGGTCTTTTTAAAAAGGATAAATATATCGGTAAAATTGCGCAAAAAGATATGTTCATATTTAAAGGACTATTAGAGAAACATAAATTAGATTCACATGAATTTAAAACAGATTCTGCATACGTAATGATTAATAATATTCGTTCTGTTCCAACTTACGATATAAAGATTAAAAATGGAAAGCCTTCTTTTTTCATTCACGTTCATCTTGATGCACGTATTCAAGAACTATCGAAACAAATTAACTTAGAAAATAACAAGAACACAAAAAACATTGAAAAAGATGTCCAAAAACAATTAGATAAACAAGCTGCTAAATTAATTAAGCAGTTTAAATCTTTAGACGTCGATCCCCTCGGGCTAGGAGCAAAATATAAACATCATTATCGCCCATTCAAACTAGAAGAATGGAGACGAATGTACAAAGATGTTCCAATTAATATAAAATACACCGTGAATATTACAAATTCTGGTGTAATTGAATGAGAAATGATTGAACTCCTCTCTCCAGCATGATACAACGGAAAGAGGAGTTTTTATTTTAGATAGAGAGAGAAGATATTTATGGGGGAGCTTATGTCTAAAAAATTAGTAAAGCCTATTTTGAATGGTATTTTATTTCTCGGCGTCTTTTTATTTGCTCATACATACTTAAAAAATGTTTCCTTCACACGTTATTTACTTGTCGTTATACCAATGCTACTTGTTGGTATGTTCGGCATCGACCTTATTTTATCCATTTTAATAAAAAAAGAAGAATAACAAGCGAACATCTTATTTCTATAAGATGTTCTTTTCATTTCATAATCACCTTATGTTACAATGAAATTCGGCACTAAGCGAGAAAGGATGAAACAACATGACCAACGAAAAAGGTTTAGATAAAGGATACGAACTTGTTGCGAAAATGCATGAAGTATTCGGGCATCCTGTGACAAATACCCCAACAAAATTAGCGGAAGAGCGCGCAAAAATTCGTGCTAGCTTTATGCAAGAAGAGCTAGAAGAATTTCTAGAAGCAACGACTGTTGAAGATCAATACGATGCACTTATTGACCTTATTTACTTTGCATTCGGAACGTTTGCAGAAATGGGTGTACGTCCAGATAAAGGATTTGAAATTGTAAACAACGCTAACATGGCAAAGCTATTCCCTGATGGGAAACCTCGCTTCCGTGAAGGAGACGGCAAAATTCTAAAGCCAGAAGGCTGGCAAGCACCAGAACCACAACTTCGTGCTGAAATCGAACGTCAACGCCAAGAAGCGGAAAAAAACTGCTAGGATTACCTAGCAGTTTTTTATTATGTCTTTTTTTCTGCAGCTCATTAATGACCCACGTGCCCCGCGTGTCCTGCTGCCCCACCAATGCTAGCTGCCCCTGCAGCTGCTCCTGCCGCTCCTGCTCCAATTCCACCTGTCCAAGGCGAAGATTGTTGCTGTTGTTGATATTGTTGGTATTGTTGATGCTGTTGACCGTGTTGACCTTGGTGACCGTGTTGACCGTGTTGACCTTGGTGACCATGTTGACCTTGGTGACCATGTTGACCATGTTGACCTTGGTGGCCTTGGTGACCATGTTGGCCTTGATGACCGTGATGGCCTTGGTGACCGTGATGCCCTTGATGACCGTGATGGCCTTGGTGACCGTGATGCCCTTGATGAGTTTGATAAAGAACAGCTTGTGGATGTATGTGGTGGTGTCCTTGGTAATGTACTTGTTGTTGATGATGGCCGTGTTGACCTTGATGGTGGTGCCCATGATGACCGTGTTGACCTTGGTGATGGTGATGACCATGATGGCCATGTTGACCTTGGTGATGATGATGACCATGATGGCCATGTTGACCTTGGTGATGATGGTGTCCATGATGACCTTGGTGGCCTTGATGGTGGTGATGTCCATGATGGCCATGAACAACCTGTGGAAACCCACCTACTCCACCTGCTACAACACCTATTCCAGGTACAGGAAATCCTGTTTGTACGCCTCCGACGAAAGATGGAAACGTAGTTGGCATACCTACAGGCACGCCCCCTTGTGCGCCTCCTACTAATGTCGGAATTCCTGTTTGTGCTCCAGCTACTGATGTTGGAAACCCTCCTGTTACTGTAGGCATTCCAACCCCTGATGTCGAAAATCCTCCCATTAATGTAGGCATTCCAGTTTGCATGCCAGCTACCGATGTTGGAAATCCTCCTGCTGCTCCACCCATCCAGCTCGGAATTCCACCGTATCCTTGTTGGTCAGCTCCTCCCATTAACATCATTTGTTCATAACTACCCGATCCACCTCCGAAGAAGCCATGTGGTGCATTATTGTCCATCCCTTTCATTCCTTTCACCTCTTCTACTCAATTTAGCCTACCTTTTTTATCATATTTCTTATAGAAGAATAGGTGTTTGTCTGTATTGGAATTCCGCTTCTTTTTCTTCAT
This sequence comes from Bacillus luti, assembly GCF_009739945.1. Lineage (NCBI taxonomy): Bacteria > Bacillati > Bacillota > Bacilli > Caryophanales > Bacillaceae > Bacillus > Bacillus luti. The sequence goes on along the minus strand of NZ_CP040336.1, from coordinate 642,118 downwards.
TTATGATAAAATTAATTAACTGAATATTTTTCTGGGGGGTATTTCTATTGAAGGACATAACAAAAGCTTCTATCCATGATTTAGATTCAATCGTACATATAGATATTGATGTAATCGGAGATAATAGTAGACGAAATTATATTAAGCACACTATTGATGAGGGCCGATGCGTCATCGTAAAAGAAGATAATTCTATTTCGGGTTTTCTAACATACGATACAAATTTCTTTGATTGTACTTTCCTCTCATTAATCATTGTTTCGCCAGCAAAAAGAAGGCGCGGCTATGCAAGCTCGTTAATCTCATATATGTTAAGTCATTCTCCTACTCAAAAAATCTTTTCTTCAACGAACGAATCAAATGAAAGTATGCAAAAAGTTTTTAGTGCGAACGGTTTTATACGTAGTGGAATAATTGAAAATTTAGACGAAGGTGATCCAGAGATTATTTTCTACACAAAAAAGCTCAGAGTATAAATACTCTGAGCTTTTATTTAGAATGAATTAGTTTGCAACAACGTTAACAAGTTTTCCAGGAACAACAATTACTTTACGAACTGTTTTCCCTTCAATTTGGTCTTGAATTGCTTCAAGTGCAAGTTGTTCCATTTCTTCTTTTGATGCGTCTTTACTCATTGTTAGTTTTGCGCGAACTTTACCCATAACTTGAACAACGATTTCAACTTCATCTTCTACAAGTTTAGACTCATCAAATGTTGGCCAGCTTGCATATGTGATTGTTTCATTGTATCCAAGTTTGCTCCATAGCTCTTCCCCAATGTGAGGTGCAACCGGTGCAATCATTTTTACGAAACCTTCTACATATTCTTTCGGAAGTGTTTCAGCTTTGTATGCATCGTTGATGAATACCATCATTTGAGAAATCGCTGTGTTAAAGCGAAGCTCTGCATAGTCTTCTGTTACTTTCTTCACTGTTTGATGGTAAGCTTTTTCAAGCTCTTTGTTTGGTGCATCAGTAATTTTCTCACTTAATTCACCGTTATCTTGAACGAATAGGCGCCATACGCGGTCTAGGAAACGACGAGCTCCGTCAAGACCATTTTCAGACCAAGCAATTGAAGCGTCTAATGGTCCCATGAACATTTCGTATAGACGAAGTGTATCTGCACCGTGGCTTGCTACGATATCATCAGGGTTTACAACGTTACCTTTTGATTTACTCATTTTCTCGTTGTTTTCACCTAGAATCATACCTTGGTTGAATAATTGTTGGAACGGTTCTTTCGTTGGAACCACACCGATATCGTATAATACTTTATGCCAGAAACGAGCATATAGTAAGTGAAGTACAGCATGCTCTGCTCCGCCGATATAAATATCAACTGGAAGCCATTGTTTTACTTTTTCAGGATCTACAAGTGCTTCGCTGTTGTTTGGATCGATGTAACGTAGGTAATACCAGCAGCTACCAGCCCATTGTGGCATTGTGTTCGTTTCACGACGACCTTTTTTACCAGTCTCAGGATCTACAACATTTACCCACTCTTCAATGTTAGCAAGTGGTGATTCACCTGTACCTGAAGGACGGATGTTTTCTGTTTTCGGAAGAACTAATGGTAATTCTTCTTCTTTCACAGCTGTCATTGTACCATCTTCCCAGTGAATTACTGGAATTGGCTCACCCCAGTAACGTTGACGGCTGAATAACCAGTCACGTAGACGGTACGTTACTTTTTGATTTCCTGCGCTCGTTACTTCAAGCCATTCAATCATTTTTGCGATTGCTTCTTCTTTATTTAAACCATCAAGGAATGCTGAGTTTACGTGCGCACCATCACCTGTGTATGCTTCTTTCGTAATGTCTCCGCCTTTTACAACTTCTTTCATCGGAAGATTGAACGTTGATGCGAATTCATAGTCACGCTCATCATGAGCTGGAACTGCCATTACAGCACCTGTTCCGTAAGTTGCAAGAACATAGTCAGCGATCCAGATTGGTAATTTCTCACCATTTACTGGGTTAACTGCGTAAGCACCAGTGAATACACCAGTTTTCTCTTTCGCAAGTTCTGTACGCTCTAGATCACTCTTCATTTTAACAGAGTTAATGTAAGCTTCTACAGCTTCTTTTTGCTCTGCTGTTGTAATGTCAGCAACAAGCGCATGCTCTGGAGCAAGTACACAGTAGCTCGCACCAAATAGTGTATCCGGACGCGTTGTGAAAACTGTGAATTTCTCGTCTGTACCATCGATGTTGAAGTGTACTTCTGCACCTTCAGAACGACCGATCCAGTTACGTTGCATATCTTTTAAGCTTTCTGGCCAATCAAGCTCATCTAGATCTTCTAATAGACGATCTCCGTAAGCTGTAATTTTTAACATCCACTGTCTCATCGGACGACGTTCAACTGGATGTCCACCGCGCTCACTCTTACCGTCAATGATTTCTTCGTTTGCAAGTACTGTACCAAGTGCTGGGCACCAGTTTACAGGTACTTCATCAACGTAAGCTAAGCCTTTTTCAAATAGTTGCAGGAAGATCCATTGTGTCCACTTGTAGTAGTTTGGATCTGTTGTATTTACTTCACGGTCCCAATCGTAAGAGAAACCTAATGATTTAATTTGGTTACGGAACGTATTAATATTATGCTCTGTAAATTCAGCTGGGCTGTTTCCAGTATCAAGTGCATATTGCTCTGCTGGAAGACCGAATGCATCCCATCCCATTGGATGAAGAACGTTATATCCTTGCATACGCTTCATACGAGATAAAATATCTGTCGCTGTATAACCTTCTGGATGTCCTACGTGTAGACCTGCACCTGATGGATATGGGAACATATCTAGTGCATAAAATTTTGGTTTTTCTGTCTCATCTGGCGTACGGAATGTTTTATTCTCTTCCCAGTACCCTTGCCACTTCTTCTCAATGTCTTGATGATTAAAGCTCATGAGATACCCTCCTTGAAATTCTATTTATTTTCACCGCCCAAAATACAAAAAACCTCTCATCCCTAGAAAGGGACGAGAGGTTATAGATTCCCGCGGTACCACCCTAAATTAATGTACAAATATACATTCGCTTAGATCCGTAACGTGGATTAACGGCAATTGCTACTATTAGTTTCACAACTGCAACTCAAAGGCGAGTTCATAACGAAACGTGGATTGACTTGCACCGACCGTCAACTCTCTAAACCAGCTTCTATTACTACTACTCCTTCTCACTGTTATTACAAATATGAGTTAATGTGAACTACCCTCCACTTAGTATCTCTAAAGAGCTTACTTAAAGCGGGGCTTCTCGGTTAATCGTTACTATTAATAACTAACGAATTCGTCTTTAGACAGCCGAGCCATCTCCCTTGTTCCAAAGGTTGTTTTATTTAAATATATTCTAAAACATGTTACATGTTCCGTCAAACTAAACTGCAATTTTTTCTTCAACTGTTTCTTCTACTTTTACTCGTTTATCATAAATGCTCGTTGCAATAAGCGCTACTACAAGCATTACCATGATTGCTATAAACAATACTTCCATATTGTATAAATCAACAATCGCTCCGCCAACGACTGGTCCGAACATTTTCCCTACAGTCGCCGCACTATTTACAACCCCTTGATAAAACCCTAACTTATCTTTTGGCGCAAGTATATTCGCAATCGTTGGAACTGCTGGCCATACGAATAACTCACCAATTGTTAATGTTACCATCGCAACGAGGAACATCGTAAATTGCTGCGCTTGACTTAACACAACGAATGACGCCGCAAAAATGACGATTCCAATCATAATTTGTTGTTTTAAAGAACGCTTCATCCAGCGAATTAACATACTAACTAACGGCTGCGCACAAACAATCATCGCTCCATTTATCGTCCATAATAGACTATAGTGGCGAAGGCTAATATTCAGCTCCTGCATATGTGTCGCAATCGCTCCCTGCCATTGTACGTATGTAACCCAGCATAAAGCATATGCTACACACACAATAAGAAGTGCTTTGAATCCTGGTGTAAGTGACCAGCCTTTTTCCGTTTCGACTTCTTTTTGCACTCCTGGCTCTTTTTTGTCTTCCATACCACGGAAGCCAATAAAAGCAATTAAGAAGAAAACAAAGTACAAAATAAAGTTCGCTAAGAAAATATAATCAAAACGATACGATGCAACTAATCCACCACACGCTGTTCCGATCGCAATACCAACGTTTTGTCCAACATACATCGCATTAAATGCCCGTCTTCCGCCCTCTGGCCAAACCGTACCAACCATCGCATACATCGATGGGAAGACCATTCCAGAACCGAATCCGATTAACGCTAGCCATACAACATATAACGGCCAACCGTGGAAGAACACGAGACCTAAAATCGATACGAGTGTAATCACAATCCCTACTAGAATTGATTTATAACCGCCCCATTTATCAAATAAAACACCGCCGAGCAAGTTTCCGATTACTCCAGTAAGCGAGTTGATCATTAATACCATTCCGGCCACAGATAAAGATTTCCCTAGGTGATCATGCAAATAAATTGTATTAAAAGGCCATAAAAAAGAAGCACCCGTGACATTAATAATCATCCCAGCTACTAATAGCCATACTTTCCTTGGCATAGTCTCCCCTCCTATTCTATTTTTTTCGTTCATCTATAACAGTAAAATTGTAGTCGTTTTTAAATAGGAAGGCAACTGATTAATAGTTGATGAAATTCAGATAATGGTTTGTTGGTAAATGAAATTATATTGATTGCTGCTTAAAAATATATCGACTTACCAACAAGAAATGACATCAGTAACGATATATAAATAAGAGGAGACTGCATGAATTTCATGCAGTCTCCTCTTATTTATATTATCCAACTTCTTTTTCTCTTTTCCCACGTTCTTTAGCGCTCCATTTAAACATTTTATCTAGCAAGGTATATATTCTTCCAGACTCCTTCGTTAATAAAGGTCCTAATGATGCTAATATTAAAACGTACAGTGCAGAGAACGGTTTAATCGTTGCCATTAAGCCACCCGCAATGCCAATATTCGCGACAATAATAGAGAATTCCCCGCGCGATACGAGAGTTAATCCAATGTTTGTGGAAGCTTTATGTGATAATCCGGCTTTACGTCCGGCAAGCATTCCCGCGGTAAAATTACCGATGAGCGTAATAAGAACTGCTCCCAACGCCAACCACACTGCTCCACCAAGTGAAAACGGATCTATACTTAAACCGAAGCTGAAAAAGAATATGGCTCCAAAGAAATCACGAAATGGAACGACGAGATGCTCAATACGATCACTATGCTCTGTTTCAGAAAAGACGAGTCCTAACAATAACGCTCCAATCGCCTCAGCAACATGAATTGTTTCTGAAAATCCTGCTACAAAGAATAAAATAGCGAATATTACGATAATAAAAATTTCATTTGACGAAATATCTAATATTTTATTTAAGAACGGCGTAGCTTTTCTAGCGATTACAAAGAATAGCAGCATATACCCTACTGCGATTAACACCGATGTAAGAGCACCTACAAATGATGTTGCACCACCGAGTACTAACCCTGAAACGACTGACAAATATACAGCTAAAAAGATATCATCGAACATAATAATCCCCAAAATAAGTTCAGTCTCTTTATTACCAGATCTTCTTAAATCAACAATTACCTTTGCAACAATTGCACTTGATGAAATTGTTATGATTCCAGCAATGATTAATGTTTCTAATAAGGGGAAACCCATTATATATCCGTAAAGTAAACCTAATATAAAATTAAGTGATATATGAACGGTTCCCCCAAAAGCAATCGACTTTCCTGATTTAATTAATTTTTTTATTGAGAATTCTAAACCTAAATAGAATAGGAGGAATATGACGCCAATACGGCCGAGGAAGGAAATAACTTCTCCGCTTTCAATAAATCTTAAATCGATAAGCCCTAAATCCGGGGCATGAGGCCCTACTAGCATACCGAGTATAATGAGAAACGGAATAATCGAGAACTTTAACTTTGCAGCGAGAATAGCTGCAAAAGCGACTAATACTAACGCAGTTCCAACTTCAAAGACTAAAGTATTCATCGATTATGAGTCACCTCCGGCTGAAAGCAATTCATTAATAATTCTTTTCACTTCATGTCTCGCACCTGATAGTACGAGCATATCGCCAGCTTCAATAATAGAGTCTGGACCTGGATTAAAGAATTTCTTCATATTCTTTTTTAAAATAGCAATAATTGTTACGTTATATGTTTTTCTGACATGTAAGCTACCAATTGTTTTTTGTACGACTGGTGCATGATTCTCCACCTTAAACCATTCAATTGATAATCCTTCAAAAGCCATTTCAATCGTGTCTAACGCTTGTGGTCTATACACCATTCCACCTAATATAGCTGCGATTTGTCTTGCTTCAGAATCGCGAAGAGAAATACTTGAAATACTCTCATCATGATCCGCATCAAAATGATACATTTCTCTTCGGCCATCATCGTGAATAACGATAACCATTTTTTCATTACCTTTTGTAATTACTTCAAATTTACAACCAATGCCCGGAAGTTCACTTTCTCTAATATTCATATTTTCCGCCTCCTAAGGTTTTTAGTTACGGCTTTTATAAATCTACATCAATCTCCGTTTTAAATTCTTCATCTTTTGAGATTCCCAAATACTTCAATGTCTCTGAAGGTGTTGCATGGTGAAAGTGTTTTTGCAATAGTGCAATCGCTATTCCTCTTTTGTACGCATGAAACCCAAATGTTTTTCTCATTGAGTTCGTTCCAATCTTCCCAACAATTCCAACTGCTTCCGCAGCACTATGAATTACACGATACGCTTGTTGGCGCGTAATTGAATTTGTTGTTTTATTAGATTGAAATACGTAATTTTCTCTTTTCACATCAATAGATTGTGCGTAATCTAACAGCGCTTCTTTTACTTTTGTATTTAAATAAATATCTTGTTTAAATTTTTCATCTTTCACAGGAAGAGAATAAAACTCTTTAACAGTTCCATCTTCATTTAATACCTCTTCAAATTTCATACTAAGTAGCTCAGTAATCTTTAATCCTGTGTTAATTCCAATAACAAATAAAAGATAATCTCGCTGTGAGTGCTCTTTTAAATACTTTTTCATAGCCTCAATTTGGCTTATATCTTTTAATGCCTCTACAACTTCCATACATGTATTCTCCTCATCTTATGAACGGTAATTTTCTCATCATGTTGTCCATTTTACCTTATCATGCTATGGGATTTCCATGTCTTATCCATTATTTTTACAATATACTTCTGTGGTCTCGGCAATTTTTAATGTGGAAACTTACGATTGTACAAATACAGTGTGGTTAGAAAAAGGTGTGGGGATAAAAGGTTCAGCTTCTTTCTACAGATCAGATTCCTCCTTTCCTTATCGAGCTGCTTCTACTTTTATTTTATGTTACTTATTTATATTATATTATATATTTCAGTAACATTAAAGTGTTTTTTCTGAAAATACAAAAAGCCGAGCGCATTCACTCGGCTTTTTACCTATTAATCTTCTTTCGGAAGAACAATTCCTTTATACAATTGAACAGTAATGAAGTAATAAATCGTGTAAATAACTACGAAAATTACAATTGGTACCCAAATACGGAAGTACGGATCGATTAAAATAAATCCGAAAATATTCATACCTACCAATACGTGAGCAATACCTACAATTGCAGGGAATAGGAATACTAAGAATAACTCTTTATAAATTGATTTCGTTAATAATTCACGGCGCACACCGATTTTACGAAGCATTTGATAACGCGTAATATCTTTTGATGCACCTGAAAGAATTTTAAACATTAAACAACTTGCCATCATTGCTAAGAAAGCAATTCCAAGGAAGAATCCCATAAACACCGTTCCGCTCGCAACTCCGTAGAACATGTCGTAAGCTTGATATTTACTATCTAATCTTTCAGCTTGTATATTTTTATATTTATCTAGTTGCAACTCGTCAAGTTTTTTCCATTCTTTTGTGTGTGCTTCAAAATCATCTGTTTTTCCAGTAAATACGATTCCTTCTTTACCATTTACAGTATCGTACATTTTTTGATCTACAATTTTAATTGCATGATCTTCATGTACGTAGAATGGCTGGATTGTTCTGAAAGCCTCGTCCCATTCTTCTGGAAGTGCTTTAGCATTCGCATCTTTTTCATTCATTTCTCTAGAAACTGCACCTACTGGCAGGTCCGCTGAAACTTTCTTCGTGTTCACTAAATCCTTCATCGATTTCATATTTGCCATATCTCTTACTAAAGGACGATTTTTCTCTAAATCCTCTTTTACATAGTAAACGTATTTATCATCGACTTTGTAACGATATTCACTTTTCTCTTTAAATGTAATACCGTCTAAAACTTTCTTTTCTTCAGCAGTTGGATTATGAACTACTGAATCATATATTACGAAACCATCAACCATTTTTATAACGTTATTTTTAAACGCCATACCACCTGAAATTGCACCGGCTCCAAGAGCGACTAACATAGCTACTGTCGCAAGCACCTTCGTTAAACTATTAATACGGAAATTTAATTGTGCAAACGTAAATGCGTTAAGTCCTTTTTCACTACGCTTTTTATTACTTTTTAACTTTTTAATAATAACCGGGAGAAGTGATCCAAATAGCATATAAGTACCAGCTGTTGTTGTAATTAATGCAATAAGGATTCCCATTTCTCTTAGTTTTTCCATGTAAATCATTGATGCATAGCCAATTCCTAATAAAATAACTGCTAGGAATGCAACCAAACCTGTCATTTTTCCTTTTACTGCAACACGCTCTGTTTGTGCATCTGCATGCACAAGTTGCAATACAGAAATACGTGATAACTTAATACTATTCATAATTGCTGATAGTACAAATAATGCAAAGAAGAAAATACAAGTAACAGTCATAGATGGCAGGTAAAATGCTTTATACCCTTCACCAGCAAACTCTAATTGTTTCATTAATAACTGTCCGATACCTTCTGCAAGTCCTACACCAACTGTAATACCAATCGCAAGAGATGCAGCACCTAATACAATCGTTTCAATAAACATAAGTAATGTAACTTTATGCTTTTTTGCTCCTAACATCATATACATACCAAACTCTTTTTGACGAAGAGATAATAAGAAAGAGTTTGCATATAAAATATAGAAGAAGGTTATGATTGCTAGTAAAAATGAACCTGCTTGGAATACGAATCCAATTGATTGAATAACTGAGTTAGATTCGATAAATGCTTTATTCAGCGCTAACGTTTGGAACATATAAAAAATTGAGATAGACATGACAAGACCGACAAGTAAGACGATATAATCTTTCAACTTACTTTTTAGCCCTGACATGGAAAGTTTGAATAACATGTACTAGAACCTCCTTTCTTACGCTTTTTGTGTACCTAAATCTGCAAGTACATCTAAAATTTCTTTATAGAACTCTTCACGCGTACCACCGCGGTGAATTTCTTTATATAGCTCACCATCTTGAATGAATAAAATACGTTGACAGTAACTTGCACTGTACGGATCATGTGTAACCATCATAATAGATACACCTTGATCTTTATTTAAGTTTGTCATCGCATCAAGTAAACTCGTTGCATTTTTAGAATCAAGCGCTCCTGTTGGCTCGTCCCCTAAAATAATTGCCGGCTCATGTACTAATGCGCGTGCTGCTGCTGAACGTTGTTTTTGTCCACCAGATACTTCAGATGGATATTTTTGAAGTATTGCCGAAATGCCTAACATATCAGCTACCTTTTCTACTTTCGGTCCAATATTACGTGATGAAACACCTTGAAGAGATAATGGAAGTGCGATGTTTTCATAAATAGATAGGTTTTCTAACAAGTTAAAATCTTGGAAGATGAATCCTAATTTTTGTGAACGGAAATCAGAAAGCTCACCTTGCTTCATTTTTGTAATATCCGTACCCGCAATTTCAACAACGCCGCCCGTTGCTTTATCAAGCGTGGAAATTACATTTAATAATGTCGTTTTACCAGAACCAGATGGTCCCATAATTCCTACAAACTCACCCTCTTGAATTGAGAATGAAACACCTTTTAACGCGTGTGATTGGTTCTCACCTTTTTTACCGTACACTTTTTGAACGTTTTTTACGTCTACAACTGGTTTCGTCATATATATCCTCCTACGCTTGTTTTTCCATTACCTATTTTGCGCCTTTTGGAGATGAACTGCTATTTGTTAACATTACATTTACCTTACACTTTTGTAATATAAAAAAGATAAGTGTGTAAGGTTCGTTGATAAATGAAATTTCATTAACGCTTCGACAAGTAATATCGACTTACCGAAAAAGATAACAATAAAAAATGGGCTGTTCCACAAAAGGAACAGCCCACTTCTCTCTCTATCCCACTTTAATGGGCCGTAAGACCCCCACCTCAAAATTCAGCGAAAGCAAAAAAGTTAGGTGGGGGTCGGGCTGCCCATAAAAGTCCGATTGGTGAAGGCTAATAATCAGTGGGGGATGAAGAACCCCCCCACTGATTAAAGTTTCACTTTATTTCTTTAAAGGTGTTACCGTCCAATACGTAATAACACGCCAAATCCATTCTAATGGACCCATTTTAAAGATCTTCATCCAAATTACGCTAAATACAATTTGAATTACGTAAATTGCAATACACACATATAACGTCTGCATGTAAGTTAAGTTTTCTGCAAAGTTAAATACACTTCCTGCGATTAAAATCATTGCAGTTTGTCCAATATAATTTGTTAACGCCATACGACCGTAGTATTTCAGTGGTGCTAATACTGTTTGAACTGGTTTTAGTTGAAGCAATAAAATTAATGCTCCTACATAGAAAGCTGAAATAATCGGTCCAACTGTCACACCAATTTTTAAAAATTGGCTTGCAGCATCCATTGTCCCATCCTCATTCTCAAGTATCATATTTACAAACGGAGCAGCAGGGACGTGCCCATATTGATACCATAAAGCTACAACACTTAAAACAAACATAATAGCTGTAAAAATAGCAACTTGCTTTATTTTCGCTGAAAGATTTTCAAACACTTTATACTGTCCTGCAGCAAGCCCTAATAAAATTAGACCTAGCGGTAAAAATTCTTTAGCACCCATTACACTGAAGGTAATTGTCAAAATAAGCCCTAGTACTAGATTCACTTCTTTTTTCGCTTTATAAAACGGTAAAACGATTAACCCGCAAATCGCGTATAACGCTAATGCCTCTCCAGGTTGAAACATTTGATGAATGTATCCAAAAATAAACAATGCCACTACGCGTCTTAAAAATAAAACATAGCCATTTTTCCCTTTTGCAATTGCTCTCGAGATAAAGATATAGAATCCCACTCCAAATAAGAATGAGAAAATCGAGAAGAAACGACCTTCTACAAATAAGTATAGAAATCTTTGATAACTAGCATCCACTGTATTAGGATCTGGAATTTTAATGTTAAGTAGTGCAAGAATATTTACTAAAATAATCCCCAGTAATGCGAAGCCACGAATGTAATCTAACTCATCGATTCGTTTGTTTGAAATATTGTTCCCCATAAAGCAGCTCCTTGTATAAAATTTAATCCTCCCTTACTCTACTGGAAAAGTAAGCTTACAACTATCGGCAAACCTTACAGAAATCTTACATTATTGTAATATAATAAAATAAAACCAGGTCATATTGCGACCTGGTCTACTCTGATTGCCTCGATCTTTGAGGTTGTCCCTTTTTACTGTTACGCTGTTTCACTTGAACAACTGGATCAAGTTCATTCGAAAACTCAGCGTTATGCCCGTTTTGTGTTTTTTGCTCTGGGTTATTTTGATCTGAACGTTTCGCCATTACATTCACTCCTTATTAGTGCGGTGTAATAATCATTTGATGTTGCAATTGGCGAATTGCCATACGTGCTCTATTTAACTGCTCACGTTGCTCATCATTCGCATGTTGTTGCATCGTTTGTAAATCGTTATATGCTTGCTCTAATTGTAACTGTGCATCTGAATACTCCATCGTATTGTAATGCTCTTGTCTCATACCTTGGTCTAATTGTTCTTTCGCATATTCCACCGCTTGTTCCGCTTGTGTAATATACGATTCAAGTGATTGACGCTCTGCCATAATTGTCCCTCCTTGCTTTAATTCCCCTTTAGTGTGTCCCTTCCATCTGAACCTTATGAGTATGTTATAATGTATTTTGTTTCATTTTGACTCGGCTTAGGAGGGAAAATAATGAAGGTTCAAAACCCTTTTCCATATACAAACGACAATAAACGTTATCACACATGGAATTACCATTTACGAAATGAATTTGGTGAAAAAATCTTTAAAGTATCATTAGACGCTGGCTTCGATTGTCCGAACCGTGACGGTACAGTTGCTTATGGCGGTTGTACATTTTGCAGTGCCGCTGGATCTGGTGACTTCGCTGGCGATCGCCGCGATGATGTTATAACGCAATATCATGAAATGAAAGAAAAAATGCGCTCAAAGTGGAAAGATGGAAAATGTATCGCTTATTTCCAAGCTTACACAAATACACACGCACCACTTGAAGTGTTAAAAGAAAAATTCGAACCGCTTCTAGCAGAAAAAGACGTTGTCGGTCTTTCTATCGCAACTCGTCCTGATTGTTTACCGGACGATGTCGTTGAATATTTAGCGGACTTAAATAAACGCACGTACCTTTGGGTTGAACTCGGATTACAAACTGTTCATGAACGAACTGCAAACCTTATTAATCGCGCTCACGATTATCCGTCTTATGTGGAAGGTGTAAATAAATTACGCAAGCATGGTATTAGAGTTTGCTCTCATATTATTAACGGTCTTCCACTTGAAAATTACGACATGATGATGGAAACAGCTCGTGAAGTAGCGAAGCTTGACGTACAAGGAATTAAAATTCATTTACTTCATTTATTAAAAGGAACGCCAATGGTGAAGCAATATGAAAAAGGACAACTCGAGTTCCTTTCTCTTGAGGATTACGTAAGTCTCGTTGTTGACCAACTTGAAATCATTCCAGAAGACGTAATTGTGCACCGCATCACAGGTGACGGTCCACCTGATTTAATGATTGGTCCAATGTGGAGCTTAAATAAATGGGAAGTATTAAATTCCATCGATGCAGAATTTGTACGCCGCGGAAGCTGGCAAGGAAAATATGCAAATGAGGAGAAACAAAAATGAAATTAGAACGTGTATTACCGTTTGCTCGCTCACTGTTGCAAACGGCAGTAAAAGAAGGCGATTACGCTGTAGATGCAACTCTTGGCAATGGACATGACACTTGCTTCCTAGCTGAAATCGTTGGAGATCACGGAAAAGTATTTGGATTTGATATTCAAAAAGAAGCAATTGAAAGCTCTACTATCCGTTTAAAAGCAAAAGAGCTTTTCGGACGTACTGTTTTAGTTCACGATAGTCACGATACGCTTCTATCCGTATTACCGGACGATGCAAAAGGAAAAGTAACAGGCGCAATTTTCAACTTAGGTTACCTTCCTGGCGGTGACAAGCATATCGTTACAAAACCGAACTCAACAATTTCGGCAATTGAACAATTATTAGAAGTAATGGCCCCTGAAGGAATCATCGTCCTTGTCATTTACCACGGACACCCTGAAGGACAAGTAGAACGCGACGCTGTACTTAAATTTGCCGAAGAACTAGACCAAAAACAAGCACACGTACTACGATACGGCTTCATTAACCAACAAAATAACCCGCCATTTATTGTGGCGATTGAGAAACGATAATATATCGACGATTCGACACAACATAACAAAAACAGACGTGCACTCATTGTACGTCTTTTTGTTATTCTCCTATATAATGGATATATACACTATTTAAAGAAAGAAGGATAGAACTTTGCTAGTAGAACTAAGGGGAATTCAAAAGAAGTATGGCAAATCACTTATACTAGACAACATTGATTTATCCATTCCAGAAGGAGAAGCACTCGCTATTATTGGCGGGAACGGGACTGGAAAAAGTACTCTACTCAAAATAATTGCAGGATTTATTTCACCTACGGTAGGGGCACTTCAAAGAAAAGAACATATACAAATTGGCTATGTACCTGAACATTTTCCTGAAGGGATTCGTTTTACATTAGAGGATTATCTATATCATCTGGGCCAGATTCACGGTTTATCAACAAAATATTTAAAAGATAAAATTCCGATGCTTCTTGAATCTTTTCATTTACATCATGCAAGGCATTCCGTTGTACGAAACTTTTCAAAAGGTATGAAACAAAAAACAGGCATTATGCAAGCATTGCTTACGGACGTCCATTTATTAATTCTAGATGAACCTCTTTCTGGGCTCGATCCTAACTCTCAGCAAGAATTAGAACATATTTTACTCTCATTAAAACAACAAGGCATATCTATACTCTTCACATGTCACGAAAAACAACTACTAGAAAACTTCGCCGATAGAATTGTGACGTTAGCAAACCATACAATCACAGCAGATACTTTTGTACAAAAAGGGGCAGAACAAGTCTATATTGAGGCAATCGTTCACGACACATTTTCAGCGATAGAACTACAAAAGCAATCCGGTTTTATACACGTTGCACACAATTCAAATCAAAACCTTATTCAATTACAAATCGAAAAAGAATATACAAATGACATACTTCAGTTTTTATTACATAAAAAAGCATCTATCACATTGCTACAACCTAATTTTTAAATCGAAAGAAGGTTTATTATGTTTGCGCTTATTCGTTACCATTTTCTCGACTATACAAAATCGTATAAGTATGTCCCTCCTATTGCGATGTACTTTGTGAGCTTGCTTTTTGTATATACATATAAACCGACTCCTATTGTACCGACATATTTAGAAACAGCACTCGCACTTTATTTATTATCTGCCTGGATTACACTTACAATTTTTCATACTGAAGACCCTGTACAAGAGCAAATTACTATTTCTCACACAAATAATATTTCCACACTCTATGTTGGTAAATATATTACGGCTCTTCTCATTTGTACTGTGTTATCTTTTATATCCGTAATCTATCCAATTATTTTGCAAATGTTTAATGAAAAAATGACAGTTTCTTTATTTCTAGTCGGATTTCTCTCTCACATGTCTTTCTCTATACTAGGAATTTCAATCGCAACATTATTTACAAGAAATATAATTCAAAAAGCAAGCACTGCTTGGCTTAGCCTTACATCCATATTGCTTATAACAATCGCATCTATCCGATTAAAAAAAGAATTACTATGGGTTTTTCCACCTGTCGAAAGCTTTCTAATGCTTGGACAATACAAATATAATATACTGACTCACACGCTATGGCTCACAGCTTGGGCTATCGTATATTCATTTTTATTATTTACCTTATTTCTTTTTATCGTTCGCAAAAAACGTTTTTAATTACATATTAAAGGAGACGAAACAATGATCGGAATACTAGCAGGAATGGGGCAAAAATCCACTGGACCATTCGTCGATACAGTTGTAGCAAAATGCCAAACAATATATGGAGCAAAGCATGATATGGACTTTCCTCATATGATGATCTATTCGTGCCCAACACCGTTTTACATGGATCACCCTATTAATCACGAGGCGATGAAAAAAGCGATTATTGAAGGAGCACAAAAACTTGAAAGTACTGGCGTAGAATTTATCGCTATGCCGTGTAATACGGCGCATCTTTATTTTGAAGAATTACAGCGTTCGCTTTCTATCCCGATTTTAAATATAGTCGATGAAACGTTACAAGCAATTCCTGAAAATACAAAAAGAGTCGCTCTTCTCGCAACAGAAGCAACTGTTCAAGCTGGGATTTACCAAGATGGGATTGCAAAGCGCAATATAGAATACATTCATCATGAAAAATGGCAGGAAAGGATTAATCAAATTATTACTTGTACTAAATCTGGAGAAATTAAAGAAGCTCGCGAATTGTGGAATGCGCTCGTTTTACAATTGCAAGATGAAGTAGATACCGCAATTATTGCATGTACCGATTTGAATGTTGTGGCGAGTGAGGATTTTGTTGATTCTGCTCAATGTCTTGCGAAAGCGGTTGTTGAAATATATTTATCAAATAAGAAGAAACATTTATAAATGTTGAAACCCTTAAAAACTTTTAACTTTCTTCACAATTCTTTCAAAGTAATCACACTTAATCTCGCTATATTAAATAAGTAGTTATTCATATAGGGAAGGTTAGGGGAACTGAAAGTATGAAAGCAAATCGTTCGCTTCATTACATTTTTTGGCGTTGGCATTTTTATGCTGGGCTTTTTATTACGCCGCTTCTTATTACGTTGTCACTGAGCGGAATTGGGTATTTATTTCGGGAAGAAGTTGAAGATTTCATCTATAAAGATTTATATTTTGGGAAGAGCGCCCAAACAGAATCTATTTCGATGACTGATTCTATTTCCTTAACAGAGAAAAAATATCCACATTATAGTGTGGCTAAAATTAGTGAGTTTAATGGGGATTATAATACGAGACTTACCATTGCAAATGAGTATACCGGACAACAAAAGTATGTGTATTTAGATAGCAATAATCAAATTGTTGGGGATCAAAACGCAAGTGAAACATTTGCCAATATAATGAGGGAATTACATAGTTCTCTTTTAGTTGGTGGCACTGTCGTTAACTATATTGTAGAACTTGCGGCATGTTGGACAATCTTCTTAATTGTGACTGGGTTATACATGAGTATACGCCAATTCAAAAACACACCGGCATCCAATAAGCGAGAAAAAGCAAAACGACGTCATTCTATTATCGGTATTATATTTACAATTCCTCTCGTTCTGCTAGTCGCATCTGGATTGCCATGGTCAGGATTTATGGGGAACCAAATTTATAAAATCGCAGCGTCGAATGAATCAATTGGATATCCAAAGTTGTATATGGCACCGCCTGAATCGAAGGTAAAAGAATTACCGTGGGCAACAAGAAAGGAAGCTCCTCCTGAATCGAATTCAAATGAACCAAAAGCAATTTCTGTCGATGAATTACAAAAAGGAATTGAAATAAAAAAGCCATATGTTATCTCACTACCAGCTGATCCAAAAGGTGTATTCACTGTTTCAAAATCAAGCGGTTCTGGTATTACGGGTATGCATGTCGCACCAAATGAAGAAATAACAGCTTATTTTGATCAATATAGCGGAAAACTTATTTCAAAAACGGATTATCGTGATTATGGCTTATTTGCACAATGGTTCACTTACGGTATCCCGCTTCATGAAGGGCATTTATTCGGATGGCCAAATAAAATAGTATGCTTACTAACGACATTATCTTTATTACTTCTCATTTATTACGGAATAAAAATGTGGTTAGCAAGAAAGCCGAAAGGAAAGTTAGCCGCACCTCCAAAGCAAAGAGATAAGAAAAGCGTACTCGTTTTCTTTATCATGATGGTTATACTAGGTGCTATCATGCCTTTATTCGGACTATCTGTTTTAGTTCTTTTTGCGGTTGAACTTCTTATATATGTATTTTCAAAAATACGATCATAATAAAAAGCATTTGTACTCCCATGTACAAATGCTTTTTATTTACTATTTTCTTTTTTTCTACCACTTATTAAAAAGACAATATCTACTATAATAATCAATGCAATAATAACTTGAGCTACATAATCCATCGTTGTAGGACCGCCGGCTTTATTCATCATCATATACATTCCAGTCACAAATGAAATGGAAAGTAACACGAGTAATGTTACTTCAATATTGTCATATAGCTTTTGAAACAATCGCTTCATTTCCAACACACCTTTACCATATTATAACAAAAACCACTCTACATGAGTGGTTTTCTTCATCACTGCGCCATTTTCTTTCGGTACAACTTCCCGTTCCAGTAGAAGAATCGTGAAGTAAGCCCTCCGTATTTTACAATGCGCCGTGCCATTTTGTGCATATTCTTTTGTGCTGATACTTTCTGATCCGATAAATAAATACCCAGTAACCCTCGGCTTATGAGACGATGAAACTTCGCATGAGGTAGATTACCAATGCTCTTCTCTGCTTCTTCTACAAAATGTTTCATACGATCTAATATAGCTTGCTCGTTTTCATAATAACTACAGAAATTCAAATCCCCGCCGGCGCGGTCTTCTTCTTGATCGATGAAATAATCAAGTAAAATGTGAAGTCCTTGCACGTAAGGGAAGTACCCTTGTCTAATTTTCGCAATATCTTCATCATGTAATTCATCATGAAATGCATATGCTACAAGGCAGAAGATTCCAAGCGTAGAACCAGCACATGCTGAAAATTCAAACCAACTCATCTCAGGTAAGTTTTCTTGATGCGCTTCAAACCATGTTTTTAAGCGCGGTTCTCTTTCTTCTAACTTCACGTGTTTATGAATTTGCAAATCACAATAATAACAAGCAAGTTCATGAAGAACAGGAGCAATTTTGTCATAATGCTTCGTTTTCTTTAAAACATCTTGGCATGTTTCAACAAGTTCATCTAAATAACCACCATCATCTTGATCATCACGATAGCGATAATAATTACCGCCACCTTCTACTTCAGGTGATAATGCCATTAACATCGATTCATGTAGTGCGGCAAAATCATTTGGATCAAGTGATGTACTGCGATCACATAAATTATCTAAGTAGTCACTAATCGTTTGATATGCGACGATAAAACGAATACATTCCTCTCGGTGTTCATTCGCTAATAACGCTAAAATGCCACCGCCTTCGCAATGAAACGTTTTATGCTCAATACTTGCGATTGCCTGACTATGAAGCTCATCATTCGGAATATGGTAGGCACGCTCTTTCCACATCGCTAGCTCATGGTGTACAACCGGAAACACATCACGGTATACTTTCGCCATGAGCGTTATGGGATTACTCGGTACGTTCACTTCTTCCTTCATCTCCTCTATTCAATGTACAAATAATTTACTTATTTGTTTCTATTATGTTATTGATACGTATTTCAGTAAATGCCTGAATATAATTCAAAATTTCATCACGCTCATACTCGTTTAATAACTCATGATAACAATTCGGCCATTCTTTATATGCCTTATCACTTATTTTAACATTATCAAACCAAGTGCGGACACGTGTTTTATCTACAAGTTTATCCTCACATGCTTGCATTAGCAAGAGTGGAACGTCTGGAAAATCACCTATTTTTTTATGAGCAATTTCAATAGACTTAATTAATTCACTATACCAACGTACTGACACTTTGCGCAAGAACAATGAATCATTCTCCATCGCATCTCTCACTTCATGGTTACGTGTTGACATTTCCACTGTAAGATTCGTTGCAAATTGCAATTTTGGGGCAACGATATTTAATATTTTTGACGCAGCTCGAAGCGGGGCAGCAGGTGCAGCTAATACGCCTAAACATGGCGAACTTAAAACAATACCATCTATATCCTCTCTCTTCGTTTCTTGCATCATACGAATGACGATAAGGCCGCCCATACTATGACCGAATAGAAAAATAGGTAACCGATACTTTCTTGCTTCTTTCACCCACGCTTTAACTTCCTCTATGTATTCATCAAACGAATCAATATGTCCTCTATTTCTTGAAGTCGTTCCATGTGACGGAAGGTCCCCCATCACGACATGATAGCCGATATGATTCCACATTTCCGCGACTGCTTCGTAACGTCCATGATACTCCATAGCGCCGTGCACAATAACGACTACAGCTTTCGCTTCCTCTGCTTCATAATTCCACATACGGACCACCTCCATTTCACTCTTTTTCATAATTTGATACACTAAAATTAGTCTCTAGGAAAGGAAGGCTTTACATGATATATCCTTACAAAGAAAAAAATCCGAAAATTTCGAGTAGTGCTTTTATCGCTGACTACGTAACCATTACAGGTGATGTGACAATTGGCGAGGAAGCAAGTATTTGGTTTAATACAGTCATCCGAGGTGACGTATCACCAACAATAATTGGAGATAGAGTAAATGTACAAGATCAATGTACACTCCACCAAAGCCCAGAATATCCTCTTATTTTAGAAGATGATGTGACAGTTGGGCATCAAGTTATTTTACATAGCTGCCATATAAAAAAGGATGCTTTAATTGGAATGGGCTCTATTATATTGGATGGTGCTGAAATTGGCGAAGGAGCCTTTATCGGTGCTGGAAGCCTCGTTTCACAAGGAAAGAAAATCCCACCAAACACATTAGCTTTCGGTCGTCCAGCGAAAGTCGTTCGTGAGTTAACAGAAGAAGACCGTAAAGACATGGAACGTATTCGCACACAATACGTTGAAAAAGGTCAATATTATAAATCACTACAAAAGTGATTTTACCGCTGCCATAATACTGGCAGCTTTTTTTATAAAATCTAACTGTTTCTTTACAAAACATTATTACTCCCTCAACAAAATCTTATTAAAATAAAAGCAAATATCTCCATATATATGTAGATGAGGGAGGAGAATTTTCATGAAGGTCAGTGGATTATATAAAATAGAATGTTACATTTTCAAAGGTATTAACCGATATTTTGATCAAAAAACATTAAATATCTTTTTCAGCAATATTACTCATATCGGCGGTGCTACTTTCTCAATCGCACTCACACTGTTCTTTTTAATTTTCGCAAAAGGTACTTTGCACCAAGCCGCAATCGCAACTGCTATTTCGTTAGCGATTAGCCATATCCCTGTGCAAATATTAAAAAGATGGTATCCCCGGAAACGTCCATATTTAACAATTCAAGATGCGAAATATCCAGTCCATCCATTAAAAGACCACTCTTTCCCGTCTGGTCATACAACAGCCGTTTTCTCTGTCTTCATTCCGTTTATTTGCTATAATCCAAGCTTATTTGTTTTTCTATTACCGTTAGCATTATGCGTTGGTATTTCTCGCATTTATTTAGGGCTTCACTATCCGTCTGATGTATTCGTCGGTATGTGCCTCGGCACTTGCTCTGGCATTATCTCTTTTTATCAATTCATCCCACTTTTCACATAAAGGAGTGATATGATGAGAGTCGCCATATTTACCGATACTTTTACCCCACAAGTGAACGGAGTTGCGAAAACGTTAGAGCGGTTAACACAATATTTTCAGAAAGAAAAAATCGCCTATTCTGTTTTCGCCCCTCAGCATACGGCTGAAGATAATTTCGTAGCGAATGTAAACAAAATGAGAAGTATCCCGTTAACAATATTATATCCAGAATGTCGCTTTTCTTTTCCTACTCCGCGCATTAAGCGGGAACTTCTTGCCTTTAAACCTGATATGATTCACATTGCCACACCTTTCAACATGGGGCTTTGTGGGTTATATTACGCAAAAAAGTTAAACATTCCAGTTGTCGGTTCTTATCATACTGATTTTGACGCTTATTTACGTTATTACAAAATCGAATTCCTCTCCAATATGCTTTGGAACTATTTAAAATGGTTTCATAGTCATATGCACAAAAATTTCGTTCCATCCCCTGAAACATTACATCAATTAAAAAATAAAGGCTTTCAATCTCTTTATATATGGGGACGTGGTGTAGATTGTACACTCTTTCATCCATCTTATAATACAGACCTATTCCGAAAAAAATATAATATTACAGCGAAGTATATTCTTTCCTACGTTGGACGGATTGCTCCTGAAAAAGATATTGATACGTTACAAAACATTATCGTTAAAACAGCGCATGCTCGAAACGACATTCATTGGCTCATCGCAGGAGATGGTCCTCTAGCAACAAATTTGCGTGAAGCTGTTCCGAAAACAAATGTAACCTTTACTGGATATTTACAAGGTGAAGATTTAGCTGAAGCCTATGCTTCTTCCGATCTAATGGTATTTCCATCTGCTACTGAAACATTTGGGAACGTCGTACTGGAATCACTTGCATGTGGTACACCTGTTATTGGTGCAAATAGTGGCGGAGTTAAAAATATTATTACAGATGAAAAAACGGGCGTTCTATGCGAACCCAAAAATGAAGACTCATTTTTATCCTCTATTTATGGCTTGTTAAATAATGAAGAAATGCGGAAACAAATGAGCCTAGATGCTCACTCCTACGCTAATACACAAAGCTGGGATGAAATTTTCAATAATTTATTCATGCATTATAATGATGTTATTCAAAGTCGAAATGCGGAAATGCTAGCTTAAATTCAGTTTATGTATCATCAATTCACAATATAAAGAGAGGTCACCCTTCGAAGAAGGAGTGCCTCTCTTTATATTGCGTTTTTATTTAACGATTCCATTGGTACATAAATATAATGAATACCATTTGAACTTATTTTTCTTTACCTTTTGTCTGAGACGCATCGAATGTCCAATTTAATTTTAATGTATCTCCTTGGAATACGTTTTGATCTTCCCCATTATCTTCAAATATGAATTTCACATAGAAAGTGTCATCTTTTCCTGGAGCAAGTCCATTTCCTTCCCAATTTACGACACCTTTTTGGACAAGATCAGGAAGGTTGCCATCAGCAGTTGCTTGTTTTAATTCAGACAACGTAGTTTCCCATACAGGAACTGTGTTTTTGTCTATGTTCCATAAAAACTCCACTTTAACATGATCACCGAAATCAGCATTTCCATTATCGCCTTTTACATCTGTTACAGTGTAATCAGTAAGAAGATGAACGTCCTTAATTTTCAAAGTACCGCTGTTGATTAAGTGGAAATCGCGTTCTATTTGATCACCTGGTTTGATTTTGTCAACATCGATGATAACTTGTGGATCCATGCTCAAATCTAACGTACCCGCCGCAAATGTGTTTTCTGATACTTCTTTATCACTGAAGTACGCAAACGTTCCGCCCCCAATTAAAGATAAACCAAGAGCTGCAGATGCAACACCCATACCAAGTTTTTTCTTAAGACTCATTTTAATGATCCCCCTATTTTTATAATATTTAAACTACCAAAAATCTGATAAGCCCATATGGGATAAAGTGAAACTTTAATCAGTGGGGGGTTTCTTCATCCCCACTGATTATTAGCCTTCACCAATCGGACTTTTATGGGCAGTTGATCCCCCACCTAAATTCTTTGCTTTCGCTGAATTTTGAGGTGGGGGTCTTACTGCCCATTAAAGCGGGATAAAACGGATTATTACCTTACTTCATGTCTTAAAAAAAAGCCGCTAAGTTCTTAATAAAGAACTTAGCATTTTATTTAAGAGCGACTATCGATATTTGTAGAAGATGAAATTTCTCCCTCTTTTATCAACAGCCGCTCCTAAGTCACCTTTTTTATTTCTTCGGTTCTAGACCGATCTGACGTAAGAAATCTGCCAATCCTTTTTTACCAATTGTTTCTTTTGGTTTAACTACTTCTGGAACACCGACTTCTTTTTGCAAGAAGTTTTTCTCAATGAAGCGAACATCCGTCTCGTTTACGACACCGTCTTGGTTAAGATCTTGTGGCACGATAGAAGCATCCTTCTTGCCGTATGCTTCAACTACACTTTGCATATCGCGAATGTCAATCAATCTATCACCATTTACGTCCCCCGCAAGATTTTTAACACGTACCCCTACCTGTTGCCCGCGCAGCTCATCTCCTACAAAATACCCCGGAATAAATTTTTTCATCGCTTTGAGATGTCCCGGAACATCAAAAACAACTGTGTAGGCTTCAGTAGAAGCTGGGATGCCTTTAATCTCGTAGGTTCCTTGTTTATCAATCGTTCCTTTATATTTTTTGCCGCTTGGGGAGATCGCATATACTTGTGCGCCGATTGTTGAATAATCACTTTTTAACAAACTACCGTCATTTCTCAAAAATGCTTCCGGTCCGATATAACCATACACTCTCGAATGCGTTGGAATGATGTTAAAGCTTTCCGTACCGAAAGAAGAAATGGCAGTAGCAGCTGTTTGTCCCGCTTTCATATAAGACGCCTGTTTTATATTAAACTGGTAATCACCCACAACAATATCGTAATATTCATTTACTACTTTGAACGTGACATCAAGGAAAGGCATATCTCCATCCATACCACTAAATGCATTCCCTTTCATAGATGCGCCAACCTTCACCGTATTATTGTAAGTTCCTTCTGTCACCACAGGTTCTTGCATTAATACTTCCAAACCTCTTTCCTTCGCATACTCGTTTGCCGCATTGTTCAGTTTCACATTCTCAAACTTGAGCAAATCTTTTCTGAAGTCGATCTGGAATTCCCCGGATACAAGCTGCTTCACATTATTAAGACTAAGTGTCCTCGTAACTGTATCGCCAACTTTTACGTCTTTCTTATCATAACTAGAAGTCGTATATTCCGTACCTTCTTTTACGAAAACATAGTTTTGTTTACCAATTGCCGTTGCAATATCATACGTAGCCAAAGTCAAATTTAGAGGTTTCGTTGCAATATCACTTTCCTCAATACCGAATTTTACGTCTCCATTTGCTTGGATTGGGAAGTACCCACCTATCATTCCAGTGTTTGCATAGTAAGCCATTTGATTGGACGATTGATCATAGTTTAAACCTTTTGATTTCAATAGATCCACTGTCGCATCCTTGGCTGTTCCATGCAGCCATACTGCTTTTTGTCCATCCTCTACTGTGAACATGGAGTCATTAACCTCGATTACACCCGGTTTTTTATCCATATTTACTTCCGGTGCTGTATTGTCCACGATAAGCGGATTATCTATAACATATGATTTCCCTTCCTCATCGTGTGCAATCAGTTCCAGTAGATAATCGCCTGCCGGAAGCTTTACAGGAAGATCACCAATCGGCTTAGAAGGATCATTGGTAAATGGATAGACAGTACCGCTAAATGCATTCATAAGAAACGTGTCTACGTCTATCAATAATCTGCTGGCATCTGCTGTGCCTATAAAACCTACAGCTTTCCCTGTTGCACTATCCTTAACAAGTACATCAATGGTTTTCATCGGGCTATTCAACTTCATGTTGACATGAACAAACGGGTACATATATTGCCAGAAAGGTGTCGTATTCGTCACGGACGGATTGCTCGTTTTCGCATATTCAAATCCCTTTTCCGTCACCATGACAGCGAACGGGATTTGGTATGTTTCAGACGGATTGTTCGCATTCGTTACATGAATATATCCTTCGTATCTACCTTTCGCTGCGCTAGCAGGAATTGTAATTTTCGGCTGCAGCTCCTGTGATTGTCCGCTTGCCATTGTAAGAGATGCCGGCACCTCAACTTGTATACCGTTCTTTACTGCATCTTGAATGCCTGTACGTTCACCGTGATACTCCACTTCTACTTTAAAGGATTTTTCGTCTTTACTATTGTTCTGAACAACCACTTTTTTGCTAGCTTCAATCGGTTTATCCCCTTGCTTAACATGTCTGCCAAACACAATGGAACCTGTCTGTTCGTCAATTTCGACAACCTTGCCATTCTCGATATTTTGTGTTTTGTCTAATACTTTAATGGATGTGTCCGTATGGACGGCTTGATACGCATCGATGCGCCCAGCACCCACTTCATATACGGAATTCTTGCCATTCAAATCATCAGATGTATTCATAAGAGCCGCTTTTACATCGAAAGGAGTGTATTCTGGATGCTCCTGCAAAATCAATGCTACTGTACCCGCTACGTGAGGGCTAGCCATAGAAGTACCAGACAAGCGTACATATGCATTACCGTAATTTATGCCGTCCTGCGGATCGTTAATATATTCCGGTGCAGTAGAGAAAATAGACACCCCTGGAGCGACTACGTCTGGCTTAATGTCATAATTCCCATTTACCGGCCCACGGGAGCTGAAATCAGCTAAGTGATCACCTTCCGTTTTTGTATTGCTCAGCGTTTCGAATTTGAAAGATACTTCACCTAGCGCCTTTAACCGTTCGCCATCTGCTTTTGACAGACGGAAAGATGGAATAAGACCTACCCCCTCGCCTAAGTAGGCAGATATTTGTTCGTCGGCATTGTTATACACAATAACTGCTTTTGCTCCGGCTTTTTTAGCATTTTTAATTTTTTCATCAAACGTAATTTCCCCGCGCTGAATCAGCGCAATTTTTCCGTTAAGATCTTTCCCCGTAAAATCAGCTGGCTTACCAAGTCCCGCAAATACAATCGGTAACGATTGTCCTTGTAGATCTTCTAACTTATCAGGAAAATCTTTACCTAATAACTGCATGTTTTCAAATTTTTCGTTAGATACACTTGCGCTGAATGTAGGAATAGACATGGCAGCATCACTTGCCCCTACTGAAATACCAAGCGCTGCTGTTCCAGGGGAACCGAGCGTCTTTTCGTTTGGTCCATTGTTTCCTGCGGCAACAACTGTCGCTACTCCTGAAAGCATGGCGTTATTTACTGCGACAGAAGTAGCATATAGCGGATCGTTCGTCTGTGCACCAAGCGACATGTTGATGACATCCATACCATCTGCAATTGCTTTATCCATCCCAGCAAGGATTCCCGCTGTATTTCCTCCGCCCCATGGTCCTAGGACTCTGTAAGCATATAAATCTACATCAGGTGCCACACCTTTTACAGCGTAATCGGCATTGTTTTTCTTTTGAGCTGCAATCGTTCCTGCTACATGTGTACCATGGTTTGTATAGTACACTAACCCTGGATACTCTGGCTTACCAGCTTTTATCCAATCCTCGTACGTTGTTTCCATCGGATTTGCATCGTTATCTACAAAATCATATCCGCCTTTATAAGCATCTTTTAAATCTGGATGATTATAGTCAACACCTGTATCAAGAACGCCGACTTTAATTCCTTTACCTGTAATGTTTTCTGCATGAAGCTTGTCCACACCAATTTGCGGAATACTGTCCGCCATTTTTGGCTGGATTTCTTTTTGTGTTTCTACTGGAGGTTCTACTTTTACCTCGTAATCTTTAAAGACACGGTTTACTACTCCTGATTGGATCAACTCTTTGACAGCCACACCAGGTAAAGTCATCGCTACACCGTTGATTGCATTTTTATATTCGCGTGTGATTTCCACTTTTTTCGTATCGTAAGTGCCAACATCTTTCTTCGATTTTAAAGATTCGACATGTTGTTTGAACACTTTATGCTCTTCATCCACTTTTGCTTGCGCAGTAGTAGCAGCTATTTTCTTCCCTTTCGCCGCTTGTTTCATCACTTCAATTTTTGCTGGAGCTTGATTGAATTCCACGATAACGTTAACTAATTTAGGACTATTCGTATCAATATCAGGTGAAATCGTAAAATTAGGGCTTACATCTAGCTGTTCCAACGCTTTTCTTTGTTCTGCAGACAGATTCATTAGTACCTGTTCCGCATTATCAACTGGCTTCAGTTCAGCCGGACTTTCTGCTAATACGTTATACGGAATACCTTGTGACAATAGCATACCAGCAACTAATGTTCCTGTAAGAACCCTCCCAAATTTTCCTCTCTTCATACAAGTTCCCCCATCTAAATTTATTTGTATCTATAGTCATTGCATAATATAAATTTCTAAAACTATTAGGCTACGACTCTACTTCCTTATCTTAATAAATTTAAATTTTTCTGAAAATTATCAAAAAGGAATATTTTTTTTAGTTATTAGTTCTATACCGTATAGTACAAAAGAACTACTCCGCTCCTTATTATTTTGAGTAAAATAATAAGGTACAGAGTAGTTCTTTTAAATGATTTTCATTTAAGAAAATGGAACAAGCTGATTTCGAACAGCATATATGACTGCTTGTGAACGGCTTTTCACATTTAATTTCCTGAAAATCTTATTAACATGAATTTTAACTGTCTTGTCACTAATATATAGAGCTTCAGCAATTTCCTTATTGCTAAGACCTTTGACCAATTCAAATAGTATTTCTTTTTCACGCTCTGTTAGTTCATTTTCATTTGATTCTGATTTCGTTTGTTGATGATATGTAATCAACTTTTTAGTCATACGCGGATGAATCACAGAATCTCCTTGTAATACCATTCGGATTGCCGCCACTACCTGCTCAGATGATGAATCCTTCAATAAATAACCGTCTGCCCCTGCCCGAAGTGCAGACATCAAGTATTCATCATGTTCATACATCGTTAATACGAGAACACGGCAGTTCGGATACTGATTTTTCACGAGTGATGTAGCCTCGATACCATTTTTTCCTGGTAAATTAATATCCATTAAGATACAATCAGGCCTACACTCTTCTACTTTCTTTACTACCTCATCACCGGAAACAGCCTCCCCAACTACTCGCATATCAGATTCGAGTTCCAATATACTTCGAATTCCATCACGCAAAACAGTATGATCATCCACTACTAATATTCGAATCATGATACTCCTCCCCCATTTCTGAATCTGGAATTAACAATATAATTTCTGTACCTTTTCCTTTTGAACTATCAATTTGAAGGGCGGCCCCTAGCTGTTCAGCCTGTTCATTCATATGTAATATACCATAATGCGGCTCATGCTTTGCTTTAATCATAGATTCAAAAAGAGAAAAACCAATTCCGTTATCCTTTACCTTTAAAAGTATATGTTCCTTTTGATAACTTAATAAAATATCAACTTTATCTGCCCTTGCATGCTTTATAATGTTCTGCAAACTCTCCTGTAAAGTGTCGAAAATGACTCGTTCTTTCGTAAAACTAAGTTTTCGAGAACGACCTCTTTCATGATATGTAATGGCTAAATCATATTCTTGTTTTAAGGATTGGACTTTACTTATAATCGCTTGTTTTAGTCCTAATCTTTGTGTTGGATAGGGCTTTAAAGCATAAATAGAATAACGAACTTCACTCAAACTCTTCCGTAATTTTTTTATGCTTGTATCTACCACTTGCTGCATGTCTTTTGGTTGATCTGCATACTTTTTCTGGGCTGAATCCATCTGAAATATTACACCAGCCAGTGCTTGTGCAATTCCATCGTGGATTTCACGAGCAATTCGATTTCGCTCTTCTAAAATCGTTCTTTTTTCCTGTTCAGAGACGAGTGTCCGTGTTTTAAGCAAGCTGCCTAATTGATTAGCAAACGTAGCTAAAGTTTGTACATCTTCAGTAATAAAACTCGCACTCCTACTTTTCCCTGCCACAAACATTCCAACTAATTCGTGATTTACCTTAAGAGGTAAATACACAAGAGAACGCATCGTATTTTCAAACACTTCATCTCCCGGAGCCATACCTGTTTTCCAATCCGTCACAACTACAGTTTCTGATATTTCTTCAAACTCCTTATACAGGTCAGAACAATTAGAAATATCATGACGTACTTTTCCATCCTTTAATAAAAGCGTCCAGTTCTCTTCATCTTTCGCCCATAAAACATATGCCTGTATTCCTAGAAATCCTTTCAATGATTGTTTCATCTGTTGTAAGTTTCCGGCAGATAATCCGTGACTTAATTCCGTCGTAATAGAAAAAAGCTTATATAATCGTTCTTTTTCCACTCGTATTTGTCTAACGAATGAGCTAATGATACAAATTGCCACAAGCGGGAAAAAGAAGAACAGTACCATAATTTCATCTATCACGCCACGGTATCGGTAATCTAAAATATGTATAAGTGAAGAATAAAGTAAACAAAAACTCAAACTCAAGAGTACTAACATATTCTTTTTACGCCACTCTTCTAGTGGGTAAGGCTGAGGAAGAAGTATGATTAAAAGATCATAAAATAAACTGTTAAATAGACAAAGAAATGCGCTGAATAAAAATAAGATTATGAATTTTTCATATAAAACTGAAAGATTCATTCCAGAAATAAAAAGAGAGAAACATCCTCTCGAAAACCATTCTGCTAATACAATGCTAAGGGCAAGTTGCGCACAATTAAATACCGTCCTTTGCATAGGTAATCGGCGAAACAATTGGATACTTAACATCACACCCACACATGAAACAACAGTTGTATACATTCCAAACTGCCAATTCATTATATAAATAAGTGTAAGGCTCAGTGTGATTCCACCTCTCCAAATGCGGATAGGAAAATACTCAGTAATGCCCATAAACATAATTAACAACAAAGGTAATACAAAATGGGAAGGCATTTCAATTAAAAATAAGGAAATCATAACAGCAATTAAACCAAGAAAAGAGATAGAATAAATATAAAAACTAGCTACTTGCTCTCTCACAGAAGTAAAATCTATCTTTTTCAAAACGATCCCTCCCTCAAAAAATTTATTATCATCATTATCTAATAAAAAACCGGCACTGGCAAAATGAGAATGTTCCCATTAGCCAATCACCGGCTGTGCACTGTCCCTTAGAAGGGGTGACACAATATTAGTATAAAACAGGCCTTCCTATTCTGCTACCCATCAAATGTTATATTTGTAAATATATTCTATGTCTATCGTATAGAACTAAAGATGTATATAAAGTGAAACTTTAATCAGTGGGGGTTTTCTTCATCCCCCACTGATTATTAGCCTTCACCAATCGGACTTTTATGGGCAGCCCGACCCCCACCTAACTTCTTTGCTTTCGCTGAATTTTGAGGTGGGGGTCTTACTGCCCATTAAAGCGGGATAAATCAATTTCAAAACAAAAAACTCCCTTCAAAAGACGAAGGGAGTTTTTTACACAATTATAAAATTTCGTTTGCTAAATGATACACAAGGTGAAATATCTATTTATTTCTATATTCATTATATCAAAAAGATACATAACTAAACAGACTTGTAATAAAAACCCATAAAAATTAAAATATGGTTGTACAGTGTTTTTACTGTATGATGATTTTAAGAAATTCCCCTTAAAATCAACTTACTCACATACCTTTATACAGTAATTGTTCCCCAATTTCTGTATATCAAAAAACCTTTCATTCATTTGAAAGGTTTTTTTGAACCTGCGCATATTCTTCTTTCGTATTCACATTTATAAACCAATCTGCATTCGCTTGTACATCTTCACCAGCAATATATTTCACATTGCATTGTGATAAAAGCTGGCCCATACTTCTTTTCTCTTCCTGAAGTAAAGTGTAAATCTTCTCTTTCACACGGTTATGATACGCTGCAAGTAGCGGCTGTTTTCTTCCATTAATAATAGGCACAACCGCATCATACTCATCACTCGTTTGCTCTAGTAAAATGGGAAACCATTCTTGTGAAACATTTGGCGCATCGCAAGGCATAATAGCATACCAATCTGCTTCTATATATTCCATTCCTGATACAATTCCAGCAAGTGGGCCGTTTCCTTTATAATGCGGAATATCTTCTATAACAGGAACTTGTATGAGTTGCTCTACTCGCTCTTTTATATCGGAGTGACTAATGACTACAACTTCTTGCACCGCAGTTGTCATCACTTTCAAAATATGCTCAACAAAAGTACTCCCACCCCAGCTCGCTAGCGCTTTCGGTTCACCGAATCTACTCGACATACCGCCCGCTAATACAATTCCAGCCCACTTACTCATTGGCGATGCAGCTCAAATGTAATATGACCTAATTCCGGTAAAATTAATTTATTCATCGCAAGGCGAACGGCTCCGCTAGATCCCGGCATTGAAAAGACTACTTTACGCCCAATTGTACCGCCAATTGCTCTACTTAACATTGCGCTGCTTCCGATATCTTCTAAATAACTAATCATGCGGAACAACTCACCAAATCCGACAATTTCTTTATCTAATAGAACTGATACCGCTTCAATTGTGACATCACGCTTCGTAATACCAGTACCGCCATTCGTTAATACAACATCTACATCTTCCTTATGATAGCCAGCTAACACTGCTTGCTGAATGCTTTCTTTATCATCTTTTACAATTTCATAAGAAGTCACTGTATGTCCTGCTTCTTTTAACAATTCATGTAATAGTTGTCCGCTCTTATCTGTCTCTTCTGTACGTGTATCGGAAATCGTTACGATCTTGCAGCGCACTTCTTTTGGCGCTTGTTTTTTATGCTCGGTTACGCTCATTTTTCATCTTTCCTTTCATTTAACTTTGTAAAATTATGTATAAATTAAAGAATTCAATATGATACAATATAAGTATATTTATCCATATAAAGGAGTTTTTTTATGTTTTATAACATAAAACGATATGTACCTATTATACCATTCCTTATTATTTTATCCGTGTTTCAATGCATCGCTTACGGATTTGATATAAACTTTTTAAAATTGTATGTGCTTATGCCGGATGGTGGTATTCGTTACTATTTGACTAGCACATTAATTCCTCTCGTACTTGCCTATATATTAGATTTTATTTTTATACGTTCTATCTCTAAATAAGGAGGTCTACATACTATGGAAATTTATAAAAAATTAACAACAACATTCATCCTCTTATTTATCGCTTCCATCACCGTCGGTTTTTCTCTAAAAGGGGCAATCCCATCCGCTACATTAGTGAGCATTATATTCGCAACGCTATTTTTACTATGCAGTGCTTTTTGCGCCGGAAAAGCACGCCAACTGAAAGGTTGATTTTCTATGTTCCGTAAGAAACCAATCCTTTGTAAATCATGTCAAAAAGAAATACAAACGTATGAAAAAGCATGGATTCATATGCCCTTTCCGGCAAGCGGAATGACAAATATGAAAAAGTATATTGAACTAGAAGGAGAAGTACATTGTCATTCATGTATTCAAATAATAAGTAAAATAAAATAAAAAAAGCTTTGCGCTCACCGCGCAAAGCTTTTTTTCATATATTATAGACCAGCTTGCTCTTTTAAAGCTGCAGCTTTGTCTGTACGTTCCCATGTTAGATCTACATCAGTACGTCCGAAGTGGCCGTAAGCTGCTGTTTGTTTGTAAATTGGGCGACGTAAGTCTAGCATTTTAATAATACCAGCTGGGCGAAGATCGAAGTTGTTACGAACTAGTTCTACTAATACGTCTTCAGATACTTTACCAGTGCCGAATGTATCAACTGAAATTGATACTGGTTGTGCTACACCGATTGCGTATGCAAGTTGTACTTCTGCTTTGTCAGCAAGACCAGCTGCTACGATGTTTTTCGCAACATAACGAGCTGCATATGCTGCTGAACGGTCAACTTTCGTTGCATCTTTACCAGAGAATGCACCGCCACCGTGGCGAGCGTATCCACCGTAAGTATCAACGATGATTTTACGTCCTGTTAAACCAGCATCACCTTGTGGTCCACCAATTACGAAGCGGCCAGTTGGGTTAATGAAGAATTTCGTTTCTCCATCCATTAATTCTGCTGGAACTACAGCTTTAATTACATGCTCTTTTAAATCGCGATCGATTTCTTCCCATGTAACATCTGGATGATGCTGTGTAGAAATTACGATTGTATCTACACGTACAGGTTTACCATTTTCATCATACTCAACTGTAACTTGCGTTTTTCCATCCGGACGTAGGTATGATAATGTATCATCTTTACGTACTTCAGTTAAACGGCGAGCTAATTTGTGAGCAAGCGAGATTGGAAGTGGCATTAACTCTTGTGTCTCATTACATGCGAAACCAAACATTAAACCTTGGTCTCCTGCACCAATTGCCTCAATCTCAGCGTCAGTCATTTGACCTTCGCGTGCTTCTAGCGCTTGGTCAACACCCATAGCGATGTCAGCAGATTGCTCATCGATAGATGTTAAAACTGCACAAGTTTCTGCATCGAATCCGTATTTTGCGCGTGTGTAACCAATGCCTTGAATTGTTTCACGAACGATTTTCGGAATGTCTACGTAAGTAGAAGTCGTAATTTCCCCCGCTACCAATACTAAACCAGTTGTTACAGTTGTTTCACAAGCTACACGTGCATTTGCGTCTTTTGATAAGATCGCATCTAAAATTGAATCAGAAATTTGGTCACAAATTTTATCTGGATGTCCTTCAGTTACAGACTCAGATGTGAACAGATGACGTTTTTTTGTCATGTGGTAAACCTCCCTACAGTAATTGTATATATTGTACGGAACTCATCCTTAATTTGCCACAAACTGCGACATACATTTATTCTCCCACACAAGCATACAGAAAAACCTTTCCCACTTTACATAGAGGAAAGGTTTAATTTGCTACTTGCATACTGCTTTTTGCCCTTCGCTCTTATCGTTCGAGACCTGTAGCCTCGCACAGGTTTTAGCACCTATTCACCTGTATTTACCAATACAGATGAGGTTGCTGGGCTTCATCGGGCCTGTCCCTCCGCCAGCTCGGGATAAGAGAGTATCCGTCCCAACCTATACTAAAGAAATGATATTCATTTGTCAATTAATATTCACATTTTCCTGAAAGTTTTTCTCAATAGAGAGAGAATGGAATATTAATAAGGAATTAATACATTCACACAAACAAAAATAAAGAAATAGTATACATTATTTATATAATTGTGTTATACTATTGATGGGGATTACGAGAAATATTTCATTAAATGAAAAGGATGGTATATAAATATGAGTACTGTGAATGTCCAAATTGGTTTACATGAATTATTGAACGGAAGCAATGCACAGATTCAACTAAGTGTTCCGCAATTAGTGGAAAAAGTATTAATGCGAAATGAAGGGAAATTAACTTCGACTGGTGCCGTTTCTGCTTCAACTGGAAAATATACAGGACGTTCTCCTAAAGATAAATTTATTGTGAAAGAAGCATCGGTTGCTGACAAAATTGCTTGGGGAGCTGTGAACCAACCGATTTCTGAAGAACATTTTAATAAATTATATACAAAAGTATTAGAATACTTAAAAGAAAAAGAAGAGTTATTCATCTTCAAAGGATTTGCAGGCGCTGATCGCAACTATCGCCTACCAATTCAAGTTGTTAACGAATACGCATGGCATAATTTGTTCGTACACCAATTATTTATTCGTCCAACTGAAGAAGAATTAACAACTCATGAATCAGAATTTACAATTGTTTCTGCGCCGAACTTCAAAGCAGACCCAGCAATTGACGGCACAAATTCTGAAGCATTCATTATGGTTTCATTCGAAAAACGTATCGTACTGATCGGTGGTACAGAATACGCTGGAGAAATGAAAAAATCAATTTTCTCTATTATGAACTTCTTACTACCTGAACAAGATATCCTTTCTATGCATTGCTCTGCAAACGTAGGTGAAGAAGGCGACGTGGCACTATTCTTCGGATTATCTGGAACAGGTAAAACAACATTGTCTGCTGATCCAAACCGTAAATTAATCGGTGACGACGAGCATGGATGGTCTGATAACGGTGTATTCAATATTGAAGGCGGTTGCTATGCGAAATGCGTAAACCTTTCTCACGAGAAAGAGCCACAAATTTTTGATGCAATCAAATTTGGATCTGTTTTAGAAAACGTTATCATTAATGACCAAACGCGTATCGCAGACTACAACGATACTACTTTAACAGAAAATACACGTGCTGCATACCCTATGCATGCGATTGACAATATCGTACTGCCAAGTGTTGC
This sequence comes from Bacillus luti, assembly GCF_009739945.1. Lineage (NCBI taxonomy): Bacteria > Bacillati > Bacillota > Bacilli > Caryophanales > Bacillaceae > Bacillus > Bacillus luti. Next base: position 606,772 of record NZ_CP040336.1, on the reverse strand, counting down.
AGGACATCCAAATACAATTATTTTCTTAACTGCTGATGCATCTGGCGTATTGCCTCCAATCAGTAAGTTATCAAAAGAACAAGCTATGTACCATTTCTTAAGTGGTTACACTAGTAAACTAGCAGGCACAGAGCGCGGCGTTACATCTCCGCAAGCTACATTCTCAACTTGCTTCGGTTCACCATTCTTACCACTTGATGCATCTCGCTATGCTGAAATGCTTGGTGAAAAAATCGAGAAATATGACGCAAAAGTATTCTTAGTAAACACTGGCTGGACTGGTGGCGAATACGGCGTTGGTAAGCGTATGAACTTAGGTTACACTCGTGCAATGATTCAAGCAGCATTAAGCGGCGAACTTGCGAAAACTGAAACAGCTAAACATGACATCTTCGGTCTTGAAGTTCCACTTCACGTACCAGGTGTACCTGACGAAGTGTTAATGCCTGAACAAACTTGGGCTGATAAAGCTGCTTACAAAGTAAAAGCAATCGAGCTTGCAAATGAATTCAAAGAGAACTTCAAAAAGTTCGAAAGCGTTTCTGAAGACATTATTAACTTAGGCGGTCCAATCGCTTAAATTAAAACTTTCTGTTGGAATAACCCTTTTACTCATATGAATAAGTGTTGTGTAACCGTAAAGTTTTGCGTACTCACCGACAAAACCCAATGCGACTTTACGGTTCACACACTTACATAAAAAAGAAGCTTACGTTTTTGCGTAAGCTTCTTTCTATATCTTAAAACTTTAATCTCTTCATCTGTAACTTAGCTCATAAAATCACTTACCAATACCCGAAAAATACAGAAAATTCATTTTATAATCATTCATTTTAAGTTTCCCATGCTATAATTTACATATACAGGAAAGGATGAGGCCTATGAAAAATTTTTCTCGTACAGGAAAAATTTTATTCAGTTATGGAGCAATCCAAATGTTTTGGGGACTTGTGATGCTTAACGTTAATTTATTTGAGCATACAAGTGAAACGATAAAATACATTATTCTAATTACCGGAATAATTTGTTGTATTATATCCAACTTTTTTAAAGAACCTAAGGGCCATACTAATCAGTGATTTCATGTTAACTTATTGGAAGCTGAAACCTGTATTTTATGCAAAGTTTCGCTTCCTGTTGTACATCCATCGCCGGATCCTCTATTTCATCTAAAAAGAGGCTTTTTAACTTTTTAACTCTTCGTTAATTCCTTCTCATCTTTCATACTATAGTATCCTAAATTAACAACGATTAAGAAATAACCGCCCATAATCCCTACTGCAAATGCCCACATCACCATATGGTGCTCAATTTCGTACATAATAATAGCGCCCAAAATAGCAGCGGCAAAACGATTAAACATACCGAGCGTCGGTGCTTTCGTTTTCTTTACGATACTATCTCCAAGCTTCTCAATTCGTCTCCCTAAAAGCCAAACACAATACATACTTACGATAAGTCCAATTCCTGCACCTAAAAAATGTGCTGAAAACGGTGTTACCATCCAGCCTAGCAAAAGAATACCTAATAGATAATACGATTGAATTTTAAACGACCTTAATGACATACTAATCATGCTGTTCTCCTCTTCTTCAGTAATTTTCATCTATCCAACAAAAAACTTCTTTCAAGTCCATACTACTTAAACCCATTTCACTCAAATTAAAAAACAACATAAACACAATGTTTATGTTGTTTGAATGTTTTTAGGAAATAATATTATACAAGATTTCAAACATCATATTCTCATAATTTGTGACGTTTTTCCAAACATTTTTCGTCCATTTATGAAAAAATTGATATCAATCTATGAACATACGGATATGATGTAATGAGTACACAAATAAAGGGGGCGTCTAATGATTTATTTTTTAATGGCTCTCATCCACCTCATTGTCCCTGCACTTATTGGACTTTCATTGTATTGGTACACGAAAAACCATAGTATTTTCTACGCTGTCCTCGGTGTTCTTCTTCCGGGTATTATTCTTATCACACTCTTCCGTATTCCATTTTTAAACTTAATTCCACTTATTACTGCGATCTTATTTCTCATCTTCTTACCAAAAATAAAAAAATAGGAAAGCAGATCATAGGTGATCTGTTTTCCTATTTTGATATAGGTTCCCCCGCAGTAGAATGTACTTTTACTTTCTCTGATTTCACAAACCATAGACCGAAGAAAATGACCATTCCACCAATTATTTGTTGTAATGAAATATATTCCTTTGCCCATACTGCTGCAAATAAAACAGCTACAAGCGGCGTTATATACATATATACCATCGTATGTGACGCTCCAATTTTTTGAACTCCAACATACCACATAACTAAACCGAACACTGTTACAAAGAAAATAGAATAAAGTAAAGCAAATAGTGTCATTCCATGTGTAATGTGAAATGGCATTATAAATACGTATGGTCCACTTAAAAGTAAGAGCGGAATCGCGCCAACTAGTGCTGACCATGCGGTAACACGCAGTGCTGAATATTTTTTAATTAATGGACTTGCTAAAACAGGATAAAGCCCCCAGCATATTGATGTAATTAATCCAATGCCATTCCCGTAAAAAGAACTAGCAAGTGAATTCCCTGCTACTAAAACTAAGGCTGCACCACAAAAGGCAATGATAGAACCGATAAGCTTTCGAGAAGAAAATTTTTCTTGTTTCAAGAAAATCGCAAATACAGTTGTAAAAATAGGTGAAATAGAAATAAGTAAAGAGGCATTTGTAGCGGATGTATATTTGACAGTTTCCATAAATAACGTTTGATACAGTACAATACCTACAAAGCTAACGATAATTAATCTAGGTATATCCTTTCGCTCCATATAAACCGACTTTTCAATAAAAAATGTAAGGAGTAACATAAGCGGTGCCGCCGATATCATCCGAAGTGCAGTAAACTCAATTGCTGTAAATTCTAAAAGTCCATATTTCGCAATCGTAAAGTTAATCCCCCAAATAATAACGACACTTAAAAGTAATAACTCCATTCCCCATTTTCTCATGCGTATCCCCTCCGCAAATACGATTATACAGAAAATTCAATCATATGTACATTTCATTGTATTAAGTAGCTCATTTTGTAAACGAAGTCATATCGGCGATTCAACAAGGGATATTAATTTATCAACAAAAACGCCAATAATAACATCTTATATAATTAAAGAAGACCGCTTCAAAAATATTTTTGGGCGGCCTTTTCTTTGTTACACTCGAACATGTAACTTCATATTTGGATTATAAAACTGGCTCGGGCTTTTTAGCTGAAAAGTCCCTCCACCTTCATGCCAATCGACTGTTAACTTGTCATCCATAAATACAAGCTTTGTACGATCTGCGATAAAGCTAAATTGGTTTGATTCAATATCTACATCACGCTCATCTTTTTCTGCTATAGCTACTAAATCGATAATTCCGCTCATTACACAACCGCAACCTTCATTATCGTAGAATAATTTTATATATTTCGCTTCACTTGGAATCGTATCCATAATCTTTTTATATGCTGCTTCTGTTACAGTAACGTACATACTCTAATCTTCATCCTCTCTTCTCGTATCCTTCATATATTGTACCACTATTTTTCTAAATCATTGTATACAAAAAATTAAGACTAACATATGTGATAAAAGAGGCTGTATCACACTCCGTCTCTAAATATTTAGTGAAAGAAAAATTGATATATGATTGGTTTAATGCGAATTTTGATATAAATATTGCTTTGCTTCCGCAAGAAAAATGGTTCCTCTAAAAAAATTCAATTCTCCCCCCTATTTTTGAAATCTATATACACAATACAATCAACCACACAAAAACATAGAATTTCTAATATATATATAGTAGTTCTATTTTTAAAACTAGATTTCCAAAATGTAGAAAGGAGAACGTACATGTATCAACGTAATTGCTTTAGTTGCGACGGCAGACGAAACGGCAGTTCTATTGGTAGTACCGGCGCCACTGGTATCACCGGTGCTACCGGAAGCACCGGGCCTACAGGGGCTACAGGACCGACTGGGGCTATAGGACCTTCCGGTGCCGGTTTACAAAGTACTACCACCTTTAGTCTAGCAGCCGCTCCCAACTATAAAAAAGGACAAGTTGTCACTTATACGGGCAGCGGCTATGTTGTTAAAAAAGATGCACCTCAAGGTTTTCCAAATATATCTCTAGATTATATCGTATTAGTGGAAAGTGGACCTACGGGGAGCACTGGACCTTCCGGAAACACTGGATCTACCGGGAGTACTGGGCCCACTGGCATCACTGGACCTTCCGGAAACACTGGATCTACCGGGAGTACTGGACCCACTGGTATCACCGGACCTTCCGGAAACACTGGATCTACCGGGAGTACTGGACCCACTGGTATCACTGGACCAGCTGGCATCACCGGACCTTCCGGAAACACTGGATCTACCGGGAGTACTGGGCCCACTGGCATCACCGGACCTTCCGGAAACACTGGATCTACTGGGAGTACTGGGCCCACTGGCATCACCGGACCTTCTGGAAACACTGGATCTACCGGGAGTACTGGGCCCACTGGCATCACCGGACCTTCCGGAAACACTGGATCTACCGGGAGTACTGGACCCACTGGTATCACCGGACCTTCCGGAAACACTGGATCTACCGGGAGTACTGGACCCACTGGCTCTGCGGGTAGTGCTTCAGCTAAAAGTATTGTTTTTCAAGGAACAAATGCTGGGTTCCAACGTATAGCGGGCTCTCCTGGAATTGACTCTAATGTTATTCCATATGTCACTGCTGGATCCGGTAGTATAGTTGGCTTTACTGCGTCAATAAATGTAAATAACTTACCTGCTTCTGTTTATACGATTGATATTTGCAGGAATGTCCCCACAAACCTCACTGCCCCTACCTCTAGTTACATTCTATCTACTATTACCTTAACTACTACTGACAAAATTACCGGAACTATGGTATTTTCAATTAAACCGACGGATACTGGATCGGGACAAATTCAAGTATTTAATCCTACTCCAGCAGTAGGTCCAGCCACTGTAACCTGGACTAGCATTACAGCTGGAAACCCCGTTTCGAGAGGAGATGCTCTATCCCTTTATATTGCCCCTGGAATTACTGCCAGTGCTGTATATTCTGTTTTTCTAATCACTAATATTTAGTTCCCTCTTTAAAGTAATTTATTTAACAAAAAAGAGATCACTCTCAAATAGGTGATCTCCCTTTTTAAAACTCCACTACTATATCGGCAACATAATATTAACCGTCGTTCCAACCCCAACTTCACTTTCAAAACTCATCTTACCGTTGTGGTCTTTAATAATTTTTTCTGTAACTACTAATCCTAATCCTGTTCCCGTTTCTTTCGTTGTATAAAAAGCTTCATTTAACTTCGGAATTTTCTCTTTTGGAATTCCGCAACCTTCATCTTTCACTTGAACAATGATTCCATCTTCTACAATTACTTTAATCGTAATCGTTCCGCCAATTGACATTGCTTCAATTGCATTTTTAATTAAGTTAAAAAACACTTGTTTTAATCGTTTTTCATCACATGTGATTAACGGTATGTCTTTACTGTAAATACCTTGTATGTGTACCCCTTGTTCTAAAGCTGGCTTGCCCATAACTTGAATAACATAAGAGATAATTTCTTGTATATTATGAGTTTCTGATTCTATCGAATTAGATTTCTCAAGCCCACTAAGTTCTGTAGCAATTGTATGAATTCGATCTACCTCTTGTTTCATAATATCACTATAAATCTTGTCTTCTGGATATTTGTTTGCTTGCTTATTCACAAGTTTTTTCAAATTTGCTAGAGGTCTTCTAATTTTATAGCCAATAGCTGTCGCCATTTTCCCAACTGTTGCTAATTTTTCTGTTTGTTTTATTTCTTTATCCATCATCTCAAGCGTACGAACATAAGACTGCAGTCTCAAAAATATAATCCAACATATAATAGCAAATACGCTACATAATGCCATTGGGATTAATACGAGAGAAGATTGAATAATGATTCCTATAAGAGCGTACTTTCCAACCAATATCCCTACGACTAACCAAAAATATCTTTTACTTACAAAGATTGGTGCAAATAAAATAAAAAATCCTTCTACTATATTTCCACCATCAAACTCAGCATCGCTACCATAGTAAATCATAATATTATGAATAAAATCTAACAGATTATAGCCAATTAGAATCATATACTTTACCATAAATGGATTCTTCCATTTCATGAAGTATATTCCAGTGCAAAATAAGATTATCATCAAAACATAAAGCCATAAACCTAAACCATCTTCAAATACGCCTACCCCTTCTTGCTCTGCACCTATTAAAGGTACGATAAATTCATAGGCAAGGTCATATACAAAAAATATAATAAAAAATAAGCTTAAAAACGCTTTGAGCGCCTTTATTTCTTCATTTTCAAATATATAGTCTTTATTCATATGGTAACTCCTAGCTTTTCCTCTACCTGTATTTCATTATTTTCATACTTTTTTGGGAGAGAAATGTCTATTCTCGTTCCAATATTTCTTTCACTTAAAATATGTAATTCACCAAGATGCTCAGTAACAATTCGATCTGCTACCGTAAGTCCCAGACCAATTTTATCGTGTTTCGTTGTATAGAAAGGCTCTTTAACAAGCGTTATATATTCATCCTTAATTCCATAGCCATTATCAATTATACTGATCATTACATAATCTTGATCTTTATTTTCTATTCGTAACTCTAATATTCCACCTTGCTCCATTGCCTCCAGAGCATTTTTTATAATATATATACATACGCCCTTTATTTTTCGTTCATCACATTCAATCTCTATCTTTTTTCCTTCCACATTAGAAATAAGCTGAATATTTGACTCACACATTTTTTCACGAAGAGTTGCTGCTGCTTGTAATACAATCTCTCCTACATCATGTTGCTTATAAACAGAGGGTTTGCATGTAGCAACTTCCATCAATTCACTAATCATATTATTCATATTCTCTATTTCAAGAATCATCCGTTTATAAATTGGATCTTCCTCATGCTTCTCTCGCTGTAATTGTGTAAATCCTTTTAATGAAGCAAGTGGATTTTTAATTTCATGTCCAACTGTCGCTGCCATTTTTCCGATTACTGCTAACTGTTGTGATTCACTAGCAATCCTAATACTTTCCTTTACCGCTGAAAGATATTGCAAGAATCGATTTAAAATGATGTATGTAGCTATTAATACAAGTGTGTACATAATAAGGAACATGAATGCTTTTACTTCCTCTAATACAAATAAATAAATCAAATATTTCCCTATAATAGCCGCCAGTAAACACACAAAATATCTTTTATTTAAAAATATAGGTACAAAGAAAATGAGAATAATTTCTATTACATTCGTCCCATCAAATGCCGCCTTATTATAAAGCATATACAAAAGTATATTAGCGATTTCTATCCCTATGTATACGAGGATCCCAGCGTATTTAATAAGATTTGCTTTTTCTTTTTTTATTAAATATATATTCACGCACAATATTGCTACTCCGCATATAACTTGCCAAATTCCTCTATGCAAATTTTCCATTGGTGCTTTATTTTCTAATAGGGTTGTATAAAGAACTTGGTATACAACAACAATGACAGATAGCAGCCATAAAAAGATTTTGGCATTCCTTTCTTCTTCTTTATATGATAGAAAACTTTCTTTCACTTCAACACCCCTTCAAAATAATATCTCGAAGAATACCATTTATTATAATAAATGATTTTCATAGACAAACAAAGATAAATCGAACATTTGAGGAAAATCATCCCAAAATAGCAATATCTTCAGGCTATATGTAAGCATAAAAACTTTAAACAATAATACGTATATTATGGGAGGTGTTTTATATGGACGACAAAGAAAATAAAAAGACAGAACAGCTCGAATCCTTTACACGTAATAATGAAGGAAAGGAAATGACAACAAATACAGGTGTTAAAATTTCAAATGATGAAAACTCTTTAACCGTCGGCGATCGTGGTCCTACCCTTCTAGAAGATTTCCTTATGCGAGAAAAGCTTTCTCATTTTGATCGTGAACGAATTCCTGAACGAGTCGTTCATGCACGAGGATACGGCGCACATGGTGTTTTCGAGCTATATGAATCTTTAGAAGAACTAACAATGGCAAACTTTCTACAAGACCCTTCAAAAAAAACGCCGCTTTTCGTTCGTTTCTCTGAAGTAGCCGGATCAAAAGGTGCAAATGAAACGAATCGAGATGTAAGAGGGTTCGCTGTTAAATTTTATACAGAAGAAGGTAATTTTGATTTAGTCGGTAACAACATCCCGATATTTTTCATTCAAGATGGTATTAAATTTCCCGATCTCATTCATGCTCTTAAACCAGAGCCTCATAATGAAATTCCACAAGGACAAACAGCGCACGATACGTTTTGGGATTTCATCGCCAATAATCAGGAGTCCGCTGCAATGATGATGTGGATTATGTCCGATCGTACGATTCCGCGAAGTTTTCGAATGATGCAAGGCTTCGGCGTTCATACATTCCGTTTAGTTAATAAAAATGGAAAGTCCCGTTTTGTAAAATTTCACTGGAAACCAAAGCTTGGTGTCCATTCATTAATTTGGGATGAAGCTCAAAAGTTAGGCGGTGCTGATCCAGATTACCATCGCCGTGATTTGTGGGAAAATATTAATGCTGGAAACTATCCGGAATATGAACTTGGCATTCAAATTTTAGAAGAAGAGGATGAATTTAAATATGATTTCGACATATTAGATGCAACGAAAATTTGGCCTGAAGAAGATTTCCCGGTTAAAATCATCGGAAAAATGACGTTAAACAAGAACGTCGATAATGTATTTGCTGAAACAGAACAAGTCGCACTGCATCCCGGAAGCATCGTCCGCGGTATTGATTTTACCAATGATCCTCTCTTACAAGGCAGGCTCTTTTCTTACACTGATACACAATTAGCACGCGTCGGTACAAATTATCAAGAGTTACCGATTAATCGTCCAGTATGTCCTTTTCATAATAACCAGAGAGATGGCGCTTCTAAATATATAATCGATAAAGGAAAAGTTGCTTACCATAATAACTCCTTAGCAAATAATTCTCCTTACACTGTGCCTGGGACAAAAGGCGGCTTCGTTACATATCCTTCTACTGTATCTGGACATAAAACGAGACAAACAGCCGCTAGTTTCAAAGACCATTTCTCTCAAGCTCGTTTATTTTGGAATAGTATGAGTAACGTCGAAAAAGTTCATATTATGCAAGCCTTCTCCTTTGAATTAGGAAAGGTTAAAAGTAAATCCGTCCGCCAACAAGTCGTAGATATGGTCGGGCATATTAGTACAGAATTAGCCACATTAGTAGCCGAAGCAGTCGGAGCAAAAGTCCCTAATGTTCAAGAGTCCAACGTTACAACGATCTCTCCAGCACTGAGCATGGCAAATACGACATTTAGTCCAAATACATTACGGGTAGGTGTCATCGTTGCAAACGGATATGATGGGCAAAATGCACAATATATAATAAATCAGTTGAAGCAAGTTGGTCTTCAACCAGTCATTATTTCTGAAAAACTAGGCACAGTGCAAGGAACACAAAATGTACAGTGGGAAGTAAATGATACTTTCCTAACTGGATCTCCGCTTCTTTACGATGGTCTCCTTCTTATTGGTGGAAATATGGATGAACATTTTCTTAATAAAGCAAATTCATTTGTCGTAGAATCATATAATCACTTTAAGCCAATTGGTTCCTTCCAAAATGGTTCTACTATTATTCAATCTTTAAATATCGAAGGAAAGCCTGGTGTCTTAATAGAACAAAACCCTACGCTCCTAGCAAATGAATTTATTCAAGCGATGACAAAACAACGTTTTTGGAATAGGGCCTACTAATACACATAAGGGGGATACTGCATGTTTGTTACGGTCGAGAAAGATGTGCATATTTTTGTGCAAGACGTTAATCCCGGTCCTGGTAGTAAAACGGTTTTTTTCGTCCATGGCTGGCCTTTAAATCATCAAATGTATCAATATCAACTCAATGTTTTACCACAGCATGGCTTTCGCTGCATCGCCATGGATATACGCGGAAATGGGCAACCTGATAAACCGTGGACTGGTTACACATATGATCGATTAGCCGATGATATCGCGATTGTCCTAGAAGCACTCCAAGTAGAAAATGCTACGTTAGTCGGTTTTTCAGTCGGTGGTGCTCTTTCTATTCGCTATATGTCCCGCTATAACGGTCACCGCATTTCTAAGCTCGCATTAATTGATGCGGTCTCTCCTTCATTCGTTAAAAATCAAGAATCCCCTTACGGTGTACCAAAAGAACAAGCAGATGCGCTCATTAATCAAATGTATGTAAATTTACCAAAGTTTTTAAGTGACGTATCTTTATCATTTTTTAATAGAAACTTAGGGGCTGCTACGTTAGAATGGTTTTCTTATCTCGGTATGCAGTCCGCTTCCTATGCTCTCATCAAAATTTTGCAAGCAGCTGCAAACGAAGACGTAACGAAAGATTTAAGCAAGATTAACGTTCCGACAAAAATATTCCACGGCGTTCACGACCAACTTATCCCGTATAAAAGCGCTGAGCTTACGCAAAAGCGGATTAAAAATGCGCAACTACATGCTCTGACAAATAGTGGCCACGGTTCCCCAATCGATCAAGCAGATGAATTAAATACGGAACTTATAAAATTTTTAAATTCATAGTCCCGCTGCAATAAAAAAAGAATTTGCCCTTACAGCAAATTCTTTTTTCTTAACTACCTTTTTCTATCGATTTAGACGATACCTGAATGAACAAAGCTTTATCTATTTCTTTCTTTTCCTTTCCTTGTTCATATGGCTCATTCTTTTTCTTTTTATCCATAGAATATAAGCCTCTACCTCGCTCTTTCTTTATTCCTTTAATCATTAAATGTAAAACGAATATCGAAACCGTAAAGAATAATAGTGGTGCAATGACAATCCATGGTGCCGCTAAAAATTCATTTTTGTATAGACCAATTAACCCCGCCCATTCATTCGTAAGTGAGTATGGTTTCCTCGTATCATAATCTATACCTCGTCCCCCTATTAAAATCCCAAAAAACGCTAAATGAATTAATAACGTAAATAATTGAACAAACTGCTGTAAAAAAAGAACGACAAGGATTTCTTTTAAATACAACCATATATGCTTTCTAATAATCCGAAACCTTGAAGCACCTAATATTTTCGAAGTAGTAACAAACTCATTTTTCATAAATAAATTGATTTCTTGATTCACATAAAGAATAACAGCTGGCAGTAGCGCAAAACAAAGAACAGTAAATTGCTTTATAATAATCTCCATATTAAATCCAGTTAATTCACTGTGCAACATGATTGGAAATATCCACAAAATCGCCCATAGCACTGTCGGAATGAAGAAATACACTTTACATATTTTTTGAAATAAATTTTGTACGATGGATGGTGTATGAGCTAATATTACACCTAATACCGTACCGAGAAACACTTGTACAACACATATGCCAAATACGAATAAAATGGTAAACTTTGCCCCTACTAATAATTGAAAAAATAAATTCAAACCGTTACGATCTGTACCGAGCGGTGGTACTGTAAGTGGATTGAACGGAGCTGCCCCAATAACATTCCCACTCTCATCTCTTATCCATATCGTCTTACTCGTATATAAATCCTTACCAAACCACGTAATAAGATAACTAATTACAACAATCCCTACAAAATACAGGACACCAAACAAAAAACGTTTGGAGCGAAAGTTTCTATATATCATGAGAAGCCCCTCCTGTAATACGATTTACTCGGTAATGTATAATAGCAAATAGAATATAGAATGGAACAAATAATAAAAGAATCCACCATGCCATCGTTAAAGGATTTAAAGTACCTGCCCTTACTAAGAAAGACATATACCCTGTAATATTAAAGGCACCTTCTACCATTAAGAGGCTTGAAATCATGAACAAGAACAGTGGCTGTAAGTGATTTAACAGATGATACATTATATTACGTAATAAATGCACATACAGTATATATTTATTACTAAACCCTTTTGCACGAGCAAATTCCACATAAGGCTTATTCTTCTCTTCCATTAAAAATAAAACGATAATACGGAAAAAATGCAGAGTTGGAACGATAGTCATACAAAGAATAGGTAAGAAATAGGCACGTTCATCATTAAACGCATAAATAGTAACGAAGCGATACCCTGTCTGTTTATACAGCCATACAGCAAATAATTGTAAACTAAAAATTAATAATAAATCTGGAACTGATTCTATTAAAATTAAACAACTCTCAATCCCCTTTTTAATTTTAGAAGAAACTAATAAGTATACGGATGAAAGACCAATTGAAAGTATAATTGTTAAACAAGTAGCAATTAAAAGAATGGTCATAGAATACGTATACGGTTCCATAATTCGTTCAAAAAAAGGAATTGACTGCATAGTGTTTGTATCAATATGTGCAATATCCTTTGGCGAAGCTAACCTCTCTAAATATGTAGTAAAACTAAGGCTATTCCCTAAAAACAAAGAAAACGGCAAATAACTTACAGTCAGAATAACTGCGATACTAATAAAAAACTCTACTATTTTCCCACCCCAAAAACTTTTCAATATTCCACCTCTTTTTACATTTTTTTCAGTTCTCTCTTATTTTAATTGATTTTTCTGATAATTAAAACTATATATATAAAAGTACTTTCCTAAAATCAAACTTTTAACTAGAAATTATTTTCTTTATGGTTAAGATTATAAAGTGAAACTTTAATCAGTGGAGGTTTTCTTCATCTCCCACTGATTATTAGCCTTCACCAATCGGACTTTTATGGGCAGTTGATCCCCCACCTAACTTCTTTGCTTTCGCTGAATTTTGAGGTGGGGGTCTTACTGCCCATTAAAGCGGGATAAATTGAACTCGTACACAAACTGCATTATATCGGCTTAGCAACCAATTAAAAAGAGGAGTTCGTCCTAAAGGACGAACTCCTCTTCAACATATTAAACAAATTGCCCAATGATATATAACATCCAAATGTGTACTGGGTAAAATACGTAAAACATATACTTTGCCCACGTCTTATTATAGCCTCTTTCTCCGTTATAAAGTAGCAAGAAGGGCAGGGCGAAAATCATCATCCATTGATAATTTTCAAGTAGAGCATGTATTGTAAAGATCGCTCCACCTTCTGCAATCCACCCCATAGCTATCGTAGCAACAATGCTACTTACAACATACGCTATCGACAGTTTCAACTTATCATGTCTAAAGAAATAAAAAGCATATACAGACATAGCACCAAAAATGCTCATCTCTGGCAATAAAGCAATAGCAGTTCCTAACACAACATATATGAAATGCATTATCGTTTTTTTCTTCATAAATTGTTCTAACGTAATTAATAATATAAATGCAAAAACAAAGTATAGAAAAATGTTATTTTGTATGCCCTCTCCTTTTGGAGGAACAAGTAGCATAATAAGAATACTTCCCGTCTTCATAATAACTGCCCACATAAACATTCTTGCTATGTATTTTTTCCGGCTTCGCGTATAAAAGAATCCTTCTACAACAAAATATAGAAAAATTGGTGCAACAATACGTCCTACGTATGTTAACCAAATTGGGCTATTCGGTATGTATTGATACACATGATCACAGACCATTAATATCATTGCTAACATTTTTAATTGAAATCCAGTTAATCTCATTTTCTCCCTCCAATTACGATTTTACAAATTTAGAGGGATTTATTATAACTCTTTAGTCCGTAATTTTGAAAGGGATAATAATTCACATATTTCTCACAAATCAATTAATAAAACGATTACATTTTCATATATACTAAAAGCACAGGTAATACTCCCTAAACCCAGCTTGTCTGGTTACCCCGTTAAATATTAAAAAGAACTTGTACCCATGATACAAGTTCTTTTTGTTTCCTTTATTTAAAGAGTGTTTCTTTACTATACTGCTTTCCAGCGAGTAAATCATATTGGATCATTTTATACTGCTCCAACATTTCTTTTTGTTTCTTTGTTAAATCTATCTCTTCCCCATCTTTATTAACCTTTAATTCATCTCTAAGCACTGGTATTTCTTTATGCATTTCTGATAAAAATTGGTAGTACGGTGATTTATTTAATCCTGCATAATCAAAAACAAGATTAGAGAAATAAATTGGACTTACTAAACCTAAATTATCATTTGGCAAATCAAAATTTGCATACATTAACAATGGTGTTTCTGCCATAGCTAATCTTTCACTTACAGTTTCTTCATTCTCTATATATCCTGCTTCTTTATAAATAGACTTATTAGTCCCTAATAAAGGCAAATGATCTCCGAAGAAAACTACTAAAGTGGGTCTTTCTAAATCGTCAAGCTGCTCTATTAAATACTGCAGCGCTTCATCCGAGAGTCTTACGCCTTCCGTATATGCTTCTAATTCCGCCTTCGATTCCTCTTCTGTTAATCCACTAATCTCTATTTTGTTTTCACCAAACATATTCTCCTTATATGGAAAATGATTTTGCATCGTCACCGCGTGGATAAACGTCGGTTGTTTTCTCTTATTCAATTCATCTATTATTTCTTTACTCATAGATAAATCACCGATATTGTCTCCCACTACTTCAGTGTTTTTCATCGTGTCTTCTGCATTAAAATGATCGAATCCCAACGTTTTATATACATCGTCCCTTTTATAAAACGATCTATTAAAAGCATGAATTGCACTTGCATAGTACCCTTGTTTTTTCAATTCGCTTGCAATAGATGGAATTTCTTTCTGACTTGGAATGGCTTGTTGATACGGTATAGAACCAGGCATTAAGAGACTCATCGAGTAACCTGTTAATGCTTCAAATTCTGTATTCGCTGTATTTCCGCCAAATGTAGGGGCTATCGTTTGTCCCCCAGGAAAATTCTCTATATAATGATGTAAATTCGGCACTGGATCTTCGCTAAACGAAAGATTCGTTAATTTTGTCGGATCCCAAAAAGCTTCACTCATAATAAATATAATATTCGGCTTCTCTACCTTTTTTTGTCCACCTATATTGCCACCATATGTTTTCTCTATATCCTTAGCAATACGCTGCATATTTTCCTTTGAATATCCCTCTGGTTCTTCGATGACCGTCGTATCTAAGTTACTTAAAAATCCTATAACAAAACCATTTACCTGATAATTTGTAGTTTGATTCCACGCACGAATGTCTACTCCACCTTTTTGGAATAAATTATTCATAAAGGTATTAGAAAAATTACTATATGCATACACCATAAACGCAGATCCACATACTAAAATAATCCTTATAATAATATGAGATTTTATAACTGGAATATGCTTTCGTATATACATAACTACACATATAAGCAACCCAATACCAACTATTACGAGAAACATCTTCCAAAAACTAAAGGCTTCCATAACCATCGGTATAACAGAATCCATATGAGCGATCTGTGTGAAATCAGACGGATAGAATGGATCTCCTCTAAACATGATTTTAAAATAGTTCACCAGCACAAAAACAAGTAAGACTACACTAGTTATCGTTGTACTTAAGAAAATTCTTCCAAGCAAACTATACACAAAAATATATACCATATAAATAAACAATAGACTTAACATATACTGTCCATGTTGTAAATAAACCCACGTATTTACTAAAAGAAGGTTCATATCTTCCTGTATCATGATATACATCCAGTTCATTGTATGTGCGATCAAAAATAATACGATGTACACTCGAATGGCTGGCCTAAGCTTATGACTAATGCCTTTATTTAAATGAATGACGTATAAGAGTACGCCCCACAAAATAATAATGAGTATACTGAGTTGCATTTTCCCGTCAAAAAATTCTTTAGTTTTCTCGAATTCGAAAGAACTTAGTATTACAAAAAACAATGTCTCTAAACAAATTGCCCACATTCCACTAAGAATGATTGAAATTAATAGGTTCTTTTTCGGCTGCTGAGCCGAAAAGCTAAAATGAAATTCATCTCTTCTTCGTCGCTGTGTTAAAACATTAAAACGCAATTTATTCCCTCTTTCCTTTACCCCTTCGCCTCGCATCAGCAAACATATTGTCCTATACAAAATACCATATTTATATGCAGTTAGTCTCCCGTTGTGTTTGTATTATACACATGTATCCTTAATTTCCCCTTAAAAATAACACTTTTTCTTCTCTATATTCTACCAACATAAATAAACTATACTCCATAAAGTGAAACTTTAATCAGTGGGGGTTTTCTTCATCCCCCACTGATTATTAGCCTTCACCAATCGGACTTTTATGGGCAGCCCGGCCCCCACCTAACTTCTTTGCTTTCGCTGAATTTTGAGGTGGGGGTCTTACTGCCCATTAAAGCGGGATAAAAATATTACTATAAAAAAAGAACCCATCAACACTGACAGGTTCTTTTTCATTCTAACAGACATTCGTCTATTCATTATATAAAAGAATATATCCATACTTTCCATATAATACATACGATTATTAGAAATACAAAATCAAAAAAATCTAGTCTTGGCCCCTTTTTCATCGTCATATCTAACCACATACGAACCCATTTTACTTCCTTGTATTTATGAATATTTTTCTTTGCAAATTGGTAACTAAGAAATTGCATAATGAAGAATCCAACTACTAAAATGAACAATAGTATGAGAAAATCGATCACTAAGTTTCTCCCTATTTTTGTAGCGCTTTTTCAACGATATGATTCTTCAAAACCCACTCCTCAAACTGAGCACTTCCAAATTCCCAGCTTAAATCACGAGCATGTACAGAAAAAACGTAATAACCAGCATATTCGTCCATAAACCTACCTATCTCTACCTCATTTTTCTGAATACCATATACCCCAAAATTAAAATACACATCCCATACGTCTTCATGCTTTCTCTTGTAAGCAATCGATTCCATATCACATTCTGCTCCGAAATAGTCAAGATGTAAATGTACGCTATCATCGTATTCGTACTCCATTTTATCACCCCTTATATTTGTACTTCTTTATCCTCCAAAAAATTCCTGCTATCTATACTCACATATGGGCACTTACCTACATATCCTGCTTGTAGATTGACTTTTAGGAGGTGTCATTTAATGAAAAAATTAATAGCTGTTTTTTGCATCCTGTTACTGGCTGTTTTCACATTCGCTGCTTGTAGTAGCAAAAAAGAAGGTACGAAAGATCAAACTCAAAACATCCGCATCGGTGAAGTTACCCATTCTCTCTTCTATGCCCCGTTATACGTTGGAATTGAAAAGGGATTTTTTAAAGATGAAGGATTAAATATTGATTTACAAACAACAGCTGGCGGAGATAAAACGATGACCGCTCTTTTATCTGGCGGAATTGATATTGCTCTCGTCGGTTCCGAAACGTCCATTTACGTTCATCAACAAGGAGCAAAAGATCCTGTCATCAACTTTGCACAACTCACACAAACAGATGGAACATTTTTAGTATCGCGTAAAAAATTAGATTCTTTTAATTGGAATGACGTGAAAGGTGTTACGTTTTTAGGACAACGTAAAGGCGGCATGCCGCAAATGGTTGGAGAATATGTTTTAAAGAAAAATGGCATTGACCCCCACAAAGATACAAACTTAATTCAAAATATCGAGTTTGCTAACATTGCAAATGCCTTCTCATCTGGCACTGGAGAGTTCGTGCAGCTCTTTGAACCGACTGCAAGTATACTCGAAAAAGAAGGAAAAGGTTATATCGTCGCTTCGTTCGGAAGTGAATCCGGTACTGTTCCTTATACATCGTTCATGGCAAAGGAAAGTTTCTTAAAAAAGGATAAAGTTGCTGCTGAAAAGTTCACACGTGCTCTCTATAAAGCACAACAATGGGTTGATACTCATAGTCCAGAAGAGATTGCTGATGCCGTTTCTCCTTTATTTAAAGACACTTCAAAAGACATTACAGTAAAAGTAATTGAACGGTATAAAAAGCAACATTCCTATGCGACAAACCCGCTATTAGATGCTGAAGAATGGAAACAACTCCAAACGATTATGAAAAATGCTGGCGAATTGCAAAAAGAAGTCCCACATGAAGCGCTCGTCAATACAAAAATTGCCGAAAGCGTTATTAAGAAATAGAGGCGAAGTGTATGAGTTTTTTACAAATACGTAACGTTTCTCACTGCTTTTTCGCAAAAGAGAATGCGAAACTGATTCTCGAAGATATGAGCTTACAAGTGGAAGAAGGCGAATTTATTTCTATACTCGGTCCAAGTGGTTGCGGCAAAACGACCCTCCTCTCCATTATCGCTGGGCTACTTGATCCAATTGAAGGTATCGTCTTTTTAGATGGTGAACCGATTACAACGAAAACTTCATCTATGGGATATATGCTTCAGCAAGACTACTTGTTTCCTTGGAAAACAATTGAAGAAAATATTATGCTCGGGCTTCACACCCGAAAAATTTACGATGAACAGACGAAAAAACATACTTTACAGCTTTTAAAACAAGTCGGTCTACATGATGTAGAAGAACTATATCCCCGCGAATTATCCGGTGGTATGCGTCAACGTGCCGCTCTCGTTCGAACGTTAGCGACCGATCCGAAAATTTTATTGCTAGATGAACCATTCTCAGCGCTCGATTATCAAACGAAGCTGAAACTAGAAGAGCTCGTCTTCAACTTGCTACGTAAATATAAAAAAACGTCACTCCTTGTAACACATGATATCGAAGAAGCAATTGCGATGAGTGACCGTATTTATTTACTACAAGCAAACCCTGGAAAAATTGCAAAAACATTCATCGTCCCGGAAAGTATCCGCTCCTTATCACCGTTAGAATCACGCCACCACCATGACTTCCCATCCCTCTTCCAAAATATATGGAAGGAGCTGGAGCGCCTTGGATAATATAAAGCAACTACATGAACAGTTTCGAAAGAAAGAACGCAGGCGCGCATGGTTAGCCAGGTCGTTACAACTTTTACTACTTATTCTTTTCTTTGCACTATGGGAAATAGCTAGTAAAAAAGAGTGGATTGATCCTTTACTCTTTAGCTCTCCTTCAAGCATTTTGGATCTCTTCCTTAGTAAATGGATTGACGGTTCTCTTTGGGTTCACATATGGACGACATTGCTTGAAACGGGAATAGGTTTCATTCTTGGGACAGTACTTGGAGCAATCATCGCTACTTTCCTTTGGTGGATGCCACTTTTAGCTCGCGTACTTGATCCATATCTGGTCGTCCTAAACGCCATGCCAAAAGTCGCACTTGGTCCGATTATCATTGTAATCTTCGGTCCAAATATTTCATCGTCTATTGCAATGGGCGTAATCATTTCCATCATTATTACCATCCTCGTTATTTACAGTGCATTTCAAGAAGTCGATTCTAACTATATAAAAGTGATGGACACATTTGGCGCAAATAAATGGCAATGTTATAAGCAAGTTATACTCCCCTCATCGTTCCCAGCCATTATTTCAACGCTAAAAGTAAATGTTGGATTGTCATGGGTCGGTGTTATTTTCGGTGAGCTTCTCGTGTCTAAACAAGGACTTGGCTATTTAATTAGCTATGGATTCCAAGTCTTTAACTTCACGCTCGTCTTACTTAGCGTACTCCTCACATGTGTCCTTGCAACTCTTATGTATGTGTTTGTGGAGGCATTCGAGAAACTTCTAATTGGAAAACAAAAAAGAAGCTGACCCTACACATTATAGTCAGCTTCTTTCTTTTACTTTTTATCACACAACTTTGTTTCATTTGTAACGTTTCCATCCGCAACCGTAACTGTATGGAAACAATCTTTCACACGTACTGTAACGACATTATCTTTTCGATCTATCACATGATAATCATTGAACTTTTTATTTAATGCACTACGAATTTGCTCCCCTTCAAAGATCGGAAAACTATGAGACATTACCCAAATGAGACCAGCAACAGCAAGAATCGTTTTCATACGTTTCATTACCTCCTCGAGAGTAAACTTATATCCCCTACAACACGCGCATTATAATTGTGTCTAAATTGTGACGTTTTTATACTAATTCTATTTTATAACGCCAGTTCCTTCTTCTTTTTAATAAAAAGACAGAATTTTCAATTTTATCGAAAAGAAGAAAAAACGCAAAGATTTGAACGTCTTTGCGTTTTCGTTTCACCACTCCTACATATCGAGCATATAACTCACATTAGTATCTAATTTATTGTTCTATCGTTTTTGAAACATCGTATAATCCCGATAATACTTCTGCTCTCATTTTTACAAGTTCAGGGAATTGATAGAAGAAAGCAATCTTCTTATACTTTAGCGCTGTCCCTTCTTTCACTTCTTTTGAATCTTGTAAAATAAACGCTGTAAATGTATCTGCGATATCTTCCGCTACATTGGTTGTTCCGTATTCAGATACAAACTCATCTTGTCTCTCCTTGAAAAATTGCATTTGAGCTTCTTCACTTTCTTCCACTTTCTTCTCTGTCCACTCTTGCTCAATTTGTTTCCAGAAAGAATTATGGAATTGATTAATATAAGAACTCTCCTTCGCACACCCTTCTTGTAAGAAAAGCGATTTACATTTATTTTGATATGATGCAATATCTTTATCTTCTTCAAAAGCCTTTAAGTACTGTTCATTTACTGGTATTTGTTTATGACCTAGCGTTAACACGTGAGCAGTCTCATGAATTAATGTTTTCATCACTTCATCGATATTTACTGCAGAATCAAGCGTATCTAAACTAAGAACCCATTCTTTCGGATATTCCATACTTGGCATAACATGGGCCACAATTCCATCGTAACCGTCTGTCATCATATCGAATTCTTTTATGTCGCTGCGATATTTAGCTGGAATAAGAGTGCTGTACATGTCCCATAATGATTCATGGTACCCTCTATCTTGACGTTGTTGTAGCACCTCTTCTTTCGCTTCTTTATCTTCAGCGAATACTTTATTTAAACGTTTCCGTTCTATTTTTTCAAAATAAGGATCTACAATTTCATCACCATCAATATAATAGGAAGCTAAAAAGAAATAATTTTCATCATCGTCTTTTTTCTGCTCTGCTTTTTTCATCTCATTACTTGCAGTATGTTGCTCCGTTACATCCTCTTCTGGTACTTCAAGTTCTGAAAGTCCATCTATCTTTCCATATACTTTTTGGAGCGTTTTATCGCCTATTTCTGTACATTCTTCTGTCGTTTCGCACACATCTTTCTTCTCTCTTTTCAAAGTTTGCTCCGCCATATCACATCCGGCGACTAAACCAATTGAAATTATAAAACATGTTAACTTTCCATACAATTTTTTCATTTAAACCTCCGTCGTTACAGCCTACAAAAATATGATAATCATTTTCTAACGAATATGCGATAATTATTTATAAAAGCTTTAAGGAGGTTACATATGATTCACGCTGTGCTATTTGATTTAGATGGGACACTATTAGATCGACGACAATCTTTAGAGCGATTTATTCATGACCAATACAATCGCTTTTCTCTTCATTTTATGAACATTGAACAATCCGAATATTGTTCTCGTTTTCTCGAACTCGACAACAATGGCTACACCTGGAAGGATAAAGTATATGCTACTCTCATTGGCGAATATAACATTACCACTTTAACATCAGAGCAACTGCTGCACGACTACATTACAAATTTTCAACATCATTGTATCCCTTTCCCAAACATGCATGAATTACTTCAACAATTAACACAACAAAATATTAAAATCGGCATTATTACAAACGGCTTTACTAACTTTCAAATGAGCAATCTCCGTGCTCTGAACTTACATACGTATACAAACACCATTCTCATTTCAGAAGCGGAAGGAATGAAAAAACCTCATCCTGATATTTTCAAACGAGCTTTACAAAAGTTAGGTGTTAAGGCAGAAGAATGTCTTTACATTGGGGATCATCCAGAAAATGATGTACTTGGTTCTGAACAAGTAGGAATTCATGGCGTTTGGAAGAAAGATTCGTTTTGGAGTGACTTTGAGCATTCACGTATGGTGGATGATTTATTGGAGGCTCTCTCGTTTTTAAAGGCAGAGATCAAAACAATTCAATAGTAAAAGGAGGCTTCGTTTCCCGAACGCCTCCTCTTCCTTTATGATTCATATACTGTAAACTGCGGTTTACTCGGATGATCTTTAACTTGCGCATCATCTGGAAACTTTGACACTTTTTGATATAAGGCAATGTCACCGATGCAACCTGCTGTTAGTAAAATCCCTAAAAATGAGATGGATTGCATATTCATAGCTAATCCAATTACAATTGGCAAAATTCCAGTTGGTAAAAACGGCAGCATTAACACTTTCTTCATTTGCTTTACTGTAATCGCCTGTTTAGAATGAGCATATGCAACACCTAATTTCCAATTGACGCCCCATTTTAGTTCACTCCACGGAACACCGCCGATATAGCGAAATCCTATTAAATGTATCGCTTCATGAATACAAACGAGAACAATCATTGCGATAATAAAAAGAAACATAGTTGGTAACGTAATTTCAAATTGAACACCGCCTGAAAGAAGCGCATGTAAAGAACTAACTCCAATCGCCAGAACGAATGCTATACAACATGAATAGAAATTTAATTTAACCATCGAAACAGTAACAGTCGTTTCTTTACTTTTATCCATCTTCCCCTCCTAAAATGTAAATATATCTTTACAAAATTGTATAATATATCCAAAATAATGTAAAGATATATTTACATTTATTCTTAAACACAAAAAAGAAACCGGCTACTTTACTTCGTAAAACAGCCGATTTCTTCTATATGTTTCATCGTACGCGCTAATACATCGTCGCGCATTATAAAGCTAAATTTTCTATCCGTTTTAATGTTGTCAGGAATGTCTGTTAATAAAACAGATCCCTTCGTTTCTTCGTAATGCGTATGTGCTTCTACCGCACTAATTGTTGCAAAATAAATGTTTTTAATGATTATTTTGTCTTTTCCAGATACTTTATATTGTCCTAAGTAAGTTAAATCAGAAACTATGCCGCCGGTTTCTTCATGAACTTCTCGAACCGCCGCTTCTTCCGGTGTTTCCCCGAGTTCCACCTTACCACCTGGAAATTCAAGACCGCGACGTAAATGATGCGTTAATAACCATTGATCCCCGTACCGGCATACAACCCAAACATGCTTTGGCTCAGGAGAAAATGGATAACGTTCAAACGATAATTGTACAGTGTTGTGGTAATAATCTTTAAATTTGTACATGCCATTACTCCCCTATTGATGGTTACAAGTTTTTCCTACCACAAATTGTAGCATATTCTCGCTTTTCTGCATAATATTATCCAATTATAATCCATTGATTATTCCCATTTGCGCGACTAATTCTTTCGTCTCATGATTTCCTAAATCGTAAATCATTTTATATGCTTTTTGTAGTTGTTCATCATATCGGTCATTATTTGAATCGTGATGATACTCAACAAATGGAACGTGGGAGCGTACAAATGAACCTAAATCCTCTACATATGCTTGATCGAAGTACTCTCTCAACTCCGTAATCTCCTCATCACTCGCGGAAATCTCAAAATTATACGTATCCGCCGTCTTCACTTGTGAAATTTGACCATTTGCTATTGATATATAATATGTTTTTTTCTGCTCCATGTAACACCCTTCTTTCATCCTTTTTATTTCTATTGTTTTCATCAATTACAAAATTATGTAAAATAAAGAAAAGGAGGGATTCCATGTTCAAAATATTAATTATCGGTATTATAATCGTCCTAGTCATACTAGTACTCTCCGTCATGACGATTAATAAAGGGTATGCTTACAAACATTCCATTGATAAACCAGAAGATAATCCTTATACAAAAAAGAATAAAGAGAATTCATAATATGCTTCGCGTACTTCGTATCATAATCGCGATTAGTGTGATCTTTATGTCGGCAATCGGGCTCTATACAGGTCAAAATAACTTTCTACCACTTTCACAATTTCTATTAGGTGCTTTACTATTCCTCATTGCCCTTGAACAAATAAAGAAAAAGGATTCAAGAATCGGATTTATTTAGATTTTCCTCATCATTAGCTATATAAAATAACAGGGGGGATATATATGCTAAAAGGATTACAGATTACTTTTGCACTCATTGCATTATGTATAGTAATCTATGGATATTTTACTGGTAATAGAGAAATGATGCCTTATATGTTTATTTTCTTAGGATTAATGGCTTTCACTATAGGACTAGGAGAAATAAAACAAGACAGAAAATCTAGTGGTATATTTGCTTTCATAGCTGGTGCTGGTGCTTTATTTCTTAGCTTCTCAGAACTATTCCGATAAATAGTCTATTTAAAAGGGGGATTTCCATGCAAACTGGATTACGGATTGTTTTAGGACTTCTTACTCTTCTCACCATATCGCTTTGCACTTATTCTCTTATTACTGATAACTTCATATTTACCCCATACATACAATTTGCTCTCAGCTGTTCCTTTATTCTTCTAGGAATTAACGAACTGAAATCCGGAAGAAAATCAATGAGCATTCCGTTTTTTTTCATCTCTATTCTTACGCTCTTCGTTCTCATATCAAACTACCTTCGCTACGTATAGAATGAAATCTTGAGCAATTTAGCATTTACAAGCACGTAGTAAAATAGAGGATCATTTTTTGCCAACTTTTTTCGGCAAGTCGATAGCCCTTGTCGAAACGTCGATATATTTAAAAAATCGTTGATATATTTCAAGTTGTATTCGATATATTTGAAAAATCGTCGATATAATTCCATTTATCATCATGCTACAAAAAAAACTGCCCTTTTACAGGCAGTTTTTTCTACTTATCCAAACACTTTCTCAAGTTCATCTTTATCTTGGCTTAACCAGAAGTTCATTAAGCGTTTTGCTCCTTCTAAGTCATGAAGCTTCGCTTGGCCACATTGTGTTTCATTTGCAGCTGGAATTTCTGTAATTTGAACCGCATCTTTTAATGTTAGTTCTAATAAATCAATGATTTCTCGAACTGTCGGTGTTCCGCTTACTACAAGATAGTATCCTGTTTGGCAGCCCATCGGTGAAATATCGATAATATCGAAATGCGGATAACGATCAATATATTTACGTAAATTAAATGCTAATAAATGTTCTAACGTATGAATAACATCTGGCTTCATTGCTTGTTTATTCGGTTGGCAAAAACGAATATCGAATTTATTTACAATACCGTCACTACCTACATTGTGAACTCCGCAATGTCTTACATAAGGCGCCTTTACAATCGTATGATCTAATTCAAAGCTTTCTACTGATGGCATACAACATCTCTCCCGCTTTTAATTTAATTCCGTTATATCCAATATGATATAACGGAAATGCACATTAGTAAAGTATTATGTACAGTCGTGCTATAATACTTTAAGACTATGCTGAAAAGGAGACCGTTATGAAACAGATTTTTATTTGGATTATACGCTTTTATCAAAAGTTCATTTCTCCGATGACACCACCAACGTGCCGCTTTTATCCAACTTGTTCTCATTACGGATTAGAGGCGTTTCAAAAACACGGTGCCCTCAAAGGATTTTGGCTTACTTGTAAGCGTATATTAAAATGTCACCCTTTCCACCCGGGAGGATTTGATCCTGTCCCAGATAAAAAGGATGACAAAGTGAATTCTTAATTGTCGTAACCATTCACAACTAAATCTAATTTTCCTGTGTCAGGATCGATAACAAGACCGTGAACAGGTACTTCTTCTGGAAGTAATGGATGGTTGCGAAGTATTGATACGCTATGTTCTACACTTTCTTCTACACTAGAGAATCCTTGTAGGAATCTTTCTAAATCGATTCCAGAATAACGAAGTGTATCTAATTTCTCATTTGTTATACCGCGCTCTTTCATCTTCTCAATTGTACTGCTTGCTTGAATTTTTGCCATACCACAATCGTGGTGACCAACTACACAAACTTCATCAGCACCCAGCTCATATACAGCAACTAAAATACTACGCATAATACTTCCAAACGGATGTGAAATAACAGCGCCTGCTACTTTAATAATTTTCACATCACCGTTACGCATATTCATCGCTTTCGGTAATAATTCAACAAGGCGAGTATCCATACAAGAGATTATTACCATTTTTTTATTTGGGAATTTTCCCGTTTCATACTCTTCGTATTTTTTTTCTTCAACGAATTTTTCATTGTATTGTAAAATCTCTTCTAATGACTTCATAGTAAAGGACCCTCTTTTCTCTCATTTACATTACTTATATAGTGTACCAAAATATGAAAAACACAAAAAGCATATTGTATTATTATAAAAGCAATATATTTTCAGATAACCGACATAATTCTTTCAAAATATACACACAGCTTTGTAACATGTATCACACACTATGCTCCTATTTTCACTATAAACTAATTGTAGATAATGTAAAAAAGGAGTGAATATTTATTATGTCCGACGTTCTGTTACTGAGTCGTTTTCAATTTGCAATTACTATTTTTTATCACTTTTTATTTGTACCTTTGACAATCGGACTTGTTATTTTAGTAGCATGTATGGAAACTCAATACGCCCGCACATTGAATCCAACATACCGCAAAATGGCAAATTTCTGGGGGAAATTATTTACAATTAACTTCGTAATGGGGATTATAACCGGGATTACGATGGAATTCCAATTTGGAACAAACTGGTCTGAGTACTCCAAATATATGGGAGATATTTTCGGATCACCTCTCGCAATCGAAGCACTTGTTGCCTTCTTCTTAGAATCTACCTTCATGGGGATATGGTTATTCGGTAAAGACAAAATTTCACCAAAGTTCCGCGCCTTCTGTATGTGGATGGTTGCACTTGGAACAAATATTTCTGCCCTTTGGATTATTACAGCGAACGGTTTCATGCAAAATCCTGTTGGCTACGTAGTACGTAATGGCCGCGCTGAATTAAACGACTTCTGGGCACTTGTTACAAATCCATATGCTTGGAATATGTTCTTCCATACTGTAATTGGTTGTTATATCGTTGGTGCTTTCTTCGTTATGGCAATTAGTGCCTATCACTTACTACGTAAAAATGAAGTTGAATTCTTCAAAAAATCATTTAAGTTTGGTTTAATGTTAGGATTATTCGCTGCAACTGTTACACCATTTATGGGACATCAATCCGGTGTATCCGCAGCTAAATATCAACCAGCTAAAGGAGCTGCAATGGAAGCAGTTTGGGAAACTGGTAAAGGACAAGGCTTCTCAATTGTGCAAATTCCTGATGTAAAAAACGAAAAGAACTTTGAATTCCTTACGATTCCGAAACTAGGAAGCTTCTTCTATACAAACTCATTTGATGGCGAAATTGTTGGTTTAAAAGATATTCCGAAAGATGAACGTCCAAATGTTAACCTCGTGTATTATAGCTTCCGCTTAATGGTTGCACTTGGTATGTTCTTTATGGCATTAACTTGGTACGGCTTCTATTTAAACCGAAAAGGAAAACTAGAAAACTCAAAACGTTATTTAAAAATTACAATGTGGTCCGTCTTACTTCCATACATTGCGATTAATGCTGGCTGGGTTGTCGCTGAAGTAGGTCGCCAACCATGGACAGTATATAAACTCATGCGTACAGCAGAATCTGTGTCACCTATATCCGTTCCACAAATTTGGTTCTCTTTAATTAGTTTAATCTTGTTCTATACTTTACTTTTAATCGCAGACGTATACTTAATGCTAAAGTTCGCGAAAAAAGGACCTGCTGCATTAGAAGAACCTGCTACTGAAGGAGGTACAGCTCATGTCTCATGATATGCTTGCAGTCATCTGGTTCGGTTTATGGGGCGTAATTTGGACAGTTTACTTCATTCTTGATGGATACGCACTCGGTAACGGGATGATTTTCCCATTCGTTGCGAAAGACCGACAAGAACGAAATCAATTACAAGAAGCAATTGGCCCGTTCTGGGGCGGTAATGAAGTATGGTTAATTACAGCTGGTGGCGCAACATTTGCTGCCTTCCCAGTCACATATGCCAATATGTTTAGTTATCTATATACACCGTTATTTTTAGTATTACTTGCACTATTTGCTCGCGCTGCTGGACTTGAATTCATGCATAAAGACGATTCACCAATTTGGCAAAAAACTTGTAAATGGGCATTTACAATCGGTAGTTTCCTAATCGCCTTCTTATTCGGTGTTACATTCGCTAATCTATATTACGGACTAGAAATTGGAAAAAACGGTTATGAAGGAAACTTACTTAGCTTATTAAATCATTATGGTATTTTAGGTGGTCTCTTCTTCACTGCTATATTCGTCGTATCTGGTGCCCTTTGGGTTATGATTAAGACGACTGGTGAAGTATCTGATCGCGCTTATAAAATCGCACGACCATTTTCAATGGCAGCTGCTATCATTTTAGCTATTTTCTACGTAGCAACTGCCAATCGTACAAACCTATTCCAAAACTTTACGGAATATCCTGTACTATTCATTCTTCCGGTACTTGCCATGTTAATGAGTGTACTCGCACTTATTATGGTGTACAAACATAAAATCGGTCTTGCATTCACATTCGTTTGCTTAACGATTGCAATGTTTATGACAACTGGCTTTGCAGGTATGTTCCCAAGAATGTTACCATCTCGTATTAACGATGCGTATAGTACAACGTTATACAACGCAGCTGGTAGTCAATTGAATTTAAAAATTATGTTCTTCGTGGCAATGGTCATGGTACCAATCGTTATTGGATATCAACTTTGGAGTTACAGTATCTTTAAAAATAAAATTCATAAAGACTCTGCTAAAGGATATCACTAAGATAAAAAAAGACACTTCGTTTGAAGTGTCTTTTTTATACGTATGATTTTCGATAAGATGTTATATTTCTAATCTAACAACTATGATATAGAAGAATCACTAACAGCTCACAGCTACATTGTAGCACAGGGCAAATTCATCATTTTATGAAATTTTGCATATTACACTATAAAGTAAATTGTATCCCTTGGTCATTCACATCATTATCCCCTACATCCGCTGTACTAACACCACTAAATGTTTGAACTTTTAGTCCTGTATTCGATGATCCCGATCCATTATAAGCTTTCGTCTTTTCAATAGGCTGCACGTTATATTTATCACCTAAATTAATCGTCCCATTGCAGTTTTCAATAATAACACCTTCCACAACTGCCGGCATTTTGTCACCTACTTTCATTTCGTTACTTTTATTTTATGAAAATTGCCTACAAAAATAGCATGTTTCAATAAGAAAAAGCACTCAGATTGAGTGCTTTTTCTTATTTACCGCTCTTCTCTCTCTCACAAGCAATTCCATCGCCATCACGATCTAAATGCTTTCCGTAGTACGGACTATCTCTTGTAATATCATAAAATCCAGCATCGTTTGCTTCTTTACAATTAGCAAAGCGCTTTGGCTCTTGATTTGCTCCTGGTCTTTCCTCATATGGTAATGTCGCATTATATAAGAACTGTACATATTGTTCACGAGTTACATTCATCTTAGGTGAAAACATATTATCGCCTGTTCCAGCAGCAATTTTATTAGACTGTACAGCGCTAATCGCTTTATTCGACCATGATTTTCTATCTACATCTACAAATGTATGCTCTGATTTTGCCACTAATTTATATGCATTTGTTAACACTTGAGCCATTTCTTCACGAGTCAAAGAAGCTTTTGGTCTAAAGTTCCCTTTTTCATCTCCTGCAAAAATCCCCATTTCTGTTAATGCTAAAATTTCCTTTTTAAAACTTGTTGAATGCTCATTAATATCATTATACGGATTATTGTAATTCTCTTTCAATCCCGGCTTTAGTTGAAGATACATAAGTCTAGCAACTTGCTCACGAGTCACGTCATCGCCGAATCCAAAAATTCCATTTCCGTACCCACTAACAATATTTTTACTTGTTAAATCTAAAATTGCTTTATAAGACCAATGCCCTGTTGGAACATCTTTGAAGATAGTACTTGCTTGTGCCGTCCCAATTGATGTAAATGCAGTTGTTGCGACAAGCGCACCTGCTAAAAGTATTTTCTTTAAATTCATTCTAAAATCCCCTTTTACTATTCTTAATAACCATTTAACATAATAACAAATTATTAAAATATAATTTATCATATCATGTCGAACACAAAAAAGAATCCAGCAGGATTCTTTTTTGCTAAGCATGAATGGCAATTTTGGAGACAGTTGACTTCTTCAAAAATTTATTAGGGGTAATATTTTGAAAAAGATAGCCTTTCATATGTAGGTTACCACCACTGGAATATATAGTAAATTGATAATATTTATACGGAAGATTGCTAATGTTTAGTATAGATACTTTCCACTATATCAACAGTGAAAAGCATCTACATTAAACAACAAAAAGGTGCCTTCACCGAAGACACCTTTTACGCTTTTCATAAACAGACACTATAAAACAGAATTTTTTATTGTTATACGATTGTTAGATACAAAAAAGTAGAGGGAAATGTTTGTATTAAATTCTGCTTTATATAGTCTGCCTACCACCTATATTTTAATCCTCTTCACTTGAAAATAAATATAATATGCATAATTACATACAAAAAGAAAAGACACTCTACCGAGTGCCTTTTCAAACATTTTACTTTTAATATAGCGCCTTGAATATACTTTATTAAGAAAATTCAAAATCCTTTTTCTTTCATTTTCAATTATAAAATCATGTAATATAAAAGGTATGTCAAATTCTTATACAAATTGAGGTGTACTATATTTATGTATTTCGGAATTATTCCTCTTATATTGTTTATTATTTTTCTTATCTCCTATTTAAAAGATCCGCGAAAAATAATAAACGGCTTTTTATTTAATGCCTTTATCTGTTTTTTCCTTCTTTTTTGTGTGATTGTATCTTTGAACTCAGATAGTGATGTCCTACGCTACATTATATTTTTACCTTTTTTAGCACTTCTCATTATGCTTCCTTTCGGTATTGTTGCTTTAATGTTTGGGCTATTTCTTAATGCTAGAATTTTAATGAAGCGAGAAGGACGACGGTTCACTAACTGTTTAACACTCCTTGCTGCTTTAGGGATGTTATTCTTTATGTTACTCCCTATTATAAATCCAGCAAGTTTAGTTTCATCGCATTTAGAGCCTATTTTTGCTGCTATTTCTCTTATAACTATATATTTCTTTGTACATTTGTCTAACTTCTTAAGCGCATATTTTTTATACCAATTCAATAGACCGAGACGTAATCAAGATTTCATCATCGTTCTTGGGAGCGGCTTAATTAATGACAAAGTACCACCTTTACTTGCAAGTCGCATTAATAAAGCAATCGACTTTTACTGGAAACAAGCAGCCGTGAATACACCACCAACAATTATATTCTCTGGTGGACAAGGTCCAGATGAAGGTCTTCCAGAAGCGGAAGCAATGCAAAATTACGCTATTGAAAAAGGAATTCCAATTGAACATACAGTGCAGGAAAATCGCTCTGTCAACACATATCAAAACATGGCGTTCTCTAAAGAAATTATGGATTCGTTAAAACCAGAAGGTAAATATAGAAGTATTTTTACAACGAATAATTTCCATCTTTTCCGCGCTGGCATATATGCAAAACAAGCTGGTCTGAATAGCCAAGGAATCGGATCAAAAACAGCCTTTTATTATTGGCCTAATGCAATGATTCGCGAATATGTCGCAATCGTCGTTATGGGACGTAAGCGCCATATGAAAGTATGTGGAACGATTTTAGGATTC
Organism: Bacillus luti; assembly: GCF_009739945.1. NCBI lineage: Bacteria > Bacillati > Bacillota > Bacilli > Caryophanales > Bacillaceae > Bacillus > Bacillus luti. The sequence goes on along the minus strand of NZ_CP040336.1, from coordinate 574,935 downwards.
GCGTTATTCCTAACAGTCATAAGTTTTATATTTTCTTAACAACATCCCATCCTTTTTAAGGATGGGATTTCTTATACCCATTTCAAATTTTTTTAAAACAATACGGTGATACTATTCCCTGCATACATCCATTAAAGGAGAATTTTTTCAAATAAAATGTTAAAATGGAATTTAGGTGTGAATTACGTAACAAATAAGAAACTAGTTTGAAACGAGGAAATTACATGGAGAAAATTATCAAAAACAAGCCCAATAAGCTAAAAATTGCTTCAAAAGCTTTGATGATTATTATTGGGGCATTCATCACAGCATACGGATTAGAAGCAGTATTAATTCCAAATAACGTATCCGACGGTGGTGTAACTGGTTTAAGTATCGTTAGTTCAAGATTATTTGGATTACCATTAGGAGCTCTAATCGCAGTTATCAACATTCCTTTCGTTTGGTTAGGATATAAGCAGATCGGTAAAAGCTTTGCAATCTATTCTATTATCGGGATTGCTTCATTAGCAATCGGTACCGTTGTCATGCACGGTATACCAACTATTATTGAAGGCGATACATTATTAGTTACAGTTGTTGGTGGTATTATTATCGGTTTTGGTATGGGACTAGCATTACGTAACGGCGGAGCATTAGATGGAATCGATATGCTAGCTGTATTACTTTCTCGTAAGTTACCATTTGGAACGAGTGACCTTATTTTATTCTTAAACATGTTCGTATTTATTTTCGTATCAACAGTATTCGGTCTTCAAGGCGCTATCCTTTCGGCAATTGCTTACTTTATTGCTTCGAAAGTGATTCATATCGTCGAAGTTGGTTTAAGTGGTTCGAAAACATTCAAGATTATCACAAAAGAGCCTGAATTAATGGTAGAAACCATCCGCGATCGTTTAGGCCGAAGCGCAACATACAATGAAGTTTATGGTGGTTATTCAAAAGAGAAATTCAAAGAAATTTCTTGTGTAATTAACCGTTTAGAAGAAAGTAAAATGAAAGACCTGATTAATGAAATCGATCCTAATGCCTTTATTACAGTTTATGACGTAGCAGAAGTAAAAGGCGGTAATTTCAAGAAGCGCGATATTCATTAATCGTTATGCAAAAAAAGAGGCAGTCCCAAAATGTTGGGACTGCCTCTTTTTATTATAAAATCGATACTCCTTGTCGAATCGTTGATATATTTTATTCCCCCCACCTTCCTCCGCTCTTAATCCATGCTACGTATTTTTGAAAGGCGGACACTTCATGTTGAAAGCGAAGCGGAACATATAGAAAGAGAGTACATGTACATAATATCCATAGAATACCTACTACAAAGTGAAATCTCATCGTTGTACTTATAAACAAACTCACGAATAATACGAGGAACATAATTACACTAAATCTTTTATACATAGTCATAACAATCTCCTCCTTATACCTTAATTGTACCAACTACAAGGAATTAATTTCCATAATAAAAAGACCGAAAAGTAAATTCCACTTTTCGGTCTCTATACCTATCTTCTCTTCGTGATTTTCCCTGAACCACCAACCCTTGTTTTTGGGGGAGATGTATTCCTTGGTGGCGTTTTAATAGAAGATTTCGGCTTCACATCTGATCCGCTCGAACCACCTGGTGTTTTCGTAATTTTCCCTTTGCTTCCAGTAGAAGGCGGAGGCGTATTATTTCCTTTTTTCGTAATACTTCCTGTATCTCCTACAGAAGATTTCGAATCTACATTATCGCCTCGCTTAATGATAGACCCTTTCCCTTCCTTCGTAATTGGAGGTGGGTTTTTCTTTTCTTCTTTCGTAGGCGGTCTTTCTGGCGTAACTGGTTTATGATTTTGTCTGTCATTATATCCGCGATAATCACCAGACGATGATTTTTTCGAACCGAATATATCGTTTAATATACTCCCCATAATATATCCTTGCAGGAAGGACGGTTGGTAATTTTGACGGACAAACTCTTCATTACTTACTTCAATTAACGTATCAGATGGTTTCTCTTTATCCTTTTGAAGGTTATACATTTTATCAGAATAAACGAGAAACATTTGATTTTCGTCTTCTTTAGATGCTTGCTTCGGTTTCCTTTCGGCTATAAGTTCCTTCGCGACTTCAGGAACTGACCGATTGGCGGCCCTATACACGTAAGATTCTTGTTTACCTTCTTTTGCGACAGACTCAAGTGGATAGCGGTCTTGAATCGACTTTGTCTGCCCGCCTTGACAACCTGATAAGGCATAACCAGCAACAACAAGTAATGTAACGATAGCAAGTATAGGGATCACAAATGATTTAATCATGGTAAACAATCGGTTTGACATGATTACGCCCCCTTACGTTGCTCTTATAATTTGTACATCAGCAGGAATGATTGCTTCTCCCTCATACATCATTGTGCGACCATTTTGCCATTCAATACGTAATAACTTTCGATTATCAGATTGGAATTCCCATACGTACTGTTCCTCTGAAGCTGAAAATGGTGTTTTCCCCATCACAACAACACGTCCATTATATTGCTCTTCCATATGGTACTCTGTATCATCCATTTCAATCGTCGTCGGGATTTCATCAATTGAATCTAAACGACCATCAATTGGTGTATATAATTTGTAATACGTATTTTCACGATCTTCAATTTTTAAATAACGAATATCTTTCCCGTCTTGCAGCGTTAAAACAATTTCCTTGCGAGAATGCATGCTCGTTTTCCCAGTTAATTCGTACATGACTAATGAAACTTCAATCATATCACCAGGCGCTAACGTTAAAAGACTCTTTTCTAGCTTCGGCGGCTCTGGACTTTTCATTATATTTTTAATACGTTTAAATAAACTCATGATTTACCCCTCCTTTTCTCTTTATAAACAAGCACCTAAAATAAGTGCCCCAACAATATGTAATGATCCAGCTAACATTGCATGCGCAACACTGCCTTCTTTCGTACCTTCTTCTAAATCAAGACCAGACATTTTCTTTAATACGAATTCAATGAACATTTCTACCACTAATAAAATAACGAAAGAAACTGCTGAAGCAAGAAGTGCTTGCCATAAATCATTTGCTTTCGTTATCGATTGGGATAAAATGTATCCTTGTGCGAATAATTTCATAACAAAACGAGTCGCTACAGCCGTATTCCCATTTTTTATTTCTTTTAAATCATTGTATTTTGTAAAAATTGAATCAACCCACATAATTGCAAATAAAAGTACTGCACTCGCTCCAGTCCATACAAGCATGGCTACTACATTCATCCACGACATTGCAAAACCTCCTCTAAAAAGTAATAGAAAACCGACATGAATGTATTTAGACATGTCGGTTCATTTGTCTCTATTCTATATTATTTCTCATACTGCTTCATAATACGAGCTAATTCATCGTCAACAGCAGAATTTTTGTTTAAGCTTGCGAATTCATCATCTAATGATTTTTCTTTTTTGTACACTTCACCACTTGCTTCTGCTTCAGCCTCTAATTGAAGAGCTTTCTCTTCCATACGGCTTAAACCAGCTTTTGCTGAATTCGAATCAAATCCAGACATCGCCTGATTAATATTCTTTTGTGCTTTCGCTGCATTTACACGCGCTACAAGTGTTTCACGTTTATTTTTCAGCTCAGTTAATTGCTTACGCATTTCTTCTAACTTCGCACGAAGATTATCAGCAGCTGCTTTGTTTTGCTCATAGCTTGCTTTATACTCATTCATCTTTTGCTCTGCATTTTGTTTTTCTTCTAGTGCACGGCGCGCAAGATCTAAGTTGCTAGCTTGAACAGCCATATGAGCTTGTTCTTCACGTTTTTTCACAAGTGCTTCTTGCTCTTCAAATAATAATTTGAATTTCTTCTCAAGCGCAATTTGAGCTGCTACACTTTTCTCAGCTTCTTGTACATCCGCTTGCATATCACGTAAATATTGATCCGTCATCTTAACTGGATCTTCCGCTTTTTCAATTAATGAATACACATTTGACATTGTTAAATCTCGTAATCGTTTAAATACAGACATCCGAATTCCTCCTATGATATACCTCATATTTCAAATTCACTACTTGGAAAACTTAAAAATCTCCCTTTACAGTAAAGAATATTCATTTTTACAGCCTATGTGTTTATTATAACAAAACAAAGATGCCCTTACATGTTATTTCCAAAATACATCCAATATAATATGACATTCCAAATACAATATTGTTTTCCTAATATATTCTCATTATTTATCCTTAGAATTAACTTATTTTTACGTACTTTCACTAAATTACATTATTGTAATGTTACTGTAAGCTAACTCGATAGTTACGTCTCCATATTTCTTATACACTAATACCAGAAGCAACAAACAAGCTTCTTCACATGTAAGCAATAATACAAAAATTGTATTTACTATAAAACATATAAAAGGAGAAATCATCATGAAAAAATTAGTAGGAATCGGATTAGCAGCAGCAATTTCACTTGGAGCATTATCAGGTTGTTCTTTATTAGGAGATAAAGCGAACGGTTTTGTACTATACGGATCAGAAGAACAAGTTCAGCAAATTACAGATAAAAATAAAAAAGAAGTGAAAGAAAAAGACTTCTATAAAATGAAAATGACAACATTAGATGGCAAAAAAGTTCTTGTAATGGATAAGAAAACTGGCGAAGAACTGGTGAAGAAAGAGTTACTTAGCAAAGTGGATGAAAAAGACAACACGAAACCACTTGATAAATTACCGGCTGTAACGACTGAACAAGGTGTATTATTCGCAAAAGAGAAAGTTGAAAATACTACACTTGATGGTGCGAAATTAAAATATGAAGGCAACACAATTATCGGAAGTGGCCGCGCATATACAGATATGTACGCAATTGTTGATGACGCAACTTACAGCAATGTAAAAGGTGATGAAAAATCTGTAGGTGTATTAAAATTCGATAAAGACCCAAGTAAAGAATTCCCTGGTTACAAGGGAGTAGAAGCTTCTCAACTTGTAAAAATTAAAAAATAACACAAAAAAAGCTTTGCGAAATTCGCAAAGCTTTTTTCTATTTATGAGCAACTTGCTCCATATCCGGGCTACACGTTTGCGACTGACATGACTTATTTAAAGAACATGCTGCGCATTTTCCTTTTTTACTTCTCTTTACAAAATTAACTAACGTATATGCTGCATAACCAAAAATGATAGCTCCAATTATAATATTGACCATCACCACAATACATCTCCTTCTAGAATCCGAGTAAGGATCCAACTTGGTATATAATGAGCGTTAATACATAAGCAACTACGAGTGGATAAACGACTGAGAAAATCGTCCACTTCGCTGATCCTGTTTCACGTTTAATAACAGCCACCGTCGCTAAACACGGAACATATAATAAAATAAAGAACATAAATGCATAAGCTGATAATGCTGTATAATGTGCTCCCATTACATTTCCAAGCACATCTTCTTTAACCGCATAAATGATTGCCATTGTTGAAACAACAACTTCCTTCGCTAAAAATCCTGTTAAAAGGGATGCTGCAGCTTGCCATGTTCCAAAACCAAGTGGGGCAAACAGTGGTGCAATAAATCCACCAATCATTGCTAAATAACTGTCTCCCATATCAACACCAAATCCTGATGGACCTGCATAATTTAATAACCAAATGACAACCGATCCACCGAAGATGAATGTACCAGCTTTACGAACAAATCCTTTCCCTTTCTCCCATGTGCTCAGCCATAATGTTTTTGCTTGTGGTACACGGTAAGGTGGTAATTCAATTACGAAAATAGATTTTTCCGCTTTCAAAATCGTAAGAGACATAATTTTTGTAACGAGTAATGCCAGAACAATACCTGCAACATATAAAGAAAATACAACAGTCGCCTGACTATTAGGGAAGAATACTCCCGCAAATAATGCATATACAGGTAAACGTGCTGAACAAGACATAAATGGTGTTACTAAAACTGTAAGTAAACGCTCTTTCTCTTGTTCAATCGTTCTCGCCGCCATAATTCCTGGAACGTTACATCCAAAACCGATAATCATCGGAATAAAAGCTTTACCGTTTAAGCCAAAGAACTCCATAATCCTATCCATAACAACTGCAATTCGCGCCATATATCCTGAGTCTTCTAATAATGAAATGAAAAAGAATAGTGCAAAGATTTGTGGCACGAATACTAATACAGCACCAACACCAGCAATAATACCTTCTGTAACGAGTGCTTGAATAAAATCAGAAGCACCAACACTTGTAAGTCCAGCCGTTACCCAATCCGTAAGCTGCCCACCAAAAAATCCATCTAACATATCAGATAACGGTGTCCCAATCCACGTAAACGTAACCTGAAAAATAAAAAACATAACTGCTAAAAAGATTGGAAGTCCTAAAATTTTATGCGTAATTAACCTATCAATTTTTTCCGAAAAAGGAATTTTTCCTTCTTTCTCATGCTTCATAACATTTGTTTTTAACTTTTCAATATACGCTTCACGAGTCTTGTAAATATGCTCCTCTAACGTACAATCAAGTTTTTCTTCTAAGCGAGATCGAACGGCTACAAGTTCCTTATAAATTGGTAGTGCTTTCATTTCTTTTTCTACTACTTCGTTATTGCTTAAAAATTGAAGGGCTAGCCATCTTGGATGCTCATAATTCGCTGTCTCTAAAAGAGTAATTACTTCTCTAATCCCTTCATCCATTTGTAAACCATATGAAATAATGAATGAGTTTTTATCTTTTTTGTCATTTTCTTTAAGAGTCGTAAGTAATTCTTCACAGCCTTTTCCACTTCTTGCAACAACAGGAATGACTGTTACTCCTAGTAATTCTGATAACCGCTTTACATCAATGACAATTCCTCTTTGCTTCGCCACATCAACCATATTTAGACCAATTGAAACGGGCTTACCAAATTCAAGTAATTGCAACGTTAAATGCATATTTCGTTCAAACTGCGAAGAATCCACGATATTTAACATATGATTAAATTCTTCTGTTAGTAGAAAGTTTGTTACAACACCTTCATCACGTGAAACTGGATTTAAATCATAGACGCCTGGTAAATCAATTAATGTTCCTTGCTTATCTTTTAATTTACCAACCTTCTTTTCTACTGTTACACCGCTCCAGTTTCCTACATATTCATAAGAACCAGTAAGTGCATTAAATAATGATGTTTTCCCTGTATTCGGATTCCCTAGCAAAGCTACCTTATTCACGCTAATTCCACCTTTATCATTTTCGCGTCACAATGACGAATACTAATTAACTGTCCACGACACTCCAATGTACAAGGACCTTTGAACATCGCTTTCTGTTTCATGCGAAGTTCGCTTCCTTCAGAAAGACCGAAAGCAGCCAGTCTTCTCTTTAGTAACTGATCTAACGACTGAATACTTTTTACTAACACTTTCTCGCCAATTTTAATATCTACTAAGCTCATAACCTTCCCCCTCAGAAGAGAATGATAATTATTTTCAAAAGAATTATAGCACACTCTATTTCTCTTGTACTATATCTTTTTGCTTCATATTTATTAACATTTCAATACAATTCTATTTCAATAATTGTCATAACAGATTCGTTTGCCATTCTCATCCATTTCGCTTACAATAAACAATAGCAAATAAAGAATCTCGTTATCACAGGGGGAGCCATGCTGCTGAGAGGGAACACCTTCGTTCCGACCCTTCGAACCTGTTAGTTAATGCTAACGCAGGGATTGTGCAAACGTCCGAAATACATACCTCTTTTTTATTTACGTATTTCGTATCCTCCTATGATAATGTTCTTTTTTGTACAACTTGGATTTAGGGGGAGACAACATGCGTAACACCAATTTACAAGCGATGATCGAATCTGCTATTCTTGCAGCCTTCGCCATGATTATCGATATTTTACCATTATCACTTAAACTTCCAACAGGTGGTTCCATTTCATTTGCAATGATTCCTATTTTTATTATCGCATACCGCTGGGGCTTCAAAATGGCTTTCTTAGGAGGATTAATTTGGGGACTATTACAAATTGTCGTAGGAGATGCTTACATCTTAACACCTATTCAAGCATTCATTGAGTACTTCATTGCCTTTGCTTTTATTGGATTTGCTGGTTTATTCTATCGTCCAATTCAAAATGCTCTTCTTTCATCTAATGAAGACCAATCCAACTTAGGTAGCCGTAAAGATAAACCTGCATCAAAGCAAAACAAAAAAAAGAAAGCACTTGTTTACATGATCCTTGCAACATTTGTCGGTAGCTTTGCACGCTACTTCTGTCACTTTATCGCCGGTATTATTTTCTGGGGACAATATGCACCGAAAGGTCAATCTGCTGTGCTATATTCATTAATTGTAAACGGTAGTACAATGCTTGGTTCTTTCGCCTTATGCACAGTATTACTATTCCTTTTATTTAGAACTTCACCACGCTTATTCAAAAGCATCGGTGCTTCTCAAATAAATGCAAACAAAAAAAGCGCTTAATAAGCGCTTTTTTTTCATATCGTAATATCAATTAAAAATACAATAAATGCACAAAAGAAAATAAATACCATTATACTTAGCCAATTGCTATGCACGGTTCATCGACTCCTTACATAACCTCATATTCTAACCAGATTATATCGCTTAAAAATAAAGATTAGGTAAAGATAATATGAAAATAAATTAAAAAAAGCGTAGCATGCATCATCTACGCTTTTTTCTGTAAATAGAAGTAAAATAACACACCATCTTCTGTATTTTCTGCCCCATATTCAGCATCGTGCAGTTCTAAAATATTTTTTGAAATCGCAAGACCAAGCCCTGTTCCCCCCTGTGAACGCTGGCGAGCTGCATCCACGCGATAAAAACGATCCCAAATTTTATCTAACTGCTCTTCTTCAATGTGAGTACCTTTATTTTCAATACATACTTTTATACGACCTTTTTCATCTATTGTAGAAACAATAATATCTTCCTTATTTGGTGTATAACGTATCGCATTCGTAATGAAGTTCACAATGACTTGTTCAATCCGGCCTTGATTTGCCATCACTTCAAATGGACCTATATTTTTATGAACACGAAGTTCTTTTTTCTCTATTTCCACAGAAAGATGTTCACATATGTCTTCAATTACTGTATCAATATAAAATAAATCCTTTTTCATTTTATACGTGCCTGACTCAAATTTAGCTAACTCAAGCATATCCAATATTAACGTATCCATTTTGTCTACTTCTCGTTCCATCGCTTGAAAATAGTATTCTTTTTTATGTTCAGCTACCCCATCTTTTAAAATGGAAATACAGCTTTTCATAATACTCAGCGGTGTTTTTAATTCATGCGAAACACCAGAAATAAATTCTTTCCGCGTATTTTCTAACTTTCTTTCTTTTTCAATATCTTGTTCTAGCTGTCCAATATGCGAATGGAGTTTATTCGATAGCACATTAATATTTTTCGATAAATCCCCAATTTCATCTTTTGAAGTAATCGGTATTTTTTCTGTAAAATCTAAATGCGCTATTTTCTTCGTTGTATCATTTATTTTTAATAACGGTTTTGCAATTTGTTTTGAGTAATAGAACGAAGCTAGAAAAATGAGAACGACCACAAATGCAATAATGTAGATGTAATAATCTTGCACCATTTGTACAGCTTCATCTACAGGTTGTAAAGAAGCCATCGCATAAATATATGTTACAGATCCATCTTTTTCTTTTATCGGTTTCATTAATAATTTATATTTTATATCATTTTTTTCATAGTCCATTGTCTTTGTTGAATACTCTATTTTATTACTCTCTTTTAGTAATAAATCCGTTTGAAACTCTTTTATACTATCGAAGAATAAATTATTCTTATAAATTGGATTTACAAAACCTTTTACATCGGGTAACTGTACTTTCGTAACACGGCCCGCTATGTAAACATCTGGTTCTGGGGCAGCTTGCTCCTGAACGGCTGGCTTCTTTTCCTTACCAACTTGTTCCCCAGCTACTTTCTTTTTCTCCTCATTTGATTTACTCATTTTCTCATTAAATGCTTTTTCTAACGGTTTATTCGAGCCACTTAAATTCTGCTTAGATAACGAGAAAGAGAATGGAATAAAATCATCTTCTTTTTTCACTCCAGAAAAATAAATTTCTTGGCCTAAAAACTGCTCTGATGATTTATTATCAATTTCCTCTATATTGACGAGATTGTATAAGGGCATTTTGAATAGTTGTCGTCCAAAGCTCTTTTGTTGTCTACGATCTATCGTTACCTCAAAATAAAAATCATCCACATGCTTTAAATTACCGTTCTGATCTAATGTCGTAATCCACGTATTATTTTCTCTTAAAAAGTCTTGCTCCAGCTTTTGAATTCCTTCTGCATTTCCGGCTTCCTTTAAATAATTTTGTTCAAAGGAATTTAAATTTACTTTAATATCTTCCACTTTTCGATTTGCATAATATTGCTTAAAAAATATCGTTTGTCCAATAAATATCGTCGCTAAAATTAACATGCATAATGCTGTTGTGAGAGTAAATAATTTCAGTACAATCCCTTTTCTCATACAGTCCCCTCAAATTTATAACCTGTTCGTACTACAGTTGTAATGTACTTTGCTTTTTCTCCTAATTTATTTCGCAAATTACGAATATGGCTATTAACCGTTCGATCATCGCCAGCAAATTCATATCCCCAAATTCTTGAAATGAGTTGCTCTCGTGTTAAAACAATCCCTTGGTTTTTCATGAAATACGCTAATATTTCAAATTCAGTATGTGTTAAATTAATGTCTGTTCTATCTACCGTAACAGTACGCGACGGAAAATGGACGTGAATGCCATGGATTGATAACGTATCATCTTCACTCTCTAAAAGTTGTTTTGTCACTTTTCTGCTTTCTAACAACCTTTTCGCTCTTGCTAATAAAATTGGTGGGCTATACGGCTTCGTCACATAATCATCCGCCCCAAGTTCAAATCCAAGTAACGTATCATCCTCATCAACACGTGCCGTCAGCATAATAATTGGAACTCCGGACGTCTTACGGATTCTCCGGCAAACAGACCACCCATCAAGTTCTGGTAACATAATATCTAGAATAACTAAATCTACTTCTTCTTCCTCAAACACAACTAAAGCTTCTTTCCCATCTCTTGCTTCAAACACTACATATTGTTCACTCAAAAAATAATCTTTTAATATTTCACGTAATATATCTTCATCTTCAACAATTAAAATATTCTTTGACATAACTTATGTACCCCCTCCCGCTTTCAGAAACTACAATTTCATTTTGAATAACTAGCAGTTAATTTCGCCTCGATAATATATCTATCTGGTGCATCCCCTATATAATCAAATGGATAGCAAGTTGTCAGTGTTAATATTGGCTCTTCTTTTTTTATAATAACAGTACGATCATCAGCATGGGTAATCCATATTTTTTGAATTTCATATGTGTAAGTTTTTTTATCATACTCTAAAATAAGGGTATCCTTTTCTTTTAACTCTCCCAACTCTGTAAATACAGTATCCCGGTGCCCACTCAGTACAGTATGTCCCCCTCCAGATGGCGTTGTCGTTAAATCACTAACGAACATTCCAACTCCCTTCTTCAACGTTGCATCACCAGCTCCCCAATATATAGAAAACTTCTTTTTTATTTTCGGTATATTTAACATCGCTACCTTTTCTCCTTCTTTATGTTCTGTTTGAGAAGAAGGTACTTGAGAAGTTACAGGTGTTTCATAAGGAAGTTGATTATGTTCTATATTGTTAAAGTTCTTTATTTCTTCTTTCGTTAATTGTTGAGCAGAGCTTTTTCCTTTATACCATTCCATAGCGTAATATGATCCCATGAATAGCCCTATAGCCATCAATAGGATTCCGATATAATTAAGTAACTTCACATTTCATCCCTCCATGCAAAAAATGGTAGGAAGAACCTACCATTTTTAATATGTGAAATTATCCCATTCTTTATAGGACAATATTTTATTTACCCCTTAACTTTATTGCGACGATTCAAACCAAATAATGCACCTATTGCTACAAGAGAGGCACTTAAGCCCATCATTGCGACATTATTTGATGCTGTGTTTGGTAATTTTTCACCTTGTACAACTGGCTTCGCTACTTCTTTTTTCGCTGTAGCATTTTTTTGCTGTTCCTTAATTGCGGCTTCTTTTTTTGCCATATCACTTTTTTCTTGTACTTGCGCGGCTTGCTTTTTCGCTACATCATTTTTTTGTTGTTCCTTAATCGCAGCTTCTTTTTTTGCTTTATCTTGCTGCATTTGCGCCTGTTCTTCCTTTGTTACTGTTCCAGTATCCGCACTTACTACTGAAGAATATCCTACTGTTAAAAAAGCCATTGCACAGATTGGTAATAGTTTCTTTTTCATTTTTATTCTCTCCCTATATTTTATTTACATCAACTCGCACCGGATGTATCACTAGAATAAATAATTGATGTAAATATAAGGTGCAGATGAAATATATTTCATTTAAAGATTTCATTGTAAAAAAAGGTTATCCGAAATAATCTTCGGATAACCTTTTAAAGTTAATCTACACTTAAAGCTTTCTTGCCCATTTGATTATAAATACTTGCAAATCGGCTCTTACTTACTTTTACATTTTTCGTCCCATAAAACGGATCATTATAGTATACGTAATTATCATCCACACCTGTTAAAACAACTGCATGCGTATTCATTCTTGCAGAAATTGTTTTTCCACCTGGTGTTTTCCACGTTGTAATTGGTCTTGGGTTATTTAGAGCGACAGTTACCCATGTTACTACTGGTTTCCCATTTCTTACATAGTCTTCTAAAACAGAAAGATCATTTCCGGTTAAGTTCGTTCCTCTTGCATATTTATCTAACAATCGTTTTAGTGGTTCTGGATTAATAGAATACCCTGGTGTATTACCTGTTACATCACCTACAAATCCTACATCTGGATCTCCCCAAATTTGTGATGACGTTTTATAATTTTTTAACTTCGTTTGATCAAACGGCATTTCAAACGCAAACATCACTTTATTGAACGAACGACCAGTTTGATGTTCCACAAGCATTTGTAAAGAAACAACTTCACATCCATTATTCAATTCTGGGAATTGATACAGCGACGGTACATTCAGTATGACCTGACTACGATTAACATTTCCTTCATTAACCCACTTTAATCCGTTACTAGTTTGAATTTGAATCCAGCCACCATCTCTTTCACCATAAACTTCTACTGTCTGTGGTGCATACTTTCCGGATACACGAGATACAAAACTCGGACTATCATAAGCAAAGAATACTTTAGATAAATACTTCGCTTCTTTTTTCGTATCTAACCATTGATAGCCTGCATATGTACGTATACGAAGCCACGTACCTCTTTCCTCTACAACAGTTACTACTTGAGGCCCATAATAACCTAATATATTTGCAGATCGGACAGGGGCATCATAAGTAGTAAAGTCTCTATCAATCTGTACTTTCTTGTCTATTAAACATACCCACTTATAACCTAAACCAGTATAAATTTTAATCCAATTTCCTTCTCGCTCTTCAACAACTGTTACTATTTGCGGAGTATACTCACTTGAAATACCAGAAGATAAGGATGCCTCATTGTATGTCAAAAAGTTATTATTCATATTTATTTTCTTTTCAACTAAACAAACCCACTTAAAACCTTCTTCCGTATGAATTCTAATCCATCCATCTTCTCGTTCTTCATACACTGTTACTTCCCTAGGTCCATATTCCTTTGAAATTCCAGATGATAAAGATGGTCCATTATACGTAAAGAATTTTTTCGAAATGTTTATCTTTTTTACCTTCACTTCATTGTCTTTAGACTTATGTGTAACTGCGACGAGCTGCGCTGCCTCTGCACGCGTAATGGATCTATCCGGTTGCCAATGCTCTCCATCAACACCACTGGATATACCCATGCCTACTAAAATATTAATGAATTTCTCACCCCAATGATCTTTTACATCAGCAAATAATGTTGGTAATTCTTCATTAACCTTTTTGTCTAATTGATAAGCTTGGACCAACATCGCTGCCATAGCAGCTCTTGTCATTTGTCCATTCGGATTAAATTTCCCATTTCCTTCACCTTTAATGACACCTGCTTTTTCCACCGCAGCAATATAAGAAGTTGCCCAATGGTCTTGAGAGTCTGTAAAAGTTGGCTTTTCTCCTTCTTTAACTTCTAATCCTAAAATTTTCGCCATAATTGTAGCTGCTTCAGCTCTACTTAATACTTTGTTTGATGCAAACGTTCCATCCGGCATCCCAGAAATCACCTGTTTATGAACTAAATAATAAACAGACTCTTCCGCCCACTTTGGCACATCAGGAAACGATTGCGGCGCTGCTTGCATTGTAATAGCAGCTCGTTTTAATTCTGCTTCTCTCTTTTCCTGTTCTTCTTTTTGCTTCAATTCAAATTCTTGTTTTGTTTGTTCCTCTTTTTGTTTTAGCTCAAGTTCTTGTTTTGCCTGTTCTTCTTTTTGTTTTAATTCAAGTTCTTGTTTTGTCTGTTCTTCTTTTTGTTTTAATTCAAGTTCTTGTTTTGTCTGTTCTTCTTTTTGTTTTAATTCAAGTTCTTGTTTTGCTTGTTCCTCTTTTTGTTTTAATTCAAGCTCTTGTTTTATTTGCTGCTCCATTTCTAGTTGTTGCTTTTTCAATTCTTCCTGCTGTTTTCGTAATTCATCTTGTTGCTTCTTTAGCTCGTCCTTCTTTTTTTGTTCTTCTAATTCTTCAAGAGTTTTTTCTTCTTGGCTATCGTTTTCTTTTATTTCTAATGCATTCTTCTCTTCAAGTTCTTCTTGTTTTTTTAATTCAGCAGCTTTTTTCTCTTCATTGTTATCCTTCACTTGTAACGGGTTCTTCCCTTCAAGTTCTGCTTGCTGCTTTTTCAACTCATCTAATTCCTGCTGTACTTCTTCCAGTTGTACTTTATGTTCACCATCTTGTTTCAGTAACTCGTCTTTTTTCTGGTTTAATTCATCTACCTTAACAAATAATTCCTCCTGCTGTTTTAAAATTTCTTCTCTTTTTTCTAATTCTATTTGTCGTTCTTTGACAGCTTCTAATTGTTTTTGCAGTTCGCTTTTCTCATTGCTCTGTATGTGTGGTAAAGCTTCTATACTATTTCTCGTTTTATTTTCAATTTCCGCTAGTGAACTAGAAGGAAATGTTAATAGATTTGTCGCTAACAGACTCGCTACTGCAATTACACTATACTTTTTCATCATACACACACCTCTTCGAATTTTATTACGTTCACATTTCCTAACAATATGTAAAATGTAAGATTCCTCCATAATCATAACAAATTTTTCCTCAGACAAAAGGATTTTTACAAAAAGAAAAAGAGCACTGTATGATACAATGCTCTTTTCGGGTGTGTGTCTCAATATTTACATGTTACTTTCGCGTGATTTAGAAGTAGAGCGGGCCGGAGCGATAACTAATTGTCTCGGCTCAGTTTTCTTAAAATGATTTTTGACGTTACACTTGCGACGTTGAACAACCCACGCTTTAATAGGATTTGTTAAAATAATTTTTTGCTCTTCTTTAGGGGCCTCTTCTTCCAATCTACAATTTTCGCTCCATTTACACCATTTCATTGTAAATTTAGAAGAAGAATGATCGTCTTCTCGATCAAACAAGTGCAAAAAATCCATTTCACCAGCTAGCATTACGGTGTTACTAGTTGCTAAAAAAGAAAAGGTTGTCCAACGTTTCTCCATGCCCTCCTACTCCTTCTTCACATATAGAGTGCCTAAAACTTAGTTTACCTAAATATGCTTGCCTTTTACCTTACACTCATAGTGTATCCAAAATGCTATTATGCAACTATCGATTTGTCTTACAACTACCTTACATTTTTGTAAGAAAAGAAAAAACCTTCATTATATATACATGAAGGTTTCTCACTTTTTATCTATATGATCATTCATATTATCAAGTCCAGCTTCTTGCAGCTGCGACATCATGCCGTGGGAAATTGCGCCTAATACTAACGTCATTCCAATTAGTGAAATGCGAATTACAGGTACGTCAATTATGTAAGCCAACAGACCAAGAACAATCGTTAATAGTAATGCTTTTATAAATGTTACACTTGTGTACTGTTTCTTTTTCATCATAATCACCTTTCGTGGAAGCGTTTTCTTAATGTGATTAGTATATCATATCATCAGATGATTTTGTTGTTGTCTTTGTAAAAAATTACTATCTTCTTTGACTTTTTCCTTTCTATCCTTTACAGTCGAAATGTTCACAAGTTTTACACTGTAGGAGGACTCCAATGAATATTGAAATAAAAGACACTTTAATTTCTGAAGAACAATTACAAGCAAAAGTAAAAGAACTAGCACTTCAAATCGAACGTGACTTTGAAGGAGAAGAAATCGTAGTCATCGCAGTATTAAAAGGTTCATTCGTATTTGCTGCTGATTTAATTCGTCACATTAAAAACGATGTAACAATTGATTTCATCTCTGCATCTAGCTACGGAAATCAAACGGAAACAACAGGAAAAGTGAAACTACTAAAAGATATCGACGTAAACATTACTGGAAAAAACGTAATTGTCGTAGAAGATATTATCGATTCAGGTTTAACACTGCACTTCTTAAAAGATCACTTCTTTATGCATAAACCGAAGGCACTTAAATTCTGTACGTTACTTGATAAGCCAGAGCGCCGTAAAGTGGACTTAAAAGCTGAATATGTTGGCTTCCAAATTCCAGACGAATTTATCGTTGGATACGGTATCGACTGTGCGGAAAAATATCGTAACTTACCATTTATCGCTTCAGTTGTAACGGACTAATATAACAAAATAAACTTTCATCAATTACTGATGAAAGTTTATTTTCTATCACGATTCGTACAAGACAAAGGGAGAGAATAAAAATGACAAAGACAAAATTTGAAAAAGTACTCCTCATCGTAAATCCGAAGGCCGGTCAAGGCGACTTACATACAAATTTAGCGAAAATCGTACCACCTCTTGCCACAGCTTTTCCTGATTTACATATCCTTCATACGAAAAAGCAAGGTGATGCAACAAAATATTGCCAAGAGTTTGCTAGTAAAGTAGATTTAATTATCGTCTTTGGTGGTGACGGAACTGTATTTGAATGCACAAACGGATTAGCCCCTCTTGAAACTAGACCTACACTTGCAATCATTCCAGGCGGAACTTGCAACGACTTCTCTCGTACACTTGGTGTTCCGCAAAATATTGCAGACGCAGCAAAACTGATCACAAAAGAACACGTAAAACCAGTTGACGTCGCAAAAGCAAACGGGCAACACTTCTTAAACTTCTGGGGTATTGGACTCGTATCTGAAGTATCAAACAATATTGATGCAGAAGAGAAAGCAAAGCTTGGTAAAATTGGCTACTACTTAAGCACCATTCGAACGGTCAAAAATGCTGAAACATTCCCAGTTAAAATCACTTACGACGGACAAGTATATGAAGACGAAGCTGTCCTTGTTATGGTAGGAAACGGTGAATATCTTGGTGGTATTCCTTCCTTTATTCCAAATGTAAAATGCGATGACGGAACACTTGATATTTTCGTAGTCAAATCAACGGGGATTCAAGCATTTAAAGATTACATCGGAAAGAAACTATTTGAAGACACAAATGAAAATGACATCTTCCACGTAAAAGCGAAGTCCATTCATATTGAAACAGAAGAAGAAAAAGAAGTAGATACAGATGGCGAAAGTTCACTTCATACACCATGTCATATTGAATTGTTACAAGGGCATTTTACGATGATTTATAATCCTGCGGTTGTGTAATACAAAAAGACGAACTAAAGTTTCAACACTTTAGCTCGTCTTTTTTATTAGAAAGGTATTTTAACCTGTTTTTTCATTTTTAATATAAGTTTTCGTAATCAAACTCCACCCAATTTTTCCAGTGCGTATTACAATCCTTATTCACAATAACGCCTGTATCTTGCGTCTCTATTGCAGCGGCTACTGATTGGAAAAATTCATTTTCACTTACTTTCTCTTCTTCAACGTGTTTCCACTCTTCCGTTTCATACGCTACTTCCCAATCGCCTTCTAAACCGAACTCTTCTAAAATTTCTTCTTTATCCCACCATAATAATTTTCTAGCTTCGTCATGAGTAGCAAGCATACGCATGAAGTATGTTGGATAATGCTCTGTCGTTTGTACATCTATTCCATTATCTCCATACTCTTCTTCTGTAAATTTATATTCAAAATGATGCTCACGTATTTTTAAACTGCCAGTATACATATCCGGTATAAAATTACCTTCATCATCAAATAATTCATAATCTCCATCATTTAATTGCAAAATACCATCATCACCCATTGAATGAGTAATTCTATCGCCATATACTTGAATATCATTAAATACCCCTAATGAACCTACACCAACAATTTGAAACACCATTAACCAATCCTTATTATCTTTAAAGAAAAGAGAGAATTTCACTTGTGAAATATCCATATCTTCATTATCAAAAGCAGGAAATTCATAGTTACTTTGTTTTTTATCTAATAGTTTCAAAATATCTTTTTGCATATGTATCATCTTCACCTCTATATAAACTTTTCAATTTCACCAAAGTATAACATAGCCATACTTGCCTGTGACATTCTAATAATACTACTTAAAAATAGTAGAATGGTCTATTTGCATGCTCTAGTGATTTTTATATACAACGAAGGAAAGAAGCACCTTGATATAAGGGAGAGGACAAACTTTGTTCAGGCAACAGACTTCAGTACAGATACATTTTCTTAATAAATAGTGCTTTGGTTTCTTAATATTTCCTTAAAAAGAAATGCAATGATCATAAAAAAGCCTGCAGTTGTTACACTGCAGGCTTTCAAATGTTTAATAATTTGATTAAGCTAAATATGCTTGTTGTAACGCCTCTAAACCATCTTTATAAATTCCATGGAATAGATTAATTGCCTCTTCATCAGTAACCTCTACAGGAGTGAAGCTACCAGACCATTCAACTAATGATGTGCTAGCATCTTTACCTTCTTTAACACGGATTGTAGATAAATAATTAGTTACAGGGAACGGTGCTTGCATAATTGAATATGTGTAGTAACGTTCTTTCTCATTAAATGCTTCTAAACGCTCTACAATCGCATCGCCATCAGGATTAGCTAAATGACGTACACGTCCGCCTTCAGTTACTTTACTGCTAGGGATATACGGTAACCAATCTGGAAGTGCATCAAAACCTCCAATTAATTGCCATACTTGTTCAGGTGACGCTGGGATTTCAATAGATGTAATAGTATTTGCCATTTTAATTACTCTCCTTTTTATTTAACGTTAATTGGTAGTGGTGCATTAACTGCAACTAATTTTTGTTCACGCATTTCTTCCCAGAACGCTGCTGGAATTACTGTTTTCAATGCAGCTTGGTCTTCTGCAATTCGTTCCGGTTTACTTGCACCTGGAATAACAGCAGCAACTGCTGGATTAGCCAATGCAAATTGTAAAGCAGCAGCTTTAATACTGATTCCATGACGTTCTGCAAGGTTTTTCATTTTATTAACTTTTGCAATGATTTCTGGTGACGCTTTTTGGTATTCGAAATGAGCTCCTCCAGCAAGAACACCTGAGCTATATGGTCCACCAACAACAATGTCCATATTGTTTTTTACAGCCGCAGGCATTACGCGTTCTAACGCACGCTCGTGGTCTAATAATGAATAGCGACCAGCTAGTAAAGAAACATTTGGTTTTGCTTCTTCTAAATCCAACATAAGTTCAATTGATTCTACTTTGTTTACTCCAAGGCCCCAGCCTTTAATTACACCTTCGTCACGTAATTGAGTAAGTGCACGGAATGCTCCTGTTCGAGCAATTTCAAATTGTGAAATCCACTCATCTCCATAAAAATCTTGTGCTACATCATGAATATAAACAAAATCTAGACGGTCTGTTTTTAAACGTTTTAAGCTATCCTCAATAGAACGCAGAGTTGCATCCGCACTGTAGTCGTTTATGATTTTATTTTTACGACCAAATTCGAAAAGTCCGCCTTTTTCACCTAAATCACGTGTAGATGGATCTTCCAATTCATCTGAAATAATTCGACCTACTTTTGTACTTAAGAAGTAATCATCACGATTTCTTTTCGATAGTGCTTCACCAAGACGAATCTCTGCTAAACCAGATCCATAAAGTGGAGCTGTATCAAAGTAACGAACACCATTATCCCAAGCAGCATCCACTGTTGCGATTGCTTCTTCCTCTGGAATATTACGGTACATATTACCTAGTGGTGCCGTACCAAAACCAAGTGTACCTTTTAATAAATCTTTCATTTAAAATCTCCTCCTAAAATCTATTTAAAAATGATGAATGGATGTAAATAATGTGAAAAGGGATGACCGATCAAATGCACTATAAGGGATTCGAACTGTCAAAAAATATACACTTCAAAGCACGACAATTATTAAAAATAATATAGATGCTTTTTAATTTCGCACTACTCATTTCCCTCTTACGTATGTAATTATGTCTTATCAGCAACACAATAAAAAGTACGCACTTTAAAGTGTTATAGATACTAATAAGTAACAATTTTATGTTTCAACGTCTGTAGCTCCAAAATAAAATTATTAAAAATGATTTTATTTAACAAAATCCACTATTCTTGTGGAGATAACTGTAGAAATTATCAGTGGAACATAGAAAGTTGTTATTATTCTTCATTCAAAAAAGGCCACAACGAACTGAAATATGTTCGTTGTGGCCTTTTTATTTTCTTTAAAACATTAAATTACACTTCGAACAAAAAGGAGCAGAGTTCCCTCTTCTAATTTTCGCATCACATTTTGGGCAATATACATATCGCTCCTCTATTATTTGCCGTTCTATCATATGTAAGGATACTATTCTCATACTACACATAATTCCAATTAATATAAGGCTAACAATAAGTAGCATACTTCCCGCCTCCTCCTTCTATATTTTACCATGTAATAACAACTCGATTATTTCAACTAATAATAATTAGGGAGGGGTTTTGGATATAAATAACTCTTATGTATTTATTTATTTGGTATAATAGATATAAAAAGAAACTTTTATGGAAGCCATCATCAATACGTCTATATTGCTATACAACACCTAAGTAAATGAATCCGTAAATACATGCAATCTTTTTATAAAAAGTAAGAATAAAGTGAAACTTTAATCAGTGGGGGTTTTCTTCATCCCCCACTGATTATTAGTTGAACCAATCAGACTTTTATGGGCAGTTGATCCCCCACCTAACTTCTTTGCTTTCGCTGAATTTTGAGGCGGGGGTCTTACTGCCCATTAAAGCGGGATAAATGAATATTAAGAAATTCACATCTTATGGAAATGGATGTAGATTTAATACTATTTAAAAGGAGAAAATAATGAATAAATCCATTGATCTACAATACTTATGTGATCTTGTGCATAGAACTTTTCATGTACCTGTTCAGTTTTTATCTACTGACAAAAAAATTTTATATGAAGCTACTTCTCATACGATTTGTAGTCCTTTTTATTCTTCTAAAGAAGAACATCTTAGTGAGATGTATCAAGAAAATGTTCCTTGTAATTTCCCACTTTTTAAAGGGAACAAGTATCTTGAAAACTTCATTATCATCCATATAACAAACCATGAACATATAAAAGGTACAATTATAATCGGTCCTACTACCTATCCAAAAGTGTCTGATGAAATGGCGATTAAACTTATGAAATATTTTAACTGTACGAATAACATGCAACAAGGAATAGACTACTATCAATTTCTACCTGAGGTTAAAAAAAGCACTCTAATTGATATAAGTATTTGGTTATATTACGTAATCTTTAATGAAAAATTAGATCGAGATATTGTTTGGGAGAAAAATAAATTACTCGAAGACGTTTCTTATAAAATCGTAAATCCTGATCTATACATTTCAAAACGTCGCCGGCATGATCCGCAAAATTATGATATATCATTGGAACGTAAATTTTTTTCAGCAATTAAAGAAGGCAATAAAGAAAAGGTCATACAATATGCATATTCATTCCCTCAAGAAGATGCGGCAATTTCATCCAAAGGCGATCAACTTAGAAACCAAAAAAACAATGGGATTATTGCCATTACGCTAGCCATTCGGTATGCGATAGACGGTAATCTTCCGTCAGATATTGCTTTTTCACTCGGTACTTTATATATACAAACCATTGAAAAACTAGATAACATGTATTCCGTAAATAGATTAATTGAAGATGCGTTATGTACTTTTGCAGAACGTGTTAAAGAATATAATAATCAAGTATATTCTAATTCCATTACTACATGCCTTAATCATATTCACAAGCAAATTTACGATGAAATATCTCTCAATGACCTTGCTAATCTTTTACATATTTCTCCTACTTATTTATCAAAACTGTTTAAAAAAGAAGTGGGCATTCCTTTAAGTGAATACATTCAAAGAGAACGGGTAGAAGAAGCTAAAAAATTATTAACATTAACGACCTATCCATTATCAGATATTTGTACATGGCTTAATTTTAATGACCAAAGTTATTTCACACGAGTTTTCAAAAAAATCACGAATATGACGCCTAGACAATATCGTGAAAATCATACTGTTATATAAAGATGTTTTCTTACTATGAGGTGAGATAAGTATAATACTTTTCTCACCTCATATTCATTTTATTCTCCTTCCTCCCAAATAAAATTTTAACCGCATTCAAAAAAGTACAAAAATGACAAATAAATTACTATAAATATGGTAATTTATTTGTTAATTTTCTAGTATCAAGCAAATTCATTTTCCAATATCGTCCTATAAAGTGAAACTTTAATCAGTGGGGGTCTTACTGCCCATTAAAGCGGGATAAACAAAATGCTTATAAATTATCTGTAATAACTACTTCCATAGTCATTAACCTTCCTATATAGAAAATATATTGTTAGGAGAATAGAAAGCATGAGCAGTGCAAACATATTTAAATCGATTTCAATGAATATTATGTCTAAACAATCTGCTGACACGAAAGACACACGAAAAGTATCACCATACGATGATAGAGAAAGAATTGAAGACACCTTATTACGCTCATTCATTTCAGAAGTAGAAATATTGATCACGTATTATAAAAATGGTTATTTTCCTACAATGTACATGACCGTAATGGAAATACATCCTTTAAAACGTACTGTAATATGCATAGATATCTTTGGTCATAAACATACTTTTAGTCTTATAGACATAATTGATGCTCGTTAATTGTGTCTCCCTCTTAGTCGCACTTATATACAAAAACAAAAAGCCATTCACCTCATAAAAAATTAGGTGAATGGCTTTTTAGCTTCTTATAATTATCTCCTATTACTTCGCGCTCACAATCTTATAATAAGAACGAACTGTGATGAAGTAATATCCGATATAAATGACGCCATATACTCCAATACTAATTAGGAGCGGAATCATAATTTCAAATGGTAGTATGTTCCCTAAACCTTTTAATGCAAACAAGCTGTGCAGGATTCCGATTACTAACGGGATCGCAAAAATAAAGCTTACTTGTTTTGCAATAGCTTTTTTCATTTCTTGTTTTGTGACCCCTATTTTGTGAAGTACAACATAACGCTCACGATCAGCATTTGCTTCTGTTAATTGTTTAAAGTAAATGATAGAACCTGTTGCTAGTAAGAATACAAGACCTAAGAACATTCCAATAAACATCATTAATCCTGTTCCTTCAAGCCCCATATGGAAACCAGTGTAGAAATCTCTAAATGATGGCACCATTTCTGATTCACCAGCTGGCATCACTTTTGTTAATTTTTCTGTTAACACTTTACTATCTTTTTCATCTTTTACATCAATATTTTTTACAACGCGTGTTCCAAATGCTTGCTTCGCTTGCTCATACATTTCATCTGAAACGACAACAACTAATTCACCTAAATTTGTAATCGCGACGTCATTGGCACCTTGAATTTTTAATTGCTTCGTTTCGTTTCCGATTTGGAATACTGCTTTGTTTCCTTTATATTGTGGACTAAACTCATGTCCTTCAATATACGAGCTATCATATATAAATGCTTCACCAGCAGCTACATTCACTGTTTCTGCATCAATTTTTTTAGCAAGTTTGTTAAATTCCGACTGAGACATAAACTGATATTTCCCTAAAATCGTATAGTTCATATTTAGAATGAAATCAACTTTGTCTCCTTCAAACTTCCCTTTTACAGGAACTGTCTCAATTTCAAATTGATCTTTGATCGGATGATTTTTCTTCTCTTCTGCAAAAATCGCATTTACTTTCTTATCAAGCGCTGCATCTTTTTTCTCATAAGAATAGCTATATGGTGCAACTACTTTTGATTGCGTAAATGTGTTGTAATACATCGTAACTGACGTACCAACCGCTGTTAATGTTACCGCGCTTAAAATAGAAATTGTCGCAAGTGACTTTGCATTTCCTTTAATACGATATAGTAGCTGTGACGTCGTTACCATATTCATACCGTTATAAAACGATGATTTATTCGTTCTTGCACGTTTCAATACGAATACTGTAAAGAACATAAATAGTAAGTACGTACCTAATACTGTTGCCAGTAAAATATAAAGTGCAACTGCCATAAAGTCTGCATATTGAACTGCCTTCATGAACATTAATGCTAAGAAATAACCTGAACCGATTAAGACAACTGAAATTAATGCCATAATGACAGATCCTTTTGGCATTGCTTCTCCTTCACGTTCTGCACGGAAAAGTTCAATTAGTTTAAATCGATAAATTAAACGATATCCTTGAAGTGATGTATACAAAATAATCACAAGGAAAATAAGTGCTGTATCAACAATTGCAGCCATTGGTACTTCAAAATGAACATTTAAGTTTAATCCCATCATGCTTACTAGCAGTTCAAGGAATAGCTTCGAAAGGACACTACCAATCGCAATTCCGATAATTAAAGACATTAATCCCATTAACATATTTTCATAAAAGAGCATTTTACCGATTTGTCTTTTTCGAATACCTAATAAGGAATATAGTCCAACTTCTTTTTTACGTTTACGTGTAAAGAAACCGTTCGAATATATAATGAACACTGCCACGAAAATGATAAGCATGACACTCGAAACTTGGAATGCCCCGCTAATTTTTTTAGAAGCTTCCGCTGCTTTTTCCATTTGTGAATTGTATTGCAGCGCTTTAAAGGTAAAATAAATGACAATACTAAAAATCATAGATGCAAAATACACAAAGTAGTCTTTAAAGTTCCGCTGTATGTTGCGGAGGGCAATGCTAGATAAGGTCATCAGCCATACCTCCAGAAATAGAAGACATTACGTCAACGACTTGTTGGAAGAACTGTTTACGCGTTAACTCGCCGCGGTGCAATTCTTTATATAACTCACCATCTTTAATGAAAATAACTCGTTTACAATAACTCGCCGCAAACGCATCGTGCGTTACCATTAAAATTGTAGAGTTATCATATTCATTTAACGACTTCATACTTTCTAATAAATCTGTCGCTGATTTAGAATCAAGTGCTCCAGTTGGCTCGTCCCCGAAAATCATACTTGGATTTGTAACAATTGCACGCGATGCCGCGCATCTTTGCTTCTGTCCACCAGATACTTGATATGGGAACTGACTTAAAATGTGATCAATACCGAATTTCTTTGAAATTTCAAGAACGCGGCGATCAATCTCACTCGCTTTCACTTTCGATAACGCAAGTGGTAACGCAATATTCTCTTTCACCGTTAACGTATCTAATAAGTTATAATCTTGGAAAATGAACCCTAAATGATCACGGCGGAATAATGCCAACTTATCATCATTCATTTTCACAATGTCTTTTCCATCAATTAAAATTTCACCGTTCGTCGCATTATCAATTGTAGAAAGAACGTTTAGTAAAGTCGTCTTACCAGAACCAGAAGGTCCCATAATTCCAACGAACTCACCTTCTTTTACTTGTAAGTTAATACCTTTTAACGCTGCAAATTTATTACCACCCGTGTCATACACTTTTTCAATATTTTTTGCTTCTAACACTGTTTTCATCTCGACATCCCTCATTTCTTCTATTCTCTATCTTCAACTATATACACTCTCTACTCTTGCCACTATCGATGTTTCTTACACAAACATGACAGTTATGTAAGGCACATAAGTAAAGACATCAAAAAGTTAACATAATGAATCAAAGTACTTTGTTACTATAACATTGGGATATCATGCCATCCATTCATTCTCCTTACAGGAACATTACAATTTTGTAAGGTGAAAAAACTACCTACAAAGTTGTGCACGAAATGTCGGATGGGGCTATTTCGTTCTTGCTATTCTATGTACAGAGGAGGTCATCATATGGATTCACTTAAACATATGAATGCTGCAATGCGCTATATTGAAAACAACCTAACAAATGAAATTAATTTTAAAGAAGTTGCGAAGCTAGCTCTTTGCTCTGAATATCACTTTAAAAGGATGTTTTCATTTCTAGCTGGCATATCACTATCAGAATATATTCGTTGTAGACGTCTTACTCTTGCTGCCTTTGAACTACAAAACAGCAATGTAAAAGTCATTGATGTCGCTATCAAATATGGGTACAACTCATCAGATTCATTCTCTCGTGCCTTTCAAAACTTGCACGGCATAACACCTTCAGAGACCCGAAATAGTAGTCATTCTTTGAAAGCTTATTCACCAATGACCTTCCAGTTATCGATTCAAGGAGGAAATGAAATGAACTATCGAATTGAAGAAAAAGAACCATTTCGAATTATAGGTATTACAAAACGCGTACCGATTGTATTTAACGGTGTAAATGAAGAAATTGCTTCTATGTGGAAAAGTTTAAACCCAGAGTCTATTCAAACATTAAAGATGCTTTCAAATGTGGAACCAAACGGAATCATTAGTGCCTCTACTAATTTTTCTGAAGGAAGAATGGAGGAGAAAGGCGAACTCGATCACTACATTGGAGTAGCCACAGCGAAAGATTGTCCAGAGCAATTCGCCCAACTGGAAGTTGCAGCTTCAACTTGGGCTATATTTGAAGCTGTCGGTCCATTTCCTGATGCATTGCAAAATGTATGGGGACGTATTTATTCCGAATGGTTCCCTTCTTCGAACTATGAACTAGCAGAAGGGCCGGAAATATTGTGGAATGAACAGAAAGATGTAACATCACCAAACTTCAAGAGTGAAATTTGGATACCAGTTTTGAAGAAATGATAAAAATAAAGCTGCTTTTCCATGAAAGGAAAAGCAGCTTTGTTTACATTTTTAGTTCTTTTTTATAAGCAACATACGAATACACCATCGTACCAACAACCAATACAGCAGTAACACTTAACAAACTAATCATTTTCCACATTCCCGGTAGAAATGAGGAAATTATGATTACAATACCGCCAATCGTCATAATCTTTGATCCTAACCGATGTGTTTTTCTCCACACTTCCTCACTACTTAACGTCCACGGTGTTTTAATTCCCATGAAGAAGTTCGGTTTACATTGCTGCATATAATTACCGAGTACTACAAAAAGGATACCTACCATTATGTTCACAGCAATTCCAATTGGAACGTTATACCCTAAAGCATTTGCTAGTGTCATCATATTAATAGTAAATAAGAAAAATAAAATTGCTCCATTAATCCTTCCAAGTGCTTTAGGAAATTTTTTATAGTTCTCATACCTTGGATCTATCTTAGGCAATACAGTTACTAATGCATATATAAAAACCATAATTGCTATATCAAAAATCATCATTCCCATTTTTGACATATGCCCATTTACTTCGCCATCAATGTTCCAATGACTCGGAACCTCTCCCGGTAAATAAGGCCATGCAGCGCACCATGCAATAATCGTTAAAGCGATTAATAATAACGGAAATATATGCTTCCTCATTTCCCTTCCTCCCCCTTATTCGTAAACGTAAACACCCAAGTCAACAAATCTTGAAAGACCGTTGTGTTTAAAGAGTACACAACGAATTGCCCTTTCTTCTCATCTTGAATAAGTTCAGCATTTTTAAGTGCATTTAAATGGTGTGAAATACTTGGTTTTGTCATATTGAAATGTTCAGCGATTTCACCAGCGGTTAAATCACCTTCTTTTAATAAGTCTAAAATTTTTCGCCTTGTTGGGTCTGCTAATGCTTTGAATGCTTGATTCAATGTCTTTCTTCCTTTCGATAATTAGACATTTAGATATTTATCTAAATGTTAAAATGATTTCAGTTAATTGTCAATTATATATACAGCCTTTTTTATTTTTCCGCTCCTGCCCTACTTCAATTACTATATTGAGTAAAATCTAAAGATTACGGAGGGTAAAAAAATAAAACAGCTCTTCTAATATAAAGGAAGAGCTGTTTTTATTTAAACTTTATTATTTTATTAACAAACGAAGAAATCGAAAAGATTATCAAGCTTATAATAAAGGACATACCTACTATCGTTCCGAATTCATCTAACCAATAACTAATCACGCTTTCACACACCTAGTATGGATTCTATTACATATAAGTAAGAAATTATTCGTTCTTTGTAGAGTCCTTTTGGACAGTTTTATGCGCCATATCCACTGGGATTTTCGTTGTCCAAGTTCCTTCCGTTCCTCCAATTCTGTTAATATTAATATTTACAGATAAGAAGTCTGGAAATCTTTCACCTTCTAACGGTTCAAAAACCATTACTCCTTCTGGTTTATCATGAGCAGCTAACACCGTGTCAAAACTTTCTCCCGCTTGATTCGTTAAATAAAATGTACTATTCTCTATTGCATCCGGATTACCAATACGATCTTTTTGAAAATTATCCATATGAGTGTTACTAAGAAAATGCAAATATTGGACAGCATTAAATTTCTTATTTTTATAATGCGGGCTCTCTATTTGTTTCCCGTCTTCTTTACCATCGTTTGTAATCTCAAGTCCAGTTGTATTAAATTTATAAGGAACAAGCGATCCATCTTGCTGTTCAAATCGATAATAAACAAGTATTTTAGCATCTTGAATTAATATTTCTTTTACATGAAGAGTAATACCATTATCTACTACTTTTTCGTTTAACTGTATGGACTTTCCATTCGCAGCATCCTTTTTAACTTCTTCACCAATCATTTCATTTAACTTTACCTCTGGCTTTGCAAAATAAGAATTGTTTAATGCCATTGTACTCGTCGGTATAATGACAGCCGCTATTAAACCTGCTATTAATAATTTCTTTTTCTTTTTCTTTTTCTTTTTCTTTTTATTATCTTTTTTATACATTTGACTAAAGGATTGATAAGCGCGCTCTTTAACCTCTTTTGGGACCTCTTGTTTCATTGCTTTTTTACATTCATTTGAAAACGACATTTGAATTAGATTCCTCCTCATCTATTTCTATACTAGATTGATTCCGAATTTTTTCTAACGCTCTGTGAATTCTAGATCTTACTGTGCCTATAGGAATTTGTAATAGTTCTGCAATTTCTTCATATGTGTAATCGTGATAAAAGCGATAAACGATCACTACTCTAAACTTAAATGGTAGTTCTTGTATCACTGTTAATAACTGCTCTTCTGTTTCTTTTCTTAATAATACTTTTTCTGGAACTTCTACAACAGGATCATCACTTAGTTGTTGTTTTTCAAATAAGCGCATCCTCTTCCATATGTGTTTTCTCCATTGACTAATCTGTTTGTAAACAATTCCATTCAACCAAAATAGAAACGGTCTAGATTGATCATATGTTGAAATAGATTTCCAAAGTTGAAAGTAGATTTCATTTACGATTTCATTTGTATCATGCCGATTTTTAACTATAGCAAAGACGGTTTCATAGATTCTCTGACTTGTTAAGTTAAATATAAATTCAAAAGCCTCCTCATCACCTTTTAATAAGCGTTCTATCCAGATATGTATATCTTCATTACTTGCCAAGTAGTGCCCCCTCCTTAACGATGTTCTCACTATATATTGGACGGTAAGCAAAATAAAGTTCCAAATTTCATAAAAAAATATAATACTTTTATCCATTCATATATTTAAAAGGAAAATATATTGAATTATTCCTATAATACTTTTTACTTTTCTCATTTTTAACCTATACTGTTTACTAGCTTATCTTTCAACATAATGAAAAGACTTGAAACACATGATACACTATAGCTACAATTGTTTTTTTAGGAGGAATATACATATGTATAAAATTTTAATCGTTGAAGACGATCCAAATATTTCATCATTACTACAATCTCACATTCAAAAATATGGCTATGAAGCTGTTGTTGCAGAGAACTTCGATGATATTATGGAATCGTTTAACGCTGTAAAGCCACATCTTGTTTTACTTGATGTAAACTTACCGAAATTCGATGGGTTCTACTGGTGCCGTCAAATTCGTCATGAATCTACTTGTCCTATTATTTTCATTTCAGCTCGTGCTGGTGAAATGGAACAAATTATGGCGATTGAAAGCGGCGCGGATGATTATATTACAAAACCGTTCCACTATGACGTTGTAATGGCGAAAATTAAAGGACAATTACGCCGTATTTACGGTGATTATGCACCAAATATTTCTGAACGTATCGTTGAAGTAGAAGGTTTAAAACTATTCCCAGAACGTCCAGAAATTCATTTTGGATCTGAGCAAGTTCTTTTAACGAAGAAAGAAGCAATTTTAGCAGAAATGTTATTATCTAAATTCCCTCGTACGGCGAGCCGTGAAGATTTATTAGCTGCTCTATGGGATGACGAAAGTTTCGTTGAGGAAAATACATTAAACGTAAACATTACGCGTCTTCGCAAAAAGTTCAATGAGCTTGGTATTGAGAACTCTATTGAAACAGTACGTGGACTTGGATATCGTTTTAACGCAACTTGGAGTGAATAAGCATGAAGCTATTTTTACGTGATCATTTTGCATTTTTTCTACTGTACGTATTAAACTTCGGTATCATTTTCGTTCTCTATGATGCAGTAGATGGATTTCAAAATAATAAATTTTACTTCGTCGTTTTAAGCTTATATTTATTCATCTGTTTCCTCGCTTACCGTTACGTTCGCAATCGTAGAATGTATCATAGATTAAGTGAGCAACCAGAAAAAATGGAAGATGCATTTATTGAAAGAGCGACCGCTCCAATGCCTCACGGTGTAAATGAACTCGTGCGCACGCAGTATCGTCTCTTCCAAAAAGAACTACAATCGTATGAAGTGAAACAACAAGAACATCAATTATTCATTAACCACTGGGTGCATCAAATGAAGACACCCGTTTCTGTTATGCAGCTTATGGTGCTAGAAATGGAAGACGAGCATTTAATTCCGAAATTTAAAAAGGAATTAGAACGTCTAAACCAAGGGCTTGATATGGCTTTATATATGGCAAGATTAAATAACTTCCATGAAGACTTCCATGTCGAGACGATTTCATTAAAAGATACTGTAACAAAAAACATTAACGGTCTAAAAGAACTATTTATTCGAAACGGGGTCTTCCCTGTTTTAGAAGTTCATTCTGATTTAAAGGTTGCTTCTGATGCGAAATGGCTAAAATTTATCATCTATCAGTTAATGACAAATGCTGTTCGTTACTCTGGTGAGCGCGGAAAGAAAGTGTTCTTATCTGCTTATCGAAACGGAAAAGATATTATTTTAGAAGTTCGTGATGAAGGCGTAGGTATTCCGCAAGAAGATATTCGAAGAGTATTTGAACCATTTTACACTGGAAAAAATGGTCGTACATTCGGAGAGTCTACTGGTATGGGACTTTATATTGTAAGTAAAATTTGTGATTATTTAGGTCACTCTGTCAAACTAGATTCTGAAGTCGGTAAAGGAACGACGATTAAAATCATCTTCCACAACGCTGCAAATAATCAAGCAGAAACTGCGGAGAAGGTGACCGAGGCATGATCGTAACATATGCTAGCAAAATGTATGAGAACTTACTCTCATACATTTTTTGCAATAAAACTACATATTTTCCTTCTAGCGGGAGGTACGTATTATGACATTTTGGCAGTTTGCCTTTAAAAATGTAACACGTAATTCCAGAGCTTATTTTGCTTATTTCGTAAGCAGCTCCTTTTCCATTGCTGTTTTCTTTTCGTTTGCTGTTTACTTATTTCATCCGAAATTACAAAGCTTTGGCATGTTCTCTGAAATTTCAGGATTAATGATATTTTCAGAAGTAGTAATTGTATTTTTCTCTTTCTTCTTTTTACTATATTCCATTGGTACCTTTTTAAAAGTTCGAAAAAAACAATTCGGCGTTTTAACCGTTTTAGGAATATCGAGAAAACAATTACATCGTCTCGTTTTTATGGAAAATATGTTAATCGGTATTTTATCTATCTTTTTTGGCATGCAGTTTGGACTTGTCTTTTCGCAATTTTTCTTATTAGTCACAGCAAAAATTACGCACGTACCAGGCATATATTTATACTTGCCTATTAACGCGTTTATTTTAACAACCATTGTCTTCCTTAGTCTTTTTATCATTGTATCTACATTCACACCAATGCTTATCCGTACAAAAAAAGCGGTACGCCTTTTAAAAACAAATGTGGGAAAACAAAAAGAAAAAAAACCGTCCATACTCATTTCTTTATTTGGTGCGATTTGTTTATTTGGTGGGTATGCTTTAGCTGGAAATCCTAAATATTTCGTATCAATAAGCCCGCAAATAGGTGTTATATATATGGTTTCAAGTATTTTCGTTATCCCAATGCTTGTTACAATCGGAACATATTTTTTCTTTTCACAAATTAGTTTTTTACTTATTTACATTTTAAAAACGAGAAGAAAGTTTTATATGAAACGAATTAATATGCTTTGGATCTCAGATTTAGCAAGCCGTATTCGAACGAATATTAATATGCTTTTTATTGTGGCAATGCTATCTACAATTGCTTTCACAATGATTACGTTCTTATATGGATTCGGGAAATTTATTAAGCTAGAGGTTAATAGAACTTCTCCTTTCCCAATTTCTTATTTTTCGTATGATGCGAATCCTTTTGTTACAGAGCATTTAAATTGGCTTGAGCAACAATTACAAAAAGAACATTTCCCTTATGACAAAATAAAAGCTGATATATATGAAACACCACTAAATGAAGATAAAGATATAGCTATTTATAATGACGTATACGCAATTAAGCAAAGTGACTATAACAAACTCGCTGATTCTTTACGTATGAAACAACTATTCGTGGAGGATAACGAAGCATATGTTTTAACGGGGACATCTTATTTCACTATATTCAACGAATTTGAGCAAAGCTACAAAAGAGATTACATTACACTCTCTAGTACAAATACAAAATTAAAAGTAAAAGGCTATGAGCATGTCAATGCAATTCCATCTGAATTTTCATATCAAACGATAGTTTTGCCTGATATTATCGTGAACAACTTACCTAACACAGTAAAGCATATATCAGCATACAATTTCAAAATTCAAAACTGGGAACAGACATATGAAATTGCTGATAATTTTATAAAAAAAGTACAAAAAGATCGAGATAATTTTCAATATGAAGGGCCTCTCATTCGCTACTTTGAATCGGCAGGGTCGTTATACAAAATAACATCTGGTAGTGCCGCGTACTTCCTAATCGGGACATTTTTAGGAGTCATTTTCTTTATTGGAGCAGGTAGCGTTCTTTACTTTAGAATGTATACAGATTTGACGAACGAACAAGAGAAATATATAACGATTTCTAAGATCGGTGTGACAGATAAAGAGATGAAACGATCTGCAACCATTCAACTTAGTATTTTATTCTTCGTTCCTTACATTATGGCATCCATTCATACAATGTTTGCAACGAAAATGCTACAAGATATCATCGGTTTATCGTTATTTACTGAAGTTGCAGCTGTTCTTATTATTTTTGGAGTCGTTGAAATCGTATTTTTCTTATTCATTCGTTCGCTTTATATGCAAAAATTATCACAGTACACGAGTGGACAAAGTATTTAAAACAAATTTGATGAAAAGGGTATTTCTTATACTCTTTTCATCTTCACCCTACTAGGAGGTTCAGGCGCAATGACATTTTGGCAGTTTGCATTTAAAAACGTCACACGGAACGCCAGAGCTTATTTCGCCTATTTTGTAAGCAGTGCGTTTTCCATCGCCATTTTTTTCTCATTTGCAGTTTATTTATTTCATCCGAAATTGCACATGACAGACGTAAATTATGCTTTGAACATATTAATGACAATTTCAGAAGTTGTCATTGTGTTCTTTTCATTTTTCTTTTTACTCTATTCAATTGGTACGTTTTTAAAAGTACGAAAAAAACAATTCGGGATATTAACAGTACTTGGCATATCCCAAAAACAATTAAAAAGACTCGTCTTTTTAGAAAACATGTTAATCGGTATTCTTTCTATATTTTTTGGCATACAACTCGGACTTGTTTTTTCACAGTTCTTTTTATTAGTTACCGCAAAAATTACACATGTACCTGGTCTATATTTATATTGGCCTACAGGCGCTATTATTTTAACAACTGTAATCTTTCTCGGTCTCTTTATTCTCGTATCTTCTTTTACACCAATGCTGATCCGCACGAGAAAAGCTGTACGACTTTTAAAAGAAGGGAAACAACATAAAGAGCGAAAAGCATCCGTGCTTATTTCTTTATTTGGTGCGCTATGTTTAATATCTGGATACGTATTAGCAGCAAATCCATTATATTTCATGTCATTTGGAACTGTAATTGGACTTTTGTACGCCGTCTCTAGTATATTTGTCATTCCATCACTCGTTGCAGCTGGAACATATTTTTTCTTTTCACAGATTAGTTTTTTACTCATTCGTATATTAAAGACAAGAAGAAAGTTTTATATGAAACGAATTAACATGCTTTGGATTTCTGATTTAGCAACGCGCATTCGAACAAATATTAATATGTTGTTTATAGTCGCAATGCTATCAACGCTCGCTTTTACAATGATTACATTCTTATATGGATTCGGGAAATTTACAAAGTTTGATGAAATTAGGCAAAACCCTTTCCCGTTTACATATTTATCACATACTGAAAATACGTTGGCTAACGAACATTTAAACTGGTTAGAACAAAAATTTAATGAAGAGCACTTTACTTATACAAAATTTAAAACGGATATATATGAAGTATCTTCAGCTGAAGATAACTCACAGCTCTACTATGCCATTAAACAAAGTGACTATCATACACTTGCTAAGGCATTAAATTGGGAAACTCTCACGGTGAATAAGAATGAATCTTATATTCTTATGAAAGACTTAGATGATCAAGTCTTTGGAACACTTCAAAATAACGAAAAGAAAAATACTCTTACACTTACTCAAAACAATTTACAACTACAGGTGAAAGAATATAAAAGTTATAACCCATTCCCAAATAGCTTAATATACCAATTACTCATACTATCTGATGAAAATGTAGAAGCATTATCCACTGTTTCAAAACAGATGAGTGTATATAGCTTTAAAGTTTACGATTGGGAAAAAGCACATAATATCGGTTCAGCATTTATAACAAAAATCGATAACGACAATGCAGCGATTCAAGCAGAGCACCCACCGTTCCATGCCAGTGAAGCAAGTGACTCTCTATACAAAACCAAACAAAATGTCGCTTCATTCTTCTTAATTGGTACTTTCCTTGGTGTTATTTTCTTTATCGGTGCGGGCAGTGTTCTTTATTTCCGCATGTATACAGATTTAACAACTGAGCAAGAAAAGTATATAACGATTACGAAAATCGGCTTAACAGAAGATGAGATGAAACAATCTGCTACTATTCAACTCGCTATTTTATTCTTCGTCCCTTACATTATGGCATCGATCCATACGATGTTTGCGACAAAGATGCTACAAGAAATATTACATCTCTCGTTCTTCGCTGAAATTACAGTCGTACTTATGATTTTTGGAACAGTTGAAATTTTATTTTTCCTTTTAATTCGTTCCTTTTATATGCAAAAATTATCACAACACATTAAGTTTTAAATGATAGAAAGGTGATTACTATGGAAGAAGTATTACACATTAAAAACGTCTCAAAAGTGTATGAGGGAAAGGTCCCTCATACCGCTTTAAAAAATATAAATTTACACGTAGATAAAGGTGAATTCGTTGCTATCATGGGGCCATCTGGTAGCGGTAAATCTACGTTTTTAAACGTTATTTCTACAATTGATTCTCCTACTTCTGGTGATGTCGTTATTAACGGAAAAAAACCGCACACATTTCGTCGAGAGAAGTTAGCTATTTTCCGCCGACAAGAGTTAGGGTTTGTTTTCCAAAACTTTAACCTACTAGATACACTAACAATCGGCGAAAATATCGTACTACCTTTAACATTAGATAATGTTCCATTAAAAGAAATGGACGAAAAGCTTGATAACATTTCAAAAAAACTTGGAATTGATCATATTTTGGACAAACGTATTTTTGAAGTTTCTGGAGGACAAGCACAGCGTACCGCAGTAGCACGTGCTGTTATTCATCATCCGTCTCTTTTACTAGCTGATGAACCGACAGGAAACTTGGACTCAAAAGCAGCTATCGATGTAATGGAGTTATTTACGAAGTTAAATAAAGAAGAAGATGCAACGATTTTGATGGTTACGCACGATCCATTTGCAGCAAGTTATTGTAACCGTGTTATTTTCATTAAAGATGGCGAGCTTTACAATGAACTGCACCGCGGATTGTACCGTGAGAAATTTTATCAAGAAATATTAGATGTCCTAGCATTACTAGGAGGAAGACGTGGATGACATTTTGGCAATTTGCATTTAAAAATGTCTCGCGTAATTCGAAAGCATATTTCGCTTATTTTGTAAGTAGTGCGTTTTCTATCATGGTTTTCTTTTCATTCACTGTATACGCGTATCATCCACGCTTACAAATTATGAATAAATTACAAGAACAAGATCCGCTCATGAACTTAGCTGGCATGGCACAGTTTGTTATCGTTTTGTTCTCGTTCTTCTTTCTCTTATATTCTATCGGGACATTTTTAAATGTACGGAAACAACAATTTGGCATTTTAACTGTTCTCGGTATATCCCAAAAACAATTAAAACGTCTTTTGTTTACTGAGAATATGATTATTGGACTACTAGCTATCTTTGCTGGTATTCAAGGTGGGCTTGTATTTTCTAATTTTTTCTTACTCGTTACTTCTAAATTAACAAATGCTAAAGGCCTCTATTTATATTGGCCAACAGAAGCAATTATCGTTACAACCGTAACGTTTATTATTTTATTTTTCATCGTTTCTACGTTTACACCGATGTTCATTCGTACTCGGAAAACAACACGATTAATTAAAAATAATAAAAATAAAAAAGACGAAAAAAGGCCATCTATATTCATTTCATTGTTTGCCTTAATTTGTTTAGGGCTGTGCTATTATATCGCTGGTTATCCGCAAGGCTACGTAACAGAAAAAAACGCCCGAAATGGATCTGTATACCTTATCATGTTATCTATTTTACCGCTCGTAATAGTCGGAACATATTTATTCTTTTCACAGACGTTTCTCCTCTTTATCTTTATCTTAAAAAAGCGAAGAAAATTTTATATGAAACAAATAAACATGTTATGGATTTCAGATTTAGCTAGCCGTACACGTAGTAATATTAATGTGCTCTTTATCGTTTCTATGTTGTCTGCACTTGCATTTACAATTATTATCGGTTTATTTGCTGCTAATAATAATACGAAAGCAGCAATATTAGAACGATATCCTTTCCCCTTCACGTATACGTCCAAAGGTGAAAATCAATTGGAACAAAAGCACATTGCTACAATTGAAACGGAGCTTACAAAGGCTAATTTTCAATACAATAAGCATAAGTTTACAGTATTACAAGATACCGCTTTAAAAGAAAACATTACTCTTATGAAAATGAGTGACTATAATACCCTTGCGAAACAGTTAAAGAGGCCGGAAATAGCCCTTGATTCTACACAAGTTTATATTATTTCTCGGTTCTCGCCAGAACTCGTAAATCTTGTATCAAATCCATTTGCAAAACAAAATACAATTACACTCGGATCAAATAAAAAGGAATTTCATATTAAAGGATTTATTAATAAAGGGATCTTGCCAGCCTTTACATTCCCACATGTAATTGTTGTACAAGATTATGTATTTGATAATATGATTCCTCATATTGAAACGACCATAGTGTATAACTACTTCGTTGAGAATTGGGAAGATGCAGTTGTTCCGACGAAAAATATGTTAAAACATATTAAGAAGGATAGAGATACCTTCTATGAGGCATATAAAGATACCGAACTGGCTCCTTCTCCCCCGTTTGATATTGATACAGCTGCGGTGGATCTAAACTACAGTAAAGGCAATTCAATTGCTACTTTCTTTATTTGGACATTTCTTGGCTTTATGTTCTTTATCGGGGCAGCTAGTGTTTTATACTTCCGTATGTATAATGACTTAACGATTGAAAAACAAAAATACATTACGATTACAAAACTCGGCCTAACAGAATCGGAAATGTTTCGTTCTGCAACGATTCAATTAGGAATATTATTTTTCATTCCTTATATCGTTGCTGGTATTCATACAATATTTGCGATTCAGTTTTTACAAAGCATGTTTGCTTTCTCTTTATTAAAAGAATTAATCATTATACTTACATTGTTCGGGATTATCGAGATCATTTTCTTCTTCTTAATCCGTTCTCTCTACATCAATAAATTATCACAGCATATAAAAATATGAATAAAATGGCCTTGTGCGTATCGCACAAGGCCATTTTCAATAGTTTTTAATTAGCAGCAATATCCACCATAGCCGCCTGCGTAACCGCCATAACCACCATAGCCACAACCGCCGCCTCCGCCGAAGCAGCTAGCACCGATGATAATTAATAAAATAAACAATACGATTAGAAGCGCAAAACCGCCTCCGCAACC
This sequence comes from Bacillus luti, assembly GCF_009739945.1. Classification (NCBI taxonomy): domain Bacteria; kingdom Bacillati; phylum Bacillota; class Bacilli; order Caryophanales; family Bacillaceae; genus Bacillus; species Bacillus luti. The sequence continues at coordinate 535,931 of NZ_CP040336.1, read as the reverse complement.
ATGTCTACGGTTACAATCATCATGTCTGTGTTCACACTTTTCGCTCATTACTCTATTCCTCCTTTAGTATCATTCATAACAAGTTCCTCTTGTTCTAAATGAGGGGATTCCATTTATATTATGTTTTCAGGGCGAATAGGAAGCTTGGCTTACCTAAAAACGGGCTTGTTTTAGGTAAGCAAGCTTCTTTAAACAGAGGATCGGCCTTATCAAAACGTAAGCATAAAGCATTTGACATACTCTTAATTTCTTACTAAAATTAATTGAACGACCAATCAATTTTTTGATTGATTATTCAAATTGTATAAATCAGGAGTTGAAAAGCATGACTGATTCTTTTATTGCAGAGGCTAGACGTGAACAAATTATTCTTGCATGTATCGATACATTAGAAGAAGTGGGATATAACAACTTAAGCTTAACGAAGGTAGCAAAAAAGGCTAAGATTAGCACTGGACTGATTTCTTATCATTTTAACGATAAGCTTTATCTTATGAATCGTACATTACAGTTTTTAGTTAACAAACAACATGAATTTATTAGTAATCGGGTACTATTAGCCCAATCTGAAATAAAAAAACTAGAGGCTTTTATTGAAGCGCATTTGGCCTATCAAGAAACTCATTATAAAAATAATATTGCCTTAATTGAGATTGTCTTTAATGCGAGAAATGAAGAGAATATCCCTTATTACAGAATCGAAGACGAAGAAGATGACGCTCTTAGAACGATGTTATTGGATATTTTGAAGACTGGTCAACAAAATGGTACGTTTTCTAATTCTTTTCAAACTGACACATTAGCTTCGTTTATTTTAGGAGCAATTGAAGAAAGAATGCTACAAGCGAATTCATCTATATCTATAGAAATTTACTCAGATGAGCTCATAAAAATGGTAAAGAAACTTACTGTTTAAACATGTCATGATCTTGAAAATAAAAATATATCAAGAAAGGATGAACTACACATGAAAAATACGTCTGTCATTGGATTAGGCTTTTTAGAAAAGCTACTTACGATAGTAAGCCCAATCCTTTTAGGCATCATCGGATATTTTTCACCTAAATTAATAGAAATTATAAAAGGAATTCCTCTTTTTTCTGATTCGAAAATTATAGAACTTTTACATTCTATTAACCCTTTCTGGCTTCCAATTATCCTCATGTTAATTGGCGCTATTGCAGGAATTTTATTTTCTTTAATTATTTATAGTGACGCTTTAAAGATGAAGATCAATTCAGAAAGTATTCATATGAGTAAAGATGATCAAGAAAAACAAATTACAAAGGCGAATGTAAAAGTCGTTTTTGTAGAGAATCGTCAAGTGGTGGTCATTGATCAAGAGGACCGAGAATGGTTACGTGAAACTTCTGATATTAGCCCAAATAAAATTAAAGATACTTTCTTACTACATGACTTCCCATGGGTAGAGCAAGATCCTTATAAGCAAGAATATAGTCTATGGAAATTAGAAGATGAGCGACTTAGTAAAAGTGTAAATGCGATTTTATATAAAAGACGAAATGCAATTCGGGAAGGAAACTCGAAAAAAAAGAAGCATTTACGTAAAGATTTAAATGAACTAGGGGTCTTTGTCAAAGACGAAGGAGAAGATCAGTATATTCGTTCTATTAAGTAATAGAACGACAGAAAGAGCAACTATAAAAAAGAGGTCTATCCATAAGTCAGTGAAATCGACTTATGGATAGACCTTTTCTTTTTACAAAAAAATTGTTTCATCCCGCATATTCGTATAGTTATATACGAAACTTCAAAATCTATAAATATGAAGATTGCTCCTTCACTTTTGAATCCCCTAAAGAAACATATTCAACAAAAGGGCAAAACCGAATGCAATAAATGATAACAATGTCTCCAGCACCGTCCACGTTTTAAACGTTTCCTTCACTGTCAAACCTAAATACTCTTTTACAAGCCAGAACCCAGCATCATTTACGTGAGAAAACATTAATGAACCTGCTCCGGTTGCAATAACGAGTAGCTCTAAATTCACGCCAGACATGTGCTGAATAACCGGTGAAACAATTCCTGCCGCTGTCGTTAATGCTACTGTCGCTGATCCAGTCGCGATTCGAATTAAACCAGCTACCATGAAAGCAAGTACGATTGGTGATAACGATATATGTTCTGCCATTTGCGCAATCGCCGTTCCAACGCCGCTTTCAATTAATATTTGTTTAAACCCACCACCTGCACCAATTATTAAAATAATAGAACCTACAGGTAATAAACTTTCATCTGTTAATTTTTTAATCATCTTTTTATTAATACCTTGTCTCATTCCAAGTAAATAGAATGCCGCGAAACATGAAATGAGTAAAGCGATTACTGGACTTCCTACAAAAATTAAAAATTCTGTCATTTTAACTGATAATGAAATATACGGTGCAACTACTGATAAAATCATTAAAACGACCGGCAGTAAAATAATAAAAAACGAAACTTTACGGCTCGGTAAATCAGTTGATACAGTCGTAACTCGAATAAGCTCCGGCTCATTTTCAGGTATAACCCTCTTATGTACCCACTTTGCAAATAATGGTCCTGCAATAATAGCGGTTGGTAATGCAATTATTAATGAATACAATAATACCTTCCCTAAATTCGCATTATAAATACCAATTGCAGTCATCGCACCTGGATGCGGAGGCACTAGCCCATGTACAATAGATAATCCAGCAATAACAGGTAACGCAATTAATAATATGTTTTGTTTCGTCGTTTTTCGAATTGAAATAACGAGTGGTAATAAAATGACGATCCCTACTTCAAAAAAGACTGGAATCCCTATAACAAACCCTGCAAATAACATTGCCCAAGGTAGTTTCTTCACACCGAAAAATCGAATAAAGAAATCTGCAACTTGCATGCCTGCGCCTGAGTCAGACATCATTTTCCCTAAAATTGTCCCGAGTGCTAAAATACCAACTAAATGCCCTAGTACACTACCAACACCAGTTTCATAGGCAGCCACTATTTTCGTTAAATTCAGTCCAGACATAATAGCTAAAAACAAACTAGCAACTGTTAAACTAATAAATGCATGCCATTTCCACCATGATACCCCTAAAATAACAATTGCAATTGCAAGTAACGTGACGATTAATAAGTATATATCCATCTCTCATTCCGATACGATAAACTTAACTAAATCTATACAATTCAATCAAATTTATACAAGTTAGTGCTTCATCGTGTTCTCGCAGCCCCAAAGGGACGAGGGGTATAACACTCCACACGAGGCAGTATCGTTACCTCCTATTATCAAGCATTTATTTTACCCATCTTGATAAATTTATCGCAGCATTTACATCCCTATCGTGATAGCTATTGCATGAAGCACAACGCCATTCACGAATCTTTAAACTCCACTGTCCTTCTGGTTGAACTGAGTGGTCGTATTTAACTCCGCAACATGAACAAACCTTGCTTGAGGCGAACCATTTATCAGCTTTTACATACGCAATGCCATACTTCTCGCACTTGTATGATAAACATTGAAAGAAGAAGTTTAATTTTTGAAATGAAAATGCTTTCGATAGTTTTTTGTTTTTTAACAGGTTTGAGATAGATAAGTCTTCCACAACAATCCTCATTGGTTTGGTTTTCACCAATTTAGCTGTTGCTTGATGGATATGGTTATTTCGGATATTCATAATTTTCCTAGATAACCGCAGGTGCTCCGCTTTCGCTTTTTCATATCCAGCAGATTGAATTTTCACACCTTTTTTAACTCTCCTAGACATATCTCTTTGCGCTGACTTTTTCCTTTTCAAAAGTTTTTTAACCTTGGCGTCTTTGTTTATATTTCGTTCTTTCGTACCATTAGAAGCTACAAACAGCTCTTTTAAACCAACATCCACACCGATTGACTCATTGGTTAGTTCTTGTGATTCAAAGTCTTCTTGGAACCCCACACTAATCCACCAGTGACGACCATCAAATGTAACTCTTGGATTGGATGGTTTTTTATTTCTTGGTAGTTGTTGGCTTGTTTTCACTTCTCCAATAGACTGAATATGAACGACTTTCTTTCCTATAGCCAGTCTTTCATAATTGGCATAAAATCCTTGGATTACATCTTTTTTGGATTTATAAGAAGTGTGATACCCATTTTTGTACTTTTTGAACGAATGTTTTCTCGCCGTATCAAAATCTTTTGAAGCCTGTTTGGGAACTTGTGCATTAATGTCTTTTAACCACTCATATCTCTTTCGCTTCTTGATCTTTGTAAATCGTTTCTGTAAAGCTAACTGTGAAACAGATTTTCCAAATAGCTTATAGTATCTATCACTCATTCTTTTACAATAGTTATAAGCGAATCTTGCAGCACCAGCATGGTTTCTAAGCACTTTTTCTTGTTCAGGCGTTGGAATCAGTCTAACTTTCTTCGCCAATATCATCAGAATGTAACTCCTTTAATGAAAGATTTGTTCTTCTGAATCGTAGCGTGTTCCACCAGCATTCTCCTGAGACTACTCGGATGCAAACCTGTTAATTCTGATACTTGACTAACTCGTAAAAATTTCATTATTATTCTTACCTCATTGAATCTAACATAGCACATACGTTTGATGCATTCAATGAGGTTTAATAGATTTAATTATATTTATCTCGTTCAACTAAGGGCGCAATTCCTTAGCCAGTTCTCTTATGAACTTCTCATGTTTTCACATGAGCGCAGACTATATGTTTATCTCTTTAGAGATAGAGGATTTTTCCATCACCATAGGCTTGTGATGTACTCTCGTCAGTTATACGAGATAGTCGTTGAACGTTCATCTTATCACTTTTGACTTAGATGATTCGAGGCGGAAGACCCATTGTTCTAGTGTTTAGGGTTTAACCTTGCACGATCTGATTGATTTTTTCTGCTTTCGCAACATTCACGCTCGCCATTTCTAGCCACGTTGTAGTTCAATCAGCTTTAGGGATTGCCCGCAGTTAACCCTCACTACTAGCCAATCACTTGACTAGCAGGGCTTACTGATATATTTAATTAACTTTCGTTATAATTGGTTAAATAAATCATAACAGTTAGTTACCCCTTACTTTATAAAAAAAGAGGGCGAATACCCTCTTTTTTATACGTCATAATTCACTACATAATGCTGCATTTCTGTATTGTAGTAGCCTTCGCTATATTCAATTACTTCGCCAACTTCATCGTAGGAGTAGCGCATACGTTTTAATAACGCCATTCCTTCTTTTTCACCTAACGATTTTGCAACGAAACTAGGCGCAAGTCCAACTGCAAATTCATCTCTGAAGTTTTCTAAATGTATACCTCGGTCCTCAACTAAATCGTAAAGCGATTGCAAGTCAAAGTCCGATAAATCTGTACTTGCCATTTTCGCTGAGAAATAGTGCGTATAATGAATGTACGGCGCATCATTTAACGTATATAAGCGCTCAATACGAAAACTCTCTTTCCCGAATAATCGAAATGGCACTGTTCCTTCTTCATTCTGAACGATTTCTGCCTTTAGCAATTTCTTTTGTACTTTATATCCTTCTTCCACTAACACTTCAGTAAACTTCTTACCCTTTGACAGTTTTGTCGCCGAAGTATTACGGATCACTTTCGTTCCTTTACCGCTTTTCTTTTCCAAATATCCTTCTTGAGCAAGTTCTTTAATCGCATTACGCACTGTAATTTTGCTCACTTTGAACTCTTCCTCTAATTGCGGCTCGGAAGGAATATTCGTATGAATGGCATATATACCATGCAATATTCGATCACGAATAATGTTTTTTATTTGTAAATATAATGGTCCTTTTTTCCTCGTTACGTTCACCGTTACACCCACTACCTTTCTACATCACCTACTGATGCCGTCATTGCCCGAAGTATATCCTTCTCTGATGACATTGGCGTATCACCGACGATTGTATGTGCAAGCATTCCAGCTGCTGACGCAAATGAAACAGCTTTCTCTGGTGCAAACTCTTCTATCTCGCCATGAATAATCCCGCTCGTATAAGCATCTCCAGCACCTATTCTATCATATACAGAAAACGTAAGTGTTTTTGCAAAAGTGAACGCACCATCTTTACATATAAATCCGCGAAGTGAATGTGTATTATCGCTATTAATAGAGCGATGTGTACCAGCAATTGTAGTGATATGATATGCTTCAGCCACTTGTGGAATAAGGTCAACAAGTTGAGCCTCTCGCTCTGTCTCTTCTGTTTTCATTCCAAGAACGAACATTGCATCTTTTTCATTCATCATAACGATATCAGCAAGACTAAGCATTTCTTCATAATGCGGTTTCGCCTGTTCATATCCATCTTCTCCCCAAAGTGAGGGACGATAATTGCAATCAAAAACGACAGTGCCTCCGTTTTCTTTAACTGCTTTCGCTAAAGATTTCATATGATGACGCACAGTATCATTCATCGCAAGTGTAATCCCGCAAAAATGAACGATATCAATTTCCTTAGCGATTTCTTCAAATTGATACATTTCTTCAGACGCCGTATTAAAGCTACTTTCTAATCGATTCGAATATGTAACGCGGCTTGCACGTGCTCCAAATCCATTTTCTAAAAAGTACATACCGACATATTTTCCGCCTCGTGAAATGAACGAAGGGCGAATACCTAATTTCTGAATGTGCGATACCGCAGCATCTCCAACCGAGTTTTCTGGTAAAGTTGAAATAAGAAACCCTTCATGCCCTAGATGAGAAAGTGCTGCTGCAACGTTCACACCTGTACCAGAAAATGAATAATTTAATGTGTTAGCTTGCGATAACAATTCATATCCCGGTACTTGCAGGCGCATCATTACTTCGCCAAATGCTGCAATTTTCTTACGCATATTGATCAACTAACTTCTTCACTACCGCTAGTAATTCACGGACATCTTCTGTTTTCGTATTGCCAGTTTCTTTATCAATAATAGAAGAGTACACGTGCGGAATAACTTGCTCTACGTTTGCTTCAAGCGCAATGCGTACAATTGTTTCGAAGTTTTCTTTATCAATTCCGCCTGTTGGCTCTAATGCGAATCCTTCTTCTGCACAAGCTTTCGCAACTGCACGATATTCTTCTTCATGAGCTAAACCTTTCATTGGGAAGTATTTCAATGAATTTCCGCCCATATCACGTACAAGTGCGATCGCTGTTTTAATTGGAACGATTGCTTTTTCTTCTCCAGCCGCACTAATTGGACCAGTAGAAATGTTTACGTACCCTACTTTTCCTGTTGGCGATACTAAACTATTAATCCAACTATCTTTTCCATCAAGATTTGCACGTGTCGCTCCAACTGAAGGGAATACTTGGTTAATATGGCTACCAGGGTAATGCTTCGCAATTTCAGCTACAACTGCCGCTTGGCGATTATCTCCTGCTCCTAATCCGATTGATACAGCGTCATCAATTTCTTTTCCGTATGCTTTCATCGCTGTAACAGCTTCTTCTACTGTTGGATAGTCTTTTGATAACACTCCTACTACTACATAACCCTCTGCTGCTTCAAAAATGTCTTTCGCATTCTCGATATTGTTCGCTAATACGTTTAATGCTACGCGGCCTTTATAAAAACGTTTTTGAATGTTTGTCATTTTAGTTTCCCCCTACAATTTCTCTCATTTTTTCTTCAATTACATGTATGTCATCACCTTGAAGTGGACGTGGATCGATATCAAAGAATCCTTGTCTTACTCCGTAATCACGTGTGTAAATTGCGATTTCCCCTTCACGTAATGCAGTTACAACGTCTTTTGCTGATTTATTTAACTCGTTCTCGTTAATGTGAATACGTGCTCTAAAGATCGCTCTTCCTGCTTCATCTTGAACGATCGTTACATTTACACCGTTTAATTCTTTTAGCGGCATAAGTACTTGTAATAGCTCTTTTTCTTGCTCACTCTTATCTTCTTTTACTCCGTACTCATCAAGCGCTTGAAGTAAACCGAAAGTCGTCTCTTTCCCAACTTTCATACTTCTTCCAATGCAATGTAATTGTACTTTCAGCCACTCGATGTATTTTCGTTTCCCGCCAACAATACCAGAAGTAGGCCCTTCAATCGCCTTTGAACCACTATAAATCGCAAGATCTGAATACTTCACATATTTTTGAATATCTTCTTCAGCTGCCGCATCGACAATAAGTGGTACATTATTTCGCTGCGCGACTTCCCATGCTTCTTCAACAGAAATCATATTTTTTTGCACAGCATGATGGGATTTTACATATAGAATTGCTGCTGTATTTTCACCAATCGCATCTTCAATATGCTCTGCTTTCCCTTCATTGGCATAACCAACTTCTACGAGTTTTCCTCCGCCTAAATAGATCATCGTTTCAACAGGAGCACCGTATTGCACGTTATGACCTTTTAACATAATCACTTCGTTTTTCGCGATGACCTCTTGATGAAGTCTTTCACTTTTACGGCGATTTCCTTCTGTAACGATACCAGCGATAGAAAGCGCAATTCCGCTCGATGCTGAATTCACAACGACCGCTGCCTCTGAATCTAGAATTCTCGCAATATGGTCTCCTGCTTTATCTACTAAATCAGCAATTTCCACATAATTTTGTCCACCATGTTTCATCGCATCCATAACTGTATCTGTCGGAGCGGATACACCTAAAATACTCATTCTACCGCTCGCATTAATCACTCTTTTTAATCCGTACTTAGCATTCAATGAATGAACCATTGATTACAACCCCTTTCGTATCAATTCTTCTTTCAGCAATACGTTGATCCCCTTCTGAATCAATTAACGTAACCTTCTCATCTTTCACCGTAAATAAAGTCAAGTTTGCAATATCGCCTTCCTGAATACGACCAAGCTCTGGTTTTTTCAGCCACTCTGCCGCATTTTTCGTAACCGCATCAATTACTTCTTCTAGCGGATACCCTAAGTAAAGGAATTTCGAAAGAACGTGAGCCATACTATACACTGGACCGTGTATACGATTCTTCCGGTAAATATCTGTACTAATTGTATTAAAAGCAATATCATGACGCTTCGCTGCTTCTGCTACTTTAAAAGAAAAACTAGCATTACCGTGACCAACATCTAAATGAACACCACGTTTCACTGCATCTAGTAACACAGGTAGCGGTTTGCCTTCTTCATCAAATAAATTATTTTCTTTCCCGTTTAAGTAATGTGTAATGACATCATCTTTTTCTAAAAGCGGTACAACTTCCTCAATGCGAGGAGGTGCTGAACCGATATGTACCATAATTGGCAATGATGTTTCACGGGATAAAGAGCGCGCTACATGCAGCGGTTCAATTCCACTATCACAAACGACACTTTTACTCATTCTCGCCTTTAACCCAACGATTACATCTTTATATTTTTCTACTGCTTCTATTACTTTCTCTTTATCTATCCATTCCATATTGGATAATTCATCAATTCGTTTCAAACCGATGCGAGAAATATTTAAAAAGGCAAATAAATTCGTTTTTGCCTGCTCTCTACTTTTTACTAAATCTGCAATGCGATCAGCACCGCAACTACCCGCATCAACAATTGTCGTTACCCCTTGCTTAACGCCAATTTCATCGACCTCATCGCCATACGGATCAAACTCTGGAAAAGCATGAACGTGCAAATCAATCCAGCCACTCGATACGTAAGTACCTGAGTAATCAAGAACTGTTCCACCCTCGCCAGCACCAGCTTTCGTCACCTGTGCGATTTTATTATTTTCAATTACAATGTCAATCTCTTCCCCGTTCACACGTTTCACATTACGTAGTACGAATCGTTCTGTCATTGTATTTCCACCCTTTTCTATAAGAAGCCATAAGAATACGCTTACATTAAAGTTTCATTTTTATTTATCTCTTTCACATATTTAGAGTAGCACAAAAAAAGAGAGAAGTAAATATAACGTTATAATGTTTAAGAGTAAATAAAGTGAAACTTTAATCAGCCCTCACCAATCGGACTTTTATGGACAGTTGCCCCCCCACCTAACTTCTTTGCTTCCGCTGAATTTTGAGGGGGGAGCTTACTGCCGGTTAAAGCGGGATAAAAAGATGCTGCTCCGAAACGGAACAACCTCTTTCCCTATTCCTGAACCGTCACAATAACCCCGTCCATATTGTTCCCCGAAATTTCATACTGCTTATTAACCGGAACATCCACTTTCATGTTCCCGGAAACTTTATAATAAGAAACCGTATATTTCTTACCTTCCACATCGGTTGTGATTTCTTTTTTCTCTTTTAAGAAGTCTAAGTATTCCTCTAACGTAATTTTCTTTTTTTGCATAATCGCACTATGAGGTAGGCCGACATAACGAATGTGCCACGGCTCATATTGAATGCCTGTAATGTTACTTTTATTTTTCGGGTAGCGTAACACAAATCCGTGCTTCCATACGTTCTCTTCAATCCATTTTCCTTCAGGCGCTTTCTCCATTTTCTTTTGCGTAGATCCAACGTCCAGTGATAACCCTAAATTATGCTCACTGTATCCTGCTGGAAGTGCATAATCAGATCCCATGTCTTTATATAATTTACTTTGCTCTTTAAAATCTCTATACCCGCTATTCATTAAGAAGTGTTGTACGCCATCTTTTCCAGCCGCATCGACAACGTTCAAAAACTTTTTTACAACATCTTTTGATAAACGAAGATTTCTATCAAATATTACGTAACCTCTTACTAATTCACTGGTGTGATTTACATTTATAATGTCAGACCTAATACTATCTTTTTTTACTGGGTAATCTTTGTTAACTAATAATAGATCCCCTTTATAAATTTGTTCTTTTGTAACCTCTACCTGCTCCATATTTGCATTCTTTACTGTACTATTTTCCCCACCGATTTTCACATCAATTTCTTTTTGAAATAACGGTGATATATAAAAACCTACACAGATTGTGCATGCTATAAAAAGAGAAATAAATACCCACTTTTTCATTTCTAGTTCCTCCTTAACGTAACTTACGTATAGAATAGAAAAAACTATTAAAATAAAAAGTGGGGTAAAGTTTAAATTTTTATTAAATTGTTACATTCTCTTCTTTTGGCAATCTCACTTCAAACATCGTTCTAATCACATTACTTTCAGCAGAAATCTTCCCATCATGCTGTTCAACAATATTTTTCGCAATAAATAGCCCAAGGCCTGTCCCACCTTGCTGCTCTGATCTTGCCTTATCACCTGTATAAAACATATCAAAAAGATACGGTAAATCTTCTTCTGGAATGCTATCTCCGTAATTAATAATTTGTACGACTACCTCTTCACTCTCAATATATCCGTTCATATCAACAAACTTTCCATCATACCCGTAGCGAACGGCATTTGTTAACAAGTTTTCAAATACTCTAGCTAACAATTTTCCATCACCGTTAATCGGCAAATGCGGATCAATATTCAATCTAGCTTCTAAATGATGTTTCTCTAATAGCGGATATAATTCCTCATCTAGCTGTATAAGCAGCTCACTTATATCAATCTGCTTTTTATTTAGTTGTAACATGCCATAATTCATACGTGTAATTTCAAATAATTCATCAATTAAACTTTCCAGCCTTTCAGATTTCGTAAAAGCAATTGTGGAAAAGTGTTTAATTTGCTCTTTTGTTAAATTTTCATCTTTAAGAATTAAATCTAAATATCCTAACACTGATGTTAACGGCGTTCTTAAATCGTGAGCTAAGTTAACAATAAGCTGGTCCTTACTACTTTCCGCAAAGTCTCCTCGTTCTACTGCTTCCTTTAATTTTTCACTCGCTACATTAATTTCACTTGCAATATATCCAAACTCATCATTTGATGAAACGCGAACTTGATTTGTAAAATCTCCTTTCGCCAAATGATGAATTCCGTTTGAAATCTCATCAAAATATTTTAAATACGGCCTAGTAAGGAAGAAGAAAAACATAATGGACAGAGGGATGAAAATAATTAAAAAGAAATTAACATCCCCAATTTGTCTTATCATGGAACGAAATTGAGCTAACGGATCCTCATAGCGAACGACTAATTTATAATAAATCCTTAATCCTTCATAAATGAAATATGTTATGCCAGCAGCTAATATCATACTTAACGAAAATAGCATAACCATCTTCGAGCGAAAACTTCTCATTTGTTTAGCCATTGAAAGTATACCCTACTCCCCACACTGTTTTTATTAATTTATCCTTTCTTTTATCTTCCCCAAGTTTTTTACGCAATGTGCGGATATGTACCATTACTGTATTTCCGCCTTCATAATAATCATCTGCCCATACGTGTTGAAAAATATTTTCCACATTGTATACTTTCTTCGGATGACTCGCTAATAAATATAAAATATCAAACTCTTTCGGCGTTAATTCAACTTGTTCTCCGTACACATTTACTGTTCTTCGCTCCGGATCAATAACGACTCCACCTACCTCTAAAGCTGATTTATTCTCCGCTACTTTCGGCTGATTTAACGTAAGAAATCGGCGTAATTGTGCATTTACGCGCGCGACTAATTCAATCGGCGTGAACGGCTTCGTCATATAATCATCTGCACCTAATACAAGACCTGTCACCTTATCAAAATCAGACGTTTTTGCACTTAAGAAAATGATTGGCATATGGTGCTTCGCGCGAATTTGGCGCGTCACTTCATACCCATCCATTTTTGGCATCATAATATCTAAAACCACTAAGTCGATTGGCTGCGTTTCAATAATATGAATTGCCGCTTCCCCGTCCGCTGCTTTCACGACGTGGTACCCTTCTTTTTCTAAATGTATCTCAATTAAATCAGCAATTTCTGCCTCATCATCCGCTATTAAAATTGAAATGCGCTTCATTTTACTCCCCCTTTATACGCTCGATTTTAAACTAGTCTATCCAATTTGTACAATACGAAAAGGCTACTCATAAGAGTAACCTTTGTTATTTCATCTTTCAAACACAATCCGCTGCTTCGTGATTTCCGCCAGTCTCCCGCGATCTACCTCATACTCAGCATCAACACTTTGCGGTACCATCACTTTCCCGCCCTCAAGCGTCACTTCCGGCGAAATAATATCCTTCTCCCAATGTCTACTAGAAGCTGATATATCTCCAGGAATCGTAAAGTTCGGCAAAGAAGCGAGGGCGACATTTTGTGCGCGTGAAATTCCCATTTCCACCATCCCACCGCACCAAACTGGTATATTATGCTCCATGCAATAGTTATGGATTTGGATTGATTCTGTTAATCCACCCACTCGGCCTGGTTTAATGTTAACGATTTGGCAGCTGCCAAGTGTAATCGCAACGCGCGCATCTTCTAAACTATGAATACTTTCGTCTAAACAGATTGGCGTTTCAATTTTCTTTTGCAATTGTGCATGATCAAGAAAATCATAATCCGCTAACGGTTGCTCAATCATCATTAATTGAAATTCATCTAACCGTTTTAACTTCTCTACATCAGCTAACGTGTACGCTGAATTCGCATCGGCCATTAACGGGATATTCGGAAACTCTTTACGAATTTCTTTCAATAACTCGTAATCATGCTCTGGCTTTATTTTCACTTTAAAACGCTCGTACCCTTCTTCCGCATACTTCTCGATTTGCTTTAACATAACTGGAATCGGATTAAGCCCAATCACAACACCGACTTCAATTTCAGACTTCGTTCCGCCAAGCAGTGTCGCAAGTGATCTCTTTTGACGCTTCGCATATAAATCCCAAATAGCCCCTTCAATTCCCGCCTTTGCCATTCGGTTTCTTTTTATATGTTGAAATAGACCCGGTACCTCATTCGGATGAGAAATTTCAGCCTTTAATAAATCAGGTAATAAAAAGTCTTGTAGTACATGCAGCGCTGTCTTCACTGTTTCTTCCGTATACCACGGTTCAGAGAATGCAACGACTTCGCCAAAACCAATGCACCCGTCCGTATCTTCTAATTCAATGACGATACTCTCACGCTTTTCATACGTTCCGTAGCTCGCAGCAAACGGGATTACGAGTGGCATTTCTGTTATATGAAGTGTCGCTTTTTTTATTTCCACTTACCTCTCCTCCACTAATTGTCTTAGCTCTCGTCTTAACAATTTTTTCGAAGCGTTTCGTGGTAATTCCTCTAAGAAACATGCTTTTTTCGGCACTTTATATTTCGCTAATTTCTCCTCGCAAAAATGAAGAATTTCCTCTTCTGTTACCGCCCCGCTTTTTACAACAAAAGCAGCAGGTACTTGTCCCCATTTATCATCAGTCATACCGACAACACCTGCTTCCACTACCATCGGATGAGAAAGCAACACTTCTTCAATTTGAGCTGGATATATATTCTCCCCACCAGAAATAATTAAATCACTACGGCGATCTAATACGTATAAAAATCCTTCTTCATCTAAATAACCGAGGTCGCCAGTATGAAGCCATCCGTTTTGAATTGTTTCACGCGTCGCATCTTCACGGTTAAAGTAACCGCCTGTTACGTTTGGTCCTTTTACTACAATCTCACCTTCCGCAAATGGCGGTACTACTACGCCATCTTTTTCAATACGAAGTTGGCACTGAAATAGTGGTTTTCCAGCTGATCCTACTTTCGTTAACATGTAATCTGCGGATAACGTACAAATTTGTGAAGACGTTTCTGTCATGCCGTACGTTTGATATACAGGAATTCCTTTTTCTACACACGTTTCTAATAGTGGTTTCGGCGCTGGTCCTCCTCCAAGTAACATGCATCGTAAAGAAGATGGATAGGTCTCTTCTCCAAGTCGTTCTAATAAATCAGTTAACATTTTAGAAACGACAGAAATAATTGTTACGCCTCTCGTTTGAAGTGCTTTATGAATAAAATCAGCATCGTATTTCGGAACGAGTAAAATACGCATTCCGTACATAATGTTTTTCATTAAAAGAGATAATCCGCCAACATGGAACATAGGCATACAAGCTAACCAGCAATCATCATCACGAAGGCCTAAATTAAGCGAAGAACCAACTGCACTTGCCCAGTGATTGCCGTACGTTAAAATAACGCCTTTCGGTTTTCCTGTCGTCCCAGACGTATAAATAATTGTCATCGCTTCTTCTAAAGAGAATTCTTCTTGTATAGATGCTTCCGCCTTCGGTCCATTCATCACTTCGGCGAATGAATAAACGGGAACATCTTTAGCATCAAAATCTTGATCCGTCACTAAACAAACAACTTCAGCATCATCCATTTGCCAAAGTAGCTCTTCTCTTGAAAGACGCGTATTTAAAAGCACAGCTACTGCCCCTATGTACGATAGGGCGTGAATTACTGTAATCATCTCCATACCATTTTTCATCAGAACAGCCACCTTTTGCCCCTGCCTCACTCCAACATGTGAAAGCTGTTCACAAACAAATACTACTTTCTCATGCAGCTGCATAAAAGTAACTTTCTCTTCCTCTATTTCAATTGCAGTGCGATCTGGTGTTAAAAATGCACGCTGCTTTAACCAATTTGGCATCGTCTCCATCATTCATTCTCCTTTCATGAAAGAAAGAGACTTGATATGACATCAAGTCTCTTAGTTGTTTTGTTTCCGGTTTGATCTTTTCGTTGCGTCTCACTTTATTGGCGAGCCGCTTCCGCTTTTGATCACGTCCAGCTACGCCTCCTAGCCCCTTCCGTCTAAGAACCTTCCGCACGAGAAAGTAAAAAACACTTTCTGTGCGAAAGAACCTTAGCCTACGAGGCTAAACAGTCGGCTCCGCTTTTAAAACATCCAGCTACAGCAGCTAGAATGTTCGGTGGCTTCACTTCTTCCTACGAGGCAAAAAACGCCTCTACGTCAGAAGCTCCATCCCCCTCACATTCTGAACGAGCTGCTTTCGCTTTTGATCAAGGAAAACGAGGGAATTGACCGAAGTCCGGACTGCGTTTTTCTTTGAACGCGTCACGACCTTCTTTTGCTTCGTCAGTTGTGTAGTACAATAACGTTGCATCTCCAGCTAGTTGTTGAATACCAGCTAGACCGTCTGTGTCTGCGTTGAATGCAGCTTTTAGGAAACGAAGTGCCATTGGGCTGTTTGCTAAGATTTCTTGTGCCCATTGTACTGTTTCTGCTTCAAGCTCTTCTAATGGTACTACTGTGTTTACTAAGCCCATATCAAGCGCTTCTTGTGCATTGTATTGACGGCATAGGTACCAAATTTCACGAGCTTTCTTGTGGCCTACCATACGAGCTAGGTAACCAGCTCCGTATCCACCGTCAAAGCTTCCTACTTTAGGACCTGTTTGTCCGAATACAGCGTTGTCTGCAGCGATTGTTAAGTCACATACGATATGAAGTACGTGTCCTCCACCGATTGCATAACCTGCTACCATTGCGATAACTGGTTTAGGAATTGCGCGAATTAGACGTTGTAAGTCTAATACGTTTAGACGAGGGATTTGGTCGTCACCTACATATCCACCATGACCGCGAACTTTTTGGTCGCCGCCAGAACAGAATGCACGTCCACCTTCACCTGTTAAAATGATAACGCCAACATTTGCATCATCACGAGCATGTGCAAAAGCGTTGATTAACTCCATTACCGTTTTTGGACGGAATGCGTTATGTACTTCAGGGCGGTTAATCGAAATCTTTGCGATACCATTGTATGTTGAATAAATAATATCTTCGTAATTGCCTTCTTTTACCCATTCAATAGCCATTACAACTACCTCCTTGTATATTTCTGATCTCCTCTATAAGTGCGTCTTCCTTCTTAGATGAAAAAAGCATCACTGCATAGTTTTTAGAAATCCCTTTACTATTGTATCAAACTTTTCCGGTTGTTCCACATGAATTGCATGGCCAGCACCATCAATTTTGACAAATTTCGCATCAGAGACGCATTTTTCGATATTTTTTAATATGCGAAAGAACTTTTCATCATGCTCCCCGTTCATTAAAAGAACAGGCATTTTTAAGTTTTGCAGCTCGTTCCACCATGAAGGCTGAGCCCCTGTTCCCATGCCGCGCAAGCTATTTGCAAGTCCTTTTGGATCGTTAGCAAGTCGTTCTTTTCGCACTGCTTCTTGTACGTTTTTTGCTAGACGTTTTTGCGTTTCAAACAGCGGAATATTTTCCCACATCGTTACAAAGCTTTCGATGCCTTCTCGCTCGATTTTATCGGCAAGTCGCTCATCTTTTTCCAGGCGTTCTTCTCTCTCATCTTCACTTTTGAGCCCAGCTGTACAATTTTCTAATAAAAGAGAATATACATACTCTGGATATAGACATGCCATCGTAATCGCCAGTCTACCGCCCATTGAATAGCCAAGTATGTGCGCTTTTTCAATATGAAGGTAATCTAGTAGTTCTTTCATTTGCAACGCTGCATTTCGAATCTCATAATGCGTTACATCTTCAGGACTTTCCGTTTTTCCATGCCCAACAATGTCTACTAAAATGATTTGAAACTGCTCGCTCCAAGAAGGAACGAAGGAACGCCACGTTTCCATGCTTCCCGTAAAACCATGAAGAAGTAGAAGTGGTTCCCCGCTTCCGATTACTTCATATTCATACGATACACCTTGCAGCGTTACGTTCATTTTGATTCACCTTGCAACGATGTAGTAATTACGTCCTGCGTTTTTGCCCATAACGTACGGTGCAATGTTAAGTTTTCATCACGATTTGTACAAATTTCTACAACATGTAAACCTTTCGCCCTTGTTCCTTTTTGTACCTCTTCACGGAATTGCTCCCAACCATTTACACGGCTAAATGAACCACCATACATTTTGACAACATGCTCATAATCAAGACCAATTGGAGTTCCAAATAATGATTCGAAATGTTCCTTTTTCTCATACTGTGGTAAGAATGAGAAAATACCGCCACCGTCATTATTTACAACGACAATTGTTATGTTTAATTCGTGTAATTTTGCGGCTAATAATCCGTTTAAATCGTGATAAAATGATAAATCACCGATCACTAATACGAGCGGTTCACAAATAATGCTCGCTCCTAAAGCTGTCGAAATGATTCCATCAATCCCATTTACACCGCGGTTTGCCATTACTTGAATATTTTTATCCGACGTAAAGAAAAATGAATCTGTATCACGAATTGGCATACTATTACTCGCAAATAATGTTGCCCCTTCTGGTAATACGCGGACAATATCCGTAATAACTTTCCCTTCAAATGCCGTTTCATATGTTTCCATTTCACGAAGCGTTTCCTTCGTTTTTTCGTTTATATGTTTCCACATTTGAGACCAATCATTCTTTTTCATAGCTGGCATTTTTTCTATTAGTGCCTTACAGAATGCAACATCACTTGCTTGTACAACTTCTGTTGCAACTAGAGCTGGATCTCTCCATTGTCCGGATTCATCAACAACGATATGAACGGCTTTCGTTTGTTTTTTTATGAACTGCGTTAATGCTTTCGAAACAGGCATTCCGCCAAAACGAATAATCACGTCTGGCTTCCACGTTTCTTTTAACAGTTCATTTCGTAAAAATGTATCGTAACAGTCGATTACCATCGTTTTATCGTGATGTCCACTACGGATGTTAGAAAGTGGATCTGCTAATATTGGATATCCTGTTTTCTCAGCTAGTTGCGTTGCAAACGCTGCGATTTCTGAATGACTATCATCCCCACAAATAATAAGCCCCTTTTCCATATGTGAAAGGCGCCCTACAAGAGAATCTACATATCCACTCGGCATCGTCACGTTCCCTTGCTGAACTACTCCTGTATATTCCCCGCGTCCTTTATCCCATAAACTTTCTAATGAAAAGTCCGGGATAAGCGGTTCACGAACTGGAAAATTAAGATGAACAGGTCCTTGCGGCGCTAAACAAGCATTTGCTATCGCACGCTGCGTTGTCATCCGGGCGTAATGATACATCACTTCACTCGTTTCTGGAATTGCCATCTCTGTAAATTGCTTCACAAAAGTGCCGTATAAATTGAATTGATTCATCGCTTGTGGTGCACCCACATCTCTTAATTCATGTGGTCTATCCGCTGTTAAGATGACAAGTGGCACTCGTGAATGAAAAGCTTCACATACAGCAGGATAATAGTTCGCTGCCGCTGTTCCTGACGTACATAATAATGCTACTGGACGCTTCTTCGCCTTTGCGATACCAAGCGCAAAAAAACCTGCAGACCTTTCGTCCACATGTAAATATGTGTTCATTCCTTCGTGTTGTTCCATTAGTAAAGCAATCGGCGTTGACCGTGAGCCTGGACTAATGACAACATCACATACATCTAGACGCGTCAGTTCATCCACGAACGCGCCTAAATAATATGATAATGCTTCTATATGATTGTTCATTTCATTAATTCCTCCAAAGCACCAAGCATCGGTCTAAACTTCAAACTTGTTTCTTCATATTCAAGTTGCGGTACTGAATCGATTACAATCCCGCAACCGGCAAATAAGGATGCTTTCTTGCCATTTAATAAACCACAGCGAAGCGCAACCGCGAATTCACCATTTCCTTCATCATCTATCCAGCCAATCGGTGCACCATATAATCCTCTGTCTAACAATTCCACATCACGAATCAGTTTCATCGCTTCCAAACGAGGTGTCCCGCCAAGAGCTGGTGTTGGATGTAATTCTTCTACCATTGTTAAAAGACTCGCATCGCCTTTTGCCTCTACAGGCGTATATAAATGAATTAAGTTTTTCGTTGTTAATAAGCCAGGACTTTCCGGAATATTAACGGATTCGCAATGCTCATTTAATACCGACCTGATCATATTCACAACATAACCGTGTTCAGCTAAATTCTTTTCATCATGAAGAAGCGTATTACCATTTCGTTCACTTTCTTCTATAGAATGACCATGACCGATTGAACCAGCAAGACACATCGATGTAAATTTCTCATCTTCCTTACGAATCAATCGTTCTGGCGTCGCTCCTAAGAAGCATGCTCCTTTATAATCAAAAGAAAATACGTAGCAATCCGGTTGTCCCATGCGAAGCGCTTCTAAAACAAGAGCAGAATCAATATTTTGATTCATCTCTACTTTTAACTCTCTCGCTAATACAACCTTCTGTACGTTCCCCTGCTTCATCTCACCTTGCACTTTCTCAATGGCCTTCATCCAGCCTTTCGGATCCACTTCTATTTTAGAAGTAACTGTTAATTTCGATCCTTCTAATGCACATTTACTCTCCCCCAAAATTTTCTCTTCTAAAGAAACAATTTCGTTATAAAGAGTATCTGCACAATCTGTCGCTGAAACAAATGTATTCATCGTTAACCATGCTTTTTCATTTTTTACAGTTAATAAAAATGCTGGTAGTGAAAACGTCGTATTTTTAAATTCTTTCCATAAGTCCGTTTTCTCTTTTTCTGGATCAAATGAAAATCCACCAAATAAAAGAGGGCCGGTACCAAATTCATATTTATCCCTTTGTACAATTGCTTTCTCTTTTACTTTCTCCCACTCATTACGAGCAGTTTGAAAGCGCTTATGAGAAGAATTGGCTATAGTGAAAACAGAACCAAGTCCTGCAAATATTACATGCTGAGCTGGGTCTGCAAAATAACATCTATTTTCGAATGAAGTCCTTTTTCCTGCTGCATAAAACAGAAGTGGATCCACCCAGTCTATTTGTTTTACAAAACTAACTAATGTTTTTTCATTAGTTGTACGCTTAATGGCTGCAATCAAAACTTCTTGCAAGCCTTTTTGTTTCGTTTGAATCACAATTGTCTCCCCCCTATGGGCGAAAAATAGTCATAATTACGCTTGATTTTAAGATACACCTCAAACGAAAGGCCTGTCAACGTTTAGCATTTCTGAGAAATTCACCTTCTCTTCCTAGAAAATAAACGTTGACACTAAATGATGCTTTTTCTACACTTAATTGTGTACAATATGTGACCTAAGGAGGATTCAACATGGAAATGAACGTCGAAACGAATTCCTCTCCTACGGCGCCAAAGCCAAGTAAACAAACAGGCTGGCGCATTTGGTGGAGTTTACTACGTCCCCATACATTAACAGCCGCTTTCGTTCCTGTTTTCATCGGAACAGCATATGCGATGCAGGTCGGCGGTATAAATCAAATACATCTTCCTCTTTTCTTTATGATGCTTCTTGCTTGTCTTCTCATTCAAGCAGCAACGAACATGTTTAACGAATACTTTGATTATAAAAGAGGATTAGATCATGAAGGTTCAGTTGGTATCGGCGGCGCTATCGTTCGCGATGGTATTCAGCCCAAAACAGTACTGAACTTAGCATTTGGATTTTTTGGTGTCGCAATGTTATTAGGTGTTTATATTTGTATGAACTCTAGTTGGTGGCTTGCTGCAATCGGTCTTGTTTGTATGGCCGTTGCTTACCTTTATACAGGTGGACCAATTCCAATTGCATATACACCATTTGGAGAACTAACAGCAGGATTATTTATGGGCGTCATTATTATCGGTATTTCATTCTTTATCCAAACTGGAACTGTAACATCAGAAGTCATTTTACTGTCTATCCCAAGCTCCATTTTAATTGGTGCCATTTTACTAGCTAACAACATTCGTGACTTGGATGGCGATAAAGAAAACGGTCGTAAAACGCTAGCAATTCTCGTTGGACATGAAAGAGCCATCGGTGTTCTCGCTTCTATGTTCATCGTTTCCTACATTTGGACAATTGCTTTAATTATTGTGAACATCGTATCACCATGGATGCTCATCGTATTTCTAAGTGCCCCGAAAGCATTTAAAGCAACAAAAGGTTTCATCGGCAAAAGCCTTCCAATGGAAATGGCACCTGCGATGATTGCAACAGCAAAAACAAATACAATTTTCGGTCTCCTCATGGGAATCGGATTATTGCTTGGATATTTCTTATAGAAAGGAGCTGCTAACGCGGCTCTTTTTTCATATACCAATTTCAGCTCATAATTCCTACTCGCAACGCTCATACTATGTAAAGAAACTGAATTGTAGGAAGGTGGACGACTATGTTAACTCCACAACAAATAAATCAATTTAAATCCGTTTTAGAAAAACAACAACAAGAACTAGAGCAAACGATACAAACACATGAAAATGAAGATCGTGCATCTGAACGCGATTCTGTTGGAGAATTATCTAGCTATGATAACCATCCAGCTGATATGGCAACAGAATTATATGAACGTGAAAAGGATTTTGGACTCATCGAACTTTGGCATAAACAGCTAGAAGATACGAAAAATGCCCTGCAAAAAATAGAAGGTGGTACGTACGGCATTTGTGAAGTATCTGGTGAGGAAATTCCGTTTGAAAGATTAGAAGCAATGCCAACTGCTACAACATGCGTTCAGCACGCGACAAATAAATTAAATATGGAAACTCGTCCAGTTGAAGAAGAAGTGTTATCTCCTTCTTTCCATAAGCACGATGAAGACCATTCTGTGGAGTACGATGCAGAAGATGCTTGGCAAGATGTCGCAAATTACGGAACGTCCGAAACACCGTCCGATCTAGAAAGACAAGATTCCAAAAACTATAATGGTATGTACGTAAATAGTGAGGAAAACGTAGGATACGTAGAAGATTTCGAAAACTTTATCGGTACGGATATGTATGGGAAAAATCCGCAAGTTTTCGCAACAGAAGAACACGAGGAATATGAACAAATGCTCGATGACTTTGAAGAACGTACCTTTAAAGGCGAATTATCTTCAAATGAATCTAGTTCCAAAGAATAAAAAAAAGCATTCCGAAAATCGGAATGCTTTTTATCGCTAGCTAATTAGTTTTTTGTAACGTTAGCTGCTTGTGGTCCGCGGTTGCCTTCAACGATTTCGAAAGAAACTTCTTGACCTTCTTCTAAAGTTTTGAAACCTTCACCTTGGATAGCTGAGAAGTGAACGAATACATCGTCTCCACCTTCAACTTCGATGAAACCGAAACCTTTTTCGCCGTTAAACCATTTAACTTTACCTGTTTGCATGTCATGTACCTCCTAAATAAAAATGAAACTATGAATCCACATGAAAAGGTGGATATAAAGGACATGAATGTATAACAAGCTTACAGCCTTTAATTCAACGTGCTTTATTTCCGTACCACATTATGTAGCTCAATAGTGATTTCACTATATCACGCTATATTAAAAACGTCAAATGAGAACACTTTCATTTCATTATTTTTTATAACACTAGTATAACCTTAAATTTTCATTCTATTTTTATTCAAAAATTAACAAAAATACAGTACTCTAATTCTTTTAACTTCTGTACAATATAATTACTACATAATTATGAGGTGAAAAGATGCAAGCACATGAAATCGAGTATAAGTTATATGGCGATGATATGCAGTTTGTTGAAATTGAATTAGATCCAAAAGAAAGCGTTATCGCTGAAGCTGGCGCAATGATGATGATGGAAGATTACATCGAAATGGAAACAATCTTCGGAGACGGTTCTGGACCATCTAGCGGTTTATTCGGCAAATTAATGGGCGCTGGTAAACGTCTCGTTACAGGTGAAAGCATGTTTATGACCGTATTTACAAATACAGGTCACGGCAAACGCCACGTATCCTTTGCTGCTCCTTATCCTGGTAAAATTATTCCTGTTGATTTAACAGAATATCAAGGAAAAGTAGTTTGTCAAAAAGACGCATTTCTTTGCGCAGCAAAAGGCGTTTCTATCGGAATCGAGTTTACAAAGAAAATTGGAACTGGCTTCTTCGGTGGTGAAGGCTTCATCATGCAGAAACTTGAAGGTGACGGACTTGCTTTCATGCACGCAGGCGGAACTGTATATAAGCGTGAATTGAAACCTGGTGAAAAGCTTCGTATTGATACAGGCTGTCTTGTTGCCATGACAAAAGACATTAACTATGATGTCGAGTTCGTTGGAAAAGTAAAAACAGCTCTATTTGGCGGCGAAGGTTTATTCTTCGCAACATTAGAAGGACCTGGAACAGTTTGGATCCAATCCTTAACACTTAGCCGCTTAGCAGCACGCCTTACAAGCCCAGCAGCTCAAGGCAGTGGCGAAGGTAGTGTTTTAGGTGGACTTGGTCGTTTATTAGATGGAAAAGAGTAAAAAGTGCCCTTATTGGGCACTTTTTATTTAGGCGGACTATACAAACCAGTTTGGATCATATAGTATTCCATCGCTTCATTTAGCCACTTCTCTTCTTCTTCCTCACGTAACTGTAGGTTCAAGCCTTTTTTCAAAACGAATGAATCAAGTCCCTCACTGCATATATTGAACTATACCTTTTCGTAAGGAGGGCCCCATTAATGCGTACTCCTTTATCCTTTGATAAAGATACTGCCCTACTGTTAGCTTCTTGTTGTGAGCTAACGTATGAACAATATAAACAAAATGGGATTTTCAAAATACCGGATGGTTTTCAATATGTACAAGGCTTTCAAGGGAAAGCCATTCAAACGACAGAATGGTTCGGATTTATATTAGAATCTGAGGATACCATTATTGTAGCTTTTCGAGGCACACAAACAGATACAGATTGGATTATCGATTCACTCGTCAACCAAAAACCATATCCATATGCTTTAAACAGCGGAAATGTCCATAATGGCTTTCTTTCTATTTACGAATCTTTCCGAGATTCTATTATGGATATGCTCGTATCGTTACCAGCACACAAAAAACTATTAGCTACTGGACATAGTTTAGGTGGTGCGCTTGCCACATTACACATATTAGATGCACGAATCAACACAGCCTTCGCACAGTATGGACTTTATACATTTGCTTCTCCAAAAGTAGGAGATATCGCTTTTCGAAATTATTATAAACTACAAGTAGCTAGTAGCTTTCGTTTCGTCAACTTATTCGATGTCGTTCCACTTCTCCCTCCCCGAAATATAAATTTTAATGATCGTGATTGGGAATATGCTCATGTTCATCACAACATGACTTTTACGAAAAACACAAAATCTATTACGAATAATCATTCCATTACAACATACAAAACATGTCTGACTTCTCATTTTTAACCAGTAATTAATTGGAAATTTAATATCCTTATACTATAATAATATATGAAATAATCTTTGGATGAGGGGACCTTACATGCTAAAATTTATCCTTGCACTTTTTCTCATTATAATTTTTTCGTTTACAGGTTTCTTTACATTTTCATACTTTGCGACAGGAGAATATGGTGGAACAGGTATCATATATACCGCTACACCATTTCTTTCTTGAGCAAAGTAAAAAAACCGAGCTTAATGAAATTAAGCTCGGTTTTTTAAACGATTATATTCTTGTTTTAAAAGTGAATATACTTTAGCATCACTATACGTATTATTCATTTGTACACTTTGCCTCAATGTTCCTTCATATACCATCTTTAACTTTTGCATTACACGTTCAGAAGCTATATTTCTCACATCACATCTTCCTTCAATGCGATTCAAATTTAATTCTTGAAAACCAACTTTAATAATTTGTTCGAAAGCTTCAACAATAAATCCTTCTCCCCAATACGCCGTGCTAATTACAGCTCCAATCGATGCACTATTATGTGGCATGAGCCATATTCCACACGTTCCAATCGCTTTTTGAGTGTCCTTCAGCATAATAGACCATATAAGAGCCTTACCTTCGCTTATCGTTACAAGCATAGTTCCTAACAAACTATGCGTTTCCTCTTTCGTTTTATGCACTTCCCGAGGCACATAGGTAGCTGTTTTCGAATTAGGATACACTTTAAATAAATCGTCTACATGCGACTGGTGTATCTTCGTTAAAATTAATCTATCTGTTTTTAAATCGGCTTGTTCATATATATCCTTCATATGCAATTCACCAAACCTTAACATAATAAAGAAAAGTCCCTTCAAAAGGGACTTTCACTTAATATAGTTTAACGGTATTACCAATACCCCAAATCTCATTGCTATACTGCAAGATCGTTCGATCGCTCGCGAAATGACCAGATTGTGCAATATTTAAAATCGACATTTCTAGCCACTTCGTTCGATTCTCATAAGCTCTACCGACAGCTTCCTGTCTTTCCGCATATGGACCAAAATCTCGAAGAACGAAATATTCGTCATTTTGAATAACGAGAGAATCATAAATCGCTTCAAATTCAGCCCCCACATGTGTAAAGAAACCATTCGTTAGCTGGTCTACTACTTTTTTAATGTGCATATTGTGGTGATAATAATCACTTGCACGATATCCACCATTTTGATAGTAATGAAGAACCTCATCCGCCGTTAAGCCGAAAATGAAACAGGCTGCATCACCGACCCGGTCTTTTATTTCAATATTAGCTCCATCTAACGTTCCGAGCGTAATTGCACCATTCATCATAAATTTCATGTTCCCTGTTCCTGATGCTTCCTTACTTGCAGTTGAAATTTGCTCACTTACATCAGCTGCTGGGAATATATCTTCCGCTAAAGAAACTCGGTAGTTTTCTAGAAAGATAACTTTCATAAATTGACTTACGTACGGATCGTTATTTACTTTTCTTGCAAGTTCATTAATTAATTTAATAATCTTCTTCGCATAATAATAGCCTGGTGATGCTTTTGCTCCGAAAATAAAGGTGCGCGGATAAAATGAAAAACTAGCATCCTCTTTCAAACGGTTATACAAATATAAAATATGAAGAACATTTAATAATTGTCGTTTGTAAGCATGCAGTCTTTTCACTTGCACATCAAAAATAGAATTTGGATCAATCGTAATCCCCATTTGGTTATGAATGCGCTCCGCTAAAATAATCTTCCGCTCTTGCTTTACACCCGCAAGCTTCTCTTGGAAACTAGCATCGTACTGAAAAGTTTGCAATGCTTGCAGTTTAATCGGTTCTTTCTTCCACTCTGTTCCAATCGCTTCCGAAATAAGATTCGTCAGCTGCGGATTCGCCTTCATGAGCCAGCGCCTATGAGCGATTCCATTCGTTTTATTATTAAACTTATCTGGGTAAAACTCATAGAACAATCGCATTTCACGCTGTTTTAAAATTTCCGTATGAATTTTCGCTACACCGTTGACGCTATGGCTTCCGACAATTGCTAAATGAGCCATTTTCACAAGATCATGCGCAATGATTGCCATCTCTTCAATACGATGCCATTCATAAGGATAACGTTCCCAAAGCTCATGACAGAAACGTTCATTAATCTCTTCAATAATCATATATATTCTCGGTAATAACGGTTTAAAAATGTGAATTGGCCACTTCTCAAGTGCTTCTGATAACGTCGTATGATTTGTATAAGAAATCGTCTGCGTCGTTATATGCCAAGCTTCTTCCCATGCTAACTTTTCCTCGTCTAATAAAATACGCATCAGTTCAGGAATTGCTAAAACCGGATGGGTATCGTTAATATGAATTGCAATTTTTTCATGCAACTGACGAAGGCTACCGTATCTTTCTCTATGCATACGAACGATATTTTGCAAGCTGGCTGATACGAGGAAATACTGTTGTTTTAGGCGAAGTATTTTCCCCTCATCATGCGTATCATCTGGATATAAAAACTCAGATACAGCCTCTGTTTCACGCTTATATTTCAAAATATCTTTGCAATTTTGCGGGAAAGGAACTGGTTCAGCATTCCAAAGTCTAAGTGTATTTACAGTACTTGTCTCATAACCTACTACTGGAACATCATATGGCACTGCCATAATCACTTCTGCATTCGTATGTCTGAACTCTAAACGTCCGTCAATGTCTAACGGTTCAACACTGCCAAAATAACTTACTTCTACGGCTTGATCATATCTTCTTACTTCCCATACGTTTTCATGAAGAAGCCACTGTTCTGGAAATTCAACTTGATAACCATCAACAATTTTTTGATCAAATAAGCCATGTTTGTAACGAATTCCACAGCCATGTCCTGGTAAGTTTAAAGAAGCGAGTGAATCAAGGAAACAGGCTGCTAAACGTCCAAGTCCACCATTACCAAGACCTGCATCTGCTTCCACCTCTTCTAAATCGTGTAAAGAAATCCCGAGCTCAGACAGTCCTTGCTCACATACATCCCTGATGCCTAAATTCAATATGTTACTTCCAAGCAAACGTCCAAGTAAAAATTCAATGGATAAGTAATACATTTGCTTTTGCTCACCAGCTCGGTAACTTTCATTCGTTGCAATCCATTGACTATTCATATACTCTCGTACCATATGGCCGAGCGTATTATATTGATCACGAGTTGTAGAGTCTTTGAAACTTTTTCCGTACATCGTCTCTAACTTTTCTAGAAAAGCTGATTTGAAACTTTCAACATGAGTAAACATTTCTTCACCACCTACATGTTATTCCATGAGACTTTTATACAATTTCTTATAGGCAAGAGCTGATTTCCCCCAGCTATAATCTTCAGTCATCGCTTGCTTTACAAGACTATCCCACACCGGTTTATCGTGATACAACTCAATTGCACGGTGAACTGTATACAACATGTCATGTGCATTGAAATTCGTGAAACTAAAACCATTTCCTTCTCCGGTTTCTTCATCATAAGATTGTACAGTATCGTTTAATCCACCTGTTTCTCTTACAATCGGAATCGTACCGTACGCTAATGCAATAAGTTGTCCAAGTCCACACGGCTCAAACAGTGAAGGCATTAAAAATAGATCGCTTCCTGCATACACTTGATGCGCAAGTTCCTCATTAAATCCAATATACACCTTCACCTTTTCTGGATACTCATATGCCATCCATTCAAAGAACTGCTCATATTCCGAATCGCCCGAACCTAAAATAATACATTGTACATCTTCCTCCATTATTTCGCGGAATACAGTACGTACTAAATCAAGTCCTTTTTGCTTCGTTAATCGTGTTACCATCGAAATGATTGGTGTATCTTCTTTTTCTGGCAAACCAAAATAACGCTGCAAAGCGCGTTTATTTTCACTCTTTTCCTCTAGTGACTCTGCATCATACTGAGCCTTAATATACGAATCCGTTGCTGGATTATATACGCTCGTATCAATTCCATTTACAATGCCACTAAGCTTATCATTATATTTTCGCAGTAATCCATCTAACTTCTCACCGAAAAATTCATATTGAATTTCTTCTTTATATGTCGGGCTAACCGCTGTAATTTGATCCGAAGCGATAATACCGCCTTTCATAAAGTTCACATTTCCATAAAACTCTAGCTGCTCACTATGCAAATATTCATCACCAAGCTCTAACAAGTCGTACATCACTTCAGGAGGAAATACTCCTTGGAACTGCAAGTTATGAATTGTATATACCGTTTTAATATGCTCATATAACGGGTTATCTTGATACTTTTCACGAAGTAAGAAATTAACCATAGCTGTATGCCAATCATGGCTATGAAGAACATCTACTTCAAAATCAAGATGCGGAATACACTCTAAAACTGCTTTCGAAAAATAAGAAAAACGCTCCCCATCATCATAATGGCCATATAGAGAATCTCTCTTAAAATAATATTCGTTATCTATTAAGTAATACGTTATCCCTTCTTGTTCACCTTTTAAAATGCCGCAATATTGATTTCTCCAGCCAAGCGGAACGTTAATTACTTTATGAAGCGTGCATCCATCTCTTAATTTTTTCGGAATAAGACTATAATTCGGAAGTATAACGCGAACATCCACACCTAATTTTTTCAGCTCTTTTGGGAGCGCACCCGCTACATCGGCTAATCCTCCAGATTTCACAAACGGTACACATTCTGATACTGCAAATAATATATTCACTTGTTGTCCCACTGCGCGAAAAGCATATATGACTCTTCTTGCAGCTTCCTCCCTTCGAGTTTTCATTTAAATTAAAACTTTAATCAGTGGAGGAACTCCCCCACTGATTCTTCATCCCGCTATTTGTGAACTAATAATCAGTGAAAAAATCCCCGCTGATTACAGTTTCACTTTAAGAATAGCTTTTAATCGTACTGTTTTGAACGCTTCCTTTTTCTACAACATATGGCTCATCGATGTTTCCTTTTAACACGACACCGTCACCAATTTTCACATCTTTATCAATAATAACACCGTCTATTATACAGTTATCTCCAATTTGGCTCTTTTGCATAATAATGCTATTACGAACAATTGAACCTTTTCCGATTTTAACAGAACGGGAAACCACACTATTTTCTACTTCCCCTTCAATAATACTGCCGTTTGCAATCATTGTATTTTTCACGACTGCACCCTTTACGTAACGTGTTGGCGGCTCATCTTTTACTTTCGTAAAGATCGGTGCTTCTTTCTTAAATAATTGTTTCCAAATAGCAGGTTTCAAAATTTCTAAGCTATGTTTATAGTAACTTTCAATTGAGTCAATAATGGCTACATATCCTGTATGCTCATATGTAGCAATATGCAGTGATTTTCCGCGCTTTTCTCTCACTACATCGAATAAACTATATTGCTCCACATCTTTATATGTCTCAAATAAATCTAATAATAATTGTTTCTTTAACACGTATGTTTGAAGCGAAACCCCTTCATGACAAACTTCAGTAATATCAGCTGACGTATGTATATGTCGCTCTAACACCGCCTGGAAATCTAATGCTGTTACGAGGTGGCTATTCGTAATAACAACGTATTCTTCTCTGGCTCTTAGAAAATAATCAATATGTCTTCTAAAGTGTGCAAATGACCCAAACTCATCTTGGTCACATTGGCAATTTGGCGGGAATAAAAACAATCCGTCTCGTTTTCTATCTAAATCCCACTGTTTTCCTGACCCAACATGGTCCATTAATGAACGGTTTTTATGACTTGTAAAAACCGCCACACTATGAATATTAGAATTCACCATATTTGAAAGCATGAAATCAATGAGTCGATAACGGCCCCCAAACGGTAACGCCGCTAGTGAGCGATGCCCTGTTACTTTCTTTAAGGAAGGAAAACTTCCCGTTGCGTTAATAATTCCTAACATTTTTTCTCCCATTCATTTCATCCCCCTTTTCTATTTCCCTTCAGCAATTAGTACTACATCGTCAACATTTTTTTCTGGACGAATGATTGTTCCATCTTCAATAACCATTTCTGATCCAACGATGGCTCTTTCAATTACAACATTTTTACCAATCTTCGCTCCTGGCATAACGACTGAATCAATTACCATACTACCTTCTTCCACCGTTACTCCTTGGAATAAGACAGAATGCTTCACGTCCCCTTCAATGACGCACCCTTCGTTAATAAGTGATTCTTCCACTTTTGCCTGCTGTGCAATATATTGAGGCGGCTCATTTGGATTGACGGAATAAATGCGCCAATTACGGTCGTTTAAGTTCAGTGACGTTTCATCACGAAGTAAATCCATGTTCGCTTCCCATAAGCTTTTCACTGTCCCAACATCTTTCCAATATCCTTCGAATGGATACGCCATCAGCTTCTTCCCTTCATCTAATAGAAGCGGAAGTACATCTTTTCCGAAATCATTACTAGATTCAGGATTTCTCGCATCCATCTCTAAATACTCTTTCAAAATTGCCCAGTTAAAAATATAAATTCCCATTGATGCAAGATTACTTCTTGGGAATTGCGGTTTCTCTTCAAATTCAACAATTTCCATCTCTTCATTCGTATTCATAATGCCAAAGCGACTCGCTTCATCCCAAGGCACTTCAATAACAGAAATTGAAACATCTGATTCTTTTTCAATATGGTAATCTAGCATTTTACTGTAATCCATTTTATAAATATGATCGCCTGATAAAATAAGGACATATTCCGGTTCATACTGACTTAAATAGTTTAAGTTTTGATAAATGGCACTTGCCGTACCTGTATACCACTTCACACCTGAAGACTCCGCATAAGGAGGTAACACTGTGACTCCGCCGCTTACTCGATCTAAATCCCATGCATTTCCGATTCCAATATAGTTATGAAGTTCGAGTGGTTGATATTGCGTCAAAATCCCAACTGTTTCAATACCAGAATTCGCACAGTTACTTAACGTAAAATCAATAATGCGATATTTACCACCAAATGGAACAGCTGGCTTGGCTAAATTTTTTGTTAATGCACTTAAACGACTACCTTTTCCCCCTGCTAGTAACATTGCTACGCACTTTTGTTTTTGAGCCATCTTGTTTTTTGCTCCCCTTTCTTGTCTTCACTGGTCGTAATATGGATACGCCAAATGGTGGAATTGTAATTTCTACATGTGCCGCTTGATTATGATACGGTTCTAGAATCGTCTTGAGACGTTTCTTATTCACTTGACCCGAACCGCCATATTGCTCGGCATCACTATTTAAAATCTCGTTATAATGCTCAAAATCTGGTACACCTACTTTATAGTTTTCATATGTAGCTTTTGTAAAATTACATACGACAACTAACGCATCTTCTTTCTTATCCCCTTGGCGGATAAATGTGAAAATACTTTGCTCATTATTATTAGCATCAATCCACTGAAAACCTTCAGGCGAATGATCAAGCTGCCAAAGTGGTTTTGAGCGCTTATACAATGCTATGAGCTCTTTAAAGTAATCATGCATATAACGATGCATTTCAAAATCATGTAAATTCCAATCTAAATCTTCGAGATCTTTCCACTCATCAAACTGCCCAAATTCTCCTCCCATGAAAAGTAACTTCTTTCCTGGGTGAGTAAAGAAATATCCATATAATAAACGAAGTTGAGCAAACTTATCCCAGTAATCTCCTGGCATTTTATTTAATAATGACTTTTTCCCATGAACGACTTCATCATGAGAAAGCGGTAATATGAAGTTTTCGGAGTAAGCATATAGTAAAGAAAACGTCATTTTTTCATGAATGTGTTTCCTATATTCAGGTGCACACTCCATATATTTCAGCACGTCATTCATCCAGCCCATATTCCATTTGTAATTGAACCCAAGCCCACCTTCATACGTTGGAGCTGTTACAAGTGGCCAAGCTGTTGAATCTTCTGCTGTCATAAGAAAGTCTTCATCTTCTGCAAACACCGCCTCATTTAACTCTCGTAAAAATGAAACAGCATGCTCATTACTTTGCTCCTGTCCTTCTTTATTCCAGAACAACATATTTGCAACCGCATCTACCCTGAAACCATCAATATGGAAATACCTCATCCAAAATAACGCATTTGAAATTAAGAAATTACGTACTTCTCTCTTTCCTAAATCAAAATTGACAGTTCCCCATACTGAGTTTTCTTGTACATCTTTATCTTTATATTCATAGGTCGGTGTCCCATCAAACAAATATAAACCGTGAGCATCTTTACAAAAATGCCCCGGCACCCAATCTAAAATGACACCGATTCCATATTTATGACATTCATCGACAAAATACATCAAATCATGTGGCGTGCCGAATCTACTCGTCGCTGCATAATATCCCGTTCCTTGATACCCCCAGGAACGATCATATGGATGCTCAACAAGCGGCATAATTTCAATATGTGTAAATTGATGTTCCACCACATACGGAATGAGTTCTTCTGCCATTTCCCTGTAAGAGTACAGGGCTCCATCTTCTTTCTTTTTCCAAGAGCCGAAATGCAATTCATAAACTGTCATCGCTTCTTTATAAACCGATTTTTTCTTTTTCTTACGATTCCAGTTTTTATCATTCCATTCATATCCCTCTATATCAAAAACTACAGATGCCGTATTTGGTCTTACTTCGGCATATACGGCATACGGATCTGCCTTTAAAATGACGTCACCTGTCATCGTTTCAATCGCATATTTATATATTTCTTTTTCTTCAATATGCGGTATAAACAAAGACCAAATTCCCTCTTCTGTCACTTGTAGCATCTTATGTTGCTCATAATCCCACTCATTAAAATCTCCAACAACACTCATTGCTTTCGCATGAGGAGCCCATACTGTAAATCGTACCCCTCGCATCTCATCTTCCGTCACAACATGTGCGCCAAAGATGTTATAGCTCTCATAGTACTTTTCTGTATGAAACTCATCTCGTTTCACTTCTTCACAATTTATTACACTCAATATGCTCACCTCACTAAGATGACAGAATTTTTTATACTTTAACTATTTCTGCAAAAAACTGAAATATCCTTGTTAATTTCTAAAAAATATACGTTTTTTTCTTAAAAATGTTTAAATTTTTCCACATTTCCATATAAAATATCGAATTTTGACGAATATTCATTGAAAACGCTTCACTTTTCATACTCTTATTTATTTCTCAACCCTTATTTTATTAGATTTATCCTATTTTCCATGCTACTTTCACCCAAAAACGGCGCGAAATAATCTGTCATAAAAAAATGTTTCTCAACATTTTTTGTCACAATTTTATTGAATTGAAAAATTCATAGGCATATACTTGTTCTCAATAAAGAACATCGAACCTTCGTAAATATAATTCATACTGAACTACTCTGTTTACCCTATCTATACTTCATGCGAAAGTTCGATAAAAATTTTTCACTAGGAGGCTTTCTTATGTCATTAAAACAAAAGGTTGGAATGGGAGTTGTCACAGCTTCACTTGGTTTATCCCTTACATTCGGCGGTGTATTCGCCTATTTCAGTGATTCTGAAACATCTAGTAACTCATTTCAAGCTGGTACACTAGATCTTTCTATTAACCCAAGTGTAATTGTTGATGTGAAAGATTTAAAACCAGGTGATTTTATTGAAAAGAATTTCAAGCTTGAAAATAAAGGAACATTGGATATCGCAAAGGTAGCGCTTGAAACATCCTATGAAGTTACAGATGCAAAGCAAAATAATGACGGTGAAGATTTAGGCGATCACATTGTCGTCCAGTTTCTAGTAAATGACGGACAGCCATCTAATCCAAACGATGATCATGAAATTTTGTGGGAAACAAAACTATCAGAATTAAAAACTATGAAACCAGAAGATGTAGCTACATCTCTAGAACGTCATAACTTAATAGACGGTATTAAATCTGGTGAAACAGATTCTTTACACGTGCTCTTCTCCTTTGAAGAAAACGAACAAGATCAAAATAAATTCCAGGGTGATTCCTTACAGCTAAACTGGACATTCCATGCAGAGCAAACACCAGGCGTGGAGAAATAATTTTTAAAATATAAATTATCGGAGGCCTATACATGAAAAAGAAAAATCATTTCATTACCGGAATTGTAACGGCTGGCGTTCTATTTTCAACTGCCCTTCCGTTCAATGTACTTGCTGAAAACCCTATTAACCAAATTGACTCTTCAAACGCCCAGTCTTTACTATCAAAACTTTCTAAAGAACAACGCCAAGCATTGCAAACGTTAGATGCCAATCCTGGTTTTACGATTTCGCCAGATATTAATACAAGTAGTTCAGAGCCTGTAAATATCATTGTAGAATTTCAAACAGCACCAGTAAAGATTAATGAATTAAAACAAAAAGCAAAAGGGTTGCAAGCTGCACCTGAAAATGTAAAGGCACGCATTGATCAAGAGCATGAAGAATTCCAAAAAGGTCTAAAAAATCTACGTCAATTCAGCCCATCCGTGAAGTCTGGAAATTTCCAGTCTGTACAAATTAAACGTTCTTATAAGCATGCGATAAATGGAGTTGCACTGACATTACCGGCAAATACAGTTGAAGAATTGTTACGAATCGGTGTTGTAAAACGTATTTGGAAAGATTATGAGGTGAAATTAAATTTACCGAAACAAGCTGAGCAAAAAGCACCTCAAAAACTAACAGATAGCATTCCGCAAATTGGTGTGGATAAGTTACATAATGAGGGCATTACCGGAAAAGGAATTAAAGTTGGGGTATTAGATACAGGTATTGACTACAATCACCCTGACTTAAAAGACGTGTATAAAGGCTATCGTGCAAAACCTGGCGAAGATTCTACTAAGGTAGACCCAAACTCCGTAAAAGGTTGGGACTTTATTAATAACGATGCAGACCCGATGGAAACAACGTATTCAGAATGGCAGCAATCTGGCGCTCCTGAATTTGATGACCGTGGTTCTTCCTTCTACACAGCGCATGGTACTCACGTAGCAGGTATCGTTTCTGCTCAAAAGAAAAACCAATCCGATTCAGCAGTAAAAGGTGTTGCACCTGACATCGAACTATATAACTATCGTGTACTTGGTCCATACGGAAGCGGCGATAGTTCAGGTATTATCGCCGCAATTGATAAATCTATTTCTGACGGTATGAACGTTATTAACTTATCGTTAGGTGATGATAGTAACAATCCGCTTGATCCAACATCTATTGCTGTCAATAATGCGATGCTTTCCGGCGTTGTTACAGTCGTTGCTGCTGGGAACTCTGGACCAAATCCAGCAACACTCGGATCACCAGGCGCTTCTCCATTTGCTATTACAGTTGGGGCAAGCGATAGCTCTATTTCCTTACCAAAACTATCAGGTCATGCTGGAGCAGTACAATTTCCTAACTTGATTTTATTCGGCAAAAACTTCACTGATAAAATAGAAGATTTCAAAGGACAATCTCTTCCTATTGAATTTGTAGGAATCGGTACTCCTGACGAGTTTAGTAAAAAAGATGTCAAAGGTAAAATCGCTCTCGTTGCACGTGGCACACTGTCATTTGATGAAAAAATCGCGAATGCGAAACAAGCTGGTGCGAAAGCCGTTATTATTTATAACAATGTAGATGGAGAAATTCCTTACTACGTTGGCGAAAGCACAAAATACATTCCAACATTCCGCCTAACAAAAGAAGACGGTGAAAAACTAAAAGCTCAAATCGAACAAGGTAATACATCCTTTACTTTTGACGAACTTAGTTACGTTCAAACAGAAGGTGATCATCTTGCAGACTTTAGCTCACGTGGCCCTGTTACATCAAATGATGATATTAAACCTGATATTACAGCGCCTGGTGTTGCTGTACTTTCAACAGTACCTGAATATATTAACGATCCACAAGAAGGCGAAAACTATGGTGTTTCCTACGAACGTATGCAAGGAACATCTATGGCTTCTCCTCATATTGCGGGCGTTGCTGCTCTTATTTTACAAGAACACCCAGAATACTCTCCGTTTGATGTGAAAGCATCTCTTATGAACACGGCTGATGATTTAAAAGAAAAGTATTCTGTATATGAAGTTGGAGCTGGGCGAGTAGATGCGTACAACGCCGTTCATACAGAAGCAAGCTTTAAAGTATTAGATACGACAAAAACTGTTGTGAATAATGAAGTAATTGAAGTACCCGAG
Source organism: Bacillus luti (assembly GCF_009739945.1). Classification (NCBI taxonomy): domain Bacteria; kingdom Bacillati; phylum Bacillota; class Bacilli; order Caryophanales; family Bacillaceae; genus Bacillus; species Bacillus luti. Next base: position 498,850 of record NZ_CP040336.1, on the reverse strand, counting down.
GAAACTGGATCTATTGCATTCGGTAAGTTTTATCAAAAAGACGGTGAAGCTCTTGAACAAAAACGAAATATAAAAGTAGCCAACCATAATAAACAAGAGAAAAAAGAATTTAAAACAGAAATTTCTTATACACCAGCTTCTTCTACTATTAACGATGCTACCGCAAACGGTGTAAAAGTCTCTGTTCCAGAAACAATTACTCTTGATGCTGGAAAGACGGATGAAATTGAAGCAAAAATTAATGTTCCAGCCGGTGTGAAACAAGGCCGATATGAAGGATATATTCATATTACGAACACGAAAAATAAAGAAGAAACATATCAAATTCCGTTCTCTATTCGTGTATCAGAGCCTGGTATTGAAAATGCGATACTATCAAGAAAAGCAATTTCAACTGATACATCTAAATTTAATCCATACGGTGAATCATATGTTCACGGAGCGTTCCAATTAAACAGCGAACTTGAAACGTTAGATCTTATCGTGAAAGATTCCAAAACAAATAAAGCACTCGGCTTCATTGGAACATTAAACACGAGTGGCCTAAAGACGGATGTGTATTACTACTTAGATTCATTCTTTAACGGAAAAGTATATCCTTTTACAAATGATCCTGCAAAACCAATTGGTGATGAGAAAATCAACTTGCCAGAAGGAGACTACACAATTGAGTTTGTTGGCTACGATAAAGCTGGAAAAGCACGTGTAAAAGGTGATTATGTCGTAATCGATAATACACCACCAGAAGTGAAATTAACTGGATTACAACCTGGTATTTATGAATTAAATGAAGAGAATTATACAGTAGAAGATGGTAAAAAAGCGTTATGGATTAAAGGTAATGTGTACGATTCAAACGTTGACTACTTAAAAGGAAAAGGGTTAAACATTACGCAAGAAGCGAACGGAGTTATGTACTATGACTATTCCCCATACTTGCATAAGTTTTTACCTATTAATGCAAATGGTGACTTTAAAGTTGGTATTACTCCTGAATCCTTTAAAGTGGAAGGTCCAATGAATACAGGGGTATATATTTTCGATTATGCAACTGCGGGACCTGACTATCCAAACGGGGTAAATAACTATTGGTTTATCCCACAAGGAGCCCAATATGCGAAAACTAGTTATGATAAAAAAGAAGTATACAAAAATGATGAACTTACTGTAACACTAAACGCGAAACACGTAAAACAGTTTGTTTCTGGGGAATTTAACGTGAAATTCCTAGAGAAGAACTTCAAATTTGCAAATGCGAAATTCAATCCTGCTTTTGAAAAACTCCTTTCTGAAAAAGGTGTAACTGCAAAAGTGAACGAGCCGAAATTAGAAGAGGGTTCTGTTACAGTTGGCGGAGCTATTGATGACAAAAACTTCGCTGGATTAGATGGTGATTTCCCATTCATTGATGTAACTTTCAAAGTAGAAAATGATGAGTTTTATGAAACAAACGCCCAGTTAGATTTATCAGTGTTTGCTTACTGGAAACAAGGTGAATCAGAGCCAAATAGAATGCGTGTCCTTCAAGATCAAACATTCTCAGTTATGTCCTTAAACTCACTAGTAGAAGGCAATATTAAACCTGGCGCATTCGTAAATGAACGTGGCTATTTAGATGAAAAGTTCGATTATACGAAACTTGGCGTAAAAGTATATGCAACTGATTCTTACCGTCATAAGTTTGAAGGTTCACTTGATAAATACGGATACTTCAAGCTAAATGGACTTCCTGTTAATAAACGCGACTACAACTTATATGTAGAAGTACCAGGGCACTTAACAAGCCGCCTAACTACGAAACTAGGTACTGAAAAAGATGGTAAACTGCTCGGCCAATATTATTATGCACGCTTTGATGAAAACCTTGCAGGTGATGTAAATGGCGATAAAGTAATTGATATTAAAGATGCAGAAATTATCGCTGGCAACTACGGTAAAAAAGGACTATCTGTAAAAGACGGTGACCTTAACAAAGATGGCATTGTTGACGAAAAAGATATTCGCTTCGTTGAAAAGAACTTCTTGAAAAAAGGTCCTGATGCATCTAAATCACAAACACCTGTTGAAAAATCAAAAAGCGGTACACTTGCAGATATTTTAAAGAAATTAGGATTAACGCCTAAAAAATAATAATAAAGAGCACTCTACTTTACGTAGAGTGCTCTTTTCTATAAACGACCCTTATCCAGCAAAAGGGGTATATTGGGGATATACAAGGGAAACCGGAAAAGGAATTTATATTTAAATTATATAAAAACTCAGAGGTAGGAAGCAGTTTCCCGCCTCTGAATTATTTAGCAATTATTATAGTACTGGTGCCATTGTTTCTTTTAACACTTTTACAGAATGAGCGAATTTCGCTTTTTCTTCTTCATTTAGCTCAAGTTCTACGATTTCACGTACACCTTGGCGGTTAATAACAGCTGGAACACCTACGTAAGCATCTTTCTCACCATATTGACCTTCAAGGTATGCAGATACAGTTAATACGCTGTTCTCGTTGCTTAAGATCGCTTTAGTTACACGAAGTAGTGACATACCGATTCCGTAGTAAGTTGCGCCTTTACGCTCGATGATATGGTAAGCTGCGTCACGTACATTTTCGAAGATTTTATCTAAGTCTTCTTGTTTGTACTGTTCGTTGTTAGCTAAAATTGTTTCTAGTTTTTGTACACCTACAGTAGCATGGCTCCATACTGGAAGTTCAGTGTCACCGTGCTCACCAACGATGTAAGCATGAACGTTACGTGGATCTACATCTAAGTAGTCACCTAACATGTAACGGAAACGAGCAGAGTCTAAAGTAGTACCAGAACCGATTACGCGCTCTTTTGGTAAACCAGATTCTTTCCAAGTTACGTAAGTTAAAATGTCAACTGGGTTTGTTGCGATTAAGAAGATTCCATCGAATCCGCTATCCATAATACCGCGAACGATTTGTTTAAAGATTTTTGTATTTTTCTCAACTAAGTCTAAACGAGTTTCGCCTGGCTTTTGTGGTAATCCAGCAGTGATAACAACTAAATCTGCATCTTTACAATCTGCATAACTACCGCTCCAAACTTTTGTTGCTGCTGGAGAGAATGGTACCGCATGGCTTAAGTCCATTGCTTCCCCTTCTGCTTTTGCTTCATTAACATCTACTAATACGAATTCTTCAGCTACACCTTGATTGATCATTGAGTAAGCGTAACTACAACCTACAGCTCCTGTTCCTACTAATACTACGCGATTGATACCTTTTTTCATGGTAATTTCCCCTCTCAATTGTTTACATATATTTTTTTTATAATTGTTTAAGTAATTAATTAAAATACTAATTTAATGTTGTTTAACTTCTTTACATTCATATTGTAGCACGTATTATTGTGAATTACTTCACAAATTATGACCTATTTGTGAACTTTTTCACATAGAGTGTAAAGTTGTTGGAATAGGTGTGGAATCCATTTCAATGGAGGCGTTTTCTTTAGATTGTGAAAGGGATTTTATCAGTAAGTGAAATTATATCGGCGATGTTTGCAATATATCCACTTACCAACATAACTCAACAATAATGACAGCATAAAAAACGCCATCCTTTCTGTATATTTCTACAAAAAGAATAGCCTTTTTTGATTATATGGATACAAATTTATCTTAGTTGGATAGCGATATTTTTTCATACACGTCAAATTAACATACCATCACTTAATAACAGTCAATAACCTAGCAAAGCTCTTCAATTATTGTAGCAACACAGTCGTTTTCAAATCTAGAGCACCCCCATTTTTTAATGTATCATTTAGACCACTAAGATACGAAGGTTCAATTGTTAAGGATTTTGGAGGATTATCCATTGGTGGAAGGGCTAAAACAATATGGTGTCCGTATAGTCCCGTGCTACCAACTTGTAAGCTGACTCCTTCGTAAATTTTTCCTTTATCATCAGTGACAGTATAATCAAGTGCTGGCCAGCTATCATTAACTTCCATTTCTTTTGGATAATCAAAGGTCAAATCAACCCTCGTTGAAAGTGAAGAAAAGGTTACTTGATTTACTGTTAATGCATACAGATTATCTTTCGTTAATGTTTTTATATTAGGAGTGAATTTACGAATCTCATCTTCAACTTTTGTAAGAGGAAATGCTACGTTCCATGTTCCTGTTTGTCCAAATAAATTTTTCCCATGGACGGAAACATCAATTTTATCACCAAATTCACCGTAATTAGCCAGAGTGAATTCATGCTGCTCAATAATGCTGTTTCGTCCTTTTGGCTTCTGTGAAGTAGAACTAATTGCAGCTCTGACCTCTTTCCCATTAATGGTTACATAACTAAATCCAGCTTTCTCTTCATTGCTATTTGAAATAGTATTTTCTCCTTTGTATTCCACCGTGATCACTAAACGTCCACCATCGTAAACAGCTTCTTTCACCTTCATCGTTAAACCACTATGGTTATCTTGTCTCTCAATTGATGTAGCCAGCTCATCCTTTTCGATTTTATCAGCAGCAATATCATTAAATTGTGCATAAATGGGGCCTATAACTGGAACACTCGATAATGTCTTTGCCATAGTAGGAGAAATGAATCCAAAACCTAAGAGAGAAACACATATTCCACAAGCAACAAGACTAGAATACTTGATTGTTTTTTTTCTACGGTATCCATTTTTCTTAGCTTGAAGCATGGCTGTTTTTTCTCTTTGAATTAACCGATCTTCTGGTATAGGAATATCATTGATATGGTGATTAAATTCTTCTTTATTCATAACTATATCCCTCCTTTAAAATGGGGCGTAAAGCTTGCTTTGCTCGATGTAATTGAGATTTTACCGTTCCTTCTGGAGAATTAAGAACCTCAGCAATTTCCTTAATAGATAAATCGTGATAATACCTTAATAAAATAATAGTTTTGTAAGTAGGATCTAAAAAATTAAATGCCTCGATTAAATCCAAAGATTGTTCTAATTTATTCATGCTCTCTTCCGTACATAAATTAGAAAACATTTCATCATTCGCAACAAATTGTCTAGAGGATTTTCTTACAAAATCAATGGATTTAAAAACAAGAATTTTAGTAATCCAACTTTGAAATTTCTCGGGCTTTTTTAATTTTTTCAATGAAAGATACGCTTCATAAATTGTTTCTTGGTATATATCCAGTGCATCTTGTTCATTTCTTACATAAGAATAGGCTGTTCGATATAATTTCGGACGAACAAAAGTAATGAGTTGTTCAAATGCTTGATCATTTCCCCTTGTTGCTTGTTTTACTAGATAGGCTATGTCCATTTTTATTTCTTCCTCCCTTTACTAATATAGTCGAATGAGAGAATAAAAAGGTTGCAAAAATAAGTGCATATATATAAATCTTCTACAATTTATTGCAATGATTAAATACAGCATTAAAGAAAAGATACCCGAAATTCAAATAGAAAAAAGTATACAAGAAATCCATAAAAAAAAAAAGCAGACTATCCAAAGTCCACTTTTACACAACAAAAAAGAGATAGCAGATTATGCTATCTCTTTTAGTATGACCCGTACGGGATTCGAACCCGTGTTACCGCCGTGAAAGGGCGGTGTCTTAACCACTTGACCAACGGGCCAGTTACTGGCAGAGAAGAAGGGATTCGAACCCTCGCACCGCGTTAGCGATCTACTCCCTTAGCAGGGGAGCCCCTTGAGCCACTTGGGTACTTCTCTATAATATGGCTCCGCAGGTAGGACTCGAACCTACGACCGATCGGTTAACAGCCGATAGCTCTACCACTGAGCTACTGCGGAACAATTATGGTGGGCCTAAATGGACTCGAACCATCGACCTCACGCTTATCAGGCGTGCGCTCTAACCAGCTGAGCTATAGGCCCATAATTGAAAAGCGGGTGAAGAGAATCGAACTCTCGACCAGAGCTTGGAAGGCTCTTGTTTTACCACTAAACTACACCCGCATTAAATTGTAAATGGTGAGCCATGAAGGACTCGAACCTTCGACCCTCTGATTAAAAGTCAGATGCTCTACCAACTGAGCTAATGGCTCATTTTGAAAGTGGTGCCGACTAGAGGACTTGAACCCCCAACCTACTGATTACAAGTCAGTTGCTCTACCAATTGAGCTAAGTCGGCTTGCGACTTCAAAATGGTGGCTCGGGACGGAATCGAACCGCCGACACGAGGATTTTCAGTCCTCTGCTCTACCGACTGAGCTACCGAGCCTTATTAAAATGGCGGTCCCGACCGGGGTCGAACCGGCGATCTCCTGCGTGACAGGCAGGCATGTTAACCACTACACCACGGGACCATTTGGTTGCGGGGACAGGATTTGAACCTGCGACCTTCGGGTTATGAGCCCGACGAGCTACCGTGCTGCTCCACCCCGCGATGATAAAATATTTACTTTAGAAAAAAATGGAGGAGGTAGAGGGATTCGAACCCCCGCGCGACTCTCGCCGCCTGTCGGTTTTCAAGACCGATCCCTTCAGCCGAACTTGGGTATACCTCCGAGATATAAACGTCTAATGGTGGACCTTGTAGGACTCGAACCTACGACCGGACGGTTATGAGCCGTCTGCTCTAACCAGCTGAGCTAAAGGTCCTTTATGGTAGCGGCGGAGGGGATCGAACCCCCGACCTCACGGGTATGAACCGTACGCTCTAGCCAGCTGAGCTACACCGCCATAAATGATATTAAAATAAGTGGAGCCTAGCGGGATCGAACCGCTGACCTCCTGCGTGCAAGGCAGGCGCTCTCCCAGCTGAGCTAAGGCCCCATATTTTTGGGAATATCGGGAAGACAGGATTTGAACCTGCGACCCCCTGGTCCCAAACCAGGTGCTCTACCAAGCTGAGCCACTTCCCGTTAATAAAAGCGCGCCCGAGAGGAGTCGAACCCCTAACCTCTTGATCCGTAGTCAAACGCTCTATCCAATTGAGCTACGGGCGCATATGGTGCCGAGGGCGGGGGTCGAACCCGCACGGTGGTCACCCACCGCAGGATTTTAAGTCCTGTGCGTCTGCCTGTTCCGCCACCCCGGCATGTCATATTGAAAATTGGAGCGGAAGACGGGATTCGAACCCGCGACCCCAACCTTGGCAAGGTTGTATTCTACCACTGAACTACTTCCGCAAGACATGTATGAGTTATTTAATTAAAAGTGCGGGTGAAGGGAGTCGAACCCCCACGCCAAAGGCGCTAGATCCTAAGTCTAGTGCGTCTGCCAATTCCGCCACACCCGCATATTAATATTTCAAGAAAAAATGGGGCGACTGATGGGAATCGAACCCACGAATGCCGGAGCCACAATCCGGTGCGTTAACCACTTCGCCACAACCGCCATGATTTCTGGTGCCGACTAGAGGACTTGAACCCCCAACCTACTGATTACAAGTCAGTTGCTCTACCAATTGAGCTAAGTCGGCTAAATGGTGGAGGATGACGGGATCGAACCGCCGACCCCCTGCTTGTAAGGCAGGTGCTCTCCCAGCTGAGCTAATCCTCCATTTGCCTGGCAACGTCCTACTCTCACAGGGACAAGGTCCCAACTACCATCGGCGCTAGAGAGCTTAACTTCCGTGTTCGGTATGGGAACGGGTGTGGCCTCTCTGCCATCATTACCAGACTGTATTCATTTAAGACAAGAATTATTGTAACTTATTTAACTTTTAAAGTCAACAAGTTTTTTATATTCTTTCAAAACTAGATAACATTGCTTCATATTATATGGTTAAGTCCTCGATCTATTAGTATTCGTCAGCTCCACATGTCACCATGCTTCCACCTCGAACCTATCAACCTGATCATCTTTCAGGGATCTTACTAGCTTACGCTATGGGAAATCTCATCTTGAGGGGGGCTTCATGCTTAGATGCTTTCAGCACTTATCCCTTCCGCACATAGCTACCCAGCTATGCCCTTGGCAGAACAACTGGTACACCAGCGGTGCGTCCATCCCGGTCCTCTCGTACTAAGGACAGCTCCTCTCAAATTTCCTACGCCCACGACGGATAGGGACCGAACTGTCTCACGACGTTCTGAACCCAGCTCGCGTACCGCTTTAATGGGCGAACAGCCCAACCCTTGGGACCGACTACAGCCCCAGGATGCGATGAGCCGACATCGAGGTGCCAAACCTCCCCGTCGATGTGGACTCTTGGGGGAGATAAGCCTGTTATCCCCGGGGTAGCTTTTATCCGTTGAGCGATGGCCCTTCCATGCGGAACCACCGGATCACTAAGCCCGACTTTCGTCCCTGCTCGACTTGTAGGTCTCGCAGTCAAGCTCCCTTATGCCTTTGCACTCTACGAATGATTTCCAACCATTCTGAGGGAACCTTTGGGCGCCTCCGTTACACTTTAGGAGGCGACCGCCCCAGTCAAACTGCCCACCTGACACTGTCTCCCGGGTCGATAAGACCCGTAGGTTAGAATTTCAATACAGTCAGGGCGGTATCCCACCAGCGCCTCCACCGAAGCTAGCGCTCCGGTTTCAATGGCTCCCGCCTATCCTGTACAAACTGTACCAAAATTCAATATCAGGCTACAGTAAAGCTCCACGGGGTCTTTCCGTCCTGTCGCGGGTAACCTGCATCTTCACAGGTACTATAATTTCACCGAGTCTCTGGTTGAGACAGTGCCCAAATCGTTACACCTTTCGTGCGGGTCGGAACTTACCCGACAAGGAATTTCGCTACCTTAGGACCGTTATAGTTACGGCCGCCGTTTACTGGGGCTTCAGTTCAGAGCTTCGCTTACGCTAACCCCTCTCCTTAACCTTCCAGCACCGGGCAGGTGTCACCCCCTATACTTCGCCTTACGGCTTCGCAGAGAGCTGTGTTTTTGCTAAACAGTCGCTTGGGCCTATTCAC
>NZ_CP040336.1:0-485000 GCF_009739945.1 Bacillus luti | reverse complement strand
CATATGATTATCGTTGGCTGGAATGAACGTGCAAAACATGTTGTAAAACAAATGCATATATTACAGCCAAATCTTGATATCGTTTTAATTGATGAAACACTTTCTTTACTACCAAAACCATTTCATCATTTAGAATTTATAAAAGGTTGTCCGCATCATGATCAAACTTTACTAAAAGCTAACATTACAACCGCTCACACTATATTAATAACAGCCGATAAAGAGAAGAACGAAAGCTTAGCTGATACAGAGTCCATTTTAAATATTTTAACTGCAAAAGGACTGAACCAAAACATTCACTGCATCGCTGAACTTCTTACTACTGAACAAATCCAAAATGCAACGAGAGCTGGCGCGTCAGAAATTATAGAAGGAAATAAATTAACTAGCCATGTATTTACCGCTTCTCTTTTATTCCCTTCCATTTCAGGTGTACTCTTCTCTCTTTACGATGAAATCTCTGATAACAAATTACAACTGATGGAGCCACCCCAATCCTGCACCGGACAAACTTTCGCAAATTGTAGCTACACCTTGTTAAAACAAAACATTCTCTTACTAGGTGTAAAGCGTGACGATCAATATATGATTAATCCTGTCCATTCCTTCATTCTCATCGAAAGCGACATACTCATTGTTATTCACCATTAAGAAAATGATTTTCTAGTTCCTGCATAAGTACTTTCCCAATATTGATATATTTTCTTTTCACATCTCCATCTGGGTCTTTCGGTTCAGCAAATTGATCAAACCCACTTGTTCCAGCTGTTAAAGTATTTACATTATCATCTAGTTCGTCTTGATATACATGAGAAAGAATATATGGCGTTTCAAGACGGACTACTACACCAGGTACATCTAGTTCTCCATCTACTGCTGTGAACGGGACTCGTAAAAATTGATACCCATCTTCTTCATCAATTTTATAATCAAAGCACCCTTTATCGTAATCCCAATTGCCACCAATGCTATACCCAAGTGGCTTCATAACCTCTTCTAACTTATATAACGCATATGTACGTCCTTCTAACTTTGATTGAATCGGAATCAAGTCCATCCCTCCTAGACTTTTCCTTTAGCATACCCATTCCAGTTTGAATATACCGATGGACTTTTCGATAAAGTGAAACTTTAATCAGTGGGGGTTTTCTTCATCCCCCACTGATTATTAGCCCACACCAATCGGGCTTTTACGGGCAGTTGATCCCCTACCTAATTTCTTTGCTCTCGCTGAATTTTGAGGTGGGGGTCTTACTGCCCGGCAAATAGCGGGATAAAATAATAAAAAGCGACCGGATTACGGTCGCTTTTTATTATTTTAAACGCTCTTCTAATTCTGCTTTTAATTCTTCAAATCCTGGTTTACCAAGTAAAGCAAACATGTTTTTCTTGTATGCTTCTACTCCAGGTTGGTCAAATGGATTTACGCCTAATAAGTAGCCGCTCATCGCACATGCTTTTTCGAAGAAGTATACAAGGTAACCGAATGTGTACTCATTTAATTCAGGAATGTTTACGATTAAGTTTGGTACTCCGCCATCGCTATGTGCAAGTAATGTACCTTCGTATGCTTTTGTGTTTACGAAGTCTACAGTTTCACCAGCAAGGTAGTTTAATCCGTCTAAATCGTTGTCTTCTAATTCGATTGTTAGTTCATGTGTAGATTTACCTACTTTTAGAACTGTTTCAAATAAGTCACGACGACCTTCTTGAACGTATTGACCTAATGAGTGTAAGTCAGTTGAGAAGTTTGCTGAAGATGGGAAAATACCTTTTTGATCTTTTCCTTCACTTTCACCAAATAACTGTTTCCACCATTCAGAGAAGTATTGAAGTGCTGGCTCATAGTTAACAAGCATTTCAATTGTTTTTCCTTTATTGTATAAAGCATTACGAACTACTGCGTATTGGTAAGCTGGGTTTTCTTCTAGTTCTGATTTTCCGAAGTCATCATGACCAGCAGCTGCACCTTTCATCATCTCTTCAATATTTAAGCCACTTACTGCGATTGGTAATAAACCAACTGGCGTTAATACAGAGAAACGTCCTCCAACATCATCTGGAATAACGAATGTTTCGTAACCTTCATTATCAGCTAATGTTTTTAATGCACCACGCGCTTTATCTGTCGTTGCATAAATACGTTTGCGAGCTTCTTCTTTTCCATACTTTTCTTCTAATAACTTACGGAAAATACGGAATGCTAGTGCCGGCTCTGTTGTTGTACCTGATTTGGAAATAACGTTAATAGAGAAGTCTTTACCTTCTAATACATCCATTAAATCTTTCATGTAAGTGGAGCTAATGTTTTGTCCAACAAATAGCACTTGTGGAGTTTTACGTTGTTCTTTAGAAAGTGTGTTGTAGAAAGAATGGTTTAACATTTCGATTGCTGCACGTGCTCCTAGGTAAGAACCACCGATACCTACAACAAGTAAAATGTCAGAGTCATTTTTAATTTTTTCTGCGCATTTTTGAATGCGAGCAAATTCTTCTTTGTCATATTGAAGCGGAAGGTCTACCCACCCAAGGAAATCGTTCCCAGCTCCAGTTTTTTCGTGGATTGCGTGATGTGTTACTTTCACTGCATCACGTAAATAAGTGATTTCATGCTCACCGATGAAGGATAACGCTTTAGAATAGTCGAACGTTACATGTGTACTCATCTTTTTCCCTCCAATTATGGATATGTATTTCTGTATTCACTTTAGCGAAACTGAAGTTTTAAATCAAGCGATTCAACCCTTGTAAACGTAACCAATATATATTTTTTAGAAAAAGTTCATTTTTTGCATAAAAATTCGCATTTTTCGGTATAGATGTATATACATCCTATTTCGAACATTTTTTATGTATAAAAACAACATAACTACACCATTCTATAAAAGAGTTGATTAACTCATCGCTTGCTCATGCTTCACAATTAAAGGGGGGCTTTTTCATGAGTACTCTGCAACGTATCGCATTAGTCTTTACTGTTATTGGTGCCGTGAACTGGGGACTGATCGGGTTCTTCCAGTTCGACTTAGTAGCTGCCATTTTCGGTGGACAAAACTCAGCTCTCGCACGTATTATTTACGGCATCGTTGGTATTTCTGGGCTTATCAATCTCGGTTTACTCTTTAAACCATCTGAAAATCTTGGTACGCACCCAGAAACAAACGAAATTCGCTAGTCAGTATGTCTTTATTTCACCTCCGACATACGAATATGATTGCATGCAATCATATTTGCAAATATATATCATAATATAAAGTAAAAGAGGAACGCTCATATGCGCTCCTCTTTTACTTTGTTAACTCCGATTCTTCAATCCATTCTGTTAGCTTTTCTCGCAGCGTATTAAATCCATTTTCAGATGGATTCGGTATAAGAATCCGTCCTTGTTTTCTTTTCGCCGCTTTTAACGATAAACTCATTTTTCTGTGTTCTTCATCAATTGAAAGTACTTTTACTTCTACTGTATCGCCGACTTTTAAAAAGTCATGAATATCCTTTACATATCCATTTGTAATTTCAGATATATGCACAAGTCCTTGTGTTTCTGCATCTAACGCTACAAATGCACCGTAATCTTGAATTCCAGTCACTTTCCCTGTTACAACCACTCCTGTTGTATATTGTTCTGACATATGAAACACTCCCATACGTTTACCATTTTCTCTACAATTGTAGATAGCAAAGCAGATGTATTTATTGTTAAATATCCGATTAGTTAGTACGTACCGTAAGAAAGCTACCTAGGATACGCATACCTTATATTAGTAAATTATACCACTATGACAGAACTCATTCAAAAATCATGAAAAAATTTCATTAGGTAAGTATAATTCTCCAATATTGGGATAGAATACTAACACATGGCTTTCTAGTATTCCCCCCCTTTTATGGACAAAACGTATTATGTTTTGTCCTTTTTTTATTCTCTACGAATCGTTCCATTCTCTTCATTGCTTCCAGCAGTTGTTCAAGCGATGTTGCATACGAACAACGAATAAATCCTTCACCACTTTCGCCAAATACACTTCCAGGGACGACAGCGACTTTTTCTTCTAATAATAACTGTTCTGCAAAATCCGCTGAAGATAATCCAGTTGAAGAAATAGAAGGAAAGACATAAAATGCGCCGCCCGGCAAATGACATGTTAAGCCCATTTCATTGAAAGATGTCGTCATAAAATTACGACGTTTCTTATAGCTATCTCTCATCCGAATTACTTCATCATTCCCTGCGCGTAATGCTTCAAGTGCTGCAAACTGAGACATAGTCGGTGCACACATCATGGAATATTGATGAATTTTGAGCATTAATTCCGAAAATTGAACAGGAGCTGCAATCATCCCGAGGCGCCACCCCGTCATCGCAAATCCTTTTGAAAATCCCGAAATTAAAATCGTATGTTCACGCATATTTTGAATGCTCGCGAAACTCGTATACACTTCGTCATATACAAGCTCTGCATAAATTTCATCAGATAATACGATTAAATTGTATTTCTCCACAATCACTGCTATTTCTTCAAGTTCGGCTTTATTTAACATTGCACCTGTTGGGTTATTTGGTGAACAAAGTAAAATTGCCTTTGTTTTTGCGGTAATAGCTGCTTCAATTTGCTCTGGTTGTACTTTAAACTCGTTTTCTAAAGTAGTCGCCACAGGAACTGGAACTCCTCCAGCTAATGTTACAAGTGGCGCATACGAAACGAAGCTTGGTTCAATAATGAGCACTTCATCATCCGGATTTATAATGGCGCGCATCGCTACATCTAACGCTTGGCTCGCTCCAACTGTAACAATGATTTCTTCGTTTGGATCATAAGATACTGCAAATTGTTTTTTTAGATACTTTGCTATTTCTTGACGGAGCTCCAATAATCCTGCATTTGCTGTATATGATGTATATCCCTGTTCTAAAGAACGAATACATGCTTGCCTTACATTCCAAGGTGTAACGAAGTCTGGTTCCCCTACCCCAAGTGAAATAACACCTTTCATATTTGCTGCTAAATCGAAAAACTTTCGAATACCAGATGGTTGTAAAGATTCTGCTGCTCTAGATAGTTCAAACTGCTTCATGGTGTCACCACAATTCGCTTATCATCATCGTTTTTTTCATAAATAATTCCCTCATGTTTATACTTCTTCAAAATGAAATGAGTTGTTGTAGAAACGACAGATTCAATTGTTGCTAATTTCTCTGAAACAAACATCGCTACTTCTCCCATCGTCTTTCCTTCTAATGTAATAGAAAGATCATATGTCCCTGACATTAAATACACAGATTTCACTTCTGAATAACGATAAATTTGTTCAGCAACTGCATCAAATCCAACGCCATGCTTTGGCGTAACTTTCACATCAATCATCGCCGTTAAGCCCGTATGTTCTTTCACCTTCGTCCAATCGATATGTGTTACATAATCCACAATAATTTTTTCCGCTTCTAATTTCTCAACCATTTTCTTTACTTCTTCTACTTCTATATTTAACAGCTTCGCTAATGTATCTACAGATAATCGACTACTTTTTTCAAGACAAGCTAATAATTCTAATTCTTTTTCAGTCACCATATAAATCATCCTCCCTTTTCTCTTGTGTCTAAATTATACAAATACCTTTTCCAGTTTGAAAAGAAGCTTTTTTTAGTGAATTATGTCAAAATAAAGTGAAACTTTAATCCATGGAAAGGTTCACCCCATGGATTATTAGCCTTCACCAATCGGGCCTTTACGAGCAGTTGATCTCCCACCTCATTTCTTTGCCTCAACCGTCTTTTTAGGTGGAAGTCTTACTGCTCGTTAAAGCTTGGTAAAGTGAAACTTTAATCAGTGGAAACATGCAGGATAAAGTGAAAGGGGATGGAACCGTGAAACCAAAAGTTTATATTGCTGAACCAGTTCCAACATTTGTAGAAAACTATTTATCAGAACACTGCGATTATGAAAAATGGGAGCAAAATGAGAAAGTACCTCGTGATGTTCTATTGGAGAAAATACAAGATAAAGATGGTTTGTTAAATTTCGGATCTGCTATTAATGAAGAATTATTAGAAGTCGCTCCTAACTTAAAAGTAGTGAGCAACATTTCTGTCGGTTACGATAATTTTGATTTACAAGCGATGGAAAAGCGAAATGTTATCGGTACGAATACACCATACGTACTAGATGATACAGTAGCTGACCTCGTTTTCGCTCTTATGTTATCTGCTGGGCGCCGCGTTTGCGAACTCGACTCTTACGTAAAAAATGGTGAATGGAATGCCGAAATTGGAAAAGAGCACTTCGGACTAGATGTGCACCATAGCACCATCGGTATTATCGGTATGGGCCGAATTGGAGAAGCCGTTGCAAAACGAGCAAAATTCGGATTTGATATGAATGTTCTTTATTATAACCGTCGCCGTAAAGAAGAAGCTGAACAAAAATTTGATGCTACATATTGTGATTTACAGACGCTACTAAAACAATCTGACTTTATTGTTCTTCTTACTCCATTAACAGATGAAACGTATCATCTTATCGGAGAAAAGGAATTTTCATTAATGAAAGAAACAGCAATCTTCATTAATGCTTCTCGCGGGAAAACAGTAGATGAAGAAGCGTTAATCCATGCGTTAACAGAAAAGAAAATCTTTGCAGCAGGCATCGATACTTTTACACAAGAGCCGGTCCAAAAAAACAATCCGCTCTTATCGTTACAAAATGTTGTAACTTTGCCGCACATCGGATCTGCAACATTAAAAACTAGGCAGCAGATGGCCATGACAGCCGCTGAAAATTTAGTCGCTGGATTACAAGGAAAGACACCGCCTAATATTGTTCGCGGGTAATAATAAATAACGGAAAGGCAAGATGACATCGTCATCTTGCCTTTTTTTGTTAACATATTTTTTTCTGCCTTGGAGATGATATGAACAAAAATCAATGGAGTGACAAAAAATGAATCACGAATATCATTGTCCTTATTTCACTTTTTCCACTCGCGGCACTACGATTCATTACGAATTGTATGAACATAATAACAAAACGGAACGTCCTACTTTCGTACTCGTTCACGGCTTTTTATCTTCCTCATTCAGTTACCGCCGTCTCATTCCTTTACTATCAAAAGCAGGAACAGTACTGGCTCTTGATTTACCACCGTTCGGAAAAAGTGATAAGTCCCATCTCTTTAAGTATTCTTATCACAATTTAGCAACGATTATTATTGATTTAATCGAACATTTATCTCTCTCAAATATTGTGTTAGTTGGGCATTCTATGGGAGGACAAATTTCTCTTTATGTAAATCGTATACGCCCTGAACTCATCTCAAAGACGATTTTACTATGCAGCTCTAGCTATTTAGCACGCGCAACCTTACCTTTGCTGTATTCTTCTTATTTACCGTTCTTTCATTTGTACGTAAAGAACTGGATTATACGACGCGGCATTGTTCACAACTTAATGAATGTCGTTCATGATCACTCATTAATTGACGATGAAATGAAGGAAGGTTACTCTGCTCCTTTTTATGACAACCGTATATTCCCGGCCTTAACTCGCATGATCCGCGACCGTGAAGGCGATCTCTCATCGACTGAATTACAAAAAATCCAAACACCTACACTACTCATTTGGGGTGAAAAAGATCGCGTCGTCCCTGTAGATGTAGGTCATCGTCTACACAAAGATTTACCGAATTCGAAATTTGTTTCTTACGAAAATACAGGACATTTATTACCTGAAGAGAAACCTGAACATGTTTATGAAGAAATTATCGCTTTTTCCGCGCAATAATATAAAAAGGGCTGTCGGAAATTCCGACAGCCTATAATGAACAACTTCCGCCTTCTTTTATTACAAGTAACTCCACAGCTAACTTCTCACATTTTTCAAGCGCAGGCACTTCCTCAAAAGACATAAAGTATATATGTTGAATCTTCTTTGCGATGTATTTTGGATCGTCAAACACGCTTACGACGTTCAAAACATCGCTCGCCTCTGTTTCATAAAACTCCGGTCCCATTTGAAACGGATCCCAATTCTTCACAACCTCTATCATCTTTTCATATGTACCCATTCGCTTCCCGCCTTTTCACTTTTTAATGCTTTTCTTTATCCTATCACATCAGCTATTCTATAAGAAGAGAGAGAACTTTCATAACTCAACGGTTTTACAGAAGAAGGGGGCAAACTTATGCAACTATTTCATAAAACAGTAAATCGACGTGGAACACATAGTACAAAATGGGATACCTACAAAAATGAAGAACTTCTTCACGCTTGGATTGCTGATATGGATTTTGAAGTACCAAAACCCATTCAATCCGCTTTAAAGAAACGTATCGAGCATCCTATTTTCGGCTATACACTTCCACCTGAAACTATTGGGGATATTATTTGTAATTGGGCAAAGAAACAATACAACTGGGATATTCAAAAAGAATGGATTGTCTTTAGTGCAGGGATCGTTCCAGCTCTTAGTACGAGCATACAAGCTTTCACAAAAGAAAACGAATCCATTCTTGTACAACCACCTATTTATCCACCATTTTTCGAAATGGTTACAACAAACAACAGACAATTATGCGTGAGTCCATTATATAAACAAGATGGCGCATATATGATAGACTTCGACCATTTAGAAAAACAATTTCAACAAGGGATTAAACTCCTGCTTCTTTGTAGTCCTCACAATCCTATCGGACGCGTTTGGACGAAAGACGAACTAACGAAGCTTGGAACGTTATGTACAAAATATAATGTAATTGTTGTCTCTGATGAAATTCATGCCGATATTATTTACGGAGACCGTACACATACACCATTCGCTTCTTTATCTGAAGAATTAGCAGCACGCACCATTACTTGCATGGCTCCAAGCAAAACGTTCAATATAGCTGGATTACAAGCATCTATCATTATTATTCCGAATGAAACACTACGCAACACCTTTATGTCTATTCAATATCGCCAAGGGTTCCATGGGCTAAATACATTTGCTTATACCGCGATGCAAAGCGCCTATACAGAATGTAATGATTGGTTAAGTGAAATCCGTTTATATGTAGAAGAGAATGCTCGTTTTGCATGTGAATACATTGAAACGCACATACCTACCCTTTCTGTTACAAAGCCAGAAGGTAGCTTTTTATTATGGATTGATTGCTCTCGCCTAAACCTTTCTCAACATGAGCGCACCACATTACTTGAGGAAAAAGGAAAACTAATAGTTGAACCTGGCGAGAAGTACGGATTAGGCGGAGAAGAACATATTCGAATTAACATCGGTTGTCCAAGATCTGTTTTGGAGGAAATTCTAAACAGACTGCGCCATACATTTTCATAATAGCAAAGGAGGCTGCCCCATTTGTTAAGGCAACCTCCTTTTATTTATAGTTGCTACTATCGACGTTTAACAAAAAAGCTACCGTGAAAGGTAGCTTCTACTTCTTCTTCATATCCGATGCTTTTTTCACAATTACACCACAAGCAATTCGATCACCTGATTTACCTGTTGGTTGCGTCATGCCATCATCTGGATTTTCTGTAATAATAATAGACGCGCCATCTTTTCTATGGATCGTCGTTTTTCCTTCTTCAAGCGTTATATGCGGTGCATCGATTTCCGCTTTAATCTTTCCTGAACCGTCTGCAGTTATATTCGGCAAATCCCCATTTTCCGGACCCTTCGGATTGAGAAGCCCATGTTTTTTATCATCTGGATTAAAATGATTCCCCGATGATTCGAAACGAGGTGCTTTACATTCTCCAATTTCATGTACATGTATGCCGTGCGCACCTGGCGTGAAACCTTCCCCTTTAATCGTAATTTTCACTCCGCTTGTTTGCTGAACTACTTTTGCAGTTGCCACTTCATCTCCTGAAGCATTATGTAATTTCACGTCAATTTCTTTCGGCTTTCCTTGGTCACAACCTGCCATCAGAAATAATAAACAACAACTGAAAAAAAGCCGTCTTTTCATTCTATTCCCTCCAAAATACATTCTGCCCTTAGATTGTCCGAGCATAGAGGGAAACATACAAAAATGCATTACTGTTTCTTTTCAGCTAAAAGTTTTTCTTCTACTTTTTGTAATCGCTCCGCTTCTCGTTTGGAAACGCGAATAAACATGCGCCACGTCGCAACCGCACCGATAATAAATAGCACGCAAACGATCCCTGGAATAATATATTCTGTCTTATCTTCTGGAAAATATAAAGGCATCATACGGAACACTCCTTATCAGAGGATTTATAAAAAACATCAGAATTTTCTGTTATATCATCTTAAATTATAGTGGAACCTATCCATATTCTCAAGGGTCGCTCCGAAAGCAAATCATTTCTTTGACTCCTTCTCACACTTTCCTTACTATAAACTTGAGGTGAAAAATATGAGAGAAACATTTGAAATTGGTGAAATCGTTACTGGTATTTATAAAACAGGAAAATACATCGGCGAAATTACAAATAGCCGTCCTGGTAGTTACATTGTAAAAGTATTAGCTGTTTTAAAACATCCGGTGCAAGGTGATCTACATAACGTAAAACAAGCTGACGTACCATTTTTCCATGAAAGACGCGCTTTAGCTTTCCGTGAACAGACGAACATTCCAGAGCAAATGGTGAAGAAATATGAAGGAGAAATTCCAGATTATACAGATTCACTCAAATTAGCATTAGAAACTCAAATGAATTCATTTTCTGAAGATGATTCACCTTTTGCAACACGTAGTCTTGAAACACTAGCGCAATTGAAACAAGATTACAAACTTTAAAAAACAAAACGACCAAATTACATACTGTGCAATTTGGTCGTTACTGTGTACTCACTTTCTTTAACACTTTTGAAAAATCAACGAGTTCCCCTAATGTTGGAGGTGCGGGTTTCACTAAATACTCTTTATCTTTTTCTACTAATTTAAAAATATTATATGTCGTCATCGCATCATCAAGCGCACAATGATGCTTTCCTGTCCCTACTTTTCCATATGCCTCAATTGCCTTCCACAACCCTGTTTGATTCCTTTCTCCAAAAAACTTCTTATACTCAAGTGATAAATCACGACATTGTCCGAAGAATGGAAAAGGTACTCCCGCCATTTCGCAATTATGCTTCAACACTTTCATATCCATATTTCCCCACGTAACAATGGTCGGTTTACATCTCTTTTCATATTCTGCAAGTTTTTCAACAAGTTCTGGAAACGAAATTCCTTTATCTACGACTTCTTGTTTAATCCCTAAAAATTTCTTACATCGATCCGTTAAAGAAGGAAAAGTCTTCGGCCTAACATGAGCTGAATACGTGTCTTCAACCTTACAGCCAACAACTGAAACGAGCCCTACCTCAATAATCTCCGGGAAAAACCCTTTTGGTTTTTTTCTGTGCTGGGGCATCGTAAACTCAAAATCCAAAAATAAAAATCGTTGTTCATCCATACGATCCCTTCCTTATCATTTTTATCATTCCTTTCTATTTGATACTCTTACACGAACAAGCTCGAATGCTAATTCTATTTTAAATATTCAGATTGGATGTATCTTATATATATGTCAAATGCCCACAAATATTTTTAAAAATAAGAAAAAATGACCTATGCAGAAAATATGACAAAATACCCCCTTTCATTTACATCCGCCATTTTCCTACTTTATAATGACGGTATGTGTGTTTCATCTAGTTAATTTTTGACACACTAAGAAAAGTGAATGAAAGGAGATGAGAGTTTTGCACGAAACAACGCAAGAGCTCGCAAACTGGCAGTATTATTTTGCTATCGCAGTCTTTTTAATTACATATGCCATTATTATTTCTGAAAAAATTAATCGCGCTGTCATCGCACTTCTTGGTGCAGCACTCATGGTAATTGTGGGAGTCGTTGATTTACACAACGCCTTTACGAAACATATCGAATGGGGGACAATTACACTACTCATCGGTATGATGATTTTGGTGAACATTACGAGTAAATCCGGTGTTTTCCAATACGTTGCCATTAAAGCAGCAAAAGGAGCACAAGGAGATCCAATTAAAATTTTAATTTCACTTTCCTTACTTACCGCGCTTGGCTCCGCATTTTTAGATAACGTTACAACTGTACTTCTTGTTGTTCCAGTTACTTTATCTATTACGCGCATACTGCAAGTAAATCCTGTTCCATATTTACTTTCGGAAATTATTTTTTCAAACATTGGAGGAACAGCAACTTTAATTGGTGATCCACCTAACATTATGATTGGTTCTGCAAATAAGCATTTAGACTTCAATGCGTTCTTGCTAAACTTAGCACCAATCGTAATTATTATTATTGGTGTGACAGCAACAATACTTTACTTCATGTACCGCAAACAATTAATTGCTGATCCTGTACAAGTTAAAAAGTTAATGAGCTTAGATGAAAAACAATACATTAAAGATCCCGTATTAATGAAAAAATCTTTAACAGTACTTGGACTTACGATTGTAGGTTTCATGACTCATTCCATTTTCCACGTTGATGCAGCTATCATCGCCTTAACTGGTGCTACTGTCCTTATGTTAATCGGTGTGAAAGAACATGAAATCGAAGAAGTATTCGCAAGCGTAGAGTGGGTAACAATCTTCTTCTTCGCAGGGCTATTCGTGCTCGTTGGAGGACTTATTGATATCGGCCTAATCAAAACACTTGCTCAAAAAGTAATTGGTATAACAGGCGGAGATATTTCTCAAGCATCAATCCTTATTTTATGGGTATCTGGTATCGCCTCTGCAACAATCGATAACATTCCATTCGTTGCAACAATGATCCCGCTTATTAACGATATGGCAGTTGGGCTCGGTTTATCACCTTCTGACGCACAAATCGATGTATTATGGTGGGCATTAGCATTAGGAGCTTGTCTAGGTGGAAACGGAACATTAATCGGCGCTTCCGCTAACGTAATTGTAGCTGGAATCGCAAATCGCGAGGGACATAGATTTAGCTACATGGAATTCTTAAAAGTCGGTTTCCCAATTATGATCGTTTCTTTAATCATTTCTCATATTTATATTTATTTACGCTACCTTATGTAGTAGAAAAAAGCGCCCTGCTTTCAGGGCGCTTTTTCTGTCTCAAATATTATATATACTACTCCTTATACCTCACCGGCTCATTTCGAATAATGAACAAATGAATCGGCAAGAACACTGAAAATGTGATGGTATGAATAATCGTAAATAATATAGAGTTCGTTCCGTACCTGTCTAAAATAGCGTAGATGAGATAAATGGACAACACAATCGATACAGCTGTTGCTATTAAATATAGAATTGGTACGAAATTAAAAATGAAACATGCGACATATATGCCGAATACTTTCCATCCTGCTTCTTCTTTCAAGAAATCGGGTAATTTATCTTTCGCTAAGTCGCCCCATATCTTACTATTTACAAAAGGAATAAAAGCAAGAACACCATCCGTTGCACCATCATTTTTCGCCATCGTATACAGTGCAAAAGCCGTTAACAAATACGAAATAATTGCCCAAATTAATATAACAAGAATAAACGCAAAACTAAGAGCAAAGAAACCTGCTAGTACGCCTTGATCTTCCATCTTATCCTCTCCTCTCTACTTTCAACATATTTCATTACACTGCAAGTTATGTTTTAAAAATTAACCAAACTCTCTGTATAATGATAGGAGCAAGATAATGAGAGAGGAGAAAACACTTATGCATCCATTTGTACAAGCATTACAAGAACATTTTACAGCTCATCAAAATCCTGAAAAAGCAGAACCGATGGCACGTTATATGAAAAATCACTTCCCGTTTCTCGGTATTCAAACTCCCGAGAGAAGACAATTATTAAAAGACGTCATTCAAATCCATACTCTCCCAGATAAAAAAGACTTCCAAATTATCATACGTGAACTTTGGGACTTACCAGAGCGTGAATTTCAAGCAGCCGCTCTTGATATTATGCAAAAATATAAAAAGCATATAAACGAAACTCATATCCCCTTCTTAGAAGAACTCATTGTCACGAAGTCTTGGTGGGATTCTGTTGATAGCATCGTCCCTACATTTTTAGGTGGTATCTTTTTAAAACATCCAGAATTAATTTCTGCCTATATTCCAAAATGGATTGCATCCGACAACATATGGTTACAACGCACCGCTATTTTATTCCAACTGAAATATAAAGAAAAAATGGATGAAGAACTTCTTTTTTGGATTATTGGACAACTACATTCTTCAAAAGAATTTTTCATTCAAAAGGCGATTGGCTGGGTCCTTCGTGAATACGCAAAAACAAATCCAGATGTCGTTTGGGAATACGTGCAAAATAACGAGCTTGCCCCGCTCAGTAAACGTGAAGCAATTAAGCACATTAAACAAAATTATGGAATAGATAATGAAAAAATAGGCGAGACTCTATCATAGATAGACGCGTTCCTCTATTGAGATTTAAAAAAGAACGTGTTAGAATATGTTCATTATTATTAATATAAGTAGCGATGACGGACTTATAAGTACTTGCACAAAAAGCGATTCAGGGATAGTGAAAGCCTGAAGCCGCAAGGAAACGGCAGTCTCGAGCAATACGTGATAAAGTGGATGCACCCTTTTGTGTATCAACTAGGGTGGAACCGCGGGCAAACGCTCGTCCCTAGGCAATTAAGCCTTGGGATGAGCGTTTTTTTATGTTTTTCAAAGCATATACTGCGCGTTTCACAAGTTATCTGAGCACGTCATCGCCAATACGTTAACTTTCAAAAGGAGGATTTTCTTATGTATTCAATGGAACAAGTAGTAAACTTAGCGAAACATCGCGGTTTTGTTTTCCCTGGTTCTGAAATTTACGGTGGTCTTGCAAACACTTGGGATTACGGTCCACTTGGAATCGAATTAAAAAATAACGTTAAAAAAGCTTGGTGGAAAAAATTCATTCAAGAATCTCCACACAACGTTGGTTTAGACGCAGCTATTTTAATGAACCCAAAAACTTGGATCGCTTCTGGTCACGTTGGTAACTTCAACGATCCAATGATCGATTGTAAAAAATGTAAAGCTCGTCACCGCGCTGACAAATTAATTGAAGATGCTTTAGATGCAAAAGGCATCGAAATGGTTGTTGATGGTCTTACTTTCGACCAAATGGCTGACTTAATGAAAGAACATGAAGTAAAATGTCCTGATTGCGGTAGCGAAGAATTCACTGAAATTCGTCAGTTCAACTTAATGTTCAAAACATTCCAAGGTGTTACAGAGTCTAGCACAAACGAAATCTTCCTTCGTCCTGAAACAGCACAAGGTATTTTCGTAAACTTTAAAAACGTACAACGCTCTATGCGTAAAAAACTTCCATTTGGTATTGGCCAAATCGGTAAGAGTTTCCGTAACGAAATCACGCCTGGTAACTTCACATTCCGTACACGTGAATTCGAACAGATGGAACTTGAATTCTTCTGTAAGCCTGGTGAAGATTTAGAGTGGTTCGCATTCTGGCGTGAAACTTGTAAGAACTGGTTACTTTCACTTGGTATGCACGAAGAAAGCATGCGTCTTCGTGACCACGGTGAAGAAGAATTATCTCACTACAGTAACGCAACAACTGATATTGAGTTCAAATTCCCATTCGGTTGGGGCGAACTTTGGGGCGTAGCATCTCGTACAGACTTCGATTTAAAACGTCACATGGAACACTCTAACGAAGACTTTAACTATATCGATCCACAAACGAATGAGCGTTACGTACCATACTGCATCGAGCCATCTTTAGGTGCAGACCGTGTAACATTAGCATTCTTATGTGATGCATATGAAGAAGAGCAATTAGAGAACGACTCTCGTACAGTTCTTCGTTTCCACCCTGCTTTAGCACCATACAAAGCAGCAATCTTACCATTATCTAAAAAGCTATCTGAAGGTGCTACTGAAGTATTCGCTGAATTAGCTAAAGACTTCATGGTAGACTTTGACGAGACTGGTTCTATCGGTAAACGTTACCGTCGTCAAGACGAAATCGGTACTCCATTCTGTATCACATACGACTTCGACTCAGTTGAAGACAAAGCTGTTACAGTACGTGACCGTGACACAATGGAACAAGTTCGTATGCCAATTAGCGAACTAAAAGGTTTCTTAGAGAAGAAAATCCAGTTCTAATTATAAGAAAAAGAGGCCGCTCTACCTGAGCAGCCTCTTTTTTATTTTCCACGTTTTTCTTTAATTGCTACTGTACATCTTGAAATACATAATAAGTCATCATTTTCATCAATGATACGAATATCCCAAACCATCGTTGAATTCCCTCTATGTATTGGTGTCCCGATTGCTGTTACAATTCCATCTTGCTTTGAACGAATATGATTTGCATTAATTTCTAAACCGAAACAAATACATTTCTCTTGATCAATTAAATTGTATGAACCGACACTTGCCACTGTTTCTGCTAATGCAAGGGATGCACCCCCGTGTAAAAATCCAAACGGCTGATGCGTACGCTCATCAACGGGCATCGTAGCAACCACCTTATCTTCTGTCATCTCTAACAACTCAATCCCAAGCGAATCCATTAAAGTTTTTGCCATCTCGTTTCCCCCTTCTCTCGTTTTAATTGAATGTATAATTTTACCTATTTGTTTTCAAACTACCTATAACACTTATATAAGGAGGTTTCACCTAAATGAAACAGAAATTCTGTATACTACTGCTCATGTTCTCCTTGCTGACTATTGTACCAAATTGTACACTAGCAGCCAAAGCATCCAACCTGACAATCGATGTGAAGACTGTCACGCAAAAAGGTAAGAAACCTTATATAGAATATCAAATTAACAGACCTTCCTTTCACAACTTTTCCGACTCTAAATTTCAACAGAAGCTCAATTTCTATTACAAAAAATCTACGGATAAGTTTAAAAGCAAATTAGAAAAAGACGCCAAAAAATATTATAAAGAAACAGAAGGGTCTAGTAATCCATTTCATCCATACGTAGCAAATGTTGACTATAAAGTTTCTTTAAATAAACCACCTTTTCTCAGCTTATATGTGAATTACTATCAATATACAGGCGGAGCACACGGTCTTTATACGTGGAAAGCAAACACATTTGATTTAAACGAAAAAAAATTACTACACTTAGACGATTTATTTCAGCAAGAGGATAAATACAAAGAAGTAGTTCGTGCAGAGATTGTAAGACAAATTAAACGAAATGAAAGCATTTATTTTCCTGATGCAACTGAAAAGGTAATGAGTACGAAAAAATTCCACTTCTTTTTAGAACCGGACAATCTCGTCATTTATTTCCCTTTATATGAGATTGCTCCTTATTCAAGTGGAATTCCACAATTTCGTATTCCATATACGTTGCTAAGAGACTATTTGAAACCTTCTTATCAAAATATTTTAATTGACAACAAGTAAATAGTTTCGCTACGATAATGTTAACCTAAAAACAACAGGAGGTTAACATTATGAGAAGATTTCACGTTTTAGATTTAGCATTAGCTGCCATGTTCGTTGCTCTTATGGCCATCGGTGCAAACATTGTATCTTGGGCACCATTCTTACAAGTAGCGGGCGTCCCATTATCTATGCAACCATTTTTCGCGATTTTAGCAGGACTTCTTCTTGGAAGTAGACTTGGGGCATTATCAATGACGGTATATATGCTCGTTGGCGTAGCCGGCGCACCAATCTTCGCTAACTTCAAAGCTGGATTCGGGGCACTTTTAGACCCTACTGGTGGTTTTATTATCGCATTTATTATTGTTGCTTACGTATCCGGAAAATTAGTAGAACAAAAAGAAAGACCAACATTCCGTACATTTGCGATTGCCTCTTTCACAGGAATTATTTTAACTTATATTATCGGTACTACTTACATGTACGGAGCGGTCAATCTCTTCATGGGCGGTAATATGAGCTATAAAGCTGCTTGGATGATTATGATGTGGTTTGCAGTAAAAGATATTGTCTTTACAATTATCGGTGCTATTATCGCACCTCGCATATACTACGCTGTACGTCGTTCTGCTTATCAGCATTCTCATTCAACGATTTCATAAGAAAAAGGAGTTGTTCCAGTAGGAACAACTCCTTTTTTATATTAAGACTCTTGATTCGTATGTTCTGCTAAAATTCTCTGCATCATTGTAACCATGTCACCACGTAATTCTGGGTGTTGCAGGGCCATTTCGATTGTCGTTTGAACGAATCCTAACTTTTCACCTACGTCGTAGCGTTTTCCTTCGAAATCGTAAGCAAATACACGTTGAATTTCATTTAAGTTTTGGATTGCATCTGTTAACTGAATTTCACCGCCAGCGCCGACATTTTGCTGTTCTAAGAACATGAAAATTTCAGGCGTTAAAACATAACGTCCCATAATTGCTAAGTTTGAAGGTGCTGTACCTGCTGCTGGTTTCTCAACGAAATTGCGAACTTGGTAACGACGTCCTTCTTGCTCTAACGGATCAATAATTCCGTAACGGTGTGTTTCATCTTCTGGAACCGTTTGTACACCAATAACAGAAGAAAGCGTTTTATCATATTCTTCGATTAATTGACGTAAACATGGTTTTTCAGCTTGAACGATATCATCACCTAGTAAAACAGCAAATGGCTCATCACCGATGAATTTACGTGCACACCAAACAGCGTGTCCTAATCCTCTTGGTTCTTTTTGACGAATATAATGAATGTCTACCATTTTTGAAGAAGCCTGTACTTTTTCAAGTAACTCATACTTTTTCTTTTCTAATAAGTTTTGCTCTAACTCAAATGCATTATCAAAATGATCTTCAATAGAGCGCTTAGTTTTACCAGTAACGATAATAATATCTTCGATTCCTGATTGTATTGCTTCTTCTACGATGTATTGGATAGTTGGTTTATCTACTATCGGCAACATTTCTTTTGGCATTGCTTTTGTTGCTGGTAAAAAACGTGTTCCTAATCCAGCTGCTGGGATTATGGCTTTTCTTACTTTTTTCATCACAAAATACCCTCTCTTCTGTCAGAATCAATAACGATTATTTCCTTACATAGAACAAAAGGGAGATTTCGCTCCCTTTTGCTCCCTACTACTTAAAATTACTTTATATTATAAACGATTCATAATATCTTCTTTAATAGTAAGTAACTTTTGTTCACTATTTTGTAAAGAATTATCTTGTACACCAAAGTAGAACTTGATCTTCGGTTCTGTTCCAGATGGACGTAAGCAGAACCAAGAACCGTCCTCTAATTGATATTTTAACACATTTGATTTCGGTAAGTGAATCTCTTCTTTATGTCCATCTTGTAAAGATGTAACGATGCTTGCTTTATAATCTTCAACTGCTACGACTGTTAAGCCAGCTACTTCCTTCGGAGGATTTTCACGGAATGTTGCCATCATCTTTTGAATTTGTTCCGCTCCGTCTTTTCCTTTTAACGTTAATGATACAAGATCTTCACGGAAGAAACCGTACTTCTCAAATACTTCTAATAGACCATCGTATAACGTTTTGCCTTGTGATTTGTAGTATGCAGCTACTTCACATGCAAATAGAACAGATTGTACTGCATCTTTATCACGGCAGAATGGGCGGATTAAATAACCATAGCTTTCCTCATAACCGAATTGGAATTCATATTGTCCGCTTTCTTCATACTGTTTAATTTTCTCACCGATAAATTTAAATCCAGTTAACGTATCAACTGTGTCTAAACCGTATGCTTTTGCAATTGTACGACCAATTTCAGAAGTTACGATTGTTTTTAATACAACACCGTTCTCTGGAAGTGTTCCGTTTTCTTTCTTTTGAGACAATAAGTAATCCAGCATTAATGCACCTGTTTGGTTTCCAGTTAATACTTGGAACTCACCATCATGATTACGAACAGCTACACCAAGACGGTCTGCGTCAGGATCCGTTGCGATTAACACATCAGCTCCGATTTTTTCACCGTCACGAATCGCATACTCAAAAGCAGCATGTTCTTCTGGGTTTGGTGATTTTACTGTAGAGAAGTTCGGATCTGGTAACTCTTGCTCTTTTACTACTGTTACATCTGTAAATCCAACTTCTTCTAAACCACGGCGTACAGAAATATTTGATGTTCCGTGTAATGGTGTAAAGACGATTTTTAAGTCTTTCCCAACATTTTGTACCATTTCTTTATTAATAATGACATTGTTCAATTCTGCAGCATATGCATCATCTACTTCTTGTCCAATAATATGTAATAAACCGTCAGCTTTTAATTGCTCCACATCTGCAACCTCAACTGTTAATTCATCTTCTACTGCGTCTACATAGCTAATTAATTCATCAGCTTCTTTTGGAGGCAACTGCCCACCATCTTCACCGTACACTTTATATCCATTATATTCAGGCGGATTATGACTTGCCGTAAGAACGATTCCACTCACTGTATGTAAATGACGAACTGCGAAAGAAAGCACTGGCGTTGGACGTAAGCTTTCAAACACATATGTTGTAATACCATGTGCACCAAGTGTAGCAGCTACTTCCATTGCAAACTCAGGTGATTTATGACGAGAATCATACGCTACAACAACACCGCGCTTCTTCGCTTCTTCACCTAATTTTTCAATAAACTTCGCTAATCCTTGTGTTGCTTTACGAACTGTATATACATTTAAACGATTCGTACCAGCACCAAGTTCACCACGCATACCACCTGTACCAAACTCTAAATTTTTATAAAAGCTGTCTTCAATTTTCTTCTCATCTTGTTTCATGTTTTCTAGCTGTTCTTTTAATTCTGCATCTAAATCTGCATATGAAAGCCAGCGACTAAATTCTTGTTTCCAATTCATTCTTCTATCTCCTCTCATTTGTCTTACCTTTATTATATGAAAAAAACAACCTGTATCTCAATATTTTTTAAAATCTAACAGGATTTTACTAGGAATATTTGTATACACTATGCTTAAATACTCCACCAAAGGGAATGAGGATTATGCAAGAATGGGGCTTGTCAGAAGAACTCAAAATACAAACAAAACAAATGATTGAAATTGCTGAAAAGGAACTATCGATTATGAGACAAGCAATCGATAAAGAAGATGAATGTATTTTGTGCAAAATGGAAGATATTCATCATATGTTAGCAAATGTACAAACATTGGCAGCTACATACTATATTCAAGCTTATTTATCACCTTATACGGAAAGCTCACAGTTCATTACGATAGCTGTCCAGCATTTAAGCGCCCGAAAACATGGTGCTCTTATTGTTGTGGAACGAAACGAGACGCTCCATCCTTTCATACAAACCGGAACAACGTTAAACGCTCATTTAACAGCACCATTGCTCGAATCCATTTTTTATCCAGGTAACCCCCTTCATGACGGAGCCGTTCTCATTAAAAATAATCATATTGTCTCAGCAGCAAATATTCTTCCATTAACGAAAAGTACCGAGGTTGATTCTGAGCTAGGAACACGTCATAGAGCTGCAATTGGCTTATCAGAACAAAGCGATGCACTTATATTAGTTGTCTCTGAAGAAACAGGTCGCACTTCATTTGCTTTAAATGGGACCTTATATACAATTTCTTTATAAGACGAATGAAATTGTAGAATAAATCCATTTATACAAAAAAAGAAAAGGCTGTCTCAAACATTTGAGACAGCCTTTTCTTCCAAAAATTATTCTTCTCCAAAACGTTCAACAAGTGTTGCTAGTGTACGTACCATTGCACCTGTTGCACCGGCTGGTCCTAAATCATGCGCACCTGTTGTTTCAGATGTTCCAGCTATATCTAAGTGTACCCACGGTGTATCTTCTGCAAATTCACCTAGGAATGTACCCGCCATCACTGCATGTCCTTCACGGCCTGGTGAGTTATTTAAATCAGCAAATTTACTATTTCTCACACGTTCTTTATCACGGTCAAAAATCGGTAATTGCCAAATTGGCTCATCCGTTTCCATTGAAGCTTCTAACACTTGTTCAAATAGTTCTTCATTATTTGTCATTGCGCCTGTCGTATGATTTCCAAGTGCAACAATTACACCACCTGTTAATGTTGCAACATCAATAAGGTAGTTTGCACCAAGTTTTTTCGCGTACGTAATACCGTCAGCTAACGCTAAGCGACCTTCTGCATCTGTATTTAATACTTCAATTGTTTTTCCACTCATAGATGTAATCACATCGTCTGGCTTAAATGCTGTACCACTTACAACGTTATCAGTTGAAGGAATAACAGCAATCACGTTTTGCTCTGGGCGAAGTTCTCCAATGATCTCCATCGCACCTAAAACAGAAGCTGCGCCGCCCATATCACCTTTCATACCTACCATGCCTTCACGCGGTTTTAAAGAATAACCACCTGTATCGTATGTAATTCCTTTTCCAACGAATCCAATTACATCTGTCCACTCTTCTTTTCCTTTATAAATAAGAGCAATCATTTTCGGTGGCTCAGTAGAACCTTGGTTTACTGCAAGTAATGCACCCATACCAAGCTCTTCCATCTCTTCTTTCTCAAGAACCTTATAATCCATATCATATTTTTCCGCTAACTCAACAGCGTACTCAGCAAGTTTCGTCGCTGTTAATACGTTTGGCGGCATATTTACAAGCGTACGAGCTGAATTTGTTGCACGTCCATGTACGTAGCCAACTGTTAATGCAGCTTCAATTTCTTGTGCATCTTCCGCTGTAATAGCCGTGAACTTCTCTAGCTCTACACGATCCTTTTTATCTGTTTTATACGTTTGTAATTCATATGTACCAAGACCTTGTACTTCTGCTGCAATATGAGCTACATCAATCGCATCCAATTTCTCTGTTACGAAAGAGTCTAGTAAGATCGCTGCATCTTGTACTTTTGCTGCTTGCAGTGTTTTAAACGCCTTACCAAGAGCCGCACGTAACGTTTCTGTCGTGTAAGACTCCTTCTTACCTAAACCGACAAAATAATAACGTTTCACATTTGTTTTCCCTAAACTATGTACTTTTGAAATAACCTTTTTCTTCGTAGAAAGTTCTTTTTCTTCTAATAAAACTTGTAATTGTCCTTCAAATGCTTTATCCAGCTCTTGTACAAAACTACTCGTTTTATCTTCTTCAAATAAAGCAACAATTACCGCTTCATGACCTGCTAATTCTTTTTGTACTTGAAACATGTTCAGACCCCCTAAGTTTCTCTACTCTGTCTTTATTATAACTTTATTTTCGATAAAATGCGACAATTCTAAATTCTGTTATGTCATATATAACATCCACGCTCATCCAATTTTATCTATTATGAAATTAAAAAAGTCTAGTGCTATTATCACTAGACTATCTTTGCTTTAAATATTGTCCTCGAAACACTTGCATCGTTTCATCTTCATTTAACATCGTTAACTCTTCTTCTGTAAACTTACCATTTCCTATTTTCACTACATATACATTTACTTTTTTCTTACCCCATTGGCTATAAACATCTTTCACCGTATCATAGTATAAATCAAGACGGTTTCCTTTTATAGCACCGCCCTTATCAGCAACAACCCCATACCCATAATCTGGAATGAATAGAATCGTTCCAATCGGAAATACGCGTAAATCCGCTGCGATTGTGGAATATAAATCCCGTTTCGCTTTCACACCTGAATATGTAATACCATACTCCGGATGCCCTGGACTCTTACCAGTCGACTCCACTCCTGAAGTATAACCCGTTGCCGTCATTTCAATTGTACGATATTTAGACCAGTCATTTGCCTGTTCTAAAGCATTTATCACTTCTTTACTCGGAGCAACATTTTTTTTGACTTCTGCTGCATGTACTTCTTTTGCACTCGTTCCCTCATATTTCTTTACAATCTCTAATAAAGAAACTCCTGTGAAAGCATTCCATGTTACGCATAATGCGGATACAAGTAAACAAGTCATCATAATGCGAATACAATATCGTTTTAACATTTTTATATTCCACACTCCTTCATCGTTAATCATTCCCTATACGATGAAGGAATATGCAAAAAAATAATCTCCAAGTAAATTGGAGATTAAAACATTTGATATCCACTGTTCCGAAGTTTCTTAATGACGATTCCCGCTAAAGCAGCCCCTACTAACCCCGTAGATAAAATAAATACATCTGCTTGTCCTAAATGCGATACACTTGTCCCAAATGAAGAAAATGTTTCTTTTGGCTTTGAAAAATAATCCCACACACTCGCTTTATTAATAATGAGCATACAAACAATCGGATACACAATAACCATTACCCATGTAGCTCGCAATATCATGTTGAGTAAAAATCCAATTCCAAAAAACAAAATAAAGAATAGCATCATTGAAATAAGTAATACCGGTATACTCACTTCTTCTCCCTCTCCTTCGCATGCGCCGTAAACACGTGATACGCCGTATAACCAAATTGCTCTCCTGGATTTAATGTTTTGTCCATTTCAAGATGTAGTTCTGATCGTCCTTCTAGTAAATATTGAATAAGCACAGACGTATTTGGATCGTCCGCAATAGTCTCTGGATGTAAAAACGCTACTTCAGACAATTCCTTCTCCTGTACAATAATATTTTCCCCTTCAGGCTCCAAAAGGAAAATAATCATATTATCACTAATCTCATTACGAATAACGCCCGATCGAACACCAATGATGCCCTTCACATGAGCGACAATGCCTGTCTCTTCTAACACTTCACGTTTCACAGCTTCATCAACCGTCTCACCTTCATTCACAAAACCAGCCGGCAAAGACCATTTCCCCTTTAATCCACTGTATTTCTTCTTAACGAATAGCCACCTGCCATCTTTTGTCGCTACTAAGCCACTAACAGCTAACCATACTTTCCCGCGCTTCCCCATGATGCAACCTCCTCCACTAGAGAGAACAGAATATTCTTTCTTTTTTGTATATTATACTATATTTTTAAGTACACTGTGACTTTTCCTTTCTTAGAATAATGCCCCATTGCTACCAACTTAAAAAAATTGGCATTTCCCCATATCGAAAAAAATGAGCTCAATTATTATAAATAACTCTGGAAAGATAAAGTAAAACTTTAATCAGTGGGGGGTTTGTTCATCCCTCACTGATTATTAGTTGAACCAATCGGACTTTTACGGGCAGCCCGACCCCCACCTAACTTCTTTGCTTTCGCTGAATTTTGAGGTGGGGGTCTTACTGCCCGTTAATGCGGGATAAAATTTTCATTTTGGGGATACTTCAAAATATCAGCCTGATGGACATAATAAGTATCACCACATGTTCATGGATTAAAAAAAGAGCCTATTATTAAACTGTGCCCTACTCTTTGGGTCGTAAGAGGTGCTATAGATGAATGTAAAAGCATATAGGGCTCAACTGTTTTCTTGGTCTAAGGAGTCCAAAGTAGAAATAGTAGAACTCATTTCCGCTGGCATAGGTATGGCCGGACCTGTTCTGTTCGCCACATTTCTAGGCTATCCCGCTCTTGGTTTTGCTGCATCGGTCGGAAGTTTGGCAGTCAGTAGCGTGAAAGTCGGCTCGAGTTTTATAAATCACGGGGAAAAGTTGGCGTCAGCGCTCATATCAGTAGCACTCGCTGCAATTGCTGCTAGTCTCTCTTTCGGACAAGGCTACCTGACATTCGGAGTCTTGATTCTGCTGGTAATCCTTGCTACGTTAATTGGCGGATATAGTCGTTCCTTGGCTGTGGGAACAACACGATTTGTTATATTCCTGATCATCATCCTCAATATGTTAAACCAGACGGATTACCCGATGGCACTAATTTTTTCAATCTTAGCAGGAGCGATTTGGACCGTCAGTATCAGCTTGGTACTAGGTATCTGGGTACACCGTTGTTTTAAATCATCGCTGGATGGAGCTATGCAAGGGCCAACATCGAAAAAAATCATTCTATGGTGGGATTCTCTTGCACACCTATCCAGTTGGCAATTCCCAATCAGGCTCGCATTATGTCTAGTTATAGCTGAGGGATTACGAATACTTTGGCCCGAGCACCACTTCTATTGGATTGCAATTACCGTGGCGATTCTTATTCAGCGGAAAATAGAACTCTTTCCAATCAAAACAACACAACGAGTGCTTGGTACAATAATCGGCGTGATTGTTGCGAGCTTGCTTCTCGCAACTAGTCTACCAATTTGGGGATTAGTTATAAGTATCGGGCTATTCGCAGGTGTTCGACCTCTTCTAAAGGTTCGAAATTACCTTGTATACTCTGCAACCATGATTCCGCTCATTATTTTGATCATGGAAGCGGGCAAGCCGTTCCAGTTTACCATTCTGTTCGACCGTGTATTTGCAACCCTTATCGGTGCAGTCATCGTGATTGCAGTGAACTTGATATTCAGTAGAACGATGGCAAAATCATTGTAAAGATGGTTATCTAGCGAAAGATGCTTTCATATTCCCCTCATTTTGTCCAGTTGAACAAAATCCCCTAAAATGAAAAAATACGCTATTCTTTCTGTATGATCATAAGAAAGAATGGCGTTTTTGTATGTCTATTTCTGTATTTGATGAATGACAATTATTTGCTAAAGAACTATATAGAATGGAAGTATGAAGAAAAGAAAACAAAACAGTAGCCTCGCGAATCTGCATTTCCTTTCTTCGGAAACGCAATTATTTTTTATTCCTATATTGAAAAGGTGTATTATACAAAAAAAAGCAGAAACAGCTCATAGCCGTTTCTGCTTTCTTCTACTATATATTAAAATAACTTCAATTTACCTTTTTTAAGAACTAATAAAGGTCCACCTAATAAAAATAGGTAACGGTTATCGATAACTTTCTTCATGAAAGAAGCTTTCCAACCTGTTAACTTTTTACCCATAACAACGCCCATTGCATCGTCATGACCTAAAGAACATACAGATCCTTTATTGTCGAATGCGAATTTTTTCATTTCGCCTTTGCCACGAACTAACACAGTTAAGTTGTGTGCAATGTTGTAGCCTTGTTGAATTGCAATTTGTGCTGTTGGTGGGTATGGACGGTTAATTTCCTCGTTAATGATTAACGCTGCGTCACCAACCATGAATACATCTTCGTATCCTGGAGCGTGCATGTACTCATCAACTTTAACGCGGCCGCGCATTGCTTCAAATCCAGAC
Organism: Bacillus luti; assembly: GCF_009739945.1. NCBI lineage: Bacteria > Bacillati > Bacillota > Bacilli > Caryophanales > Bacillaceae > Bacillus > Bacillus luti. The sequence continues at coordinate 457,939 of NZ_CP040336.1, read as the reverse complement.
TCTTCCACAATACCATTACCACGAACACCTGCAGCCCAAACTACTGTTTCAGACTTAATTAATTCAGTATCATCGCCGTTTGCAACGATAATACCTTCTTCAGTTCCTTCTTTAATTGCTGTACCGATGCGGAATTCTACGCCTTTTTTCTCAAGTTGTTTTACAGCATATTCTACTAATGCTGGATCAAAACCTGGAAGTGCTGTTGGAGCAGCTTCTACACAAATGATACGTGCTTTTTCACGTGGTACATTGTACTGTTTGCAAAGTTCAGGAACACGGTTTGCAAGCTCACCTACGTACTCGATACCAGTAAATCCAGCACCACCAACAACGATTGTTACTAACTCATCGCGCTTTTCATCCGCATATTTAGCGAAACTAGCTTCCATGTGCTCACGAATTTGACGAGTTGCATTAATGTTAGCAATTGAGAATGCATGCTCTTTTAGTCCTGTAATGCCGAATGTTTCTGATTCGAAACCAAGACCGATTACTAAGTAGTCATACTCTAACTCGCCGTCTTTTAAGATAATGCGTTTTTCAGCAGCTTTAATTTCTACTACTGTATCTTGTACAAAGTTCACTTTATTTGTATCGATAACGTCTTGAATATCTAGACAGATTTTTTCATCTTGTAATGTACCAGCTGCGCTCTCGTGTAACCAAGTTGCTTGGTAGTGATAGCTGTTGTTGTTTACTAACGTAATTTCAGCTTCATTTACAGATAATGCTTTTTGCAGACGAACAGTCGTAATCATCCCGCCATAACCTGCACCTAAAACTACGATTTTTGGAGTCTTCACCAAATCACAACCCTTTTCTTTATATAATAGTAATGAAAATAATACCAAGTACTAAAAACTCTATTTGTCAAGAATGTGGAATTTATCACATTCTATATCGTAACAAAACGCAGTCAAAAAATCGTACGAATTTTGTCATAGAAATTTAACATAATACTTCCCTATATTAGTCGGTTTTATTCCAGAATTCAAGCACCTAGAGAATTATCAATATTTTAAAATAACATAGCGTTTTCAAGGGTTTTTCAGCCTTTTTTTCATGTATTTTCCTTTCTGTATATTTTATACAATGTTAAAAACATCTATGCGAAAACTTACACACAATTCAGTCGTTTTCAGAAGTATTATGAACTGAAATATGCTATCATTTATTTGAAAGTGTCATCATTTGCAGGATTTTCGTGTACATATGAACAATATATGAAATCAATATCAAAATTCCATCTATAGGGGGAATGAAAGTGGCAGAAAATCAAAAAGTTTACGACATAACAATTATTGGTGGTGGTCCAACAGGACTATTTACAGCATTTTATGGCGGTATGAGACAAGCAAGTGTCAAAATCATTGAAAGCTTACCTCAACTTGGAGGACAATTATCCGCACTCTACCCTGAAAAGTACATTTATGATGTAGCTGGATTTCCAAAAGTGCGTGCACAAGAGTTAGTTGATAACTTAAAAGAGCAAATGAAGAAATTTGATCCAACTGTTTGCTTAGAAGAGGCTGTTGATACGCTTGAAAAACAAGCTGACGGTATATTCAAGCTTGTTACGAATAAACAAACTCACTATTCTAAATCAGTCATTATTACTGCTGGCAATGGTGCTTTCCAACCACGCCGCTTAGAATTAGAAGGCACAGCAAAGTATGAAAAGAAAAACTTACATTACTTTGTTGATGATATGAATAAATTTGCTGGCAAGCGCGTCGTAGTATTTGGTGGCGGCGACTCAGCGGTAGATTGGACAATGATGTTAGAACCAATCGCTGACAAAGTTACAATCGTTCATCGCCGTGATAAATTCCGTGCCCATGAACATAGCGTCGAAAATTTAATAAATTCTCGCGCAGAAGTAAGTACACCATATGTTCCAGTTGAACTCATTGGGGATGACAACATTGAACAAGTCGTTCTTCAACACGTAAAAACGGAAGAAAAAGTTATCATTGATGTGGATGACGTAATTGTAAACTACGGCTTCGTTTCTTCTCTTGGTCCAATTAAAAACTGGGGCTTAGATATTCAAAAAAACAGCATTCTCGTGAACTCGAAAATGGAGACAAATATTCCTGGTATTTATGCTGCTGGTGACATTTGTACATATGAAGGAAAAGTAAAACTCATTGCTTGCGGCTTTGGCGAAGCACCAACAGCAGTAAACAATGCAAAAGCTTACTTCGATCCAAATGCAAAACTTCAACCGATGCATAGCTCAAGTATGTTTTAATATAGACACAAAAAGAACTCCTTTTACATGAAAGGAGTTCTTTTTATCATACTATCTCCCTCTTCCAAAATATGTTACAATAAATAAGAACATACGTTTTGTTTATAGGGGGATTATAAAATGAAAGAACCGATTATCGTAAAGAAAGAAGCTTTCCAAGCAATTGGTGTTTCAATTACGACGACAAATGAAAAAGAGGCATCTACTGAGGGGGAAATTCCAGCACTTTGGAATCGCTACTTCCAAGAACAAATGATGCAACACATTCCAAATCAACAAACGAAAGAAACATTCGCTTTCTATTCAAATTACGAATCAGATGAAACTGGTACATATCAATTTACAATCGGTATGCCTGTTTCTTCATTAGAAAACGTTCCTGAAAATATGACATCTTTAACAATACCTGCTGCTACATGCGCGGTATTTACAACGAGAAAAGGGCCAGTTGCTGAAGTCGTTTGCGAAGCTTGGGAATATATTTGGCAATGGTCGAAAGAAAATAAACGCGCTTTTACAACAGACTTTGAGCTTTATGATGAAAGAGCGTTAGATCCAAATAATGTACAATTAGATATTTATATTGCGTTAGTTTAAAAAAGATGCCCTTTCGGCGTCTTTTTTTGTCGTTAAATAGCGACTGTGCAAATCCGACATTATTGTCTACAATGAGAAAGTGCAGTATAGAAATATTAGAAACTGTATAAAGTGAAACTATACCCACTCGGGGTTTTACTACCCGTTAACGCGGGACAAAACGATTGTTAACTGGTTTTTTAGTTTAAATTTGTCATATAGAAAGGAAGCAATATGGAGGAACTACAACAAAATAAATCTGCTTTAGAAGAGAATGCGAAACCGTTATTAAAAAATACGAATTTCCTTTTTCTTTGGGCAGCTACTCTTTTTTCAAGTTTTGCTTTAGCCTTTTTTACATTTTCACAAACGTGGTACATAGCAAAAACATTAAACCTTGAAGCTTCACTCGGTGTTGTTTTCGTAGCCCTTAGTGTTCCAAGGCTTATTTTTATGATTGTCGGCGGCGCTGTAGCTGATAAATTCCCGAAAAAAAATATTATGTTTTACTCCAACATTATTCGTGCGATTCTTGTCGCAACCATTCTCACATGGTTTATCGTTGGTGATGTAACACTATATACATTTGCTTTATTCGCTTTATTCTTTGGACTTGCTGACGCTTTCTTCTGGTCTGCAGACGGATCAATTCTGCCGGAACTAGTAGAAAAAAGCCGTTTAACACAAGCAAATTCACTTACACAAATGACAAACCAAGCATCGGTCATCCTAGGCCCTGTACTTGGCGGTATTCTCATCAAATTTACGAACTATGAAACAATCTTTTCAATTACGATTTTACTGCTGATCGTCGCAGCCATACTCGTTCAAAAAATACACTTTACAGTGCCAGAACAGCAAAATACAGACAAAGGCATGTTCACTTCTATAAAAGAAGGAATCTTATACGTAAAGGAATCACCATTCCTTTCCACTTTCCTTATTTGTAGCGCCTTTCTAAACTTATTTTTAATCGGTCCGATGCAAGTCGGTTTCCCGCTCTTTGTCAAAAACGTGCTGCACGGTGACTCGCTCCAGTTCAGTTACTTAGAAGCATCTGTAGGCGGTGGAATGGCAATAGGCGCTGTCATTGTCGGATTAAAAAATATTAATCGTAGACGCGGACTATTTTGCATTATCATGATGCTACTGTCTGGTGTATTCTTCTTATCCATCAACTTTAGCACCGTACTTTGGCAAGCATTATTAGCCGGCATGTTTTACGGTATTACAATCGCAATGGCGATCGTTCCGCTTATGGCTATGATTCAATCGACAGTAAAAGAAGAAATGATGGGACGCGTAATGAGCTTGCTTATGCTATCATCAATGGGCTTTATTCCGCTCTCTTATGCATTCACATCAATCGCGCTTGCAATGGGAATTCCAATCGTAACCGTTATGAAAAGCGGTGCAATTGCGGTTATTGTCTTCGTACTATTTGTAGCGATTCGTGTGCCAGTTGTAAGAAAGTTCGATTAGCTAATTAGAGTCATGTGTTATACGCATGGCTCTTTTTCAAATGGATCAAACAGCGATATCCCTTTCCTTCTCCTTAATGCAGCTCCCCACTCTAATCCAACCTCTAAAAATAGATCTCGCACTGTACTATATAAAAGAGCCCCAATGTCTTTACGAATTTCCCCATATTTATCTGCCCTCACAACACTTTTCACGCGCCAAATGAAATTTCCGTTCACTTCTTCATCAGCTAATATTTGCTCTAGCAAAACACCTTGCTCTAGTAAACCGCTCTTTTTATAAGCAAGCTCCACCTTACTCCACAGTAAGTTAATCTTCTTCGGGTTACTCGTCATTGGCACAAGTGCGTATATAAAAGGCTTTGGTATATCGTGACGACAATACGTTGCATCAAGCTCGTACGTTACTTTTCTTTTCTCTTTTATTTGTGGAATGTTTTTAGAAAGAATTGTTTCCCCCTCATATTTTTGCTCATTTTTACTACAGCCAGCTGCATAATCCTCACTCTCACATGCGGACATTTTCATACGGTCATCCATGCGGTCAATCGCAGATGCAAGAAATACATATAAGTTCGCACTATACCCGCCGCGCTTATGTCTCTCTTTTGTCGCAACACGCTTTATAATTCCTAATTCCTCTAGCTTTGCAATGGAGCGGCGCACTGTACGAATACTCTTTCCAACATTCGTCGCAATCGTCTCCATTAACGGACAAGCGACTCCTACTGTTTTCTGTTTCTCATTCACCGCATATTTCCCTAAAAAATGAATAATGATAGAATCAGTTTTATTCAATTGAAATCGATAGCACTTCAAAACTTGTCTTTGGTATGTATTAAACTCTTCTTTACTTCGAAATTCACTGTATGGTTTCATTAAATTATATAAGCTTCCCATTTATATCACCTCATATATAAGTAAGAGGCTGGAAGGAAAATTGGCGTGATACTAAATATTTTTTTATTGGAGATGAAAATATGATTGTAATTAGCGCTTGTTTAGGTGGTATCGCTTGCCGTTATGACGGGAATGACAACCTCGTTTCAAAAATAGAGGCGTTACTGCAACAAGAAGATACAGTCCTCATTTGCCCTGAAGTATTAGGAGGACTACCAACGCCTCGTCCCTCAGCTGAAATTATTGGCGGAAATGGCGATGACGTTTTGGATGGAAAAGCAAAAGTGATGACAAAAGATGGTGAAGATGTCACAGAAGCTTTCGTGAGTGGTGCTTATAAAACATTAGAACAAATTAAAGATTTACACCCGGAATATATTATTTTAAAAGAACGCAGCCCGTCTTGTGGTAGTTCTACAATTTACACCGGAGAATTTAACGGTAATAAACAAACTGGTTACGGGGTAACAACCGCTTTATTTAAAAGACATGGCTTTACAGTGATTTCAGAAGAAGATTTTGAAAATCAAAAAAGGAATTGACCCTGTTCGTCAATTCCTTTTTATCTGTCTTATTTCACGCTTAATTTTTCTTTCACTTTCGCTGGAAGCTCGTCTTTCTTCACTTCTTCCCAAGCTGTTACACCTTTTTTATCTGAGTGGTATAAACGTAAGAACGCTTCTTTACGAAGGTTTTTCACAGCTGTAAATTCTAACTCTTTCTCTTTACCTTCTTTATCAAATGCAGGTAACTTATACTCAAATGATTTGAATGGCTGACCACCATCAGCTTTTTCATTCTTCTCAATTCCATCAGTCGTAATTTGAACGTAGTACTCATCTTTACCCATACGATTTAAATCACAACCAACTAACAAACTTGCAAATACAACTAAAATACTAAACAGTGCAATGTATCTTTTCATTTCCTTCACCTCATATGTTTTTTCTTATATTCTTATCTTAAAGCCCCGAGCTTAAAGAAGAAATTCAAAAACATGACATGAACATTACACTTTTGTAAGATAATAATTATTTCTTCACTCTAGAAATTGTCATCCCGTCACCAATTGGAAGGAGTACGGATTCTAAATTCCGATGAGCTGCTACTTCATTATAAAAGCCTTAAAGGAAATGAATTAATCATCTCCCTTAAGGCTTTTTATCCGCTATCTCTTTACTGCCAATTTTTCTATTGTACCTATTACCGCCAATAACGTCTTTCACGCCACTTTCGCCACTTATCACGGATTTTATCAAGTAATTTCCCTATACCGTTTATTACACCTTCTATTATGCATTCTATTATAATATTTATCACAAGGTATCTTATACATCTAAAAATAGAACCTATAACATACTTCAACACAAATTCAAAAATATCTTCCAGCATATATCCCCCTCTTTCTATCCTTCCATTATAACTAGAAAAAGAGAACTTAAAGCTCAAATAAATGGTAAAGAAATTAGAAGTCAATAGATGAAAAAGGATTTCTAAATGATGAATTGAATATATATTTATTGTTCTCTAACTTTTGAACGAAAGTTTTTTACATACGTTTCATTCTGTCCTAATTTAAAGTTTTCGAGAGGAGAAATGATATGAATCCTATTTTATTAGATGTTCCGTTACAAATAGAAACAGACAGACTCATTCTTAGAGCACCACTTCAAGCAGGTGAAGGGAATATAGTACAACAAGCTATTAAAGATTCCATTAATGAATTAAAGCAATGGTTGTCTTTATTTCAGTCCATTCCTACTGTTGAAGAAACGGAAATTCTTCTGAGAAATGCACATATAGATTTTTTGAAAAGAGAAAGCTTTCGCTATCTTATCTATCATAAAGAGACGAATGATTTTGTTGGAACTGCTAGTCTTCACGGGGTTGATTGGAAGGTTTCTAAATGTGAAATTGGATACTGGATTAACACGCAATTTAGTGGCAGTGGATATATGACAGAAACAGTAAGTACGTTAACAAACCTTGGATTTCAGTTATTCAAATTTAGAAGGATTGAAATACGATGTGAATGTAATAACACGAAAAGTCGTGCACTCCCTGAAAAACTAGGCTTTGAACTTGAAGGGGTATTACGTAATGAAGATTTTTCAGCTGACAGCAAACAACTAACTGATACTTGCATCTATGCAAAAATAAAGTGAAATATTGATTAGCCTTGGTAATCGGGCTTTTACGGCAAAAGAAAAGACCTCCTTAACGATTTTATTCCATCGCTAAAAAGGTCTTTTTCTATTTCGGCTAAAAACTTAGCACTCTTCTGGCTTACCAGCATTCGTCGCTGTACGGAAAGATGATCCACATCCGCATGATGCGATTGCGTTTGGATTGTCGATTGTAAATCCGCCGCCAAGCATAGATTGTTTATAATCAATTTTTACTCCTTTAACAATTGGAGCACTTTCTGTATCGATAACAAATTCAACACCGAAAAACTCAAGAACTGTGTCGTCTTCTTTTGGTTCTACTTCAAATCCTAAGCCGTAAGAAAGGCCAGTACATCCGCCGCCATGTACAGCAAGGCGCACATACTTCTCTCCATCTTCAGCATCTTTTAACATATCTTTAATTTGAAAAGCTGCTTGTTCTGTTACTTCAATCATGAAATACACCATCCTTTCTGTTCTCATTCTATTATACATCTTTACGCTTCTATCTTGTACTCATACACTCCGCGGCAAATTACTTCCGCAGGTCCTTTCATTAACACGTTTCCTTCTTCTGTCCACGCAATCATTAAATCGCCGCCAGCTAAATGAACGGTAATTTCTTTACCACGTTCCATCTTCCCATTCAAAATAGCAGCTACAACGGCAGCGCATGCCCCTGTTCCGCAAGCTTGCGTTACACCAGAACCACGTTCCCAAACGCGGAAATTCATTTCTTCATCGTTTAAAATCTCGATAAATTCAACGTTCACTCGCTCTGGGAACATTTCATGTGTCTCAAGAACTGGACCAAGTGTTGTAAGAGGTGCTTGTTCTACATCCTCAACAAAAATAACCGCATGCGGGTTCCCCATTGAAACAGCTGTAAATGCATAACGATGATTATTGTATAAAAAGTTTTCACGAATAAATGGTGTTTCACCTTCACCAAGCATCGGTATTTCTTCACGTGTTAAACGTGGTGCACCCATATCGATTTTCGCTAATGTAACTTTCCCTTCTTCTACCGTTACTTCTGCCGTTACAATGCCAGCTAACGTTTCAATTGTGAAAACTGTTTCCTCTACTAGTTTATGCTCATACGCATATTTCGCTACGCAGCGCAAACCATTACCACAGCTCTTTCCTTCTGATCCATCATTATTAAACATGCGCATCTTCACCGGAGCTACATCAGACGGACAAATTAAAATCATCCCGTCTGCTCCAATACCAGTATTAATATTTGAAACCTTTTCCGCCACAAGAGCTAAATCTTCTTCAGGAATTTGTTCTTCAAACATATTTACATATATATAACTATTGCCAAGACCATGCATTTTTGTAAAAGAAAATTGGCTCATTTATATTCACTCCAAAAATAATTTGTTATTTTAAGTATAGAATGCATGCTTTTAGAACACAATATGAATGTCCCCCGTTTCTCATATTTGACAACGTTTGGCGATGAGCCACTCTTACACACAGTGTGTAAGAAAAAAGCCCTTCTAAAAGGGCCTTTTTTTATTTATCTATAACCTACCCTCCAAAATAACGTTTTATCTAAAATAAAGTGAAACTTTAATCAGCCCTCACCAATCGGACTTTTATGGGCAGCCCGACCCCCACCTAACTTCTTTGCTTTCGCTGAATTTTGAGGTGGGGGTCTTACTGCCCATTAAAGCGGGATAAAATGAAAAAGGCGCTGCTCATTCGCAACACCTTAAAACATTGGATTTTCATCCAAATAATCATATACATTATTTACAAGTTCTTCTACTGTCGCACCTTGTACAACTTCACCATTCACAAGTGCAAATGGTCCTTCAAAACAAATGCCACAATATCCTAAACAACCATATTCCATTACATCTAAATTAGGATCTTTTTCTAATTTCTCTAACGCTGCTTGTGAACCACTTGCAAGGTTACCTACACAAAATTCAATTAATGGTTTAATCAAAATTCTCCCCCCTGTACTACAAAACAAATTACTTTCTGACTTTATCTATAAGAAGAAAACTAAGCTGTTTCTCGTTGTTTTCGTTACACTTATTAAACTATTCAATTCCTTCACTGTTTTACTTCAAAGTAAATATGTTTCTCTATATAAATATATTCATGACGGCGCTTTTCGCGCCTCACAATGAAATAGTAACTAAAGAAAGAAAACAGTTTACTTTACTTTTCTTCTTATTGTACAACAGAGTATTCATTCATGCATTGTTATTTGTTCACAAATTCGATATAATTTGATTGAGTAAAGTCGAAATATTTTATTAATATAAAATTTTAGGATTAGGGGATATTTCAACAGAAAAGGGGTAATCCATCATGAAACACCTCGTAATACTGGGTGGCGGCTACGGTGGAATGAGAATTCTGCAACGGCTACTTCCAAGCAACCAACTTCCGGATGATGTACAAGTGACATTAATCGACAAAGTACCATACCATTGTTTCAAAACTGAATATTATGCATTAGTAGCGGGTACAATTTCAGAAACGCATATTCGCATACCGTTTCCTGAGCATCCACGCCTTAATATTCAATACGGCACAATAACAAATATTGATCTCGAAGAAAAAGCTGTTCATCTTGATGGCGGCGAAGCAATCCAATATGATGATTTAATTATTGGACTTGGCTGTGAAGATAAATATCATAACGTTCCTGGGGCGAAGGAATATACACACAGTCTACAATCGATTGAACAAACACGTAAGACATATGAACAATTAAATGGCCTAGAACCGAATGCAACAGTTGCTGTTGTTGGCGCTGGCTTAAGTGGCGTTGAAGTAGCAAGTGAACTTCGCGAAAGCCGTTCTGATTTAAAAATCTATTTATTTGATCGAAAAGATAGAATTTTATTCCCATATCCAGAGAAATTAAGTAGATATGTAGAAGAATGGTTTGTAAAGCATAACGTTAACATTATACGAAACTCTAACATTACAAAAGTAGAACCGAATATTGTGTACAACCACGATGAACCACTTGAATGTGATGCAATCGTCTGGACAGCTGGTATTCAAGCAAATGAAGTTGTTCGAAACCTTCCAGTTGAACAAGATGGTAGCGGACGGGTTGTTTTAACAAAATATCACAATATTCCAAATAACGAGCACGTTTACGTTGTAGGAGATTGTGCAGCACTTCCACATGCACCATCTGCTCAGCTTGCTGAAGGTCAAGGAGAACAAATTGTCCAAATATTATTAAAACGTTGGAATAATGAGCCACTTCCTGATGAACTACCTGTTATAAAATTAAAAGGTGTTCTCGGTTCTCTCGGTAAAAAACACGGATTTGGTTTACTAGCAAATCAACCATTAATGGGGCGTGTACCGAGATTATTAAAATCTGGTCTTCTTTGGATGTACAAATATCATAAAGGTTAATACTTTAAAGGCTGTCTACAATGTAGGCAGCCTCTTTGCACCCATAAAAAATAATTATCAGACATATTTTTCTCAACATGGATCATGTTTTATTTTTCATTTTCATATTAAAAACTACAGATGAAAAGTGTATGCTATTTATAAGTTGTTTTATTATTTCCTTTAAGACCGAATTCATTCGGTCTTATTTTTTATGTAATACATACTTTTTTAGGAGGCATTACAATTCACTTATGAATGTAACGAAACTAAACAATCGAATAGAAATGAAGAAGAAAGAATTGGTCTATCTTGTTGAAAAGTACGGATTCACTCATGATAAAGTAATTTCTTTCAGCCAAGAATTGGATCGCTTACTTAACTTGTTACTAGAGATTAAAACGAGAAAGAAACGGTGCTCTTTATAACCTTATTTTTCTATTTCTCTCTCTTTTTTGATACGATATAACTAGAATCAGAAAGGAGCAATTTATGTTTATATTAAAAGATATTACATATAAAGATATACTAAGTATTCCTTATTTACAGATTCAAAAAGAAAAAATCACATGTATTATCGGTGAAAGCGGGAGCGGAAAAAGTACTTTGCTCCGCATGCTAAATGATTTGCAATCTCCAACATCCGGTACAATTGAATATAACGGAAAACTAATTTCTGATTATCCCCCTATTCAATTACGACGTGACGTAGTCATGCTTGGGCAAACTCCACCTATTTTTGATGGAACGATTAAAGATAATCTATTAATGGGACTTCGTCTTTCTGAAAAACCATTTCCAAATGATGATGCCCTGCGAAGCGCATTAACGACTGTTAGCTTAGAAAAAAAATTAGAAGACAGCGCTAATTCATTATCAGGCGGGGAAAAACAACGACTTGCTTTCGCACGTATTGTACTTATGGATCCACCTGTCTATTTATTAGATGAACCAACCTCAGCGCTAGATAGTGATACAGAACGCCGCGTTATGAAACAATTTACTATACTAGCAAGAGAAAAGAAAAAAACAGTTATCTTCATCACACACTCACAACAACTTCCAGAAGAAATTGCGGACGATATTATTGAGATTAGTAAAGCAAACGGTGCAACTAGAAAGGAAGTGCTCTCAGTTGAAGGGCGTTATTGAACTCCAAATTTGGCAACTTGCCGCTGCATATATTTTCATTCTTATTTTAATTGGACTTGTAAAATTAAAAGGCATACCTCGCGAAAAACAAATCGCGCTCGCAACGTTCCGTATGACAATTCAGCTCGTACTCGTTGCTTACGTCCTAACATACGTATTTGAAAATAGTAACCCATTTTATACAATTGCTCTTATTACTTCTATTACTACCTTTGCAATTTTTAATATTTATAAACGAGTTAACATCCCAATGTCTAAAGAATTAAAACGAGTCGCCGCCCTTTCCATGGTCGCCGGATCAATTGGGCCACTTCTACTATTTATCTTTGTTATTATCGGCCATGACCCTTGGTATGCACCGCAATATATCGTTCCGATTACCGGAATGTTAGTTGGGAATGCAATGACAGGTGTTTCTCTCGGTGCCAATACGTTCTTAAACAATATGAAATCGCAAAGAGGCCAAATTGAAGGGGCACTTATGCTCGGCGCAACACCGAAAGAAGCCGCTGCTCCGCTCATTCGTGACGCCTTTGATTCTGCCATTTTACCAACGATCAACTCTATGGTCGGAATGGGAATTATAAGTCTACCAGGCATGATGACTGGTCAAATCTTATCTGGTGTATCACCATTCACAGCCATTCAATATCAAATCGCCATCATACTCGGTATTTCAGGAAGTACCGCTTTCGCCGTCATTATCTTCTTACAGCTTGGATATAAAACGTTCTTTAATAAGCGTTGTCAGTTGAAAGAAGTAGATTATAGTGCGCGGTAATGGAAATAAAAAAGAGGAGGCAATGTAATTTGCCTCCTCTTTTATTTACTTACGCCTTCTTAACGAATTGTGATTTTAACTTCATAGCTCCGAAACCGTCGATTTTGCAATCAATATCGTGATCGCCATCAACTAGACGGATACTCTTTACTTTCGTACCGATCTTCACAACTGAAGACGTTCCTTTTACTTTTAAATCTTTAATGACAGTAACAGCATCGCCGTCTTGAAGAACGTTTCCGTTTGCATCTTTTACAACTTTTGCACCATCATTATTTTCAGCTTCTGCTTCTTGGCCCCACTCATGAGCACATTCTGGACATACGAAAAGAACGCCATCCTCATACGTATATTCTGAATTACATTTTGGACAATTTGGTAAAGTAGCCATAAATTCATTTCCTCCGTTCATTATTTATACGTAAAAATCAAAATTGATGTTTACATCTCGATAAATAAAATTTGTATAGCATTTCTTTATAGTGCCATAGTCTCACGTTATTGACAAGCCTACCTGGAATTCTCATTTTTTATTGTATTTTACAAAATTTCAATTCGTATGGTGTTTTGTATTCACATGTTTCGTTAATTAGCTTATTCGACATGTACTTCTTCCATCCAACTACTTGTCTTAGATTTCACTACTATTAAGTGCTCATTTTCCCATTTTAGTTTGCCTAAAAATCTAGAGTAGACTACTGCATTCCCTACCTCTTCTACGAGTAATTTATTCACTACTCTTAGCCCTTTATCGTTATACACTTCACACATTAGCTGAAATCCTTCCGAACGATGAATTCCTTTTAATATAGCCGTTTTCTTTCGGCTTGGGCTCTTCTTCGGTGTTTTATCTACTAAAAATACAATCTCGTAATTCTCTTTCTCTATTTCCTGAAGCGCTTCATTCACATGCTCTTTAATCATTTCTATTGATAGTGTTGAATATTTTTCAATAGCTGGTACGACATAGAGGTGAACCAACTCACAAAAATGCTTATATTTCTCCTCAACTGATTCTAAATTTAAAAATTGCATATAATCATAAGGTACGGATATACAAATCTCCCCCAGGACCTCATGTAGTTCATAAGAAATATCTTTATTAGGGTTTGCTAGGCAATATATATCTATATTTTCTACAGTTTCTAATCCAAGATCCAAGCTACTTAACTTCTTTGAAAAAATCAATTCAAAAATTCTCATTTCATGTAAACGATTATAATGTTTTTTAGGCCGTTTCTTAGCCCAATCATAAAAATGAACATCCATCATACTACCTTTTCCTCCTAATATTATTTACTTTCCTAATATACAAAAAGAAGAACCTTCACAAGATTCTTCTTTTCAAAATGAACGAGCTCTCACTAGAAATCCCAACTATTTTCTTCAATGTAAAATTGATACTCTTCTAACTCTTCTTCACTTAATTTCTTATTATTCTCATATACTTCTTGCCATTCAAAATAGTCTTCACTAAAATAAACAGCAAATTTAATTTTCACATTTTTCTTCTCCATATAATCATAACCAGTAAACTCTACTACATCATACTCTTTTTCTTTCTTCACAAACTTCCAAGTTGGATTATCAGTCATAACCTCTAAAGTAAATCCTTCATCACTTGAACGAACAACATTTTTAATATTTGGCTCAGTTGGTAAAAGAGAGAGTCCAAACATCGCTCCACCAAACACGATCCCAATTATAACTTGTAAACCAATCATGCCAGCAAAACTAGCGCCGCCTTTTGATTGCACGTAATACGCTTTTTCATGCTCTGGCATATCTTCTCCCTTATGTAAAACACGAACAGCATGCTTATAATATAAACGGTTTCCTTGCCATCCAGTAAATATCATCATTCCTAATTGAAGAGCTAAACTACATGTTAAATAAATCCCATCTGGAATATCTATAAAAGGAGTTACAACGATACTAGGTATCGCCAATAACGTAAGTATAATGAATAACTTATACATTTTACGATAAGCTAACCAAAAAGTTGGGAAGAAAAAGGCTACCCAGTTCCACGTATTCCCTTGCGCTGGATTTTCTACTTTGCCCCATTTAAAGTCATAATAAGCTGTATTCTTTTTAACAACTTTATGTAAATCTTGCGTAGAAATTGTTTCTTGTAAAACAGTGTCCTTCACGTACATCATCCTTCTCTTATTTCTATATAACTTTATTGTATACATACAAAATGAAGGAATCTAACAAAAAGTACATATATTTCATAAAAATGAACGGAAATCGAATATATTCCGACAATTATCCGTTTCTTATTTCATTTTACTTTTAAATATATTAGAATACTTATGAATGATACGTTTAATACACTTAGTTAAGCATTTTACATAGGCATAAAAAAAGATGTTCCAAAATCATTTTGAAACATCCTCTTAATTTCCCACTATTTTAAACTACCTTTAACTTTCTCAATAACATCTTCTATACGTTCCGCTATACATTCCAGCTCCCAATCTCCCTCACCATGCATAGCCGTATAAACTGGACACTTCTCGTCATTACTATCTACAAAAATCGGATCTCCAAGATACGAATCTATCCCAATTACAATCCATCCATCTTTCCAATCTCCTGCTTCATTCCCGATTAAACTTTGCCCTTCCTCATCAACGCTATAACCAAGTTGTCCTTCTTCTATTTCTTCACTATTAAATAGTTCTATTGTCATTCGTTCAAATTCATACTCTAACTCAATTTCATTATCCTCAGCACGATCTACATATTCTAAAAGTTGTTTAATTTTATTGTGGTTTATCATAAGACTTTCTCCATTCTCTCTTAAAAAATCTAGCCCTAGTCATATTATAATATATAAAATAAAGTTCATAAAACTACTATTTCAGGTGATTAAATATGAAGTGTATAGCTTGGACAGAAGATGTTTTTTCACAAAACTTCACTACGTTCCATATTACATAATGTTTCACATGAAACTATCGACATTCCGGATCACCTTTCTACTATTTTCGACTGGTTTCAAGTGTGGGCGTCTTATGAGAATTTAGCAAAAACAAATATACACTCTATTACTCCGGTACTAGCTGTCGTTCCGATATTACAAGAAAAAGCGTTTCTGCTTCTTACTTGTTTCTCTTTCTACAACTTAAAACAGTACGAGCAAGCTAATCACTATTTACAGCAATATTTACACTGTGCTGTGCATCTGAATACCGAGGAAAAAGAGCCCGTATTCTTTCATGAAGTTGATATGTATATGAAAAAACTAGTAGAAAGCGCAATGTAATTTCACATTGTGCTTTCTACTAGTGCTTTATATTCCTCTTGTAATTTTTTAAATTGTTCTTCATATTTTTGCATCTTTACGATATCCGTCTTCGAATTAAGGAGTGGTCTTCTTCTCCCAGTCACCATTATATTTTTCCCCTCTATTGCATCGTTCATATGTACATAAGGTTTAAAAAACTCACATTCCGTATATGGCAATGCTACAGATATTTTTGCATACTCTTCTACCTTAAATTGATTAGATATGCTTAACTCTTTTAAAGTTTCCAATTGCATTAACGGTTCTAATGAATCATCTTTAACCTTTAAATTCATCAAAGTAAGCTTTTGCAACTGCTGTAATTCAGCGAGTGGTTTTAAAGTTTGTACTTTCATCGCTGCATTTATCCCACCACCCATATAGAAGGTATTGAGTTGTGTGCACTTACTTAAAGCACTTAAATCTTCTAACTTAGAAAAATCATCAATTAGTAAGGATTTGAGTTTTTTATTATAATCAATATCCCATAACGTCTTCGCTTTTGTATTCCAGCACATATGTAACTGTTGTAAATTAGACAATTTCTGAAGGCTACTTAAATCCTCGACCCTCATTTCGTAAACATATAATATATCGGGACAAACATACGTAAGAATATGATCAAACTGCTTTTGATTTACTGCGAACACCCATAACTTTTTAACTTGCAAAGATGCTAGTCGCTCTATATTTTTTGTTTTCCCCTCAATCGCTACTTCTTCTAAATCACCAGCTATACTTGCTAAGTCTTTCGTAATCTTCGGCTGATCACCAATCGGAAACATTTTATCCTCCCCTACAACTCCCAAATAATATTCATCTCTTCAAACGACGCTTTACTAACTTCTAACCCTTCACTATCATCCGTTCCAATCATCGCTACTTCTTCTTTAGATAACTTAATTTCCTCATTTGGATTTTCGATTTTTCTCTCATACACGAGTTGTAAAAGCTCTATTTGTTCCTCTGTTAGCGCATACTCTTCTTCCAATCTTTCTATTGCAGATCCCGTATCCAGTAATGGAATTTCTAATAAAAATCCACCGTGCTCTTCCATTTCTTCAAATGAATCGATTGAATACGCACCGCTATCCTCAATCCAAAAAGCTGTTGTAATGAAAGGAACTGTTTCACCTTCTACTTCTTCTAATACGTATTGAAGTGCTTCCTCTTTCGCAATGTCTATCACTTCCAAAGGTGCCCCTTCAAAATAATTTGCTGCATCAATCCAATCGTCAATTCTCTCACTATTCACGTCTTGAAGACATACAATCGTGTAATTCGGATGAAACGTAATTGTCCCTTGTCCGCCTTGAGTATCTTGCATACTATAGTTAAATCCGTCCCATGAACTTTCATGCGAGAAATCTGGACAATGCGCTACATTAATTGCATGGGCAATCGAATTTAAAACGCACCCTTTCCATAGTTGCTCTTTATCTATAGGTAATTTATATTTACTCATCATCTTCCTCCATGCACATATTTTTTCTATTATCTTTCCTGTACACGTTACTTGTAAAGCCTTTTCCACCTACTACAAAATAGGAAAGACGCCCTTTTCAAAAGGACGTCTTTTTACAGTTGAAAATTTAATAATAAATAAAACGAATTGTTTAATACATGAATCCCAATTGGAACGAGTAAATTATTTGTTTTCTTATAAGTGTAAGCTAAACATACACCTAAACCAAAAATATATAAAATACTTCCTAAAGTAAGTGGGTGACCTAAAGTAAATATAAAAGCACTTATACCAATACTAGTAAGTGTAGAAAAGCGCTGAGATAATTTCGTAAAAAACATACCTCGGAATATAATTTCTTCCCAAACAGGTGCAAAAATTGTGAGCATAACTACGTATAGAATTAGTTCATTTATAGTAGGCTCTATTACTATATTAGACTCCTCCATACTAAATTCCGTTGGTAGAACTAAAGTTAATACTGCAAGGTATATAAGGAGGACAATCATTGTCATTACTATCGTTACATAATGCTTAAAATTATTGAACTGTATTGATTTTACTAATTGTAAACAGTAATTTCTTGCTGGTGAATATATTAAAACAATCGTAAAAAATGTGACGAATGGAATAAGATGATCTACATACCACGGATATAATGAGGAGTCATATAAAAAGTTCAAATAACCAATTCCATGCATTATCACAAAAATAATTACTATAATACTAATTGCTTTGAGTATACTCATTTGTACATTCTTTTCTTTATATGTAACTAATTCTGTGTCCATTATATCCCTCCAGTATAATTAAACCTTTTTAACCATTATATACCATTTATTGACACGAAAACAGACGATACAATCTACTGCATCGTCTGTTTTCCTCCTACCATTTCTCTCTACACATCTCAATTAAGTGCAGCAAATACCTCTTCGTCATATCTGCCCTTCTCCACCTTGAGAGCATTCGCTTTTCTTTTGGATTCTCCCGTATTCTCGCTACTTCTTTTAATAAAAGCTCCCATTCTTTCGCTGAACGCTCTAACAAGTATTGTAATCCTCTATCCTTTGAGACGATTGTTTTATGGTCTAGTGTATACAAAATACGCCCCATCGTAACGACCGCTGATTCTACCCACTCTTCTATAAAGAATAAATATGGCTGCTTCGCCTTCTCACTCCAGTACTGTTCTACGTTGTATTTCATCGTATGTACTACATCATCCCACCTTATTTGAAACGGAAGGTCTTCTGCTTCTTTCCCGGTAACTGTAATACCTTGATTTTTCAATGTCCACCATGTAACTGCATTAATATCCCAATGTCCTACATTCGCCTTACCATCTGCACAATACACGTACTCATTCATTTCATCATTGTATTTCCCTAAATCAGCGAGCGGAATATACATGCCGTCCATTCGTTTCCCTAACGTACTATCACTTAGTTTCTTATGCAGTTCTACAAGTTGTTGTTTTTCAGCCTCATTCACAGAATCACTTATTACTGTAACAAAATCTACATCGCTCGTATCTACATGAAATGCACCGAGTGCGATAGACCCGTAAATATATACGCCGACTATTTTTTCATCTAAAAAAATCTCTTTTAATTCTGCAATGTACTGCCCCATTAACTGTTTTACTTCTTCTGGTAGAGCATGCTTCACTACATTTTCCACATCGATCCCTCCATATAAAAAAGCCTTTGCTAATTTGCAAAGACTTCTTGTTTTATAAATATTTCTCGATTTCTTCGTAAACATCCTTCAAACGAGGATTGCCTTCTCCAACAATTTCTCCATTTACAAGAACGACTGGATAAAATAAATCTTCTTCCACTACTCGCTCTGCGAATGTTTTCTTATCTTCATCTTCTTGTTCTTCTTGAAAATCAATATACTCAAACTTAAATTTATTTTCTTGTCCTTCATATTTACGACCAATTGCCGCTTGTAACCATTCAAACGTTTCTGTTGAAGATGGCATTCCAACGCAGCTCGCACAAATTACTTTCGTCCCATACACTTGCACATTAACCATTTCTTCTCCCCCACTTCTTGTTCTAACAGTATATTCAGATGTCTTATTACATAAGCACATCATTTTACAAACTTATTCCATACCCCTATACTGAAAAAACACGTTATAAACATGATAAAATATTTCGACAATAAAACAAGAACAGAAAAAATAGATTTTCCCCTCTATCTTGATTATAATAAAACTGATGAAAGGAGTCGATAAAAATGGAAAACCCACATATGCAAGAACAAGTACTAGAAGTATTAGATAAATTACGTCCATTCTTACTTCGCGATGGCGGAGACGTTGAATTAGTAGACATTGAAGAAGGTATCGTAAAATTACGCCTTATGGGTGCATGCGGAAGCTGCCCAAGTTCTACAATCACACTAAAAGCTGGTATCGAACGCGCATTACTAGAAGAAGTACCAGGCGTTATTGAAGTAGAACAAGTATTTTAATTTAAAGCGGAAGCGGCTCGTTCAAAATATGAGGGGGATGGAGCTTCAGACATAGAGGCGCTTTTTGCCTCGGCGGAAGAAGCGAAGCCACCGAATATTTTAGCCGCTGGAGCTGGATATTATTAAAAGCGGAAGCGGCTCGTTCAGAATCGCTTGCTAAAAAGAGACCCATTTGGGTCTCTTTTTTTATTCAAATATCCATTATCCGTTAACATCATAAAACAAAATTGGAAATCCTTCTCAAAAAATGAGATAATTGATACTATATAGTGAATCGTTCACACATATAAATTAAAAAACATAGGGGGACGACACATGCCAAAAATGGGGAACACTTTTTTAACAATTCAAGAACTAGAAAAGAAAAAAGAGTATTTATTAGACCTTTCATCCGTTATACCAACATGGAATGCGAGCTATCAATTTTTATTTAAAGAAATCCAGCAAGAATTATTGAGTAAAGTAAATGAAAAAATCGAAAAACATCAATTCATTTTAAATATATGTGCAGATCAACAGGTAGGGGCATAATGTATTACATACAATTGTAGTATAAAAAAAGAGACCTCAATCGGTCTCTTTTTATTTTAAGACAGCCAATCTAATTTCCTAATCCCTAACTTATCGATTGGTAAACGAAGTGATCCATAAAAATGCCTCATAAATTGCTCTGAGCGGTTCACATCGTGTAAAATGGCTTCTAAGCGATCTCTATATATGCTTTTTTGTTCTTCGTTTCCAGTTTGGTAATATCGTTCGACTGTTTCAAAATAGTGGAGCGGGAACAGGAGCCTTGCAAATAATAAGCGCCAACCAAATGAGGATAGCGAATAATTACGTTCATAATCTGTAACAAATTGAACGATTGTTTGCTCCCAGTCTTTCTTTTTTTCTATCATCATATAGCGAATCAACTCTGCTATATCTCTAGTTGGGTGATCATACACCCACTCAAAAGGAAGTTTTAGACGCTTCGTTTGATGCCATAATAAAGGTGTAAATCGTTCTTGGCAAATTGTTGCCGCATCACTCATTTGCGGCGTATCATCCATCTCTGTATCGACAACGTACTGAATTGCATTTTCTGCAACTCCTAAGTAATACGGGAAGGATTCGATAAACAATTGATCGAATACGTCTGTAGGGTGGTTCATCACTTGTGATTGCCAAAACCTTTCTAATTGATCGAGCCTTTTTTCCCATAACGCTTTCCATTCACCAATGCGGCTTAATTGCTCGATTTCTTCTGGAAAGAATGCACCACGTTTATGAAATATAGAAAGCTCGCTTCCTAATGATATAGCATGTCGTTCTAACGTGCGCATACCTTTTAATAAGCAGTAATTTTTTTCTTCTATCTCACTTACATAGTAGCCGTGTATAGTCGGAACGAAAGTCGCAACAGTTATATCCCCTTGCTGGTTCATATAATCACTGAGCTTTTTCATCTCTACAAGTACTTCTTCCTCCATTTCTCCAATTGGAACAAGTACATAAATTTTGTTGCGAATCCAAAAGCTTTTATAGGGGCCAAGGGGGATTAATTCTTTAACATGCATGTGATAATGCTCATAAATATGCTGAATCATCGCAGTCGCCACCTATGGTTTTTCTTTATATATATGAGCTTGTGCTCGCCTTTCATTCCTATGCACATGATAAAGCAACGAAACGTATACAAATACTAAAAAGAAAAAAAGGTGATAAACATGAAAGAATCCAATCAACTACAAGAAAGAGCATTACAACTATTACAAGAACGTGGTGTAACAATTGACGACATTGCTGAACTTGTTCATTTTCTTCAAAATAAATACCATACAAATCTAGAGATGTCAGAATGCCGTTATAACGTTGAGCGTGTACTATCAAAACGCGAAGTACAAAACGCACTTATTACTGGTATTGAACTTGATGTTCTCGCTGAAAAAGGAATGCTAAGTCAGCCATTACAAGATATCGTAAAACGTGATGAAGGCTTATACGGAATTGATGAAGTTATCGCACTTTCTATCGTTAACGTGTACGGCTCTATCGGTTTCACGAACTTTGGATATATCGATAAATTAAAACCTGGCATTTTAGAATACTTAAATGATAAATCATCTGGAAAAGTGCATACATTCCTTGATGATATCGTTGGCGGAATCGCTGCCGCTGCTTCAAGCCGCTTAGCGCACAGAGCTGAGCATTCAGAATAAAGTATCGAGGCCGTCAGTTTCATACTGACGGCCTTTCATATTCCATAAGCATAAATTCTCTTCCGCGGCTCAAAAAAACTGGTCCTGCTTGAAATCCTATGTTCTTATATAACGTAATCGCTCTTTTATTAAATGTTGCTACACTAAGTCGCAAATGTTTCGAATGAAATGCTGTCGCAGCAAAAGCTATCCCAGCTTGAAAAAATGTTTTCCCCATCCCTTTTCCTGTTAAATCTGGCTTCATGCCAAGTCCGATATCGACTACATCTTCTCCACCATATAAATGAGCATCTCTTCCACCTGGCACTTGTGCATTTTCCCCAAAACAAAAATAACCAATGAGTTCTCCCTTATCGTCACAACAGCCATAATATGTCCCCTCGAGCAACTCTTCTATTACTTCAGCCCCTCCTGAGAAACTATATAAATTATACGGCTCCTCGTACGTCCACATCGTTATCTCCATCGCTTCTTCTTCTGTTAACTTATGTATATCCATCCCTCTCGCCCCTTATCAAATATTTTGTATATGTACTCATTCATTTTTCACATCCGATTTCCCTTTAATCGTAATATGCATAATTACATACGCACACTCATTTCAAACATGCTACAATTTATTTGAATCGCTGTTGTTACACTTCTTGATTAAGAAAAGACGTTAATCGGAAAATTGACGTCTTATCAAATTCAAGCAATTGACATCTTCTGTCATCATGAAAGACATTCGAAAGAATGTCTTTTTTTCTACATTTCACAAGGACTTACTCATTTCAAAACATAAACACATACAATAATGTAACTCTTTACACCCATGAATTCCTTTCTCACAGTTTTGAAGTAGACTCAAAATAAAAAAGCACTCTTTCGTTAGAGTGCTTTTTACTTTCAAATAAGGGGGTTACATATATGGATAGTACTCTCGTATTTAACTTTGGTATTGGTATCGTCATCATTTTATTTGTTTTATTTGTTCTTTGTATGAGCGGGGTATAGCAATCTTTTATGCTGATAACTCCTTTAAAGTATCACTTAATTTGAACTTTCTTAGTTGTAATGAAGCAATCAATGCTGCCCCTGCTCCAAGCACCACGCTAGCTAGAGCCAATATGAAAACTTGATTATACGGAATAATAATAACCGTTAACTCTAAGCTTGATAACACAATATAACTAAACAAAATCCCGCCAAAAATGCCAATACAACCAGCTATCGCTCCAAGTAAAGTTCCCTCTAATAAAACAATCCGTCTCATTTGCTTCGGAATAGCTCCTACGGCACGAATCATACTAATTTCTGCACGTCTTTCATGTAAACTTGCAACAATCGCATTCATTAATCCTATACCAGAAATAATAAAAATAATGACAACTAACAAACGAATTAACATCATCATTTGCGATAATAGCTGCTCCTGTTCTTTTAATAAATCATAGCTATTAATAACTTCTACGTTCTCTTTATTCTTTGTAATTTCTTTTACTTGCTTCTTAATCGCTTCAAATGATTGATTAGAATTTGTCATAATTTGAATCGCTTCATATCCTTGCACGTGAAACTTATCACGGGCCCATTGTTCATTAACAAAAACATCTGATGATCTTAGCCTTAATCCTTGCTCAATAATCGAAACGACTTTAATCGTTTGCTTTTCTTTTCCTTTCCCTTGTACTTCAATCGTATCCTGTAACTGAAGTCCTAAATTTTTAGCCGTTTCCTTCGTAACGACTCCCTCTCCCTCTTGTAATGGCTTGTTTAATTTTTGTCCTGCAATCACTTTCGCCTTTGTTACTTTCTCATACGACACAATATCGTTACCTACAACTTCGATTGAATCGTAGTTAAAATTATTTTTTTTCGCAAATTCATACCATTCTTGATTTGCTTTTTTAAAATCATAATTTACAAGCTTTGCTGTATAGTCAGTAGCATTCCCGACACTCGCCTCTACACCATCAATTTTTCTAACCTTCTCCATCCAACTAAACGGTAATGTTTCGATTCCTTGCGACTCTACCGGAATTCTTATTACTAAGTCCGCTGGTAAATGTTTTTGTAATCCTTTTTTCATACCTTCATACATAGAGTTTACATACATCGTTCCAACAAGCGCTAACATAAAACCAAATGCTAGTATGGCAACCGACACAGCTGCTTTATTCCGATAACGAACTACATTCCGGCTACTAATCGTCGTTTCAACTCGTAATATCATTTGAAACGGTTTTGCAATCACTGGTGCTATCATACGAATAAATAATGGAATCGCGAATAACAAACCAACTGCAAATAACAGCGCTCCTATCGCACTTGGATTAAAACCGATATACTGCTCTAATATGTTACCCGTGAGTCCAATAACGGTACCAATGATTAAAATGCTAAGGCTAAAAGCACTCCATCTCTTTTCTTTTTTCTCATTACTAGGAAGCCCTGGCCGAAGTGCTTGCACTGGTGGAATCTTTCTAACCATGAAAGCTGGTATAATAGCCCCTATGACAGACATAACAATCCCTAATAAAAACGTAATGAGTAAAATCTCACCTGAAATCGAGAATGATGCTTTCCCTGCCCCCTCAATGTTCACCCATTTATTAATGAATGATGCTGCAATTGTTTGCGTACCTGCCCCAAGAATAACTCCCGCTAACGATCCAATCGCTCCAATACATAAAGCCTCTAATAAAACGACTAATATAATTTGATTAGGATTACTGCCAAGTGCACGTAATAATGCCCATTGCTTAAATCGACTTCTGACAGATAAGAAGAAACTTCCCATTATTAAAAGAGCTACAACAAATAAAGCAATACCACCTAAACTAAAAATTAACGGCTTCATTACATTTAATCGTTCAAATGCCTTATCAACATAAGTACGTTGATCCACTTTTATATTTTCTATCTTCTTATTTACATCAAGAGCAATTGCTCTCTTCACATTTACATCGGGTGTTTTCACTTGAACAAGATTGAATTGATTTGGTAGATTTAATTCTTTTTGAAGCCAATGAATTGGAAAGTAAGCACCGTGCCCCATTGCCGCCATTAACGGCGGATTTAAAATCCCAACAACTTTCACAGTCTTTTCTCCATGCTGCGGGAATGGTAGTTTAATCAAATCTCCTACCCGTATATTTTCACGATCTGTATACCCTTTTGTCAGCGCTACTTCAGCCCCTTCTTTCGGATATCGACCTTCTAATATTTTATAAGAATGCATTTCTGGAGAATCTTGCTCAACACCCCAATAAGACGGCTTTCCCGATAACTCTTTATAATTTGGAAAAGGATATGGTATAAGTACTTTTGATATTTTTTCAGCATTTTCTAAACCATCTATTCCTTTTAAACTTTCATTATTTAAATACATATCATTTTTTATATAGCCAAATTGCAAATTATAATCTCCATACCTACTTACTACTTGTTCCTTCACACTTTGCTCTACTGATTGATTGCCTAGTAATAACATCGTCGCTAACATAACACCTAAAGCTGCACCGAGAGCGATCAACATATTTCGCAACCAATTTTGTTTCATCGATTTTACTGCATATTTAATTACCCATCGCATCACCTTTACCTCCTACTTTAAAGTGACGATTCATAATCTCTTGAATGTGAGTAACTTGTTGCGGGATATTTCGAAATTTCCATCCTTTACTTTCAGCATGTTCATGAATCACTTCCCCATCTAATAAGAAAACGACTTTATCGGCGTGAGCCGCTACGAATGGATCATGTGTTACAATGACAGCTGTTTGTCCTAACTCATCACATGCATTGCGGAGTGCTGCGATTATATTTTTACTATTTTCTGAATCCAAAGCCCCTGTTGGTTCATCTGCTAATATAATAGCTGGCTCATTTGCAAAAGCTCTTGCTATCGCTACCCTTTGCTGTTGTCCACCTGATAACTGTGCTGGTAAATGCTTTTCTTTTCCCTTTAACCCAACGAGATCTAATAAACGGTTTGCTGTCACTGTTGCCTTCTTTTGCGAGACATTGTCTAACAGCAACGGCAATCCCACATTTTCCTCCGCACTAAACACTGGAATTAAATTAAACTGCTGAAAAATAAAGCCGATTTTATGCCTTCTAAATAAAGCGAGCTCTTTTTCTTTTAATGTTGAAATCTCTGTACCATCAACTCGGATACTACCTACTGTTGGAATATCTAATCCACCTAATAACTGAAGCAACGTCGTTTTACCCGACCCACTTGCCCCCATAATACAAACAAAATCTCCTTTTTGAATTTGAAGATTGATACCTTTTAATATCTTTACTTTACTATCCCCAATATCAAACGATTTTTCTAACCTTTCCATTTCAATAATATTCATCCCTATATCCCCTTCTCTCTCAATTTACCAATCTATATATTCTATTCAAAAATGCAAAATCCCTACTATTTTGTATTTTTTTGTCACATACTAACATTTCTCATGTCAGAAAAATTGACTCTCGTCACAAAAGTAACCATACTAGTTACACGAATACAAAAAACTACTCACATATCCACAAATAGGAGGAAGAACAATGAAACATGTAATCGTTTATGCACACCCAAATACGGAAAGCTTCAACCATGCGATTTTAGAAACGGTAAAAAGTGAATTAGAAGAAAAAGGTCATGAAGTACGCGTTCGCGATCTATACGAATTAAACTTCAATCCAGTATTAGGCGCTTCCGATTTCATCTCATTTTCTCAAGGAAACACACCAGAAGATATTAAAGAAGAGCAAGAACATATCTCTTGGGCTGATAGCATTACATTCATTTATCCAGTTTGGTGGGCGGGACTTCCTGCTATTTTAAAAGGATACGTTGACCGCGTATTTAGCCATGGCTTCGCTTATGCTTACGGCGAAAACGGCATTGAAAAGTTATTAAGCGGTAAAAAAGGATTGTTATTATCTACAATGGGAAATACAAAAGAAGCATACCTAGCCGGCGGTATGTTTGAAGCGATGAAGAAAACTGCAGATGTTGGTATTTTTGAATTCACAGGCATTGAAACGCTTGAGCATACATTCTATACAAGCGTCCCTTCTGTGGATAACGATGTGCGTAAACAATATCTTGAAGAGGTTAAAGATGTTGTGAATCGAGCGTTTTAATAAAAAAACTCCGGTTGTTAAAACCGGAGTTTTTTATTTCATCATTAATTTCGGAATATATCTTTGAAGAATGCTTTCTAATTCATTCATATCTTCCTGTCTAATAAGTAAATTCACATTGTCATTCATTTTTTCTCGCCCGCGATATAAAAATATATTTTCTTTTGGATTTTCCCATGTTGATGTTTTATAGCCTTTTAATTCTTCGTATGAATAAAAGTTTAATCCGTCTACTACACCTTTTTCATATATTTGTACACTTTTAATAAGATGGATAGCTATTAAAGTCATAAAACAGCTTGCTACAGCATGAATACCTAGCTGAATGATAAACTGTTCAACTGTATCGATATCGCCACTTACGTACTGAGCATATATATACATACATTGTCCAATGAAATATGCTGGTCCAAGTAATGCAATCCAACGTCTTTTCACCCGAGGATACATTGCAATGAGTTTTCCTGCACTTTTTTTCATTTCATTTATTTTATATATCTTCCATAGAACAAAAAACAAAACACATAATGTAAAAACAAACATAATACATGACATCCAATACACTCTAATTCCCTCCCTCCGATATCATTACATATAAATTTTACATTTTATATAACAACAGCGAATATGCAATTATGCATAAAAAAACAGGTAACCTCTTCCGGTTACCTGCATTTCATTACATCTTCTCAATCCACTCCGTCAAGTTATGCACAACTTGCGTCGGTTGTACTTCATATTCTGTTAACTTCTCCACAGTTGTGACTCCAGTGTGGACAAGAAGAGTATGCATACCAGCATTTACTCCTGCTAAAATGTCTGTATCGTAGTTATCCCCAACCATTAATGCTTCATTTTTTTCTATGCCAAGCACTTTTAACGCTTGTTCCATAATGATTGATTCTGGTTTTCCGATAAAGATTGGATCCACACCTGTTGATACTGCTACAACTGACGTTAATGAACCGTTACCTGGTAGCAATCCTCGCTCAGTTGGAATAGCGATATCCCCATTTGTAGAAATAAACGTTGCGCCGTTACGCACAGCAAGACACGCTTTTGCTAATTTTTCATATGTAATATCACGATCTAAACCGACAACAACGAAGTCAGGATTTTCATCCACAAGTTCAAATCCTTTTTCCACAAGTGCATCGTGTAAGCCTTCTTCACCAATCATATATACAGTTGCATCTTGTTTACGCTCATAAATAAAGTTTGCTGTCGCCATACTCGTTGTGAATACTTGCTCAGCTTTAGCTGGAATATCGAAACGAACAAGTTTTTCTGCCACTTGTTCTGGTTTGCGAGTTGAATTATTTGTAACGAATAAATACGGAATGCCGCGCTCTCCTAATGCTTTTACGAAGTCGCTTGCTTCCTCAATTTGTTCTTCTCCGCGATACATCGTACCGTCTAAGTCAATTAAGTAACCTTTATACATCGATTATGTCTCTCCTTCTATGCTAACGTTCTCACCTATCATACTACTCTTATATTACCCGTTTTTCCAAAAGAAAAAAACGCTTTACCTTAAAGCGCCCCATAACGTTCATTTTTTCTCTTTTACTTGGTAAGAACAACTACAATCGCCCTCGCACATGTTTGCTAGCGTCTTTACATCTGCCCCTGCAAATAAACGATTATACATCTCTTTTTCATCTTCGCATACTTGCGGGAATCTCTCTGCAATTTCTTTTAACGGACAGTTTTGTTTTTCAATTATGAAAGAGTTCTCTCCATCTCTCTTTATTTGAACCATGTAACCGTTTCTCTCTTGCATTGCTGCTATCTCTTGCACTTTATATGCTAAATTCTTTTGATTACTCACTCTCTTTTGCAACTGTTCTTCCATTCGCTTCGTTCTCTCTTTTAAAACGTAACGAAGTATTTTTTCATCACCCATTCGAGCTAAATCTTCTAGCACATCAATCGCAAATTGCTTATATTCTTTTGGGAATGTATCTTCTCCCTTTTCACTTAATCCATACAAATAAGTTGGTCTTCCGACATGTTGTCTTACCATCTTGGAATAAATAAGTCCCTCTTTTTCAAGATTACTTAAATGTCTTCGAATCGCCATTTCTGTAATCTCTAAAACGTCAGCTAGTTCCGCTACTGTATGCTCTCCCTTTACTTTCAACACTTGGACAATCTCTTCTTTCGTCGTACGTGCTCCCCCCATGCTTCACCCATCTCCCTTTTCTTTCACACACACAATATAAGATCCCCAAAAGGTATTCCTGGGGATCTTATAAGCACAATTATTCTGGTACAAATGCAGATACAGGTCCTAATTCCTTTTCTAAATAACCGCGAATATTTGCTGGGTATTTCTCTACCACTGCAATATGTTTTTGAATCGTCTTATATAATTCATCATGATTCATTTGAATATAATCTTGCGTAAGCATTTTTCGAAGAAGGATCACTTCTTTCATTGCTTGTCCTTCTTCTGCACTTATCACTCGCTCGTCCATCAAAATGTCGATAATATCTTCATAACTTCCTGGATCGCGCATAATAAATCCATCAATCATCGCATTCCCTACATCTAATACACAATCAATAATTAAATGAGCTATGCGTTCTAATGCGTAAAATTCAAACTCGGTTTCATATATCTTTTTCTCTTGAAATGTACTTGTTGCTCGTTCTAAACATACTAGCATTTGTTCTATTTTCTTTCTGTCTACAAAATACATGAATGTCACCTACCTGGAAATTAAAGCATTTACATTTTAATTGTAACGCTTTCTTCTGAAAAAATCGACAATTTTTCGAATTCACCTTTTCTCCGTTATTTGTTATAGTTATATTTGTATGATTTTTGAAATTGGAGGAATGGAATCTTGGAACGTGAACTCGCACTAGAAATTGTCCGTGTAACAGAAGCAGCAGCCTTAGCATCCGCACAGTGGATGGGCCGCGGAAAGAAAAATGAAGCAGATGATGCAGCAACTACAGCAATGCGTGATATGTTCGATTCAGTAAACATGGCAGGTACAGTTGTAATTGGTGAAGGAGAACTTGATGAAGCACCGATGTTATATATTGGTGAAGAACTAGGAACAGGTAACGGTCCAGAAGTAGACATCGCCGTTGATCCATTAGAAGGTACAAACATCGTTGCAAAAGGCCTTGCAAATGCAATGGCAGTTATCGCAATCGCAGATAAAGGAAACCTTCTTCATGCTCCTGATATGTACATGGAAAAAATCGCGGTTGGTCCAAAAGCAGCTGGTAAAATTAGCTTAGATGATCCAATTGAAAAAACAATTGAAATTGTAGCAGAAGCTAACAATAAAAAAATTCGTGATTTAACAGTTATCGTTCAAGAACGTGAACGTCATCAAGATATTATTGACCGTGTTCGTGCAAAAGGTGCACGCGTGAAATTATTTGGTGATGGTGATGTTGGTGCGTCAATCGCAACAGCACTACCTGGAACGGGTATCGACTTATTTGTAGGTATCGGCGGAGCTCCAGAAGGCGTTATTTCTGCAGCAGCATTAAAATGCCTTGAAGGTGAAATGCAAGCTCGCTTAGTTCCAATGAATGAAGAAGAAGAAGCTCGTTGTCGTGAAATGGGATTAGAAGATCCTCGTCAACTTCTTATGTTAGATGACTTAGTATCTGGGGATGATGCAATCTTCTCAGCAACAGGTGTATCTGCTGGTGAGTTATTAGACGGCGTAAAATTCCTTGGTGGAGATTTAGCTGAAACATATTCTATCGTTATGCGTTACAAAACAAGAACGGTACGATTCATTAAAACGCATCACCATTTAGATCATAAACCACACTTAAACTTAGATATTTAATAAAAGGAGCCATGTGTATGGAAGAACGTTTCTTTCTGTACGACGATACAGTCGCTACAAGAACTCGTTTCGTTAGCTTTATGGGGGAAAATGAGCGTCATGATTTAGCGCTTTTATACTCCGATCGTCATTACGGTAAAACGATTGTACTCGATATGCAGCGCAATAAATTTGCTATCATCGGTCCTGACGATTTAAACGAATCAGGCTACTTAGAGCATGCATTTTCTATGACTGAAGAAATTGCAGAAGAATTACGCTCATTTTTATTTGAACTTATATAATTTATCGTATGCACCAGCTATTTTAGCTGGTGTTTCTTCGTTATAAGAGTTTTGAATTTTCAATCTTTTATGTTATAATTAAGAACAAATCTATTTGGATAGAAAGGACGTTATCTACGTATGCCAACATTTACTTTGTGATGGATAAGCAATCGGATAGCATTACTCTCAAAAAAGCACCGTGCTTTTTCAAGGGAGTAGTCTGCCCATTCCCATTACAAAGGAACGTATTGCATCTGTAGTATGATGTTTACGGAGGTTCCTCTTTGGGGGAATCTCCTTTTATTTTTGTCTACTTCCCATGTCTTCATACTACAAGACATCCAAATAGCTGTATTACGTTTCTTTGCCACTACTATAAGAGGTGAAGAAAAATGCAGAAAGTACAACTTTCTTGGAGTTTATATGAAAACGAGCAACACACAATCGAAAAATATTGTAAAAATTGCGGACGTACTACCCTATTTACTGACACAAATATTCGCAGGCATAACGCCAACGGAAAAAACATATACCGCTTTGCCATTTATAAATGTCCGAAAGATCATACGTGGAATCAAAAACTGCGTATTTATAAATCATTTACTGATCACGTTGAAACAGTCGATATGCCCCAGCAATATCAAACGGAAACAAGTACTACTATTTCCATTATGCAACATAAAGAAAACGGCATAGCCGAAATCACGATCGTATTAGATCTCATTTTCGGCTCCCACCGAATCGATAAAGCTTTATCCACATATATTTCCGACTGGAGCCGTACACTCATTGTGGATAAAATTAAAAGTGGAGATATTCAATTGAACGGACAACAAATGAAACCAAATACACTCCTTTCTGAAGGTGATTCTATTTCAATTTGTTTGTGAATGAGAATATGTAAAAAATCCTCTTACAATCGTAAGAGGATTTTTTTATTTCTTCACTTTTCGTAATACGAAGTGTGCACAACCGAAGTTACAGTACTCGTATAAATACTCTGATAAAGTACTAATTTTCGTATCATATGTCGAACGTTGATTACTATCGTCAAAGAAACCGCGCAATCTAAGTTGCTCATAACCCCAGTCCCCAACGATGTAATCATATTTATTTAAAATTTCTGCATAACGCTCTTTAAATGCTTCTTCACTAAAACCCTCACGAAAGTTTTTAATTACTTCGTACTGAACATTATTAATGCTCACCGTAGCATGCATCTCTTGCTCTTGCTTTTGCTCCATCATTAACTTCCTCTCTAAGCATTCTTCTTTTTATCGTATCACAAAGCATACCAACCAACAATTTCAAATACAAAAAATTGAAAATTAGTGCATGCTATGGAGAAGGAGGTGATACATCGTGAAAAAACAAATTATACTCTCTCTCCTCACTCTTTCCTTATTTGCAGGCTGTCAATCAACGAATAAAGCCGAAATGGAACGTGAAGAAGGAAGTCGTGTTCTTGTTTCCAATAAAAACGACATGTATCATACGGAAAATACAAATACACGGCTTACAAGGGTCGGCTATTCATCTAAACAAAAACATGAAGTATCTAACAAACAAGTAGGAGCCATTAACCGCGAGAAAGTCGCTGAAATGATTACAAGCATGACAGTCAAACTTCCCGACGTTACAAACGCTGCTACGCTTGTTACCGATGATGAAGTATTTGTTGTATACCGTGCTAACACAACGGATCCAAAACTCGTAGCAGATCAAGTATATAAAGCTGCTTTGTCCATCGTCCCTCGCTATTATAAAGCATATGTATCAACAGACCAAAAGTTGATTTCTCAAATTCAAGGCCTTCAATCTGGCGCTTTAAATGATACAGAATATACACAGAGCCTCGACATGCTAAAACGGGAAATGAGTAAAAATCCTCATTTAAACAATACGGGGGATCAGACTTTGAATGATATGATTAAAAAATAAAGAAGGCGGAGAAAACCTCCACCTTCTTTATTTTTGACTATTTCTTACGATCCGCATAAACCTCCATCGCATCACACATAAACTGCGCTAACCCTTCGCCGAACTTATCGATATTTTTCGTAAAGCGCTCATCAGCGACGTACATTTGGCCAAGTCCCTTAAAAGCATCTAACGAATAGTGACCAAAGTTTTGCAAGTAATCGTACCATACTTTAATAGCGGACTGCGCCTCTTTAGAATCAGGTGATCCGTGTCTAAGCGCCGCTAAATTTCTATAAATATCATTAAACTCTTCTTGCTTCTCTTTTGACATGCCTTTCGCATATTCATTCGCCTTATCTACAGCTGTATCTCCCCATCTTTCACGTGCTTCTTCTTCATATGGGTTATGGCTGAAATCGAATCCTTCAAATTTCTCTTTGTTCGTCATTTCAATCTCTCCTTTTGTATGCTGAATGGTTTTATCAATAGTCGCAATCACTTTATCTAACCTAGCTCGCTTTTCAAGAAGCATTTTCTTATGAAGCTGTAGCGCTTCTTCTCGGTCAAATGATGGACTCATGATAATTTCTTTAATTTTCTTCAAAGGGAAGCCTAGTTCTTTAAAAAATAAAATTTGCTGCAATGTCTCTAAATTTTCATTGGAATACAGACGATATCCAGACTCTGTCGTCTCGTCTGGGGTTAACAACCCAATTTCATCGTAATGATGCAGTGTGCGCACACTAATTCCAACTAAATCAGCTACTTCTTTTACTCTCATTGCCATTTGTATCTCCCCCTTAGTACATACGATAAAGTATGACGCAACGTTAGAGTCAATAAGTAAATTCATTTTATTACTAAAAGTTTCATCTCTCCCACATTTCATGCATAATAGATATGTACATATATTAGAAAGCGGTGAAAGTATGGTTTCAAATACTGTAATTGCCAGCATCATCTTTCAACTCATTGTCTCGATTCTGGTCCCAATTATTGTACTCGTTTATTTCCGTAAAAAATATAATATTAATTGGAAAGTAGTCGGCGTTGGTGTTCTTATCTTTATCGGATTTACCCAAATTCTCGAAACACCGTTCCAACTATTTATGCGCGGTAATCCAGCAATCGCTCCAATTTTAGAAAATCCATTTGTCTTCGCACTTTATGGCGGACTGACTGCTGGTATTTTTGAAGAATTAGGACGCTTCGTTGCCTTCTTCTTCTTACTAAAAAAATATCTAGAATATAAAGATGGCTTCGCTTACGGAATTGGTCACGGCGGCATTGAATCTATTTTAGTTGGCGGATTCTCTGCATTCCAAGCATTAATCTTTGCTAATTCTATTAACGATGGTAGCTTCACTCGATTGGTTGAACAGAAGCCTGAGCTCAGCATTATACAAGACATGCTAATCCAGCAACCTGCCTACTTATACTTCCTTGGTAGCTTAGAAAGAATTATGGCACTCGTGCTACAAATCGCCTTTACAATGCTTGTTTTATACGCAGTAAAACAGAAGAAATATATATTCCTTGTGTACGCTATACTATTCCACGCATTTGTAGACTTTTTCGCGGCACTTTACCAAACAAATACAATTAACATCTTTGTTGCAGAAGGAATTACCCTTCTCTTCACAATTGGTGCTGTCATTCTTATTCGCAAAATGAAAGCAAAATTAATGAGTGTACCGGAGTAAAAAAATAACCCACCAATTGGTGGGTTATTTTTATCCTGTTATTACGGGTAGTAAGACTAGTAATCAGTGGACAAACCCCACTGATTACGGTTTTACTTTATACGGATTATCATAGTGATGATAACTTTTCCCTGCTCGAAGTTCTCTCTTTGTTTCCGCATCTATAACAATATACTTATGAAACTCTTCTACTTCATTTTGAGAAAAGGAAGCGAAAAAATACACTTGGCGATCAGGGTGAACAAAAGCATCTTGCAGCACCACTTTACTTCGACAACCCACGGCTGTTTTTTGTCGGAAAGAAGATTCCTCCTCGGCCACTTCTTTAAATGAAATTTTTTTACGAACGCTATACGCTGCATTTTCATATTCTTTATAAGTTTTCTTATCTAACTGTTCGTAAAACACATCCTCACTTACAAACGGCTTATTTCGATTGCTTGGATAGTCTAACTTTTGATTGGATTGTGCATATGTTGTGGATATTTGCGCAAGAAAACAAATCATGAATACGATACATATCATTTTTTTCATAATGGCACCTCAATTTTCATTATCCACATTACTTTTCCACACACTCAGATCACTATGCCCTTTCCGAGAAAAAAGGAATATTTTCCACTTTTGTCGAAGTATATAAGCGTCAACTTGAAAGATGGGGATGAATTATGAAAAAACTTATTGTAATACGACATTGTTCCGCAACTGGCCAAGAACGTGATGCCGAATTAACAAACGTAGGAAGAGAACAAGCAAACACCCTTGCTACATTCCTCTTAGAAAATCACCTACAAATAAACTATATTATTTCAAGCCCATTTGTCCGAGCTATCGATTCCATTCGGCCCTATGCGCTTCAAGCTAACTTATCTATCCAAGAAGACGAACGGCTAGCTGAACGCATATTAAGCGACGTTCCAATGGATGATTGGATGCAAAAATTAGAATCCACTTTTACAAACATAGATATTGCCTTCTCAGGCGGAGAGTCAACAAAACAAGCAACAGACCGTGCCATATCGCTTATCCAAGACATTTTAAAACTAGAGCATGACACAACATTACTCGTTACACATGGCAACTTACTTACATTAATTTTAAGGCACTTTGATTCTTCCATTGGCTTTCATGAATGGAAAACTTTAACCAATCCTGATATTTACGAAATTACACTAAATGAACAATCTATCATAAAACGCTTATGGGACGTACCATCCAAGTAATATCCCTTTCCGAAACATTCAGTTGACGCCGCGAGAAGAAACTGTACTAACAATAGAAAGGGGTAGCACTCCATATGTACGAAGATGTACTTGCTTTACTACATAAAACAAATGTTTCTTATGAAAAATTTGAACACGAACCAGTACTCGATTATGAGACAGATTGTATCGTACGAGAAAGGCTTGGCTTACGAGGTACTCCAAGTAAAAGCTTATTTTTAAAATCAAAATCCGGGGCGTATTACGTATTTTTCACTTTAGAAGGAACTCGGCTTAACCGAGGAGAGATGAAAGAAATAACTGGAGAAAGCTTATCGCTCTGTTCTCCTGATGAACTAAGAATGGAGACTGGCTGCCCCCCTGGCTGTGTAGCTCCTTTCGGTTATTCACAAGATGTGACAATTATTGTGGACAGTTCCATCTATACGTATAATAAAATTTTAATTACACCTGGTGTACCCGAATTTACAATTGAATTATCCACAGAGGAATTAAAGAAGATTTTATTAACATGTCCAAATCTAGTCTTAGAGTACAAACAAAAAGAGAGCTAATGATTAGCTCTCTTTTTTCATTATTTCGCTTCTGCTGTTTTTTCTTTTGCAGAACGTACTTGCTCGTCCGCATGGTAAGAAGAACGCACAAGTGGGCCAGCTTCACAGTGACTAAATCCTTTGCTAAGTGCAATTTCTTTTAGCTCTGCAAATTCTGCTGGTGGGTAATATTTAAGAACTGGTAAATGCTTCTTAGATGGTTGTAG
Source organism: Bacillus luti (assembly GCF_009739945.1). Taxonomy (NCBI): domain Bacteria; kingdom Bacillati; phylum Bacillota; class Bacilli; order Caryophanales; family Bacillaceae; genus Bacillus; species Bacillus luti. The sequence continues at coordinate 420,966 of NZ_CP040336.1, read as the reverse complement.
GTATTGTCCAAGAGTTAAAATATCCACATTGTTTGCACGTAAGTCATCCATTGCTTCAATTAAATCTTCTCTTGTTTCACCTAAGCCCACCATAATGCTCGATTTAGTTGGAATATCAGGCTGCATTTCTTTTGCTCGACGTAAAAACTCTAATGAACGGTCATATTTTGCTCTAGCGCGAACTCGGTTAGATAATCGACGTACTGTTTCAATGTTATGGTTCAAAATATCTGGTTTTGCATCCATTAACATTTTTAAGTTTTCTTCTACCCCACCCATATCAGATGGTAACACTTCGATAGATGTGAATGGATTTTTACGACGTACAGCGCGTACTGTTTCAGCAAAAACAGCTGCTCCCCCATCCTTTAAATCATCACGTGCAACCGCTGTTATAACAACGTGCTTTAAGCCCATTTGTACTACAGAATCTGCTACGCGTTCTGGCTCTTGTAAATCAAGCTCAGTTGGTAAGCCTGTTTTAACCGCACAAAAACGACAAGCACGTGTACAAACCGCACCTAAGATCATGAATGTTGCTGTTTTCCTTACAGCCCAGCATTCATGAATATTCGGACATTTCGCTTCTTCACAAACGGTATGAAGATTTTTAGAACGCATCATTTTCTTTAAGCCTGTATAGTTTTCATTCGTGTTTAACTTAATTTTCAACCATTCGGGCTTGCGCTTATATTCTGTTTGTTTTGTCATGGTTATCAACTCCGCACAATATGAAATAGTTTACCGTGTTCGCTTCTTTCAATGTAACATATCTATTCTAACGTATGAAAGCGATTTGCTCAAATGAAGATTCTAAGATTTTTTCCAATCGTTCCCTATAATGAAATACTCCGTATATCCCACACTAAAAAGAGTGATGTTGTGAAAGGAGTCTATTTCATGCTTCGAAAAATTTCTCTTTTGCTTTCGATTTGCTTTCTTCTCCACCAAAACATCGCTTACGGTGAAGATAATCAGCAAAGCATATACGAAAAGCGCATGGCACTATATAAAGAAACCGAGCAATCTTCAGGCATTCCGTGGTATTACTTAGCTGCAATGGATCAATATGAAAGAAATATACGGAGCGTAAGAAAAGATATTCCCAAAAAACCAGATTCCATCATTTCCCTTTATTTCAAACCAGAAATATGGGCTGGACCTGTTAATAGTAACGATACTCTCCCCCATACAATTTCTCTATTTGGTGGAATGGGTTTAGATGGTGATAAAGATGGATTTGCAAATGCAAATAACGATCGTGATCTTCTGCATACTGCAGCGACTATTTTAAAGAAACAAGGAACGTCCGAAGACCGTATTAAAATTATGCTTTGGGAATATTATAGACGTGCGAAAACAGTTGATTTAATTACCGAATACGCCCAAATTTATAAACAGTATGGACGTATTAACTTAGAAGGAAATGCCTTCCCTCTCCCGATTCGTAGTGACCATAGCTACCGGAGTACATTTGGCGCTGGAAGAAGTTTTGGAGGAAGAAGAATTCATGAAGGAACCGATATTTTTGCCGGCTATGGCGTACCAGTAAGATCTACTTGCTATGGCATCATTGAAACAAAAGGCTGGAACCGTCTTGGTGGATGGCGCATCGGTATTCGCGACCTGCATAACAATTACCATTATTACGCTCATTTAGGCGGATTTTCAAAAGAAATACAGCTTGGACAAATTGTCGAGCCCGGAAAAGTAATCGGATTTGTTGGTAGCACCGGTTACGGTCCTCCTGGCACAGCTGGAAAATTCCCACCTCACTTACATTTCGGCATGTATAAAGACAATGGTTATACAGAATGGGCTTTCGATCCATATATGCATTTAAGTCTGTGGGAACGAAAAGAACGAGCGAATACAAAACGATAACCGTAGCACACTGCTACGGTTATTTTTTATTTATCTAACTATCCGTTTTCTTCTTATCCGGTACAACAACACTTCCACTTCCGTAATAAGTAGGCACTTCTCCTTGAACGATACGCGTTGCAATCGGAACATTTTGTTTCACCTTTATTTCTTTCGTATGAAATGGAATAATCACCTGTAATGTTACTTCCATCTCCATAACAATTTGAATCGCTGTCGTATTAATCCCATGCGGCTCAATTTTTTGTTTAATATCCGTATTCACATGACCAATGGTAGTGAAATCAATTGGAATATCTGGTCCTATATTTCCAAGAAGCGCATTATCCGTTACACGCCCAAAAGGAACCGACATCGTTGCCCCATTTTTTTCAGAAAGACCTAGCTCTTTCAAATTACCTTGCTCTACTTGCTGTAAATATTTTTCTATGTATGTGGTCGTTGACGTTACGATTTCATTTACTTGCTTCGTATTTAAATTAATTGTGGATACTTTCCCGTTTTTATCATTTTGTACTTTCATTAACGAATCGACATCGAACCCTTCATTAATTCTGTCTTTTACCGCCTTCGTCATAACCGCTGTCGCCATTTTCTGCGTCTCTACTTCTCCATATTTAATTAATGTCGGCTGAATACCGCTATTTACAATCCATAATCCTTGCACGAGTAATATGACAAAAAGAATAAACGACATAAGCAGTATGTGCCGAAAGGAAATAGGGCCCCTTCGAAACCGCGAATTTTTCGAACGAAATATACTCATAAAAAAACCTCCTTCTTATATCATTTCTATGCAAGAAGGAGGGACGATATATGCTTATCTCATTTTTAATAATGCTTCTTTTCCGATTGTGCCAGCCGTAATACCTAAAGCTTCGGCTTCAATCGTTACTGATTCTAGCGGTGCTTCAAGAAGTTGTTCAATCGTTCTCACACCAACCGCGCGGCCAGCGATAATTCCTCGATCACCTAACTTCTCATTTAAAAGACCTACATCTAATGCACCGCACATAATATATCCTTTATCGCTCATTACAGCTAGCAAGTTTGTCTTTGGAAGTTTGACGCTAACGGCAATAAACGTATGATTATCGATTATAATTGGCTCCACATTAACCATAGTTCACACTCCTCTCTTTCTTATCTGTATGACAAGAGAAAAATGAGTGTTACAAGTTAACTAGCCTATAGTTTGACGGAAGATGTATGAGTTATTAACACCTCTGTCAACACATCTCTAAGTAATTCTGGCATATAATATTGTTTGTCAGGAAGTGTGGATAGCTCTGGGTATAAGTAGCCAAATGTAAACATATCAATTGTTCCTACCGTATATATACGATCTAATTCCAGCGATTCCCCGTTAATTAATACATCTTCCAGTAAAATTTTATTCCCAGGAATCGTATCTGGAATGACTTCTACACCAGCGTAAATCATTTTCCCCATTACTTTTCCACGAAATCCGAATCCTTTCACCTCAAGGTTCTCCATATTCGGGCGGCGCGCTTTCAAAATAACTTCCCTTAACGTTTTCCCTGGCACTTTTAATAAACATGGATTAATTGGATGTGGACAAATTCTGTGAATATCTCCGCGCGTCACAACACCTTCTTTTAGTCCTTCAAGAAGTACACCAGCGTTCACCATGCCAATCTCTGCATCACACCACGTTTTCAGCGCATTTGCTAACATGTGCGCAAACGTCGTCTCATGAAACCAATCGACCGGTAGTGATTCTTTTAAATGAACGACAGGCTCTGCCATTATATGTTTACTTTCCTCCTGCAGCACTTCAATTGTGGATAACGGTTCGCTATAAGCACCTAACCGTTCTGTCTTAATCGCTCTACCGTCTTTCTTCAATAGTTTCTTCGTCTCTTTATCCACAGTAAGCTGTACGTGACCAACGTAACGTCCCCACTTTTCACAACAACAAAGCAAAGTATTATTCATAAGAACGCCTCGCTCAAATAAATGATGCGTATGTGCTCCTAAAATAACATCTATATCATAATGCTCTGCCATATACTCATCCATGCTTTTTCCAAGGTGAGAAAGGACAACAGTAACATGAGCCGTATCCTTAACCTCTTCTAAAATGGATTCTAAATGGATAATCGGATCCTCAATATGCCAATCAAGCATCTCATAAAAGTCTGGATATGCAACCGTTAATCCGATAAAAGCAATCGTAATACCATCTGTCGTTGTATGTAATTTATAAGGCTTTGCCCATGCTGGACGTATACCTTCTTTTTCAAATAAATTCGCAACGAGCACCTCAAACCCAGCATCATCATATAAACGGTTCAAATGTTCCTTCGCTAACGTAATTCCTTCATTATTTCCAATCGTTACATAATCAAATAACGCCTCATTTAAAAGCTGCGTATTTCCAAGCCCATTTGTCGCTTCCGAAATACTATGAAAACGATCCACATGATCGCCAATATCTACAGTTAAAACAGCCTCTCCCGCTGCCTGTCTTCGCTTTTTCTCTCCTTGTACAAACCGAGAAATTTGTGGCCAATTTTCAAAATGACTATGTATATCGTTTGTATGATAAAGGTGGATGATTGTTTCTTTATTTATATTCAGAGAAAAAACCTCCTCTCAGTTCCTTACTGCCATTTACGCTATACGTACGCAATAATCCTGTAAATACTTTTCGTCTTTTCTTGCTATTTTACATTGTACTCGCATTATGAGAAAAAGCAAAAAATTGCCCTTTTCATATGAGAAGCTTTATATTACTTTTTCTAGTTTGAGGAGATTTTCTGTGGAACGATTGTAGCTAGAGGAGATGATGGAGGTTGGAGATTTGGGATTTGTCAGTATCTTTGCCTCACTTACCTGCTTTTCGTATAGCTGCCGGGTATACATTCCTCTCTGCCATGTCGTAATTTGTTGGTAAGTCGATATTCCTTGTCGAAACGTCGATATATTTGAAAAATCGTTGATATATTTAGTTGAACACCCATCCTGGTATCCCCGCCTCTTCTCTTCTCATCTCGATCCAGCACGAGCTTACACAACATAAAAAAGCGCCCTGCACAGCAGGGCGCTTCCTTAATCTATTAACCAATAGAACCTTCCATCTCAAACTTGATTAGACGGTTCATTTCAACTGCGTATTCCATTGGAAGTTCGCGAGTGAATGGCTCGATGAAGCCCATTACGATCATTTCTGTAGCTTCTTGCTCAGAAATACCGCGGCTCATTAGGTAGAATAATTGTTCTTCTGATACTTTTGATACTTTCGCTTCGTGCTCAAGTGAAACGTAATCGTTTTTGATTTCGTTGTAAGGAATTGTATCAGATGTAGATTGGTTATCCATGATTAACGTGTCACACTCGATGTTAGAGCGAGAGTTTTTCGCTTTTGGTCCGAAGTGTACGATACCACGGTAAGTTACTTTACCACCATGCTTCGCAATCGATTTAGAAACGATTGTTGAAGACGTGTTTGGTGCTAAGTGAATCATTTTCGCACCAGCATCTTGGTGTTGGCCTTTACCAGCAATCGCGATAGATAATGTTAAACCACGAGCGCCTTCGCCTTTTAAGATAACTGCTGGGTATTTCATCGTTAATTTAGATCCGATGTTACCGTCAATCCATTCCATCGTTGCGTTTTCTTCACAAACCGCACGTTTTGTAACTAGGTTGTATACGTTGTTCGCCCAGTTTTGGATTGTTGTATAACGGCAATATGCATCTTTCTTGATGATGATTTCTACTACCGCACTATGAAGTGAGTTAGTAGTGTAAACAGGTGCTGTACAACCTTCTACGTAGTGTACGTGTGCGCCTTCGTCTACGATGATAAGCGTACGCTCGAATTGTCCCATATTTTCAGAGTTAATACGGAAATACGCTTGAAGTGGTGTATCAACTTTAATACCTTTTGGAACGTAGATGAATGATCCACCAGACCAAACTGCAGAGTTTAATGCAGAGAATTTGTTGTCTGTTGGTGGGATTACTTTTCCGAAATGCTCACGGAAAATGTCTTCGTTCTCTTTTAATGCGCTATCTGTATCTTTAAATACGATTCCTAGAGCTTCTAGGTCTTCTTTCATGTTGTGGTATACAACTTCAGATTCGTACTGTGCAGATACACCAGCTAAATATTTTTGCTCAGCTTCTGGAATACCTAATTTATCAAATGTCGCTTTAATTTCATCAGGTACTTCATCCCAAGACTTCTCAGATTTCTCAGATGGTTTTACGTAGTACGTAATTTCATCGAAATCTAAGTCGTTTAAGTCGCCGCCCCATTGTGGCATTGGCATTTCGTAGAACTTATCCAGTGATTTTAAACGGAAGTCTAACATCCACTGTGGTTCTTCTTTCATACGTGAAATCTCTTCAACGATCTCTTTTGTTAAACCGCGTCCAGCACGGAAAATCGAAACGTCTTTGTCTTTGAAACCATATTTATAATCGCCGATATCTGGCAGTTGCTTCGCCATGTTGGTGTGTCCCTCCTTAGATAACCTCGTTTTTAGGAACCTTTAACATTACTTATCTTCGTTTAAGCCCTTTTCTAACGCTTTCCACGCTAATGTCGCACATTTAATACGTGCAGGGAACTTGCATACGCCTTGTAATGCTTCAATATCTCCTAAATCGATGCTGTCATCGTACTCTTTTCCTAGCATCATGTCAGAGAAAATTTTAGAAAGCTGAAGTGCCTCTTCAATTTTCTTACCTTTTACTGCTTGTGTCATCATTGAAGCTGAAGACATTGAGATAGAACATCCTTCGCCTTCAAACTTCGCTTCTTGTACAATACCCTCTTCCACTTTCATCGTAAGTTGAATACGATCACCGCAAGTTGGATTGTTCAAGTTAACGGTAACACTATCTTCTAACACGCCATGGTTACGAGGATTCTTATAATGATCCATAATAACTTGACGGTATAACGTATCTAAATTATTAAATGACATTTGTGAAATACTCCTTTGTCTTGATTAGCGATTCAACAAATGTATCAATTTCTTCTTTTGTATTATATAAATAGAAGCTCGCACGTGCTGTTGAAGAAGCTTTCAGCCACTTCATAAGCGGTTGTGCACAGTGGTGTCCTGCGCGAACTGCAATGCCTTCTACATCTAATACAGTCGCTACATCGTGAGGATGTACGTCTTCAATATTAAATGTAACAAGACCAGCGCGATGCTTTGGACCATAAATTGTAACGCCGTCTACTTCTGATAGTCTTTCTAAAGCGTATTGCGCTAATTCATGCTCATGCTTTTCAATATTCTCAAGACCGATTTCTTCTAGGAAATCAATTGCCGCACCAAGTCCGATTGCATTACCGATAATCGGTGTACCTGCTTCAAACTTCCACGGAAGCTCTTTCCAAGTAGATTCTTGTAAATCCACGAAATCAATCATTTCACCGCCAAATTCAATTGGCTCCATATTGTTCAGCAATTCTTTCTTACCATATAATACGCCGATACCTGTAGGTCCGCACATCTTATGAGCAGATAATGCGTAGAAATCACAGTTTAAATCTTGTACATCCACTTTCATGTGAGGTGTACTTTGTGCACCATCAACGACCATAATTGCGCCGTTTTCATGTGCGATTGCTCCGATTTCTTTTACAGGGTTAATCGTTCCAAGTACGTTTGATACTTGCATAATAGAAACGATTTTTGTATTCGGTGTAACTGTTTGACGAACATCTTCTAAAGAAATTGTACCGTCTGGTTGAAGCGGAAGGTATTTTAAAGTTGCACCCGTTTTCTTCGCAACTTGCTGCCACGGAATGATGTTACTATGGTGCTCCATGTAAGATATAACGATTTCATCGCCTTCTTTTACATTTTCAAGACCATAGCTAGCCGCTACTGTATTTAATGCAGTTGTCGTTCCGCGCGTGAAAATAATCTCTTCCATTGATTTCGCATTGATGAACTTGCGAACTTTCTCGCGTGCACCTTCATACGCGTCGGTAGCTTTCGTACCGAGCGTATGAACACCGCGATGCACGTTAGAATTATATTCTTTATAGTAACGTTCTAACGTTTCAATGACTTGAATTGGTTTTTGAGAAGTTGCTGCACTATCGAAATAAACAAGTTGTTTGCCGTTCACTTTTTGATCAAGAATTGGAAACTGTTTGCGTATTTCATGAATATTCATTAGCGAACTTTCCTTTCAATTACCTCAACAAGCTGTGCCTTTACTCCTTCAATTGGAAGCTCATTAACTACAGGTGCTAAGAATCCATGGATGACTAAACGTTCTGCTTCGCGTTTTGGAATACCACGGCTCATCAAGTAGTATAGTTGGTATGGATCTACGCGGCCTACTGAAGCTGCGTGACCTGCCATAACATCATCTTCGTCGATTAAAAGAATTGGGTTTGCATCCCCACGAGCTTTTTCATCTAACATAAGAACGCGAGAAGATTGTTGTGCATTTGATTTAGATGCACCGTGCTCAATCTTACCGATTCCGTTAAAGATAGATGTTGCACTATCTTTTTGTACACCGTGTTTTAAAATCCAACCTTCAGAATGTTTACCGAAGTGAACAACTTTAGTTGTAAAGTTTTGCGTTTGGTTACCACGGCCAATTGTTACTGTTTTCGTATCAGCATATGAACCGTCGCCCATTAAGTTCGTAACGTTCTCTGAAATTGTGTTTCCGTCATTCATAAGGCCTAGAGCCCAATCAATACGGCCGTCGCGTCCTACTGTACCGCGGCGGTTCACGTAAGTTGTTACGTCTTTTGCTAATAGATCAACCGCACCGAATTTCACTTGTGCGCCTTGTTCCACGATTACTTCTGCTACGATATTTGCAATACCTTTAGCATTTTCATTTGCAACGTAGTTTTCTACATAAGTTGCAGTACTGTTCGCATCAGCTACGAATAATACGTGGTTATATACGTTAGCTTCTTCGCCGTCTACTAAGAATACAGCTTGAAGTGGAGTTTCAAGAACAACGTTTTTCGGAACATATACGAATGCACCGCCGTTGATTAATGCAGCATGAAGTGCAGTTAGACGATGCTCGTCTACTTTCACGCCATCTTTCATTAAATACTTTTGTAATAGTTCAGCATGCTCAGTTGCTGCTGTTATGATATCTGTGAAAATAACACCTTTTTCTTTTGCTTCGTCTGCTAAAGAAACGAACGCAGTTGTACCAGTACGTTGCACTAATACGCTGTTATTTTCATCGATTAAGTTTTTCACTGCTTCTGGAAGCTCTGTTAAAGAACTTACAGGCTCTTGCTTAGCAGCGTCGCCTTTTCCGATAAAGTCCCATTTTTCAATTTTCGTTTTATCAGGCGTTGGCATTGGAAGTTCAGTTGCTTGTGCAAGAGCTTGTAAGCGGAACTCAGTCAACCAAGCAGCTTCGTTTACTTCGCTTGCGCGTTGACGGATTGTTTCTTGATCGAAAGGTAATGTACCGATTGTCATATTTATGCTCCTCTCTTACGCTTCTTGCTCTGTTGTTTCGTCTTCAATACCTAATTCTTTTTTAATCCAGTCGTAACCTTCAGCTTCTAGACGTTGTGCAAGCTCAGGACCACCAGATTTAACGATACGACCGTTCATCATAACGTGAACGAAGTCTGGAGTGATGTAGTTTAATAAACGTTGGTAATGCGTAATCATTAGGCAACCGAACTCTTCGCCGCGCATTTGGTTAATACCTTTAGATACAACTTTTAATGCATCGATATCAAGACCTGAGTCGATTTCGTCTAAGATTGCGATTTTTGGCTCAATCATCATTAATTGAAGAATTTCGTTACGTTTTTTCTCACCGCCAGAGAAACCTTCGTTTAAGTAACGTTGTGCCATTTCTGGATCCATTTCTAGGAATTCCATGTTTTTATCTAAAGTACGGATAAATTTCATAAGAGAAATTTCATCGCCTTCTTCACGACGTGCATTAATTGCAGAACGTAAGAAGTCAGCGTTTGTAACTCCGCTAATTTCACTTGGGTATTGCATTGCTAGGAATAGACCTGCTTGTGCGCGCTCGTCTACTTCCATTTCTAATACATCTTCACCGTCGATGATGATACTACCTTCTGTTACTTCATACTTTGGGTGACCCATAATTGCAGAAGATAAAGTTGATTTACCTGTTCCGTTAGGTCCCATAATTGCGTGGATTTCTCCACCTTTTACTTCAAGGTTTACACCTTTTAAAATTTCTTTGCCATCAATTGATACGTGTAAGTCTTTAACCGTTAATGTAGAACCAGCCATCTCAATACCTCCATTAATCCTATATATACATTTTAAAAATTCCTAAAACGTTCATATTCTCATTTTATTCTCATTCTAATTTTATATCAAATAAAATGATATCGCAAACGGCGAAAAAAAGTAACAATTTTTTCACAAATGTATATAAGTATTTCCCTTGCATCCTTATATGATACACCTTTCTTCTTATTTATATAAAGAAAAAAGGACTGGTAATTTTCCAGTCCTTTCCTCATATTTATTCACTTACCGGAAGTACAGCACCTTTATATTCTTTATTAATAAAGTCTTGAATTTCTTTTGAATGCAGTACTTCTACTAATTCTTTAATTTCTTTTTTCTTCTCGTCACCTTTACGAACTGCAATAATATTTGCATATGGAGAGTCTGATCCTTCAATCGCAATTGCATCCTTTGTTGGATTTAATTTCGCGTCAATTGCGTAGTTTGAATTAATAAATAAAGCATCCCCTTCATTATTTTCATACAGCTTCGGTGAAAGTCCTGGTTCCACATCTGTTTTAAACTTTAAGTTCTTCGGATTTTCTACAACATCTTTTACCGTTGCCTTAACAACATCTACACCATCTTTTAATTTAATAACGCCGCCTTTTTGTAATAAAGCTAGCATACGCCCACGCTCAGCTACGTTATTACTCATAATAACTGTTCCGCCATCTGGAAGTTCTTTTAAGCTCTTATATTTCTTAGAATAAATGCCCATTGGCTCTAAATGGATTTTTCCTGCGTTTACAATTTTATATCCCTTTTCTTGAATTTCTTTATCTAAGTAAGGAATATGCTGGAAGTAGTTCGCATCAATTTCTTTATCCGCTAACGCTTTATTTGGTAATACATAATCTTGAAACTTTTTAATCTCTAGCTTAATACCTTTTTTCTCTAATATCGGCTGTGCCTTCTCTAAAATAACAGCGTGCGGCACGTTAGAAGCTCCCACAACAAGCTTATTCTCCTCTTTCCCCCCGCAAGCAGCTAATGTAAATACAGACAACGCTGTAACGACTGACAGTAGAATCTTTTTCATATGATATCCCCTTCTCCCTTATAGTTATGTAGTTATAAAAAGGGCCGGCGTACACCAACCCTTCCGCAGCAATTATTCTTTTACAGGAACAACTGCCCCTTTATATTCTTTGTTAATAAAGTCTTCGATTTCTTTAGAGTGTAATACTTCTACAAGAGCTTTAATCTCTTTCTTATCTTTATCGCCTTTACGAACAGCTACTACATTTGCGTACGGTGAATCATTTCCTTCAATTGCAATTGCATCTTTTTCCGGATTTAACTTCGCATCAATTGCATAGTTTGAGTTAATTAAAACTGCGTCGCCTTCTTTATTGTTATACACTTGTGGTAATAAACCAGGCTCGATATCCGTTTTGAATTTTAAGTTTTTCGGATTATCCGCAATATCTTTTGGAGTTGCTTTAACTGGATCTACTCCGTCTTTAATTTTTAAAATGCCTTCTTTTTGTAAAATTGCTAAACCACGTCCATGGTCAGCAACTGAGTTACTCATAATAATTGTCGCTCCGTCTGGAAGCTCTTTTAAGCTTTTATATTTTTGAGAATATACGCCAATTGGTTCTAAATGAATTTTTCCTGCTACTTCAAAATCATATTTTTTATCTTTAATTTCTTTTTCTAAATACGGAATGTGCTGGAAATAGTTAGCGTCTAACTCCTTATCCGCTAACGCTTTATTTGGCAACACGTAATCTTGGAATTTTTTCACTTCTAATTCAATTCCTTTTTTCTCAAGTAACGGTTTTGCCTTTTCTAAAATTTCAGCGTGCGGTACGTTAGAAGCCCCCACTACTAGTTTCTTTTCGTCTTTATCTTTCCCCCCGCAGGCAGCTAACCCAAAAATAGAAGTTGAAATAAGTGCTGTAAGTAATAATTTTTTCATTTGAAACATCCTCCCGTTTTTTATTATCGTTTATCTATTCGAGTCGTTACACGATCACCAATCCACTGAATGAAAAATACAACTAGTAATACACAAATTGTCGCAACGATTGTTACGTCGTTATTTCCTCGTTGGAATCCTTCTAAATAAGCAAGTGTTCCAAGGCCACCAGCACCAACAACTCCTGCCATTGCTGTATAGCCTACTAAAGCAATTGTCGTTACCGTAATACCAGATACTAATGCTGGTAATGATTCTGGAATCAATACTTTTAAAATAATTGTGCTTGTTTTTGCTCCCATCGCTTTTGAAGCTTCAATTACACCTTTATCAATTTCACGAAGTGCAATTTCAACCATTCGTGCATAGAATGGTGCCGCTCCGATGATTAAAGCTGGCAACGCTGCACTCGCTCCAAGAATTGTTCCAAGAAGGATTTTCGTGAATGGGATTAATAAAATAATTAAAATGATGAACGGTATAGAACGGAATATGTTTACGAACGCTCCAATCACCGTATTAATCGATTTGTTTTCCCATAAATTATCTTTCGCTGTCATGAAAAGTAACAATCCTAAAATAAGTCCTAAAATAAATGTAGCAAGAGCTGCGATTGCCGTCATATATAACGTTTCACCAGTTGCTTCTAACATTTGATTCCAATCAACATTTGTGAGTAACTTATCCATGTGCAATCACCTCCAGCTCTACTTGATCTTGATGAATTCCTTCTATCGCTTGCTGGATCGCTGTTTCCTCACCATTTAAATGAACGACTAAACTACCGTAAGAGCCGTTATTCGTTTGTGCGATATTTCCCTGCAAAATGCTTACTTCTATATCACTGCGCTGCATTAATCTTTGAAGTACCGGTCTTTCTACAGCCTCGCCGATAAACTGCAAGCGGATTACTTTTCCATCTGGATATTTTTCAATTAAACTTTCAATCGTCTCATTTGTATCTTCAGAATCCGTTAACTGTTGTACAAATCGTTTCGTAATGTCCTGCTGCGGATTACGGAATACGTCAAGTACTGGACCCGTTTCTACAATCTTTCCTCTCTCCATTACCGCAACGCGATTACAAATCTTTCGAATTACATGCATCTCATGTGTAATGAGTACAATTGTTAAACCGAGACGCTTATTAATATCTAATAGTAAATCTAAAATTTGATCTGTCGTTTCTGGATCAAGAGCTGACGTCGCTTCATCACATAAAAGTACTTGTGGATTGTTAGCCAATGCTCTCGCAATACCAACGCGTTGCTTTTGTCCACCACTTAACTGAGATGGGTACGCGTCTCCTCTTCCTTCTAATCCAACAAGGTGAATTAGCTCATCAACACGTTTTCTTCTCTTTTCCTTATCGACGCCTGCAATCTCAAGTGGAAATGCAATATTTTCACGTACAGTTCGTGACCAAAGTAAGTTGAAGTGCTGAAAAATCATTCCGATTTCTTGCCTTGCCTTACGAAGTTCGCTTCCTGTAATTGCTGAAATGACACGATTTGCAATTGTAATTTGGCCAGAAGTTGGTTTCTCCAACTGATTGAATAATCTAATTAAAGAACTTTTTCCAGCGCCACTATATCCGATAACACCAAATATTTCACCTTTATCTATTTTTAAATTGGCATTATCTACAGCAGTGACATCACCGCTTTTTGCTTTATATATTTTCTTTACATTCTCTAATAAAATCATGGTGTATCACCCCTATTTTGTTTGGATCGACTCCGCAATTTTTTATTTTTGATGCGTGTAGTCCACCGTTATCATTACTTTTATTATTTGAATGTCCTCCACATTCAAACAATAAAAAAACCTTTCTGCTTTAGAGAAGCAGAAAGGTTTATATGCGTATATAACAACATTATCCCTCTCTCTCATCTCTCAAAGCATTTGCTTTGCAGGAATTGGCACCATTTCAACATAAGTTGACGGTTGCCGGGCTTCACAGGGCACAGTCCCTCCACCTCTCTTGATAAGAGAAATCAGATTAAATTTTCGTCTGATTTGTAATTTATGAAATTGTCTATATTTTATGAATTGAATTGTATCAATATCCACACACCATGTCAACAGAAATTTTCATAAAAAATGAAACTTCAGAATTTTAAGCACCTACTGACATCGGTTTACATATATGAAACATCGACTCGACTAATAGCATCGTTCGATACGTCCCAGAATAATGTACACGTCCATCATTCATTAACATTTGTAATCGTGTATTTCCGTTCACTAGTTGTTCTACACCTTCTTCATCTACACACACGATTTGTTCTGTTCCTCTTTCCTCTTGCAACAGCTCTATATAATCTCTTGAAATTTGTAACGAGCAACATTCATCTCCAAAACGGAAATTAACAATTCTTTCTCCTTGTCTTAGAAGTGGTTCTAAATGGTATTGACCGTTAGCGTAATTTACAAATGATTGCAGCAAAGAATATAATTTCACCCTAAATCACATCCTTCATATCACTTTCTATTACATACCATTCCCTCTCACTAAAGAGCAATCCTGTTATTTTCGCTCGACAAATACTGTACCTACCCTGCATCTCGACATATTTCCCAAGAAATATGTCGAGGCGGCAAAAACTTTGCCGCCTACTTTAATTCCGTATATAAATATTCAACCGAATGAAATGCATATATCTTCTTCATGAGTGTCCCATTTTCAAAAACAAGTAAACACGGTACACTTTCGATTCCATACTCTTTCGCTAAATGCGGAGCAAAATTCAAATCTAACATTCCAATTTTCAGATCCTCAATTGTCATCTCAACAATCGTTAACATCTTTTTTGCTAATTGGCATGTTCCACACATCGGAGTATATACATATAACACTGTTTTTTCTTCGTTCTCTATTAGGGCTGTAGCCTCGGCTCCTGTCCAGTCAATCACTTCTATCATTCCTTACCGTAAATATTCTGTATAGACGTCAATGTCAGCTCCCCATAATACATTTGCTAAGTGTGAAGACGGCGCAGTTGCCACTTCTCGGTATGAGCGATCGATATAAATATGCTCTGCTTGCGGAAATTCTTTTCGAAATTGTTTCCTTAACTTTTCTCCAGCATCATCAGCATCCACTAGCACATACACTTCCTTATCAAAAAACTGATCAACGAGCTCATCCATTTTCGACAAACCAATTGTACCATTTGTACAAACAATTTCCACCGGTTCACGAATAATAGATTCAATCTTTCTTCTATCTGATGTACCTTCTACAATAATGACCTTTTCTACATAAATCATATGTCATCACCCGATCACCATATACTATACAACCTTTAACTTAGTATATAGTATATTCGTTATTTTCATGTTGTTTCCTGTTTATTTTTGCAAAAGAAAAGCGCAAGCGGCTTACTCAGAACAAGAGGGCATTGGAACTACTGAACTAGAGGCGCTTTTTGCCTCAAGTGAAGGAGTGAAATGACCGAATGTTCTAGCCGCTGGAGCTGGATCATAACGAAAAGCGGAACCGACTGTTTAGCCCTATTGGCTAAGGTTCTTTCGCACAGAAGACGCTTTTTGTCTTCTCGTGCGGAAGGTTCTTAGACATGAAGGGCTAGGAGGTGAAGCTGGACAATGAAAAGCGCAAGCGGCTCGTTCAGATTGTGAGGGGGATGGAGCTTCTGACGTAAAGGCGCTTTTTGCCTTGCAGGAAAAAGCGAAGCCACCGAACAATCTAGCCGCTGAAGCTGGACAATAACGAAAAGCGGAACCGACTGTTTAGCCCTGTTGGCTAAGGTTCTTTCGCACAGAAGACGCTTTTTGTCTTCTCGTGCGGAAGGTTCTTAGACATGAAGGGCTAGGAGGTGGAGCTGGACAATAAAAAGCGTTCTCCTACACGATAATTAGTATATGATTCTACGTTCATTATTTTACACAAAATAAAAAAGGACAGCACAAAGGCTGTCCTTCAGTCGACTATAATTAGTCTTGGTTTGTCATTTCTGCATATTTTTCTGCAGTTAATAACTTCTCAACTTGGCTTGCATCAGAAAGTTCAACTTTAACCATCCATGCACCCTCGTATGGAGATTCGTTAACAAGTTCTGGTTGGTCACTTAATTCTTCGTTTACTGCTACAACTTTACCGCTTACAGGTGCGTATAACTCAGAAACTGTTTTAACAGATTCTACGCTTCCGAATGGCTCGTCAGCTTGGATTGTTGCACCTACTTCAGGAAGTTCAACGAATACGATATCGCCTAACTCACCTTGTGCAAAGTGAGTAATACCGATAACAACTTCATTACCTTCAGTTTTTACCCATTCGTGTTCTTCAGAGTAACGTAAATTATTTGGAATGCTCATGACTGTACCTCCAGTGAATGTATTAATTATGTAAAAATACCTTATTGGTACTTTTTCCACACACTTTCAAACTGCTCTTCGTTAAAACCAAGTGTTACACTCGTTCCATCTGTTACGATTGGACGTTTAATCAACATGCCATCAGATGCTAAAAGTTCGTACATTTCGTCTTCACTTGCATCTTTTAACTTATCTTTCAGACCAAGTTCGCGGTAACGCATTCCACTTGTATTAAAGAATTTTTTTAATGGTAACTCACTTTTTTCATGTAAATTACGTAAATCTTCTTTTGACGGTGGATTTTCAACAATATGAATCATCTCATATGCTACATCGTTTGCCTCAAACCATTTCTTTGCCTTTTGACATGTGCCACACTTTGGATATGAATAAAATGTTACTGTCATAAATTCACCTACTTTTTTACTAACCTTTACCTTTATCATATAGAAAACGTTTTATTATTTCAAACGATTATTCGCTAAACTTTTACTTATTTCGTGATAAATTTTAATAATCCTGCGAATTTTTCTTATTTTTCCGCCATTTGTAAGAAAAAAATAAATTATATATTTTTTTAGATTCTTCTCGCCAGCTGCACCGAACACATATCTTAAACAAACGTTTGATTAATTTCCTATTTTTCTTCTTTTACTTTAAACTGCCTCGATTCTTCCCTACCGAACATACATCTTAAACAAACGTTTGATTAACTCCCTATTTTTTCTTCGTTTCCTTTCAGCTGCATTGATGCCTCCCTACCGAACATACATCTTAAACAAACGTTTGATTAATTCCTTATTTTTCTTCTTTTCCTTTGATATGTACTGATTCTTTCTTACCGAACATACACCTTAAACAAACGTTTGATTAAAAATAAAAAAGGGCCCTTTGACAGGCTCCTTCATCATCGACTTAAATAATCTGCAATTGTTTGAAATACTACGATATACATATTATGAATACTTTCTTCTGTATTTCCACCATTTGATAAACCAACTGCCCATTGTTGCCCTTCACCACTTCCGATATTTGCAAAGCCTTGCGTATACATAGCATTTACATCTTTTCGTGCACTGTCATATTCTATATTTTTTGTAATAAAAATTGAATATGATTTATCTTGTAAACCAATAAAAAACACTGGTTTCTTTAGCGATGAAAACACATTTTTATACTGCTCTGTTGAGGCTTCTTGAAAGTGATCTTTCATTATTAGAAAACCGTCCACTTCCTTAGATTTCTTTTCCAGTTCCTCTAGCTTTATTTTCTCAAACTTTACATTCCTAAACGTATCTTTCGGCTTTTCGCCAACAACTCCAATTACGAGTGCTCTCCCGTTATATTCTAATTTCTCTCCTTCATTATCTTTGGCACACCCAGCACCGACTAGGCATAACAATATAAAAATTAAGAAATACGATAAACGCTTCATTTAGCACCCTCTCCTTCTTTTAAGTCAAGTGACAAAAACGTAAGATTAGTTCAAGAAAATGTAAGTAAAATCGATAGCCCCATTCGCGTTTCTATATTATAATCAATTGAATTTACTTACATTACTAAAAAACATAGGAGATTGTCATGAAGAAATTTAAACTTTCATCTTTTCTTCCGTTAAGTTATATACTTCTACTCGTACTCGTAAGTCCCCTTTACGATGTATTAAATAAATCAACTGTTCACGCAGTAGACGTCACAACAGTAGTAGATGATTGGATTCCATTTGTAAAAGCATTTATTATTCCTTATTTACTTTGGTTCCCATACTTATACGGTGCACTTATTTATTATTGTTTTGCTGATCGAAAGCAATATTACGTGACTTTAAGTAGTATCATTCTTGGCAAACTTGCTTGTTTTTCTGTTTATTATTTTTGGCAAACAACAGTACCGCGTCCAACAGTTGTTGGAACAGACGTGTTTTCCGAACTAGTTCGCTATATTTATAGTATCGACCAACCGGTCAACTGTTTCCCTAGCATTCACGTCCTTACTACATTTGTAATTATGCTAGCTGCCTTTAAACGTAGAGAACAGCATGCTTTTGAATATTATATTCTTACTTTCTTCGGTACACTGATCATTTTATCAACGTTATTTACGAAGCAACATGCATTTATAGATGCTCTTTCTGGAATGACGCTGGCAAGCGTACTTTACTTCGGTGTTCAGCTATTGTTAGCAAAAGAACCAATAAGAGTTCCAGTAAAACAAAATCATAAAATGTAACGTAACAAAAAAGCAGACTGTGGCTTCTTCAGTCTGCTTTTATCTATTATTAAGGAGATTTTCAATTTAAGATTGCGGTACAGTCATATCACCAGAATGAATACGACCTGCTTTTTTAAGAGCGATGTAAAGTATATAAGAAACAGCTACTGGAATGATGATATAAGTGATTACCATCGCTGGGACAACTTCCCATCCTTGGCTGGAAATTAAATTAATTGGTGCGATAAGAGAACTTAATCCAAGACCTGCAATTTCTTTCCCTGCTTCTAGCTGGAAAATTAATGCGGATACTGGGCCAACTATGGCGCTGGCGACGACAGTTGGGACGAGAATCATTGGATTTTTAGTAATGTTTGGCAACTGTACTTTCGGAGTACAAAGGGCCTGAGCTAATATGCCGCCTAAATTATTTTCTTTTGCTGAGATGACAGAGAATCCGATAAACTGAGCAACACATCCGGCAAGAGCAGCACCACCTGCAACGCCATCTAAGCTAAGCGCTATCGCTAATGCAGCTGATGAAGCTGGAGAGATAAGTAACAGTCCCCAAACTACTGCAATGACGATAGAAGCAATGAATGGGCTACCAGCTGAACTATCTTTAATAAATGCTCCAACTGCATTTAAAACCGGGCTAATATTTTGTGCTAACCAAATACCGACTAAACCAGAACCTAATATTGCTGCAAATGGAACGAGCATCATATCTAAAGCAGTTTTTCCGCTTAAACGTTTACCAATATATACAGCTAAAGTTGCTGTTAATAACGCTCCAATTGGCTCACCTGTTTTAATGATTAAACCAGCTTCAGTAATTGAAATAGATCCGGCACCAATCGCTCCAGCTACCATCGCTGAGAAGATAACAAGACCGTTTGCACCGAGCATAAAAGCAATCCCGGCTCCAATGGCTGGTGCCATAAGTGATTTTGCAACAACTCCGATTGTAATCAGTAATGGGATATCAACAATTCTTCCTATATTTTCGATCAGTAAACCAATTCCGAGGGATACGAAAATACCTTGCGCAATTCCAGCAGATGCTTTAAATACACGAGACATTATATATTCCTTCATTTGTTTCACCTTCTCCTATAAGTTAGTAACCAATTGTTTTCATATACTCACGTAAAATATCGTTTGATTTTGCGAATCGAGATTCTTCATCCTCTGTTAAATTTAGTTGTACAACTTCTTTCATACCATCTCTAGTAATAATAGCTGGCACCCCTGTACAAATGTCATATTCACCGTACTCACCATCTAAAATAGCTGATACAGCAATTACACGGTAATCATCATTAAAGATTGAGCTTGCAATATATGCTAGAGAATTTCCGATTCCGTAATAAGTAGTACCTTTTCGTTTATAAATTTCCCATCCAGCTTTTGCAGTCTTCTCAACAATTTCATCTAAATCTATTTCACCGAAACGTTCTTTTTTCTCTTCTAAAATTTGCAGAACTGGCTTTCCTCCAACAGTTACATGTGACCAAGCAACCATTTGAGAATCCCCATGCTCTCCTAGTGAATACCCATGAATGCTACGAGGATCTACATGTAACATTTCAGATAAAATTGTTCTTAAGCGAGAAGAATCTAATGATGTACCTGTACCAATTACACGATTTCTAGGTAATCCTGATAATTTCCACACTTGATATGTAATAATATCAACTGGGTTCGATGCGATTAAGAAAATACCGTCAAATCCACTTTCCATGACACCGCCAACAATGCTTTCCATAATCTTTGCACTTGCTCCTAAAGTATCTAAACGACTTTGTCCAGGCTTTGGTGCTGGTCCTGCTGTAATAATAACAATGTCCATATCTTTGCAGTCTTCATAGTTTCCTGCATATACTTTTGTTCTTGTATTTGTAAAGTTAATGCAATGTGATAAATCCATCGCTTCCCCAACTGCACGTTCATGATTTATATCAATTAATAATAGCTCTTCGCAAATCCCTTGATTTACAATGGAATACGCACAACTTGATCCAACTAATCCAGTACCGATAATTGCAATTTTTCTTGTATTTCTTTTCATAGCAATCTCTCCTAATTGATCATATAATCTATTTCTTTTCTTCTTTACACTCTTAATTATAGAGATTACGACGATAGAAACCATGGATACTTTGTGAAATATTGAACAAAGTATTTGTCCTTTTTGTGAATTGTTATATTCCATTTTCGTCATATTTGTTACAACTGGAAAAATATTTATTATATATTTATTGACATGCAAAATAAAACGAGCGAATCCATATTCGCTCGTTTTTTTCATCTCCATTATTCCGCACTTAATTGACTTTTCAATTGCTGCACAATCATCGGATTCGCAGGTGCTGCTGGCTTATAATAACTCTTTTGCTTCGCGTACTCATACATATTACGTTGGCGCATCTCATCTTGATTACGAATTTGAATTAATGTTTGATGTAATTGTTCATTATCAGACTGAGAAATATAATTTGCATAACTTGTTAAACTTGCATTTAATCCTGCTAAATAATCATTTACCATATCTTTTTCATTCATCTTTCGCTTCCTCCTATCCTAAGAAAGTCATTAATTGTTGTTTCGTATTTCTTGCATCTTGTGCATCCTTTTGTAGCATTTGTTTCAACTGTGGATCTGTACAAGCCTGTGCATACTGCTCTAACTTGTTAATAACTGTTGCGTGTCCACCAATTAAATGACGTAAGTTCTCTACTTCAAGCTCTGTTAAATTTTGCATAGAATACTCCTACCTTTCTTCTTTCATTCACCATTTATTATTTGATTCTTTTTCAATCGTATTCATAAAAAAAACTTTCTTACATTTCCTTCATACTAAAACCAATCGCATCTATTTATAAAAACATAAAAATGTTATAATTACATAAAAATACATTTCTTTAAAATATCCCCTTATGATCCTACATACTTAACAAACAAATCATAGTAAGAAGGTGTGCTTATGCAAAAATTTAAAGGTATCTTCTTTATTGTGTATGCACTCTTATATGTAAAACTTGTAATTGATGTATTAACTGTAAAACCACTATTCACTTCTATACCTTTACACATATTATTTCTCATTTGTTTTCTATTTATAGCACTTAACAATTATAAAAATCGCAACACTATGTTTTTCTTAATATTTATTAGTGCAACTCTATTAGTAAGTATCAGTTTAATTAAAAATACCCTTTTATAAACTCTACATAACAAAGGAGCACTGAACATGAAAACCCACGAATTTCTTACAAAAACCCAAGAAACTTATAACCCTAACCAAAGCCAAGATCCTTTTATATTTATGTTTTTCAGTTTCCTATTAGCGATATACACATACTTAAAACCCACAAAGTAATATCATCTAACAAAAAGAGCCTCTACTGATTTAGAGGCTCTTTCTACTTAAATTCCGCTTTGCTTCTTCAATCGCCCGTTGCATTTGCACGAATGGATCTTTCATCATTTTCCCATGCCCTGTCGCCAATATAGTCGGCTCATATTTCAGCAACTTTTTGGCGCTTGTTAACGCGACTTCTGCATCCCAAGTGCCAAACACAGGAAACGGAAACAGCCACTTTATTTGTCCTGCAACCGCTACTCCTCCTCTCGTTTGAAATGCGTCTCCTACAATGAGTGCATCATTTCTCGTATCTAAAAATGCCATTGATCCCGGCGTATGACCTGGAGCTGCAATCGCTACAAGAGAACCAATTTTATCTCCCTCTTGAAGAAGAATATCTGGGATTGTATTTATCTGTTTTGACACTCCCACTTTTATTGGTGTGTTTCGTTCTCCCTCTTGCAGTGCCTTATCTCCTTCAAGTAAACAAGCATCTCTTTTAGAAACATAGACCGGAACATCCGGCAGCACTTGTTTTATAGCATCGAGCGCTCCTATATGATCATCATGCGCATGTGTAATAACGATATTCGTAATCGGCTTTCCTATTTTTCGAGCTAATTCTAAAATCTTCTTTGCACAAAATGGCAAAGCCGCATCTATTAAAGTTAATCCTCTTTCTTCTTCAATAAAATAACAGTTAATCGGAAATAGATGCGGGAAAAACGCGATTTGATGAACTGTTCCTACTCTTATTAACTGCATCCTCTTTACCTCCATAAAAAAAGCTGTTTACACATACATATGTAATACAGCCCTTTTCCATTTAATATTTTCTTTTCAAAACTACGATAGTTAAAGCGTAAGAACAAAGTACCCCTGCTAATAAAAACGCATTTGCTAATTTATATTGTTCGCCTGTCAACGAATATAGATTCCCAATTAAAAAGATGATTAAATATAGAAATAAAAATACAAATAACGAAATTTTAGCTGCATTCCCTGTAATATGCTCGCCTCTTTCGTCTTCCCCCTCATTCTTCTGAAAACGTGTTGAATATAAAACACCTATTAGTCCTGCTACTGAGATTATTATCCCTACTACAATACTCATTCCGTTTCCCCCTCTATCTTATATTGAAAAACTTCATGAAACTCCTTACCTAAAATACGTGCAATTTCAAAAGCTAAAATTAAAGATGGATTGTAACGATTCGCTTCAATTGAAGCTATTGTTTGTCTACTTACCCCAGCTTGGTTCGCTAAATCAGTTTGTGACCAGCGTTTTTCTGCCCTTAGTACAACGAGATTATTTTGTAACGTTCCGCTCTGTTTCATAACCTCTCCTTTTTTACATTATTTTCTATATTTTAATTGTAATTTATTTTCAACATCATGTAAACTATTTTTAACATCGATAAAGATAAAAAACCAGCAGCCACAAGGCTACTGGTTCTCTTTCATCTATTAAACTGTGTAACGCTCATCTTCTAAAATTTTCGCAGCGATTTCACGTTTCTTCGGAATTACGTTAAGTGGTGTGTGGCGTGTTAATTTACGTAATGATGATAACATCATGCGCAGCATGTCGCCATTTTCAACTGCGATAAGTGTTTCTTTCGCATCTGCTTCAATTTCGTTGAATGCTTCTTGGCAGAATACTTCAGTGTATAAAACTTTTTGTTTATTCTTTTCAAGACCAGTCGTTTTAATTGCTTTTTCTGTACGAAGAACAGCTGACTCCATTGCGTATAGGTTACTTACGATGTCAGCGATATTCACAAGAATTTCTTGCTCTTTATCTAATGCTTTACCGTATTTTTGAGCAGCTAATCCAGCTACCATTAAGCCGATTTTCTTCGCGTTAGTTACTAAATATTTTTGAAGTGCTAATGGCTCATCGCCTACTTCTTCTGGCATCATCATCATTAACTCTTCTTGTAATTTTTGTGCTTTTTGAAGAAGTGGTAATTCACCTTTCATTGCTTTACGTAAGAACGTACCTGGTACGATTAGGCGGTTAATTTCGTTCGTTCCTTCGAAAATACGGTTAATACGAGAATCGCGGTACATTCTTTCAATCTCATACTCTGCCATAAATCCGTAACCACCGTGAATTTGAACACCTTCATCTACTGTATAATCTAGTACTTCAGAACCGAATACTTTATTTAAAGAGCACTCGATTGCATATTCAGCGATAGAAGCTGCTACTGCTTTACCATCTTTTACTTCTTCTTCAGATAATGTGCTCATGCGGCTTTCGAATAAACCTACTGTACGGTATACAGAGCTTTCAGCTGCATATGTTTTTGCTGCCATATTCGCAAGCTTCTCTTGAATTAATGGGAAGCGAGCGATCGGTTGTTTGAACTGTTGACGTTGATTTGCATATTGTGCTGAAATTTCTACTGCACGTTTCGCAGATCCAACTGTACCAACACCTAATTTGTAACGGCCGATATTTAAAATGTTGAATGCGATAATATGACCTTTACCGATTTCACCAAGTAAGTTTTCTTTCGGCACTAATGCATCTTCTAAAATTAACGTACGAGTTGAAGAACATTTAATACCCATCTTCTTCTCTTCTGGGCTTGTAGATACACCAGCGTATTCTTTCTCTACGATAAATGCTGAGAAGTGCTCTCCATCAATTTTTGCGTACACGATAAATACGTCAGCGAATGCAGAGTTTGTAATCCATTGTTTTTCACCGTTTAATACGTAATGTGTACCTTCTGCATTTAAACGTGCAGTTGTTTTTGCACCTAATGCATCAGATCCTGAACCTGGCTCTGTTAATGCGTATGCAGCTAATTTTTCACCAGTTGCAAGTAATGGTAAATACTTTTTCTTTTGCTCTTCGTTACCGAATAATACGATTGGTAACGATCCGATACCTACGTGCGCACCGTGAGTAATTGCAAAGCCACCAGCGCGAGAGAATTTCTCTGCGATTAACGCTGAGCTTACTTTATCAAGGCCAATTCCGCCGTACTCTTCTGGTACGTCAGCGCCTAATAAACCAAGTTCACCAGCCTCTTTTAAAAGACGAACTGAACGATCAAATTCATGTTGCTCTAAATATTCAAGCTCTGGAAGAACTTCATTTACGATAAAGTCCTCTGTCGTTTTCGCAATCATTTTATGCTCAGATGAAAAATCTTCTGGCGTAAACACTTGATCAATCGTAATCTCATCAACTAAAAAACTACCGCCTTTAACCGCACTTCCTACTGTTTTTTCCATGAAAATTTCCTCCTTCATATTTTCATGAGCAGCTTCTCTCTTTTTGAAAGAAGCTGGCTCTCCCTTTTGTTTGTATAAACCTTTGTTGCTTCCATTCTTTGCATTGGTGGTGTCTCGTTCTGAGCGAGCCACCTGCACTTTTTTTAATCCAGTTCCAGCGGCTAGAATGTTCGGTGGCTTCGCTTCTTCCTGCGAGGCAAAGAGCGCCTCTACGTCTGAAGCTCCATCCCCCTCACATTCTGAGCAAGCCGCTTCCACTTTTTTTATAGTAATTCAAACACTCCCGCTGCTCCCATTCCGCCGCCGATACACATTGTTACGATACCGAATTGTTCGTTGCGGCGTTTCATTTCGTGAATAAGAGATAGTGTTAGTTTTGCTCCTGTACAACCAAGTGGATGTCCAAGTGCGATTGCACCGCCGTTTACGTTTACTTTTTCTTCATCTAATCCAAGTTCACGAATAACTTGAATTGATTGTGAAGCGAATGCTTCATTTAGTTCGAATAGGCCAATATCAGATAGCTCTAAACCAGCTAATTTTAACGCTTTCGGAATTGCAGCGATTGGGCCGATTCCCATTACTTCTGGTGGTACGCCAGCTACTGCAAATGAACGGAATTTCGCAAGTGGTTTCATGCCATCACTCACTGCTTTTTCACGATCCATTAATAGTACAGATGCTGCACCGTCACTCATTTGTGAAGAGTTACCAGCTGTTACAGAACCGCGAACGTTAAATGCTGGACGTAATTTACCTAAAATGTCTAGCGTCGTTTCTGCTCTTACACCTTCGTCTTGTGCGAAAATGATTGTTTCTTCCTGCAGTTTGTTATTTGATCCAACAGTACGTAACGTTACATCTACAGACACTGTTTCATCAGCAAAGTTCCCTGCAGCTAATGCTTTTGCAGCGCGTTGATGACTTCTTACTGCAAATGCATCTTGCTCTTCACGAGAAATTCCATATTTCACAGCAACTTGCTCTGCTGTATGTCCCATACCCATATAATATTCTGGAGCCGCTTCTACAAGGCGACTATTCGGACGAACAACATGCCCCATCATCGGAACTAAACTCATTGACTCCGCTCCGCCTGATAATACAGCTTCAGAGTGACCAAGCATAATGCGCTCTGCTCCGTAAGCGATACTTTGTAAACCTGAAGAACAGTAACGGTTAATTGTAATAGCTGGAACATCGTAAGAAAGTCCTGCTAATCCGCCGATA
This sequence comes from Bacillus luti, assembly GCF_009739945.1. Taxonomy (NCBI): domain Bacteria; kingdom Bacillati; phylum Bacillota; class Bacilli; order Caryophanales; family Bacillaceae; genus Bacillus; species Bacillus luti. Next base: position 394,487 of record NZ_CP040336.1, on the reverse strand, counting down.
TTACGAGCCATATTTAAACCTTGCTCTGCTTCTGGCATCGCACAACCGAAGATTAAATCATCGATTGGTCCTTCATAATTCGCACGCTTTAACGTTTCCTTTACTACTAACGCCCCTAGATCGTCAGGACGAACTGTTTTTAATGAACCCCTCTTTGCTTTTCCAATTGGTGTTCTTGCTCCCGCAACAATGACAGCTTCTCTCATGAACGATATCTCCCCTCGTTATTAGTTACGTAATGGCTTTCCTTTTACAAGCATGTGCTGCATTCTTGCTTGTGATTTCATCTCACTTACTAAGCTAATAAATGCTTCACGTTCTACATCTAATAAATACTGCTCATCAACTTCTGTTCCGTACGGCACTTTTCCGCCTGCAATGACATATGCAAGTTTCTTCGCAATGTGAAGATCATGTTCAGAAATGTAACCTGATAAATGCATTGCTTCTGCACCAAGTACAAGCGTTGCATAGCCTGTTTCACCAACAACTGGTATCTTTTTGCGAATCGGCGCTTTATAACCCGCTTCATATAAAGAAAGTGCTTTCTGCTTCGCATCATATAGTAAGTGATCACCATTCACACTAATACCGTCTTTATCGCCTAAGAAGTTGTTCGATACAGCTTCTTGTGCTGATGTAGAAACTTTCGCCATCGCTACAGATTCGAATACTTTATTCGCAACTTTTTGCAGATCAAACTCCACACCGTTTGGCATTTTATTTAAGTGTTTAATGTATAGCTCTTTATTACCGCCTCCGCCAGGGATTAAGCCAACACCAACTTCTACTAAGCCCATATACGTTTCACTAGAAGCTTGAATGCTCGCTGCTGGTAAACATACTTCTGTACCTCCGCCAAGTGTCATACCATATGGTGCTGCTACAACTGGCTTAGAAGAGTACTTAATTTTCGTCATTGCATCTTGGAAGTTTTTCACAACCCACTCAATTTCAAAGTAGTTATCATCTTGTGCTTCCATTAAAATCATTGCTAGGTTCGCACCAACGCAGAAGTTCTTCGATTGGTTACCGATAACAAGACCTTTATAATTCTTTTCTACTTCATCAACAGCGTAGTTAATCATTTGCGTAATATCCATACCGATTGCATTGCTCTTCGAATGGAATTCTAAGCAAAGGATACCGTCGCCTAAATCGATTAAGCTCGCTCCGCTATTTTTCTTTAATACGCCATTTTTCGCTTTTAATTGTTTAAGAGAAATTGCCTTTTTATTACGCTCAATTAGCTTATATTCGCCATTATCGTAATAGTAGCTATCGCCGTTATCATGTTTGTAGAAAGTAGTGAAACCTTTCTCTAACATTTCTTTCACCCAAGTCGGAACAACTGCGCCGTTTTCTTCCATCTTTTGAACGGACTTTTCAACACCAATTGCATCCCAAACTTCAAACGGTCCTTGCTCCCAGCCGAAGCCCCACTTCATCGCTTGGTCAATTGCAACGATATCGTCAGCGATTTCTTTATGAAGTTTTGCAGAGTATAAAAGAGTTGGTGTAATGATGTTCCATAACAACTCTCCTGCGCGGTCTTTCGCGTATACAAGCGCTTTCAATTTATTCGATAAACCTTTTTCTTGTTTGCTTAACTCGATCGATGCAGCTTTTAATTTTTTACGAGCTTCGTACTCCATCGTTTCTGGATTTAATTCTAGAATTTCTTTTCCTTGCTTTAAGAAGAAACCTTGACCTGTTTTACTTCCAAGCCATTTTTTATCAAGCATGTCATGCATAAAAGCAGGTACTTTAAATACATCACGCTCTTCTTCTTGTACGTTTTCATATACGTTATTTGCAACATGTACGAATGTATCTAAACCGACAACATCTAATGTACGGAACGTTGCACTCTTCGGACGACCAATTAATGGACCTGTTACAGAATCAACTTCCCCAATGCTGTAGCCGCGTTTTATCATCTCTTGAAGAGTTACAAGTAAACCGTACGTACCGATGCGGTTTCCAATAAAGTTTGGTGTATCTTTTGCGATAACAACGCCTTTTCCAAGAACGTCTTCGCCAAATAGTTTCATGAAACTTAATACTTGTGGATCTGTTTCTTTCGTCGGTATTACCTCTAGAAGTTTTAAATATCGTGGTGGGTTAAAAAAGTGTGTGCCTAAGAAGTGTTTCTGGAAGTCGTCTGAACGACCTTCTGCCATTTTTTCAACTGAAATGCCTGACGTATTCGAGCTTACGATAGAACCCGGTTTACGAACAGCATCTACTTTTTCAAATAGTTTCTTTTTAATATCTAAGTTTTCAACTACTACTTCAATAATCCAATCTACATCAGCAAGACGCTCAAGATCATCTTCTAAGTTACCTGCTTCAATCAGTGTTAAATTCCCTTTCACTGTCAGAGGAGCTGGTTTTTGCTTTACTAGTTTCTGCACAGCCGTATTACTAAAACGATTTCTCACACTTTTATGTTCTAATGTAAGTCCCTTCGCTTCCTCTTCTTTCGTAAGCGCAGGTGGTACAATATCAAGCAATAATGTCGGAATACCAATATTAGCTAAGTGTGCCGCAATTCCTGAACCCATTACGCCTGACCCTAGAACAGCAGCCTTTTTAATTTGGAACATCCAATTCTCCCCCTATTCTTGAATGAATGCTCATTCAATTTTTCGACATAAGTCGCAATCAATGAGTGAGCCTCTACTAATAAATATATGATAACGTTTGAATTTTCGCAATATATTTATTTATAAAATTTTCTGAAATAAATACTTTTCTTTCATTTGGCTATGCTATACATGTGTATTTTCTTCATTCAAATGCACTTTTCCTTTTTATAATCTGACGAAATTGGAGGAATATATATGGCAAAACTTAAGAAGAACCCTTCAAAGGCTGGAATTAGCGCAGCAAGCGTAACTGGAAATGCAGGTCCGCATAATCACGGTGTAGAAAAAGGCCGTCAAGGTAATAATCAACAATATAAGAAACATAATATGGGCGAAAAATAACGCTATATTTTTGGGCAGAGAACGTGGCATAATGGGTAATGGCTGCTTTTTCTGCCCAATTTATTTGTAACAAATGAGGGAATTATAATGAAGCGAACAATAGTTATGATTGTAATGATTGCTACACTATTTACAGGAATGATTTTCTTCTCTTATGCACACAGACAACAAGCTGTAAGAGCTGATCAACCTAGTATTACTGGGCAATACGGAATTACAATCGATGCAGACACAGGTGAAATTTTGTATGGGAAACGCGAAGACGAACGCTCTTATCCGGCTAGTATAGCCAAAATGATGACAACGCTTCTCTTACTAGAGAATGTAAAAGAAGATGAAGAAATTACAATTACAGAAAATGCGATTAAAACAGAAAGTCAAAGTAAGAAGATTAAACTACGTGCTGGTGAGAAATTAAAGCGTGATGAGGCATTAAAACTTATGCTTATCATTAGTGCAGATCCGATAGCTGAGTCAATTGCAGAACATATCGCAGGATCAAAAAATGAATTTGTGAAAATGATGAATGAAAGAGCGAAGGAACTTGGTACAAAACATGCGACTTTCAAAAACGCAAGTGGTGCTGATGCACTTGGAAATAAAGTATCACCATATGATATTGCTATTATTACGAAAGAAGCATTAAAGTACCCAGTTGTTTTAGAATATATGAATTCAACACGTACAACTCTACATACTTCAGAACGCTCTCCAAACATCGCAAACTATGGACGAGAAGAACTCTATGACGATCCATATGCGATTGGAAGTAAAAGCGGTCTATCGGCACTCGGAAAATATACGGTCGTAACCGTGGATGAAAAAGATGGGAAACGCGTCATTAACGTCGTATTATCTTCTACTCGCACGCAACTATATCCTGATACGAAGAAAATGGCACATTACGCGTTTCAGCAATTAAAATAACCAAGGAGTATAGTCTCCTTGGTTATTTTTTGATCATACCTTTTAATACGAACGCAACGTTTGCTGGACGCTCTGCTAGACGACGCATGAAATAGCCATACCAGTCGTTTCCATAAGGCACGTACACACGCATTTTATAGCCTTCTTTTACTAGCTCAAGTTGACGCTCTGTACGAATACCAAATAACATTTGGAATTCAAATTGATCCCTTGAAATGTTATGTTCTTCGGCAAGTTTTTTTGTATATTCAATAATCGCTTCGTCATGTGAAGCAATTGCAGTATAATTTCCATTTAATAAGTGCATTTTAATAATTTTTTTGTAATTGTCATCTACATCTTTCTTTTCTGGGAACGCCACTTCTTCAGGTTCTTTATAAGCCCCTTTTACAAGACGTAAATTAGGGTTATAAGCGTTTAAGTCCTCAATATCTTTTTCTGTACGGTATAGGTAAGCTTGAATAACAGTACCAATATTATCGTATTCAGATTTTAATTGTTTAAAGATATCAATTGTTTTCCCGCAGCGTGTATAGTCTTCCATATCAATGGTAACAAACACACCATTTTCTTTTGCAGCTTCTAAAATACGGCGCATATTGTTCATTACGATTTCATCAGAGATATCTAATCCCATAGAAGTCATTTTTAAAGAAAGCTGCGAATCAAGACCTTCTCTTCCAATTGCACGGATCGCTTCAATCGATTGGTTAGCCATTTCATTTGCTTCTGCTTCATTATCAACGAATTCCCCTAAATAATCGATTGTTACACAAAGACCTTGCTTATTTAATTGTTGAATAGCAGCTGTCGCTAATTCAATCGTCTCCCCTGCGACGAAGCGACCTGCACCAAAGCGCAAACCGTACTTTTTAGCCAGTTTTGTTAGCGCTTTATTTTTAGATAAGAAAAGAAACGAATTTCGCATTAATTGTTCCATGTAATTCACCCCTATGACTGTACTTTATCTGTTTTTTACCCCTCTTCAAAATTATATCATTCTTTAAAATTATTTGATACAAATAATTATTTAGATAATTTATAAAATACTATAAAAACATTTAAAAACCTATATTCTCGCTTGTAAATATGAAGGAAATATTTTTCGACATTTAGAAAAAACGGGTTTACTAGGACCAAAATAGGCATGCCGAAAATATTCGACATGCCTATAAAACCCTTTATATTCCATGTAAATTATACAAGGATATTAATAAAAAAAACTTGAGGTAACATTCACCTCTAGGTTTTCTCACTGCTCATTTCGCTTCTCTTCATTCAACTTTTTAATATTCGTAATTAGCTGTACCATCTCTTCTTTTGCATCAGGATACGTCTCATTCCAATGTTTCACTAAAGCTGGCATCGTCTTCGCAATGTAAGAATAAAGCGCCCACTTCTGCACCTGTTCTTTCCTCTCTTCATTGCTCTCTCCAAGTAATAATTCCATATATTTCTCTAACAACCCATCAAATTGCTCGTTAAACTTTTCACTCATCTTTATTTACCTCCTATATGAAAAAAGCAGCGAATATCGCTGCTTTTTCTTATAATTTTGATCGAACAGAGTTTAATTTCTTCTCCATTGTGCTTACTTTATCACGGCGATCATCGATACGAATTGTTGTCGCAACACGCTGTGCGCCTTTCGTATATGGCACTTCATGCATTTGTTGAATAACTTCTAGAATGACAGGAAGATCTCCTTCAATAATTGTATTCATCGGTGTTAATTGATACTTCACGCGATCTGCATTTTTCTCTAGCACCTTTTGTACTTCTGCTACATATTCACTAACACTTGGATTACCTGTTCCTACTGGAATAATCGATACGTCAACAATTGCCATAGTAACTTGCCTCCTATATTCGCTTCTTATATATCCATTGTCTATTTTACCAAAATCTTTATCATTTTAATAATAAGTTATTCCTCTACTTTAAATTGCTCAACCAGTCTTTCTAAATCGCGCATATGCTCTGTCAAACTTTCCATCGTATGAGCTACCTTTTCTAGATGGTTAACCTGTGACTCAGTCGCTGCATTTACCTCTTCAGAAACAGCTGCACTTTCTTGACTCGTACCAGCAATTGTTTGCATTACCTCTGTAATTTCTCCTTGCTCGTGACCTATATTATGTACTTCTTCAACAATGTTCTCAACTGAAGTACTAATCGTATTTACTACTGACATAATTGTGCGGAATTCCGTTTCCGCCTCTGTCGTCACTTTATTTTGTGTATCTGCAATATCTTTCAACTTACTTACAACTTCTACAACTCGTTTTACTTCTAATTGTACATCCCCGATCATCGTTGCAATTTCTCCTGTTGCCACTTTTGATTGCTCCGCTAATTTTCGAACTTCTTCAGCAACAACCGCAAAGCCCTTACCTTGCTCACCCGCACGCGCTGCTTCAATTGACGCATTTAAAGCTAACAAATTCGTTTGATCAGAAATACCTTTTATAAGTTCTACAACATTTTGAATCGATCCGACTCTTTGCTCTAACCTGCCAGATGCTTCTTCTGTATGAACAACAATTGAAGAAGATTCTCCCCTTGTACGAACTAAATTCTTCATCGTGTGTAATCCTTGTTTAGATGCCGATTCTGCTTTGCTAGCCACTCCTTTTATTTCACCAACGGAGCTATTCATTTGCTCCACTGACTGCGCCATGTTCTCAAGTTGTGCTGAAACTTCATCTACACTATTCGCAAGAGTAGATGCTCCCCCGCTTACATCATCCATTGCACCAGAAACTTCTCTACTAGCCGCTACAGTTTCATTCGTTAAATAATGTAGATTATTCGTTGATTGTTGTACCGTCGATACGCTGTTTTTAATTTTACTTACCATTTCATTCATTTGCTCAACCATACGATTAAAATGGTTCGTTAGCTCCCCAACCTCATCTTTACTCGTCACTTTCATTTGCAGCGTTAAATCACCTTCCGCTACTTTTTGAACGTGATCCGTTAATAGTTGCAGTGGTCTTGCTAATCTTCTTGAGAATAAATATGAAGCTATGATTCCAACTAATAAGCTAATACATGCCATTATAATGACTGTATTTCTCGTACTGTTTAATAACTCATCAATTGTTTGCTTCGGATAAAAAATACCGATTTTCCATTTCATCGCATCAAATGATTGGCTATAAACGACTACATCTTCACCCTTTACTGTCGTTTCAGCAAATTTTGTTACATCTTTATTTAAACTCTTCATAAGCGGTTCTTTAGAAATATCTTTCCCCACTTTTTCCGGATACACAAGAGCCATATTTTTATCATTTACAATAAACATTTCGCCGTTGTTACTGTATTGAATATTATGAAGCAACTTCTGAATCGTCCCAAGTGATACATCCATCGCAACAACACCTAATACAGATCCATCTTGCGCCGTAATTGCTTTAGAAACTCCTACACTTAGCTTACCTGTTGTAATTTCGTATAAGGGTTGGCCCCAATGAACTTTTTTCACATCAGCCTCTGAATCTTTATACCATGGTCTTGTCGTTGGATCGTATCCTTCTGGCACTTGCCCACCGTCAGCAATACTAGCACTCAATGTCTTTTTATCTTTCGTACCTATATATAAATCTAAAATACCAGGATGATTCTTTTTATATTCCAAAAACTCTTTCGTTAAAAATGCTTCCTCTTCCGGAGTTACCCCGTCTTGAATCATATTGCGAACCATTTCACTGTTCGCATAATATCCCATATCTTCATCAATTCTTTGAACAAATCCCGTAAGTTGCTCTGTCACAAGATCCATCGTATTTTGAGAATACTGGTCTAAGGAGCGCACTTCCTTCTCTTTCTGTAATTGATACATTGTTGTACCTAGTATGACAAACATCATAGAAATCAGTACCGAAAATACTACTGCAATTTTTAACCGTAAACTTCTCAACATCTTCCCCCATGCATCCCCTTCTCGTTGTAATGTAATCATATTAATCATTATATTAAGTATAATGGATAGATATAAAAAATTGAAATTAATTCTCATCTCAATTTGACCAGAACACCTACTACCACTTGTGCAAAAACAAATAGTTCATTATTCTTAAGCTATATAATCTCATTCGTTCGGAGGGAACTATGTTACAAAAATTCGGTTTCTCACAATATGAAAGCCAAGCTTATGAAATTGTCGTATCAAGCAATGAACCGTTAGATGCTACGACAATTGTGAAGCACTCTGGTGTTCCAAAAGCAAAAATATATGAAGTGCTAGCACGCCTGATCGATAAAGGCATGGTAATGGATTCTGTTTCAGAAAAGAAAAAGTTGTATACAGCATTGCCACTCAAGCTAGCAATTGAAAAATTAACGACAGAATTCCAATCAAACATTCAAGAATTGGAAACGAATATATCGAAAAAATCATTTACAGATGACCGTGTATGGAGCTTAAAGATGCAATCTTCTATTCGAGTTCAAAGTAAAGAACTCATAGAAAGTGCAACAGAATCAATTCGTATTTCAGCTTGGAATGATACGCTTTTAGAATATCTTCCATTACTAGAACAAAAAGCAAAGCAAGGTGCCATGATTGAATCTCTCATAGTCGGAAACGTAGAAACAGAGTTAGAAAATATGCATTTTCTAATTCCAGCTGAAGAACCTAACGCATTAGAGCGTTACTTACTACTTATCGTTGACGACCGCGAAATTTTATTCGCTGGTGTAGAGCAAGAATCATGGCAAGCGATGAAAACAATGTCACAACCTTTCGTGAAGTTCTTTACAGAATTCTTCTATCACGACGTTGCACTTGCGAAAATCACCCAGAAACACCATGACCTCTTTATGGAGGATGAAGAAATTAAGAGTTTGTTAATGAAGTTGAGGTATTAATTGAAAACCAAAAAAGGAGTCTAGGTTTTCACCTAGACTCCTTTTTATTTTGTTCCTTTATCTCCATCAACAGCTCAATAATTTTCTCATTTTGTTCCACTTGTTTCTCTGAATTTTGATAGATGAAACGAATCCATCTAAAGAGAAAAATTACAAGGAAGAATGGTATAACCGTAAATATAAAACCAATAATTGAATAATCCATATACTATCACCTCGCTATATACCTCTTTCTCCATTTCTCTCCTAACCCCTGCAATTTTTTACAAAACAAAAAGAACCTATCAAACGATAGATTCTTCTTTCGCAAACTGAGTAGAGCGTCCTCTCGTAATCGAGAAAATCGCACAAAGCAGCGCTAATATAATAAAGCCGCCTCCTACCCAAGCATTATATATAACAGATGATTTTTCAATAACAACTCCGCCTACTGTTGAACCGAGCGCAATTCCTAAGTGAAGGGCAGAGTTATTCAAACTTTGCTGAATACCAGCTGATTCCGGTGCAATTTCAATTAAATAGTTTTGCTGTGCTGGTGAAATAGCCCAGCTCAGCATGCTCCAAAGTCCCATCATAATGATGAAGAGCGGGAATGAGAATGTCATCATTGGCAACATAAAGATTACACACGCAAATACGATAATGATGGAAATAATACTTTTCTTCGATCCCCATTTATCAGCAAGAAAGCCCCCAAGGCCGCCTCCAAGTACCGCTGCAATTCCGAAAATGAAGTAAAATACACTAATCCAATTCGCTTCAACATGCATAACATCTTTTAAGAAAGGCGTTAAATATGCATATAGTGTTAAATGACCTGTTAAAAATAAGAATGACGTTAACTGCGCACTGACGATTTTTTTATCTTTTAACGTAGCAATTTGTTCTCTTATTGATAATACCGATGTCGCTGGTACTTTCGTTAAGAACAATGAAATACAAGCGATCGCCATAACCGTTAGTACCGAAATTAATACAAATGGTGCACGCCATCCATATGCATTGCCAAGTACAAGACCAAGTGGTACTCCAAGTACGAGCGATCCACTAATCCCCATAAAAATGATTCCAATTGCACGCGCACGAAAATGCGGTTCTACTACACTAGATGCAAGTGTTACAGATAGTGCAATAATTAATGAACCACTCGCTGCACAAATAACCCTTGAGAACATTAACATTCCGTAATTCACACTAAATGCTGAAATGATATTTCCGATTAAGAAAATTGATAATGCCCCAATATATAATGTTTTTCTTTCTATTTTCCCTGTTAATGCTAATAAAACTGGACCTGACAAAGCAAATACTACCGAAAATATTGTGATAAGCTGACCAGCTGCACTAATTGATACACCTAAATCATTGGCAACTAAATCAAGCGTTCCTCCTATAATTAGCTCAACCGTTCCGACTACGAAAGCCGCAATAGCTAAAATGTACACACGAAAATTCAAGTCTTTCCCCACACTTTCTATTTTGGTTACTACGACTATAGTAACCAAAATAGAAAGTGGAAGCAAGTACAATTTTTTTACAATAAAAAAGGTAGACGTATTATACGCCTACCTTTCAATCATGACACTTCAGTTTTATTTTTCTTATTTAAGTACCAATACACCGGCAGTCCAGTAAACACAATTCCAATTGATAAGAAGCAACTTACCGGATCATTGATAATTGCACTACCAATTACAAAAAACGAACCTAAAATCGCGACAATTGGTACGATTGGGAATAACGGTACACTATACGCACGCTCTTTATTCTTATTACGTTTTCTTAAAATGAAGACACCAATAAACGTCATTACATAGAAAATATAAATAATGAATACGGAAATCTCAGATAGCTTATTTGGATCACTAATAAGCATTAAAATAATTCCTAAGATGATTTCAACAGTAATCGCATTTGCTGGTGTTTTAAATCTTGGGCTTTCCTTTGCGATGAACTTAGAAAATGGAAGTTGTCCACGCTCTGCCATCGACATCGGGATACGTGGGAACGTTAAAATCTTTCCATTTAAACAACCGAAAATAGAAATGATAATACCGATACTAATAATTTTCCCGCCATATTCTCCAAGTAACATGCCCGCAGCTGTCGCTGTTGCATTTTCTCCAAGGTCTACAATCTTCGTTGCTGGTAATACATTTAATAACGCTAAGTTAATTAATACGTAAGCAGCCGTTACAATTAAAATCCCAACAGTCATCGCTTTCGGTAATAATTTTGTCGGATTCTTCATCTCTCCGCCAATAGAAGCTAGTAAAATCCAGCCATCATAAGCAAATAACGTTGCTAAAATTGCCATCCCGATACTTTGATTTTCTGATATCGGCACAACTACATTAAAGATATCGCTATTCCCTTTCCAAAAACCTAACACAACAATTAATACGATCGGAATCATTTTACCGATTGTTGTAACGGTTTGGACGATACCTCCATATTTTGTTCCCATACTATTTACAACGCCAAGGAACACAACTGTTCCAATTGCGATTGGTAAATTCCATACTTTATCTAAATAGAAAAAATTAATCATTAAAGAACTAAAATACAAACCTAACGTTCCGATAATAGCTGGTCCATAAACAATCGTCTGCATCCAGCCTGATAAATACCCCCAAAAACTTCCGTAAATCTCCTCTAAATACGTATACAACCCACCATTTTTCGGGATTTGCGCTCCAATTTCAGCTACTGTTAAACCACTTGCTAGCGTCAACAGACCACCAATTACCCAAGCAAGAATAGCCATATTAGAACTTCCTGAGTAATCTAATACGCTCCCTGGCTTCATAAACACACCAGATCCAATAATCGTTCCTACTACGATAGAAAGTGCTACTGTTAAACCAATTTTGTTTTTCTCATCATGATGCATGCTGCGTATCCTCCTTCCAATTCTAGTGTGATGCAAAAATGAAATAAAAAAACACTCCTCCCTAAAAAAGGGACGAGTGTCGTATTCGTGGTTCCACCCTTGTTTCAATTCGTAAAGTGACACACTTCACCAATTTCTCAAGTCTAAATAACGGTTTTTGCCGGCAAGCAATTACTAGGTATCCGTTCACTGCTGCAGTTCAGAGGTGGTAATCCATTTTTCCGTATTAGGAAGCTCACAGCCAAAGGCCTCCCTCTCTGAGAATCGTAAAAAATTGATCATGTCCTCATCATCACTTCTTGATGTCGAATTTTGTAGTTATTGTTCATTATATTGAATTGTTAGAAAAAATCAATATATTTTTTTATATAACATAAGAAATATTTCTCTTCTTATATTATAACAGAAGATACAACACTTCTCTAATTCCCTTATATTTTCGGAGCAATATAGTTGTAAAAAAATCATATAAACGATTTCCGAAATACACCAATTCATTAACCAAAAACGACAATAATAAAAGGAGGCTGTTTCAAAGACAGCCCCCTCACACATGTATCTTTCGGTTGCCCTTACGAAAGATACATAACTCAATTATTTCTCATCTTTTTTCATAAAAAACTTATGATGCGGAAGGTCCACATTCAATGCCTCTAATTGTTTCTTTTCATTGTCTAAAATCGATTTCACTTTTTCTTTCGTCTGATCATCTAATCCCGCAAATATATCTTCATGCTTCTCTTTCTCTGGAAGTTTCACGTCTAGTTTTGTTAATTCCTCTTTTGCTTGCTCATGCGTTAATTTCCCAGATTTCTTTTGCTCTAGAATCAACTTAACCTTTTCCTTTGTAGCCTCATCTAATCCTGCAAACATGTCTTTATGCTTACCTTTCTCCGGGAATTTCACACCTAGTTTCGTTAATTCTTCTTGCGCTTGTTCACGTGTTAATTTTCCGGATTTCTCTTGTTCTAAAATTGACTTCGCTTTTTCTTTCGCCTGATCATCTAACCCAGCGAACTTGTCACCACGCTTCCCCTTCTCCGGGAATTTCACACCTAGTTTCGTTAATTCCTCTTGCGCTTGTTCACGTGTTAATTTCCCGGATTTCTCTTGTTCTAAAATTGACTTCGCTTTTTCTTTCGCCTGATCATCTAACCCTGCAAACATATCTTTACGTTTTTCTTTCTCTGGAAGCTTTACACCTAGTTCTTCTAACTGTTTCTTTGTATCGTCCATAATTGTTTTTACTTTTTGTTTTGTAGCGTCATCTAAATCTTTCTTCGTCGTTTTTGTAGGCTGATCTGCTGCTGGAGTATTCGTTGCCGCAAATGCTGGTACACCTACTCCTCCTATAATTCCAAATGATAAAGCACCTGCAATTGCTAAATACCCAACTGTTTTCTTCTTCATAGGAAATTTCCTCCTTCATATTTCTAAAGCATGTACACTTTCGTATACAATGCCTATAGTAAAGTCGGTTTCTTAAAATTCCCTTAACGTTTCAAATAAAAAAACACCGCTCGTAATGAGCGGTGTTTCTCTATGCATTTTGTAATTGTACTTCTTCACGTTCCATTATTTTTCTTAATACAATTGTTTGCGTCATTGTAAATAGGTTACCTGTAATCCAGTACAACACAAGTCCTGATGGTGCTGCAAATCCCATAAACAAAATCATTGCTGGCATCATAATTTGCTGCACTTTCAGCATTTGACTTTGCTCTCCAGACGCCATATTTGATTGAAATACCTTCATTTGAATAAATGTCGTTAACGCTGCAATAATCGGTAATATATGATATGGATCTGCATGTCCTAAGTTCACCCATAAAAATGAAGATGTGCGAATCTCTTCTGTTCGGCTAATTGCATAATACAAAGCAGAGAAAATCGGCATTTGTATAAAAATTGGCCAGCAACCAGCAAGTGGATTCCAACCGCCTGATCTCATTAGTTCTGACATTTCTTTTTGATACTGCTTTTGTTTTTCAAGATCTTTGCTTACATCACCGTATTTTTTCTTTAGCTTCTGCAGTTCAGGTTGCATTTTTTTCATTTTCATTTGACTACGATATTGCGAAACAGCTAATGGAATCATCGCTGAACGAACAACGAGCGTAATGACAATGATAGCAATCCCGAAGCTAGCTCCAGGTATATGATGAGCAACAAATTGGATCATATACGAGATTGGATATACGAAATAATGGTTCCAAATTCCCGTACTATGTGAATCTATTGTACCTGCATTACTGCAGCCAGATAAAACAAAAACAAGTAATAATGATAAACTAATGAGCCTAGATCGGTATGATTTTAACATGTTCATTCCTCCAATGTTTCGTAATTAATTAGCGAAACATTGGTGTATACGGACCGACCTCGTCATTCTCATCACTCGATTCTTGTCTACGTACAGAACGAATCATTCCATATTTATAAAAAATGGAGAAAAGCGGTACATTTCCGGTACCCTCTTCACACGTATCAACTAGCTTAAAAGCTCTTTGTCTACCGCTCGATGCTTGCTGACGTACAAAGCGCGAGACATTAGCAAGAAAAAAGACTTCTAATAAACAAAGCGCTGTCGTTACAAACGATATATATAGAATTGCATCCTGCAATAAAAACTCCATCGCTTCACATCCTTAATAAAGTCATTTTAGCACATTCGATAAACATTCTCTATTTCCTTTTATCGTCAAAAAAAGTATTTTGCATATTTTCTCAAGAAAACAATAATTAAGAAACATTGTATTCGCTTTCTTTAGTATATTCACGCACATCAATGAATAGGTTTGATTTGTTAGAAATTTATAAAATTTTTGCATTATAATAAAACTATTGCCAGTTTTTGAAAAAAGCTTTATTCTCTTCTTGTAATCAAAAATGAATATGGAGATGAAACATACTATGGGTCAACTAGGAGACGCCGATTACGTTCCCGACACCGCCTTTTTATCCTTCCCAGCAGCTAAAACATTTCATCTAGAATTTATCATACAGTTAATTGTTATTTTTATAGCTTCTATTTTGTATGCAATTTCTATGAATATGTTTTTTATCCCGCATAATATGATTAGCGGTGGATTCGCTGGTGTAGGGATGATTATCGGTTATTTAATGCACTACAATATCGGAGCACTTATCTTTTTACTAAACATTCCGCTTCTTATTTTAAGTCACTTTTACTTAGGAAAGAAGACAACCTTTTTAACAGCATACTTTGTAGCAGTATCATCTTTAGCGATGAATATTCTTCCCGTACACCAAGTTTCAGATGATATTTTACTTTCATCTGTATTCGGTGGTGTCATCTGCGGTGCTGCCTCAGGAATCATATTCCGATTTGCTTCGTCAACAGGTGGTTTTGATGTCGTTGGATTGATTGTAGCAAAACATCGAGATATTTCGATTGGAGCAATCATCTTCGGATTCAACTTAATCTTACTTGTTGTAGCAGGATTTATTTTCGGATGGGATATTACGCTTTATACGTTAATTAGTCGGTTTGTAGTCAGCAAAGTGATTGATGCCGTGCATACAAAACATATTAAATTAACGATAATGACAGTTACAGAAAAAGGCGAGGAAATAAAAAGCGCACTACTACATCACGGCATACGTGGCGTGACAATGGTAGATGCTGTCGGCGGCTATACAAACCATAAGAAAAAAATGATTTACACTGTCGTAACTCGCTATGAGTTAGGCGAAATGAAACGTATTATCCGTCAAGTGGATAACAAAGCATTTATGAACATTACTGAAACAGTTGAAATTGTCGGCCGTTTCAAACGCATATAAAAAGGTTAATACATTAAAGGGCATAACATATTAGTCATATATAATATGTTATGCCCTTTGTTGTTCAACTAACGCACCCCTTAGCATAATAATCACGAAGTTTATTACTACAAATCGGAGGATAGCATTCCATATACAATACTATCTGTCCATTCATTTTTATTCCAAAAATCTTGTATGAAATGTGCTTCCTTTCTCATCCCTATTCTTTCACACAATTTTTTTGAAGCTGTATTACGTGCATCAAGATTAGCTTGTATACGATGTACATTAAATTCATTAAATAATTTCAACACCAAACTATTTACTGCTTCTGTTGCCAAACCTCTCCCAGCTACTTCATTTGAAAAACTATAACCAATCTCAACAGTATCTTTCATATTTGTGTACCATACGGATAAATCACCAACTACTTTAGTCTTGTATATAACTGCCAAACTTAATATTGATTCTTTAGTCAGTACATTGTTTGCTAGCTTCTTATTAAATCTCTCCTGCATGTCTTCATGAGTCCACTTATTATGTAATAGAAACTTACATGTATCATCATTATTATAAATAGCAAATACATCCTGTAAATCATTACCCTTAAAAGGTCTAATTATTAATCTTTCTGTCGTGATTTCCAAGTTAGCTCTCCTCCCTTACATTCATGCTACAAAACATTTTTTATAGCATGTAAGTCCCCTTCTTATATCTCACCTTGATTACATATTTCATCATAGTAAATTAAAATCCTTCTTCCACTAAACCGCACCGTTAATGGGAATTCCTTGCGATTTTTATTTTTTACACTTATTACAAAATCAGATAATTCTATTATTGTGACCCTAAATGTGTTATAATGAAAGCAGACTCACAAAAAAAGAGTATATAGACTTGGAAGTTTCTCTTATTTTACAAGCAAAAAGAAACGAGCAGTCGGGTATATTTCAGACACCATACACGTAACGGTTTAAAAACCGATCATCTTAGTTATTCTTCACTGATCTTTTTATAAAAAGATACGTACAACTAAAATTCACTTCAATATACTATACCTACCTTTTTGACTTCCAAATCATCTTATTACATAGGGAGATGAACATATGAATCAATATATACGATATACAATAGCCGTTCTGTTTGCTATTATCGGCGGTACAATCTGCTTTTGGACAAACACTCAGCTTGGAGAGAATATCATTTTTAATGGAATCGAAACACTTGTAAGCGCTTCAATTTTAGGCGGGTACATTTACTTCCTCTTCAATCCAGAAGAAAATGCACAAAAAACAATGTTATTAACAATGATCGGAATCGTTGGCGGATGTATTTCCTACTCAATGACTAACTATACAGTACCACTTCAATTAAGCTCAGCTTTCTTCCACGGTCTATGGACTTGGTTCATTGCATTCTGCCTAGCAGACGTATTCAATCTATTACAAACTACTGAAGAAGATAGCGGTCGCCAAATTGAAAGTAACTCGTAAGCTGGAAGATATTCCTCCAGCTTTTTTATGTTGTTTTGCATACTCCGTCACCACAATAAAAAGAAGCTACCCCACGGCAACTTCTTTTCCACATACCCCACTTAGTATTCACTACAATATATCAACGATTTTTCAAATATATCGACCGTTTCTCCACTTATATCGGCGATTTTTTCATTATATCGACGATTCGACACAACTTATCGACTTACCGACATTTTTCGGCATCTCAAATGCACAGCATACCTATCCCCCAAGCAATTTACTGCCGAACTCTACGATTAAAAAGATAACTAATAGGATCGCGAGTATCTTTAACGCTACGTATGCTACTTTAAAAACAGCATAAATGAGCAAGACTATTAAAATAATCGTTAAAATTTCCATCTAGAATTCCTCCAAGCTTTGCTCTTCTTATCTTATTTTACTCGCCCCAGACTTTTTATGGAACGGCATAAGATGACATAGAAAAAAGAGGATACCTCATCCATCGTAAGATACCCTCTCCTTCAGCTGCTCAAACCATTCTCTCTCTAATTGTAAATATCCCATTTCACTCTTCTCAGCACTCTTTAATTCCTTATCGGCTTTCTTCATATAAGTGCGTGAGGCTTCCATATCGCCCTCTAAATATTTTACAATTCCTTGTGTGCGGTAATATCCATGCAAGTCCATTTTTGTAATTGCCTTTGCAAGTTCTTTTGCTTCTTGCAGAGAAAGACTATCCATCTGATATAGAGCTTTATATAAAAGATACCAACTATGAAAACTACTAACGAAAAATTTATTTTCTTTCGTCACAGGTAGTTGAACAATTTGCTCTACATATGGTATCGCTCTTTCCATTCCCTTTTGATCAGATCGAGTAAAAAAGACTAGCATAAGTCCGCTCATTATGTCTCTTATACTTCTATTCTCTTTTAATTTTTCCTCACTCAGTTCTACTAATTTCTCATCCCAATCTTTCGGCCTTTTATAACTAAATAACTCACTCGATACTTGAATCGTATATAAATGATCTCTAGCCTTTTCATCATCTTTAATTAAAATGAGAAATTGCATACCATCGCTCAGGAAAGTTCCTTTTATCGGCACGATTGTAACTGCAAAAATCGTAAAATGTAACACGGCGAAATATAAAAGATATTGATAATAACTTACCATGTATATGTAACCTGAAGTAATACCGAATAGTAAACTCGTAATCGGTCCACCTAAAGTCATCCATGCCCATTTTTTCGAAAGATTCGGTGTCTCTATAGAAGGTGGTACTAACATTGCCACGCCTCCAAAGTACGCCCATAATTTATTTTCTCGAATGCGCACAGTCCCTTTCTCTTTTTGAACAGTAATAGGCCCTACTGTCGTAAATTTAAATTTCAAACCGCCTATCAAACCGAATATGACATGTCCTAGCTCATGAATGGCTATTACTAACAAAGAAATTCCCACTACTGCCCATATGTTCAACATAGTTTCTAATTTCTCGGTTCGGATTACTCCGTATAAAATGGACAGAACTAGCGCCGCTGTCATTGAACCAGCTGGCCTTTTTAAAATATCCACTTTTCTCTCTCCTTAATAAATCATTTTCCTATGCATTTCGTACATATATGTTCCAACATGTAAAACCCAAACAAATGAAATCATAATAACCATAAAGAAGTCTGTTCCATCTAATAGTGCATACAAAATCGCTGCAAACCATGCACAAGCAAGTGTCATATTTGTATATTGATATGCCTTATATCCCGCTTCATGAACAATTTGCTTCTGCCCTTCATCTGCGTTCTTTGCCCACATTTCCATTGACTGAGAATACGAAACACTCTGTTCTGGATATAGAGCGTTATACCTTTTCCTCATTACAGATCCTAACCAAGTTATAGCAATAAAGCACACTGTAGATAGCACAATACTTACACTAACAAAGAGCAAGTTGCCCTCACTTGTATACGTTCTATAAAAAGCGATAACTGAGCAAACAAACCATGATGGAATAACAATTTCCATTAATCGAAAATAAATAAGCGCTATCCCTAATCTTCGTCCCTTAACATTTTCTTCTTCATCTTTTGTTTGTGCGAGCGCTCTTGTACGCTTCCAAATATAATATATAGCTATTACGCCAAATAAAGTCATCATGCCAATACTAATAACAGGAGATATTTTACTAGTTCCCTCTGTTGTAATATCTCCTACTACATACCCTATAAACCCACCAAAAATTGCTCCTACTAAGAACTTCAATATAGCCGTCATTTTCCCATTCCCCTTACTCCCCATCTCCATCTTCCCCCTCTACTAACGTGAATATTTCCTCCACCGGTACATTGAAAATTTGTGCGATTTTTAACGACAATACAATAGACGGTGCATAATCCCCGCGCTCA
This sequence comes from Bacillus luti, assembly GCF_009739945.1. Lineage (NCBI taxonomy): Bacteria > Bacillati > Bacillota > Bacilli > Caryophanales > Bacillaceae > Bacillus > Bacillus luti. Next base: position 375,124 of record NZ_CP040336.1, on the reverse strand, counting down.
ATTAAACTAATCGTTTGCCGCGATGATCCAATCGCTTTCCCTAAATCCCCTTGTGATATACGATGCTTTGCTCGCAATTCTCTCACACGATTTTGCAGCTTCATACCTTACCTCTTTTTCATTTATTTAAATAAAATTGTAAATAATATCCTTATTTTTGTCAATTATAATTGTCATTTTGACGTTAATAATTGACAAAAATAAAGATGTATTATGATGGAAATAACCTATATAATGAATGTGAAATATTAAACAAAGGAAGTGACATATGAATAAAACATCTACTTTTTCCTATATTCTTACTAAGCTTACAGCGACTTTCTTGTTATTATTGCTTATTAGCACGCTTATCTTAGCAACTAATCAACCAACATTATATAGTTTTTTAGCTGGATTAAGAGAACTACTATATGTTCCCTTCGTTCCTATTCTTGCGGTATATGCAATTTTTTGTTCTATTTGCATCGATAAATTGAAATTAAAAACATATACAAAACTGAAGACATTATTACTTTATATTTTTTGCGGCTATTTATTTTTTCTTCCCTTCCTAATATTTAAAGAAGCTGATTTCATACAGTTCTTGTTTCTCGGATCAATTGGAGCGGTATGTTCTCTTTCTTTCTATTTATGTACAGTCATAGCAACAAAATTTAAGTGGATACAATATTTCGTACCAAGCATTATGTTTATTATACTTATCACGATTAACTTAGTAGATTTAGGAAGGCTTGGAACATCAAAAGAACAATGGGTCGAAACAAAAACAGATAACTCTTTCGAAGCATCTTTCCAACATTTTAGTGGTGAACATAAAGTCCCAATTGAACTAAAACGAGGTGACTTATTAGAATTCACCATTGAATCACGAGATGAAAATCCGGATGGCTACATGGGAGCCGTAAAAATGGCTAGTGAATTTCAAGAGGAAGAAAATTATTTAGATTCAACTGGCCTTAATACGTACCATTTCGCGGCAATTAAGACAGGTACTTATTACATTATAGTTAGCGGAAATCAATTAAAAGGAAAGTTGAAAATAGATTGGAACATAAAGTGAAACTTTAATCAGTGGGGGTTTTCTTCATCCCCCACTGATTATTAGCCCTCACCAATCGGACTTTTATGGGCAGCCCGACCCCCACCTAACTTCTTTGCTTTCGCTGAATTTTGAGGTGGGGGTCTTACTGCCCATTAAAGCGGGATAAAATAAAAGAGGCAGTGCTTTTGCACTGCCTCCCTAAATTCTGACATAGAATGGATTCCATATTAACTTGCGTTTTGTAATAATACTCGTTTTAGCTGTTTGCGGAAACGAACTCCTAACGTAATTGCTACAATCACAATCACTCCAAAAATGATTTTACCGATGTGACCTTCTAGCACTCCAAAAATATCATGTAAGTTGCCACCTAACCAGTAACCACCGATTAAGAAGAATGATACCCAAAATAGAGCACCTGAGTAAATTGTAATTGCAAAGCGGCGGAATGGTAAGTTAATAATGCCTGCAAAGTATCCTGTAAAGTGACGTACACCAGGAATAAAGAAACCGATAAAAATCAAGAAGTATCCATACTTATCAAACCACATTCTTGTTAAGTCGATTTTTCTTTGTGTTAAAAATACGTATTTCCCATACTTTTGAATAAAGGGCATACCTAATTTATTTCCTAAAAAGTATTGAATCGTCATTCCTACACTTGTCCCAATAAAGGATAGGATAATTAAAATCGGTAAACTTAAATCACCCTTCTGTGCTAAAAACCCCGCATATGCTAAGGTTGGCTCTCCCGGAAACGGAAGTGCAATATATTCTAACAGCAAGCCTACAAGTACAACATAGTACCCGTACTGCTGAAATAATTCATGAATCCATTCCATGTCATCTCTCCTTCCAATCACGTGCAACTTCTTACTATTATTGTATAAAAAAATTGTCGAAATAACTATCACAATAGCTTACATTTTTATTACATTTTTGTAAGACTCAAACTACAATTCTCCTTTCTTGAATGATATAAAGTGAAACTTTAATCAGTGGGGGTTTTGTCCATCCCCACTGATTATTAGCCCTCACCAATCGGGCTTTTACGGGCAGTTGATCCCTCACCTAACTTCTTCGCTTTCGCTGAATTTTGAGGTGGGGGTCTTACTGCCCGTTAATGCGGGATAAATTATTTTTTCAAGGAGAAATAACAGCTAATCCACCTAAAAATATACATTTTTTATCCATTTTTTAACACTCTAATTCCCTTTATTTTGTTCTCAATAAAAAACCACTACAAACTCATACTAACTTCATATTAGCTTCATATACGTATTGTAAGATTATATCGGAATTTGTTGAAAAATTTAACTAATATATGAGTAAACAGGAAATTGAATAAATATAAGTCGCTTTTCGAAATTGAAAAAAGGGTGAATAAGAAATGGAAGCTTATAAAATGCACGATTTTATTAACACAAATGTTGAATCTCATCAAAATGAAACCGTTTTTAATTTACACATATGTGAAACAAATGAGTTTGACGTAAGTTTAACAAAATCTACAACGCTGTCTTTTATCGTTTCAAAAAAGAATATTAAGATTGTCACGAGAAAATGGATTAATTCAAATCAAGAGAGCATGGTTGGCAAAAGCTACATCATTCCAACGAAAGCTTTTCACTATTTCTTACCGATCATTTCTGAAACTGAAGATGAACTACATATTCAAGTTCAAAGTTTTGGATTACATGGTGAGCTTTTGCTAAATGAAAGATTACTAATTGATAAAAACAACAAACACAATGCAAAGATTACTACCTTCTTTGAAACATTAGATGAGAATGTAAATCAAGCATTACGAGGATTACAAATTCATTGTATGTAACACTACTACAATAGTAAAAGGAGAATATAATGAAAAAATTATTATTAAGCATTTTATTATCAGTAGTTTTTTTATCAGTACCACATATTTCTGCTGAGGCATCATCAACGAACAATCAGCTTATTGTAGACACAAACTCAAAGAAAATGGACTTTTATCAAAATGGAAAGTTTGTAAAAAGTTTTACTGTTGCGACTGGAAAAGCTGCAACGCCAACTCCAAAAGGCACTTTTAAGATTGTAAATAAAATTAAAAATCGTCCCTACTATACTGGAAAGATTAAAGGTGGAGATCCACGTAATCCACTTGGTGATCGCTGGCTTGGATTAAATATGGCAGGTACTTACGGAACTACTTATGCAATCCATGGAACTAATAACAATCAAGCAATTGGAAAGGCGACAACACTTGGCTGTATACGCATGTATAACAATGATGTACGCTGGTTATTTGAGCGTATTCCAGAGCAAGCTACTGTCACTGTAAAATAACCTAAGAACAAGATTTACGTGTAGCCAAGAATTTTATATCTTGGCTTATTTTATTTCTTCATTTACAGTAGCGAAACGACTATACTTGCATATATAATGGGAATAGATTGTGTCAAATAACATCTAAACATTGATAAACATAGATATTAAAATTATACAGTTATAATATTTTATAAATTTTACAATACATACTATAATAGAACTACTGTAATTCCAAGATATTCAGTTACGATAAACAACCCCCCTTGCTACCTTTATGATCATTTTATAGCGGGGGCTTATTATATGTATAAACAATCTGAGTCATTCGAAAAATGATGAATTTGAATATTGCAGTAAAAAGCGTTATTTAGGAGGTGTTACTATGACGCATATACTGGTGATTGAAGACAACCCAGATATACAAGAACTGATCCGCGAATTTCTAATGGCACAAAACTTTACCGTGGACGTCGTTGGCGCTGGAACAGAAGGTATACTTCTTTTCCAAAAAAATTCATACGATCTTGTCCTCCTTGATGTGATGTTACCAGATATAGATGGCTATAGTATTTGTAAAATTATGCGAGGACAATCTGATGTACCGATTATTATGTTAACAGGTTTACATAATGAAGAAAGTGAAATTAAAGGATTTGAATTAGGTATTGATGACTATATTACGAAACCGTTCCATTACACTGTATTTATTAAGCGTGTAGAAGCTGTATTAAGAAGGGCAGCAACGAAGGAAGCAGAGACTGCAACAATACTACACTTCCATGAATTGATGTTAAATTCTACAGCATACGCCGCTTACGTTCATGGTAATCAAATTGAATTGACTACAAAAGAGTTTGAAATTATATATACTTTACTGCAAAATCGAGGAAAAGTATTATCAAGAAGTGATTTGTTGAATAAGGTATGGGGCTATGAACATTATGGTGATGTAAGAGTTATCGATACACATATTAAAAACCTACGAAAAAAATTAGGGATTCCTTATATTAAAACGGTGAAAGGCATTGGCTACAAAATCGAATCGTAGCAAAGACAACATCACCAAAAATATTTTCATCAAAACCTTATTATTTTGTATTCTTTTATCATTTTGTCTTTATCAAATTATTTATTTTCTAGCTTCAAACTACGATAAAGAACGTTTTGCAAATGGAACGCAGACTACAGAACTTGCGGATCCAGACAAACAAAACGAGAAAGATAAAACGAATCAAAATAAAGCTGTGTCAGAGGGTAACATTTTTAATTTTCAACCTTCTAGTATAGACTATAAAACACTCTCTACAGCTATCAATCACCTTTTGCAGCCTAGCCAAACTGTAAAAGCAAAAGATCATGAACAAAACATTTCGGGGAAAAATAGCACAACTGCTCCACTTACAGAAGCGGAAAAGCAAGTCGCTAACAATGATGCCTTACATAAACAAAATGCAGCAAGTAAAACAAATGATACACAAGATAATCCAAGTTTAGCAGATGCTCTGCAACAATTAGCTCCGCGTATTGGCGCGACAATGCTTGCATTATCTCTACTCGGATCTTTAATTTATGCAAAATTAATTGCCAAACCTTTTCAATATATGAGCGATGCATTAAAAGATATTATGAATCTTGATTTCTCAGATAAAAAGCTAATTAACAAAAATCCAGATCAAACAGATGTTAATTTGCAAGTAGCCGCTTCACAAATACCAAATATTGTGAAGAATTTACATGAAAGTAATCAAGATTTAAGAAATGAGCTCAAAAAGGAACAACAATTAGAACAATCTCGTAAAGAATTTATGTCAATGGTATCCCATGAATTAAAAACACCAATCGCAGCCGTTATGGGACAACTAGATGGCATGATTCACGGAATCGGAGCTTATAAAGATAGAGATAAGTATTTACAACGCTCCTACGAAATGATGCAAGATATTAACATATTAACGGAAAAGATGTCAGAATTATCCAAAATACAAAACCCTCAATTTAAACCGAAATTAGAAGTTATTTCATTAACTACTATTATTGAGGATGTTATAAAAAAAGTAGATTATTTTGTATCTGTAAAACAATTAAATGTTCAATCTAACATTAAACAAGATGTACAAATTCTAGCTGATCCTAAATTTATTCAGACTGCTATTTTTAACATTATTTCAAATGCAATTCATTATACAATTGATCATCAGCATGTATATATAAAGCTTTATGAAAAGCCAAACGGTTACGCATTAGAAGTATTAAATACAGGTTCACAAATCGATGAGGATAAACTTGCCCATTTATTTGAGCCATTCTATCGCGCAAATCCTAGCAAACATGGCTTAGTACAAGGTAGTGGTCTTGGGTTATATATTGTAAAGCAAATATTAGATAAACATCAGTTTCCTTATGGAATACAAAACACATCTCAAGGTGTAAAATGCTCCATTGTATTCCCAAAAGCAATGTAAAAACCAACTCTAATTTCATACCCCAAATTCATACTTCGTATGAATGGCGGAATTTTGTAGAGTGTCTTACTCTGTTTCGTTCGCCCGTTATCCTTTTTGGATAGCGGGCGTTTTTTATTATTTAAAAGGAGGATCTTTATGGAAAAATTTAAGTATTCATTACTCGTTTTATTCGGCGCTTGTAGCTACGGCGTACTTTCAACTATTTTCAAACTCGGATTCATTGATGGCTTTTCAGCGCAACAACTATTAGGAGGGCAATATGTCTTCGGATGGATTGGACTACTACTACTCGTTCTTTTCTTTTCCCGTCATAAAGTAACAAAAAAGCAATTCTTTTCATTACTAACAGTCGGAACAACAATGAGTATGACTGGTATTTTCTATGCTATTTCTGTAGAAGAACTACCAGCATCTATCGCTGTCGTCCTACTCTTCCAATTCACTTGGATTGGTGTAGTAATCGAGGCAATTGCAAATCGAACATTTCCAAGCCGTGAGAAAGTAATATCTATCATTATTTTATTTACTGGCACATTGTTTGCAGGTGGAATCTTTGATGGCCTCGGACAAAGTTTTTCTACGAAAGGGATTATCTTTGGACTATTAGCTGCTGTCTCTTTTTCATTCTATGTTTTTGCAAGCGGGCGCGTTGCTACAGATGTTCCGCCTTATACGAAAAGCTTTCTCATGACAACAAGCGCTACTCTTATCGTATGCCTATTCTTCCCGCCAACCTTTTTAACGGATGGTGCCCTGCAAGCTGGTCTATGGAAATATGCTTTCTTCCTCGGACTTTTTGGCGTTGTTGTACCTGTCATTTGTTTTTCAATCGGTGTACCGAAAGTTGGAACAGGGCTTGGTACAATATTAGGAGCAGCTGAATTACCAACAGCCATTATCGCTTCTATTACACTTGTACATGAAGTCGTAACGCTCATGCAGTGGATTGGGATTATTTTTATATTAATTGGGATTTTCACTCCTCAGCTGCTTACGGCTAGGAAAGGAAAGAAAAGTAATCGCGTGCATAGTGCTTAAAAATATCAACTTGAATATAAATGGAAATAAAGTTACAATGTGGTATAATTTCAAATCTATTTGGAGGTATAAATGACTATTTTAAGCGTAGCCTTTTTTGCCATTATGTGTATCTTCTTCCTAATAAGATATATGAAAGAAAAGAAATTTTACGATTTGCTCCTCATTCCCATTTGCATATATGCTGGGGCAGTCAAAACCCCTTTAGTAGAGTACTTAAACTTTAATACTATATTCAAAATAACATATGATATTGCAGCTATTATTCTCGTAATCCTTGCTGTGCTTTTCTTCTTAAAGGATAAGAAAGAGAATCCTACTGCATAATAAAAGACCTTTCATTTGAAAGGTCTTTTTTCTCTTTTACTTTACCGCTCCATATAGCTTTTCTATCTCATGCTCAATTTGCTTTATATCGATTCGTTCAAATAATGGCTGCACGCTATCAATTCTACTTGGCAACGTATTTTGAGGTCCCCAAGTTTGTTGAACAATCGACAGTGTAGTCCTAACTCTTTCACTTGAAAATGGTAAAAACGGTTCAAGGAGATTTGCAAAATTAGCGATAAGATACACACAGTTATAAATCGTTTCTTCACATGAAACTGGATCATCTTCTCTTTGTTTCCAAGGCTGCCTCTCATCAAAGTATTTATTTGCAAAACGTACTGCATCAAATATTGTTTCTAGCGCCACCTTAAATTTAGTTTGCTCAATCGCCTCTCCTACATTTTTATATAATCCTTCTACTTTATCTTTCAGCTCTACATCAATACTTCCCTTCGGCAGGATACCACCATAATATTTTTCAATAAACTTTAATGTCCGGTTCACAAAGTTTCCATATGCCCCTAACAATTCACTATTATGACTGTAAATGAATTCACGCCATGAAAAATCAGTATCACGATTTTCTGGTGCGTTTACTGTTAAAAAGTAACGAATAGAATCTGGATTGTAGCGTTCTAATATGTCAGGCACCCATACTGCCCAGTTTTTACTTGTCGATAACTTCCTTTTTTCTACCGTCAAATATTCATTCGAAACGATATGATGCGGGATTGCGTCCTCTCCTATTCCGAGTAATACCGCTGGCCAGATGATAGAATGAAACGGAATATTATCCTTTCCGTGCACATAATATGTTTTCGCTTCTTTATTCCAAAACTCTTGATCATCTTTTCCTGTTTCTTCAGCCCAATGTTTACTCGCCGAATAATATCCTGTCACTGCTTCAATCCATACGTAAATTTTCTTATCTTCGTATCCTGTTACTGGAATTGGAACCCCGATTGGCAAATCACGTGATACTGCCCTATCTTGTAACCCTTCCTTTACATATCTTTCTGTTAGCTGGATGGCATTGTCACGCCATGTTCCTTTTTGTTTTGCGATTTCTACTGCTCCTTTAATTTGCTCCTGAAATGTATGCAATGCGAAATAGAAATGCTCTGTTTCCTGTACAGATGGCGTACTACCACATAACTTACATTTCTTTTCTAACAAATCGAGTGGATCTAAAATGGCTGAACAAGCATCACATTGATCTCCTCTTGCTGCTTCATGGCAATGAGGACAAATTCCTTCTACGTAACGATCTGGTAAAAACTGTGTACATGTTTCGCAATATGCTTGTTCCACTGTTTTTTTATAAATATAGCCTTCCTCTAATAAACGTAAAAAAACTTTTTGAACTGTTTCATGATGATGCTCGCTATCTGTACGTGTATAGCAATCATAAGTAAAACCAAGGCTCCGAAAACATCGCTCAAATTCTTCATGATACTTATCAGCAATTTCCTTCGCTGTCACTCCTTCTTGTTTTGCTCTAATTGCAATTGGTGTTCCATTACAATCACTTCCTGAAACATACAACACATTCTCACCTTTTGCCCGGTAATAACGTGCTAAAATATCTCCAGGTAATAAACTCGCAATATGTCCAAGGTGTAACGAACCATTTGCATACGGCCAAGCGCCTCCAATAAAAGTACTCATCTTACATTCCTCCTTTAAAATATAAAAAGCCCCACCCCTATCTTAAAAAAGATAAGGGCGGGGCTGTATAAACAGTCGCGGTACCACCTTATTTCGCCAATTACTCACATAATTAGCCTTAACAAGTACGGAGCTATACGCTCTTATACTGTGGTTTTGATAACGAGTACCAACTCTCGTCGCCGCCTACTATTATCATGTGATAAGTTCAGGACGCAGCTCAAAGGCCATTGTTCAAATGAATATTCTTGCTTCTTCTCAGCTACCGAAGCTCTCTGGAAAGAATGTTTTCATCCTACTTTTCCTTTTCAACGCTTTTATATAACACGTATTGTACGACTTAATAACAGAAAAATCAAATTTAAATTTAAAAAGAACAGGAAATCTCATCCTCCCGCCGAATACCTATACGTTCACAAAAGGAGTGATAATATTGAATCAAAAACAACTAAGCGCTATGAATGAAAAGAGCTGGAATGCCGCTGCTTATGAAGCATGGACGAATCGCCACGGGGCGCCAGCTGATTATGCCAAAAAGATCATGGAAGATCCCTTACGTGAGGTAGCTCATTATTTACCTTACATACATTCTCCAAAAGAAAAGCGTATTATTAACTTACTCGGTTCAAAAGGTAATAAAGCCGTTGCTCTCGCTCTTTTAGGAGCTGACGTAACGGTTGTTGATATTTCAGCAAGTAATGCAAAATACGCAAATGAGCTCGCAGAATCTGCCGGAGTTTCTATTCAGTACATCGTCTCTGATGTACTAGATGTAACCCTCCTTGAATCATTTGATATTGTATTACTAGAACTTGGTGTACTCCATTACTTTTTAGATTTAAAACCGCTCTTTACAAAAATCTCTCAATTATTAAAAACGGACGGAACATTTATCCTTCGCGATTATCATCCCATGTATACAAAACTATTAGGAGTCGACCATCCATCATTTCAAGCAAGTGGAAATTATTTCGATGAAGAATTAATTGAAGATGATGTTGCTTACAGCATTCTTCTTACAGAAGCGCAGAAAGAATCTGTACCGAAAACAAACATACGCCGCTGGACGTTAGGAGAAATTATTACAACACTCGCCGCGGAAAATTTTAAAGTCGAAGAGCTAGTTGAAGAACACGGATCTCATCAACGATGGGTCTTCCCTTCTACTGCACCAGAAGGAATTGAGGAACGCGTGCCAGGCCTATATACAATAATTGCGACAACATGCAAAAAAGGATCCCTTCACGGATAGGATCCTTTTTGCATGCTCACGCATATAAGTTGAGGTTGGAGATTACCATAATTCTGTAGAATAGGACACAAGATATTTCAACATTTTGTCTCTGACTTACGTCGTCAAAAAGGGGTATGACCAACATAACGAAGAGTAATGTCTTTAGTTGATATTGATAATCGTTATCAACTAATTAGAAGTATACATGATGTTATTTCAAATTACAATAGCATTTTTAATATTTATTTATTAATTTTCGGATATACAAATGTATACATTTTAAGGACATTTACTACCATCAATCTCTCTTTTTACTTTAAAATATCTCTTTCTCTCTCTCATTCTGTCTGCTATAATTCCTAAAGGAAAGAAGCAAGCTTTATTCCAACTGGAGTAAAGCTTGCTTTCAATTTTAAATCAATTAATTATAATACTAAGATTTTACAAAGGAGGCTTTTTTTATCATATGAATTTTGTCAGCATTAGAAAAAAACTTATGTTCATGATGGGAACAATTTGCGCTTTATTTGGCATCGCCTTAGCTTTCATTTTATACTTCGCTATCGATCAGTCACATAAAGCTGACGCACTACAAGAAGACATTTCACCTCTTGCCACTGAATTAAAAGAGCGCGGGGACGCTTATCAAGTACAGCTCTCTGCTTTAAGAGGTTATTTACTACAACATGATCAAGTCGAATTAGACAAGTTTAATGAAATGAGTAAAAATCTTGAGGATTCAAAAGATAAAATTCTTTCTAATTCAAATCTTTCTCCATCTGTGAAAAATACAATGGAATTAGGATCTACTTGGAGAAAATTTATTGAAGAGAAAGTTTTCACTCTAGCAAAAGAGCAGAAGTGGGAAGAAGCTTTACAAGTAGCTTCTACAGAAAATGGTACAGTCTATAAAGTAATTGGCGATTTCACAAATTATAGTAATGAGCAAGCTAAGTTACGTGAACAATCAATTGAACAAATTGATCAATCTGCACTCCGAATTGAATATGCAGTCTTCCTATCACTTGTTATTTGTATTGTCGTTGCAATTATTCTTGCATGGTGGTTCTCTGGTAAACTTGTAAAACCAATTCAGCAAATTGACATTAAGCTAAAAGAATTAGCCTCTCAAGAAGGTGACTTAACGGCACGCCTTCAAGTAACTAGCAATGATGAAATCGGCGCTATTGCAACATCCTTTAATAAAATGTTAGAAAACCTACAACATATCATTTATCGTGTTCAAAAAACATCATTGGAAGTACAAACCGCTTCTGAAAATATGTTAGAAAATACGAATACATCACGTGAAGCAACAATACAAATTCAAAGCTCAATGTCCAATTTAAATGCAAGTATTCAATCTCAAACTTCTAGTATGGAAGAAAGCTCAACTGCAATGGACGATATGGCAGTAAGCGTTCAGCGTATTGCTGAATCTGCTTCATCTGTAGCTGAACTTGCTGTCGCTACATCTGAACATGCTAACGATGGAAACACGGTTATCCAAAAATCAGTTTCACAAATGACAACGATTCATGAAGCTGTAAATGCTACGTCAGAAGTAGTCGAACGTCTAATCACCCACACGAAATATATTGATACAGCTGTACAATCAATTTCTAATATCGCTGAGCAAACGAACTTACTTGCTTTGAATGCTTCTATTGAAGCAGCCCGTGCTGGCGAACAAGGAAAGGGATTTGCTGTCGTAGCTGATGAAGTTCGAAAACTTGCTGAACAATCTAAAACAGCTGCAACAGATATTAACAAATTACTCCATCAAATTCAAAATGATACAGAAACTGCTAGCTCTATGATGGCTCAAGGTCGCTCTGAAGCATTTGAAGGCATTCATGTCATTCGTGAAGCTGGTACTTCTTTCACAGCAATCGTTGAACAAGTAAATACAGTATCTACTCAAATGCAGGATATATCAGCAACTGCTGAAGAGATGGCTGCAAGCGCTGAAGAAATGAATGCTTCACTTAATAACATTGCTTCTATTTCGAATGAAGTATCCAGTGAAACTGCCGCAACAGCACAATCTGCTGAGCAGAAAGTTATTGTTATGAATGAGATGACAGTAACTGCTGGGCAAATGAAACAAACAGTTGAAGAATTAGATCAACTCGTATCTCATTTTAAAACCAAATAGTTTGTCACAAAATATCCCTCTTCCAAAAGGGATATTTTTTTGAGCTCATTTCCTGCACATTATACACAATTCCGTTATAATGAGAATCGATATCATTAATATGTAGGAGGTGCTCCTTATGTCACAAGAAGCATTTGAAAATAAATTATTTGCAAACTTAGAGGCTGTTATTGACCCTGAGCTAGGTGTTGATATTGTCAACCTTGGATTAGTTTATGATGTTACTGCGGATGAAAATAATAATGCTGTCATTACAATGACAATGACTTCCATCGGTTGTCCAATGGCTGGTCAAATCGTATCGGACGTTAAAAAAGTATTGTCAACAAATGTACCTGAAGTAAATGAAATAGAAGTAAATGTCGTTTGGAATCCGCCATGGTCTAAAGAACGCATGTCACGTATGGCGAAAATCGCATTAGGTATTCGTGACTAAATAAGGTAAGAGCTAACCGGCAAATAACGGGATAAAGAAAAGACCTGACAACCAAGTCAGGTCTTTTTCTCTTATTATTTTACGCCTACAGCGTCATAAGCTTTCGTTACAGCTTGTACAGCTTTAGAGTTTTTACCATATAAATCTTCAGCTGACTGAAGTGCCGCTTGACGCATCATCTTAAAGTCAGAGTTTGCAGTTAAATATTTCGTAAGAGCACGGTAATAAATTTTTTCTGTCGCTTCACGGCCTACTCCAGTTACTTTCACGCCGTAATGCTCTCCGCCATCAGATACTAAATATGCAGCTTTATTGTTAATACTACTGTTAATATGAACGCCGCCATTATCAGCTGTTCCAGTGTAGCGCTTATTGTAGTGATCTGGGTAACCTTCACCTGGTTTTAATGGATTTGGAATAGATGCTGGATCTTTCAGAGAACGAAGTGCATCACCTGGTTTTCCAGGTGTATAAATGTCAGCACCTAAATCCCAGCTCTTCTTCTCAACCATGACACCCATAATATCAGATAACGATTCATTTAACGCACCTGACTCATTTTGATAAACAAGATTTGCTGTATGCTCAGTTACAGCATGCGTTAATTCGTGACCAATAACATCTAGGCCAGCAGATAATGGAATAAATGTTGTACCATCTCCATCACCATACATCATCTGAATACCGTTCCAAGCTGCGTTATTCCAGTTTTCACCTACGTGAACAGAGGAAATAAGTTTCGCACCTTTATCATCGAAAGAGTTACGATTAAACGTCTTTTTATAATAATCGTATACTTTTCCTGCATTTACATGTGCATCAACCGCTGCTTTGTCATCAAAGAACTTATTTTTACTTTCTACTTCGACACCTGTATATCCGAACCATTGTGAGAATATATTAAACCAGTTTTCATCCATATTTTCTGCATCAAATGTATGAACACCTTGTCCACGCTTCCCATCGAATAAATGGAATGCACCTGTTTTCTCATTTTGAGCAACTTCAAATGATTGTCTATTTCCTAATACGCCGTAACCAAATCCTGTAATGTTATCTACAGCATTATATTTCTCAATCACATTTCCATTTGTCGCATCAACAAAATAATGCCAATATCCTGGAGCTGGCTTTGAAATCGACGCTTTCACTAAATATGCAAGATAATAATTTCCATCTTTTTCATACACAAATAAATCTTTTTTCACACCATCATAATTCTTTACTTTACCAACTTCTTTTTCAATATCTGCCTTTGCAATTGTTTCTGCTTGTTCTGCACTAATCTTTGCAAATGCAGGAATATTTTTATCCTCTAAATTCGGAATAACCTGTCCGAAGAATGCTTTTACATTATTCTCTTTATCTAGCGTAACAGTTTGATCTGAACCATACACAGGAATGTTATTATATTTTTCAACTAACTTCACATGTGTTGTACCAGATTCAGCATCTTTTTCTTCCCCAACAACATTGAAGTGTTTATCAATGTTTCCTGCTAATTTAAACATATCCTTCTTACTCTCTAAATATTGAAAGACCGTCTCTTTTTTATCTAGTCCTTCCGGTGCTTTCCATTCTTCACCTATGTATGCAGGTGTTTTGAACTCTTGATGATATTGAATTTTTTGTTCTTCCGCTTTCGTTGTCGTTGCTCCAAATGTTCCAAATCCCCCGGCTATAACAGTTAACGCTAATGCTGATGAAATGACTTGCTTTTTCACTATAACATTCCCCATTCCCATAAAGATTTTTGACACTTTTATACAATTCTTGTTTTTCAAGTCGATACCTTTATCAAAAATTTGAGAAAGTTTTTTCTGACAATTCCACTCAAAAAAAGAGGACATCTATCGGATGTCCTCTTTTCTATAAACGTTTTATTACTTTTTCAATTCAATTGCTAAGTAGTGCGATTGCTCTTTCGCTTGAATATGAATATCTTCTTCTACTGCTTCTGCCGCATCACGCATAACAAGTATCTCACCATTTATAACACTACTTCCTTCAATTTGTACAAGGTACAATTGACGGCCTTCTTTCACAGGAAAATGAATTTCTTTTCCTGCCTCTAATGATAAAGAGTACAAATTCGCATCTTGGTGGATTCGAATTTGTGCATCTCCTTCTAATGGCGATACCATGTGAAACCATTCGTTTTCACGCTTGCTCCAATCAAATTTAAACTCACCATAGTTTGGTTTATGATCCGCACGGTCTGGTAGAATCCAAATTTGTAATAAACGTAGTGTTTCATTTCCTAAATTATGCTCACTATGAAATACACCTGTACCAGCACTCATATATTGAACATGTCCACGCTCAATTGTTCCGCGGTTCCCCATGCTATCTTCATGTGTTAAAGCACCATCTACAACATAAGAAATAATCTCCATATCGCGGTGCGGATGCATATCAAAACCAGTTTGCGTTGCTACTAAATCATCATTAATTACACGTAATGCTCCAAAATTCATGTTATCCGGATTATAGTAATTAGCAAAGGAAAAATGAAAATGTGTATTTAACCAACCGTGATTTGCTCTTCCCATATTTTTATGATCAACTTTTCTAAACATATCCTTCACCCCATATTATCTCGAAATCGAGACTTATTTCAAAATTTTTATCACTGTAATTTTTTTAGTAATTGTAGTAATTGATGTTGTTCTTCTATATTCAAATTTCGAAATTGCCCCGCTTGGAACGTTTCTTGAGGGGGTACGATTTCCCCATATAAAGCTCGTCCCTTTTCTGTTAGCGAAATATATTTCGTAGTACCTTCTTGTTCACGATGAATCCACTCCAGCTGCTCCATCTTATTTAGAAGTTGCGTGACATTTCCTTTCGTAACAAACAGCTTATTTCCCAGCTCTTGCTGTGTTAAGCGATCATGTCCTCCAACTTGAGCTAGCACATCAAACTGAGCGGCAGATACATCCCATTCTTTCAAGTGCTGATTCTTCTCAAGAATGCTCTTATTATAAAAGCGTGATAAACGAAACCATAATAGTAGCCCTAGTCTATCTTCTGTTTTCATTCTATCACCTCGCTCGTTTCGTAATATTAGTTTAGGACTAAACTTTATAAAAGTCAAATGCTTATTTTTAGTAAGTACTAAAGAAAGCACAGCGCTAATTCTCCACTATGCTTTACATCACTTTTCTATTTTTATACTCATCTAATTTCCTCTCCGCGAATGCCCTCGCATCTTTCTCGATCCATCTCTCTTCGTACGATTCACTTCCCACATACAATACTTCTCTCTTATGCTGCATCGCATGGCGAAATTCATGCAGTAGTGTCTTAAGCACTTGCTCATATCCTTCCCACATACAAACGAAAATTAATTGTTTTTCTTTATGATAAAAACCACCTACTGGGAATAGAAACTCTTCTTCCTCTTCTCCTAATGATAGAAGTACATCATTTGCATCACATGTATCACAAAAAATAACTGGCGTTTTACATGTTTCAATAAGAGAAAACAAATCCTCTCTTAGCTTTTTGACATCCCAAGGAAGCTCCGAATCCAACACATACCAATTCTCCGCCTGTTGATATACATTTTGAAACTGGAGTTCCATTTCTCTTTATTCCCCTTTCCAAGCCTTCTTTTTCTATATATATGCCACAATATGGTGAATATTAAACATACTCTGTCATACTTTGAGAAACGCCAATAAAAAGAACCTATATCAGTATAGGTTCTTTTCCATAATTACTTTTTTTTCATCATTTTTTTTAGTACAAAATAACCGATTGCGCAAACAATAGCAGCAATTGCAAAATATTTAACATAAGGACCAGCTACTTTATTAATACTTTCCCACTCTGATCCTAACTTAAATCCTAAATATACAAACACAATTGACCAAGGAATAACAGCTAGTGTGGTTAACGTAATAAACTTTGCATGTGACATTTTCGCAATACCTGCTGGTATGGAAATGGCATGACGCACAACTGGAATAAAACGTGCGGTAAAGATAACCCCAGTTCCGTAACGATTAAACCAATCTTCAGCATAATCAATATGTTTCTTCTGGATCAAAATATATTTTCCATATCGCTCAAGAACAGGTCTTCCTCCGTATCGACCGATCCAATAAATGAATAATTGTGCGATTACACCACCAATTGTACCGAACGCGACAGCGCCCCAAAACGTAATGCTTCCTGTTGATACTAAATAACCTGCATAAGACAATACGATTTCACTCGGGATAACCTCTAGCATTAATCCAAGCATAATTCCCCAATAACCAAGTCCTTCTAGAAAAACTAAAACGGAATGAATCAACTCTCCTAACATCATATACCTCTCTTTACTGTTTTCATTGCAAAAATAAAAGTACAAGCAGGAAATATCTTGTACTTTTATTTTTTTAATTTAATTAGTCTTCGTATCCCACTTAAATATTTTATTTAAGAATTTATATACATTCTTTGACTCTTTCGTCAGAAGTGGACCTAAGATGGATAGTATAAGCACGTATAGCGCTGAGAATGGTTTTAGTACTGACATTAAACCACCCGCTATTCCAATATTGGCCATAATAATAGAGAACTCTCCTCTTGAAACGATTGTTAATCCAATATTTGTTGAAGCTTTATGAGATAATCCGGCTTGTCTTCCTGCAATCATTCCTGCTACAAAATTACCAATTATCGTAAGAAGGACTGCGCCTAACGTCAACCATATTGCTCCTCCTAATGAGAACGGATCGATACTTAATCCGAAACTGAAGAAGAAAATGGCTCCGAAGAAATCTCTAAATGGAACAACAAGATGCTCAATTCGATCACTATGCTCTGTCTCAGAGAAAACTAATCCTAAAAGAAGTGCTCCGATTGCTTCTGCAACGTGAATCGTTTCTGAGAAACCTGCAATAAAGAATAATGAAGCAAATACTACAATAATAAAGATTTCATCTGAACTAATGTTGAGTAATTTATTTAATAATGGAGTAGCTTTTCTAGCCACAATAAAGAATAGAAGCATGTATCCTAAAGCGATTCCAATTGAAGTAAGGGCACCTAAGAACGAAGCATGATCCCCAAGTACTAGGCCCGAAACTACTGATAAATACACAGCAAGGAATATATCTTCAAACATAATAATTCCTAAAATTAATTCGGTTTCATTATTACCAGTTCTTCTTAAATCCACTAATACTTTAGCAACAATAGCGCTAGAAGAAATCGTAATAATACCCGCAATAATTAAGATTTCAAGTAACGGGAAGCCCATTATAAATCCGTATAATAATCCAAGTGAAAAGTTAATCAAAATATATATCGTTCCGCCAATCGCAATAGAACGTCCAGATTTAATTAGTTTTTTCATCGAAAATTCTAATCCTAGATAGAATAGAAGGAATAAAACCCCAATCCGTCCAAGGAAGGATATCACACTTGCACTTTCAATAAATTTGAGATCGATAACACCTATTGTCGGTGCATGCGGTCCTACTAACATGCCAAGAACAATGAGAAAAGGAATTACTGAGAATTTAAATTTTCCAGCAATCACCGCCGCAATTGCTACTAAAACTAAAGCTGTACCAACTTCAAAAATTAACGTATCCATCTAGTCAGTCCCCCTATTCGAAAGTAACTCATTAATAATTTTTTTAATTTCTTCTCTTTCACCAGAAACTACGAGCATATCGCCTTCTTCAATTACCGTTTCTGGACCTGGGTTAAATAGCTTTTTCATATTCTTTTTCATAACAGCTATTATCGTTACGCTATATGTCTTTCTTATTTCAAGATTACCAATTGTTTTTCCAATTGCTGGAGCTGCATTCTCCACTTTGAACCACTCAATCGCTAAACCTTCAAAGACCATCTCAACATTTTCTAACGCTCTAGGCTTATATACCATTCCACCTAATATCGCTGCAATTTGTCTTGCCTCTGAATCACGCAGTGAAATACTAGAAATACTTTCTTCATGGTCTGAATCAAAATGATACATTTCTCTACGCCCATCATCATGAATCACAATCACCATTTTTTCATTACCTTTCGTAACAACTTGAAATTTATAACCAATACCCGGAAGTTCACTTTCTCTAATATTCATGTTTAGCTCCTCCACAACTATTTTTATTTGAATTTTCTGTTTGTCTGTCTTTTGTTCATCCAATCAACTTTAGAAACTCTAACCATTCAGGATACCTGTGATTTGGAAATCTTTTATTGTAATAATAAGTGGCTCCTAAAAAGATACTTACAGATGTAATGATAAAAAATATATTACTTCTCATTTTCAAACTTTTAAGGCTTACTTTCAATAAAGTTTCTTCTTTCAAATTATCCCCTCTTTCTCGCTTTAAATTTAGTTTTTTAAAATGTAAATAATTCTAAAAATATTACGATGTAACATAATCATAACACAAAATACATTTAAGTAACATGATTTTTTAGAAAAATTGATTCCAGTATATTTTTTGCATATAATTTTCTTATTACGAAAAAAAGGAAGTGTATTATATGGTTGATATCTTTAGCAGATTCCTTGAGGTAACGAATAATATTTTATGGTCATATATTCTTATTGCAATGCTAATCGGCTTCGGTCTTTATTTCTCTTTTAAATTAAAATTTGTCCAAATTACTCATTTCGGTGAGATGGTCAGTTTAATTAGTAAAGGGTTTAATCGAAAAGAAAAGAAAAAAGATAGCATCTCCCCGTTCCAAGCATTTTGCTTAAGTGCAGCAGCACGTATCGGTATCGGGAACTTAGCTGGTGTCGCTTTAGCAATTTCAATGGGTGGACCTGGCGCAATATTTTGGATGTGGTTTATCGCAATTATTGGCGCAGCTACTAGTTTCGTAGAATGTACACTTGCGCAAATTTATAAAGTAAAAGATGGAAGCAGGTTCCGTGGCGGTCCAGCATATTACATGGAAAAAGGATTAAACAAACGCTGGATGGGTGTTTGGTTCTCCCTCCTTATTACAGTTACGTACGGATTAATTTTTAATTCAGTGCAAGCAAATACAGTAACAATAGCGTTTGAAAACGCATTTGGACTCGAGCGAACGATTGTAGGAGCTCTATTAGCTGTATTAGTTGCAGTTATTATTTTTGGAGGTATTAAAAGCATTTCACGTATTACAGAAATGATTGTTCCTCCAATGGCAATTGTTTATATTGGTGTGGCTGTTTTTGTCGTTATTAAAAACTTCAATATGTTACCAAGCATTTTCATGGAAATATTTAATGGCGCATTCGGTTTAGACCAAGCAATCGCTGGTGGTATTGGTGCAGCAATCAAGTTCGGAATTCAGCGCGGTTTATTCGCAACAGAAGCAGGTATGGGTAGCTCTCCTAACGCAGCTGCAACATCAGATGTATCTCACCCTGTAAAACAAGGACTTGTTCAAGCATTAGGTGTTTTCGTAGATACATTCTTAGTATGTACATCAACAGCATTTATCGTATTGTGTTCTGGACTTTACAAAGGATCAAACTTACAAGGAATTGAATTAACACAACAAGCACTAAGTTCACAAATCGGATCGTGGGCAAGCACTTTCTTAGCGATTATTATTTTCCTATTCGCTTTCAGTTCCTTACTAGGAAACTACTATTATGGCGAAACAAATATCGCATTCATTAAAGAAAGTAAGACATGGTTAATGATCTATCGCGTTGCAGTTGTCGGAATGGTATTCTTCGGATCTATCGCTGCCCTTCAAACTGTTTGGAGCCTAGCTGATTTATTCATGGGATTAATGGTATTCACAAACTTAATTGCTATCTCATTCCTTAGCAAATTTGCCTACTCAGCTTTAGTAGACTATTTGAAACAAAGGAAACAAGGTAAAGACCCAGTTTTCGTTGCAAGTTCTATCCCTGGCTTACAGAATACAGAGTGCTGGGATGGACAGGATGTAGAAGAAAAACAAAAGGCTGTTTAATAATTAAAAGCGGAAGCGGCTCGTTCAGAATCGCAGGACATTGGAGCTCTCGACCTTGAAGCGCTTTTTACTTCGAGCGAGAGAGCGAAATGACCGGAGATTCTAGCCGCTGGAGCTGGATATCATTTAAAGCTCCGGTGACTTGCTCAGAACAGGAAGGCGCGAAATGACCGACTGTTCTAGTCACCGGAGCTGGATATCATTTAAAGCTCCGGTGACTTGCTCAGAACAGGAAGGCGCGAAATGACCGACTATTCTAGTCACCGGAGCTGGATATAATAAAAAGCGGAAGCGAATCGTTTATAACAAGAGCTATATATTAAACAAAGGCCCTATTACTTCACCGTAATAGGGCCTTTTATTTACAACCGTTCATAATTTGTTCAAAATAATTCCAGCAAAAGGGTTGATTTATATAGATTACTAGATTATAATGATTATAAATTAGTAATTGATATCACATAACAACTCAAAAGGAGATTGATCATAATGAACAAACAAGTAATCGAAGTATTAAACAAACAAGTAGCAGACTGGAGCGTTTTATTCACAAAACTACACAACTTCCACTGGTACGTAAAAGGACCTCAATTCTTCACATTACATGAGAAATTTGAAGAACTTTACACAGAATCAGCTACTCACATCGATGAAATTGCAGAACGCATTTTAGCAATTGGCGGTAAACCAGTAGCAACAATGAAAGAATACTTAGAACTATCTTCTATTCAAGAAGCAGCATACGGAGAAACTGCAGAAGGGATGGTCGAAGCAATCATGAAAGACTATGAAATGATGCTAGTCGAACTGAAAAAAGGCATGGAAATCGCTCAAAACTCTGACGACGAAATGACATCTGATCTACTATTAGGCATCTACACAGAACTAGAAAAACACGCTTGGATGCTACGTGCGTTCTTGAATCAATAATAGATTTTAAAGCGGAAGCGGCTTGCTCAGAGTCGCTTTTTTTCTATGAAATGGCCGCCATGCTGGTACATGAAATTTATATCAGCGATTTTTCCAATATATCGACTTACCGACAAATCACGACAATAATAGCCCCCCTCTCCTCTACTTTTATCGATATATTACAATGCCGTTTATGTTAAAATATAGGAAACACCCTTTAGTAAAATAGATCCAAAAAGCTTTTCCATATTCATCATTTACTACTTAAATGGCGGGAGTGGTTCAGTTGAAAGACTACTTAATTAGAGCATTTTTTGCGTTAATAACAGTTGGGATTGTCTTACTTATAGCTAATATTTTCAATATACGTGTCGAGGTTAAAGACTATGCTTTCCTCGTGGTTGTAGCGATTGGTGGCGGCTGGGGTGGCTGGTACCTGTATAAAAAACAAAGTAATCCAAATGATAAAGGCATTCCAAAGTAATATGGAATGCCTTCTTTTTATTGTCGTCTATAATAAATAATGAAATTCAAACCGCTAATACAACCAATTGCAATAAACATATTAAAGCTCTGTACATCTCCGGCTAGATTATACTCATCAACGATAAAACCAATCATAAAGAGTGTTATCGCCGAAACACCGATACACAATATCGAAATAAACCAAAGCGAAAATTCATTAATTAGCTCTTTCTTCTGTCTTAAAACAATTAGCATAACAAGGATAGATGCCGCTAAAATACTTTTAAAAACAGGACGTAAATACACAAACTCCTCCATCTGTTTCTCCTTCTCCAAAAAACATTACATCTCAATATTAACATATTTAACCAAATTAAAAACACATGCCTTTTCAAGATAAAGTGAAACTTTAATCAGTGGGGATTTTCTTCATCCCCACTGATTATTAGCCCTCACCAATCGGATTTTTATGGGCAGTTGATCCCTCGCCTAACTTCTTTGCTTTCGCTGAATTTTGAGGTGGGGGTCTTACTGCCCATTAAAGCGAGATAAAATGACATGTGTTTCCAAAAACCTCTATAAAATTGTATTATGATAGCTGTTTCCACTTCGTCCCTAAAACAGGGCGCTCATAATTTTGTATTTCATGAATTAGTTTATCTGCCGTCTCAGCTGAAACGATCAAGTCTTTATTTGATGGGTTCATAAATCCTTCTTCCGCTGCACGTTCCACCATTTGCAGGATTGGTCCATAGAAGTCTTTAATATTTAATAAACCAACTGGCTTATTATGTATGCCAATTTGTGACCAACATACTACTTCAAATAGCTCTTCAAATGTTCCATATCCACCTGGTAATGCAATGAAAGCATCCGCAAGTTCTGCCATTTTCGCTTTACGCTCATGCATCGTTTCTACTTCAATTAGTTCTGTTAATCCTGTATGTACAATTTCTCCTCGGAATAGACCGCGCGGCATAACACCTGTTACACGTCCACCTAAACGAAGAACTTCGTTTGCTACTTCACCCATTAATCCCACGCATGAACCACCGTATACAAGCTCATAATCGTTCTCAACAAACATTTTCCCTAACGCTATTGCCTGTTCTTTAAACTCTGGTCTCTCCCCTAAATTGGAACCTGCAAACACACAAATCTTTCTCATTCCTACACCCCAAAACTATATATTGTCATGATACAATTGACATTGTACAACATATTGAGGAGATGAGGAAGAATTGGATATCGTTGCATTTCAAAGATGGGTTGAGGAATTTTACGAAAAACGA
This sequence comes from Bacillus luti, assembly GCF_009739945.1. Lineage (NCBI taxonomy): Bacteria > Bacillati > Bacillota > Bacilli > Caryophanales > Bacillaceae > Bacillus > Bacillus luti. The sequence continues at coordinate 351,842 of NZ_CP040336.1, read as the reverse complement.
AGCTGGTCACAGTATAATGCCTTTATTCGCTTAAATTTCTTAACCGAGGAAGTTGGAGAAGTTTCACGCGTCGTTCGCGCTATTGAAATCGGTCGTGATCGTCCTGATGAAGACGCGAAAACGGAAGAAGAACTAAAACAAGAGCTAAAAGAAGAACTCGGTGATGTACTATCTAACCTTATTATTCTTTCACAAAAATATGATTTAGATATGCAAGACATTATGGACGCACACGTCACAAAGCTTTCGAAAAGGTTCGAGACATCCAAATGAGAATATTATCAATTATGGTATAATATCCTTGTCACAATAATAAGGGGGATTTTATGTTATCAAAAAAATTGCACGACGCATTAAATGAACAAATGAACTTTGAATTTTACTCTGCCCACGCTTATATGGCAATGGCTGCTTACTGCACAGCGGAAAGCTACGATGGATTCGCTAACTTTTTCCTTGTACAAGCTGAAGAAGAACGTTTCCACGCAATGAAGCTTTATAACTACATTAATGACCGTGGTGAGCGTGCTATTATTACTGGATTTGATAATCCGAATAACGAATATGAATCTGTATTAAACGCTTTTGAAGTAGCACTTGAGCACGAGCGTGAAGTAACGAAGCGTATTTACAACCTATCCGATATCGCTTGGGATGAGCGTGAACACGCAACAATTACATTCTTAAAATGGTTCGTCGATGAGCAAGTAGAAGAAGAAGCTTCATTTGATAGCATCATCCAAAAATTAAAACGTATTACAAGCGATTCAAACGCATTATTTATGCTAGACGCTGAATTGGAGAAACGTACATTCACGGCTCCAGCTGAATAACAAAAAAAGCAATGAGCCCGCGCTCATTGCTTTTTCTTAATTTATTAAAGCATAACCCCAACGATAATCGCTGATAATATACTTACTAACGTTGCACCGTATACAAGTTTTAGTCCGAATGATGATACAACGTTTGCTTGTTTGCCATCGATACTCTTCGTTGCCCCTGCGATAATTCCGATAGATGAGAAGTTCGCAAATGATACAAGGAAGATAGATAAAATACCTACTGTACGAGCTGATAAATCGCCAGCTACTTTACCAAGGTCAAGCATTGCAACGAATTCGTTCGTTACTAATTTCGTTGCCATAATTTGTCCTGCTGTTAGCATCTCTGATGTTGGAATACCCATTACGAATGCTAATGGTGAGAAGACATACCCTAAAATACTTTGGAATGTGATTCCGAAAATTGAATCGAATACACCGTTAATTGCTGTAATTAATGCTACGAAACCGATTAACATCGCCGCTACTGTTACAGCGATAGAGAAACCAAGCATAATATATTCGCCTAACATTTCAAAGAATGTTTGCTTCTTATCTTCTTGCAATTCTAAAATATCGTCTTCTTCTTTTACTTCATATGGATTAATGATATGAACGATAATGAATCCACTGAATAAGTTTAGTACAAGTGCTGTTACTACATATTTTGGATCAATCATTTTCATATAAGAACCTACGATTGACATCGATACTGTTGACATTGAAGATGCACAAAGTGTGTATAAACGATTTTTCGGTAATTTGCTTAGTTGATCTTTTACTGTAATGAATACTTCCCCTTGACCAACAATTGCAGCTGCTACCGCATTATATGATTCTAGTTTTCCTAAACCGTTAATTTTACTTAATAGGAAACCGACTGCACGAATGATAATCGGTAAAACTTTAATATGTTGTAAGATCCCAATTAGTACTGCTAAGAAAATAATTGGTAATAATACTGTTAAGAAGAATGGTGCTTGTCCATCATTTGCTAGACCACCAAATACGAAATTAACCCCTGCTTCCGCAAATTTTAAAATAGCGCCAAACCCATCTGCAATCCCTTTTACTAATACAAATCCGATCTTTGTATTTAGTAAGAAATAAGCAAGTACCAATTGAATGACAAGCATAAGTGCAATTGGTTTATATTTAATCTTCTTACGATCTGAACTGATAAGGAAACCTAGTACAAACACTACAAGTAAACCGACTAGAAACATTACTATTTTCATATGTGAATCCTCCACTTCTCCCACGAGTTATCGGTCGTATAACGTATAACGAATGACGTCTGACCATTGATGTTAAAAAAATTTAAAACCCCTAAATACTATTCAACTGTTATCTAAAATCAGTAAGCGTTTACATAAATTGCAATTTATAAAAGGTAGCCTCTTCTCTCCTACCATATTTGAAAGTCTGAAATTGATACCACCTACAAATCAAATTGTAAGCGTTATCTAATCGAAATGCAATATAAATTTTAAAAGATTTTTATATGTTAATATATTCCTAAATAATTGGTTTTTTCATGAAAATTTACCATAAAAAACAGCCCTAGCTATGAGCTAGGGCTACCTTTTTTATAACATAACACCAACGATAATCGCTGATAAAATACTTACTAATGTTGCTCCGTACACAAGACGTAAACCGAATGATGATACAACATTCGATTGATTTTCATCGATACCTTTCGTTGCTCCTGCGATAATTCCGATAGATGAGAAGTTCGCAAATGATACAAGGAATACAGAAAGAATACCTACTGTACGAGCTGATAAATCACCAGCTACTTTTCCAAGATCAAGCATCGCAACAAACTCGTTTGATACTAATTTTGTTGCCATAATTTGTCCCGCTGTTACCATCTCTGCTTGCGGGATACCCATTACGAATGCTAATGGTGAGAAAATGTATCCTAAAATAGCTTGGAATGTAATACCGAAAACTGAATCAAACAAGCTATTGATTGCTGTAATTAATGCTACGAAACCAAGTAACATTGCCGCTACTGTAATTGCAATCGTGAAACCAAGCATAATATATTCACTTAGCATTTCAAAGAATGATTGCTTCTTCTTATTTTCTAACTGTAATGTATCTTCTTCTTCTGTAATATCGTATGGATTAATAATATGAATAATAATGAAACCACTAAATAAATTTAATACAAGTGCTGTTACTACATATTTCGGTTCGATCATTTTCATATAAGAACCTACGATCGACATCGATACTGTCGACATGGAAGATGCACATAATGTATATAAACGATGTTTTGGGATTTTACTTAATTGGTCTTTTACTGTAATAAATACTTCTGCTTGTCCAACAATGGCAGCCGCTACTGCGTTATATGATTCTAATTTCCCTAAGCCATTTACCTTACTTAACAACGTACCAATAGCACGAATAAATATCGGTAAAATTTTAAAGTGTTGCAGAATTCCGATTAAAACGGCAAAGAATACGATTGGTAATAATGCTGTTAAGAAGAATGAAACCTCTCCTTTATTAACAAGACCGCCAAATACGAAAACGATTCCAGCTTCCGCATATGCAAGAAGTGCGCCAAATCCATCTGAAATTCCTTTTACTAAAATATAACCGACTTGCGTATTTAATAAGAAATAAGATAATGCTAGCTGAATAACAAGCATAATTGCGATTGGTTTGTACTTAATCTTCTTTCGATCGGCACTTATAAGAAAACCGAGTACAAATACAACGAGTAATCCTACAAGAAACATAACAAACTTCATTAATAAAATCCTCCATTTAACTCTTCATTAACGTTGAACGTCTGACCACTCGAAACAAGAAATAATCCGAACTTTCCATTTCTCCTCCAAAACCTTCGATTGGACGTGAAAAATGATAAAACCTCTTGTCTCAAAGGCATTTTCCATTCTAACATAAATCCCAACTCATATCCTCTCTTTTCTAAAAAAAATTACATTTTATTATAAAACCTTCATTAATGTTCGTCTTTTTCATTATGCAATAAAAAAAATGAGCATCAAGTTTCACTTGATGCTCACCTCATTATACAGCTTTTTCTTTATCAGCTACTGGCTTATCCCAGCACTCTGTATTGTTCAATCCCGGAATAGACTCTGCATAAAATACTGGATCTTTTCCTTGTTTCTTTTGCTTAATATAATCTGATAACGCTGCGAAAGCGTACTTAGAAAGGAATACAATCGCTACTAAGTTAATAACAGCCATAATACCCATGAATAAATCTGCTAAGTCCCAAACAATTTGAATTGTTGCTACAGAACCTAACATAACCATACCAAGTACAGCAATGCGGTATGCATTTAATAGCACTTTACTTCCATTTAAGAATTCAATATTTGTTTCACCATAGTAGTAGTTACCTACTAATGAACTAAATGCAAACAAGAAGATCGCAACTGCTACGAATATAGATGCCCATGGACCAATATGTTGACTTAACGCTTGTTGCGTTAATTGAATTCCATTTAAATCAGCAGCATTATGCACATCTGATAAAAGAATGATAAATGCTGTACAACTACAAATTAATAATGTATCTGTAAATACCCCTAAAGTTTGAATGAAACCTTGTTTAACTGGATGCGTTACGTTTGCAGTCGCTGCTGCGTTCGGCGCACTACCCATACCTGCTTCATTTGAGAATAATCCACGTTTTACCCCTAGTAAAATCGCAGCTCCTAATCCCCCACCAACTACTTCTTTAATTCCGAAAGCATGTAAGAAAATTTCTTTAAATACATACGGAATTGCCGTAATGTTTGTTACAACAACGAATAATGCAACCGCTACGTAAATAATTGCCATTACTGGAACAATCATTTCAACTGCACGAGCAATTCGTTTCACTCCACCGAAAATAATAATTGCAAGTAAACCAGCCATAACAAGACCTACTAATCTACTATCTGTTTTAAATGCCCCATCAAAAGCTGCTGCTACCGTATTAGACTGTACAGCATTAAAAATCAAGCCGAAACTAACCGTTATTAAAACAGAGAAAACAACACCTAACCAGCGTTTCTTTAAACCCTTCTCCATGTAATACGCTGGTCCCCCACGGAATGTATTCCCATCTTTTACTTTATAAATTTGCGCTAACGTGCTCTCTACAAATGCAGAAGCACCCCCAATTATCGCGATTAACCACATCCAAAATACAGCCCCAGGTCCTCCCATAGAAATTGCAATCGCAACCCCTGCTAAGTTACCAGTTCCTACACGAGAAGCTGTACTCATACAAAAAGCCTGGAATGATGATACACCACTTTTTTCTTTTTGTGCTTTTCTTGTCTTTGAACTCGCCCCGTCCCCAAGTAAGCGAATCATTTCCCCGAAGTAACGAATTTGGACAAATTTCACACGAAATGAAAAGTAAAGTCCTAATCCAATTAACATCGCTATAATGATATATGACCAAAGAACATTATTTATATCCCCAATTACATTAGTTAAAAAATCCATACTTGTATTGCCCCCTCTTCCTAACAATAAGAAAATTATATTCTAAAAACTTTAAGTAATCAAGAACTTTATGTTAGGTTTTCTGACATGAATACGTTAAGACAATTAACACGTATGTTTTTTTCAAGCGAAAACATAGCCAGTACGTGTATTTATCCAATAATCAATCACTCATCCTATGCGACCAGTCATACTTTTAAGACAGTACGTTCCCTACAAATAACAAGAGGAATGAACAAATAGAAATTATATTAATAATTACCTCTCACTCTTTTCATCATTTACTACAACAAAAAAGGCGAGCACCGAATTCATCTCGATGCTCGCCTTTTCATTATACTGCTTTTTCTTTATCCGTTACCGCTGACTTATCCCAACACTCTGTATTTGTTAAACCAGGAATAGAATCTGCACTGAAGACTGGATCTTTTCCTTGTTTCTTTTGCCTTACATAGTCCGCCAATGCAGCGTATGCAAATCGCCCAAGAAGTGTAATCGCAATTAAGTTTGTGATTACCATTAGACCCATAAATAGATCTGCCATATTCCATACAACTTGAAGTGTAGCAACAGAACCGAATAATACCATTGCAACCACCGCAATACGGTAAATTGTTAACCAAGTTTTACTTTGTTTAATGAATTCAATATTCGTTTCACCATAATAGTAGTTTCCTAGAAGTGAACTAAATGCAAATAAGAAAATAATAATCGCTAAGAAGCTACTTGCCCACGAACCAATTTGTGAACTTAACGCAACTTGCGTTAATTCAATACCTTCTAAATTTGTTGCCTTATATGCACCAGAACATAGTACGATAAATGCTGTTGATGTACATACTAAGAATGTATCCACTAAAACTCCAATTGTTTGAATAAAACCTTGTTTTGCTGGATGCGTTACATCAGCTGTTGCTGCCGCGTTCGGCGCACTACCCATACCTGCTTCATTCGCAAATAATCCACGCTGAATACCATACTTCATTGCAGCACCGATACCGCCACCTACAGCTGAATCTAAACCGAATGCTCCTTTAAAAATTTCTGTAAACATATCCGGTATTAAATAATAATTTTTAATAACAACGAAAATTGCTACTGCAATATAAATAAGCGCCATTGGCGGAACGATCATTTCAGACATACGCGCGATACTTTTCACGCCACCAAAGATAATAACCGCGACCAATACTGCTAATACAATCCCAACAACGTAACGCTCAATACCAAAAGCGTTTTCAAATGCTAATGTAACTGTATTTGCTTGTACTGAGTTAAAAATTAATCCGTAACTAATTGTAATAAGGATAGAGAACCAAATTCCCATCCAACGTTTATTTAAACCTTTTTCCATATAATAAGCAGGACCACCACGGAAGCCACTGCCATCTTTTATTTTATAAATTTGCGCAAGCGTACTTTCTACGAAACTTGAAGACGCCCCGATAATTGCAATAACCCACATCCAAAATACTGCGCCTGGTCCACCCATCGAAATAGCTAATGCTACACCAGCTAAGTTCCCGATTCCAATACGAGCTGCTGAACTCATACAGAACGCTTGGAAAGAAGATACACTACCTTTTTTACGCGTCTTTCCAGTTAATCCATCACTCATCAGTCGAACCATTTCCCCTAAATGAGTAATTTGTACGAATTTCAATTTAATAGAAAAATAAAGACCTAAACCAATTAACATTGCAATAAGAATATATGACCAAAGAATTGTATTCGTTGATGAAACAAATTGCTCTAAAATATTCATACAATTAACCCCTCCTTTTCTCCATAAAACGAATTATATTTAAAAAACATTTAAAAATCAACATTTTTCGACAATTTACAATTTCCAAATGTTAGTGGTTTCATGATTCTCCTTTTTAGCAAATGTACATACTAAAACAAAAAACAAATTCCTAAACAACCCCATTGACAAAAACACCAACCTGTAACTATAATGATTACATCAGGTTGTAACAAACCTAATTACAACAAATTCATTTACTTTCAGATATACACTTTAACAAAACACTTTGGAGGGATTTATTATGAAAATCGGAATCATCGGAGCAACTGGTAAAGCAGGAAGTCGTATTTTAAAAGAAGCATTAGATCGTGGACATGAAGTAACTGCAATCGTAAGAAACGCTGCAAAAATTAAAGAAGAAAATGTAAAAGTTTTAGAGAAAGATGTATTCTCTCTTACATCTAACGATCTACAAGCATTCGATGTAGTTGTAAATGCATTCGGTGCTCCAGCAGGCGAAGAACACCTTCACGTAGATGCAGGAAATGTACTAATTGAAGCTATGAAAGGTGCACCTAATACGAAATTACTTGTAGTCGGCGGCGCTGGTAGTTTATTTGTAGACGAAGAGAAAACAACACGTGTATTTGATACACCAGGATTCCCAACTGAATACCTTGCAACTGCTCAAAACCAAGGTAAGAACTTAGAAATCTTACAACAAACAAATGACATCACTTGGACATTCATCAGCCCTTCTGCACTATTCGCATTAGGAAAACGCACTGGTTCTTATACAGCTGGTAAGGACAACCTTCTTGTGAACGCAAAAGGTGATAGTTACGTAAGTTATGAAGACTTCGCGGTTGCAGCACTTGATGAAATCGAAAACCCAAAACACGTAAACGAACGCTTCACAGTAGTTTCTGAAGCTGAATAATAAAGAAAAGCTCGTAAAACATAATGTTTTACGAGCTTTTTATTATTGTACTTGTTCTAAACCGTTCGGAGTAATCTTGAAGGAAATCTCTTTAAATTTCTTCGCATCTCCTTTTCCAATTAACTCACCAGTTTTATACCAACTTAAACGATCAGATTCTGCATGATATACTTTCACTAAATCCCCATACTGGAACGCCATACCATTTACTTGCTCTGCAAAATTCTGTGAAGTTTCTTGCCCTTCTGCCGTTACATGTTTTTTCTCTTTTCCTTTTTGGTCATATAACGTAATTCCCATGTATAGCTCGTTTTTAAAGTAGCTATGAATTTGTTCATTTGTATATGTTACATGTAATTTCTTTTCATCATGATTAAACGTTACAATTGAACGAATACTATTACTTAGTCCCTGATACACTAGACTATCTCCATATGTTACTTCTACCAGAACTTCTGTAACTTTCTTGTTTCCAAAACGGTCTTTCGTTTCTACTTTTACTGTTTGCTTTCCGATTTTTGATGTATCTAGTTTTTCTACAAAACCAATTACTTCTCCATCTTTTACTTCAACAAAGTTTTTCGCATCTAATGTTTCACTATTTGTTCCGATTACTACTTTTTGCGGTTTTGCTTTTACTTCTTGCAGGGCTTCTAATCTTTCAAATCCGTTTTCAGTAACTTTGAACAATAATTCCTTTATTTCTTTATTTTTTCCTTCTCCCACATATACATCTTTTTGGTACCAATGTAAGCGAGAAGATTCTGCATGATATACTTTCACTACATCTCCATACTCAAATGCAAGTCCATTTACTTCCTGGGCAAAAACTTTCGTATTCTCCAAGCCTTTTACTGCTACATTTTTCTTCTCTTTTCCTTCTTGATCGTACAGTGTGAATTCAAAATATTTCTCGTCTTTAAAGTAATCGTGAATTAAATTTGTTGTATCTGTTGCACTAAATTTTTTCGTATCATGATGTAGCGTTACGATCGACTTCAGGTTCCCATCATTATAGTTCAATCCATATACAAGTAAACTATCTCCATACGTTACCGCTAACGAAACTTCCGTCACTTTTTTATTTCCAAAACGATCTTTTGTTTCTACTTTTACTTTTTGTTCGCCGATTTTTGATGTATTTGGTTTTTCTACAAACCCGATTATTTCTCCATCTTTCACTTCAACAAAGTTTTTCGCATCTAACTTTTCAACTTCTGTTCCAACTACTACTTTTTGTGGTTTTGCTGTTACTTCTTGCTGAGCCCCCATTTGTTCGAAACCTTGCTCTGTAACTTTAAAGAATACTTCGTTAACACCATACTTCGCATCAACTAATTCATTCTTTTTATACACTTTAAAACGATCAAATTCTTTTTGATAAATTTTTACTATATCACCATATTCAAAAGCCATACCGTTGAATTGCGCTGCAAATTCTTTTGTATTTTCAGATGCTTTTACTGTTACTTCTTTTTTCTCTTGCCCATCTTTATCATATACAACCATCGCCATATACTTTTCATCTTTAAATGAAGTATGCATTGGACCTTCTGAATCTGTTGTACTAAATTTCTTTTCTTCATGCTTTAATGTGACAATTGACTTAATATTACTTCCGCCATAGCTTGTACCGAAGAACATAATACTATCTCCGTAAATCACTTCTACTGGTACTTCTGTTATTTGCTTATTTCCGAAACGATCTTTCGTTTCTACTTTTACTGTTTGTTTTCCGATTTTCGTTGTATTTGGTTTCTCCGCAAATCCAACTACTTCTCCGCCCTTTACTTCAACAAAGTTTTTCGCATCTAGCTTTTCAATTTCTGTTCCTACTACTACTGTTTGTGGTTTTGCTGTCACTTCTTGTAGCATGTCCATTCTCTCAAAACCTTTTTCTGTCACTTTGAAGAATAGTTCTTTTGTTCCTTTTTTCTCACCTTGACCAGTAAGATTGTTATTTTGATACCAGTTCAAACGATCCGGTTCTGCGTGGAATACTTTCACTACATCTCCATACTCGAACTGCATATCATTCACTTGCTTAGCAAAGTTCTTTGAAGTTTCTTGTCCTTCTGCTGTTACTTGTTTTTTCTCTTTTCCTTCTCCGTCATATAACGTGATTCCCATGTATAGCTCTTTATCAAAATATTTATGGATTTGACTATCCATATCAGTTGCATGGAATTTCTTATCATCATGCTTTAACGTTACTATTGAAGCAATATCATTGTTGTATCCTACATATGCGATACTATCTCCGTACGTCACTTCTAATGGTACTTCTGTCACTTGCTTATTTCCAAAACGATCTTTCGTTTCTACTTTTACTGTTTGTTTTCCAACTTTTGATGTAGTTGGTTTTTCCACAAAGCCAATTACTTCTCCGTCTTTTACTTCAACAAAGTTTTTTGCATCTAGCTTTTCTACTTCTGTTCCGACTACTACTGTTTGTGGTTTTGCTATTACTTCTTGTAGCATGTCCATTCTTTCGAAACCTTTTTCTGTTACTTTGAAGAATAACTCTGTTGTTCCGTCTTTCTCACCTTGACCAGTAAGGTTATTATTTTGATACCATTTCAAACGGTCTGGTTCTGCATGGAATACTTTCACTACGTCCCCATATTCGAACTGCATATCATTCACTTGCTCCGCAAAGTTCTTTGAAGTTTCTTGTCCTTCTGCTGTTACATGTTTTTTCTCTTTTCCTTCTCCATCATATAACGTGATTCCCATGTATAGCTCTTTATCAAAATATTTATGGATTTGACTATCCATATCAGTCGCATGGAATTTCTTCTCATCATGCTTTAACGTTACTATTGAAGCAATGTCATTGTTGTATCCTACATATGCCATGCTATCTCCATACGTCACTTCTAATGGCACTTCTGTCACTTGCTTATTCCCGAAACGATCTTTCGTTTCTACTTTTACTGTTTGTTTTCCGATTTTCGTTGCAGTTGGCTTCTCCACAAACCCTACTACTTCTCCATCTTTTACTTGGACAAAGTTTTTTGCATCTAATTTTTCAGTATCTGCTCCGACTACTACCGTTTGTGGTACTGCTGTTACTTCGTGCAAACTATTTTTCAATTCAAAACCTTGTGGAGTGATTTTGAAAAACTTTTCTTTTTTATTTCTATTCTCAGCAGGATTTACCAGTTTGTCGTTTTTATACCAACTAAAACGATCCGGTTCCGCATGAAATACTTTGACAACGTCTCCATATTGGAATTCAATCTCTTTCAATTCCGCAGCAATTTTTTTTGAACTTTCTTGTCCCTCTACAGAAATATTTTTCTTTTGATTACCTTCTTTATCGTATACTGTAATTTCTACATACTTTTCATTTTTAAATCGATAATGGAGCTCATTAACACTGAAATCAACATCAATTTTCTTTTCATTATGAAGAAGTGTTATAACAGAATTCACTTCATTACCAAAACCTTTAACTACCATAGCATCCTCATAACGAGCGTTGACTGGAACAATTATTACATTCTTATTCCCTTTATTATCCTCAATTTCTACTAATACTTCCTGTTTTCCATTCTCTAATTTAGGCCATATAATCTTACCTGTTACTTTTACATTCTCACCTAAATTTTGAACAAGTTTCCCTGCTTGCTCTTTATCAAAATCCGTACCAACTAAAAGGTTTTGTAACTCACTTGATGGTTCACCGTATGGAATTACGTACGCTTCAACTTGCTTTTCACGAATATCGTTACTATCTGTAGCTTTCCATATTTCTTTTTCTAATTTAGGTAAATTTAATTTTTCTATTTTTTCTCTAGTCTCATCACTTGGAGTTAATCCCCATTCTTTAAAGAAAGGAACTAAATTTTGTCCTGCCACTTTTGATGTCATATAAACAAACATTTGCTTTTTCTCTTCATCAGAAGTAGGCAATTCCTCCTTAGTTAACATACGATAAGCTTGATGCAGTTTCGGATAAAAATGTTCTCCGTAAACCACATTTAATTGCCAAAACATTGTAAGAGGATCAAATTCATCAATTATTCTTTCTTCTATAGGTTTCTCTAAGTACTCGAATGACTTTTCATAGTGCTCGTCCATTTCTATTTCATTTCCTAATGCTTTTTGCACCACTAAAGAATAAATATTGACTGTCACTTCTCCAACAGCATCCCAATCCCAAGGACTTTGCTGATGTAGATGTCCAACTTCATGCCATGGTCCCCAACCATCCTTTTCGAGTACCTCTGAATCCAACACTCTATTCATTGCGCTTGGAATATACCCTGTATGATAATTTGTCGCAAACATAAAGTCCCCTTCAGCAGGATTCCGTTTTTCAACAAACTGAACATAATGCTTTGGAGATTTCGCAAGTCCGATTCCATCCTCTGATAAACCAGCTACTGCATTTTCTATTCGAATAATTTTATCATGTAATTTCATTAACTCTGTCGGATTGGTGTTTTTCATAAACTTTTGTATAGAGCTCGGACTAGCAGTAATTAAACTTCTCTCACCTTTTAATTCGACCGCATAAGGATTTTTATATTTCTTTAACATTTCATCCCAATCTTTTTTCATATGCTTACCTAAAATAAACAAAGGAAAATGACTACCACCCTTCGTAACTGAAGCAGTGACCTCACCTTCGTTATTCATATTATAAAAATATAAAATACCACCTCTTGGCGATGAAATAACGTTTTTCCCAGGTTTTAAATTGAATTTTTCAGGCGCCTTTTCATCATAAGATCTCGTTCCTATGAAAGCTTGAATAGACTGTGTTCCTTTTATTTCAATTGTAATTTCTTCATCTGGCGCTGCATAAATTCCAGTCGGTTCATTAACAGAAAGGTCAAAAGTTACCTTTAATCGTTCCGTTTCCTTGTCTATATCCCCTTTTCCAGGTACCTGAAACGTCCTTTGCTCAAATTTGTTCTCTTCTAAATTCCCACCTTTAACTTCTTCCAAAGGTGCCGCATATCCTTTCGATGCTTCGAAAGTTACTGGTGATAATAATGTAGATATGCATATACCAGCTACTAATACCCTACTCTTTTTCTTCTTTGACATAATCTGTGTCCCCTGTCCTGTTTTTAGACAAACCATCCTATATATTCATTTAATGAAAAATCCTATTATATTTATAAAAACATTTATAGAATAGACTAATACCTCGCGCACCTGTATCAATTACTACCGCATTCCTCCCCATGTATTCGCTTTCCTACATTGTAAAATTTTTATGTATTATGTCCTCCCCACTTTTCTACTTGTGATGAGTTCTCTTCATACATAAAAAGAGAGTAATAAAAGATACTTTTTAGTCTTGTCATCTATACATCTAAAAATAAAAACAACGATAGAATCTTACATTTTCTTCATATATGACCATCTATAGGTAGTTTTTCCAACTGAATTGTACACGCTTTACACTTTGTTTGATAGCACTTCCAATCAGAATAATGTTACAATTTTGTGAATTTAATCTATTAATCGTAACGTTCGGATTTTATTATATTTAAATTATTCCTAAATAAAGTTTACACTGCTTATACAGTCTTTTTCCTATTAAATTAACCGTTTATTATTTTTATAATATAATATTACTCTTCATATACATAAAAAAGCATTGGCAAGGCCAATGCTTTATCTTTTATATTGATTCGGTTTATGCGGTTCATTTGGAGTATGTGGTTTATTATTATGATCATGACCATGTGTTTTTTTCCAACTCACTGATAACTCAGGACTTGTTTTTTCTTCACTACGCTCAAGTAATACAACTGCATTTTGAATTGTCGGTGTACCTTTATGTGCAATCCCTTGTAGCTTCGTTAATTTCCCTATTACTTTAAAACTAAATCCACCTGCTGGTGTTTGTTTCGGAATTAAAATGCGGAATTTCTCGCCCACATTAAATTCAGTTTTTGCTTCGCCCTTTTCATTTACAAACTTCGCTCCTTGTGGTGCACCAGTTGCTTGAACTTTATACGTACCACTTTTTGCATTTGTTTCTACTGTATATAAACCTGTTTCAAAGAAATCATTTTTTAATACTGCTTGTTGTTCTTCTGATGGTACTACACTCATCGTAATTTCTTGCAACTCTTCACTAGCATTTGCTTTTGCAACTATATCTTTCGTTACTTTTTCTACATTTTTATTACGGAAATCTAAATCGTTAATATCAATTTGTTTCAATGCATTCCACACCGCAAGCTGCGTTGCGTAATGTGCATCTCTCCAATCAGAAACACCTAATTCTTGTGGACTCTTTTGTGGATATCCATTCAATAGTACACGGTACACATTAATATCCACTTTCCCCATTTCCGGTAAATCTTGGCCGCTTGGAGATTTCAAATCTACATTTAAGCAAAAAGCAATTTTGCCATCTGCCGTTTTAATAAGCTCTGTTCGGATTGGTTTCTTCTTAGACTTACTATAACTCCAATCCATTTGATACTTTGTATGGTCCATAACTTCTGCGAATGCTTTTTGAAGTGGGAATAATACAAATAAGACACTTAAAAACATAGCTAAAAGTTTGAACGATTGCTTTATATTCATGTTTACAGCCCCTTAATAACAAACTTAATACTAAGTAGTATTTATTTAGAAACTATTTTTATGCACAAAAAAAGAGTGCATAAAAGCACCCTTTTTTTTCTTACTGTAATCTTAGAAATCGAAGTTATCAGGATCTGGACCAACGCGGTGATTTTGGTTTAACGCATCGATTTTTTCCATGTCTTCTTTTGTTAATTCAAAGTTAAATACATCAGCATTTGCAATAATGCGGTGTTCTTTCGTTGATTTTGGAATTGTAATTACTCCGTTTTGAAGATCCCAACGTAAAATCACTTGTGCTGTTGTTTTACCGTGTTTCTCAGCAATTGCTTGTAATGTTTCATTATCTAATAATTGCCCTTGCATAAGTGGTGACCATGCTTCCATTTGAATACCTTGTTCTTTACAGAAAGCTTGTAGTTCTTTTTGTGTTAAACGAGGGTGGTATTCTACTTGGTTAATCATTGGTTTGATTTCCGCATCTTTCATTACATCTTGTAAGTGATGGATTTGGAAGTTACTTACACCAATTGCACGTACGCGCTTTTCTTTATAAAGTGTTTCTAGCGCTCTCCATGTATCTTTATATTTTCCTTCTACAGGCCAGTGAACAAGGAATAAATCTAAATAATCTAGTTCTAATTTCTTTAAGCTCTCTTCGTATGCAGCAATTGTTTCTTCATATCCTTGATCTGCGTTCCACACTTTTGAAGTGATGAATAACTCTTCTCTTGAAATACCAGTTGCTTCGATACCTGCACGAATTCCTTCACCTACAGCTTTTTCATTTCCGTAAATTGCAGCTGTATCGATGCTGCGGTATCCTGCTTTAATCGCTGCTTTTACAGCTTCTACAAGTTCTGGTCCTTCTTCTACTTTAAATACACCTAAACCGAACCAAGGCATTTCTACACCATTATTTAATACTGCTTTACTTTGTAAGTTTTTCATTTTATTTTCTCTCCTTTTATTTTACTTGATCTCTTTTTTCTAATGTCATACTCCACGCTGTTAAAATAACAGCGGCTACTACCATAAGGCCGCCTACCCAAGCAGTATGAATTAATCCTAATGAATTCGTTACAAGGCCACCTATATAAGAACCTAAAGCGATTCCTCCGTTAAATGCGGCAATATTAATTGCTGAAGCAACATCAACCGCACTTGGAACAAAGCGCTCTGCCAATATAACTACATATACTTGTAGCCCTGGAACATTCATAAATGCGAATAGTCCCATGAAAATAATTGTGATTAATCCAGCTACTTTAAATGGCGCCGTAAATGTTAAAACAAATAATATAATCGCTTGGATAAAGAACATGTAAAATAACGCTCGAATCGGATTATGATTCGATAATTTTCCGCCGACCATATTCCCTATCGCAATTGCGATTCCATACACTAATAAAATGATGGTAACCGTACTTGCTTCAAATCCTGTTACTTCTTGTAATAGCGGTGATAAATACGTGAATGTTACGAATGTCCCGCCGTATCCAAGTGCAGTAATAATGAAAACAAGTAACAGTCTTCCATTTTTAATTAGTTTGAATTGATCACGAAACGATACAGGTACACCATTTTTTAAATTAGATGGGACCAGTATGCTATTCGCGATAAAAGCAATAATTCCAATTACAACAATCGCCATAAATGACGCTCTCCAGCCAAATTGTTGACCGATAAACGTTCCAATTGGCACACCTGTAATAGTCGCAACTGTTAATCCAGTAAACATAATCGCAATAGCACTAGCACGTTTATTCTCTGGTACAATCGCAGCCGCAATTGTAGATCCTATCGACATAAACACACCATGTGCAAACGCAGCTACAATCCTTGCGATAATTAATATAGTGAAGCTTGTTGCTACTGCTGCAATGCCATTACCAATAATGAAAATAACCATAATCCACATTAATAATGTCTTTCTCGACATACTTGCCGTTAACGCTGTTAAAACAGGTGCTCCTACTGCTGCTCCTAACGCATATAAGGAAACAGTTAAACCGGCTGTTGTAACCGAAACATTTAAATCTTTCGAAATAGATGGTAGTAAACCGACACTAATAAACTCGGTCGTACCAATCCCAAACGCACTAATTGCTAGTGCTAATAAAGCAAACATACTTCTTCGATTCGTCTGAACTTCCGAAGACGGTACTGTATATGAACTCAATTGAATTCCTCCTTATTACAAGAAATCCAATCATAATAGTGCGATAAAAAGGCCCTTTTATCTTCTAAAAAATATATTTAATCTCTACAAATGCTATTATGAATGGTTTCATTCCTTTTTTGAAGAACGCACTTTAAAGTACGATAGGCACTAAAAAGTAACATAGTCACTTTTCGGTACCGTACTACTCATTTGCCTCTTACATGTGCTATTATGAAACATATTTAACATGATAAAAAGTACGTACTTTAAAGTGCTATAGGTACTAAAAAGTAACATTTGTATAATTTGGCTTACTTTACTCACAAAAGGAGGGTTTTATATGAAGAAATACAATATTCCTGTAGAAGCGACTTTAGAAGTTATCGGCGGCAAATGGAAGGTTGTTATTCTTTGTCACTTAACAAAAGGTACAAAGAGAACGAGTGAACTAAAACGTTTAATGCCTGGTATTACACAAAAAATGTTAACACAACAATTACGTGAATTAGAAGACGACGGTGTTATTCAAAGAAAAGTATACAACCAAGTCCCGCCAAAAGTAGAATATTCTCTTACAGACTACGGTTGGTCTTTAGAATCGATTCTTGATTCTCTTTGTACTTGGGGCGAATGCCATCTTGAAAAAGAAGGTACCACATCAATGCTAATTGCAGAAGGTGAATAATAGGAAAAAGGAAAAAACGAACATGAATTTGTTCATTTTTTCCTTTTTTTCTTTATATATATGTACATTTCTAATTCAAACAAAATATTTTATACGCTTTCACACCTTGTCAGTACTAGGTTATACACTTACTATCAAATAATTAGGAATCATTTTTATGTTAACATAGGTGTATATAGTATATAATATAAGATATATATTATATACACTTTCCGGTAACGGAGCTTTTCCATTATGCGGACAAGCCATGTATCGGACAGTTCATAAATAATAGGTAAGACGTTATGGTTTTAGATTTATGATTTCAGCTAATTTGCTATCATAAATTTAAAGGCATTTTATTGTGCTTTGTGAAACTTTGTATAAAGTTTCGTAAACGGTTACTATCTTACTTATCAAAAAAAGAGTATTGCTATCGTAAAGGAGAATTGGAGATGCCAGAAACTATGACTCAAACAAAGCCAGAACAAGAAACTGTACAAATTTCTGCTAGCCAAGGACAACTTGATGTACTTGATCAGTTGTTAAAACCTGAGGTACAAGAATCATTAACAACACTAGTAGAACAGCTTCCAAAATTAACTGAGCTTGTTAACATTTTAACTAAATCTTATGACTTTGCTCAAACTGTTGCTACTGATGAAGTATTAAAAAGCGACACTGTTGGTGCAATCACAGAGCTTGTAGAACCTGTAAAAGATACAGTGAAAAGCATGGCTGCAACTGCAATCGAAGCGAAAGATCGTGCTGACGAAAGTAATGAAGTTATCGGCCTATTCGGTCTATTAAAATTACTAAAAGATCCACAAGCACAAAAAATGTTCCGCTTTGTGAACGCATATCTTCAAATTAGTGCAGAACGTAACAATAAATAATTTAACTTATAACAACAATTAGTAAAGACGGGGGATATCATACTATGTCAAAACAAATTGTCATCTTAGGCGCTGGTTATGGCGGTCTTCTTGCCGCTTTAAACGTACGTAAATATTACAGCAAATCAGAAGCACAAGTTACAGTGATTAACCAATACCCAACACACCAAATCATCACTGAACTACACCGCCTTGCAGCTGGTAACGTTGCTGAGCAAGCAATTGCAATGCCACTTACAAAGCTTTTCAAAGGTAAAGATATCGATCTTAAAATCGCAACAGTTGAGTCATTCTCTGTTGATAGTAAAGAAATCAAACTAGCTGGTGGCACTACTTTATCTTACGATGCACTTGTAGTTGCTTTAGGAAGTAAAACTGCTTACTTCGGTATTCCAGGACTAGAAGAAAACAGCATGGTATTAAAATCTGCTGCTGATGCAAACAAAATCTACAAACACGTTGAAGACCGTATTCGTGAATACGCGAAAACGAAAAACGAAGCTGATGCTACAATCGTAATCGGTGGTGGCGGATTAACTGGTGTTGAGCTAGTTGGTGAGCTTGCTGACATTATGCCTAAACTTGCAAAAAGCCACGGCGTAAATCCAAAAGAAGTTAAACTTCTTCTTGTTGAAGCAGGTCCAAAAATCCTTCCAGTATTACCAGACCACTTAATCGAACGTGCAACTACTAGCTTAGAAGCACGCGGCGTTACATTCTTAACTGGTCTTCCTGTAACAAACGTTGCTGGCAATGAAATCGACTTGAAAGACGGTCAAAAACTTGTTGCTAACACATTCGTTTGGACGGGCGGCGTACAAGGTAACCCATTAATCGGTGAATCAGGTCTTGAAGTAAACCGTGGCCGTGCAACAGTTGATGCATACCTACAATCTACTTCTCACAAAGACGTATTCGTTGCTGGAGACAGCGCTGTTGTCTTCGCTCCAGACGGACGTCCATACCCACCAACTGCACAAATCGCTTGGCAAATGGGTGAGTTAATTGGATACAACTTATACGCAGCACTAGAAGGCAAAGCATTCGAAGAGTTCGCACCTGTAAACTCTGGAACACTTGCTAGTCTAGGACGTAAAGATGCTGTTGCTACAATCGGAGCAAGCAATACTCCACTTAAAGGCTTACCAGCATCATTAATGAAAGAAGCAAGTAACGTTCGTTACTTATCACACATTAAAGGTCTATTCAGCTTAGCTTACTAATCTGAATATAAGCCCGAATCATGCCCGGCATGGTTCGGGCTATTTTTATCCGTAATTTTCTCTAACTTATTTATTCGGCAGAAGAATAATATAACCCTTTTAATTATCTAAATTTACTGATTATTTTATGTCCAAATTGTGTATACGAAAAGATGGAAGTATTCTTCCTACTCCCATCCTTTCACACAAACTATTCTCCTAACTTCACAAGGCTGTAGTTCTTCTTCCCTTTACGGATAATAATAAATCTTCCATCGAATGAATTTTCTACAGTAACATCCGTACCCACATCTGTTACTTTTTCACCATTCATAGAAATAGCGCCATTATTAATATCTTCACGTGCTTGACGTCTAGATGGCTCAATTCCTAAATCAACTAGCCACTCTACGATGTTTTTTGTCTCTTTTGAAGACTGGAATGTTGGCATCTCTTTAAAACCTTGTTCAATTTCATCAGCTGTTAGCGATTTAATATCTCCGCTAAATAATGCTGCTGTAATTTTCACAGCTTGCAGGAATGCTTCTTCTCCGTGAACGAACTTCGTCATTTCTTCCGCTAATACTTTTTGTGCTTCACGTTTATGAGGCTCTGTTTCTACCTTCGCTGCTAATTCATCAATACGCTCTTTCGTTAAGAATGTAAAGTATTTCAAGTATTTAACGACATCTCGATCATCTGTATTCACCCAGAACTGGTAAAATTCAAACGGTGTTGTTTTTTCAGGATCAAGCCAGACCGCACCACCTGCTGATTTACCAAACTTCGTGCCATCTGATTTTAATAATAACGGAATTGTTAGTCCAAATACTTTCGCCTCATGACCTTCTAACTTACGAATTAAATCTAAACCGCTCGTAATATTTCCCCATTGGTCACTACCACCAATTTGCAGTTGAACATCTTCTTTCGTGTATAAATGATGGAAATCCATCGCCTGCAAGATTTGGTACGTGAATTCAGTGAAAGAAATTCCCGTATCTAAACGACTTGCGACAATATCCTTCGCTAACATGCTATTAATACTAAAGTTTTTCCCGTAATCACGTAAAAACTCGATAATGTTGATTTCATGTGTCCAGTCGTAGTTATTTACCATCTTCACTTCGCTATTCCCGCCGAAATCAAATAGCTTTTTCATTTGTGCTGTTAACGCATCCACATTATGCTGAACGACTTCCAACGTTTGAAGCTGACGCTCTGATTGACGTCCACTTGGATCACCAATTGTTCCAGTTGCTCCGCCAATTAAAATAACAGGGTGATGACCCGCTAACTGAAATCTCTTCATCATCATAAACGGAATTAAATGTCCGATATGCATACTATCACCAGTCGGATCAACTCCGCAGTATAGTGAAATCTTTTTCTCTTCTACTAGCTTACGTAAACCTGCTTCATCCGTCTGCTGATTCACAGCGCCGCGCCATTCTAATTCATCAATAATATTCATCTTTTGTCATCCCCTTTATTTTTTAAAAACAAAAAGTCCCTATGTCTATGACATAGGGACGATTATTTACCGTGTTACCACCCAGTTTGTATAAATAGCATAGCTATTCATACCACTCTTAGCAATAATATCGATTGCCAATCCGCTTAGCATTACCTAAGATACTCCAGAGTGTAATTCGCAAGTTTGTTTGTGCTAGGTTCCAGCAACCCCTAGCTCTCTCGTTAACAGTGACAAACTGCTACTGGGCTCTTTCAACGTATGTTATTTGTTAAATTATTAGCCATTATATTGAATTGAAAACAAATTGTCAACAATACCCAAATATTATTTTGAAATAATTCGCATTTTCATACGTATTTCATTATTGTTTATCTTCTCCAATAATCCTTACTTCGCGCTCTAACTTCACACCAAATTTCTCTTCAACTGTCTTTTGTACGAAGTGAATTAAATCGATGTAATCTTGTGCTGTTCCGTTATCAACATTCACCATAAATCCAGCGTGTTTTAAAGAAACTTCTACTCCACCAATTCGCTTACCTTGTAGTCCTGATTCTTGAATCAATTTGCCAGCAAAGTTATTTGGTGGACGCTTAAATACGCTACCACATGAAGGATATTCTAGAGGTTGTTTTGATTCACGCTTAAACGTTAAATCATCCATTTTCTCTTTAATTTCTTCACGTACACCTTCTTCAAGTTCGAACTTCGCTTCAAGAATAATGTAATGATTGTTAGCAAATACACTCTTACGATATCCAAATGCAAACTCATCTTTCGTTAAAGTACGTAAGTCTCCATCCCCTGTCATTACAACAGCTTCTGTTAATACGAACGATACTTCACCACCGTAAGCACCAGCATTCATATATAACGCTCCGCCAACTGAACCTGGAATACCACAAGCAAACTCAAGACCCGTTAAATTATGGTCTAATGCAATACGTGATACATCAATAATTGCTGCACCACACTGTGCTACAATCGTTGTTCCTGTTACAGTCACACCTGTAATGTGAATTAAGCTTACTATAATCCCGCGAATTCCACCGTCTTTAATAATGACATTCGATCCATTTCCTAAAAACGTAACTGGAATATTATATTCGTTCGCATATTTAATAACTTCTTGAATTTCATCATAATTTGTCGGCGCAACGAACACATCTGCTTTTCCACCAACTTTAATATGCGTATGATTCTTTAACATTTCATCTTTTTTCACATGACCTTCAGGCAATACCGTACTTAAATATTCATAAACCTCTTGCATATTCATTTTACGATTCCTCTATTTCTATATTCTTTTTATCCCGTTATACGGGCCCATAATATCCCCACATACATGAACGAACCTAAAGTGGTGGATACAGTGTACCCAAAATCAATTCGAGACACCTATAAACCTCTTAATTTATAAGAGGTGCCACTCATATTAAAATATATATTGCATAATAAAGCAACCCAAATGGACCACTAAACTTGACATGTAATCAGAAAGACAACAATTTGTAAAATATATCACTTTTACAAAACACTATCCCTCAGTATCTTACTATACCATACGAAAAGAAAGTGGTATTTTTTTGTAATCTTTACTTTGTTTATGACATATAAGAAAATCGATTGAAAGCGGGAGATAAGACTCTCATGAAGATACTAAGTGAGATACAGGAATCAAAGGATTTAACGAAGGAATTTTAAGATGAAGTGGCAGTTGCGAAAGAGAAGAAAAAGCCGTGTTAGAAGTTTTGGTAAGGTTTGTATATAAACTACAAAAAGGTAGAAAAGTATACTTTTCTACCTTTTTGATTAGTGGAATAAAGATAAACCAATTTTTAAACAATGTTATTAGTTTTTAACCACTTTTCAAAAATTAATCTAGATTGTTCTTCAGTAGCATCTTTGTCATCTATTGTAAATATTTTTAAACCGCATCCAGTAAAATATTCACCTAATTTATGTTTGCTAGCAAATTCATATAAAAAACCCGCTTCATACTCTTCAATAAATACATCCCAAATAGGTTTGTTTATTTTTTTATATGCAGTGACTTCTAAATCATAACCATCTTCATAATAGCCTATATGCATATGCTGGTGTGTTTCATAGTTACACATAATATGAAATAACCTCCTCTTTACCAAATAATATGATGATCATTTAAATTTGGTGGAACATGATAATGTAAATATGGTCCTTTATGATATACCGGGCCATAATCTAACCTAAATATAACTTGTTTCGTAGCTTTAGATCTTACTTGAATAATTTTTGTTCCAGATGGTCCTTCAAGGATATATTTACTTGGTGCGTTTAATGCTTTTTGTACATATGGTCTTGCTATCTTCCAACCTTTATCGGCAGCTGTTCTGCCTACTTTTGAAGTTAAAACCCTTAATGCTCCGATAACAAGAGCTGGTAATATTTCTTGTTTAACTATTAATTCACCTGTAAGAGGATTTTTTTCAATAACATATTCAACTCTTGGTTTACTTAGTTCTCCTTCTAATTGTAAAAATACAGGATCAGTTACTAAAAAATCATATTCATTCTCAAATTTTTCAAAATCGAAGTTAGAAACATCGACATTAGATAAATCAATGCCACCATCTTCTTCAGGAACATATTCTTCGACAATCGTATCATCATTTAATTCAACAGTTGCATCAACAAATGATGGCAATGCAAAACTAAACATTAACACGAAAGAAAGTATCCCAGCTATAATTCTCATCTACCGTTCTCCTCTCAAATCTTATAATAATGAGAAATAGCTAAAATTTACATTTCCTATTATTTCTCACTATTAAAGAATAAAATAAACAAAATTTTCTAACAAGACTGAAAATAAAAGTCCGAATTTGTTATTATTAATTTGTATAAAATAATAACTTAATAAGATTAAAAATAAATTAACTAAAAATCTCTTCCTCTATACTATAAAGCTAATAAAGCATCTCCCTAAAGATACAATGCTGTATCTTTAGGGAGATGTTAGTGCAAACCATTCTAAGACATACCAATCAATTTTACCAATCCACCTTTACCCCATTGGAGATGGGATATAGTAATTTTTAAATCGTTGTAAGGTTAAATTTAAGCCTTTCACCATATCATTTAGTTGTAAATATAGTGTATTTCTTGGCTCTGTATACTCCTAAATACTCTCCCATTTCTATAAACAGAAAAATTACTTTATCACAGGGCTCAATCGTAGGATTTCTCCACCAGCTGACTGGACACGCCATAAAAAAGAGCACATCCCACAGAATGTGCTCTTTCCAAACTCTTTATATTACTTTTCGTTCTCTTCTTTTTCCTTATCAAACCATAACAGCTCATCGTTATCCACTTCACCATTATAATTGATTAAGATTTCTTCTCCCGCTTTTATATCTTTATAAGCATAGAAGTTAAATGTATGATTCTCAAAGACAATATCATACGTCGCATTCGGTGTATATGAATGATTGAATAACATACCGTATCCTAAAAGGATTGCCGTATGATTAATCCCATACTCAAATGCGTAGTCAGCAAGTAATGTTTTCTCAATGTGTTCATGCTGTTCATTCGGATAAGAGATAACCGGCGCTGCGTGTATCAACTCACCTTTTTTAATATCACGAGTTGCAAATACACCTCTATTAAATTCTCCATCACTAAGTTCAGAAGTCTTAACTTCGATCATATGCGTCACCTATTTAATTCTTTCTTTGAAGTATTTTAATTCCGCTATTAGCTGAATTTTATCTCCTTAAGCTTGGCAGAAAACGAGCAGAAAAGCAATTAAAATCCGAGCAAGTCTTCGTTTAACTGAAAAAAGAGCACACATAGTGTGCCCTTTTCAAGAGATATTACTTTTCTAAAATATCTTCTAATAACTTCACTTGCTCGCTAACAGTATGTAATGTCTTCACTGATATATCATTTCGATGTTTTTCTTCTTCCACACTTGCTAACACTTCTTCTGTAGCCGCAGAAGTTTGCTGAATTACATGAGAAGCATGTGTAACATCCTTTACGATATTCGTCGTTTTAACTTGGAAACTTTCTTGATGACCGACAATCTCTCTCATTACATCATTAATTGCATCAATAAACTTTCCTAAATCCGTTACGTTTGTTAAAACGCTTGCTAACATTTCATTACATTCTTCTTGTACTCTTTCTGATTTCTCTACCTGCACTTCTACCTTACTTGCTTGATTACTAAACTCCTTCAAAATCCCTTGAATTCTTCCTGCAGAACGATTCGATTCCTCAGCAAGCTTTAATACTTCATTCGCTACAATAGCAAATCCTTTTCCATGCTCGCCTGCTCTTGCAGCTTCAATATTTGCATTTAAAGCTAGCAAACTCGTCTGACTTGAAATATTCGTTATTACATCTACAATTTCATTAATTTGTTTCGATTGCATCATTAAGTCTCTAAATATAATTCCTGATTGTGAAACAACATCATTTAAACTTCTCATATTCGCTTCAAAATTTCGTAAAGTATGTACACTACCCTTTGAAATTTCTAAGCTTTCATCAAAATGAATCGACGCATTTCTTACTTGAGAAATGATTTGTTCAATATTCCCCTCCATATCATTCAATACTTCTACTGAACGATGCATCATCTCTGATTGTGATTGAGTGCCAACTGCTACCTCTTCAAAAGCGAAATTAATTTCACTCATCGACTCCATTGATGTATTCATATTTTGTCTTAAATGATTGAAATTACTATCTAACTTTACAACCGTTTCCTCAATAAGTCTTTGAGTCTCTTCTAGCTCCTGAGCTTTCCTCATTACTTCTTGCTTCTCATCACTTAAACGAGCTAGCAGATTAGAGCCAATCTTCGTTACGCCCCACATTGCGATTGTTACAATCGCTAACAAGCTTGCGAAGTTTGCAGCTTCAGATGCCGCTGTATAAGCAAAAAATTGCTCCGGCCAATAACTACAAAGAATAAATGTAATAACAACCGCCACTCCGCCAAGAATGATAACGAGACGTTCACTTAAATAAATAAGTGAAACTGCTAATGTAAAGTAAACCATTTGAAATACAGCCGGGCTTTCATTAAAAGCTTGTACCATAATGAAAGACATAATAAGCAACATAAATGTCATGATATATTTATACATCGCTTCCATGCTTGCTATAAAAGTAAGCAGCGTTCCAAATACAACAACAGAAATGCCACAAACCCAAAATGCTATTGCCCTCTCTGTAAAAATATATCCGTAATACCCAATCGCGATTATTCCAAGAAAGAAACTACAGAGCGTAATAAACAGCAATAAATGATTTTTCTGTGATTCTTTCTCAAGGTTAGAAAAACAAGTTTTCTTTAACCACTCCATATATAAAGTCCCACCTTCTGCACTTAATTACTTCAGCTTAAATACCGCACTCACTGGGTTATGATCACTATTTTCAAACTTTAAATCTTTCCCTTGCACATTTACAATCTCCACATTCGGTGAAACGATAAAGCCATCAATAATCGTAACAAAGTTTTCACCTGCTACATATTTCTTCACATCATCTCTCACAGTCATAACAGATGGATCTACAGCCCATTTAAATCCCCCGTCAGTAAAATCTTTCGGCAATTCTACTAACCATTCCGGACGCTCTTTCACAAACTTCGGATCGCTTAATTGAACGTCGGAAAGTAATTGATTCCAATCTCCACCCATTATGACGTAATCACCATTTTGATAATGCTTGTTCATATATTCTTTTAAATACTCTACTTGCTGTTTTCTAATTTTCCCGCCCTCATCATAAGCAGACAAATGTAAATTTACGAGCCTAACAAACTTTCCGTTATTAACCGGGATTTTATATTCAACAATCGCTCGGTCCAAGTCAAATAAACGCTTTGGCCAAGGCTCCATTCCAGGAAGCTGGAACCTCTCCGCTGTTTGAACTTTATATTTAGAAAACGTACTCAATCCAGCCTCTGCATATCCCATTGGACTTGTTACTGGAACTGGAACCCATTTTGTATCGTAATTCTTTCCAAATGAAGAAGCATAATCAGGTAGTCCTTTTTTCAAAAATTCATGTCCATTTACATCGAATGATCGAAGTGACTTTATATCAACTTCTTGTAATAACGCAAAATCACTATTCTCATTTTGTAAGAAAGAAAGCATCTTCTTTAAGTTCACTTCAGTCTGTTCTTTACTACTTGAACCAGAACCTTTTCCGCCATCCATAAAGAAGTCTTGATCCTTATCTAATCCAGCATAACCAATATTGAATGTCGTAACTTTAAATTCATTTCCTTGCTCTAATACGCGTTCTTTATTATTTTCCACCTTCAAACTTATAACATCAGCCGGCTGTTCTTTTGTAAGTGTCATATATCCTAAAAATCCACCTAAAATGGCTGCTCCTACTAAAATCAATACAAGTATTACTTTTAAAACCTTCTTCAAACAAACGACCCCTTTTCTAGAAACACAAATATTTTTTCTTTATTTTCAGTTAATTATAACAAAATGACAAACGTAAGAAATATTTTATCATACTTAAAACCATGAATCATTATATTTAGGTTTTCAATAATTTATATAATTTATAATCACCTCGAAATTCCCATTGGAATTTAACACCAATATTTAGTACACTATATGTAATAATCATAGGCGATGGAGTTCGCCGTAACCGCTAGTTAGCTAATGACTCCTACCAGTATGCTTGCTGGTAGGAGTCTATTTTTTTGAACAAACTATGAAAGAGGTGAGAAAATTGATTTATATTATCGTTGGCATAGCGGGTGTATTAGGAGCTCTTTCCCGTTATTATGTAGGGCTTTCTATTCATACATTTTGGCATCATTCATTTCCGTTAGCTACATTACTTATTAACTTAGCTGGCTGCTTCTTATTAGCCTGGCTAACTACTTATATCGCTCGGCTAAACATCTTACCTTCTGAGGCTGTTACAGGCATCGGGACTGGATTCATTGGTTCCTTTACGACGTTTTCAACGTTCAGTGTAGAAACCGTGCAATTAATCAATCATTCTGAATGGAGCACAGCTTTCTTATACGTATCATGTAGCATACTTGGTGGTCTCATTATGTCTGGCCTTGGCTATACACTAGGTGATTTCTTAATTAAGAAGCGCCTTACGGAGGGTGATTTCTCATGATGGAGGCTTTATTAGTGGCAACTGGAGGTTTCTTCGGTGCTATTACACGATTTGCCATTAGCAATTGGTTTAAAGAAAGAAATACAACTTCCTTTCCAATCGCTACATTTCTTGTAAATATAACGGGAGCCTTTTTACTCGGATATATAATTGGAACGGGAATAACCACAGGTTGGCAGCTTCTACTAGGTACTGGTTTTATGGGGGCTTTCACTACATTTTCAACATTGAAATTAGAATTTGTCCAACTGCTGGATCGCAAAAAGATTGGTATGTTCCTTGTATATGTGAGTAGTACATATACAATTGGTATCCTCCTCGCTTTCCTTGGAATGAAACTTGGCGGAATATAAAAAGAGCGACTGTTATATCAGTCGCTTTCTTTCATAAAAAGTATGTCTCTCAATGCGGAATTGAAATTAGAGCTGCTGGATGAACAACTTACGGAACAACACCGCAATATAGTATGTACTGCATAATAGATCGATTGAATTGTCTCTTGCACTCCAGTTGCTGAATCTATATCTCTATCGGAAAAACAAGCATTATTCCGCTCACTTTTTACGCATAATTACACTTCACCTATACCACATGTTTGTTGTTCTCATACGTAACTGTACTAGAACTCATCCTTTTCATATTCTAAAATATCGCCAGGCTGACACTCTAACACTTCACATATCTTCTCTAAAGTTGAAAACTTAATTGCTTTCGCTTTCCCATTTTTCAAAATAGAAACATTCGCCATCGTAATTCCTAATCTTCCAGATAGCTCTGTCACACTCATTTTCCGCTTCGCTAACATTACATCAAGATTTACTATAATCGCCATAACAGAGCACCTCAAATCGTTAAGTCGTTATCTTCTTTTATGTCACTCGCTTTCCTAACTAAATGAGAAGGTAAAGAAATGAAAATGGATATAACAACTGAGAAAAATAAAATAAGGAATAGAATCACTAAAATACTTGCATGATAATCCCCTACTATAAAAATATACAATAATGCTCCAATATATAAAATACCTTCCATCATCGATGAAATGCTAATTCTCTTTAATCTCTTCGCATTTTGTGAAGTAAATGCTTCATCTACAGCAATATCTGAACATATTTTCCACCCTAAAAATAAGGCAATAAAATAATGATAAGTCTTTAACCAAATTGACAACTCTCTTTACCTAACGAAAATTAACCTCCCAAATAAACGTACAAAAAACGGCAAAGATAATCACTTGCCGCTTATATATGATTTACTTATTCTCTTTTAATTTTGATTGAATAAATGTAAATGAACCTGCCGCTATCGCCATAAAGAATAGCAAATAACTTACTGGTACTAAGAAAAAGTAAGGCTCCATTAGCATACCATTCTCCGCTACCGTACTATTCGAACTATGTATCGATAAGCAAATAACTCCAAGCACGATTAACATAATGGATAATACATATTTTTTCATAATACATTCTCCTCTATACGTAAAATTCTTCTTCGCTAACTACCATCATAATAACGAAATACATATTATAAGTCAATTAATATTTATCGTTTTACAATAAATAAATATCATTCTAAATAAAAAAGCGTTTATAAAGTTAATACTTTATAAACGCTTTTTTTCTAAATATTGCTTCTGAAACATGCACATTCTTATTGCATTATGATACGTGCCATCTACGAAGAATTCATCTTGTAGCTCGCCTTCTACTATAAAACCAACCTTGTTATAAACATGCACAGCTTTTTCATTCTCTTTATCGACAACTAAATATATTTTATGCATATTTAATACAGAAAAAGCGTAATCCATCGCTAGACGCGTCGCATCAACTGCATATCCGTGACCTTGATAACTCGGATCAATAATAATTTGGAATTCCGTTCTTCGGTGAATATAATCGATTTCGACTAACTCGACCAACCCAACCATTTCATTATCTTTCTCAACGATAAATCGGCGTTCACTTTGATCGTGTATATGTTTATCGTACAAGTCTTGCAATTCTACAAAGGCCTCATACGGCTCTTCAAACCAATATGACATAATATGTGCGTTATTATTCAGTTCGTGTACGAACTTTAAATCCTCTCGTTCTAAAGGACGTAATTTTAATTCCTGACTCATTTCTATAACCTCCAAGTAAAAGAAACCTCTTCACTTAATTTCTCAATTTTTTTCAATTTCAAACGCCCTAATTACATTGTAAACTTTCAAGTTGCTTGAAGGTCAAGACATAAAAAAATAGTGCAAACTTATGCCTGCACTACTTACTCTTACTCTTCTTCTTGCAATGTTTCTAACACTTCAATTGCCCATTCGCACCAATCAATGTACATTTTTGAATACCTTATTCCATATTCAACAGTAATATACTCACCTATTACCTGTTGGCGAACAGACGACTGATCTGGAAAACCATAATCTTTCCACTTTTGTGTTTCTCTCATTACATACGTTTCTCTATCAATTATCTTCTGTAACAATGAAATGGCTTCATTCACAGAAATAACATTAAAACTTGATGCTTTTAATAAAAACTCATCTTTTATACGTTGAGGCTTCGTTTTCGAATGAATAATCCATTCAATAAGAGCCCTTTCACCCTCTTTTGTCAAAGAATATATTTTTTTATTTGGACTTCCTTCTTGGTAAATATATTCGAACGTAACCAGGTCATCTTTCTCCATTTTTGATAATTCTTTATACACTTGTGAATGACTTGAATTCCAAAAATAAATAAGTTGTTCTTGAAAAGTGTGATACAAATCGTAACCCGTTTGTTCTTTTTTTGAAAGTAGTCCAAGTAATGCATAACGAATAGACATTCTTAAAACTCCTAACCTAGCTTTTAAATTATGAATAATTTGTTTCAATTTTATTATATCGATTGTACTCCTTTTAATAAACCATTATTATAACCATATGACTATTTAGTCATATGGCACAAAAACAATAAAAGTAAAGGAGGATATGATGAAAAGGAATATAGTTCCGTTAATGACCGTTCAGTTTTTCATCTTTTTAGGCTTCGGTATGATTATCCCTGTTCTACCAGAAATCATTACAAATTTAAATGTATCATCACATCATTTAGGTATGCTGTTATCTTCTTATTCGCTTGCTTCATTCCTAACAGCTCCACTTTGGGGAAAGATTTCTGATCGAGCAGGTCGGCGTCCTGTACTACTAATTGGCATACTCGGATATTCCATTAGTTTTTTCTTAACAGGCTTACTGATTGATAATTTAACTGGCTTATACATCGCACGAAGCCTAAATGGATTGTTTGCAGGTGCATTATACACCGCTGCAACAGCTTCAATTGTCGATATGACAAATGAAACTGAGCGTAATCGTTATATTGGAATGATGGGTGCTTGCATTGGCATGGGCTTTATTGTCGGCCCTGCAATTGGCGGTATGCTCAGCCATTTTGGAAATGCGGTTCCATTCCAAATCGCTAGCAATCTGCTTATCATTTTATTTCTATATACATTCTTTACTTTTAAAGAGAGTTTAAACAATGCAGATGAAAAAGATGCGGGGAATCCATTTGAAAAATTTGTTCGTTTACCACCTACATCAATCGGATTGTTTTTCATTACTTTCACTATTTCCATGGCATTAGCTGGATTAGAAGGTACCTATCAACTATTTGGTAAACAAGCAATCTGCATTAAACCATTACAAATCGGCATAATCTTTTTAGCAAGCGGCCTAGTAGATGCATTTATACAAGGTGGACTCATACGCTACATTCGTAACGGAGATGAAAAACGCTACATTATAATCGGACAAATCATTTCTGCAACAGGACTATTTCTAACCCCATTCATTATGAACTTACTATGGGCCGGCATTTGTTTATCCATCTTCACAGCTGGAAACGCACTCGTACGAACATGTACACTTTCATTTTTAACAAAACAAGTACAAAGCGATCATGGTACCATTTCTGGCTTAAACTATTCATTTGACAGTTTAGGAAGAATTATCGGACCAGTACTTTTCACAATGATCTTTACATCACAAGGGGCAGTATCTTTCACAGTAGGCGGCATAATGACGATGCTTTCTATCGGATTAGTAATTATATTTTCAAAAAAACAACATACATATGGGAGTGAACTTTAAATGCTTAATACTTTTTATCAAATTCACGCGGGATCATGGGCAATTCTTATCATCTTATTTATTATGAGTTACATGCTAAAGAAACAAGAATTCACATTATGGGGACAACGTGCCTTTTATGTTCTTATGCTCGGTTCAGGAATTGGAATGGTCGTCATTAAAAACTTCCCAGTCATTTCTATGATAAAAGCTGGATTCGCACTTATCTTGATTATGTCCATGGAAATCCTCGTAGCAAAAAAAAGAAGAGGAGAAACTCATACGTTATGGTGGGGTATATTCACTATGGCACTCATCGTTATTTTATTAATTGGATTTCATATTATATAAAGTGAAACTTTAATCAGTGGGGGTTTTGTTCATCCCCCACTGATTATTAGTTGAACCAATCGGACTTTTACGGACAGTTGATCCCCCACCTAACTTCTTTGCTTCCGCTGAATTTTGAGGTGGGGGTCTTACTGCCCGTTAAAGCGGGATAAATAAAAAACCCCTATATTTAGGGGTTTTTTCACTACTCTTTTCTCAAATCTCTCATATTCGATATGTATAACGCAATAACTAAAACAAGAATTGCTCCTGCGTATAATAACGTCTCCATCGGTTCCTCATGAGATACAATAATTAATCGAATTAACGCCGTAATTCCGATATAAATAAAATAACGTAACGGGAAATGATAGTTCGATTTAAAATACTTAATAATTAATGCAATGAACTCGAAGTATAAGAAATAGACGATGATACTTTCAACTAATTTATATGACGTATACTTCTTCGCTGAAAATATGTATTGAATAAAAGTAATCGTTTCATTAATTAAAAAGATAGATAAAACAATGGATAATATGATTAACGCTATATTTAATATCCACTGTAAAACACTAGCTATATAATGATCGATATGAGATTTCATTTGCTCTCCGCACTCCCCTTCATATAAACACTTATTTATTATAGCAAAATTATAATTAGAGGTGGGTTAGATCGTATTTTCGGCCTTTATTGGTGCCACTGTGGGGGAGGTTCATTGTTTAGAGGAGTCTTTTAACCGCGGAACTAGATTGCATATTAAGAAAGTCCCTCAATTTGCTATTAGTAGTTATCATTCCAAACAGAAGTGTGTAATCTTGTAAAGCACGTAAATGAGCGTGTTTAGACGTACTATTACAGTTTGAGCAACGCCATCCCTGTTTTTCTTTTAACATTGCCATTGTAAAACATTCCTCACACTGCACGCCCTTTAGCAATTCCTCTTTTTTAATTTTCTATTGTGCAAGGATATTTTGTCGCTGCTGAGAATGTTCATTCATGATTTGAGCTATAAGTTCATTTATATTACCAATCGATTTTTCTTTATATTGATTTTCAAGCTGTTTTATTTTATTAGGTAAATTTGCGCTGTGGATAATTTTACTAGAAAGTATTTCATCTGAAGTTTTAATAATTGTACGAGGGGAACTAATTACAACGAGGGATTCAATCGGAAGATTATATAAACCATGCAGACTCAGCCATTTTCTCAGCTGCATCTCTTGTCGCTTAAGCTGTAAAATCGGATCTGGGAAACCTTCTTCCGTACTACCATCTGTTATTCGAATGAGCTGATTAAACTTTGCATCAAAAACTAATGTACCAATGATATTTTTTATTTCAAGAAAAAGAAGAAAACATGCGGAAACTATGAGGGTATCAATTTGGAAATAATGCTTCTGATCAAACAACCTGATATCATGTAAAATACGATATTCTGCTTCGGGTAGAAAACTAAGCGGATATTCAATCGCCTGTTCTCCTTTATAACCAGCCATAAACTTAGCTAGATTTTCAGAAACCATGTTCCTTTTTAGATGGTGGGCAGGCAATCTTCTCAGTAAAGCCTCTAATTGAAGTAAATGTATGGGCATTTTCCGTTCTTTCACAATCATCTTTATCCCCCTCCAAAATATATCAGCGATTTTTCAAATATATCAGCGCAACTCAAATTATATCGGCGATTTTCGAAATATATCGACTTACCGACAAATAACGACACAACATACACCCATGAAATCCTATACACAGTATAACATCACAGCTAAAATCGCATTGTAAGCATAATATGTATACCCCAATCTGATTACACCATTTTCAAAATAAGAGATTTACATTCACCTCATGTAAAAGACCTTTTATAAATATGAACATTTTTTAGGAATTAGTTTATCTTTTTTAATGATTTATTTAGAGGGAGTTTATAGTCGAGTATTAACATAATAAACGTAGTAACTATCACTATAATCACAAACCATACTACTTACATTTATAAAATAAGGAGACGATAAAACATGAACAAAAAAACGAAAGCACTATCATCTATATTGCTCGGATTCACACTAGCACTAACAGGGTGTGTTGGTACTAAAGCCGAAGAAAATCATAGTAAGCCGAAACATGAACAAGCTGCTAAAGAAACAAAAAAGGAAAATAAGTTAACGAAAGGCCAAAAAATGGCTAACATTCTTAGCGACACAAATTGGCAAGGCACACGAGTATTAGATAAAGATAAAAATGACTTAACAAAAGAAAATGCAAACTTCATTGGTCTTGCAAAATATGATGCAAAGTCTGGAAGGTATGAATTTTTTGATGCTAAAACAGGTGCAAGTCGTGGCGATAAAGGAACTTTCTTTATCACAAATGATGGTAAGAAGAGAATATTAATTTCAGAATCAATGAAATATCAAGCTGTTGTTGATATGACAAAGCTAAATAAAAATGTATTTACTTATAAACGAATGGGGAAAGACGCTAACGGTAAAGATGTAGAAGTTTTCGTTGAACATGTTCCATATAAAGAAAAAGAACTTTCTTTCACTGATCCGGACAAGCAACTGAACACGACTACAGGCGATATCGTTAAAAACATTGATGGGGATAAAATTTTAGGTGGAACCCTTTGGCACGGAACAAAAGTATTAGATGAAGCTGGTAAGGATGTAACACAGTTTAATTCGAATTTTATAAGTCTAGCAAAATTTGATGACAAATCTAATAAATATGAATTCTTCAATAACGAAACAGGTCAAAGCCGCGGTGATTATGGCTACTTCGATGTTGTACACGAAAATAAAATAAGAGCTCATGTTTCAATTGGAAATAATAAATATGGTGCGGCTCTTGAACTTACTGAACTAAATAATAAGAAATTTACGTATAAAAGAACTGGTAAAGACCAAGCTGGTAAGGATATAACTGTATTCGTTGAACATGAACCTTATAAAGGTGATATGAAGCCACAATTTAGCTTTTAAAATTTTTCTTATGAATCCACTTTTTATATTCGAAACATGCATTAGCATAAGCTGACCGTTTTGGTCAGCTTATGCTTCTTTTTACATGTAACAACCACTACATCTACAGCTCTCCAATTACCTTCGTTAGCTTTTGAAGTGCTGATAAAAGGTTTGTTAATTCTTCAGGTGATAAACTTGCATAATACTTTTCCGAAACTTGCTCCATATATGCATCCATTTCTTGTTTGTATAACAAGCCTTTCTCCCCTAATTCAACTGAAAATGCACGTTTATCTTCTACATGTTGCCTTCTGAAAATGTATCCATCCTTTTCAAGTTTGACTAACTGTTGGCTAACGGCACTCTTCGTTACATTCATTTTTTCTGCTAGCTCTTTAGGAGTAGATGATGGGTACCGAATAATTAATGTTAATAACGTATATTGCTGATTATTTAAATTGAAATTCGTATAGGATCTTTCTTTCGTTTCAAGTAATATCCATAATTCTTCAAGTGTTAGATTGATTTCCTCAGCTATATTTTTATTTTTCATACTTGTCTCTCTCACCTTTTCTTCTCCAATTTTTCGGGTTTAAATACTTTTTATATTTTGACACCACTTCTTTCCCAACAAAGACAGCACCTATCAAAAATAGGATTTCTCCTACTACTATACACCCTGGAATAACAATGGCCTTTATCTGCGTCGAAAGCGAAGTAAATGGTATGATTAAAGCACTCGCCCAAAGTAGAACATATATGATTAGAAGCCCTATTCCAACTTTAAAAAGCAATGGCTTTTTTTGTTTATTTCCGTTTGAAACTATTTCTTTTTCCATTTCAAAACCTCCAACTTCAATATGATTTAGTTTAGTTAACTAAACTATAAATCAAAATTAATTCGATTGCAAGATAAAAAAACTGCTGCCTGTAAAATACAGACAGCAACTTCAACTAGAGTGTCTTGCATAATCTACGCAAGACATTTTATAACTAATAAACAGCTATCGGCCCATAAGGACCATTAATAATCTCTATTTTTGTTTCAAAAATATCTGTCAAAAGTGTTGGGTCCATAACCTCTTCTACTGTTCCAAAAGCAGCAATTTGTCCATCTTTCATAGCACAAATTTTGTCAGAGTATTTAGCTGCAAAATTTATGTCATGCATAACAGTCAAAATTGTTCTTCCAAATTCATTAGCCGCACGTCTCAAATGCTCCATCATTTGAACAGAACGCGCAACATCAAGGTTGTTTAAAGGCTCATCCAAAAGTACATATTCAGTCTCTTGGCACAATACCATCGCTACATATGCCCTTTGTCTTTGACCACCAGAAAGCTCATCTAAATATCTATTCTCTAAATTAGTTAAATCTAGAAAATCGATATATTTAGAAATAATAACTTCATCCTCTTTCGTTAATCTTCCCTTTGAATAAGGAAAGCGCCCAAATCCAACTAATTGTCTAACAGTAAGCCTAGTTACAAAATGATTTTCTTGTCGTAATATAGTCAAAACTTTTGCTAAGTCTTTTGATTTGGATTCAGAAACATCCATATTCGCTACCTGAATTTGACCTTCATCCATATCTAAAAGTCTGCCAATCATCAAAAGTGTCGTAGACTTTCCAGCACCATTTGGTCCAATTAAAGAAGTAAAGCCCGCTTTTGGTATTTCAATATCCAAAGGTCCTATTTTTACCTTATCAGTATAGAACTTTTTAACATTATCAATTTTTATCATAAAGCCCTCTTCCTTAAAACTATAGTTAAGAATATGATTCCACCAAATAATTCAATAATAACGGAAACTACACCTTGAGCATGGAATACATGATACATTAAAAAGTATGCACTCGTCATTATCAAAAAGCCTATTGCAAAAGCCATTGGGAAAATATATCTATGATCATATGTTGCCGCCGCCTGATAACTCAAAGTTGCTACTAAAAAGCCGTAGAACGTAAGTGGTCCAATTAGAGCTGTTGAGATAGACATCAAAATAGCAACTAACACAAGCGTATAAATTACACTAGGTTGATATTTAACCCCAAAAGAAGTAGCAACATCCTTTCCTAATGACAAAACATTCAACTTCTTAGAATGAGCAAAAATTAATACTGCTACAATTATGATCATAGGAATTACAATAGGAAAATATGCAGGGTCTGCATGATTAACAGAACCAAATAATCTCGCTTGTAAAATATCAAATTCTGAAGGCGCAAGTAGTTTTCTCATGAAAGTTGACACAGAATTTAGCCCGGTACCAATAATAATTCCAACTAAAAGCATAAGTTGTAAATTCCCGTATTTACCGGAAAGTAACCATCCATAAAGTATCAAACTCATGAAGACCATCACAACAACTTGAAATAAAAATGATCCAATTCCATTAAAGTTTATTAATGCACTAGCACCAAAGAAGAATATTGTACTCGTTTGAATTGCTGAATACAGTGATTCGAAACCTAAAAGTGAAGGAGTAATAATTTTATTATTCGTAATAGATTGGAAAGCAACTGTCGATAAGCTATGACAAACTGCAGCAATAATCATTGCAACAATAGCTACTATCCTTCTCTTAACAACTGGGATAAAAGAAGGTGAATCTATCGGAACTGGGTTGTTATAAACTAAAAGTCCATATGAAGAAAGGAGACCTAAAGCAATCAATGCTATGAGTAAAATCCAATAACGTCTTGCTTCCTTCTTAGAACGAAAAGCACTAGCTGATCTACTTGCATTATGAAGGCTAGAATCGATTTCGACATTTTCTTTATTTTTATATTCTAATGTGATCATCGCAGCCTCCTTGGTTTTCTTTGTCTCAATAGAATAGTAATAAATACGACCGCTCCCACTGTTGCAAGTATTAAAGAAACAGGTACTTCAAAAGGCTTTATAATTGTTCGAGAAATGATGTCACAGGCAGTTATTGTCCCCATTCCAATCACACAAACCCAAGGTAAATTACTTCTAAGATCATCACCTCTAAACATGGAAACAATATTTGGCACAATTAATCCCAAGAAAGGTAAGTGTCCAATAACAGCTGCAACAATTCCAACTGCAACAGAGATAAGGCCAGTCCCAAAAAGAACAATTCTATTGTAATTAACGCCAAGGCTTGTTGCGACATCTTCTCCTAGTCCAGCTAAAGTCAATCTATTAGCATACATAAAAATAAGCAAAGTAATGATAACAATCAGCCATAAATATTCATATCTTCCCACCTGAATGTTAGCAAATGAACCTACAAACCAAGTTTCAATACTTTGCGTCATTTGGAAAAGGAGTCCCAAAAAAGTAGACACTGCAGAAATAACTGCTCCAAGCATCAATCCAATAATCGGGACAATTAAAGACGAACGAAGCTTAACTCTTCTTAAAAATAAAAAGAAAATCATAGTTCCTATAAAAGAAAAAATGATTGCACCAGTCATTCTTTGAACTAAAGTCGGGGCAGGAAATAGTAAATACACAAAAAGCAGGCCTAAGCCTGACCATTCAATCGTCCCCGTTGTAGTAGGTTCAACAAAGCGATTTTGTGTAATGAGTTGCATTACGAGTCCTGCCATCGCCATTGCAGCTCCAGTAAGCATTAATGCAACTGTTCTCGGAACACGAGTGATGAAAAACATCTCCATTCCGTCCTCTTGTCCACGTATATCATAAACTCCAGTAAACAGTGATATAATCCCTAAAATTATAACAACTATAACCGCTATTATAAAAGGTTTTGTCCATATTTTATTGTGATTATAAAACTGGGGTTGAGAAATATTCTCAACCCTAGAAATCATATTTTTTGACACTATTTCGTACCCCTTTACACTACTTAGCTAAAGTTTTTGCAAGATTTCCAAATAACTCTACATAAGTCTGAATTGATTCATTTGTGTAAGTATCTTCTGGTGCATAAACAACTTGTTTTTTAGAAACAGCAGTTGTATTTTGAAGAGCTGGTGATTTAGAAATAACATCCTTAGCAGGTGTTGACTTAGCTGCATCAGATGTTGCAGCATCACGATCTAATACGAAAAGCCAATCAGGATTTGTTTGTGCAATAGCTTCAACAGAAACGTCATCACCTTTATGACCTGCAGTAGAATTAGACACTTCTAATGCTGGAGTCCAACCGAAAATTTCATACATTGGTCCCCAAACACGACCAGAATGTGGAGCAGCAAAACCAATATTCCCACCAGTAACGATAACACTCATAACTTTATCTTTTCCGTTATAAGCAGATTTTGCTTTTTCAATAGATTTATCAAAATCAGCTACTAATTGTTTAGCTTCTTTATCTTTATCAAAGATTTTTCCTAGAGTAGTTGTAGAATTTTTAAGTCCATCTACTAAATTTTTTCCAGGCGTAGCAGATTTCTCAGAAACATCAAAATTAAGATCAATAACAGCTGCTTTTGGCACTAATTTTTTGATTTCTTCGTAATGATCAGCGAATCTTTGACCAACGATTACAAGTTCAGGGTTTGCCGCTGCAATAATTTCAAGATTTGGTTCACGGTGATTCCCAATATTTTGAACTTTTTCATCCTTTTTATATGCTGAATCAGCAGGCATGATATCCTTTGGAGCAGCCGCTAGTTTAATTCCCCAATCAGCTAAAGTTTCAAAAGTTCTATTATCTAAAGCAACTACATTCTTTGGATTTACAGGAACTGTAACTTTTCCATGCGCATCAGTGATTTCAACCGTTTTTGGCTTATCACTACTATTACCTTTAGTAGCTTTCGAAGTTTCTTTACCTGAATCTGAGCAAGCTACTAACATTAAAGTGAAAATTGCTAGAATGCTCACTAATTTTAAAAGCATAGTTTTTTTCATACGTATACTCCTTATTATGTAATTTATTTCGAAAATGATGACGTTCATAGATTGAATTAGATAGTAACTGCTACTCACCTAAATCAATATTGATAATCATTTTCATTTGAATACCCTGTTAATTAGTATAATCATTAATTCTGTGAAAATCTTGTGAATGGTGTGAGTTAATAGAATTAAGCATAATTTGTATTCGAAAAGGAATATATGCCGTCTGGCTTGTTTATTAACCTTTAGAGAATACATGAGAGAAGTATTCTTTTTATGTTTTCCCTCTCTTTAATACTTCTTAGAAACTATTTGATTATCAAATTTAATAGAACAAAACAAGGAAAACTGGATGAACAGTTTTCCTTGTTTTGTTCTATTATGCTGGATATTGATTATTATGACAAACTGTACTTTCCCAAGTATCTTATGTTTATCATTCAATCATTGAATAGCCCCTGCCATGTATCGTTTGAATATATCTGTCTTTCTTCTCACACTTTAACTTTTTTCTTACATACCCAATATATAAGTCTACTACATTTGGATTTACTACTACGTTATGTCCCCAAACTTGATTCAAAAGCATTTCACGACTCAATATTGTATTTTTATTCTTGATTAAAAATACAAGTAAATCGTACTCACGCTTAGTAAGAGAGAGATTTTTACCATCTTTTTTCACAATATGGCTAGATGCATCAACAAAAAGATCTTTAAACTGAAAAAAGTTTGTCTCCTTTTGCTGAATACAGTCACTTCTCCTTAAAATAGCTTGAACCCGTGCTACTAATTCTTCTTTCACAAATGGTTTTCTTATATAATCATCTGCTCCTGCTTGTAACCCTGCTATGCAATCCTTACTAGAAATATTGTCGGTCACAATAATTATCGGTGTCGTTTTAACGAGTCGTATTTGTTTACAAATTTCTGGTCCAGATATACTTAACGAATCCCAATCCAATATGATAATATCCCAATTTTGTTCATATATTATATTTAAACCTTGGTTTTCATTGTGAAGTTTTAAAATGAAATAGCCTTCTTGCGTTAGACCGCTTACGATTTTCTTCGCTAAAGACCTTTCATTCTTAATTACCAACACCTGCTTCACCGATGGTTCACCTCTACTTCAATATAACTTAGTTAGATAAAAAATTATCCCGAAAAAATAATTTAAGATTTATAAATATTAAATTCCTAAAAAAACCATTATAACAGCTTATTAGGAGAACTCTATATAATCTTACAATAGATATAGCTAAAAACACAAAATATATGAAGATTTAAATAAAGTGAAACTTTAATAAAAGCTCACCAACCGGGCTTTGACGGGATAAACTTGTAATCATTAAGGGATAACACACACAAGATGCATTGAGGATGGAATTGGAAGAACCGAAAAATTAGATACATTCTATTTTTAGAATCTTAACTTTGCGGCAAACAAAAGAACCATACCCCCGCCAACCTGGCAAAGTTATGGTTCATATCATACAAAATAAAAAAACCACCAAATATGTATTGGTGGAGACGGTGGGAGTCAAACTCTCATTTTGCAAAGTTAATAAAGTATCATTGTTTAAGGAAACTTATTTTTCTGCAGAAAATACATGACTACGTTTTATTAAAATTACGTTGCGGGGGACAGATAAGTTTTACCTGATTACGAATTATCTGTAATACTGTTATAATTAATATCTTAAGAAAAGAATTTAAAGTTTAATAATGGTGTGATAATTCAATACTCAAAGTCATGGAGTTGATTTATATGGGTAAACCTATTTTATTCTCTACGTATGTTAATGAAAATAATATCACTACTATACCAACAAAAATAAAAAGTAATACACGGCATAGGTACGTAATTAAAATCCCTTTCAAAAACAGAGAAAATCTCAAAAATAGTGTCTCAGCAATTGTTATTTTAAAAAATCCTAGTGCAGCTGGAAAATTTATAACGTTAAACGATACAAAGAGAAGACAATCAGATGATACTATCTACAAAATATTAGACTATCTATACAAATATAAAAAAAACACTATTAAAGATGTAACAATAGTAAATCTTATGAGCATTTTTGGTGGAACATTATCTACTATCATAACAAAAGCAACATCGGCTAAAGAATTATCCACATCGCAAAACTTAATAGAAATAAAAAAAGTACTCTCTACCGCAAAAGCTAATGATATAATCATAGCTGCGTGGGGTGGTTATCCTAATCATCCTAAATTAAAAGAGGAAGATGATTGTAAAATTTCAATCAAACATTTAAAAAATTACTACGATAATCTTATTATAAAAATTCACACTTTATTAAAAGATAAAACTGTATTTCAAATTGGCGATTTAACTAATGATGGATTCCCAAGACACGGAAAAAATTGGTACGATTACGAATTGATGCAAGAATACGAAATTCCTAAGAGTATGGATTAATTTTATCTTTTCATAGGAATAGCTTACAAAAAAGCATACTATGCTACTTAAACAATAGAACCATTTAAACGGTTCTATTGTTCGCTTTATTGTTCTTCTCCGTATTTTTTCTCTAGTTCTTCTAATTTCTGCTTTAACTTCCTCTCCATTAAATCATCATAAACTACTTTATCCTCTTCATTACAAATTAAATAAAACTTTTTTTCTTTATAATTGATAAGTATTTCTGTAAAAAAATCTAAAATAGTTAAAATAAAATCTTTTAATTTAGCAATATCATTAACATTTAGAGCAAAGTCTAATTGAAGATCATGATTGAATTTACTGCCATGACCAATAGCATTTCTATTTGCTAACAAACTACTATTAATATAATTTTCTCTGGCTTTTAATACAGCGCCATACTCACAACCTAGTATATTAATTATATTTTTCAAGACTTTCGGTTTTAAATTATGTTGAGTAGTTATTATACTATCCTCTTCATCGTTATCAATATCAATTTTAACTTTAAACTTCCGATTATCTATGCTATTGGTTTGTTTAAGAAAATCGAATTCCTTTGTTAAGGAAATGCTCTCTGTATTTTCCATACAAGCTTTAGCTACTTCTTTTATTGCAATTGCTTTAAAGTTCATTGTTAATTCTTGAATCTTAATCTTTTCTTCTACAACGTATTTTATATAAAGCTTACTACTTTTTTTTATATATCCTTCCCAGTGTGCATACAGAATAAGTATTAAAGATTTTAATAGCGCCTCATTATTATTTATTTTAGCCAAAAAGAACAATTCCGATATTTCCTTTTTTCTCCAACTCATATCATCTTGTAGAAATATTTCAAATTGTTCACTTCTCATCTTGAAAAATACTCCTTAGAAAAACCTGTTAAACCTTTAAATCTATTAATAGCCTTGATACCTCTACTAGAATATTTTATATATTCCTCTTGTGTATAAAGAACAATTATCTTATTTTTTATTTCTTCATCTGTCATCGCTTTAACTTTTTCTATATTTTGTGCTACTCCAGTAGCAATAGCCTCAAAACTTGCTATTGACATAGCGCCTTCAAATTTTCTCTTTTCTGTGCTATATTTTTTGAAAGCATTTTCACCAAGTACTCTCTTAAGCAAATCAAATACTTCTTTAAATATTTGGACTTCTATTTCTATATCAAATTCTTCATCAGATAATATTCTAGTTATTTCTTTATCAATAAAATCAGATAATATATCTTTAGATGGATTATATTTTTCATAATCTACTTTATCCATTTTTGCAATAAAATATCTTAAAATCAACTCCATATGATATTCTTCTTTTAGCCTTTCCGCACTAATTGGAATAGTTCTTAAAAAGTTATCATATGATTTTAGTTTGTTTACTTTTTCATAGAAACTAGAGTTTATCATAATCAATAAACAATTTCTTATTTCCTGATCAGACAAATGTAATCCGCCAGTATTTAATCTTTGGAAAAGTTCATACTGTGCCTGAATACTTTCTTCAGTTAGTATAATATTTATTCCCATTTTACCTCTTCTAAAAATTCTTTTTATATCCATAGGTAGACTTTCCCATGTAAAGTCCTCTAATGAAGGCAAATGCGTTGTCTCAGTTAAAGTTAACGGGGGATATCCAGCTAATTTTCCTACCAATTGCAAAATGGTCGATATACGTTGCACCCCATCTACTACATCCCATTTACCATCTTTTTTTTGAGCAACAAATATTTCGGGTATTGGAATACCGACTAAAATGGATTCTATAAATTTCGTTTTTTTCTGATCATCCCATCTAAATAATCTTTGAAAAGCAGGTGTTAAAATTAAATCACCTTCATCGTATAAATTAATAATTTCTCCAATGGACATATTATAACTATCAGTTTTAATTGTCTGTCTTTCTTTACTTAACTCTTCTAACAACTTTTCTTTATTTCCCAACTTTTCCACCCCTTGTATTATTTTAACAAATTGCGAAGTGCCTATATTGATTTAATCATTTATTAATACAATTATACCTTGTACGATAAAAGGTTTTATTAGATAAATCAAGTCTACTTACATTATTTATTATTATCCTTAAATACCTTTTATAGTTGGGTATTCATCCCCTATTCAAATATATATTATAAATTTGAATAAACAGTCTCT
Source organism: Bacillus luti (assembly GCF_009739945.1). Classification (NCBI taxonomy): domain Bacteria; kingdom Bacillati; phylum Bacillota; class Bacilli; order Caryophanales; family Bacillaceae; genus Bacillus; species Bacillus luti. The sequence continues at coordinate 306,857 of NZ_CP040336.1, read as the reverse complement.
TTATTGGTAAGTTAATTATTTAAGCCAATTAAGTTATAATATATAAAGATGGAGGTACAAAAATGACAATAACATTTTTACGAGAAATCGATCATAATAACATCGATTCCACAAACTTAAAAATTGATAATAAAGTATTACATGGTCAATATTTTACCCCAATACAAATAGGGAAATTTATGAGTTCAATGTTTAAATACAATAATAAAAAGAGTATAACTATTCTAGATCCTGGTAGCGGAACAGGTAACCTTACCTTGGCTTTCATTAGTAAAATATGTGAATGGAGTAAAAAGCCTGATAACATTAAGGTTTTCTTATATGAAGTAGATAATAATCTAATTCCCATTTTAAAAGAAAATATGAGTTATGCTAAACAATTTTGTTTTTCAAAAGGAATTATTTTAGATTATACTATTAAGAATGAAGATTTCATTATTAGTGGCGTTGAGCAAGTCCAATCCAACAATATAGAAATTGTTGATTATATTATTACAAACCCACCATACAAAAAAATGGCAACCAATTCTAATTATAAGAAAAAATTACTTTCTGTAAATATAGATGTTCCTAATTATTATGCTGCTTTTATAGCGTTAGCCTGTAAACTTTTAAGAAAAAATGGCCAACTAGTATTTATTGTTCCACGTAGTTTCTGCAACGGAAAATACTTTGAGAAGTTCAGGATAAACTTAGTGAAAAATTACAAATTAAAGCACATCCACCTCTTTGAAAATCGTGAAGGTTTATTTAATGAGAATATCTTACAGGAAACCATAATTATTTCTCTAACTAACCAAAAGCCTAATCCTTCAAATAAAGTGAATATTAGCTATTCAAAAGACGCTAGTTTTGAAGATTACGCTCTCGAAAACAAACTTTTAGAAAACATCGTTTTTCCTAATGACAATGAGAAATTAATTCGAATAGTGAATAATACTATCCATGAAACGACTGAGACTATTAATAGCTTACCTAATAGTTTAGACGACATAGGAATTCAAGTTTCAACAGGTCCTATAGTTGATTTTAGGGAAGATGGTACTATATCAGAAAAACCAACACCCTTCTCGTTACCTATGATTTACTCAGAAAATATTACTAAAGGAATTGTTAAATGGCCTATAACTGGAAAAAAACCTGGATTTATTATTATGAATGAAAAGAAGAAAAAGAATCTTCGTCCACCTGGTATATATGTCTTAGTAAAGAGAATGACTTCTAAAGAAGAATCCCGAAGGATAAGTGCTGGTATATTTAATTCTCTTGAAGTTTCCCCGAATGATTATGTAGGTTTTGATAATAAAATTAATTATTACCACATTAATAAAAATGGGTTTCCAACCCTAGAATTGGCGGCTGGCTTAACTACTTTTTTAAATTCAACATTAGTCGATGACTATTTTAGAACCTTTAGTGGAAGTACTCAAGTTAATGTAAGTGATTTAAAAAAATAAAATACCCTTCACTTCAACAGCTTGAACATCTTGGAAGAGTTACTTTAAATAATAGGCTAGATCAATATGATGTAAATAAAATAATCACTGAATTTTTATAGAAAGAGAAACCGTTTGTAAATGGTTTTGACTTACAGACGACTTTCTCTTTTTCAAAAAGAAAATGATATTTTAGACCTTTCCCAATTACTATCATTACATATATTCCTCATATAAATTTTTTTCTTACTTTCAATTATATAAGCAGTAGTACCCTCTGATATGGTTGTTGAAAAACTTTGAAATACCTTCGCAGAGAGAATCACTGTTCCAAAAATAATATTCCCATTCCAATCACAAAATATCTCTACTAATTCTTTCTTTTCAATAATCGTCAATAGATCCTGAAGAAACAACAGCTTCAAACAACAAGATAGATTTAGTTATTTCATCGTATCCAATAACATCAGGGATTTTAGTTTAGTATGGGCATCTATTTTAAAAAAACAATAGATTTACAAACATCAACGTTAACAAGTTTATCTATAACGTTTGTGTCTCTAACGTATGCTAACCGAAATTTAAGAAACACCTTTTAAAAAATATCTTCAACAATGAATTTCTCAATAATATTACGATTTTCAGGAGATAAAATGATTTCATTTTCTAAATAATCACTACTAATAACAACTGACTTCCCCCTTAATTTTCCGATATTTTTTCACCGTTCAATACTAACAGCATTTACAAACTCCAATTTTAATTTATTGAATTCTTCATTTTTTCTATATAGGCATCCAATAATTTCTTAACTCGCATTTTAACAATTTATTTTTATATATAAATATAAAGAGTGTGCATTATATAAAAGGATAGGACCTATTATTACTATTTTGCGCATATACAATTGAAAAAATCAGCATAGAAATATATCAACACTGTGTGAATAAAAATGGTCTACTAAACTTAAAAAGTTTAGAGTTATTAAATCCTACGCATCTAAAGTTTTTGATTTTGCTATGAAACATGATTATATCTTAAGCTATCCATTTACACTTGTAGAGATACCTAAAATTAAAAAAATTCATTTACAGACCAATAATCGGAAAAGCCAAACCCCTGGGTGATCAAGAAATTTGCATAAAAAAACCACCAAACAGTTATGTATTGGTGGAGACGGTGGGAGTCGAACCCACGTCCAAAAATATCGGCACTTAAGCTTCTACGAGTGTAGTCGATATATTAGCATTTCGCAAACTCTTCGGCCTATCGACAGGCTTCCAAGTTGCTAGTCTGATTATTCTCTTCCTTCGCCCTCAGACGGCGAACTCCGGCGTAGTCCACTTAGTTTGAGTCCCTTACCCTACCACATGGACGATGGAGGGAGGAACCTTTAGTGCAATTAAGCAGCTAAAGAAAGATTGTTTTGTTTGCCAATTATAGGCTTTGACGTTTTAACGAGGCCGATCCCCTCGACTCGCAACCTAAGCTCGAACTATCCCTGTCGAATCCGTAACGTCCCCATGATAAAAATGGAGCATACGAAGAAATATCGTGATAGCTACTAAGAGCTGTTTTTCAATGTGCAACAATCTTACATAAGTTATTATAACATACGCGCGTCGTTTTACAAATGTAAATATCTGTATTACATCTTTTGGCGATCACGGAACGCGCGTGCAATTTCACGTTTAGCTTCTTTCTCTTTTAAATCGTGACGTTTATCAAATTGCTTCTTACCTTTTGCTAAACCAAGTGCCATTTTTGCAAATCCATTTTTCAAATAGATTCTAAGTGGAACTAGTGCGTAACCCGTTTCTTTTGCAGCTCCCGCTAGCTTATCAATTTCTTTTTTATGAAGAAGTAATTTTCTCGTACGAAGCGGATCGTGGTTGAAACGATTCCCTTGTTCATATGTACTAATATGCATATTATGAACCCATACTTCACCATTATGTATACGTGCAAACGCATCTTTCAAGTTTACGCGACCAGCGCGAATCGACTTAATTTCCGTTCCTTGAAGGACAAGCCCTGCTTCATATGTTTCTTCGATGAAATAATCATGAAATGCTTTTTTATTTTGTGCAATAACCTTACCTGTACCTTTTGGCATACAACGTCCCTCCTCTATTTTTACCATTGTAACAAATGTTATTAAAAAGCGAAAGTGGCTCGCTCAGAATGTGAGGTGGATGGAGCTTCTGACCTTGAGGCGCTCTTTGCCTCTCGGGAAGAAGCGAAGCCACCTCACATTCTAGCCACTGTAGCTGGATTACATTAAAAAGCGAAAGTGGCTCGCTCAGAATCTTTGGACATTGGAACTCCCGACAGAGAAGCGCTTTTTGCTTCGTACGAGGGATTGAAATGGCCAATAGATTCTAGCCACTGTAGCTGGATTCTAATAAAAAGCGAAAGTGGCTCGCTCTCAAGTCACCAATAAAAAGAAAAAGGCCCCGCTTTTCATCAAAGCGAAGCCACCCTCTTCTTACTTACGCTTTTTCTTTTTCTTCTTAAATCCTGGTACGTTTTCGAAGAATGCTTTCTTCTTCTTGCCGTTACCATCTTTTTTCCCTGACTGGCTAGCAGATGTGGAAGTGGATGCTGATGCTGATGCTGACCCTTTTCCTTTGCCTTTACCGCCACGGTCAAACTTTCTTCCTGTACCGCGTTCACCGCCGCGCTCATTACTGCGCTCGCTACGTCCACCGCGTTTCTTTCTGCCTGTTCTTGGCTGTTCGATAACGACTGGACGATCTTTGAACTTACGGCGTGGTGTGCCTTTCATGCCAACGATTTCAAAGTCGATTGCGCGCTCGTCTTTGTTTACGTTAATAACGCGAATTGTAATTTCGTCACCGATGCGGAATACGTTACCTGTACGTTCCCCGATCATTGCGAAATGCTGCTCGTCATAACGGTAATAATCATCCGTTAAGTAGCTAACGTGTACAAGGCCTTCAATAGTATTTGGAAGCTCTACGAATAAACCGAAGTTCGTTACAGAGCTAATCATACCGTCATACTCTTCACCGATCTTATCAACCATATACTCCGCTTTTTTCATTTCGTCTGTTTCACGCTCAGCTTCAACAGCACGACGTTCCATATTCGAAGAGTGCTCTGCAATCTCAGGTAAGTTCTCACGCCATTTTGCTTGTGTTTCGTTGTCGACTTTACCGTTAATGATGTATTCACGAATCAATCTATGAACAATCGTATCTGGGTAACGACGAATTGGTGATGTGAAGTGCGTATAGAACTCCGTTGATAAACCGAAATGTCCTAAGCTATCCGAATCGTAACGTGCTTGCTTCATTGAACGAAGCATAACTGTTGAGATTACTACTTCTTCTGGTTGCCCTTGAACCATTTCAAGAATTTGTTGCAGTGCACGAGGGTGTACTTCGTTCGCACGTCCTTTTACTGCATATCCGAAGTTTGTTACAAACTCGAAGAAACGCTCAAGCTTATCTTCTTTCGGATCTTCATGGACACGGTACATAAACGGTACGTTCATCCAGTGGAAGTGCTCTGCTACTGTTTCATTCGCAACAAGCATAAATTCTTCGATTAACTTCTCTGATACAGAACGATCACGCATGACCACATCAGTCGGTTTTCCTTCTTCATCTACTAATACTTTCGCTTCTTTAAAGTCAAAGTCAATTGCACCGCGACGCATACGTTTTTCACGTAAAATTTGAGCTAGTTGCCCCATCTCTTTAAACATCGGTACTAACGGCTCATAACGCTTAATTAACTCTTCATCTTCATCTTCTAAAATGCTTCTTACGTCAGCATACGTCATACGCTCTGTCGTTTTAATCACACTTTGGAAAATCTCGTGTTTGACAACATCACCTAGATTGTTGATTTCCATTTCACAAGATAATGTCAGACGGTCTACTTTCGGATTTAATGAACAAATACCGTTAGATAGACGATGCGGAATCATTGGGATTACACGGTCAACAAGATATACACTCGTCGCTCTTTCCGCTGCTTCCACATCAATCGGAGAACCTTCTTGCACGTAATGACTTACATCCGCAATATGAACACCAAGTTTGTAGTTACCGTTCTCAAGCTTCGTTACTGTAACAGCGTCATCTAAATCTTTTGCGTCTGCGCCGTCAATCGTTACAATCATTTGGTCACGCAAATCACGGCGATCTTTTAAATCTTCTTCTGAAATCGTTTCTGGTACACTGTTTGCGTGCTCCATCACTTCTTCAGGAAATGCTAAAGGTAAATGATGTTTATGGATAACAGATAAAATATCTACTCCTGGGTCATTTTTATGACCTAGAATTTGAATAACTTCACCTTCTGCACTTAAACGATTCTCTGGATAGCTCGTAATTTTCACAACTACTTTATGACCTTCTACAGCACCCATCGATGCACTTTTCAAGATGAAAATGTCACTTGTCCAGCGCTTATTGTCAGGTATAACAAATCCGAAGTTTTTTGATTCTGTATATGTACCAACTAGTTCTTTCGTTCCACGTTCTAAAATACGTACAATTGCACCTTCTTGACGTGAACCGCTTGATTGTGAACTAACGCGCGCTAATACTGTATCGCCATGAAGTGCACCGTTTAATTCTGTAGGCGGGATGAAAAGATCATCATCTCCTGTTTTCTTCTCTTCTGGCACAACGAATGCAAAACCACGTGCATGTCCAATTAACTTACCGCGTACTAAATTCATCTTTTCAGGAAGACCATAACGGTTGCTACGTGTACGAATAACAAGCCCCTTCTCTTCCATCATTACAAGTGCCTTTACAAAATCTTTAAAGCCTTCAGAACCTTCAATTCCAAATGCCGCTTCTAATTCTTGTATCGTTAACGGTTTATACGCTTCTTCTCTCATGAATAATAATAATTTATCAATATGTTCTTGTATGATTTCTTCCAAGCAGAAATACCTCCTTTAAACCCTTATATTATTTAGTGTATCCGAAAGATGGGGTATGTATAAAGCGAAACTTTAATACTCCCCTAATGATTTTTACAGTTTTCATAAAAAATTCCTTATGAAAAAAAGAGGCAACTAGATGTTACCAATCTAGTTGCTCCAAGAAGTTATATACATCCTCATGTAGCTCGTCACGTTGCTTATCAAGTGTAATGACATGCGTAGAGTCTTCATACCATTTAATGTCCTTTAACGTTGATTCTACACCGTTATAAATAATGTTAGCACTATCTGTATTAATCATTTCATCATGACGTGCCTGTACAACAAATGTTGGTGCATAAATCATATCCACATTATTACGTACGTCAGCAATTAATTCCTGTAATGCTTTCAATGTATTCATCGGTGTCTGTTGGAATTCCAACATTTCTTGTTCAATTTGTTCTGGCGATTTTTGCTCACGCTTTTTATATTCGCGGGCATATGCCAATATACCTTGGTACATCGTTTCTTCACTCTTAATATACATCGGCGCACACATTGGTACTACACCTAAAACAGGTATTGTATATGCTAATTTTAAAGAAAATACTCCACCTAGCGATAAACCAACGACAGCGATTTTCTCAAATCCTTTATCTTTTAAAAGCTGATATGCCTCCGTTACATCTTGCCACCAATCTTCAGGACCTGTATGAACAAGCTCTTCTGGCGGTACACCGTGTCCTTTATAAATTGGTGCATGACAAGTATAACCTTTCTTTTCTAAGAAACGCCCTAACATGCGTACATCAGCTGAGTTTCCTGTGAATCCATGTAGTAATAAAACAGCGCGGTCTCCACCTTCAAATGTAAATGGTTTCGGAGATGCTAACTTCATCATGTACTTCTCCTCTTTCTCTTCTGTAATCTAGTCGTATTCTTTCTATATCTTAGTGTACCATATTTATATTTCTATAATCTAATTAGAAACTTTTTTCGAATAACGAAATAAAAAAGAAGAACCATTAGCACAAATCAGCTAACGCTTCTTCTTTTTAATTCTATAAATTTAAGTACGTAACAGCAATTGTTAGTACGAAGAACAATACAGCTAGAACAACTGTAATACGGTTTAATACCGCTTCAATCCCACGCGCTTTTTGCTTACCAAATAATTGCTCTGCACCACCTGAAATAGCGCCTGAAAGGCCTGAGCTATTACTTGACTGCATAAGTACCATAACAATCATTAAAATCGATACAATAATAAGTAAAACTGATAATAACGTATGCACTTGGCGTACCTCCTACAAAGATTCAGTTATTTTAACTGTAGCATAAAACCTATAGAAAAGCGAGAGCTATAGAGTCGCTCTCGCTTTTCTTCTATTACATAAACATCATCGCAAATAACGGGCCAAGCACACATGTTAAAATAGCTGTTAATGTCATTGTTACCGATCCAATAACACCTTCATGTTCATTATTTTTCATCGCTCTCATAACGCCCATAATATGAGATGCACAACCAAATCCGATCCCTTTACCAACTGAATTTGTAACGCGGCTCCATTTTAATAAAAGTGGGCCTGTAATTGTTCCAGTAATACCTGCAATAACAACGAAAGCTGCTGTTAAGGAAGGTACTCCACCAACTTGCTCTGAAACGCTCATCGCAACCGGCATTGTCACTGATTTTGGTAATGAAGATAAAATTAAGCTTTTATCTGTCCCCATAAGTGAAGCAATAACGAAATCACTTGCGATTGCAACGGTTGTACCTACTAAGACCCCGCCCGCAATCGGTACAACATATTTTTGCAGTACATGACGCTGTTTATACAGCGGAATTGCGAATGCTACAACACCCGGTCCAAGTAACTGCGCAATCCAACCACCACCGCTTTCCATATAATTTTGATAAGGTATATCAAGCACTATAAATATGAAAGCCATTAATCCTGTCGCTACAAGCATTGGAATAGTAAATGGTGTTGGAAATAATTTATAGATTTTTTTAGATAATTGATATAATAGCACCGTAAAAAGAACCCAACCAATTCCGATTAATATTTGGCTCATCGTGACTCTCTTTCCTCTCTATTCGCAAGATATTGTCCTGTATGTCCTGCGACAATAATAATTAAAAATGTACTCGCTACAATTGTAATGAAAAGGGAAATTCCTTTACTCATAAAAAAAGCACCGTAATTCATTAAGCCAAGTGTTGGCGGAATTAATAAAAACGGCATAACAGCGACGAGTGTTTCTGCTCCTACATCAAACCATTTCACAGGTAGAACTTTCAAGCTCAGTAAAACAAGTAAAAGAAACATCCCAATTAAACTTCCTGGAATCGGAATATTCAACATTTCCTGCACCCAAGTTCCAACCATATAAAATACATACAAAGCAGCAATTTGGACAAGAATCTTTGTAAATTTCATGTTCATCATCCCTCATGTTTATACGATCTTCTCTTAATATCTTTATCATAGTATAAATTGTAAAAAGCTGCAATTTATCAACTTGACAGCAAAAATAGCCAATGTTACACGCTTACACCCTTGATATGACTGCATTTTCGAACGAAAAATAAGTCAAAAGCATTGACCTAATATAAAAAGTTTTTATTTTCTGAATTTATCTAGTTGCTATTTCAAGAAAATAATCTTTTTATTCTTATTATCCAAAAGCTTACATATACATTAACAAGATAGGTGGTGAACTTATGCCAAAAAAAGTTCTCATTTTTTGTGATCCTGGGATTGATGATACGATGGCTCTCCTCTTAGCGTTCTTTATCGATGAAATAGAAATCATCGGCATTGTTGCTGATTACGGCAATGTTCCGAAAGAAATGGCCGTACAAAATGCTCATTTTCTTACGAACGAAACAAAGGAGAGAAATATCAAGATATTTGGTGGATCAGAACGTCCACTTACTGGTGCCCCTCCTGCATTTTTTACAGATGTACACGGGAAACAAGGGCTCGGGCCAATTATTCCAAAGGGGAATGTGACTAACGGAGATATGGAGAATTTTTTCGAAGTTATTCCTCTTATTGAACAGTATAAAGATGAATTAATCATTGTAAGTTTAGGAAGACTTACCTCTCTGGCGATTTTATTCATCGTATGTAAAGAGTTAATGAAACAAATCAACTCTTATTACGTAATGGGTGGTTCCTTTTTACACCCCGGTAATGTTACCCCTATTTCTGAAGCGAACTTTTATGGCGATCCTACTGCTGCTAATATAGTCCTTCAATCTTCACCTAACATGTACATCTATCCATTAAACGTCACCCAGTATTCCATCATTACACCAGAAATGGCTGAATACATTGAAGCAAAAGGAAAGGCCCCACTCGTTAAACCTCTTTTCAATCACTATTACTATGGATATTATAAAAATGCTTTACCACATTTAAAAGGTTGTCCATTTCATGACACAATTCCCATACTCGCTTTATTTGATAACACTATGTTCACTTATCACAAATCACCTATCGTTGTCATGACAGAATCCTATGCACAAGGAGCAAGTATTGGAGAATTTCGCTCTTTAGAAGAATCTAAACCATTTACTGATTGGCCGATTCATCAAATCGCAATTGATTTTGATTATAGCCGTTTCTTTAAACATTTCATGTCACTTATGACGGGTGAGCAATTTTAAGCATAAAAAAACAGACCGTGATTTCTCACGGTCTGTCGTTATTTTCTACAATTATCGTTTGATGTTGTAGAAAGATTTGATACCATCGTAAACAGCGATTTCGCCTAGTTCGTCTTCGATGCGTAATAATTGGTTGTACTTAGCAATACGGTCAGTACGGCTCATAGAACCAGTTTTGATTTGGCCAGCGTTAGTTGCAACTGCGATGTCAGCGATTGTAGCATCTTCAGTTTCACCAGAACGGTGAGATACAACTGCTGTGTAACCAGCACGTTTAGCCATTTCGATAGCTTCGAAAGTCTCAGTTAAAGTACCGATTTGGTTAACTTTAATTAAGATTGAGTTAGAGATACCTTTTTCGATACCTTCAGCAAGTTTTTGAGTGTTAGTTACGAATAAGTCGTCACCAACTAATTGTACTTTATCACCGATACGCTCAGTTAATAATTTGTGACCATCCCAGTCGTTTTCGTCTAAACCATCTTCGATAGAGATGATTGGGAAGTCTTTGCAAAGCTCTTCGTAGAAATCAACCATTTCTGCAGAAGTTAAGCCAGTACGGCCTTCGCCTGCAAGGTCATATTTACCAGTTTCTTTGTTGTAGAACTCAGAAGAAGCAACGTCCATTCCTAAGAATACGTTCTCGCCAGCTTTGTAACCAGCTTTTTCGATAGCTTCGATGATTACTTCTAATGCTTCACGGTTAGAACCAAGGTTTGGAGCGAATCCACCTTCGTCACCTACTGCAGTGTTAAGACCTTTGTCATGTAATACAGCTTTAAGTGCATGGAATACTTCAGCACCCATACGGATTGATTCTTTGAATGTTGGAGCACCAACTGGTAAGATCATGAACTCTTGGAAGTCTACGTTGTTATCAGCGTGAGAACCACCGTTGATGATGTTCATCATTGGAGTTGGTAATTGTTTTGCATTGAATCCACCAAGGTAACGGTATAATGGAAGACCTACGAAGTCAGCCGCTGCGTGAGCTACTGCCATAGATACACCAAGGATAGCGTTAGCGCCTAGTTTACCTTTGTTTGGAGTGCCATCTAATTCGATCATAGCACGGTCGATACCAGCTTGGTCAGTTACGTCGAAACCAACGATTTCTGGAGCGATTGCTTCGTTAACGTTGTTTACTGCGTTCATAACACCTTTACCAAGGTAACGAGATTTGTCACCGTCACGTAATTCTACTGCTTCGTGTTCACCAGTAGATGCACCACTTGGTACGATAGCGCGTCCGAAAGCGCCGCTTTCTGTGTAAACTTCTACTTCTACAGTTGGGTTACCACGAGAGTCAAGGACTTCGCGAGCATAAACATCAATAATTGTTGACATAATAAATTCTCTCCTTTTTATATAAGCAAATTATTTAATAATTGTTTTACCTGTCATTTCTTTCGGTTGTTCCACATTTAAAAGTGTAAGCATTGTTGGGGCAATATCTCCTAAAATACCACCTTCACGAAGCTCTACGTCATTTTTTGTAACGATGAAAGGAACCGGGTTAGTTGTATGAGCTGTCATTGGCTCGCCATCAGCAGTTAACTCCTGATCAGCATTACCATGGTCAGCAGTAATAAGTGCTACACCATCTTTTGCAAGAATCGCTTCTACAACTTTTCCTAAACATTCGTCAGTTGCTTCTACTGCTTTAATTGTTGGTTCCATCATCCCAGAATGGCCAACCATATCACAGTTCGCAAAGTTAAGAATGATAACATCATGTTTATCATTTTCGATTTCATTTACTAAAGCGTCCGTTACTTCGTAAATGCTCATTTCAGGTTTCAAGTCATACGTTGCAACCTTCGGTGAGTTAATTAAGATACGCTCTTCTCCTGGGAATTCAGCCTCACGACCACCGCTAAAGAAGAATGTAACGTGCGGATACTTTTCAGTTTCCGCGATGCGAAGTTGCTTTAATCCCGCTTGCGCAACAACTTCACCTAATGTGTTATCAAGGTTCATTGGCTTAAATGCCACGTAACCATTTACAGTTTCACTGAAATGTGTCATACAAACGAATTCAGGAATGTGAGGTACTTTTTCACCACGATCGAACTCACGGAAGTCTTCGTTTGTAAATACACGAGCAATTTGAATTGCACGGTCTGGACGGAAGTTATAGAAGATAACTGCATCATCATCATTGATTGTTGCAACTGGCGTGTTATCTTCGTTAACAATTACAGACGGCAATACGAATTCATCGTAGATACCATTTGCATAAGAGTCTTCTACACACTCTTCTGCTGATTTATAAGTAGGGCCTTCACCATTCACCATAGCACTGTAACATTTTTCTACGCGATCCCAACGCTTGTCACGGTCCATAGAGTAATAACGACCAGAGATAGTCGCGAATTGTCCTACTCCTGTTTCTTTAATCACTTCATTTGTTGCATCGATATAACCTTTTGCTGTTTGTGGTCCAACATCGCGGCCATCTAAGAATGCATGGATATAAACTTTCTCCACGCCTTCTTTTGCTGCTAAGCGAAGAAGAGCAAACATATGGTTCATGTGACTGTGCACACCACCGTCAGAAAGTAAACCGAATAAATGAAGAGCAGTACCTTTTTCTTTTACGCTTTTAATTGCATTTTGGAACGTTTCGTTCTGATCGAACTCACCTTCACGAATTGCAACGTTTACGCGTGTTAAGCTTTGATATACAATGCGGCCAGCACCGATATTTAAGTGACCAACCTCAGAGTTACCCATTTGACCTTCTGGAAGACCCACTTCCTCACCACAAGCTGTAAGCGTTGTGTGAGGGAATTTGTTCCAGTAACCATCAAAATTAGGTTTCTTAGCTTGTGCTACAGCATTCCCGTGAGTTTCTTCACGTAGTCCGAAACCATCAAGAATGATTAAAGCTGTTGGCTTTCTCATTTTACCGCCCCCAGAAGACCTAAGAACGAAGCAGGCTCTAAGCTAGCACCGCCAACTAAAGCGCCGTCGATGTCAGATTGTGCCATATACTCTTTAATGTTTTCTGGTTTTACGCTACCGCCGTATTGAATACGAACAGCTTCTGCAGCTTCTGTAGAAACAGCTTCTGCAACAACTTTACGGATGTGCGCACATACTTCGTTTGCATCTGCAGAAGAAGAAGATTTACCTGTACCGATAGCCCAGATTGGCTCATAAGCGATAACAGTTGCTTTAACTTGCTCTTCTGTTAAACCTGCAAGTGCTTTTGTCACTTGACCTGCTACTAGATCAAATGTTTTTCCGCTTTCGCGCTCTTCTAAAGTCTCACCACAACATACGATTGGTGTTAAACCATGTTCAAATGCTGCAAGAGTCTTTTTGTTTACTGACTCGTCTGTTTCAGCAAACATTTCACGACGCTCAGAGTGGCCAAGTACTACATAGCCTACTTTTAAGTCGCTAAGTGCTACTGGGCTAATTTCGCCAGTGAATGCACCATTTTTTTCGAAGTGCATGTTTTGTGCACCTACTTGTAAGTCAGTTCCTTCAGTCGCTGCTACAAGACGCTCTAAGAATAGAGCTGGAGAGCAAACTACTGCATCAACAGCTGTAGCTGCTGGGATTTGACCTTTAACTTCCTCTACGAAGCTAACTGCTTCAGATAGAGTTTTATTCATTTTCCAGTTACCTGCGATAATTGGTTTACGCATGCTTTGCACCGTCCTTTTTCTTTGGCTGCTACTTATTTGTCGTTAAGACAAACTACACCTGGAAGCTCTTTACCTTCCATGAATTCTAATGACGCACCGCCGCCAGTAGAAATGTGGCTCATTTTATCAGCCATACCGAATTTTTCAACAGCTGCTGCAGAGTCACCACCGCCGATAACAGAGTATGTATCTTCTGCATCTGCTAATGCTTGTCCTACTGCTTTTGTACCTTCTGCGAATGGAGTCATTTCGAATACACCCATTGGTCCATTCCATACAACAAGCTTAGAGTTTTTAATTACATCTGCATAAATTTCACGTGTTTTAGGACCGATGTCCACGCCTTCCCATGTAGAAGGAATAGAGTCGATACCAACGATTTGAGTCGTTGCAGTTTCAGAGAATTCCTCAGTGATTACAACATCAACTGGCATGTAGAAGTTTACGCCTTTTTCTTTTGCAAGTTGCATAAATTCTTTAGCTAGTTCAATCTTGTCATTTTCACATAAAGATTGACCAATTTCATGACCTAAAGCTTTAACAAATGTGTAAGCAAGTCCGCCACCGATGATTAAGTTATCTACTTTATCTAATAGATGACGAATTACACCGATTTTATCTTTTACTTTCGCACCACCGATGATAGCTGTGAATGGACGTTCTGGGTTAGAAAGTGCTTTACCAAGTACATCTAACTCTTTTTCCATTAATAATCCAGATACTGCTGGTAGGTAGTCTGCGATACCTGCTGTAGAAGCGTGAGCACGGTGAGCTGCACCGAATGCATCGTTTACGAAGATGTCAGCAAGAGCTGCAAATTCTTTCGCAAGTTCTGCATCGTTCTTTTCTTCGCCCGCATAGAAACGTACGTTTTCAAGAACTAATACGTCGCCTTCGTTCATTGCTGCAACCATTTCTTGTGCAACTGGTCCGAATGCTTCGTCTGCTTTTTTAACGTCTTTACCAAGAAGCTCGCCTAAACGTGCTGCTACTGGAGTTAAACGCATTTCTTCTACTACTTGACCTTTTGGACGGCCTAAGTGGCTTGCTAAAATAACTTTCGCACCTTGCTCTACTAAATATTGAATTGTAGGAAGAGCTGCACGGATACGAGTTTCATCTGTAATTTTGCCTTCTTTCATAGGTACGTTGAAGTCAACGCGGCAAAATACACGCTTACCTTTTAAATCTACGTCACGAATTGATTTTTTGTTCATTGGTTTTCCCTCCGACTACTAGTTAGGATTGACAAAACCCATTCAAAAGCTTAACACATTTGCTTCTAAAACGAAAGAAGAGAGAGAGGGAACAAACCCTCTCCCTCGTTTTGTCATTGATAACTTATATAATTAAGAATTAAAGACCTTTTGAAGTCATGTAAGCTGCTAGGTCTACTACACGGTTAGAGTAACCAGTTTCGTTATCGTACCAAGAAAGTACTTTAACCATGTTACCTTCCATTACCATTGTAGATAATGCATCGATTGTAGAAGAAGCTGTACATCCGTTATAGTCGATAGATACTAATGGCTCTTCGCTGTATCCAAGGATACCTTTTAATTCGCCTTCAGCTGCTGCTTTGAATGCTGCATTTACTTCTTCAACTGTTACTTCTTTATCAAGTTCAACAACTAAGTCAACTAGAGAAACGTTAGCAGTTGGAACACGTACAGCGCCACCGTTTAGTTTACCTTTAAGTTCTGGTAATACTAATGCTACAGCTTTAGCTGCACCAGTAGATGTTGGGATCATGTTTTCAGCTGCTGCACGAGCACGACGTAAATCTTTGTGTGGTAAGTCTAAGATTTGTTGGTCGTTAGTGTAAGAGTGAATTGTTGTCATCATTCCGCGTTTTACGCCGAATTTTTCGTTTAATACTTTAGCGAATGGAGCTAGACAGTTTGTAGTACAAGAAGCGTTAGATACTACATTGTGGTTAGCTGCATCATATTGCTCGTGGTTAACACCCATAACTACAGTGATATCTTCGTCAGAAGCTGGAGCTGAGATGATAACTTTCTTAACTGATCCACCTAAGTGTTTTTCAGCGTCTGATTTTTTAGTGAAACGGCCAGTAGATTCTACTACTACTTCTACTCCGTAGTCGCTCCATGGTAATTGAGCTGGGTCACGCTCAGCGATAACTTTAATTTCTTTACCGTTAACAACGATGCTGTTTTCGTTAGCAGATACTTCTGCATTTAAAGTTCCGTGAACTGTGTCATATTTTAAAAGGTGAGCTAATGTTTTAGCATCTGTTAAGTCGTTGATTGCTACTACTTCTACCTCTGAGTTGTTAAGAGCTGCGCGGAATACGTTACGTCCGATACGTCCAAATCCATTAATACCAATTTTAGTCATTTGAATTTCCTCCTTGGGGGATTATATTTAAAGGGTAATACCCTTTGTTAACTGTTTTGCTGCACCTTCATCTGTAATTAGAATTGAAGTGTGCCCTTGTTTAATTACAGCCTGTATTGCCTTTGCCTTTGAAGAACCTCCAGCGACTGCAACAACGTGAGATACATTTTGTAAATCCTCAAGTTGCATACCAACTGTTCTTACTTTATGAACAACATTTCCTTGTTCATTAAAGTAGTAACCGAAAGCTTCGCCAACTGCTTCGCTTGCCTGAATCTTTAACCAATCTGCTTCTGAAGTATTTCTGCGACGTGCCATTGTTAACGCATCACCTATTCCATGAATGACGATATTGGAAGATCGAATCAACTCAAGAACTTCTTTCACGGAAGGCTCTGTCACAATAGACGCATATGCTTCGCTACTAACATGGTCTGGAACATACAATAAGCGATAATTACTCATCGTATTTTGCGCCATTTTGGCACAAATGGTATTGGCTTCTAATTCAACACCTTCTCCAATTCCACCACGCGCTGGGACAAATAGCATATGTAAATCTTTGCAATCAAGCTGCATCATGTCCGCAGCAGCAGCTAGCGTAGTTCCTCCAGCCACAGCAACGATATTATTCGCTGTCAGACGGTCTTTTATACAAGTCACACAAGCACGGCCCATCTCCAGTTTGACCCAAGGCGATTCATCACTATCACCAGGGACAACGAAAACTTCATCCAAGTCTAATGTTTCCTTAAGTTGTTTTTCTAAAACCTTTAACCCGGAAATTTCTTTCATAAAGTCTTCCAAAGCAAGAACTAAAGCTGTTCCTTCTTCTGTCAATGTCATTCCAGAAGAAGCGATGTGAACTAAGTTCTGTTCTTTCAAAACTTGAACTTCACTTCGCAATACTCGTTCTGTCATACCGAGACTTGCTGATAAGTTTCTTCTTCCAATCGGCTGCATAAGCCTAATATACTGAAGAATTTGCATTCTCGTTTGCATAACAGGTAGCAGATCAGGTAATAATTTTTTTGTATTCTGAATCCATGAGCGCATATCTTTTCTCCTCACTACATTGGTTCATTTTCTCTCGTGGTCACTTTATGTCCCGTAGTGACATTTTGTGTCCCACATAGATTAAAAAAATAATCCCTGCTACGTGTATTATTGTAACAGGAGATAGAAACTTATTCAACTCTTAACTGCATTCTTTATATAGTTTATTATGACACCTTTGTGAATGTTACCATATTCTACTTGTTTTCCGCCTATTTCTACAACCGGAATCATTAAGTGATATTTTTCTAAAAGGTCATTATCTTCATATATATCTATTTCCTTGATTTGAAAAGAATATTCACATTGTACTTCTTGTAAAACTTGTTTCGCCTGCACGCAAAGGCCACAATCTGTTTTTGTATACAGTACAACTTCCATCTTTTTCACCTATCCGATCGTTTTTCGTAATGACGAAGCTGGAATGTGCATTTGTTCTCTATACTTCGCCACTGTTCTTCGAGAAATAACAATTTCATGCTCTTCTTCTAACAATTTTGAAATTTTTTGATCTGAAAGTGGCTTTTTCTTATTCTCTGCCTCAACGAGCGTTTGAATAAATCGTTTCACACGCTTTGTAGAAACTGCTTCATCTTCAGTTGTCGAAACAGCATTGCTAAAGAACGATTTCATCTCAAATAAACCGTGTGGTGTTTGCACATATTTATTTCGCGTTGCCCGACTAATTGTAGACTCATGCACACTTAACTCTTCCGCTACCTCTTTTAAAGCAAGTGGCTTTAAATGTTCTGGACCTTCCCAGAAGAAATCCCGTTGTTTTTCCATAATAATAGTCATCACTTGCAGAAGCGTTTGTTTTCTCTGTTTTAAACTGCGCATAATCCACTGCACATGCTGATACTTTTCCGATACGTAAGATGCTACTTCACTTTCACTATTATTAAGAAGTGCACTATACTCAGAATGAATTTCAATTCTCGGCATATTTCTCTCGTTCATCTGTAAAACGAGACGATCGCCATCTTTTTTCACCGCCATATCAGGCACAATATAAAGTGGTTTATCAGAAGAAAACGCAAGACCTGGTTTTGGTTGCAATGCCGTAATGCAGTTCACCGCTGATTGCAATTCCTCATTACTACATTTCAACACTTGAACGAGCTTTCGCCAATCTTTCTTCACGAAATAAGCGAAGTGATCCTCTATAACCTCTTCCGCTAATCCATTTCGCCTTTGTAAGCGCTTCAATTGTAAGGTTAAACATTCCTGAATATTACGTGCGCCTACCCCTGCTGGCTCCAATGATTGGACAAGCTCTACAGAGCGGTCTACTACATGAATCGATGCAGAAAGGAGGCTTGCTAACTCTTCATTCGTTTCTTGTAAATACCCATTTCCATCCATGTTCATAATAATGAAAGAAGCTACTTTGCGCTCTTCTTCATCTATTTTATAATACTGTATTTGATTTAATAAATGTTGCTGAATCGTTGTAGAATCCACACTGTAGATTTCCATCTGATTCTCGACTTGTTTGCTGGTACTTTTACTTGTGTTAGAGCTCTTTTTCTTCTCCCTCTCAAAACCACCTAACTCAATAAGGGGATTCTCTAACGATTGCTCATACAAAAACTCCGATAATTCTTGTACATTATACTGAAGCATTGTAATCGCTTGCCTTAACTCTTGTGTCATTGCCAAACGTAAGCTTTGTTCTTGTAAAAGACTTGCCTTCAAACTAATCTCCCCCTTGTTTCTATTGTACAATAAGTTTGGTAAAAGGAGAATGCTATCACAGACACCCATTCCAAAATATTATTAATTTATATGTATTAATGAGATTTACAACTTACAACCGAAATTTGAATAATATTGAAAGAAAATAATAGTGTAATTAAATTATTACCACATACTAATAGTAAATCTTATTACTAGATATAACAAGGGGCAATAAAAAAAGACCTAAACTTACAAATGTAAGTTTAGGTCTTTTGACGCGCCCAGAGGGATTCGAACCCCCGGCAGACGTGGTACCGGAAACCACCGCTCTATCCGACTGAGCTATGGGCGCATGATTATAGAAAATACTTCATTTTCTTTTCATAATAATAGCAATAAAATCCATCTAAATCAATAAAAATATCCCCTTATCCCTTTATATACCTTATCTAAAAACATATCAAGCATATCCCTCCCCTAAATTTTCCAATCATATTTTCACCCCAATTCACAAATTATAACTTTTGAATTGATATTCCAAAGGGGGCTTCATTCAATGACTGTAATTACGAAACTAAAGCAAACTGTTTCTGGATTAAAAAGTGCACAAGCTAGCTTAGAGGGATTCGCTCTTGATACGGATAACCAACAAGCAAAGCAACTTTTCCAAACAGCTGCGCAGCAAACGCAAACGATTATCGATTCTTTAAACCCACGCGTTGAAGAAGTCCAGCAAGAAGAACCACAATACTCACAGCAATAACGGATTCGTTATGCTGTGAAATAGAAAAAGGATGATATGCAGTCATCCTTTTTCTATCACATTACATATTGCAATAGAAATGGAATGATTATAATGCGAAAAATCGGAATCATAACCGCGTTATTTGTGCTCCTAATCGGTTCACTTACCGGATGCGATAATAGCCCGTTAGATAAAAAAGTAAAGAAAGAAGAAGCGAAGCGAACAGATGAGAAAAAGGGCCCTAAATTAACAAAAATGAGTACAGAATCCTTTAATCAATCTATATCGCAAGACGCTAAGAAAAAAGCTCTTGCTATGGAAGGAATTATAGAAGCTACCGCAGTTAATACAAATTTAGATCTTTACATAGCCATCAAACCGGAACATCACGAAAGATTTGGTTTAAAGCCTTTACGAAGTAAATTAAAAAAGAAGCTAAGTGACGAAAACCCTACTTTCGATATTCGTGTCAGTACAGACAAAAAGATCTTTATGCTCATAGAAGAACTTGAAAACAAAATTAAGAACAAGAAAGTAAGCAAGGATGGCATTAAAGATCAATTAAAACTCATTCAATCAGAAATGGGTTCTAATATTTAAGCTTTCTAAAAGAGAAGGAAGGATTCAAATGTCTAGTAAAGATAAAAATTTAACACCTGTGCAACAAGAATATAAAAAATTTGAACAACAGCGCGAACCGAAGCGCCCTGTTTTAAAAAATTGTATAAAAGCTTTTTTCGTTGGCGGATTAATTTGTCTAATAGGCCAACTGATTTCTACCTTTTACATTACGTATTTCGATTTCACCGAAAGATCTGCCGGGAATCCTACAGTTGCAACTCTTATTTTTATCTCTATGCTACTGACGGGATTTGGCGTCTACGATCGCCTTGGGCAATTTGCTGGAGCAGGCACGGCTGTACCTGTTACCGGATTTGGAAACTCTGTTATTGCCGCATGTATCGAACACCGAACAGAAGGATTTGTCCTTGGTGTTGGCGGTAATATGTTTAAATTAGCCGGATCCGTTATTTTGTTTGGTGTATTTTCCGCTTTCGTCATCGCACTTATTAAAACGATTCTCGTTCAATGGGGAGGGCTATAAATGTTACAAGGACACCGAACATGGGTATTTGAAAACAAACCAGTTATTATTTCGACAGGAGTCGTTGGCGGGCCATTTGAAGCAAAAGGGAACATCCCTGAGGACTTTGATATCCTTCATGAAGATTTATGGCTCGGACAAGATTCTTATGAAAAAGCACACAAAATTTTATTCGAAGAAGCTTGTAGCCGCGCTACTGAAAAAGCAGAACTTCGTAAAGACGATATTCAATTCGTACTCGCAGGAGATTTAATTAATCAAATTACTCCTACAAGCTTTGCTTGTCGTACACTTGGCACCCCTTATCTCGGATTATTCGGTGCTTGTTCTACTTCAATGGAAGGTTTAGCGCTCGGGGCAAGTATTGTGAATGCAAAAGGTGCAAAATATTTATTAACTGGCGCATCCAGTCATAATGCAGCTGTAGAAAAACAATTCCGCTATCCCACTGAATACGGTGGACAAAAGCCGCCTACTGCGCAATGGACAGTAACTGGGGCAGGTGCAGCGATTTTAAGCGACACTGGACATGGTCCTAGAGTAACATCTGCAACAATTGGACGAGTTGTTGATATGGGATTAACAGATCCTTTTAATATGGGAGGTGCGATGGCCCCAGCTGCAGTTGATACAATTGAAGCCCACTTACGCGAACGACAAATCGATGCCTCTTACTACGACTTAATCGTAACAGGTGACCTTGGACATGTTGGCCGCGAAATTGCTTATGACTTACTACATAAACACGGAACAAAAGTAACAAATGAACAATTCCAAGACTGCGGCATCCTCATTTATAGAGAAGGCCAACCGGTCATAGCCGGCGCTAGCGGCCCAGGTTGTTCTGCAACTGTCGTATACGGTCACTTACTAAACCGGATGAAAAGAGGAGAATTTAATAAAATACTTGTCGTTGCGACAGGCGCTTTACTATCTCCACTTACATTCCAACAAGAAGAAACAATTCCGTGTATCGCTCACGCCGTTTCGATTGAATTTGGAGGTGCAACGCAATGATTTTTTTCTGGGCTTTCGTCATTGGCGGGCTTATATGCGTAATTGGTCAACTTATGTTTGATGTCGGTAAACTTACTCCTGCCCATACGATGGCAACACTCGTTGTCGCTGGGGCTATATTAGATGGTTTTAATTTATATGAACCATTAATCGATTTCGCCGGCGCTGGGGCCACTGTACCAATTACCAGTTTCGGTAATGCCCTCGTTCATGGTGCGATGGAAGAAGCTGCAAAACATGGAATCGTTGGTGTCATTACTGGTATGTTTAAAGTGACGAGCGCTGGCGTATCAGCAGCTATCATTTTCGGGTTCATCGGTGCATTACTATTTAAACCGAAAGGATAAGAGGTGTTTTATATGACTGTAATTGCTAGTGTAAAAACATGCCTTGCTAGTCTACGGGGCGCGCAAGCAAGTTTAAGCTCCCTTTCTTTAAATGCAGCAGATGAAGAATCAAAACGCGTCTTTCATGAATGCATGTTAGAAATGGACAGTGTCATCGCTGATTTAAAAGATAGAGTTTCATTATTAGAACGTGAAGAACCTCAATATAAAGGGTTTTAAGTAGACTGGAGGAAATGACTATGTCTCACCTGCCGGAATGGACACTCGTTATTCTTCGCTCTGTATTCATATTAATTATTTTATTTGCTATTACAAAATGGTTAGGGAAAAGACAAATCTCTCAGCTCTCCTTTTTTGAATACATAGCTGGAATGACAATCGGTGACATCGCTGCCCAAGTATCTACAGGGCTCGATTCAAAATTTTTTCACGGCGTCTTTGCGATACTCATTTTCGCTGTGGTACCTTTTCTCACGGGAATCCTCTCCTTAAAGAACAAAGCAGCTCGGGACTTCTTTGAAGGAAAATCTACCGTATTAATAAAAGACGGAAAAATACTCGAAGACAACTTAAAGAAAGAAAAATATACAAGTGACGAATTACTTGAACTACTCCGAGGAAAAAGTGCGTTCAGCGTAGCTGAAGTCGAATTTGCTGTCTTAGAACCGAGCGGAGAATTAAATGTATTATTAAAGAAAGATTCTCAGCCACTTACAGCAAAAGACGTGGGCTTAAAAGTACCGAATGAAAAAGAACCGCAAACTGTTATTATGGATGGAAATGTACTAGATGAACCTCTTTCAGCAAGCGGACATAACCGCGCTTGGTTACATTCTGAACTCGAAAAACTCGGTGTTGTCATTGAGAATGTCTTTCTTGCTCAAGTTGACTCATATGGACAACTTACTATCGACATTTACAATGACAAACTCCAAATGCCTTCTCCTCAAAACAAGCCTTTATTATTGGCATCTTTAAAAAAATGTCATGCTGATCTCGAACTATTTTCTTTAGAAACAAAGTCAAAAACAGCAAGTGAAATGTATAGTAAAAATGCGAAACAAGTCGAAAAGATTTTAAATAAAGTTACCTACCTTTTAAAAGAATAGATAGTGAAAGAACGCTCCCGTCAAAAGGCGTTCTTTTCTTTTTTCTACAGCTTTCATGACGTTTAAATTTATGTAATTCGGTTATGATGTTGAAGATACATAAGCAGGGAATTTCAAAAACATAGCGAATAATTCATGGTACAACTACATATTTTTTTGATTTAAAGTGGTTTCGTTTGACCTTTATTGACCATAATTGTATTATAAGACTAAGAAAGCTTTAGAAGGAGGAAATAACAGATGAATTTAATTCCTACAGTAATTGAACAAACAAATCGTGGAGAACGCGCTTACGATATTTACTCTCGACTATTAAAAGACCGCATCATTATGCTTGGTAGTGCAATTGATGACAACGTAGCTAACTCAATCGTTTCCCAGCTTTTATTCTTGGAATCTCAAGATCCTGAAAAAGATATTCATATCTACATCAACAGCCCTGGTGGTTCTATCACAGCAGGTATGGCAATCTACGATACAATGCAGTTTATTAAACCGCAAGTATCAACAATCTGTATCGGTATGGCAGCATCTATGGGTGCATTCTTACTAGCAGCAGGTGAAAAAGGAAAACGTTTCGCACTTCCAAACAGTGAAGTAATGATTCACCAACCACTTGGTGGAGCACAAGGTCAAGCGACTGAAATCGAAATCGCTGCAAAACGTATCCTATTCTTACGTGAAAAACTAAACCAAATTCTTGCTGACCGCACAGGTCAACCACTTGAAGTACTACAACGCGACACAGACCGTGACAACTTCATGACAGCAGAAAAAGCTCTAGAATACGGTTTAATTGATAAGATCTTTACAAATCGTTAATAGATTTAAAGCGGAAGCGGCTCGTTTAGAATCACAGGGCGATGGAGCCCCTGATTCCGAGGCGCTTTTTGCCTCGAATGAAGGGGCGAAGCGACCGAAGATTCTAGCCGCTGGAGCTAGATATAACTAAAAGCAGAGGCGGCTCATTCAGAATCGCAGGGTGTTGGAGCCTTTACATCCGAGGCGCTTTTTGCCTCGAATGTAAAGGTGAAACAACCGGAGATTCTAGCCGCTGGAGCTGGATATAACTAAAAGCGGAAGCGCCCTATAATTGGGCGCTTTTTTTATGGTCAAACCTCTGCACGCGCATACCCCACCCCGACCAATCCGCACAAATAACAGCAACAAAAAAGCTATCGCATATGCGCGATAGCTTTTTTACTGTACATATGCAGCTAACGCTTCTAAAGCCTCTTCTGCATCTGAACCTTCCGTTGTAATTGTTATCATGCTACCAGTTCCAATTGCTAAGCTCATAATCCCCATTATGCTCTTTGCATTCACTGTCTTTCCATCTTTCTCTATGAAGATATCTGCATGAAAACGATTTGCCTCTTGTACAAACAACGCAGCCGGACGTGCTTGTAAACCGTTTTTTAATGAAACTTTAACCTGTTTTTGAACCACAGCTCCATTTCCCCTTTAACCTCTTATTTTTTTACTACTGGTTCCCCCGCGCGTAATTTCTCTGCAATCTCATCGATTTTACGCAAACGATGATTAATACCCGATTTACTAATTTTCCCCCCGGATACCATCTCACCTAATTCTTTCAATGTTACATCTTGATAATCTCTTCGTAGTTGTGCTATTTCTCGTAATTTATCCGGCAAAATATCAAGACCAACCGTCTCATCAATATAGCGGATATTTTCAATCTGTCTTAGCGCTGCACCAATTGTCTTATTTAAATTAGCTGTTTCACAGTTCACTAAACGATTTACTGAATTACGCATATCGCGAACAATTCGAATATCTTCAAATCTTAAAAGTGCATTATGAGCACCTATAATATTTAAAAATTCCGTAATTTTCTCCGCTTCTTTCAAATACGTAATATACCCTTTTCTTCTTTCCAACGTCTTACTATTTAAATCAAATCCGTTCATCAGTTCACATATAGCATCATTATGTTCCTTATATAACGAAAAGATCTCTAAATGATAAGATGATGTTTCTGGGTTATTTACTGAACCACCTGCTAAAAATGCACCGCGTAAATACGATCGTTTACAACATTTCTTCTCAATTAACTCTTGTGATATATTTCGAATAAATGAAAAGTCGTCGCGAACGATATGAAGATCTGCTAATATTTCACGTGACTTCTCAACAAGCCGCACAATATATACATTATTTTTCTTCAATCGCATTTTTTTACGAACAAGTAATTCTACCGTTACGTCATATCCCTTTTTCAAAAGCGTATAAATCCTTCTTGCAATTGCTGCATTTTCCGTTTGAATATCGATAGATAGACGACGGTTTGAAAAAGAAAGTGATCCGTTCATTCGAAGTAACGCTGATAATTCTGCTTTCTCACAGCATTCCTTCATCTCAAGATTCGTCAACTCTTTCTTTGTTTCTGATGCAAATGACACAGTCAACACCTCCTTATACGATTATTTTGGAACAAAAATCTTGTCCTATATGAATGAAGGAGCGCTATCTCATAAAGAGATAACGCGCATCTACAACAGTGAATATAAAATAGAAGCTAATTTTAATGTATCATGCCTTACAACATGATCATCATACTTCGCTAATTGATCTTGAATTACATTAATATTATTTTCAGCAAAACGCTCTTCATCCACTACAACTGGTCCCGACATTTCTTCCTCGTATAACTTACGTAATTCACAAGGAATATCACGGTTATTTACAATTGCAGTATCGATAAATGGTTGCCCTAAATGATCATGCAACGCCTGCACATGGTCAAACGCTGTATATCCCATCGTTTCACCCGCTTGCGTCATAACATTACATACATATACCTTCTTCGCTTTTGCAGCAAGAACAGCGTCCCCAATTTTGTTAACAACTAAATTCGGCAATATACTCGTATACAAACTTCCAGGACCGAAAACAAGTAAATCAGCTCGTTTAATCTCAGCTAATGTTTCATGTAACGGCTCTACATCTTCTGGAGTTAAAAAGACACGGTTAATCTTCTTTCCGTAATACGGAATCTTGGATTCACCCGTTACAATTTCTCCATCCTCTAGTTCCGCATGAAGTACCGCACTTTGATTCGCCGCCGGTAATACACGTCCTCTGACATTTAATACTTTACTCGTTTCCGTAATCGCGTGGTAAAAGTCTCCTGTAATCGAGGTCATACCTGCTAATAGTAAATTTCCTAACGCATGACCTTTCAGTCCGTCTCCCATTGTGAAACGATGCTGAAATAAAGCTTCGACCAGCGGCTCTACATCCGACAACGCAACAAGTACGTTACGAATATCACCTGGGGGCGGAATTTCTAGCTCATCACGTAATCTACCTGAACTGCCACCATCATCAGCGATTGTAACAACTGCTGTAATATCAACAGGATATTGCTTTAATCCTCTTAATAAGACAGAGAGTCCAGTCCCTCCTCCCATGATGACAATTTTAGGTTTTCTCTCTTTTTTCATCCCTTAATGGCCCTTTCTTTTCTCCACATCACGATGAGATACATGAACACTATACTCTGGTTTCAAATGTTTCCCAAGGTATTCTGTAAGCGTAACAGAACGATGTTGTCCACCTGTACATCCAATTGCAATTACAAGTTGGCTCTTGCCTTCTCTTTTATAATGAGGAAGCATGAAAGTAATGAGATCCGTTAGTTTCTCTAAAAACTTATGCGTCTCATTAAATTTCAGTACATACGATGAAACTTCTTCATCTAGCCCTGTTAATGGCTTCATATGTGGAATGTAATATGGATTTGGTAAAAAACGAACATCAAATACTAAATCGGCATCAATTGGAATACCGTACTTAAATCCAAATGACATAACATTTACACGAAATGCTTGCTCAGTTTCAGTTGAAAACAGATGAACAATTTTTTCACGTAATTCTTTCGGTTTTAACTCTGATGTATCAAGCACAATATTCGCTCGTGCCTTCATATCAATTAATAAGCTACGCTCTGCCTCGATTCCCTTTAACGGCAAGCCAGTTGGCGCAAGTGGATGCGAACGTCTCGTTTCTTTATAACGAGTTACAAGCGTGCTATCTTTCGCATCTAAAAATAAAATATGAGGAATGATCCATGTACGTTCTGATAAATCATCAAGCGCTCCCCATAAATGTTCGAAAAACTCTCGGCCACGTAAATCAACGCCAAGTGCTACTTTATTCATTTTCCCTTTTGAATCCGCCATAAGCTCAATAAACTTTGGCAATAACATCGGTGGTAAATTATCTACACAAAAATATCCTAAATCTTCAAAACTTTGTAAAGCTACTGTTTTTCCAGCTCCAGACATTCCTGTAATAATTACCATTTTTATATCATTATTCTCTGTCATCGTATCCTCTCCTTGACGGTTTAACTCGGATCTAATCGATATGAAAGCAACTCAAAATCTGGGGTATATACAAATGTACCGTAGATTATGCCATTCCCTTTAATTAAATAATCAATAATGTGATAATCTCCTGGCGCCATTGCTAAATCATCAATTTTATCAAATGTATGCCAACCAATGATGCCTTCTTCGCTCTCTAGTTTGTTTTCTCCTGCAAAATCTGTCGCTAAAAAGGAGAACATCATCCATTCAGAAACTACCTTATCACCTTCTTGAATGACAAAGGTGAAGACCCCCTTTAACGCTGGGTTCTTTAAATAAATACCTGTTTCTTCACGATACTCGCGAACAACGGAATCTCTTACTGTCTCACCACGCTCCATTTTCCCGCCTGGTGCAACCCACCAATTTCGACGAGGCTTTTGGAGTAAGAGTACTTCATTATCTCTAATTAACACACAGTTTGTCACTCTTTGCATGTTTCTTCACCTCAGCTACTTGCAGCGAAATTTCTCACTGCATACTCATTTCATTATACTATCAAAAACAGTTTGCTACAACGAAGGAGCCAGTCCTCTTTTGTTCAGCATATGCTTCTCAACAATTGTAGAAAAGCTTTCTAGAACAAGCAATGTAAATGCTTGGCCTGTCCATAAACGGCATAAAAAATCCCCTTAACGATTTTTATCGCTAAGGGGACTAAAACCCTTATTTCTTACCGAAATAAGTAACAATCGCAAACCCTAGAATAAAGGTAATAATTGAACTTACAATTGAAAATCCACCAGTTGGAATACCAGGGAACACAATTACAATCGAACCGATAACAAGTCCAATAATTGCCGCAAATGTCATACTTTTATAACGATCCAGTAAAAAACTAATTCCCTTACTACTTACAACAAATCCGACCATAACACCTGCACCAATAACCACGATTAATGGCAAATTGAGTGTAGTTAAAGCGTTAATTGCTGTTGGATACACACCAATGATTAATAAAATAAACGATCCGCTAATTCCAGGAAGAAGCATAGCCATACTAGCCATCCACCCTGCGAAAAACAAACCAATTGCATTTAAAATTGTTAACGTTGTAATTGGATCTGCTGCCTTATCTGGTTTAAAGAAAGCTGTGATCGCAACAAGAATTGCTGCAACTATTAATAAAACAATATGCTTACCTTTAAACGACGCCTTTGCATCAGCTTCTCTCATTAACATCGGTAATATACTAATTATTAAACCGAGGAAGAAAAATTGAGTCGGTTCATAATGATTTGCAAGTAAATATTTAATAACATGACTTAGCGTTAAAAACGCTGCCGCCACACCAGCAGCAAGGGGAATTAAAAATGCTAAATGCTTTTTCCATTCACGACTAAAGAACCCACTAATTGCCGCAAGCAATTGTTCATAAATCCCTAACACAACAGCGATTGTACCGCCGCTCACACCAGGAATTAAATCACTAACGCCCATACAAAATCCACGATATATATTACGCCATTCCATACTGAATAAATTCCTCATTTCTTATAGTGATTTTTCCGTAAAGTCCAGTATATCAATAAGAAAGCTTATAATCCTACTTATTTTTGACAAAACTTCGACATTTTCACAAAAAAGAAGAAAGCTCCTATCGGTAGCTTTCTTCTCAAAAGGTATAGTATCCCTTATTTTTCTGTTACAGTTTTTAGTTCTTCTAATAACTCTTCTACGTAGTGTTGTGCACTTTGTGCTGCAATACTACCGTCACCTGTTGCAGTTACGATTTGACGAAGCATTTTTTCGCGAACATCACCAGCTGCAAAAATACCAGGAACTTTCGTTTCCATATGCTCATTCGTTTCAACGTAACCATTTTCATTTGTAATACCTAACTCAACAAACGGTTTTGATAGTGGCAACATACCGATGTATACGAAAACGCCGTCAGCTTTGACTTCTTGCTCTTCTCCACTGTTTACGTCTACAAGTGTTACGCTTCCTACTTTACCATTTGCTTCGTTAATTTCTTTTATCGTGTGGTTCCAAATGAAATCTACTTTCTCGTTTTGGAAAGCACGATCTTGTAAAATTTTCTGTGCACGAAGCGTGTCACGGCGGTGAACGATTGTTACTTTTGATGCGAAGCGTGTTAAGAACACACCCTCTTCAACAGCAGAGTCTCCGCCCCCAATAACAATAAGTTCTTTCTCTTTAAAGAATGCGCCATCACATACCGCACAGTATGATACACCGCGGCCGCCAAGTTCTGTTTCACCTGGTACACCGATTTTTTTATACTCTGCACCACTTGCAACGATAATTGCACGTGTTTTATATTCTTTTTTACCAGCGATAATTGTTTTGTACTCTTTACCATCGATGATTGCTTTCACATCACCATATGCATATTCAGCACCAAATTTCTTCGCATGCTCGAACATTTTATTTGATAAGTCTGGTCCTAAAATAGACTCATAACCTGGGTAGTTTTCTACATCTTCTGTATTTGCCATTTGTCCGCCTGGAATACCACGCTCAAGCATTAATGTGCTTAAATTCGCACGAGATGTATATACTGCAGCTGTCATACCAGCTGGTCCTGCACCAATAATAATGACATCATAAATTTTTTCTTCTGACACACTATTCACTCCTATCCATTCCTACACAATTAAGTTACCCTCATTATACTGTTAGCATCATTTTTTTCCCAATGATTTGCTTATCTTATGTGTGCGTACGCTTCACAGCCTGCACATACTTTCGAACAGTCGCTACAGAAACATTATATACATCTCCAAGCTCCGACTGTGTCATCTTATTTCCTTGTTCACCGCGCACAATGTATTCAACCGCCGCTGACCATCCGTACACGTTTGTAAAAACCGCTCCAGATGTATATAAACGTATGAATGTACAAAACCAAAATTGTAAACACTCTTCGATTAATTCATCATCTTTTTTCGTATAATTGTATAACGCATCCGCAATTCGCACGCACTGTTCAAATTGCTGTAAATCAGCTGGAATACTCTTATGGCTATTCAGTAAAAAGAAGTATTTTGCAAGTTGCGATACAATTGGAACACCGTTCTTCGCTTGCGTTACATCAAAGAAGAATCCAACCTTCTCTGGCGTTGACAATTCATTCATTAAATATAAAGCTAGCATTTGCTCCTCTAGCGTCGCACTTTGCTGAAATGATTTTCGTAATTCTTCAAATAATACATTTTGCCCTTCATCTGCTAAATTCAGTGCATTCCACGGTTCTTTTCCTTTTTTATCAGGATGCAATTCTACAACATGTTGCCACATTTTTTCAGCCACTTGCTGATCTTTCACCATATAAGCAGAATATGCAAACCAATAATAAAAACTAACGTCTCCTTCGTATCCTTGACGCTTTAATACTTTGAACCATTTATATGCAGGTTCGAAATGACCAATTGTTGCAAGTGTCGTTCCGAGTTTCAAACGATGTTCAAATGAAATTGGATATACTGAAACGAGTTGCCCCGCTAATGCTTCTACTTGTTTATGCTCTCCAATTGAATATAGAAAAATAAGCGTATTACAAAGAGCATGTATATTACCAGGATTTTTCTCTAAAATCATTTCTGTTAACTTCAGCGCCTTATCTACATTACCAGATTGGAAATGTGCGATGGCTAAATTATTATGACCTGACCAAAATTCCGGATAATCTTTCGTAACAATTTCTAACGTAGCAATTGCTTCTTCTAATTGTCCGTTACGAATATAACGATTCGCTTCTTCCTGCATAACAATTAAATCATCTTCATCTTCAATCTCTTCCGCACCCATCGCTTCTTCTTCCATAATTTCAAGCAATTCTAATGTATCTTCTACAAATTCCTTCTCTTCTGCAACATCTAAATAGCGCTCCGCATACTTCTTTGCCTGTTGAAATAGACCCATATATGCATAATTATTTGCAATAAAATAATAGCACTGTTCAATTTCTGGATTAGATTTTATTAGCTTTAAGAAGGTTTGATTTGACTCTTGATATTCCCCAGCCTCAGACAATGTTATTGCTAATTGGCATAAAATAAACGGCTCCTTCTCACTTTGTGCCGCTCTTCGAAAGTATTTAATTGCATCTTGCAATTTCTGCCCTTTGTAAGCTCTCATCCCTTTTTTATAAAAGAAGTCCGCTAATTGATTAAAAGAGATAACTTGTCCGTTCTCCTTATATATCCTTTGATTTTTCCCCATATATCCTCCAGTTTTTTGTTTTCTTCGCTCACACATTCTTCTATCTATAAGTATAAACGATTCCGTAAAAAACAAAACAGTATATTATACTCAATTATTTCCTTTTTATTCATAAAAAAAGAGGAGAAATGTTACATTTTTAGTATGAGACTTCTCTCGCCGCCATTTGCTCTTTCGTATAAATAATACGCATTGGATTGCCTCCTACGAAAGCACCGCTCGGTACATCTCTATGAACAAGTGTGCCCGCTGAGACAATCGCGCCATCTCCAATTTTCACACCTGGTAATATCGTTGTATTTGCTCCAATCATCACTTCATCTCCAATGACGATTTCTCCAAGACGATATTCACGAATTAAATATTCATGTGCTAAAAGCGTTGTGTTATAGCCAATAATCGAATTTTCTCCCACAGCTATCTTTTCTGGAAACATAATATCTGGCATTACCATAAGTGCAAATGATGTTTTCTCTCCTACCTTCATACGTAAAAACGTACGATACAACCAATTCTTCACAGATAAAAATGGCGTGTAACGTGCAATTTGGATAATAATAAAATTCTTCATTACCTTCCAAAAAGAAACTGTTTTATACACATTCCATAATGAATTCTCTCCTGAAACAGGATAGCGCGTTGTCCGTCGCACTTAGCTCGCTCCTCCACTAAAAAAGTAAAACTTTGAGTTAGTAGGGATACGCATCCCTACTAACTTACTCGAACCTTTATGAACGATTCATATCGGACAAAATCGGTAGTAAGTCACTCATTTTATCTAACATAAAATCTGGTTTATAAGCTTCTAAATATGCTCTACCTTTCAATGTCCATGAAACCGCAGCTGTTTTCGTACCCGTATTTTGTCCGCCGACAATATCATGATGGTTATCTCCAACCATCAACGCTTCTTCCGGTTTCGCACCTAACAACTCAAGTGCTTTTTGAAGTGGCTCTGGATGTGGTTTCACATGCTCTACATCATCAATTGTCACGACAACATCAAAAAACTCATCAAGCTTTGATAGCTTTAATCCCATCTCAACCGTTTGTCTCGCTTTCGTTGTAACAATACCAACTTTATAACCTTGTTTCTTCAAATCTTGAACTGTTTCATATACAGTTTCATATTCTTCTACTAATTCATCATGATGATCATGGTTAAATTGACGATAACATGC
This sequence comes from Bacillus luti, assembly GCF_009739945.1. NCBI lineage: Bacteria > Bacillati > Bacillota > Bacilli > Caryophanales > Bacillaceae > Bacillus > Bacillus luti. Next base: position 273,985 of record NZ_CP040336.1, on the reverse strand, counting down.
AATCATCTCTTCAACCTTACTTTCATCAATCTTGCTGAAAGTATCATGCAAAGATGGACCGATAAATGGCAATACATCTTCACGCTTATACTGATTTGGATAATATGTATGTAACACATGTAAAAAAGAAGAGATAATAAGTTCGTTTGTATTAATTAAAGTTCCATCTAAATCAAATAACACTGTATTTATTCTCATTGCCCTAGTCCTTTCGTTTTCCTGAATATGAAAGAAGCAGCACCTTATAATAAGATGCTACTTTTCTCTAATTTTCCGAATATCTTTTATCAGCTTGCCCCATTTTTCGTCTCACAATAATGAAAATAATAGAAATAACAACAATTCCAATTGACATTACTTGTGCAATACGAAGTGGTCCTAGCATTAAACTATCTGTACGTAACCCTTCTACGAAGAAGCGTCCTACTGAATACCAAATTAAATATGTGAAGAACAATTCCCCGCGGCGTAAATTCACTTTTCGTAATGCAAGTAATAAAATTACACCTGCAAAATTCCATAATGATTCATATAAAAACGTCGGGTGATAATACACACCCTCAATGTACATTTGATTAATAATGAAATCTGGTAAATGAAGACCTTCTAAAAACTGTCTCGTTACTTCATCACCATGCGCCTCTTGGTTCATAAAGTTTCCCCATCGGCCAATTGCTTGTCCTAGTAAAATACTTGGTGCAGCAATATCCGCCAACTTCCAGAATGAAAGTCCACGACGTTTTGCAAAAAGAATCCCTGTAATAACAGCCCCGATTAAACCACCATGAATCGCCAAACCACCTTGACGAATATTAATAATTTGACTCGGGTTTTGCGCGTAATATTCCCATTCAAAAATAACATAGTACATTCTCGCAAATAGAATAGCGATTGGTACTGCAATTAATACAAGGTCAACAAATGTATCTTTTGGAATACCTAGCCGCTCTCCCTCGCGAGTTGCTAGCCAAAGACCTAATAGCACACCTGTACCGATAATAACCCCGTACCAATATACAGGGAACGGTCCAAGTTGAACAGCTACACGGTCAAGCTGCGGTACAGAACCTAACAGCATATGTATGACCTCCCTCTCCAATGTTTACTCCTGATTTCCTAACTCAATCGCACTCATTAATCGTTCAGAGAACTGCTGTGCTGCATTGACTCCCATACGTTTCAAACGGAAGTTCATCGCTGCCACTTCAATAATAACAGCTAAGTTTCGACCAGGACGAACTGGAAGTGTAATCTTCGTAAGTTCTGTATCAATAATCTTCATCTTCTCTTCATCCAGACCTAAGCGATCATAATTTTTCTTTTGATCCCAAATTTCAAGATTAATAACAAGTGTAATACGCTTATAATTTCGCACTGCCCCTGCACCGAATAACGTCATAACATTAATAATACCTAAGCCACGAATTTCTAATAAATGCTCAATTAAATCTGGTGAGCTTCCGACTAACATGTCCTCATCTTCTTGGCGAATTTCTACGCTATCATCCGCAACAAGACGGTGACCACGTTTTACAAGCTCAAGAGCCGTCTCACTTTTACCAACACCACTTTGACCTGTAATTAAAACACCAACGCCGTAAATATCTACTAACACACCATGAACAGCTGTTGTTGGTGCTAACTTACCCTCTAAATAATTTGTTAAACGACTTGATAATCTCGTTGTCGTTTGAGAAGAACGTAATAAAGGCATGCCTGATTCACGTGATGCTTGTAGTAACTCATCTGGTACATCTTGATTACGAGTTACAATAATACATGGTGTCTCCTCAGTACAAAGCGCTTTCATTCTCTCTTGTTTTTGCTCTGACGTTAACGTGTCAAAGAACGTAAGCTCCGTCTTTCCAAGAAGCTGCACGCGATCAGCTGGATAATATGTAAAAAATCCTGCCATTTCAATTCCAGGTCGTGATAAATCACTTGTATCAATCGGACGATGAATTCCTTCTTCACCACTTATTAACTCCAATTGAAATTGTTCAATTAAATCTTTTGTCCTTACTTTCGGCATATGTATAAACCTCCACTCCGCTGCGGGTTCAGTCTCATTTGATGTAAAATTCCATTCTACCGGATATTGTACCATTTTTTTCTGAAAACAAGAAATACGGTTTCTAATAAATAGAAAAAAACATTTCATACGAATGATGAAATGTTTTTCCTTTTGTCACTTTCTCTTTTTTTCATATAACGGTTCAACAATTGCTTTTTCAATGATCATATTGAAAATTGAAATACAAATTGCCGCAACAATAGCTACACCAAACCCTGTTATATTGAAAGAATCCCCTAATAATGAATCTGTTATTTTTAACGTAATCGCATTAATAACAATTAAGAAGAAACCGAAAGTTACAACAGTAATTGGTAACGTAATTAAAATTAAAAACGGCTTTACGAACACATTTAAAATCGCTAATATAATACTCGCAATAATTGCAGTTTGTATATTTGCTACATAAAACGCGTCTGGTGCAATCCCTTTTAAAAGTCCCGATACAGCGATTAACACAACGCTATTTACAAGAAGTGATACAATCCATCTCATTTCGTTACACATCCTTTAAACATATATCTTTCATCATACGCTAATAGATAATAAACGCAAGTATCATACGAGCGCTTATATCAACTTATTCTATCCTTTATGCTTGTATACCTACTAACATACTTACCAGTTTTTCCTCGTAAAATAAAAACCGAGCGTCATTTCCACTCGGTTTTCATCAATAAATTTATTGCGATAACTCTACTTCTTTTATTTTCTCTTTCATTCTTGCTTTATCACGAACTAAAATCTCTTTTAAATACTTACCTGTATACGAGCGCTCTTCTTTCACTACTTGCTCTGGCGTTCCTGAAGCAACAATTTGTCCACCTTTGTCTCCGCCTTCTGGTCCAAGATCAACAATATAATCAGCTGTTTTAATAACATCTAAATTGTGCTCAATTACAAGAACCGTCTCTCCACTTTCAACAAGACGCTGCAATACTTCTAGAAGACGCGCAATATCATGTGCATGTAAACCAGTCGTTGGCTCATCTAAAATATATAAAGTACGCCCTGTAGAACGACGGTGTAATTCAGAAGCTAATTTCACGCGCTGTGCTTCCCCACCAGATAACGTCGTAGCTGGCTGTCCTAATTTCATATAACCAAGCCCAACATCTACAAGTGTTTGAAGTTTACGTTTAATTTTAGGGATATTAGCGAAGAACTCTACTCCATCTTCAATTGTCATCCCTAACACTTCAGAAATGTTCTTATCTTTATACTTCACTTCTAACGTTTCACGGTTGTAACGTTTACCATGACAAACTTCACACGGAACGTACACATCTGGTAAGAAATGCATTTCGATTTTAATAATCCCGTCACCACGGCATGCTTCACAACGGCCACCTTTTACGTTAAAGCTGAAACGTCCTTTTTGATACCCGCGCACTTTCGCTTCGTTCGTTTGTGCAAACACATCACGAATATCATCGAATACACCTGTATACGTTGCTGGGTTGGAACGTGGTGTACGACCGATTGGTGATTGATCAATATCAATAACTTTATCTAAGTGCTCAAGACCTTTAATTTCTTTATGAGTCCCTGGCTTTGCTTTTGCTTTATATAGCTTTTGAGCTAACGATTTATATAGTACTTCATTAATCATCGTACTTTTACCAGAACCTGATACACCCGTTATCGCTACAAACGTACCAAGCGGGAATGACATTTTCGCATTCTTTAAGTTATTCTCTTTTGCACCGACAATTTCTACTTTTCTTCCGTCACCTTTACGTCTTTCAAGTGGAACTGGAATAAACTCCTTACCGCTTAAATATTTCCCTGTTAATGAATTCTCATCTTGCATCACTTCAGCTGGCGTCCCCGCTGAGACGACTTGCCCACCGTGAATACCTGCACCAGGTCCGATATCAAGTAAATAATCAGCAGCCATCATCGTATCTTCATCATGCTCAACGACAATTAACGTATTTCCTAAATCGCGCATTTCTTGCAATGTGCGAATAAGACGATCGTTATCGCGCTGATGTAAACCGATAGAAGGCTCATCAAGAATATAAAGTACGCCAGTTAGACGAGAACCAATTTGCGTTGCTAAACGAATACGCTGCGCCTCACCACCTGATAACGTACCAGCCGCACGACTTAGCGTTAAATAATCTAAACCAACGTTCACTAAGAATCCAACGCGCTCCTGAATTTCTCTTAAAATTAAATGAGCAATTTTTTGTTGTTTCTCCGTTAGTTCCACATTTGAGAAGAACTCCTGTACTTCTTGAACAGAATACTTCGTTACGTCAGCAATCGTTTTATCACCAACGAAAACAGCTAAACTCTCTGGCTTTAAGCGTCCACCTTTACACTTCGGACAAGCTTGCTCTGCCATATATTTCTCCATTTGCTCACGAACATAATCAGAACTCGTCTCACGATAACGACGCTCTATATTCGGAATAACACCTTCAAATAAAATCTCATTTTCCTTCACTTGACCAAATTCATTTACATAGCGGAAGTAAACTTTCTCTTCACCGCTTCCGTACAACACTTTATCGAATAAATCTTTCGGTATATCTTTCACAGGCATATCCATATCAACGCCGTAATGATTACATACAGATTGTAAAAGTTGTGGGTAATATTGTGAACTTGTCGGTTCCCAAGGAGCTATCGCATGTTCATTTAATGTTAAATCCCAATTCGGAATAACAAGCTCTAAATCTACCTCTAGCTTTGAGCCAAGTCCATCACAAGAAGGACATGCACCGAACGGACTATTGAACGAGAACATACGCGGTTCTAATTCTCCAATTGAAAAACCACAATGCGGACAAGCATGATGTTCACTAAACAGAAGTTCCTCTTCTCCCATAACATCAATTAACACTCGTCCCCCGCCAAGCTTTAATGCACTTTCGAGTGAATCAGCAAGACGGCTTGCAATTCCTTCTTTCACAACAATACGGTCAATTACAACTTCTATGGAATGCTTCTTATTTTTATCTAGCGTAATCTCTTCAGATACATCCAGCATTTCCCCATCAACACGTACACGAACATAACCTTGCTTCTTAATATCTTCAAGTACTTTTACATGTGCACCTTTACGTCCTGACACGATAGGCGCTAGTACTTGCAATTTCGTACGTTCAGGATATTCGAGAACACGGTCTACCATCTGCTCTACTGTTTGTGATGTAATTTCAATACCATGATTCGGACAAATTGGCGTACCAATTCGCGCAAATAATAAGCGTAAATAATCATAAATCTCCGTTACCGTTCCGACAGTTGAACGCGGATTACGACTCGTCGTTTTTTGATCGATTGAAATCGCTGGTGATAATCCTTCAATCGTATCTACATCCGGTTTATCCATTTGCCCTAAAAACTGGCGTGCATACGCAGATAACGATTCTACGTATCTGCGCTGCCCTTCTGCATAAATCGTATCAAATGCTAATGATGATTTCCCTGAACCAGACAATCCCGTTACAACAACAAGCTGATTTCTCGGAATGGTTACATCAATATTTTTTAAGTTATGTGCTCTAGCACCCTTTACAACAATAAAATCCTTGCTCATGCTCACTCTTTTCACCCTTCCGCCTTTAATTCTAATAGTAAATCTCTTAATTCAGCTGCACGCTCGAAGTCTAACGCTTTTGCCGCTTCCTTCATTTCTGCTTCTATCTTCGCAATTGTCTTTTCACGCTCTTTTTTCGTCATCTTCTTAGTTGGCGTTGCTTCATATGTTTCCGGCTCTTCAGCAGCTGTCGTTGCACGGATTACATCACGCACACCTTTTTGAATTGTTTTCGGCGTAATACCATGCTCTTCATTGTAAGCTTCCTGTATCGTACGACGACGCTGCGTTTCTTCAATTGCAATGCCCATCGATCTCGTTATGCGATCTGCGTACATAATAACGCGGCCGTTTTCATTACGCGCTGCACGACCAATTGTTTGAATTAATGAACGCTCTGAACGCAAGAACCCTTCCTTATCCGCATCTAAAATAGCTACAAGTGATACTTCCGGAATATCTAATCCTTCTCGTAATAAGTTAATACCGACAAGTACATCAAATTTACCGAGGCGAAGATCGCGAATAATTTCAATACGTTCTAACGTTTTAATTTCAGAGTGAAGATAGTTCACTTTAATTCCTACATCTTTTAAATAATCCGTTAAATCCTCTGACATTTTTTTCGTTAAAGTCGTAATTAATACACGTTCATTTTTCGCAATACGATCTTGAATCTCTCCTAATAAATCGTCAATTTGACCTTCAATTGGTCGTATATCAATCGGTGGATCTAAAAGCCCTGTTGGACGAATAATTTGTTCTATTACTTCCGGTGACTGCTCTAATTCGTACGGTCCTGGCGTTGCTGAAACGTAAATAACTTGATTCGTTTTCTCTTCAAACTCATCAAACGTGAGCGGTCTATTATCTAAAGCTGATGGCAGACGGAATCCATGATCCACAAGCACTTGCTTACGTGCTTGGTCCCCGTTATACATCGCTCTTACTTGCGGTACTGATACGTGTGACTCATCCATAACAATTAGGAAATCTTCAGGGAAATAGTCTAATAACGTATACGGCGTTGCACCCGCTGGACGAAGTGTTAAATGACGGGAATAGTTTTCAATACCTGAACAAAAGCCCATCTCGCGCATCATTTCTAAATCATAACGTGTACGCTGTTCTATACGTTGCGCTTCTAACAACTTGCCATTATCATTTAATTCCTTTAAACGCTCTTCTAATTCTTTTTCGATATTTTCAATAGCAACCTTCATTTTTTCTTCACGTGTAACGAAGTGGGATGCTGGGAAGATCGCTACATGATCACGTTCTGCTAATACTTCACCTGTTAACGCATTTACTTCACGAATACGATCGATTTCATCACCGAAAAACTCAATTCGGATACAATGCTCATCAAGTGATGCCGGGAAGATTTCAACTACATCTCCGCGTACACGGAATGTACCACGCTTGAAATCAATATCATTACGTCCATACTGTACATCAACAAGTTCACGAAGCAATTGATTGCGGTCCTTCTCCATACCAACTCGAAGTGACACAACTAACTCGCGGTATTCTTCAGGAGAACCTAAACCATATATACACGATACACTCGCAACGATAATTACATCGTCCCGTTCAAATAATGCAGACGTTGCCGAGTGACGCAATTTATCAATTTCATCATTAATCTGCGCGTCCTTTTCAATAAACGTATCTGTTTGTGGTACATACGCTTCTGGCTGATAATAATCGTAATAACTAACAAAATATTCAACTGCATTATTCGGGAAAAAGTCTTTCAACTCACTATATAACTGTCCTGCTAACGTTTTATTGTGAGCCATCACAAGTGTTGGCTTCTGCACTTCTTTAATGACATTTGAAATTGTAAATGTCTTACCCGTTCCTGTCGCTCCAAGCAACACTTGCTTTTTCTTTCCACTATTAATTCCCTCTACAAGCTTCTCTATAGCTACCGGCTGATCACCTTGCGGGGAATACGCTGATATAATTTCAAATTGATGTTCCAAGTAAAATCCGACCTCCTCATAAAAATCTGTATTATTATTTTACCACGAATGCCTATAAAAAACCTAAAAAAAACGAACAGATATTCGGTAAAGTTTTCGACAATATATACATAGAAAAAGGAAGGAGTACATACTTCCTTCCTCTACTAACTCTATTTTTTAAGTACATATACTAAGTCATATCCGTTGCGCCCATCTTCTTTCGTACAATCTATTAGCCTATAAGTAATTTTTGATTCGCGCTGGTCTTTAACAATACTTTTACAGCTATCTTTATATAACCCTTTAGCCTCACCAGCAAATTGATCTTGTCTATTATCTGACACATAAAGTATAGCTTCCCCACTATGCTCTAACGTTTGAAAAATTGGATCGCCTTCATGTGTATAATGAACAATTCTTATTTTATCAACTTTCCCTTGTTCAACATTCAAAACGAACTGTTCGAATTTATCTAGATTGGAAGTTCCTGTTCCCTTTACAATGACATCCTTCTTCTTATCAATTGTAATGTTAGGTTGTGAGCATGCTACTAAACTAAAGAGAAATAGACATATAAAACCATTTCCTTTTCCTATTGCCATCCTCTCCTATAAAAATTATTTGTATACCTAAAAAGCTACTTTCCCCTATGAAAGTAGCTTTTCTTTTCCTTTCTCCTTCTTCGGAAAAATCACATATGAAAATGAAATCGCTGTATCAACTAAAAATATAATTGCCCACACTTGGCTCACGCGACTTGCATCTTTATTTAAAACGATTCCCGATTCTAACCAATTACCCCATTGTTCAAATGGAATAAATCCATACGCGAAGAAAAAGAATATGTGCACACCAACGAATAAAACAAGATGTACTACCCAATTTTGTATTTCCTGCTTTGCATAGGCCATACCTGTTAATTCTACCTGATCTTCAATAATAGGCACCGGTTCATTACGCCATTTCGCAACTAGCTTTTGCGCAAATATATCAAGCTTCTTCAAATCCTTTTTCCCGTAAAAAACTGCATACAATAAAATAATTACAGTAATAATTTGAAAGTTAGAGAACTTTCCTGTTTGATAGTAGTCCACTACCCCTAAAGTTAAAATAAACACTTCATTTACGAGGAGTACAATCCCCATAATAAAACTCGCCTTCTTCAAACGAAATCCGTAACGGAGTAAAAAGAAACCGATAGCCGATAACCAAAATATAATCTCTGCCCCAATTAAAAAATACCAACGATATTCCGCGAGTATACTCATTTATCCCTCTCCCTTTCATCATAAATACGAAAAGCTTCGTCCATATATACTAAAAGTTCTTCTTCGATTGGATACATACCCATCCTTTGCGAATCTTCTTTTGACTTTCTAACTTCCCATAACTTATCTAAAAACGCTTCGTCACCATTAGCCATTTCCAAACACTTCTGCATTAATCTCTTCGTTACCTCTTGCACCTCATCACTCGCTGCTTCTTTACCGTCTTTCATAAAATTACGTAATTGCTTTAATAAATCTACCCACTCCAACACATTCGGATCTTCCTCACTCATGTTTGGTAAATTACGAAGTAATTTTTGTTCCTCCCCTGAAAATACTTCATTTTGGAACATTTCCCGTATACGAGGAGACTGTTTTGAAAGCTGAATAAGTTCAAACATAACTTTCCAATCCAAATCTCCTTCGACGTCTACTGAATAAACAACAGCTTGTAAAATACGCTCCATTCGATTGAATTTCTTTTGTTCTTCTTGTACAAACCGAAGTTGTTTTTCAAGAGAATCCTTTAAATCCAGCTCATCTTTTCCTAACATATTCGCAGTTTCTTTTAATGAAAATCCCATTTCTTTTAAAAATAAAATTTGTTGCAAACGAATGACATCAGCTTCACTATATAACCGATGTCCACCCTCTGTTTTCCCACTTGGCTTTAATAAATCTATTTGATCATAATAACGTAATGTACGTACCGTAACCCCTGTTTCTCTCGTCAATTGTTGTATTGAAATCACTACTATCACCTCTTCTCCTTCATTATAAAAGATGACGTTACGTAACTTTCAAGTATTCTGTAAAAAAAATACAAAAAGCTGTTTATACCCTTTGTATAAACAGCTTTTACGGAAATAACCCCTTTTGTACAGCACGACCACAAAATAAAATAAGTGCTCCCACAACAACGCTCGTTGCTGTTTTATGATAATGAGCTAATAGTAATAAATAATACGATAAACCTACAGTACCAATCATAATACAAATGCTTGGCACTGGATTACGAGAAAAATTTTGCATGCCCCAAAGAAGCGCAAATATGACTGTAGCGACACATAATACCGGTAATCCCATCCCAGTTCCCCTTTTTCTATTTACTCCTTGTTGCTAAAATACTCGTTGATGCCATACTAATTAACAAACCAAAAATAACGATATATAATAACTCATTTACATTTACTACTTGTCTTTCTAAATACTTATTTACACAAAGATACATAATGAACAAAAAAACAAAACTCGTAATACAAATCGTAAAATGCGACTTCATCTTGTTCACAACTCTCTCATCAATCGACGGTACTCCCTCTTCTTTCAAACGCTTCTGTTCTCTATATTCGGAAATTCCATATAAAATGACTAGTGCTACATTCGATATAAAAATAGTTCCCCATGAAATACTTAAAATCATTAAACTCACATTTAAAAGAATCCCTGCTAAAAGCAAACTCCCTACGAATTTCGTGACCTCTCTCTTACTCATACACGATCAGCTTCTTTACTATTTCTATATCTCCATTTCGGCCAATAGTTCACAAAGAAATAAACAAACTGCCCTAGTACAAATAACACAAACGGCATACCCGCACTTCCGTAAATGATTAAATTGTACAAACTCCACACAGCTAAACTAATCGTGAAAAACAACCCTACATATTTAAACGCTTTATCTGACTGAAATCTCTCAAACTCGTCTTGCATTTCCCCTTCCTCCTATCGCTATGCTCGTTTTCCTACCATTTCTCTCCCCCTACTCTAGCGTAAATATTTCTTCCACCTTTACTCCAAAATATTTGGCGATTTTTAGGGATAACTCTAAGCTCGGATTGTAATGATGATTTTCAATCGCCACAATCGTCTGCCGCGTCACCTGCATCGCCTTTGCCATTTCTACTTGTGTTATATGATGTTGTTTTCTTAATTCCTTGATCTTATTTTTCACACCCATAGGTTCCACCTTCGAAAGTAAAGATATCTTTACTTAAATTATAAATATTTTCCAATTACAAGTAAAGATATCTTTACAAATTTTAGAAAAACGTTTCACTACATATCTTCTCTAACAAAGTACAAGAGTAATTCAATTTATATTAGCGCAACTTCATTTATATCGGCGATTTCCCAAATATATCGACTTTACTGACATCTGTAGCACGATAAGCATAAGAAAAAGCTGTCCCAAAATACCTTTTGGAACAGCTTCTTCCTACTACATAAATCCTAATCCCCATACGAGAACATATCCAAGAACCGATAAGCAAATCGAGCCAATCAGCCCTGCCACGAATGCCTTGCTTCCTAATTTACGGAACGTTTTAAACTCTACATTTAAACCAAGCCCCGCCATCGCCATTGCGATAAGCATGTAAGCAATGACAACAATGTATCCCGCAACAACTTCTGGAATAATCCCAAGTGAATGCACTGCACTCATCGCTAAAAATCCGAAGATGAACCACGGAATTGGAAGGTCGCGCCATGATCTTTTTTCCTCGCTACCTTCACTCTTACCAAACCACAATCCGATTAAAATCGCTACTGGCACAAGCATCGCAACGCGCGTTAATTTTACGATAACCGCAATGTCTACAGCCGTGCTACCGCCTGGCGCTGCAGCTGCGATAACATGAGCAATTTCGTGCAGCGTCGCACCTGAGAATACACCGTAACCGTACGGAGAAAAGCCAAGCACTGGGTATAATAGCGTATAAATAAGTGTAAATATTGTACCTAAAATTGCAATAATCGCTGCCCCGACTGCCGTTTCCTCATCCTTCGCTTTCACTTGCGGTGCAATTGCCACGACCGCTGCCGCGCCACAAATTGCCGTCCCGCACGCCGTTAAAATCCCAAGTTTCTTGTCTACTTTAAATACTTTCGTTAATCCGTATACAACGAAAATAGTAAATGTAATAACAACCGCTGCGATGACCAGTACTTTTGGCCCCGCCTTCGCAATATCAACAAGATTTAATCGCATTCCAAGTAAGATAATCCCAAAGCGAAGCAGCTTCTTACTCGCGAAGTTCGTTCCAGCTATCGCTTCTTGCGGAACTCCAACCGCTGCTCGCCAAACCATCCCAATTAGAATAGCAATTACTAATTGTCCCATAATATTTAAAAATGGAAGCTCTGCTAAATATTTCGCGACAATGGCGATTAATAACGTAATCCCAATTCCTTGCGAAAATCCAAAGCCCTTCTTCTTTTGTATAACAAGTGTTTGTTCCACTTTGAACCACCCCAATAATCGTATTGGAACATGCATGTTCTTTCTAGTTACATTATAAGAGAGTTTTTATAATAAGTTTAATACCAATACCAAATCTCTATCATCAGAAATACTTATGATAAGATGAAAGAAAAACGAAAGGAGCTTTGCAAATGAACGTAGACATTTTAAAGATTTTTGTTACGGTTGTTGAACAAAAACACTTCTCTCGTGCAGCGGAGTTATTAAATCTTTCACAACCTGGCGTAAGTATGCACATTCGCAACTTAGAAAACGAATTTGGAACTACACTCATTCAGCGATCTCCGAAACATGTCCAAGTCACGGAAGCTGGAAATATTCTATACATTCATGCAAAGCAAATGCTCTCTCTTTACGAAGATGCTAAGCAAGAAATTAATGAACTACATAACGTTGTAACAGGAACACTTCGCATCGGTGCTAGTTTTACAATTGGCGAATACTTACTTCCAAAAATACTCGCTAACTATGCCAATGAAAATCCACGTGTCGAAGTGCATACCTTTATCTCAAATACAGAAGAAGTTTTGCAAAGTCTTCGCTCTAATCAAATTGATATCGGCTTAGTGGAAGGGCAAGTCGTATACGCTGATGTTAACGTCGAAACATTTATGCAAGATGAAATGAAGCTCGTCGTTCCGCCAAATCATCCACTGCTCCGCACAAAGGAAATAAATGAAAGCACACTCCAAGACCAAGTATGGGTATTAAGAGAAAGTGGTTCCGGTACACGTGCTTATAGTGACCGCTTTATCCATCAACACCATTTAAAAATGAAGCGATTCTTTACATTTAGCAGTATACAAAGCGTGAAGGAAGCCGTCGCTGCTGGGCTTGGCATCGCTATACTTTCTGATTGGACTGTACGGAAAGAGCTACTGGCAAAAGAGCTATTCCACGTCGAAGTTCCAAATGAACAGTTAATACGCCCATTCTCCATCGTGCGCGGCAAATATTTTATTCCGTCTAAAGCCATTCAAGTGTTTTTAAATCATGTGGATTCTTTTGCGAAAAAACAGAGTTGACCTTCACATTAGTGTGAAGGTTTACAATATGTTTAAAAGGAGTGAAACGCATTGCGAATCGGGGAGTTATCAAAAGAAACTGGAGTTAGCGAAAGATCACTAAGACATTACGAAGAAAAGGGATTACTCCCTTCTAAGCGGCTCACAAATGGCTACCGTGATTTTGATGAAAGTGCTATTGAAAAAGTAGAACTTATTCAAATGTACTTACAAATTGGCTTAAATTTAGAAGAGACGGCAAGGATGCTGCGCTGCCTCGAAATCGAGCCGCATCTATACGAAAACCCATGCAGCAGTATCCTTACACTTTACGAAGATAAACTCAATGAAGTAACAAAGCAAATCTCATTACTTTCTAGCATTCAAACGAATTTGCAAAAACACGTTTCACTCCTAAAACAAGCAAAAGAAAAGGGATGATTACATGTTTGTTATACATGGCAGTTCAAGACAAAACGGGAATACGGAAGCTCTAACACATATGATGATTGATGGAATTAAAACAGAACAAATTTACTTGCGAGACCATACAGTCCATCCTATTACAGATCAACGTCACGATGCAGAAGGATTCCAGCCTGTAAACGATGACTACGAGCCATTAATCGAACGCATGCTAGCGCACGACACGATTATCTTCGCTACACCGCTATACTGGTACGGAATGAGCGGTCATATGAAAAACTTCGTCGATCGCTGGTCACAAAGTTTGCGTGATACATCTCTTCATTTCAAAGAGAAAATGAAAAACAAAAAAATGTACGTTGTCATCGTTGGCGGAGATAATCCAAAACTGAAAGCATTGCCGCTTATTGCTCAGTTCCAATATATCTTTGATTTTGTTGGTTCATCATTTGAAGGATATATTATTGGGGATGCGAATGGATTAGATGAAATCCAAAATGATGTTGAAGCACTAGCAAAAGCACAAATTTATAATAACGAATTCAAAAATCACAAACAGAAATAAGTTTGACAATCTCATTTGTATGCGCATACAATAAAAGTAATATTATGAAAGGAAGGTACTTTGACCAATGAAGTTCTAATTCTCTTATTTATTTCATCCATCACAAATAGTGAACAAAAATGATGAAAACTAGCAGGGGATTAGTCTGTCCATTTGTCGATACTTTCTTTCGAAACGATCATGTGAAAAAATCGTTTATTTATGTACGATTTTCACATGCATGGGCGACATTTATCCTCTCTAGTGAAACTAGGGAGGTTTTTTTATGACTATTTTATTCGCACGTAATATTGAAAAGAGCTTTGGTGATCGTACCCTATTTACGTTACCATCACTGGAAATTCAAGCGCAGGATCGTATAGGAATTGTCGGAGTCAACGGAGCTGGAAAATCTACGTTACTACAAATATTAAGTAAAGAAATAGAAGCTGACGAAGGTACAGTAACTCATCATAGTTCTATCTCCATCATTCCTCAGCTTAGCGAAGAACTACCAGAAACCGCTTCTTCTCTCGCAAAAGGAAAATGGAGCATTTCAAACGTTACAAATTCAATGAGCGGCGGTGAACGAATGCGCCTAAAAATTGCCCACGCTCTTGAACAGAATGCAGGCATTTTATTCGCTGATGAACCAACAAGCCACTTAGATATGGTTGGTACAGAGCAATTAGAAAAGGCACTTTTATCTTATAAAGGGGCACTTGTTTTAATATCACATGATCGTGACTTTTTAGATGCGATATGTACAAAAATCATCGAAATCGAAGACGGTACTATTCAAGAGTATAAAGGTAATTATTCCAACTATCGAAAGCAAAAAGAACGTGAGCGAATACAAAAACAAGCAGAATATGAGCAATATGTACAAGAAAAAAATCGTTTAGAGCAGTCCATTTTACAAAAAAAGCAACGTGCTTCTAGCATGACAAAAATCCCAACACGGTTCAGTTCATCTGAATCTAAACTTTATAAATTAAGTGGGGCTCATGGCCAAGAACAGGTTAGTAAAGCAGCAAAAGCATTAGAGACACGTCTCGAAAAATTAGAAAAGAAAGAAAAGCCAAAGGATCTTTCTCAAGCTCAGTTTGACGTGCAATACCATACACCCATTCATAGTAAGGTGGCAGTACAGTTCAATAAAGCAACAAAGAAAATAGGTGACCGCACACTATTTAAAAATATGAATGGAACTATTGCTCCTGGTGCAAAACTTGCTATTTTAGGCGCAAACGGAAGCGGAAAAACGACTTTGTTCAACATGCTTCTCGCAAACGAGCGCGGCATTCAGCTTTCGAAAAGTTGTAAGATTGGGTATTTCGAACAAACACTATCCATTTTAAAAACAGATAAAACCATTTTAGAAAATGTTCTAGAAGAAACAAACTATACAGAGTCGTTCGTTCGCACAATACTTGCACGGCTTCTATTCCGCCGTGAAGATGTTCATAAACCTGTGCACGTTCTAAGCGGGGGTGAGCGAATGAAGGTTGCACTCGCAAAAGTATTTTTAGGAAACTATAATATGCTTCTGCTCGATGAACCGACAAACTATTTAGACTTAGCAACGCAAGAAGAATTAGAAAGCATGTTACAAGAATATCCTGGCACTATACTTTTCATTAGCCATGACCGTGCATTCATTCGTTCTGTTGCAGACCATATTCTACAAGTAGATGAGAGTGAACCAAGAGTATTCCACGGTAATTACGAGCAATACACAAAAAGAACAACCGGGGATTCTGTAAACGTTACTGAACAAGAATTATTACGGTTACAAACAAAATTAACTGAAGTCATCAGCCGGATTTCTATACCCAATCATCACGATGACATCACATCTCTCAACCAAGAATACGAAACATTATTAGTTCAAATACGGAAATGTAAAGAAGCGCTCTAATGTCTTCCCTATATATCGACAGGGCCTTCCCCATTTCCCAAGAAATATCGAGGCTTCGACATAGCATATAAAAAGCCGTGCATCAGCACGGCTTTTTACTTTATATTCGGACGGCAGTCCCGCTCACCGCAACCATTAGCATCCCTTCGCGAACGACTTCGTAATCCACGTCGATACCCACAATTGCGTTCGCATTTTTTTGTCTTGCGAAAGTTTTCATTTCTTCCATTGCGATGTCGCGCGCTTCTTTTAATTTACTTTCATAAGCGCCAGCACGACCGCCGACAACGTCACGGACAGAGGCGAAAAGGTCACGAACGATATTCGCACCCATAATCGCTTCTCCATTGACGATATCGATATACTCAATAATTTCTTTTCCTTGAATTGTAGACGTTGTTGTTACAATCATACTTTATAGCCTCCCATATGAGATTTTCACCTACTTATGGTGCACTAATTCAGCAGAAATTATATTTACGAACTAAACTGTGCTTCGTATAACCTACTATATCCTCCGCCACGCTCAATTAATTCATCATGTGAACCTTGCTCTGCAATACCGTCTTTATTTACAACGACGATACGATCTGCATTTTTAATCGTTGCAAGTCTATGTGCAATCACTAATGTTGTACGGCCAACTGCTAATTCTGCAAGTGATTTTTGAATTGCTAGTTCCGTCTCTGTATCTAGTGCAGAAGTCGCTTCATCTAAAATTAAAATTGGCGGGTTTTTCAAGAACATACGGGCAATCGCTAGACGTTGCTTCTGTCCACCAGAAAGTTTCACGCCGCGCTCACCGATAACTGTATCTAAACCGTCTGGCTGCGAGTAAATTAAATCCTCTAACTGCGCTCTCTTTACTGCCTGCCAAATGTCAGCTTCTGACGCTTTTAAATTTCCGTAAGCAATATTTTCACGAATCGTTCCCGAGAATAAGAACACATCTTGTTGCACAATTCCGATTTGCTTACGAAGTGACGATAATGTCATCTCTTTCGTATCAATGCCATCAATTTGAATTGAACCAGATGATTGCTCATAAAAACGTGGTAATAGGCTACATAACGTTGTTTTCCCCGCCCCAGATGGTCCAACGAACGCAACTGTTTCACCTGCATGGATTTTCAAACTAATATCGTTTAAAATCGGTTCTTTGTTTTCATATCCGAACGTAATGTTGTTATATTGAATATCACCGTGTACATGTTTAACTTCCATCGCATCTTTAGAATCTACAATATCTGGCTCTGTTTCAAGAAGCTCTACATATCTCTTAAAACCAGCAATCCCTTTCGGATAGCTTTCGATTACCGCATTAATTTTTTCAATCGGGCGGAAGAAGATATTCGTTAATAGAACGAATCCGATAAATCCACCGTACGTTAATTCACCTTGCAGAACAAACCATGTACCGCATATTAAGACGAAGAGCGTTACGAGACGCATGAGCATATAACTAATTGACGAATTTAACGCCATAATTTTATAAGCCATTAATTTCGTTGTACGGAAACGGGCGTTGTTCACAGCAAATTGCTCTTTCTCAAACTTTTCATTTCCGAATGCTTGTACAACGCGAATACCACCAACGTTGTTCTCAATACATGCATTGAAATCAGCAACATCTGAGAATAAACGTCTAAACGTACCTGTCATTTTTTTGTTGAAGTAAAGTGCCAACCATAGTAGGAATGGAATGACGAAGAACGTTAATAGCGCTAACTTCCAGTTGATCATCATCATGAATGAGAACGCCCCAACTAAAGTCATAACAGCGATAAATAAATCTTCTGGCCCATGGTGAGCAATTTCCCCAATTTCCATTAAATCGTTTGTAAGACGTGAAATTAAATGACCTGTTTTATTATTGTCAAAAAATCTGAATGATAGCTTTTGAATGTGATCAAATAATTTCTGCCTCATATCTGTTTCAATGTTAACCCCAAGCATATGTCCCCAATATGTAACAACATATTGCAGGCCTGCATTTAACATATAAACTGCAAATAAACCGAAACACGCCCATAAAATCAGCGTCCAGTTTTGCCCTGGCAATAACTTATCAATAAATTGGTTTACGATAAGTGGGAAGCCAAGTTCCAGTAATCCTGCGATAACTGCACAAGAAAAGTCGAGTATAAATAAACCTTTATACGGTCTATAGTAAGAAAAAAATTTACGTAGCATATCTTCCCTCCATTTTCCAAAATTCAAAAGACTCCCTAAATGATAACCATTATCAAATAATTATTCAAGTGATTCGTCTATGAAACTACAAATAAGGTTTGCGATGGCTTTCGTTTTTTACCGGAAAGTCGATGTATTCAAATAATCGCCGATATAAATTTTATGTACTTCCGCTCCCAATCAAACAAAAAGGTGTTACCTAAAGGTAACACCCTCACTTCTATTTACATCGCTTCCGAATCCCACTCATGATCCTGTTGAACAAACACAACACCTAATTCGTGATGTCCTCCAGCATACAACGCCGTTTGAGCAAGACGAAGCTCACCATTTGTATCTAATACTTCTAATTTACAAAAAGCTCCTGTCGTCTTCGTTTGAAGTGCATCATAAAATTCCTCGGCACTTCTTGGAATAACTCCATTTACTTTCGTAATAATTTCTCCAGGCAGTAAATTCAGCTCCGCTCCAATTGTATTTGGAATTGTATCTAACACAACAAGTCCGTCATTACGTGCAGCGAAATAGGCTGGTCTTGTCTCATCCACAATTTTTTCTTGCATCGAGATTGTGAAACGTCCAAGCATTGCGACTCCCATCGCGATAATTGCAAGTACATGCCACCAGTAACTTGCGACTCCTAGAACAAGTACAAGTCCTGCTAATCCATAAACACGTCTTCCTGTAAATAATAAAGCTTCTGTCGGCTCATAACTTCTAATCTTTCTCATAAATCCAATTAAAAATGGAACGAGGAATAAAGAATATGTATTTGAACCTATCGAAACGACCGGCCACCATGAAATGAACTGCGTTACCGCATCACCCGGTACAAGAATAAAAATAGGAATAATCCATAAACGCTTCGATTCGTGTAAACCGATCTTTAGTCCACGCTTCCCCTTCCTAATGTTTGGTGTAGAATATCCCACCGCATTTTTAGAAATCAATAAGCCTTCTACAAGAAGCATGACGCCTAGTAAAATAGCAAGAGATACAATCGTACCCTCTTCTCCTTCTCTAAGCTGTAAGAAGGAAACTGGTAGCTTAGAAGATAGTAAAACACATACAATCGCAATACTAAACGTATAAGCTGCCGATAAATATCGATACATAGCCGTTAATCCGAATAGCAAAGTCCAAAGTAAGATTACCCATAAACTCGCTTTAGAAACAACAAGTCCAAGCCCAATCGTAATAAGAGATACGATTAATCCGTATCCAATCCCTACAAATAGAGATGTTCGCAGCTCAAACCAAATATCATAAACTTTAAAAGAAAAATCTTTTCTCTCTCGTAATATACGTAAGTATCCAACGAAGATACTACTTATTAAAAATACATAGACAGCAGGGTGTAAGAAAAAACGTCCAACTGCCCGCATTATTTCAAAAATCCATGCTTCCACGAACTCACTCACCACCATTTATATCATTCTTTCTTTTTATCTTATCATAACTGGAGAAACGTGTGTTTAACACAAAAAAATACAGGCAATAAAATGCCTGTATTTCTTCTTATTTTGCCATTAATTTTAATGCTGATTGTAATTGCAAATCATTTTCTCCAGAACGGATTTTTTCAATGATTTTCGTTTGAATTGCTTCAGCTGTCTTTTTATCAAGCTGTCCTGTCGCTTCCATCTCATTTGCATTTTGGAATGCTTTTAGCGCTGATTCTGTCTCTTTACTAAAGTATCCATCTTCACGACCCGGTACATATCCTAAGCTTTTTAGCATTTCTTGTGCATGCTTTACTTGGACATCATTTGAGTTGTATGAAAGTGTCTTTTCAATTTGAATTGGCGTCGCATGGTAGTAATCTGGTTGTTTCACTTCTACAGTTGGCTTGATTCCTTTTTTATGAATCCAATTTCCATCTGGAGTTAACCATTTAAACATTGTTAATTTAATGTTGCTGCCATCTTTAAATGGAACAGCTTGCTGAACAGTCCCTTTACCAAACGTTGTTTCACCAATTAAATCGTAACCTTCTCCTTCTTTCAGCGCACCAGCTAAAATTTCTGAAGCAGAGGCACTTCCTTTATCTATTAACACTGAAATTGGATATGACTTTCTCTCTTTCAGTTCTGTGGAGAATTTCTTTTTCTCTCCATTTCGCTGCTCTACCTGTAGCATTGGCTTTTTATTCGTCATAATTTCTCCTAGTATATCTTCTACACTATTCAAATAGCCACCAGGATTACCACGCACGTCAATAACTAAACCTTGTATGTTTTTCTTCTCTAACTCTTTTAACTGATCCTTAAATTCTTTCGCTGTATTTTCAGCAAACGAAGTAATTTGCATATAGCCGATATCTTTTCCACTCTCTTGCTTCACAGAACTAAACACCGTGAAGATCGGAATTTTTTCACGCTTAATTTTAAATACAATCGGATCAGCTACTCCTGCACGTTTAATTTCAATCGCGACAGTCGTTCCTTTTTTACCACGAATTTTTAGTACTGCTTCTTCACGTGATAAGTCTTTCACACTGTTTCCATCCACAGATAAAATTTGGTCATTCGGTTTAATTCCTATCTTTTCTGCTGGTGAACCTTTAATTGGAGATACGATAATAAGCTTACCGTCCGTCTTATTCACCTCAGCCCCAATCCCCTCTAACTCTGGATCAAGCGATTCACTAAACTGTTTGGCTGTTTCTTTATCCATATACGTGGAATAAGGGTCCTTCAGCGTAGACAACATACCTTGTATTGCACCTTCGACTAACTTGTCATCTTTCACGTCTTCCACATAACGTGAATCAATTAGTGCATACGCCTCATTAATTTTTGCCAAATTCCCTTGCGTTGTGCTAGCGTTTCCATTCGAAATTGTTTGCGTTACTTCTGCTGGGCTAACCCCAAATACAGACATTCCTGCAAACATTCCGCCAGCACCAATTAAAAATGCAACAACCATTCCAATAATCGCAACTCTACGTTTCAATGCGGAATTCCCCTTTCCAAAACACACAGGTGGTGTAGCAAAAGGCATCACACAGTGTGTGATGCCTTTACCTATTTCTACTATATGATAAGCTTGTACGAATTATGTTTGCAACTTTTTATACTTTTAAGAAGCGACGAATTGACATTACACTTCCCCACATACCGATTAATGCACCGATTAACACTAATAAACCAGCTAATTGGAATACGAATGGGCTGTATGGTAGAAGCTCGAAAATTGTTCCGCCAAGTTTTTCATTAAACACACCTTGCAGCGAATTATATGTCACTAAAATTAGGCCAATTGGAATAATTGATCCTAATACTCCTAGGAATAATCCCTCTAGCAAGAACGGCCAACGAATAAACCAGTTTGTTGCACCTACAAGTTTCATAATTTCAATCTCAGTACTACGAGCATAAATTGTAATTTTAATTGTATTAGAGATTAAGAACATTGCTGTGAATAAAAGACCTGCAATTAACGCAATCCCGATATTACGTCCTGTTTTTACAGTATCAAATAATTTTTCAACTTGGCCTTTACCGTATTGAACATTACTTACAAACTGCATTGATTCAATCTTTTTCGCAATAGTTGCTGTATCTGTTGGCTCTTTCGCCTTTACAACAAATACGTTTTTCAGTGGATTATCTTGCTCAAATAACTCGAACGTTTTTCCACTATCGCCTAAACTCTTAATTAAACGTTTTAACTCTTCTTCTTTAGAAGAGTATTTAATAGAATCTACTTTCGCGATTTTACTCATATCTTCTTCTAATTTCTTTTGATCAGCTTCTTTTGCTGCTGGATCAATGTGTACACGAATCTCTACATCTTGCTCTACTTTCGTCGCAAAATGGTTCATATTCATAATCGCTGTTAAAAAGACACCTACAAGTAATAATGTAACTGTTACTGCACTAACAGAAGCAAATGTCATCCATCCGTTACGTGATAGATTTTTTACACCTTCTCGCAAATGTCGACTAAGGGTCTTAGCCTTCATATCCGTATCCTCCCTCAATCTCGTCTCGAGCAATTTTTCCGTCTTCAATCGCAATTACACGGTGACGAATTGTATTTACGATATCTGCATTATGCGTCGCCATAACAATCGTTGTACCACGCTCATTAATACGTGTGAAAATCTTCATAATATCAAGAGCTGTTTCAATGTCTAAGTTACCTGTTGGCTCATCGGCAATTACAACCTTTGGTCTATTAACAATTGCTCTTGCAATTGCAACACGTTGCTGCTCCCCACCTGAAAGTTCACTTGGAAGTGCATCTGCACGATCTTCTAGACCTACTAGTCCTAATACTTCTGTCACACGCTCACGAATTGCTTCTGGCTCTTCTTCAATTACTTCTAAGGCAAACGCAACATTCTCATATACCGTTAATTTAGGTAGCAATTTAAAATCTTGGAAAATTACGCCTAATTGACGGCGGAAATACGGAACATCTCTTTCTGCCAATGTTTCAATTACAAGTCCATTTACGTTAATAGATCCTGTAGATGGTTTCTCTTCACGATACATCATTTTAATAAATGTAGATTTTCCGGCTCCACTCGGTCCAACTACATATACGAATTCACCTTGTTTAATGTTAACTGTAAGACCAGAAATGGCTTTCATACCATTCGGGTACTCCTTATAAACATTCGTCATCTTTATCATTATTTATCACCCAATACTTAATGATTTTTTTTTCGAAATACTTTTCTGTCCATTTGAAAATAAAAGTTAGCCTCTTATTCCCGCTTGACCATTCTTGTTGAAGGTAGTTTACTTACACTCTTTGCATAAACTACTCTATGTAATATATTTCAGCAAAATTCTACAAACCCCATTGTAACATCAAACGGTTTCCAATTCGGATACATTTTTGTTACAGTTATGTTACATACCAAAATAAGGAAACGAGTTGATTTTATAATCAACTCGTCCGTTTTACTCTTTTTATTTATGTTCAGCTAACCACTCAGCTACTTTTTTCGCATCTTCACCTTGAATAATTCCTGGTGACATTGAACCGCGACCTTTTTCAATGATTTTTTCAATATCTGCTGCGTCATATTTCTGTCCTACTTTTCGTAAATCCGGTCCAGTTGCTCCTGATAAATCTTTAGCATGACAACCGATACAACTTTTTTGATAAATTTGCTCTGCGCTATCTGTGCTTGCAGATTGTTTCGAAGGTTTACTCTCTTCTTTATTTCCGCATGCCCCTAAAGCAAAAACGACTGATGTCCCTAACGCAATAGCCAACAATTTCTTTTTCACTTCTATCGCTCCCCATTGTTGATATTCTTTTCATTTCTAACACACTCATTTTCATTATAAGCATTATCTTTATATAGAAAAACTAAGGTATACTTCATATTCTTCAAAAATGCAGTGAGAACCCTAATAGACCAAAGCTTTCCTAAGTTGTTTCAATTATGTGAACATCGTAGAAACTTCAACAAAGTACCCTTTTCCAAAAATCAAACTAGAAAAACTCAGTATACAGTCCTACTCTATTACTGCTCTGTTTTACTATTCTCTACTTTTTACAAAACAATATACAGCATTGTATTCTACATATACTCCCATCAAAAAGAGAAGTTGTCGTTTCCAACTTCTCTTCCTCGGCACTTCATCCATATAAATAAAACAAAACGCTGTATATCCTCTATTTCCTCAGCGTGAGCCAACAATTTCGTTGGCTTTTTTTCGCATTAAATACGAGAACGTAAATATGCATCAATAAACGGATCAATTTCTCCATCCATAACAGCTTGCACGTTACCAACCTCTGTATTTGTACGATGGTCTTTTACAAGAGAATACGGGTGGAATACGTAAGAACGGATTTGGCTACCCCATCCGATTTCTTTTTGTTCACCGCGAATTTCATCTAACTCCGCTTGTTGCTCTTCTAATTTCTTTTGATATAATTTCGCTTTTAACATCTTCATTGCATGTTCACGGTTTTTAATTTGAGAACGCTCTGACTGACATGTTACAACTGTGTTAGTTGGTGTATGTGTAATACGAACTGCTGAATCTGTCGTATTAATATGCTGTCCACCTGCACCACTTGCACGGTACGTATCAATTTTCAAGTCTTCTGAACGTATTTCAATTTCAACTTCATCATTGAACTCAGGAACAACTTCACAAGATACGAACGATGTATGACGACGACCTGAAGAATCGAATGGTGAAATACGCACTAGACGATGTACACCTTTCTCTGCTTTCAAGTAACCGTAAGCGTTATGACCTTTAATTAATAAAGTAACACTCTTAATACCAGCTTCATCACCTGGTAAGTAGTCAACCGTTTCTACTTTAAATCCGCGTTTCTCAGCCCAACGTGTGTACATACGTAGTAACATAGAACCCCAGTCTTGTGACTCTGTTCCACCTGCACCTGGGTGTAATTCTAAAATCGCATTATTTTTATCATAAGGATCACTTAATAGTAACTGAAGCTCATACTCATTCATTTCTTGAATTAAGCCTTTTACTTCTGATTCTAGCTCCTCATGTAAATCTTCATCGTACTCTTCTTTTAAAAGTTCATGCGTTACTTCTAAATTTTCGAATGTCTCATCTAACTTACGGAACTTTCCAACCATTTCTTTTAACGCATTTGCTTCGTTAATTACAACTTGTGCGCCTTGTTGGTCATCCCAAAATCCTGCGCCCATCATTTTTTCTTCTAATTCTGCAATTTGTTTTTCCTTAGTAGGAAGGTCAAAGAGACCCCCTAAAAGCCGCTAATCTCTTAGCCATTTTCTCTAATTCCTGTCTAATTTCTACTAATTCCATTTCCTTCACCTCTATGTAATTGCTGTTACTTTCGTATGAAAACAAGGGAAACTCTCTCCACTTATTACGGAGAGAGTTCAAACCTTCTTAATTATACATTTTTGATGTAAAAGTTTGCAAAACAGTCTAGGCTATCGACCTGTATTACTTCCCAATACCACAACAGTTTTTATACTTTTTACCACTACCACACTTACATAAATCGTTGCGGCCCACTTGGTCACCTTTTACAACTGGCTTTTTCTTCGCTTCTTCGCCATCGCTAGATGGATGAATAGCTTCACCTTGAGCAACTTCTTGACGCTCTAAGTTTTGTTCAATTTCAGCCTTCATAATGTAACGAGCGATTTCCTCTTCAATAGAAGCAATCATTGACTCGAACATTGCGAATCCTTCCATTTGATACTCACGAAGTGGATCGATTTGACCGTAAGCACGTAAATGAATACCTTCACGAAGGTGATCCATCGCATCAATATGCTCTGTCCATTTCGTGTCTACAACACGGAACACAACAACCTTTTCGAACTCACGCATTTGCTCTTCTGGCATAAGCTTTTCTTTTTCATTGTAACGCTCTATTAATTTCGCGATAATTGGCTCGCTCATTTCTTCTGGAGCAAGGCGACGTAATTCTTCTTCTTTTACATCTCCTTCTTGCAGAAGGGTTGTATTTAAGTAGTCAACAAGACCTTTAATGTTCCAATCTTCTTCAATTTCCTCTTGTGTATGAAGCGCAACAGCACGTTCTACTGTAGATTTCATCATACCTTCAATAATGTCACGTAAGTTTTCAGACTCCATTACTTCTTGGCGCTGTTTGTAAATAACTTCACGTTGCTGACGAAGTACATCATCGTATTGTAATAACTGCTTACGTGCATCATAGTTATTTCCTTCTACTCGTTTTTGCGCAGACTCTACCGCACGAGAAACTATTTTACTTTCAATCGGCTGCGAATCATCCATACCAAGACGATCCATCATTGATTTCATATTATCCGAACCAAATCGGCGCATTAGTTCATCTTCCATTGATAAGTAGAACTGCGTAACACCAGGGTCTCCTTGACGACCAGCACGACCACGTAACTGATTATCAATACGACGGCTTTCATGACGTTCTGTACCGATAACTGCTAGACCAACGTTTTTAATATCGTCTCCAAGCTTAATATCTGTACCACGACCAGCCATGTTCGTCGCAATCGTTACGGCACCTTTAATACCAGCTTCAGCAATAATATCTGCTTCACGCGCATGGTTTTTCGCATTTAAAATGTTATGGCGTACCCCTTTACGAGTTAACATTTTTGAAATAAGCTCTGACGTTTCAATTGCAACTGTACCTACAAGAACAGGCTGCCCTTGTTTATGACGGCTTACAATATCCTCAACAACTGCATTGAATTTACCTTCCATTGATTTGAAGATTAAATCAGCACGGTCATCACGAATAATATCTTTATTCGTTGGAATTACGATAACATTCATATTGTAAATGTTACGGAATTCTTCTTCTTCCGTTTTCGCTGTACCAGTCATACCAGATAACTTTTCATACATACGGAAGTAGTTCTGGAATGTAATTGTCGCAAGCGTCATACTTTCATTTTGAATTTCTACGCCTTCTTTTGCTTCAATTGCTTGGTGTAAACCTTCGCTATAACGACGGCCTTTCATAAGACGACCAGTGAATTGGTCTACAATTACGATTTCGCCTTCTTGTACAACATAATCTGTATCACGGTGCATAACAACGTGCGCACGAAGTGCCTGATTAATATGGTGAAGAAGTGCTACATGTTTTAAATCGAATAAGTTTTCAATATGGAAAGCTTTCTCGGCTTTCGTAATACCATTCTCTGTTAACATTACATTTTTCGTTTTCACATCAAATGAATAATCTTTTTCATTTTCTAACGTACGAACGAATGCATTTGCAAACATGTATAACTCTGCTGATTTTTCAGCTTGTCCAGAAATAATAAGTGGCGTACGTGCTTCATCGACTAAAATAGAATCGACTTCATCGATAATAGCAAAATGAAGTGGACGTTGAACGCATTGCTCTTTATATAAAACCATGTTGTCACGTAAGTAATCGAATCCAAGTTCATTATTTGTGCTATACGTAATATCAGCAGCATAAGCCTCTTGTTTCTCTTCACGTGACATACTATTTAAGTTAATTCCTACTGTTAAGCCTAGGAACTCATGAAGTTGTCCCATTTCGCTCGCATCACGTTGCGCTAAGTATTCATTGACTGTAACAACGTGAACACCTTTTCCTGTTAAAGCATTTAAATATACAGGTAATGTCGATGTTAACGTTTTACCTTCACCCGTTTTCATCTCAGAGATATTCCCTTCATGTAAGGCAATACCACCCATTAACTGCACGCCATACGGACGCATTCCAAGAACACGAGTCGCTGCTTCGCGAACAACTGCAAAAGCTTCTGGAAGTAGATCATCTACTGTCTCACCTTTTGTTAGACGTTCTTTAAATTCAAGCGTCTTTCCTTTTAATTGCTCATCAGTTAAAGGCTTAATAGATGATTCTAATGCATCAATTTGCTCAACTGTCTTCTGCATACGTTTAATTTGGCGTTGATTTACATCAAATACCTTTTTTAAAATACCGATCATAGGAAATACGCTCCTCTTTTATTAAAATAAAACTTCCGATTGTTTTTCTTTTTCTCTATATACAATCAGTCGTTATAAAAATCAAATATATGTTATGCCAATTTTTCTCCTAATTAAAAAAACTAAAATGTATATACCTAATGATAATTGTAACACTTGTCTTATAACTATGACAACAATCGGCAAGATGTCGGGCCTTATATTCAGAAAAAGTTTTTATTTCATTTGTTACGTTCCTTTTCTCTGTCTCGCTATTTCAATTTCACGTTACAAATTTCGTATTAAATCTAAGTCATATTCTTTCAAGTTTCCTTTTAAAGAATATGACTACCAGAAATTCCTTAATAAAATCTAAATCGACAATTACAAAAAGCCGGAAACTTCGCAGGTGCAGCATCCATAGATACTTACACCTGTAAAAAAACTCCGACTTTAAAAGATATTGTTATGTTGCAAGATCTACAAACACCATTAAAATATAGCTGTATCAATCATAAATTTTATTAATTTATCGGTATTTCCAATTCATGATATTTTCCTTTCTTATCCTTCATAAAAGAAATGAATTTCACTTTAGTTGATTCATTTGAAAAGTTTTTATAATTTTTATAAGGGTCATCTCCTATAAAATAATTTGTCCCTACATACCCTCGTACTGTTTTACCAGCAGGTATTACAGGATCAAACTGATATTTTTTAGGTAATTCCATTGAATAAGGGATTAAATTATAAAACTCGCCTATTTTAGAATAAAACATTGTATCGGAAATAGACTTATTACTAAGCAAGTTAATATCTCGATTTGTTGTATTTGTAATATCTAAAGGTAACACATACGTCACTACTTCACGGTCTTCATAGGGATCATAAGCTTTTGTAGGATCAAGAGGATCAAGTGCATGAAACGTAACTCCTTGGCCATCTTCAAAAGTTCTATTAGATAAAAACTCATCTTTTACCACTTTATAAGATTCATTATTTAGATTTAATGTTTTAAATCTAAATAAACTAGCAAATATACATAGCAACAGACACAATCCAATACTTATTAAGATATGTTTTCTCGTCACTCTTAATCTACCAACTTTCCATTATTAACATGTACAATACGATCTACCATTTCATTATCTAGAACATGCACATCATGACTGGCTACAACAATAGTCGTTCCCTTGGCTTTTTCTACTTTCAAAATATCTAAAACATCTTTTATCCCATCACTATCTAAAGCATTAGTTGGCTCGTCTAATAACAATAATTTCGGTTGTTCCATTAAGGCTTGCGCTATCCCTAAACGTTGTTTCATACCTAAAGAATATCTTTTATACTTTCTCTTATCTGTTTTATCAAGTCCAACCCTTTGAATAATATTATAAATCTCCTCATCGGAGATTTTATTGTTAATCGATGATAAAAATTTCAAGTTCTGAAAACCAGTATACCCTGGAATAAAACTCGGATATTCAATCAATATCCCCATAGAATCAGGGAATTGCTTTTGTTTTCCAATCATTTCATTATCTATATAAACAAATCCAGAATTCAAACGCATTAATCCTGATATAGCACGTAAAATCATCGTTTTACCAGAGCCATTATGCCCCTTCAAAACTAAAAATTCACCTTTTTTTACTGACAAACTAATATTATCTAACACAATATTTCCTTTTAATCTTTTCGTCATACATTCACATTTAATATAATTGTCCATAAATTATTCACCTATCACATCTAGTTTTTTAAAACAAAAACTACCTAATAAAATCATTACAGTAACAATTACTACTCCTATTAAAAGTAAATCATTACATTGAATAGATTGATTATTACTTAAAGCCAATTGAATTGAACTGTGATCAACAAAATACCAGCGATTTGGCATAACAAAAGAGCCTAAAAAATAAATACTATGAAAGAAAATAGACAAAAATAGGTACAGCAACATTAGTACAAAAACAATAGTTATTGGTATATAAAGCGTTAAAAGCTCAAAAATTAAAGCTAATAAAAAGCTTATAATTATTTGAATTAGCATAGTACCTACTATCTTATAAGAAAATTGACTATATAAAGAACTCTCGCCAAAAGGAAGCAAATAGTACACCGTAAACCAAATAAAATACATAACAACCCAAATACAAACTATGTAAAAAAACAAAGATAGCATTTTCGTTAACCAAAGAAAATGCTTCTTCTTAACACGAGGAAACAAATAAACACCATTCTGTTGAATATCCGAAAGAGCAAACTTCCCTACTAGCAACAAAGGAGTGGTTTGAAAGAATATCCAATAAAATGGGATAGAAAACCGCCCCTCCTTATAAAAATAAGATAAATCCACAAAGTCTACTCCATGAAAAAATCGATAAAAGGTAACATCTACTAATACAGATTCTTTACCGTTACTAAGAGGCTGATTGTATAAAAAAGTAATTACAATCATAGCGTAAATTAAAAATAAAAAAGCCATTATCTTGATGGAATCCCTAAACCTTACATGTAAATCTCTTTTTAACAAATAATATAAGATCATAACGTAAACTAGATCACCTCTGTCTCATCATTCATAGAAATATAACTCTTTTTAGATAAAATCCATACACTTATAAAGAAGATAAAAAAACATCCAAATAAGCGTATAAGTAAACCAGTAGCATCTTCAAACACATTTATATAAAAAACATTTGTAAATAAAAATCCATGTAATATAAATCGATCTAGTAAAACAGCAGTAATCATACATATTATTACAAGTAAACTAGGTAAAAATAATTGCAACAAAGCACTTATCATACATATAAAAATATTCGCAAATAGTTGAATGCAAAATAATAATGGATAATTTACATCAACACTAGTTACAGCCATCATATTTGACATCAAAAATAACTGTAAGATCATACTCCCCGCAAAAAAGCAAACAAAAACGAACAGTTTCAAATAATATATAGAAACTAATTTCAATGCATTATTCACTCGGTAAACTACATAAATACTAAAAAAATTCGACATAGAATATACAGAAAAAACGATAGTTAAAGGAATGAATATGGTCGATAAATTATAAAACGACATAACCTTATACAAAGCTTCCAATTCGTTCATTTTCTCTTTTACAATTCCAGGTTCAAAGTAATGGAACAAGCAACCAATGATACTAACATTAAGTACAAAAAGAATACTTAACCAAACATATTTCATCCTTATAGTTTCTTTCATAACATTATAAAAGAACATGCTTCCTACTCCCTTGTAAATAAAGAACTACAGAACAAAACCAAATACATAACAGTACACTAAGAAAAATTTGCAATTCAAAAAAACCGAAGTCTTTAATTAAATAATCTTTAGGATAGAGAATCCCCCTCCCAATACCAAGCCAAACAATATGTAAAACAAACGGAACTAAATAAATAAAATAAACTCTTTTTATAAAAAACGAAACTGATAAAGCTAAACTCGAAAAAACCGCACCGTATAAGCCATTTAAAAATACATACATGAGAAAATATAGAGTAGGATACTCATAATAAACCGTGTTAAATTGAGCTGTTGGCGAAACAGTAGCAGCCATATAATTTAATACCGGATGCGGAGCAACTGTTGGATAAGTCATCACATATAAATAAAAATTAAATAGTAAAGGGACACTTATAATAAAAAAAGATACGATAAAATTAATAAAATAAAGTAATCTAAAATAATGACGCGTTCCCATCTTAGAAATAACAGGATAAATAAATCCATAATTTTTATCGATTCTATAAATCCCTGCTACAGCCATTGCAGAGATCATAGGAAATATAAGTAGATAAAACTCACTATAAAATGGTAATCTAGTAAAATGTAAAATATTAGATAAATATGGTGATACCTTTATAATCCCAGCATCATTAAATCCTTTAGTTGTTACTAGCATAGAAATATATTGAGCAGTAACAATTACTAACATAATAAATAAAGACAACCAAAACATTTTACCTTTTAAAATCCTTCCTAAAAAGTAACTCATCTACAGCTCCTCCATAAACCATTAATGAAATTTAAATCTTTTTTAATATGAACAGTTGATCCGCAACACCATAACATTTATTTTCTTTATTTAACCAGATGTAACGAAAAGAAACATTTGCTCTCTCTCCTTCAAATTTAGGAAACTCAACTTCATACTGATAAACATCATTTGTACCTTTTCTTTTTACACTCTTAACTTCTTGTTTCCACTGAATTATTTTTCCATCAATTTGTTCAATCCGTCCCAAAAGATACGTTGGTTTTTTCTTATTCGTCACACCCGTTAAAAAAGCATAATAATTTTCCGGTATAACTCCTGACTTTAATTTTTTATTTGAAAGCTTATCCTCTATTAAACTATCATTTCTTTCTATTTGACCTTGAAAGAAATCATCACCATTTTCACTTTCCAAAAACACTTGTTCAAAAATAGTATTTTTCTTAATTTCTTGTAACTGAATACTTTTCAAATTATCTTTTTCCGTTAAAGTATCTTCAATATTTACAATCGGTTCATCGACTTTCTTTTGACAAGAAACTAAGAAACAAATACTAAATATAAAAAAAACTAAAATATATCTTGAAATAAACCTCATTACAACTCCTCCTATTTTAAAAATGAAATAGCAGGAAAAGCCGTATAATCCAGATTCGGAACTATACGACTTTTTCTAGTACTGCAAAATAAATAATTTCAATTTATAATTTCTAAATCAATATTCAGTGTAAGGTCCACCAGGTCTTACACTATCAGGACTCCAAGCAGTAGGATAAGCATTATTTTCTCTAGAATAACCACCAAATCTCACAGGTACATTTTTCCCATGGTTTTCATATGCATAATTTTTGAAAAGATACGTTTTACCTGGTTGCACCGTTCCTTCATGCTTACCTGATACATTTACCCAATCTCTATTATCTTTACCTTTATTTTTATCCGCTTCTGTCCAAACATTGAAAGAACCACCGCCCTTTTCACTACTCTTCACACGCATATACATAGAGGTAGGTGTCTCTTTAGGACGTGCATTAGTATAATCATATGCACTCCAAAGTCTAAAGGTAAATTCTACATGATCATCCTTTGTATCAGCCTTAGCAGGTTCGGTTAAAACAAAAGTACTAACTAAAATACCTAACGATAAAACGGATCCAAACATAAAACGACTTTTTTTCTTAATGATCACTAAAAGCACCTCCGATAATTTGTAGCATTATATTAATTTTATTTTTTCACTGAAGGAATAAAATAAATCTATATAATACGATATTATAATAACACTCCCTCGATACACCTCCAATATATTTCAGAACATTTAATATTACTTTTACACTTGCGAACTTTTTGTTAAATTTTTAAAAAACAATAATATACTCCTAGCAAAGAATTACTTGTAGAGATAACTACATTCCTATACCTGTTCCAAATAATAAAGAGTAACTCACTTCTCTAAGTTTTGAATTTTCTCATGCGATTTTAACGAAACAATGTCTAAAATCACTTCTTAATGAAATCGGCTACTTACAACGCTTTTTAACCTTGCTGCGAAAAATAAAAATACAAAAAAAGCGCAGCCATTTCGGCTGCGCTTTCGAATTATTATTTAGTTTCGATTAAACCGTATTTCCCATCTTTACGGCCATATACAACATTAGTTTCATTTGTATCAGCATTTGTGAAGACGAAGAAATTATGTCCTAGCATATCCATTTGTAGAATCGCTTCTTCGACGTCCATCGGTTTTAAATCGAATCGTTTTGTACGTACAAGTTCTAGTTCATCCTCTTCTACCTCATCCAGAACAGCTACTGCTTCTGGAAGGATAAAGTTCGTTTTCACAGAACCTTTCTCACGTAATTTACGATTTACTTTTGTTTTATGTTTACGAATTTGTCGCTCAAGTTTATCAACTACTAAATCGATAGCAGCGTACATATCGCTATTAGTTTCTTCTGCACGAAGTAATAAATCAGTAAACGGAATTGTTACCTCGACACGTTGCTTGTCAGAGTATACTTTTAAATTAACTTTAACCTCTGGGAATGTATCAAAATAACGCTCTAACTTACTTAGTTTTTTCTCTACATATTCCTTTAATGCTGGAGTTACTTCAATATTTTCACCACGAATGTTGAATTTCATAGATGAATTCCTCCTTTCAAGCCTATGTACTATAATTTCGACACTGGCTTAAAAACTCCTTCTAACTTTTTAAAAAAATTAGTGGAATTGCGATTTTTTTATCGTTTTTTGTTGAAATGAAAAGATGCATCGTTTCTATCTTTATTTTATCCTATTAACATCGTGAATAACGAATATAACTGTGGACAATTCGTTACAGAAAAGAAACAACTTTTTGACAACTCTTTTCATAACAAAAACCCCTTGTAAAAAAACAAGAGGTTCTACTATATATAACGTTGCCACAAACGCAGCTTTCTCTCCCAAAA
Source organism: Bacillus luti (assembly GCF_009739945.1). Lineage (NCBI taxonomy): Bacteria > Bacillati > Bacillota > Bacilli > Caryophanales > Bacillaceae > Bacillus > Bacillus luti. The sequence goes on along the minus strand of NZ_CP040336.1, from coordinate 239,865 downwards.
ACAATATCCCTACAGTTTTACAACATTAGCTGCTTGTGGTCCACGCGCTCCATCAACAATGTCAAACTCTACTTTTTGTCCTTCTTCTAACGACTTATATCCATCTTGTTGAATAGCAGAAAAATGAACAAACACATCGTCACCATCTTCACGCTCAATAAACCCAAATCCCTTTTCTGCATTGAACCATTTCACTCTTCCTTGCATGTTCATTCCATTCCCTTCACTCTAAAAATCAGGGCATTCACCCCATATTTTGACTATAACGAATGACAACATATGAAGTCAAAGAAGACTTATCGTCTTTTTATTACCCCTTTCGACAGTTACAGATTAACTTCTACAAAGCGTCAAACTAGAAACTTCCCTCGCTCCTCTATCGTATAAAAGACTTCCAATTTGCCTAACTGTAATTCCTGTCGTATACATCATCAACGAGTAAAATATGTTGCCCATGAAACATCTCTTCTCCTTGAAAATAAAAAGGATTACTTCCCGACACCCTTTCTTTACGCGTCTTTTTACTTTGCTTTTCTGTTTCTCTTCTGCTTAACGATGCAGTAGACACGCTAACAGGTAAACAAGCTGCCAATAACTCCGCTTGATTAAAACCTCGCTCGTATTCCCGTTCCCTACTAAGCGGAACAACCATAACAACTGAAACATGTGTAAAGTACTTTTGAAACAGACTACGAAAAGGTTGATAAAATATATGAACTAACTCAGCATCACCACGAAACTTAAACTGCGCTAGTATACCTTTCATCTCATCATTGTACACGTACAACGAACGATTTTTAAAAGGACGATATCCCTCCTCATTCCTCCATCTTACACAATCCATGCAAATGTCATTTCCTTTATATCGGGTAGGCAAGTCATCTAAAGTACGACCACAATCCACGCAAATTTCTCCTATTATATAAGACAGTTTTTTCTCACATCTATCACATATATATTTTCTATGAACCTTTACAAAAAAGGTGTACCAACTAACTGTTTCTACAATACACTCATCACAAAGTAGACAATGCATTAATCGATCAACCCTTGTTCTTTCGCATTTTTGTTCATACTTTGAATATGTTTTTTCGCACGTACCATCGCCTCTGTCTTACCGTAATGAAAATAAACGACCTCGCCATACGGTTCCTCAAAGCTTCGACCTACACGGCCTGCAATTTGTACGAGCGCACTTTCTGAAAATATTTCTTCTTCCGCACCCAAAACCGCAACTTGTAAGTTCTTCACTGTTACTCCTCTCTCCAAAATTGTCGTTGTAACTAATAACGGAATTTCTCCCTTTCTGAACGCCGCGACTTTCTCTTTTCTCATTGGATCTTCCGCATGTACACCCTCAACTTTATTATGCAATGATTTCAATAACGAGCTTATTTCTTCTATATATCGTACATGGGGAACGAATAAAAAAACGGGATATTTTTTGTTTAAGTATATGTTTAACCATTGTAGTAAAACTCGAGGAATTCTTTCACGGTTGAGGCTTTTCTTCCAATTTCCGCACCAGCGAAATAGGGGCACTGGCAACGGATGACGGTGGTATCGTCCGGAGACAATGATACCCTTTTGTTTACCCTTTCTGAAATTGCGCTTCCACTTTTCATCTGGAGTCGCCGTTAAATAAATACTTGCTGCATTCTCTTTCATCGCTTGTTTTACTGCATAATGTAGCATTTTGTCTGCATAATACGGAAATGCATCTATTTCATCTACAATCATGACATGGAACGCTCTATAGTAACGTAGCAGTTGATGAGTAGTCGCCACGACTAACGCTGCATCTTTTTCACGTTCTGCACTACCTCCATATACAGCTGCTACATGTATATTCGGGAACACCTCTCGTATCCTTGGTGCTAATTCAAGTACAACATCCGTCCTTGGCGTTGCGATACAAACCCTTTCTCCTTTTTGAAGCGCCTCTGCAATACCGTAAAATAACATTTCTGTCTTTCCAGCACCGCACACAGCCCAAATAAAAAACGATTCTTTCTGCTTAACGGCATCCAGGGCACCTTTTGCCGCTAACTCCTGTCCAGTAGACAAAGTGCCTTTCCACTGTAATGGATTCATATCATTTTCTCCTTTCCTTTCAGCAATCCCGCGAACAAGTACAGTACATTCACTTACCCTCCCCATCGTTATACACTTTCGGCAATACACACAAACGCTATTGCACCTTTTGCATAGAAATGACGCAAATAGTCGCTGCTCTATATTCCCACAGCGCTGACACATATATTTAGAATCGCTCTTTTTTATACCTTGTACACATATAACCTCCCTCTTCTTTTTCAAACCATCTAAATTATCCCGCACATCTGAAGAAAGTTCCTCTAGTAATAACTGTTTCCCAGCTTGCATCAGCAAACACCTCCAGCTCTACTATAAACCTTCCTCATACTCTCGTAAAAACTCAAAAAAGCCGATAACCTACTTATAAAATAGTAAGCTATCGACTTTATACACATTTTTTATTCAATTATAATCCTATAATCTACCGTAACCTAAGAAATGTTTTTGGTTGTATGAACTATTTACACTACCGTAAGTAACGCCTGTTGACTCATCAGCAGCATGAATCATTTGACCGCCACCAATGTAAATACCAACGTGAGATACGCCTGCTCTGTAAGTACCTTGTAAGAAGATAAGATCTCCTGGTTTCGCTTCAGATGGGCTAATCTTTTGTACAGAACTCCATAAACCTCTAGTATCTTGACGACCTAAACCGTAAACATAAGAGATTAATCCACTACAGTCAAATCCACCATTTGAAATTGACGCACTACCCCATACGTATTTTAGACCTACTAAACCTTTAGCTTTTGAGACAACATCTTGTCTTCCGCCACCAGTGTCAGCTGGTACTTCTGGAGCTGGTGTTGCTTTTTTCTCTTCTTTTTTCTTAGGCTCATCTTTTTTAGCTTGTCCATCGTTGCTTGCTGGAGCAGCTTGTGTTTGTGCTGGCTGAGCTGGAGCCTGCGCCGGTTGTGCTGGAGCTTGTGCTTGTTGAGCAGCTTGCTCTGCCTGCTTTTGAGCAGCAGCTTCTTGTGCAGCTTTTTCTTGTGCTTCTTTTTCAGCAATTTGTTGTAATTTTAACGCTTGTTGTTCAAGCTCTTTTAATTGACTTTCCGTACTTGTCATCGTAGTTACAACTGTTTCCATTTTACCGCTTAAATCATTTACTGCAGTTTCTTTTTTCGCTTTTTCAGCGTCAAGTTCTTTCTTAGCAGTTTCAATTTGAGCTTGTGCTTCTTTTAATTCTTTTTGTTTTTCTTTTACTGTTTCAACATCTTTTTTCACGTTCGCTTGATCTTCTTGTTGTGTTTTCATGATATCTTCGTCAGACTCAAGAATTTTAGAAACAGAATTTAAACGATCAACTAAATCTGCAATGTTTTTAGAGTTTACAAGAACTTCTGTTACAACGTTCGTATTTGGTTGTTCTTGAAGTGCAACTAAACGCTTTCTTAATAACTCTTCACGTTTTGCAATCTTTGTTTGTAATTCTGCAATATCTTTATTTTTCTTCTCGATTAATTGCTCAGTATCAGAAACTTTTTTCGTTGTTTCATCAAGTTTTGTAGCATTCTCTTGAACAGACTTATCTAAACCTTGAATTGTTTTGTTTAAGTCATTCATTTGTTTTTGTAATTCATCACGCTCTTGTTGTTGTTTATGTAAAGTGTCATTTTGTGTATTAATTTGTGATTTCACATCTGAAATATTATCTTCTGCAAATGCATTTGGTGTTAGTCCTGAAAACATTAACCCTGCAACTAATGCGCAAGATGCCATTTTTAGCTTTTTCATTTTATTTTTTACACCGCTTTCTTTTTTTCATTTTCCGTATATAACCTATAAATTTTATACCATAATTCGGGATTTTTTTTACCAATGTTACGCTTTTGTAAAACAAATGTAATATTATATTACCTCTCTATTGCAAAATACGTATAAATTTGTATGTATATGTAGAATTTTAAAAGATTTACACCGCTTATTATCCCGCGATTCATGTGCAGGACTCCCCCCTAAAAATTCGGCAATTGTAAGAAATTTAGGCGTGAGATAATGGCCCGTAAATACTAATTGGTGAAACTTTATAAAAAAAGAAAAAACGCAAGGATTCCCTTACGTTTTATTGCATCTGCAAATAAAATTGAAAAGCTATTTCATCCATTTTTCAGCCCAATTTTGGACTTCATCCATAACACTTTCTAACGCTTTTCCTTTGTCAGTTAAGCCATACTCAATTCGAACCGGTACTTCTGGATAAACATTACGAACGACAATGCCTTCGCTTTCCAATTCCTTTAAACGCTCTGACAACATACGATCGCTCATATTTGGTATAATATCTGCGATTTCTCTAAAGCGTTTCGATTCTTCGAGCAAAGATTTAATAATTAAGCCAGTCCATTTTTTACTAAGCAAAGTAAAAGCAGACTCAAACTTTGGACATAAGCAAGAATTATGCTCCATATGTTTCACCTCTCCTCTATTATAATATAGTTTCTTGTAAAAAGTAAGTTATAAAACTTTCCTCATTATTTTATTTTACGTACATTTTACCATTTCCAAATATTAACTTGTCAACTGTACGCAAAATATCCGTAAAAAAACCCTCTTCAAAAAGAGAGCTTTTTATATCTTATTACTTCGTATACCATCCAAGACCTAGTGCACCTTCACCTAAATGCGTACCAATTACAGCACCAAAATAACCTGTACGGATTGTGACATGAGGATATTTTGCTTCTAATTCTTCCTTCCATTCATTTGCTTCCTCTTCACGTTGCGCATGAATGATAACTGCTTCCATAGGTACACCTTTACTTGCTTGCTCATCAAAAATCTCAACAATTCGTTTTAACGCTTTTTTACGCGTACGAATCTTTTCAAACGGAATAATGATTTTATCTCTGAAATATAAAACTGGCTTCACTTGTAACAAACTACCAATGAAAGCTTGCGCACTATTTAATCGTCCGCCACGCTGTAAATGATGTAAATCATCGACCACAAAATAAGCGTCCATCGTTTGCTTCATTTCATCAAAACGGGCGATGATCTCTTTTGGATCCTTTCCTTCACTTGCTAGTTTTGCTCCTTCACGTACATAGAATCCTTGTACTTCACAACTAATTTCAGAGTCATACGTATATACATCAATACCCTCTACCATCTGCCCAGCTGTCGTTGCAGTTTGGTATGTACCACTAATCCCACTTGAAAGGTGAATGCTAATAACTGCATCGTAATCCTTAGATAATTCTTCATATAGCTCAACAAATTTTCCGATTGCTGGCTGAGAAGTTTTCGGAAGCTCTTCTTGCTCACGTACTTTCACATAGAAATCATCTACTGAAATTTCAGCTTCTTCTTGATAAGATTCCGTTCCAAATACAACGTTCAATGGAATCATATATATATTGAGTTCTTCACGAATATGCTTCGGTATATATGCTGTACTATCAGTAACAATAGCTGTTTTCATTTTCGTACCTGCCTTATAAAAAAGTTTTTATTCCCTAAGTTTACACGAAAACTAAAAATGGTGCATCCATACATGAAAATGCTGATTGGAAGTTATACTCCCTATCCCGACAAATTACAACAAAAAGGTAAAATACTCATCAAAAATTTCAACATATTTGTAAAAAATGTTTGAATATAAAAACGCCCGCTTTTAAAATGTAAAGTACTAGTCATTTTGATAGATAGGGGCGTATACGAGTGCTATTACAATATTTAACAATCAAAGACTACGGCGAACACGAAATTGTCATTCAAAAATCAAGATTTATCTGTTACATTAGCCGAGCTACAACCGAAGAAGAAGCACAAGAATTCATACAGAAAATAAAAAAACAAAACTGGAATGCAACACATAATTGTTCTGCTTATTTAATTGGCGAACAAGATCAAATCCAAAAAGCAAATGATGATGGCGAACCTAGTGGTACTGCTGGCGTACCTATGTTAGAGGTACTAAAAAAACGCGGTCTAAAAGATACCGTCGTTGTCGTTACACGCTATTTTGGCGGCATTAAACTTGGTGCAGGTGGATTAATCCGTGCATACGGAAAATGTACAAGCGAAGGTATTAATTATGTCGGTATTGTCGAGCGAAAACTCATGCGTGTTATGCAGACCGCAATTGATTACACATTACTTGGCAAGCTAGAAAACGAATTACGTAATTCGAAATATGCCATTAAAGACATACATTATCTAGAAAATGTCACATTTGATACGTATGTAGAAGAAGACGGAAAACAATTATTCACGGATTGGATGATTGAATTAACAAATGGGAAATGTACAATTACAGAAGGAGATATGTTGTACTTAGAACAAGATGTTATCTAAGCATAGCTAGCTTACCCCCTTCAAAGATTAACGTAGTGAATTACTTCTCTACAAATGAACTAAGGAGATTATATATGGAAGAACGTTATTATCATCTCCAAAATAGCAGAATAAAAAAGAAACGTAGAAGGAAGTTTTTCTACTTCCTTATTTTCGCATTTTTATTTGGCAGTGTAGGTCTTTATATATTAAATTCCTACTCTTCTCTCATGGGGATGTACAGTGGTTTTACTCGTGAAAAATCGGATTTGAGAACCGAAGATGTAGAAATTACAAAGGAACCTTTTACACTCCTTATTATGGGTATAGAAGATTATGCAACAGACGGTCAAAACGGTCGTACAGATTCATTAATGTTTGCGACAGTCAATCCGAAAACGCAAAAGATTTCGCTTATGAGTATCCCTCGTGATAGTCGCGTTCCAATTGTCGGAAAGAATAAAGAGGACAAAATTAACGCTGCGCATGCTTACGGCGGAGAAGAAATGGCAATCAAAACTGTCGAAGGTTTTCTAAAAGTGCCTGTAGACCATTATCTTAAAATTGATTTCCAAGGCTTTAAAGGTATTGTTGATGCTGTTGGCGGTGTTACTGTTGATGTCCCCTTCGATTTTTGGGAGCGTTCAGACGTGGACTACTACAAAAAAATCGAATTTAAGCAAGGACAACAAGAATTAAATGGTGAAGAAGCACTCGCTTACGTTCGTATGCGAAAGCAAGATCCAAATGGCGACTATGGTCGGGCCGCTAGACAAAGACAATTACTAGCTGCTGTTGCTCAAAAACTAAATTCCACCTCTACCGTATTTAAAATTAAAGATTTGACAGCAGTCGTTGGAAAATATATAAAAACTGACATTCCTATTTCAGATGGCCTTGCTCTTTACAATAAGCTTTCTGGGTTCGATCCTTCTACAATGCAAACGTTCAAACTTGAAGGAGAAGACAAAAAAATAGGTGGTATTTATTACTTCCTTCCAGATCCAATCAGTGTAGAGACAGTACGTAAGGAAATTGAAAAAGAACTCGGAGCAAAAGCAGCTACTTCAACAAATCCAACTACAAAAACTGGCTCAAACTCTGACTCGAATGCTAACTCTAATGAAAAACCAAAGAAAGACTCGAGTGAGAACAAAACACCAGTTGAGCCACCGCCTTCTACAAATGCTCATGCAGAGTGGATTATGAGAAATCAGCCATAACAAAAAGAGCCAAATCACATAAGATTTGGCTCTTTTTTATTTACTTATTGAAGTGTTGTAAAATCGCTTCTACAATACGTTCTGATGCACGGCCGTCACCGTAAGGGTTAGACGCTTTCGTCATCTTATCGTGAGCTTCTTTATTTGATAACAACTCATCAGCAAGGTTAAAGATTGTCTCTTCGTCTGTTCCTGCTAATTTCAATGTACCCGCTTCAATTCCTTCTGGACGCTCCGTTGTATCACGAAGAACAAGAACTGGCACACCAAGTGATGGTGCTTCTTCTTGTACACCGCCAGAATCAGTTAACATTAAGTATGAACGAGCTGCAACGTTATGGAAATCAATTACGTCTAACGGCTCAATTAAATGAATGCGGTTATGTTCGCCTAAAATATCATTCGCTGTTTCACGAACAACAGGGTTCATATGAACAGGATACACAACTTGTACATCTTCATGCTTATCAACAAGACGCTTAATTGCACGGAACATATTACGCATTGGCTCACCTAAGTTTTCACGACGGTGAGCTGTCATAAGTACAAGACGATCATTTCCAAGCTTCTCTAGTACAGAATGACTATATGTTTCTTTTACAGTCGTTTTTAATGCGTCAATTGCTGTATTTCCTGTTATGAAAATGCGTGACTCATCTTTATTTTCTTTCTGTAAGTTCGTTGCTGATTTTGCTGTCGGTGAGAAATGAAGATCCGCCATTACACCTGTTAATTGACGATTCATCTCTTCTGGATATGGAGAGTATTTATCCCATGTACGAAGTCCTGCTTCCACATGACCTACTGGAATTTGATTATAAAAAGCAGCTAAGCTTGCAATAAATGTTGTCGTTGTATCACCATGTACAAGTACAATATCCGGCTTCGCTTCTTTCATCACTTTATCCAAACCTTCTAAACCGCGCGTTGTAATATCAATTAAAGTTTGACGATCTTTCATAATATTTAAATCGAAATCTGGCGTAATTCCAAAGATATTTAATACTTGATCTAACATTTGACGATGTTGTGCTGTTACAGTCACAATCGATTCAATTTTTTCTGGGTGTTTTTGCAACTCTAATACAAGAGGTGCCATTTTAATTGCTTCTGGACGTGTCCCGAAAATTGTCATTACTTTTAAACGTTCAGTCATTTTATTGCCTCTTTTCTTTCGCTAGTTACAACTTCTATTATGACATATAAGAATATACATGGATACATGCCTTTTTAACGAATAACAGAAACATTTCTATTACAAATACTCTTTCTGCCAATCGAGTAATAATCAATTGATTGCTTCTTGGCATCCTCATCAGTATAGCAATTTCTTCCATCAAATAAAATAGGCTTTCTCATGAGTCGTGCGTACTTTTCTAACGGATAAGTTCGAATCTCTTCCCATTCTGTTACGATGAAGGCCGCACTTGCTCCTCTAATCGATTCATCTATACATTCACTATATTGTATAGTCTCCCCAAATATATTTTTTACATTTCGAGTCGCCTTTGGATCATACAAAACTACATCCGCACCTACATTAATTAATTCTTCTATTATAATAAGAGATGACGCTTCTCTAATATCATCCGTATTCGGCTTAAATGAAGCTCCCAGAACCGCAATCCGCTTCTTGTTCATATTTATGACTTTCTTCGCCTTTTCAATCAATAACAACTGTTGTTTATTATTCACTTCAATAACTGCTTTTAACAAGCGAAAATCATGTTCCACATTACCTGCAAGTTGCACAAGCGCTTTCGTATCTTTCGGAAAACACGATCCTCCGTAGCCGATGCCAGCATGTAAAAAGGATTCACCAATCCTCTTATCCATCCCCATTCCTTTTGCAACATCTAATACATTTGCGCCTACCTTCTCACATATATTTGAAATTTCATTAATAAAACTAATCTTCGTAGCTAAGAAAGCATTCGACGCATATTTAATCATCTCTGCACTTTTAATATCAGTAACATACGTTTGTAAGTGTAATTCACTATACAAACTCTCCACTCTTTGCGCTACTTCCTCATTATCTGCGCCAATTACAATACGATCCCCCTGAAAAAAATCGTAAACACCTGAGCCTTCCCGTAGAAATTCTGGATTCGATACGATATGTAATTCATGCCGCCCCCGTAACTTCTCCTCAATCCATCCTTTCATAGCATCATTCGTCCCTACAGGAACCGTACTTTTCGTAACAACAATAATGTCGTTCGTCACATGTGTTCCAATATCATCACAAGCACTTTGAATATATGTTAAATCTGCTGTCCCATCTAATAAAGATGGCGTTCCAACTGCAATAAATATAAACGCTGCATCGTGAAACGCCTTTACTTTATTTGTTGTAAAAGTTAAACGATCCTTCTCACATGCGTTATGTATTAATTCATGTAAGCCGGCTTCATAAATAGGTAGGTTTCCTCGTTTTATCTGTTCAATTTTTTCATCATTTATATCAAAACATGTAACTGAATGTCCCAACATTGCCAATCCTACACCTGTAATCAATCCAACATATCCGGTACCTATTATCGTAATTTTCATTTCCCTTTCGCACAGGAATATACAGTAGAAAATATACGAATACATAGCGTGCTCCCTGCGCTTCCCCCTCTCACATTAAAAATGAGAAAACTCTTTTACCCCTTTATTATATGAATTACTTTCTGCATTCTTTTTTAAGTTTTTGTAAAATTAAATGAAGCAATATAAAGTGAAACTTTAATCAGTGGGAGTTTTGTCCATCACCCACTAATTAATAAGCCATACCAATCAGGTTTTTACAGGTGGCACACAAATAGCGGGATAAATTCCCACATTTTAACACGGAACTTACTCATTTCTACGTGCAACACTTATAATACTGAAATAAAAGTATTCATCACCTAAGAAAAATAGGAATTGTCATATTCCAAAGCCTGATACGAGTAACCTTCCCAAATGACCCAACATTCTGTATACAATTGTCATATATTCTATCCGCTTCCATTTACCGTAAAAAGAAAAAAAGATTGAATTCTAATCTTTTTGTGATACCATATGTTATGAGCCTGTAAATAAACATCATAATTTTCAGATAAATACATTAAAAAAATTACGTTAGACTATAAAAGGGTGGGGTATTAATGGACTCACAAGTGATTTATGCCATTTTGGCATCTTTCATCACTGTACTCGTCGTTACTCCTTTAGTTATTAAATTAGCTTTTAAAATAGGAGCAACAGATAAGCCAAACGCACGTAAAGTACACCAAAAAATTATGCCTCGTCTTGGCGGGCTAGCAATATTTATCGGTGTAGCTGTAGGATTTGTGGTCGGTGGCTTATATGAACAAAGAATGTTATCGATAACGTTAGGTGCAATCATCATTGTAATCATTGGTATTTTAGATGATATGTACGAGTTATCTGCGAAAGTAAAATTCGGTGGACAACTATTAGTTGCCATTATGATTGTAAAAAGTGGATTATTAGTGCAAGTATTATATATTCCAATTCTCGGGGATACTGAACTTGGATGGCTTGCTTATCCGATTACAGTATTTTGGATTGTAGGTATTACAAATGCAATCAACTTAATTGACGGCTTAGATGGATTATCTGCTGGTATTTCATCTATCGTACTAGCAACGCTAGCATATATGGCCTTCACGAGCCCATGGGGTACTGGAACAGCTATTATCTTGCCTCTAGCACTAATTACGTTAGCAAGTACAATTGGATTTTTATTCTACAACTTCCATCCAGCAAAGATTTTCATGGGAGATACAGGAGCATTATTTTTAGGATACTGTATTTCTGTTATATCGTTACTTGGATTATACAAAAGCGTAACGTTATTCAGTTTTATCGTTCCAGTTATCATTTTAGGTGTACCTGTATTTGATACGACATTTGCAATCATTCGCCGTATCGTAAATAAAAAGCCTATTTCAGCACCAGATAAGTCGCATTTACATCACCGTTTGCTTGCAATGGGATTCTCTCATCGTAAAACGGTACTAATTATATACGCATTCGGTATTTTCTTTAGTGTAAATGCCATTATTTTCACTAGTGCAACATTATGGTTATCCATTTTTCTTCTTTTCGTTTTAATCTTCTTTACAGAAATCATTGCTGAACTAATCGGACTTGTACACGAGCGTTACAAACCAATTATTTCCTTCTATAAAAAAGTGAAAAAACGCGAAGACTAATTGTAGTATAGCCTTTTCAATTATGAAATATTCAAATAGCATCCTCTTTCTTTGAAGAGGATGCTATTTTTTATTTTTTTATCCCTCATTTTATTTTTCCAAAATATAGTTTGTTTGAGAGTGCCTCTATTGGAGAAAGATATACATAATAAGAAATGGATTACATTTTCTTTTTTACATCTTGATTGTCAAACTGAGGGTGAATGTTATGATCAAGCGAGTATTTCTATACATCATTTTATTTTTTACGGTTACTATGTACGCGTCATCTCATGCAGAAGCAACTACGGTTATTCCTGCTGAACTTCATCCAAATACTGAAACTACCTCTCCTACACAAAAAATCGCGTACTTAACATTTGATGACGGACCAAACAAATATACTACGCAAATTTTAAACATTTTAAAAGAAAAGAACGGAAAAGCAACTTTCTTCGTTATTGGAGGAAAGGTACCGCATTACAAAAAGACAATGCAGCGATTAATTAAAGACGGACATTATATCGGACTTCATAGTATGTCACACGATGTAAAACGCCTTTATACTGGCGATCCCTCTACTTTAATTACAGAAATGGAGCAAACACAAAACATTGTCCAGCAAATTACAAAGTTAAATACACATCTCGTTCGTGTCCCCTACGGTAGTATGCCGTACTTAAAAAAGAATTACCGTGACGCACTTGTATCAGCCGAGTATAAAATGTGGGATTGGACTATTGATACATATGACTGGAAAAGCTATGACAATCCTTCTGCCATATTAGAAAGAGTACGTAATCAGAGCGATGAACAAGTTGAAGTTATTTTAATGCACGATTCGAGTGTTACTGTACAAATACTTCCAAAAGTAATTGATTATTTACAGTCACAAGGATACAAACTTCTTCCCTATAATCCATCTTCTCATCTCGAAGTAAATTTCTGGAAAGACACAAGATTGTAACAGCTTTAGTGCTTATGTGCTAAAGCTGTTTTATTTTTCTCTTCCCACCCTTCCCATTTTTGTGTAAAATTTTAAATAGTGATGAAGTTTCGAGGTGAATAGAAATGAAACGAATAGATCTCATTTTTAACGCAATACAAGAAGGAAATTATACAGAAGGTGTAACCGCATCAGAACTCGCTACCCTGTTGCAACTAGATCGTGCCAATGTAAGTAGCGACTTAAACAAACTTGTAAAAGATACACGTTTATTAAAAACAAATACGCGCCCTGTTCGTTTTTATATAGAAACGAATACTTCGTTGGAAACGCATTCAAAAGATATCACTTCATTAGATACATTTGCAATTGAAAATACAAGCCTTAAAATCGCAATTGAAAAAGCGAAAGCTTCTATTCTCTATCCTCCAAACGGTATGCATACTTTACTGCTAGGAGAAACAGGAGTCGGAAAATCTATGTTCGCTTCTTTAATGCACGAATATGCAATTGAAGTTGAACAGCTTCCAAAAAATGCATCCTTTATCGTCTTTAACTGTGCTGATTATGCGAACAATCCACAGTTACTACTTGGACAGTTATTTGGGATTAAAAAAGGGGCTTACACGGGCGCAAGTGATCAAAAAGGGTTAATTGAAAAAGCACATGAAGGAATTCTTTTCTTAGATGAAGTACATCGGCTCCCTCCAGAGGGACAAGAAATGCTTTTCACCTTTATTGACCGTGGGGTATACCGCCGCCTTGGAGAAACAGAAAACGAGCGAAAAGCACAAGTATTAATCATTACAGCAACGACAGAAGAACCAAATTCATTTTTATTAAAAACATTTACAAGACGTATACCGATGACTGTCACGCTTCCACCACTTCGTGAGCGTACACACAAAGAGCGCTTTGCTTTGCTACAACTATTTTTCACAAATGAAGCAATTCGCCTGAGAAAAGAAATTCATGTTAGCCCAAATGCAATGCGTGCTTTCGTCTTTTACAATTGTCCCAATAATATCGGTCAATTAAAAACGGATGTGCAAATTGCCTGCGCGAAAGCCTATTCTGATTTCGTGACAAAGAAACGTGACTCTGTCTATGTTTCAAGTACAGATTTACCTTGGTATATGAAAGAAGGACTGTTTATTGAAAGAAAGAGCCGCCATCTGTACCAAATACCGAATGAAACATTTGTGTTTACAAGTGATGAAGGCTGGAGTAACCATAAAACAGAAGATGAAAAACGTTCTTCAATTTACGATTATATTGATTATAAATATGAAGAACTTCAAGCACGTGGTATTGAAGAGGAAGAATTAGAACTACTAATAGAAAATGATATCCAAAGCTTTTTCGTACAATATTTTAACCAAATGTCCAAAAAAACCAGTCATGAAAATGTTTTTAAAATTGTGGATCGTAATATCGTTTCCGTATGTGAAAAAATTGCGGAACTCGCTGAAAAACATTTATCTAAGACGTTTGATGAAAAAGTATTTCTCGCTTTAAGCTTACATGTACAGACAACTCTACAACGTTTGCAAGGCGGGAAACAAATTCATCACCCACAATTAAATCAAATTCGTACGAAGTATAAAGAAGCTTTTTCCGTAGCTATGCAATGTATCCAGCTACTGGAGGAAGAATTACAAATAACAATGCCTATTGATGAAGCAGGTTTCTTAACAATGTTCTTCGTTGTTGATCCAATTCCTGCCTCACAAACAGAAGTAAAAGTATTAATATTAGCACACGGTAATGGCATCGCAACAGAAATGGCAAACGTTGCAAACGAACTTCTCGGCATTGAGGACGTAACCGGTATCGATATGCCGTTACATGAATCACCGAAAGATTTCTTAGAGCGTGTCAAAGTGTATATGAAAACACTGCAAAATGTAAATGGGCTGCTCCTACTCGTAGATATGGGATCACTCGCTTATATCGGTGACATATTAGAAACTGAGTTCAAAATTCCTGTACGTATTCTTTCTATGACAAGCACACCACACGTATTAGAAGCGGCACGGAAAGCTCAGCTCGGGTATTCATTAGATGCACTATACGAAACAGTAAAAAATTTAACACCGTTTTACTTAAACGTACAAGAAGAAAAGAAAAAGCCACTCTCTCCAATGAAATCTGTTATTTTAACAGCTTGTTTAACTGGGGAAGGAAGTGCTTTAGCGATTCAAAAGATGTTAGAGAACTATTTACGATTTGATAAAGACTTGATTGAAATTATTCCGATTAGTATCGTCCATGAAAAAGATTTAACGAAAATGATTGAGAACATAAAAAAAGAGCGTAATATCATTTGTATTGTCACGAATTTCGATGTGCAAGTACCGTGCTTAACATATCATTTCCAAGACATTGTAAACTACACAGCCATTCAGCCAATTCAAGAATTGATTACGTATGAAGAAACATATGCAAAAATGGCTGACATTCTTGAACAACAAATGCAACGTAACGACGGGGCATTACTCATTAAAACAATTCGTTACGCATTAAATACAATTCAAGAATTAATTTCCTTACAGCTAACCCCAGATAGCTTAATGGGTGTAATTCTTCATATGAGCTGTATGGTTGACCGTCTTCAAAAAGGGGAAAGTCTCCTCCCTCATCCTGACAAAGAAAAACGACGACAAGATGAGTACTGGATGTATATGAAAGTGAAAAAAGCACTACAACCAATAGAAAATACATTTGAAATACAAATACCCGATGACGAAGTATTTTATATCATGGACTTCTTCATAAAAAATCAGCCTGTGAAAAGTTAAACTAGGTGATTTTCAAAATATATGAATTTACCGTCAATAAGCATCATCCTATCTAATTCGAAAAGGCTGTTCCCATTTGGAACAGCCTTTTCATTTACTTCTTTACTTTTCTAATCCGTCCTCTTATTTCTCCTCTTTTATGTGATTTCGTATGAACATTTACATATACATTTGCTTGAATGATTTCTTGAAGAAAGTGAACAAATGATTTCCCCTGTAAAGGCCCTTCGAAATCCTCCGCATTCATTACACCGGTAATACTCCCCTCATTCAAACTAATCCCCTGTTCTAGCGGACCGTACAAATATAAAACAATAGGACCTATTTGAGCGGACTTTCCTAAATGAATTTGACACGATGTGACCTTCTCTATATTTTTTAGTATGACTCTGTAATGCAATTTCGTTAAATCATCACTAAAAATAAACTCCGCAACCCCAAAAGCTTCTGTATTTACAGGAGGTACTTCTCTCTTCCCTGTTAACCTCGCAAAAAAGTGTGTTGTCATAAGGCATTCTCCTTATATAAATTTCCCAGCACTACTTCTACTACTTTATGGTTTATACATAATCATTTATGACTTTTTCAATTTTAATTACGAAGAAAAGATTCACACAATCTTTACATTAGAATCGTTCCTTTTACTTTACTACCTCTTGTATAATGCACATAGAAAAAACATTATAGGGGGTTCCTTTGAAAAACAACAAATACACTTTTCACACATTATTAGAGATTTTTCTCGTCTCATTTAAATTGGGACTTACTTCATTCGGTGGTCCTGTCGCCCATCTTGGTTATTTCCATCACGAATACGTACAAAAACGAAAATGGATGGATGAAAAGAGCTATGGTGATTTAGTCGCACTATGTCAATTCCTTCCTGGACCTGCCAGTAGCCAAGTCGGCATGGGAGTTGGTTTATTAAGAGGTGGGTTATTAGGAGCTATTATTTCATGGATTGGATTCACTTTACCGTCTGTGCTTGTTTTAGTTTTCTTCGCCTCATTCCTTAATCAGTTCGATTTTGGAAGTGCTGGCTGGATTCATGGACTAAAACTTGTTGCAGTCGCTATTGTCGCTCATGCAATATGGGGAATGGCGCAAAACTTAACGCCAGACCGAAATCGTGCGACGATTGCGATTGTAACTGCCGCAATCGCCTTACTATGGCCAAGTAGCTGGACACAAGTCATTCTCATTATAGTATCTGGCTTTATCGGCTGGTTTTTATATCGCAACCAAACAATTAACCAATCTCAACATATAAAAGTACCTATTTCAAAAATGATAGCAGTTTCTTGTCTCTTCTTATTCTTCGGACTATTACTACTGCTACCAATATTAAGACCGTTCTCGTATTACATCGCTTTATTTGATAGTTTCTATCGCTCTGGCGCACTTGTATTTGGAGGCGGACACGTCGTGCTACCCCTTCTTGAAGGTGAGTTTGTACAAAATGGAATGATGACGAAAGAACAGTTCCTAGCTGGATACGGATTAACACAAGCGGTACCAGGCCCACTATTTACATTCGCTTCTTATATAGGAGCTGTGTTAAACGGGACACCCGGGGCCATACTCGCAACAATCGCTATCTTTCTTCCTGCCTTTTTGCTTGTCATCGGTGTTTTACCATTTTGGGACAGTGTGAGAAAAATATCTTACATACAAGGCGCACTACTTGGAGTCAATGCAGCCGTTGTCGGTATTTTACTAGCAGCGTTTTACGATCCGATTTGGACGAGTACAATTATGAATTCTGTAGATTTTGTCTTTGCTTCCCTTCTATTTTGCTTACTAGCTTTTTGGAAAACACCACCTTGGTTTATCGTTATAATTGGGGCCTTCGGCGGATATATTTTATCCATTGTGTAAGTACAAAAAAACGACGGCATTATGTAGCCGTCGTTTTTCGATTAAAACTTCACAAGCTCTATTCCTTCTGGTAACTTACTCTCTGTTAAAATACGCAATTCCTTCACTCGATCCATTACGTAAGAAGAACGTTTCACAAGCTCTGGATCAATATAAGCTGGATGAACCATAATTTCTACCGATTGACCGTCTTGTACGCGTGCTCCTAACTTCTCAAAATAGTCTTCCGTCACACCATCCGCATAAAAATCACTGTAAAACACATCAGAAAACGGGCGCACTGCTCTCTCTTCCTCACAACGACGAATCGGAACATTATATTTAGCCGCTAATCTCTCAAGAACATCGTGTAAGATTGGTAAACCATGCACATGATGATGACTATCTAAATGAGTTGGTATTAATCCGTAAGATAAAAACTTCTCAATTTGGGCAGTCCATTCTCTCTCAACTTCTTCTGGATCTATATTTCCTTCCCTTACGACACCTTGTTTATGAAACAATCCATCTGTCCCTACAAGTGATGGTACATTCTTTAAAAGTGGTTCTCCTGCCGTTAATACGAGGTGTACTCCTACTCCCAGCGTTTTATACTCTTTCGCTAAGTGTACCGCATGCTCCGTCCCTGGCATATTCATCATCATTGTCGTTGAATTTACAATTCCATTTATATGTCCATCAATAATGCCGTAATTTGTACCTTCTGTAAGCCCGAAATCATCTGCATTTACGATTAATTGAATCACTTGAATCCCTCCTACTAATATAAGAAAAAAAGCGGGCTAAATAGCGCCGCTTTTTACTTCTCTACCTTTTTGAAGAATTGTGGAAGATATTCTTTATGTGCTTCCAACATTTCATCTAAAATTTGTTTTGCAACTTTATCTGATGGTACAAGTGGATTAATTGTCATAGCAAGCAGCGCCTTATGATAATCACCTGTAACAGCAGCTTCAATTGTTGTGCGCTCAAATGATTTAATTTGTTGTACTAAACCGCGAACTGGTACTGGAAGATCTCCGACCGCAATTGGTTTTGGACCTTCTTTCGTAATAATACAGTTCACTTCAACAGCAGAATCATGTGGTAAGCTTGCAATTGTTCCGTTGTTTCGTGTATTAACAGGCTGGATATCACCTTTATTATTGTAAATAGAAGTAATTAAACTACATGCTGCGTCACTATAATAAGCGCCTCCACGTTTTTCTAATTGTGGTGGTTTAATATCTAAGTTCGGGTCTTTATATAATTCGAATAAATCATCTTCTAATTGTTTTACTACTTCTGCGCGTGTACCTTTTTCAATTGAAGCTTCTTTCTCTTCTTCTAACATTTCACGTGTTTTGTAATAGTAACGGTGGTATGGACATGGAATTGCACGAAGGCCTCGAATAAAGTCTGGCTCCCAGTTAAGCGCTGCAATATTTTCCATCGTAATTTGCTTTTCCGGATCTGTTACAAGCTCTAACACACGATCCATTACACTTACGCCATCTAAATACACGTCTAGTCCGTATACCATGTGATTTAAACCTGCAAAATCAACGTGGACACGACTTGCATCTACTTCCAGTAATCTTGCAAGACCCATGCGAATTCCGATTGGAACGTTACATAGACCGACTACTCTTTGAATATTTGTATAACGAAGAACAGCTTCTGTTACCATACCTGCTGGGTTCGCAAAGTTAATTAACCATGCATTCGGACAAAGCTCCTCCATATCCTTACAAATATCTAAAATAACAGGAATCGTTCTCAGCGCTTTGAATAAACCACCGGGACCATTCGTTTCCTGACCGATTACATCATATTTTAACGGGATTGCTTCATCTTTTGCACGTGCTTCTAATAAACCTACGCGAAGTTGCGTTGTTACGAAGTCAGCATCCTTTAATGCCTCGCGGCGATCAAGTGTTAAATGTACCTCGATTGGTAAACCCGATTTTTTCACCATACGTTTCGCTAAGTTACCAACGATTTCTAACTTTTCTTTTCCTGCCTCAATATCTACTAACCAAATTTCACGAACAGGAAGCTCATCATAACGTTTAATAAATCCTTCAATTAATTCTGGTGTATAACTAGATCCACCGCCGATTGTAGCAATTTTAATTCCAGTCATGCTTTATTCCCCTTTCGCTTCTAACTTTTTATAAAGGTCAATAAATTCTGTTGCTAATTCTTTTACTGTAATCGCATTCATTAAATGATCTTGTGCGTGAATTAAAAGAACACTAATCTCTGTTTTTTCTCCTCTTGCTTCTGATTGTATGAGCTCTGTTTGGAAATGATGCGCTTCATTAATCGCTTCTTTCGCCTTTACCATCGCTTCATCAGCCTCTGCCATTTTCCCCTGTTTGGCAAATTGAAGTGCCTCCATTGCAAAGCTTCGTGCATTACCACTATTTAAAATTAATTGGAATGGAATTTGTTCTGCTGTAGTCATCATAATTACCGCCCTCTCTATTATGGTTCAACCGATTTAAATACCCCTTCAGTTTGAACATTTCTATTAAATATTAATTTATTAATGATAGTTTGGTGTTCTTATAGATGTATTTCATCTTTTTGAACATGATATAAAGGTAATTGTTCTGACGAGCTATAAAAACTCGTCAGAACAATACTTTTTAAAGTGATACTGAATTGTCGCTTCCTTTTGCAGCATCTTTTGACGCTTGTACATACGTACGGTCACACATTAATACGAATGGATAGTAAATTACTACTGCAATCGCAAAGTTTACTACTTGTAATGCTGCACCAGCGATGCTTCCGCCTGCTACAAGATAACCACTAAAGATTGGTGGCATTGTCCATGGAACTAAAGCAACTGTTTTTGGCACCCATCCTAAAGAAATTGCTGTATAAGAAGTAATTACTAATACAACTGGTGTAAGTACGAATGGAATGATTAACGCTGGGTTTAATACAATTGGTGTACCGAAAATAACTGGTTCGTTAATGTTAAAGAAACCAGGACCGATAGATACACGGCCTACACCACGAAGCTGTGCACTTTTTGCAACAAGCATTACCGCTACTAGGAATGCTAATGTTGCACCTGATCCACCGATATATACATATACATCAAAGAAAGGTTTTGTGAAAATATGCGGTACGTCATATGCAGACATACCATCGTTAAATAATTTAATATTTTTTTCTAATGCTGGTAAATAAATTGGGTCAATAATACCACCAACGATATTAGGACCATGTAATCCGAAGAACCATAATACGTGAATAAGTAACGCTACAATAATTGCACTTGGTAATGTACCTGCTAAACCTTGTAATGGTACTTGAATTGTTTCAAATACGATTTTATGAATACTTGTTCCTGCTAATTTCACTGCTAATTGAATACTTGCTGTTACGATTAAAATAACGAATGCTGGAACTAAAGCTGCGAATGATTTCATTACTGCTGGTGGAACACCATCTGGCATTTTAATTGTAATATCCCTTTGAACAAAGAACCTAAATACCTCTGTTACAAGAAGAGCTACAATGATAGAAACGAATAAACCTTGTGATCCTGTCCATGCTAAATCAATACCGCCTTCTTTTGGCGTTGTCGGAGAAATAATAATTAAGGCACCGAATGTAATAATTGCTGCTGACAACGCGTCAACGCCGTAAGATTTCGCTAAATTATAACTTATCCCTACTGCGACTATGAGGGCCAGTATAGCGAAGGAACCTGCCCACATACCACCGCCGATATCTTTCCAAACGTCCCCGAATGCACCTTTCATAAGTTTTTGGAATGCATCCACTGGTAAGTTATTAACAAGTATTGCAAATGATCCAACTAAGATAAGAGGCATAACTGCGATAAATCCATCACGGATCGCAACTAAGTGACGCTGCGACCCAATTCTACCTGCGACTGGAACTAAATACTTCTCCATAAATGCAATAAACTTTTGCATTTCGCTTCCCCCCTAATTATTTTTTAAGTGTTAATGCGTGATCTAAAACTGCTTCTCCATTCATCATGCCGTAGTGCATTGGATTAATAACATCGATTCCAATGTTTTTCTCATCAGCAAGCGTTTTCATTGAAGAAAGCATGTAACGAACTTGTGGTCCTAGTAATAATACATCTGCTTGATCGATATTGTTTTTTACTGCATCCCCAGATACAGCCCAAATCTTTCCTTCTAGACCGCGAGCTTTTGCAGCCGCTTCCATTTTTGTAACTAGTAAACTTGTAGACATCCCTGCTGAGCAACATAATAAAATATTCATTTGAAAATCCCCCTTGTGTAGTATAAAAAATTTATGTTATTTATTTTTCTTTACGCTATTTATTAATGCAAGTAGCGTGCCAACTTTTCAAAACCGCTAAAATCAACACTTTTTTGAGCTTTTTCTTTGTGTGTTAACGCTTTCAATTAGTGTGTCCCTCAAAAAACACACAGTGTGTTATAAAACAACACGCTTTTAACACATAACTGTATGAAAATAGATTAGTGTTTAGTTGTCTAGTTGTATTTAAAACAAAAAAACACTAATTTTTTTTAAAACATGAAAATATAATAACGAAAAATATAATATTTCGAATCAAATCAAAAACAAATACCTATTCAAGATACTCGTCTAACTATTGTCCAGTCAAACTCTATTAAATTACATAGAATAGACTAAAATAAAGTATTTTGAAAGGGGATTCCCATGCCAAAGCATAGAAAAAAGAATAGAATGAAGATTTATAGAATACAGTTTCAAAATAAAAGTTATAAACAGGAAGAGGATTCTGAATTAAATGCAGACTCGCATGAACTAGACGAACAGGACAAGCAAGACAAACAGGACAAGCAGGGCAAACAAGACAAGCAGGGCAAACAAGACAAACAGGACAAACAAGACAAACAGGACAAACAAGACAAACAGGACAAGCAAGACAAACAAGACAAACAGGACAAGCAAGACAAACAGGACAAACAGGACAAACAGGACAAGCAGGACAAACAGGACAAACAAGACAAACAAGACAAACAAGACAAACAAGACAAACAAGACAAACAAGACAAACAAGACAAACAAGACAAACAAGACAAACAGGACAAACACGATAAACACGATAAACAGGACAAACAGGACAAACACGATAAACAAGACAAACACGATAAACAAGACAAACACGATAAACAAGACAAACACGATAAACAAGACAAACACGATAAACAAGACAAACACGATAAACAGGACAAACACGATAAACAAGACAAACAGGACAAACAGGACAAACAGGACAAACACGATAAACCAGACAAACAGGACAAACAGGACAAACAGGACAAACAGGACAAACACGATAAACAAGACAAACAGGACAAACAGGACAAACACGATAAACAGGACAAACACGATAAACAAGACAAACAGGACAAACAGGACAAACACGATAAACCAGACAAACAAGACAAACAAGACAAACAAGACAAACAAGACAAACAAGACAAACAAGACAAACAAGACAAACACGATAAACAAGACAAACAGGACAAACAAGACAAACAGGACAAACACGATAAACAAGACAAACAGGACAAACACGATAAACAAGACAAACAGGATAAGCAAACACCATTAGAGCCTACAATAGAAACAAATTCACATAACTTAGATATATGGGATGAAATTTCCCTAAAAGAAATACAAGCTGGTGAGCATACAAGTTTATTTGAAGAAAAAAGCAATTATCAAAATATTAATTTGCTACAAGTAAGCGATGTTCGTTTATATTTGGACAACCAACTACAATTTAGTTCCGTTGATGAGCAAATTTATCATGAAGCACTTGTGCATCCAATCATGTCTAAAGTCATTGATCCAAAACGTGTTCTCATATTAGGTGGCGGCGATGGTCTTGCCTTACGAGAAGTTTTGAAATATGAAACTGTGCTACATGTAGACCTTGTTGATTTAGACGAGGCGATGATTAATCTAGCTCGTAATGTACCAGAAATCGTATCTTTAAACAAAAACGCATTTTTTGATGAGCGCGTGAATGTGCACGTATGTGATGCGAAAGAATTTCTAAATTCTCCCTCCTCCTTATACGATGTAATTATTATTGATTTTCCTGATCCAGCAACAGCAGTTTTAAGTACTTTATATACAAGCGAACTTTTTGCTCGTATAGCTACATTCTTAACAGAAGATGGTGCTTTCGTCTGCCAATCTAATTCACCTGCTGATGCACCTCTTGTATATTGGAGTATCGGTCATACAATTGAAAATGCCGGATTAACTGTAAAAAGTTATCATATCATTGTTCCTTCTTTCGGAACTGACTGGGGATTTCATATTGCTGCTAACTCCTCACATGTACTCAATCAAATTGAACAATTATACGTAGTACCAACTCCTCGAACATTACCTTCTCTTCTTGCTCCTTTATTCCAATTTAAAGAAGAACATTTAGATCACCGTAACAATGCCGTTTTAAATTTAGAATCGGACCTTACCCTACATCATTGCTATCAACAAGAAATGATATTTTAACTAAGGGGGGTACAAGCATATGGACTATTCTACGTTTGGCCAGCATATAATAGTAGATTTATGGGGCGTAGATTTTACTCTATTAAATGATATTCATTTTTTAGAGCATCATTTAGTTTCTGCTGCTGATTACTCTGGTGCAAATGTTTTAAACGTAAGCACAAAGAAATTCCAGCCATATGGCGTTACAGTATTAGTATTGCTATCAGAAAGTCACCTTTCTATTCACACTTATCCGGAGAAAAATTTTGCAGCAATTGATTGCTATACGTGCGGTACAACCGTTGAACCGCAAATAGCAATTGATTATATCGTAAATATATTAAAACCAGAGCGGATGCATATAAAAAGATTAATTCGTGGTGTAGGAGAAATTGTTACTGTCGATTAATTATTGCTCTTACTCATCCGTAAAAAGGAGGATTGTAACTACCATTAGTGGAACGAAAGCTCCACTGATGGTACGCACACATACATAATTCTTTCATTTTAATTGATGATTTAATGTTTCTATTTTTCGTTTCCAATATAGTGTCATCACAAACCATATAATGAAGTAAATAATAATAAATGTAATCTTGCGTAAGTGGTCTTCGTTTCGTCATAACAGCATCTTTTCAAAACATAAAAAAACCTTGCATACGCAAGGTTCATTCAGCTGCTGACATCTTCCTATATAATTCTACAAACTCACTCGCTAATTCCTTTACCGTAATTGCATTCATTAAATGATCTTGCGCGTGCACCATCAGAAGAGTAACTTCTGTCTTTTCACCACCAGCTTCCTTCTGTATAAGCTCTGTTTGTACACGGTGCGCCTCTTGCAATTCATGTAAAGCTTCTTGCAACTTCGCCTCAGCTTCCTCGAAGTTTCCACGCTTTGCGCAATCAATTGCTTCCATTGAACAACTTCTTGCATTTCCCCCATGCAAAATTAAATGAAAAGCTTTCGTCTCTATGATATCCATTTTAGTTCTTTACTCCCCCTTTTCTTCCGCCACTTTTTGTTTATCCCATATTTTTAAGAATGGTAAATAAATGAAGAATGCTAGTGCAAAGTTAACGAGCTGCAAAATAACACCTGAAATTTTTCCGCCTGATCCTAAATATCCACTAAAAAGAATCGGTGTAGTCCAAGGAACAGCAGCTCCGCTCGGACGGGCAACTAATCCCCATTCCATCGCAAAGTAAGAAACAATTGTTAACACAACTGGAACTAATATAAATGGAATAAGTAACAGTGGATTCATAACAATCGGCATACCGAAAGTCACCATTTCATTAATATTAAAAATACCAGGTGCAATCGACAAGCGGCCGATACTTTTTAACTGCTGACTTCGCGCAAACAATAACATTCCTACAACTAAAGCTAATGTTGCGCCAGAACCACCCATATAAATCCATAAATCAAAAAATTGTGCGGTAATCGTATTCGGTACGTCTTGACCAGCCTGAAAAGCAATTCGGTTTTGATCCATTAACGACAACCAAACCGGGCTCATTACACCACCAACAATTGCAGCGCCATGAATTCCGCACGCCCAAAGTACATGGACAATAATAACTGCGATTACTGCCCCCCCAAGGCTAGCCCCTAGTACACTAAGTGGTTCTTGCAAAAGCTTTCCTACAACATTATGAATACTACCAAAAGTCGTTTGTTCAAAAATCAATCGAATGATCCAAACAACCGTCACAACAATAAAACCTGGAATAAGCGCAGCGAATGAACGCGTTACTGCTGGTGGAACTGTCTCTGGCATTTTTATAATTATCTTTTTTTGTACAATAAATCGATAAATTTCAGTAGATATAATTGCAATAATCATTGCCACAAACAGTCCTTGACTCCCCATTAACGCCGCTGGAATTGCTCCGTCTACAATCACACTTTCCTTCGTGCTTGGTATGATATATGCAACTTGAAATGGCGTTGCAAGCAAAAATGTCACAAGCGACAATGCTCCAGATGCTAAAGCATCCACTTTATAATACTCACCAAGTCTGTAAGCGATTCCAAAAACAGCTATTAAAGACATTATATTAAAAGTTGCCCCTACTGGGTACCCTAAAGCTTTCTGCCAGTTCTCTCCAAACAAACCTGCCATAAAATCATTATACCCTGGTATTGGTAAAGCACTAATAATAAGAAAAAAAGATCCAATAATTAAGAATGGCATCGTTAAAATAATTCCGTCACGAATCGCTTGTAAATGCCTCTGCTCTGCAATCCTTCCTGCTACTGGCATTACATATTTCTCTAAAAACTGTATCATCTATCCCACTCTCCTCATGATTTCATCGACAAAGCTGCTTGTAAGATAGCTTCTCCATTACAAAGCCCGTAATGGACAGATTGAATGACATCAACGGGTATTCCTTTCTCTTTACATAATTCTTTCATTTTCGGTAATAAATAACGTACTTGCGGTCCAAGTAAAAGTACATCTGCTTGGTCGATGTGGCTATTCACTTCAGAACCTGATACAGCCCAAATCTTTACCTCTACCCCTCTTGCCTGTGCTGCTTTCTCCATTTTTGTAACAATCAAACTGGAAGACATTCCCGCTGCACAGCAAAGTAAAATATTCATCCCGCTTCACCCCCTTTTTCAAAACCTAAATTATGGTGCAGCCCTTGCCACCACTAGGTTACAAATATATATGTCTAGATTTCTAACTGTATGCCGAGCTTAAAAACAAAAATTTCTCGGTTTTCACGCTATTCCATCTATCGGTATTTTCCTAGTAAAGAGGACCCTAACTCGCTATAATGATTCAGTATGATTTTTTTTATAATTGATAGGAGGGTATATTTATGAAGGCATATCGCTTTCCACTTATTTTATTATCTTCTATCCTAATTGGTGGTTTCATTGGTTATTTCATGGGTGCCGATGCAGTTGCTTTAAAGCCGCTTGGTGACATTTTCTTAAACTTAATGTTTACGATTGTTGTACCTTTAGTGTTCTTTAGCATCGCGTCATCTATTGCTAATATGGATGGATTAAAACGTTTCGGTAAAATTATGTCTAGTATGGCTGGGACTTTCTTATTTACAAGTATTTTAGCTGCTATTTTTATGATTATCATCGTGAAAGTATTCCCGCCAGCACAAGGTGTTGTATTAGAATTAACACAACCTGATAAAGCTGAAAAAGCTGTTAGCGTTGCTGATCAAATCGTTGGCATTCTAACAGTATCTGACTTCTCAAAGTTACTATCTCGTGAAAATATGTTAGCACTTATTTTCTTCTCTATATTAATGGGGATTGCAACTTCAGCAGTTGGTGAAAAAGGAAAACCATTCGCTACATTCCTCCAAGCTGGTGCAGAGATTTCAATGAAAGTCGTATCTTTCATTATGTACTACGCTCCAATCGGACTTGCTGCTTACTTCGCAGCATTAGTTGGTGAATTCGGGCCACAACTTCTTGGAACGTACTTCCGAGCTGCAATGGTATACTATCCAGCTTCACTTATTTACTTCTTTGTATTCTTCACATTCTATGCATACCTTGCAGGTCGCAAACAAGGTGTTCAAATATTTTGGAAGAACATGGTCTCTCCTACAGTTACATCACTTGCAACTTGTAGTAGTGCCGCAAGTATTCCGGCGAACTTAGAAGCAACGAAGAAAATGGGTATCTCGTCTGACGTTCG
Organism: Bacillus luti; assembly: GCF_009739945.1. NCBI lineage: Bacteria > Bacillati > Bacillota > Bacilli > Caryophanales > Bacillaceae > Bacillus > Bacillus luti. Next base: position 212,262 of record NZ_CP040336.1, on the reverse strand, counting down.
TGAAACAGTTGTCCTTCTTGGATCTACACTTCATAAAGATGGATCTGTTTTAGGCGGCGTATTAAAGATTGCTTTCTTATTCGGTATTTTCAACATGGAATTTGAAGGACCAAAAACATTAGCAATCGCACTTGTTGTTTCTCTATTAGTAGGAACAGTAATGGGCGCTATTCCAGGCGGCGGTATGATTGGTGAAATGTTAATCGTTTCTCTATACGGCTTCCCGCCAGAAGCATTGCCAATTATCGCAGCAATTAGTACTATCATCGATCCTCCTGCAACGATGTTAAACGTAACAGCAGATAACGCTTGTGCCGTAATGACAGCTCGCCTTGTAGAAGGTAAGAACTGGATCAAAAATAAATTTGCTTAATAGATAGAAAGAAGATGCTCGTTTCGAGCATCTTCTTTTTTGCGTTATTTGTTGATATCAATTACTATCGCCACAAATTTGTTAAAATCTTCACAAATATTCCACACCTCTCATCCTTACTCCGTACTATAATCATGTATGGAAAAGGAGATGGACCTAATGACACAAAGCGCACCAGAGTTTAAAGTTTTGCAAAGCATTGCATTTCTTGCTGTCGTTTTGCAAAGTTCCTTATTATATACAATGAATCAAGGTAATGTCTTACTTGAACAATCCCTCATTATGGGTATGTTATTTAATCTCGCAAAATTTTCGGCACCTGCATTCATATTTATCGTTGGATTTCATTTAATTCGTCACTATACAAAGCAATTAGTATACAAAGAATATATTTCTGAAAAAGCCACACACTTACTCATACCTTATTTCTTTTGGTCTATTCTTTACTTATTAACAACAAACGATATGATTACACTACAAAGCGGAATAAAAAGTTTATTACTCGGAACAGCCGCACCTCATCTTTGGTACGTTATTATGATGTTCCAAATTCACTTATTGTTCCCTTTACTTTGCACACTATTTTATTGGTTTCAAAAACGAACAGAAAATAAAAAAGACATATATAAATATATGACTATCTTTGCTTGTCTATATTTCCTCTTAATGTGGTATTCTTCGCACTACATTTTTAATGGAGAGAAATTAACTAGCTCAACCATTTTACATTATACAGATCGGTCCTTCTTCTTCTATTCGTTCTATTTCGTCATGGGAGGAATCGCTGCTGTAGCACTAAAAACTTGGCGTACATTTGTTATGAAACATATCCCGCTGATCACAATATTATTTTTCATCTTATTTTTATTTATCAATTATGAGTTATTTAGTTTTTACGGAGCAAACTCTATCCATTTAACCGTTTCTACTTATTTAAAACCGTCTATGTTTTTATACATTGTCTGTGAAATTATGATACTGTACGTGTTATCTATTACAATTGTACAGCGCCGGGGTTTTTTATATAAAACGTTACGATTCATTGGGAACTACACGTATGGCGCTTATTTAGCACATTTTTTCTTCTTACAACTATGCACACAATTTCTTTCCTTATTCACATTGCAAGAAAATACTATACTATATAGTCTATTACTCTTTGTCTTAACAGCTGTTATATCTATTTCAACAATGGTCATTTGCAGTACACTGCCATTTCATATATGGATTGCAGGTCCTTCGCCTACGACAAGTATGAAATGGGCAAAGATTGCACTTCGAAAAAATCACGAAAAACTATTCAAACCATATATTTGATATAATTATACACATATAAGAAAAGAAAGCAGGAGACATCTATGATTAATCAAATTGGACAAATTATGCTATATGTAAATAACCAAGATGAAACCGTACAATTTTGGACAGAAAAAGTAGGATTCCAAATCATCGCAGAAGAAAATAACGGAAAAGGATTTCGCTGGATTGAAATTGCGCCAGCAAAAGAAGCTGGAACAAGCATCGTCCTTCACGATAAAGCGTTAATTGCAAAAATGCAACCTGAACTAAATCTTAACACACCTTCGCTTATGTTCTTCTCTAACAACTTAGATCAGCTGTATAAAGATCTTTCTGAGAAAAACGTAACAGTTGGACAAGTTGTAGATTTACCTACTGGTAGAGCGTTCAACTTTGCGGATAATGAAAATAATTACTTTGCGGTAATGGAACGCAAATAAAAAAGAAGCTATCCGAAAAAAACGGATAGCTTCTTTCCTTTTAAGAAACTTGTTCTGCATTCGTTTCCCTATGTTGTATATGGCTCGTAATCCAAGCAATTCCACCAGCAACAACGAGATAGCATAACAATATTAAAATTTGCATTTGTAATTGCGACCAATCTCCTAAAGAAATCACATCTTGTAGCCCTCTAAGAGAATGGGACATTGGGAGAAATTGTCCAATTTTGCTAAGAATAGCTATATTTAATTCTCCTGGGAAAGTACCCCCGCTCGTCGCTAATTGCAGGACAAGAAGCGTTACCGCTAAAAATTTTCCAACAAGACCAAACACCGTTACTAACATAAGAATAAACGTCATGAATGTAAAGGAAATAACGATACTTGATAAAACAAAGAGTGGCACACTTGCAACTTCTAATTTCATAACTCCTAGCACAACCACATCCACAAGTAATGCTTGAATAAGTCCAATTAAATATACTAATCCTAATTTATTAATAAAATGTACCGTTCCGCTTACTTTCATATTTTGTCTACGGCCAAGTGGTAAAATATTCGATGCCATAATTCCGCCAACATAAAATGCAAGTGATAAGAAATATGGTGCAATACCTGAACCGTAATTAGGCACGTCAGAAACTGTCGACTTCACTAATTGAACCGGCTCTGAGAACATCGTATTGCGTGCATCATCATTGCGAACATCTGCTATCTTCTCTGCGCCCTCTCCTAATTTCGTAGAAAGTTCTTTCGCACCATCGTCAAGTTTAACAAGTCCGTTCGTTAACTGATCAGCACCATGATTCAGCTCTGTTCCACCACTCGCAAGGTGATTTATACCTTCTTGCAAGGATGTAAATCCAGTTCCCCATTTCGTAAATCCACTAGCTAAATTTGTAGCACCATCTGCTATCTTTTTCGTTCCATCAGTAGCTTCATTTAACTTAACTCCGAATGTATTCATACCTTCTTCAACCTTATGCTGACCATCTGCAAGCTTCTGCGCACCTTGTGTCAATTGTTTCTGACTATTATTTAAAGTGTTTGTTGCTTGAGCTAATCCATTAGAAGTAGCGATAATCTTTTGAAAAGCAGGATCTTGCTGCACTTCTGGATGGCTTTTCACGTACTCTTCTAATTGTTGTTTTATACTATTAGCTGCACCATCCGCTTTCACTTGCCCTTCAGCAAGTTTCTCACTGCCGTTCACCCATTCATTTGTACCAGCACTTAATTCACTAACCCCTGATTGTAACGTTTTTTCACCTTGTGCTAGTAACTCCATACCACTATGAAGTGATGTCGCTCCTTGACTTAACTCATTTGCTCCCCCGGTTAAAGCAGATTGGCTAGACGCAAGCTTGTCACTTCCCTCTTTTACTTTCGACGTCCCATCACTTAAACGATGAATACCATCTGCAAGCTGATTCGCCCCATTTCTTGCATCCGTCGTTCCTTCATGTAATTTCCCAGCACCGTTACTTGCATCACTCAACCCTTGTGCCAAATCTTGAAACTTTGAAAAGACACCTTCTGTATAAGATTTCGTAATACTATTTGAGATTTTTGTTTTCATATTTTCAACAGCTGTCGTTCCAATTTGAGCTGCTACAAAGTTTTTACCTGGATTTACTTTGTACTGCAATTGTGCTGGTTCTGGTTTCTCATCCATAAGTGTACTTACCTTTTTAGAGAAATTCTCTGGAATCGTAACAACCATATAATATTTATCTTCTTTTAACCCTTCATCTGCATTTTTTTCTGATACGAAATGAAAAGCCAGTTCCTTATTCTCTTTTAAATTTTTAACAAAATCGTCTCCTGCATGAATTGTTTTTTCATCCATCACAGCACCCTTATCTAAGTTCACAACTGCAACAGGTAATTTATCTAATCGTCCGTATGGATCCCAATATCCAGCTAAAAAGAATCCTGAATAAATTAAAGGAACGATTAACAAAAAAATTAAAGCGATACGCCCATGTTTATGGTGCCACATCGCTTTCCAATCTTTAAATATAAGTTGAATCCCTTTCATAAAACATACTCCTTCTCCTAATTTCACACCATTACAATGGTTTAACAGATTTACTATACACGTCCATTTTCATACTGTATAATACATCTTTAATTATCAATTCATTCCTTTTGGTCTATAGAAAGGAGAGTCAAAATGGAACTTCTTCAACTAAAATACTTTCAAACAGTTGCACGACTAGAACATATGACAAAAGCAGCTGAAGAATTGCACATCGCGCAACCTTCACTCAGCAAAACAATTGCTAGACTAGAAAAAGACTTAGGCGTCCCGTTATTTGATCGCCAAGGTCGACAGATTACATTAAACTCTTTCGGAAAAGTATTTTTAAAACGAGTAGAGCGCATCTTTCATGAATTAAGTGAAGGCGAACGAGAAATTAAAGATTTAGCTGACTTACAACAAAGCTCTATTACGCTAGCCGTTTCTATTCCAAGAATATTACCAGAACTACTCGGTTCTTTTTTATTAGAACATCCTAACGTTCGATTCCAACAGTTTCTTGCATCCACTCCTTCTATGAAACGACAACTAGATAATATAGAAATTGACTTTTGCATTTCTTCTGTGCCAATTGAAGGCGAGGAGATTATTTGGGAACCACTTATTACAGAAGAAATTTTCTTAGTCGTCCCTTCAGGTCATCGTTTATCAGGACGTGAAAGTATCTATCTGCATGAAGTAAAAGACGAACCGTTTATTAGTATGAACACTGGTTATGGATTTCGGCACTTAACAGATGAATTTTGTAAAGAAGCTGGCTTCACTCCACATATCGCTTTTGAAGTAGATGAACCAACCGTGATTAGCGACCTTATTAAGCAAGGCCTCGGTATCGCTTTTGTCCCAAGTTTAACTTTATTAAAAAACTCTACTTTAGCATTAAATAAGTTACGCATTATTGAACCAAATTGCGAGCGAACTATCGGCTTAAGTTGGTCGAAGAAACGCTACTTATCGAAAACTGCTCAGCAATTTCGTGAATTCGTGATTGACTACTTCTCTAACATTAGGACATGAAATTATATCGACGTTTCGACAAGAAATATTGATTTATCAACGAATTAAGACGCAAATAGAAGGTGCCCCTCAAAAGGATGGCACCTTCTATTTCTTACTCTTCTCTAATTCTATTTCCGCTAAAAGCGGCAAAACATTATCAAAAATATGCGTATTATTATTTTCACCCGTGACGTATCCACCGTAATATCTACTAAACACATTATCATTTCGGAATGTAGTCATTCGCTCATATAATTCCTTCGCGAAATTTGTATCCCCTGTGTGTAGTACGTATAAAATTGTTAGTCCGTAAGCAGCCGGTGATTCATAATTTACTGTTTGTTTTCCCGTTTCTAAATTATATCGACCGTATAACTTTCCATCTTCCTGGAACTTCTTCTTTATAAATTCCAAATATGCATCTGATGAAAGACCACCTAAACTACGATGGTAAGCATTGTATGATTGGTCAATAAGGTTTACTTCTTTATCGTATGTAAATGTACCATCTTCTTTATACTCTTTTGGGAACGCCCATCCATTTCTCGGATAATCAGCTAAAAACTGAATTACTTCTTGATACTGCTGAGCAGAAACTTTCCCGTACTTTTTCATGTAAGAAAATGCGTGCGGGTTTATGTAGGATGTTGTGACAAAATTATTTTGTTTACCTGTATCTGCATCATAATAATCAACGTATGTATTACCTTTTTTATTATAACGAAGTACAGCATCACTCAATTGATCTGCAAGATTTTTATAACGCTCTTCCTTATACATTTCATAAGCTCGATATAATTGTTCTATAATACGAAGGTCATCTATAAGTGCATTTGTAGCTGACTGCATTTCTCCCTTTTCAGAGATTTTCCATACAACGATGCGATCCTTATGTAAAAAGTTATTTTGAATCACCTTTACTTGTTCATCAAATAACGCTTGATCGTCTTTATCAAGTGTATATTGTAGCCATAGTCCTGCTGATTCTGATAAAGCTTCACGGCCTTTTGCTTCCCCCGTTCCAGCCTTTGTATCTGCTAAACGATATGTAGCAAGCGTCCCATTTTCATTGACCATATGTCTTAAAATAAAATATTCTGTACGGTTTCCTTGTAATGCTGACCAAAATACAATTCCACCTAAAGCGATTAAGAGCATAACTCCAATCCCTATATATATACGTTTCCGCAATCTTTTCACCTCCCTAATAAGGCTAACCTTAATTTTAACAGAACATACGTCAATTTAAAAAAGACAATCTATTAGATTGTCTCCCGCACTTTATCCCTCGCAAGCCTCTTTCGAAGGTCTATATAGCGATTCCACAAGTCGATCATATTCACGACGCGTAATTTCTTTATTGTACAGCTTTAATAATAAATCTCTATGCTCTTTTGAAAATGCCATCTTTTTAATGACTTCAGGATACATAAAACACCCTCTCCATTTCACATAAACTTCTTCATCCCGAAAGCAGAACTTATGTTCGCATAAAAGATTATAAAAGATTCCTAAACAAAAAACAAACAAAATATTATCAAATATTCATTTCTTTTTATTTGAAATATTCAAACATTATATTACCATATTCACTTTTTAAATACATATATATTTTTGGTAGTTTTTTTGAATAAATCTTCCAATTCAATCAGAAAATAATGGTAAAAAAAGAAGAGGAGTTTACATATGGATACCGTAACATTAGCAAGAGCGTTTTTTGGTTCTTCATTAGCATTCCACATTATCTTTGCAACACTTGGTGTCGGGCTTTCATTGATGATTTTCATAAGTGAAATACTCTATCACTGGAAGAAAGATTCCGACTATGCCATTATGGCGAAAAGATGGACAAAGGCATTTGCAATCCTTCTTGGTGTAGCAATTCCAACCGGAACAATTGTTGGTGTGCAAATCTCACTTCTATGGCCTGGTTTCGCCAAAATTGTTGGGCAAGTTATTTCTGTTCCCTTTCAAATTGAGATTTTCGCCTTCTTTTTAGAGGCTTTATTCATGTCTATTTACGTATACGCAGCTGATAAACTACCTCCGTTTATGAGATTAATATCGCTCTTTTTCGTAATGCTTGGTGCCACGGCATCTGCCGTGCTGATTACATCAGCAAATACATGGATGAATACACCCGCAGGCTTTTCAATGGGGCCAGATGGATCAGTTTTTAACGTTGATCCGTGGAAAGCTTTCTTTAATCCAAGCTTTGGCACAAGTGCATTCCACGTTGTTATTACGGCCTATGCGGCCGGGGCAGCTGTCATTGCCTCTATCGCTGGATTTAAATTATTAAAGAAGAATTTGAGTGAACGTGAGATTGCTTATCATAAAAAGGGGCTACTGTTAGGACTTGTTGTTACATTCATCACAGGTGCTACGATGTGGATTTCGGGACATGAATCTGCGATTGCCCTACATAAACACTCACCAGAAAAGCTGGCATCTGCTGAAGCTTTATTCGAAACGACATCACACGCTCCGTTATCAATTGGTGGGGTTGTTGATCCGAATACACTTGAACTAAACTATGCACTCGAAATTCCGAACATGCTCAGCTTATTAGTAGGGCTCGATCCTAGTACCGTCGTAAAAGGGCTCAATGAATTCCCACAAGAAACGTGGCCACCATTTTACACACATACACTGTTCAACTTAATGGTCGGCACAGCTGCTTTTACCTTCGCAGTTGCGGCGATTGCTCTCTTATATTGGTACTTTGTTTACCGAAAAAAAGGAGCGGAGTTACCGAAATGGCTTCTTTGGGCAGCTGCCGCATGTGGACCAGTTATGATGCTCGGTATTGAGTTCGGATGGGTTTTCAGCTGTAGCGGTCGTCAGCCATGGACCATTTATGGTATGCAACGTACGATGGACGCTTCTACACGCGCTGATTTCATCGGTCCTTTATTTGTTCTATTCATCATTTTATATATTGGACTCGGTATTTTAACAGTCTTTGTACTACGGACATTCTTTAAGAGACATCCGTTAAAGAATGACTTGCATAACCAAGGAGGCGATTCTCGTGCATGAGGAAAGTATTGCAATCATCATCTTGTGGGCTCTGATTTTTGTTTATAGTATATTAGGATCCATTGATTTCGGAGCTGGTTTTTGGGGCATGGTATACGCGAAACATCCGACGATTGCTGCTAAACTTGCGAATCGATACTTATCACCAACTTGGGAAGTAACCAATACATTTCTCGTCTTTGTCGTTGTCGCTTTTCTCGGTTTCTTTCCAAAGGCTGCCTTTACCCTTGCAACCGTTATGTTCGTACCAGTTATGCTAATTCTAGTACTCGTTGCAATTCGTAGTACATTTATGGTATTTGCTTATTCACTGCCAAAATACCAACACCTTCTTCGTATTATTTCAGGTATTACAGGGCTTTTAATTCCAGCTCTATTAATTACCGTTCTACCCGTTACAGAAGGTGCTTATATTACAATGTCTGAAGGAAAAGAAGTACTCCTATATGGAAAACTTCTTTCTAGTCCTGTTATTTATTGTTATATGCTCTTCGGACTAACTTCGGAACTATTTCTATCTTCTCTCTTTCTTGCTGATTTTTCGAGAGAACAAGGTTCAGAAGATGCATATAAAATTTATAGAAGAAATGCTATCATACTTGGTCCTGCAACGCTCGTTACAGCTATTATCGCCCTCGTTGTAATGGATCCCGAAACACACTGGCTCATGGAAGGGTTAATCAAGCAATTCCAATGGTTTACCGTTTCTATCGTTTTATTCGTTATCGGGTACTCTTCACTTTGGTGGACAAACAAGAAGTACGACACACTTGGATTTCCTCGCATCGCCGTTTTGGCTGTCGTTGCTCAATATGGATTTGCAAGCTACGCTTACGGCATCGCCCATTTACCGTACATCATTTATCCAGACGTAACTGTATTTACAAGCTTTACGACACCTGAAACATTTTATGCACTGCTTATTCTTTACGCAATTGGGATTGCAATTTTACTCCCAGGATTCATTTTCTTCTGGAATTTATTCTTGAAGGATCGAACTTTTTTAAAGGGAAAATAATATAGCGGGGGAGTCTGTTCCAAGAGGTATTTTTGGGATAGACTCCTCTTGTCATGTTTTATCGGTAAATCGCTCATATATTTTGAGTTACGCCGATATAAAATCCGCTTACTATCCGACTGTCCACCAAATTTATAGACTCCTCTCACGATAGTTATTTCACTATTAATGATACTTGTCCTATAGCTTAAAAAACACATATTCACTTCATTCCATTATACGTCTAGTTCTTCTTATTTTTTGCCGAATATACTATCAATACAACCTTGAGACAAGCTACATTCGTTCAAGGAAAAATAGAAAGGTAGGCAAAATATGAGTACTGAAATATGGATTACTATTATTGTATTCTTCTTCACGATGATTGTTATCTTTTGGCGACCTCGTGGTTTAAATGAGGCGTGGCCAGCAGCAATTGGTGCTGGTATTATCCTGATTACTGGACTTGTATCAAGACCAGACGTCATAGACATTATAAGTAAAATTGGCGGTGCCTCCATAACAATATTAGCGACCATCGTTATGGCGGTTATACTAGAAAGCTTCGGCTTCTTCCACTGGTCCGCAGCGAAACTTGCAAATTTAGCAAAAGGCTCCGGCCACCGATTATACTGGTACATTCAATTACTTTGTTTTCTTATGACTCTCTTATTCAATAACGACGGTAGTATTTTAATTACAACGCCAATTTTAATTCTCCTTCTAAAAAATCTTCAATTAAAACCCCATCAACAAATTCCTTATTTATTAAGTGGTGCTTTAATCGCTACTGCATCTAGTGCACCAATTGGTGTCAGTAATATCGTAAACTTAATCGCATTAAATATCGTTCATATGACTCTTTACATGCATACGGCTATGATGTTTGTACCTGCAACACTAGGACTATTGTTTATGTCATGGCTCATGTACACAGTTTTAAAGAAAAAACTACCAAAAAGATTACCTGTTTCTTCATATGATATCGAAGAAATATTCTTCACGAAAAATTTCCATCCATTAAAAGGAAAAAATTCTGTTGATACGAAACAAAAACGTACAAAATTCATGCTAAAAGTATTAGGCTTCGTCTTCCTTATGCGCTGTCTTCTATTCGTTGCATCCTTCTTATCGATTCCAATCGAAATTGTTGCTGTACTCGGTTCACTCGTTCTTCTCATCTGGAGATGGTACTACTTACGAACAAACCCTGTCGATATTTTGAAAAAGACACCGTGGCACATTTTAATTTTCGCATTCTCTATGTACGTCATTATTTACGGGCTTCACAACGCAGGATTAACAGCGGCGCTTGTAAATTGGCTTGAACCAGTTGTAAGTCAACATCTACTTTATGCTAGCTTTGCAATGGGCGGACTCGTCTCCCTCCTCTCTAACGTCTTCAATAACCATCCTGCACTTATGATTGGTACAATCACATTAACAGAAATGGGACTAGACCCAGTCACATTAAAAACTATCTACCTCGCAAACATTATTGGTAGTGACATCGGTTCACTATTACTACCAATCGGTACACTAGCTTCCCTCATTTGGATGTATATCCTGAAACAAAACAAAATTAAAGTAAAATGGAAAGACTATTTAAGTGTATCTCTTATCGTTATTCCTCTCACAACAATCGTCATATTATTCCTCTTATACTACTGGGTACACCTCTTCTTCGCCTTATAAACGACAGAAGCCCGCTTTGCTACCGTCTTAGCAAAGCGGGCTTCTTCTATATTTAAGTTAGGTACTACAGTGTGATCAATCAAGTAAAGAGGTGTAACGTGTTATTGGTATAAATGACTACCAGTTTCTTTAAATTCTTTCGCCTTCTCTTTCATCCCTTTTTCAATTGCTTCTGTCGTTTCTAAATCATTTTCTTTCGCATATTCACGAATATCATGTGAAATTCTCATACTACAGAACTTCGGTCCACACATCGAACAGAAATGAGCTGTTTTCGCTCCTTCTGCCGGCAACGTTTCATCGTGATATTCCATCGCGCGTTCAGGATCTAAAGATAAATTAAATTGATCGCGCCAACGGAATTCAAAGCGTGCTTTCGAAAGTGCATCATCACGCTGATGAGCCGTTTTGTGCCCTTTCGCAAGATCAGCCGCATGTGCTGCAATTTTGTACGTAATAACCCCCGTTCGAACATCATCTTTATTTGGCAATCCTAAATGTTCTTTCGGTGTTACATAACAAAGCATTGCAGTTCCGAACCAACCAATCATTGCAGCTCCAATTGCCGATGTAATATGGTCATAACCTGGTGCAATATCTGTCGTTAACGGTCCAAGTGTATAGAATGGCGCGCCCTGACAAATATCAAGTTCTTTTTCCATATTCTCTTTAATTAAATGCATTGGTACATGTCCAGGTCCTTCAATCATCACTTGCACATCATGTTTCCAAGCAATTTTCGTTAATTCACCAAGTGTTTCAAGCTCAGAGAATTGTGCTTCGTCATTTGCATCTGCAATCGATCCTGGACGTAATCCATCTCCAAGAGAGAACGAAACATCGTACTGCTTCATAATTTCACAAATCTCTTCAAAATGAGTATATAGGAAGTTTTCTTTATGGTGGAATAAACACCACTGCGCCATAATCGAACCACCACGCGAAACGATACCTGTCGTACGCTTTGCAGTAATTGGAATGTAACGAAGTAATACACCAGCATGAATCGTAAAGTAATCCACGCCTTGCTCCGCTTGCTCAATTAACGTATCACGATACACTTCCCACGTTAAATCTTCTGCAATTCCATTTACCTTTTCAAGCGCTTGATAAATCGGTACAGTTCCAACTGGTACAGGCGCATTACGAATAATCCACTCACGCGTCGTATGAATGTTTTTACCTGTAGATAAATCCATAATCGTATCTGCACCCCAGCGCGTTGCCCACGTCATCTTCTCTACTTCTTCTGCAATAGAAGAAGATACAGCAGAGTTTCCGATATTTGCATTTACCTTCACGTGGAAATTACGCCCGATAATCATCGGTTCTGCTTCCGGATGATTAATATTCGCGGGTAAAATAGCACGGCCTTCTGCAATTTCCTTACGAACAAACTCAGGGTCTACTCCCTCACGAATCGCAACGTATTCCATCTCAGACGTAATAATGCCATTACGCGCATAATGCATTTGCGTAACATTTGCACCTTGCTTCGCTCTAAGCGGCTGGCGATCCATTTGCGGAAAAACAGGTGTATGTTTCGAAGCCACTTTCACACCGTCATCCTCTGGTTTTACTTCGCGCCCTTCGTATGCTTCTACGTCTCCGCGCTCTACTATCCAAGAGTGACGCGGCGCCTGCAATCCCTTTTCCAGCTCCACTTTATACGCCGGATCCGTATAAGGACCGCTCGTATCATACACACGGACTGGAGGATTCGGGACGCCGTTCGTTTCGCTTTGTTCAATCTCACGCATCGGCACTTTCATGCCTGCGCGTGGTCCATCCACATATACTTTCTTACTCCCTGGTAAACTCGACTTCAATTCAATTTGCTCAGCTGAAACAGATTGTTTCATAACCTTTGTTGCCTCCCCTGTTCGTGACAAGGACGAGATATGGCCAGCGCATGCCAAAATAAAAAGAGCCAGGTCCATAAAAAAATAAGGACCTGGCTCATAAAAGACATCATTATGTAAAGCCGTTAACTTCCCTACGCTGGTACGAGCCAGATCAGGTCCAAAGGGTTAAGAAGATCACGCGCTTCTCTCTCAGCCTACGCATACGTTAGGCACCCCTAGTTTATCACTGATTTAATTTTCAATACTTTCCCATCATACACGATAATCTGAAAAATGCAAAGTTTATTTCTTTTATTGTTTATGGAATCATCCACGTTAAATAATATGCCTGCACATACGTCATAATACCAACAATAATGACGAAGAACAAACTATGCTTCACTGTAAATCGGAATAAATCTGATTCTTTTCCAGCAAGTCCAACTGCCGCACAAGCAATTGCAATCGATTGCGGAGAAATCATTTTCCCTGTTACACCACCCGTTGTATTTGCTGCAACGAGAAGCACTTCAGATACACCGACTTGCTGTGCTGTAATTGCTTGTAAGTTTGAGAACAGTGCGTTCGCTGACGTATCAGATCCCGTTAAGAATACGCCAATCCACCCTAGGAATGGTGAGAAGAACGGGAATAATCCGCCAGTTCCAGCTAGCGCTAACGCTAATGTAGAAGATAGGCCAGAATAGTTTGCGATAAATGCAAATCCTAATACGAATCCGATTGATAGAATTGGCATTTTCAGTTCATTTAACGTTTCTTTAAATGTCACTACTGCATCTTTTGCACTCATTTTCAAAATAAACATGGAAATGATGCAAGCAATTAAAATCGCTGTTCCAGTTGCTGATAATACATCAAGCTTCAAAATCGCCTCATAAGGCGTCGGTTTATTTACAATTGGCTCTGCTTTCATTACTAAATTGTGCAAGCCTGGAATTTCAAACTTAAATACAAGACTTTCTAAAGTGCCACCTGGAGCGAATAACGCCTTAAAGAAACTTTGACTCCAAATAATTACCATAACTGTTAATACGATAAATGGAGACCATGCCTTTACGACTTTTCCTAACGTTAATTTCGGCATCGATGCCGCTGTCGTTGTTGCAGCTACTTCACTATTCGCTTGCCCTGATTGATAGATTTCTTTCGGTTGCCATACTTTTAAGAACAGCGCCAAACTTACTAAACTTACAAGCGCCGATGTAATATCCGGAAGTTCTGGTCCTAAGAATGTCGCTGTAATAAACTGCGTAATTGCAAATGAACTACCCGCTACAAACAGCGCAGGCCACGTTTGCTTTACCCCTTTAAATCCATCCATTAAAAATACGATAAAGAACGGAACAAATAATGATAAGAACGGTAACTGATGTCCAGCCATTTGTCCGATCTTATGTGGATCAATACCCGTTACTTGTCCGGCAACTGTAATTGGGATTCCCATTGCGCCAAACGCTACTGGTGCAGTATTTGCGATTAAACAAAGACCAGCTGCATATAGAGGATTTAAACCAAGACCTGCAAGAAGCGCCGCCGTGATCGCTACCGGTGCCCCAAATCCTGCTGCTCCTTCTAAAAATGCTCCAAATGAAAATCCAATTAAAATAACGAGTAAACGGTGATCATTTGTAATAGATAATACAGATGCACGAATCACATCGAATTGACCTGTTTTCACAGAAATTTTATATAAAAATACCGACATAATGATGATCCAAGCGATTGGCCATAATCCGTATAAGAAACCATATCCGGTTGCTGCCATCGCCATCGTGAACGGCATCTTATAAGCGAACAGCGCTACTAAAATTGTAAGTACAACCGTAATAAATCCTGCCACATACCCCTTCATGCGGAAAACTGCTAAAGCTAAGAAAAAAAAGATAATCGGAATAAGTGCGACTGCCGCCGAAATCCAAATGTTTCCGAACGGATCATAAACTTGTGTCCATGTGTTCATTGTTCTCTCCCCCTAAAGAATCCCCTTTTAAATAGAATAACCTCATCAATAGACTATCAGGTCATCATACCTTTTAGCCTAAAAATAAAAAACGTTTAGGAAAACGTTTTCAATTACTTCCATTTATACTTTAGCACATTATTTTCTAGCAAAAAAGATTTTTTTGAAAATTTTATCTTTTTTCCAGGAAATCTTACAAAATCGTCATGTTCCTGTAATGTTCATCGATAGAAAGCTTGCCAAAACTATTGCATAATAATAGTATAACAACAGACATTATTCATGAGGTGATATATATGAACGGAAACAAAATATTAGCTGCTTTATCATACTTTAGTGTACTATTTGCCCCTATCTTATTCCCTATTATCGTTTGGATTGTAGGCGATGCTGAAACAAAACCACATGCAAAACGTGCTCTATGGACACACATTATTCCAAGTATCGCTACATTCATCGGCGTAGCTATTTTAGGAATTATGGGTATCGGATCGGATCAACCAGACGTAACACTTGGAATCGGAGCAATGATTGTCTTATGTATTTGCGGCATCATTAGCTTATACTACTTCATTTGGAATATCGTGAAAGGTATTAAAGTGCTGAAAGCATAATTTCCTTTTTAAACAAACGTTTGATTAAAAAAAGACACTTGCAATTTGCAAGTGTCTTTTTTATCTTCTGCGTTTCTTCTTTTTTCTCATCATTTTCTTTCGGCGCGTATTCACTTTATCCGCTATAATGTGGAGCGTACTCGCTACGACAATTCCCATTACGAACGTTACAAGTTCAACCTCATGTTCCTTCGCAATTTCTATTAAATTCCCGTCAAGTACGATTACATTTAATAGGAATAAAAACGGAGAAAACACAATTAACATGTATGCGATACGAATTATATCACCAAGTATAATCGTGTGCGTAAAAAAGGAGCGATGCGGCATTATTCTCTTATACGGGTACCAAAATATACGCAAGAATCCCCATTTATTGTACGCATTACTGTACGTATCTAAATCCGGTGTTAAAAATGAAGTGCCCACTAAAAAGCCAATTGCAAAAGTTAATAAAAAATCAAAATCTGTTAATCCATACGAGAAAAGCATAAACAAAACAACCGGCAAGGATATTAAGTTTATTTTCGTATGCGTTCTTCCTGATGGCATAATGCACTTCCTCGCTTACGTTCGCCCTGTCACCATATGACAGTTCTCACCTATTGATCTAATTTCTGATCGATAAATGATGTGTCTATATCCGAACCAAACCATTCTGCCAACTTCATTCGTGCCTTATCTTTCACATCTTCATTGACGTATAACGACGCTTGTAATAGTGCGGCCATTAACGCCCCTAAATCATCCGTATAACCAATTCCAGCAATGAAATCTGGGATGGCATCAATCGGTGCAATAAAATAAGCAAGTGCTCCAATTACAATCATTTTCACTCGTTTCGGAACGTCTCGTCTTTGCAAAACGTAAAACAATAATAAACTTGCATAAATGACTGACTGCCCAGCTTGCTTTGCAACATGTTTTACCTTCTTCCAAAACGCTTCAACTGAAAATTTTTGTTCCATATAAAAGCCTCCTTATTTTTTTAAAAAAATAAGCTACAATATGATATCAGTAAAAGTTCATCAAAATTACACATAATCTACCAATAAATTTTATTGTAACAAACAAAGATAAAAAGAACAAGTGTTCGTTAATTTTTACATACTTTCCTTCATATACTAGGTTTCTAGATAACCACTTACACATATTCATTTCTTATTTCTCAACCATGGAAATTTTCAATTTCACTTAACATTCTGTTCTATTTTTGTTATATTTTCTAGTTGACGAGCATATAAACGAATGTTAAAGTTTTCTCTGGTAGTAGCAAATCACATACAAAAAATGTAAAATGTTATAGTGTTTCTCAGAAATGAATTTTGTTGTATAATACAGAAATGACGTTATGCTTATGAGCAACACAAGAAACTAAAAAAGGGTATGCATAGTTATAGTCGTATATGGGTGAATATAGAACCTCTAATTATGGCCAAGAAAACTATGTGTTTTTTATTTTAACATTTTTCGCTCCAAAATCGACCAAGCCTGATAGAGAAAGGGTGGAAATGAATGAAAGAAACCTTGAAATCACAATTTCAAAATGTGCGCTTCACTTTATTCGTAGCTTTGGCCGTCTGGCTGAAAACCTACATTATTACACGCACAAGCTTTGATTTAAAACTTGAATCTTTCATGCAAGAATTCATTTTATTCATTAGTCCATTAGCAGCATCATTACTGTTTGTGGGCCTTGCATTATTTGCAAAAGGAAAAAAACGTAACTATATAGCACTTGGAATTAATTTTGTCTTAACGTTCATTCTTGTTGGTAACGTAATGTTCTACGGATTCTACAATGACTTCGTTACTTTACCAGTACTAGGACAAACATCTAACTTTGGAAGCTTAGGTTCTAGTGTGAAAGAGTTATTTAACTACAAAATTATCCTTGCATTTGCGGATATTCTTGTATTCTTCGTTCTATTGAAAAAGAAGAAAAACTTTGCACCGACAGAGCGTGTAGCACGTCCGATGCGTTCCCTATACTTCGTATCAACAATTGCTATTTTCTTCGTAAACCTAGGATTTGCAGAAGCTGAGCGTCCAGAACTATTAACACGTTCATTCGACCGCGTTATGCTTGTTAAAAACTTAGGATTATATGTACACCAAGCATACGACCTTGGCTTACAAGCGAAATCTAGTTCACAAAAAGCATTTGCTGACGGTAGTAAATTACAAGAAACAGAAAACTATGTGAAAACAACACAAAGTAAACCAGATCCAAATATGTTCGGTACTGCAAAAGGGAAAAACGTAATTGTTGTCTCTCTTGAGTCATTACAAACATTCTTAATTGGCGCAACAGTTAACGGACAAGAAGTTACACCATTCTTAAACCAATTTACGAAAGAAAGTTATTACTTCGATAACTTCTTCCATCAAACTGGTCAAGGGAAAACATCTGATGCTGAGTTCTTAGTAGATACTTCAATGTACCCACTAGACCGTGGTGCTGTATTCTTCACACACGGTAACAATGAATACACAGCAACTCCAGAAATTTTACGTCAGCAAGGGTACCACACGTCGGTATTCCACGCAAACAACGCAACGTTCTGGAACCGTAACATTATGTATCCAGCACTTGGTTATGATCGTTACTACAACGAGCTTGATTACAAGATTACGCCAGAAACAAAATTAAACTGGGGATTAAAAGATATCGAATACTTCGATCAATCTATCGATATGTTAAAAGAAGTGAAGCAACCATTCTATACTCGCTTCCTTACTTTAACGAATCATTACCCATTCACTTATGATGACAGTACGAAATTAATCGATGAATACAATTCTGGTGATGGCGTATTTGACCGTTACATGGTAACTGCTCGTTATTTAGACGAAGCGATGAAACACTTTATTGAGCGTCTAAAAGCAGAAGGCATTTACGACAACTCTGTTATCGTATTCTACGGTGACCACTACGGTATTTCTGAAAACCATAACCGTGCAATGGCACAGTTCTTAGGAAAAGAAGAAATTACTGCATTTGACCATATGAACTTACAAAAAACACCGATGTTTATTCACGTTCCAGGTCAAAAAGAAGGTAAAACAATTTCAAAACCAACTGGTGAAATTGACATTAAACCAACAATTCTAAACTTACTTGGTGTAGATTCTACGAATCAAATCCAATTCGGTCATGATGTATTCTCACCAGATAATAAAGGTTTCGTTGTTCTTCGTGACGGTAGCTTCGTTACAGATAAGTACATGTACACGAACAGTACATTCTACGACCGTAACACGGGTGAAGTTGTACAATTACCGAAAGAAGAATCTCAACCGCTAATTGATCGTGCCCAAAATGAATTGCATATGTCTGACAAGATCATTGAAGGTGACTTACTTCGCTTCTCTGACAGTAACAAGATCAAAACTGGTGAAGTAAAAACAGCTATAAAAGAAGAAAAGAAGAGCGCTGAGTAATCTCAGCCTCTTTTTTTATTTTCCTCCCTCCTCTCCCTTATATTCATTAACTTTAAAATTACATAACCTTTACCAAATATTCACATAGGATTAATGAAACATCTCTATAATAAAATATGTAAACGAGGTTCTACATATTTCTTATCTCTCATCTTCAATAAGATCCCTTACAGAAATGTGTGAATCGTTTGTTTCTACTTTCTTATAATTGTCTTTCAACATGTTTTGTTTCCATAAACAAAACATTCAATAAGACGATGTCCCTATGAAAGATAGCTACCCTCCTTGTGCAGCATTCCATAAGAATGTTGCTTTTTTTTATTTACAAGCAGGATTCTTATTTCTTATTTTCGAATTTATATATACAAAATGCTATAAATTACCACTATTTTCTTTGCGATTTACCAATACATATACGTCATATGTAAAGAATTACTCACATAAAAATGACTATAGTGATTTTTATTCCGAATGAAAGTTTCATGTTACTTATGTACTTACGAAAGGATGGGACGACAATTGGCATATGAAAGATTTGTACTTTGGAATGATGCAGTTATTGATACAACAAAGCAAAAAACGTACATAGAACTTGAAGAAAGAGGCTTGCAGTTTGGAGATGGTGTCTATGAGGTTATGCGCCTATATAAAGGGAACTTTCATTTATTAGATCCACACATAACAAGATTATATCGCTCCATGGAAGAAATAGAATTATCTCTCCCTTTCTCAAAAGCAGAACTCATCATATTACTTTACAAGCTCATTGAAAGTAATAATTTCCACGAAGATGGAACCATTTATTTGCAAGTATCTCGCGGTGTACAAGCTCGTACCCATGCATTCTCATATGACGCTCCTCCGACAATCTATGCCTATATTACCAAAAAGGAAAGACCAGCTTTATGGATTGAATATGGTGTACGTGCCATATCAGAACCAGATACTCGCTGGCTCCGCTGCGATATTAAATCATTAAATTTATTACCAAATGTACTAGCTGCTACGAAAGCTGAGCGCAAAGGCTGTAAAGAAGCACTATTTGTACGAAATGGTATTGTAACGGAGGGGAGCTGTTCTAATTTCTTTCTAATCAAAAATGGCACTCTGTACACGCATCCAGCCAATCACCTTATTTTAAACGGCATTATTCGTCAATATGTCCTTTCTTTAGCAAAAACCCTTCGCATTCCTGTACAAGAAGAACTTTTCAGTGTTCGTGACGTTTATCAAGCAGATGAATGCTTTTTTACAGGAACTACAATTGAAATTTTACCGATGACACATCTGGATGGAACAGCGATTCAAGATGGTCAAGTTGGGCCTATCACAAAAATGTTACAAAAATCCTTTTCTCAAAGCTTGTTTCAATCCAACATGTCATCTTCTTAAATCCGAATAATTTCTATCCTGTCTGCATTCAATATATGTATTTAAATGGAAATCAAGGTGTGAAATTCATGCCTTGATTTTTTCTTGTAATCTTTTTGTCATATTCAGATTCCCGCATAAGTCTTGACAGTAATCGACATGCTCTTTAGAATTTTTAACAGTTGGTAAATATTTCTTCACTACATTACAGACAGAAAGGAATCGACAAATTATGAAAAAATACCTTGCCGGTCTTGCGGCAGTGTCTGTAGCAGGAGGAGCAGCACCTACACTTGATAGCGTTCAAGCTGCCCCTGAACAAAATACACAAAAAGCTGCTACACAAACTGTCCAAGCTTCTGCATCAAACAGCTCATCTTATAAGGTAAACGCTAGCGTATTACATGTTCGTGCAGGATCAAGTACTTCTCACGACATCATCTCACGCGTTTATAACGGTCAATCTTTAAATGTGATTGGCGAAGAAAATGGTTGGTTCAAAATTAACCATAATGGACAAACTGGCTTTGTTAGCGGTGAATTTGTATCAAAAAATGGTGCAAACAGTTCCAATGTAAGTACAACAGGTGGAAACAATAAAGTTACTGCTGATGTATTGCGTGTGCGCACAGCTCCTAACACTTCTAGTTCTGTTTCAGGACGTGTATATGAAGGACAAACATTAAACGTGATTGGTCAAGAAAATGGTTGGGTGAAAATCAACCATAATGGACAAGTTGGCTACGTAAGTGGCGAATTCGTATCTGGTGTTTCTTCTAATGCAGGTTCTTCAAACAACAATACGAATAATAACAACCAAGAATCTATAAAACCAGCAAGTGGAAACTATACAGTAAATGTATCTTCTCTTCGTGTTCGTACAGGTCCTAGTACTTCTCATACAACTGTAGGTTCTGTTACAAAAGGACAAGTAGTTCAAGTTGTTGGCGAAGTGCAAGATTGGTTCAAAATCAACTATGCGGGACAAACTGCTTACGTAAGCAAAGACTACGTAACAAAAGGCGGTTCTAACGATAACGTTGCACAAGGAAACAACCAAGATAACAAACAAGACCAAAATAATAATGTAACCGTTCAAACTGGTGGTACTTACGTTGTTAACGCAACATCTCTACGCGTTCGCACAGGCCCTGCTACTTACCATAGCGTAATTGGTGGCGTATTAAATGGTACGACATTAAACGTAATTGGCTCTGAAGGTAGCTGGTTTAAAGTTAACTATCAAGGAAAAACAGGCTACGTTAGTAGCGAATTCATGAAATTCGTTAAAGGTGGCACTACTACTCCTGAGCAACCAAAACAACCTGAACAACCTAATCAAGGTGCAATTGGTGACTACTACATCAATGCTTCTGCATTAAACGTACGTAGCGGCGAAGGTACAAATTATAGAATCATAGGCGCACTTCCACAAGGACAGAAGGTTCAAGTAATCTCTGAAAACTCTGGATGGAGCAAAATTAACTACAACGGTCAAACTGGTTACATCGGAACACGTTTCCTATCTAAAACACCAGTTGGTGGCGCAGTAGATAATAAGCCTAACGACAACCAAAATAATAACCAAAATAATAACAACAATAATACAGGCAATAATAGCGGTGACAGTTCTTCCGTACTTGCATACGCAAAATCAATGCAAGGCGTACCATACGTTTGGGGCGGTACTTCTGCTACTGGTGTTGACTGCAGTGGTTACATCTACCACGTATTTAAGAAATTTGGTCATAACATTAGTCGTCAAAGTGTTGCAGGATATTGGAGCAGCCTACAAAAAACTTCAAATCCACAACCAGGTGACTTAATTTACTTCCAAAATACTTATAAATCAGGTCCTTCTCATATGGGTATTTACCTTGGAGGCGGATCCTTTATCCAAGCTGGAGATAAAGGTGTAGCAATCGCTTCGTTAAGTAACTCTTATTGGAAGAGCCATTTCTTAGGATACACGAAAGCACCTTAATTAATAGTTTCAAAGCCTTCTAGATTACTAGAAGGCTTTTTATTATGCATTCACCTCAGTACTCCCTTTCCGTATCTTCTCTCTATAAAAAAATAATGCATCTATTTTTCCATTTCATACACCATATTCTGCAAAAACAATCCATAACGTTATCATAATGTATATATTTTTATAAAAAACGTAACCTATTTCATGATGATTCATTTTATATGTGTTTTTTTGAAGAATTTTCTTTTTATTTAAACTTTTCGTTAGACGTTTGACCTCCGATGTCCATTATGATAAGTTACTTAAGATGTTATATTCGCAAAAGTATAGACAACTGGTTTATACACTTTTTTTACTATGAGGAAGGAGCTACACTGCATGAATCTTTTATGGGGAATTGGCGGCGTGATTGGAGTATTAGCAATTGCTTTCTTACTATCTTCCAACCGCAAAGCTATTAATTGGCGCACAATTTTAATCGCGCTAGCATTACAAATGTCATTTTCATTTATCGTACTACGATGGGATGCTGGTAAAGCAGGTCTAAAATACGCTGCTGACGGTGTTCAAGGGTTAATTAATTTTTCTTACGAGGGAATTAAGTTCGTTGCTGGGGATTTAGTCAACGCAAAAGGACCTTGGGGATTTATCTTCGTTATTCAAGCACTACTTCCAATCGTATTTATTAGTTCATTAGTTGCAATCTTATATTATTTCGGTATTATGCAGAAATTTGTTAGTATCGTTGGTGGTGCATTAAGTAAACTTCTTGGAACTTCTAAAGCAGAAAGTTTAAACTCAGTAACAACTGTATTTTTAGGACAAACTGAAGCTCCAATCTTAATCAAACCTTACTTAGCACGCTTAACAAATAGTGAATTCTTCACTATTATGGTAAGCGGTATGACAGCTGTTGCCGGCTCCGTTCTTGTCGGTTATGCAGCAATGGGAATTCCGTTAGAACACTTATTAGCAGCAGCAATTATGGCAGCTCCATCAAGTTTATTAATCGCAAAACTAATCATGCCAGAGACAGAACAGGTAGATAATAACGTTGAACTTTCTACAGAACGTGAAGATGCAAACGTTATTGACGCAGCTGCACGCGGTGCATCTGAAGGTATTCAACTTGTTATTAACGTAGCAGCAATGTTAATGGCTTTCATCGCATTAATCGCTTTATTAAATGGATTATTAGGATGGGTTGGTTCTTGGTTCGATATTAAACTTAGCCTTGATTTAATCTTCGGTTACTTATTATCACCATTTGCAATCTTAATCGGGGTTTCTCCAGGTGAAGCTATACAAGCAGCTAGCTTTATCGGTCAAAAACTTGCAATCAACGAATTCGTTGCATACGCAAACTTAGGACCACACATGGCAGAGTTCTCTGCAAAAACAAACTTAATTTTAACATTCGCAATCTGTGGTTTCGCAAACTTCTCTTCTATCGCAATTCAATTAGGTGTAACAGGAACGTTAGCTCCTACTCGCCGTAAACAAATTGCAGAATTAGGGATTAAAGCAGTTATCGCTGGTACATTAGCGAACTTCTTAAATGCAGCAGTTGCAGGTATGATGTTCCTATAAATTTCCATGTAAATCCTCCTCTTTTAAAGAGGGGGATTTTTTATATAATATACACACACTCCATATCTAGATGTATAGACATTATGATACAATAATTAGTAAGTCTGTTTATTTTTTCTTGTATTAAAAGGATACTACTCATTCTTGTTCTATTTAAAAGGATTTATAGTCTAATTCTTAATAATTGCACATACTACAAGTGTCCTTGTATGAATTACCTTTAAGGAGGAAAGATTTGTGAAAGATAAGTTCTACAAAATCCTATCTATGTGGATTTTACAAATTGTATTTTATTTTACTACTGTACATGTAACGAAATATGAGCATGCGCTCATTTTTACAATTATATATGTAATTGCAAATGTACTATTCCTATTCTTAGCTGATAAAACAGCATTTGTTTTCTTCATACTCGGAACGATTATTTCCGTGTTCTATTTATTTTATGAAGCATGGCTTCACTTATGGAGTACATCAGACCAATGGGAATATATTATTACCCACTTCCTGATGGCAGCTAACTTCTTCATTGTTTATATATCAACCCACTTATTAAAAAAGGTCATTCACGAAAATAGAAATTTAATTGCACGCGTGAAAGAGTTGGAACAATACATTGGAGAATCGAAACTATTAACAAGACAAGAATTTGAAAGACGACAAGCATTAATAACGACTGCAATGAATCGTCGTAATGAAACAGGCATTATTATTTATTTTGATTTCACTTCCTTTAGTAAGTATACGAAAGAAAGTGTTATGGATCGTGTCGCTTCCCTATTAGTTGAAACCGTACGAACTGACTTTGACCTCGCTGCCGAGTATGACAGCAATACGTTAGTCATCTTATTACAAAATACAAATGATGCCGGTGCAGATATCGTCATGAACCGTCTACAGCCAAAAATGGAGCAATGGCTTGCCAATCAAGCAATTCAAGACATTAAAATGACGCGAGAACACATTGCAACAAAAGGACCGACTGCATTATGATGACACTCGTTATGCTCCTACTATTTATTTTGTTTTGTGTACTTGTCTTTTGGATTAGCATTACATTCTCCATTAAATATGTATTAATCTTTACAGCTTTTCTATTCTCGGGCTTACTCGTTTACTACTCGTTCTTAACAATCGCAGGCTTAGTTCACCGAAATAGTAAACGAAAAGATCGTACACTGGAACATTATCCGAGCGTCGACATTTTAATACCCGCTCATAACGAAGGTGTCGTAATTAAAGATACATTAGAAGCAATGGCAAAGATTGAATATCCAGGAAAACTAACCGTTTATTTATTAAACGATAACTCGCAAGACGAAACACCTGAAATTGGTGATGACTTTGACAAAGCTTATGCTCACATTCGGCACATTCGTGTTCCGGCTGGTGAACCGAAAGGAAAATCACGTGTATTAAACTACGGTCTTAGCATTTCCGATGGTGAATATTTCTGTGTTTATGATGCAGATAATCAACCTGAACCACATGCTCTGCGAATGCTTGTGGAACACGCTGAAACAATCGAGGATGCTGTTGGCGCTGTTGGACACGTTCGTACAGTAAACGAAAAAAGAAACTGGCTAACGCGAATGATTTCACTAGAGTTTCAAATCTTCCAGCTCCTTATGCAGTCTGGACGCTGGTTATTATTCCAAACAGGTTCACTAACAGGAACGAACATGCTTCTACGTCGCTCCGCACTAGAAGAGCTTGGTGGCTATGATCCTTATGCTATTGCAGAAGATGCTGAATTAACATTACGAATTACACAAAAAGGCTATCTCTTGCCAATCGTCCCAGAATCGGTTACTTGGGAACAAGAACCTGAGCATTTAAAAATTCTTATTAAACAACGTACACGTTGGCTCCAAGGAAATTTATACATTTTAGAAAAGATGTTTTCTTCCTTAAGTTTCTTTAAAGGAAAACTTCTTGTCCATTCCTTACAGCAAGTTTTAGTGTATGTCGTATTTTGGCTATTCCTAATCATTTCAAACGTTTGGTTTATAATCGGGCTACTTGGGATATTCCAAATTCAATATAGTATTCCGCTGCTATTTATGTGGTACGTCGCATATGTTACATATGTTTCGCAATTATTTAGTGCGCAAAGTGTCGAACGAACCTTTACACCGACTAATATTTTCATTAGTGTCATCATGTACTTTACGTACGCACAGCTCTTTACGTACTTATTTATTCGTAGCTTAATCTTATACTTACGTGCAAAGAGCAAGAAACAAGTCATTGGTTGGGATAAAACAGTTCGATTTAAAAAAGATAAATAATAAAAATAAGCACAGAGCGCCGTAAGCTCTGTGCTTATTTATTGCCGTATAAATTATATATCAGACAATACCCCTTAGCTGAAAGTAATTTCACGTCCATCCCCCAACGAACGATCGACCTTCATTTATATACGAAAAAGTGATTGCTATTTTTGTAGAACCAATTGCTTCTCTTGCTGTTCTTTGCGCGTTTCAGTCTTAGGTTCCGTGCTTTCTTGGACACTACGATGTGCCACACGTTTCAAACAAATATGCTTCCACTTTCTTTCGTAACGTTTCATTATTCTAGATGTCCCCCTTGAATACGCTTTAAAACTATTTGAAATCGCTTACAGGAAATAATATAGCACATATACATAAACGTGACAACACATTTCCGACAATTTTTTGTCAAAAATGTGAATAGAGTTTGTAAAATATCGAACATTGTCGAAATTTATCATTTTTTCTTTATATAAAAGGCATACTACTTATATAGTGAGGTACTTTATTTCCCTTACTTGCAGTTCGAGTTCCTTCTATATAAAAAAGAGCTGATATAAAAATCAGCTCTTTTCCTTCTATTATTTATGTCGCTTCATACGCCCTTCTTTTTGTAACTCTTTAAATAATGCTGCCATCATAAAGAAAATAACAAAGACGAACGGGAATGCCGCAATGATAGCTGCCGTTTGCAATGCTTCTAATCCACCAACATATAATAGGATAGAAGCTAGTGCGGCTAGAACGATACCCCAAACTAATTTAATACGGTTTGGCGGATTTAAACTACCATGTGTCGTTAACATTCCTAGAACGAATGTCGCAGAATCTGCAGATGTAATAAAGAATGTAGAAATAAGAAGAATAGCTAGAACAGATAAAGCTGATCCAAAGCTTCCCATCTGATCAAACATAGCGAATAATCCTACTTCTGTTCCCATCTCTTTCACTTTGTCAAAGATATGTGCATCACCAAACAGTTCCATATGAATACCAGTTCCGCCGAAAACAGAGAACCAAAGCGCACCAATTATGGTCGGTACGAGTAACACACCGATAACAAACTCACGAATGGTACGGCCTCGTGAAACACGAGCAATAAACGTACCTACGAATGGAGACCATGCAATCCACCATGCCCAATAGAAAATTGTCCATGACTGAATCCATTGATTTCCGCCTTCATCTAATGGACTTAAACGGAAGCTCATACTTGGCAACTCCTGAATGTAAGAACCAATTGTTGAAGTGAAGTAATTCATAATAAAGTTTGTTGGACCTGCAAACAATACAATAATCATAAGTGCAAATGCCAAAATAATATTCGCATTACTTAAATATTTAATTCCTTTATCAAGACCTGTTTGCGCAGATAACATGAAAAGAACAGTTACGATTGCAATAATAACAAGCTGTGTCGGTAATGAGTTCGGGATAGATGTTAAATAACTAACACCACCTGCAATTTGTTTCGCGCCAAGACCTAATGACGTTGCAACACCAAACACAGTCGCGAAAACAGCTAACACATCAAATGAATGAGCGATACGCCCATGTTCCCCGCCTTTAAATAATGGACCTACTGTCGCACTAATTGTACTTGCTTTTCCTTTTCTAAAAGTAAAGTAAGCAATACACAGCGCTACAAATGCATATAGTCCCCACGGATGTAATCCCCAGTGGAAAAATGAAAAGCGCAGTGCGAGACGCGCACTTTCTTCCGTCGCACCCTCTCCAAACGGAGGTGCGTACAAATGGTTTAATGGTTCAGCAACGCCCCAGAAAACTAAGCCGATACCCATACCAGCGCTAAATAACATAGCAAACCATGTCATATAACTATAATCAGGTTCGTCATCATCTTTACCTAAACGAATAGAACCGTATTTCGAGACAATTAAAAAGATAGACACACCTAAAATAATAGAAACAGAAATAATATAAAACCATCCAAACTTACTAACTAATGCAGTTTGAATTGCGGTTGTTACATTTCCTAGGCTACCTTTTCCAATAATAGATTCGGGAATAATCCCCCAAATTGTAAATGCAACACATAATGTTAATGATACGATGAATGTTTTTGTCAGTTTCCTCATCAAATCCCCCTTCGTAGGTTTCACTTTTATAAATAACATAAATTCCGATAAGTTAAATCGGATAGAAAACTATAACTTTTGCGGTGATTTTCTTTCAACTCTCTTACTTTCACCTTCACCAATTAGAATTCTGATGGACAGCCTTACCTTCCGTATAACCTTTTCACTCTGCAAGAGCTACAAGGTAGAAATACTGCTGTCAAATTGTGCGAGAAAAATGCGGATGGGAATGTATTTTCCCAAAAAAGGATGTGTTACAGATGTAAAAAAGGGTAGTTTTCTTCTTTGCAACCCTTTCTCCTTGTAACAATTATGCGGTTTTTTTGTTAGTATATAGCACATGTTTATAGATTCACAAACGAAATGTTTATGTTTATATAACTATATTACCCATAAAACGGTAAAATACTCAAGGAATGTAATCGTTTAGTAAACATCATGTAACACTCTTGTAATATTTTTATTTACGCCGAAAAAAATATGTTGTATTAAATATTTTGAATATAACTAGAAACCTAACAATCACATAGAGTGAAAAACGCTTTCCTATATTTTTTGCTATATTACAGGATGTTAACGACTTATTACGAATGGTTTGTAATTGTGTGTTTTCCCGAAATCCGAAAAAATCTGTTGCTATAATGAGGACACGAAAACAAACGCAATGGAGGCTATCATGAAAAAATTAATTGGAATAGCAACAGCAGCAGTTTTTGGTCTTGGGATTTTCACATCATCTGCCAATGCAGAAACTGTTGTAACAACAGACGTACTAAACGTACGCGAAAACCCTACTATGGAATCAAAAGTTGTCGGTAAATTACTAAACGGTAATAAAATAGATGTTCAAAACACAGAAAACGGATGGTCAAAAATCACTTTAGATGGTAAAGACGCATTCGTAAGTACAGAATTTACAAAAAGCATCTACTACGTAACAGCTAACGTATTAAACGTACGTGCTGAAGCGAACACAAACTCAGAAATTCTTGGGACGCTTAAGAAAGACGATATGATCGAAACAACGAACCAAGTACAAAATGAGTGGTTACAATTCGAATATAACGGGAAAACAGCTTATGTTCACGTTCCTTTCTTAACAGGTACAGCACCTGTTATTGAGAAACAAGAACAACCTGCTCCTGCTAAAACTGTAGCACCAGCTAAAGCTCAAGCACCTGCAGCACAAGCAAAACCAGCTGCTAAGCCTGCTGTGAAAGCCGCTGAAACTAGCGAACCTTCTGGTGGTCGTGAGTTAACAGTTGTAGCTACAGCATATACAGCTCACCCAAGCGAAAACGGTGGCACATATGGTGGCCGCGTATTAACTGCAATGGGTCATGACTTAACAGCGAATCCAAATATGAAAATGATTGCTGTTGACCCGAAAGTAATCCCATTAGGATCTAAAGTATGGGTTGAAGGTTATGGAGAAGCTATCGCTGGAGATACTGGCGGTGCAATTAAAGGTAACCGTATCGACATTCTACTTGGATCAGATAGCGCTGCCCAAAAATGGGGACGCAAAACTGTTAAAGTGAAAATTTTAAAATAACCAATGACTGCTACAGCCAGTTCTCTTTGTTGAGAACTGGCTTTTATTTTTTTATAATACATATAAGGAGGTTATACCCATGAATA
Organism: Bacillus luti; assembly: GCF_009739945.1. Taxonomy (NCBI): domain Bacteria; kingdom Bacillati; phylum Bacillota; class Bacilli; order Caryophanales; family Bacillaceae; genus Bacillus; species Bacillus luti. The sequence continues at coordinate 182,544 of NZ_CP040336.1, read as the reverse complement.
TACAAGCAAAAGTAGACTGGATCGGTACACCAAAACCGTATATATATAAAGATGAAGTCACATATGACGCTACTTCCATTGATTTCTCACTCGCTGGCGATGACAATCGCTATAAATTAATTGTGCTCGGCCATGAAGGAAATACACATTACAAAATCGTCCAATATGGAATCAAACCAGGTTCACAAAAGCCTTTTCCCATCGACATACCATTCGAAGAAAACATGTTACCAATTATAGAACAAATATTACATGATCCATATGTAAAAGCGGTATTACAGGAATCGCGCTCTTAATTACAAAAAAGGATGTTGCTTAGTAGGAAAGTTTAACTAGGCAACATCCTTTTTTGTAATTCAAATTTCATTTTTTCTGTTTTGGTCGTTTTTTGTTTATAATGGTAAAGGAAAGAAATCTGTGTACGGAGGAATATTATGCTGCAACACTCAATTACGAAAGATGAAATTATGATGATTGCGAATGAGTTCGTTCAAGGACTAGATCCACAGCAAACGGCTGATCAGGAACATGTCGCTACAGCTCGGCACCTATATCGTAGTGGTGTTGTCTATAACGTTGACTTTGATGGTTATACACTATCAGGAACTGTAGATGCGGAAGGCAGTGTATATAGCGTTCACATTCCGATTCGTAATGTCTCTGAAAGCTATTGCGATTGCTTCGCACCAACACAATGTGAGCATATGCTAGCTGTATTACTATCTGCAGCGTCTAGTTTCGGGCAAGTAGGGGATGTATTAACTTTATTTAAAAATAATACGAAACCTTCCCTTCCTCCTATTCGAACTGCAAGACAAGTATTGCAATCATCAGCTTTTGAAGAAACGGATTATAAAAGTTGGCAATCGTATTTTGACAAAGAATATGATGCATTTAAAAAAGAACAAGCGCGGCTTACTTATAAACAAATGTATTTTCTTATGAGTATCTTTACGGACTTCTATACGAAACTTGAGCGAAAAGCTCCGCGCGTCATTGCGATACATGAATTATTCCGCCTACACGCGGCACTTTATTGCTTCCAAAAATTATTAGAAGAAATTCAGGCATTTGAAGTAAACAAAACATATTCTTATCATCAGCCTGTTAACGTCGTTCGGTTATTTGTAGATAAAGTAGAATCCATCGTTCGGGACTTACAATCAGAAGCGATTCCTCAAGAAGTGGAATCAATTTTGCAAGAAACAGCTCGTCTCATTCACGAAGTATTCTTCTCAACTGACTCCTATACACAAGAGCGATATTTCATTTATCGTCACGTATGGAGTGAACTCTTAAACAATAAAGAGCAACTGCAAGAGGAAGAAAAACGAATTGATACGAAAATCAATCCACTTTCCAAAGCATTAGCATCTTCTCATCTACTCTTTTTAAATGAAGAAGACCAATTAGCAATGGAGTTACTAAAAAAACAACCTGCTTCTGTTGTAAGTCTGTATTTCTATTGGTTAGAAGAGCTATTAAGTGCCATGCAGTGGGATCGTACGAAAAACTGGCTTTCCTTTACGTACAAACAAGTAAAGGAAACGATACATGAACATGAAAATACAATCTTCATAAAAGATATCGTTCGGTTATTTGTAATCATGTATGAAACATATGCAACACATACAAATGAACAAGCTGGATTCGAAATGATTTTGCAAGAACTCCTGCCGTATAGTTTCGCAAACTATGAACAATACGTACTCGCGAAGAAACAGTATCGTACATGGGCAGAACTTCATCTCTTATATGGATTTGAAGCAATCGAACTATTAAAGGAACCACTGAAAGATATTGAAAAAGAAGCGCCTGAAGCAGCACTTCCTCTTTACCATCTTGCTGCCGTAGAAGCAATTGAAGAGCGAAATCGTAAATCATATAGACGTGCAGTTCGTTACTTAAAGAAATTACGTACATTATATAAACGATTAAAACGTACCGACGAATGGGACGCTTTCATTATTCACATCGCCAATTTACATTCACGTCTGCGTGCACTACAAGAGGAATTACGGAAAGGAAAATTAATCGATGATCAATCAAACTGAAGTAACAATTAGGCTCCAGCACATTAGTCAAGGTTGGTTCCTTTGGGGAGAAGATGACAGCGGTACTCCATTATCCGTAACAAGTTGGAAACGAAATGCATTTACATGGCACTCCACTTCTTTCTACGGTACGTTTCTAAAAGAGGCAACCTTTGAAGGAAAACAAGGTATTATACTAACAAACGCACAAGCATTTGAATACATCGCAAACAAACCGATGAACTCCTTTGCACATATTCAAATGAACGGTCCTATTACAGCTCTTACGAAAGATGCAAATGAATTATGGGATACTTTCACAAGCGGTAGCTTCGTACCCGATATGGAGCGTTGGCCCAAACAGCCATCTTGGAAAGTTCAAAATAGACCAATCGAAGATGACACATTAGCATCTCTATTCTCAGCGGCGGTAAATGAAAGCATATTGCAAGATAACCGTTCAAATGACGGCTGGGAAGATGCAAAAAGGCTATATGAACATTATGACTTTACGAAAAGACAGCTGGAAACTGCACTACATGAAGAAGATTGGCTTCGAAAAATTGGTTACATTGAAGATGATCTTCCGTTTACAGTCGGCCTAAGACTACAAGAACCGCAAGAAGAATTTGAAATGTGGAAGCTTGAGACGGTTGTTACACCAAAGCGCGGAGCTCATCGCATATATGTATATGAAAACATCGAGTCCTTACCGAAAAGATGGAACGATTATGAAGAGCGTGTTACCGAAACACAAGAAGGTTTTAGTAAGCTTGTACCGTGGCTTAAGGAAGATGATACGTTCCGAAATGAACTCTTTGAAACAGAAGCGTGGAACTTCTTAACAGAAGCAAGTAACGAATTACTCGCAGCTGGTATTACGATTTTACTACCATCATGGTGGCAAAATTTAAAAGCTACAAAACCAAAATTACGTGTTCAGCTGAAGCAAAATGCCACGCAAACACAATCTTTCTTCGGCATGAATACACTCGTTAATTTTGACTGGCGCATTTCAACGAACGGTATTGATTTGTCCGAAAGCGAATTTTTCGAGCTTGTTGAGCAAAACAAACGGCTATTCAATATAAACGGTCAATGGATGCGACTAGATCCAGCCTTTATTGAAGAAGTAAGAAAACTAATGAGCCGTGCCGATAAATACGGACTAGAAATGAAAGATGTCCTTCAGCAACATCTTTCAAATACGGCTGAAACAGAAATTGTAGAAGAGGATAGTCCATTTACGGATATCGAAATTGAACTAGACGGATATTATGAAGAACTATTCCAAAAGCTCTTACACATTGGCGATATCCCAAAAGTAGATGTCCCTTCTTCACTGAATGCAACACTCCGTCCGTATCAACAACACGGGATTGAGTGGCTATTATATTTACGAAAACTTGGATTTGGGGCATTATTAGCCGACGATATGGGGCTTGGGAAAAGTATTCAAACGATTACTTACTTACTATATGCAAAAGAAAACAATCTCAAAACAGGCCCTGCATTAATCGTAGCGCCGACATCCGTTCTTGGGAATTGGCAAAAAGAATTTGAGCGTTTTGCGCCGAATTTACGTGTTCAATTACATTACGGAAGTAACCGAGATAAGGGCAATTCATTTGAAGATTTCCTTCAATCGGCAGATGTTGTATTAACTTCTTATGCATTAGCTCAGCTCGATGAGGAAGAACTGACTTCGTTATGCTGGGACGCTGTTATTTTGGATGAAGCACAAAATATTAAGAACCCGCATACGAAACAGTCGAAAGCAGTACGAAACTTGCAGGCGAATCATAAAATCGCTTTAACCGGTACGCCGATGGAAAATCGACTCGCCGAACTTTGGTCCATTTTCGACTTTATTAATCATGGATATCTCGGAAGCTTAGGTCAATTCCAGCGCCGCTTCGTCACACCAATTGAAAAAGACCGTGATGAAGGGAAAATCCAACAAGTTCAACGTTTTATCTCACCATTTTTACTGCGCCGAACGAAGAAAGATCAAACGGTCGCATTAAACTTACCGGATAAACTAGAACAGAAAGCTTATTGCCCTCTTACTGGAGAGCAAGCTTCCTTATATGAACAACTTGTTCAAGATACGTTACAAAACGTAGAAGGATTAAGCGGGATTGAGCGCCGTGGATTTATATTACTTATGCTGAACAAGCTAAAACAAATTTGTAACCATCCAGCTCTTTATTTAAAAGAAGAAGAACCACAAAACGTCGTTGAACGCTCTATGAAAACAAAAACGCTAATGGAGCTCATCGAAAATATAAAAGACCAAAATGAAAGTTGCCTCATCTTCACGCAATACATTGGCATGGGGAACATGCTAAAACGTGTGTTAGAAGAAAAGTTTGGTCAGCGCGTCCTCTTCTTAAACGGTAGTGTACCGAAGAAAGAGCGGGATAAAATGATTGAGCAGTTCCAAAACGGAACGTACGATATTTTCATCCTATCATTAAAAGCTGGTGGAACAGGCTTAAACTTAACTGCTGCCAACCATGTTATTCACTATGATCGTTGGTGGAATCCAGCTGTAGAAAATCAAGCAACGGACCGTGCATATCGTATTGGTCAAAAACGATTCGTTCATGTTCATAAACTCATTACTACAGGAACATTAGAAGAGAAAATTGATGAAATGTTAGAACGAAAACAATCATTAAACAACGCTGTCATTACAAGCGATAGTTGGATGACTGAACTATCGACGGACGAATTAAAAGAATTGCTTGGTGTATAAACATAAAAAAGGAGCAAATCTCTAAATGAGATTAGCTCCTTTTTCTATGCCAAAACCAATTGCTTATTATAATTCCTGTTAACCCGCCGCACGTATCTAGCAATGAATCTTGCCACATTGGTGTACGATCTCCTGTAAACGATTGATGAATTTCATCAAATGTTGCATACCCCGCAACGAAAAGGAGAGCGTATATAAAGCACCTTTTTCTCGAATAGCCCGATCGATAGAAAGCGTAATACGTCAATGAACCAAGCATAAAGAACACCATAAAATGAGCGCCCTTACGAAGGAAAAACTCAACAAATCCGCCTACACCTTTATTTTCAATACTAACCGGTGTACCTCCGCCATAATCGATAGATACCCATGAAAAATGCTCTTTCACAAATTCAACATTTATATATTGTTCAATATCTGAGCGCATATCCTGCTTTTTATACGGTTGTGCTGAAGAATAGAAAATCAGCCCCATCCATAGTAATACAGGAATCCAAAATAATTTACGATTCATTCTTCCGAAACTCCTCTCCTAGTCTTTTAAGAGTACCAAAAAAAAAATAAAATTTCACGCCCAAACATGACATTTGCACCCTATTTATAAAGTGAAAGGGGGTGATAAACATGGCAGTTGAAACAATCGTAATGGATTTAACACTACGTCTTGTATTAAACAACGGATTAGATAAGAACGGCAAAACAGTTTTCAAGAACAAACAATTTAAGCATGTAAAAACAAACGCAAACTTAGAGCAAGTACACAACGTAGCACGTGCTATTGCCTCATTACAAGAATCATCACTTCACGCTGTACAGCTTGTAAGCATATCAGATCTTTCTAGCCTATAGAGTGAAATTTTAATGAGTGGGGGCATCCCCACTCATTATTAACCCGCACCAATCGGACGTTTACGTGATAAATAAAAAGGAGGAAAACACATGCAAGTACTAGAATTAATTTTCGCGAAAGAAAATGGCAAAACAGTTGTTTTTTCTATCGAGAAGCCCATCACCCCCATCGATACACAAGTCGTAAATCAAGTAATGGATACCATTCTTGCCTCATCTGTATTCTCATCAATTGATGAAAATACTCGAAAAAAAGGAGCACGCCTCGTAGAAAGAAATGTCTCTGAAGTTCCAATTACGCTATAAAGTGAAACTTTAATCAGCCCTCACCAATCGGGCATTTACGGGCAGTTGATCTCCACCTAACTTCTTTTCTCCAGCCGAATTTTGAGAGAGGTGTCTTACTGCCCGCAAATAGCGGAATAAATGAAAAAGACGAATCTGCATCATTTTGCAGGTTCGTCTTTTTTCTTCGGCATTTCAATTGGGATAAAGATCTTTGAAACACCAACACAAACATATTTATAGTTTTCTCCGCCTAAATCAAACTCGGTCGTATATGTTGAGAAGAAAATATAATCATTCCGTTTTGTATAATGATCGATTAATAACCCAACTTGTGGCTCAACATACTTTTTCGCCAACTTCTTACCAGCTGATGCTAAATCGCCAAGGAGACCCTCTTCGTTCTCTTTTTGAACTTCATCTAGTTTCTTACTCACATCGTTACGTTTCATAAACTGCTTCGCTGCCCAGTCTGTATATTCTCCTTTACTCGGATTGCTATTTGCTAAATATACTAGGAGAACAACAACTAGAGCCATAATAATATACTTTTTCTTCATACTATCTCACCGCCTACTCTTTTCTATTTTCATATATATGTACAAGCGATGCAAATTAGAAAAACTATTACATATTGTATTGTAAACGAACAACCAAAATTTACAATACGAAACAAAAGATTAACATTTAATTTACTTAATTCGTATATAATAATATTAAGGATAATATTTTATAAGGGAGGCCTTAGAATTATGGCTAATGATGAAAATGATATTTTTATTTCTAATTCTACAATGATGCTAGAGCCCTGCAAACACCCTTATTATTGCACAACACTTATCGACAGTAGCGGTGATCCTATACACTCCAGTCAAACTGCCATCCAACTCATAAAGAAATCTTGTCTAACGAATGTTCACTCTACTTATCAAGGCAGACGTAATGCGGTCCAAGCAAATTTCAAATTCAAACAAAATGTCCCAATTCCAATTAACCATAGGGAATATATTTGCGCTTTCCCTACAGAATCTCCTTCTTCTCCAAACTGTATATGGTTATTTTATAACCATATAGATGACATAGAATTTTTCAAAAAGAGCAAGCAAGCTACAATTCACTTTTCAAATGGTACTACTACTACAATACACATTAGTCCCCATAAGTTAAAACAGCAAGTATTAAAAGCTGGATACGTACTATCACGTATGAACATGCAAGATTCACTGCAATTTAAAAGCCTCTTACTAAATTTACTACCTTAAACTAACAAGTAGAATGGAAAGCAACATCTCTTGCCTTCCATTCTTATGTTAATATTTATCCTCTTAAACTATCTCGCATTTTCTCTAGTGCTTGCCGATACACCCATCTCACTTGATAATATGTCATTTCTGTCTCTAAAGCGATTTCCCCCATCGTCTTCCCTACAAAAAAGCGTTCAAAAATAATATACTTCTCCTTCTCATTTAATACACTCATCAAATCTTTCGCTCTCATTTCAATATCTTCAGCATGGAAGATATCCTCATACTCTCCTACATATACACACTTTTCTTGTACTGCGAACTCTTTCTTCAACCGTTCTAATATATAACCACGCACCGTTACAACTGCATATGCAGGAAAACTTCCTTTCTCCGCATCAAACCTTTCATACGCATGCCAAAGACCGATTAAACCACATTGATAATACTCTTCATAATCTTTCCGAATACCTAGCTTCTTTATTTGATTTACAATCATTCCTTCATACAACACAACTGCCTCTTTAAAAGTTGCTGGTTTCACACAGTACCCACTTCTAAAAGGTATACCTCTTTGTTATTCCGCCGGTACCTTCACAATATAAAAATAAAGAAGAGAATTCACTGTGAGTAATTTCAAATACTGCTATCCAAATTTGAAATTACACTAGGCAGAATCTGAAATTCAACTGGTCGTATTTGAAATAAGGGTAAAAATAAAAAAGGTGACTCTATTAAGAGCCACCTTTTCACAAAAATGTATTATGCGCCAAAACTGTTTCCTAAACCTTTTAGGAAACCTAATCCAATCGTTAAGATAAAGAAAATTACAATTAGAATTGTAGCCTTTTTCTTACTTAAACCTGCTACAATATGTAACCCTAATCCTGTTAAAATTAAACTCCAAATATTAAAAATCTCAATTGAAGAGGCAATACCATTCCAAACGGTCCCTTTTTCAAATAAAGGAGCTAAACTTGTATAAGCATCCGTTCCATTTCCATCGAAAATGAAAGCTAATCCTACATTTAACAAGCCACCAATGTAGAAAACAAGATTAGCGTAGATGTAAATAGATAATATCTTCATGTAAGGAGTATCATTTCCCATTAACATCATAATAATTTTATAAAAACCTGCTGCAATAAAGAGGCCGATAGGTGTTCCAAACAAACCAAACAGTGCTCCGCCGCCAAGAGCAAACCATTTTATCATCTGCCCATCTTGGCCATTCAATTCTTTTGCCACTTCTGGCGTATTAACCACCGATAAATAAAATACCGCAGCTGCCGTAACCGTTCCAAGTAGAACAAATAAAATAAATGCTCCCCATACCGGGCTTTTCGTCTTCATTCGCTCGAACTGTACCTCTGGAGAGGTAATCATTCCAAATAATGATGGCTTTTTCACTTCTACATCTTGCGTATTAATATTCGTTTCCATTATAACGCCTCCTTATTTAAAGTGGCATGTTCGGTAAGAATGCTGCCACTAACACAACAATCGCCGCTAAAAATGCCGCTTTAATAATGAATAAAATAACAATTGGAATCGCTGCTTTCACTTTGCTTAATCCAGCTGTAATTTGTAACCCTAGCCAAATTAAAACTAAATTCCATAAATAGAACAATTCGATTGTATTACCAATTCCATATGCAAGTGAACCTTGCTCGAATAACGGTCCTAAACTTGTATACTGTGTTGCCCCGCCATCTAACATTAAACTGATAACACCATTAATAAGTCCACCAATAATAAGAACAACATTCGTATATACAACAATCGTTAACAATGTTTTATAAGACGTATCGTTCCCAAAGAACATCATAAACACCTTATAAATACCTGCAATAATTATAGCCCCAAGCATTGTTCCTACAAAACTTGATACACCACCATAGATCACTTCTGATGTAAGAGAACTCTTTGTAGCAAATTCACCACCAAATTCACTTAATTCTTTCTGCATCTTAATCATTTCAGGTGACGTATTCGTAACATATGTCGTCAAACTACCTACGAGCCCTTGTAACAATGCAACGAGGAAAAACATACCCCATACTTTCTCGCTCGTCTTCATTCTCTCAAACTGTAAGCCAGGAGATGTAATCATCCCAAGCAATGATGGCTTATCTCCGTTAACTTTCTCTGTATTCATATTCGCCTCCATCATAACGCCTCCTTCTATTTATATGGCCCGTTCTAGTGAATCATTCACTAGAACGGTAATGTACAACCTTGCATACCCTATCTACTACACTAGCAAATTACTCATAACGTAGTGCTTCAATTGGATCTAACTTCGCAGCTTTGTTCGCTGGTATTAATCCGAAAATAATACCAAGTGTCATAGAGAATACTACCCCTCCAACGACAACTTCCCATGAAACGAGCGGTGGCCATTTCGCAAATGTGGAAACAATATATGCCCCGCCATATCCAAGACCAATTCCAATCAAACCACCTAGAAGCGTTAACATAACAGCTTCAATTAAAAACTGTAATAAAATTTTACTACGTGTTGCCCCAAGTGCTTTACGTATCCCAATTTCGCGCGTACGCTCCGTTACAGATACGAGCATAATATTCATAACACCAATACCACCAACGACTAATGAAATACCAGCGATACCACCAATGATCATTGTCATAATGTTCGTGACTTTAGAAACTCCTTCTTGGAATTCTTTTAAGTTCACTAGTTCATATTTACCTGGAATTTCACTTGGCTTACGACTATTTAATACTTCAACAGCTTTTTTTCCTGCTGATTCTAAATCGTCTACATTTTTAGATTGAATTGCGATACTTTGAATTTCATCTGTCCCGTATAAAACAGGCCATAACGTTATTGGGATTAACCCTTCTTCCATTTCAAATCCCATAAACTCATTATCAGATCTGTACACACCAATAATTTGCATTGGCTGTCCCTTCATCTCAATAATTTGTCCAACTGGATTCGTATCCTTAAATAACGTCTCTTCTGTTTTTGTACTAATCATTACAACGTTATTCGCATGAGAAATATCTGATTCGTTTAAAGTACGTCCCTTTACGACTTTTACTTTATTTACTGCAAAATATTCATTATCAAGCCCAATAACATTCAAATTTGCTTTTTTATCATTTACATCCAGCATCTCTGACGTCTGATTTGTCGTAATAACGTGCGAGACATCTTTCACTTGTTTTACTTCTAGAATATCTTCTTCCGTTAACTTCGGTATTTCAAATCCGCCCATACTAAATTCATCATTAATATCTGGTTTAAATTGAATAGGCATAAGATTATTACCAGAACCAGTGATTTTCGACTTCAACATCGCTTCCCCGCCTTGCCCAATGGCTACAACGGTAATAATAGAACCAACGCCGATAATAATACCGAGCATCGTAAGAGCTGAGCGCAGTTTATGAGCTAAAATAGAAGATAAGGCAATTTTGATACTATCTAGTAAACTCATACCGCACACCTTCTATCTTCTGTAACTTCGCCGTCTCGCAGTACGATGCGGCGAGATGAATACGCCGCTACTTCCTCTTCATGCGTAACCATAACAATCGTCGTACCTTCTGCATTTAACTTCGTGAAAATATTCATAACTTGCTCACCAGACTTCGTATCAAGCGCACCAGTCGGTTCATCGGCCATAATGAACGTTGGATTATTCGCAATCGCTCTTGCAATTGCGACACGTTGCTTCTGTCCACCTGACAATTCATTCGGTAAATGATGCACACGGTCCGATAATCCAACTTTACCTAACGCCTCTAAAGCACGTTTGCGGCGCTCTGCTTTCTTCACGCCACCATATACGAGCGGAAGCTCAACGTTTTCCACCGCAGAAAGACGTGGAAGCAAATTAAAATGCTGAAACACAAAGCCAATATACTCATTACGGATTAAAGCCAGCTTTGACTCGTCTGCCGTTAAGATATTCACATCATTCAGCATATATTCGCCTTCTGTTGGACGATCTAAACAACCGATAATATTCATAAGCGTTGACTTACCAGAACCAGACGGTCCCATAATCGAAACAAACTCACCGCTCTGAATCGTTAAACTAATACCATGCAAAATCGGTACCGCAAGTTTCCCTTGATAATACGTCTTAGCAATATTATTTAACGTAATCATTTCTCTTTCACTTCCATTCCGTCATACACGTTGTCGGAAGGATTTTTAACCACCTTTTGCCCCACTGTTACGCCTTCAATAATCTCTGTCCAATCTCCATCATTCGAACCTTTTTTCACATTTTGTTTACGAAGCTTACCTTTATCCTCAACATAAACAAATGCATCATCGTCTTTTTCTACAATGCTCTTACTTGGAACAGCGATCATCGTCTTATTCTCTAAATTTACTTGCAGAGAAACGTGATAACCTGGAGATAAACCATCTTGCGTATCAAGACTTGCTTTATATGTATATTGGGACATATTTTGAGTCGTCTCACCCATACCGCCAGCTTGAGCCATCTCTGCACTCGTCGGGAACTCACTTACCTCTGTAATCTTACCTGTCCACTTCTTCTTATTATTTGCTTTCGCTGTTACAGTGAATGTTTGATCTGGTTGAATTTGTGACTTCTGAAGCTCAGTTAACGTCCCTTGAACTTGGAACGGATCTTTAGAAGCTACTTGTAAAAACGCCTTGCCTTGACCACCTAACGCTTGAGACGAACTTTGCGCCGCATCTTTATCTAACTTTTGAACAACACCAGTAAAATTACTATAAATCGTAAGCTCTTTCTGCTTTTTACTTAACTCTTCTTTCTGCAACTTCCCTTTTTCTTTCTCAAGATCAGTTGTCTTTTGAGCCATCTCTAACTCACTTACTTGCTCTTCCATCGGATCTGTTACTTCTTTCCCAGCTCCGCTATCTTTCGCCTTCTTAATTTCTTTCTTCAGCGAATCAATCTTCTTTTTCCCTTGATCATAACGCATATCAGCCATCTTCTCATCCAGCTCAGCTTGCTTCATTTGAAGATTAATTTCCTCATTATCATAAGAGAATAACTTCGTACCTTTCTCTACCTCTTGCCCTTCTTTCACAACAATCTCTTTCACTTTTCCTTTAGTAGGATCCGCATAGAAACTTTCAATATTCCCCGGTTTCACCTGACCAGAAATTAACTTCGTATTATTTAGCTTACGCTCTGTCACTTTCTCAAAACTCACAGCATCAGCAGTTGTTGCTGCGCCCTTCTTCTTGCCTTGCATAATAAAAATATTAACTGCTGCTACAATAACAATTAGTGCAATAACCCCGACAATAATCCATTTCTTCTTCTTGTTTGGAGTACGAACCGTATTTGGTACCATATTCTCTCTCCTTTTTATAACTTAATAGTTTAATATAAAAATTGTACAAAACTTTCTGAAAACTAATTACATATTATTACATTATTTTTACAAAGTTTTACACATTCATTTATATTGTAACAAAAATTCCAATGATTAGAAATATGACATCCTATCTTTTAAGATAGTTTTAAGGAAAGATTATATTATATGGAAAAAGCCATCCAAAATGATAATTGGATAGCTTTTCGAATAAAACTATTACGCTACTTTAGAAGCTTTTCTCTCATGTCCCATTTGAACAATCAGTAAGAATATTGTTGCTAATAAACCACCTGCTAACAGTAATATGAAGCAACCATCCCAGCCAGAACGATCAACAATAATACCAATTGCTGCGTTTGCTATGAAACTTCCTCCAACATAACCGAACAGACCACACATACCAACTGTTGTACCTACTGCAAATTTTGGTACTAATTCCATTGCACTTAAACCAATTAAAAATTGTGGTACATAAATTAAACAACCGATAATAGAAACTGCAATACTCACAACAAGAACATTAGTTGCTTGCCAATATACGATTGTTCCAACAACAACCCCAGCCATACTCATAACACATAATGGCATTCGTTTTCCTTTGAATAATTTATCGCTTAAAAAGCCGACAATTAAAGAACTCGGAATTGCTGCTGCCTCAAATATTGAATACGCTGCATGCGCTTCTGTTTTTGTAAAACCTTTCACTGTTGTTAAGTAAATTGGTACCCAGTTAATAACACCGAAACGAATTAAGTAAACAAATGCATTCGCAATACATAAGAACCAAACAAATTTATTTTTCACTACATATTTCATTAAAATTTCTTTTGGTGACATCTTGTTAGCATTATCTGCTTTTTCAAGATTTTCATAGTCATTACGATATTCATCAATTGGAGGAAGACCTTCAGATTCTGGTGTATCCTTCGCATTAATCCAAACAAGAACTGAAATTACCATAGCGATAATGGCTGGGAAAATAAATACGCCACCTTGCCAATGGCTTTCACCAAAAATACCTACACCAATTCCAACGAATGGTGGAACAAGTAATCCACCAACGTTATGTGAAATATTCCAAATACCTGTTTTCGTACCACGTTCTTTCTTTGAAAACCATTTCGTCATAACAATGCTACAAGGTGGTGCTCCCATACCTTGTACAATACCGTTTAGAACAAGTAATGTTAAAATCATCCCAAAGGAAGATGCATAGCCGAAACAAATATTAACAAGTCCAGATAAAAATAAACCTACTGCAATAAATCGTTGCGCAAAAGCCTTATCCGATAAATTCCCCATAAAGAATTTACTAAGCCCGTAAACAACCGCCATTACTGCACCTAATAATCCAATTTGTGTCGTGCTAAATCCAAATTCATCTACTAAATACGTAGTAGATAAATTAAAGTTACTACGAACTAAATAATAAGCAGCATATCCAACTGAAATCCCAATTAACACACGAATACGTAGTAATCGATATACACGGTCGATCATATTCGCTGGCAATCGCTCAATTGCAGGTGCCGGCTTAAGCCATTTAAACATATATTTCCGTCTCCTTTTCTCACTTCTGAGAGAGACGCTGTCTATTCCATATCTCGATTATTCCACTATTTGATATACTTTGGTTCGTTCTTCTAACCGGCTGTCCTTCTATTTCTTTCTCATTCTTCGCAAACATCGTTGGTACGCCAAACGAAACTTTTTCTAAAATGTGCCCCGCCTCTTCCGATAAACAATAATCAATAAATAAATCCGCAATAATACCACTCGGCGCACGCTTTAGTTTCGAAATCGCATTAACAGATAATCCTGTTTGCTCAGGTTCGTTACTTAAAATAGGAAAGCCTTGTTTTTGAAGCATTCTTTGATCTCCCATAAAATTGATGCCTATCATATATTCACCACTCGCAACAAGTTCTGCTGGTATGTAACCATTCACCGTTACTTCTCCAACTTGCTCTGCCAAGTTCTTAACATATTCCTTCGCTTCCTTTTCACCTAAAGTATCAATAAGTGATTGAAACAACGTATATGCTGTACCTGAGACATTTGGATCGGGCATGACAATCTTTCCCTTATATATTGGATTTAATAACTCTTCCCACCTTGATGGATACGAGAGACCGAGCGGTGCAATTTCTTCATTCCACCGCTCTTTATTAATCGCAATCGCCAGTTTCTCCACTTCATAACCGTACCAATAACCGTCTTTATCTTTCACAGTCTTCGGAATACGATTCGCATGCTGGCTCATAACAGGAATAGAAAGATTCTGTTGCTTCATCATTTGATGCGCATCTACTGTACCACCAATAATAATATCCGCTTTCGGATTTCCAGATTCCTCTTCCACTCTCCGAAGAAGCTCTTCCGTCGAAAGGCGAATAAATTCATACGTACATCCTCGCGGTTTACAAAATGAAGAAAGCAAAGCCTCACCAACTTCCTCACGGGCTGCCACGTAAGCAACAAGATGACGATCATCCAAAATAGGGAGACCACTTTTATTATATTTAATAGAGGTTGTATCTCGAGAGCAACTAGACATCGCTCCTCCGAATATTAGCAAAAAGAAGAAAAGGGCTATCTTTCTCATAATACATTCTCCTTTACGAGTAAATCTGCTAGGGAGCCCTTCATATACATGACATTCCCGTTATTATCACCGAGATATTGCACAACAAAGTAAGATGGATATACAGAAATAGTAAGTATGTCTTCTCGCTCATTCTTTATACGCTTCCCTGTTTTATAAGCGGTAATATAAGCAATTGGTTCATTCTGTGATTGTAATAATTTCTGTATTTCTCCGTAATCTGTAATTTGCTTTGCGTACCGAATCGAATCAAATATGTGCGTAAGGTCCATCGCACGTTCTACATCACCTTGGCGGACGACGACATCCTTTGCTGAAGCAAAGAAATCGCTAATACGCTCTGGCGTGTAGTACAGGCTTAACAAATACGTTTGAAGTGCTGAAATCATTGGATCCATACCATTCTTTCCGTATACGTTCGCCTCATACTGGAACAAGTCACCTACTGCAAAAGTACGCTTATGTCCATTCAAGTACGTTACTTCTCCAGTAAATACTTGTTCTTGGCTCTTAACATCCCTCGGCTCGATTCGAATTCGGTCAAAGAATGAAACAATCGTATGTAAACGAACTTCATCCGTTACAACAATTTCTCCCCACTTTTCATGTCTTACTCTTACTTCAGTTGGAAGTGATTCATTCACTCTTTGTAAAACGGCTTGTTTGTCATTTACAACTGTGATTCGATTATATATTTGCTTCTCCATAACATAAAACAAAATGAGAGAAACAATTATACAAAGGACAAACATAAGAATTTGAAATGATAGCCTTTTCATTTCTGCCTACCTCCAAGATAAAAAAACGTTGTTTCGAAAATACCGCATAATTGTTTCATAAATGTATCATTTAACCGCTTTCAAGTTTTTTATGTCTTCCATCCGTCTTGGAAGTAAGAATGTAATAAATATTGTAGTCCCTATCTCTTCACTACTCTCAATCTTCATACTTCCGCCTTGCTTATTCATAATCTCCTGACAAATATACAAACCATACCCATTCCCGTAACTAGAAGGCAGTACTTTCCCCACTGGCGATGCACCCCACTCCGCAAGCACGGCTTCATCTATACCAATACCATCATCATGAACAAAAATCTTCGCTTCATGCTCATTTACAATTACATTCATGCGTATTTGCGTAGCATCACTATATTTAATCGCATTATCAAGTACATTTAAGAAGATTTGCTTCGTCTTATCAAAATCTGCAACAACATATACATCCGTTAACTCATTTATAACTTCAATTTCAAACTGCTGCAGACGAGGTTTTACAATTGAAACTGCTTCTTCTGCCAATTCCTTTATGTTCACAACTGTAGGCGACACTTCAAACGTACTCGTCCCGTACTTTGAAGATTTAAGTAATTCCTCTACAAGTGATAATAACCGCTCACTTTCCACAGCCACATAACGAAGACTCTCCTGTACATCTTCCTTCGCTTGTAACTTCGGAATTAAATCCACATAGCCAATAATCGCCGTTAACGGTGTTTTCAGCTCATGCGTAATACGGTCTAAGAAATCTTTCTGTTTCTCTTTTTCTTCCTTCAATTGCTTAATATGCAGTTCAATTCCATCAGCCATCGCATTAAAGGATGCTGAAAGCTGCGCAATTTCCACATACTCATTTAGTTCAATCTTACTTTTATAATCACCATTCGCAAGTCGCTGTGCCATTTGTCTTAATTGATCAATCGGCTTATGAAGAGACTTTGCCAAACGAATTGCAAAGAAAATACCAGCAGCCACTAAACAAAGAGACGTCATCAAAAACGTCCAACTCACATTTGTTAAAACTTCCTTCTCACCCGTTAACTCATTTATAAAACGAATACTTCCAATGACATCGTTTCCATAATACACTGGGCTTGAAAACAAAAGAATTGGGGCCGGGTCTCCCTCTTCGAAAACATAAGATTTCTTCCCTTTCAAAGAACTCTCAATATCAATATTCCGATGAAGTAATGCGCCTTTTTGCGTATCTGCAACAACGTCACCGTTCTTCCCAATCATCTGTACACGGACATCCATCCGCTTCGCTAAGTAAGAAGCAATTAAAAGCGAATTCGGACCTAGCGTCTCCACCTCTGCTTCCTTCTCTAAGTAATTCATCGTATAAATTTGTGCTTCTACACTTAACTTTTCTAAAGAATCTGCTGCGTTATGATACATATTCTTTTCTAACGTAATATAAACAACCGCGTACAAAAGAACAAGAATCGGGATTAAAAGTCCAACTATCCCAAATACCATATTTCGTTTCAACGACATATCATCACCACTTAACAATCCAGCTTATAGCCAACGCCATAAATTGTTTTAATATACTCCCCGCTCGTACCAAGCTTCTTCCGAAGTCTTTGCACCATAATATCAACCGCTCTCGTATTTCCGATATACTCAAAACCCCATACTTTCTCAAGCAACTCATCTCTCATAAATACACGCTGCGGATTTGAAACAAACAACTGACATAAATTAAACTCTCGGTACGTTAACTGAATTTCTTCTCCACTAACATGTAATTTTCTTTCCTTAGGACAAATGATTAACTCCCCGGCTCGAATTACCTCGTGACTTACAGTTACCTCTGTCTTCTTCACACGCCTGCTCATATTCTTCACACGAAGAATAAGCTCCGCATAATTGAAAGGCTTCGTCACATAATCATCTGCACCAAGTTGCAGGCCAAGCAATTTATCATTCATCTGACTCTTTGCAGTTAACATAAGTACTGGAATATCCCTATCCTTCTCACGGAACAAACGAAGCAACTCATACCCATCTGTATCTGGAAGCATAACATCCAAAATCAATACATCTGGTCCTTCATTCCATTTCTCTACAGCTTCTCTTCCGTCAGCTGCTGTCAACACTTCATACCCTTCCATCTCTAACTGCATACGAATCAAATTACGAATACTCGATTCATCATCAACTACAAGTATTTTCATCATTTTCCTCCTTCCGTTCTGTATTATAGTACAGTTTAGTATAGCAAAAATCATACAAAAAAAGAGCGAGTATTGTCGAACATATTTTGTCGACGATACTCGCTACTTATTTATTAAACTTATTTCTCATACCCGTTAGGTTTCTTCTGATGCCAATTCCAAGCATGCTCAATGATTGTCTTCACATTTACATACTGTGGATCCCAACCTAACTTCTCTTTCGCTTTCTGAGAAGAAGCAACTAAACGTGCTGGGTCTCCCGCACGGCGCGGTGCTACCTCAGCTGGAATTTCATGATTTGTAACTTCACGAACTGCATCCACGATTTCTTTTACACTGAAACCATTACCATTTCCTAAGTTATAGAAATCACTTTCTCCGCCATTCTGTAGGTCTTTAAGCCCTAAGAAATGAGCCGCTACTAAATCTTCAACATGAATGTAATCACGGATACATGTACCATCTGGTGTATTGTAATCCTCACCAAACATCATAATCTTCTCACGTTGACCTAACGCCACTTGCAATACAAGAGGAATTAAATGCGTCTCTGGACGGTGATCTTCCCCAATAATACCATTTGGAGTCGCACCAGCCACGTTAAAGTATCTGAAAATCTTATAACGTAAATTAGAAGCTTGGCTATACCAATGAAGCATCTTCTCGATCGCTAACTTCGTTTCTCCATACGTATTCGTTGGATTTGTCATCGTTTCCTCAGTAATAAGATCTACATCTACCTCACCATACGTTGCCGCAGTAGAAGAGAAAATAAACTTATCTACCTTAAACTCATCCATTACTTCTAATAAGCAAAGTGCACCATACACGTTGTTATTATAATATTGAAGAGGCTTCTCCATACTAACCCCAACTAAAGAATCAGCTGCGAAATGCATAACAGCCTCAATATTTTCTTGTGTAAAAACATCTCTTAAAAATGCTTTATCACGAAGGTCACCGTTATAAAACTTCGCACCTTCCGTAATCGCATCCTCATGACCTGTTTGTAAGTTATCTACTACTACTACAGATAAACCTTCGTCTACTAATTTTTTCACAGCGTGAGAACCGATATAGCCAGCTCCACCGCAGATTAAGATTGAATTCATTGTCTTCCTCCTACATATATTAGGATTTCTTACTCACTTTCTTATTATAAAAGGTATACGATTGCTCGTATACCTTTTGTGTACCTTTATTACTTAGCAACAAAATAATCCGTTACATATTGTGCCCAAACTTCATGACCTTTAGCACTTGGGAAACCAAACTCTTCTTGTAAGTAAGGTAAAATAGCCTTCGTTGTTGCATCAGGCCATGCTGCCCAATGATCCACATATGTATAACCATTTTGCGTCGCAAATTGTTTTAATGCTTCAATCGCTTTCGGATAATTCTTCGCACCATACACTGGATTTGATGGTTGAATCATAATTGTAGCGCCTTTTGCACTAGTAGAAAGTGTTTGAACAAACTTCTGTGTATTTACAACAGAGTTTCCATTACCACTTTTCCCATTGTCCGTAATAAATGGTGGCTCAAATAAAATCACATCTGGATTTTCTTTCGCAATCTCTTTATCACGTTTATTTGAGATTAATTCTTCTGTACTCTCACCCTTATATTCCTTAACTGTCACATTCCATAAACCTTTACCATAAGCAGTTTCTAAATTAGCCGTAAACTTAGCTGCCCAAGCATCTTTTTCAGATGAAGAAGCTTCATCACCAACAATAACAAGATTCACTTTCTTTTTATCTGCAGCAGCTTTCTTCAACTTCTCTTTCACTTCATCTGGTAAATTCTTCGCATATGCTTCATTAAAAGATGACTTCGCATCTTGCTTTTTCTCTTCTTTCTTCGCTCCGCTATCTTTCACTTCAGCCTTTGTTTTCGTTACTTCACTCGTCTGTCCTGTCGCATTCGCAACCTTCTTATTCCAGTATAATTTACCACTCACAATCGAAGCGACAAACAATACAAAAGTCACAAGGACAAGTACTGCTTTCTTATTCATCGATTCACCTCATCTATTAATCTCACAATATATAATACTAATATAAATCTAAGCAAAAATAAACCCAACTCCTTCCAAAGGAGTTGGGTTATTACATATTACTTAGTCAATTCAAGATGCGCTCTTAACTTATTCGTTAAATCTTGTTTTGCTGCATCTGGAACATAGTAATACCAAATACCATCAG
The DNA here is from genome assembly GCF_009739945.1 of Bacillus luti. NCBI lineage: Bacteria > Bacillati > Bacillota > Bacilli > Caryophanales > Bacillaceae > Bacillus > Bacillus luti. The sequence continues at coordinate 162,243 of NZ_CP040336.1, read as the reverse complement.
CGGCTTTGTGGCCATCGCCTGGGATTTGGATATCCTCACTGTTCTGTAAGCAATTTTTATAATTCTTTTGCATATCAAACATTTGATCTTGCGTTAAGTTCGTTTTCACGTTCTTTTGAATTGCTGTTAATACATCACCATAGCTCGATAAAGAAGAGAAACTTGCACCTTTTTTAATAACAGCTTGCATCACTTGACGTTGACGCATTTGTCGACCGAAATCACCGCGAGGGTCTTCTTTACGCATACGTGTGAATGCTAGGGCTTGGTCGCCTGTTAAATGAATATTTCCCGTTTTAAAATGTTGACCATCAAGAGAAAATTCTAAGTCATTATTAACATCAACACCACCGACAGCATCAACAATATCCTTGAATCCTTCCATGTTCACTTCAATATAATAGTTAATAGGAACATTTAAGAACTTTTCTACTGTCGCGACAGACATGTCTACGCCACCAAATGCATAAGCATGATTGATTTTATCACTTTTACCTTTTCCAACGATCTCTGTATATGTATCACGCGGGATACTTACTGTTTTCATTGAATTGTTTTTAGGGTTTAAAGTAATGACCATTAAAGAATCTGAACGGCCTTTATCGTCACCACGTTCATCGGCCCCTAGTAATAGGATTGAAACTGGTTCAGATTTACTGATTTTTTCTTCTTGCTTATTACCTTCGTCACGCTTTAATGGTTTATGAACTTCATCTAATGTTTTTGAGACTTTTGAGTATACATTATAGGCATATACTCCACCACCTATAATTATTACTCCTATAATCCCAAGTATCCACAATAGGATTTTCTTTTTCATTCCCCTAAACCTCTTCTTTCCATTAGCTCGAATAACCTTTTAGCTAATATAAATAATAATGTAGTCTATTATACTAGGATTGACATTCTATAACTAGTACATTATCCCTTAGGCAATCTAAGGTTTTAATTATTTATTTTATAATATTCCACATACCAACTAGCAAACTCTTGTAAGCCCTTTTCAATAGACGTCTCAGGTTTAAAATCAACAGCTTTCTGCAATAAATCCGTTGATGCATAAGTAGCTGGTACATCTCCTGGTTTAATTGGTTCAAATTCCTTTTTAAACTCCACTGCTCTTCCTAAGGCGTTGCCCAAGGCTTTCTCTAATGCTTCAATAAATACCATTAACTTTTCAGGATTATTATTTCCAATATTAAATATTTTATGCCTTACATCTTCTATAGGTGGGTTACTTAAAAGCCTTTGAATCCCTTCAACAATATCGTCTATATAAGTAAAATCACGATATAAGTCGTTTTCAAAATCACCATTATTAAATATTTTAATTGACTCACCAGCGAAATACTTATCAGTAAATCCAAAATAGGCCATGTCTGGACGTCCCATAGGACCATACACCGTAAAGAAACGTAGTCCAGTTGCAGGAATCTTGTACAAATGACTATATGTATGTGCCATTAATTCATTTGATTTCTTAGTAGATGCATATAATGACACTGGATTATCTACAAAATCTGTTTCCTCAAATGGTACCTTTTTATTAGCTCCGTATACAGAACTAGATGATGCATATACAAGATGATCTACCGGATAATGTCTACATGCTTCTAGGATATTATAAAAACCAATAATATTACTTTGAATATATACATCTGGATTTTCAATTGAATATCTTACACCAGCTTGTGCAGCTAAATTTATAACAATATTAGGCTTGTATTCTTCAAAGATCTGAGTAATCATATCTTTATCCGAAATGTCACCTTTAATAAAGGTAAATTTCTCATACGGCTTTAACTGCTCTAAACGAGCATATTTAAGATTTACATCATAATAATCATTTATATTATCCACACCTATTACTTGGCAACCTTGTTCTAATAATTTCTTAGATAAGAAATATCCAACAAAACCCGCTGCTCCAGTAACAAGATATACTTTATTATTATCTAGAGGTTTGTAATTCAATATTATCCGACTCCCTCATACGTTCTCTACTTGTAGATTTTCTCCCGATAGAATGATACTCTATCCCAGCTTCTTGCATCGCTGGAACATCATAAATATTTCTTCCATCATATATTAGAGGTGTTCTCATTAACTTCTTATAATTTTCTGGAGTTAATTCTTTTACCTCTCCCCACTCTGTAAAAATAAAGCAGACGTTTGCACCTTCTAAAGCTTGTTCAACATTTGCAACATATGTAATATTACCATTTTTATTTTTACCCTCTGGATACACCTTAGAAAAGTTGTTTGCACCTACTGGATCGAATGCGTAAATATCTGCACCCTGTTCTAATAGTAACGGTATATTTTCCAGAGAAGCTGCTTCTCGCAAATCATCTGTCCCAGGTTTAAAAGTTAATCCTAGTACCGCTACTTTAAGCCCGTTAAAAGTAATTAATCTTTGGCTAGCCTTTTTATACAATAAAGTCTTTTGATCTTTATTTACATCAATTGTAGCCTTTACTGTTCTTAATTCGTAACCATTTTGTCTCGCTAAATACTCCAATGCTTTAGTATCTTTAGGGAAACATGAACCCCCAAATCCAATACCTGCATTTAGAAATTTACTTCCAATACGCTCATCAAAACTCATACCTTTTGCAACATCTTGAATATCTGCCCCAACCAACTCACAAAGATTTGCAATATCATTCATATAAGAAATTTTAAGAGCTAAGAAATCATTAGAAGCATACTTAATCATTTCTGCTGATCTTCTATTTACTGAAACGATAGGTAAATGAAATGGCTTATAAAGATCTGTTAATACTTCTTCTGCCCATTTACTTTCTGTACCTATAACAATTCTTTCTGCATATAACGTGTCATGAACAGCAGAACCTTGAGCTAAAAATTCTGGATTTGATGCTACTTCAACTTTCACATCATTAACTAAAAAGTCTTGAATAAACTGTTCAACCTTGTCATTTGTCCCAATTGGAACAGTTGATTTTACAACAACAAGACAATCTTTTTCTACACTTTCAGCAATTTGCTTTGCAACAGTTGCAATATATGAAAGATTTGCAGAACCATCAGCATGTTCTGGAGTTCCTACACCAATAAAAATTGCATCTGCATCTTTGTATGCGGACTTATAATTTGTTGTATAATTAATTCTTCCTGCAGTGTAATTTTTCTGCATGAGCCCCTCTAAATCAGCCTCATAAATTGGTGAAACACCAGATTTCATTAATTCAACTTTTCCCTCATCAATATCAACGCAAGTTACTTGGTGTCCAACCTCTGCGAAACATACGCCAGCTACTAGACCAACGTATCCTGTTCCTGCTACCGCTATCTTATACATTATCATATCTCCCTTTCGTTATCTGGAAAAAATTATATTCATTTTCATACCATTAAATCTATAGCTCATTATTAAATTTTAATTCCCTATGATAACCTATCACTCAAAATAATTAAATTACAACAAGCTCCTATTTTAAGACTTATACATCCCATCTCACTAATAAAAAAGGTGAATACAGCCATGTATGTATCCACTCCTTTTTTACGTGTCTTCCTTGCCAAAAGCTATACGTGACTATTTAATACCATTTCAATATCTACAGGGTGGTATTTTTATCATGAGATAACCTTTTTTAGCTTATCTCGAATCACTATTTTAGAAAAATAGTTTATTAAATATTTTTTCACAATTACTAGTAATATAGAGCTACCTAAAACAAATATATATTTAACAATATATTCGTTGGGAATACTAACAGTTACTATTTTCCTTAAAGCATTATATACAAATATCGCCAATATATGATACACATATATATCATATGAATGCACGGATATAAAAGTAATAAATTTTTTCGAAAAAGCTCTTTCAATATTTTTATATTTTTCTACTAATACAAATAGCAACAACGAAACAAATAGTCCATAAAATAAATACTGTAACTGAGGTGGATATTTGTAGTAATCAGGTAATATTGTCTTATTTAAAAAAGCATTTACAATCGTAATTCCAATTAAACCAGTTACTGAAAGTAATAACATAAACTTTTTTGTTTCCATATCGCTATATAATTTATATCCTATTGCAGCAACAATAATATATGGAATCACTTGAATAAAGAATAGTTCAAACATCCAGTACTGTGTATCCCTCATAAGAAAACTCATTGCAGAGTAAACTAAATAGAGGGCCACCATTATGAAAGAAAATCTAAATAAATTTATATCCTTGAAAATTTTAGGGAATAGTGGAGCGACCAAGGCCACACATAAGAACACCCTTACTATCCAAACATAACCAATACCGTCCAATAGTAAATAAGATCTAAGTGCGACATTCAAATCGATTCCTGCAGATGATATTCCAAATAACGCACTAAAAATAAAATTAATTAAAAAAATTATAGTTAATACTGTATATAAAGGTAGAATCATCTTTTTTAATCGTCCATATAGGTAAATAGGGTAATTCCCAGTATTTCTTGATTTATTTATTGACATGCCTGAAATTAACACCAACATTACAACATCAAATGTACGGATATTTTGAATCCAGTTAGGCGCCCCAACATGAGCAAATATAACCAATACCGTGCCAATAAAACGCAAAGCATCTATTCTTACGTCTCTTCCCTTAACCACACATCTTATCCTCCTCAACATATCATTTCCAATTAAGCTACTTTGTTAAATCTTCAGCCTCATAAGAATTTTTTACTATTAACCTAGAAACAATAAGTAACATAATTAATACCATGACATTACTCATTCTATATTTCAAAATATTTACTAATTCGCTATTAAACACCAATGAATACGGTATAATTAACACACTAAAATATAAAAAAGAGAAATCATTAAAATTTAATTTCGAGAGTAACAAATTTATCCTTTTTAGTATAAAGCCCACAATAGCCATTAAGAACACGCCAAATACACTAAATTGACTAATAACTAATGTTAATAAATCTGCAGGAGTTCCACCGGTTGATCTAGAGAACATAGAATAATATAAAGTAATTTGATCAGATAAATCTGGTGTAATCCGAAGACCTAAAATCCCCAAAATCCCACTGGGTATAATGTTCCAAATCCAATTTATCAAATCAATCCCCCAGCGTAATCCAAATATCTGATTCATCTCTTGTACCTTTAATAAATTTGAATATGGAAATGCAAATTGAGAAATTAAAGGAGCAGATTTTGTTGTATGATCAACATATACTCTTTCTCCACCCGTAGCTAAATAACTAAAGAGAAAGTCTATAAATGGTATTAACCATAAACATATCACCGAAAATATAATAATATTTAAAATTTTAGTCCTTTTCCCCCTGATTAAATAATGGATTATAAAACCTGCAGTAAAAGTAACCAATACAAATTTCCCAGCAGAAAATACAGCGTATAAAGTCCCTAGAGCTAGTGAAGATATAAATAACAGTAATGTGGTTTTTTCTCTTTTAATATAGTATGCTCCTAAAAATGCATAAGGAGCACCTAAGGTTAAACCACCTAAAGTCTTTAAAAAGAGAACATTTTGACTTAAATATTGCGTACTATCTACATTAGGATTTCTTAAATAATCTGCAAGTTGTAATGCCCTAGATAAGCCTCCTAAGCTAATAATTATATAAACAAAGGATAATCCACCGACTATAAACATAAAAAAGCCAAAACCTCTAAAAACAATTCTTAATTTCTGAATTGAAATTAACTGTAATGTATTTATAGATATTTCAGGGGTTCTATATTTAGCAGGTGTAAATTTATAGGCTGCTGCAAAAATAAAGTATCCCAGTATAGAATATATCAATGCATAAAACCTATCTGCAGGGGATGAGTTAATTATGTGATAAACATAATCTATTCCACTAATCTCTTGCTCCAACTGCCTTTGATTAATAGTAATTATAACGGGTACTAGGAAATAATATAACGAATAGACTAAAGTGAAAATTACAAAAACATCTATTTTTTGATACCTTTTATAGTACACTCCAATTAGGATGAACAATATAAAAAGTAACAAAATATATACACTAGTTATTAGAATCATAGCTTCCCTCTTTATTTTCAATCAATTTTATCCATTCCTTACTTATAACTTCTGGAGAAAACCCTTTAATTCTTTGCAATGAAGCTTCTGTATATTTTTTATTAACTTCATTATTAGATAGCACTTCAATAACAGCCTCTGCTAAAAAATTTTCTTCTTGTGTTAAACTAGTAAACCCATCATATTTCTTTCCATCGCAAACTGGTGTAAGGATACCAAATTCACCATATTCTATCCCTCGAGCAGAGGTTTTCACGTTTGTGTTAGGGGCAATTATTTCTCTTGGTCCTGCAAAACAATCTGTGGAGACAATAGGTATTCCACATGCCATTGCCTCTAGCAATACATTCCCCAACCCTTCAACAACTGAAGAAAATACAAAAACCTTAGATCTTTTTACGTATTTAAAAGTATTTTTTACATATCCAGCAAATATTACATCCTCATTAAGTTGAAGTTCATCCACTAGTTTAATAAGATACTCCTCAAGAGATCCTTTACCAAATATTAATAATTTAGCATTAGGTCTAACTTCTTTAATTTTTTTAAATGCTCTAATTAAATGCCATTGAGCCTTTTGGTTTTCTAGTCTTCCTACCGTCACTATAACCTCATAATCATCAAATAAATCAGAATAATAATCATTAATATTTTCGTTTGATAACTCTAGAATCCGTTCTGTATCACAAGAATTATATATAGTGGATATAATATCCTCTTTTATACCAAACTCTTCTATAAGATCTAATTTAACCATCTCCGAAAGTGAAACTACATTATCAGCCTTATTATAAAGGAATTTTAATCTATTCTTTTTTAACCTTGATTTGACAAAGAAAGATAGCTTATTTCTTACTGATATTATTACTCTATCTTCTTGTCTAGATAGTATATTTACAATATTAGGCCCATCCAGAAGGCTAATAGAAAAGTTTATATTTAATTTCTTTTTTAGGTCTCTTAACTTCTTTACCCTCCTAACTAAATTAAAAATTCTATTTAGTGGATTATTAGCGGCTGGAATACCTAAATCTATTAATTGTCCATTATAGGGATATTTTATATCTTTTGTATCAAAAACAATCAAGGAAACATTATATTTTTCAGATAATAAAATAGATAGATTTGAAGCCATTCTTTCCGCACCACCACCTTCAAGTTTGGTGATAATAATAGCTAAATTTTTTTTCATCACTTTCTCCTCGTTTAACTTTTTAGGTATTTATATATTTTAGGCTCACATATTATGGAGGAAATAATTGCTATAAGTAACGCTGAGAATGTAGTCGCAAAAGCCCCACCCATTATTCCTACTTTAGGAACAAGAATTATACAAAGTAATATGTTAAGAACCGCATTAGATATATTTAACATTTGCTGAAACTTATACATTTTATTTATATTAAAATAAAGGACCTGAAAAACCGTCCAATATCTACATAAGCTAGCTACTAATAATATTTGAAATACTTGTACTGAAGACTGGTATTCATTTTTATATAAAATAGAGAATATATCATCCGCAAAAATAAATAAAACTAGATGAACTAGTAAAACTAAAACAAATAAGCCTATTCTTATGTTTATATAGAATTTTTTAATTTGTTTCTTATTCTCATTTTGGAAGTACCTTGTTAATGTCGCAACATAATATGACGTAATTATATTTGACATTATAAAAATACCAGCAAAAATTTTAAATGCAGCATTAAAGATTCCCACATCAGCTTTACTATAAAAATGATTTATTACCAGTAAGCTAGCTGAATTAATAATATAGATTGATACCGTTCCTGATAATTGCCAAAGAGAAAAAGACAAAACCTCCTTAAAGTACTCTTTATTGAACTTTGTATATTTAAAATCATTTTTATTTATAAACTTTATGGTCCCAAAAGTTAACAGTTCGCAGACCATTAGCATCAATAACAATTCATTCAAATCATATTCCAAAGTTAATAAAAGAACTACTGTTACAACTCTTCCTACTAAACCTACAGTTGAGGATATAATCTTTTTTTCTCTTGCTATAAAGTAATATGCGATATATTCATTTACTGCCTTAATTACAACCCATAGAAAAAGTAAACTTGAAAATTCCTTTCCAACGTACTCATTAATTTGTCTTGAAAATACAAAAAAAACAACACCAGTAATAAAAAAGCTTATAAAAAGAATAATATTTCTACTCTGAATGGTTTTTCTCATATTCCCTTCTTTTGAAATTTCCTTACTTCCATAAAATGAAACCATTGAGGAAGACCAAGAAAACGAGAATGTAGATACTAATCCAATCACCGTTAAAATAATAGTATACGTCCCAAAATCAGAAATGCTTATCTTCCTAGCAATGATTATATTAGTAAACATACCAAGTATTTGCACGAGTAGTGATATCATAGTAAATAAACCAAATTTAATAACACCCTGAAACTTCCTATAAAACAAATTAAACACCACAATTCTTTATTTTTAGATCCATTTCACTTCGACATATTTTAAAGATATACTTGTTACAACAATCTTCCTATTTTCTAAATAAACCCATAAAATCCATCTTATTTCTCAATAAATTTACTTACATCAGCCTTCAATAAGTATTCCTTCTTTTCAATCGCTGTCATCTTTAGTGTTTCATGCATAATTGGTTCATTTTTATCGTAGTATTCTTGAATTGTCCTCAGTACTTTTGCTGGTACTCCCGCCACTACGCTGTTTGAAGGTATAGAACGAGTAACAACACTGCCAGCACCTATAATACAATTATCCCCTATTTTAACACCTGGCAGAATTATAGCGTTATTACCAATAAACGTGTTATTACCAACGCAAATCTTTCCATAAACTGCTCGATTTTCCGCGAGCCCCAAGTTTCGTAAAACATGAATACCACCATCATGAGTAATAAACTTAACACCATGTGTTATCCTAACGTTATTACCCAATTCAATTAAATAGGGCTCAGAACCAAAGCTAACCTTCATAAAAACTTCACAATCCTTACCCATTCTTCCAAGCTTACTTCTATACATATCTGCCCGTTTTTTATTCGATAGACGCGGGTTACGTTCTTTTAATAAAAAAAGTAATTTTTTCATATAGTTCTCCTAATTGATACCCTCGATAAAACCCCTATTCTACCAAGGGTGAATTTATATACCCTATGTTTTATTATTAACGCTCTTGACTTGGTAAAACTTTAATTTGTTTGATTGCATTTTTAACATTAAGTTAATATATTCAAAAGCTATTCTAGTTATATTTTTACCAAAACCAAAATCCATACTAAATAAATTTATACTATCTTACGTTCTTTATATTCTATTCCTACTTTTACGCTTCAATTATACTTATCCATTGATCTACTACTACATTAACATCAAAATTTTCGGAAGTTTTTTTTGCACCTTTAGAAATTTTATCCCTAATTTCAGAATTTGCTGCTAATAATTTCATCGCTTTTATAAGGTCTTCCTCCGAACCTATAGGAACGATTAAACCATTTTTTTCATGTTCAATAACTTCATTTGAACCTGCACAATCCGTCGAAATACAAGGTAGTCCTATCACCATTGCCTCTAATAACGCATTTGATAGCCCTTCATAATTAGATGAAAGAACAAACATTTCCGCATCTACTATTCTTTCATGAATATTGGATATATTCCCTGGTAAAAATACTGATTTTGTAAGTTTCAACTCTTCAATTAGTTTAGTTAACTTATCTCTTAGTGCACCCTCTCCATATATATACAAACTATATTCTGGAAAGTCCGCTTTCATTTTTCCAAACGATCGAATCAATAATTCATGATTCTTTTGTTCTAATAAGCGCCCTACAGCTACTATCATTTTCTGTTTCTTATTCGAAGCTTTTATATTTACACTAATTGGATTAGGTATTATCACACTATTTCTTTGTATTTTAGTAGAAAAACAAGATTTTGCCCATTTTGTTTGAAAAACCACCTTATCCACTAAAGGATAAAGTATGCTGGTTGCCATTTCTACTAATTTAGATCTTCCATCTGCTTTTGGATCGTTCCGCTCAGATACGATTATTCTTTGATTTAACCCCATGCAAGCCAATATTACAATAATATTAATACGAGCAATAAAAGAAACTACTCTATCTGGTTTATTTTCGACCACATATTTTCGAATACTAGTTATCCAACTAGGGAGTTTCCTTATTCTGGAGTTCCCTTTAGTGCCAATTGGCTTTACATTAATACTTTCATGTAAGTTATATTCATTAGCATCATCCAGGAGAGTTAAAATATCTACTTCCCAGCCTTTTTCAGCATAGGTATTTGCTAAAATAGATATTACTCTCTCTGCCCCTCCTCTTCTCATACTACCTATAAAAAAAGCTATTCTTGGTTTATTTTTATCAAACATTTGATAACCTCAATTTTTTTATAATTAATGTGTTAAATTGTTTTCCCATAATAAAAAATATAACACTTTTATCTATATAATTTTAATTTAGTCTATAATTCTTTTTCGTATATTTTTCTCATCTCACACTTAATATTTTCAACATCAAACTTCTTTATTATTTCAAGATTATTAATACTTAATACTTCCCTTAGTTCCTTATCTACAGCAAGAATATTAATTCTTTGAGCAAATCCCTCAAAATCAATTGGATTGCATAAATATCCCCCTATACCATCTGTTATTAAATCTACATTCCCGCGTACGTTCGATGCTATACACGGTAATCCCGCTGCCATCGCTTCCATCATCGAGCGTGGTAATCCTTCCTGGTAAGTTGTAAATAGAAAAATATCTGCAACACTTAATAGTTCTTTTATATCAGACCTATATCCTAAAAATTTCACTTGGTTTTCTATCCTTAATTCTTTCACTAAATTTTGAAGTTTTGCTAATTCTGGTCCCTTTCCACAAATTAAGAATTGTAGATTTTGGTTGTTAGCTTGAGCTATTGCCCTAATAGAGGTTGCATAATTTTTTCGTTGAATTAAATCCCCCATAGCGATCAATACAACATCACTCTCTTTTAAACCTAGAGAGCTTCTTAAGGTCACTTTATCGACTTGTTTACACCGATAAAGATCTGTATCGACTCCGACCCCAGGAACAAAATAAACATTACCATTTTTTCTCAGGTTAAACCTTAAAGCTGCATGATAATCTTCTTTATTCATTGTAATAATTGCATCTGTGTAACGCGCCATCCACATCTCAGCCAATTTAAATATCGTTCCACTTCCCCTTGGAGCACCCTTATAAAAATGAAATCCATGTGCAGTATAGATTATTTTAGGAACTTTCATTTTTTTTCCACAGAGTCTACCTAAAATACCTCCTATCGGAGTATTACAATGGATAACATCAAAGTTTTCCTCTTCTATCAGAGCTAGCATTTGTTTATATGCCTTAATATTTTTAAAACTAAAAGGATTTCTGTCCAAGTCTACATGATGAATTATTACATTATGCTTTGATGCATCATCTTTAAAGTTTGAACAATTTGCGGCTAAATGAAATTCATAACCTAAACTTTGACCGGCTACTATTGATGGGAGGGAAAAATTTGTTATTCTATTAGTAATATTGCTAATGAACAATATTTTTTGCATGTTTATAAACTCCTAAAATTTTATTTCTTGTTTTCAACTTTTATCTTGTCATTTGTATACAAACCTTCTTTTTTTAATACCGTTGCAAAAGTTTTAAAGAAAATTTTCACGTCTAAATTGAAATCGATATTATTAGCATACCAAGAATCCTTCAAACGCTTTTCCCTATTAGATAACCCATTTCTATAATAAGCTTGGGTATACCCAGTAATGCCTGGTTTAACTTTCATTTTATCAACTTCATCATTTTGATATGTATCAAGCGCACTTGTTAGACTAGCTCTTGGTCCAACAATACTCATATCGCCCTTTAAAACATTTAATATTTGAGGGATTTCATCTATACTAGTTTCTCTCATAAATTTCCCAATTTTTGTTACCCTAGGATCGTCTTTAGAATTGTATGTACTGCCATCTTCATTAAGTAACGTTGGAGCATTCATTTTCATTGAACGAAACTTATACATTTTGAAAGATTTACTATCTTTACCAATACGATCAGCTTTATAAAATATTGGTCCTCTATCCTCCAACTTTATTATCAAACCAAAAACAAGGTATACTAATACAAATATAGGTAGAGACATAATACTAATAAAAATATCAAGTATACGCTTGAACCATTTTTTATACATAATTTTACTCCTTAATCTCTTAAAGAATTTAGATTAATTATTCTCTTATAATTTTCAGATCTATTAACTCTTTGACAGTTTCAGCCTTACTAGTAGCCACTTTTATATCCTCCGATGCCGAAACCACGTAGCCACAACCATCTAAATTAGTTTGGTATTCTCTAATAACAGTACCCTCTTCTATATTGCAGTAAATTTTAACATCGTTATTTTTTTCGATTTCAATAAAATTCGGTAACTCTATTACTTTACCTGGTTGTAATGCTAATAATCTTGTTACAACATTACGTGCTGGGCCGTGTATGTTCAGTCCTCTTAATTCTCCTAAAGAAGCTTGAATTAAACTTCCCATATAATCGATTCCTGTACCCATTGGAATAAGATGCGACCCTATTAAATTCCCACCCATTCTCGCTCCAATATCAACAATGCAAATCCGATTATCCTTTGTAACCAAGATATCCATATTTACCGCTCCAAAATTTATCCCTAAAACTTCAATAGCTTTTTTTGCTACCTCTTTTACCTTTTCTTCAATTGCTAACTGACTAGGAATGCAATGTCCTAATTCTGCATAATTAGGTGGATTTGTCATATATTTCCCCATGACTCCAAGTACGTTTATTTCTCCATCATACACAAAAGATTCTACTCCGTATTCTCGACCTTCAATAAAATCTTCTATTAAAGCCTTACCTATTAAAGAAGCTTGTATCGCTTCATCACAAGCTTTTTTTAAGTATGCTTTCGAATTAACTCTCTTAGCTGCCTTGCTACCTGATCCATCACAAGGTTTAACCATGACAGGGAATTTAATTTTACTAGTAATCTCATCAAGTTCACGAATATTACCAATCTCATAATATTGAGCTATGTCATCCACTTTATTCACAAATAATTCACGGCGCACCATATACTTGTTTTTTATAACCTTAGCTACTTCATAATTAAGTCCTAATAACTTCATTTCTTGTGCAATATAAGCCGCCGAGAGAACCCCATAGTCTGTCGCTGCAGTCATTACTCCATTAATATTTTTAGATGTTGCATAATTTAGGCAGGCTTCTTGATCGATAATATCTATAATTTCATATTCATCCGCGTACGCAAAACCAATTGAATTTGGATTTTTATCTATTGCAATCGTGTAGTATCCCATCTCTTTCGCTTTCTTAATTACGAAAGTTTGTAAAAAGCCTGCACCAATTATTAGAACTTTTTTCATGGTCATCCATCCTTCTTCGTATAATTCTATTTTCGGATTAAGCTCTCTCGATAAACATACAGAAAAAAACAACTTCTATTAAAGGCATTTTTCCATTAAATATACCTTAAAGTACCTGGTTGACCTAGAGCCAGTAAAAACAAACCCTCTTTTTTTATAAAATTGAATTGCATGATCACTCTTCTCATAAACATCTAAGGCAATTTTCGATATACCTTTATTACGACAATATTCCTCAATATAATTAATACTCTTCTTTCCTATACCTTTACCTTCTGCCTCTGGAACTGTAGCAAACTTATTTATTGTTATTTTACTTTTTTCTTCATCCATCTGAAGACCCAAATAATTACCACTATACTCCAATTGAAAAGTATGTACATATATTTGTGCATCTAAATCTTTAATCAAGAACACTTCTCGTTCTTCACAATTCTTTTTATAGCTTCTATTGGATAAGGATTTTTCCAATGGATTAATCCTTGTTTTCTAAACATATACTCGCCACTTCTTTTTATTATTTTGTATACTTCGAGTATTTTACTATCCTCATGCACTAAAACACGTTCAAAATTTAAATTCATATAAGTTCTCCCTTTCCAATATAACTAAAAAACATTGATTATATTGTTCAAGCTACTTACCTAAAGATTTCTTCAAACAATCAATTATATATTCTATATCTTGATTACTTAGTTGGGTATGAAGTGGGAGTGTAATTTCATTCTTATACATATTAAATGCATTGGGATACTCTTTAATATCAAATCCCAAATTTTTATAAGCTGTTAGCATAGGCAGTGGTTTATAATGAACATTACACGCCACACCCATTTCCGCCATCTTAATGATTATTTCATTCCTCTCAGTTTCCCCAATTCCTGGTATTCTAACTAGATAAAGATGACCTGATGAAGCAAAGTTTTCACCATAATGCTGCAAGCTTTGAATTCCAAGAGGTGACAATGCTCTATCATACACTTCAATAATCTCTCTACGTCTATTCATAAGATTTTCATATCTATCTAATTGTACTAATCCAATTGCAGCCATAATATCTGTCATATTACATTTATAGGCTGGGTATACAATATCATACTCCCATGCACCTTTTTGAGTTTTGGCCAAAGCATCCTTAGATTGCCCATGAAGACTGTATAGCATAAATTGTTTATACATCCATTCATCATCTAATCCAAGACCATTACTCCATACGACCCCTCCCCCTTCAGCTGTAGTGAAATTTTTTACCGCATGGAAAGAATAGCAGGTAAAATCGGCAACTTGTCCACATTTTAAACCGTTTCTTTTAGCTCCAAACGCATGGGCAGCATCTGCCATTACAATTATCCTATTGAATAGTTCTTGGATCTTATTATTAGCTCTAAACAATCCCTTTTTACTTTCAATTACTTTATATATTGCCTCGTAATCACAAATTTTCCCAGCAATGTCAACTGGAATAATTACCTTTGTTTTCTCTGTAATTGCCTCAGCAAGTTTTTCATAATCCATTTCAAAAGAATCTGGTGCAGTGTCAACTAATACAATTTTTGCACCCACGTGATCTATAATTGAAGCAGATGCCGTATATGTATATGCTGACGTAATAACTTCATCACCAGGTCCAACCCCTAAAATACGAAGTGTTAACTCCATTGCTGCTGTAGCAGAATTTAAACATACTGCTTTATTTACACCAATGTATTCAGCTATTCTTTTTTCTAATTCCTTCGTTCTAGGCCCCGTTGTAATCCAACCAGATTTCATTGCTTTTACAACCTCTTCAATTTCTGCATCTGTAATATCTGGTGGAGAGAATGGTATATTTCTTTTTTCTATATTAATCATTTAATTTTTTCCTCCTTATATTTAATTCTATCTTTAAATACAAAATAAACACTTATACTAATTGGTAGTATAAGTGTTTATTTACTCTTGAATTCAAATGGGCATCTGAATTTTATTGTTCGCAATATCTAATAATCGTTCTCTTACTTCTCCTTTATTCATCCCCTCAAAATCATTCATAAACTTTATTAAAGTACCTTGATCTATTAAAACAGCTTTTCCTATATGAATTTTAGGAAATATTTGTTCGGGATGAATTTCTCCATCATTTAATAACTCTTCATACATTTTTTCACCTGGTCGTAATCCAGTAAATTCAATTCCTATTTCTTCAATAGAATATCCTGAAAGAGTAATTAAATTTTTAGCTAAATCTACAATCTTAACTGGATCTCCCATATCTAATACGAATAACTCTCCCCCTCTAGCTAGCGTACCTGCCTGGATAACTAATCTTGAGGCTTCTGGTATTGTCATAAAATAACGAATCATATCAGGATGAGTAACTGTTACGGGACCACCTTTTTGAATTTGTTTCTTAAATAGAGGGATTACGCTCCCCCTACTTCCAAGAACATTACCAAATCTAACTGCCACAAAACGCGTGCCTGTACTAACAGCTGCCATGTGTTGGACAAGCATCTCCGCAAATCGCTTTGTAGCACCCATTACATTCGTAGGATTTACTGCTTTATCTGTAGAAACCATAACAAACGTATTTACTTTAAATGTATCAGCCGCTTCCGCTACATTTTTCGTACCAAAAATATTGTTTTTCACAGCTTCTTCAGGATTACGTTCCATTAAAGGTACGTGTTTATGTGCCGCCGCATGGTAGACGATATATGGTTGATGCTTTTTCATTATTTCAAAGATTTTATGACGATCTTGTACATCAGCAATTTCTGTAGTGATTTCAACCAAATCCCCATATGTAACTCGCATTTCCATTTCTATGTTATAAATACTGTTTTCACCATGTCCTAAAAGAACAATTTTTGCTGGTTTATATTTCATTACTTGACGACAAATTTCTGATCCAATTGATCCACCAGCACCTGTTACTAATATTGTCTTACCTGCAATCTTTTCTCCAATACCCGCATCATCCAACTGAACTGGTTCTCTTCCTAATAAATCCTCTACCCGTACATCACGCACTTCATTAACAGATACTTTGCCATCTAGAAGATCCTCAAGCATTGGTACAATTTGAGTTTTCGCTTTTGTTTTTGTACACTTCTCAAAGATTTCATTTATTTGCTTTCTATTTAAAGAAGGAATGGCAATAATAATGTGTTCAATGTCATTATCTTCTACTAGTTCTTGAATATGTTCGGTTGTACCAACAACTGGTACATTATAAATCTCTAGTTTTTGCTTATTTCTATCATCATCAACGAAAGCAATTGGATATAAGTCTGCATCCTTATTATGTTGTAATTGACGTACTACCATTGTTCCTGCTGAACCTGCACCAATAATCAATGTTCGTTTTTTATCAGTAGCTTTTGTAATATACGTATCACGGAACATACGCCATACAAAGCGCGAACCACCAATTAATAGTAAATGTAACATCCATGCGATTGCTAAAATGCGAACATAAATATCATGGTTTATAATTTGTTGAACAATTGCTGTTACTACAATAGATAGCGTAATTGCTTTAAATACTTGTTTTAATTCTCCAATACTTGCATATTCCCAAGCTTTATTATATAGCTTATAAATAGCAGCAAAAACATGATGACTACACAATAATGTAATAGAACTAATAACTACTGTCATAGGAATTTTGCTTAATACATTTGGATGTATGAACCAATAGCTTAAGTACACGGCAGTTAATACAATAAATGAATCTAATAAAATTAATAATGAGAGCCGTTTTCGATAACTCAATATATCTGTTCCCTTCTTTATATAATTCGCATCTTATTGATAATAAAAAAGTACATTCCCTTATGAATGTACCTCTTCCTTTCTCACAAGTTCTTTCATATACTTCATCAAACTTAAATTTAATTCTTCATTTTGAAGTGCCATCTCAATCGTCGTCTTAATAAATCCAAACTTCTCCCCAACATCATAACGTGTTCCCTCAAAATCATAAGCAAACACACGTTGAATTTCATTCAAACGTTGAATCGCATCTGTTAATTGAATCTCTCCACCAGCACCAGTTTGTTGGTTCTCAAGGAACGTAAAGATTTCTGGTGTTAATACGTAACGTCCCATAATCGCTAAATTTGATGGCGCTGTTCCTAAAGCTGGTTTTTCAACAAATTGACGAACTTGATAACGACGATCGTTTTGTTCAACAGGGTCAATAATGCCATAACGATGTGTTTCATTTTCTGGCACTGTTTGTACACCAATAATCGATGATTGTGTGCCTTCATATTGATCCATCAATTGACGTAAACATGGTGTTTCTGCTTGCACAATATCATCACCAAGTAATACCGCAAATGGTTCATTTCCAATAAATTTACGTGCGCACCATACTGCGTGTCCTAAACCTTTTGGTTCTTTTTGTCTTATGTAATGAATATTAATTTTTGAAGAAGCTTGTACTTTTTCAAGTACTTCCAATTTTCCTTTTTCAAGTAAATTTTGTTCTAACTCAAAAGAGTGATCAAAGTGATCTTCAATGGCACGTTTCCCTTTTCCAGTCACAATAATAATATCTTCAATTCCTGATTCTATTGCTTCTTCTACTATGTATTGAATTGTTGGTTTATCAACGATCGGTAACATTTCTTTCGGCATCGCTTTCGTTGCTGGTAAAAATCTCGTTCCAAGACCAGCCGCTGGAATAATCGCTTTTCTTACTTTTTTCAAATCTAGTCCTCCCCAAAATTGTTTTATCTGTATGTAACAATAACAAAAACCCTACCTACATAGTCATTCTTATAACTCCATAGGTAGAGCTTCTACATAAATAAAATTATGGGCATCCAACCCATCCTCACGTCATACTCCCGACGACAAGCGTCTAAGGTAGGTCCGAAATAAAAATTTCTACCCACAGCACGACCGAGTGCCTCCGTTGATACCGGTTAGGAGACATCACCCAATCTCTTCAATTAAAAAATACCGAACAATTTTTTACGACGAATTTGTTCTGGGTCTTCTTTATAAATTGCCTTCCCGCTAATTAATAAATACGGCTTCTCTTTTAAATCACTCATTACACTCGTTCCAAATTCTTTCTCAACTAATTCATAACTTTCCGCCAAATGAAATCCTCTTGTTGTCGTGTTATGTGCATCTGATGCAATCATATGCGTTAAATTATGTTCCACCAGTTGCATTGAAAACTTTTTAATCTTTTTACCGAATTTCCCTAGTAAACTACCTGCCGTCACTTGTGTTAATGCTCCTTTGTTTACAAGGTTGTATAGCTTATCCGGTCGCTCCATTAATTCGGCATTACGTTCCGGATGGACGATAATTGGAATCATCCCTTTTACACGTAGTTCATATAATAGTTGTTCTGCATAACGAGGTACATGATTCGACGGGAATTCAATTAATATGTATTTATTCGTTTCATTTAAAGTAACAATTTTACCAGCTTCATAATCTTCTAATAAGTCACCATATAACCTGACCTCTTGTCCTGGTAAAATTTTAAGTGGAATTTCATGTTGTTGTAGTTCATCATTTAATTGCTTCACTTGATGAATAATAGAAGTGCGCTCATTTACATATTTTCCATTTTGATGATGTGGTGTTGCGACAATTGTATGTATTCCTTCTTGAACCGCCTTTTGTGCCATCGCTAAACTATCTGTTACCGTTTGTGCACCATCATCGATGCCGTGTAAAATGTGGCAATGTAAATCAATCACTTATTTCATCCTCCTCTCTCATAATTATCTTTTTTCCCTTGAATATGAGATAAGTCTCATATTCAAGGGAAAAAAGGAGATATGCTCATGTCATATCTCTCTTTTCGATTAATTAGCACCGTAGTAATAATATAAGCCATGTTCACGTTCACGATCATTTAAAACGACGCCTAATAATTTACCTTTTGCTGATTGTAATAAACCTTTTGCTTTTACTGCTGCTTCTTTTTCCGTTGCTTCACTACGCACAACGAGAATAGATGCATCACACACATTCGCCATAATTTGTGCATCGGTAACAGCTAAAATTGGTGGTAAATCAAAAATCACTAAATCGTACATACTATACGCTTGCGCAAGTAGTTCTTGCATTGATTTCGACCCCAACAGCTCCGCTGGGTTTGGCGGTATTGGACCACACGCTAAAAAGTGTAAATTATCTACCGATGTCGTTTGTACACATTTCTCTAAACGTTCACTATGTGTTAATACGTTCGTTAGTCCGAAAATGTTATCTACTTGGAACACTTGATGCATTGCTGGTTTACGCATATCTGCATCAATTAATAATACTTTCTTTCCTTGTTGTGCAAACACAACCGCCATATTCGATGTTATCGTTGTTTTCCCTTCACTCGGGTTCGCAGACGTCACCATTATCGAATGTAAATTCGTATCAACAGATGCAAATTCAACATTCGTTCGAATGTTACGAAATTGTTCTGAAATAGGTGATTTCGGTTGTTGATGAGCAATTAATTGACGACGTTGACGATGATTTTTTTTCTTTTTAAATAAATTAAGAGCCAATTGTTTGTCCCCTCACTTTTCTTGATGATGGAGCGTGTGATTTTACCATTGCATTTTCTTCATCCATACGAGCTACAATACCTAACACTGGTAAACCAAGTAATTTTTCTACATCTTCTTCCTTTTTCACTGTGTTATCTAAATATTCTAGTAAGAACGCAAGACCAACTGAAGCCATTAAACCAACAACGAAAGCAATTGCTACATTTAACATCGGGCGTGGTTTAATCGGAGATTGATTTTCTACAACTTCCGCTTTCGATAATACTGTTACGTTATCAACGTTCATAATTTTTGCAACCTCACCTTTAAATACATCTGCAGTTGCATTGGCAATATCACGAGCAAGTTTCGGATCTTTATCCGCAGCTGTAACAGAGATAACCTGAGAATCCTTTTCATTTGTTACATTAATCTTCTTTGTTAAAGTTTGCGCTGTCATATTTAAATTTAATTTTTCATTTACTTGTTCTAAGATTACTGGGCTTTTAATAATAACCTTATATGTATTCGTTAATTGAATATTCGTTTGAATTTCACCAGCTTGGAACATTGCCCCTTCTTGTTTCTTCTGGTTAACAAGAATTTGCGTTGAAGATTGATAGATTGGTGTCATAAAGAAGAAGCTAATGATAGCACTTACTATAGCTGCACCAAAGGCGATTACGAGGATCATTGCTACACGTTTTTTTAAGATATAAAATAACTCTTTTAAACTAATTGTTTCTTCCATAGGTTCCTCCAACTTTCTAAAATTTGCACATAAGAAAAATTATAACATATAATCTTACATTTTTTTATTTTAGTAATATCTACGTACGATTGTTATTTAAAAACATATATAATCTTACAAAATAATCTTAAATATGACAACACATTCCATCAAATTTCCAAAATTTTATATTATATCATGTTTTTTGCATAATGTAATGCGAAATTTTATAAAAATTCTAAAACAAAAAACAACCAATAAGTATTCTTATTGGTCATTTTTACTATTTTAATAATAGCCATATTGCTCTTGTTCTTCTTTTTTATCGTTTAAAACGACTCCAAGTATTTTTCCTGATGCTTTGTCTAATATTTGTTTCGTTTTTACGATTTTATCTTTTTCTGTTTTTTCACTGCGTACGACAAGTATGACTCCATCACACTTATTCGCCAGTATTTGCGCATCGGTAACCGCAAGAACTGGTGGTGTGTCTATTAAAACAATATCAAACATGTTATATGCTTCTAGTAATACCTCGTCCATTACTCGATTTCCTAACAGTTCCGCTGGGTTTGGTGGTATTGGGCCTGATGCCATTACATATACATTCTCTATATCTGTCTTTTGAATGCATTGCATGACATTTGTTTGTCCTGATAATACATTTGTTAGTCCATTTGAAGCATGGGCTGCAAATAAGTCTTGTATGGAAGGCTTACGTAAATCAGCTCCAACTACTAAAACTTTCTTTCCTTGTTGGCCGAAAACAACTGCTAAGTTTGCAACTGTTGTTGTTTTTCCGTCACCTGGATTTGCTGACGTAACCATGATAGAACGAATACGGCTATCTACAGATGTGAATTCAATATTTGTACGAATGTTACGGTATTGTTCTGTAATACGTGATTTAGGCTCCTGATGTGTAATTAATTGTCGTATTGGTTTTCTTTTTTTTCTCCCGAACATATTCTAATCTCCTCTGTTAAAATGCGAAACTCTCCCTATTTCTTTATGCTCGATATACACGCCTATTTCATTCATGAACGATATATTACGCTCATTCCCCACATATTTCCACTGGTAATTCCGTCCAAATATACACGTACCTCCTAATAACCAAAAACATCCCATCTTCCCTTATATGTAAGCATTAATAATATGACAATCGCTTCTTTTATCTCGCTTTCGAGATAAAGTGAAGCTTTAACCAGTGGAGGTTTTACTGCCCGTTAATACGGGATAAATGCTAAAGCAATTATATAGGAATATCCATTTATTCACAACTAATTTTCTGACTAATCTGCATTTTTATATTCCCATCGATATATAAAGGAAATAAAAAAATCCCCCTGTATTTTCACAAGGAGACTTTTATAGCTTTTATTCCTTCTTATCACCAATCGCAAATGTAATTTCTGCTTCACATGCAACTTCTCCATCTACCGTCGCAATTGCTTTTCCTTTTCCGATCGGTCCACGTACGCGTGTCATTTCTACTTCTAGGCGAAGTTGATCACCTGGGCGTACTTGTTTTTTGAAACGACAATTGTCGATTCCTGCGAAGAAAGCTAGTCTTCCGCGGTTTTCTTCTTTCTTTAATACAGCAACTGCTCCGACTTGCGCTAATGCTTCTACAATAAGTACACCCGGCATAACTGCATAGTCAGGGAAGTGTCCATTAAAGAATTCTTCGTTTGCGGATACATTTTTAATTCCAACCGCTCTTTTCCCTTCATCTACTTCTAATATTTTATCAACAAGTAAGAATGGATAGCGGTGAGGAATGATTTCTTTAATTTGTTCTATATTTAGCATGTAACAATCGCCCCTTTTGTAATATTGGTCTTACCACTTGGACATATTGTTTATTATCCCATTTTGTTTATTGTTTGTCATTATAAAGTGAAACTTTACTTCCTATTATAAAAAAATGCATACACTCTATTCCATTAAAATAGTTGCACATTCCTGCAACTGACACGGAGGTAGAAAAGAGTGTATGCCCAAATTAGGGAAAGGCAATATGTATTTGAACATTCTTTGCCTTAATGTCGTATTCGACTCATTATATTATAAACGTTTTCAAATAAGGAAATATTAAATTTAACCATATATATGAATATTTTACCTGTTTTCTTCGTTTTTCTTTATTTTCCTTCTATTTTCTCAATAAATCAAAATATAAAAATATAAAAACAAAAAAGAACTAAGGCTATGACACCTTAGTTCTTCTCAATTTAGTCCGCTATTTGCGGGCTATTCATCAGTGGGATTGCCCCATCTGTTATTTCAAAGCACGACGTGGTAATTTATCGATATTCTCTAACATAATACCTGTACCAACGGCAACACATTGCATTGGGTTTTCAGCAATTAATACTGGTACTTTTAGTTCTTCTGCTAGAAGCATGTCGATACCGTGTAGTAAAGCTCCACCGCCTGTTAGAATAACACCGCGGTCGATGATGTCCGCAGATAATTCTGGTGGCGTGCGCTCTAGTACACCTTTTGCAGCTTGTACAATGACAGCTGCGTCTTCTTTTAGTGCTTCTGTAATTTCTTCAGAGCATACTGTAATTGTGCGTGGTAAACCTGTTACCATGTCACGTCCGCGAATTTCAAGTTCTTCGCTACGTGCACCTGGGAATACTGTACCAACTTTAATTTTAATATTTTCTGAAGTACGTTCTCCAATTAATAGCTTATACTTACGTTTAACGTAGTTTAAAATCTCCATATCAAACTTATCGCCAGCCATTTTGATAGAGGAAGAGGTAACAATATCACCCATAGATAGTACAGCGATATCTGTTGTACCTCCACCAATATCAACAACCATGTTACCGCTCGGTTGGAAGATTTCCATACCAGCACCAACTGCGGCTACTTTTGGTTCTTCTTCTAAAAATACTGTTTTACCACCTGAACGTTCAGCAGCCTCACGAATTGCTTTTTGTTCTACTGATGTGATGTTCGTTGGGCAACAAATTAAAATACGCGGTTTTGAAAAGAAGCTTTTTACGTCCAATTTGTTAATGAAATACTTTAACATTGCTTCTGTAATTTCGAAATCTGCGATTACGCCATCTTTAAGTGGACGAATTGCTACAATATTACCAGGCGTACGTCCTACCATACTTCTTGCTTCTTCACCTACTGCTAATACTTTACCTGTATTACGATCAATTGCCACAACAGATGGCTCATTTAATACAATACCCTTACCTTTAACATGAATTAATACATTAGCCGTACCTAGGTCAATTCCGATATCTCGCGCAAACATTCCCGTCTTTTCCTCCTCGATATTCAAAATCAGGTTACACCCGAATTCTTTTACACCTAATTTCTGATTTTATCATAAATTTAACAGAAACGTAATATTCGCAAAAAGAATTCTTCTGAAAAATATTACCGAATTTGAACGGAATGTTTGCAACTGTACCTTTATTGACGTACCGGCTTTTCTACATCTTCTTTTCTATACTTTTGCTTTGTTGCTTCTCCACCTCTTAAATGACGAATAGACTTATGATAATCAAGAATTTCTTTCACTTCATTTGCGAGCTCTGGATTAATTTCTGGTAAACGTTCTGTTAAATCTTTATGGACTGTACTCTTTGATACCCCAAATTCCTTTGCAATGACACGCACTGTCTTTCTTGTCTCCACGATATACTTGCCAATCTTGATAGTTCTCTCTTTGATGTAATCGTGCACACCACTCGCCTCCCTAAATTGGATGTGAGAAGTGTGAAATGAGCCTCGCTGCATACGACTAAGAAGTAAGTGTGAGTGCTGTTTGTAAGCGTTAAACATTCTTGGATTTATAATGAAATGATTCACGATTTCTCACCTCAAACACTCTCTTTGCTTTGGTTTATACCATTGTATTGCCCGCACTACTGATATATGCTACATGTTCACTATTTTTGCGGACTAAGTTAAGAAAAATTACGTTTTTTTGTGAGAAATACGTTAACAATGACGATTATGGCAAAAAAAATGACACCTTATATGAAAGGTGTCATTCTTCTCGCTCAAATTCTTCTTCTAACAACTGATGGTGGGGAACCTCTTTTTTACCGGCAATATAATAATATAAAGTGAATAAAACAAACAATAAAATAATAGCAATCGACAGAACAAATAAAAATGACACAGTATCCCCTCCTTTTTGTAATATATATTCGAGAATCTCGTCATTTTTCCTTGTTATTGCAACTTTTTTCTCGAAATTGATTATTTTTATATGAAAATGAAAAAATCAGCTCTCCTAATGAGAACTGATTTTTTCACATTCTTATTCTTGTGAAGAAGAACCGTTAGATGATTCTGTAGAACCATTTGTTGATTTTTCTTCTTTCTTCGGCTCTTCTTTTTTGTCACTAGTCGAACCGCTTGTCGATTTTTCTTCTTTTTGAGACTTATCTTCTGTTTTACTTTCTGGTTTCGTGCTTGTTGACTTTTCTTCTTTTTGAGATTTGTCATCAGCTTTTTTACCAGAAGCATTCGTTGCCTTTGCAGCACCTGCATCAGCTTTAATTTCTGCTACTGATTTATTTAAGTAACGCTCAGGGTTCACAGCTACATTGTCTTTACGTACTTCAAAGTGAACGTGAGAACCTGCCTCTTTATTCATTGCACTTAGACCGGATTTTCCTAATACTTCACCTTGTGCAACTCTTGCACCTTTTTCTACTTTCACACTGCCTAAGCTTTGATAAGATACTGCTACACCATTTCCACTATCAACTGTTACAACATAACCAAGAAGTGAATCTTTTTCAGCTTTCGTTACTGTACCACTTAAAGCAGCTGCTACATTAAATTCTTTTCCATTCTTCGCAGCAATGTCGATTCCTTTATTCGGGGAATATGTGTTGTTATAAAAGACAAGTGCTTTTTCTTGTTCCGCCTCAGTTGCTACGTCTTCATAAAACTTCTTCTGTACGACTACTTCCGCATTCGCGGCAGCTGGCATTTTCACTACTTCTGAAGATTTTGTTACTGGTACTGCTGGATCTTCCGATTGTGTATACGGTGTTGCTTGATCATGGTTCGGAGTCTTCTTTGGATTAGCCCCTTGGAACCATAGCGCAACCATTAAAATTACCGCTGCACAAGCAATGTATAGTGCCGGAAATACCCATCTTTTTTGAAATAAATGTACTACCTTTTGCGACTTTTTATTATTTCTTCCTCGCATTCCATCATCACCTCAGCAATCATTCTGAACAATATTCAAATATCCTATACAACCTGTAACCAATTATTTTTCGACAAATCCTGTAAAAATATGTATAAGAATTGTAAAATTTCCGAGGAAATGATAGAAAATAGAAAAAACTGAGCATTTCGGCTCAGTTTTTAGTCCATTTGTTTCTTTTTATATACGATTAAACATGCAATAATTGAAATAATAAGCCACACTCCAACATTTAGTACGTGCCCACTAATACTACTAAACCCCGCTCCCTCTACTAAGCTGTTAATTGCTTTTGCCATATGAGATGTTGGAAGATACTCAATCATTGTCTTAATTACTTTATTTTCAACCATCGGCTCAAATTGTACAGCTAAATACATCGTCATTAATATCGGCATTCCAATTAGTGATGTTTGTGGTACAGAATCAGCTAATAACCCAATCGTTGTTCCAATTATGATAAATAGAATTGTTCCACTTAAGAAAATAAACCCTAGCAATACGAGATTGCCACTGAATTGATCTAGAATGAATAAGTTCACAATACAAATACAAAGCGTCAAACATGCTGTTAATATACTTTTTCCAAGAAGAACTTCAACAGAAGAAGCTGGTGATAACATTAACACACGTAGTGTATATTTTTCTTTTTCTTCTGCAATTACCATCGATTGAACAAACCCAGCAACAAATATACAGGACATTAAAGTAATAATACCAACTCCTGCACTCCCTTGCCCAAACCTGCTAAATATAAATGCAAATATAATTGGTAAAGATGCCATTAACAGCACTTGTGAATTCGCCTTAAAATCTTGTACTTCTTTTCTAAAAATAGCTGATACACGTCTCATTGAAAATGTCATTATAGTCCCCTCCCAGTAACTTCAATAAAGATATCGCCTAGCGTTGGTTCGTGTGAATGAATGGATAGTAATTCTCCTTTTTTCATCCATTCTGAAATACGTTTTGCACCTAATTCATCTTTTTGCACAACTTCTTTTTGTTTATCTTTTAATACGACTTGTATTTGATCTTTCGCGTATTGTAAGCGAAGGTTTTCCGGTGTATCAAGCGCTACAATTTCCCCGCCGCACAAGAAGGCGATGCGGTTACAAAGCGTTTCTGCTTCGTCCATATTGTGCGTCGTTAAGAAAATCGTCGTTCCTTCTTTATTTAAATCTCTTAAGATTTTATGAATGTTTTGTACGTTTACTGGGTCGAGTGCAGATGTTGGTTCGTCTAAGAAGAGGATATCTGGTTTATGAAGAATTGCTCTTGCTAGTGTAACGCGCTGCTTCATTCCCTTTGATAGTTTCTTTACTAATGTTTTTTTATCATCTAGTAAGTTCACTTGTGCTAGTACTTCGTCGATTCGTTCTTTTTTACAATCGTATAAGTCACAAAATAGTAGTAAGTTATCATAAATGCTAAGTCTTTCGTATAAGCCACTGTTGTCTGTTAAAATGCCAATTCGTTTATAATCGATGCTGCTTGGTCCTGTAATATCTTTTCCTAATACCTTTACCGTTCCAACACTATGAAGTAATTGAGAAGTTAAAATTTTTACTGTTGTTGTTTTTCCCGATCCACTCGGTCCGAGGAATCCAAAAATTTCTCCTTGCTTCACCTCAATATTTACATTTCGCAGTGCCGTTTTTTCATTGAAACTTTTCATTACATCTTTCATTTCAATTGCCAATGTCATTTTGTCAGCCCCTTTGATTTTCTTTTTTATAGATGAAAGTCGCTTTAGCGATTCTCGTTTGTTTATTTCGCTTTTCTTGACTCAATCATATGAAAAACAAAGGGGTTACGCAGTAAAATACCGGTAAAAGGAGTATTTTTACCGGTGAATGAATCGTATTTTGAGCTTATTGGAGCACTTTTTATAGCCCAATTACATCTTTTAATTCATCCATCCGCCCTTTCGAAAGCGGGATTGAACTTTTTCTTTCATCATCCAAAATTAAACTGAAACTGTTACGAGTCCACGTAATGACTTCTCGTACTCTTTGTAAATTCACAAGGTATGAGCGATGACATCTAAAGAATCCAAATCCTGTTAATCTCGCTTCTAGTTCACTTAATGTTAATGCACATACAAAATCACCTTCGCGCACATGAATATGTGTCACTCCATTTTGTGTTTCAATGAAATGAATTTCCATCGGATCAAGTAAAATGATTTTATCGTTCACTTTCGCTGGTATTCTTTCTAATTTCATTTGCGGAATCATTTGAACGACTTTTTCTTCATCGACTTCTTCTGCTTCTTCTTGCTCAATTTCTATTTTTTTCACACCATCTTGATTTAATATGTATACATCTTCTGTTAATGAAAGAGCGTCCGATAAGAAAGATGACGTAATAAAGATTGCCTTTCCTTGCTCTTTCATTTTCATAATTGCTTTTCGGATAATAATCGTACTCTCTGTATCTACATTTTGCTCTGGCTCTTCCAAAATAACTAAATCTGGATTATGAATCATAACACGCCCAATATGAAGACGGCGTTTCTCTGAAAATGATAATTTTTCTATTTTAACGTTTAACCTATCTAGGAGACCGACATATTGTACCACTTCTTCTATACTCATATTTGATTCATAAAGTCCTATTAAGAATTTGAAGTATTCCTTCACCTTCAAACGATCGTATGCTTCATCTTTTAAAAAACAAAAGCCGATGCGGGAATAATTTTTCTTGCCCATCGCTTCGCCTTCAAATAGCACATTGCCAGTTGAAGCTTCTTCCTCGCCAATAATGATGCGATGCAATATTTTAGCTGTATGGTTATTACATTGCAAAACAACGCATTGTCCTTTCTCAACCTCTAGCTCAATTGCTGGTAACTGGTTCGTCTTCCCTAATTGTTTCAACTCCAATAACGCCATTCCGTCTCCTCCAAATGTTTTTCTCTTATTATATCAAACAATTAATGGAAAATTATGATATTTTAAACAAAAAAGTAGGTGCCAGGAGACCCTGACACCTACTTCTTCACCATCAATTTTCCTTCATAATCGTTCATCGTCTTTATTTCAACACCTTTATAATAATGAGCGACGATATCGGTATATTTCTTACCTTCTTGTGCCATGCCGTTCGCTCCATATTGACTCATGCCGACGCCGTGTCCGAAGCCTTTTGTCGTAACAATGATTTTATCTCCATCTTGTTTCCAAGTGAAGTCAGAAGAGCGTAAAGCTAACTTGTCACGCACATCTCTTCCGGTTAACGTTTTACCTTTAAACGCTACATCTTTTACACGTTTTCCTTCTGTACGTTCTTTAATATCGCCAACTTTTCCGTCTGCTAACACCTTCACCCCGAGACGTTTTTGAAAGTCAGCTACGGTGAATGTTTGCTCACTCGTAAATTTTGGAGATGCTTCATCCCACGGACTGTCTACACTCTTTAAGTACGGATAATCATTTCCCCAATAATCAGCTGCATTTTCTGTTCGCCCGTTACTCGTTGAGAAGAACGAAGCTGAAATTGGTTTCCCGTCATACGTTAAAACTTGTCCTGCGGTTTTCGAAACTGCTTCCTCGATTTTCTTCAAATTATTTTCGTAGTTGTTACCCCATTGTTTCTTCAATTCTTCTTTGCTTTTGTACACTTGATCTTTCACCGTATCTGTCACGTCCGCATTATTTTTCTTTCCTCCGCTTAGCATACGCTGCACGACAAATGTTCTCGCTGCTAATGCCTGCGCCTTTAGCGCCTCTATTTCAAAACTGGCATTCATCTCAGAAGCTACTACGCCGGTCACATACTCCTCCATAGGTAATGTTTCTACCTTCTTCTGTTGATCGCGATATACAGCAACTTGAACCGCTGTATCCACTTTCCCTGGAGCTGGTATACTTTCTATCGCTGGAGGAGTTTTAGAGGCTGCTTCTTCCCCTACTTTTGCTTTCGCAAATGGAATGACAAGGGCTGCAGGTACAATGATAACGAGCGCTATTAAGAGCGCGACTGTAATAAAAAGTGGCTTTGAAAATTTCATCTTATTCCCCC
Source organism: Bacillus luti (assembly GCF_009739945.1). Lineage (NCBI taxonomy): Bacteria > Bacillati > Bacillota > Bacilli > Caryophanales > Bacillaceae > Bacillus > Bacillus luti. The sequence continues at coordinate 132,260 of NZ_CP040336.1, read as the reverse complement.
AATATAAAGTTGGCTTCCTTTCATTCTTATGGAACTACGGAATTTTTTAGAACATACTTGGGGGTATCGGTATAAAGTGAATTTTTAATGAGGTGGAGTTTCACTGACCGCAAATAGCAAAATAAAACTGAAATTTTCTAAATATTTTCACTGGTACGTGCATAAGTATAGAATTTATTGACTATAACAGTAATAAGCCCAAAAAAAATAGCCCCTATGTCAAAAGACATAGAGACTATTTCAATTAAGCGTGAAGATCAGAAACTTCTTGTTCTTTCACTTCTTCTACTTTTTCGTTTACACGTTCAATAGTTGCACCTAATGCAGCTAATTTCTTATGGAAATCTACATAACCACGGTCAAGATGCTTTAACTCAGTTACACGAGTGTAACCTTCTGATACTAAACCAGCTAAGATTAATGCTGCAGCTGCACGTAAATCAGTTGCACCTACTTCAGCACCTTGTAAGCTGTTTGGACCGTTCATAATAACAGAACGACCTTCGATTTTAATATCAGCATTCATACGACGGAATTCTTCAACGTGCATAAAGCGGTTTTCGAATACCGTTTCTGTAATCATACTTGTTCCATCAGCTTGTAGTAATAATGCCATCATTTGTGATTGCATGTCTGTTGGGAAACCTGGATGAGGCATAGTTTTAATATCAACCGCTTTTAACTTATCTGGGCCGATAACACGTACACCTTCGTTTTCCTCAATAATTTTAACACCCATTTCTTCCATTTTCGCTGTAATTGAGCGTAAATGTTCAGGTACAGCATTTTCAATTAAGATGTCTCCACCAGTAATTGCTGCTGCAACCATGAATGTTCCCGCTTCAATACGGTCAGGAATAATAGAGTGGTTTGCACCATATAATTTATCTACGCCTTCAATACGGATTGTTCCAGTTCCAGCTCCGCGTACTTTCGCTCCCATCGCATTTAAGAAGTTAGCTAAGTCAACGATTTCTGGTTCTTTCGCTGCGTTTTCAAGGATTGTTGTCCCTTTTGCTAATGTAGCTGCAGACATAATGTTTTCTGTCGCGCCCACGCTTGGGAAGTCTAAATAGATTTTAGCTCCTTTTAGTTCTCCCTCTACGTATGCCTCAACAAAACCATTACCAACCTGTACTTTTGCTCCCATTGCTTCGAAGCCTTTTAAATGTTGATCAATTGGACGTGAACCAATTGCACATCCACCAGGAAGTGCAATACGAGCACGACCGTTACGTGCTAATAATGGTCCCATTACTTGAACAGATGCACGCATTTTACGTACATATTCAAATGGTGCCTCGATGTTTAGTTCTTTAGAAGCATCGATTGTTACTTGGTTATTTTCAAATACGACTTCAGCATTTAAATGACGTAATACCTCATTAATTGTGTATACATCAGACAAAACTGGTACTTCAGATAGTACATTCTTTCCATCACTCGCTAATAGGGCTGCAGCGATTATAGGTAATACAGCATTTTTTGCGCCCTCAACACGCACTGTGCCGTTTAACCGCTTTCCGCCACGGACGATGATCTTTTCCAAATTATTCCCCTCCGTGTCCTTTTTTCAGTATCTATTCACTCAATACTCAGAAGTTATGATCGGTGTGCCAACCACAATTGTATCTTTGTTGTCTGTAGAACGTATTGCTATTTGCACATTTATTTTCTCTCTATTTGTTGAAAGAGCGTCATCCCACTTTTTATTGTATGCGGAGACTGATACAAATGCTCTTTCTTCTATCTGTTCGATCGCTCTTGCTGAAAGATCTTTCAAAACCTGATTGGTTTTATTTTGCAAAACACCTTCAATCTTATCATTCAGTACACCTTGAACACAAGTGTAAATTATAGGTTTTTCACTAAAAATTTTATTCATGTTCTGAACGTACTTCGGGTCCCATTTTGCCCCGCTCACTTCAAAAATAATGAAAGTGTTTTCTTTAGTATTTTCCTTACTCCATGTTACTACTACTCGTTCTTCATATGAAGTAAACTTTTTATAGGATGTAGCTTTATATCCATCTGGAGATTGCTCTAATTCCCATTTTTGAATATTGGCCTTGTCCTTCACATCGTTTAACAACTTTTGAAACGTATGTATATTAGAAATTGTTTTTGTTTCTCGCGCTAACCATGACCATTTCTCTACTTTAGCATCATTTTTCTCTAATGCTGCGATCATGTTCTCCATTTTCTGTTCATCGCTTATCGGTTTCATCTCTCTATATCCAACCAAAAAGAAAATAACACTCAAGGCAACAATAAGAATGGCTTTAAGCTTCAATTTCATCCCCTCCTATCCCCATTGTTAACGGAGATATGAGGTTCTATACACTTACTTTACTAAATACGTTAAACTCTTTGAATAGCCTAAATAATCAAGGAAAAAGTTACTTACAGATGTCCCGATTGCAATTGTAACTAGGATGAGTAGCACCCTCGTCTGCATCACTTTTCCAGGCTTCATTAAACGCTCAATGTGAATGCCTTGCAGGGCCCACCACGTAATGGTAATAAACAATAAATGCGAAACAATGGCAATCAGTGCTTGTTGCCCTAAAAGTTGTGCCAAAAAATCGACCCCTTTTTACTTGGCTACTACTTATACAAAATATAAAAACGATACCATAATAAGTAGGAGCCACACTTGTTCAAATGCAAATAAGCATCTTACATTTTAGATCGTAATTTTCTTTCAAAGAACATATACTTATGTGCATTTTCATTTGTGATTCACACAAAATAAAAAGCGCAGAGTACTGACTCCACACCTTTTATTTTTACTATTGTACCACGTTCCCTAGGAAGAAGAAATCTTTCATTAATGGAAAATATTCATAAAAGAAATTGTATCCAATCATCGGCATAATCCCCAGTATTACAATCGAAATTGCACAAAGGCTCATCACAACTTGTATATTTAACGGTAACCGAATCTTCTCTTCTGTCTCTCCCGTGCGGAAAAACATTTGTTGTAAAATCCGGAAATAATATACGAATGAAACGACCGTCGTCCCCATCATAATAGAAGCTAGTACGTAATGAGCTGGTTCTACATGAAGGGCGCCTAAAAAGATGTTAATTTTCCCGATGAAACCAGCCGTTCCTGGTATCCCGGCTAACGATAAAATAAAAATCGTCATTACTATCGCTGTAAATGGTGACCTTTTATATAATCCAGTGAAAATGGTTATATTTTCTTTGTCGCTTTGTAAGATTAAGCCGTGGATAATGGCAAATGCTCCTATATTCATAAGCATATACGCAAGCATGTAAAACCACATACTATCCATTGTGAACGTCGATAACGCAACAAGTGGAACGAGTAAATACCCCGCATGCGCGATTCCTGAGTAGGCAAATAAACGTTTTACGTTGTATTGCTTTAATGCGACTACATTCCCAACAATCATCGTAATACTTGCTAATACCGCAATGTATATGCTCATATGCCCGTACAAAGATTGTGCATCTCCTTGTATTGAAACATTTGCAAAAACCATAAGGAACAGGCGAATAATAAGGAGAAAACCAGCAATTTTAGAAATCGTTCCGAGGAAAGCAGTAACAGGTGTAGCAGCTCCTTCATATACATCAGGTGCCCACATATGAAATGGCACTGTTGCAATTTTGAATGAGAGCCCAACAAGCAATAATAGAAATGCGAGAGCTAGCAATAAATGAATACCGCTAGTTAGCTCCCCGGTGAATGCTTTTTGCATATCCAACATGTTAGTCGATCCTGTAATACCGTATAAATAACTCATTCCAAAGAGCGTAATTGCCGTTCCAATCCCTCCGTTAATAACATACTTCATTGCCGCTTCATTTGATGCAAGGTTCTTTTTTCGTATTCCTACTAAAATGTATGAAGAAAGTGATAGTAGCTCTAGACCGACGAACAGTGTAATGAAATCAACGCTAGAAGCCATAAACATCGCTCCAAGAAGCGCCATTAAAAATAAGTAATAATATTCTCCCTTATCCTCAATTGGATTCTTCTTGTCATCGCTCATTGCGGTGCACAATATAAGGGCTGCTCCGCCTAATAACAACGTTTTAAATCCTTTTGAAAATCCATCTAGCACAAACGATCCATTTAAAATATCTCCCGCTGGTTCACCATATAACGTAATTAATGACACGATTGCTATTAGGACAGCGGCGATTGCACTAAGCGCTACATACTTATGGTTCAGCTTAAAAAACAAATCACATATGGAAAGAAGGATGGCAGCTCCGAGAATAATGAATTCTGGCACCATCAAATGCCATGATAAGCTAAGTAACGTATCCATATCCATCCTACTTCACCCCCAATGTTTTCAATGTATTTTGAAGCGGATCCCCTAATATTTCTGGCATTACCCCAATTGCAATAATGCAGAAGATAAGCAATAGGACGGGGACATACTCCCATCCGTGTATATCAGATTTCACTTCCCACTCTTTCTTACCAAATGTCACTTGCAGTGTGGCCCTTAATACGTACACTGCGGTTAAAATAATGCCAAGTACCCCGACCGCCGCAATGACTGGTTTTCCTTGGAATAAACCGAGAAAGGCAAGAAATTCGCTAACGAATCCAGACATCCCTGGCAATCCAAGCGATGCCATTCCTCCTGCTAAGAAGAAGCCGCTAAGTATTGGGACACTTTTTGCGAGTCCACCAAGCACTGTAATGTCTGATGTTCCGAAACGTTGTTCTATAACACCGAGTAAGAAAAACAGCAAGGCTGCAATTAAACCGTGCGATACAACCTGGAATAGCGCCCCTTGTGTACCCGGTGCATTAAGTGCCGCAAGCCCCATTAAAACAATTCCCATATGTGAAATACTAGAGTAGGCAAGTACCTTCCTAAAATCCGTTTGGATGAGTGCTAAAAAGGCACCGTACAATAAATTAATGACTCCTAAAATCGCAAGTAACGTCGCAAACTCGCGAAAGTATTCCGGGAATAATCCCTGTCCGAAACGGATAATACCGTAAGCCCCAATCTTTAATAAAACGCCAGCATGAAGCATAACTACTGCCGGATGCGCCTCAATATGCACATTGACCATCCAGCGATGCAACGGGAACACGGGAAGTTTAATTGCAAAAGCAACCATTATGGCAATAAATACACCAAGTTGTAAGCTACTTGGGATGATCTGTCCTTCCCCAGCACTTCCGCTCGTTAATATCTCTTTCAGTTCCGCAATATTTGTCGTACCTGTTTTCGCAAACAAAATCGAGAAAACGATGAGTAAAATAGCTGAGCCAATCCCGTTATATATTAAATAACTATATGCAGCTTTCTCACTCGACAATTTCCCCCACTTCCCAATTAATAAGAACATTGGCGGCAACGTAATTTCAAAGAAGATAAAGAACAGCATTAAATTTTGAGCAGCGAAGACACCTAGCATCCCTATTTCTAGCATGAGTAATAGCATATAAAATGCTTTCAAATTTCTTTTAATAGAAAAGGCAGCAATTGCTGCAAGCATTGCTAGAAGGGCCGTCAGCACCATCATGACAAGTGATAACCCGTCAATACCGAGTTCATAGTAAATGGAAAACCATCTTTTATCCACTGCCGTAAAATCCCCAAATTTAATCCATTTCACTTTTTCATCAAATAGCGATAAACTCTTTCCAGAAGCATATGTACAAGCGAGGACGATAGCAATTCCAAATGGAAGCGCCGTCCCGAATAAACCGAGCGCTCGTACTGTACGCGATTCTTTTTTCGGTGTTAATACAAGTAAGAGAATTCCTAACAGCGGGGAAAAAATGAAGAACGTTAACAACAAATCATTCATCGTAAATCCCCTCCCGTATAGAGCAAAATAATGACGAGTAATGCGAGCGAAACTGCTGTTACAGTGCCATATACTTGTACATTCCCGTTTTGAAGTTTCGATCCTATGCTACTCGCACCTTTAACCAAACCGCGAGTTAAAACTGCGATTCCTTCTACAACATATACTTCAAACAAGCGAAGCACATGAGCGATTCCTTTCGTAATAGGCAACACCGTAACATTGTATAGTTCATCCACATAATATTTTTCTTTCAGGAGATTATGAAGGAAGGATCCTTCTCCTCCAGCCCAGTTTCTTGAGATAGTTTTCTTTCCATATATGACATAAGCAAGAGCAATTCCCGCAAATGAAACGAGAGTCGCAACAACCATAATCCAAACTGGCCCATGTGCTTCTTCCACTTTGAACGCCACATCTTTCGTAAGCCAATCTCCGAGAAACGTCCCAAACCATGGTGTATTTATATATCCCGCTATTATCGCGAGAACGCCGAGAACAATCATCGGATACGTCATAACGCGGGGCGACTCATGCACATCTTCCTTCGTCTTCGCTTCCCCAGTAAAGACAAGGAAGTATAGGCGAAACATGTAAAATGCCGTTAAGAATGCCGCAATGACTGCTAATATGAATAAAAAGTAATTGCCATTCATCCAAGTCGCAGCCAAAATTTCATCTTTACTAAAGAACCCAGAAAGGAGTGGAACCCCACTAATTGCAAGTGTCCCTATTAAAAACAGCGCACCCGTTACTTTCATCTTCTTCTGTAAACCGCCCATTTTATTAATGTTTTGCGTATGCACTGCATGAATTACACTTCCTGCCGCCAAGAATAGTAGTGCTTTAAAAAAGGCGTGTGTCGTTAAATGGAAGACACCGGCTACATAACCTGCAGAACCTAGCGCAAGCATCATATATCCAAGCTGGCTAACTGTAGAATAAGCAAGTACTCTCTTTATATCCGTTTGTACAAGGCCGATAGAGGCCGCAAAGATTGCAGTGAAAGCGCCAACGACTGCCACTGTCTGCATCGCTACCGCACTTGCCGAAAATAACGGGAACATCGTCGCTACTAAATATACGCCAGCTGCAACCATCGTCGCCGCGTGAATAAGCGCTGAAACAGGCGTCGGTCCTTCCATTGCATCAGGTAGCCACGTATGAAGCGGAAACTGACCTGATTTCCCCATCGCACCGACAAAAATTAATATTGCCGTTATTGTAATCATAGAAGGAGAGAGATCCCCCGTATGAATCGCCCTAAAAATTGCATCATATTCAAAACTACCTGCGTGCCAAAAAATTAAAATCATCCCAATAAATAAACCAACATCGCCAATACGTGTCATAATAAAAGCCTTTTTCGCAGCAGCCTTCGCTTCTTCTTTAAAGAAATAAAAACCGATGAGTAAAAATGAACCAAGGCCCACTAACTCCCAAAATACGTAAAGCTGTAATAAATTCGTCGATATGACGAGCCCTAGCATCGCAAATGTGAAGAGCCCTAAGTACGCATAAAAGGTTGGTAACCTTTCATCACCTTTCATATAACCTTTCGAATACACATGTACAAGCAAACTTACAAGTGTAACGATAAACAACATTAAAGCTCCTAATGCCGTCACCTCAAAGCCAAATGATATATCTATATCTCCAACTCTAAGCCATACCCACTTATGCTTCACTGGTACTGTCGAAAACCTTTCTATTAATACAAGTACCGCGAATATAAAGGAGAGAAAGATGAAGAAACTACTAAGTACGCTGCTTCCTTCTCTAATTTTCTTCCCGAACATAATAAGTAACAAAAACGAAACAAGCGGGAAAAGCGGTATGAGCCATGCATAATCGATCATTGTTTCCTTCCCCCTTTTCGGTCACAATGCTATCCTTTGAGCGTATCCATTTCATCTACATGAACTGTCGTGCGATTACGGTACAAAGCAATTAAAATAGCGAGTCCTACCGCCGCCTCCGCTGCCGCTACAGCCATCGTAAACAACGCGAAAATTTGCCCTGTTAAATTCGGAAACAAACCTAATTTGCTAAACGCCACTAAGTTTAAATTGGCAGCGCCCAGCATTAATTCGATACAAACTAATACGATTACCGTATTTCGCTTCGTTAAAGCTCCAAATAGACCGATGCAAAACAAAATAATCGCAAGTGTTAAATACGCAGAAGCTGGAACACTACTCATTGGAATCCTCCTCTTTCTCATCCTTCTTCGCAAGAATAATTGCGCCAACAAGTGCTACAAGTAAAATAACCGAGGTTAACTCAAATGGAATAATATATTTTGAATAGAGAAGTGTACCGATTTGAAGTGTGTTGTTTTCATGGAGAGGTAAACTTCCTTGTGTGGTGCTTTGATTTGAAAAATCGATACTATTAACAGCGAAATACATAACTGCTCCAAATGCTACAACCGCAAAGAAGATAATCCATTTTCGAAGAGTAAGACGCGATTCATTTTCCGCGTTATGTTTCGTTAACATAATGCCAAAAATCATAATGATTGTGATCGCACCAGAGTAAAGTAAAATTTGTGCAACGCCGATAAATTCGGCTGATAAAAGAAAGTACAAACCTGCAATGCTAAGAAATGTAAGAACGAGAGCTAGCATCATATGCATGACTTTCGTTAAGTTCAACATAAGAACTCCGCCGATAATTGCAGACAAGGATAGTATAAAGAATGCTACAAACTCGCCATTCATGCTTTATTCTCCTTCCTGACGTTTTCGTCGTTTTCGTCAAGCCACTGCAAATTTTTAAACAAATCATCACGTGAATACTCCGCGAGCTCAAAATTATTTGTCATGACAATTGCCTCTGTCGGACAAACTTCTGTACACAAATCGCAAAGAATACAAATTTCAAAATTAATATCGTACGTATCTATAATTTTTCCTTTCTTCGTAGGATCAGGATGTTTTTTTCCCGTTAATTGAATACAGTCTGTCGGACAAATGTTAGAACATTGATTACAAACAATACATTTTTCTGGATAAAATTTTTGAATCCCCCGAAAACGGTCGGGCAATGGCAACGGCTGATTTGGATAATCGTACGTTACCTTCTTCTTACTCAAATTACTTAATGTATATTTTAATCCTTTAAATAGTCCTTTCATCTCTTGCTGGCACCCCCCTCATAGATTAGAAGAATAACTCCTTAATCAATGCCGTTAAGAAAATATTTGCCAGTGCAATTGGTAATAACACTTTCCAACCAAACTCCATTAACTGGTCACCTCTTATGCGCGGAAACGTGACGCGGAACCAAATTAATAAGAAGACTACACTGCTAAATTTCAAAGCAAACCATACAGCTCCTGGGATAAATCCAAGAAACATAACTGGATTCCATCCACCTAAAAAGAGTACTGTAATTAAAGATGCCATTCCGAAGAAATATACGTACTCTGAAAGCATGAAAAACGCCCAGCGAAACCCTGAGTATTCCGTATGATATCCAGAAACAAGTTCCGACTCAGCTTCTGGTAAATCAAACGGCGTCCTATTTAACTCTGCTACCGCTGCGATTAAAAACACGACGAAACCGATTGGCTGCACGAAAATGTACCAAACATTCTCCTGCGCTGCTACGATTTCATTTAAATTTAGGCTACCGGCTAACAAAACGATGCCAATTACACTCATTACGAGCGGAATTTCATAAGAAATCATTTGCGCCGCCGCACGCATCCCCCCTAAAAGGGAATATTTATTATTCGACGCCCATCCTCCAGTTACAACACCGATCGTCGTAATGCCGGAAACAGCAATATAATAAAGCAGCCCGACTCCAATATCTGCAAACTGAAATTTATCAGTAAACGGGATAACTGCGAGCACCATAAATGCTGGTGCGAATGCAATGACGGGCGCTAATATAAATAACGGTTTATCTGCTGCTTTCGGAATACTATCTTCTTTCAATAATAGTTTCAAAACATCAGCTACCGTTTGCAGTAGACCGAACCGGCCTCCAACTTGGTTTGGTCCAATCCTCCCTTGCATAAATCCCATCACTTTTCGCTCTGCCAAAATACCGTATGTAACGAAGCCAAGGACTGCAAATAATAGGAGCACCGCTAATCCGAAAAAAATGAAAAAATTCGTCCAGCTTGAAGGTGATTGTAAGAGCGTCTCAATCATTAGCCATCAACCTCCCCAAGTACAATATCAACCCCACCTAAAATCGTAATTAAATTGGCGATATTTTCACCTTTCAATAACTTCGGTAAAATTTGCAAATTATAAAAAGAAGGTCTGCGGAATTTCAAGCGATACGGCTCTTTCTTCCCATCACTAGCAATATAGCAACCAATCTCTCCGCGCGGTGACTCTATACGCACGAACGCTTCCCCTTTAGGAGCCTTAATAATTTTAGGTACTTTCGCCAGTACAGCTCCGTCTTTCGGGAATTGCTGGACTGCTTGCTCGACAATTTTTAACGACTCCTCAATTTCTTCCATTCGGCAAACGTAGCGATCCCAAGCATCCCCCACGCTCCCAACAGGAATATTGAAATCGAAGCGATTATAAATCGAATACGGCTCGTCTTTGCGAAGATCCCAGTTTACTCCGGTGCACCGCAAATTTGCTCCGCTTAAAGAATACGCAATTGCTTCTTCCGCGCTATAAATACCAACGCCCTTCACACGATTCAAGAAAATTTCATTACCGCTAACGAGGTCATGGTAACCTGCCAATTGCTCTCTCATATATGGAATAAACTCTTCCACCTTTTCAATCCAGCCATCCGGCGCATCCCACTTCACACCGCCGACCCTCATATAGTTAAAAGTAAGCCTTGCACCGCATAATTCATTTAATAAATTGATAATCATCTCTCGTTCACGAAATGCATACAAAAACGGACTAACCGCCCCTATATCAAGAAGATTCGTCCCCCACCAAACGAGATGACTCGCAATTCTTCCTAGTTCCATCGCAAGTACTCGCAAGTATTCGGCACGCTCTGGGATTTCAAGCCCCATCATCGTCTCTACAGCATGGCAAATGACGTAATTATTCGTCATGGCCGATAAGTAATCCATTCGATCTGTATAAGGAATAATTTGCGTATACTGTAAGCTCTCAGCAATTTTTTCAGTCCCGCGATGCAAATATCCAATAACCGGCGTAGCTTCTTTAATAATTTCCCCGTCAATCTTAATAACAAGTCTGAACACACCATGTGTACTTGGATGCTGAGGCCCTACATTCAAAAGCATCTCTTCCGTACGAATCATAAGCTACACCTCCACATCATACGGTTCATAATCTTTTCTAAGCGGATATCCAACCCAATCATCAGGCATTAATATGCGTGATAAATTCGGATGCCCCTTAAATACAATACCGAGCAAATCATACGCTTCTCGCTCCGGCCAATCTGCCCCTTTCCAAAGCGTTGTCACCGACTCTACTTGCGGCGCCTCCCGATCCAGCTTTACTTTCACCGCTACTGACTGTTTCTTTCCATATGAAAATAAATGAACATACACTTCCATATGTGTCACAAAATCCGTCGCATGTAGCTCGGACATGTAATCAAAAGCAAGTCCCTCATGGAATCGCAATGACTCCATCACTTCATAATATTTCGCGGAATCCACCACAAGAGTTGGTACATCTTTTGAAAGTTTATTAATGTAGGAATCTACTAATGCACTCTCTCCTACTTTCTCCCTAATAACCTCAACATACTGATTTAAATAAGGCTGATTCATAGAAGGTTCTTCCTGCTTCGGCTCATCTTCTGTCTTACCTTCAGCGCCCTTTACCTTCGCCCTTGCCGCTGCTGCCGCTTTTGCCTTTGCTGCTGCAATCGCCTTTGCCTTTTCATCTCCCGAATCTCCATCACCTTGCGAGGATTTTGCCTTCGCTAGTGCCGCCGCTTTCGCTTTTGCTGCTGCCACGGCCTTTGCCTTTGCTTTTGCCTTTTCCTCTTCCGTTACTCCTTCGCTTCCCTCTCTTTTCTGCTTCGCTAACGCCGCTGCTTTTGCTTTCGCTGCCGCTGCTGCCTTCGCCTTCGCTTTGGCTTTTTCTTCTTCCGGTACTCCTTCTGTTCCTTCTCTCTTTTGCTTCGCTAACGCCGCTGCTTTTGCTTTCGCTGCCGCTGCTGCCTTCGCCTTCGCTTTGGCCTTTTCTTCTTCCGGTACTCCTTCTGTTCCTTCTCTCTTTTGCTTCGCTAGTGCAGTCGCTTTTGCTTTCGCTGCCGCTGCTGCCTTCGCCTTCGCTTTGGCCTTTTCTTCTTCCGGTACTTCTTCGCTTCCTTCCCTTTTCTGCTTCGCTAACGCCGCTGCTTTTGCCTTAGCGGCAGCTGCTGCCTTCGCCTTCGCTTTGGCCTTTTCTTCTTCCGCTACTTCTTCGCTTCCTTCTCTTTTCTGCTTCGCTAACGCCGCTGCTTTTGCTTTCGCGGCGGCCGCTGCACGTCGTTTTGCCTCTTCTACGGTCAGTTCGTCATTTTTTGGTAGCGCTTTCTCTTTTTCCTGATTTTCTGCCTCAATTTTACTTATTTCTGCCCCATGTTTCGCAACAAGGCGTTTTCTCGCCTCTTCCTTCGCCCGCCTAGCAGCTTCTTTTTTTAAATCCTCTAACTCTTTATTTGGATCACTCATTTATTCGTCACCTGCTTTCCTGTCTTTGCCTCGTAACGAATTTTTTCTTTTAACTTATTAATTCCATAAATTAAAGCTGCAGGATTTGGTGGGCATCCAGGAATATACACATCAACTGGAACAATTTGATCTACACCTTTCACAACAGCGTACGAATTTACATATGGACCACCCGCTGTCGCACAAGATCCCATCGCAATAACCCATTTCGGTTCAGGCATTTGATCGTATAAGCGCCGAACAATAGGAGCCATCTTCTTCGTTACCGTTCCCGACACAATCATGACATCCGATTGCCTTGGTGAAGTCCGAAAAAATGACCCAAATCGATCTAAATCGTAATGTGATGAACCTACTCCCATCATTTCAATGGCGCAGCATGCCAGTCCAAACGTCATCGGCCATAAAGAATTGCTCCGTGCCCATCCTTTCAACTGTTCCAATGTAGAAAAAAAGATATTTTGTTCTAATTCCGCTCGTTCATTTGGATGTAATTCCTCAAAATTTATAACCATTGTAACACCTTCTTTTTCCAAGCATACGCTAATCCAACTAGCAACATTACTACAAAGATAAGCATTTCAATTAATGCAAATAAACCTAGCTTGTCATACGCAACAGCCCACGGATATAAAAATAAAGTTTCTACATCAAAGATGACAAACAATAAGGCAAAAATATAATAACGAGCATGAAACCGAATATTCGCATCATGAAAAGGCTCAATTCCACTCTCATACGTCGTCGCTTTCGCTGCACTCGGCTTGTTTGGGCGCAACATTCTTCCTAATGTAAGAGCCACTACCGGCAGCAATATGCCTACTAGCAAGAAAATCAAAACGATCATATAACTATTTTCATATACACTTGCCATTGTGAAACCCTCCCCCCTAAATTCAGAACAAGTTCACATAGTAAACAATATGTCCTAGTTGCAGTAATTATTATTTTTAAATTTTTCTAAATAATGCAACTATTTTAATCATTATAGCAAACTTCAAATTCCTATGTCGATATGTTGGGGACAGAAACAAAAATTATTAAAATCTATTTTTATAACTTGCTATATCTGTGCAAAATAAACATAGAAATTATATATGTCTTTTAGTAATCGTAAAAAAATAAAAAGAAAAGTTTATATGTATATAACAACGTAGGTGATATAAATGAAAAAACAAACACATGTAAGTATTCTTATAAGCATTATATTGTTGTCTATAGTGATTCATTACGTAGCAATGCCTTTTCTATATGAATACTCTTTTCCTTTTCAAATAGTAATCGGAATAAGTACCTTATTAATTGATATTATCGCTTGTAGCTATATACTCTATTTTTCAAATATAAAAAAAGGATTACCTCGTTTATTTTGGATGATATTATCAGTTGGAACTCTTTCTTATTTCATCGGTGATATAGTCGTTGCCTATCAACGTTTAATTTTAAAAGACTTCTATACATTCGTTGATCCGTCCGATTTTTTTTACTTACTTTTTTTAACTAGCTTTGCGCTTGCCTTTCTATACGAAATCATTTACAACCGAGATTTATTAGAAAAGCTTTTTATGATATGTGATATTTGCATTATCGTTACAGCCCAGTTTACTTTAAGTTACTACTTGCTCATTGAACGAACCATTCACGTTTTTACAACATCCTATATCGACATATTTGTTCAACTTACCTATCCAATGGTTGATTTACTCTTTCTTTTAATAGGAATCAATCTTTTATTTAGACCATTATCCTTATTACCAAAAGGGGTTGGTGCACTTCTTGGCAGTGCTTTAATTTTATATGCTACTACGGATGCTATTTATGCTTATATAAAATACTTCACACCAGACTATTCTATGTTTACAATTACTCCGCTCTATCAAGTTGTCTTAGTACTAGTAGCAATCGCCTGTATTCTCCATACAAAAGAACCTGAAAAACAAGAACAAGTACTATTAACGCCTAAATTTGGTGAATCCATTCGATTATCATTACCTTATATTTCAGTAGTCATGTTGATTGTTTTTATATTGGTCGAAAATGTTTTTGCACCTATTGTAGTAATCGGGCTTATGATCACTTTCACTTTCGTCCTCATACGTCATAGTTTAGTTCGAAAACAAAATAAAATATTATTATTAGCCCAAATGCAATTTAATTTAGAACTTGAGAAACAAATTGAACTACGTACAGAAGATTTAGTTAAACAAAAAAACGAATTATATCATAACCAACAAATGTTTAAATCTTTATACGAGCATCATCCAGATCCAATCTTCACATTAGATTTGTACGGTAATTTTCTCAAAGTGAATAACGCTGGTACTACGTTACTTGGTTATCAAACGAATGAATTATTAAATCAGCCCTATTACTCACTCATATATGAAGAAGATTTAGAAGAAATTATCCATGCCTTTCATCATGTGAAAAAAGGAAGTTCTATTTCTTTAGAAATACGGGCATATCACAAAAACAGAGATATTTACTACTTGCATGTTACGGCCGTTCCCATCTTTTTAAAGGAGCATATTTCTGGGGTTTATTTAATGATTAAAGATATTACGGAAAGCAAACAACAACAAGAACAAATTAATTTCCTAGCATATCACGATACTTTAACAGAGCTTGCAAATCGCCGTTCATTTCATCAATATTTAGAAAAGGCGATTGCACGAGCAAAACTAACTAAAAGGCCTTTTGCGGTTATGTTTCTTGACCTAGACCGCTTTAAAGTAATTAATGACACCCTCGGACACCGGGTAGGAGATCTCCTTTTAATTGCAGTAGCAAGAAGACTTGAACAAATATCGACATCAAATATGAAACTTGCTCGACTAGCTGGGGATGAGTTCACAATCCTCATCGAAAATTATAAAAAAAAGCCAGATGTACAAAAAATAGCTGATACGATTGTAGCAGCCATGAACGAACCATTTGAAATCGAAAATCAACATTTACAAATCTCACCGAGCATCGGAATCGCGATATATCCTGAAGCAGGTGAAGATCCTTTGTCCATTTTACAGCATGCTGACATGGCCATGTACGAAGCAAAAAACAGAGGGAAAAACGGTAGCTCTCTTTACACGAAAGAACTATATAAAAAAATAGAACGAAAAGCTCGAATTGAAAAAGATTTACCACTCGCTTTAGTAAATAAAGAGTTCTATCTCGTATATCAACCACAAATTGATATTACAACGAAAAAAATTATCGGTGCGGAAGCATTAATACGCTGGAAACACCCACTACTAGGCGACATCTCGCCGTGTGAGTTCATTCCTATTGTAGAAGAGACTCCTCAAGTCATCCCACTTGGACATTGGGTGCTAAAAGAATCATGTTGCCAATTAAGAATGTGGCAAACTCTCGGCTACACAGATTTAAAAATGAGTGTAAATTTATCAGCGAAAGAATTTCAGCAGGATCAATTAATCGAAAATATTTCCCAAATACTAAAAGAAGTCAAAGTTAATCCTAAATCTGTGACACTCGAGCTAACTGAGAGAATCGCGATGATTAATGAGCAGGAAACATTATTAAGACTCAAGCAATTGAAAGAATATGGCATTCACACATCTATTGATGACTTCGGTACCGGCTACTCTTCTCTTGCATATTTGTCAATTTTCCCTATCGATACATTAAAAATCCCAAGAGAATTTACACAACTAGCCGACCATCGTCCTGAAGAAAGAGCCATCGTTTCAACCATTCTTTCTCTTGCGAACACTTTAAATCTTTCAGTCGTTGCCGAAGGAATTGAAACAGAAAAACAGCTGAAATTTTTACAAAAAAACAACTGTAAATATATGCAAGGTTACTATTTCAGTAAACCTCTAACAAGTAAGCAATTTATAAGGTTTCTACAAAAAACACCCAGTATGAACAAATAGTTCACACTGGGTGTTTTTATCCCTCTAGTTGCGAGCAGTAAATAGCGGGGGATGGCCAAAGGCTACTTACAGTTTTACTTTATATTGCTCAAATTTTTTTCTCATAATATTCTTCTGCAATCTCTTCGTAAAAAGCTGCAGCTGTTGTATAGAAATATGGAATTAACCATAGGAATCCTATCCCGAGTGTAATACAACTTAATATAAACCAGCCAATAAAACTTAAACATAATAAGAAATACTCCATTTTATGTCCATCCATCATACGACGGCTTTCTGTAATAGCTTGGTTTAATGAATACTCAGGATGATCGTTTATAATAAAATATGTCATCGCATAAGAAAACGATTTAATAATGCCCGGAATAATGAGAAGTAACGTCCATAAAAAAAGATAAAGATTCACTAATAAATATACTAAAAATGATTTTAGAAATCTTTTCGCATCCGTAAACCAAACAAATATATTACCGATGCTAGCTTGTTTTTCACGAATGATATTTAAAGCAAGATAATATCCACCTAAAGTTAACGGCCCACTAACCAAAAATGTGAGAGTGTTTATTATTAGTGAACCTCCTGTTTCTTGCCAATCCAAAATGGAATAAAATCCCCAATCAATACTAAAACTAAAAGCCGTGATAAGGATCGAAATAAGTAATGTTGCTCCAACTGCTAAGCCCCATTTTCCTTCAAGCGAGTCTAGCGCTTCTCCTTTTAAATCACTAATCATAACTTTCCTCCTATACTCAATAATTCTATTAGTATAGCATGTTCCTACTGCAATTCACCTTTTGAAATGTAGCGATAAAAATGTGCTGTCGTTGTACTCATATACGGACTAACCCAAAGAAAACCTATTCCAAGTGTAAGAATTGCTAAAAGTGCCCAACCTATAAAACTCAGGCATAAAAGGAATAAATCTAATTTATGTCCCTTCATAAGACGCTTACTTTCTTTCATTGCCTGTGACACACTATATTCCGGATGTTCAATCATCACATAGTACGTCAGCGCATAAGAAAAGTACATTACAATCATACCAACAATTGAAATAGCCAATAGTACGAAGAAAGCAATTGTAAACGACAGATTTCCTTCTTCACCTAAGAATATGAATAAACCTGTTAACAACATCGGAATCCATGTACCTGTATATAATAAAATCGCAAGCATTGCCCACATTGTTTTGATCATTCTTTTAAAACCACGAAATCCTTCAAACAAGTAATCTACTTTAGCATCTTCTCGTTTACTAATTTGTAGAAACACATTCGTGTAACCGTATGAGGTAATACCATAAGATGCATTACTCAAAATAATCATTATGCAATAGAAAATCCCAAATGTAACAGCTGCTCCAATTGACATCGTTTCCGCTTCAACTGACCCAGCTAAGCTAACAACTAAGAAAAATATAATAATTCCTGGAATTAAAAGTATAAGCATTGCAGCCATTGAAACAACATAACTTAAAATAAAATATAAAATTGTTGATCCAACACCTAGTCCCCATTTTCCCTTTAAAGAGTGCAATGCTTCTCGTTTCATTTCACCGATCATGTTTTCATCCCCTTTATAAATTGTTGTACATTCTCTACTTATACGAGCATCAATACAATTATACCATTTTTGTAAAATTATCCATAAACTACATAAAAAAATCCGTAAAGGCAAAGCCTTTACGGATTTTTTTATTTCATATCAGAAACGTTTAAACGGTTCACAGCACGTTGTAATGCCATTTCTGCACGTCTAAAGTCAACATGTGCTTGTTTGTCTTGCATACGTTGCTCAGCACGACGCTTCGCTTCATTTGCACGATGGATATCGATATGGTTTGCTTCTTCAGCAGATGATGATAATACAGTTACTTTATCTGGACGAACTTCGATAAAGCCACCGCTTACTGCTACATAATCAGTGTGTCCACCATTTTTCAGACGAACTGCACTAATTTTTAATGGTGCAACAGTTGGAATGTGACCTGGTAAGATCCCCATTTCCCCACTCTCTGCTTTTACACTTACCATTTCTACTTCTTTTTCGTAAACCGGTCCATCAGGAGTTACAATACTGACTGGAAATGTCTTCATACTTCGTCCCTCCTAAGGCCTTACGCCATCATTTTCTTCGCGTTCTCAATAACTTCTTCAATGCCACCAACTAAACGGAATGCATCTTCTGGAAGGTCATCATATTTTCCTTCTAGAATTTCTTTGAAGCCACTAACTGTATTTTTTACAGGTACATAAGAACCTTTTTGACCCGTAAACTGCTCAGCTACGTGGAAGTTTTGAGATAAGAAGAATTGAATACGACGAGCACGATGTACAACTAACTTATCTTCTTCAGATAACTCATCCATACCTAAGATAGCGATGATATCTTGAAGCTCTTTGTAACGTTGTAAAGTTTGCTGCACTTGACGTGCTACTTCGTAATGCTCTTCTCCTACGATTTCTGGAGAAAGTGCACGAGATGTAGATGCTAATGGATCTACGGCTGGGTAAATACCCATTTGCGTTAAACGACGCTCTAAGTTTGTTGTTGCATCTAAGTGAGCGAACGTTGTAGCTGGTGCTGGGTCAGTATAGTCATCGGCTGGTACATATACCGCTTGGATAGACGTGATAGACCCTTTATTTGTAGATGTAATACGCTCTTGTAATTGACCCATTTCTGTTGCAAGTGTTGGTTGGTAACCTACCGCAGATGGCATACGACCAAGAAGGGCAGATACTTCAGAACCCGCTTGCGTGAAACGGAAGATGTTATCGATGAACAATAGTACGTCTTGTCCTTGCTCATCACGGAAATGTTCAGCCATTGTTAAACCTGTTAATGCAACACGTTGACGTGCTCCAGGTGGCTCGTTCATTTGTCCGAATACCATCGCAGTTTTCTTGATTACGCCAGAATCGCTCATTTCGTGGTATAAGTCATTACCCTCACGAGTACGCTCACCTACACCAGCGAATACAGAGATACCACCGTGCTCTTGTGCGATGTTATTGATTAACTCCTGAATTAATACTGTTTTACCTACACCGGCACCACCGAATAGACCGATTTTACCACCCTTAATGTAAGGAGCAAGTAAGTCTACTACTTTAATACCAGTTTCAAGAATTTCTACTTTAGTAGATAATTCTTCAAATGCAGGTGCTTGACGGTGAATTGGATCACGACGTACATCCGCAGGAACATCACCATCTAAGTCAATTGCATCACCTAATACGTTGAATACACGACCAAGTGTTGCATCACCAACTGGTACAGAGATTGCTTTACCAGTATCTTCTACTTCTGTGCCACGAACAAGTCCATCTGTGGAAGACATCGCAACTGTACGAACTGTGTCATCACCTAAATGAAGTGCAACTTCAAATGTTAGGTTCATGCTTCCGTTTTCGTTGCTTTGTTTTACCGTAAGGGCGTTGTAGATTTCTGGTAGCTTTCCGCCATCAAACTTAACGTCTACAACCGGACCCATGATTTGCGTAACGCGCCCTTTATTCATCGGGTTCCCTCCTAGCTTTCTTTTAATTAGCCAGCTTTCTAAGAGAAGTCGGCTTTTAATTTTTATTAGTTTAGCTTACGCAGCTCTTTTGAACGAACCGCCTACGCTTTTTAATACTACTCTAACGCTGCTGCTCCACCAACGATTTCCGTAATTTCTTGCGTAATCGCTGCCTGACGCGCACGGTTGAATGAAAGTGTAAGTGAATCGATAACTTCCATTGCGTTGTCTGTAGCACTCTTCATTGCTGTCATACGCGCTGCGTGTTCACTTGCTTTACCGTCTAGTAATGCACCGTACACTAAGCTTTCTGCGTATTGTGGCAATAATACTTTTAAAATTTCTTCTTCAGAAGGTTCGAATTCATAAGCTGTCGTCGGTTTATCAGACGCCACATCAGTAAGCGGTAAAATTTTATTTTCCGTTACTTCTTGTGAAATTTTACTTACGTAATGGTTGTAGTAAATGTACAGCTCATCATAAGCACCATCTGCGAACATCGCAATTGCTCGAGAAGCAAGGTCTTTAATATCAGTAAATGATGGGTGGTCAGATAATCCAACTACTTCATCAATGATGTTAAAGCCGCGACGTTTTAAATAATCACGTCCTAGTCGTCCAAGCACAATAATAGAATATTGGTTTGAATCCATATTATGACGTTCACGAATTACGTTACTAACTGTACGTAATACGTTACTGTTATAACCACCTGCTAGTCCGCGATCAGATGTAATAACGATGTATCCTGTACGCTTTACAGGACGCGCATTTAGCATTGGATGATTAATCCCTTTGCTTCCTTGCGCAATGCTCGCTACTACTTCTTGAATCTTTTCCATATACGGAACGAAAGATTTAGCATTTTGCTCTGCACGGTTTAACTTAGATGCAGATACCATCTCCATCGCTTTCGTAATTTGACTCGTTTTCTTTGTCGAGGTAATCTTCGCTTTTATATCGCGTAAAGATGCCACAGGTTTTCACCACCTTTTTTCCGGAAGTTGGCACGATTAGTAAGAATCCTCTTCCTAATCTACGTTGCAAGATATTCTTGCTCATGATTGAAGGAAAAGAATAGGTGCACCTACTCTTTTCCTTTACATGACCTTTAGCAATCTCAGAGCCCGAGATGCCGTTATATATTATCTAGCTTCGGCGGTTTGTACGAGCCGCTTCGGCTTTTATTTATTACTCAGAAGCTACGAATACTTTTTTAAATCCGTTAATTGCTGCTGCAAATTTGTCGTCATCCGCAAGTTTCTTAGTTGTGCGAATTTCGTTTAATAAGTCAGCTGCATTTGAATCTAACCAAGCATGGAATTCTTCTTCGAAACGAGTGATGTCTACTACTGGAATATCATCTAGGAATCCACGTGTTAAAGCGTAAAGAATGATAACTTGTTTCTCTACACGTAACGGTTTGTGTAATCCTTGTTTTAATACTTCAACAGTACGAGCACCACGGTTTAATTTCGCTTGTGTTGCTTTATCAAGGTCAGAACCGAACTGAGCGAACGCTTCTAACTCACGGTAAGATGCAAGGTCAAGACGAAGTGTACCTGATACTTTACTCATCGCTTTAATCTGAGCAGATCCACCAACACGAGATACAGAAGTACCCGCATCGATCGCTGGACGTACGCCAGAGAAGAATAGGTCAGATTGTAAGAAGATTTGTCCATCCGTAATTGAGATTACGTTTGTTGGGATGTAAGCTGATACGTCCCCTGCTTGTGTTTCGATGAAAGGTAGTGCAGTTAAAGAACCGCCGCCTCTTGCATCACTTAATTTTGCTGCACGCTCTAATAAGCGAGAATGTAAGTAGAATACATCCCCTGGATAAGCTTCACGACCTGGAGGACGACGTAATAGTAATGACAGCTCACGGTAAGCCGCTGCTTGTTTTGATAAGTCATCATATACTACTAATACGTGTTTACCATTGTACATGAACTCTTCACCCATTGTTACACCAGCGTAAGGAGCTAAGTATAATAATGGAGCTGGTTGAGAAGCAGATGCAGTTACAACGATTGTGTACTCTAATGCACCGTGCTTACGTAGTGTTTCTACTACGTTACGTACAGTTGATTCTTTTTGTCCGATAGCTACATAGATACAAATCATATCTTCATCTTTTTGGTTAATGATTGTATCAAGTGCAACTGCTGTTTTACCTGTTTGACGGTCACCAATGATTAACTCACGTTGACCACGACCAATTGGTACAAGAGCATCGATCGCTTTAATACCTGTTTGAAGTGGCTCATGAACAGATTTACGATCCATTACACCTGGTGCTGGACTTTCGATTGGACGAGTGTTTGTTGTATTGATTGGGCCTAAACCATCAACTGGTTGACCTAATGGGTTTACAACACGACCGATTAGTTCTTTTCCTACTGGTACTTGCATGATGCGACCAGTACGACGAACTTCGTCACCTTCACGGATTTCTGTGTAAGGTCCTAAAATGATAATACCTACGTTGTTTTCCTCTAAGTTTTGTGCTAGTCCCATAACGCCGTTAGAGAACTCTACAAGTTCACCAGCCATAACGTTATCAAGACCATGAGCACGCGCAATACCGTCACCAACTTGGATAACTGTACCAACATCACTAACTTCGATTTCAGACTGATAGTTCTCGATTTGTTGCTTTATCAGTGCGCTAATTTCTTCAGCTCTGATGCTCATGTGCTTCACCCCTATCTATTCTTCATTAATTCACGCTGAATACGTGCTAATTTTCCTTGTAAACTTCCGTCATAAATGCGATTTCCAATGCGTACTTTAATGCCGCCTAGTAAATCTTCATCTACAACATTTTTCACGCGAATAGCATCTTTTCCTGTTCTCTTTGCAAATGCTTCTGCAATGTTAAGCTTCTCTTCCTCTGATAGAAGGCGAGTAGAATATACAGTTGCATCCGCTACGTTACGTTCTTCATTAGCAAGAACAACATATTCATCTGCAATTTCAGGTAAGATATCGATACGCTTGTTATCAATTAAAATATATAACGTATTTAAAATAGATTCAGAAACAGATCCGAATACGTTTGCAAGAAACGTTTTCTTCTGCTCCTTTGAAATGTTCGGTTGCGTTAAAAAGCTATGTAGTTCTCCGTTCTTTACAAAAACGTTTTGTACAAGGCGTAATTCCTCTTCAAACATTTCTAATACGTGTTTTTCTTTTGCAATTTTAAAAAGAGCGACAGCATAACGTTTTGCTACAATCCCATTGCTCATCGCGCTTCTCCTACTTCTTTAATATAATCGCGAATTAACTTCACTTGATCTTCTTCTTTTAATTCTTTTTCAATTACTTTAGAAGCAATTTGAACAGATAAAGAAGCGACTTGTTCTTGTAAAGCAGCAATCGCTTGCTCTTTTTCGCGTTGAATTTCTTGTACAGCAGATGCTTTAATTGATTCTGCTTCTTCTTTCGCAGCAGCAACAATAACATCTTTTTGATCTACAGCTTGTTTTTTCGCTCTTTCGATTAACTCTTGTGCTTCAACACGTGATTGTTTTAACATTTCACGTTGTTCTTCTACTAACTTCTTCGCTTCAGCGTTACTTCTTTCTGCAGCGTCGATTTCATTAGTAACATGCTCTTCACGTTCTTTCATAATTCCCATTAAAGGACCCCACGCAAATTTGCGTAGCATTACTAATAGAAGTAAGAAAATGAACAATGTATAAGCAATCGTTCCAAATGGAACGGCAGCCCCTAATAATAAAGTTGGCACAAGGATTCACTCCCTTCAAAATATCTAAATTGATCATATGAAAAAAAAAGACATACGTTTCGTTCATAAAGCAATGGCGAAGAAAGTTCGGAAAAACACTCTTCGCCATCTATGTAAGGGGAGTCTCCCTTATTTGTTCATTACGATGAAAGCAATAACTACACCGATGATTGGAAGTGCCTCAACTAAAGCAACCCCGATGAACATAATTGTTTGAAGTGCGCCTTTTAATTCTGGTTGACGAGCAACACCTTCGATTGTACGTGATACGATAAGACCGTTACCAATACCTGCACCTAATGCTGATAAACCAATTGCAATTGCAGCTGCGATTACACCTAAACTCATTTAATTTGTCCTCCTTTGTATTATAAAAAAATAAATTTTTTCTTACTTAAATTATATTAATGGTCATGGCTTACTTTATGAGCCATATAAACCATCGTTAACATAACGAAAATAAATGACTGGATTGATCCAACGAATACACTGAATCCCATCCATGCTAACATCGGTACAAGTGCACCTAATGCTCCAAGAACTGATGCTCCGCCTAACTTAGCAAGTAATCCTAATAAGATCTCACCTGCATAAATGTTACCGAATAAACGAAGACCTAACGTTAATGTGTTAGCAAACTCCTCAATAACCTTTAATGGGAATAAGAATTTCATAGGTTGGAAATAACCTTTAACGTATTCTTTCGTACCCTTCATCTTAATTCCATAATAATGGGTGAGGGTAACTACCATCACGGCTAATGTTAATGTAACTGCTGGATCAGACGTTGGTGATCTCCACCATGCAATATGTTCGCCAGCCTCAACTGTTGAATACATGAATGGTAAACCAAGGAAGTTCGATACGATGATAAACATGATAAGCGTAACGCCAAGCGTTAAGAAACGTCCACCCGTTTTCCAGTCCATCGTACTATTGATAATCCCTTTCACGAAGTCAAACACCCATTCCATGAAATTTTGCATTCCTGTTGGGCGAAGAGCTAAGCTGCGAGTTCCGATAACAGCGATTAAGAAAACAATAACTGCTGCTACAGTAACCATCATAACTGATGACAAATCGAACGTTAAACCTAGAAATTCAACTAATTTACCGTGTTCCACTAGTAATTCACCTCTCTTCCCTGCTCTTATACTCTAAATAAAGAAAATCTATGATCATGACAAGGTATCCTGTCAGCAATCCTACACCTAAGCCCCACATCGCAATTAACTCTTGATATTTGGCTGCAAATAAAATTAATAACCCAATCGTGGCGAACCTTGAATATGTACTTACCGCTGTTGCCTTAAACTTCACGTTTTCTCCATTTGTTACGCGATCTAACAGCTTGTCTGTTCTACGTGCAATGATGCGCAAACTAAGAAAACTGAAAATCGTTCCGATAATCAGCCCAAGAAATACATCCTTGTAAGAGGTAAAGCCCCATCCTAGCACTAGAAGCGCAAGCAAGTAGTACATATATTTCTTTTGTCTTTGGACAAGTCCATGTACGTCTATCATCATTGCTCTCCCGAATAGTAATGTCGAATGAGTCGAATCATTGCGTATACCCCTGTTCCTAATCCGAGTAATAACCCTATAATAAGAAACAACGGAAACGTTCCAACCTTATTATCAATCCATTGCCCCCCAAAGATTCCAACAAGAATAGAACCGACTAACTGAGCAAGAATTCCTGACATTAAAGCATAAGCTTTTATATGGCTGCGATCGTTTTTTTGCAAGGATTCATCCCTCCAATATGTAACCCTCATTCACGATGTGTTAATAATAACTCATTTTTCTGCATAAATTCTATACAAAATAAAAAGTTTACATTTTCGTCACGGAATAGATGCATTTTTGTCACTGAAAGCCCTACCATCTATCCCCGTTGTTAGCATACAATAGGGTATTAACAGTGTCAACGAGAAATCGTAAAAAATCAAAAAATTTGAGTATTAGTCATTTCCTCCCAAAAATGAAAACGTTCCCCTTCTAAATACTGGTTAGAGATATGCAATTTCTAACAGTTTTCTCTTTATAATAGAAGAAAATGTTCACAACTTTGTCACTATTATATTTTTAAGATATAACGCTTTCCTTCCATAATATAGTGTTCTCTAGACGTAAGACTTCTATATTATATGCGATGTGTATACTACTTATGTTGTATACACGATGTATATTTATCCTCCCCTCCCCCACCTGCTTCGAACAAAAAAAAGACGAGCTGGGGAATCTCCCCTTCTCGTCAGTTGTCTTACTTCGTTCCGAATAAACGGTCACCAGCATCACCAAGACCTGGCACTACATATCCGTGATCATTTAATTTCTCATCTAATGCTGCAACATAAATATCCACATCAGGATGCTCTTCTTGTACTACTTTCACGCCTTCTGGAGCAGCTACGATACACATTAATTTAATTTGTTTCGCACCGCGCTTTTTCAGAGAGTTAATTGCTTCAGCTGCAGAACCACCTGTTGCTAGCATCGGATCTAGTACGATGAAGTCACGCTCTTCTACATCCGTTGGAAGTTTCACATAGTATTCTACCGGTTGCAATGTTTCAGGGTCACGATATAAACCAACGTGTCCTACTTTTGCTGCTGGAATTAATTTCAGAATTCCATCAACCATTCCTAAGCCTGCACGTAAAATCGGAATTAAACCAAGTTTTTTACCAGCGATCACTTTTGTTGTCGCTTTGCTTACAGGTGTTTCAATTTCAATGTCTTTAAGTGGAAGATCGCGAGTAATTTCGAAAGCCATTAAACTTGCTACTTCATCCACTAATTCACGAAAATCTTTCGTACCTGTATTCTTATCGCGAATATATGTAATCTTATGTTGAATTAACGGGTGATCAAATACATACAGTTTTCCCATGTGAATCTCTCCTTTAGATGATATTCATGCGTTTACACGCTTTTTTACACTATTTACGATTGTAAAGAAAACGCTACTAATATTCAAGGGCAAATTTGGTAAAATCCTGATTTTACATGAATCTATCTAGTATCTTTACCAATTCTGGGAGCTGTATCCTTCATTATATCGCCAAAATTTATTCATCATTTGTATACATACTTTAAAAACGATATATGTCCAAAAAAAAAGACTGCCAAAACAATTACGTCTCAGCAGTCTTTTTCAATCTATTATAGATTTGGATACATTGGGAATTTGCTCGTTAACGCCTCTACACGCTTACGTGCTTCTTCTAATGCAGCTTCATTTTCATGATTTTTTAATGTATAAGCAATAAGTGACGCAATTTCATCCATTTCTTCTAAACCGAAACCACGAGATGTAACTGCTGCTGTACCGATACGTACACCACTTGTTACAAACGGGCTTGCTGTTTCGAATGGAATTGTATTTTTGTTCACTGTAATACCAACTTCATCTAATACGTGCTCTGCTACTTTACCTGTAATTTCTAAGTTACGAACATCAATCAAGATTAGGTGATTATCTGTTCCACCAGATACAAGTGTAAGTCCTTCTTTCTGAAGACCTTCAGCTAAACGGTGTGCATTGTTAATAATGTTTTGTGCATATGTTTTAAAATCATCTTGAAGTGCCTCACCGAACGCAACAGCTTTCGCAGCAATTACATGCATAAGTGGGCCACCTTGAATACCAGGGAAGATTGATTTATCAATTTGTTTTGCAAATTGCTCTTCACATAAAATCATACCACCACGTGGGCCACGTAAAGTTTTATGTGTTGTCGTTGTAACGAAATGTGCATATGGTACTGGGTTTGGATGTAAACCAGCCGCTACTAAACCAGCGATATGAGCCATATCAACCATTAAGTATGCGCCTACTTCATCTGCAATCTCACGGAATCGTTTGAAATCGATAACACGAGGGTATGCACTTGCACCCGCAACGATTAATTTTGGTTTATGTTCTTTCGCTTTTGCTAATACATCATCGTAATTAATACGGTGAGAGTCAGCATCCACGCCATATTCTACGAAATTATATTGTACTCCACTGAAGTTAACAGGGCTTCCGTGTGTTAAGTGACCACCATGAGATAAATTCATACCAAGTACTGTATCGCCTTGCTCTAAAATTGTGAAGTATACTGCCATGTTCGCTTGTGCACCAGAATGTGGTTGAACATTTACGTGCTCTGCGCCGAAAATTTCTTTTACGCGATCACGTGCGATATCTTCTACTACGTCTACGTGTTCACAGCCACCATAGTAACGTTTTCCAGGATATCCTTCAGCATACTTATTCGTTAAAACAGAACCTTGCGCCTCCATTACCGCTTCACTTACGAAGTTTTCTGAAGCAATTAACTCAATCTTTGAACGCTGTCTACCTAGTTCTGCCTCAATTGCAGCAAATACCTTTTCATCTTGACGTTTTAAATGATCCACCAAAATCCCCCTTTTCTGAACGAATTACATCGATTCCCAATAGTTTTTTCTTTTTTATTCAGAAAAAACGAAAATTCAGGTTGTAATTCTTTCGAACCTTCATGTTTTCAACTACATTCTAACATGACTTTCTATATCATAAAAGAAAAAAAAGACCGAAAATCGGTCTTTTCTTTCTTCTATTATAAGGTCAGACAACATACTTTTTATCGTATTTAACGGCAAGTGATAGTTTCTTCCTTCGCCGCGTATACAGCACGTGCTCCACCAATTAGCTTTCCACGTGTTTTCGCCATCGTTACATGCGCACTTCCAATTGCCCTTACACTTGTACGAACTGGAACGGCTACATGCTTTAAATGCATACCGATAAATGTATCGCCAATATCCATTCCGGCATCTGCTTTAATAAATTCAACTACTACCGGATCTTTCAAATTGTGATACGCGTATGTCCCCAATGCACCACCTGCTGATCTAACAGGCGTAACTGTTACAATTTCAAATTGATATTTCATCGCCACATCTCTCTCAACTACTAAAGCACGATTTAAATGCTCACAACATTGAAAAGCCAATTCGATACCTGTTTGCTCTTGAAATTGTTTTAACTCAGAAAAAATCGCTTCTGCCACTTCCATCGTTCCCGATGTTCCAATTCTTTCTCCTAGCACTTCGCTCGTGCTACACCCCACTACAAAAATTTGACCACTTTGTAATGAAGCTTGCTCTTGGAAATCAGAAAGCGACATTTGTAGCTGTTCTCTTACCTTTACGATTTCTGTCATTACGCCTCTTCCTTTCACAGGTTGGTTCACCAAATTATATTTCATACTGCTTCTAGTTAGAATCTATTACTTTGTTTCGTATGTTTTAATTTTTCCTACGCGGTTTTCGTGACGGCCACCTTCAAATTCAGTTGTTAACCAAATTTTTGCGATGTCACGTGCTAAACCAGCACCAATTACACGCTCGCCCATTGCTAACATGTTTGTATCATTATGCTCTCTTGTTGCTTTCGCACTGAAAGTATCATGAACTAACGCACAACGGATACCGTTTACTTTGTTTGCTGCAATTGACATACCAATGCCTGTCCCACAAACTAAAATACCACGATCTACTTCACCATTCGCTACCATTTCTGCTGCAGGAAATGCAAAATCAGGGTAATCAACAGAACCAGCTTCACATTCACAACCTAAATCAATATATTCAATATTTAATTCTTCTAATAAACTTACAAGTTCTTTACGGATATTCATACCGCCGTGATCAGATGCTACTACTACTTTCATTTTTACCCCTCCAAAATTTCAATCAATTATCTTCATCGCACACTCCACTACCTGAATGGTATGAAATGCTCTCCAATATCGTATTATACACGAAACATCAACCTTCTGAATGCTTTTTCAATAAAGTTTGTACAAGACCTTCCATCTCTTTTAACGTTTCCTTATAAACTGAAAGAGAGCCTCCAAACGGATCAGAAATATCCTTACTTACGCCTTCTGTTAATCCATATAATGTATAGACTTTCTCTTCATTATTAGGATAATGCCCAAGTACAATTCCCTTATGATTTTCTGTCATTGTTATTACAATATCAGCCCAATCAAGCAACGTTTCATTTATTTGCTTTGAAGCATGATCGATTGAAATCCCTTTTTCAATGAGTGCTTCTTTCGCATAAACCGATGCATCGCTTCCAGGATAGGCGAAAACACCAGCAGATTGCACTTCAAACTTACCTTCTCCATAATGACGAAGTAAAGCCTCAGCCATCGGACTACGGCATGTATTTCCAGTGCAAACAAATAACACTCGTTTCATCCAAACCCACCCCTTATACTGTATCTTTTCCTTTTAATAATAGCTTACATTAGGATAGAACAAAAGAAATGTGAATATACGAAAGGCGTATTTTTCTAAGAAAAATACGCCTTATCCACATATATGTGAAACCCTGTTTCCAAGTGCCCAAAGTATTTTATCATACATAACGCGCGCACTACAAAACAAAATAAGGAATCCATTTCATACGAAACGGACTCCTTCTATACAATAATTATTTCATTGTAACTTTCATTACTTCTGTTGAACCTTTTGTAGCTGTTACGCCTACAGTTGTCTTAATAGACTCAGCTGCATCTGTGTTTGTGATAACGATTGGAGTAATTGTACTTTTCGCTTTTTCACGGATTAATTCTAAGTCGAATGAGATTAATTTATCTCCAGCTTTTACAGCTTGGCCTTCAGAAACGTGAGCTTCGAAACCTTCGCCTTCCATTTTAACAGTTTCTAATCCAACGTGGATTAAGATTTCTGTACCGTTTTTCGCTTTAATTCCAATAGCATGTTTTGTGTGGAATAATTGTACGATTTCACCATCAACTGGAGATACAACAACACCTTCAGTAGGATCAATTGCAACACCATCACCCATCATACGACCAGCGAATACTGGATCTGGTACTTCTTCAATATTTTTCACTGCTCCAGTTAATGGAGCTACAATTGTTTCTTCATTTGTTTTTGAACCAAGACCGAATAATTTTTTAAACATAGGATAGTCCTCCTTATAATTTACCTAAAAGTTTATAGGGCAATCCCTAGTAAAGCTCGGGATACATGTAAGACTTCATACTTCGAATATCATATTGTAAAAACGCTTTCGAAATAAATTACGTCATTACTAATAGACTCTTATTGTAGCGCTTCACAAAATTCCAGTCAATTCTGATTGTCTGAATAACAATAAGAAGTTAACTTCTACTTATATTTTCTCTTTTTTTACCCAACTTGTCTAGAGGTCTTTACTACATTTTATTTTTTGTCGTTAATTTGTAAAATTAATTTCAAACTTTTTTCAAAATCTACTTGACTAAAGTAAGTAACTATTTTATTATTACTTACGTAAGGTAAGTTAATAACTTTTAGGAGGTTTTTGAAATGATGGATATCGGTCTTCTTATTATTCGTCTTATTATAGGTATTACATTCATGGGTCATGGTGCTCAAAAATTATTTGGTTGGTTCGGCGGTTACGGTTTAAAAGGAACAGGTGGCTGGATGGAATCAATCGGTTTACGCCCTGGTGTATTCATGGCATTTATGGCTGGCGCAACTGAATTATTAGGTGGTTTCTTATTCGCATCAGGGATTTTCACTGCAATTGGTTCATTATTTATCGTTGGAACAATGTTAATGGCAATCTTCACTGTTCACGGAAAAAATGGTTACTGGGTAACTCAAAATGGATATGAATATAACTTAATGTTAATCGCTGTTGCTATTGGTGTAGCTTTAATCGGACCTGGCGCATACGTTTTACTATAATTTTCATCTCAATTTCGAGACATTTACCAAAAAAGAGATTACTTCAGGGCAATTGAGGTAATCTCTTTTTTTACACCATCAAAAAAAATATTGTTTCCAGCAGGAGATTCCCATTGATATCTTGTAAACAAACAATAAGTCTTCATATTTAGAAAGGGGATTACAACATGTTATCCATTAATCCAAACGAACAAACCGAAAAAGATAATTACAAATTACTAACAGGAAGTATCATTCCGCGTCCTGTCGCATTCGTTACTTCTGTAACAAAAGACGGTGTATTAAATGGAGCACCATATAGTTATTTCAATATCGTTGCTGCCAATCCACCACTTATTTCAGTTTCTGTACAACGAAAAGCTGGAGAAAGAAAGGACACTTCCCGAAACGCAATTGAAAAAGGGGAATTTGTCGTACATATCTCTGATGAATCTTACGTAGAAGCAATTAACGAAACAGCAGCCAACCTACCTCCTGATGAAAGTGAAATCGAATTAGCAAAACTAACACCAGTCGACAGCGATGTCATTTCAGTACCAGGTGTAAAAGAAGCAAACATTCGAATGGAATGCGTATTAGAACAGGCAATTCCTCTTGGCGGAACAGAAGACGCACCGGCTTGCGATCTACTAATCGGACGCGTCGTTCGTTTCCACGTCGCGGAACACCTATACGAAAACGGCCGCATTCACGCAGAAGGACTCAAACCAATAAGCCGCCTAGCAGGACACAACTACGCAAAACTAGGAGAACAATTTGAATTGGTTAGGCCACTTTAAAAGCGGAGGTGGCTCGTCCAGAATGGGAGGAGGATGGAGCTTCTGACGTAGAGGCGCTTTTTGCCTCGCAGGAAGACGCGAAGCCACCGACCATTCTAGCCGCTGGAGCTGGATATATCTAAAAGCGGAAGCGGCTCGTTCAGAATCGCAGGACACTTCAAGCTCTCGACCTTGAAGCGCTTTTTTCTTCGAGCGAGAGAGCGAAATGACCGGAGATTCTAGCCGCTGGAGCTGGATAGTACCTAAAGGCCCGTTTAGCTCTGACAACCTAAAGATGGAAACGACTCGCTCTACTACATCATCCAAAAATCCCCCGCTAAAAAGCGGGGGATTTTTTTTTATAATTCTTCCTTTTTTTCCTCTAAAGTCGGGAATTTCTCTTTTTTCGGTTTCCCAAGCTTAATTACGAAGAAATATAGAGAAAGCAATGTAATAAGAAAAACAATTAAAAACGGGTATGGAGAATAAAAAGCACGCGCCGCCTCCGTTTTTCCTGCAACAAACTTCAATGACTCAATATCTAAAAACTCAGCAAACATTTGTACACCGAGCATGCTAAACCAAAAAACAAAAAAACTAATAATAATACCAAAGACTTGCTTCAATCTCGTCATTCATCTCATCCTTTCTATAATCTGTAATTTTTAGTGCAATCAGTATAGTACAAACAAAACTATGCACAGAAAGGAGCTATCTTACCATTCGCGAATTAACTTAATCCAATCTAAAATCGAAATTTGCAAAATAATACCCCAAATAACAAACAGTCGTAACGACCTAGGAAAAAACGTTACAAATCGAATATACCATTCCATTAACTTGTTCATAACGTCCTCCTCCTCAAAATTATATAGGAAAAAGGAGATATAATCCAAATCCAACCAGAATGATACCACCTACTATTTCACCATATGTACCGAGCATATCTTTCACATGTCTACCAATTAATAAACCAATCCACGCTAACAGCATGCTAACAAACCCAAAAAGTAATATCGTAATAATTGTCTGCGCCCCGTAAATTCCAAGACTAAGACCTACTGAAAAACTATCTATACTGACGCCAAATGCAAATACGAATAAACTAATTCCAATAGGCGCAGTTCTAGCTTCCTCATTTTCCAAAATAGACGAATATACAATATAGAATCCTAGTCCAATTAATAAAATGGCACCTGCAAAATGTGCAATATCTCCATACTTCTCTGATAAAAAACGACCTAATACCATTCCTACAAATGGCATGATAATATGAAAAATCCCTATCGTCATACCGATATACAGGATTTGTCTTAACTTTAAGGTCATCATCCCCATACCAAGACTCACCGAGAACGCATCCATCCCTAAGGCGAATGCCATAATTATTAAAGGTATTAGCTGTTCAAACGTCATTCATGTCCCTCCTCGGACGTGCTACTTCAAAATATGCTTATCCGAGGAGAAATATTCTGTTTGCTAATCGTACCTTATGCTTCAGTAATAATTTGATGTCCTGCTGCTTTCGTTAAACGATTCATAATGGCATTTCCTATTCCTTCATTCGGGAATGATTCACTAAAAATAACATCCACTTCACTTGCATCAAACGTTCTAAGTACATCATATAATTTAGTCGCAACGCTAGCTAAATCACTTCGAACACCACAAGATAGTACAACATCCGCACTATACATATGCTGATACTCTTCTGTCGTTAATACACCTACTTTAAATCCTTCTTCCTTTTTCTTATCCACAATAAGCTGAATAAATTCACGCGAACCTTCAACAATACTAAGTGGCGCTTTCGGTGCATAATGTGTATATTTCATTCCAGGTGATTTCGGTTTTTCCTTTTCATCCTTTAAAGCTGGATCTAAAGAAACAGTACCTATCACCGCTTCCAATTGTTCTTTCGTAATGCCACCTGGACGTAGAATCGTTGGAACTGTGCTCGTACAATCAATTACAGTTGACTCAACCCCTACTCCCGTTGCACCGCCATCCACAATACCTGCAATCTTCTCATTTAAATCTTCATATACGTGAGAAGCTAACGTCGGACTTGGACGCCCAGAACGATTCGCACTCGGTGCCGCAACAGGTACATTTGCTTCCTCAATAAGAGCAAGCGCTACTGGATGATCAGGCATTCTTACTCCAACCGTATTAAGTCCTGCCGTCACCTTCTCTGAAATTCCTTCTTTTCTAGGTAAAATAATTGTTAACGGGCCTGGCCAAAAATGTTCCATTAACTTTTCTGCAACTGGCGGAATTTCCTTCACAATCCCATCTAATTGAGATTTCGTACCGATGTGGACAATAAGTGGATTATCGCTCGGTCTTCCTTTTGCTTCAAAAATTTTCGCGATTGCTTCATCATTCATCGCGTTCGCACCTAGCCCATATACCGTTTCTGTAGGGAAGGCAATTGCTTCATTTTCTCTTAATAATTTTGCTGCTTCTTGTATCTGTGGATAATATTTTTTTCTTTCCACAACATTATCCACAACCCACATATTTGTATGCATTTTTTCCCACGTCCTTTTCTACCATGAAATACTTGTCTATTTTTAGTTTACTACGAGATTTATCCAAAAGACAAACAAGGTTTATCCACAAAATGTGGATAAACCTAATTAATCTGTTGATAACTTTGTGAATAGCTGACAATTTAGTATTATTGCATTTGGCTCTTTTATATTTTTACAAAAGTGTTCTAACTGTCGAATTCCCTCTGGCACGTTTTCTTTTTCTACAGTGACAAAGTCAAAAAACTGAAAGATCGTTATCGATTGTGGATGATTTGTTAGTAAGTACAATTGTCGAATATTTTTTTCTTTCATATACTGCAAAAACATTTCAAAAAAATATAAGAACGTCTGTTTATCCACATTAGGTGTGAATAAACAAGAACGAATAAGCACATCTTCTCCACTTTGTTCATAACCAATTACAGCTCGTATTTCTTCCGCCTCTTCCAAAATCATAAATTGTGCGTACAACTCATTTATTTTATCATCTTTTTTATTAGCTTGTCCGAAAAATGAATGTAATCTTTCCACATCTGCTTTCGTAGCAAAATACACCTTCTTCATAGTAAATCCCTCCTCTTTTTTATATATGAGAAGGGATTTACTAATAGTACTATTTAGAGAATAAAGATGTAAAAGCTTCTACAATAAATAACTTAACTTCTGGCTTTTCTTCTTCCTCCTCTACTTTTACATACTCATTTTGTTTTTCTTGTTTTTGTTCCACAGGTTTCTCCACTTTTTCCACAATTTTTGTTTCTTCTTTACTTACAGGTTGTTCTTCTACTTTCGTTTCATTTTTTACTAATTTCTTTTCAGAAGCTGTTACTTTTTTTGCGACTTCCTGCTTTACAACTTTCTTTTCTTTCACCTCATCCTCTTTTTTCTCTTCTGCATTTACTACTTCTTCATCTAATTGTTTTACCTGCTCCTCTTCAGGAGATTCCGCCTTCACAACATGTTCTTCTTTCCTTACAGCTGTACCACTTGAAAAATCTAAGAAACACATCGGCGGAAATAATACACACCACCAGTTTGCCCCTTCACCTTCACCAATTGTAATCAATACTGCCTCATATTCCCCTGCTGGGTAAATAAAATTCCCATATACCTTTGTAGGAAACTTTACATTCTTACTGAATTTCACTTGAAATGAATCTTTACTTCCTTCTTTTTTCAAAGTATTTGCCACTGTTTTTTCGATTTCTGGAATATGACTTTGAATAACTTTGCGTGCCTCTTCAAATGAAGTTAAATCTGCTACCCATCCATCAATTTGTGCTTTTACTTCATCACGCACTTTGCGTTTTAACGCCTGGTCTTTATCTGAATCACTATTTGCTAAAATCCGTAATCGAACGGCCTCTTTCGGAATAACTGAAGGCCCTTTCGCATCAGCTTTCATATATCCAAACTGCACAAGTAACTGTGCACCAATTAATAATAGAAGAAGATAAGCAATAACTTGTTTTTTCATTTCCTCCACCGTCCCCTCTACAAACAGTGTGGACAGACTTTCATCTTTCTAAACTATTAAATTCAAAATCTATATAAATTTCCCCACAAAAAATAGAGTAAGGTGTGAACCTTACTCCATCTCTGCAAATACCATACGATCTTTTCCATTAATATCAAAAACAACCTCAACATGAGCATGTGGAAAAGCTTGTTGCAATAGCCCTTTTACATCCTCGCCTTGCCCTACTCCAATTTCAAATGCCACAATTGCTTTCTTCTGCAATACATTCGGCAACTCTTCCATAAAACGGCGATAGAAATCTAATCCGTCTTCACCACCAACAAGTGCTCTCTTCGGCTCATGCTCTTTCACCACAGGAGAAAGACCACGCCAATCTTCTTCCGGTATATATGGAGGATTTGAAACAACAATATCTAACTTTTGACCCGTTTCATAAAATGGTGATAATAAATCACCGTGATAGAACGTTACTTCTGCGCCTAAAGTTTTCGCATTTTCTTTTGCAACTTCAATCGACTCTTGTGCAATATCTACCGTATACACATGAAGATTTTTATTTTCTAAAGCTAGCGTAATAGAAATCGCTCCGCTACCTGTACCGATATCTGCTACATGTAGTTCCTTATCACCAAAATGGCGCTCGACTCTTTCTAATACTCCCACTATAAGCTCTTCTGTTTCCGGCCTTGGTATTAATACTTCTTCATTCACAAAGAACGATCTTCCATAAAACATTTCATAACCCATCATATATTGAATCGGAATACCTTCTACATGCTTGTGGATAAACTCTGTAAAACTTTTTTCTTGTTCCGCAGTTATTTCTTCACGCATATTCATCAATAATCCCGTTCTGTTCGTCTTTAATACATGACAAAGGACAATTTCTCCCGCATTTTCATCTCGTCCATTTTCCTGTAAAAAAGAAGAAGCCCATTTCAGGGCTTCATAGACACGCATTACTCAGCTGCCTCCATCTTTTGAGCCTGATCTTCCATCACTAAGGCATTGATGAAATCATCTAACTTACCTTGTAAGATTTGATCTAGCTTTTGAATCGTTAAACCGATTCGATGGTCTGTAACGCGGTTTTGCGGGAAGTTATACGTACGAATACGCTCTGAACGATCACCCGTACCAACAGCTTGTTTACGGTTTTGATCATACTCAGCTTGTGCTTCTTGTCTAAACTTATCATAAACACGTGCGCGTAATACTTTCATCGCTTTTTCTTTATTCTTAATTTGTGATTTCTCATCCTGACAAGATACAACTACACCAGTCGGTAAATGCGTTAAGCGTACCGCTGACATCGTTGTATTAACGCTCTGTCCACCAGGTCCACTAGAAGCGAATGTATCAACACGAACATCTTTCTCATGAATGTCGATCTCTACTTCTTCTGCTTCTGGTAATACAGCTACAGTTGCTGTAGATGTATGAATACGTCCACCAGATTCCGTTTCAGGAACACGTTGTACACGGTGAGCACCATTCTCGAATTTCAGCTTCGCGAAAGCACCTTTACCGTTAATCATAAAGATAATCTCTTTATATCCACCTAATTCTGTATAGCTAGCCTCGATAATTTCCGTTTTCCAGCCTTGTACCTCAGCGTAACGGCTATACATACGGTATAAGTCACCAGCAAATAAAGCGGCCTCGTCGCCACCAGCAGCTCCACGAACCTCAACGATAACGTTCTTATCATCATTAGGGTCTTTTGGTACAAGTAAAATTTTCAGACGCGCTGACAATTCCTTATCTTGTCCTTCTAACTCAGAAACCTCTTCTTTTACCATTTCACGCATTTCTGCGTCTAACTTATCTTCTAACATTGCTTTCGCATCTTTTAATTGCTCACGAACATCCTTATACTCACGATATACCTCTACCGTTTCCTGTATATCAGATTGTTCCTTTGAATATTCACGAAGCTTATTAGTATCGCTAATAACCTCTGGGTCACTTAACAATTCATTTAACTTCTCATAACGATTTTCTACAGCTTGCAAACGATCTAACACATCATTCACCTCTACATCCTAGTATCTAATACAAATAGTATATGGTACTTACTCAAAAAAACGCAAATTATATTTAAAAGCGCAAGCGGCTTGCTTAAAATCGCAGGCTATTTGGAACTCTCGACCTTGAAGCGCTTTTTGCTTCGAGCGAGAGAGTGAAATAGCCGGAGATTCTAGCCGCTGGAGCTAGATAATATATTTAAAAAGCGGAGCCGACTGCTTAGGTCCAGTGGCTAAGGTTCTCTCGCACAGAAGACGCTTTTAGTCTTCTCGTGCGGGAGGTTCTTAGACGCAAGGACCTAGCCACCGGAACTAGATAATATTTAAAAGCGTAAGCGGCTCACACCACTCACTCTCTCTATTTTGAAAAAAACCCGCCTTGCGCAGCGAGTTTTACTGATCTTTGTTTGTAGGAACTGCATGACAATGACGACAGCGTGGTTCATACGATTCTGAAGCCCCAACTAAAATAATTGGATCATCAAATGCCGCTGGTTCTCCATTAATTAATCGTTGTGTACGACTTGCTGGAGATCCACATGCAGAACATACTGCTTGCAGTTTTGTTACATGTTCAGCAATTGCCATCAGCTGAGGAACTTGTCCAAATGGTAGACCACGGAAATCTTGGTCTAAACCAGCTACAATGACACGATAGCCACGATTTGCCAATACTTGCACCACTTCCACAATGTCCCCATCAAAAAACTGTACCTCATCGATTGCAATAACATCCATATCTTCTGTTATATGCTCAAATATATCTTTTGAGGCAGAAACAGGAACTGCTTTTACCTTTAATCCATTATGTGATACAACGTCTTCTTCGCTATAACGATTATCAATACATGGTTTAAATACAATTGCATGTTGTTTCGCAAATTGTGTACGACGCACACGGCGGATAAGCTCTTCTGATTTACCAGAAAACATACTACCGCAAATCACTTCAATCCAGCCATTTTGATTTATTAAGTACATGAAGCTCTCCTTTCATCTACTTTTTAGTTAAAAGTAGGGTAAAGGTATAATATTTTCGCAAAAAAAACAGACAAGCGAATACATACACTTGCCTGTTTTATGTTTTTATTACTTAATACCGTATTTCTTATTGAAGCGGTCAACGCGTCCGTCTGCAGTAGCAAACTTCTGACGTCCAGTGTAGAATGGGTGAGAATCAGAACTGATCTCAACTTTTAGTAATGGATAAGTGTTACCATCTTCCCACTCAACAGTTTCGTTAGATCCTTTAGTAGATCCGCTTAAGAATTTGAAGCCTGTGTTTGTGTCCATGAATACAACTTTCTTGTAATCTGGGTGAATTCCTGCTTTCATTCTTTTCATCTCCTTCCGCCCTGAATCATTTTCGAAACAGAGTTTTTCATCTTCAGCTGCATACACAACTATATTGATGAAACACATATGATGAAATTATAACAAGGCTAACTTCATTTTGCAACTACCTGTTTTTGTCTTTTTAAATTTAAAAGCGCAAGCGGCTCGTTCAGAATCGCAGGGCATTGGAACTCTCGACCTTGAAGCGCTTTTTGCTTCGAGTGAGAGAGTGAAATGCCCTGCGATTCTAGCCGCTGGAACTGGATAAATTTAAAAGCGCAGGCGGCTCGTTCAGCTCCCACTATAATCAACCAATATCCTTCCACTTATCTCTCTTTAACATCACCTAAAAAACATAAAAAACTCGCTTACCACAAAAATAAGCGAGTCCCAATCTTTTCCCTTTACTTAGTTGTTACATATCTTTTCGAGTCTGCAACAATGTTTTGTAAAAATTCTTCATTTGTCTTTGTTTGACGAAGCTTGCGCAAGAAACCTTCAACAAAGTCTGGTGTATCACGCATTGTTTTACGAATACCCCATAACTTGTCTAAATGTTCTTTCGGAATTAATAGATCTTCTTTACGTGTACCAGAACGACGAATATCAATCGCTGGGAAGATACGACGTTCAGCTAATGAACGATCTAAGTGAAGTTCCATATTTCCAGTTCCTTTAAACTCCTCGTAAATTACATCGTCCATACGAGATCCTGTATCAACAAGCGCTGTTGCTAAAATAGTTAAGCTACCGCCCTCTTCAATATTACGTGCTGCCCCAAAGAAACGCTTCGGTCTATGGAAGGCCGCTGGATCGATACCACCCGATAATGTTCTACCACTTGGTGGAATAACAAGGTTGTAAGCTCGTGCTAAACGGGTAATACTATCCATTAAAATGATAACATCTTTTTTGTGCTCTACAAGACGCATTGCACGTTCTAACACAAGTTCAGCTACTTTAATATGATTTTCTGGTACTTCATCAAAAGTAGAACTTACAACATCTCCTTTAACAGAACGTTCAATGTCTGTTACTTCCTCTGGACGCTCATCAATTAAAAGTACAATTAATTCTGCTTCCGGATGATTTGTTGTAACACTGTGTGCGATTTCTTTTAATAGACTAGTTTTACCAGCCTTTGGAGGCGCGACAATTAAACCACGTTGTCCAAATCCAACTGGTGCGATTAAATCCATGATGCGTGTCGGTAACTTTTTCGGTTCCGTTTCCAATTTCATTTGGCGATCTGGGTATAATGGTGTTAATGCAGGGAAATGCACACGCTCTTTTGCTGAATCTGGATCGTCTCCGTTTACAGCTTCAACTTGTAATAACCCAAAATAGCGTTCATTTTCTTTCGGAGGTCGTACTTTACCAGAAACTTTGTCTCCATTACGTAAATCGAAACGACGGATTTGCGAAGCTGAGATATAAATATCTTCTGAGCTTGGAGAATAGTTGATAGGACGTAGGAATCCAAATCCTTCTGATTGAATAATTTCTAATACGCCTTCCATGAAAAAGAAACCTTCTTTTTCTGCTCGGGCTTTCAAAATAGAAAAAATTAACTCTTTTTTCGTTAACTTGCTATAATACGAAATCTTAAATTCTTTCGCAAGCTCATATAATTCTTTTAATTTCATGTTTTCTAATGCTGCAATTGACAAATTCATTCAGACACCACACTTTAACGTTATTCTCTTTTCAAATGGGTAAAGGGAAAAAATACGGAAGGCAAATAATTAATAATGAAAGGCAATAAGTTCAAGTAGGGTAATATTCACTATTGTAACCCTTTTATCTAGTTTTAATCAATACGTTGAAACACAAATACAAGAAGCGAAGACAAGAAAATTTGTCTTCGCTTTTTATATTTCTTTCTTTTTTCTACTCACCTGATTTTAAGGGCGAATAGATAAGGCATTTCACTCTCTCGTTTGAAGTGCCCTGCAATTCTTAACAAGCTGCTTCCGCTTTTTATCTAATCCAGCTCCGGTGGCTAGAATCTCCGGTCATTTCACTCTCTCACTCGAAGCAAAGAGCGCTTCAAGGTCGAGAGTTCCAATGTCCTGCGATTCTGAGCGAGCCGCTTCCACCTTTTATTTAATAACCAAGTTCGGTTTTTTATTTAAGCTATGGCGTCCGTCTACAAAGCGTACTGTACCTGACTTCGCACGCATAACAAGGGATTGCGTTGTTCCTACGCTACCTTTAAATTGAACACCGCGTAATAGTTCTCCGTCTGTTACGCCTGTTGCTGCAAAGATTGCATCGTCACCTTTTACTAAGTCCTCCATGCGAAGGATACGGTTGATGTCTTCTATGCCCATCTTTTTGCAACGCGCTAATTCAGCTTCGTTTTGCGGTAATAGTTTTCCGTGAATCTCGCCGCCTAAACATTTTAATGCAACTGCTGCTAATACACCCTCAGGTGCACCACCAGAACCGAATAAAATATCTACACCAGTACGATCAAATGCAGTATTAATTGCGCCAGCTACGTCTCCATCATTAATCAATTTAATGCGAGCACCAGCTTTACGAATTTCTTCAATAATTGCTTGATGACGTGGACGGTTTAAAACTGTCGCTACAACATCTTCAATATCTTTATTTTTCGCTTTCGCAACTGCACGTAAGTTATCAATAATAGGCGCATCAATATCGACTGCCCCAACCGCTTCTGGGCCAACCGCGATTTTATCCATGTACATGTCAGGAGCATGTAACAAATTGCCGTGATCTGCGATTGCAATAACAGCAAGTGCGTTCCATCCGCCAGCTGCTACGATGTTTGTCCCTTCTAAAGGATCAACTGCAACGTCTACGCGCGGGCCATATCCTGTACCTAATTTCTCTCCGATATACAGCATTGGCGCTTCATCCATTTCACCTTCACCAATTACAACTGTACCTTTCATCGGAATTGTATCAAATACATCACGCATAGCTGATGTTGCTGCACCGTCTGCCTCATCTTTTTTCCCGCGTCCCATCCAACGCGCTGATGATAATGCTGCAGCCTCTGTTACACGTACTAACTCCATAGATAAACTTCTTTCCAAGATAATCCCTCTCCTTTAAGTCTCTAATATTTCTGCCGTATTTTGTGAACCGGATTTTTCTATAAAATGTACTTCCGCTAATGATGATTCTTCGCTCCCCATTAACGGAAGTATCACCACTTTAAGCGTTCTTCATTTCTTCAATCTCTTGCTTTGTCATTTGCTCTCGCCAAATGTTTGCACCAAGCCCCTTAAGCTTGTCTACTATATTTTCGTAACCTCGATCAATATGCTCAAGTCCGGTTACTTCTGTAATGCCATCCGCCATTAACCCCGCAATAACAAGCGCAGCTCCAGCTCGCAAATCACTTGCTTTCACTTTTGCACCTTGCAGTAAAACAGGGCCAGTTACAATAGCTGAACGACCTTCTACTTTAATTTGTGCATTCATACGACGTAATTCATCAATATGTTTAAAACGTGCGCCATAAATCGTATCCGTTACAACACCCGTTCCATGCGCCTTTGTTAAAAGTGTTGTAAACGGCTGTTGTAAATCTGTTGGGAAACCTGGATATACAAGCGTTTTTATATCAACTACTTTTAATCTTCTATCACCGTTC
Source organism: Bacillus luti (assembly GCF_009739945.1). NCBI lineage: Bacteria > Bacillati > Bacillota > Bacilli > Caryophanales > Bacillaceae > Bacillus > Bacillus luti. The sequence continues at coordinate 89,110 of NZ_CP040336.1, read as the reverse complement.
ACTGTAATTTGGTCATCATTCGTTTCAACTTGGACACCAGCTTCTCTTAACTTTGCCGTAACTGACTCTAAATGCTGAGGAATAACATTATCAACTGTTACTTCTCCTCCTGACGCAGCACCTAAAATCATATACGTACCCGCTTCAATACGATCTGGAATAATTGTATGATGACAACCGTGCAGTGAATCCACACCATCAATTCGGATTACATCTGTACCAGCACCTTTAATGCGTGCTCCCATACTCGTCAACAAGGTAGCTACATCAATAATCTCAGGTTCTTTCGCTGCATTTTCAATAACAGTTCTACCTTTCGCTCGTACAGCTGCTAACATAATATTAATTGTAGCCCCTACACTAACAACGTCTAAATAAATACGTGCTCCGCGCAATTCATCTGCTCTTAAGTAGATAGCACCCTGTTCATTTGTAACATGTGCACCTAGCGCTTCAAAACCTTTAATATGCTGATCAATCGGTCTTGGTCCTAAATGACATCCACCCGGAAGCCCAATAACAGCTTTTTTAAAGCGGCCAAGCATCGCACCCATTAAATAATAAGAAGCGCGCAATTTTTTCACTTTTCCATTTGGCAAAGGCATCGCAACCATATTAGAAGGATCGACTACCATCTCTTCCTCCTGTCCATAAGTTACTTTCCCTCCAATTTCCTCTAGTAAGTCTCCTAACATTTTCACGTCCGAAATATTAGGAACACCACCAATAGTTACTGGAGTATCTGCTAAAATTGTCGCTGGAATTAGTGCAACGGCGCTGTTCTTTGCACCACTCACGCGAATTGTTCCATTTAAAGCTCTTCCGCCTTCAATTAGCAATTTTTCCATATTGAGCTCCCTTCTTGTGAATGTATTTACTTTCTATTTTCTTTATAGAAAGCTCCCCTTAAGAATCTCAACTACTCTTTCCACCCTAAAAACCATCACCTACAGTGCCCCTGTAGTATAAATAGGTGAAGGTTAACTATTCATCGAATTATAAATCAGATACTTATCACATTTATTAATAGGACTATGCACATTATTTTCTATATTTAAAGATTTAAAAATTCATTTTATAAAATCTTTCGACTTGTTCACGCTTTCATTATACAACGAAAGGAAACCGTCTAAAAGAGTAGACGGTTTCCAAAACGGAATTTTATTCTTACGCTTTACCGTTAGAACCGAATTCGCGCATTTTACCAGCAACAGTTGCTTTGATAGCGTCGCGGCCAGGTCCGATAAATTTACGAGGATCGTAAACTTCTTGGTCTTTGTTTAATACTTCACGAACAGCTTTTGTAAACTCGATTTGGTTCTCAGTGTTTACGTTGATTTTTGAAGTACCTAAAGAGATAGCTTTTACGATATCAGCAGTTGGGATACCAGTACCACCGTGTAATACTAAAGGTACACCAGTGAAGTCACGAACTTGTTCCATTTCAGCGAATCCTAAGTTAGGCTCACCTTTGTAAGGACCGTGTACAGAACCTAAAGCTGGAGCTAGGCAGTCGATGCCAGTTGCTTCAACAAGGTGTTTACACTCTGCAGGATCAGCGTAAATTACGCCTTCAGCGATTACGTCGTCTTCTTGTCCGCCAACTGTTCCAAGCTCAGCTTCAACAGATACGTTACGAGCGTGTGCGTATTCTACTACTTTTTTAGTAGTTTCAACGTTTTCTTCGAATGGGTGGTGAGAAGCGTCGATCATTACAGATGTGAAACCTGCATCGATTGCTTCTTTACACTTTTCAAAGCTTGAACCATGGTCAAGGTGAATCGCTACAGGAACAGAAATGTTCATTTCTTCGATTAAAGCTTTAACCATAGCTACAACTGTTTTGAAACCAGTCATATGACGAGCTGCACCCTCAGATACACCTAGGATTACAGGAGATTTTTCTTCTTCCGCAGCAGCTAAGATAGCTTGAGTCCACTCTAAGTTGTTCATGTTGAATTGACCAACTGCGTATTTTCCTTCTAGTGCTTTGTTTAGCATTTCTTTCATAGAAACTAAAGGCATGGTGAATCCTCCTAAAAAACGTTTTTTGTATCCGATAAGTTCTTATCGCTGGTAGTATGACCAGGATAAGGTAAAATATGTATATATACATACCGGACTTTTTTCTACACTCCATAGGATAACAACTTGTACTCAAAAACTCAACCGTATTCACCTGCACAATAGTCCATGTAAACGCTTTTTTCCATATTTTTTATAAAAAATTCATTTTTTATGCCTCTACAGCAAGCTGATCTCTCACCGCTTGACGAATTTCATCAATATCAAATGGTTTGGCAAAGTGCATTAAAGCTCCTAAATCTTTTGCTTCTTGGATCATATCAAGCTCTCCATAAGCAGTCATTAAAATTACTTTAATACTCTCATCAATTTCCTTTACATGTTTTAAAATCTCTATACCATCCATACCTGGAATTTTCATATCTAATACGACTAAATCTGGATTGTCTTTTTTCACGATATCTAAAGCTTGAAAACCATTCGCTGCTTGGAACGTCTGATAACCTTCTTTTTGGAACACTTCATGTAATAACACACGAATGCCATATTGATCATCAACGATTAAAATTTTCCCTTCCATAACTCCCAACCTTTCTGTGTAAGTACAAGATTTACAGCTTCTTATATCTTATCGATTTATTTTCGCTATTCTTTGCCAAATTCCTTCCTATTCTTTCTTATTTTACCGTTTCCTATTTCGTTATGCCACCTACGATTTCACCTTTCTAAAAAAATAAACTATAATGAAAACCGGCAAACACGTACGAAAGGAGTAACATTATGTTAAAAATTTTTTCAACTCAATTAAGTGGTTATTTCTCCAGAGTTTCTCAAAAAGAGGAAATGAATATAGAGGATAGTGCTCGTCTACTTGCTCAAGCACTAGTTGGCGATGGTTACATTTATTTACATGGTACAAATGAAATGGAAGGCGTTGTTGCTGAAGCGCTATTCGGTGCTGAACCAATGAAGCAAGCAAAACGATTATTTGAAAATGGGAAAGAAGTAGAAGTAACTTCTGCAGATCGTGTACTTCTTATTAGCCGTTTTTCAACAGATGAAGAAGTTGTAGCAATCGCAAAAAAACTTCAAGCAGATGGACACTCTATTGTCGGCATCTCTGCTATTCAAGAGGGTACTGAATCATTAGAGCAATATACAGATGTACATATTGATACAAAACTGTTAAAAGGTCTTATTCCAGACGATGAAGGTAACCGCTACGGATTCCCAAGTTTAATTGTAGCTTTATTTGCTTATCACGGAATTAAATTTACAATTGATGAAATGTTAAACGAATATTAAAAAAAGCGCCTGAAATCAGGCGCTTTTTTTTATTACTTGCTCTCTTTATTCGTAATAGAAGCACTTACGAAATCATGGAACAATGGTTGTGGGCGGTTTGGACGAGATACAAGTTCTGGGTGGAACTGTGCTGCCACGAACCAAGGGTGATCTTTTAATTCAATGATTTCAACTAGACGGCCGTCTGGGCTTGTACCAGAGAATACAAATCCTGCTTTTTCCATATCCGGACGGAATTGATTGTTGAACTCATAACGATGACGATGACGCTCATATACAACCGGCTCACTGTAAGCTCTGTAAGCATTTGTTTCTTCAGAAAGCTTACATGGATATAGACCAAGACGAAGTGTACCACCTAAGTCTTCTACATCTTTTTGTTCTGGTAATAAGTCGATGATTGCATAAGGTGTGTCAGGATTAATTTCAGAAGAGTTAGCTCCTTCTAATCCTAATACGTTACGTGCGAATTCGATTGATGCAAGTTGCATACCTAAGCAAATTCCTAAGAATGGAACTTTATTTTCACGAGCGTATTGAATTGCAACGATTTTACCTTCTACACCACGATCGCCGAAGCCACCTGGTACAAGGATACCATCTGTGTCTCCTACTAATTCTTGTACATTTTCTGCTGTTACGTGCTCAGCATTTACCCATTTCACTTCTACATCTGTATCGAAAGAGTAACCTGCATGACGAAGTGCTTCTACAACAGAAATATATGCATCTTGAAGTTCTACATACTTACCAACAAGAGCGATTTTTGTTTTCTTAGAAAGGTTACGTACTTTATCAACTAGCGCAGTCCACTCTGTCATATCTGCAGCTGGATTGTCTAATTTTAAGTGATCACAAACGATTTGGTCCATATTTTGCTCTTGAAGAGATAATGGAACTGCATATAAAGTATCTGCATCGCGTGCTTCGATAACTGCTTTTGTATCGATGTCACAGAATAATGCAAGCTTGTCTTTCATATCTTGAGAAACAGGCAGTTCTGTACGAACAACGATAATATTTGGTTGAATACCTAAGCTGCGAAGCTCTTTAACGCTATGTTGCGTTGGTTTTGTTTTCATTTCACCCGCTGCTTTTAAGTACGGGATTAACGTACAGTGAATGTACATTACATTGTCACGACCGATGTCGCTCTTAATTTGGCGGATTGCTTCTAAGAATGGTAGAGACTCGATATCACCAACAGTTCCACCGATTTCTGTAATAACAACGTCCGCATTTGTTTCGCGACCAGAACGGTATACACGTTCTTTAATTTCATTAGTAATGTGAGGAATAACTTGAACTGTTCCTCCTAAGTATTCACCACGACGCTCTTTTTGAAGAACTGAAGAGTAAATTTTACCTGTTGTTACGTTGCTGTATTTGTTTAAGTTAATGTCGATGAAACGCTCATAGTGACCAAGGTCTAAGTCAGTTTCTGCGCCATCATCTGTTACGAATACCTCACCGTGTTGGTATGGGCTCATAGTCCCTGGGTCTACGTTAATGTATGGATCAAACTTTTGAATCGTTACGTTTAACCCACGGTTTTTTAATAGTCTTCCAAGAGATGCTGCTGTAATACCTTTACCTAAAGACGATACTACACCGCCTGTTACAAAAATATACTTAGTCATGAAAAAGCTCCCTTCTACTTTGCTGTTATATAATCACCGTTGCAAAGCGCAACGTATGTAGATAACACTGTATCTATCTTATTGTTAGGCTCTTTTTATTTTCTAAACAAAAAACAAAAAAGAAAATTGCTCCCCTCATCACATAAAGTAATAAGTAGGGAGCAATTTTCTTTTATATTTACACTTTAAAAGTATTATCGTCCTTTTTTAAAGAGCCCAAAAATGATTCTACATGGACGATAATGAAAAGTCAAGAACTACAGTTCTTCCTCTTCTTCTTCTTCAGTTTCATCGTACTCAAGTTCTTCTTCAGCGAAGTCTTCATCATCTTCATCTAAATCATCAAGATCGTCGTCATCTCCGTCTTCATCTTCAAGAACCTTGTCCAAATCTTCTACATCATCTTCTTCATCTGCATTTCCGTCTGCATCGTCAAAGTCTTCATCTTCTTCAATGTAGTCGTCAAAACCGTCTTCTTCAACTTTACGTTTCTTCTTCGGTTTTGGTTGTGGTAAGATTTCTTCATCAATTTGCTCATATGGGTACCAGCTGCGTAGCCCCCAACGATTTTCTCCTAAATTAATGAAACGTCCATCGATGTTTAAATCTGTATAAAATTGTGCGAGTTTCGCATTAACTTGCTCTTGAGATAGTCCCAGCACTTGAGCGATTTCTTGAACCAACTCGTTGAATGTCGTTGCTTGTCTTTTATCCCCTAAAACGCTATGTACAACTTCAATCATTGAACATTCTTTTAGCTCTTCTGGTGAATATTGCTTAAAATTCACTTATGCGGCACTTCCTTTCATCAAATATAACCTTATATATAACGGTCTGCTTAAAAAAATCCATACTATTCATTATAAACAAAAGTCGCACAAATATGCTACAAAAAAAACGGGAAACTTTTATATGGCAATAAAATTATAATTTGTCTATTCCTTATTTCGGAAGCATATGAGCCCCCTGCAACACATACCTAATTTGCATTTCTGTATATTCCTCGAGCGTATATAATTTTTGCAAGGCCCAGCGTCTAAATCCCCACATTTGTCCTTGTATGAAAATATTATGTGCAAGAAGCTGTATTTCCTTATTATTTAATGTAAATGTTCCGTTTTCTGTACACTGTTCTAAAATATTTTCAAACATCCCTACCATTTGAAACTCTTTTTCTAATACGTATGGAAGAGATTCTTTCGGTAAAAAACGTACTTCTTGATACATAATTAATACTTCTTCTTGCAATTCGTCCATAACCTTAAAATAATTCGTTATCGCTATCTTTAAACTTTCTATACTTCCCTTCTCTGTACACACTACTTCCTCTAACCGTTCTTTTACATGTTCATAAATACTATCACAAACTAAATATAAAACATCATCTTTTGTACGAATATATTCATAAAGTGTTCCAATACTAAAGCCCGCCGCCTTCGCAATTTCTCTCGTTGTTGTACGCGGAAATCCTTTTTGCTTAAACAATTGCACCGCACCTTTAATCATTTGTTCACGCCTTAACGCAACTAACTTCTCATCTTTTACTGATGCATGTACGTTATGTTTAACCATCCCCTTCACCTCTCTCTATTATTTTTTGGAAGGAAAAAGCGTAGGAAAATACCTACGCTTTCGTTCCTACTTCGTTAACATACGAGAAATCACAAGCCTTTGAATCTCTTGTGTTCCTTCATAAATCTGTGTGATTTTTGCATCTCGCATATAACGCTCTACTGGATAATCTTTCGTATAACCGTAACCACCAAATACTTGTACCGCTTCCGTCGTCACCTTCATCGCGGTATCACCTGCAAATACTTTTGACATCGCTGATTCTTTCCCATACGGAAGCCCTTCCGATTCAAGCCAAGCTGCTTGATATGTTAAAAGGCGCGCCGCCTCTATATCCGTTGCCATATCCGCAAGTTTAAAGCCAATCCCTTGCTGCGCCGCAATCGGCTTCCCAAACTGATGGCGCTCTCTTGCATATTCTACAGAAGCATCTAAAGCCCCTTGTGCAATACCAACCGCTTGCGCCGCAATACCATTACGACCGCCATCTAATGTTTGCATCGCAATCTTAAATCCTTGCCCTTCTTCTCCAAGTAAGTTCTCTACAGGAATACGGCAATCTTCAAACATAATTTCAGTCGTTGGCGAAGAGCGAATCCCTAACTTACTTTCTTTCTTCCCAACTGAAAATCCTGGTGTATTACTTTCTACAATAAATGCACTCGTACCGCGCTGCTTCGATTCAGGATCTGTTAACGCAAAAACAACATAAATATCGGCAATGCCGCCATTTGTAATAAAGATTTTCGATCCATTTAATACGTAATGGTCTCCATCTCTTTTTGCAATTGTCTTCATTCCACCAGCGTCCGATCCAGATCCTGTCTCAGTTAAACCATATGCACCAATTTTTGTCCCTTCAGCCATCGGTCGCAAAAACTTTTGCTTTTGCTCTTCCGTTCCGAATTTAAAAATTGGCCATCCAGCAAGTGAAGTATGCGCAGACAGTGTTACCCCTGTAGAGGCACAAACGCGAGATAACTCTTCAATTGCAATTACGTACGCCAAGTAATCGCTTCCAATTCCGCCGTACTCTTCAGGCCATGGGATACCTGTCAAGCCAAGCTCTGCCATTTGATCAAATAAGGCACGATCAAATCTCTCTTCCTCATCACGCTGCGCTGCTGTTGGTGCTACTTCGTTTTTAGCAAAGTCTCGAACCATTTTTCTTATCATTTCATGTTCTTCTGATAGTTTAAAATGCATCTCCGTCTCCCCCTCGTCCTTTTATAAAGCACGGCTAATAACAAGTTTTTGTATTTCACTCGTTCCTTCATAAATTTGTGTGATCTTCGCATCACGGAAAAATCGCTCTACTGGATAATCTTTCGTATAACCGTAACCACCAAATACTTGCACCGCTTCAATCGAAACTTCAACTGCCGTCTTAGAAGCGAATAATTTCGCAATAGACGCTTCTTTCCCGCACGGTAACCCTTGTGCTCTAAGCGATGCAGCTCTATATACAAGTAAGCGTGCAGCCTCCACATTTGTCGCCATATCTGCAAGTTTGAAGCCAATCCCTTGCTGCGCCGCAATCGGCTTCCCAAATTGCTCTCGTTCTTTTGCATAATCAATCGCACATGTAAGCGCTGCTTCAGCAATTCCTAACGCCTGTGCACCGATTCCAATTCGTCCAACATCTAAATTTGCCATCGCCACCTTGAATCCTTGTCCTTCTTCCCCAAGTAAATTCTCAGCTGGCACTTTCATATCTTCAAACGTAAGTTGTACTGTACGTGAACCAAGAAGCCCCATCTTATGCTCGTCTTTTCCTATAATTAAACCAGGCGTATCTTTCTCTACTATGAATGCGGAAATACCACTTTTTCCTGCCTCTGGATTTGTAGAAGCGAATACAATATATGTACTTGCTTCGCCCCCATTTGTAATAAATACTTTCGATCCATTAATAATGTAGTGATCGTCTTTTTTTACAGCTCTTGACTTCAAACTCCCTGCATCCGATCCTGCATTTGGTTCTGTTAATGCAAATGCACCTAAATATTCACCAGTCGCAAGTTTAGAAACGTATTTCTGCTTCTGTTCTTCTGTTCCGAAATATAAAATCGGATTCATACCAACTGACGTATGTACAGCTAAAATTACACCAACCGTTGCGCTTACCTTTGAGATCTCTTCAATTGCTAAAATGTAAGAAATGAAATCCATTTCTGCGCCGCCGTATTTCGCAGGCGCTGGAATACCCATTAACCCAAGCTCACCCATCTTTTGCAAAATTTCTTTCGGGAACACCCCTTGTTCCATACTAGGAACAAAGGGAGCTATTTCTTTCTGTGCAAAATCTCGAACCATTTTCCTCATCATTTGCTGCTCTTCAGTAAAATGAAAATTCATATACTTCGCCTCCATTTGCTATATATCTTTTTAACAATTTGGTAAGACCACTATTTTAATAAAGGGAGGAATTTATTCGTAAACGTAGAAACCACGGCCCGTTTTACGTCCTAACCATCCTGCATTTACGTACTTACGTAATAATGGACATGGGCGATATTTACTATCTCCTAATCCTTCATGCAACACTTCCATAATGTATAAACATGTGTCTAAACCGATAAAATCAGCTAACGTTAGCGGTCCCATCGGATGATTCATACCAAGTTTCATTACTTCATCAATCGCTTCTTTCGTCGCTACACCTTCATATAACGTATAAATTGCTTCGTTAATCATCGGTAATAAAATACGGTTCGATACAAACCCTGGGAAATCATTTACTTCAACTGGAACTTTCCCAATTTTCTTCGTAATGTCTTCAATCGTTTCGTATACCGCATCATCCGTAGCTAAACCACGAATAATTTCAACAAGCTTCATAACAGGAACTGGATTCATAAAGTGCATACCGATTACTTTTTCTGGACGTTTCGTTACCGCTGCAATTTCTGTAATCGGCAACGATGACGTATTCGTCGCTAAAATGGCATGATCCGGTGCGATTTCATCTAGATTCGCAAAAATTTTCTTTTTAATATCCATTTTCTCAACAGCCGCTTCAATAATAAGATCAGCTTCTTTCACACAATCTAAATCAAGCGTTACTGTAAGACGATTTAACGTCGCTTCCTTCTCTTCTTCTTTCATACGTCCTTTTTCTACTTGGCGTGCTAAGTTTTTCGTAATGATAGCCAGCCCTCTATCTAATTGCTCTTGTTTTAAATCTTGAACCTTCACGTCATATCCTGCCATTGCACACACTTGTGCGATTCCCGATCCCATTTGTCCTGCACCAATTACAACAATTTTTTGTACACCCATTTCTTCTTCCCCCTTAATTGTTAATAAACGATATAGATTCTAAAATTAATGAACTTCAATCATCACTGCGTCACCTTGACCGCCACCACTACAAATTGAAGCAATGCCAATTCCGCCGCCGCGCTGCTTAAGTGCATGGATTAGTGTAACGATAATACGCGCTCCGCTTGCCCCAATTGGATGTCCCATCGCCACTGCGCCGCCATTTACATTCAATTTTTCTGGGTCAATTCCCGCAATATCTGTACTTGCAATTGCTACCGCTGCAAATGCTTCATTAATCTCAAATAAATCGATGTCTTCAATTGTCTTGCCTGTTTTTTTCAACAATGCGTTAATTGCATAGCCTGGTGTTCTTGGGAAATCCTTTGATTCTACCGCGATTGCCGTATGCGCTAAAATTGTCGCTAATGGCGTTCTTCCTTCTTGCTTCGCTCTGTCCTCGCTCATTAATACAAGTGCAGCACCGCCATCATTTAGGCCAGGAGCATTACCAGCTGTCACTGCTGCCGTCTTATCAAATACAGGCTTTAATTTTGCTAACTTTTCAACCGTTGTATCCGCGCGTGGCGCTTCATCCTTTGCAACAACGATAGGATCGCCTTTTCTTTGTGGAATCGTTACTGGCACAATTTCCGCTTCAAAACGGCCTTCTTTGTGTGCAGCAACCGCACGCTGATGGCTACGATATGCCCATTCATCTTGCGCTTCGCGAGAAATTCCATCTTCCTTCGCAACTTCTCCGCCATAAACACCCATGTGTATACCTGAAAATGCGCATGTTAAACCGTCTGCAACGTTTAAATCGATAACTTCATTGTTGCCCATTCTGTATCCCCATCTTGCCCCACGTAAAATGTAAGGACTGTTACTCATCGACTCCATACCACCAGCTACAATCAATGATTGATCGCCAGTACGAATAATTTGATCCGCTAACGTAACCGCACGAAGCCCTGATGCACAAACTTTATTCACTGTTTCCGTCTGCACTTCCCAAGGGATTCCAGCAGCCCTCGCCGCTTGGCGCGATGGAATTTGCCCCTGTCCACCTTGAATAACCGTTCCAAATATAACTTCCTCAACATCACTAGCAGAAACATTTGCTCTTTCAAGCGCCGCTTTAATTGCAATTCCTCCAAGTTCCGTTGCTTTCACATCTTTTAAAGTTCCTCCAAATTTCCCAACCGGTGTTCTTGCTGCACTTAAAATAACTGTTTTACTCATTCTTCTTTCCCCCATTTCTTTTTATCACTGAGCGCGCGCTCGGTGTTCCTACGTTGAGAAGAGGTGCAATGATTGCACCTCTTTCTAAAGTTGTATGCATTCCTACAAACTAGATTGCTTCTTTCTTCTGTCCAATAACTGAGCGTTCTAAAATCTCTGTTACATCGAGAGTTTGAACTTTCTCTTCAACTTCTTTCGCTTTCGTACCATCACTAATCATTGTTAAGCAATAAGGACATCCTGTACCGATAATGGATGGCTGTACAGCTAATGCTTGCTCTGTACGAGCAACGTTAATACGTGAACCTGTTGTTTCTTCCATCCACATTAAACCGCCACCTGCGCCACAGCACATTCCAGTTTCGCGATTTCGTGCCATCTCTACAAGATTCACTCCAGGAATCGCTTTCAAAATATCACGCGGCGCTTCGTACACTTCGTTGTATCTTCCTAAGTAACAGGAATCATGGTACGTAACTGTTTCCTCAATAGCGTGAACAGGCTTTAAGCGACCTTCTTTCACCCACTGAGCTAACAATTCTGTATGATGATAGACTTCTGCTTGTAAACCAAAGTCCGGATACTCATTTTTAAATGTGTTATAAGCATGAGGATCAATCGTAACGATTTTCTTCACTCCTGCCTTTTCAAATTCTTCAATATTCTTTGTCGCCATCTCTTGGAATACAAATTCATTTCCAAGGCGGCGCGGTGTATCTCCAGAATTCTTTTCTTTATTACCGAGAATCGCGAATGAAATGCCTGCTTCGTTCATTAACTTCGCAAACGATATCGCAATCTTCTGACTACGATTGTCGTATGATCCCATTGAACCAACCCAGAATAAATACTCGAATTCTTCACCAGCTTTTGATTTTTCTTTTACTGTTGGAACTGTTACTTCGTCATCACCTTGGCGCCATGTTTCGCGCTCTTTACGGTTCAGACCCCACGGATTTCCTTGACGTTCAATGTTTGTCATCGCGCGTTGTGCTTCCGCGTCCATTTTTCCTTCTGTTAAAACGAGATAACGGCGTAAATCAATAATTTTGTCAACATGTTCATTCATAACTGGACATTGATCTTCACAGTTACGACACGTTGTACATGCCCAGATTTCTTCTTCTGTAATAACATCTCCGATTAAACTCGGATCGTAAGCGAGTGTTGTAGCCGCTGATTCTTGTTGCCCTTTTCCAGCTGCCATCATCGCTAACTGATTTCCTTGTGTATTATTAAAAGCCACTACTGGAACCCACGGTGCTTTTGATGTTACCGCAGCTCCTTTATCAGTTAAATGATCGCGAAGCTTTAAAATCAAGTCCATCGGCGATAGCATTTTTCCTGTGCCTGTTGCTGGACACATATTTGTACAGCGACCACACTCTACACAAGCGTATAAATCAATAAGTTGATTTTGTCTAAAGTCTTCAATTTTACCAACACCAAATGTTTCTTGCGTTTCATCTTCAAAATCAATCTTTTCAAGCTTCCCTGGGTTTGAAAGACGACCGAAGAATACATTAGCTGGTCCCGCAATTAAATGCGCATGTTTTGATTGTGGAACATACACTAAAAATGTTAACAAGATTAGTAAATGCACCCACCAAGAGAAATAGAACACCGAAATGGCTACGGTTTCATTTATCCCACCAAAAACGTAAGCGATTGCAGAAGCGATTGGTTCACTCCATGAAAGCTCCTCGCCATGCCATATAAGTCCCATACCGTTACCAAGTAGTACAGAAACCATTAAGCCTCCGATAAAAATAAGAACAAGGCCCGATTTAAAGTTACGTTTTAAACGAACAAGCTTTTCAACATAGCGTCTATGAAAAGCCCAAAAGACTGCAATTAAAATTACAAGTGTGACAATTTCCTGGAAGAATGTAAATGCAGGGTATAGTGGTCCAAGTGGAAGATGTGATCCTGGTGCGAGTCCTTTCCAAACGAAGTCAATTGCTCCAAATTGGACAAGAATAAATCCGTAAAAGAACATAACGTGAATAATGCCGCTCTTTTTATCTTTCAGCAGCTTTTTCTGACCGAAAACATTAACTTTAAGAAGATCCCAACGCTCTTTAAAACGACGATCAAATTCAATCTTTTTTCCTAATTGTATGTAGGCCATCCTCGTTCGTATAAGATACACAAACAAATATCCCGCATAAGCAATAACAGCAATGGCAGCCAGCCAATTAATGATCAGTAAGCTATTCATTTTTATGCTACCCCTCTCTTTGTAAGCCCTCTTTCTTTTTTAGAATCTTCAAAAACATATAATTTTCTGAATTTTTTCCCCTATCTTCATTATATAATGAGTGAGCATTCAGTCAACAGTTTTTTGTTATACAACAACATATTTTTTAATAAAGCTGTTTATTTCGGTGAAACTATAAAGTGAAACTTTAAGCAATGAGGGCCGTTGATCTCCCCCAACTTCTTTGCTTTAACCTAATTTTGAACTGGGAGGCTTACTGCCCGCAAATAGCGAGGCAAAGGAGGGAATTCACTCATGTTCTTCTTATCTCTCTTGTTAATATGCATTACGCTTTGGATTACAATTGATTTTTTATATGGGAGACGCCTTCATTTGAAACGTGTGCGCCCTCGCACTTTCCCTTTACGTCAAAGTGATTTTCATCTTTATACATATGGAAAAGATTTATATGATGATTTATTTACTGACATAAAACAAGCAAAGCACCACGTACACGTTTTATTCTTCATTGTAAAAAACGATAAGATTAGTCGTCAGTTTTTAAAGTTACTTATTGATAAAGCACAGGAAGGAATTGAAGTAAGACTTTTACTCGATCGATTTGGTAGCCATTATTTATCAAACGAAGCAATCCGTTCCCTCCAAAAACATGGTGTCTCTTTTTCTTTTTGTCATAAAGTTAAATTCCCTTTTCCTTTCTTTTCTGCAAACCAAAGAAATCATAGAAAAATTACAGTCATTGATGGGAAAATCGGTTATATCGGGGGCTTTAATATCGGCGAGGAGTACTTAGGACATAATGAGCGATTAGGACTATGGAGAGACTATCATTTACGTCTTACAGGAGAAGGTGTTCAAGATTTACAAAAGCAATTTTTGCATGACTGGTTAGATGATACAAATGAAAATCTATTGGAGGTTTCTCTTTATTTTCCGAAACAACAACCAGGTACTATCCTACACCAATTCGTTCCGACCGATGGTGCCTATTTACAACATACTTTTTTACATTTAATTGAAAGTGCAAAAAAAGAACTCTTTATCGGTACACCTTATTTCATTCCTGGCAAGAAAATTGCGAGTGCTCTATTAAAAGCACATGAAAGAGGGGTTCACATCACGATTCTCGTTCCAGAAAAGGCTGATCACGCCCTTGTTCGAGAGGCAAAATTCCCGTACTGCCGAAAATTAATACAGGCTGGTTGTGATATTTACGCATTTCAACAAGGGTTTTTTCACGCAAAAATTATTATAGTAGACGATGAAATCTGTGATATCGGAACTGCAAATTTTGATATGAGAAGTTTATATAGTAACCATGAAATTAACTGCCTTTTATACAATAAACATTTCATCCAAACAGTAAAAAATAAATTCCATGAAGATCTAGAAAATGCATCATTACTTTCCTTTGAAGATGTCAGCCCCCGTTCTCTTATTGATAGAGGAAAAGAATGGATAGGAACAATCGTTGCTTTCTTCCTATAGGAAAGGGAATAAAAGAGGTATATCACATATGATTATAAGATTGGGATATGTCTCACATGCAATGGCATTGTGGGACTGTTCTCCTGCCAAAACAATAACGTTTACGAGCTTCAAAAAACTTAATAAACAAGAGCGCGAGGATAAATTGTACCATGTTACAAGACAAAATCTTGAACATACAATACGTATCCTTCATTACAATATAGCGCATGAAATCCCACTATATCGCCTATCGTCTTCTATCGTTCCACTTGCAACACACCCTGAAGTTGAGTTTGATTATATTGAAGCATTCACACCACTTTGGCGTAAAATAGGGGCATTAATTCGAGAACACAATTTACGAGTAAGCTTTCATCCAAATCAATTTACATTATTCACAAGCGACAAGCCACATATTACAACTAACGCTATTACAGATATGAACTATCATTACAAAGTATTAGATGCGATAGGAGTTGCCGATTCTTCTTACATTAATATCCATGTTGGTGGGGCCTATGGAAATAAGGAAAAAGCAATTGAACGTTTCCATGAAAACATAAAAAAACTTCCTACACATATAAAAAAACAAATGACTCTTGAAAATGATGATAAAACATATACAACTTCTGAAACTTTATCTATTTGCCAAAAAGAAAATATTCCTTTTGTATTTGATTATCATCATCATATGGCTAATCTTTGCGAGGAACCACTGGAAGAGCTACTACCTGCGATTTTTGAAACTTGGTCACACACAAACATCCCGCCAAAAGTTCACATTTCTTCTCCTAGATCAGAAAAAGAATTTAGGGCTCACGCTGAATATATTGATTTAGAGTTTATTAAGCCGTTCTTACACATCGCAAAAAAAATAAATCATAATTTCGATATTATGATTGAAAGTAAACAGAAAGATTTAGCACTATTACAATTCATACGTGAACTTTCTTCTATAAAAGGGGTAAAAAGAACAAATGGCGCAACATTACGATGGTAAATTGTAATGTTGCGCTATTTTTTTCAAAAAAAGTAATTTTTATAGTAAAAAACACCCTATTTTATATGCTATTATTTAAATTAGCATTTTCCACCTGAGATTCAACTTTATTGAAACGGAGCCATAATATGATTAATCAAAAAAAGTATGTACAATTTGTCATGATGTATATAATTATATTTTCTCTTTGGATATTCCTTATTCCTAAGGACTTGAATATAAAAGAAATTGGAATTCTTTTCTTATTTTGTTTTGCTACAATCTTTTCTTGCTATTGCCTATATAAAGCAATTAAGAAGATGAAACGCGGCGACAAACTATTTTGGGTTCTAGTACTATGCACTTGTATATGTGGATTAACTATGGAAATTACTTTATTTTTGCATTCCCTTTCTATATATGATCAAGTCCTATTCTCATATAGGGCATTGCCTTTTTTCATCATACAATATATTTTGCTCTTTTCTGGCTTTGCTATAAAGTTTATAAAACATTACTCTATTAGAGGCCTTGCTCAATTTTCATTCGACAGCATCTTTATTGTTATTATGAATATTTATTTCACCTTAACTTTTATTTTGGATCTCTCAAGCTTTCGTGCGTTAACAACAGATATGTGGGTTTTAATTGGATACTTTGTTGCACAATCATTAGTGATTTACGCCGTTATTAGCTTATATAGAAGAGAAAAATATTCTTCTAGTAGAATCGCGTTAATTATCGGCTTTACTATTATACTTGTATACGGATATGTACATTTATTCCAATTAAACGCCGGAATGAAATCTTCTCCTGAAGTCTCTTATTTAATACATACCGCTTCCATTTTACTAATAGGTTTATCGTCCATACTATACATTTTGGATAAGCCAATACGACATGAAACGAAAACAAAATATTATCGATTCGATTATGTACGCTTTATATTACCTTATTTTAGTATAATTATTACTTTTGCTTTTATTGTCCTTCAGCCTTGGGATGATCAGTTCATGCTAATCGGTCTAGTATTATCATTAATCTTATTATTTCTACGACAACTTTACATGTGGAAAGACAATCAAGCATTAATTGACACCTACGAGAAGTTGACTATACAACTAGAGGACGAAGTTGAAGAAGGTGCATCTGCATTATCCAAAAGTGAACAACGTTATAAATCTTTATTTGAAGATCACCCTGATGCCGTGTTCTCCTTAAATATGAATGGTATTTTTCAACGCTCTAATCAGGCATGTGAAAGTTTATTTACTGCTTACTATTGTGAGGTAGCTAGCTATTCTCTTCTACATTTCATTGATCCAAAAGACCATGAACTACTAAAGAGGGCTTTACAAATTACAAAAGAAGGTAGACCACAAACCTTAGAAGTTCGTACAAAAGAAAAAGAAGGCTACTATTATTACCTTCACATTACGCTTATCCCTACGTTTATAAATAAAGAAGTTGTTGGGATGTTCGGGATAGCACGTGATATTACAACTTTATATGAAAAGCAAAAGCAAGTAGAGCATTTAGCTTTTCATGATGCACTTACCGGGTTACCAAATCGCCGTAAGTTTGAAAAAGATTTAAAAGCTATGTTAACTACGGCTCAAACTAGTGCAAATGACATTGCCGTCATGTTCCTTGATTTAGATCGATTCAAAAAAATTAATGATCGCCTTGGTCATGATGTTGGAGATTTACTATTAATCGAAGTAGCAAAGCGATTACGTGGGTGTTTGCGTTCTAAAGATATCGTTGCTCGTCAAGGGGGCGATGAGTTTACAATTCTATTACCAGATATGTACTCTGAAAAAAGTGCATCTTTCATCGCTGAACAAATTTTAACTATTTTAAACAAACCGTTCTTCATTAAAGACGAAGAACTATCTATTACACCAAGTATCGGAATTGCAATGTACCCTGATTATGGAACAAATGTAACCGAATTAATGAAAAATGCCGATATGGCTATGTATTGTGCGAAAGCAAATGGAAAAAACAGATTTGTTTTCTTCTCAAAAGAAATGAGTATTGCTCAAAATGAGAGTAACTTCCTAGAAGGTGAACTTTCAAAAGCATTACAGCAAAATGAATTTTTCCTTGAATATCAACCGCAAGTACATACAAAAACAAAACAAATTATCGGTTTTGAAGCATTAATTCGTTGGAAACATCCAAAACTCGGAATTGTATCACCTGCCCAGTTCATTCCTCTAGCAGAGGAAACAGGATTTATTATTGAACTTGGTAATTGGATTTTACATAAAGCCTGTTCGGAAGCAAAAAAATGGCATAACCAAGGCTTTTCTCATTTAAAAGTTGGTGTAAATTTATCTGTTGTTCAATTTAATCACCCAGATTTAATATCAACTATTTCAAAAGTTCTAGAAGAAACAAAACTAAAACCAGAAGCATTAGATATTGAGATTACGGAAAGTATCGCGATTAATCAAAATCATTCTGTAGTTGCTAAACTAGAAGAACTTCAAAATCTCGGTATTCAAATTTCAATTGATGACTTCGGAACTGGTTATAGCTCTTTAGCTTATTTAACAAAATATCCAATCAACACATTAAAAATTGCCCGAGAATTTATTTGTGGCATTACAAATAGCCCTTTAGAAGAAGCAATTATCGCTTCCATTATTAAACTATCCAAAGAATTAAATTTAGAAGTTATTGCTGAAGGTGTAGAGACAGAAGAACAGTGGAATTTTTTACGCGCACAAAACTGTGATCATATTCAAGGATTCTTCTTTAGCAAACCTGTTTCTAATAAAGATGTTTGGATGTTACTCCACAAAAAAACAACCGTCTAAGTAAGACGGTTGTTTTTAATATTCATAAGGCATATCTGAAGCTAATTGTACCTCTTGATCATTATGAGAAATTACTTGGCTTTTCTCTAAAGCTGTATCTGTTAATGAAATACCCCATGCCATCGCTAAAGTTAATAGACCACCAATAAGTAGTTTCTTCATATTCCATCACCCACATTTTTTCTTTTAACTATATCATGAAAATTTCTCCATACATTATGCAATTATGCATATTTAATTTTCAGGTTTTTTATCTCTTCATTTTTTTCATAAATTTTTCTTTATACGGATGCATTTCTAAAATATCGAAAAAGAAGCAAGCCTTTTCATAAGCCTCTTCAACCTCTGCCCTATCGTATTCTAGCTTTTCTAAGCATTCACCTTTTTGATAGTATAGCTGCCCAATCAATGCCATACTATTAATTCGACACGATATTTCAATAGCTTTATTTATTTGGTAAAGCGCTTCTTCATATTGATTATCTACGTATAATGTTTTTGCATGATTATGTCTTACCTTCACATCA
Source organism: Bacillus luti (assembly GCF_009739945.1). Taxonomy (NCBI): domain Bacteria; kingdom Bacillati; phylum Bacillota; class Bacilli; order Caryophanales; family Bacillaceae; genus Bacillus; species Bacillus luti. Next base: position 70,034 of record NZ_CP040336.1, on the reverse strand, counting down.
AACTCTTTATTTTCAGGCAGTGCTTCTAATTGCTTTAATATATCTTCAAATAACTCCAGGCCTTTCTTAAGATGACCGTTTTCAGAATAAATATTTGCAATTGCATTTTCTATATAAAGATTTTGGTATACGTCTATTCCAGCTAATTGCTGGTTTAACAACTTTTTTAACTCTAAAATACAATATTCGTAATCAATTTTTTTCAATATGTAAGCTGCTACATAATATTGCCATTGAAGAAACTGTTGAAACTCAGGATGATATTCTTCCTTTTTTAATTCATTCCATACTTTATTATAAATTTCTTTATATTTCTTTTGCTTACAAAGCATAATAATTTGATCTTTTAACTGCTTTTTCCTCTCAAGATCGGAATAAATGAGTACCTCATAAAAATGAATAATGGGAACTTGTAATTTCGCTGCGATACCTTGTAATATATCCATACTTGGGTATACCGCGCCCGATTCAATTCTACTCACTTCCGATTGATGACATATGTTCTCGGATAACTGCTTTTGTGTTAATCCTCTCATCGCCCTAATTTTCTTAATTTCACTTCCTAATTTTTCTGCCTGCATACTTATTCACCATCCCACTATAACAATCTAATTTATTAAGTTGTCATACCACTACAATAATGTGAATTCGACAATTTTTGATATGAAATAATGCATAATATATATAAAATTCGGCAAATTCTTCATACAATTCACCTCACATACAGGAATAGCTTAGAAGGGTTATAGATGAATTATAGGAGAATTGCCAGTGATTTCATTGTAAAAGTAGATAAAAATGGCGTAATTACTACTGTTAGTTGTAAAGCTGTCCAACATTTAGAACAACAACCTAATCTTACTATAACAAATTTTTTGTCGAAAAATGAAGTAAAACCTACATTACGTAATACACTTCAAATTCCAAGCGATACGGTTAAAACAGAATTCTCTAACGAAAGCGTTGTTTATCCCGATTGTTGAAGACTAATAATTAGTGAAGAATGGATATAAAAAGAAGTTTACCTTTCATAGGTAAACTTCTTTTTATATCCATCCCTTTTCTTCCGCAATTGTAATTGCCTCAATTCTATTTTTCGCATCGAGCTTCGTTAACACTTCAGAAATATAATTACGTACTGTACCAGGTGACAGATAAAGTGCCTTCGCAATTTCATTTGCCGTCTTGCCCTCTTTCGCAAGCAACAATACTTCTTTTTCACGATCTGATAACGGATTTTGCTCTTGCCATAACCCGAACATTAAATCTTGAGAGATCTCTCGTTTTCCTTTCATTACATTACGAATCGCTGCAGCTAAATCCTCACTCGGACTATCTTTTAACAAATATCCGTGCACACCAGCTTTCATCGCCCTTTCAAAATACCCCGGCCTTGCGAATGTTGTTAAAATCATTACTTTGCATGCTGATTTTTCTTTCTTTAAAGTTTCCGCGACATCTAAGCCACTTTGAATTGGCATTTCAATATCCATAATACTTATATCAGGTTTTAGCGATTCGATTAATTTCAGCGCCTCTTCCCCATTTGCAGCTTGCCCTATTACTTCAATATCATCTTCTAGATCAAGCAGAGCCCCTAGTGCTCCACGAAGCATCCGTTGATCTTCTGCAATAATAATTCGAATCATGCCCTCACCTCATCTTTTCCTGTTCGAATGACAACTGGAACTTTCACTGTTAATAGCGTCCCTGGATCTATCGTACCCAGTTCAACAAATCCATCAATAAGAGCAATTCGCTCTTTCATACCGCGAATACCATTTCCATCATGATTTTGAACCGCTAAACCAATTCCATCGTCTTCTACTGTTACAATTAATTCACCTTGTGACTCTGATACAGAAACTGTGCACCGCGCTGCCTTACTATGCTTTACAACATTCGTCACTGCCTCACGTAAACACATCCCGACAATATTTTGTTCAATTGGTGATAATGAACTTGCACTCGCTTCCTGCTTCACTTCTAATTCGATATTAGCTGCTTGTAAAATCACTTTTATTTGCTCCAGCTCTTCTTCTACTGTAATCATACGCATATCAGAAATTAATTCCCTTAGCTGCTTTAAAGCTGTGCGAGATGTTTGTGTAATTTCCTTCGCTTCTATACTTGCACGCTCTGGATTTTTTACGATTAACTTCTCAACGAGCTGGCTTTTTAACGTAATAAGAGATAACGTATGACCTAATGTATCATGAAGATCTCTTGCGATTCGCTGTCGTTCTTCACGTTTTACTAAGTCTTTAATTTGCTCGTTTGCTTCGTTTAATTGGTTCTTTAACATCTTTTTTTGATTAAAATTACGCATACCAAATGGCGTAATAAGCATTAAAATAAACATTGGAATGATATTCACTAAATTTGGAATTGTTAGTTGGTTAATATTTAAAAATATAAAAGTTCCAAGCATTATAACTAATAAACATAACAATACGCGAAATACTTTCTTACTTGGTGCAAACCCCATCGCACTCGCCGTGAAATATCCAAACAATATCATGAAAGGATTATAAAACAAAGCAAACGAGAGGGTAAGGACCATTTGAATACACGCCCATAAAACGAACGTCTTCTTAACAAAATAAAGTTGTTGGTATGTGACAACGAAAACTATCAACATACCGATTCCGAGTACAAGTTTCCACCCCGATACTTGTGTCAAATTGTAAATTGGAAATAACAGATAAACGAGCCACATATACGGGAAAAAACCCAGCTGTTTCGGAAAAAATTCAAACCTCTTCATCTCTATCATTTATACCGCTTCCTGTCTTTTTCTTATATATATTGATACTACAACAAATATAAGGAAATAACCTCCTAGTACCGCGATATTTTCCCAACCAACTGATTTTCCAGCTACAATATCCCATGCGCCGCTTCCAAAATGGTATGTCGGTGTCCATTCCCCAATCGTTCTTAATATTTTTGGGAATACTTCAATTGGCATCCATAACCCGCCAATTACAGCTAAACTCATGTTTAAAATATTTGCTAGGCCAGCAGCTGCATCCGCCTTTTTAATGGAACCTATTACTGTTCCAAGCGCTAAAAATGGTGTCACACCTAACAACAACCATAATCCAGCGCCAATCCACTGCCCTACCGTTAACTCGACATGATTAATTAAGATTCCGGCCATAAAAATAAATAAGATTGAGAAAGCATTTACTACTGTTTGAGCGATAATTTTTGCTGTTAAATACGCTCCCTCTGGAAGTGGTGTAATTTTTAAAAGATGTGTCCATCCTTGCCCTTTTTCCTGAGAAATTCTAACACCGAAACTAAAAAGTGCAGTCCCTACAATACTGAAAGTTGCCATCGAAATTAAATAGTGTGCTTTCCACGCATCTCCGTTTTGTGGTACTTGAACAACATTTGTGAAAATGTAATAAAACATAACTGGCATTAATAATGAGAAAAAGATAAATAATTTATTACGGAATGTACGTAAAATTTCTATTTTGCATTGCATCCATAATGCTTTCATGCGATTTCCCCCTTCTGATTTGCGACAAACTGTTCAAATGCTTCATCAAGACTTCCTCGTTCAACCGAAACATCTGTTACAGATAGATTTCTTTGATAAATTGCTTGTAAAGTTGCATCAGTATCTTCAGTTGTTAAGATGAAACGTCCTTCATTTGACTGTACTTCTGTTACATTCGGCAATTCCTTTAATAAACTCTTAGGAATTTTCTCTTTCGAATAAAACGAGATCGTTTTTCGAGAAATCGTCGCTTTCATCTCGTCAGGTGTGCCATCTGCGATAATTTTTCCGTTTGCAAATAATAAAATACGATTCGCTAAAGCATCTGCTTCTTCTAAATAGTGCGTCGTTAAAATAATCGTTTTCCCTTCACTTGTTAACTTTCGAATCGTTTCCCAAAACGTTCTTCGAGATGTAATATCCATTCCAACCGTTGGCTCATCTAAAAACAGCAAATCTGGATTACCTGCAAGTGCGAGCGCAAAGTTTAACCTTCTTTTTTGCCCACCTGATAATTTCTCACATCTTTGCTTTCGCTCTGATTCTAAATTTGATAACTGTAATAAAGTTTCTTTTGCTACCGGATTTGTATAATAACTACGGAATAGCTCAATTGCTTCTTCCACCGTAATACTATCAATAACACTTACTTCTTGTAGCATCGCACCGAGGCTATTGCGAACATCTCTATGCTTTGGACTCTTTCCAAATACAGAAACCGTTCCTTCTGTTGGATCCTTTAATCCGAGCATCATAGACATCGTCGTTGTTTTACCAGCACCATTCGGTCCAAGTAGCGCTACTATTTCTCCTTTGTTCACATGAAACGAAACGTTATTTACCGCTTTTTTATGTTTAAATGTTTTAGAAACACCATTTACTTCAATAATCTTTTCCATCTCTCCACCCCCGCTGTTTCTTATATTTACATTGTATGTGTTGGAAAAGTTAGGAAACAGTATGATGCGTCATAACATCGATATGACAATTGTCATGTATTCTTTATGAGACGAATCAGCCCGCATACCGCAAGCGAGTAGCAGGACGAAAATAAACATGATACAATCGGATAAGATATATATTCGAGGAAGGACAGTGGTTTTCATGATTATTCGTAATGAACAAGACTTAGAAGGCTTACGAAAAATCGGCCGCATCGTTGCGCTTGCACGTGAAGAAATGAAAAAACAAGCAAAGCCAGGCATGACAACGAAAGAGCTAGATTTGATCGGTAAAAAAGTATTAGATGAGCATGGTGCTATTTCTGCACCTGAAAAAGAATATGATTTCCCTGGTGTAACTTGCATCAGTGTAAATGAAGAAGTTGCTCACGGTATTCCAGGAGATCGTGTATTAAAGGAAGGCGACTTAGTAAATGTCGACGTATCTGCTGCACTTGGTGGTTATTATGCAGATACAGGTATTTCATTTGTACTTGGGGAAGATGAAGCAAAAGAAAAGCTTTGCCAAGCAGCAGTTGATGCATTTTGGGCAGCAATGAAAAAGGTTAAAGCTGGTTCAAAACAAAATCAAATCGGTCGTGCTGTTTCAAACTTCGCACATAAAAATGGATACAATGTTATTCAAAACTTAACTGGTCACGGCATTGGTCTTAGCTTACATGAAGCACCAAATCACATTTTAAGCTATTTTGATCCAATGGATAACGCGCTTCTAAAAGATGGTCTTGTTATCGCTGTAGAGCCATTTATTTCTATGAAAGCTGATCATATTATCGAGCGCGGTGACGATGGTTGGACTTTCGTTACACCTGACAAAAGCCTTGTTGCACAATGTGAACATACAGTTGTCGTAACACGCGGCGAACCGATAATCTTAACAGAAATATAAAAAAAGGACCACTTCATAATACGAGGTGGTCTTTTTTTTACACGTTTGAAAAGAAGCAATGTTGTTGAACTCTTTACCATTTACATATATAATTTTTAAAGAAGGTTATTGATGATTACCTCTAATAAAAAGATAATCATCATAGGGAGGACTTTCTTTTTTTATTTTAAGCATCAATTAAAGTGATTTCTTTCTATTGATGAAAGGAAGGTTCCGCTTTAATCTACAAAATTATATGCTCTTTTTAGGCAAATCATCTAACTACTTGTTCAAGGTACATATTTTCTTCAACCTGACCAAATTTGACTCAACAATCTACATTTTAATTTCGCCTCAAGATCACAGAACAAACTATTATAATGAAATACATTATTTGGTTAGCATGTATCGTAAAACTTACCTTTATTAAAATAGGTAAAGCAGCCCACGGAATATTTTGCACACACCTATTTCATAAAAATCCACATTACTAGTCTCAACTTTTAAAGGTCTGATATCATTCTTTATCAGTTTTCCGGCATTTTTTGTCGAAATTTGTATATTTATTCCCTATCTCCCTCTAAAATATACATTTTGTTTTACGTTACATTGTATCACTTTGAACATGAATACTTTTGCTAAAAAGTATGCGTAACAAAGGAGGAACAATGAAAAAACTATTCAATATATGCTTAATTGCATTCGTACTATTTTCCCAGCTTGCTAGTTTTCCATACAATCAAGTAAAAGCGGAATCCTTAACAAGCAATTCATTATTTGACACTGTTGAAATGAAAGATGCAACTAATCGTATTATTGACGAAGCATTAAATCCTAAAAATTTAATAACAGCAGGATCAATCATTCAACTAGAATATGCTTGGTCAATAAAAGATCAATCTGTCGCACAAGAAACAAACACAACAGTGCTTCAAATACCTAGCGCGCTAAAGGTTAACAGTGATAAACAAGGAAACTTAATGGCAGATCAACAAGTTATTGGGCAATATTTTGTTACCGCAAATGATAATAAAATGAAACTAGTATTTAATGATCAAATGAAAGATTATACAGGCGCTAAAGGAAAAATCACTTTTGATACAGTATTTAATCCCGACTTGAAACAAGATACAAAATCTGTTCAACTCGCTTTCCCTTTAGGTACAGTAGTCAAATCTATCTCAGTTCCTGTTGAAGTAGATACTTCTAAACAACCTGTAGAAGAGCAAAAGAACGAGGACGCCGCGCAACCTACTGAAGAACAAAAGAACAGTGATGTGCAGCAACCTATCGAAGAGCAAAAGAATGGTGACGCTCAGCAACCTATCGAAGAGCAAAAGAATGGTGATGCTCAGCAACCTATCGAAGAGCAAAAGAATGGTGATGCTCAGCAACTTATCGAAGAGCAAAAGAATGGTGATGCTCAGCAACCTATCGAAGAGCAAAAGAAAGATGGTGCCGAGCAATCTATTGAAAACCATAGTGATAACTCAGCAGCGCAACCTGTTAATAATCAAGGTCCATCACCTAAACAGATTACAGAAAATATTTTAACAGGCGTCAAACTAACAGATAAAAATGGTAAACCATTTAATAATACGGATAATCGTCCAAATCCAGACTCTGCTGCCAATATCGAGTTTACATGGGAAGTTTTGAAATCATTAAACGTTAAAAATGGTGATTATTTCACTTTTGAACTTCCAAAACACTTTATCGTCCATAATACAATTACAAAACCTTTACTTGATGGAAAAGGTCATCAGATTGGGACATTCGTTGTTACACCAGAAGGAAAAGTAACAATGACCTTTAATGAATATGTTGAAGAACATCCTGATATAGCTGGTCACTTACAAATTAGTACGGAATTTAATAAAGTAGCAATTACGGGGACTACTGAACAACAAATCCCTTTCCCAATTAAAGAAAAAGACGTTACTATTACGCTTGATTTCAAACCAAATGTAAAAACATCTATGAATAAAAAAGGTGTACCTGATAGACCAATTAATACGAACCAAATTAATTGGACAGTAGAAATGAACAAAACAAAAGATATGCTTACAAACGCTATCTTCAAAGACAGCATTCCAAAGGGAGCAAGTCTTAATGAAGATTCCATTAAGGTTTACTATTTAGAAGTAGACGTTAACGGGAATACAACTCGCGGAGCAGAAGTTAATAAGAAAGACTATGAGCTTACTTCATCCTCTGATGCATTAAATATCGCTTTTAAAGGTGAAACGAATAAGGCTTATCAAATTGAATATGCGACAAAGATTATAGATGAGAGTGTTACTAGTTTCAAAAATAATGCAAAAGTATCCAGCGATAACCAAAAAGATGTATCTGCCAATGCAACTGTAACTGTATCACGCGGTACACATCTAGAGAAAACTAGTAAGTATAATCCAAAAACGCAAACGATCGAATGGACCATTACTTACAACGGTGATCAAAAGCACATCAAAAAAGATGCCGCTCGTTTAATAGATGTTTTAGATAAATCTCATAAAATTGATAAAGATTCTATCGTTGTAAAAAATGCTTCTTACAATGATAAAGGAAAACTCATCACAGGTGACAATGCTACAAACTTCACCGTAAAAGAAACAGCTGATGGATTTGATTTACAGTTTACTGAAGATATTAATAGTGCCTACGTAATCACTTACACATCAAAAGCCACGAGTGATGTCATACAAGATGGAAAAATTGAAAATGAGATTACCGCAGATGGTGGTTCACGACAGACAAATAAAGTGACATTACGTCAACAAAACATCATAAAAAAGCATAATAAAAATGCAAACGATACAGATTACAATAACAAAACAACAAAATGGACCATTACTGTAAATGATAACAACTATACGCTAAACGATGCTGTTATCACTGATACATTTGACTATGGTGGACTAACGTTACAGAAAGATAGTTTCCAAATTACAGACGGATCAAAGACACTTACCTTAGACACTGATTACAAACTTGTCGTTACAGATAAGGGATTCAAAGTAGAATTAATTGGTGACTATAAGTCAAATATGAATAAAGCTTTAACTATCACATATACAACAGACTTTAATTACGAAAATCTATCAAAAAAGAATAATAACAAATCATTCAAAAATACAGCACGTTTATCTTGGATAGACATCGATAATAAAGAAAAAGATAGTTCATCCAATGATAGATTTACGCCAGATGGCTACACAACAAGAAACGGATTTAAATACGGTTCTTACAATGCCCAAACGAAAGAAATTAAATGGGACATAGGTTTTAACTATAATTACATGACGATTAAAGACCCTTCTATCGTTGATGTACTACGAGATAATCAAAAACTCGTGCCAGGATCCATCGAAGTCCGACATATGAAATTAACTGGTGGTGCACATGGATTTGAACTAGGCGATCCAGTTTCACCTGACGAATATACGATAGAAAACCCGACGAAAGATAATAACAATACATTAAAAGTTCATTTTAAAAACGAAATTAATTCTGCGTACCATATTAGTTTTAAAACTTCTCTCGTTGGTGAACTTATTAATGAGCGCTACGATAATATTGCCGATTTAAAAGATGGATCGAAAACTGTTACTAGTATCCATGGTGCATTCGAAATCAAAAACGGTGGTAGCGGCGTTATAAAAACAGCAATACAAGATGATAATTATATTAATTGGAGCATCTCCATTAATGCGAGTCAATCAACCATTGAAAATGCTGTCGTAACAGATGATCCGACAGACAATCAAGTTATAGATGAAAAGTCATTCCATCTATATCCAACAACTGTCGCTGTGGATGGAACTTTAACGAAAGATACCACAAATGAATTAAAAGAAGGAACAGACTATAGACTCAAAATTACAACAGACAATACTACGGGAAAACAACAATTTAAAGTTGAATTCCTGCATACCATTGATCGAGCTTATATTTTAGAATACCGTTCACTTATTAATGCAGATCATATGGAAACAGTGAGCAACAAGGCAAAAATTACTGGTAACCGTTTAGTATTAAAACAGACCGAAACTGCTGAAGAAGTAGTAGTAAAAGTATCTTCTGGATCTGGAGGCGGTTCTGCTATAAAAGGACGTGGAAACCTTCAAATTATAAAAGTTGATGACGCAGACCGAAAAGTACCTTTAGCTGGTGCGGAATTTACTTTATATGATCAAACAGGTACAACTGCGATTCGAACAATGACAACGAATGTTGACGGTATCGCTCAGTTTAATAACTTACGACGCGATAAATATGTAATTAAAGAGACGAAAGCTCCTAAGGGCTATGTAATTAGTGAAGAATTAAAAACAGGTAAACTTGTTGAACTAGGTTCAAAAGAGACTACAACATATACTCTTACAAATAAGAAATTTGTCGGAAAAGTAGTACTCACGAAAACTGATGCTCATAACAATAAAAAACTTGAACATGCTGTTTTCTCTCTACTCGATCAAAACGGCAATGTCATTCCGGAACATAAAGAATTAACAACAAATGACCAAGGGCAAATTACTGTAGATAAATTAAAACCAGGAACTTACTACTTACAAGAAACAAAGGCTCCTGATCATTATCAATTAGACAGTAAACCTATAAAATTTACAATTACAGAAGATCAAACGACAGTAGTAAACCAAACTGCAACAAATAGTTTGATTCCAGGATCAGCTATTTTAACGAAAGTCGATAAAGATGGAAACACTTTATCTGGTGCAGAATTCAGTGTCCGAGATCGAAATAACCAAGTCATTCCTGGGTATGAAAAATTAACGACAAATGACCAAGGGCAAATTGAAGCAAAAGATTTACTTCCTGGAAAGTATCAATTTGTTGAAGAGAAAGCACCTGAACATTTTAAATTAGACAAAACGCCTGTTTTATTCGAAATTGAAAAAGGGCAGACGAAAGTAGCGACTGTTACAAAAACGAATCAGTTCCTTAAAGGTGGCGTTATTTTAACAAAATTCGATGATATCGATGGTACTACCCTTGAAGGCGCTATATTTAAAATTGTCGATGCGAATGACGAGAAAAAAGTAATTCGCGAAAATATAACAACAGGTTCAGATGGAAAAGTTACTGTTAAAGACTTAGACCCTGGTACGTATAAATTTATTGAAACGAAAGCTCCTAAGGATTACGCGTTAAGCACAAATCCGATCGAGTTTACAATTGATAAAAGCCAACAGTCTTTTGCTACTGTTACAGCAACAAACAGTTTAAAAACGGGCGAAGTCGAGTTATTAAAAGTAGATGAGTTTGGTAAGAAAAAACCTCTAGAAGGTGCAGTATTCAAACTTGTCGATGCAAATAATAATGACGTTCCTCCTCACACTAACTTAACTACTGATATAAACGGTAAAATTAAAGTTAGTGACTTACGTCCTGGTACGTATAAATTCATTGAAACAGCTGCACCTGCACACTACGAATTACGTGCAGAGCCTATCGAATTCACCATTGATAGAGGGCAAAAAGAAACTCTACTCGTGACAGCTGAAAATGCTTTAAAACCAGGAGATGTTGAACTAACAAAAGTGGATGATGTCGATGGTACAGCTCTTGAAGGTGCAGTATTTAAAATTGTCGATGCAAATGATGAAAAGAAAGTCATTCGTACAGATTTAAAAACTGGTTCAGACGGTAAAGTTACCGCTACTGGCTTACGCCCTGGCGATTATAAGTTTATCGAAGTAACCGCACCAAAGTATTATGATAAAAATACAAATCCTATTAAGTTCACGATTACAGAAAGTCAAACAACTACGGCTACTGTTACGGCTAAAAATAGCTTAACAAAAGGCGGTATTGAATTAACGAAAGTTAACGCTGCAAATGAAAACGAAACACTTGAAGGCGCAGTATTTAAAATTGTCGATGCAAATGATGAACAAAAAGTAATCCATACGAACCTTGTTACAAATAGTGAAGGAAAGTTAGTTGTAGATGACTTGCGTCCTGGTAACTATAAATTAATCGAAACAAAGGCTCCTACTTATTACGATGTAAATGTAGAACCAATTGAATTTACAATCGACAAAGGACAACAAAAACTCCTTCCACTTACATTTAAAAATAGTTTGACGAAAGGAAAAGTTAAACTAATTAAAGAAGATGACGTGGAAAGCAGTATAGCTCTTGCTGGTGCTGTATTCACATTACAAGACGCAACGGGCAAAGAAATTATGAAAGATTTAAAAACAGATGATTATGGCGTACTAGTTATTCCTGATTTAGCGCCAGGGGATTATCAATTTATTGAAACTGAAGCTCCTAAGCATTATAAATTAGATCAAACACCTATTAAGTTCACGATTAAAAAAGGTAGCAAGGAAGATCTTCCCGTCCCTGTCACTGTAAAAAATAGTTTACTTACAGGTGGCGTCACTTTAACAAAAGTAGACGATATAGACGGTACTACTCTTGAAGGCGCAGAATTTATAATTGTTGATGCGAATGACACCACTAAGGTAATTCGTAAAGGCTTAACAACCGATGAACACGGTAAAGTTACTGCTTCTGATTTACGTCCTGGAGACTATCAATTTATTGAAGTAAAAGCTCCAAAAGACTATGACTTACGCAAAGACCCTATCCCGTTCACGATTGGAAAAAGCCAAACAGAAAATGTTACTGTTACTGCTACTAACAGCTTAACGAAAGGCAGCGTCATTTTAACAAAAATAGATGACATCGATCGTACAATGCTGAAAGATGCAATCTTTAAAATTGTGGATATGGATGGAAAAGAAGTTCGTGCAAACCTTGTTACGAACGACAAAGGCGAAATTTCTGTTTCTGATTTAAGCCCTGGAGACTATCAATTTATTGAAACGCAGGCTCCTGAACATTATGTGTTAGACGAAACACCGATTCCATTTACAATTGAAAGAAGTCAAACGAAAAAGATTACTATTACAAGTAAAAACGCTTTGAAAAAAGGTAGCGTCGAATTAACAAAGATTGATGATACTGATATCGATACGAAGCTTGCTAATGCTGTATTTAATTTATTAGATGCAGATGGAGAGCTAGTAAAAGAAGGCTTAAAAACAAATAGCGAAGGAAAAATCGTTATCGAAAACCTTCGTCCTGGCACGTATCAATTCGTTGAAACAAGCGCTCCTGAACATTATGATTTAGACAAAAAACCAATTGTATTTACAATTGAAAAAAGCCAAAAAGATATTGCCTCTGTTACTATGAAAAACAGCTTAACAAAAGGCGGCGTGGAACTTTCTAAAGTAGATGACGTTGATGGCACTACTCTTGAAGGCGCGGTATTTAAAATCGTTGATCATAACGGATTTGATGTTCGCACTGATTTAACGACTGATAAAGATGGGAAAATTTCTATTTCTGATTTACGTCCAGGAGACTATCAGTTTATTGAAACGAAAGCTCCTACTGGCTATGATTTAAATGCTACTCCAATTGCTTTCACCATTGCGAAAGGACAATCTCAAATGAACTCTGTTACAGCTTTAAATAGCTTAACAACAGGTTCGATTGAATTAACGAAAGTTGATATTGATCACAAAGGAACACTTGAAGGTGCCATTTTCAACATTCTAGACCAAAATGGAAATGTAATTCGAGAAGGTTTAAAAACAGACCAGCATGGTAAATTAATCGTAAATGATTTGAAACCTGGTAATTATCAATTAGTGGAGACAAAAGCTCCTGAAGGTTATCAATTAGACGCATCACCAATCAACTTTATAATCGAAAAAGCTCAAGCTACACCACTACAAATTACAGTTTCAAATAAAAAAATTGTGTCTTCGCCAGATGGAGAGGAAAAACCAATTACTCCGCCAAATAACGAAGATCACAAAGGTAATAAAACATCTGAAGAACAAGCTAAAGAAACAGATGACGAACAGTTGAACAAACAAAAAGATGATCAAAATATGGATAAAAACCTTCCAAATACAGGTCATAAAGAAGATACTACACAAACAGTAGGTATCGTTCTTCTGCTAGCTGGATTGTTAAGTATTCTAGCTACAAAACGAAAAAAACATTATTAATAATATTTTGCATCCAATTAATCTCTCAATTGATTGGATGTTTTTTTATGCAAAAAGGACGATACATAAAGTATCGTCCTTTTAACGGGGTGAGGCTGTCCAACAGTACGGAAAACTCTTGAACAGCCTCGTATTTTCATATGGATGCCTTACATATATCATTGATGATAATTATGAAATGCGGAAACATAGTTACCACCACATGATTCAAACATGAGAAAAGAAACCATATAACAGTCCCTTTTCCCTACATAATCTAAAGTTTGGGTACACTAGATTCATGCAATATAGGAGCTTTCCAAGCAGAAAGCGAACCCTCACCTAAAATGATAGCATATATATCTTCGCCAAAAATATGCAAATGTGCATATAACGTTTTTTATTTCTCAACAACAGAATATTGAAAATTCAGTCTTCTAAAGGTAAAATAAAGTCGTTAACCGTCTTCTTTTGTCAGTCAGAGAGAATAGAAGAATGGGAGAGGAAAAAATGAAAAAATCACTGAAACAAAAAATAGTAAGCTCCTTGCTTGCTGTATCACTCGCCGTTAGCTTAGCTCCAATTGGACAAGCAAAAGCTGATTCCACGTCAGAAATCACACAAAACCCACCTATTACAAAACAAGTTGATGCAAGCCGCGCTATCGAACATGTTCGATTTTTATCCGAAACAATAGGCCCCCGTCCTGGTGGGACAAAATCAGAAGAGTGGGCTTCCCGTTACGTTGGTATGAAGCTCAAATCAATGGGCTATGAAGTAGAATATCAGCCATTTCAAGTACCGGATCAGTACGTTGGATTTATCGATTCACCATTATCTACAAAACGTAATTGGCAAGCTGGTGCTGCTCCAAATGCACTAATTTCTACAGAAGCTGTTACAGCGCCTCTTATCTTTGTTCAAGGTGGCACAAAACTAGAAGATATTCCAAATGAGGTAAATGGAAAAATTGTTTTATTTGAAAGAGGAACAACAGTAGCAGACTACAATAAACAAGTCGAAAATGCTGTTAGCAAAGGTGCAAAAGGTGTTCTTTTATACAGTTTAATTGGTGGACGTGGAAACTACGGACAAACTTTCAATCCCCGCTTAACGAAAAAACAATCTGTGCCTGTATTTGGTCTTGCTTATGCTCAAGGAAATGCTTTTAAAGAAGAAATCGCTAAAAAGGGAACAACAATTCTTTCCCTAAAAGCGAGACATGAATCTAATTTGACATCCCTAAATGTTATCGCTAAAAAGAAACCAAAAAAGAGTACAGGTAATGAAAAAGCTGTCGTTGTAAGTTCACACTACGATAGTGTCGTTGGAGCACCTGGAGCAAACGATAATGCTTCTGGTACAGGTTTAGTATTAGAGTTAGCTCGTGCTTTTCAAAATGTAGAAACTGATAAAGAAATTCGTTTTATTGCTTTCGGATCTGAAGAAATCGGATTACTTGGCTCTGATTATTATGTGAATAGTCTTTCCCAAAAAGAACGTGACCGGATTTTAGGTGTTTTTAACGCAGACATGGTTGCAACAAGTTATGATAAAGCAAAGAATTTATACGCTATGACTCCTAATGGCTCTCCAAATCTTGTAACAGATGCTGCCCTTCAAGCAGGGAAACAATTAAATAATGATCTCGTTCTTCAAGGTAAATTTGGCTCTAGTGACCACGTACCGTTTGCTGAAGCTGGGATTCCTGCCGCTCTATTTATTTGGATGGGTGTCGATAGTTGGAATCCATTAATCTATCATATTGAGAAGGTATACCATACCCCTCAAGATAACGTATTTGAAAACATTTCACCAGAACGTATGAAAATGGCATTAGATGTCATCGGAACTGGCGTTTATAACACACTTCAAAAACCGGTTACTCAAACCGAACAAAAAGCTGCATAATCGCACTAAAAAAAGGGCCTCTTATAAGGCCCTTTCTTTTGCTTCCCAATTTACTTTTACAAATCCATCTTTCACCCTTAAACCACTTATATTAAATATATATTTTTCATTTGCTTTTAATGTAACTGTAAAAGTACCCTTTTTCGATTCACAAATCTCTTTTAACTCTTTTATACCCTCACCTTGTCTTTCATACAAGCTGAAGCACAAATTACCACGTTTTGCATCCGTCTCATAGGAAAACGTCATTTCAGTATCTTTTTCGTACTGAATTTCAATATCTTTACCAGCAATATCCCATGATGAGAACTTCGCCTCGTAACTTGTCTCTCCTTGTTGCTCACTTTCTAAATATATATCTCCTGCTCTCCACGTATCGTCTAACGTTTGGACAAAAGTAAATCCGCTAAGGAATACAAGCATTGTACTTGCTAATATCGCAACTAACGTTATTTTTTGTTTTTTTATACCTTCCATCGCATGTTCTCCTTCTACTCTCTTTTTACTTCTTCGTACCATGTATAACAAAACTCCAATAAAAAACGGCAATATAATCGCTACAGCACTCCACCACTTACTTAGTCCATGCCTCTTCGCATCTGTATATACCCACGATGCTACACATACTAATAGTGCGATAAAAGCAAAAAACATTGTAACTCCAGCTACTTCAAATACCATAAATGGATTAGCGAACTCTTTCATATAATTTATACTCCTTCTTTAAAAATGACTGTATGACAACATATATAGGAATGTATAGATGCATCATAATAACTATCGCTATAATAATAGATATTTTATGATGCAAATGGCTAACAAACTGTTCTAGGGTGACTGTTAGTAAAACAATCCAAATGGCATGAATGAAAACAACCCATCTCTTCTCTAATTTTCGAGCATTTCGCACGCCCTGTTTCGTATTATTTATCAGCTCTTCACTTGGAATCATCTCTTCCGCTAAGCTACTTTTTATTTTCTGGTCAAACTTATCTTCCGTCATAAACGAACCCCTCCAAATGTTCTCGCATTTGCTTCTTCGCATAATTAAGGCGATATTTCACTGTACCAATCGGTATATTTAATATTTCACTCATTTCCTTATAAGAATATTGTTCATAATAGTAGAGTACGAGTACAGTTTTATACTTTTCATTCAATAACTGTATAACTTCCCGTATCATTTCCGCTTCCACTTTTTGAATCAATTCCTCTGATATATTCACTTCATCTGCGAAATCTATTTCTCCACCATCCTCTGTATGAAACAAATCCAATACGCGATCTTTCCACCGCTTTTTCTTACGATAAAAATCATAAAATGTGCGGACACAAATTGTAGTAATCCACTTTTTATAGTTATCTACAGAAGAAAGTTGATGCCGCGAGGAAAAAACTTTTATCCACGTCTCTTGAAAAATATCTTCTGCATCTTCTTTCGTCTTCGCTAATTTATAGCATAAGGAATATATTTGCTGCTTATATATATCAATTAGTTCATCTACCTTTTCTTCCATCATAAACCTCCTGTCATTTATATAAGACGACGCAAATTCCCCTTTTGTTTGAAAAAAATTTTATTTTTTATTATTTCCATATAAAAAGGCAATCACAACATTGTGTGATTGCCTTTTACTTAAAAACGAAAGTCCGCTTCCGCTTTTCTTTATTGTCCAGCTCCAGCGGCTAGAATACTCGGTGGCTTCGCGCCTTCCTCCGAGGCAAAGTACGCCTCTCTGTCAGGAGCTCCACCCCCCTCCTATTCTAAACGAGCCGCTTCCGCTTTTCTTTATGTCTAGCTCTGCCTCCTAGCCCCTTCCGTCTAAGAACCTTCCCCACGAGAAGATAAAATGCATCTTCTGTGGGAAAGAACCTTAGCCTTCGGGACTAAACAGTCGGCTCCGCTTTTCTTAATTACATTTTTTCTGGTGCAGATACTCCTACGATTGCTAGTGCGTTTTGAAGTGTAGTACGTACTGCTTTCATTAATTCGTAACGAGCTTTACTTAATTCTAAGTTATCTTGGTTTAATACTTTTTCTGCATTGTAGAAGCTGTGTAATGCTGCTGCTAATTCAAATGCATAGTTTGTAATACGGTGTGGCAGACGTTTTTGCGCTGCATCCGCAACTACTGCTGGGAATTCACCAAGTTTTTTCAGTAACTCTACTTCTTTCTCAGAAGTAACAATTTTGTAGTTCACCTCTCCGCCTGTAGCTAATCCTAATTCCTCACCTTGACGAAGGATGCTGCATACGCGCGCATGAGCATATTGTGCATAGTATACTGGGTTTTCATTAGATTTTGATACAGCTAAGTCCATATCGAAGTCTAAATGAGAATCACCGCTACGCATTGCGAAGAAGTAACGCATTGCGTCTACGCCCACTTCTTCCATAAGCTCACGAAGTGTAACTGCTTTACCTGTACGTTTACTCATCTTCATTTTTTCACCATTTTGGTACAGTTGTACCATTTGGATGATTTCTACTTCTAACGTGTCTTTATCGTAACCAAGCGCTTGAATAGCAGCTTTCATACGAGGAATGTAACCGTGGTGGTCAGCACCCCAAATGTTGATTAATTTATCAAAACCACGCTCTAATTTGTCACGGTGGTAAGCGATATCTGGCGTTAAGTACGTGTAAGAACCGTCGTTTTTAATTAATACACGGTTTTTATCATCACCGTAAGTCATAGAACGGAACCAAGTTGCCCCATCTTCTTCAAAAATCTCGTCGCGCTCTTTTAATACAGCAAGAGCTTGATCGATTTTTCCGTTTTTGTATAATGATGTTTCTGAGAACCACACATCAAATTTAACACGGAAGCTTTCTAAGTCTTTTTGAAGTTTTGCTAATTCATATTTTAAACCGTACTCACGGTAGAATTCATAGCTTTCTTTTTCATCAGCTTTCGCATAACGATCGCCAAATTCTTCAGCTAAACGTTTACCGATGCCGATAATATCTGCACCGTGGTAGCCGTCTTCTGGCATTTCTTTCTCTAAACCTAATGCTTGCATGTAACGAGCTTCAACAGAAAGAGCTAAGTTATGAATTTGGTTACCAGCGTCATTAATGTAGTACTCACGAGATACATCGTATCCTGCTTTTGCTAATAGGTTACATAAAGTATCACCTACTGCCGCACCACGTGCATGTCCTAAGTGAAGGTCACCTGTTGGATTCGCAGATACGAACTCAACTTGTACTTTTTCACCTTTACCAGTATTCGTTTCACCATAAGCTTCACCAGCGTTAACGATTGTTGGAATTAAGTCTGTTAAGTAGCTATTATCCATGTAGAAGTTAATGAAACCAGGACCTGCGATTTCAATTTTTTCAATAGAAGCTTTTGCTTTATCGAAGTTTGCAACTAATTCTTCTGCAATCATACGAGGTGCTTTCTTCGCAACGCGCGCAAGTTGCATTGCCATATTTGTAGAGAAGTCACCATTTGTTTTATCTTTTGGAGATTCTAATACAACGTTTGGAATCTGTTCTTCTGTCGCTAATTCTGCCTTTAATACAGCAGCTTGAATTTCTTCTTTAATCAATCCTTTTACTTGTTCTAAAGAATTCATTATTTTGCCTCCTTCAAATTAAGTGTAATTGTATATCTGCCAGCTTCTTGTTCACTTAGAAGCAATGCGTACGTTAAGAAGAGTTGTCCTTTTTTCTTTTCATCCGACCATTTAAAAAGAACGTTATCAGTCTTTGTTTGCAGTGCAAACGTACCAAGTTCACTCGTATACGTACCCGTTGTCCATTCACCTTTCACATGCGTCTGACGCATAGAAATAGCACCTGAACGCATAATGAGAACTTGTTCATCTTGAATTTTAATAATTGTTTTCACTTCGCCTTGTTCGTTCGGCTCTTGGAATGTTATATATGTACCTTGACCTTTTACATAGTATTGACCATTTGCTTCAAAAGCAACGGTTTCCTTCCTCGCCCCTTCACGGATTTCTGTTACGAAATGAACGTGTACCGGCAAGCCTGCAAGTTGTTTCTTCACGTCTTGCACACCTTTCAAATGTTATAGATATTAAATACTACTTATAATAAATCACTTTTCCTATCATATCAAAAAAAGACTCTGTCTGTCTGCTGAAAAATCAGGAAAACTCCTTTTCAAAAAATAATTCACTTTCACTTTATTTCATATGATAAAATATTTTTTAAATCTAAATATTCTTTCATTTAATAGAGGTGAACCTATATGCTACCAACAAAATTAAAAAAAGGTGATGAAATACGAGTTATTTCACCATCTTGTAGTTTAAGTATTGTCTCAAATGAAAACAGAAATCTTGCTATAAAAAGATTAAACAACATGGGCTTTCAAGTTACGTTCTCAAAACACGCTGAAGAGCTAGACCGCTTTGCGTCCTCTTCTATTTCTTCACGTGTTCAAGATTTTCACGAAGCATTCAGGGATCCTAATGTAAAAGCAATTTTGACGACACTTGGTGGATACAACTCTAATGGTTTATTGAAACATCTCGATTACGATTTAATCCGTGAAAACCCGAAATTTTTCTGTGGTTATTCTGACATTACTGCTTTAAATAATGCCATTTACACAAAAACAGGGCTTGTTACATATTCAGGACCCCATTTCTCTTCATTTGGAATGGAGAAAGGGCTCGAGTATACAACCGATTACTTTTTAAAATGCTTAACTTCTAATGAACCTATTGAAGTCCTATCATCTGAAACGTGGAGCGATGATTCTTGGTATGTAGACCAGGAAAATCGCGAATTTATTAAAAATGAAGGATATGTTTCGATTCACGAAGGCGAAGCAGCAGGAGATATTATTGGTGGCAATATGAGCACTTTAAATTTACTGCAAGGTACACCATACATGCCGAACTTGCGAGATAAATTATTATTTCTTGAAGAAGATAGTCTAACAGGAAAAGCTACTCTTCAAACTTTTGATCGTTATTTACACTCCCTTATGCAGCAACCAGATTTTGAATATGTAAAAGGTATTATTATAGGAAGAATGCAAAAAGGAGCAGATTGTACAATCGAAGACATACAGGAAATGATTGTTTCAAAGCCTGAACTGGCACATATACCTATCATTGCAAACGCAAGTTTCGGTCATACAACCCCGATTTTCACTTTCCCAATTGGTGGACGTGCAAAAATCATTTCTAACAAAGAAAAGACATCTATCACCATTTTAACGCACTAAAAAAGGAGCGAATGATTCGCTCCTTTTATGGTTTTTCTATCTTTTGCAGTGCCTTTTGCGGGATTGACTCTTTCGAGATTTCAGCCCATCCTTTTCCCTGCATACCTTTTGCATAAATTTTTATAAAAGCGCCTGTATGCAATTCACGGTTCATCATTCTTTTAATAATTTGTAGCTTTCCGTCTTCTGTATATCCTTTAAATGTATATAAATACTCATCATCTTTTTTCTCACCTTTATCTATAACTGCATAATAATCTTGTATTTCTTTATTTGAAAAGAAGTTGTCTACAAAAGCATGTACACCTTCTGTTTTTGTGTTTAAATAATACGCTGTTCCCCCTAAAATGATGGCGAATACAGCTAAAACTTTAATTACCAATTTCATACATAATCCTCCTGTTTGCACTTCTTTCTCGCTAACCATATGTCTATACCTGTATTATACGAAAAAAAGCATACTATACTCTATCCAAATGCCTTACACTTCCCTTACATTGTTGTAAGGATTTTTCACCTTACAGCAATTTCCGGGCAAAAAGTTTTTCCGTTTAACAAACTTTTATATTATTATTGAATGATACGAATTTTTATTACAAAAATCAAAGGAGACAGTTTTCAAATGGCTATCTTGCAAGGTTTAGCACTATTACTTGTTGTACTTTGTCTATTTACACTTTTTAGTTACCGTGCTCCTTACGGCATGAAAGCAATGGGTGCTTTAGCTAATGCAGCAATCGCAAGTTTTCTTATTGAAGCCTTTCACCGTTATATTGGTGGAGAGATGTTTCATAATGACTTTTTACAATCAGTAGGAGAAGCTTCTGGTAGTATGAGCGGTGTCGCAGCGGCAATTTTAGTCGCACTAGCAATCGGTGTTTCACCCGTATATGCTGTTTTAATCGGTATCGCTACTAGTGGATTCGGTATTTTACCAGGATTCTTCGCTGGATACGTTTGTGCATTCATCGTGAAATTTCTCGAAAAGAAATTACCAGCTGGTGTAGAGTTTTTAGCAATTTTATTTATTGCCGCACCAATCTCACGCGGAATGGCTATGCTTATGGATCCACTCGTTAACGCAACACTCGGTAAAATCGGTTCTATGATTTCAGTTGCAACTACAGAAAGTCCTATCATTATGGGTATTATGCTTGGTGGATTAATAACAGTTATTTCTACCTCCCCATTAAGTTCTATGGCACTAACTGCCATGCTTGGATTAACAGGTTTACCAATGGCAATTGGTAGTCTTGCCGTAGCAGCTTCAGCCCCAATGAACTTTATTTTCTTTAAACGACTAAAAATTTGTTCAAAGAAAGATACAATTGCTGTAGCAATCGAGCCTTTAACACAAGCCGATGTTGTCTCAGCAAATCCAATTCCAATTTATGCGACAAACTTCGTTGGCGGTGCACTTGCCGGTATTATTACGTCCCTATTCCAGCTCGTTAATAATGCGCCAGGAACAGCATCACCAATTCCAGGACTTCTTGTCTTATTCGGATTTAATGACGTTATAAAAGTAACAATCGCCGCTGTACTGTGTGGAATCGTTACCACGATTGTTGGATACGTTGGATCAATCATATTCCGCAAATATCCAATCCGTTCTGCTGATGAAATTCGCGGAGTTACTTCGGAAGAAAAAGTTGCATAATAAAAAGAGCTATTCTCAAACAATGAGAATAGCTCTTTTTGATGTTGCGTGACAGCTAGAATGATCGGTGGCTTCGCTTCTTCCTTCGAGGCAAAAAACGCCTTTTGCAGGAAAGAGTCTTAGCCACCGGGTCTAAACAGTCAGCTTCACTTTTACTTTATCCAGCTACTGCAGCTAGAATCTCCAGCCATTTCACACTCTCGGCCTGCGCCAAAAGCACTTCTCGGTCGAGCGTTCCAATGACCTGCGATTCTGAGCGAGCTGCCTCCGCTTTTACTTCACCCAACCGAGCAGCATTTCCCGCACGAATTTGCTTGCTGCGACTGGTGTTTGATCACTATGGTCGTAGACAGGAGCCACTTCTACTAAGTCCGCTCCAACTACATTTATATTTGAATTTGCAATTGCGACGATGGAATCTAATAATTCTTTAGATGTGATACCTCCAGCTTCTAACGTTCCTGTTCCTGGAGCGTGAGCTGGGTCTAATACGTCAATGTCAATTGTGACATAGACTGGGCGTCCTGCAAGTTTCGGTAATACTTCTTTTAACGGTTCTAATACGTCAAATTTGTATAAGTTCATACCTACTTCTTTTGCCCATTCAAATTCTTCCTTCATTCCAGAACGAATTCCGAAAGAATATACGTTTTCCGGACCAATTAAATCACACACTTTACGAATTGGTGTAGAGTGGGATAAAGGCTCCCCTTCATACGATTCACGTAAATCAGTATGAGCATCCATGTGGATGATTGCTAAATCCGGATATTTTTTTGCCATTGCCTTAAAAATTGGCCAAGACACTAAGTGCTCACCGCCGAGACCTAGTGGAAACTTACCGGCATCTAAAAGTTTTGATACATACTCTTCAATCATGTCTAAGCTGCGTTGTGCGTTTCCGAATGGTAATGGGATATCACCCGCATCAAAATATTTTACCTCTTCTAGTTCACGATCTAAATATGGGCTATATTCTTCAAGACCGATTGATACTTCTCGAATACGTGCAGGGCCAAAGCGAGATCCTGGACGGTAACTTACTGTCCAATCCATAGGCATCCCATAAATAACTACCTTTGACTCTTCAAAACTTGGATGACTTTTAATAAATACTTTACCTGAATAAGCTTCATCAAAACGCATATTCTTTTCCTCCTTATGTGGAACTTAAGGTATCCCAACCTTTCATATTTCTCAAATTTGGAGCGAGTTGCTCCTCTTTCTCGATTTACCGGGGTCTTCTGTTTCATAACAAGAAGACGATTTTCTTTACAGAAGTGTAAATAGCTAGCATGTTCAAGTCTTCTGGACAAACACCTTAAATGAGCTATTTACACTTTATTTGTTACAATTCGATTCTCTTACTTAATTAAATCGCCAACAAATTTCGGTAATGCGAATGCTGCATTGTGCAATTCTTTTGTGTAGTATTTCGTTTCAATTTCGTGGAAACGCTCTTCACTTACTTCTAATGGATCATGTTTTTTAGATCCGATTGTGAATGTCCAAAGTCCACTTGGGTATGTCGGAATGTTTGCTGTGTATAAACGAGTAATTGGGAAAATCTCTTTTACATCTTTAAACACAGTCGTAATTAGTTCTGGTGTGAACCAAGGGTTGTCCGTTTGCGCAACGAAAATACCGTCTTCTTTTAACGCTTTAGAGATTCCAGCGTAGAAACCTTTTGTAAATAAGTTTACTGCTGGTCCAACTGGCTCAGTAGAATCTACCATAATTACGTCATATTCATTTTCGCTTTCCGCGATATGTAGGAAACCGTCTCCTACTTTCACTTCTACACGCTCATTGTCTAATGCGCCTGCAATTGATGGTAAGTACTGTTTAGAGTACTCGATTACTTTTCCGTCAATCTCAACAAGAGTAGCTTTTTTTACGCTTGGGTGTTTTAACACTTCACGAATAACACCGCCATCACCACCACCTACAACTAAAACGTTTTCAGGGTTTGGATGTGTAAATAAAGGTACGTGCGCTACCATTTCATGATAAACGAACTCATCTTTTTCTGTTGTCATAACCATGCCGTCTAAAATAAGCATGTTTCCGAACTCTTCCGTTTCAACCATATCAAGTTTTTGGAATTCTGTTTGCTCCGTATGTAATGTGCGGTTAATACGCGCAGTAATCCCAAAATGTTTTGTTTGTTTTTCAGTGAACCATAGTTCCATCGTACAATCACGCCTTTCAGTGCAAATTTATAATAGGGGACATCATTAATGTCCCCTAACAAAAATAAAACAAAACATCCAAAAAGTATAGTTAAAAGTATAAAAATACCGAAAATATATTTTAGTCAGAGGGTTCTAACATATATATGAAAAGGGTTTGTCCTGTAATAGGAAAGAAAACCCTTTCTTAAGAAAGGGCTTTTGTCTCTATTTCTACTGGTTTACGAATCGGGATTAAGATCATTACACAACCAACTAACACAACAATCCCACCAACTAAGAACGGACTTTGCGGCGAAACTGTATGACCGATAACTCCTGATAAAATTGGAGCAATCGCGCCTCCTAACCAACGGACGAAGTTATATACCCCTGACGTAACAGATCTTTCATAAGGTGAAATATCCATTACATAACTTGTAAATAACGCATTATTTAATCCTGACGCTAATCCAGATAGAACGATTAATACGATTTGTAACCACATAATTTTCACGAAGAATAGCGCAATTAATAACATCGCAAATACGAGTAAACTGCCCTTTAATACTGTCTTTGGCTCATATTTTCCTTCTAGCTTATGTGCTAAAATTGCTGATCCGTAAGCTAGCGCTAATCCCCATCCACAAAATACAAAACCTAATTGAATGGCAGATAAATGCATAACAAGTGGGGAATATGCTAAAACGACGAAAAATCCGTAGTAATATAGCATCCCTGAAATGGCACCTTGCATAAATGGTTTATACTTCACCAGGTTAAGTAATTCTCCCATGCCAGCTGCTTTACGCTTCACTTTTCGCTCTGGTTCTTTTACAAAAAAGAAAACTAAAATAAATGCTAAGAAAATTAAAATACTCGTTGCGAAAAATGGGTAACGCCAAGAATGTCCACCTAATATACCACCTAATAACGGTCCGCCTGCCATCCCTAAACCGATAGCTGCTTCATATAACCCAACTGCTTCATGAACTTCTTTACTTAATGCTATTAAAAGTGTCATTGCCGTCGCAAAAAACATCGCATTTCCTAGTCCCCATCCAGCACGGAAAAGAGATAATTGAGCAATCGTTTGCGATATACCGCATATAAACGCAAATACAGTCACAATTGCAAGACCGATTGTCATCATTCGTTTATCCCCAAATCTTGATGCAAATATTCCAGCTGGTAACATCATAATTGCCATCGTTAAAATATAAGCTGTAAATAACATCTCGACTTGCCAATGCGTTGCACCAATTTTTTCAGCAATAATCGGCAAAATTGGGTCGACTACCCCTATACCCGAAAAGGCAAGAAAGGTAGCCACCACTGTAATCAATCTCCCTAGTTTTTGTTTGCTCTCCATTTTGATTACTCTCCTTTTGTACTATCCAAAAATGTCACTGCACGATGTAAACTATCCTCAAGTTCCGCTTTTACACGCTGCATTTGCTCCATTTTCTCGTCTAACGTTTGCACTTGTTTTGCAAGCATCTCTTTAATTTCTTGAATCACTTCGCGATCACGAGGGTTCTCGCTATTTCTCCTTTGTTCCATTCTTTCTTTTAACGATAAGAAGTGTTGCATTTCTTGAAGTGTAATTCCAAGTACTTCTTTCGCTTCTACAATCCTTTTAATTCTTGCAATATCCTCATCTGTATACAGACGAATGTTCCCTTCACTACGCTCCGGGGGATGAATTAAACCAATTTCCTCATAATAACGGAGTGTACGTTTCGTTAAACCAACTTGCTTTGTTACTTCATCGATTTTATACATGTTTATTCCTCCCTTCACTCAACTATTACATTTTACGTTAACGTTAACTTTTACGCAACTGTTAGGAGTTTGTAAATATTTTCCCTGTTCAATTGTGTTTTTCCCCAAGCAGTTTCATAATGAAAGAAAAGAGATAATAAGGAGAATCTAACATGAGTAAACCACTTATTTTCGCTCACCGCGGGGTCAAAGGAACACATCCCGAAAATACGATGATTGCCTTCCAAGAAGCTGAACGCATTGGCGCTCATGGAATTGAACTTGATGTCCATCTATCAAAAGATGGTGAACTTGTCGTGATTCACGATGAAACAGTGGACCGCACAACAAATGGTGTAGGACTTGTTTCCGACAAAACTGTAGAAGAATTACAAGCTTTAGATGCCGGTAGCTTTAAAGATCCTTCTTTCCATGAAGCAAAAATCCCAACGTTACGCGAAGTATTTATTTGGCTCTCTACAACAAACTTACAACTTAACATTGAATTAAAAACAGATGTGATTCACTATTCAACTATTGAAGAAAAAGTTGTTGCCCTTGTTCGCGAATATCATCTGTCCAATCAAATTGTATTTTCATCATTTAACCATGATTCCGTTTCATTATTAGCAGAAATTGCTCCAGAAATTCCAAGAGCAATTTTGTACGATACACCACTTGCAGATCCTATTGCTGAAGCAAAAAAACGAGAAGCAACTGGATTACACCCAAACTTTCAATTATTAACGAAAGAGTTTGTCCAATTAGCACAGGGACAAGGATATGTCTTCCGCCCTTACACAATTAACGAATACAAAGATTTACAAACTATGATTGATTACGGTGTAGATGTCATTATTACTGATTGGCCAGCACGTGCCTTTGAGCTCCTTTCTTAATGGAAGGGGCTTTTTTATTTTCGAAATTTCATTGTTTAAAATAACTCAAAACCCTCAATACTAATACAATAACGCTTGTATTAATGAGGGGCTGAAAAAAGATGGATCAAACTATGAATCCAAAACTTAAAAAATATAAACGTCTTTTCTTCACCGCAATGTTTTCTTGCGTCCTTTTCTTCGTTTTTTCCTTTTTTGTTATTCTTATAGTTGCAAAAATTATGGGTCCTCCCCCTGTTGCGGTTCCGCAAACAAGTGTCTTTTATGCTAATGATGACACTGTTATAGGACAAAGTAATGCAATACAGAAACGCTACAATGTCTCTCTGAATGACATTTCTCCTTATGTAAAAGAAGCGACACTTTCTATCGAAGATCAAAGATTTTATAAACATCACGGCTTTGATATAAAGCGTATTGCAGGTGCAATTGTCGCTGATTTAAAGGCGATGGCAAAGGTGCAAGGAGCGAGTACGATTACACAACAATATGCACGTAATCTATATTTAGATCATGATAAAACGTGGAAACGAAAACTATTAGAGGCGATGTACACTATCCGCCTTGAAGTGAATTATAATAAAAATCATATTTTAGAAGGATATTTAAATACAATTTATTACGGACATGGTGCTTACGGAATCGAAGCTGCATCTCGTCTATATTTCGATAAAACAGCAAAAGAATTAACATTAGCGGAAGCTAGTATGCTTGCAGGTATCCCGAAAGGACCTAGTGTCTATTCTCCCTTTTTAAAAGAGGATCGTGCAAAAGGACGACAATCTCTCATATTAGATGAAATGGTAGAACAAGGTTATATTACGAAGAAACAAGCAACTTCAGCAAAGAAAGAGCCACTAACTTTTGCCTCATTAGATGCGAAAAAAGTAGCAGAGGTCGCGCCTTATTTCCAAGATGCTGTACAAGTTTCTCTTCTTCGTGATATCGGATTAGATGAACAAGCCTTACAAAAAGGTGGCTTACGTATTTACACAACGCTAGATCCTAAATTACAATCTGTAGCAGAGCAAGCCGTAAAAGATCATATCCCTGACACAACAAACATACAAACAGCTCTTGTCTCTATGAACCCAAAAACGGGTGAAGTGGCTGCTCTCGTTGGTGGTACTGATTACAATAAGAGTCAATTTAACAGGGCTACACAGGCCGCTCGTCAGCCTGGTTCTACATTTAAACCCTTTCTATATTATGCAGCCTTAGAACGAGGATTCACTCCCGCTACGCGCTTAAAAAGCGAATACACTGTATTCACTTTAGGTGATGGTGTTTCAAAATATAAACCGAAAAACTATAAAGACTATTATGCAGACGATTTTGTAACGATGGCACAGGCCCTTGCAGTATCTGATAATGTATATGCTGTAAAAACCAATTTGTTTTTAGGAGAAGATATACTCACAAAAACGGCAAAACAATTTGGAATTACGAGTGCGTTAAAAGATGTACCTTCTCTAGCTCTCGGTACATCTCCAGTAAAACCACTTGAGATGGTTAACGCTTATAGCATGTTTGCCAATGGTGGAAAAGAAGTAAAACCAACCTTTATTCGCCGCATTATGGATCATGAAGGAAACATGCTATACGATGCTCATTTAGAGAGCAAACAAGTTCTCGATAAAAGCAAAGCGTTTGTGATGGAAGAAATGATGACGGGTATGTTTAATAAAAACCTAAGCAGTTATGCCGCTGTGACCGGTCAATCGATGTTATCAAAGCTATCCAGAACATATGCCGGTAAGTCTGGTTCTACGGAAACGGATAGTTGGATGATTGGATTCACTCCGCAAATCGTCACTGGTGTATGGGTTGGATACGATCAACCTAAATCGATTTCAAATGTAGCAGAACAAGGGTATGCGAAAAAAATATGGACCGATACGATGGAAAAAGGCTTAGATGGTCAACCTAAAAAAGAATTTAAACAACCAAGCGATGTCGTAGCAGTCAATATCAATCCAGAAAACGGAAAAATCGCTACAAAAAACTGTCCAATTTCAGTTAAAATGTATTTTGCAAAAGGTACAGAACCGACGGAATATTGTATGGATCATGTTGATGACAAAGAGGAATTTGAAAAAAACAGTGAAGAAAAGACGAAAGCAAGCTGGTGGAAAAAATACCTTCCTTGGTAAAAAAAATAGCTGACGGGCATCCGTCAGCTATTTTTTATTCACTTAATAATGCACGGCGCAATTCTTCACTAGATTCGTTCCAAATTGCTTCATTATGTTCTTTCAAGAACGTACCAAGTACTTTTTTAGATGATTCATCCATATGGTCAACCATAATGTGACGCTTCATTGATTTATCCATTTTGTTTACATGCTCTGGAAGTGATTTATATCCGCGGCGAATTTCACGGTCAACTGTCATTTCACAAGCTGTTACACCAGCATAATAAGCACCTGTTGCCGTTCTTTCAATCGTCACCCAAACAAGCCAAAATGGTTTGCCGTTTGGAACTTCATCTTTATTTGTTAAAAACTTAATTCCTTTTTCTACTGTACTACGCGCATGCATCGCTCCGATATCAACGAATGCTGTTTTCTCTAGTACATCGACAAATACAGGTGAAATGTTTTCTAGACTTAATGCTCCAACACCAAATCCACCATGTCCATCTGTTGAATCATTCTTTACGATATTAAAACCGATTTTTTTCTTTTTCTCAGTCATATGTAACTTCCTCCTCGCTTACTAATTATAAAAGCCCAAAAATAGGCGCAATGATACTGTCTAAAAATACAAA
Organism: Bacillus luti; assembly: GCF_009739945.1. Taxonomy (NCBI): domain Bacteria; kingdom Bacillati; phylum Bacillota; class Bacilli; order Caryophanales; family Bacillaceae; genus Bacillus; species Bacillus luti. The sequence goes on along the minus strand of NZ_CP040336.1, from coordinate 40,266 downwards.
TACATGCGGAATAACAACATTGAAAATAGGCTGAATTGTGTAATTGCTAAGCGGTGTAATAACAAGAATTAATAACGCAATTGCTCCATATTTTTCATACTGTGTCATTTTCGCACGAATATTTGCTGGTGCTAAATCTTCCACAACGCGATACCCATCAAGTGGTGGAATCGGTAATAAGTTAAATACAAGTAAAACAACATTAAGCCCGATGAAAATCTGGAAGAATTGACTTAACGTCTTTCCTACTGCCGGTGGAATTGCATCTAGCACACCAAATGTTATTAAGCTATACCAAATAATTAAACCAATCGCACTTAAAATTAAATTACTAATTGGCCCTGCAATTGAAACTAATATTCCCGCAAGGCGAGGTCTTTTAAAGTTATACGGGTTAACTGGTACTGGTCTTGCCCAACCGAATCCAAGAATCAATACAGCAATCATCCCGATAGGGTCTAAGTGAGCCATCGGCGATAATGTTAAACGCCCTTGTCTTTTCGCTGTATCGTCTCCAAATTTATATGCAACATACGCATGTGCGAATTCATGCACAGATAACGCAATAATAATCGCCATTGCTACTAACGGGATTTCCTGCAATGGATATCTAAATAACTGATCCATACTACAACTCCTCTTCAATATGTCAAAAAAAGAAAATATTTGTTTTTTCGATTGTTCTTCCCCATAATCCGCTATAATAAGAGTGTAACTTACATAAAAGGAGCGATTGTACATGCCATACGTAACAGTGAAAATGCTAGAAGGACGCACAGAGGAACAAAAGAAAGCTCTTGCTGAGAAAGTAACAGCAGCAGTAAGCGAAACAACTGGTGCTCCTGAAGAAAACATCGTTGTTTTCATCGAAGAAATGTCTAAAAACCATTATGCCGTTGGCGGAAAACGCTTAAGCGACAAATAATTTCAAGCTCTTTCATAAGAAGCAGCCATTCGCTGCTTCTTATTTCTTTCCTTCTAATAACTCAATAATTCTCTCTTTATATTTTCCTTTTCTTCCATCTTCATAGATTAAATCATGCGGATAGAATAATTTTTGATCCGTTCTCTTCTTACCAGTAATCGCCTCAACAATATCCGATTCACGTGAAAGCTCTCTAAGATCTCCATTCGGCATAAGAAGTAAGATTGGTAAACGCTCTTCTTCCTCCCCAGCACGATAAAAGTCATATGGTAAGTCTGATGTTGAATCAACTACTAAATAATACTCTGGATCGAGTCCAATCTTTTTAAATAAGCTACTTAATTCCATCCAATTATCTAAACCATGCTTATCTGTAAACTCTACGTATTTAAATAAATCTCGGTTCATAAAGCGACGGCATAAGTCACTTAAAATTGGATCCTCTTCGTCTTGCCATACTTGGAAGTAGTAATACATAACGTTCTCGTCTAGCTTTAAATAATCCTCTACTGTTACTTCTTCTTCAAATAAAGAATAGAAATGAACCGGGTGATTTTTAAATGTATAATACTTCTCATGCAATGATTTCGCACGGTGTAAAATCTTCGTTAAAATAACTTCGGCACTGCGCGTTACTGGATGGAAATACACTTGCCAATACATTTGATAACGGCTCATAATATAATGCTCAACAGCATGCATACCACTATTTTTAATGACTACTTGATTCCCGTATGGACGCATTACACGTAGTATACGTTCCATATCAAAGTTGCCGTACTTTACGCCTGTGAAATAAGCATCTCTTAATAAATAATCCATACGGTCTGCATCAATTTGACTTGAAATCATACTAATCGCTAATTTATTAGTGGATGTTTTCGCGATTACATCGGCTACCTTTTGCGGAAAATCCTTATCCACACGGCTTAATATACGATTAATTTCCGTATCTCCAACGATAATCTTTTGTGTGAATTTCTCATGATCTAGCGAAAACACTTTTTCAAACGAGTGAGAAAATGGGCCGTGGCCGACATCATGAAGTAATGCCGCACATAAACATAACAATCTATCTTCAGCATTCCAGTTCGGTCTGCCATCAAACACATCATCAATCATACGACGAATAATTTCATATACACCTAACGAATGAGTAAAGCGACTATGCTCTGCACCGTGAAATGTAAAAAATGTCGTTCCAAGCTGCTTAATACGGCGCAAACGTTGAAATTCTTTCGTTCCGATTAAATCCCAAATAACGCGATCACGCACGTGCACATATTTATGTACTGGGTCTTTAAACACTTTTGTTTCGCTGAGTTTGTCGTTTAAATATACCACTTTTCGACATCCCCCTTTCCTTACTGCATTCTTACTATATATTATAAACGAAATAGGAAACAGAAAGAAATGAAAGACTATATTAATTCCCTTTATAAAAAGAAAAAATCACTTTTACCGAAGTAAAAGTGATTTTTTCTTATACATTATTTTCCTAAAACGAACTCAGCAACTTCATCTAAGATCATTTCTTTACCTAGTGGGAAGTAACCTTTGTTTAAGTCTTCATTTTTAATTGTAAATACGTGGTTGTTTTTAACAGCGTTCATGTTTTTCCAAATTGATTCTTCTTGGAATTCTTTTAAGCGTTGAGAACCGTCACCAGTTGTAAATACAAATAAGTAATCCGGATTGTAATCGATTAAAGCTTCTTTTTGTACTTGTACTAGCGGTTTATCAGTTGGTGTACCTTTAACTGCTGGTAATTTTAAATCATTAAAGATTACACTACCGTAACCGTAGTCACCGTATACACGGAAAGCATTTGGATATGCAGCCATTTTCATAAATGTTGCATCGCCAGTTTTCGCGATGATTTTGTCATGTAATTTGCTTGCTTTTTCATCATACTGTTTGAACCATTCTTTTGTTTCTTTCTCTTTACCAAAGATTTGACCTACTTCTTCAAATTTTGGACGCCATTGATCTAATGGAGTTTTTAACATAACTGTTGGTGCAATTTTAGATAATTGATCATAAATTTTTTCTTGACGATTGTTTACAAGAATTAAATCTGGTTTTGCAGCAGCTACTGCTTCGATGTTAATTTTATCGCCCCAAGCAGAGCCAACTGGTTTAACGTCTTTTAATTTATTTGCAATATGTGTATCAATTTTTTCTTGAGATGTATTAGCAGTAATAATTGGCTTCATACCAAAAATTAATAATTCTTCTGTTGAACCACTAAGGTCAGCAATTTTCTTTGGATTTGCAGGGATTTTAATTTCCCCTTTTGCATGTTGTACAGTGCGCTCTTCAGTCTTCGCATCCTTCGCATCTGCTTTCTTCTCTTCTTCTTTGTTAGAACAAGCTGCAAATAGTACAGAAGTAACGACTAGTACCATTGCTAATAGTGCCATTTTAAAATTCTTCATGTTCCCACTCCTTCTAGCTGTATTTCTCTTATAAGTTACAGTGAACTATAAGAAACAATTTAACAATTAATTAATATATATTTATTAATCGTTGTTCATAACCCATTCTAACGGGCGTTCAACTTCCTATATCATGAATAAGAAGCTCAACGTCCATTAAAAGTCCCCCCTCTTAAAGAGGGGGTTCTACTTATGCTTTTTTACGCAATTGATTATTAATCATCGCTAAATCATATGTTAAACAAATCGGTTTACAGTTTACTGGACATGGAACGATTTGAGCTTCAATCTCAAACACACTTCGAAGTGTTTCACTTGTCATAACTTCATCTGGCGTTCCTTGTTTCATTAACTTACCTGCTTTTAATGCAATCATATGATCGGAGAAACGAGAGGCATGGTTTAAATCATGGATAACCATAACAATCGTTCTGCCTTCTTCTTGGTTTAGCTTTTTCAGTAAGTTTAATACTTCAAGTTGGTGAGCCATATCTAAGTATGTTGTTGGTTCATCTAACACGAGTAAATCTGTTCCTTGTGCAAGAGCCATCGCAATCCATACACGTTGACGTTGACCACCTGATAAAGCTTCTGCTGGGCGATTTGCGAATTCTGTCATTCCCGTCACTTCAAGTGCCCAATGAATATAGCGATAATCCTCTTCTTTCAATGTCCCAAATCCTTTTTGATGAGGAAAACGTCCATATGAAACAAGTTCAAATACAGTAAGACCTGTTGGCACTTCTGCAGTTTGTGGTAAGATCGCCATTTTCTTTGCGATTTCTTTTGTTGGCTGTTTCTCAATTGCTTTTCCGTCAAGATAAACAGTACCTTTTTTTGCTTTCAAAATACGAGAAGCCGTTTTTAATAATGTGGACTTCCCACAACCATTTGGTCCAATAATCGTCGTAATTTTTCCTTCTGGAATTTCAACTGTTAATCCATCAATAATTAACCCTTCATTATAGCCAACAGATACCGAATCAACTGCTAAAGTTGCCATGCAAAAAGCCTCCCTTTATTTTGTCCTCATAAGTAAGTATATGAAATATGGTGCACCAATTACAGAAATAACTAGACCGACCGGTATTTCTGAAGTAGTTAACACACTTCTTGAAATTACATCTGCAAATAAAAGTAAGAACGTTCCTATTAACGCAGCTGTAGGCAACATAATTTGATGTTTGCCACCAACAAGGCGCCTCGCTAAATGCGGAGCCATTAAACCGATAAAGCCAATTCCTCCGGCAACAGCGACGGATGCACCCGCTAAACAAACTGCAATAAATAATAATTTACGTCTTTCTTTTTCTACGTTTACACCAAGACCAACAGCTGTAGAATCGCCTAGGTTCATTACATTTAATATGTGTGCTTTACTAATAGCTAGCGGTAAGAAAATAACCATCCACGGAAGTACACTTAATACAAATTTCCAATCGGTACCCCATAGACTTCCTGCTAACCAAATCGTAGCAAAACGGAAATCATTCGATGTCATCTTCATAGAAAAAATTAAACTAACAGCACCAAATCCAGCTGCAACAGCGATACCTACAAGTATTAATCGAGTGGATGAAACGCCGTCTTTCCATGCTAATAGATAAATAATAACCGCCGCTAATATCGCACCAACTAGTGCGAAAAATGGAAGGATAAATACAGATAAAAGTGTACCAGTTCCAACTTTTCCGAAGAAAAAGTAGACGAATACAACAACTGTTAATCCTGCACCTGCGTTAATACCTATAATACCCGGATCAGCAAGTGGATTTCGTGATAACCCTTGCAAAATTGCTCCTGACATAGCTAATGCAGAACCAACTAATATAGCAATAACCATACGTGGCATACGGAATTCAAATAAAATAACAGACTGATCTTCAGCCCCAAGTCCAACCAATGACTTTAATACGTCCATTGGCGGGATTTTAAATGTTCCTGTATTTAAACTCACTAAAAATACAGCAACGATTAATCCTACTAAAATTGTTAAAACAGAAACGTTCTTTTTTGTTAAGACGCTCGTCCTCACATTTTCCCTCTCCCTTCGTTACGTGCTAAGTAGAGGAAGAATGGAACCCCAATTAGCGCTGTAATTGCTCCAATCGGCGTTTCAAATGGCGGGTTAATAACGCGAGATAGCATATCTGCACACTCGATTAATAATCCACCTAAGACTGCAGAACATGGAATAACCCACCTATAGTCTGAGCCTACAAGGAAACGAGTCATATGTGGGATTACAAGACCAACAAATCCAACTGATCCCGCGATAGAAACCGCAGAACCTGTTAACACAAGAACAAGTACTGTTCCAATGAATTTAATTAATGTCGTATTTTGACCAAGTCCAATTGCAATTTCTTCACCGAAGCTCAAAATCGTAATATACCTCGACATCATAATCGCGATAAAGAGACAAACTAGACCGATCGGCACTAGCATATTAATGCTTTCCCATTTCACTCCAGCAACTCCACCTGCATTCCACATACTTACCTCTTGGGCAAGATTGAAATACAACGCAATTCCAGATGAAATGGCCCCTAATAAAGCACTAATTGCTGCACCTGCTAAAGCTAATTTCACAGGTGTTAATCCACCTGGTGAAGAAGACCCAATTCCATATACAATGCTCGCACCAAACGCAGCTCCAATAAAAGATGCGATAACGAACATTAAATAAGGTGAATTAGGGAAGAATGCATACATAATTGCAATTCCGAATACAGCGCCATCTGTAATCCCCATTAAAGATGGTGATGCCAGTGGGTTTCTCGTCATACCTTGCATAATTGCTCCGGATACCGCTAAAAAGGCACCTGCAACTACGCCCCCTATCGCTCTAGGCATGCGAAGTTCTTGAATTACGTTATGATGCGTAATAGAACCGTCAAACTGAAACACAGCTTGCCATACCGTCTTTAAGCTAATATCAGCAGCACCAAATGAAATAGAAACTGCCATACTTAAAGCTAATAAAACTGTGCCCGCTATTAAAATAATAGAAGCAACGAGCGGCCTGCTCTTAATCTCTTTGACACTCTCTTCTTGCTGTTCTATACTCCTTGCGCTCGCTTCCATCCCTCAACCATCCTAACCAACAACATATATTTATATGAAATGAAATTTATTCTCAAATAACAATAAAAAAATTAAGCAAATTAACTTTTTCTTGATAATGATTCTCAGAATCAGACACCTTCTATTCTACCTATCGCTTCCAAAGACTGTCAACTATTATTTTGAAATACAAATTCATTAAAATTGCATGTTAGTTCCGACCAAGTGCACTCTCATAGAATAATTTTTTCCTCTTATGGGCATAAAAAAAGAAGAGGAATCTGCTCACTCTTCTTTTTCTTACTTATTTAACTTTACTTCAATCTTTGTAATTAACTCATCTTCTGTTGGAGCCGCAACTGGACGGTTATTTACAAATGCGAATGATTTTTTACGACCAGGGCCACAGTAAGACTGACATCCAACTTCAATCGTTGCACATGAATCTACTTTTTTTAACTTCGGAATCAACGTTTTAACGTTCGTTGCCTGACAATCATCGCACACACGAAATTCGTTTCCCATATATAACACTTCCTCTATTTCAAACTTTTCTCAAGTACATTTAAAAATAAACACTAAATGGTATTTTACCGTTCTTTGAAGCTCGTTGCAAGTCTCCCTACATAGCCTACTCTCTATATAATTTATATACTCTCCTACAGAACCTCTCATCATTCATGGGGAAATTTTTCCCTTCCATCGAAATCTACCATATTTTTAAAAGCTTTGTATAAAAGCTCGTTTTTTTGCCCATTATAAAAATAGGAAGTTCATAAAAAGAAAGGGAGTTGAATCTATGAAAGTAAGACAGGATGCTTGGACGGACGAAGATGATTTATTACTTGCTGAAACTGTACTGCGTCATGTTCGAGAAGGAAGTACTCAATTAAATGCATTTGAAGAAGTCGGAGATCAGTTAAATCGTACATCGGCTGCTTGTGGTTTCCGTTGGAATGCTGTTGTTCGCTATAGTTATGAACAAGCTCTTCAACTAGCAAAAAAACATCGTAAAGATAAAATGCGTGCTGCAAGCGGTGAACAAGCCAAAAAACGTTTACTTTATACACCACCCGCTTCAGAAGCGATGGTGGATTATGAAGAACTATTACAAGAAGAAACAACTGTACAATATAAAGAAGCTAGCCCATATCAAGAACCTACTGTTCCCGTTTCAAAAGTCTCTATAACAATGCAAGATGTTATTTACTTTTTACAAACAGTCGGATCTTCAAATATAAAAGTAACAGCTCTTGAAAACGAGAATACGAGATTGAAACAAGAAATTAAAGGCCAAATGCTACGAAATGAAGAGCTGGAAAAGAAACTAGAAAAATTAGAAAAGCAATCTCATACTGTACAAGAAGATTACGAAACACTTATGAATATTATGAACCGAGCTCGTAAATTGGCTGTAATGGATGATGAGGAACGTTCACAAACATCTTTCCGAATGGATCGAAACGGTAATTTAGAAAAAATTGCAGAATAAAAAGGATGCATCTAATGCATCCTTTTTATTATTTCACTTCAACCATATGCGCTTCTTCTACTTTAGAATCTTTCTATATTTTTGCTATAATAGAGATTGTCATTTTAAAGATAAGGGGTTAATTATATGAGCAATTCCCGTTCGATTTTATCTCAGCCGGAGTGGCGTATTGTAGATCAGTCTAGTTTAGGACCAACATTCCATGCGCTTCAGTCATTCGCAATGGACGACACATTATGCACAAGCATTGGAAATGGCCAATCAGCTGCAACAATGCGTTCTTGGGTTCATCACAATACAATTGTTCTTGGCATTCAAGATTCACGTCTACCACATTTAGAAGAAGGTATTTCCTTTTTAAAAGAAAACAACTTCAATGTCATCGTTCGTAATTCCGGTGGACTTGCGGTCGTATTAGATGAAGGTGTTTTAAACGTATCGCTTCTATTCCAAGAAACAGAGAAAGGTATCGATATTGATCTTGGATACGATACGATGTGGCATTTAATTAAAGAAATGTTAAAAGATTACGATGTTACTATTGAGGCAAAAGAAATTGTTGGTTCTTACTGTCCTGGTAGCTACGATTTAAGTATTCGCGATCAAAAATTCGCTGGTATTTCACAGCGCCGTATTCGTGGTGGTGTCGCTGTCCAAATTTATCTCTGCGCTACAGGAAGTGGCTCTAAGCGCGCCGCACTCGTTCGTGATTTCTACAACGTAGCAATTCAAGGCGAAGAAACACGCTTTACGTATCCTGAAATTGTGCCTAGTACGATGGCCTCACTCTCTGAATTACTTGACGAAACCATTACAGTACAAGACTTAATGATACGTCTTTTAAAAACACTGCAACAATTCGCTCCAAAGTTAACACCATCTCAATTAACAATAGATGAGATTCCTTTATATGAGACGAATTTACAACGTATTATTGATCGTAATAATAAAGCACTTGGCTTAGAAAAATAAAAATGACCACCCGCATTCCGTTATAAACGAAATAGGGTGGTCATTTTTCATATTAATTCACTTTAGAATTAAAGTGCTTGAGCTGCTGTAATTAAAGCTAACTTGTACACTTCTTCTTCGTTACATCCACGAGATAGGTCATTTACAGGCATGTTTAAGCCTTGTAAGATTGGTCCTACTGCTTCGAAGTTACCTAAGCGTTGAGCGATTTTGTAGCCGATGTTACCAGCTTCTAAGCTTGGGAATACGAATACGTTAGCATCACCTTTAATTGTAGAACCTGGAGCCTTTTTCTCAGCTACAGATGGTACGAATGCAGCATCGAATTGGAATTCTCCATCTAAAGTTAACTCAGGAGCCATTTCTTTTGCAATGCGAGTTGCTTCTACAACTTTTTCTGTTTCTGGAGATTTCGCAGAACCTTTTGTAGAGAAGCTTAACATAGCAACGCGTGGATCAATACCGAATAACTCAGCAGTTTTCGCACTTTCGATACCGATTTCAGCTAAATCTTGGCTGTTTGGTGCAATGTTAATTGCGCAATCAGCGAATACATATTTCTCTTCTTCACGTACCATGATGAATACGCCAGAAGTTTTTGTAACGCCTGGTTTTGTTTTAATAATTTGAAGTGCTGGACGAACTGTATCAGCTGTAGAGTGAGCTGCACCACTTACTAAACCGTGTGCTTTGCCCATGTATACAAGCATTGTGCCGAAGTAGTTTTCGTCTTTAAGGATTTTGCGAGCGTCTTCTTCTGTTGCTTTACCTTTACGGCGTTCAACGAAAGATGCTACCATTGCATCCATTTCTTCATATGTAGCTGGGTCGTAAATATCAACGCCTGCTAATGTTAAATTCATGCTAGCAGCTTTTGCGCTAATTTCTTCTTTATTACCAACTAAGATTGGTTTTACTAACTCTTCTTTTGCTAAACGCTCTGCAGCGCCTAAAATTCTTTCATCAGTTCCTTCAGGAAGTACGATAGAAATGCCTTTTCCTTGAACTTTTTCTTTTACTGTTGTAAATAAATTGCTCACGAATAAACCCTCCTACAAATGTTAAAAAACTCTATCTTTAAGAATACTGCTTTTCCTCTATATTTTAAACTTATAGCTCCTAAAAAATAGATAAAATGAAAATGATTATTTTTTCATAAAATTCAGCCATGAAATCCAGCCCATTTAAGGGCTCCTCTTTCCTTTAAATGTGACAATTTTATGCGCTGAAGTTTTATATAGATGATTTTAAAACTATATATGCTATAGTTAACGTGTAAAACTATCATTAACTGAGGTGAATAGAATGAGTGAAGCAACAACAACGTTAGATGGCTGGTATTGTTTACATGATTTACGTTCTATTGATTGGGCTGCATGGAAAACATTATCTAGCGACGAGCGCGGACAAGCAGTGTCTGAATTTTTAAATGTCGTTGAAAAATGGAACGAAGTAGCTACTGCAAAAAAAGGCAGTCATGCAATGTATACAGTTGTTGGCCAAAAAGCTGATATTATGCTTATGATTTTACGTCCAACAATGGAAGAATTAAATGAAATTGAGACAGAATTGAATAAAACAACATTAGCTGAATATATGGTTCCTGCATATTCTTACGTATCTGTTGTTGAACTAAGCAACTACCTTCCAGCTGATGAAGATCCATATCAAAATCCACAAATTTTAGCTCGCTTATATCCTGAATTACCGAAAGCAAATCATATTTGCTTCTATCCAATGGATAAGCGTCGCCAAGGTGATGACAACTGGTACATGCTTCCTATGGAAGAGCGTAAAAAAATGATGTACAGCCACAGCAAGATTGGTCGCCAATACGCAGGGAAAGTACGCCAAGTTATTTCAGGATCTGTTGGATTCGATGATTTCGAGTGGGGCGTAACATTATTCGCTGACGATGTTCTTCAATTTAAGAAACTTATATACGAAATGCGCTTCGATGAAGTAAGTGCTCGTTATGGTGAATTCGGAACATTCTTCGTTGGAAACATCTTACCAGACGAAAAAGTAGAGAAATTTTTACACATATAATATTGAAAAAGGGACGAAATTCGTTCCTTTTTTTATTTCCTTCTATATTTCTTTTCAAAAAACTTCTTTTTTCCTCAAATTTGAACAAAAATCGACAAATCCCTTACAAAATTGTAACTTTTCTATATCCAAATTCATGCTAAAATGGTACGAGCTATATGCTAATAACGATGCGAAGGTGATAATTTATATGAAGAAAATCTTGTCTATTTTACTAGCGCTTCTATTGTCAATTTCTTCCTTAGGAGTAACAACATCCCATGCGGAAGAAAAAATACAAATAGAAGCCGCTGCTGCACTTCTATTTGATGCAGATACAGGGAAAATACTGCATGAACAAAATCCAGATGAACTACTAGCTATTGCTAGTATGTCAAAATTAATTGTTGTTTACGCTGTTTTAGAAGCAATTAAAGAAGGGAAAATCACTTGGGATACGAAAGTAAATATTTCCGATTACGCTTATGAAGTCTCTCGTAATAACGAATTCTCTAACGTGCCATTTGAGAAAGGACGTCAATATACCGTAAAAGAATTATATCATTCTATTGTTATCTTCTCTGCAAACGGGTCTAGTATTGCTTTAGCAGAGCTACTTGCAGGAAGTGAGAAGAACTTCTTAAATCTAGCAAATGAACATGCAAAAAAACTAGGGTTAAAGAAATATAAATTTGTAAACTCTACTGGTTTAAATAATGCTGATTTAAAAGGGAAACATCCGGAAGGTACTGACCCTAATGGAGAAAACTCCATGTCAGCTCGCGATATGGGTATTCTTTCAAAAACAATTATTACAAAGTATCCAGAAATGCTAGAGGATACAAAACAAAGATTTAGAAACTTCCCAGACAATCATCCAAAACCAATTCGTATGGAAAACTGGAACTGGATGTTACCAGGAGCTGCCTTCGCTTATGAAGGTACTGATGGTTTAAAAACAGGAAGTTCTGATACAGCTGGATATGGATTTACTATTACTGCGAAACGCGGTGATTTACGTCTTATCTCGGTTATTATTAAAACAAAATCAATGGACGAGCGATTCACAGAATCCCGTGAATTAATCGAATACGGATTTAATAACTTCGAAAAACAAAAGCTAAAGGTTGATAAAAATAACACAATCTCTGTAGTAAAAGGGCAAGAAGATCAAGTAACCGTTGCACCTGAAAAAGAAATAACAGTAATTGCGAAAAAAGGTAGCAAGGCACCTTATAAAATTGAGACCGAAGCAGATAAATCCATCGCTGAAGATGGACATTTAGTTGCCCCGATTAAAAAAGATGCTAAGGTCGGTTCAATCGTTTTAGAATCAACTGATAATAAATACGGTTTCTTAGACGGCAGTAAAAGTATGAAAGTTACTGCAAAAGCGACAGAAGAAGTTGAAAAAGCAAATTGGTTCGTGTTAACGATGCGTTCAGTTGGTGATTTCTTCTCAGGATTATGGTCTAAAGTGTTTTAATAAAAAAGCTAGCGCGAGCTAGCTTTTTTTATTTTCTCTCTACATGTAAAACTTCGTTTGGTTGTCATATCTGAGTCCTTTTTCTCATACGTATGAACTAGTAATCGTTCCACACTTCATCTAGAAATAAACCTCTTTCCAAAAGGTATTCCAAAAAGAGAGGTGACACATAATGGGTGTTATTGCTTATAACGAAGAAGATGTAAAGTTATTAGCTAGACTGATGCGTGCTGAAGCTGAAGGAGAAGGGCAACAAGGAATGTTAATGGTCGGAAACGTTGGGGTAAATCGTGTCCGCGGAAATTGTTTAGATTTTAAAAAAATACGTAATTTACGTCAAATGGTTTATCAAAATCCTGGTGGTTTTGAGGCAACTCAAAAAGGGTATTTCTATCAGCGTGCGAGAGAACAAGATATCGCATTAGCAAGGCGAACGATTCAAGGACAACGTTTTTGGCCTGCCAATTTTTCCTTATGGTTTTTTAGACCCGAAGGCCCTTGTCCGCCAACTTGGTATAATCAACAGAACTCTGGTCGCTTCAAAAAGCACTGCTTCTTCCAGCCATCTGGTGAGGATTGTCCTGGCGTATATTAAGGATTAATAATGAGGAGGGATTTTTGAATGGCACAGCAACAAAATCCGTATTACGGAACAGGTTTCTATCAACCATCTGGAACTTACGTACAACCGCAACAAATGACTCAACAACAACAGCAGGCAATGCAACAACAAGCAATGCAGCAACAAGCAGCTCAAGCTGCAGTTTCTCAGGGTATGTTACCATTAGAACAATCATATATTGAAAATATCCTCCGTTTAAACAAGGGTAAGCAAGCCACAGTTGTAATGACCTATGAGCGTGGCAGTTCTCTTGGTACACAATCTTATACAGGTATTATTGAAGCAGCTGGTCGTGATCATATCGTTATTAGTGAACCACAATCAGGAAAACGTTATTTACTACTAATGATTTACTTAGATTACGTAGAATTTCCAGAAGAAATTACGTATTTGCCTAGTCAACAAGCAACTTATGCTCCAAGACCATAAAAAAAAGCTGGCAAATGCCAGCTTTTGTTTTTTATAATCCTTTTACAACCGCAGTCCCTACTAGAATCCACGCCACAATAAACGCTACACCACCAAGAGGTGTAATTGGACCAAAGAACTTAATGCCTGTCGTACTTAATGCATACAAACTACCTGAGAACATAATAATCCCAGCTACCATTAGCCAACCAGCAGTAGTTAAAAGTGATGATTGAATCTTATCCATCAATAAAGCAACTACAAATAGTCCACCTGCATGAAACATTTGATATGTAACGCCTGTTTTCCAAACTTCTAACATTTTTGCAGAAATTTTATTCTCTAAACCGTGTGCTCCAAAGGCTCCTAACGCAACAGATAGCCCCGCTGCAATACAACCTAGTAAAAAGAAAATTTTCATTCTAATTCCCCTTTTTTACTTTTATCATAAGCAATTTTTACATATAAGCCAAACGATTTATCTCCTAAAAATCTAATAAAGAATTACCGTTTGCATCATCTTCTTTTATATATACTGGTTCTCCAGAAACTGGCATAACCGGTTGGACTGTTGTCATAGGCTGCGATCCAATTATTTGTGATTGAACTTGCGGCTCTCTATACGTGTGGGATTCCACTTGTTCATCTAATAATAAATCACATAATGCTCGCACAACTAATAAATGCTCTTTTGATTTTTGACCTTCACTACTTTTTGCCTTTGCAACTTCATTTGCCATTTTATTTAAAATCTTTTCGCTCGATATTTGCATTCCTTGTCACCTCTTACTTTGTAGTTCTTTCTCAAATTGTCCCAGCTTCTCAACTGAACCAAATACTATTATCATATCACGTTCTTGCAGTTTTTCCTGCCCCGTTGGATTATGTATAATATCCCCATTTCTTAAAATCGCTAAAATTGTCACATCAAATTGATTCCTCACATCACTCTCTAGTAACGATTTACTAGTTAAGATAGAATCTTTTCCGACTGAAATTTCTTCAATTACAAATGACTGATCTATTCCATACAGTACTGTATCAATATAATGAACTGTTAGCGGATTCGCAATACCTTTTGCAATATGAATCCCTGCCATACTAGATGGATTAATAACTTTATTTGCACCAGCACGCCTTAATTTTTCTTCGGTTTCTGGCTTTTCAGCTCTCGCAACAATTTTAATTGTGTCGTTTAATCCTCTCGCTGTTAATGTAATAAATACATTTTCAGCATCATTGGCAACAATAGCAACTAAACCCGCTGCTTTTGAAATTCCAGCATGATGTAACACTTGATCTTCCGTTGCATCCCCGTGTACATACAAAAGTTTTTCCTGTTCCAATATACTTTCATCCTTATCCACCACGACAAATGGAATTTTCTTCTCCTGTAATTCATGTACAACTTGGAGCCCCACTCTACCGCAACCACACACTATAATATGATTTTGCAACTGTGCTATTTGTTTATCCATCTTCTTCCTCCGTACTGCATGAAATAGGTTCCCTTCAATAATCATAGCTGCCACTACCCCGATTGCATACGTAACAATACCGACTCCAACAGGAATAATGAGAAGTGCAAATACTTTCCCCGCCTGCGTTATAGGTACCGCATCTCCATATCCAACCGTCAATACAGTAATCATCGTCATCCAAAATGCCTGAAACAAACTAATTTCTTCAATTGTCATAAATCCTAGTGTTCCTAGCATTACGACAAAAGTCATACATATAACTGCTATCCATAATTGCTTACGTGCATTCATATCATGTTTCAACTCTTTTCTCTATCTACAATCTTTGCCAGCGGAAATAAAATACGTATATACTAGAAACGGAATCTATGAAAGAGGTTGATATAATGAAGACATTTCTTTCCGCCTTACAATGGGCACTATTTATTTTAGCTGGAAGCCTTATTGTACCCATTAGCGTCGCAACTAGTTATGGTCTCGATGGCGCTGAAGCTATCGCGTTTGTACAAAGAACATTATTTGTTCTTGGCTTTGCTGGCCTACTCCAGGCTATATTTGGTCATAAACTTCCTATTCAAGAAGGACCTGCTGGCCTTTGGTGGGGAATTTTCTCCCTTTATGCAAGTTTAGGCGTCGTATTATTTGGATCAAGCAATGAAACACTTAAAGTCCTTCAGTACGCCTTCCTATTAAGTGGAATCATTTGTATTATTCTTAGCGTTTTTGGACTTATCGACAAACTCGTTCGCTACTTTACACCGACAGTCATTGGTACATATTTATTTCTTCTTGTCGCACAGCTTAGTGGCTCCTTCTTAAAAGGCATGTTTGGTCTTGATGGACAACATACGGAAGTACAAGCTGACGTATTTATTCTTTCACTCATTGTTATTTTACTATCCTTTTTCATTATGAAGCTACCTATTATTGGACAATATTCTGTTCTTTTCAGTATCGTCTGCGGCTGGATTTTGTTTGCATGCTTCGGATTATCTAATCCAATAACACCTGTGACAGACATAATTCGTCTGCCATCTCTATTTGTTTTTGGAATGCCTCGTATTGAATGGAATATGGCAATTACAGTCGTTTTTGTCACGTTACTACTTCTCACAAATATGTTAGCAAGTATTCGTGTTGTACAGAGGGTGGTTTCTAAGTACGAAGAAAATCCCGCTGAGAATCGCTTCAAACAAGCAGGAATTATAACAGGAATAAACCAAGTGCTAGGCGGTCTATTTTCAGCTATTGGGCCAGTCGCCATTTCTGGATCAGCAGGATTTATTGCAACGACTAATATTTATAAACGACTCCCATTTATGTTAGGTTCAAGTTTTATTATTTTCATTAGTATATTTCCAAAGATCACATCATTCTTTGCAGCAATCCCAGTTGCAGTCGGATATGCTGCCATTTATCCTGTATTCGCAAGTATGATTGGTCTCGCTTTTCGCGAATACGATACTGTCCAAAATAAAGAACGATTATTTAAAGTAGCCGGCCTTTCCATCTTCACTGGGGTTGGCGTTATGTTCGTCCCAGCAGGAGCATTTTCTACGCTCCCACCATTTCTAGCATCATTTTTAAGTAATGGTCTCGTTCTTGGATCTGTAATGGCTATCTTACTGGAAATATTATTTTCTCGCTCTAATGAAAAACAACTATCGTAAATTGGAAAACTTCCATTATTGCACTCTACCTGTAGAGTTGTTACGATAAATTATCATAGGCAATACGCCTATGATAATTTATCCACTTCTTTCCGAAGAAGTTCGATGTCTTACTATTATTCCTTAACATCTTCATGAACATGTATTTCTATTTAAATAAAGAAGGGAATTTTCAATATGACTTATAAAATGATTGTTTTAGATCTAGATGATACTTTATTACGCGATGACCATACCATTTCACCTCGTACGAAAGAAGCGTTAATGACTGCACAAGAGCAAGGGGTAAAGGTTGTACTTGCTTCTGGACGTCCAACGTTTGGTATGCGCAATGTAGCCAAAGAACTTCGTTTAGAAGAATACGGCAGTTTCATTCTATCTTTTAATGGCGCAAAAATTATTAATTGTAAAACAAATGAAGAAATCTTTAGTAGTACGCTATCTCCTGAAATCGTTCACAACCTATTTGAAATTAGTAAAACTGAAGATGTATGGATTCATACTTATATGGGCGATGATATCGTAACGGAAGAAAATAATCCTTATACTGAAATTGAAGGCGATATTACTGGTATGCCAATCGTTGTAGTAGATGATTTTAAAGCCGCAGTTAAAGAGCCTGTAGTAAAAGTATTAATGAATAAAGAGGCTGAACGCCTTGTTGAAGTTGAAAAGAAACTGCAAAAACAACTAGAAGGCCAATTAAGCGTGATGCGTTCGAAACCATTCTTCTTAGAATTTACTGAAGCCGGTGTTACAAAAGGAACGAGCTTAAACAAACTGATCCAAAAGCTTGGCATTAAGCGTGAAGAAGTTATCGCAATGGGCGATAGCTATAACGATCAGGCGATGATTGAATTTGCAGGTCTTGGTGTTGCAATGGGCAATGCACCTGATGATATTAAAGAAATTGCAAACTACGTAACAGATACAAATATGAACGATGGCGTTGCAAAAGTTGTAGAGAAATTCGTTTTAAAAACGGAAGTACTTGTTTAATATTTTCATTCATAAAACCTATTTGAAGTCAAATACTTCAAATAGGTTTTTATTTAAATTACCATTCTTTTGTGACTATATTTTGAACTTTGCACTATTCTCGTAGTGTAAACTTTCTTTTTGTATATAATGAAACAAAATAGACTATTTTATTTTGAAAAAGAATACAAATTTACTATACAAGCATACGTTAAAGGAGGCTACTTCATGTTATCTACACCAATTGGACGATTAAGAGCGATCGGCTTAATCGAGGGTATTTCTTTCCTATTACTATTATTTGTAGCAATGCCATTAAAATATTTCGCAGGGTTTGCAACTGCTGTTAAAATTACAGGCATGGCTCATGGTGTTCTGTTTATTCTATTCATCTTTGCAGTAATCCAAGTAACAATCGTACACCGTAAATCCATTTTATGGGCACTTGGGGCATTCGTTTCATCCGTTATCCCATTCGGTACATTTGTACTAGATGCAAAACTAAAAAACGAACAACAATAATAAAAAGGTAGTTAACGACTGTTAACTACCTTTTCTATTTATCCCGCTATTTGTAGGCTGATAACCAGTAAGGGGATAAACAAAATCTCCACTGATTAAAGTTTCATTTTATAAATTTGAAATTTCCCAATCAATTTCTTTTTCACCCATATTAGCTAAAATCGTATTTACTTTAGAGTACGGTTTACTGCCAAAGAAACCTCGTCTTGCTGATAATGGACTTGGATGTACGGATTCGATAATATGGTGATTCGTATTCGTAATTAACTTCTTCTTCGCCTGTGCGTGGCGTCCCCACAATATGAAAATAACTGGTTTTTCACGCTCATTCAACAGTTCAATCACACGATCTGTGAAGTGCTCCCACCCTTTTCCTTTATGAGAATTCGCTTCGCCTTGCCGAACCGTTAATACCGTATTTAATAATAAAACTCCTTGCTCTGCCCATTTTACTAAATAGCCGTTATTCGGAATGTCATAACCATATTCATCTCGCAGTTCTTTATACATATTTAACAACGACGGTGGCGTTTTAATACCTGGTTGTACAGAAAAGCTTAAACCATGTGCTTGATTTGGTCCGTGATAGGGATCTTGTCCTAAAATAACAACCTTCGTATTTTCATAACTCGTATACTGGAGAGCATTAAATATATCTTCTACTTTTGGATAAACAACATGTGTACCGTACTCTTCTTTCAAGAAATCAGCTAAAGTACGATAATATTCTTTCTCAAACTCTGATGCCAATAGTGGCCTCCAATCATTCTTTAAAACATTTTCCATGCCTTCACTTCCTGTCCGATTAGTTCACCATATCCTGCTTTGTAAATACTACAAATGAAATGATAAGAGAAACAACTGCCCAAACTGTTAAATTCATTAAAGAAAATCCCATTGATAGTCCTTGTAATGCAGGCAGCTTTCCTGATAAGTAATCCGTTAGCGATAAGTTCACACTAAAAATGTATTTCGCACCTTCCCAAGACGTCGCGAATGAACTTAAAATGCCGCCTGCGATTAAAGCAGCTAACATAACACCCATTCCAGCTGGTGTATTACGAATTAAAACAGAGACCATAAATGATATAGTTCCGACAACGATAGCAACAAACCAAGCTAGTCCATACGCCATTAAAATATACTGCCACTGTGGAATAAGATGTACAAAATTTGTATTTAACGTCTCTTTATCAATAACAAACCCTGTTAAAACAGGTAAATTCCATCCCGAGTATCCAAATACAAGCCCAGATAATACGTAAGCAAATACACCGACAAGGAGTAATATGAGAGAAATAAAAAATAACATCGTCACATACTTACTAAGAAGTATTTTCCAGCGCCGGATTGGCCGAGTAAGCAGCATCTTCATCGTCCCATCACTTCGTTCTCCTGAAACAATATCAATAGCAACAATCATGACGAGAAGTGGAATAAACAATGTAATCCCTTGCTCGATGAATGCTCTTACAAAAGTCGGCGCTCCTGGTGCCATCGGATTAATATCATGATCCAAATAATATTGTTGTTGTTCCACTCTTACTTTTAGCCAATCACGCCATTCTTCTGGCAATCTAGAGTTATTCAAACGGTTTTGAGAATCAACAATTTGCTGCTGCAATGATACTTTCCAATCCGTTGTACCTAGCCTTTTTTGTGTCGTCTCTATTTCACGATACTGCGCATACACAAAAAGTGGGATTAAGATTGCTAAAATAAGCATGACAACAAAAATACGTTTCTTACGATAAATCTTTTCTGATTCATTTAAAACTAGATTCGCAAATTCACGCATGCTGCTCACCCCTTGTGAGTTCAATAAATAAATCTTCTAGCGTAAACACAAGCTCCTTAACACTATGTACATTTATCCCATTTTCTACAAAGTATTTATTCCAGCTACTTATAGACGCAACATCCATGCGACATAATAATCGTTCACCCTCTACACTCACTTCTCTTACCTCTTCAGCATCTTCTAGCATATCCTTTGCTTTTCCAATCGGCGTAACGGTCCATTCTACGCGATCACTTGCTGTTTTAATCAATTCTTCGATCGTTGCAACTGTTATCATTTTCCCTTTATGAATAATAGCAACACGATCACATATCATTTGTACTTCGCTTAGCAAATGACTTGAAATAAACACACTCATATTTTCTTCTTTCACAAGCTTATGTATAAATTCCCTAAGTTCTCTAATTCCAGCTGGATCTAAACCATTTGTTGGCTCATCTAATATGAGCAATTTCGGGTTTCCAAGAAGCGCTTGGGCAATGCCAAGACGCTGTTTCATACCGAGTGAATATGTTTTTACCTTATCGTGAATTCTTTCATCCAAATGAACCATTTGAGCAATTTCAATAATACGTTCATCTGATATATCACCTAACATACGGGCAAATTGTTTTAAATTTTCCCATCCCGTTAAATATGTATACAGTTCTGGGTTTTCAACGATACTCCCAATTTGACGCATCGCTTCTCTGAAATTTTCCTTAATAGAATAACCGCCAATAGAAATCGTGCCCTCTGTCGCTTTAATCAGTCCGACTAGCATCCGGATAGTAGTCGTTTTTCCGGCACCATTGGGTCCTAAGAATCCAAATACTTCTCCTTGCTTCACATCAAAGGAAATATTCTCTACAAGTGTCTTCTTCCCAATTACTTTCTTCAAGTCTCGCACGGAAAGTATCGTCGTCATTTTACCCCTCCTTGTTCTAGTTTTAATTTACTTGCAACATTTTGAACTAAGCGTTCTGCCATATATGTGTAACCAACTTCATTCGGATGAAAATGATCAGAGTATAATAAATCTTTGCCGCGGTTTTGGAATAAATCAAATGTCGGTGTAATATACACATTTTTATCAGTTAACGCTAATTTCTCTAAAGATGCATTCCAGTCCACAACAATGTTTGAAGACCCTTTTAAATCTTCTACATCTTCAAAAGGATTGTATAAACCGAGCCAAAAAATAGGGCTATCTGTATTTACTTTACGAATTTCTTCTATAATTTTCTTCGCTTCACTTTGAAATGTTTCCGTATCAGGGCGATACGTCTCTAAATCTATCTTTCCAAGCGATTCCCAACCTGGAAATAAATCATTCCCTCCAATTGTTAAAACGATTACATCTGCTTGCTTAATTGAATATTGAGCACCACTACTCTCAATTTGTTTTAATAAGTCAGGCATTTTCGCACCACTAACTGCTAAGTTTGTTAATGCAACCTTTTGCTTATAATCTTTTTGTAAATCTTCTTTCATTCGTCCAATATAGCCAATTCCTTCTTTATCACCAACGCCACGTGTTAATGAATCACCTAAACTAACGATTTGTAAAGTTCCTGTTTTCTTTTTCTCTTTTGCCACTACGTCGTTTTTCTTAACTAAGTTTGAAGCTGTCGGATTTAATACATCATTTACACCCGAAACAAAACCGTATGCAAATAAACAGAAAGATGCAATTGTAATGAGTAGAATTACTTTTACTACTTTTGATCTCATATCAAAACCCCTTTTAGCCCTCATAGATTGTCCATAATTATACCAAACGAAATTTTGAAAAGCGATTTTCACACCTTCTCAATTATGTCGTTTCTCTATCTACTAACTCTGGTAATAACTCTATATGCTTCACATCTAATTTTTCTTCATTAACCTTTTCATATAATAATTCAAACGCTTTCACTCCAACATTTTTACTAGGATGCGAAATCGTTGTTATCCCCAATATATTTGCCACTTCTTGATCATCACATCCAATAATCGTGATATCCTCTGGAATACGGATTCCTTGTTTTTTTGCTTCTGTTACCATCCCCGCTGCAATATGGTTACAAGATACAAGAAACGCTGTCGGTTTTACAGACATACAAACCCACTCCCTAACTACATTACGTCCATCTTCTACTGTAAAACAACCTTTAAACTTCCAATCATGTAACGGTGTCACCTTAATTTGCCCAAGCGAATCCTCATACGCTTTTTTTCGTCTTTCGCTATTTATGCTATTACTTCTTCCGATGCAATAACCAATACGTGTATGACCAGCATCTATTAAGCTTTTCATCCCTTGTGAAAACACTTTATAGTAATCAATATGTACACTTGAAATATATGTTGAATCTATTTCTTCACATGTTACAATTGGACCAAATTTCGTATATTCTTCAAGCTTCTCCTTACTATTCGCCCGCGAACATATAATAACTCCATCAAGTTTCTTCATTTTTAACATGTTCAAAATTTCTAATTCTCTTTCCTCACTATAGTTCGTCTGACAAAGCATCATATTGTAATTTTTCTTTGCGGTTTCCTTTGATATCCCCTCAATAATAGCGCTATAATATTGATCATTTACGTGTGGTAATAGCACTCCAATTACATTCGTTTTTCCTTTCACTAAATGGATTGCATTCACGTTTTGCGTATAATTTAATTCTTCTATAATTGCTAAAATTTCTTTTCGTTTCTGTTCATTCACATATGGATGATTATTCAGTACACGTGAAACAGTTGAAACGGATACTCCAGCAAGTTCAGCAATCTTTCTTATATTCGTCATCTCATTCTCCTCTTCTCGCAAAAATTCTCACTTGACCTGGTAAGCTTTCCACAATATATCCTTTCCTAGCAAATACATTTAGAAAGGATATACAACTATGCTTCGATTTAAATTAGAATATATATTTTTCATTGGCGGTTTACTCATTCTCTCCATCGGCATTAATATGATGACAACAATTACTTCCTTTGGACTTAGCCCTTATGATTCCTTCTTTATTGCACTATATCAAAATTTCGGGATAAGTATTGGTTTTTGGATTTTCATGATTAATTTTGCATTTACACTTATCGTACTCTTTTGGAATAAAAAACAAATTACTATCGGAACAATTGTAACGATGATTCTTATTTCTCTTTTTGTTGATTGGATTGGTTCCATTACAACTATTATGGACGCTATCCGCTCTCTTCCAAAATATATAACACTTATTTGCGGAAATCTATTCGTCGGAGCTGGGATTGGTCTTTACGTCTCTACAAATCTTTGCGCAGCACCTCAAGAAGCTTTCGTTTTAACGGTTGCTGAGAAGAAAAAATGGACATTTAGAAAAACAGAAATTTCATTAGCCTTTTTATTTTTAACATTGAGCTTCTTGTTAGATGGACCAATCTACTTTGGAACAATCATCTTATCCTTTACAACAGGTTGGATTATTCAAGCATTTATCCAAATCGGCACGCAAATTTTAAACAAAAAAGAACCTATCAAGCAAGCTGCTTAATAGGTTCTTTCTTTTTTATGATAAGAAGATACTACTTAGCATCCCCTTCAATCCGATAATTTGCCTTCACACAATCTATTTCTTCATACCCTTGCAATGTATGTAGAATATAATCATAATCCGCAAGAGAAGCTCGATGCGTTACAATTACAATTTCTGCTTTTCCTTTCTCTTCAAGCGGCATTTGAATAATTTTCTCAAAGCTAACACCACGCTCAGAGAACAATGATGTAATTTTTGCAAATACACCAATTTCGTCTTTTACATGAAGTCTTAAAAATTTCTTCACAACAATTTCATCTGGCTCTTTTAATACCTTTTTATACTGCGGCGATACCGCACTATTTCCATTTACACCTAATCTAATATTTTGCATTACAGCTACTAAATCGGAAACAACAGCTGTTGCTGTTGGTAAGCTTCCTGCACCTGGGCCATAAAACATTGTTTCCCCAACTGCTTCACCATACACATACACAGCGTTATATTCGTTTTGTACTGCCGCAAGAGGATGTGTATTTGGAAGTAACGTTGGTTCAACTGTAACCTCAAGTTTTTCACCATCTCGCTTTGCAAGACCGATTAATTTAATCGTATACCCTAAACTCTTACTATATTCAATGTCTTCTTCTGTAATAGAAGTAATTCCTTTTACCTTCACGTCTCCAAGCTCTACATTTGTAGAGAAACCGAGAGTAGCTAAAATCGTCATTTTTCTTGCCGCATCTAAACCTTCTACGTCTGATGTTGGATCTGCTTCTGCAAATCCAAGTTGTTGGGCTTCTTTTAACACGTCGTTATATGCTCTCCCTTCGTCTGACATTTTCGTCAAAATAAAATTTGTTGTTCCATTTACAATTCCCATTACTTTCGTAATAAGATCTGAAGAAAGTCCTTCTACGATACTTCGCAAAATCGGAATCCCTCCGGCTACACTAGCTTCATAAAACAGATCAGCCTTATTCGCTTTTGCTGTTGCTAATAATTCAGCCCCATGTAATGCCATTAAATCTTTATTTGCAGTTACAACATGTTTCCCACTTCTTAAAGCTTGTAAAATATATGATTTTGCATCATCAATGCCACCCATTACTTCAATAACCACATCAATATTTGAATTATCTAAAATTTCATTTGCATCTTGTGTTAATAAAGTAGAAGGTACCTCAACATCCCTCTCTTTCTCAATGTTTTGTACCAACACTTTCGTTACTTTTACAGGACAACCTACTTGATGTATAAGTCGCTCTTGATGATCTGTAATAATACGAACTACACCACTACCAACTGTCCCAAGACCTAATAAACCCACTTGAATTTCTTTCATAGTACTGTCCACCCCTCAAAAATTGTGTTTAGATGAAATTATATGAGTTAAAAATCTGAAAAACAATGTATTTCGAACATTCGTAAAAATATAAGTTAATCTTTACAAAGAAAACGGTGCCACGTGTTACACAATCTTTACAATATATAAGGGGTTTCTTGATACACGTAATAATTTAACCAATTAGAGAATAATAGATTCCCATGACTCCTCCATCTAACAAGCGGTTTCTCATTTGGATTATTATGTTTGAAATAATTTTTTGGTACATCAATATTTAACCCTTTTTGGCGGTCCCGTTCGTATTCTTGCTTTAACGTATCACAGCTATATTCACTATGCCCGAGCACAAACACTTGCCTTCCTTCTTGCCCCATAACAAGGTGAACACCGGCTTCCTTAGAGTTTGCTAATAATGTTAATTCTGCCGCCTCTCTAATATCACTCTCTCGTACCTCTGTATGACGAGAATGCGGAGCAAAAAACAATTCATCAAACCCTTGTAACAATTTCACGTGTTGCTCACGGACTTCATGTTCAAATACACCGAACATTTTTTCCTTCAGAGGATACTTTGGAACGCCATAATGATGGTACAAACCAGCTTGTGCCCCCCAGCAAATATGAAGCGTAGATGTTACATTCGTTTTTGAATACTCCATAATGCGTTTAAGCTCTTCCCAATAATCTACCTCTTCAAAAGAAAGAGTTTCAACTGGTGCTCCTGTAATAATAAGCCCATCAAATTTCTCATTCTCAATATCACGGAATGTTTTATAGAAACTCGTTAAATGTTCCTGTGCTACATTACGTGACAAATGTGATTCCATATGAAGTAAGTGAACATCTAATTGCAACGGTGTGTTGCCAATTAAACGAAGTAATTGCGCTTCTGTTTCTTGCTTTGTAGGCATTAAATTTAATATAGCAATTTTCAAAGCACGGATATCTTGTGTTTCTGCTCGCTCCTTCGTCATTACAAAAATATTTTCCTTCTGCAATACTTTGCGAGCTGGTAAATCTTTATCAATTATGATCGGCATGTTCTTTGCCTCCGACTAGCGCTGCTTCTAAATCCGCAATAATATCAGAAACATCTTCTATACCAACCGATAAACGAATTAAATCCGATGTGACACCGGCCAAACGCTGATCTTCCGCACTTAATTGTCTATGCGTCGTACTAGCAGGATGTATAACGCAAGTTCGTGCATCAGCTACATGCGTTACGAGAGTTGCTAGTTTCACATTCGCGATAAATTCTTTTGCCGCGTCTAATCCACCTTTAATACCGAAAGTTAAAACACCACTAGCACCTTTTTTCAAATATTTTTGTGCTAATGAATAGTTTTCATTACTATCTAGTCCCGGATAATTCACCCATTCAATACGTTCATGATTAGCAAGCCACTTAGCAACTGCTAGAGCATTTTCACTATGGCGCTCCATGCGTAAGTGCAGTGTTTCTAAGCCAATATTGCTAATATATGCATTGAATGGGCTCATACAATTTCCGTAATCTCTTAATAACTGCACGCGTGCTTTCACAATATAAGCTGCCGCACCAAAATTTTGAACATAACTTACGCCGTGATAACTTGGGTCTGGTTCAACAAGTTCAGGATATTTTCCATTTGTCCAATCGAAGTTCCCTCCATCAATGACAATACCGCCCAAAGAACTTGCATGACCATCGATATACTTCGTCGTAGAATGAACAATGATGTTTGCTCCATGCTCGAACGCTTGGCACAAATAAGGAGTCGCTAATGTATTATCAACGATAAAAGGTACCTCTAGTTCTTTTGCTGCATCTGAAAATTCTTTGAAATTCAGAACGTTCATTGCTGGATTTCCTAATGATTCTGCGTAGATAAGTTTCGTCTTATCGTTACCAAGTGCCACAATCTCATCTGCTGTTAAATTCGGATTAAAGAACGTAACATCAATGCCAAGCTTACGCAAACTTACTCCAAATAAATTAAATGTCCCTCCGTAAACTGTCGAAGAACAAAGTAGATGATCCCCGCTACTACAAATATTTAACACTGCAAGCATAATAGCAGCTTGCCCAGAAGCTGTCGCAACAGCCCCTACACCACCTTCTAAATCTGATAACTTTTGTTCAAATGCAGCGAGTGTGGGATTCCCAATACGTGTATAAATATAGCCTTCTGCCTCTAAGTTAAATAATGCTGCTAAATCATCCGATGTATCGTATTTATACGTTGTACTTTGATAAAGCGGCAAAACGCGTGGCTCACCATTTTTTGGCGTATAACCACCTTGCACACAAATTGTTCCCTTTCCCCATGATTCTCCCATCTCTCATTCTCCTTTCTTTTATACAAAATAAAAAACTGCTCCCTTCCTGAAAACAAGAAAGGAGCAGTTTGAAAACACGCTCTAAAGACTCTTTCTTATCTCTCAGGATTATTACCTGCAGGATTTGGCACAATTCCGTTATACGGCTGTTGCCAAGGTTTCATCGGGCCTGTCCCTCCACCTTTTCTTGATAAGACTATGCAATTACCGTTGATTTTATAGCAATAATTTCCTAATGTCAATCTGTTTTTCTGAATGTTCTAAAATAAATGTCAGCAGTTCTATATAAAGCAACAAAAGAAGTATATTCCATATTTATTCAAAAAAGACCTTTAAAAAATCCCAATCAATATATAGAATTAAATAAGTGGTTTAATTTATAAGCCCCAAACCCTAACGAAATCCCAACATATATGTTGAATAAGCCAACCTCACACAAAGATACTATATTATATTCCATTCATTTCACACTAGCATGTGTAACCCTTTCTCTATTACAACTTATATAACGGAGGTATAACATGACAGATAAAAAGGACATGCACTATATACTCGCTCTATATGGCATTCTTTTAGGCTCTATAGTAGGGGCTACAGTTTGGTTATTTTTAGTTACGATCAATATCGGAATCCACTTTATTTGGGGATACTTACCTAATGTTTTCTCTTCTCCCCCTTATTACACTCTTTGTGTAACAATAATCGGTGGTATTTTTGTTGGTTTATCACAAAAATACTTCGGTACATATCCACGTCTTATGCCAGAAGTAATGGGTGAATATAAAAAAACTGGTAGAATTGAATACCGTTTTGTACATCAGGCTACTTTAACTGCGCTTATTGTTTTAATATTTGGAGCTAGCCTAGGCCCAGAGGCCGCACTTGTCGGGATTATCGGCGGACTTTGTACATGGGTAGGGGATCGCTTTAAATTTGCTTTAAAGGGAATGAGCGAACTAACAGAAGTTGGAATTGGAGCTACTTTAAGTGTCATTTTTAACGCTCCATTATTCGGTTACTTAGCTCCAACTGAAAATGAGGGAGAAGAAATTGCCGGGTTTTCTAAAGGAAAAAAAGCAATTGTATATGTAACTACTACTTTTGCTGGATTTTCCGTTTATTTATTGCTTAGTAAACTCGATAATCGTGGATCCTTTATTGTTGATTTTGGGGAAGGATCTCTTTCAATCAATGAATGGATCGCCTTTCTTCCACTTGCTTGCATCGGTGCTATCGTTGGTTTCCTATATTTCAAAGTAGAATTTACATTAGAGAAAATTATCCATCCTTTCCGTGAATACAAACTAACACTTGGAATTATAGGTGGAGTTTTATTAGGGATTGCGGGAACTTTTCTCCCATACACATTATTTTCAGGGGAACATCAATTAAAAGATCTAGTCGTTGAATGGAGTCATTTATCTTTTTGGATATTACTTCTTTCAGGAGTTTTAAAATTATGCATTACTGCCGTTTGTTTAAATACAGGTTGGCGTGGTGGACATATTTTTCCAATTATATTTTCTGGGTCAAGTATTGGATACGCGATTGCCTCCATTCTTCCTATAGACCCAATCGCGTCTGTAGCCATTGTAACGACAGCGATTTCGAGCTATGCGCTAAGAAAACCAATAGCTATAACACTACTATTACTTATGTTTTTCCCGCTTAATTTACTATTACCAATGCTCGGTGCAGCAGCTATTGGTAATGCATTTCCACTTCCTAAGCGTAACGAAACTACAAATTAATAAAAAAAACAGCATTAACATAGACGTTAATGCTGTTTCTTTGAGTGACGATTATAATTTCAATTAAAATTTACTTGCTACTTTAGCTGCTTCTTCAAGACCTGCTGCAATAATTTCTTCTGCTTTGTCTGGGAACTGGTTATGTCCTTCAATAACGATTGTTTCCATGTTTGTTGCACCGAAAAAGCCCATCATGCTTGCTACATATTTAACTGCCATTTCTACTCCAGCTGCTGGACCTTCAGAATATACGCCGCCGCGTGCATTTAATAATGCAATTTTCTTATCTCCAATTAGGCCAACTGGACCTTCTGGTGTATATTTAAATGTTTTACCAGCACGGTTTAAATAATCAATATATGTGTGTAGTACTGCTGGAATTGTTAAATTCCATAATGGGAAACCGAAAACAACTTTATCAGCTTCTAGGAATTGATTTAAATACTTATCAGCTACTGCCACTGCTTTTGCTTCTTCTTCTGTTAAATCAAATCCTTTACCAGATTTGAATGTACCATTAATCATATCTACGCCTACATATGGTAATTCTTCTTTATATAAATCAAGTTCTACCACTGTATCATTTGGGTGCGCTTCTTTATAGTTTGCTAAAAATGCCTCGTATAATTTCACACTAACTGCTTGTTCTGCTGGGCGGTTGTTTGCTTTTACGAATAAAACTGTTGTCATTATATTTTCCTCCTAAAACTCACTCTTACGTTGTCATATATGCTTTCAAAAAAAGGTATCCCTTGTAATTGTTGTTTTGTTGCTTACAAACATATTTTATCTTTATACCAAGACAATTTCGTCCTCATATAGACGTATTTTTCCATAAAAAAAGTCCACCTTCTAAAGGCGAACTAGGTCTT
This sequence comes from Bacillus luti, assembly GCF_009739945.1. Classification (NCBI taxonomy): domain Bacteria; kingdom Bacillati; phylum Bacillota; class Bacilli; order Caryophanales; family Bacillaceae; genus Bacillus; species Bacillus luti. The sequence continues at coordinate 10,605 of NZ_CP040336.1, read as the reverse complement.
ACGACTTTCGTCTTATACAATTCCATTTCTCACTGCATATAACGCTGCTTGCGTACGATCAGATAAGTTTAATTTGCTTAAAATACTACTCACATGCGCTTTAACCGTTTTTTCTGTAATGACTAAAACCGAAGCAACTTCTTTATTACTCATCCCTTTTGCCAATAGTTGTAACACTTCATTTTCTCTTGCTGTTAATACATCTACATGACTGAAGTGTTCCTCTTCTTTCTCTTCCACCGGTAACGCTTGAGAAAGAAGCGCATTTGCTATATCTGGATGTAGCTGTATATTCCCTTTATACGCACTACGGATCGCCTCAACAAGTTGATCTGGTTCTACATCCTTTAAAATATACCCACTGGCTCCCGCTTTTAATGCTGGTAACACATGAGCTTGATCAGAAAAGCTCGTTAATACAATTACTTTCACATCTGGATATTCTTTTTTTATGCAGGCTGTCGCCTCAACGCCATCCATTTCAGGCATATATAAATCCATTAATACAACGTCAGGATTTGCTTCTCCTACTTTCACTAAAGCCTCTTTCCCGTTATTCGCTTCCCCAACTAACTCTAAATCTTCCTGTGTACTTAAGAAAAATGCTAATCCTTTTAAAACGACTGTATGATCATCAACTAACAATACTTTTATTTTCACAAACTTCCCTCATTTTCACATCATAATGGTACATTTACTTGTATACTTGTTCGTTTATTTTCACTTATAATTTTAATTGTTCCACCAATCAACGCTACTCTTTCACGCATCGTTGTCATGCCAAGTGATTTCTTCTCTTTTATATCCTTTTCTATAAATCCATTACCTTGATCTACTATTTCTAATGATACATTTTTCTCAGTCACTTTAAAATAAATGGTCGCTTCTTTTACACCTGCATGCTTACTCACATTGTTTAACGCTTCTTGTCCAATACGCCATAATGCTTCTTCTACTACACGTGGTAAATCGCGAACACCTGTAACTTGTTCCCTAACTTTCAATCCAAAACTTTCACCATACTGTTTTAAAGCTGGTAATAAACCTTTCTCTAATCCTGCTGGACGGAGCTGCCAGATTAACGTCCTCATTTCCTTTAAAGCACCTTGCGCTAATTCACGCATCTCGTGCAAAGAGTGATCTACTTTCTCATTTTGACCTTTTAAAACTGCCTCAGCACCTTTTGTCATAAAGGTTAACGAAAATAGCTTTTGTGAGACAGAGTCATGTAAATCCCTTGCTAAACGATTTCTTTCTTCCATCCGTACAAGTTCGCGTCTCTGCTCATTTAGCCTTAAATTCTCTATCACGAAAGAAATATGATTCGTTATGGCTTGAAGCACATCTATCGTATTCACATCAAATTCACCATTATTGGAACTAACACATACAACCCCAAATATGTGACTTTGAATCTGTATTGGTGTGGCAATAACCGTCCTATTAGAGGGGGCGGTATGACTGATTTGACGTTTTAATAAAATAGATTCACCTTTTTCTAACGCTTCTTTCGCTGCTTCTTTTACATCCTCTTGCAATTCTTCTTGGCGATAAGATGCACGCAATGATAATTCTTTCTCTTCTCGAATAAAGAATGTTACTTCGTTCCACTGAAACACTTCACCTAATTGATTTACAACTTTTTCAGGCAATATATTAAATTGATGAATCGTTCTTAAAGCTTGAATAAAACGTTCTAATTTCACATAATAATGTGCTCTTCGCTTTTCGTTTTCATATAATTTTGCCCGCTTTAAAGCCGTTCCAATTTGGAAGGCCACTGATTGGAGCAATACTAATTCCTCTTCTGAAAAATGCGTTTTACCTGGGCTTGCCACATTCAACAAACCAAATTTTTCTCCTCCAGCCTTTAAAGGAACCGTAGCATGATGAAGAATTCCTTCTGTATCTCCCCAATTATATTCAATTGCATTATTAATTCTTTTACATTCAATAATATTAACGGCTCTCTCTAACTTTCCATCTACAAAACCACGTAAACACCAACACTCACCTTCACACATCGGGCGCTTATTTTCGTATGTAAGTGCCTCTGGTAACTGGTAATCGATTAACTTCGTATATTTCCCATTTTCATCGGCAAGAAAAATCCATCCGGTCGTTAAACCTGTTACACTTAACAATTTTTCTAGTACTGCTTGCAGTACATGATATGTATCATTTGATGTATTTAGTGTCTCTGCTATTTCTTTTAATATAACTAATTCATTTGTACGATTATCTCGAAACATACTCAGTCTCCCACATACAAGATTTTAAATTGCTTCTCAAGTAAATCATCTACTTTTCACTTTGTACTTATTCGTAACATTGATATAATGGTGAAAACATAGTTTTCATTATATCACTTGAGGGGGCTTTCATAATGACATTAAACAAGGCACTTACAATCGCTGGTTCTGACACAAGTGGCGGTGCTGGTATACAAGCAGATTTAAAAACATTCCAAGAACTTGGCGTATACGGAATGACATCTCTTACGACAATCGTAACGATGGATCCACATAACGGTTGGGCACATAACGTTTTCCCAATCCCAGCTTCTACATTAAAGCCACAATTAGAAACAACAATTGAAGGTGTCGGCGTAGATGCTTTAAAAACGGGCATGCTTGGATCAGTAGAAATTATTGAGATGGTTGCAGAAACAATCGAAAAACATAATTTTAAAAATGTAGTAGTCGATCCTGTTATGGTATGTAAAGGTGCAGATGAAGCATTACATCCTGAAACGAATGATTGCTTACGTGACGTTCTTGTTCCAAAAGCATTAGTTGTAACACCAAACTTATTTGAAGCTTACCAATTAAGTGGCGTGAAAATTAATTCTCTTGAGGACATGAAAGAAGCAGCGAAAAAAATCCACGCTTTAGGTGCGAAATATGTCCTAATTAAAGGCGGTAGCAAGCTTGGTACAGAAACTGCAATCGACGTCCTATACGATGGAGAAACATTTGATCTTCTAGAATCAGAAAAGATTGATACGACAAATACACATGGTGCAGGTTGTACATATTCTGCTGCAATTACAGCAGAACTTGCAAAAGGAAAATCTGTGAAAGAAGCAGTAAAAACTGCTAAAGAATTTATCACAGCGGCTATTCGTTATTCATTCAAAATTAACGAATATGTAGGCCCAACTCATCACGGTGCATACCGTAAATTTGTTGCATCAAAAGAACTTGTCTAACATATAAAGGAAAACACCCACAGAGTTTATACATTTCCTCTGTGGGTGTTTTTTCATAACCTTATCTTTAAGACGCAGAGCTAACCTTATTTCTACCATTTCGTTTCGAGTAATATAATGCATCATCCGCTGCTTGAATAAATTGATTTGGTGATGACTTATACTCTGAAACTCCTACGGAAACTGTAATTTTTATTTTTGTTCCATTTAACAATTGGAATGAATGTTTCTCAACAGCTGTACGAATTTGTTCGCCCATATGAATTCCATAAGCTAATCCCTTCTTTGGTATCAAAAGTGCAAATTCCTCTCCGCCCTTTCGAAAAATCAAATCCGGAAACGTTGAAATTTCTCGTAAAATACACGCTATTTGTTTTAACACTTCATCTCCTGCAGGATGCCCATACGTATCATTTACATACTTAAAATGATCAATATCCATAAGTAGTAAACAAAGTGAATCATTTTTCATATGCTCATTACCAATATGACGATTCATTTCTAAATCAAAATGCCTTACGTTTCCAAGTCCTGTCAAAGCATCTATCGTTGCATATTGCTTCATCGTTTGAAATAACTCATTGGATTGCAATACGTAATTTGCGCTTATAAATGTGATATATGCTGTAACACTACTACATACTAAATATAACGCTACTACAGATATATCATTAAACAAAATATAAATTGGTACTATTAAAATAGACAAACTATACACATTAAACCATATCCACTTCATAAATATTGAAACTTTCATCCGCCAAATAAAGATAATTCCAATTCCTATCAATACGATAGTATAGCAAGCCAATTCGGAAGCTAAAGAGTACTCAGTAAAATATAATCGAGTAATTAAAATAATTGCAACCGTTATACTACTAGCTACCGGACCCCCAATTATAATTGCCAAAATGACAGCTAGATAACGTAAATCCAACATAATATCTTCAATATGTACACCAAAATGCATCAACAGTACACTTAATATTCCAGTAAAAATACCTACTATACATTTCTGCCAAAAAGAGAATCCTTCTTTTAACGGCTTGTCTCTTAAAAGCTGGCCTCCAACAAAAATAAAGGAAAGAATAATTGTTGTGTTTACAAATAGATCTCTTAACATAAAATAATCTCCCTACTTTTCCGTCTATCCTTTTCCTTATTTTATTGTATACGAAATGTCTATAATTCCCAAAGCTTTTTATTTATTTTTTGCTGTTTCACGTGGAACAGCAAAAAAATAAAAAAGGACGAAAAATTCGCCCTTTTTTATTAACAACAACGTGATATCTTTCCACCTTTTGCGTTAAATCTAGCCTCTTGTGCCTCAGCAAAAAATTGCTTTTGACACACAATCTCTTCTTCTGGATGATGCTTTTTCATATGAGCGACATACGTTTCATAGCTTGGTACCCCAACAAGTAAGCTAATAAATTGTTTCCTTTTCCCCCATACTTGCCGTAGTCTTTTAAGCATAGTTCCTCGACTCACTTTCATCTCTAGGAATATATGGTGCCTCTTTTAACGGCATCGGCTTATTTCTTAATACTTGAATCCAAATTCGAATTGCCGAAATTAATACAGCAATTACAACTATCATAAAAATCCCGCATAGTGCTGCATCAACATAATCATTAAAAATAATTTGTTTCATTTGAGCGACATTTTTAGCTGGGGCTAATACCTTCCCCTCGTCTAATGCCCCCTGAAACACTTTCGCGTGAGATAAAAATCCTATTTTAGGATTTTCATGAAATAGCTTTTGATAGCCAGCCGTCATCGTTACAATCAGCAATCCTACAGTTGGAATTAACGTCACCCAAACATATGCCTTTTTTCCCATTTTGAATAAAATTGTCGTTCCAAGTAACAATGCAATGCCTGCTAACATTTGATTTGCAATACCGAAAAGTGGCCATAATGTATTAATTCCACCGAGAGGATCTACTACCCCTTGATATAAGAAATAGCCCCATCCTAATACACATAACGTTGTAGCTATTACATTCGCTAATGTAGAATCTGTTCTCGCAAATGGCTTATATACATGTCCTAAAATATCTTGGATCATAAATCGCCCTACACGTGTTCCTGCATCAATCGTTGTTAAAATAAATAGTGCTTCAAATAGAATAGCAAAATGGTACCAAAATGCCATCATTGCTGTTCCGCCTATTACTTGTGAGAAAATATATGCCATACCTATCGCTAACGTTGGTGCGCCACCTGTACGTGATAAAATGGTTTGCTCTCCAACGTTTACAGCAAGATCTTTTAATTCATTTGGTGTAATAGCAAATCCCCATGAAGAAATAACTTGAGCTGCTTGCGATACATCCGTACCGATAAGTGCCGCCGGACTATTAATCGCAAAATAAGTGCCTGGTGTTAATACACAAGCAGCAATCATAGCCATCGCTGCTACAAACGATTCCATTAACATTGCTCCATAACCGATTGGCTGTGCATGTCCCTCTTGTTCAATCATTTTTGGCGTTGTACCTGATGAAACGAGAGCATGGAATCCAGACACAGCACCGCAGGCAATTGTAATAAATAAGAATGGGAATAAATTACCTGAGAAAACAGGGCCTGTTCCATCGATAAATTTCGAAACTGCTGGCATTTGTAAATCTGGTGCTACAATTAAAATACCGATTGCTAATCCAACAATTGTTCCGACTTTTAAAAATGTACTCAAATAATCACGTGGTGCTAATAGCATCCAAACTGGTAATGCCGATGCGATAAATCCATATACAATAAGCATAATAGCAATTGTTTCACCACTAAACGTGAACATACTTGCAAGCGTTGGATGTTCTGCCACATACTGTCCTCCAATAAGAGACAGTATAAGTAGAATAATTCCGATTACTGATCCTTCACCAACCCGGCCAGGCCTAATGTAGCGCATGTACACTCCCATTAAAATAGCGATAGGAATCGTTGCTGCTATCGTAAACATTCCCCAAGGACTTCCTACAAGCGCCTTTACTACTACTAATGCTAATACCGCTAATAAAATAATCATGATTCCTAAGATACCTATCATTGCAATAAGCCCTGTAACAGGACCAATCTCATCTTTGATCATTTCTCCTAATGATTTACCATTACGTCTCATTGAAGCAAATAAAATGACAAAATCTTGTACGGCTCCTGCGACAACTACCCCAACAATAATCCAAATTGTTCCTGGCAAATATCCCATTTGCGCCGCTAAAATCGGTCCTACTAAAGGTCCCGCCCCAGCAATTGCTGCAAAGTGATGCCCGAATAATACCCACTTATTTGTTGGAACATAGTCTTTTCCATCATTTAATGTATGGGCTGGCGTTTGCCGATTGTTATCTAGACCAAAAACTTTTCTCGCTATAAATCTACTATAAAAACGATAAGCAACTGCATATACACATACCGCTGCTACTAAAAGCCATACAGCATTAATAGTTTCACCTTGTGATAAAGCTATTACGCCAAAAGCACCTGCTCCTACTGCCGCAATAACTCCCCAAAGTAAAATCGACTTCAATGTCTTCAAATACAATCCCCCCAATACTACTTCTTAGTGGAAATTGTACTAAATTTTCTGAATATTTAAATTGAATCCTCCTTATCATGAAGGATTTTTAGTTTATCATGTTAAAATGCTCTCATTACCTGCTATAATTCAATTTTATTTCGAAGGCGTTTTACATAATTACGGCTTACTGGAATCGGTTGCTCATCATATCTATCTAAATACAAATTATATGTGCCATTATAATAAGGCTTCAGTTCTTGTACATATGACATATTAATTAAATAACTTTTGTGCACACGTAAAAAATCATATACATTTAGTTTATTTTCTAACTCTTGAAGTGTATATGTTGAAATATACTGATTATTTGTTGTATAAATTGAAACTGTCTTATTCTCTTTATTTTTACTTACATATACAATATTTTCTGGGAAAATATAACGAATACCCTCTTGACCTTCTATCGGTAATTTTCGCAAACAACTCTTCGCTTGCTTTCCTTGCTCTTTACCCATTCTATATAAAAGAAATTGCAAATCATCTTCACGAAATGGTCGTAATAAATAATACAATGCTTGGAAACGAAAAGCTGCAATGGACTCTTCTAGATCTTCGCCTACAAAAATAAATTTTGTATAGCAATTTACCTCCCGTAATAAACCCGCATATTCAAAACCAGTACCATCTAGTAATTTTGAATTTAAAAAAACAAAATCTGGTGTATGTTTTTTCATCAGAAATAATGATTCTGTTCCTGTCTTTGCTTCAAAACATTCTACATTCCGTATATTTTCAGTAAATTTTTCAGTTAAAATTTTTCGTTCTTCTGCATTTTCCATAATCAGTAAAATTTTCATTTCTTCAACCACCTAATTCTTTTGTCCGTATGTCCTGTTGTATACATTCGCTTTTATAAGAAATAATCCCTTTTTCTTACTATACCATTATTTATCTAAAAAAACAGAAAAAAGGAAACCATCGCGGTTCCCTCTGTTTTTTTATCCCGATTGGTGCGGGCTAATAATGAGTAGGGAAAGACCCCCCACTCATTAAAGTTTCACTTTATATCAATTCCCGTTGCTTCGTTTCTTGCCCAAGTACTATTACAGCCACAACGCCAATTAAAATTGATCCGCAGAAAATCGTAAATATTAACGATAATGAAGCTTGTGAAGCAACTAAATATCCTACTAGTAGCGGTCCAAGAATACCACCAATACGACCGAATGCCGCTGCCATCCCTGCACCTGTACCACGAATAACTGTTGGATACTGTTCAGGTGTATAAGCGTATAACGCACCCCAAGCACCTAAATTGAAGAAGGATAATAACATACCTGCCACGATTAAAACTGTTAATGACTCTGCAACGCCAAACAAGTAAGCACTGCACGCTGTACCGATTAAATACGTAACTAAAACAAATTTACGACCAAGACGTTCAATAAACCAAGCGGCAGTAAAATAACCTGGAAGTTGAGCTAATGTCATAATAAGAACGTACTGGAAACTCTTTATTAAACTAAATCCTTTTAGTACCATTACACTAGGTAACCAAAGGAACATTCCATAATAGGAAAAGACAACACAAAACCATAAAATCCATAGCATAATTGTAGCTTTACGATATTCTCCAGACCAAACTGATTTTATATTTTCAATAACAGATGGTCTTTTTTCAACTTTTTGAAATCTTGGAGAATCCGGCAAATTCCATCTTAAATATAAAGCGTATAGCGCTGGAACCGCACTCAATACCATCGCAACTTCCCAACCATATTTCGGAATAACAAAATACGAGATAAGTGCTGCAATTAGCCAGCCACCTGCCCAAAAACTTTCTAATAGCACAACAATTTTGCCTCGTTCATGTGCTTCAACACTCTCTGATACTAGTGTAGAGGCAACCGGCAACTCTCCGCCAAGCCCCATACCAATTACAAATCGTAACACGAGGAACATCGCAAGTGTCGTCGTTAAAGCCGTTAAACCACTGCCGATAGAAAATAGTAATAATGTAATAATAAAGACTGATTTCCGTCCTATTTTATCTGATAATATTCCAAATATAAGTGCCCCTACTGCCATACCAATTGAGTTAATACTACCTATCCAGCCCATTTCCTGACTCGTTAATCCCCAATCTTTTTGCAGCGCTACCATTACAAATGAAAGCATTCCAACATCCATTGCATCAAATAACCATCCAAGCCCCGCTATACCAAGTAGCTTTCGCTTCGAAATTTCTTTTACCTTGCCCACAAGAAGTCCTCCTTACACAGCTGTCTTTACACATCATTTTACATGTGTGAATTGTATAAGTAAAATACTTTCGTTTAAAAAATTCTCCTTCATCATTCCCGAGAAATAAAATATTTATCAAAAATGAACAAATAAAAAAAGTAGCGATATTCCGCTACTTTTTTGAACGCATTACTTCTTTTAGAAATTCCGCTAATACTAATTGACGGCGCCAACGTGTTGGATTACTACATAATCTATAAAACCATTCTAAGTTAATAGCTTGAATCCATTTTGGGGCACGTGTTACCTCTCCAGCCCATACGTCTAAACTTCCACCTACTCCAACAGCCATTTTCGTTTCTAAACGGTGCTTATTCGTTTGGATGAAGTTCTCTTGTCTCGGGAAACCAAGTGCAACAAGCAATAGGTCTGGTTTTGCCTCTTGAATACGAGAAACAATATTCTCTTCTTCTTCTTGTTTAAAATATCCATCTTGTGTACCCACAATAGATACCGCTGAATACGTCTTCGTTAAATGATCTGCTGCAGCTTGTACAACATGTGGTTTTGCACCTAATAAGAAAACTGATACTGGTTTATTCTCTTCTGATAACTTCGCAAATAAATTACACATTAAATCAAAACCTGCTACACGTTCTTTTAAAGGTGTACCCAGCATACCACTTGCTTTTACAACTCCAATACCATCAGGTGTAATTAAATCTGTATTTAATAACGTTTTATGGAACTTTTCATCCTTTTTTGCGCACATAACAATTTCAGGATTTGCTGTTACTACTTGAAAAGTATGAGCTTGCTCCACTTCTAGCTGTTTCTTTAAATATTGGATTGTTTCATCCATTGTCATTGTGGAGAAAGGGACACCTAGAATATCAACCTTTTGTACTTCCATAATTAACTATCCTCTCTATTTCAATAAAAGTTTTTTATATGCATTACGAGTATCTTCATACAGATTCTTTAGTGAGAAATGAGTAGATGCGTGATTATACAAACGATTTCCCATCGCTTCTAATTCATTATTCAACCATTTTTCATAAGCACTTTCTAATGCACTTGCTAACGAATCTACATCACCAATTGGTACAATCCATCCATACGTATCATCGACTATTAACTTGCTCATGTCACCTACATTTGTTGCAATAGATGTTAAGCGTTGATTCGCCGCCTCTAATAAAACAAGAGGGAAACTTTCACTATAAGAGGTTAACAAATTAATGTGTGCAGATGCATATAATTCTTTTGAATCTGTACGAAAACCTAGAAAAATCACCTTATCCTCTAAGCCTTTTTGTTTCACCATCTCTTTTAATTCTGCTTCTATAGGTCCATCACCAAGCAGAAGCACCTTTATATTTGGAATTTCAGTTTTTTGTAACGCTTCAAATAAAATATTATGACCTTTAACGGGATGAAGACGTGCCACTTGAATGGCCGTAAATACTCCTTCGCCGATGCCAAATTCACTCTTATCATAAGGCTTTGCTGGAGTGTTATCATACTCGATTCCGTTATAAACTGTACAAATTTTCTCTTCTGGTACACCAAGTTTCATTATATTTTCTTTGAAATTTTCCGTAATTGCAAAGAACAAATCTAC